>JBKBHS010000001.1:0-1697302 GCA_046299555.1 Bacteroidia bacterium
AAATTGGGTTGCCCTTGCACTCTTAACCAATTAGCTGTGCTATCGGGCAGGGTTTTGTATTGGGCTTGGCATACACCCACCCATAGTACTATAAATAATAATATAAGGTTGCGGGGCATAGTTATTTATTTTTTAATTGTTCAATTTCTAAAGCAATAACATTATTTACTTAGTTGTAAACGATAATAATTATATAACGAATTTAGTATAATTATCGGGATTTCAAAATTTGCATTGTTATAAATGTGTGAGGGTAATATGTGCAAACATATTACCCTCACTATAAAAAAGCTGCTTAACAAGCACTACTCTTTCTTCTTTTTTTCAATTAAAGCAGCACGATAATTTTCATTTATGCTTTCTTCCCAACCTATTAAATATTTGGTAATAGGACTCATGTATGCTTCCTCTAATTTAATGGGCTTATTAGTCATAATTTCATTGGGAAATTCTTTATTGGTCAACTTTACCAGCTTGCTGTCTTTGCCTTTGTTTTCCACATTATACATATCGGCCGAACCAAACAAATGCAAAAATTCGTGTGCAATGGTTTTCGGGTTTTTATAACTTGTTACGGCATACTCCACATCTTCGTTGCTGGTTGTGTTAAAAGCGGCAGAACAATCTTTCTTGTAATAATTATTTATCATGAACATTAAGGCTACCGACTCTACATTTTCATCGTTTCTCAACTTGGCGATTAAACGCTCTTTATTTTTAATTTTTGTGAGTTTATCTGATTGCCAACCATTTCGTTCATAGGCTTCTCCAATTTTTTTGGCTATAGCATCCGACCACTGATTCATGCTGTAATTAGCTTGTTTTAGTTTTTGCTTTTCAATGGTTTCATACAACGATTTTTTAGGTAAATCTTTATACACCGTCATCTGACTATCGGCATAAAAATATTTTAAAGAAATATTTAATGGTTGGCCATTTTCTTTTGCTTGCTGTTCAATCCACTGAATAGCTGCAACAGCCGAATCGAGTGTTGAAGCTATATCATAATACGTCCAAGGCTTAGTATATTTGCTATCTACAAAAACGAGGTACAAAAGCACATCGCCTTTTAGCGTTTTACAAACATTATGATTACGCGAATAGGCATGATCATATTTTACTTTTCGTTGCGCTGAAGCAGAGAATACTATTCCCATCAACAGCAATACTGTTGCAAGCCTTTTCATAAGCAGAATTTTTAATGGATTAAACGAGAAATGAAATTATTTTGTCCCTATAAAAACAGAAACGAAGTATTTTTTAAAATATTATTTGGACAACTAAGATTTTTCTAAATTTTATTTTTCACATCATTACTAAGGAAGATCGAGTAAAGTTATCTTACTCACTATTTTGTGATTACATCTTCGCCTTTTGTTGGAGCGTAATGACGTTTGATTGTCGTCATTGCGAGGGAGCATAGCGACCGAAGCAATCTGCGTTTTTTCAGATTACTTCGCTCATTTTATTCGCTCGTAATGACGTTTGATTTCATAGCATTATATTATCAATTTCCTTTGCTAATTGATAATCCTTTTCAGTAATAATATTTCCCTTATCGTGTGTACTCAATTCGATTCGGAGATAATTATACGAGTTGTACCAATTGGGATGATGATTTAATTTTTCGGCAACAATAGCTACCTTTTGCATAAAAGCAAAGGCTTCTTCAAAATTTTTGAAGCGAAATTCTTTTACAAGTTTATTATCTTGTATTATCCAACTCATATCAAAAAAAGATTAATGTTTAAACATTAATTCTTTTTTACAATGTTTATATGTAATTCATCTAACTGTTCTTTGCTGATAGGTGAAGGAGAATCTATCATTAAATCTCTGCCTGAATTATTTTTGGGGAAAGCAATAAAGTCGCGAATACTTTCGGCTCCGCCAAACAAGGAGCATAAACGATCGAAGCCAAAGGCAATACCACCATGCGGTGGAGCGCCAAACTCAAAAGCATTCATTAAAAACCCAAACTGTGCCTGCGCATCTTCATCGCTAAATCCAAGTATGCTGAACATTTTCTTTTGCAGTTCTTTATTAAAAATACGTATGGAGCCACCGCCCACTTCTACCCCATTAATAACCATATCGTAAGCATTGGCTCTTACAGCCCCCGGATTGCTGTCTAATAAGTGAATATCTTCCGGCTTAGGCGATGTAAAGGGATGATGCATAGCATGCCATCTGCTATTTTCTTCGCTCCATTCGAGCAATGGGAAATCAAGCACCCATAATACTTTGTACTCATCGGGGTTTCTTAATCCCAGTCTGCTTCCCATTTCAAGGCGCAACTCGCTCATGGCTTTACGAGTTTTATTCTCTTCTCCAGCTAGAATCAACAATAAATCGCCTTCTTTTCCTCCGGCAGCTTCGAACCATTTTTTTACCTCTTGCTGCGAATAAAATTTATCTACCGATGATTTAATACCCTCTGCATTCCAACGTGCCCAAACCAATCCGCTCATTCCGATTTGCGGACGCTTAACCCATTCCGTTAATTCATCAATTTGTTTGCGAGTGTATTCTGCACATCCTTTGGCACAAATAGCTACCACCAAGCCTGCATCATCAAAAATTTTAAAATTTTTACCTGCTATTAAATTATTTTCTGAGCTGTTCAACTCAACGAGTTTCATGTCAAAACGAATATCCGGCTTATCGTTACCGTAATATTTCATAGCATCGGCATAACTCATGCGTGGCACTTCCGGAATTTCAATATTTTTAACTGTTTTAAAAAGATATTTTATCAGCCCTTCAAAAGTTTGTAAAATATCCTCCTGAGTAATAAAACTCATTTCGCAGTCTATTTGTGTAAACTCCGGCTGACGGTCGGCACGTAAATCTTCATCGCGAAAACATTTTACAATTTGATAATAGCGATCGAAACCGCTCACCATTAATAGTTGCTTAAATGTTTGTGGCGATTGCGGCAGTGCATAAAACTCGCCCGGATTCATGCGCGATGGCACCACAAAATCTCTTGCTCCTTCGGGAGTAGATTTAATTAGCACCGGTGTTTCTACCTCAATAAAATTGAGTTTATCTAAATAATTTCTGGTTTCGATAGCCATTCGATGGCGTAATTCCAAATTTTTACGAACCGTATTTCTTCTTAAATCAAGGTAGCGGTATTTCATTCTAAGTTCATCACCGCCATCGGTATCATCTTCTATGGTAAATGGCGGAGTTTTAGCTGGATTGAGAATTTCTAATTTTTCAACAATTATCTCTATTGCTCCGGTAGGAATTTTATTGTTTTTACTTTCGCGTTCGGCAACTTTTCCGGTAGCTGCAATTACAAACTCACGACCTAATTTTCGAGCTTCTTCGCATAATGCAGCATTGGTTTGCATATTAAAAGCAAGCTGTGTTATACCATATCTGTCGCGTAAATCAATAAAGGTCATACCTCCCATATCGCGGCTTCTTTGTACCCATCCGCAAAGGGTAACTGTTTGACCAACATTTGAAATCGTTAATTCTCCGCAAGTGTGAGTACGTAACATATAATTAGATTTTTGAAATATTATAAACAGGTTTGCAAAGGTAGTGCTTTATCGCTTATTTTTATCGAATGGAACTATCAGTTTTTTCTGACGAACATTTTATGCGGGAAGCATTAAAAGAAGCTCAAAAAGCATTTAATCTTGACGAAGTACCAGTGGGAGCTGTAATTGTTAGTAATAACCGTATAATTGCCCGCTCACATAACTTAACTGAAACTTTAAAGGATGTAACCGCTCATGCTGAAATGCAGGCCATAACCGCTGCTGCCAACTTTTTAGGGGGTAAATATCTGGAAGACTGCAAACTTTATGTAACGCTTGAGCCATGTATTATGTGTGCAGGAGCTTTGTATTGGAGCCAAATTTCAGAAGTTATTTATGGCGCTGCAGATGAAAAAAGAGGATGTAATACCGCAGGTAAAAACCTTTTTCATCCAAAAACAATAATTCGAGGCGGTATTTTAGCTGAAGAATGTTCTTCTTTAATGAAAGATTTTTTTAAGAAGAAGCGATAAGCTTAAACAAATTGCATTTTAGTTTGTACTTTTGCATAGAAACATTCTAATAAAAATAATATACGTATGTATCCTCCAGAATTAGTAGCCCCGATGAAAGCAGATTTAATAAGTGTGGGCTTTAAAGAACTATTAACTGCAAATGAAGTGGATGAAATTTTAAACAAAAAAGAAGGTACTACATTAGTAGTGGTAAATTCTGTATGCGGATGTGCTGCCGGAGCAGCTCGCCCGGGAGTTAAAATGGCTATCAATCACAGTAAAAAGCCTAATAATTTAGTTACTGTTTTCGCTGGTGTTGATACAGAAGCAGTAGCTCAGGCGCGAAAATACTTTTTGCCATATCCTCCATCATCGCCAAGTATGGCATTATTTAAAGATGGGAAATTGGTACATTTTCTTGAACGTCATCACATAGAAGGCAGAAGCGCAGAAATGATTGCAGAAAACTTAAAAGCTGCTTTTGATCAATATTGTTAAAAAGTAATATTGAATTTGTTAATTTAAAAAGTCCCGAAATAATTCGGGACTTTTCTTGTTTAGTTAAACCCAATCCCTACAACCCTTGTTTTGTAAAATAAAAATCGTTTCTAAAAAGTTCTTCGAGTAATTTTCGCTCACCTTTGTATTCAGCAGTTATCCAAGCATCTTTTATTCCCATTTTAATCATTTCTTGACGAAACACTTCTGCTTCGGCAATATTTTTGAAAGATTTCATGGTAAATCGAGTAATGCCATCAGGATATTCTTTTATTTCGGCAGGTCCGTATTTGGCAGCAACTTTATCATACTTAAAGTTTTTTGGGAAACGATAGGCCCCAATTTGTACTTTAAATACAAAGTCGTTACAATTAAATGTACCTAATTTTTGAAGCATATCATTATAAACTGCTTTATCGTTCAAATCTTTTCCAATAAAATCTTTTGCGTATTTGAATACCATTTCTTCATCACATTGCTTTTTATACTCTTCTGCTGTTTTTCTTGCCCCAAATACGAATACGGTTACTAATGCATCTTTAGCTTCTGGTTCTTTTTCGGCTAACATTTGTTTAAATTCTTCTGCCTCTGCTAAAGTTTTAAAAGGCCCCATGGTATATTTAATTGTTCCATCCGGATAACGTTTTGATTCTATTTTTCCATATTTTTCTAAGTGTTGAAGCTTAAAATCAGCCGGATCTGTAACCGAACCCACTTCTACTTTAAATGTTAAGCCTTCGATTTCGCGTTTATCAAAATCTTTTACTTTTTCTACTTTTGTTTTTGGTAATATATTATTGTCGCTTTTTTTATCAGCAACTTTTGTTTCTATTTTAGGTTTGGAGGTTTCTTTTTTAGGTTGTGGCGTTACTTCTTCTTCCTCTTCTTGGTCATCACTTAATTCTTCTTCTTGCTTTTCAACTTTTGTAACCTGTGCTATTGGCTCTTCATCTAACAATGCTTTAGAAAAATATTCCGGATAATACTTTTTTAGACTTTTTACTTGTCCGTTGTCATTTACTTTAACAGTTGCGTCTTTTAACTTTGGATCATTTTGGGTAAATTTTAAACGATAAATTTCTGCTTCCAATAATGTTTTAAATGGTCCAGCTGTGATTCGTGTTTTACCATCAAAACTTATTTCTTTTTTAACAGGAGCTATACTGTTAATTTCATTAAATCTCTTTTCATCATTTGCAGGAATAGCGCCTAAATCAACAAAATAACTAACTCCATCTACTCGTTCATCGCCTTTTTCTTTTAGAATCTTATTATAAGCAACTTGCTCTAAATATTCTCTTGAACTTTCTTGCTTATATTTTTCAACTTCTTTTTCAATTTGTTTTTGAATTTCATCGTTTGATTGAGCAACGGCTATCTTTTTCTCTCCATTAAATTCTTCGGTATAAAAATGAAAATCTTTTGCAACTTGTACATAAGCATCCAATGAATTAACATCTACGTATTCTATATGATCATCAAAACCTTCTACTTCGAACGCAATTTTATATTTATTACCGGGAGTTAGAGTAAGTAAATACTTTCCTGTTGCTGCATTCGATTTGAATGTTCCGATTTCTTCGCCTGTAGTAGCATTTGAAACTTTAATATCTGCCTCTACAGGTTTATTGTCTACCGAAATGGTACCAATAACCAATGCTAAAACAGGTTTACGAGGCATTAAACCGGGAGAAACAACATAAATATCCTGTTGTCCTAATCCATCTGCTCTTGTTGAAGCATAATACCCTCTGCTACCATCAGCTGTAAGTACATAATAAATATCATCTCCAATGGTATTTAGCGGATATCCAAGATTTACCGGTTCTGTCCATTTATTATTTTCGAAGGTAGAAACAAAAATATCGTAACCTCCCATGCTATTATGGCCTTCTGAACTAAAGAATAAACTGATATTATCCGGATGAATAAAAGGGGCATCATCGTTATATTTTGTGTTTATTGCTGGGCCAAGATTTTCTGCCGGCCCCCACTGTCCATTAGGCAATTTAACCGATTTGTATATGTCTTTTCCACCAAATCCTCCCGGACGCTCACTTGAAAAATAAAGTGTACGACCATCACTTGATATACTACAACTACCTTCCCATTTATTGGTATTAATATTTGGACCTAATGAAACAGGTGTTGACCATTCTTCGCCATTCAAATAACTTACATAAATATCTCCCTGATCTTTTGGTGTACTTTTATAGATGAACAACATTTGTCCATCAGGAGAAAGACCTATGGCTGCATCGTGATTATTAGTATTGATATTATCACCTATGCTCTCTGGTGTTAACCATTTATCACCGAGTTTATAGGAAATAAAAATATCTTCGTAATAAACACCATCCGGATCAGGTTTTAATTCTTTGTTTTGTCGTCCACCCTTACTTCTTTCTCCCCTGTAAGTATAAATTAATACAGCTTCATCTGAAGAAATAACCGGAACATATTCTGAAAATTCAGAATTAATAGGCTCTCCAATGTTTTCTATGGCTACATCAATAGCTTTGCCATATAGATTTAATCCATTTTCGGCCCAACTAATATGTTTATTTGCTTCTTCAATCTGTTCTGCTGATAGTTTTGAATTTAAATATTTTGAATAAAATTCTTTTGCTTCTTCAAATTGATAACGTGCTGCATACGCCTTTCCCATGTAAAATAAAATATTTTCAAAACCAGGTTCGTTATCATACGCTTTTTTTAGGTAATCCAGTGCCTTTTCTTTTTCATCATTTTTATACAAGTAACAAATACCGGTTTTGTATGTTACATAAATATCTTCCGGATGAGACTTTGAAAGCTTTAAGTAAATGGGTAATGCAAGTGAATAATTTTTTTCTTCAAATAAATATTCAGCACGAGCCAAATCATTTTTTTCTTCTTTGGTATATTTAATACCTGTACTTTTCTTTTGTGCAAATGTCAATGTTAATAAAAGAAAAAGCCAGCTTAATAAAATAGTTTTTTTCATACATCAAATTTTAATTTCTTTTGAAATAGTACTTTTTTAAAGTATTTAAAAATTAGACTATTTCTGTTTACTAATTTGATATAAATATAACAAGCTATTTAGTATACAAACAAGAAGTTTTAAACGACAAAATGTTAATTTCTCATTTTTTATGGACAGGGCTTGATATTTGTATCTTCGCCCACATGAGCGTATATCCCAAAATAAGTATTTTATCTAATGGATTAAAAATTGCTTTTTTAAACATTAATCATTCTCCTGTTTCTCATTGTGCCTTAATGATAAACGCAGGTTCAAGAGATGATTTAGCAAACTGCGAAGGCCTTGCCCATTTAACGGAACATATGATTTTTAAAGGCACTAAAAAAAGAAAAGCCTATCAAATATTAAACCGTTTAGATGCAGTTGGAGGAGATTTAAACGCCTATACCTCAAAAGAAGAAACTTGTATTCATGCCTCTTTTTTAAATGAACATGCCGAAAGAGCCATTGAACTAATTGCAGATATTACATTTAATTCAATCTATCCTGAATATGAACTGGAAAAAGAAAAAACCGTAGTAGTTGACGAAATTCGTTCTTACTTTGATAATCCTGCTGAAAACATCTTTGATGATTTTGAAGAATTATTTTTCATAAATCATGCATTAGGTCATAATATTCTTGGAACGCAGGAATCTTTAAAACAAATCAAAAGGAAAGATCTCTTACACTACACAAAACTTGCTTTTCAACCTAAAAACATGGTATTTACTTATGTTGGGAATTTAAAAGAAAGCACGTTTTACAAATACATTCAAAAATATTTTGAAGCAAACAAAAATACCAACACTCAACTTGAGAAACGTATTCCTTTTAAAAATTATAAGCCTTTTTACATTAAAAAAGATATTGATTCACATTCCGTTCATATGGTTATAGGCAATAAAGCCTATCCTATAAAACATAAAAATCGTATTGCATTGGTGCTATTAACCAATATGCTTGGAGGGCCTGCCATGAATGCTAAATTAAGCATTGCCTTGCGTGAAAAAAATGGTATTTCGTATCAGGTAGATGCCAATTATACAGCCTTTTCTGATAGTGGTTTATTTACTATATATTCCGCAACAGATATAAATCAAGCAGAAAAATGCAAAGAATTAATTTTTAAAGAATTAAAAAAAATACGTGATTCTAAACTATCAGAAACTTTGTTAAGTCAAGCTAAAACACAACTAAAAGGGCAACTATCCTTAGCTCACGAAAACCGCTCTGGTATGTCAATAGGTTTTGCCAAAAGCTTATTAATGCTTGATAAAATTGAATCAATAGAAAGTATATTTTCACAAATTGATAAGGTTACGACATCTCAAATTTTAGAAATAGCAAATACCGTATTTGAACAAGATAAACTAAGCATTTTAGAATATTATTAATATGGATTTTATAGATAAAAATATTGAAGCTTACGCTTTAAAACATACAAAACCTGAAAGTGATTTATTAAAAAAAATAAATCGCGAAACACATGCTAAAATAATGATGCCACGCATGTTGAGCGGGCATTTACAAGGACGTTTGCTTAGCATGTTCAGCCATATGATAAAACCTGATTACATTCTTGAAATTGGAACCTATACAGGATATTCTGCCATATGTTTAGCCGAAGGATTAAGCGAAAATGGTAAAATAATTACCATTGACATAAATGAAGAAATTGAAAAATTTGTTCGTAATTTTTTTGAATCATCTGAATACAAAAACAAAATTGACTACCGCATTGGAAATGCACTAGATATAATACCTACAATAAATCATGAATTCGACATGGTGTTTATAGATGCTGATAAAGAAAATTATATAGCATATTATGATTTAATTTTTGATAAAGTAAGAAAAGGTGGTTACATTATTGCAGATAATGTTTTATGGAGTGGAAAAGTATTATTGGATAATGCAAAACTTGATAAAGACACCAAAGCCATAAAAGCATTTAATGATAAAATTCAAGACGACAACAGAGTAGAAAATATTTTACTGCCGGTGCGTGACGGATTAATGATTTGTAGAAAAAAATAAATATGCCATTTGCCAAATCAAAAGATATTAAAGACCATGTAAATGCTTTTATAAAAGCACATGCAAGTGCATTTAAAAATACCCATGTAATTGACTTGCCTGCCGGAAGTGGTATAACTTCAGATACGCTTAAAAATGTTGGAGCAAAAGTTACGGCATTTGACTTATTCCCTGAATTTTTCAAAACTGAAGGCATTAGCTGTTCTTATGCTGATATTATGAATAAAATTCCTCTTGAAAATAATTGTGCTGATTGGATAATTTGCCAAGAAGGTATTGAACATTTCGAAAATCAGTTTTATGCGCTTAAGGAATTTAACCGAGTATTAAAGCCTAATGGCAAACTCATTGTTACAACACCAAATTATTCGAATCTACGTTCTAAATTCAGCTACTTAATTTCAGAAAGCGAATATTTTTCAAAATTTATGTCACCCAATGAAATAGACTCCATCTGGATGACCAAAAAAGGAGATAAACGTATTTACTTCGGACATATTTTTTTAATCGGAATTCAAAAATTGCGTTGCTTAGCTGCACTTTCAGGATTTAAAATTAGAAATATATACCGGGTAAGAACCAATAAAACATCGGTTTGGCTGCTGCCCATATTTTATCCTTTTATTTACTTATTTAATTGGTTGATTTATAAAAAATCTATTCGTAAAACTACCAATATTGAAGCAATAGAAACATATAAAGAAATATTTATGTTAAATACCTGTATTAGCATTTTAACTGATAGCCACTTGTTTGTTGAATTAGAAAAAACATGTCAATTAGAAGAAGTATCCTCTCAGCTACAAGGTAAAATAACCGATTTTAACGCTTTAACATAGAACTATACCACCTTTCTTCATCTTATTTTTCCGTTTATATAAGTAATTGTTTTTTATAATCTACTTCTATTAAATTGCACATAAATTAACATAAATGAAAAATGAAAAAGTCACTGAGTTTTATTTTATCGCTATCTTTTTTTACTTCAATAGCACTTGGCCAACAAGTTGAAAAATGTGCCACCATGCATGTTCTGCAAAAACATAAAGAACAAGACCCTTCAATTGCAATTAGAATGAAGCAACTTGAAAGCGATGTAGCCAATTGGATTGAAGCCAATAAACACCAAATGAATAATAGAACAGTAGTAACCATTCCAACTGTATTTCATGTAGTTTATAAAAACAGCGCTCAAAATATTCCAACTTCACAGATTGAGTCTCAAATTCAAGTTTTAAACGAAGATTATAGAAAAGCAAATTCAAACTTTAGCACAACTCGTGCTATTTTCGATACACTGGCTGCTGATGTAGAAATTCAATTTTGTCTTGCATCAAAAGACCCACAAGGCAATCCAACTACCGGGATTACAAGAACACAAGCGCCATCGAATGCCTCGTTTGATCCATTATTTGGCTTTGACAATGTAAAATCATCGTCAACGGGAGGCGTTGATCCATGGCCAACCAACGAATATTTGAATATTTGGGTATGTGATATGTCCATTTTAAATCAAACGTTTGTATTAGGATATGCACAATTTCCCGGTGATAATCCTGCCACAGATGGAGTTGTTTTACAGTATCAACATGTTGGAAGAACAAACGACCCGCAAGCAGCACCGGCCAATCTTGGCAGAACTGCTACACACGAAGTAGGTCACTGGCTTGGCTTACGCCATATTTGGGGTGATGGACCATGCGACTCTACCGATTATGTTGCCGATACTCCTAATGCTTCTGATGCTTCACAATCAGATTGTAATAAAAATAAAAACACCTGCAATACAGAAGACCCATTTTGGGGCACTATTGACCCTCCTGATATGGTAGAAAATTTTATGGATTATTCAGCAGATGCTTGTATGACCATGTTTACCAAAGGACAAAAAGCACGTATGTGGGGCTTTTTAAATACCGACAGAGCAGGCTTATTAACTTCTACTGCAGGGTGCAATGCATTATCGAGTATAAAAGAAACAAAAGTTGATTTGAAAGCAAATATTTACCCAAATCCATCTTCAGGTATTATAAATTTATTCTTACTATCTAAAAGTGATGAAGATATTCAAGTTGAAATTTATAATATGCTTGGGCAAAAAGAATTTTATTCAACGGTGAATGATTTAAGAAGCTCTAATTATCAGCTTGATTTAACTTCTTTAACAAAAGGAGTATATCTTATCAGATTATCAAATTCGCAAGCAGAACAAATTCAGAAAATTCAAATACAATAATTAAAAAATTTATTATTGGTAGAGCAAATCAATTAAAATTGATTTGCTCTTTTTTATATAACTTTCAACAAATCATCTATAGCATCAGACAAGCCCTGCTGTTGTTTTATAAGTGGAACTCCCTGCATAAATGGTATTCTTGCAATTGCAGCTTTTAAGTCCATCTCCGATTGTTTTTGATACACACACCAGCCTTTTCCTGCAAAACGTTTTGCGAGATACTCTTGTTCCGTCTGTCCGGGAGTTGGAATAAAAATTGCTTTTTTACCATACACAGCTAAATCCATAATGGTGCTATAACCTCCTCTGCAAACTATCACCTCACTGGCGACAACAGCTTTTTCCATTTCAAGTGAATTTAAATGTGATACTACTGTAAGATTATTTATTGTTTGAACATTATTTGAATCTCCTGGCTTACCTAAAACCAATAATGATTTTTTATTTAATTGCTTTAATTGAGCTATTAATTTTTCCTCAAAAATGGTTCTTTGGGGCTCAGGGCCGGAAACAATAGCCATAACATCGTATTTTTTATCCTGAAAAATTTTTCCATTAAAGCGCGTTAAAGGGCCTATAAATCTTGCATGAGGAGGCAAATTTTCTAAATGTGATAATTTACCCGAGAGATTTTTTTCGTGTGACACGTCCGGAATCCAGCAAAAATCAAAACGATTTATAAATTGTAGGTTAAGTAAAAATACCAAATCTTCTAATACAGGGGATAAAATTCTTACTTGATGCGTTATAAAAACACAAGGTACTTTTTTAGTCCATAAACCATAACGATTATCTGAAATTACAGCATCTATTTTATGCTTTTTGATAAGCTTTTCAAGAAGCTCATGTTCCTTTCTAATCATTTTTATAATATGAGGAACTTTGCTCAATACTTTAAAAAAGAAACTTCCCCTGTTTTGATAGGTTACATCATAGCCGGGTAAAACTTCAAATTTTAATTCAGGGAATTCTTGCATTAATAGTTGTAAAGGTTTACCATCAGCTGCAACGATAACTTCTAAACCTTTACTCTTAAGTTCATTTATTATAGGAACACAGCGAGTTGCATGGCCTAAACCCCAATCAAGCGGTGATATTAAAATTTTTTTTGCCATGCTATTATTATATTTAGCACACAAAGTTATTTAACTTTGCTTTTTGTTGTGTTATGACAGTATTAATTTCAGGAGCTACAAAAGGAATTGGGAGAGCCATTGCTTTAGCCTGTGCATCCAAAGGATATGATTTAGCATTGGGGGCAAGAAATTCTAATGAACTTATTGCGTTAAAAAAAGAGCTACAAATTCAAAACCCAAAAATTAAAATTAGTGCATTCTCTGTTGATTTTACAAACTGTTCACAAATTTCAGAGTTTGTAAATTTAGTTTTAAAAGAACATCCTAAAATTGATGTTTTAATTAATAATGTGGGGAGTTATAAAGAAGATAATGTTGCAACATCGAACTACTTTTTAGAAGAAATGCTCGATATTAATTTAAAAAGTGCATATTATCTAACCAAAAGTTTACTTCCACATTTTAAAAGTGGCGATTGCATCATAAATATTTGTTCAATACTAAGCAAAAATGTTAGAAAAGGGGCTGTTTCATATACCATTTCGAAGCATGCATTATACGGATTTAACAATGCTTTAAGAGAAGAATTGCGGGAGAAAAAAATAAAAGTTACAGCAATAATACCAGGCTCTGTAAGTACAGCATCATGGGATGGAATACCTGTTAATAGGGAAGAATTGATACAGCCTGAAGACATTGCAAAAGCAGCTATATTTGCCATAAATTGCTCTCCAAATACCGTAATTGAAGAAATTATTATAAGACCAATAAATTTTGATAATATTTAAACGTGGGAAAGAACAAACTACAACGTTTTGCAGAAAATAAAACATTTAGAAATGTTTTTGAACCTCCATACGAAGTTACGAGTCAAAACAAATTTGAATTAAAAGGCAAATGGCATCAAGAATATTTTAAAAATAATCATCCCATTGTTTTGGAGCTTGGCTGTGGCAGAGGAGAATATACCGTTGGTTTAGCACAACTTTATCCTCATAAAAATTTTATAGGAATAGATATTAAGGGAGCACGTTTATGGCACGGAGCTAACTTTGCTATTAAAAACAATTTATCTAACGTAGCTTTTGTTAGAACCCGAATAGATTTTATAGAATCTATTTTTGACAAAAATGAAGTAAGTGAAATTTGGATAACATTTCCTGACCCACAACCTTCTACCGCTAAAGAGTTTAAACGATTAACTTCTTCGAGATTTTTAAACAGATACAATAATGTTCTAACAACAAATGGAATTATACATCTTAAAACAGATAATGCAGGATTATATAAGTACACGCTGGAAGTAATAAAACATTATCAGCTCCCTTTATATTTTCATACAGATAATTTATATAAAACCGAAGAACAAACAAATACTCATCTTAAAGAAGCACGCGCTTTTAAAACCTATTACGAAGAATTATTTACCGGGAAAGGACATGTTATACATTACATTCGATTTGGATTAAAAAACGAAAATTTACCGGAAGAAAAATTATCTCACAAAATTGATAAATACGGTATTTTAAATGAGCCACAACAATGATTTTTTTGAAATGGTATATCAAGTAGTACGTCTAATTCCCGAAGGACGTGTAACTACTTATGGTGCCATTGCAAAATATTTAGGAGCAGCCCGTTCTTCGCGTATGGTTGGCTGGGCAATGAATGTATCACATTCGCAAAAAGAATATGTACCGGCACACCGTGTTGTAAACCGAAATGGATTACTTACCGGAAAACATCATTTTAAAACACCTTTTGAGATGCAACAATTATTAGAATCAGAAGGAATTATTGTAGAAAATGATAAGATAATTCACTTTGAAAAACATTTCTGGGACCCTTCAAAAGAATTAAATCTTTAATTCATTTAAGGGCACTTTCTACACATTGAACAATCGCCTATGCCATCACCATTTGTATCGTGCACAGCAGAAGTATAACATTTTCCACAACACAACCATGGATGCGAACTTGGGCATCCGGTAGGAATACAGCCAGATCCTCCTCCACTTCCTCCTCCATCCGGACAACAATAAACGCCATCAACCGGGTTACTACAATTTGAATTTTCTTTTACTTTGGTACAGTGTGAACCTTCTTCGCACTTATAACAATTTTTTCCACTATCTCCCAAACATTGACCAGTTGGGCAGTTAATATCTGGATTACAAGAATAATATATTAGAATTAAGATATAAATAAATTTAAACTTACTCATGTTTACTATTGTTAGTTAGGTAAAATAAATGAAATACCTTTGCATGCAAAATGACATTAATCATATACTCAACTGATATTAATCATAAAAATGGAACCAAGCATAGAAAAATTAAAAGAAGCCTTATCTTACGTAATAGAACCTGATTTAAAAAAGGACTTAATTGCCTTGGACTTAGTGAAGGATATAAAAATTGATGGGCAAAATATTTCATTTACTGTTCATATAAATAATCCTGCCATGCACAGCCGAAAACGCATGCAGGAAGCATGCGAACATGCTATAGAAAGAATTCTTGGAAAAGGATTTAAAGTAGATGTAAATGTAGAAGCATTACCTCCTGAAAATAAGAGAGCATCACAATTAAGAACTATTCTTCCGGGCGTAAAATATATTATTGCCGTATCATCCGGCAAAGGAGGTGTTGGAAAATCAACAGTAGCATCAAATTTAGCAGTAGCATTGGCCAATATGGATTTTAATGTTGGATTAATTGATGCCGATATTTATGGCCCGTCTATTCCAACCATGTTTGATGTTGAAAATGAAAAACCAAGCTTAATTGATGTTAATGGTAAAACATACATAAAGCCTATTGAAAGTCATGGTGTAAAATTACTTTCCATTGGTTTTTTTGCAGACTTGTCGCAGGCAATTGTTTGGCGTGGTCCAATGGCAACAAAAGCACTTAATCAAATGTTTACTGATAGCTATTGGGGCGAATTAGATTTTATGATTATTGATTTACCTCCAGGAACAGGAGATATTCATCTTTCATTAATACAATTAGTTCCGCTTTCAGGAGCAATTATTGTTACTACACCACAAAAAGTCGCATTGGCAGACGCACAAAAAGGAGCGGCAATGTTCCGGTTACCATCTATAAATGTCCCCATTTTAGGTATAGTAGAAAATATGTCGTGGTTTACTCCGGCAGAATTACCGGAAAATAAATATTTTATTTTCGGAAAAGATGGAGCAAAAAATCTGGCTGAAAAATTAAATGTACCCTTATTAGGTCAAATCCCTTTAGTACAAAGCATTTGCGAAGCAGGCGATGTTGGACGTCCGGTAGTAATGCAAGAAACTACTCCTCAAGCTTTAGCTTTTAGAGAACTTGCAAGAAATGTAATGAATACATTGATAAAGATAAATATAGAAAAAGTTTAAAATATTGTATCTTTGAACTATGGATAAGCAAGTAATGGATAAAAACGAAATTTTAAAAATTATTGAAGATACATTAACACAATTACGACCATTTTTAGAAGCTGATGGTGGAGATATGGAATTGGTTGATATAACCGATGAAGGTGTAGTAAAGGTGAAACTTTTAGGAGCTTGTTCTAATTGCTCTATGAGTAATATGACTCTAAAAGCTGGTGTAGAAGAAGCCTTAAAGAAAGCAGTTCCACAAATAAAATCAGTTGAAGCGATATATTAAATTGCCATTAAACAAATTAAAAAAGCCCCGAAAGTTTCGGGGCTTTTTTATAGATTTTATTTAAAATCTTAGTTTGTAGCTGGAGCTTCAGTAGCTGTAGAATCAGTAGCTTCAGCAGCTTCTGTAGATTCTTCAGCAGATTGCTCAAGCTCTTGGAACATTTGCTCAACTGCAGCTTGAGCTTCTTCTTCAGCTTTCTTTTTTTCTTCTTCAGATGGACCGCAAGCAACTAAAGAAATCATGCCGGCAGCCACTAAAAATGCAAAAAACTTTTTCATTTTGTTTAATTTTTGAGTTATTGGTTATTGGTTTAAAGGACAAATTTAAAATTAAATTTTAATATGACCAAAAATGTTTTAAGTTACTGAACTATTTTCATTTCATTAATTAAATGCCCGGCTCCCGCAAATTTATCTATGATAAACAAAATATAGCGAGCATCAACCACAATGGTTCTTTGCAATTCGGGTTCAAACGCTATGTCGCCACTCATAGCTTCCCAATTACCATCAAATGCACATCCAATAAGATTTCCTTCTCCATCAATTACCGGGCTTCCTGAGTTACCGCCTGTAATATCATTATTAGTTATAAAACAAACTCTTAGTTTACCATCTTTATCGGCATATTTACCATAGTCTTTTTTTCTATATAAATCTTTTAGTTTAGATGGAACAATAAACTCTTCATTTTTTGGATCTTCTTTTTCCATAATTCCATCCAATGTTGTATAATAGTTATAATATACCGCATCTCTTGGATAGTAATCTAATACATTACCATAAGTTAAGCGCATGGTAAAATTAGCATCCGGATAAAATTTCTTTTCAGGATACATTTCTCTTAAACCTGCAATAAATAAACGACTTGCTTTAGTATCTAAATCTTTGGTAGCATTTAATTTAGGGGAAATATTCATCTGTGCATTGGTAATAATTGATTGCATGCATGTAAAAGCAGGATCTTTTGCCAATACTTTTGCTGATGGATTTTCTAAAAACTTCATATACTTTTCTTTGCTTGCAAACACAGATTTTGCAAACATTTCTGAAACATACTTATTAATATCTGCTTTATATTTTGTTTTGATAGTATTAAAAATTTCCGGATGCTGATCAGCGGGAACATCTTCAAAATACATTTTTAAGAGTGCCGCTGTTATTTTTTGGTCGGTAGGTGCGTTGTAATCTTTAAAATGCTCTTCGGCCATTGCTTTCATTCCTTCAACTGCTTTAGCAATAGCATCTTTATCACCACCGGCAAGAGTCATATTTAATTGCATATTACGAAGTGCAAATAATATAATTTCTGAACCTAAAGCGGCTTCTTGTAAATATACTTGCGATAAAATGTATTTACCAGTGTTTTCATATACTTTTTCAAAGTCTGAAATAACAGAGCCGTACTTTTTTTGTCTTGTTTCATCTTTAGAAACCCATGCCATAAAATCGGCCTCTAATTGCTTTTTCTTATCAAATACTTTTAATCTTTTTAAACCTGCAGTTTGCCCCATAAAATATTTCCAGTAATTGCTTACTTGGGCATATTTTGATGAATACTTAATTCTTACTTCATCGCTTTTGTCCATATCTTCTTTCATTAAACGTAAACGCTCTTCACGAATTTTTACACGTGCAGGTTGATCTTTTTCTATAGCCTGTTTTACCCCAAATGATGTTAAGTAACGATCGGTACTTCCCGGATAGCCCATTATCATGGCAAAATCTTTTTGCTGAACTCCTTTTAAAGAAACAGGTAGGAAATGACGTGGCTTTAAAGGAATATTATCTTTTGAATAATCTGCCGGTTTTCCATCAGGAGCGGTATAAACTCGTAATAATGCAAAATCGCCTGTGTGACGTGGCCACATCCAATTATCGGTATCACCCCCAAATTTTCCGATTGATGAAGGTGGTGCACCAACTAAACGAACATCTCTAAAAGTTTCGTAAACAAATAAATAATATTCATTCCCATCGAGCATAGATTTAACTTCGGCATTGTAATGTGTATCTTTGGTTGCTTCTGCTTTAATTTCGGCAATTACTTTTTTAATTTTTGAATTCCTTTCTTGCTCATTCATATCATCATTTACGGCTGCTAATACTCTTGCCGTTACATCTTCCATTCTTATTAAAAACGAAGCTGTTAATCCAGGATTAGGAAGTTCTTGTTCACGTGTCATTGCCCAAAAACCATCTGTTAAATAATCATTTTTAACTGAACTGTGCGATTGAATTGCATCGTATGCACAATGATGATTAGTTAGTAATAAACCTTCAGCTGAAATAACTTCTGCTGTACAAAATCCTCCTAACTGAACTATGGCATCTTTTAAACTTGATTTATTTATATTATAAATATCATCTGCCGTAAGTTTTAATCCGGCTTTTTGCATATCCGCCTCGTTTAATTTTTTTAGTAACAGAGGCAGCCACATTCCTTCATCAGACTTAGCATTAAAAACAATACACAATGACAATGAAAGGATAGAAATTACTTTAAAAAATCTGTTCATTTTGGTTAATTTAATTTAAACATTAAAATTTTGGGAAGTGCGAATATACGAGCAATAGCAAATCATGCAAAAAATTTCGACTAATTAATAAATAGATGTGTTTAGTATAATTTATATGATTTTTTAAGAGTACCTGTTTAAGCAAAAAAGCCCAAACAATTGTTTGGGCTTTTGCTCCCCCTCTTGGGCTCGAACCAAGGACCCCATGATTAACAGTCATGTGCTCTAACCAGCTGAGCTAAGGAGGAATTTTATTTTGGGAGTGCAATATTAGTATTTGGTTAATAAATATGCAATATATTTGTGCAAAATTTTTCATTCACTTTAAAATTCCTTTAATAATGAGCTTATTAGTAGTTGGTACGGTTGCTTACGATGCAATTGAAACACCATTTGGAAAAACCGATAAAATATTAGGCGGTGCAGCCACTTACATTGCTTTGGCTGCTTCTTATTTTACAAAAAACATAAATCTTGTTTCTGTAGTTGGCGGAGATTTTGACAAAAAATACATTGAAATGCTACAAAAACATCATATTAATACCGATGGTATTCAAATAAAGGAAAATGAAAAAACCTTTTTCTGGTCCGGTAAATACCATATTGACATGAATACACGCGATACGTTAGAAACTCAATTAAACGTACTTGCCACTTTCGACCCTATAGTTCCTGAGCATTATAGAAATCCTGACTTTTTAATGCTGGGTAATTTAATGCCTTCGTTACAAATAAAAGTATTAGAACAAATGAAAGAGCGTCCAAAGTTAGTAGTGCTTGATACTATGAACTTTTGGATGGAAGTTGCTCTGGACGATTTACTAAAAGTAATTGCGCGTGTTGATGTTTTAACAATTAATGATGAAGAAGCACGACTATTATCAAAAGAATATTCGCTTGTAAAAGCCGCACAAAAAATTTTGGCATTAGGTCCAAAATATTTAATAATAAAAAAAGGCGAACACGGGGCTTTATTATTTAATAAAGACCAAGTATTTTTTGCTCCTGCATTACCTTTAGAAGATGTATTTGACCCAACGGGTGCCGGTGATAGTTTTGCCGGTGGATTTATAGGCTATTTAGCTCAAACAAAAGATATTTCTTTTGAGAATTTAAAACGTGCCATCATTTATGGTTCAGCAACAGCCTCTTTTTGTGTAGAAAAATTTGGCACCGAAAGATTAATAGGCCTATCCCAATCAGAAGTTGAAGAACGTGTTCAAGAATTTATTAATCTGGTACAATTTGATATTTCTTTAGTGGATTAATTGTTTTTATACTTCAATAAAAAAGGGCGATAAAATCGCCCTTTTTTTATTTTAAACTTCCAATCATATCCTCGGGTTTTACCCATGCATCAAACTGCTCGTTTGTTAATAATCCTAAACTAATGGCGGCCTCGCGCAAAGTTTTATTTTCTTTATGAGCGGTTTTAGCAATTTTAGCTGCGTTTTCGTATCCTATATGCGGATTTAAGGCAGTTACCAACATTAATGAATTTTCCAAATGTTTTTTTATAACAGGATAATTTGGTTCTATACCAACCGCACATTTGTCATTAAACGATACACAAGCATCACCGATTAATCGTGCAGATTGTAATACATTAGCAGCAATTAATGGTTTAAATACATTTAATTCAAAATGGCCATTTGAACCACCTACTGCAACTGCCATATCATTACCAATAACCTGTGCAGCCACCATGGTCATTGCTTCAGGTTGTGTTGGATTAACTTTTCCCGGCATAATAGAAGAACCCGGCTCATTATCCGGAATAATAATTTCTCCTATTCCGCAACGAGGACCGGAGCTTAGCATACGTATATCATTCGCAATTTTCATCAATGAAACAGCTACTCGTTTAAAAGCACCGGATAATTCAACCATTGCATCGTGTGCTGCCAATGCTTCAAATTTATTTGGAGCAGTAACAAAAGGATAACCGGTAAATTCGGCTATTTTCTTTGCCACTAATACATCATATCCTTTAGGTGTATTTAATCCCGTTCCAACAGCGGTACCTCCAAGAGCTAATTCGCGCACCATTTCTAATGCATTTTTTATGGCACGCAGTCCATTATTAAGTTGTTGAACATAACCCGAAAACTCTTGCCCCAGTGTAAGAGGGGTAGCATCCATAAAATGCGTACGCCCTGTTTTAACAATATGCATGAATTCTTTTGCTTTTTTATCAAGCGTTTCTCTTAGTTTTTCAATTCCGGGAATGGTATTTTCTACCGTAAGCATATATGCCGCAATATGCATTGCTGTAGGGAATGTATCGTTTGAGGATTGTGATTTATTTACATCATCATTAGGATGTAATATTTTTTTCTCGTCCGTTAATTTTCCACCAGAAATAACATGCGCTCTATAGGCAATTACCTCATTTACATTCATGTTAGACTGAGTACCTGAGCCTGTTTGCCAAATAACCAAAGGAAATTCACCATCTAGCTTACCTTCTAAAATTTCATCGCATACTTTACTTATTAAATCTCGTTTTTCAACAGATAAAACTCCTAATTCATGATTAGCATGAGCTGCAGCTTTTTTTAAATAAGCAAATGCTCGAATAATTTCTTTAGGCATGGAGGCTTCGGGGCCAATTTTAAAATTATTGCGGGAACGTTCTGTTTGTGCTCCCCAATACTTGTCAGCGGGCACTTTAACTTCGCCCATTGTGTCGCGTTCTATTCTGTAGTCCATTTTTTAAAAGTTTAGATTAGTTGAAAATTTTGCGATAAATATCAGAAAAATTACTAATTTTCGGCCGTTAAAAAATTAAAAACTGTTGAATTATGCAATTTCTTGGATTTTTATTTTTCGCTTTAATTGCCGGAAGCATTTTCTTTACTTTAATATTTTTGGTTACATTTTTACCTTTTTGGGGTGCACTTCCTTTAATTGACAAAATAAGCCCTAAGACTATTGATGCTTTAATAGAAGAAGAAAAAGATTACGAAGAGCGTCAGTTAAAATAATTGATTTACATTTTCCGGAGGACGACCAATTACAGCTTTGTTATTTTTAACGACTATTGGGCGTTCTATTAAAATCGGATTTTCACATAACACTTTAATCCATTCATCTTCATTAAGCTTAAGCCCTTTGTAACGTTCTTTATAAAGGGCTTCATTTTTTCTAACTATATCTTCAGCTTTTAAATTTAATTTAGCCAAAAGCCTTTTTAATTCATCTCTCGAAGGAGTATTTTTTAAATATTCAATTACTTCTATTTCAATATTTGGTTGTGATTCCAAAAGCTTTAAAGAATCTCTGCTCTTGCCACATCGTGGATTGTGATAAATGGTAATTTTTGTTTTTGCCATTTTATATTAATGTTTAAACAATAAAACGAGCTTAACTCTTTTTGCCATACTCCATTAAATAGGACTTTATAAACTCATCAATATCACCATCCATTACAGCTTGAACATTGGATGTTTCATAATCAGTTCTTAAATCTTTTACCAACTTGTAAGGATGAAATACATAATTACGAATTTGTGATCCCCATTCTATTTTCTTTTTACCGGCTTCAATATTTTCAATAGCTTCTCTACGTTTACGAAGTTCTATTTCGTACAATTGTGATTTTAACAATTGTATTGCTCTCTCTTTATTTTCTAATTGCGAACGAGTTTCTTGATTTTTGATTATGATTCCCGATGGCTTATGATATAATCTAACAGCGGTTTCTACCTTGTTTACATTTTGTCCTCCTGCACCTCCGGAACGAAAAGTTTCAAATTCTATATCTGCCGGATTTATATTAATTTCTATACTATCATCAATTACCGGATATACATATACCGAAGCAAAAGAAGTGTGTCGTTTGGCATTTGCATCAAAAGGAGAAATGCGCACTAAACGATGCACTCCATTTTCACCTTTTAAAAAACCATAAGCATAATCGCCTTCTATTTCAATGGTTGCTGATTTAATTCCTGCTCCATCGCCTTCCTGATAATCTACTTGTTTTACTTTATATCCATGCTTTTGCGCCCACATGGTGTACATTCTTAGCAGCATTTCAGCCCAATCCTGACTTTCTGTACCACCTGCTCCCGAATTTATTTCTAACACAGCGCTCAAATGATCTTCTTCGCTGCGCATCATGTTTTTAAACTCAATATCTTCGAGGAGCTTTAAAGTTTTCTCATACTCTGCTTTTAATTCATCTTCGCTTGCTTCCTTTTCTTTGTAAAAATCATAGATTATCAATAAGTCATTCACTGCAGCTTCTACGGCTGCATAACCTTCTGTCCATACTTTTTTGGAGCGAATTTGTTTTAGTACTTGCTCTGCTTTTTTAGGATCATCCCAAAAACCGGGAGCTTGTGTTTTTTCTTCGAGATTGGCTATTTCTCTGTTTAATGTATCGAGGTCAAAGATGCCCCCTTAGCGCTTCCTGACGCTCTTTAAGTTCTCTTATTTGTTCGGAGGTAATCATGTATTAGTTTTTAGGGAAACTTATTTCGTCTTTTACAATATAGGCACTCGGAAAATCATTTCGAATTTCACGATATAATTTATAAGCTTCATAACGTGAACGGAAATCGCCCACACGTACTTTAAAATTAGGAGCTTGGTAAACTAAATAACATGGTATATCAGGGTTTTTAGCTAAAAACTGTGTTTTAACATCGTTTGCCTTTTTCTTTGATTGATTTCCGGAATCAAAATAAATCTGAACTCTGTAACCACTAATAATCGGCTTATTTTGATTTTGAGTATTATATTTTTCCACCAACCAAGTAATATCATCATCCTGCACCACATAATCTCTTTTTATTTTAGGAATTACAATAGCAGAATCGCTTTGAGCAAATAATTCATTTGCTCCTAATAAAATTGAGATAATTAAAAAAATGCGCAAAAACATGGTGCTAATTTAGTACAAAATTTTGTGCCAAAATTATTTATTTACAACTGCATATTCTTTGGCAAAATAGGTTAAAATAACATCGGCTCCCGCTCTGCGAATACCCAATAAGCACTCCATCATGGCTTTTTCGCCATTTAACCAACCTTTTTCTGCAGCAGCTTTTATCATGGCATATTCGCCACTTACATTATAGGCTGCTATTGGTAAATTAAAATTGTCTTTCAATAATTTTATTACGTCCAAATATGCTAAGGCAGGTTTTACCATTAAAAAATCGGCTCCTTCTGCTTCATCCAGTTCAGCTTCTATTAATGCTTCGCGACTATTTGCCGGATTCATTTGATATGTTTTTTTATCTCCGGCTTTTGGAGCAGAATCGAGCGCATCTCTGAATGGACCATAAAAACTACTGGCATATTTAGCTGTATATGCCATTATGGAAACATTGGTAAATCCATTATCGTCCAGTATTTCGCGAATATATCCTACACGCCCATCCATCATATCGCTCGGTGCAACCATATCAGCACCGGCCTGTGCTTGGGCTAAAGCCATTTTACCTAAAATGATTAATGTTTCATCGTTTATTATTTCTCCATTTTCTACAATTCCGTCATGTCCATCAGAGCTGTATGGATCCATGGCTACATCGGTAATAATGCAAGCTTCCGGAAAACGTTTTTTAATTTCAGAAATGGTTTTCAGATAATAGTTTTCGCTGCTGTAACTAATAGTGGCAAACTTATCCTTTTTACTTTCTTCAAAATGCGGAAATGGCGCAAATGACTTTATTCCCAAGTTCATGCACAATTCAATTTCTTTTAAAACTTCATCGGGAGAAAAACGATAAATGCCGGGCATGGAAGCTATTTCCACTTTTTTATTGGAACCTTCAGTAAGAAATAATGGAAATATAAGATTCTTAACGCTCAAGGATGTTTCTTCAACCATATCGCGTATAACCTGCGATTTTCTGTTTCTGCGTGGACGATGTAGAATATTCATTGTTAATTATAATTATTAGTTTGAAAGTATTAATGTGATAAAGTGTTAATGTAAAAAAGCCACGACTACATAAGAATATCAATTTTTTACGAATAAAAACAAATTAAAAGATTACAGATTACAAATTAAAAAATTAAAAAAATCAAAAAATCATCAAATCAACAATTCAAACATTAAAGAGGTCTTTCGTCTTTATTCTTTTTGTCTTTAATCCTACTTCTTTCTTTTGTTTCCTGTCTACTAACTACACCTAACTTGAAATACTCATCACCGTTTTAATCAAGCCTAAGTCGTCAAAAGATGGTGGTAAAGCATAACGTTTAACACCTTTGTGTTCTAATGCCTTGCCGGTTGCACCTCCCATGGCTATCACTTTTTGTCCTTGTTTAATTTGATGTTTTTCAAAAAAGGCTTCTACATTCGATGGGCTGGTAAATAATAAAATATCAGCTTGTGGCAATTCATCGGCTGGATGTTTAATGGTTTCGTACACCGTTACATCAATTACCTGGTTGGGCTTTACAAATTGTTTTTGTATGCTACGCAAACTCCCTTTTGCCTGAGGGAATAATACAATTTCAGTTCCTTTAACAATGGATGCAAACTTTTTACCAATCATTTGTGTATCGGTAGATGTGCCTATAAAATCAGCCCTATAGCCGTGTTGACGTAATTCATCGGATGTGCCTTGACCTACTACCGCAAATTTTATTTTTTTATCAGCCGGTGCTTGCCATTGATTAAAAAAATACTTTACTGCATGGCGGCTTGGGAAAAATACCCAATCGCAATCGGGGAACGATTTAACATTTACTTGTTTTATTTCAATGAGCGAAATACCATGTACAGTATAATTATGTTTTTGCAGTAAATCGAAAAACACATCCTGCTTACGTTGATTGCGTGTAATAAATACACTACACGGCTTTATGTTTTTAATTTTTTCTACTGCCTTTTGAGCCATTGTTTCAGGCGATTTTGACTCCATGTAAATATACCTTGGTGTTGCATCCCAAGCATTTGCCATAGAAACATGCAGTTTAAAAATCACTTCCTCCTCTTCATTTTCTTCAGAAATACAATATGCTCCCAATGGCATGTGACAACCTCCTTCAAACAAATTCAATACTTTTCGTTCAATTGCTATTGATGTTTGAACATCGGTATGATTTAATTTTTGAAGTACCTCAAAAAGCGTTTTGTCATCTTCTCTAATTTGTAAGGCTAAAACTCCCTGAGCAGGAGCAGGAATAAAATTTTCAGGCGACAATTTTTCTACATGAAATTCTTCCAATGGAATATTTAAACGCTCCACACCTGCTGCTGCAAGCATAATGGCATCATAATTACCATCTCTTAATTTTTGAATACGTGTGGGGACATTTCCTCTTAAATCTTTCAGCTCAATATCGTTTCGCAAGGCTAAAAGTTGCGCTTTTCTACGGGCAGAAGAAGTTCCAACTACTGCATTTTTCTTGAGCATTAATGGCTGCTTGGAATCTACCGCATTTTTATTTATCAGTAAAATTTCAGAGGGGTCTTCGCGATAAGAAACTGCTGCAATGACTAATCCAGATGGATTTTCAGTGGGTAGGTCTTTATGTGAATGAACCGCTAAATCAATCTCTTTATTCAATAAGGCATCTTCAATTTCTTTGGTAAAAAAACCTTTTCCTTCCAGTTTATCAAAACTTAAGTGCTGAATTTTATCGCCCTGAGTTTTTATAATTTTTATTTCGGAATTTACACCTATTTTCTTTAGTTGAGCCTGCACAAAATGCGCTTGCCATAATGCTAATTCACTTCCTCGAGAGCCGATTGTAATATTCATTATTGAAATTATTTAAATGATTTTAATACAAAGGAAGAAAAATTAACGTGAAGTTTTTTCCAATAGAATTTCCTTTGCCATTTTCATTGGAACGCTGATATATTTCTTTTCCATATAAGCCAATACCTTTTCCAATACTTCGCGGGAATTTTCATCCAATTTTTCAAGTTCTTTAGCAAATACGGCATTTAAAGCAGTGGCTTTAATTTCTTTCACCTTTTCAGGTACAGCACTAAGCGCCAATTCGAGCTGACGTTCTTTTACTATTGCTCTGAACTCTTCCACTTTGTTTTCGATGATAAAATTGCATTTGTCGATTTCTTTCTGACGCTCTTTTAAATTTTCGCGAGCTACTTCCTGCAAATTATTTACAGCTATCAGATTAACATCGTAATTATTTAAAATTTCAGCATCTAAATCATTCGGTACAGCAAGGTCGATAACTATTTTGCGCTGCTTATCATTTGCAATTAATGAGCGATAAATATCAAGCGTAATTACAGGTTCTTCAGAGCCGGTACAGGTTACAATTACATCAAAGCCCTTGTGATAGTTTTTTAATTCAGAAAGTGGAGCCGCTGTACCATTTAATTCTTTTGCCAGCTTTTCTCCATTGGCAAGCGTACGATTGAATACTGTAAAATTTACAAAGCCGTGCTTTTTTAAATACTTGGCCATGCTGGTATTGGTAACACCTGCACCTATTATTAAAATGCGAGCATCTAAAGGCACATTTAAATCGCGCAACTTGCGATAAGCTAATGAAACCACAGAAACCGGATTGCGTGCAATGTTGGTTTCGGTATAAATCTGTTTAGCTGTTTCAATTGTTTTTTTGATGGCCAGACGAATTAAATCTCCTGTAATTCCAAATTGACGGCACTTTTCGTAGGCATTACGTACCTGAGTAATAATTTCGCGCTCTCCAACTACTAACGAATCAAGCGAAGTTGCTACATGAAACAAATGGCGTAAAGCATCATCGCCACTGTAAACCATTGCTTTTTCGGCAGATGATTTTACAAATTCAGAATCCCAAACCGGATTGAAAGTTTGTAGAAATTTATTCAGGTAATTTATATCAATTTCATCGTTGGTGGCTAAAATAAACTCAACGCGGTTACAGGTTGAAAGGTACATTAGCTCAGAAAGATTCATAGCCTTCTTAAGCGAAACCAGGCATTCCTGCTGACGCTCATCTGCACAATGGTAGTTTCCAATTTCGTCAATCGAAACTGTTTTGTGTGTAAATGCTATGACTTTAAGGTTTTTCACGAAATCTTACAATACCTTATTTGCGGTATCAAATTTCGCTATTTAAGCCCCTTGATTTGTCATAGAATTGTCAGAAATGCTTTATTTAGAAGCGTTTTAAATTATTTAACGCATTGTCAGCATTGATTTTCAGGCGATTTGTCATTAAACATGATTTTAATCAGTGTTTTTACTGATGAGAATCAGTCTATAAATCTATCTTGTAATAAAATAGTGGCAAAAATCCGAGTTGGTATTCTTCACGAATTGGGTTGGCGGAAGGATTGCGCGGGTCGGGCGCATAGGTTAAGGTTAAAATATTTTTGGTGTTTAAAATATTTACCAAATCTAAGCCCACTTCATGCGTTACTTTTGGTCGGTTACTTCGATAATTTACCTTTAAGTCTGTTCTAAAATAATCGCGAAATTGTTGGGTATTGGTTAATTCATCAATAAATACAATTTCATTTGCTGCTATGGTAGCCTGCAAATCTACAGGGCCGTAGCGTCTGCCACCTGCCCAGGTAGTTTTATTTCCTAATGAAATAATGCCGTGTTCAGAAACTTTAAATTCTTTTCCAATTAAAAAGTTGGTTACAAAATTTCCATTGAAATCTGTATCGCGCCACACATTATCGCTTCCTCTGTATTTGCTCTGATAGAGCGAGATGGTAGTTAAAAAGAAAAATGATTTACTAAAAAAACGTTCCAGGGTAAATTCTACGCCATAGTTTTCACCTGTTCCTGTGTTTGCTAAATTGCTTGGAAATAATCTCGAAAAACCTGTTCCTGAATTAACCATTGAAAATGCTGAAGTTCTTGTTTCAATCGGAACATTAAATAAGTTTTGATAATACACTTCGGTTCTAAAACGCATGGCTTTGCCTAATGATAAATCATAAGCCAATACATAATGATGACTTCGAGTAAAGCCAATATTTCTGTTATGGCGCACGTAGCCTCCATCAGGACTTTCTAAATGATGATAATAAATATACAATGGCTGCATTTGACTATGTAAGCCATATCCAAGACTTAGTGCTTGTCGTGGAGCAAAATCCCAGCGCAAACCGGCACGTGGTTCTATGGCATTGGAATTATTTAAAAAGAATTGTTGTGCATGCAATCCGGTATTCAATGTTAAAACATCGGTTATTTTATATTTCCACTGAACATAGGCCTGTGCAAAATAGGTTTCGCCTCTTGCATCCAAACGATTGACAAAGCGATTAAGCGAAGTATTAAAAACCGTATCAATATAATTTACATAAAAACGCTCGGCAATAATTCCTGCTTTTAATGAATGTTGCGCATTAAATTTATGAGTGATGGTATATACAGCAGATTGTTTTGACTGTTGTAGATTATATCCTAAAATCTGTTTTAAGGAATCTACTTTAAAATCGCTGTTCCAGTAAACTTTATCGTGATGCGCAGTTGATTGATTATACGATTGTGCGATAACTAATTTTGAAAATGTTTTACTGCCTAAAGTGGTAGTATAGGTCATTCCCACTACTCCCATATTGGTTGAAAAATACTGGTCGCGGTCTTTATCACCATATAATTCTTCTTGCGGATTTTCGTAAGTACTTACTAAAATATCAATATTGCTCAATCCACCAAAACCCCAAAAAGCAACAGAACCTTTTTTAGTTGGAAAATTAAGTTTAAAAGCGCCATCCTGATAATTTGGAACAGCCGATGTTCCAATTTTTATTTTCATGGCTTCAAACATTTTTAATGTAGAGTAGCGATAATTAATTAAAAAGGAAGAACCGTTTTTTCTGGAGATTGGCCCTTCGGCAGTAAGCTCTGTTCCAAGAAAACCAAACTGTCCGGTATATTCATATTTTTCGTTGTTTCCATTTCTAAAACGTACATCAAAAACTCCTGATACAGTATTACCATATTCAGCAGGAAAAGCGCCCGTCATAAAATCGGAATTGGCAATTACCTTATTATTTAAAATACTCACCGGACCACCCGTGGTTCCAGCTACAGCAAAGTGATTGGGATTAGGTACATCTACTCCTTCTACACGCCAAAGTGTACCAAGTGGAGAGTTCCCACGCACTACAATATCATTTCGCGAATCATCTGAACCTTGTACACCGGCAAAGTTTGATGCCATACGAGCGGGGTCTCCGCGACTGCCGGCATAACGTTCTGTTTCTTCTACATCAAATGTGCGCACGCTTACTGTTGCCATTTCGTTTATGGGCTGATCTTTTTTAGTTGCAGTTATTTCAACTTCTTTTAATGCCGCTACCGATTCTTCCAACTCTATTGTCAACACTAATTCTTTAGCTGATGAAACAATGATATTAGAAAGTGTTTGTTCTTTATAACCAATATACGATACACGAATACTTTGGCGGCCAACCGGAACATTTTCCAAACGGAAAGTTCCATTTTCATCGGTTGCTACTCCTCTTCTGTTTAGTGAATCACCCAATAAAACAACAGAAGCACCGGGCAAAGTTATTTTGGTTTCTTTATCTAATACTTTTCCTCTAATGGTTTGTGTAACCTGCGCCTGAATATTGAGAGAAAAGAGAGAAGATAAAAGACAAAAGAGTAGTGAGTAGTTAGTATGGGTAAAAGAAAAAGGATGAAAAAGAAAAGATTTTAGCGAATTATTTTTTAAATTTTGCATATGTATTAAAAACATTTTTTTATAACAATAAAAAAGCCCAACAAAGGTTGGGCTATGTCTCTTCATTATTAAATTCTAATCAATTGATGATTTTGACTTAGTTCTAGGTTGATTTGGAATAAATTTTATGCCCAGCATTAACTCATGTGTGCCGCTACTGTATTTCTGCAAATTAGTAATGGTATAATCGTATGAATATCCAAAAAACATATTGTCTTGAATATTAAAACCAACTAATGCAGATACTGCATCCATGGTACGATAAGTACCTCCAAACCAAAATTTATCTTTATAGATAATACGACCGCTAAAATCGAACTGCATTGGAACAGGAGCCACATATTTCATTAAAGCTGATGGTTCAAACTGAAAATTCTCGCCCAAATTAAATTTATATCCTGCAGCCACATAATAGTGGTCTTCCAGTTTACCTTTTTCTTCCACATTCGGAAAATAATTTAATCGGTTTTGTGTAATCTGAGGTAAGGATACACTAAAGAAATATTTTTCATGATACAAATAAATACCAAATCCAAAATCAGGAACGATAACTGATTGTACGAAGTTTCCAAGATACTGATCGCCTTGGTCGCGCAAGGTAATTTTAGAACCATCAATGGCAAACTGTTGCAATCCACCCGAAAGCCCGAATGAAAGACGTGTTTTTTGTGCCACTTGAATATGATACGCATAGGAAACATCAATACCTATTCTTCTCGTTGGCCCAACTATATCGGTATAAATTCTTCCGCCCAAGCCCATATTTTTAATACTTAATGGACCGTGAATGCTTAAGATATAAGTACGCGGAGCATCGGTTATTCCTAACCATTGGTTTCTAACATTACTTCGTGCATCGTAATATGGGCGACTTCCGGCTACAGCAGGATTTAATGCAAAATCATTAAACAGATACTGACTGTATTGTGGTAATTGTTGTGCAAACATAGTTTGCGAAGCAATCATGCATATTATAAACAATGTTGCAACAACAATTTTATTTTTTAAAGATTTTATCATATTAGATTTTTTCTTTCGTAAATATTTTTAAATATTTGATTAGCGCATTATCGTTATTGGCCCTGTGTATGGCTTGTAACGCTCATCACGCAAATCTATCACATAATAATACGTACCTACCGGAAGTTCTTTACCATTGTATCTTCCATCCCATGGAACTTCATAGCCTTCGGAACGGAACAGCAATTCGCCCCAGCGGTTATATACTTCAACCACATTATTCGGGAAGAACTGGATATTATCAATAATCCAAACATCGTTTACACCATCACCATTAGGAGTAAATCCATTAGGGAAAACAATATCCGGCAATACAGACACTAAAACAGAATCGCTGGCTATACAACCTTCAGGACTTGTAACTGTAACATAATACGTTGTATTATTTACTGGCGATGCGCTTGGATTGCCAACCGTAGTTGAATTTAATGTTTCAGAAGGAGCCCAAGCAAATGTTGAGCCTTGAGGGCCTGTCGGATTTCCTCCAATTAATACTGATCCACCGCGAACAACTGATACATCAGGACCTGCATCAACTACCGGTAATGCATATACCGTTACAATTACTGTATCGTATGCCACGCATACACCATTATTTACTTGCACAATGTACGTATGAACTCCCACCGAAGGATTAACAGAAACAGTAGCAGTATTTCCAACTACACTTCCATCTGCCAATAATATCCATTGATAGCTTGTACCGCCAGTGGCAGAAAGCGTAGCTGGTCCATTTCCATCACAATAAGCTGTATCAGCACTTGCAACTGCAGTAATAGTTTGTAATGGATTTAACTGTACCGTTATAGTATCAGAACATCCGGAAGCATCTGTTACAGTTAAAGTATATGTTCCGGGGAATAAATTAGTTAAATCCTGCGTAGTGGCTGATGAAGCTCCACTCCACTGATAGCTATATGGTGGATTTCCACCAGTAACAGTTACATCTATTGCTCCATTATTAGTATTGCTACAGCTAGGCTGAGTTACCAATGTATCTATTACTAAAGCAGGAGGTTCTGTTATGGTTAAGTTCTGAGTAGCAGTACATCCATTTGCATCCGTTACGGTAACACTTACATTTCCTGCACATAATGCACTTGCAGTTTGAGTAGTTTCACCATTGCTCCATGAGTAAGTATATGCAAGAGTTCCACCAATTGGCATTACCACACCGCTACCATTACATGTTCCGCCACAGGCTGCATTAGTAGAGAATGGGATGCTTAAATGTATAGAATCAGGCTGTGTAATGGTAGCCAAATTAAATGAAATACAACCAGAAGTATTATCAGTTACCTGAACCACATAAGTACCGGGACATAATCCATTTACTGATGAACTTGTTTGTGCACCGGGAGTCCATAGATAAGAGTAATTTCCTGAGCCACCAGTAGCAGTTGCACTAATTGAACCATCGCAAGCTGAATTACACGATACATTATTTGATGTTAGAACAACATTTGGCCCATTGGTTGAGCCAACAGGAATAGCAAATGTTTGAGAACAACCATTGGCATCAGTTACAGTTACCGAATATAATTGAGCACATAATCCACTTTGGCTACTAGTTGCAGGCAATCCATTAGACCATGCATAGCTATATGGAGCTGTACCACCATTTACGAATATAGAAACTGCACCATTACATTGCCCACATGTTGCATTTGTAATTACAGGATTAACGTTCATTTGAGTAGGCTGAGTAATGGTTACAGGAACAATTCCTATACATCCGGCAGCATCTTGAATTTCCACATTGTATGTTCCGGCACTGAGGTTATTTACCGTTGCTGTTGTTTGTCCGGCAGGAACCCACAAGAAATTATATGGTGACGTACCTCCACTTGCTGAAATGGTTGCAGAACCATTAGAACCACCAAAGCATGTAACATTGGTTTGTGCTGTAATTACACCGCTTGGGGCATTGGTATTATTTATCACTACATTAATAGTGGTTGAACAACCATTGGCATCGGTTATCTGTACTGCATGAACACCTGCACATAATCCGCTGTTGGTAGCGCTTGTGGTTCCATTTGCCCATAAGAAAGTATAAGGCGCAGTACCTCCAGTTGGTGTAATAGTTGCGCTACCATTACATTGTCCACAAGTAGCGTTTGTTGCCGTAAAAGTTGCTGTAACTCCCAATCCATCATTCACAATTACAGATTGTGTTGCGGTACATCCGTTGGCATCCGTAATGGCAACGGAGTTTAATCCGGCACATAAATTATTAGCTGTTTGCGTAGTTTGTCCGCTTGGGGTCCATACATAAGTATAAGGCAAGGTTCCACCAATTGGTAATACGGTTGCGCTACCATTACAAGCAGTAGCACAAGTTGCATCAACTACATTCGGTAAGCTGAATGAAAATCCGCTTGGTTGAGCGATTACAGCTGTTGCAAAAGAAGAACAACCTGCATCTGTAACTTGAACCACATAATTTCCGGCACATAAATTATTAATGCTTGATGTAGTTTGTCCTCCCGGAGACCATAAATAAGTATAAATTCCGCTTGAACCTCCTGTTGCAGTTACAGTTGCTGTTCCATTACAGTTTCCATTACAATCAATATTTGTTGTTGCAACACTGATAAGTGGCGCTCCTATATCGTTCACAAAGAATGTGTCAATGTTTGAACATCCAATTGCATCCGTAACGGTAACAATATAAATTCCTGAAGGCAAATTAGAAATATTAGCAGTTGTTTGACCCGTATTCCAACTATAAGTGTAAGGAGCTGTTCCACCTGAAGTTGTAAGCGAAATCTGCCCGTTTGAAGCTAGACAAGGAGTTGATGAAATATTAGCTGTATTTACAATTTGTGTTGGAGAAGTTATAGTAACCAGTTCTACGTGTATACATCCGTTTGCATCACGAATTTCAACATTGTATGAACCTGCAGCAAGTCCTGTAACTGTTGCAGTAGTTTGTCCTCCGGGAACCCATAAGTAAGAATATGGTGCCGTTCCTCCAAACACACTTACTACTGAAGCTGAACCATTACTTCCACCAAAACAGTTTACTGGTGTAGTTGTAATAGCCGCATTGGTTGGTCCTCCGGAGTTACCAACTGAAACATTTTGAGTAATAGAGCAACCATTAGCATCGGTAATTAAAACTTGATATACCCCTGCGCATAATCCTGTTACAGATTGGCTTGTAGCGCCATTAGACCAAACATAGGTAAATGGAGCCGTTCCTCCAGAAGGGCTAACAGAGGCTGTTCCATTACATTGGCCACAAGTTGCATTTGTAGAAGTGACTGTTGCAGTGATTGGATTGGATGTTGCAATAGTAACCTGCTGAACTGTAATACAGTTTCCGGCATCCGTAACGGTTGCAAAATATGTTCCAGGGCATAAACCTCCTATACTGTCGGTAGTTTGGCCGCCCGGTGTCCAGTTAAATGTAAACGGAGCCGTTCCTGATGTAACGGTTAGCTCAGCTATACCATCGCATGTTCCACTACATGAAGCATTAGTAACATTGGCTGTAACAGCCGGTCCATTGCTATTGCTTAGTGGAACTCCTATTTGTTGAGAACATCCTGAATTATCTGTAACTGTTACATTATATAATCCGGCACATAAATTAGAAATACTTGATGTAGTTGCTCCTGTATTCCACAAGAAAGAATATGGTGCTCCGGAACCTCCGGTTGCACTTGCTGAAAGTGCTCCATTACAAATTCCACAAGGTGGTTGAGTTGCTGTTGTAGTAATTACAATGGGTGATGGTTGAGTAATCTGAACATTTGAATTTACCGTACATCCGTTACTATCTATTACTTGAACAGAGTAATTGCCCGGACATAAATTATTAATAGTAGCACTTGTTTGTCCTCCATTCCATTGGAAGAAATAAGGAGTAGTTCCTCCGCTTATACTTACAGTTGCTTGACCATCACAAGCTGCATTACATGATATATTGGTAGATGAAATGGAAGCTGACAATGGTGTTGGTTCACTAATGGTAAATGTTTGTGAAGCTGTACATCCACTTGCATCGGTTAATGAAACGGAATAAACACCCGGACATAAGTTAGAAATAGTATTGCCCGAACCACCGTTTGACCACACTATATTATAAGGCAAGTTACCACCACTTGGTGCAATTGTTATTGAACCATTACATGCCCCATTACAAGAAACATTATTTACGCTTGGATTTAATGAAATAGTTGTTGCAGGATTTATGGTAAAGTTTGCGGTAGCTGTACATCCATTAACATCGGTAATATTTGCGGTATAATTTCCTGAACATAATCCGGATATGGTAGATGTACCATTGGTTGTAAATGTTTGAGTAGTTGACCAAACTACTGAATAAGGAGCCGTTCCTCCGCTAATATTTACAGTTGCTACCCCATCGCAAGTAATACCACATGAAATGTTTGATTGTGATTGCGTAAAACTCAAAACATTTGGTGTTGTAACATTAAACGTATCTACTCCTATACATCCCAAATTATCCTCAACTGTTACAATATATTGTCCTACACAAAGCCCATTGATGTTTTGTGTTGTTTGTCCACTACTCCATTGATACGTATACCCGGGAGTTCCACCGGTAGTAGCTATTGTTATTGCACCATTACACAAACCATTACAACTTATATTATTTATTGTAGCTGTTGAATTAATTGGTTGTGGCTGATTAATTACAATTGTTTCAAAAGTTATACACCCCAATGAATCTGTCACTTGTACATTGTAAGTGTTTGCACATAATGCCGACTGGCTATTTGTAGTAAATCCTCCAGGTATCCATAAATATGTAATTGGAGAAAGTCCCGTTGCTGTAACAGTTGCAGTACCATTGCAATCGCCATTACAAACAGCATCGGTAGAAACATGGGATGTTACAGGGCCTCCTTGATTGCTTACCGGAACAGATATAGTATCCGAACAACCGCTTGCATCTGTAATAATTGCATCATATAATCCAGCACATAAATTTGATGCTGTTACACCGTTTTGTACCGGTGTAGTATTCCATGTAACAGAATAAGGCGCACCTGTTCCTCCGCTTGGAGTTACCGTTGCGCTTCCATTACATTGGCCACATAAAGGGTTATTTGTAGTAAATGTAGCAGAAACTGGACTTGGTTCTGTAATGTTAAAATTATTAACTACAGAACAGCCGTTTGTATCTGTAACAGTAACAGAATAAGCTCCCGCACATAAATTTGAAATATTATTGGTTGTTACCGAAGTTGACCAAAGTACTGAATATGGGGCTGTTCCACCGGTTGGATTTACTGATGCAGAACCATCACATAATAAATTACAAGAAGCATTAGAACTTGTAAATCCAATAGATAAAGTAGTTGGTTGATTTATAGTAGTATTTGCAGAAACATTACATCCGTTTGCATCGGTTACAGTAAGGGTATAAGAACCTGCGCATACTCCTGCTTGAGCATTTCCATTTAAATTGCCTGGCGTCCAAATATATGTTAATGCTCCTGTGCCACCGTTTGCAGAAGCCGATAAAGTTCCGTCACACACACCATTACAAGAAGCATCGGTTGATGTTGCAACAACAGTTAATTGAGGAGGCTCAGTAATTGTAAATGTTTGAGTTTCTGAACAACCCGGATTTGCCGGATCAGAAACTGTTACAGTGTAATTACCTGTCACTAAATTAGAAATGGAAGAAGTTGTTTGACCTCCCGGTAACCAGAAATAAGTATATGTTCCTGAACCTCCGCTTGCTGTAATACTTATTGCCCCATTAGATTGTCCAAAACAAAGATTGTTCGTAATAGTAGGTATTAAAGTAATAGCATTGGGCTGAGAAATATTAAATGTTTGAGTAGCCGAACATCCGTTTGCATCTGTAATAGTTACGGTATAAGTACCGGCACATAAATTCGGTTGACTGGGTGCATTTGGTCCTGAAGGAGACCAAACATAATTATAAGGAGGTGTACCACCAGACGGATTAACACCGGCTAATCCATCACAAATTGAATTACATGTTACATTTGATGAAATTGGATTGGGATTTATTACAATTTGATTTCCAACTGTAATGGTATCATTTACAGAACATCCGGTTGCATCAGTTACTGTAACTATATATTGCCCAGCACATAGATTACTAATTGTTGATGTTGTATCTCCAGTATTCCAACTATATGAGTAAGGAGCGGTACCTCCTGTTGGATTTACTGTAATTGCCCCATTGCAAAAACCCGCACATGTTACATTTGTTACAGTAGGTAAAGTAAATATTTGAGTAGGCTCATTTATGGTATCAATTGCAAAACCTTGACAACCCAATGCATCGGTAACTGTTAAAGTATATACCCCATCACATAAATTGGTAGCAGTTGGTGTTGTTTGCCCTCCCGGTGTCCATAAATATGTAAATGGAGGCGTACCGGTAGAAACAGAGCTTGATATTTGACCATCACAAACACCAAAACAACTTGCATCAGTTGAGTTGGTAGTAGCTATTGGACCTAAAATATTATTTACTACAATAATAAACGTGTCCGAACATGCAACTGCGTCAGTAATTATGGCAGTGTAAATACCAGCAGGAACACCTGTTAATGGATTGGCAGTTGAATTGCCGGGTAACCATAAATAAGTATAAGGAGCAGTTCCTCCTGTTGGATTTAACAATATTGCTCCATCTGAATTTCCACAGGTTGATTGAGTAATAGTTGGATTTGGCTGTATGGCAACCGGAGCATTAATAGTAACCGAATCTGTAACCGAACAACCATTTGCATCGGTTGCAGTTACTACATATGTTCCTGCACACAAATTATTCAATGTTGGACCATTGGTTACCGGTAAAGTATTCCATTGATATGTAATAGTACCAGTTCCTCCAGTTGCGTTAGCGACAGCAAATCCATTACAATTAGCACCACAGGTTGCATTTGAAGATGTAATATTTAAATTAATTTGAGGAGGATTATTTAAAGTAACTGATTGAGTGTTAAAACAGCCGTTTGCATCAGTAACTGTTACTGTATATGTACCTGCACACAATCCAAATGCTGTTTGAGTATTTTGAACAGGACTTGTATTCCATGAATAGGTATAGGGAGCCGTACCACCCGATGCTGTTGCAGTGGCTTGACCATCACAAGCTCCAAAGCAAGAAATTTGAGTTCCTGTTGTATTAATGATGATGTTTACAACCGGCACTATACTTACTGGTATTGTAATTTGACAATTTTGAGCATCAGTAACAGTAACAGTATAATTTCCGATACATAAATTATTAACTGATTGTGTTGTAGCACCGGTACTCCATAGATAGGAATAAGGAGGTGTTCCTCCACCTGCCAAAACTGTTGCAGCACCATCACAGGCAGTACTACAAGTAGCTGCCACATTAGTAATAGTTGCATTTAAAGCTAAAGGCTCCGTAATATTTATGGTATCTCTATCAACACAGCCTAATGCATCCGTTATTGTAACTATATACTGACCAGGACATAGCGAAGTTACGCTTGATGTAGTTTGCCCTCCAGGCGACCAAGAATATGTATAACCTGGTGTGCCGCCACTTGGATTTGCGGTTGCAGTTCCATCGCAAGCTGAATTACATGTTACGTTTGTAAAAGTTGTATTTCCTTGTACTTGTGTTGGCTCTGTTACAGTTCCTGATGCAGAATAAACACAACCATTATTATCAGTGATAGTAGCAGTATATGTACCGGCACACAAACCCACTGCTGTAGTTCCTGTTTGCACCGGAGTTGTATTCCACACTACTGAGTATGGCGATGTACCTCCGCTCATTCCTAAAGATATTTGCCCTGTACACTGTCCGAAGCAATTTACATTGGTAACATTAACAGTGGCATTAAATACAGGAGGCTGAGTAATTGTAATGGTTTGTGAAGCTAAACAACCTAAAGCATCAGTCACTGTAACAGTATAAGTTTGCCCACCACATAAACCTGTTGCTGTTTGAGAGCTTTGTCCATTACTCCATAAATAGGTATATGGAGCAGTGCCTCCGGTTGGATTTACAGTAGCCGAACCATTACATAATCCATTACAAGTTGCATTTTGAATTACTGTAGCATTTGGTACAATGGCAACAGGATTACTTACTGTTCCACCATCCGATGCGGTACAACCATTAGCATCGGTTACGGTTAAACTATAATTACCAATACATAAGTTTGTAGCATTTTGACCGTTTTGCCCGTTACTCCATGAATAATTATATGGACTTGTTCCTCCACTTACTGTAGATGTTAAAACTCCATCACACAAACTCGAACAACTAATAGTAGTATCATTAACAGAAACTAATAATGGAGGAGGCTGTGTAATTTGGAAGTTTTGTGTCGCTATACAACCATTTGTATCAGTAACAGTTACGCTATAATTTCCTGCACACAATCCTATTATTCCAGATGTTGTTTGCCCATTTGACCAGGAAATATCATATCCCGGAGTTCCTCCATTAATTGTAACAGTTGCTGTACCATTACATTGTCCGTTACATAATACATTTGTTGTTGCAACACTAATCGTTAGTAATGGTGGTTCAGTAATAGTTATAGTATCTGTATCTGAACATCCATTAGCATCGGTAGCCGTTACCGTATATTGATTAGGGCATAATCCATTTACTGATTGCGATGTAGCTCCGGTACTCCATGAATAAGTAAATGGTGCCGTACCACCTGTAGGATTGGAAATAGCTGTTCCGTCACAAGCACCAAAACATAATACATTAGTAAAGCTTGGATTTGCATCAACGGGCCCTGGTTCTGTTAAAACAAATGTAGCCGTATCTAAACAGCCTTGTGCATCTCCAACTACTACGGTATAAGTTCCGGGACAAAGATTATTTATGCTTGATGAGTTCCCAATATTGGGAGTCCATGTAAAGGTATATGGTGGTGTTCCTCCTGAAACCGGAGCAACACTCACACTTCCATCACATGCTCCAAAGCATGAAATGTTATTAGAGGATGGAGTAATTACCAACGGATTGGGTTGAGTAATTGTAACTGTAGCTGTACCGGTACATAGGGAATCATCTGTAACAGTTACAGTATAAGTTCCGGGGCATAAATTAGTTAAATTCTGAGTAGTTTGTCCTCCGGGTGACCACGAGTATGTATAATTAAATGGCGGATTTCCACCTGTTGGTGCGGTTGATGCAGTACCATTACAAAAAGCATTACAGGTTATATCTGTAAATGTAATATTTGGATTAATTGGCGCAGGCTGCGACAAAGTTGTTGTAAATGTTTGCTGACATCCATTTGAATCAGTAATCCTTACTTGATAAGTACCAGCACAAAGGCCAGTGGCCGTTTGAGTAGTTTGCCCATTTGTTAACCACAAATAGGAGTATGGTGGTGTACCACCAACGGGATTTGCTGTAATAAAACCATTACAATCGCCATTACAGGTTGGGGTTTCTTTATTGTAGGTAACTCCAATAGGAGGTGGAGCAATTACTTGAACAAATTGTAAAATTTGATCTCCATCCGACAAGTCAGTTACTGTTAAAAGATAGGTGCCATTACAAACATTCAACAAGGGATTGCCTTGAGTACCCGGAGGCAAAGAGCCACCGCTCCAATCGAATTGAAAAGGTCCTGAACTTGGCGAAAATACGGTAACAGTTATGGAACCATCGCAAGACGTATTACATAGAGGAGTAACAACATTTACTTGAATACTATCTATCGACCTTGATACAGCATTAAATGTTTGATTTGAAACATTTTTAATTTTTGCTCCTGAGCTTAAAATTTGAGTCTTTTTAAAACTTGTTGTCGAAAAATTATTATTTAATAAAACTGTAGCATTAGAAATATTTAACTGTTTTTGTAAATTTCCTTGAAATACTATAGCATTTGCTTGTAAAAATTTTCCGGAAAGATTTACTGTACCTGATGAAATTGTAATATCAGACGTAAATGGGAGAATTAAATGCGAGTTGAAATTCCAAATCGCATTTACCCCTGAAAATACGATATTACCCTTGGGATAGTAGTTAGAAAAATTTATGGTTTTTGTTCCACTACCGGCAAAGTGTATGGTTCCATAAAAATTATTGTTAAAATATCCATTAAAAGAAACATCGCCATTAATTTCCAGCAAAGCATTTTGATGGGCTGTAAATACAAAACTAATAACATCAGAAGTTACGGTTATATTTTTACAATATGCCGTTGAATTAATAACAACCTCTTGATTAATGAATTGAAAAGACAAGTTATCAAAAATAACATTATCGGTGGCGCTTGGAACCCCTGCACCTCCCTCTCCTCCACTTGAATGTGACCAGTTTAATGGATTATTCCAATTACCTGAACCACCCACCCAGTATTTTTCTCCGGCTAATAGAGAATTTTGGGCAAATACGATAGTAATTATTGTAAAAAAGGTAAAGTAAAACTTTCTCAAAATATTATTTTTTTATTAGTTTCTAAACTATACAAAATCAGTTGCTAATATAACATTTTGACATAAATTACAGAGTATTTTAACTAATTTATTTTACTTCAATTAGTAAAATCACTTATAAAACGATGCAAGGTAAATAAAGTTGCCGATTTTAATCCTAAAAAAGCAATTTAAATTAATTTATAAAACTTTGAAAATACGAGTCTTTTCGGTTATATTATTGTAATCATCTCTCGTAGAAACTATAATTTGATATTCTCCCGATTCGGAAATTAAAGGCAAAGTTTGAATATAAGATTGAGGTGTTTTTTTATTGAGTATTTGAGAAATTGAAAATATTTCAGATTGGTCAGAAATCTTTAGAACTTTAAAATTTATATCATATATAAAACCACCAGAAAAATCGCTTCTAAAGTCTTCGAGCAATAAGCTGATTAAAACAGTGCTATCGTTTGTAAAAACAGAATTTTCTTGAGGAGTAATAATGGTAATATCAGGACCTATGGAATCTTTTTTGTTTTTTAGAATAAAATTAAGAAAAACCGATTGCGCCTGATTACCAGATTCATCAACACAATCAATTGTCATTTTATATTTTCCGGAAATGCTATTTTCATCCAATTTTATTCTTACAGATTCATTAACTTCATTACCCGAAATATTTTTAACATATACTTTCGAAAATAATTTAGCAGTTGAATTATTTACATCAGGCAAAATTAAACGCTCAAATTCGTTTGAAACAAAAACCTTATATTGACTTAAGGCCTTGTTATCTTTAAAATATAATTCGGCACTAATTTCTTCACCGCTATAAAAATTTGATACTTCGATAACAGATGGACTTAATATATTTATAATTGGTTTTGTAGTATCATGCTTTTCTAATTTACATGAAACAAGCGCCATTATAACAATTAAACAAGCAATATTTAAAATTAATCGTTGTTTAAACATTGAATGATTTTTTACAATTAGGACAATATCCTGATACCATAAAGTTAACAGAATTTATTTTATATTCTTTGGGCATATTCAACTGTGGAATTACAGCATCTAAACAAGTAACTTTTTTACACTTTTCACAACTAAAATGTACATGATCATGACGATGATGATGTTCATCTTCGCATGTATGACACGCTGCATACTTAACTACACCATCAACATCTACTATTTTATGCACGAGCCCTTCACTTAACAATCGATCCAGAACACGATATATAGTAACCCTATCACAAATACCCTTTAAAGATTGTTGTATATCACTATGTGCAACAGCACTAGAGGAATTTTGGACATACTCCAGAATTTTTGTTTTTGCAACGGTTTTACGGGTTACTTTCATTATTATTAAAATTTAAATACAAATTTAAAACAATTTATTTGCAACTTTGTTGCATTAGCAATTATATTTGCAAAAATTTATGTTTATAAAACACTTTCATATTTTTCTTTCTATATTAATTCTCTCTAGCTATTCGAGTTTTGCTCAACAATTTAAAGGTAAAGTAGTTAGCGAAGAAGATGGATCCGCTATTCCATTTGCCACTGTTTATTTTGTTGAATTAAATACCGGAGTAAGTTGTACCGAAAACGGATATTTTGAATATAATTTTCAACTCCCCAAAACATTTAAAGTTAAATTTTCAGCTATAGGCTATCAGAGTAAAACTGTTTATCTTAAATATCCGGTAGAAGAAGAATTAGTAATTACATTAAAAGAAGCTCATATAAATCTAAATGAAGTAACCGTTTCAACTACCACAGGAATTCTACAAAAACATAGCATTGCCAATATTGAAACAAGAAGCATTTCGGAATTAGCTGTTAATTTACCTACAACATTGGGTGAAGCCATCAGCAATATACCCAGTGTTTACCAAACCAGCACCGGACCGGGAATTTCAAAGCCGGTGATAAGGGGCTTATCCGGTATGAGAATAGTTACTTATTTAAACGGATTACGTATTGAAAATCAACAATGGGGAGGTGACCATGGAATGGGAGTAAGCGAAAACGGGATTGGTACCGTTGAAATCATTAAAGGGCCTTCTTCTTTACTCTACGGAGCCGATGCATTGGGAGGTGTAGTTTATTTTATGGACGAATCGTATGCAGGATTAAATGAAGTAAATCTAACTGCCGAAAGTCGCTATGAAAGTAATACAAATGGAAGCATTAATTTTTTAAGTGCAAAAATCAATAAAAACAATTTGAGAATTAACATTCACGGAAACCACACTAATCATGCGGATTATCGCTTACCTAACGGACAGTATGCAAAATTTTCAGCTTTTTCAGAAACAAATATAAAAGCTGCTTTAGGCTATAACTATAAAAATTGGGTATTAAATATTCGTTATAATTATTTACAAAATTTTGTAGGATTACCCGGGCATACACACGATACCATTTTTACCAAAGAAATTTTTCAACGTACCGAAGCCCAAAGAAACATTAGAATTCCGGCACAGCATATAAACAATCATTATTCATTGGTAGAAAACACTTTTTATTTTAAAAACAGCGATTTAAAAATCTGGCTGGGCAATACCTCTAATCGCCTTACAGAATTTGACGAAAAAGTAACCATACCGGGTATTGATATGCATTTAAATACCAGTACGTATAATGTGCGCTACAAACAAAGCATTAGTGAAAAAACATACTTAATTAGTGGATTTCAAGGAATGTATCAGTTTAATGAAAATGGAAGTAAAGCAAGTGAAAAACTTTTGCCCAATGCAACTTTAAACGATAATGGAGTATATGCGCTTTTACATACTGAAATTGCCAATTGGGAATTGCAAACAGGAATTAGATATGATATAAGAACTATAAACACAAAAGAGTTTTTTAAAGGAAATGATAAACTTTTCAAGCAATACCAAGGATTTAACTATTCTATTGGTGCATCTAAAATATCTGATATTTTTCAATTTAGAATTAATGCATCATCCGGTTTTAGACCTCCACATTTAAGCGAATTACTAAGTAATGGTGTACATCATGGTACTTTGCGATTTGAAATTGGTGATATTAATTTAAAAAGTGAAACATCTCACCAAATAGATTTAAGCGGAGAATACATTTCTGAGCATTTACGAATAATCATAAATCCATTTTATCAAAGAATTTTCAACTTTATATACATTAATCCAGCCGGCATTCGAGTAGATGGTCTCCCGCTTTTTTACTACAAACAAGCGAATTATGCCGAATTGATGGGTGGAGATATTGGATGGCATTATCATCCACATTTTTTACATCAGCTACATATAGAAAATAATATCTCCTATATCTATGCTCAAAAAGATAATGGTACAGCATTGCCATTAATCCCGCAAACACGCTTTAATTCTACCCTGCGCTTTGAATTAAACACCAAAGGTCTTATCCAAATCGAAAATCTTTCTATTCAACATTTGTACTTTTTGGAGCAAAATAGAGTAGCTACTTATGAATCTGCTTCAGCAGCATATCAATTATTTCACGCATCGGCATCATTTAAAATCAATTTTAAAAACCCCATTTACATAAGAACAGGAGTAAAAAATATTTTTAACGAGGTGTATATCGACCATTTATCGCGCTTAAAAAACATCGGACTTGAACATCCGGGCAGAAACATTTTTGTAAGTCTTAAAATGAATATTAATTATAAACTCTAAAAATTAATTATTATGAAAAAACAAATCTTTTCAATAGCTGTAGTTGTATTAGGCTTAAGCCTAATGAACACTTCTTGTAAGAAAAAAGAAGAATGCCACGAATGTCACTACGAAGATGACTCAAACAAAGAAGTTGATTTAGGAGTTAAATGTGGTGATGAATTAGAAACTCTAGAAAGAGATGGTATTGTAGTAGATGGTAAAAAACGTGAAGTACATTGCCACGATCATTAAAAAAATCTTAAATGCTCAAATTGTTAAATTAATTACAACTTGAGCATTTATTTTTAATAATAGTCTAATCCATTGGTAATACAGAGGTTATATTAAAAAGTAATTTTTGTATTCCAAATGGTAAAGACTTTAATTATAAACGATAATCAACCCATGGTTGATTTTATTAAGCTTTCGCTTAATAAATACGACTTTTCTTTAAAAGTAGCCAAGAGTAAAGAAGATGTGCTTTTGCAAATTGAAAAAGAAAAACCACAAATAATTATTCTTGGCTTAGTTATAAAGGAAGAGGATGGCATACAGTTATGCAGAGAAATTAGGCAGCATGTAGATTATCGTCAAAGTGCCATTATTATGCTTTCGTCTGTAAAAGATTCGGAACTCATGGTAGAAAGTTTAAATGCCGGTGCTGATGACTATATAGTGCAGCCAATTTCGCCTCAACTTTTTACTAAAAAAATATTTGCTCTTTTAAGAAGAAATTCAAAGCATAGCGGAGCGGCTTAATCGTAAGCAGGGCAAGTTTTTTTATAGCTTTCTTTCCAGGCACAAGCTGAAAAGCCGAGTGTAATTTCGTGTGTTTGTGTTGTACCTTTTAGCATTCGTGTATGTGGGAAATCATATGAATAACCTACATCAAAATATTTCAGTAATCTTAACTTTACTAAAGCACAAACAGCATCGCCTACCCTATAAGACATACCAATGGCAAAACGATTATTAAAATCCATCATTAAATTTAAATCGACTGAAGGAGCTACCAGTGGCTTAAATTTTATCATTATGGATGGTATTAGATGATATAATTCATGGGCATGAATTCTCTTACCGGCAGTAAAATTAATATGAGGGACTATTCTACTTTTAACTCCGATTTCACCACCTATCCCTTTAATTCTTCGTGGAACAATTTGATCAATAGAAATTCCTAAATAAGATTTTTTGCTGTACAACCACATACCTAATGCGCCATCTCCCAAAATCATTGTACTCGCAGAACTATTATACAATGGATCAGCATTATCAATTACAAACATTTTGCGTGCATCTATACGGTATTGTTTTACTCCCAAAAATGCACCTAAGCCCATATACGTATTGTAATTAATAGGCACATGATAGGCATAAGAACCATATACATATGTTCTGGCTAATGGCCCGGTTTCGTCTCTTGAAATATACCCTCCTACACCGTGATAACCTCTACTTGGAGAGTTTTTAGGTCTGAATCTACCATATAAACTTACAAACGATGTTTGTGGTGCGCCATCAAAACCAACCCATTGTTCGCGATGCCCCATTTTTATATCCCAACATTCTTTACTACCGGCAACTGCTGGATTATGGCTATATTGATTATATATGTACTGCGTAAATTGTCTTGTTTGCTGGGCTTGAGCAGCATAAAAAATACTAAAAAATAATACGAATATGATACGCAGCATGTTAACGAATTATTGTGATAGAACCTTTTAGCAACTCCTGATCGGGCGAATCTGTTTTTGCATTCAACTCAATAATATAATAGTAGGTTGCTGTTGGCAATGCAGTCCCTAAATATCTTCCATCCCAATCACCTTCGGGCGAATATCCTTTTTTATGAAATACTCTTTGTCCCCACCTGTCAAAAATGGAAACTTCATTATTAGGATATAAGCCAATTCGAATAATTTGCCAAGTGTCATTAAATCCATCTCCGTTTGGAGTAAAGGTATTTGGAATAACTATAGGCAGCAAAACCGTAACCACAACCTGATCGGAAGCTTGACAACCCTCAGGGCTATAAGTGTAAGCAGTATAGGTTGTTGTAGCATTTGGCGAAGCAGTAACTTCCTGATTATTGGTAGTATTTAAGCCGGTTGCAGGCTCCCATCCATAGGCAGATCCATTTCCTGCTGCAATTAGGGTGGTACTTCCTCCTTGAATTATAACAACATCATCTCCGGCATCTACTGTAAGGTTGTTTAATGAATCACTAACAAATATCGGATAATCTACAGAACATCCATTTCCATCAATTACGGTTATAATATGATTTCCATAAGTTAAATTATTAAACACATTTGAACTTTGTACTTGTCCGCTATCTAATGAAAAATAATATGGACTATTACCTCCCGTAACATTAATGGTTGCGCTGCCCAAGCTTGAATTACAAACTACCGATTGAATTATGGCTTCAATATTAAATTGCACCGTATCGCAATTATTTACGGGTTTTGCGAGTGTTGTAATTACACTAATTAGAAAGCAATAAAATAATAGAAAGTGTTTCAATGAGAAATTTTATTGATTCAAATATACATGCAATTTTTACTTCTTGAATTAAATTTTTGTCATTAGTTATTTATCATTTACCGGAACCAAAAAACTTTTTACTCCTCTGTATAAATCACCTAAAAACACTTTAACCCTTAATACATAAATTGGAGAGTTTAGATTTTCATTAATTTGACGATTACCAACTAAAATTAGTCTATAACCAACTCCTGCCCCAAGTCCAATCCAGGGAAATATTTTAAACTGTGTAGTCATAGCCGGTTCGTATAAGACTATCGGGCGATAGTTTTCGTAATGTACTACTCCTTTCCTGTCAACATATTCATAGCGAGAATTTCCAATTCCTATTTGTACAGGGATTGCATGTTCCCATCGCTTTGTTTTAAAAAAAACATATTCAAAAAAAGGAGATAAATATTCAAACTTTAAAATCGATTCTAAAGTATCAACTAATAATGATTCATTATTTATAAAATATTTTGGTTTTGATATTTTTGAATTTAAACGATTAAATCCTATTCCTAATTTAATTGCATCGTTATATTCCCATCCTATTTTTATTCCAAATATTCTGGCTCTTTGTGAAGCAATAAAGGAGTTACGAGAATCAAATCGAGCGCTGAATTTGGGTTTTACATTAAAATGTTGAGCAATAGAATCTTTTAGTTGAGCGTTAGTAGTACACAACCAAAATAATTTGAATACTAAAAAAAGCAGAATGTTTTTCACAAAAAAATGTCCTTAACAAAGTTAAGGGCATTTTAAAATGTATCAGAAATTTTAATGCGCTTCTTCTCCCTCAGCAATAGGAACTGTTTGAGGAACAAAATCTTTTTCTTTGCCGGGTTTAGAGTAATCATATGGCCAACGATGTACTTCAGGAATAGCGCCCGGCCAGTTTCCATGAATATGTTCTACAGGAGTAGTCCATTCTAAAGTTGTGGCATTCCATGGATTTTGTGGAGCTTTTTGTCCTCTAAAAATGCTGTAAACAAAATTAAACAAGAATATTACTTGTGCCAATGCACCAATTATAGTAAATATGGTAATAAATTCATTAATATTCATTAAATTATCAAATAATGGGAATGCTGTATTGGAGTAATAACGTCTTGGAACACCAGCCAAACCTAAGAAATGCATTGGATAAAAAACTCCATAGGCTGAAATAAATGTTAACCAGAAGTGAGCATATCCCAATTTTTTATTCATCATTCTACCAAACATTTTAGGGAACCAATGATACACTCCTGAAAGCATAGCTAAAATTGCAGAAACTCCCATTACAATGTGGAAATGTGCAACCACAAAGTAAGTGTCGTGAACATTAATATCTAATGTAGCATCTGCTAATATAATTCCGGTTAATCCACCTGAAACAAAGGTTGAAACCATACCTACAGAGAACAACATTGCAGGAGTGTAAACAATATTACCTCTCCAAAGAGTAGTTAAATAATTAAATGCTTTAACTGCTGAAGGAATAGCAATTAATAATGTAGTAAATACGAATACTGAGCCTAAAAATGGATTCATTCCGGTAACAAACATGTGATGCCCCCAAACGATAAACGAAAGGAATCCAATGGCAAGTATTGAACCAATCATTGCACGATAACCAAAAATTGGTTTACGTGAGTTGGTTGAAATTACTTCGGAACTAATACCTAATGCTGGTAATATAATAATATAAACCTCAGGGTGACCTAAGAACCAAAATAAGTGCTCATAAAGCACCGGACTTCCGCCATTGTTTTCTAAGGCTTGACCGCCAATGAAAATATCAGACAAATAAAAACTTGTTCCAAAGCTTCTGTCAAAAATCAATAATAATGCGGCAGCAAATAATACAGGGAATGATAAAACACCAAGTATAGCCGTAACTAAGAATGCCCAAATAGTTAATGGCAATCTTGTCATTGACATACCTTTGGTTCTTAAGTTAACTATGGTAACAATATAATTTAAACCTCCAAGTAATGACGAAACAATGAACAATGACATACTAACTAACCAAAGGGTCATACCAAGACCTGAACCTGGCATTGCCTGAGGTAATGCGCTTAATGGAGGATATACTGTCCAACCTGCAGCAGCAGGCCCTGATTCAATAAATACTGAAATTAATAAAACTACAGAAGAAGCAAAGAAAAACCAATATGACAACATGTTCATAAAACCTGATGCCATATCACGTGCTCCGATTTGAAGCGGAATTAATAAATTACTGAAAGTACCACTTAATCCGGCAGTTAATACAAAGAATACCATTATAGTACCGTGTATGGTAACTAAAGCCAAATACATGTTAGGATCTAAAACCCCGCCCGGAGCCCATTTTCCTAATAAAAATTCTGCTATTGGGAAACTTTCTCCCGGATAACCTAATTGTAAACGGAAAAGAACGGACATTATCATCCCTACAAATGCCATAAAAACACCTGTAATAAGGAACTGACGTCCTATCATTTTATGATCTTGGCTGAAGATATACTTTGTAATAAAAGATTCTTCATGGTGGTGGTCATGGTCATGATCATGATGATGACCGTGAGCCGTGTGATGAAGTGCGTGATCCATTGCCATAATTTTATTTTTTATCTTTAAAAATATGTCTATTTTAATTTTGAGCTACAACAGTTGTATCATTACTATTAACAACTGTTTCAGTTTTTGGTTCTTCCGATGCTTTGTTAGTTGTAAAAAATGGTTTTTGCTCACTTATCCATTTATTGTATTCTTCTTCACTTACAACAACAATATCCATTTGCATATTATAATGTGCAGCACCACAAATTTTATTACATAATAATATATAATTGAATTCAGGATTACCGGTTTTTTCGCGCATTTCGGCCGTAGTAATAGTTGGTTTGAAATGGAATTGGGTTACCATGCCGGGCACACAGTTCATTTGTGCTCTAAAATGGGGCATATAAGCACTATGAATTACATCTCTTGATCGCATCGAGAAATTAATTTCTCTATTTACAGGTATTAAAATTTCTCCTTTAACTATTATATCGTCTTTACCATTTTCATCGTTAGCATCTAATCCTAAAGCATTGGGACCATCTATTAATCTAAAATTTGCTCTTCCTAATTTATTATCGTTTCCGGCATATCTTGCAGTCCAATCAAATTGTTTAGCATATAATTCAATATTTATAGCATCTTCAGAAGCAGGAGCCATTATACTGTTCCAAGTAGTTAATCCATAAATAATGATTATTGCTAAAACCACTGCAGGAACTGAAGTCCATAATAATTCTAATTTGTTGCTATGTAAAAAATATTCAGCTTTTCTGCCGTCATTTTTCTTGTAATATTTATATGCAAACCAAAATAAAATTAATTGAACGCCAAAAAATACGATACCGATAATTGCTAAATTAAAATTCATTAAATTATCAACTGCCACGCCATGTTCAGATGCTGATTCGGGTAATAATAAAGGTGCCCATTTTACTAATGAATAAGCAACGAACCCAAATAAAACAAACATAAATAGCAAAAATAGCGTACCATTCATTCTATTATCGCTGGTACTAATATTTTCTTCTTTAGCACCTTTTAATTGTGCTGCTAATTCAAATACTCTAATTAATTGAGCTATGGCAATAACTCCTAAAAGTATTACTACGGCTACTATAAACTGTGTCATATTATAAACGTTTTAATAAATTCTAACTATTATGTATGTAAATGTTCACTTTCTTCCAAGAATGGATGTTTTTGAACTGAAACCGGAGCTTTGGTTAAGGCTGTAAGTACTATATTTAAAAACAAGCCTAAGAAACCTAAAAAGGTTCCGATTTCAACTATTCCAAAGCGCCAGTTTTCTTTTACCGCACCAGGCATTATCATTAAAAATACATCTAACCAGTGTCCGATAAATATTATTAATCCAACAAATACTAATAAAATTTGATTACGCTTTGCATCTCTCGACATTAATATCAACATTGGGAATGTAAAGTTGATGATAAAGATAAAGAAGAATAAAAAGCGATAATGCTCCCAACGCGCTAAATAATAGGTAACTTCTTCAGGAACGTTTGCATACCATATTAGTAAAAATTGCGAAAACCAAAGATACGACCATAAAAAACTTAATGCAAACATCCATTTACCCATATCGTGTATATGGCTGTCATTTACATTTTCTAAATATCCTTTATTTTTTAAATAGATGGTTAATAACGTCATAAAGATTATTGAACTTACCCACATACCGGAAAATACATACCATCCAAATAAGGTACTAAACCAGTGGGTATCTATTGACATTATCCAATCCCATGCAGCTACAGATGAAGTAAATCCGAAAAACACTAAAAATATGGCTGCTGAAGTGATATTCTTTTTATGTAATTCTACTCCACCTACTAAATCTTCTTCTAATGAACGTTTACGGAATAATCTTTGAAAATATACCCATACTCCTAAAAACAACAATGCTCTAATCCAAAAAAAAGGTTGATTTAAGTATGCTTTTTTGTTAGCTATTATTGGATCATAATGCTCTCCTCCTTCTATGTATAACTCTGGATCCATCCAATGAAAAATGTGATGTAAATGAAGCGAACCGGCCCCCAACACAATTATCATAAAAATAGCGCCAATTGGAAGGTAAGAAGAAACAGCTTCAAATACTCGTTTTAATACAACTGCCCAAGCCGCTTCGGCCGCATATTGAACGGCTATAAAAAATGTAGCTGCTAAAGCAATGGAAAAAAAGAAAAATGTATTTACGTAAATATTGGCCCATGTACGGGTTCCATGCGTATCATGATCGGTAAGAAATCCAATAATAATTGACAGTAAACCAATTCCCATCAGGATAAAGGTCCACATTTTTGTTTTCTTGGGAAATGTATAGCTTAGGTTCATTTTTATGATTTTTTAAGCCTGTTTATTCTATTTTTTACAATTAATTTTGAGTAGCAGGTGCTGGTGCGCCTAATTGTTTTCCTTGCAATTTTTGAACATGGTAGACTACTTTCCAACGTTCTTCTTTAGTTAATTGCGAAGCATGTGCCCCCATGTTATTTTTTCCATAAGTAATGGAGTGAAAAATTTTGCCTTCGGGTAAATCAGCTAAATTTTTTGAGTATGAAGGAGGTTTAAGCGCATAATTATCTCTTTGTTCGGTTAATAGTTTAACTACACTTCCATCACCATCTCCATTTGGCCCATGACAATGAATACAAAACTTTTCATATAATACTTTGCCTTCTTCTGCCACTGCTTCTGAATATGGAATGGGATTTTTTAATAATGCACCCGCTTGCTCATAGCCTTCAGGTGTATTTGGAAAAGGATAAGGTGTACTGTTTATAGCGCTACCGGTATGAACAATGGTTCCTTTTACCGGTGTTCTTGCAGATTGTTCTTCAATGTTTTCGTAATCTACATAGGCTTCGATAGAAGGAGAGCGATACATATCGGGCATATATTCCAATCCCGGACTTTGCTCGTATTTACATGATGTAAATAGTAGAGCCACTGCAGATACTGCAACAGGGATGTATATTTTAACTTTTTTCATCTGTAAAAATTAACTTAAGTTATTTTTTATAAATTCTTTCTTTAAGCTCAACAACCGGAGTATCGTTTATTATTCCTAATAATTCTTCTTCACTGAATTTTTTATTTTCATCCGGGTGAATTTCCATTGCAAACATATAATCTGTTGTTCTTGGATCCGGATTTTTAGGCCTAGCTCCTGGATATAGTCCATTTACCGCAAAAAATGTTAAAGCCATTCCATGAGCAGCAAGTAATACCGTAAACTCAAAAGTTACGGGAATAAAAGATGGTATATTTTCATACAATGAAAAGCTTGGTTTACCACCTATATTCATTGGCCAATCTGCTATCATAAAATAATACATGCCTATAATTGCCAATGTTGTTCCTGTAATTCCGTACATGAATGCAGCAATAGCTAATCGTGTTCTTTTAATACCGATTACCGGATCTAAACCGTGAATTGGAAAAGGTGAAAAAACATCTTTAATGCGAACACCTTTTGCAACCATTTTTTTAGCTGCTTCCAACAACACATGGTCGTCATCATACATTGCGTAAAATACTTTTTTGCCCATAATAATCTTTATAATGTATAGTATTAATGATGCCCTTTATTTTTATAATATTCTCCTGATGATTTTAATATAGTTTTTAATTCATTAAGTGCTAATACCGGAAAATATCTTGAGAACAATAAGAATAAAGTAAAGAAAATTCCAATTGTTCCGATAAATACTCCAATATCAACAAAAGTTGGAGAGAACATTGTCCAGCTTGATGGTAAATAATCTCTATGAATTGAGGTAACGATGATTACAAAACGCTCGAACCACATACCAATATTTACAATTATTGATAAAATAAAGGTGGCCGTAAGATTGGTTCTTATCTTTTTAATCCAAAACAACTGTGGTGTAATTACATTACAAGTCATCATACTCCAGTATGCCCACCAATAAGGACCAGAGAAACGATTGATAAAAGCATATGCTTCATACTGAACACCTGAATACCAAGAAATAAATAACTCAGTTAAGTATGCCACACCTACCATTGAACCGGTAAGTACAATTACAATATTCATGTACTCAATATGTTTAATGGTAATGTAGTTTTCAAGATTCATTACTTTACGCATGATTAACAATAATGTAGCCACCATTGCAAATCCTGAAAAGATAGCTCCTGCAACGAAATAAGGAGGGAAGATTGTTGTATGCCATCCTGGAATTATGGAAGTTGCAAAGTCCATTGATACGATAGAGTGTACAGAGAACACTAATGGGGTTGCTAAGCCGGCAAGTACTAAAGATACTTCTTCAAAACGCGTCCAAGCTTTGGCATTCCCTGACCAACCAAAACTTAAAAAGCGATAAGCTACTTTGGCGGTTCTGCTTTTTACTCTATCTCTTATGGTTGCAAAATCAGGTATAAGACCGATATACCAGAATACTAATGAAACTGAAAAATATGTGGAAATTGCAAATACATCCCAAAGTAGTGGAGAGTTAAAGTTTACCCAAAGGGAACCAAACTGATTTGGAATAGGCACTACCCAGTATGACATCCAAATACGTCCCATGTGAATACCGGGGAAAGTTGCAGCCATAATAACGGCAAATATGGTCATTGCCTCTGCAGAACGGTTAATAGCCATTCTCCATTTTTGACGGAATAATAATAATACTGCCGAGATTAAGGTACCTGCGTGACCAATACCTACCCACCAAACGAAGTTGGTAATATCCCATGCCCAACCTACTGTTTTATTCAATCCCCACACCCCAATACCGGTACCTAGTAGGTATAAAATACAACCTGTTCCGTATAATGCCAATAATACTGAAATTCCAAATACTATTTTAAACATAGTATTGGCTTTCCCTTCAATAGGTTTAATTACATCATCTGTAATGTCCTTGTAGGTCTTGTGTCCTAAAATTAAGGGTTCTCTGATTGCTGACTCTTGATGCGCCATTATTTTATTTATTTAAACCTTTGTTAAATAATTCGATTAATTAAGCTAAATTTTCTTCCGTATTTCTTACTTTAGTTAAGTAATATACATTTGGTTTGGTTCCTACTTCTTCTAAAAGGATATAAGCTCTTGGATCTGCGGCTCTTTCACTTACTTTACTTCCTTTGCTTACTTCTGTTCCTTTATCATTTAAGTCACCAAAAATTATTGCGTGTGTTGGACAAGCTGCCGAACATGCTGTTTCAATATCTCCGTCAACTACTTTTCTGCCCTCTTTTTTAGCCTTTAACTTTCCTGCTTGAATATTTTGTACACACATGGTACATTTTTCCATTACCCCACGTGAACGTACAACAACATCAGGATTTAATACCATTCTTCCTAAGTCATCTTGTGAAGGATTAACATCAGCAAACTTGCTGTTGCCAATATAATTGAACCAGTTAAATCTTCTTACTTTATAAGCACAGTTGTTTGCGCAATAACGGGTACCAATACAACGGTTATAAGCCATTTGGTTTAAGCCTTCGTTACTATGTGTTGTAGCAGCTACAGGACAAACTGTTTCGCACGATGCATGATTACAGTGCTGACACATTACGGGTTGAAATGCCACTTGCGGATTTTCTGAAGCACGCTCCATTAAACTATACATTTCAATTTGTCCAAGTCCTTCTTCTTTACCTTTTTCTTTAGTCATATCACTGGTGTAATAGCGATCTATTCTTAACCAGTGCATATCGCGACTTCTACGAACTTCTTCTTTACCAACTACAGGCACATTATTTTCTGAATGACATGCTGTAACACAAGCACCACATCCAATACATGTATTTAAATCGATAGCTAAGCCCCAACGATGTCCTACATGTTCAACAGGATGTTCATTCCAAATATTCACATCAGCTACAGGTTCCATGCCTTTATGAGTAGCTAATAATACCTGAGAGTTACCTGATTTAGGATCTTTTTTATATTCAGAAAGAGTTGTTTCTTTTACAATCTCACGACCCATCATGGTATGATGAGTTTGTGTAGCTGCTATTTCATGCTTTTCATCGGTTTTAGAAACAGAAATAGAGTAATTATCATAATCAAAACATTCGCCATTTATAGATATAAATGGAAATGCATTTTGACCCACATTATTTCCGGCTTTACCAACTTTGGTTCTTCCGTATCCTAAGGCAATACCTACAGTTCCGTAAGCTTGTCCGGGTTGAGGATAAGCCGGTATTTTAATAGATTTTCCATTTACGGTTACTTCAACAACATTTGCCATGTAATCTCCGCGCTCTAATAAACTCATGCCCATTTCTTCCATTTGTTTTGGAGACATGGTAGCATAGTTATCCCAAGATACGCGGCTGATTGGGTCAGGGAATTCTTGCAACCAAGGGTTGTTTGCTTGTTGGCCATCTCCCATCCCTTCTTTTATATAAAGAGCTAATTCAAAATCTCCACCTTTTATGGAAGCAATTTTTGACGCAGCTTCATTTACATCTCCGTTAAAACTAACTTCGTTAGCAGTTGAATTATTAACTACCAAACCTCCATTATGAAGAGTGGTGTTCCAAAATGATTCAAATACTAAATCATTCGATTGTTGGTTAAACACTGTTTTTTCCCAAACTGATTTAATGTATGAATAAAAATCTGTGTTATTTCCTGCCAACTTTAAGAATGTTTGTTGAGCTTGGCGCGTATTAAATAAAGGAGAAATGGTAGGCTGTGCCAATGCATATAAATTAGTGCTTGGTTGATAATCATTCCATGATTCTAAATAATGATTATCCGGTAAAATGTAATGTACATTTGAAGCTGTTTCATCTACTCTATCAGCGAATGAAACGGATAATTTTACTTTTGCCAAACCCGCTTCAAATTCATTGCCATTTGGTAAAGAATAAACCGGATTTACTCCGTAAATGAACAATGCTTTAATTGTTCCTGCATTCATTTCTTTAACAAGCTCTACTACTTCTTTGTCATTTCCTTGCTTGGTCAATAACGCATTATTCAAGTCTATTGTAGAGCCATAATTAGACAATGCAGCATTGATAGCATTAACCAATGTTTGAACATTAATATCATTGCTACCTGCAACAACTAATGATGCGCCTTTAGCTGCCCAAAGTTCATCAGCGGCTTTGTTAATTATTTTGGTTACTTCTTCATTTAGGCTTGCTTGATTAACCTTATTTAATCCGGCTTTTGCTGCTATTGCATTATATAATGCTAATACAACTTTTCCTTGCTCTGATGGTTTAACCGGTACACGCACATCTGCATTAGCTCCTGATAAGGATAAATTTGTTTCAAACTGAAAGTGACGCGACATCCATTCTCCATCAGGTTTTCTGGTTTTAGCATATTGTGGAGCATAAACCACCGAGTTTAGCCAACCTGATAAGAAATCGGCTCCTACGCTTACAATTACTTTTGCTTTACTAAAATCGTATGAAGGTATTACTGCCTTGCCAAAACTATTTTCGTTTGCTTTTCTAATTGCACTGTATGAAATAGTATCGTAAGTTATATGTTTAGCGGTAGGATATTTTGCTAAAAACTCACCAATAGCTTGTTTAGTAGAAGGGCTAATAATGGTATTGGTTAAAACTCTGATTTGACCTCCTTCGTTTGCTATTTTATTTAGTTCAGATGAAATTTCTGCATCTGCTTTTTCCCAAGTAGTATCCTCTCCTTTTGCTTTTGGACCTTTTAATCTTTCACCATCATACAAGGATAATACAGAAGAGTTTATTCTTGCATTAATTCCTCCTAATGTTAAACCTGTTGCTTTATTAGGTTTTATATGAATTGGGCGACCTTCTCTGGTTTTTACTAATATAGAGGCGAAATCATTTCCATCGTAATAAGATGTTGCATACCAATTTGCAATACCCGGAATAATCTCTTCTGGCTTATTTAAATATGGTATTGATTTAATAACCGGAGCTTCGCAGGCTGCTAAAGAAGCGGCTGTAACACTAAATCCTAAAAACTTTAAGAAATCTCTTCTGCTGGTATTGGTATCAGATAATTTTTCGTTACCTAAAAAAGCATCTAAAGGAATTTCTTCTGCAAATTCGTTTTGTGCTTTTTGAACAAATTCAGGATCATTCTTTAATTGTTCGAAGCCTTTCCAATATTTCCTTGTGTTAGCCATAAATTAATGTATATTATGGGAAGTTAGATCTTAATTATTTATTTAATAATGACATTTAGCACACTCTAAACCGCCTATTTCTTCAACCGTTATTTTACCATCTTTCATAAACTTAGCTTTTAAATCATCGGTTAATCGAGCATGGAATTCATCATAATATCCGTTACCGGCTGTATTTACAGCTGTTTCACGATGACAATTGATACACCAACCCATGGTTAATGGAGCGAATTGTTTTACTACTTCCATTTTTTCAACTTCGCCATGGCAAGTTTTACATTCAATTCCACCTACTTTCACGTGTTGTGAGTGATTGAAGTAAACATGGTCTGGAAGATTGTGCACTTTAATCCATTTAATTGGTTTTGGATTATTACCATATTCACCTGTTTCAGGGTTATAATCTAAAGCAGCGTAAATTTTGGCTATTTCTTTTGTTCCTGTACGTGGACCTTCTTTAACGGCCTTATGACAGTTCATACATACATTTGCAGAAGGTATAACTGCATGTTTACTTTTTTCAACACCGGTATGGCAATATTGACAATTAATTCCGTTTTGTCCGGCATGTACTTGATGTGAAAATGCTATAGGTTGTTCAGGGGCATAGCCTTCATATACTCCTATGCCCATTAAGAAATTCCATACATAATTTAAAGCCCCTACAACTAAAACTACAACAGTAAGAGCTGTTATAACTTTATTTTCTTTGAAAAATAATTTTATAGACTCTATCCAACCATATTCAACAACCGGAGGTAAACCTTCACGTTCGTTCACTAAATTTTGTAACGAACGTTTAACACCAACCAAAACATTTATTAAAATCAGAAATAATACTCCTAATCCTAATAAAATGTATAAAATTAAATTTGAGTCATCCTTTGTTGTAACATCGGTTGTAACAGCATCAGCTGCAGGTGCAGAATCACTGCCTTTTTTATCATCACCCGGATTATCTATGTATGCAAGAATGGCATCAATATCAGCATCTGATAAGTCAGGGAAGGCAGTCATTTGAGCCTTGTTGTATTCGTTATACAACTTATTGGCATAAGCATCTCCTGTTTTTAAAAACTCTTGAGAGTTTCTAATCCAAGCATAAAGCTTTGCTTTATCAGGCCAACGTTCTTGAACACCTTTAAGGCCGGGACCAACCAATTTTGCATCAGTCACGTAGTGACATGAAGCACAATTTGATTTGAATAATTTTTTTCCGTCTTGAGCGAATGTTTTTCCAATGCCAAAGATTACAACAAAAAATAAGTAAATAATTGCAGGTTGCAATATATTCTTTAGCGAGAAAGTTGTTTTGCGCATAGCGTAGTATCTTAAAAGAAATGGAGAACTAATACTTTTACTCGGTGGCAAATTTATAACTATTCGTTTTTCAAAATACATGTGTATAGAAATTTCGTACAAAAAAAACGCAATTTATATTCATTCTAAATTAGCATTGTACATGCTTTATCATCGCTATTTTGAAACAATGTTGTAACAAAATATTATTAATATCTTTTATAAAATAATTTGGGGGTAATTTTTTGAAAAAAAAAGAGGAGAAATTCTCCTCTTTTTAAAAATTGTTTAAAACAATTTATCTGTCTTTTTAGTAGAGTAATTAATTTTTAATGCCTGAACTTTTCGTAATTCTTGTTTTACATCAGTTACTATTCCCATTTTTGTTTCTTTATCAACTTTTAATGAAAAAGTTAATAGCGGTCTTTCAGCTTCGTTTCTGGCGTTTCTTTCTGCTTCAACAAAGTCTGGTAACTGTTGTAATGTAGCAAATGCATCATTTAGCTGAATACGAGGCTCGGTTCCAAAAACGCTTTGTAAGTTTTTAATAGGTTTACCGATATATATATAACTAACTAAAGATTTGCGCTCTAATTTTGCCACTTCTGTTGCCATTGGAGTTCTTACCTCAACTTTTAATGTTGTTTCACGCATTACCGTAGTTACCATGAAAAAGAATAAGAGCATGAATATAATATCGGGTAATGATGCGGTAGAAATTGCAGGTACACTACCTTCACCTTTTTTCTTAAATTTTGCCATTTATATTAACCTCCAATATTTTTAGGTTCGGCTTCTGAAATACGTTGTGGATATATTGCTTTTATTGCATCCGTTTTTTCTTTATCTCCCAATCGCACTAAATCATCGTATGACTTTCCAAATTTTGATAAAGCTAATTCATTTCTTAATTCGTTATATGCTGCCGCTAATTCATTTTGTACTTTAATGTAAGTTTCATATGATGTTCCTCGGTCATTTTGTAAGGAAATAACTTGCTTAGAAACAGGATACATTCCAAAAAATGGTACTTCTTTCATTTCCTTTTCAGGCAAGTCGGGTTTATCTAAAGGATTTGCAATAAATTCTTTCGCTTTTTTACGAAGATTTCTAATATCCAACCAATCGCCCTCAACTAAAAGTTGATTGTTGGCATTTACAAGAACCACAAATACATTTCGCTGTTTAATTTCCGGTGGTTCAGGCATGTCTGGTGGTAATGGCGGAGGCAACATCCGTTGCAATCCGGTATCTACATCCATTGTTGTAGTTACAAGGAAAAAGATTAATAACAGGAAGGCTATATCAGCCATTGAACCTGCATTAATCTCCGGTGGAGTTCTTTTTTTTCTTGCCATTGTTATTTAAAGAAACGGGATACTTCTGAATAGATTGCAGCAATAATTGATACAAAAAACAGAATGTAAAACCCAATTAAACCTGCACTTACAAATTTAGAAGTTGAAGCAGTAGCTTGCATTGCTTCCATTGCCGGTGTTACTTCACTTCCTCCTATTGCATAAGATAAACCAAAAACTACAGCCAGGAAACCAATTCCAATTAATGCTCCTTTGGCTGATTTAGGATTTTGAGCCATATGCAATATTGGGAATATTACTGCCGCTAAAACTCCTATTCCAAGCATTATGTAAGTGATGATAAGCCCAATGTTTACTATTGATTCAGACATTGTTTATTATTTTTTAGAAAGTTCGTGTTTAACTAAAATATCTACTAAAGAAATAGAAGCATTTTCCATGTCACCTACTAAGCTATCAACTTTAGCAACTAAATAATTATAGAATATTTGAAGAATGATTGCTACAATAAGACCAAACACAGTTGTTAATAAGGCTACTTTAATACCGCCTGCAACGATAGCCGGAGAAATATCACCCGCAGCTGCAATAGCATCGAATGCACCAATCATACCGATTACCGTACCCATGAAACCCAACATCGGAGCAAGTGCAATAAATAATGATAACCAGCTTAAACCTCTTTCTAATAAGCCCATTTGAACTCCTCCATATGAAACTACTGATTTTTCAACCATTTCAATTCCTTCGTGAGAACGATCTAAACCTTGATAAAAAATGCTTGCTACAGGGCCTTTGGTATTACGGCAAACTTCTTTAGCTGCTTCTACTCCACCGGTTTTTAAAGCCTCTTCAATGCTGTTTAAAAGTTTTGTAGTATTGGTTGTAGCTAAGTTTAAATAAATTATTCTTTCAATAGCTATTGCTAAGCCTAAAATTAAACATATTAATACCGGGGTCATCCATTCTACTCCACCTTCAATAAATTTTTCTTTAATTACTTGATGAAAAGATTTATTAGCGTTTGGATCTGCTGCTTCTTCAGTTGAAGGGGTTTCCGGAGCAGCAGGTGCAGCAGGTGCAGCAGCTTCAGTTTTTGTTTCTTCAGTTGCAGCAGCTTCTTCAGATTGTGCTTGCAGGTTTAAAGAACTTAAAGTCATTGTTCCTGCTAAGGCTAAGAATAAGAATAATTTTCTCATGTTGTGATATTGTTTAATTAAAATTTAGGTTTACAAATTTATACTTAAAAATTTAAATCAAAAGTTTATTTAAAAATTATCATTTTCAAATGGTCTGCTAAATTATTCGGAGAGAGAGGGATTGCTCACATTCACTTTTTTTGTTTTTTAATTGTGTTCGCGAATTCACTTCGTTCATTTCGAACCCTCGCTTCCCCTTCGTTCGAATCCTTTTTACTTTTTCCGCAAAATTATGCGGAGAGAGAGGGATTGCTCACATTCACTTTTTCGTTTTTTAATTGTGTTCGCGAATTCACTTCGTTCATTTCGAACCCTCGCTTCCCCTTCGTTCGAATCCTTTTTACTTTTTCCGCAAAATTATGCGGAGAGAGAGGGATTCGAACCCTCGAGACCCTTTTGGAGCCTACACACTTTCCAGGCGTGCGCCTTCGACCACTCGGCCATCTCTCCTTACTTATCGTTTTAAGTATCGGGCTGCCAAATTACGAAAAAATATCAAACTCAAAAATCAACACGAATTTAATTTTTATCGGTCATCTCACCTCTTAAAGAAATTCTTAATGATTCTTTAATCTGTTCATTTGAAAGATTTAAGCCTAACAAATACATTAATTTAGAAACTGCTGCTTCTGTAGTTATATCTTTACCACTTACAACTCCAATTTGATTAAATGCAGAACTTGTTTCATAACGCCCTTGATCAACACTTCCACTATTACATTGTGTTACATTATATATAATTATTCCCTTGTCTATTGCTTTTTTTAGAGCATTATACATTTGAGGATTAATTGGTGCGTTGCCTGCGCCAAATGTTTCTATAATTAAAGCTCTTAATCCTGAAACGTTTAAAATTGCTTCAATTAGTTCAACTTTAATTCCGGGGAAAAATTTTAGTATTGCAATATTATTATCAAGATTTTTATGTACTATCAACTTTTTATCATTTGGTTTTAGAATAGCTGCATAATTATATTTAATATGCACTCCTGCTTCTGCCAACTCCGGATAATTAGCCGATTGAAAAGCTTCAAAATGCTCCGCATTATACTTATGTGTTCTGTTGCCCCGATATAATTTATATTCAAAATAAATGGCAACTTCGGGAACTATTGGTTTGCCATATTCTTTTGCGGCTGCAATTTCAATAGCTGTTATTAAATTTTCTTTCCCATCGGTTCGTATTTTTCCAATTGGCAATTGAGAACCGGTAAAGATTACAGGCTTAGCTAAATTTTCAAGCATAAAACTCAATGCTGAAGCCGAAAAGGCCATAGTATCAGAGCCATGAAGTATTACAAATCCATCAAACATTACATAATTTGATTCGATTATTTCAGCCATTTTTATCCATTCCTTAGGCGACATATTGGATGAATCAATTGGTTTTTCAAATGAAACGCAATCAATATCAATGTTAAATCGCTTAAGTTCCGGAACCTGATTAAACAAATGATTAAAGTCGAAAGGACGTAACGAGCCCGATTCTGAATCCTCAATCATACCAATAGTTCCTCCGGTGTATATTAGCAAAACTTTAGGCTTTTGCATTAGCTGAGATATTAAAAAGTTGTAAGGTGTTTTGTGTTGTAATTTCGCTCAATGTTTGAACATCGATATTTTTAATTTGAGCTAATTTAAAGGCAATTTGCTCTAAAAAAGCCGGCTCATTTCTTTTACCTCTGTGAGGAACAGGAGCTAGATAAGGGGCATCGGTTTCGAGCACTAAATATTCTAATGGTATATTTTCAACCACTTTATCTAGTCCACTGTTTTTGAATGTTAATACTCCCCCTATTCCCATTTTAAATGTTTCGAGTGACATTATCTTTTCTGCATCTTCAATGGTTCCAGAAAAACAATGAAAAATTCCTCTTAAATCTTTTGAATGATATTTTTGAACTAAATTAAATGTATCTTCAAATGAATTACGTGTATGTATTATTATTGGCAATTTGTATTGAATTGCCCATTCTATATGCTTTTCGAAAGAAATAATTTGTTCCTTTTTAAAGGTTATATCCCAATAATAATCTAAGCCTGTTTCGCCTATTCCTATAAAATTCTTTTTATTTAACCACTCTTCTATTAACAGTAACTGCCTATTAACATCGGCTCTAACAGAACAAGGGTGCAAACCCATCATTGGGAAACATTTTTCAGGAAAATCCATTTCCATTTGCAACATAGGAGCAATAGAGTCTTCATCTATATTGGGTAGAAAAAAATACTTGACACCATTGTTTATGGCATGTTGCATCATGCTGTTTCTATCATGATTAAATTCTTCAGCATATAAATGCGCATGAGAGTCTGCTAAAATCATAGTGTAAAAGTACAAATTAGCTTAATGTTGTTTTAAATTTTAGGTAAAAATTAAAAAGTTCGCTTCCTTAGATTATTTTTGTAATCAACAAAAAATCAAATCAACATGAAAAAAGCTCTTTTTGTTTTTTTAGTAATTACTACCGTGTTTTCATCTTGTAAAAAATATGAAGATGATGGATTTATCTCTTTAAGAACTGCCAAAGCAAGATTAACAGGCACTTGGAAAGCTGAAAAAGTTTTTGATAATAATGGCGATGATGTAAGTTCTACATTTACAGCTGCTAACTACCAAGTTAAATTCGATAAAGATGGGAAATTTACCATAAATGCAATGGTATTTTTATTTAATGTAGTTGCAACAGGAAAATGGGAATTTGTAGAAAGTAAGCAATCTATAAAAATTACCATGGATCCCAATCAATTTAATTTAGGTAATTCCACTTGGAAAATTAAAAAATTACATGGCGGAGAACTACACGTAACTAATAGCGATGGAGAATTTCACTTTACGGAAATTAAATAGTATTCATTGACCAAGATTCTCATACTTCGTTTTTCTTCTATTGGAGACATTGTACTTACCAGTCCGGTTATTCGTTGTTTAAAGCAACAAGTGGCCGGATGTGAAGTACATTTTTTTACAAAAAAAAATTTCGAATCGGTAGTTTCCTGCAATCCCTATATTGACAAACTTTTTCTTCTTGAAAACAATTTATCAGCCATATTAAATACGCTTAAAAACGAGAACTACGATTATATAATTGACTTACATTATAATCTTAGAACATGGCTAGTTAAAACTGCATTAGGCAAAAAATCTTATAGTTTTAATAAGCTGAATTTTGAAAAATGGCTGATTGTAAATTTTAAAATCAACAAACTTCCTGCATTACATATTGTAGATCGCTACTTTGAAACAGTAAAAGAACTAGGTGTAAAAAATGATTTAAAAGGGCTTGATTTTTTTATAGACGATAAAAATGAAATTGCTCTGAACTCACTTCCTGAAAATTTTCAAAAAGGATTTATTGCTTTTGCAATAGGTGGACAACATGCCACAAAACGCTTGCCGGAAGAAAAGATAAAGAATATATGCCGTAAGCTGGAGCAGCCAATAGTTTTACTTGGAGGAAAAGAAGACATAAATACAGGAGAAAAAATAAGCAGCTATGTTGGTAGAGATAAAGTTTACAATGCTTGCGGTAAATACAACATACAACAATCTGCCAGTATAATAAAGCAAGCACAAAAAGTAATTACACACGATACAGGGCTAATGCACATAGCCTCAGCATTTAAAAAAGATATTATTTCTGTTTGGGGAAATACCATTCCTGAATTTGGAATGACTCCTTATTTAGCAGGAGATAAATCAAGCATTATAGAAGTAAAAGATTTGAATTGCCGTCCTTGTTCCAAAATTGGCTATCATAAATGCCCCAAAAAACATTTTTATTGCATGAACCTGATAGATGAGAATGATATTGTAGAGGCAGTGAACAAATAAAAACAAGCTATATTTAGCTTTCAAAATAATCAACAAAAAACTATTTATAACTTCGCAGCAAAACTACAAACATGGCAAGAATACTTACCGGAATACAAAGCACCAACGTACCTCATTTAGGAAATATATTAGGAGCCATATTGCCGGCTATTGATCAATCGAAACAAGCAGGAAACGAAAGTTTTTATTTTATTGCCGATTTACATTCACTAACTACCATTAAAGACGCACAATTTAGAAAACAAAGCGTGTATGCCGTTGCTGCCACCTGGTTAGCTTTTGGTTTTGATACTGAGAAAAATGTTTTTTATCGTCAGTCGCAAATACCGGAAGTATGCGAGTTAAACTGGTATTTAAACTGTTTTACGCCATTTCCGATGCTGGCCAATGCGCATTCATTTAAAGATAAATCGAGCAGATTATCGGATGTAAATGCAGGATTATTTACCTATCCGGTGTTAATGGCGGCAGATATTTTATTGTATGATGCCAACTTAGTACCTGTAGGTAAAGACCAGTTGCAGCATTTAGAAATTACAAGAGACATAGCAGGAATATTTAATCGTACTTATGGAGATACGTTTATTATACCCGAGGCTAAAATAGATGAAAGAGTTATGATTGTTCCGGGAATTGACGGGCAAAAAATGAGTAAATCGTACAATAACTTTATCAATATTTTTCTACCGGAAAAAGAATTAAAAAAAGTTGTAATGAGTATTGTAACCGACAGTACTCCGCTGGAAGAGCCTAAAAATCCTGACAATTGCAATGTTTTTAAACTTTATAAACTCATAGCAAACGAAACTCAAATTGCCGAAATGCGCGAAAATTATTTAAAAGGCGGTTATGGATATGGCCATGCAAAAACAGCTTTATTTCAGCTTATGTTAGATATTTATAAAGAGCCAAGAGAAAAATACAATTACTACATGAGCCATTTGAATGAGCTCGAAAACGAATTACAAAAAGGCGAAGAAAAAGCGCGCAAAATTGCACGCTCAGTTCTTTCAAGAGTAAAAGAAAAATTAGGTTTTTAATCTTCTGAAGGCACTAATAATTTAAAGCCTTTGCCATGTACATTTACAATTTCCAAGCGCTCGTCTTGTTTTAAATATTTTCTTAGCTTGGTAATATAAACATCCATACTTCTGGAATTAAAATAACTATCGTTATGCCAAATGGCATTTAATGCAAAACTTCTATCGAGCACATTATTCATGTTTAAACATAAAAGTTTAAGTAAATCTGCTTCTTTTGAAGTTAATTTTTGCGTTTTGTCACCAATACTAAGAAGTTGATGTTGATAATCAAATTTATATTTACCTATTTTAAATTCGTTTTGTTGCGATTCAGAAATATTTTTATTGTTAACCCTACGCAATATGGCTTGTAATCGGGCAAGCAACTCTTCCATGCTAAAGGGTTTGGTTATATAATCATCTGCTCCTACCGAAAATCCTTCTAAAGTATCTTCTTTTTGCGAACGAGCCGTTAAAAACACAATGGGTATTTGATTATTAACGGCACGTATTTCTTTCGCAGTTGTGAAGCCGTCTTTAACAGGCATCATTACATCCAATATGCAAATGTCAAATTGTTTTTTAACAAACATATCAAATGCCTCTTTTCCATTTACGGTAAGAGTTGTATCAAAGCCCTTAGCGTCTAAATACTGTTTTAGCAAACTACCTAAATTTGCATCGTCTTCAGCTAAAAGTACCTTTATTTTTTCGTTCATATCTTATAATTTTAAATTAAATTTAAAATAAATTTTATTGATATGGAAGTTTTACGGTAAATGTACTTCCTTTATGTAATTCACTTTCTACCGAAACCGAACCATTATGTAGTTCAACAATTGTTTTTACATAGCTTAATCCTAATCCAAATCCCTTTACATTATGCACATTACCGGTTGGAACACGATAAAAGTTTTCAAATATTTTTTTCTGGTTTTCTTTACTTATTCCTATTCCATTATCCGTAACTGAAATCATAAATTCTTTTTCATTACTCTTAGTTAAAATTTGAATTAATGGTTTTTCAGGTGAATATTTAATGGCATTGTCTAACAAATTATACAATACATTGGTTAAATGCACTCTATCTCCCATTATCTCATCATTTGTAGCATTTAATTGTACTTGCACATTTCCACCTTTATTTTTAACCAGTATTTCAATACTCGAAACTACTTGATTTATTATTTCATGTACATTAAGTTTTTGTTTACGAATGGTAAAATCGCTTTTTTCGAGAGCAGCTGATTGTAATACACGTTCTACCAAAGTTCCTAAGCGTTTATTTTCTTTTTTAATTATATCTAAAAACATTTGCTTGTTTTTTTCATCAGTAAGCATAGCCGGATCGGTTAAAGCCTCACAAGCAAGCGAAATGGTAGAAATAGGAGTTTTTAATTCGTGTGTCATATTATTTACAAAATCGGTTTTAACCTGAGCCATTTTTTTCTGTTGCAACAAGCTGTGTATGGAATATGAAAATGTAAAAACAATGATTAAAATAAACACAGCCGAAGGCAATAAACTTGCCCACATGGTTGAAATAAGATATTGCGATTGATGTGGAAAATATACAATTAATACATCCGATTGTAAAAATAAATCGTTAGGGAATAAAATAGCTTTGAATTTAGAATTAGCTACTTGCGAAGTGTCAATATCTTTTGATTGAAAAACATATTTGTTATTGGTTGCGTCTAAAACTGCAAAATGAAAAGCTGTTCTAATACCTTTTTTACTAAATTCTTTTTTTAAAAGAGAATCTAATACCGTACTATCTATACGATCTTTTATATTTTTTCTGCCATTATAAACTAATTCCGAAACAATATTGTCAATTAATTGTGTTTTATTTTCAATTAAAACAGCTGTATCAATAATGGGTTTTATGTTGCCGCTTACATTGATATCTACACTTTGTTTCCCATTTTGAGAAATATAATTTTTTTCAACCTTGCTAAAGTACTTTTTATCACTTCCAATTGTACTTTCGGTACTATAAGTAATTTGCATGGAAGCTTTACCGGTTGAATCTTTTTTAAAAACAAGTTTTTCTTGATACGTTTTGCTAAATTCAGGAAAATCTATAAGCGGCTTATGATCCTTATTGCCTCCTTGAATTGTTGGAAGCATTCCGGTACGCTGCGATAAAAGGTAAAACGCTTCGTGTGCTTCGAGCGATTTTACAACATTGTCTAAAGCTTCGTTTACAGCTTGTTCAAATCGTTCTTCTCTTAGAGCAATAGTATTTTTAATCCAGTAAACCTGAATTACCATTAAGCCTAGTAGAGCTATTGTAATAAGAGTGATGAGCGTTTTTAACCGAAGCTTTTTCAAAAACTGAAATTATTATTTAGCAAAAATAAGTCTTGTTGACGCAAAAAAAGAGGCTTAACAGAATTTAACAGGATTAATTAATATATTAATCAAAGAAAATCTAATACGAATGATAAAAATTGGATATAACTATATACCATACAATAAGGCTATTAGATTAAAAATTACCCTTGTAAAAACTATTAAACTTATGTAGGTTTGCACAAATTTTTACAACATGGAACAGCTTACAGAACAAGAGATTTTTCGCAGAAACTCTTTAGAAGAATTAAAAAAACTTGGCATTGATCCTTATCCGGCCGAATTATTTGAAATAAACGCTTCTGCTAAAGATATAAAAGAAAATTATGAACGCGATAAACTTAGCTATAAAAACATTTCCATAGCCGGAAGAATAATGTCGCGTAGAATAATGGGAAATGCTTCGTTTTTTGAATTGATGGACTCCAGCGGTAGAATTCAAGTTTATGTGAGACGAGATGATATTTGCCCCGGAGAAGATAAAACACTTTATAATACCGTATTTAAAAAGCTTTTAGATATTGGCGATATAGTTGGAATAACAGGTTATGTTTTTACCACACAAGTAGGTGAAATTAGCATTCATGCCACCTCTTTAAAAGTATTATGTAAAACATTGCGCCCCTTACCAATTGTAAAAAAAGATGCCGAAGGTAATATTTATGATGCTTTTAGCGACCCTGAATTGCGCCATCGTATGCGCTATGTTGATTTAATTGTAAATGAACATGTAAAACAAACCTTTATCATGCGTACCAAGCTGATAAATTCTATTCGTGAATATTTTAACAGCTTTGGGTACATGGAGGTTGAAACACCTATTTTGCAACCTATTCCCGGAGGAGCTGCTGCCCGTCCTTTTATTACACATCATAATGCACTAGATATTCCACTGTATTTGCGTATTGCAAACGAGCTATATTTAAAGCGTTTGATAGTGGGTGGATTTGATGGTGTTTATGAGTTTGCAAAAAACTTCCGTAACGAAGGAATTGACCGTACTCACAATCCTGAATTTACAGGACTTGAAATATATGTAGCTTATAAAGATTACAATTGGATGATGGAGTTTACTGAAAAGATGATTGAAAAAGTAGCACTTGATTTACATGGTACTACCGAGGTAAAATTTGGCGATAAAATTATTAATTATCAAGCGCCTTTTAAGCGAGTAACCATGTATGATGCTATAAAAGAACATACCGGTTTTGATATTTCAGAAATGAATGAAGACCAATTGCGTGATGTATGCAAAAAATTAAATATTGAGACCGATGCCACAATGGGCAAAGGTAAATTGATTGATGCCATTTTTAGCGAAAAATGTGAAAGCCATTATATTCAACCTACTTTTATAATTGACTATCCTATAGAAATGTCGCCACTGTGTAAAAAACACAGAAGTAAAGAAGGGTTGGTTGAACGTTTTGAATTGATGATAAATGGAAAAGAAATAGCTAATGCCTACTCTGAGTTAAACGACCCAATAGATCAAAGAGCACGTTTTGAAGAACAAGTAAAACTCATGGAAAAAGGGGATGATGAAGCCATGTTTATTGATTACGACTTTTTACGTGCATTGGAATACGGAATGCCCCCAACTTCAGGATTAGGAGTTGGAATAGATCGTTTAACCATGTTTATGACCAATAATTCATCAATCCAAGAAGTGCTATTCTTCCCTCAAATGCGGCCTGAGAAGAAAGACTAGCGCGAGAGAAAAAGGTAGCATTCACGAACACATTAATAAAAAAATAGTGATGTGAGCTAAATGCGACCAGAGAAGAAGGAATAGCGTGAGAGATAAGGGAGCATTCATGAGCTCATTAATAAAAAAAATATTAAAGCGAATAAATGCGACCAGAGAAGAAGGAATAATGCAAGAGAAAAGGAAGCATTCACGAACCCCTTAATAAAAAAATAGTGATGTGAGCTAAATGCGACCTGAGAAGAAGGAATAGCGTGAGAGATAAGGGAGCATTCATGAGCTCATTAATAAAAAAAATATTGAAGCGAATAAATGCGACCTGAGAAGAAGGAATAATGCAAGAGAAAAGGGAGCATTCACGAACACATTAATAATAAAATAGTGATGTGAGCTAAATGCGACCTGAGAAGAAAGACTAGCGCGTAATGTAGATTAAAAAAACATGCGGGGAGATGTCCACGAAAAGTGCGAACTTCAAGTTGAATAGCACTGATGCTTGGATTTGATAGAAAAATCAATCTTGAAGTTGGTTTTCGTGTTGCCTTTTTCTTTGTCACTTTCTTTTGGCAAGCAAAAGAAAGTAGAGAATAAAAACAAAATAAAATAGTATATAGTATAATGAAAAACAAAAACACATACATCCTTCCCTTAAGCGCCATTCTATTGGCGCTTCATTTTTTCATTCCGGCTTTTGGACAAAAAATTGATAAGAAAGCCGTTGAACGGATAAAAAAAGATGTGTATGTATTAGCCGATGATGCCATGCAAGGAAGAGAGGCCGGAACTCCTTCTGAATTACAGGCTGCGCTTTATATTTCAACTCGTTTTATGAGCAACAAACTTTTACCTAAAGGCTCTCAAAACTATTTCAAGCCATTTGAATTTAGAGCAGAAACTAATGCGGGCGAAAACAATGTTCTAACATTAAATACCAAAACTTTAAAATTTAAAAATGATTTTTATCCGCTTTCTTATTCTTCGTCAGGAACAGCAAAAGGTAAATTAATAAAAGCAGGATTTGGAATTATTGCACCCGAACTTAATTACAACGACTATAAAGATATTGAGCAGGAAATAAAAGGAAATATTGCCGTAATAGAAGTATCATCTCCGGATGGTATTCATCCACATTCTAAATATCTTGCTTATCACGATTTAGCAAAAAGAATTGAAACGGCTAAAAAAATGGGCGCTGTTGCTATAATATTTATTAATTCCGACAAAAAAGCAGACGACCCTGAGGAAAAACTATCTAATAAAATAATCAGTAGTGAAATACCGGTAATTTTTGCCAGAGGAATGGCCTATAAAATTATCATGGATGCAACAGAAGTTATGGCAGAAATAAATACCGACATTATACGTGAAGAACGCGTTGGCTGGAATGTAATTGGCTATTTAGATAATAAAGCTAAAAACACAATAGTAATTGGTGCACATTACGATCACTTAGGATGGGGCGATGAACATTCTGCTCACCGAGGAGAGAAAGCCATACACAATGGCGCTGACGATAATGCAAGCGGAGTTGCAACTATGATTGAAATAGTTCATCAATTGCGCAAAAACAAAAAAACTAAAAACAACAATTACCTCTTCATAGCTTTTAGTGGTGAAGAAAAAGGGTTGTTTGGTTCAGCCAGTTATGTTAAAGACCCAACTATTGACTTAAGTACTGTTAATTACATGATTAATTTAGACATGGTAGGAAGACTTGATCCTAAAGAAAAAAAACTGGGAATTAATGCAGTGGGAACATCTCCGATTTGGAAAGAATTAATAAACAATGTTCCAACATCGATGCAATTAAAACTAAGTGAGCCGGGAATCGGTCCATCAGACCATACCTCTTTTTACTTACAAAATATTCCTGTGCTTCATTTCTTTAGTGGCATGCATGGCGATTATCACAAACCCAGTGATGATGCAGAGAAATTGAATTATGAAGGTGCTGCAGAAATTGCCGATTTTATTGTACGATTAATTGAAGCGGCTGACAGTAAAGGGAAACTGCCTTTTTCAAAAACCAAAGAAGAAGAAAACGCACGCCCATCGCGCATGAAAGTAACTTTAGGCATTATGCCGGATTATATGCACACAGAAAAAGGTATTCGTATAGAAGGTATTACGGAAGGAAAAGCTGCAGAGAAAGCCGGATTATTAAAGGGAGATATTATTTTAAAAATTGGCAATAATCATGTAAATGATATGGGCAGCTATATGAAAGCATTGAGTGAATTTAACAAAGGCGATAAAACAAATATTACTATCTTGCGTGGCAACGAAACAATTGTAAAAGAAGTAGAATTTTAAACATTACAATCCATGACACATCCCAATATTGCCGTAATAGGTGGTGGTAGCTGGGCAACAGCTATTGTAAAACTTTTATTAAACAATGTTGAAAAAGTGCATTGGTACATGCGTAATAAAGAGGCGATTGACTCGATTAAAAAATTCGGACACAACCCCCAATACCTTGGTTCCATTTATTTTGATGCTAATAAACTTTACTTATCTGACGATATCAAAGATGTTTTGTCAAAAGCCGAATATGTTATTTTAGCTATTCCTGCCGCATTTATAAACGATGCACTAAAAGGATTGACAGCAGCCGACTTTAAAAACAAAATAGTATTTTCTGCCATCAAAGGAATTGTTCCCGAAAACAACTTAATAATGGGCGATTATCTGAAAAATTATTTTGATATTCCCTACGAAAACATTGGTGTAATTGCCGGCCCTTGTCATGCCGAAGAAGTGGCATTAGAAAAACTATCCTATTTAACCATGGCATGCCCTGATACTGAAAAGGCAAGCCTAATGGCCAAATTATTTTCGTGCCGATATTTAAAAGCATCTGTATCGGATGATATTTTCGGAACAGAATATGCAGCCGTTTTAAAAAATGTTTTTGCCTTGGCAAGTGGAATATCTATTGGTTTAGGTTATGGCGACAATTATCGTGCAGTGCTTATTTCGTGCGCCATTCAGGAAATTGAACGTTTCGTACAAAAAGTACATCCCATTTCACGAGACATTAATACCTCTGCCTATTTAGGCGATTTGCTGGTTACAGCCTATTCGCAATTTAGTCGCAATCGTGCATTTGGAATAATGATTGGAAAAGGCTATTCCGTAAAGTATGCACAAATTGAAATGAACATGGTGGCCGAAGGTTATTATGCCGCCAAATGCATACACGAAATAAATAAAAACTATCAGGTTGAAATGCCTATTACCGATGCCGTTTACAACATACTTTACGAAAAAATTGCCCCCGGAATTGAAATGCAAATTTTATCGGATAAATTGAGTTAAAAATTATTTATCTGTAAAAAACAATGCTTTTAACTCGGTAGCATCATCTGGTTTCATTTTACCTGCAAGTATTAAGCTTAATTGGCGCCTGCGCAATGCTCCGTCATAACGTTTTTTTTCTTCTTCTGTTTCAGGAATTAATTCAGGAACTTCTATTGGTCTATTATTTTGGTCAACTGCTACAAAATTATAAATGGCTTCGTTACATTTGGTGCGTTTGCCGGTTACATGGTCTTCAACATATACGTCAACAAACACTTCCATTGATGTTGTAAATGCTCTTGAAACTTTAGCCTCTAAGGTAACAATATCGGCAAACTTAATAGGATTACTAAACGAAACATGATTAATGGATGCGGTAACAACTACACGCTTACAATGGCGGTGCGCAGAAATAGCAGCAATTTCGTCCATCCATGCTAATAATTGCCCTCCAAATAAGTTACCAAGTGTATTGGTATCGTTAGGTAATACCATTTTAGTAGTTACGGCTAATGTTTCTTTGGGTGTTTTTGTTTTCATATTAAGTGAATTTATATACCATATTGGTAATTCTTTGCAAAGTTAGTGCTAATTTCGAAGCTAAATACAAATTATCATGGATGTATTATACATTAAAGCATTACACATCATTTTTGTTGTAACATGGTTTGCAGGTCTTTTTTACATTGTTCGTTTATTTATTTACCATACCGAAGCTGAAGAAAAACCCGAACCTGAAAGAAGTATTTTAAAAGCACAATTTTCCATTATGGAAAAACGATTGTGGTATGGTATAACCTGGCCATCGCTTTTTGGGACTTATATTTTCGGATTCTGGATGCTTTACGAAATACCCGCTTATTTGCATAGCAACTGGCTTTTATTAAAACTTTCCTTTGTATTCGGTTTAACGCTTTACCATTTACAATGCGGCATTATTTACAAGCGCATTCAAAACAACATTTTTAAATATTCTTCGCTAAAGCTGAGAATCTGGAACGAAGTTGCAACATTGTTTTTGGTTTCAATAGTTTTTATTGTAGTATTAAAAGATACTTTAAGCTGGATTTGGGGACTTACAGGACTGATATTGTTTGCCGGATTACTTATGCTAGCAATTCAGATTTATAGAAAGAAAAGGAAGCAGTAGTTAGGCTTAAGTTGGCAGTAGACAGTAAGCAGTTGGCGAAGATAAATTAGAAACAAAAGATAAATGATATTTAAGATTTGTGAGTTAAGATTTATGATTTACTTTAATTATTCTCTTAAGTCGTAATGGTTTCGTTATTAGTATGCTTTTTAACTTTAACACCTTCATACTTTTTACAATTTCAAACTAAAAATTTAACAAATCTGCAATCTGAAATTTTTCAATTTTCAATCAATTGCAAAAAATCTCAACAAATCTCAAAAAATTTCAATTAATCTCTTTTGTTTTAATTCGCCATAATCCAGGCTGCTGAAGCTTCTTTAGATTTTATAGAAATAAGTTCGGCTCTTGCTTCTTCTTTACTGTTAAATACCCCGTAACTTACGCGATATAAGCCGTCTTTCTTTTCTAATAGTGTGGCGTTATATCCTTTTTGTTGTAACTTTTCTAAAAATTTTAAGGCATTTGATTCTTCTTGAAAACAACCTCCTATAATGTAAAATACTCCCGTTTTAAAACTTTCAAAAGCCCTTGCAGTAACAGGCAATGCGTTTATTTTTTCAGGCTTTGTTTTTTCTTTAACTTCTTCTATAGAACTATCATTTGATGTTGCAACATTTACCTGTGTTTGCGGTTGAACATCTTCTTTGATAATAAGATTTAATTCTTCTTCATTAATTTCTTTTTCAGCATAAGCCCACTTTGCAGCTCGTGGTGAATATTGCGGCTGATTTTCTGTATGAGCAATTTCTGTTTCGTTGTTTGAAGGGAAAACCGATGCTAATTGATTGCCTGAATCATTTAATAAATTAGTTTTAAAGGGCAGCCAAACTGCTAAGAAGGCTATCGGTAAAGATGCAATGGCAGGCCAGTATTTTCTAATGGGCGACTTGCTTTTATCTTGAGCAACAGCAGGGCGGTCTTTAAAGGCTTTTAATTCTTTTTCGCGCAAAATTGCCTGCGATTGAAAACTAGTCAAGCCGTAAGACGATAAGAGATAATTAGTGGTTTTATCGGGTGTAAACTGAATATTTTTTTCAGCGTCTAACTGAAAAGTACCGACCATTTTAATTTCTGCCTTCTGCCCTTTTTCAATTTTTGTCTTTAATTCACCCGCAAATCGATGTAAACTATCTAATGCAGCTATGTAAGAAATCCCTTCTTCACGAGCTATATAATTAGCTAAAACACCATCGTTTAAATACAAATTTTTATTAAAAACTAATTGTTTGTAAGGAGGATAAAACACATGTTTTACCGGATGTATGTAAGCAGGAGCATAATTGCCAATTATTCCGCCAAATCCCGGAATAATAACACAATCGTGTGTATATAATAAATCTGAAATATGCTTGTCTATGTTCATAATTTTATTCTAATCGGAACAACGAAAATACAAAAAGACTATGTTTTTGGCAAAGATTTTAAATCATCTTCAGTATCAACCGAATAGCTTTCCAATTCGGTAATGCCTGTATGTATATCGAATCCGTTTTCGAGCCATCGTAATTGTTCTAATGCTTCCGATTTTTCGAGTGCTGAAAGAGGTAATTTTACAATTTCCAGCAAAGTATTTCTTTTATAACCATAAATTCCAATATGTTTATAAAAGTCATGCCGGCTTAGCCATTCAGAGGATTCTATCCCTCGCAAAAATGGAATGGCTTGTCGGCTAAAGTACAATGCTTTATTCGTATTGCTAATTACCACTTTAGGTTTATTGGTATTAAAAAGCTCTTCCGCATCGGTAATTTTTTTAATTAAAGTAGCAATATGCACTTCGCCTTTTTGGAGTAATAAGGCTACTTCATCAATTTGTTCCGGATGTATATAGGGTTCGTCTCCTTGTATATTAATATAAGCATCAGAAATTATTTTTTCAGCAACTTCGGAACATCGCTCGGTACCGCTTTGATGATGAAGGCCTGTCATTATTGCTACTCCTCCAAATGAAACTACGTGGTTAAATATGCGTTCATCATCGGTAGCTACTACTACTTTCTCTAAAAACTTCGATTTTTTTGATTGTTCGTACACGCGTTGAATCATTGTTTTACCATTAATTAAAACTAATGGTTTGCCCGGAAAGCGAGTGGATGCATAGCGTGCTGGAATTATTCCCGTTATTTGTATCATAAATTAATTTTAATAATTACGAAAATATACATTATCTTTCACATTTAATTAGTTCGGGATTTATGTTTCTATTTAACAATTTTCAATTAACATGCGTTTTTTATTAGCCATATTTTTTACTTTTTGTTTTGCCAACTCTTTTTCGCAGCATCATACTTCAGGCAAAGAAATTATTGAACGTATGATAAAAGCCATTGACGAGACAAAAACACTTAGTTTTAATTTTAAGCAACTGGCAAGGGTAAATAATACGATGAAAAAATCAGAAATTAATGCTCGAATACAAGTAAATCCAAGAAAAATTTATATTAAAATGATTTATCCCAAGGATAGGATTGAACTGCTATACAATGCAGAAAAGAGCGATAAGGTGCTGGTTAAACCAAATTCATTTCCTTTTATACCCATAGAATTAGATCCATATAGTAATTTATTGAGAGAAGACAATCATCATACCATATTTGAATTAGGATTTACATTTATGGGATCGGTTATAAAACAAGCCATTATTACTGCAGGTAAAGATTTTGATAAATATTTTGAATACAAAGGAACAGTAAATTTTGAAGGCCGCGAATGCCATGCCATTGTTATAACATTTAATGATTTTAAATTTATAGACTACACTGTAAAGCCGGGAGAAAATCTAAGAAAAATAGCTCAAGAAAAAAGAATAAGCGATTTTATGATTTTAGAAAATAATCCCGGAATTAAAGATTTTAACGATGTAAAACCGGGACAAGTAATTAAAATACCCAATGGATATGCCAAAAAAACAATTCTATATATTGATAAAGAACATTATTTGCCATTAATGATGGCTATGTTTGATGATAAAGGGCTTTATGAACGATTTGAATACCGAAACCTGATTGTTAATCCAAAGTTTCCCGATACTGAATTTTTAAGAAATCATAAAGACTATGGGTTTTAATGTATTTAGATAAAAATCTTTAGGCTTTGATTTTGAAGATTTTAAAAATTTTATACCTTTGTTTAAACATCAAAACCTAATCGAATGAAAATAGAAGAAGCAATCAATCAGAAAAAATTTAGAAGCGAACAGCAAAAAGCTATTCTAAATCTTTATTACACGGTATCGTGGATTGAAAAAGAACAAAAGAAATTTTTTAAAAAACACAATGTAACTATGCAACAGTACAATGTGTTGAATATTTTAAAATCTGTTCAACCTGAAAAAATCAGCACTTCCGATATTAAAAAACGCTTAACAGATAGCAATCCGGATGTTTCGCGCATGGTTGATCGTTTAGAGGCACTTAAATTGATTACTAAAAAAACCAATAAGAACGATAAACGCTTAATAGAAGTAAGCATTACAACTAAAGGGCTTCAACTTGTTGATAAATTAAACAAAAACATCAGCAAATTAGACGAGGTTTTAAAACTAAGTAGTAAAGACGCAAAAGAGCTAAACAAATTATTAGACAAAGCCAGAGGCGTAAAATAATTCCATTACTATTAAAAAATCCCCGAGTAAAAACTCGGGGATTTTTTTTGAATTAAGCTATATTAATTTTTTATGATTAAATATTAAATTTGATATGCGAATTAAAAAAATACCTGTTTATGGCGTCAATATACCCAATTTTGGGTGTATATGCGCTACTTTATAGCGGGTATATACAAGTTAGCGGTCAGGTTAAGACGACACACCAACAGACAACATAATGAAAGTAACAAAAGACATAGAACAAGTTTTTGAACCATTACTAAGAGAATTTTGCAAGGCAACAGAACCTATTCAAATTGACGAAGACTTTTCATCGGTTTTTATTCCACATACAATGCCTGACTATTACAAAGCAGACAGAAAAATTTTCTATTTCGGTCGGGACACTTACGGTTGGAAATCTACGGGTGAATTAATGCAATATTATTCGGACAATAATCTTTCAAATTACATTGAAGAAACAAGCAAGTGGGCAAATGACTTCGGCTTTCTTGAATACAACATGAATAAATCTTCAGGTTTTTGGACATTAGCTTTAAGACTCCATCTTAGACTTAAAGGCTTTACAGAAAATCTAAGAATTGGCGACAATTTACCCGAAGAATATTACAGCCATATTAACGATTTTGGTTGGGGAAACACAAACGCAATAGAAGTTCCAAAGAGTTTAGAAAATCAAGGTATTTGGGAAACCCTTGACAAAGACAAATATTGGGCTGTTAAGGAACATTCAAAAACGTTTGATAAACTTATTCATACGATTAAGGCGTATAAACCAGACATCGTTTTCATATTCAATTGGGAATGTAACGAAAATTTATTTTTGGAAGGTTTAAATTATAACGAACAGAAATTTGACTTAATCAGTAATCACTTTCTAACATACAATTTACCCGAATCAAACACAAAAATATATTGGACTGTTCACCCAAATGCTGCTAGGTGGTTAGGTTACGGAACAGACAGCATAATAGATGAAATTATGGAACATCTAAAAACAGAAAACTAATTGACAGAAATAAACCCGAACCGCTAACACGAGTTTTGCGTCAGGCGGGGTGCATTGCAAAATTTTACTATATTAGCAATATGGTGCGTTCGTCTCGGGCGACACTGACTGCGTCAGGTCTCCAGCCCGAACGCAAAGCCCGAAACCGTTATGCACCATTTTGAAAATTACACCAATAATTCAAAGAAAAATAAATAATCGAATATGGCAAACCTTTTTTGGAAAAATAAACAAACGACAAAAAGTTTGTTAGCAACACCGTTTAAATCAGAAGAAGAATTCGAGAAAATTATCTTTGAAACCCCAGAAATTCTTGAAGATATTTTTTTACTTAAGAGGCAAGTTCGTGGTGGAAACAAAGTTGGAATACCCGACATAGTGGGTATAGACAATGACGGCAATATTTGTATTGTAGAAATGAAAAATGTTACAGTTGACGCTTCAATTATCCCACAAGTTTTACAATATGCATTTTGGGCAGAAACCAACCCTGACAGTATCAAATCACTTTGGTTAGAATGTGACAACAAACCAGACGACCTATCAATTAGTTGGGACAATTTCCAAGTTAGAATAATTGTAATTGCTCCAAAAATTCTACCTTCAACTCTCGACATAGTTGATAAAATAAATTATCCCGTTGACTTAATTGAAGCAAATAGATGGGTTGAAGCAGACAATCAATTATTACTCGTTAGAAAGTTAGAGCCTGAAGAGAAGAAAAACAAACCTAAACCAGTAAGTGGACTTCAAACCTATGATGATGAATTTTATAAAAGAGAATATAACAAAGAGAGTGCAAAATACTTTCTTCAATATGTCAAAGAAGTTGAAGAAATAATTAAGAAAAACAATTGGTCGTTAGAAACAAAATTCAACAAACATTATTGTGGGTTTAAAGCTGGTTTTTTTATTGCTTTTGGCATTAAGTGGGTAGGTTCAAAGACTTTTGCATTCTTTTTTAAACTAAGTGAGACAGAAGCAAAAGAGTTTAAAATACCAATGACAAAATATGAAAAACAATGGAAGGAAGCCATTTATTATATTGACCCTAAAAAAACAAAGACAACGGACTTTTTAGAGCAATTTGAAAAGGCGTATGGAAAACTAACAGGAGAATGAAAAGAAAAACGGTGCATAACAGGCGTTTGGCTCAATGGCGGTTCAGTGGTTAAATCAAGCTGTGTGTCCGACTCAGGCGGATTCAGTATTGTTTAACAGTTTTGTGTGGTGAGGTTGAACTCGCCATTGAGATCAGGCCTCGCGACTCCGAAATCGCCAACTTTGGGAGCTGCAAACCGTTATAGCCAATGGTAGACGACCGTCCACAAGACAACTCACCGACATATATTAAACATTAATACAAAGACAAACCATTTTGACAGGTGACCAAAAACGTACAGACCATATTACAACTGGACAGCGAGTAAGCTGACACTCAAGCCGACCCGAAGTTTTTTATTTTTCCCAACCGCACTTTTTAAAAACAATTTTTAAGCCAGACGCACAAGTAGCACATTTGGTTTTGCCCCGACACTCAAAGCCGACTCTTCGCAAATGCAAAGCGTTCACGAAAACTTATAAAAATAATTATGTCATGAGTAAAACCAAAAGAGCAAAGATTTCCCACCACACGGGGTGACCGTTTCAATTAAAGCATTAAATTTGACACATCTGTCCAAAACAATTTGTCTAAATGAGCAACGTAACATTTGGTGACTATATCAGAAAGCGAAGAGAAGAAATACAACTTCCATTGCGGAAAGTTGCTGCTTATCTCGACATTGACACTTCAACACTTAGCAAAGTTGAACGTGGTGAACGACCTGCATCACCTGACTATTTAAAACCACTTTCAGAAATCTTGGAACTGGACTTGAAAGAAGTACAAACAACTTACATAGCAAACAAAATCACAAAGGACTTTGGAGGACTTGAACATTTAAGCGAAGGATTAAAAGAGGCAGAAAAACAGATAAAAAGCAAAAAGAGATAATGTCATCTAAATTTTTTACAAATAACAACGAACGAAGCATGTTCGATAAATTCAAAGGAATTATCGAACACATGAAAGACTTGTATGCTTTTCATGCGGTAGTTGGTTACTTCCGTTCTTCGGGTTACTTCGCATTACAACCATACTTAAAAGATTTAAAAGAAATCAAAATATTAGTCGGCATCAATGTTGACCAAATGTTTGCCGAATCACAACGTAAAGGACTTTTGTATTTCGGTGACGAAGAAAAAACGAAAGAGGAATTTTTGAAATGGTTTATACAAGACATCAAAGAAGCCAAGTATTCAGAAGAAGTTGAAAAAGGTGTTTTACAGTTCGTTAACGACTTAATTGATGGACGAATTGAAGTAAGAGCACACAACTCAAAAACTATTCATGCAAAGTTTTACTTGTTTTTACCAGAACATCACAGCGAACATTCAGACGGTTGGGTTATAATGGGTTCTTCTAACTTGACAGAAGCAGGTTTAGGAATCAAAAAATCACCAAACTATGAATTGAATATTGCACTAAAAGACTATGACGATGTTCAATTTACTAAAAAAGAGTTTGTTGAATTATGGAAACAATCCACACCAATTCTTCCGGCAGACATACAGCAGTTCAAACAAAAAACACATATCGGGCAGACTTTTACGCCTTATGAGCTATACATCAAATTTTTAATTGAATACTTCGGCAAAAACATAGACTACGACCCTGACACGGTTGGAGATTTACCGAAGACTTACAAAAAACTTTCCTATCAGATTGATGCCGTAAATCAAGGCTTCCAAATGCTGATGGAACACAACGGATTTTTCCTTTCTGACGTAGTTGGTTTAGGAAAAACTGTTATTGCAGCCATGATTGCAAAAAGGTTTTTGATTGCCAATGGCTCATTGAATACAAAAATATTGGTGGTATTTCCGCCAGCATTGGAAAAAAACTGGAAAAATACATTCAGACTTTTCGGTATTGACAGACACACTAAATTCATCACCAATGGACGTTTGGACAAAATCGTAAACGGTGATGACATGAATTATTGGCCAAAAGAAGATTACGATTTGGTTTTGGTTGACGAAGCACACCGATACAGAAACCATACTTCGCAATCCTTCGGATTGCTCCAACGAATTTGCAAAGCTTCACGAAACGGGGAAGGCTTAATTCCTGGAAAGAAGAAAAAAGTTATTCTAATTTCTGCTACTCCGTTAAACAACAGACCACAAGATTTATACTATCAGTTGCTTTTGTTTCAGGATGCAAGGCGAAGCACTTTGCATGTAACCAACCTGCAAAGTTTCTTCGGACCAATTACTCGTGAGTTCAGAGAAATCATGCAACAAGATGAACCAAACATTGAACGCATCAGAGAACTCTATTCCATCATCCGTGAAAAAATTATATCTCAAATTACGGTTCGCAGAACCAGGCGTGACCTTCAGAATTATCCAAAATATATTGAGGACCTAAAGGCTCAAGGAATAGAATTTCCTGATATAGCAGCACCCAGGCCGAAGATGTATGAGTTTGATGCTAAGTTGAGCAAGCTGTTTTATCATACCGTTTTCTACTTGACTGACGATGATAAGATACAGTATTACCGCTATCAGGCTATCAAATATTTGAAACCTGAATTAAGGGAGAATTACTACGAACAAGCGATTTTAGTTTCTCAATCTTTGGCAGGTATCATGAAAACTTTAATGGTGAAAAGATTAGAAAGCAGTTTCACTGCTTTTAAATCATCATTAAAGAATCTGACTACTGCCACAGGCAGAATGATTGAAATGTTCGACAAAGGCAAAGTGTTGATTGCTCCCGACTTGCGCGTGAACGACCTTATGGAAAAGGGCTTTAGTATTGAAGAGTTGGAAGCGATGATACTTGAAATGAGTGCTGAAAATCCGAGAAACAATATCTTCAGCCCTGATGATTTTGATAGTAGTTTTATTGACGGCTTGAGAAAAGACCATTTGCTTTTACAGGAGTTAGTAAAGGAATGGAGCAAAGTTGAGCAAGACCCTAAACTGGATACTTTTTTCGCTGCATTGAAAGAAGAGTTATTTAACCCCGAAATTAACCCTACAGGCAAATTGGTTGTATTTACCGAAAGTACTGATACCGCAAACTATTTGGCCGATAAAATTGAAGCATTCCTAAATACCAAAGTGCTAAATGTTTCAAGCGATAACCGAAGCAAGATTTTTGAAACCATACAGGAAAACTTTGATGCCAACTATATTGGAGAAAAAAAGAACGATTACAACATCATTATCACAACCGATGTATTAGCAGAAGGTGTAAACCTGCACCGTGCCAATGTAATTGTAAACTATGATACACCCTGGAATGCTACCCGACTCATGCAACGCATTGGTCGGGTAAACCGAATTGGAAGTGTGGCAGGAGTCATTTACAACTACAACTTCTACCCTTCTCAGCAAGGCAATGAAGAAATAAAACTTTACAAAAACGCATTATTAAAACTGCAAGCCTTTCACTCTACCTTTGGCGAAGATGCTAAAATTTACACCCACGAAGAAATGCTGGAACAATTTAAGCTATATAAAGAAGGGATGAGCGATGATGAAGACAAAAGACTGCATTACTTGCGATACATCCGTGAATTTAAAGACAACAATCCAAAAGAGTTTAAACGCATCAAAGCATTTCCGCTAAAGGCAAGAACAGCAAGAAATAACAAGTATGCTAAAAAGGCAGACACACATGGTTCAACAGTGGTGTTTCTGAAATCGCCATACAAAATGGAGTTTTATCTAATCAATGATAAATCCAAAGTAAAACCATTAACCTTTTTAGAAGCTGCACAAATTTTTGAAGCACAATCAACAGAACCATCTTTTGCATTGCCTGAAAATCATTACGAACATGTACAGGCAGCTTTAAAATCATTTGACGAAGACTTTTTAGGCGGAACAACCGAAAAGGTTACCACTACCGACAAAGCCGATGCAAATACCAAACAGGCTTTAAAATTCTTGCGCGACTTCAAAGCCATAACACACCAAGCTATTGTAAAAGAAATCTGCCAAACATTACAGCCCATTGTTGAAAGTGGAACTTATACCCCTTTAGCAAATGAGCTAAAAAAGCTAAGTCAAAAGTTTTTCAGCAAACGAGAAATCACTACTTCGCAAGTGGACAATTTGCTGATTGCCTTAGCAAAAAAATACGATGCTTTTACCAGTGACGAAGAAGAATCCAAACTGGAAGAAATTGACACCAATATCGCACCTGAAATTGTGCTGTCAGAAACCTTTATTGACTGATGAATTATAAGATATGAGATATGAGTGAAAAGAAATCGGTTCTGAAAGAAAAATCATTTGCTTTTGCATTAAGGTGTATAAAGCTCTATCAGTATTTAACAGACACGAAAAGAGAATTTGTGATGAGTAAACAATTACTTCGTTCAGGAACTTCTGTAGGGGCAAATATCCGTGAAGCTCAAAATGCAGAAAGCAGAACAGATTTCATTCACAAATTGGGTATAGCCCAAAAAGAATGTGATGAAACCATGTATTGGCTTGAGCTTTTAAAAGCGGCTGAATACATTTCCCAACCCGAATTTGATATTATAAATAGTGATGCCACCGAAATCTTAAAAATGCTCCGAAGCTCCATCTTAACCTCAAAACAAAAAACTCATCACTCATAAATCATCACTCTTACCTAATGAATCTTAAATTAAAAAATACCGAATTCAAGCAAGTAGTTTTACTGATTGAAGAAGCCAGAAACAGGGCTTTTCATAAAGTAAACGAGGAATTGGTATTGCTGTATTTCAAGGTAGGCAATCTTGTATCCGATAAAGTTTCAGCAGGTGCCTGGGGCGAAAAAACGGTAGAAGAACTGGCTTCATTTATTCAAGAAAATTGCCCCGGGCTGAAAGGCTTTAACCGCAGAGGGCTTTACAGAATGAAACAGTTTTATGAAACCTATTCGTCACCCGAATTTGTGTCAACTCTGGCAACACATTTACAAAAGCCCGAAAATGAACTAAGTAAACTTATGTCACCACAGGTGACTCAATTACAGGTGGCTGATAATCAAATAAGTAAATTTGTGACACCACTGGTGACACAAATCAGTTGGACACACCACTTACTCATTCTTTCAAAAACTAAAACGGTAGAGGAAAAGATTTTCTATTTCATTCAATGCATTACTCAAAAGCTATCGAAAAGAGAATTAGAACGACAATTGAATACGGCAACATTCGAACGCACCATGTTGTCCAATAAGGTTGTTTCATCTCTCACAACTCAAATTCCGAAAGGACTTTTCAAAGACCCCTACATATTTGAATTTTTAGAACTGCCCGATGGGCATTCTGAAAAAGACCTTGAAAAGGCATTAATCCTTAACCTGCAAAAATTCATTCTTGAAATAGGCAAAGGCTTTACTTACATGGGCAATCAGTATCGCTTGCAGGTAGGCAATAAGGACTATTTTACCGACTTGTTGTTTTACCATCGTGATTTGCAATGTTTGGTATTGTTTGAACTGAAAATACAGGAATTTGAACCCGAGTTTTTAGGTAAACTCAATTTTTATTTAGAGGCATTAGACCGTGATGTAAAACGACCTTTTGAAAACCCAAGTATTGGCATTTTACTGTGCAAGGGAAAAGATACCGAAGTGGTAGAATATGCCATGGCACGAAACAACTCGCCTGCCATTATAGCTGACTACGAAACCAAACTGATTCCGAAAACTGTTTTGGCAAACAAACTTCACCAATTGGTGGAGCAACTGTCAATTAGAGATGAGATGTGAGTTATGAGTGATATGTTATGAATGATGAATTATGGGTGATGAATTATGAGTGAGAAGAAATCGATATTGAAAGATAAATCATTTGCTTTTGCACTGAAGTGTATAAAGCTCTATCAGTATTTAACAGATACGAAAAGAGAATTTGTGATGAGTAAACAATTACTTCGTTCAGGAACTTCTGTAGGGGCAAATATCCGTGAAGCTCAAAATGCAGAAAGCAGAACAGATTTCATTCACAAATTGGGTATAGCCCAAAAAGAATGTGATGAAACCATGTATTGGCTGGAACTTTTAAAAGCGTCCGAATACATTTCTCAATCCGAATTTGATATTATGAATAGTGAAGCAAACGAAATCTTTAAAATACTCCGAAGCTCCATTTTAACCTCAAAGCAAAAACCTAAGAACTCATATCTCATAACTCATATCTCATAACTTATATCTCAATAAAAGTGGACAAGAAGACATTACAAAATAGCATACTCGAAAAAGCATATCAGCCCTCAACATGGTTGGAGGTGATGAAAGATTATTTTGGTGCAAAAAAATTTCACCAAAAGCCACAACCTGTTTCTTTACCAAGCAATGAAATTGCTCATACTGCTTTTGAATTAGGAAGTTTTTATACCGTTGATGAGCGCCTGGTGGGCATTTACGAGGTACACCTTACCGATAAGGCGCTTATAGAACGCAATCGGGTTGGTTTACGTAACTTGTTTAAATCCATTATTCGATACGACCTTGATGCAGCTCTGATTGTATATGTGCAAGACAAAAAATGGCGTTTCAGTTATGTGAGTGAGATTAGAACAGCAGAAGGTAAAAAGGAAACCGAACCCAAACGATACACTTACCTTTTTGGCGAAGGCGAAAGTTGCCGAACAGCAGCCGAACGCTTTGACAAGCTAAAAGGCAAACCTATTTACCTAAATGATTTGTTTGAAGCTTTCAGCGTTGAAAAACTGAACAAAGAATTTTTTAAAATCTATAAAGAGTTTTACGAAAAATTCTGGAAATACCTTGCTGCCAACAAACAATACAACATACTACTTAGCGACAAACGCTACAAAGACGATGAAGTAAAACGAGAAAAACCCATTCGTGACTTTGCTAAAAAATTATTGGGTAGAATTGTTTTCCTGCAATTTTTGCAAAAGAAAGGTTGGATGGGTGTGCCTGCTAAGAACGCTGAATGGAAAGGTGGCGATATTAAATTTCTGCAAAACCTTTTCGCCAACAGTAAAAACAAGCAATCCTTTCACAGTAATGAGTTAAGGACTTTATTCTTTGAAACACTTAATGAAAAACGCCCCAACCACCTTGCTCCAATTTCTTTGGGTAAAGACATTAAAATTCCATACCTGAATGGTGGTTTGTTTGAAAAGGATTTGTCTTACACCAACAACATTGATTTTCCTGAAGATTACTTTGCCCAACTGCTCGACTTTTTTGAGCAATATAATTTCACCATTGACGAAAACGACCCCTACGATAGCGAAGTAGGTATTGACCCGGAAATGTTGGGGCATATTTTCGAAAACTTGCTGGAAGAAAACCGAGAGAAAGGAGCGTTTTATACACCTAAGGAGATTGTGCACTACATGTGTCAGGAAAGCTTGATTGAATACCTGCATACACAGCTGCCCGATTACAACAAAGCCGATATTGAATTATTGGTTAGAAACAATCAGGTTTCACCCGCCTTTGCTCAATATAAAACAGCCAATGAAGTAAACAACAAACTGAAGGCAGTAAAAATTTGCGACCCTGCCATTGGTTCGGGTGCATTCCCCATGGGTTTGCTCAAAGAAATTTTTGAATGCCGAAGGGTCTTGTATGGCTATTTAAAAACCAACGAAAAGTTTGACCCTGCGCAGGTAAAAAAGGAAATTATTCAACAAAATATTTATGGAGTTGACCTTGAAAATGGTGCTGTAGAAATTGCCCGTTTGCGTTTTTGGTTGGCTTTGGTGGTGGATGAAACCGAACCACAACCTTTGCCCAACTTGGATTATAAAATTATGCAGGGCAACAGCCTGCTCGAAAGTTTTGCCGGTATTGATTTGCAAAACCTGATGAATGCTGATGATGAGGTACTGGTAGAAGAAAAAACGCAGCTTACCCTCGGAAGCGAATTTGATGCTCCGGTAAAGCAAATGACCATTTTTACCAAAGCCCACAAAGACGAACTTTTTACACTGATAAAAAAATACTTTGACCCTGATGAATGGGAAAATCAAACAGGCGAAGTAATAGACAAAGCGGCTGTAAAAAAGCAAATTAATGATTTTGTGGAAGGCAAGATTCACGCCTTTATATTAAAGTGCCAGCGTGATTTGAACAAAGAGATTAAAGCCGCTGAGAAAAAATGGAAAGAGGCAGGCGTTACCGACCATAGCAAACTCAACCAAAAATCGAAAGAATACAAGCAATACACCGATTGGAAAAAACAATTGCATGAACTGGATGCCATTGAAGAAAAGTTGGTAGCCTTACAAAAATCGGATGATAAACCCTATTTCCTTTGGCACTTGTGGTTTAAAGATGTGTTTGATAAAGGTGGCTTTGATATTGTGATTGGCAATCCGCCATACATTCAACTTCAAAAAGATGGAGGCTCACTTGCCAAACAATACGAAAACCAAGGCTTTGAAACCTTTGAACGCACAGGCGATATTTACTCGCTTTTTTATGAAAAAGGCATGCAACTACTCAAAAACAAGGGAGTTTTAACCTATATCACCTCCAACAAATGGATGCGGGCAGGCTATGGTAAAAGCACCCGCGCCTTTTTCTGCAAGCACAACCCACTTAAACTCATTGATCTCGGCAGTGGCATTTTTGAATCGGCTACCGTTGATACTAATATTCTTACCCTGCAAAAAACCGCACAACAGCCCAACACCTACTCGCTGCAAGCCCTTGACCTCTCCAAAGAAAAGCATATTTCTTCTTTTGATAACTACGCCGACAAATGGATTACCCTTACACAACTCTCTGCTGATAGCTGGACAATTGCCAACGAGATTGAACAATGCATTAAAGCCAAAATTGAACGCATCGGTAAACCCCTCAAAGAGTGGGATATACAAATTAACTATGGCATAAAAACAGGCTACAACGAAGCCTTTATCATTGACGGCAAAAAGAAAAACGAACTCATTGCCCAAGACCCCAAAAGTGCCGAAATTATTAAACCCATTTTACGTGGCAGAGATATTAAACGCTATAAAGCCGAGTTTGCAGATTTGTGGCTCATAAATACGCATAATGGCGTAAAAGAAAAAAATATTCCCCGAATTGATGTAGAAAAAAACTATCCTGCTATTTATGCACACTTAAAACAATTTGAGCCTCAACTTAAAAAACGCCAAGACAAAGGCGACCATTGGACAAACCTCCGAAACTGTGCTTATATCGAAGAATTTGAAAAGGAGAAGATTATCTACCCAAATATGACTTTGTTTTTGCCTTTTATTTATGATAACAAAGGATTTTATACCAATCAAAAATGTTTTATTATAACTTCTAAATCAGTAAACTTAAAGTTTTTAACAGGGATGTTTAATTCAAAAGTTTCCCATCGCTGGATACGAGAAAATTGTCCTGAGTTACAAGGAGGGACAAGAGAATTAAGTAAAATATTTTTTGAAAATTTACCCATACCACAAATAACTCAAAACCAACAACGCCCCTTTATTGCCTTAGTAGAGCAAATTTTAGCATTAAAGGAGCAAGGCAAAGACACTACGGCATTAGAGCAACAAATAGACCATTTAGTGTATAAACTCTACGAGCTTACGTATGAGGAGGTATTGGTCATAGACCCTGCGTTTCCGCTCAGTAAAGAAGAATATGAGCGCATTGAATTGAAATGAGCCCACACAGCACACACACATTGCCAAGCCGCACAACCTGTCCCGCCCAAGCGGGAAGCCTACACACAAGTCAAAACTTGGCGGCAGCGTGTGCCTGCCCCACCGCAAGACAAATACGAAGTATTCACGAACACCATAGACAATAAACATACCGTGAGTAAATTCAATTTTTTCTTCCCTCCCTTCGGTGTTTTAATTTTTTCGCCACCCACATTCTACACAAAAACAGTTGGACAGAAACAGCTTTGTTACTTTTCTACTTTTTGACTACCGACCTGAAACTGCTTAGGGTCTATAATTGGGAGGACAGCACCATGTAAAAATGTACCTTTGAATGTTGAGAACATAACTCCTCTGGTTGTCGAAATAGAAATAATGTTGAGTGTTTCTATCAAACGTTGAGGGATATTTACTTTGCCGTCAGCTTCAATCTTTATTACATCTTCAAAGTTTACAATTTCAAAAATGCAACTTACCGACAATGCACCAAGAACAACTGAATGGTCGTCATTTTTAATTTCAACATGCACAATTACAAAAACAAGCTTGTTGACTGCATCTACACGACTTTCAATACTTATGTTGAAATTAAAATTGGTTACCGGAGTATTTGGATGAGCAGGTAAATTCAATGAACTATTCAACAACTCAATTGCTCTTATCTGCATTTCAACATTAAAATCTTTATTTTCAATTTTAGCCATTTTATGCTTTATATAATTGTGAATAAGCTGACTTTACTCCTTGACTTGTGAAGAAACAAGTCCCAAAAACATCTTTTCCATGTTCATACGGTGTTGTTAGTTTTATAGCTGTTGGCACATCAACTGACTTCACAAAAATTTTCTTTCTATAAATAACCTGAACCTGTTGTTTTCCAAACAAAGCAGCTAATTCAACCCCAAGTGTTGACGCAATTTCTGTCAAGACATCAACCGTAAAGTTTTGCGTTCCGCTTAACCATTTAGTTATTTCAGACGGATTCTTTCCAACTTTTTCTGCAAACTGCGACTTGCTCCACCCTTTAGCTCTCATTAATTCTTCAATACGAGCAGCAAGTTGCATTTTGTTCTTAGTTTGCTCCATTTCTAATGGAGTAACTTCATCTAACAACTCTTTTAGTTTTGAGCTGTTATATTTCCTCGCTTTGGTTACTTTATTCATTGTCATAGTTTTTTAAGTTTCCTTCTAATTCAGTTCCGTTATTTGACCAATATAAATCGCCATCATCCAACTGCTTTATTATACATTCAGCATAAGCCATTACTTTTCTTACTTCCTCCGATAGCTTTTCGTCATCTTGCCACTTTATAACAGACTTATCTTTATATCCACCACCTCCAAGTATTATTGCCACATTTGCAAACCTTATACAATATAATCTCAACTTTTTTTCTTCATCATCATACAAAGCCCAAATGTATTTTCCATATTTTCTAACAAACTCATTATCTCCTTCGTGTTTAAAGAAACTCTCTCTTGCTCCAGTTGTATGTCCGATTTGCATTAATCGTTTGAGTATGTCTTTTATCTCGTCTTTGTATGACTCTTTATATTCATCAACAAACTTTTCAAACAACGTTTCGTCTTCACCCTCTGGAATAATAGAGTAAATCGTTGCCTCGCTGCCGCTGTATGGTAGCATTTCGACAATTTCGTAGTTCACTTTGATTATTTGGGATTTTATGATTAACGCATATTCTTGAAAAATGTTTCACTTATAAGCGAAATTTAGACCACAAATGTATGCACTATTAACTGAGAAAAGAAAATATTTAACACAAAATTTCACTTTTGAGTAAAATTTATTTGTAACCGACACATAACCAATGGCTTAACAGGAAAAGGAGTACGAACCGCCAACAGCCGCAACTGATGCACAACTCCTTATTAAAATATTTTGATTCAAAATACGACTTTTTCATTTGCCTTTTAAACGAGGCTTAGTTTGAGAACTAAATTTTGTCGTTTCAATTTTATATTTAACCGCTTATTAGTTTTTATTTTTAAACTAATTATTCTTACCTCAAAATCAGCAGTCGATTAGCATCTAACTTAATAAATATAAAAAGCAATATGGTAAACGACCATAAGGACGAACCGCCATAACTAAAAAATGGCAATGGAATTCCAATTACCGGAGCCAAGCCTATTGTCATACCTATATTTACCATAAAATGAAAAAACAAAATTGATGCAACTCCATACCCATATATGCGGCTAAACTGCGAACGTTGTCGTTCGGCCACATACACAATTCGCATCATCAACAACAACATCAATGTTATAACAACAAAACTTCCAACAAAGCCCCATTCCTCGCCTATGGTACAAAATATAAAATCGGTACTTTGCTCCGGAACAAAATCAAACTTAGTTTGTGTGCCTTCTAAAAATCCCTTTCCCCAAAACCCTCCGGAACCTATTGCTATTTTCGACTGATTTACGTTATATCCGGCTCCTTTTAAATCCGTTTCTTTGCCTAATAATACATCTATTCGCTTACGTTGATGGGGTTGTAATTTAGTATCATACACATAATCTACACTTAAGCAAATTCCTGATGTAAGGATAAAAAATGCAAGAATGGTTAATATATTTTTAATTTTTTTTCTGCTCAGTAAAAAAGCGATAAAACTTATTATACCTAAACCAATTATAATATAAGTCTTATCGAATAATAGCGATAAAATAAACAATACTGCAGTAAGTAGCCCAAAAAGTAAAACGTTTCCGGATAAACCTTCGCGATACAACACAAAAATAAAAGCGCCAAACACCAATGCAGAACCTGTTTCGTTTTGCATCAAGATGATTAATGGTGGTATGGCTATTATAATTCCGGCAATAATTTTTGTTTCTAAGTTTTCCATTTTTATATTCGAATTGCTCAAATACTTTGCAAGCGCCATGGCTGTGGCAAATTTTGCAAACTCTGCCGGTTGTATTCTAAATTCACCAATGGCAAACCAAGAGCGTGAACCATTTATTTCAACTCCAAAAACAAGTACGGATAATAAAATTAAAATCATAATCCCATAAATAGGATACGCAAAAAATGTAAAAAATTTTTCATCCAGTAAAAGAATTGCCGTTGCTAAAACTCCGGCTGTAAGTATCCAAATTAGCTGCTTTCCGTAGTTTTGCGAAACATCAAAAATACTCGTATGATCTTCGTTATATACAGCCGCATAAATATTTAACCATCCCATTAATACAAGTATAATATAGAGAGATAACATCCACCAGTCTATATTATAAAACAATCCTTTTTGCTGACGTTCCATTGCTTAGTTTCCTAATAAATTAGTTTCAATCATACGCTTTTCCAAATCAGGTCTTTTTATGGTATCGGTTAAATATTTTTCTATCATTAAACTGGCTATTGGAACGGCATAGGTAGCTCCAAAACCTGCATTTTCAACATAAACGGCTATGGCTATTTTAGGTTCGTCTTTTGGAGCAAAAGCAATAAAAATAGAATGGTCTTTACCATGTGGATTTTGTGCGGTACCTGTTTTACCGCAAAATGGTATTCCGGGTATTTTGCCCCCTCTTGCCGTACCTGCTTCTACTACTTGATACATGGCTTCTACAACCGGAGTAAAATATTTGGTATCAATAGTTGTATAATGTTTTTCTTTAAAACGTTTATCTATTTCTCCATTTTCTATTCCTTTAACTAAATGTGGTATATAGTAATATCCTCTGTTTGCTAATATTGCAGCATAGTTAGCCATTTGCAATGGAGTAACTCCCACCTCTCCTTGTCCTATCCCTAATGAATAAATACTGGCTGCTTTCCATCTTCCCTTTCCATGATAGCGATCAAAATATTCTACTCCGGGGATAAAACCTTTTAATTCATTTGCTACATCGGTATTTAATTTAACACCAAAACCAAAACTGTTTATATGATTCTTCCAAACTTGATAACCCTCTGCTGCAGTTTTATACTTTCCGATTGTATTTACAAAGGCTCTACAATAAAACGGATTACATGAATATTGTATTGATTGTGTTATATTGGCCGGTGATGGATGAGGATGACAATGAACACTTTTAGGCCCCACTGAAAAACTACAAGGCAAACGCGAATCGGTAGTTAATACTCCTTCTTGCTGTGCTATTAATGCTATTGCCATTTTAAAAGTTGAACCGGGGGGATAGGATGCCATTGTGGCTCTGTTAAATAATGGTTTTAAAGTATCTTTAGCAAGTTTATTATAGTTTTTTGCTCGCTCTCTTCCAACTAGTAAATTAGGGTTATATGAAGGGCTCGAAATTAAAGCTAAAATTTCACCCGTTGATGGTTCTATGGCAACTATACTTCCTCTTTTGTTTTGAAGTAATTTCTCTCCGTATAACTGAAGTTCAGCATCTATACTCGAAAATATATTTAATCCTGCAACAGCTGCTGTATCATATAAGCCATTTTGAAAACTTCCTTTTATTCTATTATGAACATCAACCATTACAATTTTAACTCCCTTTTTGCCTCTTAGCACTTCTTCGTAAGATTTTTCAATACCGCTTATACCAATATAATCGCCCATTTTGTAATATGGATTTTGAGAAATTATTTTTTCGTCCACTTCTCCCACATATCCTAGCATGTGTGCAGCTGTGCTTCGCGGATAATATCGCAGAGTACGCTTTTGAAAAAAGAATCCCGGAAACTTATACATCTTTTCTTGAATGGCAGCATATGCAGCTGGTGAAAACTGCTTGTCAAAAACTGAAGGTTTAAATTTTGAATAGGCTTTTGCTTGTCGTAATCGTTCGGAATAAACTTCAGGACTAATACCTAAAAATTTACATAGCTCAATGCTATCAACATCTTTGGCCTGACGAGGAATAACCATTAAATCATATGCTGCTTCATTATACACCAATAACCTTCCATTTCTATCGTAAATCAACCCTCTTGATGGATATTCTGTGTTATAACGCAGAACGTTATTGTTTGCATCTAACTTATACTTATCGTCAATTACTTGAATATAGAAAAGACGAATAAGGTAAATTACAGCTATCACTATAAATATACCGAAGATGATAAATTTTCGTTCTTCCAGCCGGTTCATTTTTCTGTTTCAGCTGTTTTACTAAAGAAATACTGACTAAGTAAAATTAAAAGCAAAGAGAAAATACTGCTTAAAATTACTCTTATAAATACGGATAATATTTCGCTGAAACGAAATACTTCTATGTAAAAATAAACAAAGTGATGCAATAAAATTAATATGGCAGCATAGGTAACATACCAAGCTAAACCCATATCTTTTACAGAAGGCGACTTGGTTTCGTCATAATCATCTCTTGGTTTTATTAATGATAAAACAAAAGAACGACTATATCCCATAAAGGTACATGCTGCTGCATGTACTCCTCCAGAATCTGAAAACATATCGATAAATAATCCCAATATAAAAGATAATATCAATACCAACCAACGAGGCGTAGAAAAAGGTAAACTTAATATAAACAGAATATATACATAAGGATTTACATATCCGCTAAACTGCATATTATTAAATAGCAAAACTTGTAGGATTACCAATATAAAAAAGCGTGCAATATTTTTTAGAACATCAATTGTCATTTTGCGAAGCCTTTTCTAAATTAATTTGCTCTTCACTCATTAAGTTTTTCACAACATACACATGCGTAAGTTTTGCGTAATCTGCACTAAGCTTTATTCGTATGGTATAAAAATTATCTCCGTCTTCTAATCTGGCTTCATCAACAAATCCTACCAATATACCTTCCGGATAAATTGCCGATGCACCACTGGTAACAATGGTATCTCCCTGCTGCAATGCTGCATGACGAGGCACATCATTTAAAGTAGCATAAGCTGGATTTCCTCCCTCCCAAATCAATGTTCCAAAATATCCATTCTTTTTTACCTTACAGCTTACTACGGTATTTTTATTTAATACCGACATTACGGTAGAAAAATTATCTGAAACATTTTTTATAACGCCAACTACCCCATCAGGACTAATAACACCCATTTCAGGTTCAATACCATGCAAACGACCTTTGTCGAGTGTTAAATAATTATTTCGTTTATTTACAGAATTATTTAAAACTCTTGCCGTTCTATAAATGTATTTTTGTATATAGTTTGTATCAGCCTTGTATGGTATTTGATTTTTGATAAATGATTCTTCTAATTGAGAACGCAGCAATGCATTTTCTTCAACTAAAATTTGATTTGTTTTTCTTAGATAAAAATATTCTCTAATTTCGCTATATATCCCTAAAATATTTCCTGCAACTATATTGGCCGAGTTTATGAATCCAGCATTTTGAAAGCTATTATTTTTTACAATAAAATAAAAAGCCAGCGCCTCCAAGATTAGAAACAAAACAAATATATGGTGTTTCCATATAAACAAAAACAGGTTACGCAAGGCTTTTTAAATTTATTGTTTAAACATCAACATTATTGTTGAAACAACAATGTTATCTTATCAAGAATGGAAATTTATCAATATTTTTTAGTGCTATACCTGTACCTCTTGCTACTGCTCTCAAAGGATCTTCAGCTAAATGAACCGGCAATTTAGTTTTTTGCTGTATTCGTTTATCCAAGCCTCTTAATAATGCACCTCCTCCGGCTAAATAAATACCTGTTCTGTAAATATCGGCTGAAAGTTCAGGGGGGGTCATTTCTAAAGCATTTAAAATAGCTTCTTCTATTTTAGAAATGGATTTATCAAGAGCATGTGCAATTTCTGAGTAAGAAACATAAATTTCTTTAGGTATTCCTGTCATTAAATCTCTCCCATGAACAGCAATATCAGGCGGAGGATTATCTATTTCCGGTAAGGCTGCCCCAACTTCAATTTTAATTCGTTCTGCAGAACGCTCCCCGATTAAAATATTGTGCTGTCTGCGCATGTAATCTTCTATATCGCTTGTAAATTCATCGCCAGCTACTCGAATAGATTTATCACACACAATTCCGCCCAAAGCAATAACGGCAATTTCTGATGTTCCGCCACCAATATCTATAATCATATTCCCCATAGGCTCTTCAACATCAATACCAATACCAATTGCAGCAGCCATGGGTTCATGAATAAGATATACTTCTTTAGCTCCTGCATGTTCTGCCGAGTCTCTAACTGCACGTTTTTCAACCTCAGTAATACCGGATGGAATGCAAATAACCATTCTTAAGGAAGGAGTAAATAGCTTTCTGCCGGGATTTATCATTTTTATAAACTCTCGAATCATTTGCTCTGCAGCATGGAAATCGGCTATTACTCCATCTTTTAAAGGACGAATGGTTTTTATATTTTCATGCACTTTTCCGTGCATTTGCATTGCTCTTTTACCTACAGCTATAACTTTTTCAGTTCGTTTATCCAAGGCTACTATCGATGGTTCGTCTACTACTACTTTATCGTTATGAATGATTAATGTGTTAGCTGTACCGAGGTCGATAGCTATTTCTTGCGTAAATAAATCAAACAATCCCATTTGTAATTTTTTTTAATTCGAATGTAATGATTAATGTTTAAAATGTCTATATCCTGTCATCACCATACTAATTTGGTGAGCATTGCAGTAATCTATTGATTCTTTATCTTTTATTGAACCTCCGGGCTGTATTACTGCTTTTATTCCTGCATTACCGGCTATTTCCACACAATCAGGGAAAGGGAAAAATGCATCAGAGGCCATAACCGCTCCATTCAAATCAAAGCCAAAGGCTTTTGCTTTTAAAATAGCTTGCTTTAAAGCATCTACACGCGATGTTTGCCCTGTTCCACTACCTAATAACTGTTTGTTTTTTGCAAGTACTATGGTGTTGGATTTTGTATGTTTTGCTATTTTATTAGCAAAAATTAAATCTTCAATTTCTGTTTCTGTGGGTTTTAAAATTGTACAATAGTTAAAATCTGCAACTGTTTCGATATGATTATCTTTATCTTGAACCAAAACTCCATTTAAAACTTGTCTAAATTGTTTTTCGGGAAGTGATACGGGTTTTTGAACCAAAATTATTCTATTTTTCTTTTGCTTTAAAACTTCAAGCGCATCTAAATCGTAAGAAGGAGCAATTATTACTTCAAAGAAAATTTCATTCATTGCATTTGCTGTTTGAACATCAATTTTCGTATTTGAAATAATAATTCCACCAAAAGCTGATACCGGGTCTCCTGCCAATGCATCTTTCCATGCTTCAAATACGGTATTTCTACTTGCCACTCCACATGCATTATTATGTTTTAATATTGCCACAGTAGGCTCTGAAAACTCTGCAATAAGATTTACGGCAGCATCAACATCCAATAAATTATTATATGATAACTCTTTTCCGTGTAACTTGTCAAACATTGCATTTAGGTCACCAAAGAAACTTCCTTTTTGGTGTGGATTTTCTCCATATCTTAAAGGGTAAACTTTTTGAATGCTTTGTTTAAAAACAGGCTCTTCTCCTTTGCTGAAATAGTTGAATATAGCTGTATCGTAATGCGATGAAACATTAAAGGCTTTTGTTGCCAAATATCTTCTATCGTTAATATCAGAATATCCTTGTTTCGTCTTTAGCAATTGTAACAAATATGGATATTCAGCTTTAGAAGGCACAATAATCACATCGTTAAAATTTTTGGCAGCAGCACGGATGAGTGAAATACCTCCTATGTCAATTTTTTCAATAATTTCAGATTCTGAAGCTCCTGATGCAACCGTTTCTTCAAAAGGATATAAATCTACAATTACTAAATCAATTTCAGGTATTTGGTATTCTTCGAGCTGGGCAATATCGTTTTGTAATTCTCTACGACCTAAAATACCTCCAAAAATTTTAGGATGTAAAGTTTTTACTCTTCCACCTAAAATACTTGGATAGGATGTAAGGTTTTCGACCGGAACAACATCTATACCCAAGCTCTCGATAAAACTTTGTGTGCCTCCCGTTGAAAAAATTGTAATTCCAAGCTTGTTAAGCTCTTTAACTATATCGTCTAAGCCGTCTTTATAAAATACTGATATTAAGGCGTTTTTAATCTTTTTCAAAATATTATTCTCCTATTTTTTGCTTCATGCAATTTTACTAATAATACCTTAACTAACAATTGAATAAAGTAGTGTTTTTTAGCTTTGTTGATAAATGACAAAAACTGTTCAAAACCCCCATTTTGATTTATGCGGCCTTATGGTATTTTAAGTGGTAAAATTATACCCTTATTAATTACTAACTTTGTAAAATGCAATTGTATCTAAAGCTATTAAAAGAAAGTATTTTGTTTGCCATCAATGCATTGGTTGTAAATAAACTTCGAACCATTTTATCGCTGTTAGGAATTACCATAGGAATTTTTGCCATTATTTCTGTTTTTACCATGGTAGATTCGCTGGAATACAAAATACGCGACAGCATTTCAGGACTTGGAGATAATGTGCTTTTTATACAAAAATGGCCATGGGCTTTTGGAGCCGATTATCCCTGGTGGAAATATTGGCAAAGACCGCTCCCAAGCATTCAAGAAGCAGAAGCCATAAAAAAAAGAAGCCGTTATGCTGCAGCAGTTAGTTTTCAGGTATCCACTAAAAAAAATGTAAGCTATAAAAATATTTCTGTAGAGAATGTTGAAATATTAGCGGCTTCGCATGATTATGTAGAAGTTCAAAATCCCGAAATCGAAATTGGACGTTACTTTACTGAAATTGAATCGGCCAGCGGTAAGCCCATTGCTATTATTGGAGATAACGTTGCTAAAGCATTTTTTAATTATGGGAATCCGCTGGATAAAAAAATTAAAATTATGGGATTTAATTTTGAAGTTGTTGGGGTATTTAAACGAAAAGGAGAAAGTGTATTTGGCGATAGCCAAGACAATAAAATTTTAATTCCAATCAATTTTGCCAGAAAAATTATTGATTTAAAACAAGAAAATTCAAATCCTCAAATATTAGTAAAAGCTAAGCAGGGTATTAGTTTGGATGAACTTAGAAATGAACTAACCGGGATTATGCGTTCACTAAGAAAGCTATCGCCCAAAATGGAAGATGATTTTGCATTAAACGAAGTAAGTCTTATTTCAAAAGGGTTTGATGAATTGTTTAAAATAATAAATCTGGCAGGAGGCATTATTGGTTTCTTTTCAATATTAGTAGGAGGTTTTGGTATTGCTAATATTATGTTTGTTTCAGTAAAAGAACGAACCGCCATTATTGGCATCCAAAAATCATTAGGAGCAAAAAATGCTTTTATTTTATTTCAGTTTTTGGCTGAAGCAGTAATATTATGTATAATAGGTGGAAGTATTGGGCTTACTATAATTTTTATAGGTACTTTAGCTGTTAATGCCTTTGCAGATATGGGAATTTATTTGAGTTTCAAAAATATTTTTTTAGGAATTTTTATTTCTGCTTTAGTCGGTCTTATTTCGGGCATTATTCCGGCATGGTTTGCGTCTCGTTTAAATCCGGTTGACGCCATGCGCTCGGTATAATCAATACTAATAATATCACAATTTTTTGTCGAATTTAAAAATGCTACTTTAAATACTATCCATTTGAATGTAATTAAGCACTTACTTAAAAATGATTAATGCAATTTTTATAATTTAATATCTTTATACTAAAATTTAATTATTGAATAGCAATAATCAACATAATCAATGTTTAAACTGTAATTATAATTTGCCTGCAAATGCAAAATATTGTAGTAATTGTGGGCAAAAAACAGAAAGTCCGATTATTGGATTTAAAGATTTCATAAAAGATGCTCTTGAAGATTATTTTTCTATAGACTCAAAAATTTTTAAAAGCATTTTACCTCTTTTATTTAAACCGGGATTTCTTACCATAGAATATATAAAAGGGAAAAGAAACACTTATATACCTCCATTTAGAATGTTTTTGATTGTAAGTGTATTATATTTTCTTTTATTATCCCTACTTGAAGAAAAAAATGATTTCATAAAAGTACATGAATCACAAAAAGAGGTTACAAGCGAAAAAAATATTGATACAGCAAAAAAAGAAGAGGTAAGTATAAAATTTGATAGAATAGGCGATACCAAGATGGCGCTAGTAATGCTGAAATTAAAAGACTCTACAGAACAAGCATACATTTCAAAATATGGACTAAAAGCCTATATTGATTCAGTATTTGCAGATGAAAATATTTTTTATCGCTTTTTGAGCAGAAAGCTATATGCCATGTATTTAACCGATGGAGAAAATTTTGGAGAATTAATGTTTCGCTCTTTTCAAAAACTTGTTTTCGTAATGGCGCCAATAATGGCATTTATACTATTGTTGATTTATTATAGAAATAAAATATATTACATGCAGCATTTGATTTTTGCTCTTCACTTTCATGCATTTGTATTTTTAATGATGTTATTTGACGACTCTCTACTTTTTATAGTAGGAAACTGGTCATCAATACTAATAACGATAGCTATACTTTTGTATTTATATTTGGCTATTAAAAAGGTTTATCAAGAAAACCGAATAATAAGTTTTTTAAAATTTATAATACTTTTTTTGGGCTATATTTTAATTGGAATACCCATTTTAGTTATTCTAACAGTTGCAAGTGCAATTTTGTTATATTAATACTTATACCATGAATAAACTTATAAAAGTTTTTTTGTTTTTTATCGTATGTTTAACTCTTAAATTAAAAATTGCTGCCCAAACTTTTAACTTAAATGCCTTAGTACCAAAAGAAAATTTCGAAAATATATATTCTGAAAAAATAGCAGAAGATAGTTTAAGCAGTTCTTTTATTATTTGGATAAAAAAAGAAGTTAAGTTGCATAAACATTTAGAACACTCAGAACATGTATATATATTAGAAGGTGAAGGAGAAATGCAATTGGGAGAAAAATGGATAAATATAAAAAGCGGTGATTTAATTTTTATTCCTAAAAATACTCCTCACAAAGTTAAAACATCTTCTACTACGATATTAAAAGCACTTTCAATTCAATCGCCTTTTTTTGATGGCAGCGACAGAATTGTTTTAGAATAAAATCTTAAAAAAATTATCGTGTTTTTAATACGAGTTTTTTATTAATCTTTTGGCTTAAATCCAACCAATATATTTACACATCCGCTTGGAATCATACCATGTTTTGCACTGGATTCAGGCACATCAATTTCAAGTATCATTTGTTGGGTAGAAGTTACATTAAAATCCCAATAAGTAACATTTTTATGGTCTTTACTGTTAAATACTACTTTTTTATTTTTATCTAACAGTCGAAAAGTAACATTGCCTAAAATAGGGTGAGCACATACCATTAATCGGTAATCTTGTCCCGCATAAAAACTCATTTGCAGCTCTGCTTTTTCACCGGCCATCATCGTTGCTCCATTCATCTGACCGTTATGAATAAAAGGTGTTAAATCAGGTAAACATTTACTTTTAGCAAAACTTTTACATTGGGCTTTTACCGTAGAAGAGGTTAATACTAAAAACAATGTTACAACAACGAAATATATTTTTTTATTCATTACTTTTAAAGTTTATGGTTGGGTAATTTTTGTTCTGATTTCGCTAACTTTCTTATCTATTGCAGAAAGTTGTTCTTCAGTAATTTCAAAAGTAGCGCCACCACCAATAGTTGTAGAACCATCAGGGTTAGTTACTGATGTTGTTTCAGTTTCTACTTGTTTTATGGTAGCATATATTGCTTGTAAATCTTTTAAATCGGTTATTAAATCACCAAAACTATCAGGTGAAGCATAGCTTTCTAGTAATGAAATTAAATTTTCTAATGAAACCTTTTGCTCTGCAATTCTTTTAGCGATTTCTTTATTTTTTCCGGTAGCTTTTAATTTTCTTTCAATTTTACATCCTAAATAAATTCCTTCAATCCATCCTCCTGTTATAATATATGCTGATACATTTCCTCTTTCATTTTCTTGCAAGTAAGCATCAGTTTCCCAATACGAATCAGAAATTAATGCCAACATCGAATCTCTATTATTCATATTTGCTTCCATTTTTGCGATTTTTTCTTCGCTAAATGCACTTGTAATTCCCAAATCGTCAGCCAATTTTTTTGCACACGCCAAATACAACATCGACTCTTGTGTATTATCATATACTACTGCATAACTTAAGTCGGCACCATAAACTCCAAGATTAAGAGCTCTGCTTCTTAATGTCGAGTATTTATCTTTTCTATCAATCGGGTTGGGTAATTTACTATCATATTCGCTGCCACTGGCTTTTAGTAATGACGCCATTTCGATGGGTGAGGGTATGCTATAAAATATTTTTTCAGCCGAAATAGCTTTCATAGAATCAATGGTGCTTAATCCAGAACTTTCAACATCATTATCGCCATCATTATTTCCACATGATACCATTAATGCAGTTAAGCATATTAATAGCAAAGCATTTTTAACATAAGATTTATTCATAAAAGAATGTTTAATTAGCTAAATTATGATTTTTTTTCTTCAAATATAGTAAATTAATCGATATAACAAATCAATGCGCTTCCAACCAATTTTCACCGGTATTCACTTCGGTAATAAGCGGAACCGAAAGCGGGTACGCTCCTTCCATTTTTTCTTTCACTAATGTTGTTACTTCTTCTTTTTCGGGCTTATATAAGTCAAACACTAATTCATCGTGTACTTGTAAAATCATTTTAGTTTTTAAATTACGTCTATTTAATTCTAAATGAATGTCTATCATCGCTTTTTTTATGATATCAGCAGCCGAACCCTGAATGGGGGTATTAATGGCATTTCGTTCAGCAAATCCTCTAACGGTTGCATTTGATGAATTAATATCGTTAAGGTAACGTCTTCTACCCATAATGGTTTCTACATAACCTTTTTCACGAGCGAACTGGATATTTTTATCCATGTAGGCTTTTATGGCCGGATATTGTTTAAAATAATTATCTATTATTTCTTTTGCTTCGGTTCTTGAAATTCCAAGATTTTCAGATAATCCGAATGCTGATTGGCCGTATATAATTCCAAAATTTACCGCTTTTGCTTTGCTTCGCATTTCTTTTGTTATATTTTCTAATGAAATACCAAATACTCTTGATGCTGTAGCGGCATGAATATCTTTCCCCTCTTTAAAAGCTGAAATCATGTTTTCATCATTGCTTAATGCAGCAATAATTCTAAGCTCAACTTGGGAATAATCGGCAGAAAGTAAAAGATAATTTTCATTACGAGGAATAAATGCTTTTCGTACTAAACGTCCCTTTTCTGTTCGTATCGGAATATTTTGCAAATTAGGATTATTGGAGCTTAAACGACCGGTAGCAGCTACAGCTTGCATAAAAGATGTATGTATTCTACCGGTTTTTTTATTTACCATTTCGGGCAAGCTATCAACATAGGTTGATTTTAATTTTCGCAATTCTCTATAATTCAAAATTTCTTCAATAATCGGATGTTTTTTAGCAAGTTTTGTTAACACATCCTCTCCTGTAGCATATTGACCGGTTTTTGTCTTTTTGGCATTCTCGTCTATTTTTAATTTTTCAAAAAGAATTTCTCCTAATTGTTTTGGAGAGTCAATATTAAAATTTATTCCTGCATGCTTATAAATTGCATTTTCAAGTATTTGTAATTCTTCTTGTAATTTGATTGAATACTCTTTTAAAAAATGTGCATCAATATTAACTCCTTCGTATTCCATGTCTGCTAAAACTTGTATCAAAGGAGTTTCAATTTCATTGAACAATTTTTCACAGTTATCCGTTTTTAATTTTGGAGCTAATACCTCTTTTAATTGTAAAGTAATATCGGCATCTTCGGCAGCATATTCTTTAATTAATTCAATGGGTACATCACGCATATTGCCTTGATTCTTACCTTTCTTGCCGATTAATTCTTCGATGGATACCGGACGATAATTCAAAAATGTTTCTGATAAATAGTCCATTCCATGCTTCTTTTCTGGCTCTAAAAGATAATGTGCCAACATGGTATCAAACAAGGTTCCTTTAACCTCTACCCCATAATTTTTAAGCACTAAAATATCGTATTTTAAATTTTGGCCTATTTTAAGTATCGCTTCATTTTCTAATACTGATTTTATTGGTTTTATCCATTTTTCTGCTTCATTTTTATTTTCGGGGAATGGCACATAATAGGCTTCTCCCTTTTTATAAGAAAATGACATACCAACTAATTCGGCATCTATTGCATCGAGCGTTGTAGTTTCAGTATCAAAACTTATTTCTTTTTGTTGCTGTAAATTTTTACATAGTATGTCTAATTCATTTAATGTTTGAACAATGATATATGAATGAGGCGTATTTTTTAAGGTATTAAATGCAATAATTTCTTTTTCGGAACTACTACTTTCTTCAATATTTCCAAACATATCCATCTGCCCGCTTTTACTAACCGATTGAATTTCTTGTCCTAATACGCGTTTGGCAAGTGTTCTAAATTCTAATTCTGAAAAAATTTCTAATATTTTTTCCTTATCTGGTTCTTCTAAAACTAAGGCTTTTTCATCAAATTCAACGGGCACATTGGTAAGTATGGTGGCCAATTTTTTCGACATTAGCGCTTTTTCTTTATTTTCTTCTACCCGTTCTTTTAATTTTCCTTTTAGTTTATCGGTATTCGCTAATAAGTTTTCTATGCTTCCAAATTCTTTTATTAATTGTTTGGCTGTTTTTTCGCCCACACCCGGTATTCCCGGAATATTATCTACTGCATCACCCCACAAACCTAAAATATCAATTACTTGTAATGGATTTTTAACTTCAAATTTTTCGCAAATTTCTTTAACACCTAAAATTTCAGCGTCAGAACCAAAACGTCCGGGCTTATAGATAAAGATATTTTCGCTTACCAATTGCCCAAAATCTTTATCAGGGGTCATCATATAAGTAATAAAGCCTTTCTCTTCTGCTTTTTTGGCGAGTGTTCCAATAATATCATCTGCTTCATAACCGTCTGATTCTATTACAGGAATTTTAAAAGCTGCTAAAATTTCTTTGATGTAAGGTATAGCTACTGCTATAGCATCCGGCATCTCATCTCGATTAGCTTTATATTCGGTAAAATCTTCATGGCGTGCTGTAGGAGCTGCTGTATCAAATACTACGGCAATATGGGTGGGTTTTTGCTTGGTTAAAACCTCTACTAAAGTATTAGTAAATCCTAAAATTGCTGAAGTATCAAGACCTTTAGAGTTTACCGGATTGAATTTTGCATTTGCATTTAAAGCAAAATAACCGCGATAAATTAAGGCAAATGCGTCTAATAAAAAAAGTTTTTTTTGGTGCATTATTTAAAATGTTGTTACAACATCAATTATTCATTATATAAAACCTGAAGGACTGTTTGGCCTACTGCTTTTAGTGTATTTCGGTCAATAACGTTCATATTATCATCATGGGTATGCCAGTATTTTCCAAAGTTGCTGCGGGTTTCAGGATCGTGTTGTATAATATCAATCGAAGGTATTCCGGCAATGGCATTTACATAATAGTGATCGTCTGTAATTCCATCGGTGCGTTTGTATAAAAAGTAATTTCCATATCCCAGCTTATGCGCCACTGCCCACACTTTTTCTACCACATTGGATGCATAATACATAGAAGTTGCTTCCATGGTAAATGTAGCGTCTTTAGCGCCTACCATATCTAATAAAATTCCGTAATAAGCTCTGTAGCCCGGCACGTGTAGATTTTTTGTCCAATGTTGTGATCCCAGACAATAGGTATCTGATTTTCGTTGCATTATAGTACCATCAGGCTGTCCAAAATCTTCTGCATCAAAAAATATAATGTCAACTCCTATATTTATTGGGTTTAAGCTTATTTGGCGCGCAATTTCAAGTAATACTCCTACTCCGCTTCCTCCATCATTTGCTCCGGGTATAGGCTTGTTTCTATCAATAGTATCTTGATCTGCAAAAGGACGAGTATCCCAATGAGCAAATAATAAAATTCGTTTACTGTTATCTTTATTGTATGAAGCTATTATATTTTTTCCATTTAGAATTTTATCGTCAAATGCTCTTGCTTTAAATTCCTGTATTTGCACTTCCCATCCGGTAAATGATGAAAGTTTATTTTTAATCCATTCAGCACAAGCTGCATGTTCCTTTGTATTAGGCACCCTGGGGCCAAAATCAACTTGCTTTTGAATATAATAATACGCTGAATCTGAATTAAATTCAGGAGCTTGCTTAAAGCTTTGTGCGTCTTTATTCTCTTTCACTTGTTCAATCTTTACGTCATTTTTACTCTCCTCTTTTAAATTGCAAGCAATAAATGAAGTAAAAACAAATAAAACGCTGAAAAACTTAATATTATATATCCATTTCCCAGGATGAGCCCTCTTTACCATCTTTAATTTTTATATTTAATTTACTTAAACTATCTCTAATAGCATCGGATGTAGCATAATCTTTGTTTTCTTTTGCTTTTTTACGAATATCTAAAATTAATTGCATTAATCCGTCTAACAACAATGCGCTTTCTTTTGAAATATCTTCTTTAAGTCCTAATATGCGAATAAGGTATCTTTCTAAGTGTTCTTTTAAAAAATCTAAATCGCTTTTTATTAAGGTTTCTTTCCCTTCTGCAAGAAGGTTTATCATGCGCACAGCATCAAATAACTCTGCTATAAGAACAGGTGTATTAAAATCATCTGCAATGGCCGTTTCGCAACGATATTGCCACGCTTTAATGTCTAATGTACTTTTTTCATAAGGCTTAATATTTGCAACTAAATGGTAGGCTTTAAAAAGTCGTGCTAAGCCTTTTTCCGCTGCCTGTAGGGCTTCATTGCTAAAATCAAGTGTGCTTCGATAATGAGCTTGTAATATAAAAAAGCGAATCGTCATTGGATGGTATGCTTTTTCAAGAGCCGGATGGGTACCATTAAAAAATTCATATAGTGTTATAAAGTTATTTAATGATTTTCCCATTTTTTGGCCATTAATGGTAATCATATTATTGTGCATCCAATATTTACATGGATCTTTATGATTTGCCGCCTGTGATTGGGCTATTTCGCATTCGTGATGCGGGAATAACAAATCCATACCTCCGCCATGTATATCGAAGGTTTCGCCTAGATATTTGGTACTCATTGCGGTACACTCTATATGCCATCCCGGAAAACCTTCTCCCCATGGAGATTCCCAGCGCATAATATGTTCGGGTGAAGCTTTTTTCCATAAAGCAAAATCAAGCGGGCTGCGCTTTTCATCCTGTCCATCTAATTCGCGCGTATTTGCCAATAAATCTTCGATTACTCGCCCGGAAAGCTTGCCGTAATGTTTTTGTTGATGGTACTTAGGTACATCAAAATATACGGAACCATTCACTTCATAAGCCAAACCTTCTTTTAGTATTTGTTCTACTATGGCAATTTGTTCCATAATATGTCCGCTTGCAAGCGGCTCTATACTTGGCTTTTTTACATTTAATTTATCTAAAAATTCGTGATAACGGTTAGCGTAATATTGTGCAACCTCCATAGGCTCTAATTGTTCTAAACGGGCTTTTTTAGCTATTTTATCTTCACCGCTATCGCTATCGTTTTCTAGATGGCCTACATCGGTAATATTTCTTACGTAACGTACTTTATAGCCTAATTCTAATAAGTAACGATACACTACATCAAACGTTATGGCAGCTCGAGCATGCCCCAAATGTGGATCGCCATAAACCGTTGGTCCACAAACATACATTCCTACAAATGGTGGGTTTATTGGTTCAAATAGTTCTTTTTTACGAGTAAGCGAATTATAAATTTGAAGTTTTACTGAATCATTCATTGCATTATTTTTAAACTAAAAAAGGTGTGTAAAAATACACACCTTTTATAAATATTTATTATAATTAAGTTTTATTTAGTGTTTTCTATCACTCCATCTCCAACGTATTTGCCGTCTTTATAAATCTGAATTTTTTGTAGTATTCCATTTTTATCGTAAATATATTCTTTCCCATCAATTAATTTGTAGTTTAAAAATATTCCATCTTTAGAAACTTGACGATTGGCGTTGAATAATTTCGCATAACCATTTCCATTAAATACTCCCGATAATGAAACTTCAGATGATTTGGTAACAACTGGAGCTGGAGGAGCATCTTTAATAGGTTCTTCTTTTTTAACTGCAATAGGCTTTTTAGGCTCGTAAATTTTTGTGGCCGCCACATCTAAAGAACCACCATTAAATACTTTTTCAGCTTTTAAGTCACCGTTTTCGTAATATTCCTTAATAACACCTGCTTCTTTTCCATCTACAAATTCTCCTTCAATCATTAATTGTCCATTTTCATAATAATATTTTTGAATACCTTCTCTTTTTCCTCCTTCATTAAATTTAAATTCTTGCGAAACAACTCCATTTTCATAATATCTTTTAAAGTTTCCTACCTGTTTATTATTAACCCAAGTACCCTCTTCCTGAACTTTGCCATTTTCATAATAACTTATGTAATAACCGTTTGGACGACCGTTTTGATAAGTAATTTCATTTTCTATTTTTCCACTTGGGAAATATTTTATCCATTTGCCGGTTTTTTTACTATCAATAAATTTACCTTCTTCTACTTTGGCATCATCGGCATAGTTTGGAAGTTTTTTCATTCTTCCAAAAAATATCCAATGACCTTGTTTTAAATTATTGGCATCAATAAGATTAATGGTATCCTGATTATAAATTTCGAAGGATTGCGCCATGCTAATTTGGTAGGCAATGAATATTAGGATGAGTAAAAACTTTTTCATAGAGGCCTTATTCTTTCAATAAATTTATTAAATCTTTATTTTAGGACAATCTGATTTTAGACGAATTTACTAAATATTACGACTAAAATTAGACACTCCTAGTGTTATATGCTTTAAAACGGTTTTTTTTTATTTGGGTTACAAAAAATATTAAATATTTTTTAGCATATCTTCTACCATGGTTTGTAAATTGTATTGATTTTTCCATCCCCAATCGGTTCTAGCCCTACTATCATCAATACTTTGAGGCCAACTATCGGCTATTTGTTGTCGAAAATCAGGTTTATATGAAATGGAAAAATCGGGTATATATTTTTTAATTTCGCTTGAAATCTCCTTAGGCGTAAAGCTCATTGCCGACAAATTATAACTTGAACGAATTTTAATTTTTTCAGCAGGAGCTTCCATTAATTCTATTGTTGCTCTTATGGCATCCGGCATATACATCATAGGTAATGCGGTGTTTTCTGATAAAAAACATTCATAACGCTTATGTTTTTTTGCTTCATAAAATATATGAACGGCATAATCGGTAGTACCACCACCCGGGGCAGATTTATATCCAATTAAACCCGGGTAACGGATGCTTCTTACATCAACATTATATTTATTAAAATAATATTCACACCAACGCTCGCCTGCCAATTTACTTATTCCATAAACGGTATTTGGTTCCATTATTGTAAATTGAGGGGTGTTTTGGCGTGGTGTTGTAGGTCCAAAAACAGCAATTGAACTTGGCCAATATACTTTTTTAATTTTCCCTTCTTTGGCTAAATCCAACACATAAAATAAACTATCCATGTTTAACTCCCAAGCAAACGAAGGATTTTTTTCTGCTGTTGCCGAAAGTAAAGCCGCCAGCAAATAGACTTGTTCTATTGCATGTTTATGAATTATTTCATAAAGTTTATTTTTATCCAGAACATTGAGTTCTTCGTATGGTCCTAAGGCTAAATCTTGAGGGGTTGGAGGTTTTATATCAGAAGCTATTACATTGCTGTCGCCATAAATTTGGCGTAAACTAACAAGCAATTCTGTACCAATTTGACCTCCTGAACCTATAACGAGAATTTTCGACATAGATTTATTTTTTTAATGCAACAAACCTACATGAATTTTTAAAATTTTAGATGTTTTATTCTGTCTTTTTTACTTTTTAAAACTTGTATTCGAGAACAAACTAAAAAATAAGCTCATTGATATTTTGTATTTTTGCAACTGCCTTATTCATGCAAAATAAGCACACAAATTATGAGAGCTTTACACAATCGTATTAATCGCAAACTATTAAAAGAGCGATTAATGAATGAGCCATTTAAACGAACAACTGTTTCGTTTTACCGCTATGTAATTTTTGAAAATCCTCAGGAATTCAGGGATAAACTATATCTTGATTTTGAAGATTTAGGAATTTTTGGAAGGATATATGTAGCTTATGAAGGCATTAATGCGCAGATTAGCGTACCGGAACATAATTGGGAAGCTTTTAAAGCCTATTTGGAAAGCCAAAAGCAATTAGTAAATATGCCTTTAAAAATTGCTGTAGAAGATAATGGAAAATCGTTCTATAAATTGGATGTTAAGGTGCGTAAAAAGATTGTAGCTGATGGCTTAGACGATAACACATTTGATGTTACCAATGTAGGAAAACATTTGAGCGCAGCTGAATTTAATGAAGCTTTAGCACATCCGGACGCTATTGTAATTGATATGCGCAATCATTATGAAAGCGAAGTAGGACGATTCGAAAATGCTATTTGCCCTGATGCTGATACTTTTAAAGAAGAGCTACCTATTGTAATGGATATTCTGAAAGGGAAAGAAGATAAAAAAATATTGTTGTACTGCACAGGCGGAGTGCGCTGCGAAAAAGCCAGTGCTTATTTAAAACATCATGGTTTTAAAGATGTAAACCAATTGCATGGCGGAATTATTGAGTATGCAAGGCAAGTAAAGCATTTTGGATTAACGTCAAAATTTAAAGGTAAAAACTTTGTGTTTGACCAACGATTGGGAGAACGTATAACCGATGATATATTAAGCACTTGCCACCAATGCGGAAAACCTTGCGATAACCACACCAATTGTGCTAATGATGATTGCCATTTATTGTTTATACAATGCGATGAATGTAAGGAAAAATATAAAGGATGCTGTACTCCGCAATGTATGAATATAATTGCACTTCCAATTGAAGAACAAATAAAACTAAGAAAGGGCAAAACAAAAGAAAATGCACACAGCGTGTATAAAAGCAGATTGCGCCCTAATTTGAAGAAACTACTTTTAGAAAACAGCGAATTTAGATTTGACAAAAATGCCATTGAATAATTTTAAAAAAAGGCGTTATAAATAGGCATGAATGAAAAAGAAGCCTTAGCCAAGTTTGAAAAAAGTAGAAATACTTTACTTCCAATATGCCTTTTAATGGATATTATTGGAATATTTACTTACGCCATCCAAGGAATTGGAGAAGCTGCTGATTTTATCTGGGCACCAATATCTGGTGCTGTTTATTATAATTTATTTAAGGGCAAAGTAGGTTTATTTGGTGGAAGTTTTGCATTTTTTGAAGAGCTAATACCCGGTACCGATGTTATACCCAGCTTTACCATTACCTGGCTTTTTAAATTCATTATTTTAAAAAATAAAACACTAAACCAAAAAAGCCCTGAGTAAAAACTCGGGGCTTTTTTGGGTTTAAGGTATATTGATTTTTTATTATAAAATATTAAATTTGAAATAACAAAAAAGCTGATATTTATCAGACCTATACAACCAAAAATGGGTGTATAAGGAGAATTTTTATCAGACATATAAGTAAGTTATAGCTCATTTTAAAAAGATAGACAACAATAGAAAGAAATGCCATTAAGAGCATACATAGACAATGAAGAAATCATTTCCATTGACCAAGACGAAAAACAATGGGAAGATTTAAAAAAGCGGCTCAAATCAAAAGAGTCCGTTTTAACTTTGCCTTGTTGCCAACAAGTAGGTTTTTTAAGGACGAGCAGTAAAGGACTTAGACATTTTGTTCACGCAAAATCGGACAACACTTGCGATTGGAAACCAGAATCACCAGAACATTTAAGAGCAAAAATTGAAATAATAGAAGCCTGCAAAGAAAATGGGTGGAAAGCGATACCTGAATTTTCAGAAACCAATTGGCGTGCGGACGTTTTAGCAATTCAAAATGACAAGCGAATTGCATTTGAAGTTCAATGGAGCAAACAGACATTTGAAGACACAAAGTTTCGACAAGACAGATACAAAGAATCTAATGTTCGTGGTTGTTGGTTTTTCCGAACAGCACCAAAGGAGTTAAGAGAATATGACGAACACCTTAAAGCCGACAGAGAAATACCAGCATTCAAAATATTCAAAGACGAGAATTCAAATATTATTGCACAACTCAAACAAACACAGCTTCCATTAAAATCTTTGGTGGACAGCTTATTAAAAAGAAAACTAAAATTCTGCGACCACATAAGACTGAAACCAAAACAAGAAGTAACAATCGTATTCTTTGAAACGAGCTGTTGGAAGTGCAAGAAGCCTCAACACCTTTGGACGGTAGAACAAAATCTCGTAACAGTTTGCAATCATGACTTCTATTTAATGAGTTCAATGTGGGACAATGACGATATTGACAAAAGCCCCAAAATATATGATGCTGTAAAACAGTTTTTGCAGACAGATAAAGGAAAAAACTTAAAAATCGGACAACTCAAAAAGCGTTATAGTAAAACAGTTCACGAGAGTTATTTATCACACGGCTGTTTTTACTGCGACTCAATATTTGGTGATTGGTTTCTAAACACCGAAAAAATGGACGGACAAAACGACCCAAATTCTTTAAGACATATAGTTGAAATAGAATTTGGAACAGTAAAAGAAGAAGGACAACATTGGTGCTATTCGGACAACGGACACTTTTGCGAATGAAAAGAAAAACGAGCAATAACAGCACCTACCCAAAAGTGGCGGTTCAGTGGCTAAATCAAGTTCTGTGCTTCTATCAAAGTTTGTGCTTGGTTGACAGTTTAGTTCTCTGAAATCCCCCACTGCGGCAAGCGCCAAAACGTTAGCGGAAACCCTAATTGACAGACTGCACAAAATATTGACGTCAAAATGACATCAACTAAAACAATTAATCATACATTTAACAACTAAACATTAATACGATGAAAACAAAACACCTTCTTCCGATATTAATGGTATTCATTACCAACTTCCTATTCGCACAAAACTACAGACAGTATTTTGACGGTGCAGACACCATCTGCAACCCGAATATGTCTCCTTCTGCAATTTGTATCACCATTGACAATGACAGCACAAATATTTGGCAAATTGGAGTTCCTCAAAAATTGATTTTTGATTCAGCAGCGACTTTTCCAAATTCTATACTTACAGACACAGTAAATTTTTACCCACCAAACAATATATCAAGTTTTCAATTTACATTAGTTCCTTGGATAAATTGGGGAATATTGGCAATACAGTGGAAACAAAAGTTAGATATGGACGAAGGATTAGACGGTGGCAAGATAGAATTTTCTAACGATGGTGGTTCGACTTGGCAAAATGTTTTCAATAACCCTTATGTTTATAATTTCTATGGTTACCTGCCGTCTAATGCCGACACTTTACCAAATGGCGACTTTGTGTTTAGCGGCACTGACAGTTTGTGGAGAGACATTTGGCTCTGCTATGATATGTCTTGGATGTGGACTGATAGTTTAATTGTTCGCTTCACTTTTTCATCCGACTCTATAGACAATGGTAAAGAAGGTTGGATAATTGATAATATGCTTGCGCACATTACCATTATTCACACAGTAAGTGAAGTGAAACCTGAAAAGTATTTAAATGTTTACCCAAACCCATCTTCTGACATTATTCATATTGAAACACAAAAGATTCAAGACTTTCACATTATTGAACAAATGGAATTGGTAAATTCAGTCGGTCAAATTGTTGATGAATGGAAGCACATACCGACAAAATTCTTCATCAACGCAAAAAAATACAGCAACGGACTTTACTACTTAAAGGTAAAAACCAATATTCAGTCAGAAACAGTGCCCATAATTATTAACCATAATTGATAATGATGCGATGTTTCGATGGATTACAATTACTTCTCTTTCAATTTTACTCGTAGCATTTGTAACAACCCATAAGCCAACTCCTTATAAGTTTCCTGACTTGAAATTCTTTCCCAAGATGCCTCAATCTCCTGAAAACCCTGTAACAATTGAAGGGGCAGATTTAGGCAGACATTTATTCTATGACCCGATTTTGAGCAAGAATTACAATATGTCTTGTGCAACTTGTCATAAGCAAGAGAAGGCATTTTCTGATGCTCCAAATGCCTTTACTAAAGGAAACAATGGTGTTTTGACAAAAAGAAATACAATGCCCTTGTTTAATCTTGCTTGGTATCCCTCTTTTTTTTGGGACGGTAGGGCAGCATCAATAGAAGAACAAGTTTTTCATCCAGTTAGAGACCTAAACGAAATGAACTTAAATTGGAAAGATGCAACGAATAGAATTAATAGGAGTAAGTTTTATAAGCAAAAATTCAAATTAGCATTTCCTAATCAGGAAATAGACAGCGTTCTAATTTCAAGAGCCATTGGACAATTTCTTAGAACATTGATTTCAAACAATTCAAAATTTGACCGAGTATTAGCAGGTGAAGACTATCTTGACAAAGACGAATTTGCAGGTTTGATTTTGATGAATGACATGACTAAAGGCGACTGTCTGCATTGCCATACAAGTGACGCAGACGCATTAGGCACAACAGGGCTGTTCAGCAACAACGGGTTAGACAATATAAAAGACCCAAAAATGTATAAGGACAAGGGACTTGGTGGATACACGAACAATGAAAATGATAATGGAAAATTTAAAATTCCTTCTCTGAGAAATGTCGCAGTTACAGCGCCATATATGCACGATGGACGATTTGTTACACTTGAAGAAGTTCTTGACTTTTACAGCGAAGGTGTTAAAACAAGCGTAAATATTGATTCAAAAATGGGACTTGCTCATCAGGGCGGTGTTCGACTAACAAAGGAAGAGAAAAAACAAATCATTGCATTTTTAAAGACCTTGACCGATTCAACATTTATAACAAATCCAAATTTTGGCAATCCATTTAAGCAATGACAGGACAGAGAAAAAATAGAAGAACATCCGCTAACATGCGTTTGGCTCAATGGCGGGCGAAGTGGTTAATTGAACATTCTACCTCGCATCAACTTTTGTGGTGTATTGACAATTTTGTACTCCAAAAGCCCGCCCGAACGCAAAGCCGAAAACATTAGCTGCAAATCCTCTTTGCGGGAAAATAAAAAGACGTTTACAAACAGAAAAATTGTTGGCTTCGTAAACTCCGCCAAAACGGTTTTTTTCTGTTTGTGGCTGTTAATAGCAATAAAAAAAGCCCTGAGTATAACTCGGGGCTTTTTTTATTGTTTGTATTTATTTAAAATCCTATTAAAGTAACTCCTGCTGTAACAGGAAATAATTCCGGCCCTGCACCTTTCTTAAATAATTGATTCAGTTGATAGGTGGCAAACATATTAAACTTACCGTATCCTACACGAACAGTTGCTGCATATTTAAATGGATCTAAGGCATAATCTCCTCTGGTTTTATTTTTAAATTCATTGCCTCCTAAGGTATAGCGCGTTTTTGTTTTTTGGGTATAGTTATAACCAAACACCACACCGGCAGCAATATGAAAAGACTTCTCTTCTTTTTTATTACTATTAAATGCAATCAACAAAGGAGCATTAATCCATGAGGTTTTAAAAAGTGATTTATTGTAAGATGTAAGTGTATCTATAAAACCTATATGCTGATTTTTATCTGGTAACATAGTTGTATTGTTTTTAAATGCATATTTCTGCCATTCTAAACCTAAACCACTAACAACACTTAGGTGATTTTTTACAATTGGTAATTCCCACTGCGCAAAATTAAAGACAAGATTGGTGCTTCTTAAAACATCTAATTCTAAATGCTGATTAAAAGGTGCCATGGTAAAAGAATTGTCATAAGTCATAAAGGCATTCACGCCTAAATCTAATCCTGCCCAATGTCCAATTTTTTGGTGTTTCTTTTTCTTTGTCGGTTTTTCAGATGATAAATCCTTTTCAGTTTCATTTTTACCTTCTTTTGTTTTAGATTCATCAATAATAATAACCTTTACATCACCAAAACGCAAGCGAGTAGTGTCTGAACTTTGTTCAACAGATGAAGCAGATTTTTTACGAACTTCTCCTGCACCTGAAACTTCTGCAATTAAATTTTCAGGATCGTTTATGTAAATTACATCTCCTGCTCCACTTGCTTTTACCTGCAATTCTTTAACAGCATTTACCTGTGCATCACCTGCTCCACTTACATTTAAATTAACTTTTTGTGATTCTAAACCAAATGATTTTAAATCGCCTGCACCTGAAATAACGGATACATGATTGGTGGCAAAACCAGATGCTGTAAGATTTCCTGCACCTATAATTTCAGATTTAAAATTTTCAACTGCTAGTATAATTTTAGCATTGGCTGCACCCGTTAATTTTATTTCGAAACTTTCAGCTCTTAGTGTATCAGAAGTTGTCATTTCTGCTGCTCCGCCTAGTTTTACTGAATTAACCTGTGGTGAAATAAGGGTAAGCTTTAGCAGTTTAGGCTGCTTCATTCGCTTATCGCTGTTTATTTTAAGTACACCTGATTCTACTTCTGTTTTTACAAAATCTTCATATCCTTCAATTGTTTCTATAAGAATTGCAGAAGTACTTCCGTTTTTAACATCTATTGAAAAATTTTCGCCTACTTCAATAGCCGAAAATGATGGCAGATTTTTTTCTATTGTTTTTTTAATCTCTTTATCGCCTTGTGCAAATAGTGAAGTTGAAAGGGCGCTCAATAATATTATCAGTGACTTTTTCATAAATAGTATTTTTTATATAATTTTTCTTTTTTATTCGGATTTGAGCATAGGACGCTTGCTGAAAACTAAAAGTTACATGCTCATTAAATTATTTTTTACTACTTGAATGAGAAATCTCAAACTTATCGCTTATCAAGGCAAACACAGTTGAATTATCATCTCGTTCTACCTTTTTAATTTTTACTTTTCTTCCGGTTACTTCACTATAGCGCTTACTTGCTACATCCAAAATATACCAGAATTTCGATTTTCTATAGCTATTATCTGCTATGAGTTCCTGATTTTGCGACTTAAGCAATTTTGAAACAATTAAACTCTGTGGCGTTTGAAAGCTTTCTGCAAGTATTGTTTCATTTTTTAATACGGGAGCTTCAATTGCTGTTTCACTTTTTATTTGCGATTCAGAATTTAATTGTTCTGCTAAAAGAGGCTTGTTTTCAATTTCTGTTTCTATTTTAATTGGCTCAACATACTGCTCTACTACCTGCTTATTATTTTCTATCAATGTTTGAACATTGTTGTTCTCTTTTTTTGTTACTGCAACATTCTTTTTAGAACTATTATTAGACTCCGTGCTATTATTAATAGCAACTGTAGCCTTATTTAATCGGCCAGAAACATCTTTTCTTTTCTTAGTAAAAGCCAAGCCTGAGGATGCTGTATTAATTGGAGAATCGTTATAATTCCAAATTGATAAAGAAATAAAGAATACGGCCGCTGCAGATGCTACATATTTAAAGGCTTCTCTATATCTGTTAAAAGGAATAATAACCGGCTTTTTTAGGTATTTTTTATCATCATACACCAAGGAAAAATCAGGCTTAAGCTTAATTTCCGCATAGGCATGTACCGCACGCTGAAGGGTTTTGTGCTGTAGCATATTTTGCTCCACTTTATTTTTCTCAGCTTGTGAAAGAATGTTTTCGGTGTATGAAATGGCGATGTAATCTGTTCCGCTTAACTCATGTTTAAGCTCTGCAGGAATTTCATGTTTTAACAATGACTTTGCATCAAATTCAAGGTCTGAAGGCTCTAAAGCTATAGCTTCAAAACTATTGAATTCATCTTCGTATTGAGGATTTTCTTTCAAAAACTGAAACAAACGCTCGGATTGTTCGGGGCTTAAATTACCTTCAAAATAATCTAAAAACCAGGCTTCGTAATTCTGTTTGTTTATTGAACTCATACCAGCACCTCCTTACTTCCGATATATTTTTTTAAAAACACCCTTGCACGAAAAATATATACTTTTACTTGCGACTGGCTTAGTCCGGTAATTTGCTCTATTTCTTCGTAGGAATATCCTTCATAATCTCTTAGTAAAATAACCGCACGTTGATCTTCCGGAAGCATATCTACAGCCTTGTGCAATATTTCCTGCACATCAGAATATTGTCGTGTATGACTAAGTGTTTTCAAATTAGCTTCTGACAAATCGGTTTGTTTTTTATCTTTTCTGATGCTGTCAATCATGGTACGATAAGCCGCTGTAAAAAGATAGGATTTCGCTTTTTCAGGATTTATATCTGCACTTTTAATCCACATTTTCTCATAGGCATCCTGTATAATATCCTTCGCCTTATCGCTATCCTTAATATTTTTAAGGATAAATCGATAAAGTGCATCTGCATGCTCCTCCACACATTTATTATATTCGGCTGCTGTCATTTTTTGTGCAAAATTCGGGAGTAAGACGACATGCTTACCAAAAAGTTACAGATGCGTAAAATTATTTTATTAACATCTGATTTTCAATATATTAATCACGCAAAAACTTTTGTACCCTCACTACAATTGGAGCAAATATCTATTTCTTTTCGCGATTTAAGCACGGCTTTTCTAAAACGATTATACGCTTCGCTCTGCCAGATTTGTTTAAAATCGATTTGCTGTAAATCTCCCAATTGATGCAGGGCATCTTTATCAAAACAACAAGGTACTACTTTGCCATCCCAGGTAATTACGCAGGAATGCCATAGTTTCCAGCAATGATTTAAAAGCTTGTTTTTGATTTGATAGGTGCCATCAGCCAACTTTTGATAACGAGAATATTTCGGATTATCAGGAATTAATGGATTCCCATTTTCGTAATCATATACCTGTGCCGTCTTAAATTTAACTTCGTCAACACCGAGTTCTTTAGCTAGTTTTAAAACTTCATCTGTTTGATGTTCGTTGGGTTTAACTACCAAAAACTGAAATATAATATGAGGCGTAGATGATTTTAAATCCTTTTTTGCCTTTACTATATTTTTAGTTCCTTGAATTACCTTATGCAAAGAACCCCCTATTCTATACTGCTGATAGGTTTCCTGGGTGGTACCATCAATGGAAATAATGAGCCTGTCTAAACCGCTTTTTACCGTTTTTTCAGCATTTTCAACAGAAAGATAGTGTGCATTTGTTGAAGTGGCAGTGTAGATTTTTTTTTCTGAAGCAATCTTTACCATGTCTAAAAAGGCTGGATTTAAATAGGGTTCTCCCTGAAAATAAAAAGTGAGGTAAAGTGTTTTCTGATAAAGTTCAAAAATCAATTTTTGGAAAAAGTCTTTTTGAAGCATACCGGTTGGGCGAGTAAAACTTCTTAAACCACTGGGACACTCAGGGCAACGAAGATTACAAGAAGTGGTAGGTTCAACAGCTATACTAATGGGCATTCCCCACTGGTATGGCCTTTTAGTAATTTTTGAAATATAATAAGAAGACAGCACTAATAAAGCATTTAAAATTCTGCTAATACTAAGCTTTGATAATAAATTTAAACTGTCTTTTAATTGGGGCATAACACAAAAGTAACGACAAGTTTGTGGTTTTTATGAAAAACTGATTAAAAAAGCTTGTACCCTTTTAGAATTTTGTATTTTTAAAGTTTGAAAATATAACAAATAATTATGAAGCGATTTGTCTATTTATTTTTGTTGACCTGTGTGTTGCCAAGTACGCTCCTGGCTGAAAGCAATTCGGGAAATACTCCGAAAAGCATGATTCCAAGCTGTGGGTTTACTCTGCAAACTACCATAACGCCTGAAACATGTGCAGGACTCAATGATGGTTCTGCAAATATTACAGCCATAGGAGCCGTAGACCCTGTAACTTATGTATGGCAGCCCGGAAATTTAAACGGAGGATCTCAAAGCAATCTTGCTCCCGGAACATATACAGTTGTAATAACTGACAATACCGCCTGCAGCGAAACAACAACGGTGGTAGTGCCTGCCGCAACCGCTATTAACCTTTCTACAAGCGTTACACATGTTACTTGCCCTGGTGGAAATAATGGAAGTATAAATTTAACTGTTAGCGGAGGTTCAGCGCCATACACTTATGTGTGGAGCAATGCAGCTTCAGTAGAAGATATAAGCAATATTGCCGCAGGAACTTATTCTGTTGTAGTAACCGACAATAATGGTTGTCAGCAAAATCTTACAAATATTGTTGTTAATCAACCGGCAGCAATTGCTGCACCAGCCAACATTACTTCAGTAAATTGTTTTGGCAATAGCAACGGAGCAATTGATATTACCGTAAGCGGTGGAACAGGTCCTTACAGTTATATTTGGAGCAATGGTGCTACTACTCAAGATATTAGTGGTTTAAGTGCAGGTAATTATGCTGTTACCATAACAGACGCTAATAATTGTCAAGCTTCATTTAATTACAATGTAAATCAACCACTACAAATAACCTTAGCATTACAGGTAACAAACATTAATTGTTTTGGGAATACAAACGGAGCAATAAATTTATCAGTTGTTGGAGGTACAACTCCATATAGTTACAATTGGAGTAATGGCGCAACTACTGAAGATATTAGCGGACTAACTGCAAACACATATTCAGTAACCGTTACAGATGCTAACGGTTGCACGGCAAATGGTTCTGCTACAGTTACAGCACCAAGTGCAATTACACTAAGTACCAATATTACCAATGCAACTTGTAGTGGTGTAAATAACGGAAGTATTGATTTAATTTTAAGCGGAGGAACAGGTCCATATAACTTTTTTTGGAGTAATGGAGCAACCAGCGAAGATATAACAGGCTTGGGAGCAGGAACATATACTGTTACCGTAACTGATGCAAACGGATGTCAGGCATCCACTTCGGCAACTATAACCCAACCAAGCGGAATAACTTTAACAACAAGCAGCACCCCTTCCACTTGTTCTGGAAATACAGGAACAGCAACGGTTAGCGCAAGCGGAGGTTCGGGCACGTATACTTATTTGTGGAATGACCCATTTAATCAAACTACTGCCACTGCTAATAATCTTGCAGCCGGAACTTATTCAGTAACTGTTACTGACGGTACCGGATGTGTTACTGCCACTTCGGTGATTGTTAATTCTTCATCGGGCTTATCAGCAACAGCAAGTGTAACAGATGCTACATGTTATGGAGCCAGTACCGGTGCAATTGACATAACTGTAACCGGAGGGAATAGTCCGTTTACATATTTGTGGAGTAATAACAGCACTTCACAAGATTTATCAAATATTTCCGCAGGCACCTATTCTCTTTTAATAACCGATAATACCAATTGTACATTTTTTATTTCTGCTACTGTAAACCAACCCCAACAAATTACCTTGAATTTTGTAACACAAAATCCGCTATGTAATAATGCTACAAACGGACAAGTTTTATTAACAGTGGCTGGAGGAACACCTAATTATACTTATTTATGGAGCAATAATGCAACATCTGCTAATTTAAGTAATGTAGGAGCAGGAAGTTATTCAGTAACTATAACCGATCAAAATAATTGTACTGCAAATGGAACAGTAACATTAAGTAATCCCCCTATTTTATTATTAGGATTTAATACAACCAATGCCACATGTAACGGTTCAAGTACAGGAGCTATTGATTTAAATGTTCAGGGAGGAACTCCTCCTTACAACTATTTGTGGAGCAATGGCGCTCAAACACAAGACATCAGTAATATTCCGGCTGGTAATTACTCTGTAACTGTAAGCGATACTAATAATTGTAGTGCTGCTTTAGCAATAAATGTTAGTGAACCGGCTCCACTTAGCATAGCACTTGATAGCATAACACATTTACTTTGCAATGGAACAGCAAATGGAGGGATTGATATTTCAGTTACTGGAGGTACATTGCCTTATACATATAGTTGGGATAATGGGGCTACATCCCAAGATTTAAGCGGTTTATCAGGAGGTACATATACAGTAATCGTAAGCGATTTCTTTAATTGTTCAGCTTCACAAAGCTACACTGTAAACGAACCAAGTGCCATCGAAATAAATATAACAACAACTCCTGCCGATTGTGGATTTAACAATGGTTCAGCTGTAGCAACGGTAAGTGGTGGTACTCCGGGCTATTCTTACTTATGGAATACAACACCTCCACAAACTTCGCTTAATGCAAATCAATTAGCTGCAGGAGGCTATTCATTTCAAGTAACCGACCAAAATGGATGTATTGCTTCTGAATCTGCCATTATTACAAGCATTGGTGGACCTATCATTTCGCTTGATTCTATATTACATTCAAAATGCGCTACATTATTTAATGATACCGTAATTTCCTATACCAATGATGGAGCAATATATATTTCAGTTACAGGAGCTACACCTCCATACACCTATCAATGGAGCAGTGGCCAAACAACTCAGGATATTACAAACTTATTACCTGGAAATTATTTAGTAACAGTACGCGATGTAAACTTTTGCTTATCTACTTTAAGTTTTACCATTAACGGCCCTGCTCCTTTAATTTTTGATGTTACAACAACAGATGTATTATGCAATGGACAAAGCAATGGAGCCATTGATTTAACGGTTAGTGGCGGAACACCTCCATATACTTATTTCTGGAATAAAGGTGGAAATTTAATTGCTCAAACTCAAGATTTAAATAATATTACTGCAGGAACCTATGTGCTTCAATTAAACGATGGTAATAATTGTATCAGAGGAGCAAGTGTAACGATTGGAACACAATCAACCCCCATCATAATTGGGTTGAATGAAAAAAGAGATGAAAGCTGTGATGGGAAATCTGATGGAAAATTAGATGTTTCTGTTAGCGGAGGTACAAGTCCATACACATTTAATTGGTCAAATCAAGCAACTACACAAAGTATTGCTGATATTCCAAAAGGCAATTACACTTTAAATGTTACCGATGCTTTAGGTTGTACAGCCACTCAAAGTTTTATTGTTGGTGTTAAAGGAGCTTGCACCGATATAAATATTCCAAATTCATTTAGCCCTAATGGCGATGGTATAAATGACAAATGGATTATTCGCAACCTGGATAAATTTGCTCAAAATACTGTTGAAATATATAACCGGTGGGGGCAATTAATTTTTAGTACAAATGGCTATGATGATTCAAATGCATGGGACGGGACATTTAACGGAGAACCCGTTTCATCTGCGGTTTACTATTACTTTATCAATTTAGGAAATGGTACAGATATATTTAAAGGGACTGTAACTGTAGTACGTTAAAATTAAAATGAGAAAGTAAAAACTATGAAAAAAATATCTATCATACTTATTGCAATGTTTGGATTTGAGGCCTTTGCACAGCAATTGCCTTATTACAGTCAATACATGTTTAATCCTTACATTATAAATCCTGCAGCAGCCGGAACAAGCGATTTTAATCCAATTGCCATTGGAGTAAAAAACCAATGGATTGGCTTAGACAATGCTCCAAGAACTCAAATAATAAGTGGAAATGCCTTAATAAATAATAAAATGGCTGCCGGTGGAATTATTTACAGTGATAAAACCGGACCCATGAGCCGCTTAGGAGCACAAGCCTCTTATGCTTATCATTTACCTGTTACCGAAGGTGGAGCAAAATTATCGTTTGGAATATCAGGTATAATTTATCAAACATTGTTGGACAAAACAGGTCTTACAACCGACCAGCCCGGCGATATAGCCATACAAAGCGGCAACGATAGAGCCATAGCTCCCGATGCTACTTTTGGAATGTATTTTTACAACACAAAATATTATGTTGGTATATCAGTTCCACAGCTTATCGAAAGCAAATTAAAATACAGCGGTACAGGTAGTGCAGAAAATAAACTAAACAGACACTATTTCTTTACGGCAGGCTATCGATATGGTTTTAAAGATCATTTTGTATTTGAACCATCGTTTTTAGTAAAATATGTTAATGGCGCACCGATACAATATGATTTAAACGGCAAATTACATTATAAAGAATTTATTTGGGGAGGTATTTCTTATAGAAATCAAGAAAGCGTAATTCCAATGATTGGAATAAACTATAACCAATTGAGTTTGGGTTTTGCATATGATGTTACCTTAAGTAATTTAAGAACTCACACCTCCGGCTCTATGGAATTGTTTTTTGCATTTAATTTTAACCGTAAGAAAAAGGATATTATTCCTGTTATTGAAGTTGGTAAAGGCGAAGAAGAAAACAAAGAACCAGCTAAAGACAACATTGGGCAATAGATTTCAACTGTATATATATATTGCTGCTATTTGTATAATAGCGGTTTAATAATTCTATTAAAAACATTTACTGTGCCTAGCTATACGCGAAGTTTGTTTAAGCACAGGCAGGCTTTTGTTTCATGTCTTTCTGTTTTTGTAAACTATGTTTACAAAACGTAAAATTTTATATGTGCATTAGAAGTCTTTAGCAAATAAAGATATTAAGCAAAGTTTAACTGAAAAGTCAGACAAAAGCACAGCTTTATACTTACAGGGGATTAACATGTATTGATTTTTTATGATTAAATATTAAATTTTGAAATAACAAAAAAGGCTGATATTTATCAGACCTATACAACCAAAAATGGGTGTAAAAGAAGGATTTTATCAGACATATATGCAAGTTACAGGCAATTTTACCGAACCGCAAACAAAAACCGAGCAGATATAAAAAAGTAGTATGACAACTAAAATTATAGACGACTTAAAAGGCGAAAATAACAATGCTTTCGGACGACTCTACAAAGAGTATTTCGGAATGGTAAACCGTTTTGTAACCAACAACAACGGACGGAAAGATGATGCCGAAGACGTTTTTCAAGACACAATGCTTGTTTTGGTGGAGAAATTGCGTCAAGACAATTTTCAACTAACTGCCTCTATCAAAACCTATATTATGGCAATCGCTAAAAATCTTTGGTTAAAGCGTTTGCGAAATTCTTACAGGGAAATTGAATTTACTGACCTTCACAACAACAAATTTTTTGAAGAAATAAACTTTGCCATTGAGCAAGAAAAAACCTATTGGGACAAGTTGCAAAACTATATGCACAAGATAACCGAGCATTGCAAAGGACTTATTCACGACCTATTTTTTAAACAGAAAGCCATTGAGCAGATTCAACAAGAATATGGTTACTCAACCAAACACAACGCTCAAAATCAAAAACATAAGTGTATGGAACAAATCCGAAAAGTAAAGGAACAAGAAGAAAAAAAACAATTTAATGGGTGATTTTTACGGTTTATTGGTATAAATGCGATATATCGTAAACATAAATTTTCAGAAGATGAAATCAGAAAACAAACTTTTGGGTGCAGGGTTTATGACCGCAATTGCAGCCTCTCTTTGTTGCATTTCACCCGTTTTAGCACTTGTTGCAGGGACAAGCGGCCTTGCCTCTACTTTTTCTTGGCTTGAACCTGCAAGACCTTACTTTATCGGCTTGACCATTTTGGTACTTGGTTTCGCTTGGTATCAAAAACTAAAACCTAAAAAACAAATAGACTGCAATTGTGAAACAGACGAGAAACCGAAATTCACTCAAAGCAAAATGTTTTTAGGAATTGTAACCGCATTTGCAATTTTTATGCTTGCCTTTCCATACTATTCAAGCATTTTTTATCCAAAGACAGAAAAGCAAATCATAGTAGTTGATAAATCCAATATTCAAAAAGTTGAGTTTACAATTAGCGGAATGACTTGTGCCAGCTGCGAAGAGCACGTTAATCACGAAGTGAATAAATTATCAGGCGTAATCAATTCAACAGCGTCATATAAAAACGGAAACGCTATCATAGAATTTGACAATTCAAAAATTTCAACCACCGAAATTGAAAAAGCCATTAACTCAACAGGATATTCAGTAACCAACAAAAAAGAAAATTAAGATGAAAATCACATTACAATCAACCATTACTTGTCCAAACTGCGGACATAAAAAAGAAGAAACGATGCCGACAGATGCTTGTCAGTTTTTCTATCAATGCGAAAACTGTAAACAAGTTTTACGCCCCAATCAAGGCGACTGCTGTGTGTATTGTAGTTTCGGAACGGTGGCTTGTCCTTCAATTCAAGAGAAAAATGACTGTTGTAAAAAATAATTGGATTTTTTTTCACTTGCTTGGGTGATAAAATTAGACCATTGGTATAAAGGTATGGTTCGCTAATAGTGGCAACTATAACCTTAAAATTTTATTATACAATGGTTTCAAAAATCAAAAAAATCGGATTTGCAGTTTTATTAACTGTTTTTGGTGCTCTCACAGCAAACGCACAAGAAGCTACAAAGTGGAAATTAGACAAGTCGCACACTTCTGTTAATTTCTCTATCAATCACTTCTTTTCTGCCGTAACGGGTAAGTTTACAAGTTTTGATGGCGATTTCTATTTTGACCCTAACAATCTTCAGGGGAGTAAAGCAGAATTTACTATTGCTGTAAAAAGTGTAAACACAGACGACAGCAAAAGAGACAATCATTTGCAATCGGCGGATTTCTTTGATGCAAAAAAATATCCAAATATGACTTTCAAATCAACAAAAATTGAAAGCAAATCAGAAAAGGAATATTTGGTTCACGGCAAACTAACCATTAAAGACAAAACCAAAGATGTGGTATTGCCAATGAAAATAACAGGCGAAATGGAACACCCCATGATGAAAGGCACTTTAATTTTAGGACTTGTTATTGAGACAACAATCAACAGAACAGAATTTGGCGTAGGCACAGGAAATTGGGCAGCTACAATGGTAGTAGGTGATGAAGTAAAAATTCATATTCCTATGGAATTAAATCGCAAAAAATAATGAAGAATTTAATTTATATAGCATTTTCAGCCATCGTGATGATAGCTGCTTATGCCTTTGAAAATCCCCAAGTGGATTTCAAAGCCGACACAAAAGAAGGTATCCAATTTCATAAAGGAACTTGGGATGAAGCCTTGCAACTTGCCAAAAAAGAAAACAAATTGATTTTCTTGGACATTTACGCTACTTGGTGTGGACCTTGTAAAAAGTTAAAAGCAAAAACTTTTTCAAACGCAGAAGTTGGAAAATTCTACAATCAAAACTTTGTAAATGTTGCCTTTGACGGAGAGCAAGGAGACGGAGCAATGCTGATGCAGAAGTACAACTTACAAAGTTTTCCTTCTTTACTTTTTATAGATGGAAACGGAAAAGTAATTGCAAAAACAGTTGGTTATCACAATCCCGATGAACTTATTGAATTGGGGCAACAACTCCTTAAAAACTAAACCATGAAAACATTTCTTAAATCAATCTTTGGTATTCTTTGCTTTTGCTGTTCTTCAAACGCAATTGCACAGATACCTGAAAACGCCGAAGACATTAGTCCTTTGCTAATTGGAGAGACTGTCCCAAAGACAACTCTACAAGATGCGGAAGGCAGACAAGTAGAACTTGGAACAATTTTGAGCAAAAAGCCAACCGTTTTAGTGTTCTATCGTGGCGGTTGGTGTCCTTATTGTAATGTTCAACTTTCGGGCTTAGCTAAAATTGAAAAAGAAATTTTAGATTTAGGCTATCAAATCATAGCTATTAGTCCGGACGACTACCAAAACCTTGAAGCAACCCAAAGCAAAGACAGTATTCATTATACCCTACTTTCTGACCCGGATGCAAAGTTTATTCAGCAAGTAGGTATAGGTTTCAAAACCCCACTAATGCTAAAAGGCTTCATCGCAAGCAAAGGACAGAAAGGAAAAACTTCTGAAATTATGCCAGTACCTACGGTTATGATTTTGGATAAAGAGGGTAAAATTCTTTTTGAATATATCAACCCTAATTATAAAGAAAGAATTAGTAGCGAAATGTTATTGGCAGTTTTGAAAACTTTGAAATGATATGTTAGTTCAAGAATTAAAATCTACGTTACTTAGTTTATCAAATGCTTTATCAGCGTTAGATAACAAGGACTACACACAAACTATTTGCAGTTTAGAGGGCAACAGCATAGGTGCTCACACCCGACATATTATAGAGTTTGTGCAATGTTTGGTTGAACAGTATCATTGCAACTGCATCAACTATGATTTAAGAAAAAGAAATTTACAAATTGAAATTTCAAAAGACTTCGCACAAGCTACACTTATTGAGTTAGTTGATAAATTGCCTACATACGACAAAATACTACAACTTTCGTTTACAAATTATGATGGAAAACGCTCAACTGTCAGTACCACTTATTTTAGAGAAGTGGTTTATAATATAGAGCATTGCATTCATCATCAGGCTTTGATAAAAGTAGCATTTATTGAGTTAGAAAAAGTCCATTTGATAGACGCTTTTTTTGGAGTTGCACCTTCTACCATATTGGCAAAACAAAATTCTTAGCTAAATGTGTACTTTACTATTCAATAAATTTAAAAACTCAATAGTCTTCACCTCCAACAGAGATGATAATATATTGAGAAATGCAACCGAATTTGAAAAAATAAACCACCAAAATTATCAAATTTTTTACCCCAAAGATAAGTTAAAAGGTGGAACTTGGCTGGCTTTTGACTCACGGGGCAATGTAGCGATTTTACTCAATGGCTGCGATGAAAAACATATCAAGATGCCCTATCACACCAGCAGTAGAGGGTATATCGCCATTGATTTTTTAAAAATGAATGTAAGCGTTTCCGAATTTGCCCATCAATATTGTTTCAAATCCTTTGAACCGTTCACGTTGGTTGTTTTGAAAAATGGGCAATTACAAGAATTAAAATGGAACGATAAGGAAAATGTAATCACTGTTTTTGAAAATATTCCAGAAAATAAAATTTGGTCAAGTGTTACGCTTTACGACAAAGAAAACCGCGAAAAAAGAGCAGCAATTTTCGCTGATTTTATTAAGAATGTTGAAATTAACACAACCGCTTTGTTTGAATTATTATCCACAAAAAAGGATGATTTAGAAAATGGTTTTTACATAAATCGTTCTTGTTTGCAAACACTAACAACATCACAAATCGAATTATTACAAAACGAAATTCGCTTCAAAGTCTTCAATCATATTTCAAAAGAATATACACACATTAACATTTCTACCAATGAGGTCTTGGTTTCACAATAAAGTTTCAGCTATAAGGCAATGGGAATACTTTAACACTTGGTTGATTTATTTGCCGTTATTTCCCATTGGACTCTATTTTTCTTTAAAAAACAGGCATTTTTTCTTTTTTGAAAAAACTAATCCGGCTATCAAATTTGGTGGTATGGCAATGCAATCAAAAATAGATATTTATAATCTTTTGCCTGCTGACAGCATCCCTAAAACGCTATTTATATCCAAAGAAGCCGCCAAGAACTTTGATGTTAGCCAAATAAAAAATTATCCTATTGTAGTAAAGCCCAATGAAGGATTAAAGGGCTTGGGCGTTACTTTTATTCATTCTGCCAGTGAGTTGTCAAACTACCTTCAAAACACACACTTAGACATCATTTTACAAGAAAAAATTACGGGTAATACAGAACTTGGTGTTTTTTATTGCAGATATCCCAATCAAGAAAATGGTTTTATTACCGGAATTACACAAAAAAAGTATATGAACGTTATAGGCGATGGTATCTCAACCGTCCGTCAGTTGGCAAAACAAAACAACCGAATAAACAGACAACTAAAATCATTAGAAAAAATTTGTGTCAAAACCCTTGACTCTATTCCTGAAAAAGGTAAGGTAGTAGAAATATTGCCCATCGGAAGCCACACTCGAGGGGCGGAGTTTATCAATGTAACAGACAAATACAAAGAAGCAATTTATCCGCTTATAAATAACATTGCGAGCAAAATTGAAGGGTTCTATTACGGGAGATTTGATATAATTTGTAACATAGATGAAGCCACTCAAAAAATTATCGATTTCAAAATCATAGAACTCAATGGTGCTATGAGCGAGCCTATTCATATCTACGACCCCAAAAATTCTCTTTTTTATGCTTGGCGACAAATCGTTAAACATTGGGAAATAATGTCAAAAATTGCTTATCTAAACAAAGACCAAAAAATGAAAAGCGTAGGATTTTTAAATGGCTTAAAGTTAATCGCTCAAAACCTGAAATTAGAAAGCAAATTAAAAAATGAACTATATGGGTGATTATTTCTGAAAAATGGAATAAAGTAACATCAATCATTAAATTTTCAAGTATGGCAACCGTAATCAAAATAAAAAATTTACCCGAAGGGTATCAAAGCATTATCACCAATGGCAAACATACAATAATTGGTGATGAACCCATCAAAAGCAAAGGGACAGATTTAGGGTTAAGTCCTTCTGAATTGGTGTTGAGTGGTTTGGCAATGTGTAAAGTAGCAACGGTTCGGTATATAGCCCGACAAAAAGGTTGGGAAATAGACGAAGTAAGAGCAGAACTTTCACAAGAAGTAGAACGACAGCCTGATGGTTTGAAAACCAATGTAAAAGTTGGAATTCATATTGAAGGCAATATCACTCAAGAGCAAAAAGACGAACTACTCAAACAAGCGAATGCTTGTTATATCCACCGTCAGATAATGGGTGAATGGAATATTGAACACGCCACAGAGCTGGCAGAACTTAATTTACAAACTTTAAACATTTAATATTATGAACACGAAAATTCAAAAATCAATTTTAGCGGGTATTATTGGCACAGCCATAATGACCGTAGTAATGATGGTTGCACCAATGATGGGAATGCCTAAAATGTCGCCACCAGAAATGCTTTCAGGCATGTTAGGAATGCCCGTTTTTGTGGGTTGGATAATGCACTTTATGATAGGTGTTATGTTTGCCCTTGCATACACTTACTTGTGCATTTTCAAACACAAAATAAACAATGTATGGGCAAAAGGGGCAGTATTCGGAATTATTGCCTTTATCTTTGCCCAAATTATGATGGGTATAATGGGTGCAATGATGCCAATGCCAAAAATGGAAGGCTCAATGATGCTGACAATGATAGGGAGTTTAAAGGGACACATCATTTTTGGAATGGCAGTTGCTAAAACCGTTGGAAACGCTTACTGTTCGGACAAATCTTGTGCGACAAAAAATGCTTAAAAATGGAATGCAAAACAGACAACTGCAAACGAGTTGCACCAAAATTCAGATTGACTTGGTGCAACATAAAAACCATTTTGATGTTCGGACTTGCAATCTACTTTTGGCTGACGAACAAATAAAAACTGCCTGTAACAAGGGTTTGGTAAAAGTGGGGAGACAGTGCTTAAATCAACATTTGTGCTTATATTTGGCATTGGTGTTGAATTGAGCATTTGTGCTTTTAAGCCCCACTTTCGCCAAGCCCTGAACCGTTATCAAAAAATCCGCTTTGCGGAAAATATAAAAGACGTTTACAAACAGAAAAAACGTTTTGGCGGAGTTTACGCAGCCAACATTTTTTCTGTTTGTGGTTGTTAATGGAGCTTGATAAAAAGCCAAAGGGGCTGCTCAAATGAGCAACCCCTTTTTTGGCCCCTATGAAAAATTGCTACACCTCTAATGTAGCAATTTTACCATAAAAAATTATTTTGAAATAATTTTAAATTCTACGCGTCTATTTTCTTGTCTCCCTTCTTCAGTGTCGTTCGATGCAATAGGTTGCGTTTTACCATATCCTTTATAGGTTAATCGTTCTTTAGAAATACCGTTTTGCACTAAATATTCTACCACAGCTTTAGCTCTGTTTTCGGATAATCGTTGATTAAATTCATCAGACGAAACATTATCTGTATGCCCTGAAATTTCTACTTTGATATTGGCATTTTCTTCTAGTACTCTTTTTAATTTATTTAATTCACTGATTGATTCAGGTCGTAATGTTGATTTACCAAAATCAAAGAATATATTGCGTAATACAACCTTTGTTCCAACATCGGCTTTGTTGAGAAAAATATTTTTTCTAACTTCTTTATAGGATGCCGTGTCTGACAGAGTAAAATTTTCGGAATGAAATAAGTATCCGGGAGCACTCACATTTATTCCATAATTTTTTCCGGATGGTAGCGAAACAAGATATTTACCTGATTCGCTATTAGAGGTAAATGTAGCTATTACTTCATTTTTTTCATTGTCGATAATTTCTATTTTAGCTTCAAGTGCTTGTTTGGTTTGAGCATCTTTAACAGTGCCCTTTAAAATAGTAAGCAAAGGTTGTAAATCAGCTTCTTTTTTAAGCGGAATAAAATTTATTTCATAGATATTTTGATTTCCTCCATCTTTTGCTGAAGAATAATAAGCCTTTTTACCACTTGCATCTAAAACAAAAAATACATCATCGCCTTCCGTATTTATTGGAGCACCTAAATTTTGAGGTTTCGACCATTTTGTGCCATCAAATGTTGATTTAAAAACATCGTAACCACCCATGGATTTATGCCCCTTTGAAGAAAAATATAAAGTTTTTCCATCCGGGTGTATATAAACAGCTTCTTCGTCTTGCATGGTATTGATGGTTTTTCCAAGATTTTCTGCCGGCCCCCATTTATTATCTTTTCCTAAGGTTGATTTCCAAATATCTCTCCCTCCAATACCACCTTTTCGCTCACTAACAAAATAAATTGTTTTACCATCAGGAGAAATACTGGCTGAAGATTCATGAAAATCAGAATTAATTTCTTTGCCTAACGAAACGGCATCAGTCCATTTTTTTCCTTTTAAGGTGGTTTCGAAAATATCACCTTGTTTTATATCAAATCCTTGATAAATGAGTAAACGCTGACCATCATTCGAAATAGCAATATTTGATACATTTATATTGGGTAAATTGATGTTTTCAGGTAAAGGCTCGGCTATTGACCATTTTTTAGATTCAGCATCGTAAGTGGAAACATAAATTCTTTCATAACCTTTTTGATTTTTCTTCTTTTCTTTATCGGTATAAGGACGCGTTGAAGTAAAAAACATTTGAGAACCATCGGCAGTTATAACCGGTGCAAAATCATCGAAATCGCTATTAATGGCATTATCAAGCTTAATTATTTCAACTTTAACAGAATCGTTTTCTGTGTTATTTTTATTATTCGTTTTTGCTTGAGCAAATATGAAGTTAAAACTGATGCTAAGAATTATTAATGTTACAACACGCATTTTTAATACAAATTAGAGTAATTAAATTCTTGAACGAGAACCTCCACCAAAAGGCGAAGGGCTTGCAAATCGAATAAATATTTCAAATCCTCCTTTGCGTTTTGAAACTTCTGCTAAACTCGATGTATTTAAGTCGTATGCAATACCTAATGCATAGTTTTGCCACTCAAACATACCTTTTACAATAACAGCATCTCTGTTTCGATAAAATACTCCGGCAGATACCGCTGATGCGTCTTTAAGATTGGTAAATTTAGAAGCTTCACTGGTCATATATTTTACATAAGATCCCAATAAAATTTCCTGTGAAGTACCCTGGCGGTTATAATAGATTCCCGGCATAGCAGATAAGCGTGTATTTCCTATTCCTATGATACCATTTGCAAATGCTGATATGCGCATATATAATTTTTCAGTAGGGGCATCAATAAACGAATATTTAGGTTGATTTAAATGATATGCGGCAATACCTGCATTAATTTGCATTTGATCATTTCCCGTCATATATCGTTCGCTCTTTTTATAGGTATATAATACACCTAATCCTGCATCAATATGTCCAAAATTTTGTGAGTTAAAATTTTCTCCACTTGGCAATGCACTATTGTATTGCAATCCATCGTACTGGCTTGCCCATTTTCCGGCAGCGGGATTTATCCCTCTTTGTCCAAAACCGCCATACAAAGCCCCTCCAATAGTGCTGTTATCATCAATTAATAAATGATATGCGGCTACCAAAGAACCAAAGGTAGTTGTCATTTTAACATCACCGGCTTGGTCGTTAAAAAAGTTTATACCTCCCGCAAAATATCCTTTTTTACCTCTTTTTCTGTTAAAACGCATATCGTATGATGCACCCATTGTTTTATATGGAACAGCCACACTTTGCCATTGACTTTTGTAATTAATAATAGCCTGCATATCAAAATTAGCACCAGCCAATGCAGGATTTAAGTTAAGAGGCGAAAAAGGCATTTGAGAAAAGTGAATATCTTGTGCCGATACACTTTCAATGGATATAATAGCAATTAATGCTACTGCTCCTTTAATCAACTTATTTTTCATAGGATTTATAATTAAGTTCATATTATCTGGTTATGGTAAAATTTCCTTGTTGTTCTACAATATCACCGTTAAACAAAACTGCCCGCAATTTATAAACATAAACTCCGGTATTCATAGGTTTACCTTTGTAGGTTCCATCCCAACATGCTTTTGGGTCGGTGGTTTCAAATAATTTTTCTCCCCATCTGCTATAAACAGCCCATTCAATTGCTCCAATACAATTACCTAAAACACATTGCACATCATTTAAGCCATCGTTATTAGGTGAAAATATGGTTGGGAAAAATACTTCTCCACATTTAATATCTACCGTAATTAAAATACTATCTGTTCCACTACAACCGCTTCCATCAGTTACAGTAACATAATAAACCGTTGTAACATTTGGAGATGCAAATGGATTAGGGCAATTGTTACAACTTAATCCTAATGAAGGCGACCATGAATAAGTATAATTTGATTGTCCGCTTGCAATAAGCTGAACTGAATCTCCCTGAATAATAGTTGCAGTAGTTGGAGAAATATCAATATTTAAACTTCCTGTTACAGGTACGGTTACAGAACCTGTATAGGTACAATTATTTGCATCGGTTATAGTAACCGTATAAACTCCGCCCGTAAGATTTGAGATACTTGAATTGGTGCTTCCTCCGGGTGACCAAGAATAGGTATATGGAGCCGTTCCGCCTGATGCATTTAGCGTAATACTTCCATCGTTAGTTGCGCAATTAGCTGGCGTAGTTGTAGCATTTGGAACAATAGGATTAGGTTGACTTATAGTAAATGTTTGAACAGAAACACAACCTAAACTATCTGTTACTGTAACGGTATAAGTTCCTGCACTTAAGTTATTAGCCGTTGAAGCATTTCCTCCTGTAGGCGACCACAGATAGGAATAAGGAGGATTTGCTCCTGATGCACTTACAGTTATACTTCCATCAGAGCCCCCATTACAAGAAACATTATTCTGTGTTACAACATTAATTGTTGGTCCACCTATAGTTGTAATGATAACGTTTGCTGTATCTTGACAACCATTTTGATCGGTAACAGTTACTACATATGTACCTGCAGCTAAACCGGTAGCTGAAGCTGCACTTCCTCCGCTTGGTGACCATGAATAGGTGTAGGTACCGGTTCCACCCGTTACAGAAATACTTGCAGCTCCGTTACTAACCCCACAATTGGCAGGTGTAACAGAGTTAGTTGTGGCTACCAATGCAGCAGGTTCGGTTATATTAAATGTTTGTGTAGCAGAACATCCTGCATTATCAGTAACGGTAACGGTATAAGTTCCTGCCGATAAACCGGAAGCTGATGCAGCATTTCCTCCGAATGGTGACCATGAATAAGTGTAAGGAGCAGTTCCTCCTGAAACAGTAACAGATGCTGTACCATTAGAAAGCCCAAAACAAGTAACATTGGTTTGTTGTGGGTTGGATATTACAGGACCATTGAGGGTAGATATATTCACCATTGCAGTATCTTGGCAACCGTTATTATCTGTAACTGTAACTGTGTATGTACCTACTCCTAAACCACTGGCCGTAGCGGCATTTCCTCCACTTGGCGACCATGAGTAGGTATATGGAGCAGTACCTCCACTTACACTTACTGTTGCACTACCGGTATTTGCCGTACACGATGTATTATTGAAAGTATTTATTACCGCATTAACAGCCGATGAAGGTTGAGTAATTACCACAGTTGCGGAGTCTGTACAATTTCCGCTATGTGTAACATATACCGTGTATGTACCTGCTGATAATGAATTTTGCGTAGCTCCCGATAAATTCCCGGGTTGCCAGGTATAAGTATAAGGCGCTGTGCCTCCTGTTACTGATACCGTTGCAGAACCATTATTTCCTCCAAAACAACTAACATGATTATTTACGGTTGTATTAATTGTTATGGTTGGGCATGTTTGAGGTGAACATGAAGGGATACCGCTTAAGCTATTAATTACGATTGAATCGCCATTGGCACTAACTACTTTTATGGGGAAATTTGAGGTTGGAGTTACAGTTGCTCCTGTTGCGAATTGAACATATCCGGCAGGTACGACACAGTTAGAAACAGGAATTGCACCGTTTAAACATTGATTTAATGGAAAACCAACCCATGTATAAGACGGATTACAAGCTAAACATTGAGTTTGATTGGTAATAGGGGTAGAACTTCCATTTTGCCATTGATACCAGGTATAAGGAGCCGTACCTCCCGAAACTGTTAATTGACCATTTGTTTCTTGACATAAACTTAAAGGAGTACAATTATAAACAGTAATTTGAATAGAATCGCTACCACAAGCAAGTGTATATACAATAGTGTGTGTACCTACTCCAGCAGCAGCAGGGTTAAAATTTCCCGTTGGCGAAACTCCCGGCCCGCTAAAAGTTCCTCCTGATTGTATTGGATTTAAGTTAAAAGGTGCTGTAGTTGTACATACAGGACCAACCGGACAAATCGTAGCATCGCAACAGGTAAGTGGCACTGTTGTACAAGCACTTGCTGCAATAGAAACTATATATCCTGTTCTGGAACTTGAATTAGAATTTCCGGTTGCGCCACAAGCAATAACTTCACCGTTAGTATTAACATGTACATCGTAAACATTAAATGAAGTTGGATACGAAGCTAATTGTGTTAAGTTTTGATCAAATTTTACAACGGCATTGGTAGAACCCACATAAATATTTCCGCAATTATCAATATCTATTCCGCTACATCCCACTTGATTTCTTCCGAATGAAGAAACAAAGGAGCCTCCCGGAATATTAACTGAAGCTATCAATGTTCCATTTATGAAATTTCGCTTATGTAACTGATTTCCTCTGTGTATATAGACAAAACCATTATAATATCTCACTGCCATAATTCCCGAATTATTATAACGGTAGTTTTCACATTTATATTCTAAGGCATAGTTATGAGGGAATTTTACATTGCTTCCTCCTGATGTATTGCAAGATGTTAAATTTTGATGAATATATCCTAATGTATCGTGAGTTAAGTAAAAGTATTTTCCATTTCCACATGCAGTAATAGACCTTACTTCTTGCGTAGGCATTAAAGCTCCGGATGTTACTTGTACACTTGAAACAACATTGCCTGAATTCATGTCAATTTCGTAAATATATGGAAGTGGGGGAAGTGTTCCGCCTGTTCCTCCAACTATTAATCTTGTTTGATCGCAATTAAAGGCAATATTCCAAAATTCCGTACTTGAAAATAAACCTCCCGGACTAGAATTATTCCAAACAAGCGCTCCTGTTGTTGATATTTTTTGAATCATTGCATTTGAACCATTGGTAACATAAGAATTACCTGCATTATCGGTTGCAAATGTACCAAGCCACATGGTGGTATCGTATGGAGTATTGTAAGTCCACTGCAATGTTCCTCCCGCATTGTATTTTAATAATTGCAATGGCATAACTCCTCCAATAATGTAAACATTACCTGCACCGTCTTTTTCACATTCCCATACACAATCCCAGTTAGTCGCAAAACTTGGCGTTTGTGTCCAAGGGTCTATTATTATAGATTTTGTAATGTCATAATTTGCTAATTCAAATGAAATCTTATTCCCATTTACTTTGTACTTCGATGGTATAACATTGTTTTTATTATCAGCATAAAAAGTTACAGGAGCATGATCGATTATATCACCTAATGCAGTATGTGTTCTAATTGTACCATCAGAATTAAGAACAAAAGGCTTAGAATATTCTAATGATACTTGAGAAACATCTGCTCCGGGATGTACAATCAGTGAGTATTTAAAGCCAATTTCAGGATGCAATTCATAAAGCACATCTATCCCTTGATAAAGATTTTTATAAAGGAGCTTCTTATAAGCGGGGATGTTATTTATATTTTCATATTGACCATTTTTCTTAACTACGTAGCTATGATAATCAGATGTTTTATCAATTGCTTCTAAGTTTGAATTAAGATTTGAGTTAATCCATTTCGTAATTAACACCTCTCTTACCTCTTCAATTCGTTTTCCAAAATCTTTTTTTTGAAACTCCTGCCATTCATTTAGCGACTTAAAGCCTTTCTCTTTTTCCTTTTTTCTTTGTTCTTTTTCAATATCGGTTCTGTCTCTTAATTTTTTTTGACTTAATTCGATTATCACTTCATTTGGTGTAAAATAATACACATGACTTCCACCATTAAATGCAAATTTTACATCCTTCGGATAATTTCTAATATCAAATTGACCTTTATTTTCAATAAAAGAACGCTGCTTATACAATCCTCCCTCCCAATTGATAGAATGATTATTAGCACTAACAAATAGCGATAGGAGAAATAAAATATTGGCAACTAAATATTTTTTCATTTTAATTTTTATTGTTTAAACATTATTTATCTAACCAATGTAAAATTACCTTTTTCCTGTACAGTTGTTCCATCGGTTAAAGTTGCTTCTATAATATAAACAAATGAGCCGGTATTCATTAATTTTCCTTTATATGTTCCATCCCAGCAAATTTTTGGATCGGTTGTTGAAAACACTATTTCTCCCCAACGACTGTAAATTGTAAAGTTTAATTCTTTAATACAGTTACCTAAAACACAATAAGTATCATTCAAGCCATCGTCATTGGGTGAAAAAATAGTTGGCACAAAAATTTCGCCACAAATAAAGTCAACAGTTACTTTTACACATGCACTATCCACGCATCCGTTTACATCAGTAACTGTTACACAATAGGTGGTTGTTTCGGTAGGTTTAGCATTTACTGTGGCACAGGTATCACAGTCTAATCCGGTTGAAGGAGTCCATAAATACGTTCCACCACCGCTTGCTGTTAATGTTGCTGTTTGAATTTGATTTATGGTAACATCTGTGCCGGCATTTGCTGTAGGGTTTGATAATACTGTTACATTCAATGTATCACTATCTGTACACACTCCATTTGATACTGTTACTATAAAGGTAGTATCAATTGTAGTATTTACAGTAATTGTTGATGTTGTATCACCGGTATTCCAAGAATATATGCTTCCTCCATTAGCAGTTAATGTATATTCCTTACCGCTACACATATTTTGTGATCCTGTAATGGAGGCATTAGGTGTTTGAAATACACTCACGTTAACAGATGCCGAATCAACACATCCATTATTTGATGTTACAACAACAGTATAACTTGTTGGAACGGTTGGATTAATTATAATTGAAGAAGTATTATCTCCAGTGCTCCATAAATAGGCTCCCCCACCTGTTGCAGTTAGAGTAGTACTTTGACCTTCACAAATACTTGTAATACCATTTATAGTAACATTTGGTAACGGATTTACAAGTACATCTATTGAATCTCCTCCTATACAACCATTGGCATCAGTAACTAAAAGATAATATGTTGTATTTGCCGTTGGACTAACGGTTATTGTTTGAGTAGAACCTCCATTGCTCCAATTATAACTTGTAAAGTTTCCTGTAGTTAATTGAGCTGTTTGCCCCGAACATATAACTGTATCGCCTGTAATAATAGGTATTGGTGAAGGATTTACAATGATAGTTCCTGTAGCACTAACTGTTCCGCAACCACCTGTTAATGGAATACTGTAGTTAAAAGTACCTGTGGTGGTTGGCGTACCACTTAATGTGATAGTATTGGCATTCCATGTAGCTGTAACTCCGCTAGGCAGTCCACTTGGGGTACCAATTCCGGTAGCACCACTAGTGGTATGCGTAATTGCAGGATTAATTGGATTACCTACACAAAGTGAAGCATTAACAGGTCCGGTAACTGTATTTACATTTATAACCGTTATTGTTCCTGTAGCACTAACTGTTCCGCAACCTCCGGTTAATGGGATGGTATAATTAAATGTGCCCGTTGCTGTTGGGGTTCCACTTATTGTAATCGTATTGGAATTCCATGTAGCAGTAGCCCAACCTGGTAGTCCGCTTGGAGTACCTATTCCGGTGGCTCCTGTGGTGGTTAATGTAATATTAGGAGATAAAGGTGTGTTTACACAAACCGTTGCATTGGCGTTTCCGGTAACAGTATTTTCCGGATTTACGGTTATGGTTCCTGTTGCATTTACAGCACCACAACCTCCGGTTAATGGGATGGTATAATTAAATGTACCCGATGCTGTTGGGGTTCCACTTATTGTAATCGTATTAGAATTCCATGTAGCAGTAGCCCAACCTGGTAGTCCGCTTGGAGTACCTATTCCGGTGGCTCCTGTGGTGGTTAATGTAATATTAGGAGATAAAGGTGTGTTTACACAAACCGTTGCATTGGCGTTTCCGGTAACAGTATTTTCCGGATTTACGGTTATGGTTCCTGTTGCATTTACGGTACCACAACCTCCAATTAATGGGATGGTATAATTAAATGTGCCCGTTGCTGTTGGGGTTCCACTTATTGTAATTGTATTGGCATTCCATGTAGCTGTAACTCCGTTTGGTAGTCCGCTTGGAGTATCTATACCGGTGGCACCTGTGGTGGTTAATATAATATTAGGAGATAAAGGTGTGTTTACACAAACCGTTGCATTGGCATTTCCGGTAACAGTATTTTCCGGATTTACGATTATAGTTCCTGTAGCATTTACAGTGCCACAACCTCCGGTTAATGGGATGGTATAATTAAATGTACCCGATGCTGTTGGGGTTCCACTTATTGTAATCGTATTGGAATTCCATGAAACAGTAGCCCAACCTGGTAGTCCGCTTGGAGTTCCTATTCCGGTGGCTCCTGTAGTTGTATGCGTAATTACCGGTGAAATTGGCTGATTAACACAGGCTGTAGCCGTATTTGGTCCACTTACTGTATTATTACTAATAACCGTAATTGTTCCTGTAGCATTTACAGTGCCACAACCTCCGGTTAATGGGATGGTATAATTAAATGTACCCGATGCTGTTGGGGTTCCACTTATTGTAATCGTATTGGAATTCCATGAAACAGTAGCCCAACCTGGTAGTCCGCTTGGAGTTCCTATTCCGGTGGCTCCTGTAGTTGTATGCGTAATTGCTGGAGAAATTGGTTGATTTACGCAAACCGTTGCAGTATTTGGGCCCGATACAGTATTAGTTGGATTAACGGTAACAGTTACTGAGGTTCGAGTAGTACTAACACAGGTTGAATCGGTTCCTGATACTGTTTCTACATAATAAGTAGTGGTAGTTGTAGGGAAATAGTTAGTAGAAGTAGTTCCTAAATAAGTTCCGCCTGTTGCAGCAGAATATACATTATAAGTATTACCCGGACCTCCACCGCTAGCAGAAATATTTACTTGTTGGCCTGCACAAACCGGATTAGGTGTGGCAGTAACCGTAGTTGGAGCCGGTGGTGGCACACATACAGTTTGAATACATTGCACTGTTCTGTTTGGAGTAATATTAGTAACTGTAGGTGTTATAGTTGTATTTGTAACCGTATTGCTGTTCCAACTATTATATATTGGTGTTCCATAAGTATAAGAAGGGCCATCACTAGTTAAGTTTACACTTGTTGCCGCACAAGTTGTTGGTGCATTTCCTAAATTATCAGTTTTAATAAAATGTAAATCATGTCCCGTTCCGGCTAAATTATAAGAAACGCCAATATATCCTCCATCTGATACTTGCTCACCAAAAGGTAAAATAGAAGCTAAATTAAAAGTGTGTTGTCTTGCCCAAGTAAATGAATTATTTGAGGGATTTATTTTAAACAACAAATTACTAAATGAAGGAATCGGTAAATAATTAGCCCAAACAGCATATTGTCCATCGCTTGTTTCAAAAAAACGATTTGGGATTAGAGGATGATAAGGTCCAACTAAAGGGATTAACATACCACCACCTACTCTTCTAATCCAAGTTGGATTTGCCCAAGCACCACTGCCAGGCAAACGCATTAAAATACAAGGGCGTGTGGTACCGCCCGCATTATCATTACCGGAAATAAGAGGTAAACCTGCTGCAGTTTTAGAAATAGAAGACAAGCTTTTACTGGATTGACTGGTACTATTAGATGGATTATCAATTTGTCTGTGCCAAACAATTGCTCCTGTATTGTCAACTTTTAAAAACATGGCATCAGTTGGGGTTGTATCTTCACAATCTGAATTGAAAACAGAAAACACATTATTCACCTTATAATTTCCAATGGCTATGTAACCATCTGATACTTCTACCACATCAACAAAACTGGCATCATTATAAATTCTATTAGCAGGAGTATTACTGGTAACATAGTATCTAAAAACTCTATGCCATTGATGATTTCCACTTGCATCGAATTTTACAATAAGTGGAGATGAAATTTGCTCGGTTGCCGACTGTGAACAACTTGCGTCATTATTGGTAACGGCAGAAAACTTAACTTCAGGACCTGCTCCGTCCGGGTCGTATCCTATTACATATCCTACACACAAATAACCACCATCATTTGTTTTTATAACTTTATTAAAAAAAGCGCCATCTGCTTGTGAAATCGAAAATCTTCTTCCACTTATAAAATTTCCGGTAGCATCAACAAAAATTAAAAATGCCGGACCATTATCACTACCTCCACAAATATAATATCGGTTTAAAGCTTGGTCGCGCTTAAAATCTCCAAACATAAATGCCAATGAAGCATCTGAATATCGCTTTGCCCAAACTACATTACCATTAGCATCTATTTGCGAAAGCGATGAAACAAAAGGAATAAAATTGGAATGAAAACCTGAGAATACGTAATTATCAGGGGTTAAAGCTTCGGTAGCATTAACCGGCAAATCAAATAATGCTACATCATAATTAATTCTAAAAGTTGATTGAGCATTAACTGTAGTAATAATTCCAAGAATGAAAATTACTACCAATTTCAACTTTTTCATAGGGTACAGTTTTGGTTCATTAATAAAACAAATTTATCGATAATTAAAATTTGAAATTAGAGGGCTGCCCCCTCAATTTTTGTTAGAAAACGGTTGTGAGAGGTCAGAAAAATTATATTTTAAAACTTTAAAATTGTATGATGGTTATTTTAAAGTTCTTTTATAGTATCCAGCAATTCTTTGTTTTCAATTACCCAATGAAGAAGGCTATTATTTCTAGCATCAAGCCCTAGCTTTTTGCAAATGCGCGAACGATAATTTTCTACCGATTTTACTGAAACGAATAATAATTCAGCTATTTCTTTGCTTGACAATCGCTTACTTACTAGTTTTAATGTTTTTAATTCAACTTGTGTAAGTGATTGCAATGTGTTTTTTAATTCTTGCAATTCTTTATTTATTTGTTGTGAATTTGAATTTATTCCTTTGCCAATATATACTTCACCTCTTAATACATTATTTATGCAATTTTCAATCTCATTGGCTGAATTATCTTTAACTATATATCCTTTGGCTCCGTATAAAAGTGCTTTTTTTAGCACTTCTTCTTCTTTATACATGGTAAGAATAATAACCGCAGTAGGTAAGTTTTCTTCGTTTATATTTTTGCAAACTTCTAAACCATTTTTTAATGGCATATCAATATCTAATATGGCTATATCGGGTTGATGTTGTTTAATTTTATTTATTGCCTCATTTCCTTCTGAGCATTCTAAAATTTCAATATCAGGTATTATTGATTGTAATATTTGCAACAATCCTTTTCTGAAAATTGGATGATCATCAGCAATTAGAATTTTCATTTTTAAAACTTTATTACAAGTTTAAATCCTTTGTTAATTTTATCATCTAATGCTAATATACCGTTTATAATTCTCGAACGTTCGCGAATTGACATAAATCCCATCCCTGTCGAAAATTCTTGCTTACTAATACCTTTTCCGTTATCTTGATAAGTAATTACAAACAAATTATTTTCTTTTTTAATCGTAATTTTTAATGCCGTTGCTTCTGCATGTTTAATAGTATTGTTTACGCATTCTTGTAAAATTCTATAAATATGTGTTTTCTTTTCGAGATCAATTTTTTCAATTTCTTCATCTATTTCATAACTACATTCAAGCTTGGTATCGCGTTGTACCGTTTCCAGCATACTTGCTACTGCTCTTATAATACCAATTTTTTCAATGGAAGAAGGATATAGCCTTCTTGAGATTTCTCTGGTTTGTTCTATAATTTCTCCAATTGAATCTTCTAAATCATCGATATTATCAATTTGGCCTTGTTTAAATAAATGTATTTTGGATTTTATAACTGACAATGACTGTCCTATATCATCATGTAAATCTTTGGCTATTCGGCTTCTTTCTGCTTCAAGATTTTCGATTAACTGCCGCGAATAATTTTGTTGTTGTTTTCTGGTTAATCGAATATGTCGAATATACAATACGGTAGCAATTAATAAAATTATAAAAATCGATGTTGAAACAATAATTCTGATTCGAGATGCTTTTTTAAGATTTTCTTTTTCTAAATCTGTTATTTTACTTCGCTCTTTGATTAACTCATTTTCTTTTTTTTCGATATTATATTTTAATTGTAGTTCGGCTATTTTTTGTGCATTTTCTAAACTTTCAATACTATCTTTTAATTCGTATTTTTTAATTAAATAATCATAGGCGTTTTTAAAATCTTTTTTACGATAATAAATATCCGAAAGAAGTGTATATGCCAGATTTAAGTCTTCGTAATTTTTATTTTTTTGGGCAATATGAGTACCTTCATTTATTAATTGAATAGCCTTATTATATTCATTTAATTGAATATAGGGCCTGGCTTTAACGATATAGGCTTTTGATAAAAATTCATCGATATTATTTTGTTTAAAAATAGTTATGGCAGAATCGTATAAGTTTATAGCTTGCTTATAATCGGTATTTTGATAAAATATATTGGCAATATTTAAGTATAATACACCTAATACTTTGGGAAATCCAATTTTCTTGGCATAATCCAGAGCGTCATAATAATGCTGCAGAGCTTTTTCTTTTTCATCATCATTGTAAATTAAACCTAAGTTAACTTTTAAATTTAAAGCTAATCTTATTTCGTCTTCTTTTTCAGCAACTTCTAAAGCCCTTTCAAATTCTTTTTTAGCTAATTCCTTTTCTCCGGTTTTAAAGTGTATTAATCCTAAATTATTCAGAAGCATGGCTTCGAAATATTTTTGCTTATTTTTTTCGGCTAAGCGAATACCGTCTAAATAAAATTTTGCTGCTTCTGCTGATTGACCTCTCCCTTCATAAAGTAATCCTAATCCATTATAACATTCTACTTGATTTCTAAAATCATTTCGTTTTTCGGATTCGGCTAATATTTCTTTAAAAAGTTCTTCGGCTTTTTCTTCTTCTCCTTCATCTTGAAGGATAAAGGTTAATCTAATTCTGTTAGAATTTACTAGGGTAATATTATTATCCTTTTTGGCTAATTCTATTGATTTTAAATACCACTTTTTTGCTTCGTTTTGTTTTTGTGAGAAATAATAATAATTCCCATAAAACTGAAGAATCTCGGCTTCTTTAGAAAGTGAATTTTCATTACGAGCAATTTCTATTGCTCTTTCGCCAAGCTGAAAAACTTGAGCAGAATCGTAATAAGTGCTAAGTTGAATTTTTTTCTTTATAGCATCAAATTCATTGCTATTTTGTGCTTTAAGATTTACGGCAGCACATAATATGTAAACAAAAAATAAAAACAGATTATATTTCATAAATCGAATATAATCTGTTTTAAATTTATTTACAATAAAATTAGTATGTTTTACCTTGCCATTTTCTTATTCTGCGATTAATCTTATCGGTAATTAAATACATGGCAGGTACGGCAACTAACGTTAAAAAGGTGGCAAAAGTTAGTCCAAAAATAACTGTCCACGACATAGGTCCCCAAAATATGGCATTATCTCCTCCGGTATAAAAATCAGGCTCAAAACGTTCAAATAAGCCGAAGAAATCTATATTCATTCCGGTTGCTAATGGAACTAAACCTAAAACAGTAGTAATTGCAGTAAGTAATACCGGACGTAAACGTGTTTTTCCTGCTTCAACAATGGCTTCTTTTGCTTCTTCTAATGGCAATATATCATCATCGTCCATATTTTTTTCTTCGCGTTTGCATTTGCGCACAAGGTCGGTATAGTCTATTAATACAATGGCATTATTTACCACTATACCTGCCAACGAAACGATACCAATACCTGTCATCATAATTACAAATTCCATATTAAAAATGGACAAACCTAAAAACACTCCAATAGTACTGAAGAATACCGATATCATGATAATAAATGGTTTGATAACGGAGTTAAATTGTGATACTAAAATCAAGGTTATTAATGCAACAGCAATTAAAAGGGCATTGGTTAAAAATGCCATTGATTTAGCTTGTTCTTCTTGTTCTCCGGTAAACTTGTAGGAATAACCTTCAGGCATTGGATAACTTGCTAAAATTTCTTTTAGTTTGTTGTTGATTTCTGTAGCATTATACCCTTCAAGAACGTTGGATGAAATGGTAATTACTCTGTCTAAATCTTTACGTTTCACAGAACCATAGGTATTGCTATTGTAAAAAGTAGCAACTGACGAAATAGGGACTTGCGAAATTCGCCCGTTTGTTGGATCACGGAAAGTAATTTTTTGATTCATTAATGCAGCAATGTTATAGCGATAGTAATCATCTAAACGCAACTGTATTGGATGTTCCTCTTCACCGTCTTTAAATTTGGATATTTCTTTACCAAATAAAGCATTTCTTAATGCAGTTCCAATTTGTGCGGTTGATAAACCAAACATTCTTGCTTTCTCTCTATCAATTGAAACAATCATTTCAGGTTTGCTTACTTCTAAATCTATTTTCAAACCTTCAATTCCCGGAATATTTTCAGCCTCAATCTTACGTTGTATATCATCTGTTAAGTATAATAGTTTATCAAAATCTTCTCCAATTATTTCAAGGTTAATTGGCTTACCCACAGGTGGACCTTCGTTATTTTTATCAACTGAAATACGAATACCGGGATAATCTTTTACATTTTCAGAGAGCATTTTCATTACATCGGACGATTTTTTACCGTTTCGTTTATTGAACTCCACAAATGAAATGGTAATTCTCGCTTTATTGGGAGTATTTCCTTGGCTTGGACCTTCGTTTGGATCGTTTGAGCCTTCGCCAACATTTGAAACGATAGAAGAAATTATGTCTTTATAATCTTTAGTTAATTGAAAAATTTGATTTTCTATTTTTTTTACAATGGAGTCAGTAGCAACTATATCTGTACCAATTGGAGCCTCAATAAACACATTAATGTATTTTGGCTCGTTTTCAGGGAAAAACAAAACTTTTGGAGCACGAACACCTAAAAGTATAAATGAAAACACCATTAATAATGGCAAGTAAACTGCAATTAATAAAACAGGTCTTTTCCCCGTAAGCCAATATCTTAAAGTTCGTTCATATAAATTTTCTAAACGCGGCAATAATTTATTTTGAAACCAAATAGATGCAGGACGCAAACCATAGGTATTGATAAAAGTTAAAATTGAAAATGCAAAAAATAAATTACCGATTGATGCTTTTCCAATTATTAAAAAGAATAACCCTGATACTAAAAATATTCCAAAGTACTTTAAAGTTTTTTGTAAGTTAGGTTTATATTCTGCATCTTCTTTTTTGATATAATTAGCAAGAAATACAGGATTTACAACTAATGCCACAAATAATGAAGCTGAAAGCACAATAATTAAGGTCATTGGCAAAAACTTCATAAACTCTCCCATTAAATCTTTCCAGAATAACAAAGGAAAGAATGCTGCAAGGGTAGTTGCCGTAGATGAAATAATTGGAACTGCAATTTCTCCAACACCATTCCAAGCTGCACGCATTGGCGACATTCCCTTTTCGGCATATAATCGATATACATTTTCAACTACCACAATGGCATTATCAACCAACATACCAAGGGCAAGTATTAATGAAAACAACACCACCAGGTTCATGCTTACTCCCATAACAGACAGAATGGCAAAAGACATAAACATGGATAATGGAATAGCTATACCCACAAACATGGAATTTCGCAAACCAATAAAGAAAAGCAATACTAATACCACTAGAATTACTCCCATGATAATGCTGTTTTCTAAATTGGAAATTTGATTACGGGTGTTTTGTGATTGATCGTTGGTAATGGTAACTTGCAAATCAGCCGGAAAACGTGTTTTCTTAAATTCTGCAATTAGGAGATTTATTTTATCGGTTGCTTCTAACAGATTTTCTCCACTCTTTTTAATTACATCTAATGAAACAACTGGTAAACCGTCTAAGCGGGCAAAACTCTTAGGTTCTTCATAACCGTCAACGACTTTCGCTATATCTCTTAAATACACGATTTTCTCCATTTCGTGTTTTACGATAATATTTTCAATGTCGCTCACGTTTTTAAATTCTCCCACTACTCTAATGTTTCTTCGATTTTCTCCAAGCAAAATATCTCCTCCCGAAATGGTCATATTTTCGAACTTTACAGCATTTTCTATGTCGTTAAATGTAAGCTCCATGGCTTCCATTCGTGGTAAATCAACTATAATATTAATTTCTCTTTTTAATGCTCCTTTTAAATCAACACGTTTTATTTCATCCAGATTTTCTAATTCATCTTGCAAGTCTTCAGCATATTTTTTTAAATCATCCAAGCTATAATCTCCCGAAATATTAATATTCATTATGGGGAATTCAGAAAAATCAATATCCATTACCATTGGATCCATATCCAAATCGGATGGTAAATCTTTTTTAGCTTTATCCACAGCATCTTTTACATCGTTTAGTGCTTCTTCTACATCAACATCGGTATTAAACTCAACAAATATGGCTGAGTTATCTTGTACGGAAGTTGATTTCAAATTTTTAATTCCATCAACTGATTTTATTTGCTTTTCTAAGGGTCTTGTTATTAAGTTTTCAATATCAATGGGAGAGTTTCCGGGATAAACTGTACGCACATAAATTGTGGGCATTTTTAATTCAGGAAATAAATCTTTTGGCATGGATATATACGAACCAACACCAAAAAATATTATCAACAAGGTAATTATTATTACACTGGTTTTATTTTTAAGCGACCAATTGGTAAGAAAAAAGCCTTTATCGTTTTGTTGAATTTTATTATTTAAATTATTACTCATAATTTTTAAAATTATTTTAAAACTATTTTATTCTTACAATTGCTCCATCAGACACTTCGTTATAACCTGCTGTAATAACTTTATCGTTTAATGTTATACCATCAACTATCATTGTTTGGCCACCGCTTGACTTTCCGGTTTTAATATAGGTTTTTCGTGCTATATTTTTCCCATCATTTTCTTTAACAACATAAACATATTCACCTTTAGAATCTTTGCCAATAATCATTGTTGGAACAACAAATGCAGAATCAGCTTCAAAATCTTTTATCTTTAACATTCCAATAGCATTAGGCTTTAAAACTTGTTCTTTGTTGGGCAAGCTTACTTCTACTTTAAAGGTTCTATTTTTAAGATTTATAACATTAGAAGTACGATTAATAACTGCTTCAATATTTTCAATTCCTAATGCCGGAAAACTTACACTTGCTTTATCGCCTTGTTTTACAGATTTTACATACATTTCAGAAACATCTGAAATCATTTTCATATTATTTAAATTAACAAATTGCATTACCGGTGTTCCGGGCATTACCATTTCCCCTTCCTTTCTATAAATTTCATCCACTATACCATCACCGGGAGCCTTGATAATTGAAAGTGATAATTGCGTTTGTAAGGTTTTTAGTTTTTGTTCTAAACTTTCTTTATTATTCTTTGCTTGTAAATATTGTATTTCTGAACCTATTTTTTGATCCCATAATTTTTTTTGACGTTCATATACGGTTGTAGCCAATTCCAAAGCTGTTTTAACTTCTTCAATGCTACTTTCAATTGTTGCAGTGTTTAATTTTGCAAGAACTTGACCTGCTGTAACTTTTTGACCTTCTATTACCAGTATTGTTTTTATCTGTCCTGCAGCTTCTGCACTAAGGGTAATATTATCATCTGTGGTAACTGTTCCGCTAACTTCAAAATAGTGTTCAAATTTTTCTGGTTGTATTGTTTTAGTTTCTACCAATACTCCAATCTCTGAAAATTTAGCATTGGTATCTAATGCTGCAATTTCTTTTTCCAGATTAGCAATCTTTGTTTTTAATTCATTTAACTCGCTTTGGTATTTCGCAAGTTCTGTCTTTTTCTTTTCTAAATCACTGCTGTCATTATTTCCGCAAGATACTATAAATAAAACGATAGTTAGCGAAGTAAGTAATTTCATATATTTTAAATTTAATTGATTTGAGAATGTATTTATCATAAAGTTATTTTTACTTGTTATTCATGATTTTTTCTAAACGAGCTTTACTGTTTAATACATCGAGCATTGCATTTACATAATTTGCCTGTGTGCTTAAAAATTGACTTTGCGCTTGTGCTAATTCTAAACTTGTGGCCAAGCCTTCTTTGTATTTAATTAGTGTTTTATTATAAATTTTTTCAGTTAGGTTTAAATTTTCTTTTTCGTTCATGTAACGTTCAAGTGCCGATGTAAAATCGGCTTTTGCACTTTCTGCTTGTATTTTTAAACTTTGTTCAATTTGTTTTTGTGTGTTTAATATTTTACTGTACTCTTGCTTAGCTTGACTGATTTTAGCGCCTTTCATTCCACTGTCAAATATTGGGATGGACATTTTAACTCCCCAAAGTGTAGTTGGAAACCATTTTTTATCGGTATCAAAAATGTCGAATTCATTACGTAAGGCGTTTTGCTGATGTGTGAAAAATGCGCCTAATGAAGGCAAATATGCATATCGTTCTCTTCTTAAACTCAGTTTTGCCAAATGTGCTTGGGTTTGTAATAACTTATAGTCTAAATTATCGCTGTATTTAAATTCTGAACTTGCTAAAGACTCTGCTGTATCATTTACAATTAATGAAGATAAATTATCTGTAAGCGATATGGGTGTATCTATATCTATACCCATTTGTAATTTAAGAAGTTTATAAGCAATATCTATTTGTTTATTTAATCTGTTTAAACTATTCGTTAATGTTGTAACACTAACCTTTAATTGATCAACATCTTGCTCTTCAACAAAACCGGATTGATAGATTGCTTCTGTTTCTTTAAAAAGCTTATTCATATTTTCTAATGATTGTTGAAGAATTTTTTTATTTTCTTCGGCTACAATAACAGTATAATAAGCTTGAGCAACCGCTTCTTTTACATCATTTTCAGTTTTGCTTAATGTAAGTTTTGATAGCAATGCATAAGAACGTGATGCTTGCAAAGCAACAATGTAAGATCCGTCAAAAATGAGTTGTGATGCTGTTAATCCGGCATTCGTATTATATTCTGTACCAAATCTAAGAGGCACCAAATCTGTAGGACTTGCTAAAGGATTAAATGCATTGGCAGGTAATACCTGAGTTGGTATATCAATAAAATTTTGAAAATTAATTTCTCCATTTACTTGAGGCAAGCCAAGTGTAGTGGTTTCAAAAATTTTCTTTTCGGCTATTTTCACATCTGCTTTCGCATTTTTTATAGAGTAAGCATTTTTTAAGGCATATTCTTGAGCTTCTTTTAAACTAAACGAAGAAGGCGTTTTTACATCTTGACCATTAAGCCAAGAATGAGTTAAAAGCAAAATGAACAATAATAGTTTTTCAAAATGTTTCATATTAATTTCTTTGAATTATTTAAAAAGTTCTTCAATAGATTTCAGCTTTTTATCTAAATATTTTAATCCTTTTTTAGTTGCAATACCTCTAATATGATGTTTTAGCATTTCAAGATAAACTCTGTTAAAGGCATATTTTTCAGGAGCAAAAACAGATGCATCAAATATTACATCAGCTTTGCTAACATATAGGGTTGCAATAATTTCAGGATTAATATCACTTCGATAGAGACCTTCTTGAATACCTTTCAAAATATTTTGTTTAATGTTTTCATAAATAAAATTTCGTTTATATTCTCCAAATTTTTTCCATGCTGTAGGATGATATTTTTCTAAATCATAATGAATAGAGGGATGAATTCTTTTTAAAGTTTCATTTATTGACGTTGCTATTTGCATTAAGTCATCTATGGCATTGTTTTTTGGATTAAATATATTTTTAACATTGCATTTATCGGTTTCTATATGCTTTTCCAAAACAGCATTAACCAATTCATCTTTATTAGAAAAATATTGATATAATGTTTTTTTTGATATAGCCATATTTTTGGCAATATCATCCATCGTCATACTCTTTATGCCATTTTTCATAAAGAGTTCAAATGCCTGTATAATTATTTGTTCTTTTTTATCCACAGGGGCGCAAAATTATATCTTTTTTAACAAATGGAAACATTTTTTGTTTTTTTTGTTTCCAAATAAGACAAAATAAGCTAAATAAAAGATTAACAAATGCTTAATATAGACTTGAGGCAATAATAATTTAGCCTTTATTGATTTGTATCAGGTATTAAAAGCACACTCGTTTACCTTCATAATATCATCGGTGTGGTTTTGGTTGATTTCAAAAAGAGCTTCAAACGAGAAGTTCTTTTTGTTTTTATTTTCTTAAAAAAACTCTTTATATCTCTTTATCTCAAAACTGATTAATATCATTCTTTTAACTGATTTATATCATGCCTAAAAGAAATTAGGCAATCTAAATTTGGAAAAAAAGAGCATATGAAAACTATCCATATTTACCTTTTAATTTTCTTATTTTTTACAAAAGCCTTTGGAATAAATAAAAATGACATAAACTTAAATAACTCTTTTTTTATTGAAAACAAAGGGCAATGGTCGGATAATATTTTATATTGTGCTAAACTTAAATCACAAAATGTTTGGTTTACTTCAAATGGTATATATTACGACTTTTATAAAATTACCACTTCCGAAAATAAAAAGCTATCCAAGCATGGGCATGTAATAAAACTAAACTATGGCAATAATTCAATAAATCATTCAGATATAAAAGGTGTAGACAAACTAAATACTTATCAAAATTATTTTATTGGAAATCCGACTAATTGGGCAACAAATGTTGGCTTGTTTAAAGAAATAATTATTGAAAATATTTTTAATGGAATTGATCAAAGATGGTATTTTGAAAATGATAAATTGCGATATGATTACATCATTCATCCACATAATGATTATAAAAAAATTAAACTAATTTTTGAAGGAATTAATGAAAAGAACATTTATATAAAGCAAAATGAATTAATATTAAATACAAGATTTGGAGAAGTTAAAAATGCAGACTTATTAGTATATCAAATAATTGAAGATAAAAAAATTATTATTCCTGCAAAGTGGATAAAAAAAGGAGAAAATTACAGTATTGAACTACTTTCAAAATATAATGAAAATTATCCATTAATAATTGATCCATTAATATGGAGTACCTTTTTGGGAGGCGATGGTTTTGAAACCATTAATGATTTATACGTTAGCAATACAGGCGATATATATGTAACAGGTTATACCCTTTCATACAACTTTCCAACTACCATAGGAACATATGATAATTCATATGAAGATTACCATGATGCCTTTATCAGCAAATTAAGCTCAAGTGGTAATACTTTATTATATTCAACATTTTTGGGAGGCAATAAAAATGATTATGGTATTGGAATTACAGTTGATGGAACAGGTAAAATATATGTAAGTGGAGATACCGAATCGTCAAATTTTCCAGTTTCTGCAAATGCTTATGACCAAACTTTGAATGGCAACTTAACCACAGATGTTTTTGTAACTAAATTTAATAGTAGTGGTAACTTAATTGAGTTTTCAACCTACATAGGAGGGGCTTTTGATGATCATGTTGCAGGCATTAAAATTGACAATAATTCAAATATATATATTGCCGGCTCAACAATATCTTCAGACTTTCCAACAACTTCATTAGCTTATGATAATACTCATAATTTAAATAATGACATATTTGTTACTAAATTAAACAATACCGGTAGCTCACTTTTATTTTCAACATTTTTAGGAGGTAGCAATCATGATTATTGTTACAGTTTTACATTAGATAATTATAATAATATATATATTACAGGAAACACGTCTTCAAGCAATTATCCAAAAACTAATGGAGTATTTTCTACTAATCAAAATCTTGCAGATATCTGTGTTTCAAAAATTTCAAATGATGGGTCTAATTTACTATTATCAACAGTTTTAGGCGGCAATAATTACGATTATGCATATTCAATAAGTGTAGATGTAGGATACAGAGTTTCTGTTGCAGGTTCTACACTTAGTACAGATTTCCCAACAACACAAGGAGCATTTATGAATTCGCATCAAGGTTATACAGATGGCTTTATATTTAGACTAAACAGCAATTTTACTGTTCTTGACTATTCAACGTATATTGGAGGAAATGATAATGACGAAATAATTTCAATTTATAAAACTGCATCAAATGAGTTTGTTGTGGTAGGGCATACCAAATCAAATAATTTTCCTATTACTACAAATGCTCATCAATATAATAAAATGGGTGGTATAGATGTATTTATTACAAAATTTTTACCGGATTTAAGCGACATAAATTATTCAAGCTATTTTGGAGGTAGTGGAAATGATTATGGCGAAAAATTATTTTTTAATAATTTAGATAATACATTAATTTTTTGCGGCAAAACCTATTCATCAAATTTTCCGGTTACATCAGGCGCTTATGATGTTACGTTTAACAATTCGAATGAAAGTGATGCTTTTATTACTAAACTTTATTTGTGTCCTTTTATTTCATTTACACCAAGCTCCAACAGTCCCGTTTGTATGGGAGATAGTGTATACTTAAATTGTGGAGTATCTCAAACAGGTTTCACTTATTATTGGCATAAAGCCACATTTCCTATATTTTCATCTACACAATGCAATCCATCTTTTGTTGCTAACATTTTAAACAGTGGTACTTATACCATAACCGTAACAAACACCAATAATAATTGTGTATATAAAGATTCTATTATTGTATCAACACAATTACCTCCCGACACAAGTGTAACCATAAATAGCAGCAATGTTCTTATTGCAAATCAAAATGGTGCAAGCTATCAATGGCTAGATTGTAATAATGGATTTACACCTATACCTAATGCAACATTTCAAACGTTTACACCTACCGTAAATGGTAGCTATGCCGTCCAAATAACTTTAGGTCCTTGTGTAAGAACTAGTAATTGTTATAATATTTCAACAATAGGTATTGATGATATTATTACTAATGAAATAATTAAAATTTATCCAAACCCTGCCAAAGAAGCTTTAACCATTGAAGTTTCTGAAAACAGCAAATTAGAAGTTTATGCTTATGATGGCAAATTAGTGGCTCAGGAAAACATTGCTAACAGAACTGTTTTAAATGTAAGCAACTTTAACAATGGTATTTACTTTGTTCGTTTAACCAACGAAGCTGGTGAAACTTACCAAACTAAGTTTATGAAACAATAAAATACTTTAACTCTAAAGAAAGCCCTCCCAATTTTGGGGGCTTTTTTTATTAAAAATATACTGCATTTGCATTATTGAATGTTTTTAATAGCCGTAACATTTTTGTAAAAACATTCAATATGAAAAAGGAAAACTCAATTAAGCTAATAGTTTTACCTTACGGGAAGATAACCGGAACAAGCATGTAAAAATCATTAAACTTTTGTCCAGGTGCGGTCTGCAAGCTGCTTAACACTGGCAATAAATTTTTCAAAAGGAATTTTTGTTCCCCACTCTTGCGGAGAAATCATTGATAAAATGGTTTCTCCGTTTTTATTTTCATACAGATGGTAAACATGATTAATAACAGGTGTAAAATTCATTTTCGCTTCATAAATTTTTAGAGACAACTCCTTTCGTTCTTGAATTTCTGAGGCTTGTTTGGCCAGCAACTCAATCTGTTCACGAATTTGCTTAAGTTGCATTTCGGTTTGCTCTTCCATAGCATTGAGTGCCTGGTGTTTTATTACACCTTCTTCTGTAGGCTTTACAATGGCACTTCCTCGGTTATGTGCATAAGGAAGCGAACCCGGAGTTTCGGTAATTTTATCAGGGTCAATTGGATTATAAAATTCTTCTTGCATCAGTACAAATTTAAATACTTTCTATTTCATTCAAATATTTTTCTGCCTGTTGTAAAAGTTCTGCTTTTGCAGATGGCTGCATTTTATCCCACACTTTATACATCATTCCTATGCGAGGATTTTTTTCTAATAATTTTCTATTACGGTCGTAAAAATTCCAATATAAAGAATTAAATGGGCAGGCTCTCTCTCCGGTTTTTTGGGTTTTATCATAATAACAGCCTTTGCAATAATTGCTCATTTTATCTATATATGCTGCTGAACTTACGTAAGGTTTAGTCCCAACTATTCCGCCATCAGCAAATTGGCTCATGCCTCTTGTATTGGTTATCTCAACCCATTCTATGGCATCTATATATATTCCTAAATACCATTTATCCACTTCATCCGGATTTATACCTGCCAATAAGGCGAAATTCCCGGTAATCATTAATCGCTGTATATGGTGTGCATAAGCATAATCTAAACTTTGTTTGATAGCATGGTGGAGGCAATTCATTTTGGTATTTGCATTCCAATACCACGCAGGCAGTTTGGATGTATTATTAAAGAAATTCAACTCTCTATATTCAGGCATTTTTGCCCAATAAATACCACGCATGTATTCGCGCCAACCAATTATTTGACGCACAAAACCCTCAATTTGCGATAATGAAATTTCTTTGGGTCTTCTTTCCCATTCTTCAATACATCTTTCTACAACCTCTTTTGGTGAGATTAATTTTACATTCATTCCAAACGATAATCGTGAGTGATACACACTCCACGATTGTGTGGTCATGGCATCTTGATAGGTACCAAAAAGAGGAAGCAAATTTTTGGCAAAATAATTAAGCTGTTCTAAATTTTCATCTCTGGTAACAGGCCAAATAAAATTATCTTCATCAATATTTCCAATGGTTTTTAGATGTTGATTTTTTAAAACCTCTACCAATTCTTTTACATTTCGTTTAAAAATTTTTGGTGTTGGAACACTAAATTTTTCAGGAAGTTTTTTTCGGTTCTCAGCATCATAATTCCACTTGCCTCCAATTGGCTCGTTTCCGTCCATTAAAACGGCATGTTTTTTTCGCATATGGCGATAAAAACTTTCCATCAGAAATGTTATTTTGCCTTTAAAAAAATCAGAAAGTTCTTTGCGAGTAGTATAAAAATGTTCTGTATCGAATGCTTTTGATGAAATTTTTAATTGAGCACAAAAATCTTTTAGTTGAACATCCAATCTATACTCATCCGGCAGTAAATATTCGAAATGTTTTATCTGATGTGATTGAATGATATGGTAAAGATTATTGCTTAATGATTGTGTATTGTCTTTATCATCTAGTTTGATATAGATTACTTTGTGTCCTCTGTTTTTTAACTCCTCAGCAAAATGTCGCATAGCTAAAAAGAAGGCAACAACCTTTTGAATATGATGCTCAACATAGTCTGTTTCCTGACGAATTTCCATGAGAATGTAAATAACATCATCATTTACCTTGTTAAACCAGGTATGATTTATATTTAGTTGATCGCCAAGAATTAAACGAAGAGTTTTTGATTGCATGCTATTAAAACACTCAAAAAGATATTAAGTTCAAAATAAAAAAGAAGCAGCCTCCGATGGAGGCTGCAACTAAACCAAGAAAAAACTACTACTACACCCCTACCCTTTTTCCTAATGGAAATGAAGTAGAAGTGTACTATTGTTTAACAAATTTTTGTTGGGAGATATTTCCATTTGAATCTATGGTGCGAATTAAATACATTCCATTTGTATAATCTGCAACATTAATGCTTAAAATTCCTTGAACCGAATGAGACTCAATTAATCTTCCATCAATGGCATAAATCTCAACATACAAATTATCTGTAGTTTCTAAATTTAATAAATAAGATACCGGATTTGGATAAATTTTTAATTCATTATTATGGCTAGTTAAAATTACTCCGGCAGTTGATGGAGGGGGAGTTCTGTTAAACTCAAATACCGAAGTTGTATCTTTTACATAAAAATCATAAGTAGAAGTGTTTGTATTAAATGCAGAATTTACAGTGTATTGAACCGTAAATGATATTATTGGTTGTTTAACATTTAATATATAATAATTCATGGAACATATTTGTACATCAATTGCATTTAAATAAGGACCTATAACGTTAATTATAGAAAAATGCATAGTATCAAGCACTTGTAAAACATTGGTATAATTAGCTCCATTAGGTGCTATTAAATTACCATATCCGCTTACAATTGATTTAGTATTAATTGTTATAGGCCCCGATGAAGGTATATAGGGATTAGGATTTATTGAATAGGTTCCAATTCCAGTATCACTTATTGTTGTATTATAACTCATTGGCCAAGTTCTATACAATGCATCACCCGTTAAACTAACAGAAATATCCGGACTGGTAAAACCAATCATATCAAGCTTATTAGTAGAATTTTTAAAATATCTATTTATCCCGCTTGGCCTATCTTCATTCACATATGCTCCGGAAGGAGGATTAACAGGCGCTATAAATCTTAACACATAACTTCCTGTTGAATCCAAATTGATATTACTAAAATCCCATGTTTGATTTGCTCCGGTATTAATGGGGAGCAAATTAGTAGTATCATAAACTGTAATTAAACATGAATCTCCAACTAAAGGTGCATGATTTGAATAAGTTAAACTTATTTGAGCGTTTACACAGTAAAAAGATAGTGTAATACTTAAAGCAAGTAATGTTTTTTTCATATATATTAAGTTTAAAAATTTATAGTCAAAGATGTTATTATTTTAATAATACAAACGTATCAAATTTCCGAATGGTAGATTTGAGTTTCCGAACAGAAAAATTTTGTTTTAAAACGAAAGCTTAAGTTCTTTTAATAGTAAATCGAAGTCCTGTTTACGTTCACGAGAGATGGGAATATTTATATTATTATCCATTGTAATAACCGAATCGCCTTTATTATACCTTTTTATATAATTTAGATTAATAAGATGAGAGCGATGAGGGCGAAAGAAAAAAGGACGATTTTCTAATATTTCTTCAAAGGTGCGCATGGGTTTACTCACCGTAATTTTAGAGCCATTTTTTAAAAATACATGCGTATATGCTCTGTCTGCTTCAAAGAAAATAATTTCGTTAACATCAACAAAAAGCAAACCATCACTCATGGGCAAAGCTATTTTTCTAACATCTTCCCCTTTATAGGTGGTTTTCATTAATTCCAGTCGCTGCATAATATTAGCTTGACTACGCTTTTGCCGAGCCTTTTCTATAGCTGATTTTAACGAATCAATTTCAACAGGTTTTAAAATATAATCAACGGCCGAAACCTCGAAAGCTTTAATAGCATATTGACTGTATGCCGTAACAAATATGATTTCAAAATTTATTTCTTTAAAAAAATCAAGTAGTTCAAATCCGCTATATTCAGGCATTTCAATATCAAGAAATACTACATCGGGATTGTTTTTATTGATTGCTAAAACAGCTTCAGGCACATTGCTACACTCAGAAACAATTTCTACATCCGGTGCATACTCCTTAATAAGTGAAGAAAGTGTTATTCTCGCTCCTTCTTCATCGTCTATGATTATTGCTTTTATCATGAGCGTGCAAAGTGAATACAATTTTTTGAATTAGCCATTAAAACTTTCCGAAACGACAAAAATAATTTCCCAAGCTACATCGGAATTTTAATTATTACTTCTGTACCTGCAGGAATATTATTTTCATATAAATCATTTATTTCTATTTCAAAATTTGAGCTGACAAAATTATTTAATAGCTCCACGCGCTTTTCTGTTGCGGAAGTAGAAAATGAACGATGTTTTTCATTTAATCGCTCTTTTATTTCCATAGCGTATTTTCTACCTATGCCATTATCTTTAATGCGACAATAAAGGAATTTATCCTGTAAATAAAATTGTATTTCTAATCGTTTTTCTCCTTTTTTATGTAGCAAACCATGTTTAATAGCGTTTTCAACAAAAGGTTGTAATAGCAAAGGGGGCAACATTACTTGATACGAATCAATTTCCGGTGAAATAATTATAAAGTATTTAAAATCTTCTCCAAATCGTAATTTTTCTAATGATAAATATAAATCTAAAATATCAACTTCTTCATGAAGATATATTTCGTCTTTGCCGGAAACATCCAAAACTTTACGCATTAAATTACTGAATTTGCTTAAGTAAAGATTTGAATTTTTAATATCCTGTTTTAAAATTAATGCTTGTATTGAATTTAAAGCATTATACATGAAATGCGGATTCATTTGCGCTTTTAAAGCTGTAAGTTGCGATTGTATCATTTTCTTTTCGGCTTCATTGCGTTTTTTTATCATATTAATCTGGTAACGGGCAATTAAAACAACAACAGCAATGGAGCAAACAGTTGTAATAATATAAAACCATCCTTTTTGCCAAAGTGGAGTTTGTACAATAAAGGAATGGGAGTATTTTTCGCTTGTTATGCCACTTTCGTTTACTGAACGAATTTCTAATTGATAATTACCGGGCGAAAGGGATGAAAATGACACCTGAGGATTATTAAAAGGTATTTTAATCCAATTACTGTCAAGCCCAATTAATCGATATTGATAGCAAAAGTCATTTTTACTGCTGTATGAAAAAGAAATAAAATCAAACTTAAGGTTGGTAAAATTAAATGGCAAAACTAATTCTTTATTAATTGGATAGAACTGTTCATCAGTTTTTATTTGCAATAAAAATATATTGGGCTGATGCTTATTAATAGGCTCTAAGCCTATTGGGATTTTTATTAAATTTTTTCTGCTCGCCACTAATAAAAATTCAGGTGTATTGGCAATATCATAAACATCTTTAGGATTAACCCCAATATTATTAGAATAAGTTTGTATTTCACCTGTTTTCTTATCCAACCTAAACCAGTTGCTATTGGTGCATCCCCAAATAAATTGATTATTAACTAAAATACTTTTAATGCCAATATCTTTATAATCAACAGGCAATTTAAATTGCTCTGAAATTGTTGAATTTTGTATTTTTAAAATTCCTTTATTATGAGTACCCAACCAAACTGATTCTTCATCATTTGTTATAGAAAAAACATAAACCTCTTCATTTTGAAATTTTATTTTTGAAAATTTCTGATTAGCGTATAAATATAAACCATCATTTAAGGCTAAATATATGTTATCTGTTTTTAAATCTCTTACTATTTTTCTTCCTCCTGTTTTATAAATTTTTTCATATTTAAATGATTTATTGTTTTCAATATTATTGATACAACTTTTTGAAACAAATTCGGGATGAACCGCAATAATTGTATCGTTATAAATAATTAAATCTCTTGCGTTTCTAAAAGCATCAGGAACCATTGTTTTCTTGCTAATCAAATCATATATCAATAATTTTCCTCTTGATACAACTAATTTGTTTTTATAAACTTCAATATCTTTTACAGTAATACCTTTTATAGCATTTATCTCTTTGGGATAATCAAATTTGTCGCTTACACTATTGTAAATAAATATATTACCGCTGTATGTACCAATGACAATTAGTGAGTCGTTTATTTTCTTTAAGGATGAAATATCAGAATCAAATAAGGGGCTATTCTTAGAATCGAATTTAATGGAGTTTAAATTGGGGATAATATGAATGCCATTTTGCAAATCGGTAAACCAATAAACATTTTCCTGATCGTGCAAAACAGATGAAATTTTAAAGTCAGGAAACAATTTTTTTGTATCTAAATTGATTTGTGAGATAGAACTGAATTGGCTTGCACCGTTTGAACTACAAACCCATATATTATCTTTATTATCGGAATAAACAGTATAAATCCTTATATTATTTTTATTAAAAAATTCATGTACCAATATTGCTTTTTTAGCCTCTTTTTCAATTTTATAAATAAAAACTTTTTGATATGTTTCCGATTCTGAACGTAATAAGTAAATTGAATTTTTATGTTTAAAAAACAATATACTGTTATAATTACCTTTATAATTATCATCTAAAACCTTATTAAAGGTTTTAGAATTTTCATCAAAATAATACAAGCCAAAACCGACAAACTCAACCCATAAAGTATTCTTATAATAAATCATTTCAACACCACTATTTAATGTATCTAAATGAAATGGCATATGATATTTATCTATTAATTTGGCATTTTTATCATGTTTTGAAAGATATTCTTTATCCGCTTTCCAAAAGCCATTGTCGTTAAAAGCTATTTGAATATTTTTGGCGCGATTGCTGTAATCAGCTACTAAATAAAGGCTGTCGTTTAATAATTTAAAAATTTGTCCACTAAAATTTCTACACCATAAAACATTTTCTGAATCAAATAAAAGATTGGAGATACTTCTAGAATTTTGATTTGCATTTTTATATGCTTTATAGGAATATCCATTGTATCGATATAAACCGGCATCGCAACCTATCCATATATAGCCTTTGGAGTCTTGTACTACCTGATATACTTCATTGCTAGGCAATCCGTTTTCATCATTTAAAGAATAATAAAAGGGGTGCTGTGCTTTAGACTTAAATACACAAAGGAGTACTAATAAGCTAATAAGTATTCTAAACATTATTTCAAATCTAAAATCTTTTTTCTGATTTAGTAAAATGTATAAATATTTTTTGATCTTCGTTTAAAACAAAGCCATTACAAAACTTGTTATTTCTACTATGCCAAACGAATACCTTAAATTCTTAAAAACACTAAAAAAGAACAATCATAAAGATTGGATGGATGCCAACCGTGAGTGGTATCATCAAATTCGCGAGCAACTCATTGCTGATATAGAAAAAATGATTGCCGGCATTTCTAAAACAGATTCGCGTTTTTTAAAACTAAGTCCAAAAGATTGTATGTTCAGAATAAATCGCGACATACGCTTTTCTAATGATAAAAGGCCCTATAAAGAAAATCTGGCAATGTATTTTTCATTATTGGGCAAAAAAAGTTCCGGTCCCGGTTACTACATACACCTTGAGCCGGGAAATTCATTTTTTGCTTGCGGGTGCTGGATGCCTCCGGCTGATGTATTACAAAAAATTCGTCAGGAAATTGATTACAATGGGGCAGATTTTATTTCTATCATAAACGATAAAATTTTTAAAAAATATTTCAACGAAATAGAGGGGGAAAAAGTAAAAACTACTCCAAAAGGATACGATAAAGAAAATCCCATGATTGAATTTTTGAAGCTAAAAAGCTATATCGTTTCCTATGCATTTTCGGATAAAGAAATAAATGACGATAGCTTTTTAAACACAAGCTTAAGTTTGATTAAAGCCTCACGAAAATTTCACGACTTTTTATTAATGGCTGTTGATGAAAACCAAGAAGCCTGAAAACATATCCGCTCATCAAATTTTAGGAATTGATTTAGGAAATAAAAAATCAGGAAATACTGCCATGTGTTATTTATTTAATAATACATTGCAATTTATTCAACCTAAAAAAGGACAAGATGAAGTAAGTGAAATTTTAAAAATCATAGAACAAAAGCACATTCAGTTAATTGGTATTGATGCACCTTTAAGCTTACCCGGAGTTTATTTTAATAAAGTAGAGTTTAACGATTATCAATACCGTCTATGCGACAAAGAATGCAAAGCCATGTCGCCCATGTTTATTGGGGCATTTACCGCAAGAGCCATTGAGTTAAAAAACTTACTCGAATCAAAAGGAATTAGCGTAATTGAAGTATATCCAAAAAAATTGAGCGAAATAATGGATATTCAAAAATACTATCCATTAAAAAAAGTAAGCAATGTGCCCGATAAATTGATAGAAGAAATAAAAGATACAATACCTTTCAACATTAAAAATATTTCTAACATGCATCAATTTGATGCTTTACTTTGTTGGCTAAGCACTTATCGATATATCCATCAAAAACATGAAGTGTTTGGTAATAAAAAAGAAGGTTTAATAATTGTATAAATGCTATTGGAATTTACTGATAAAGGAATTTATTGTCCTCAAGCAGATGTATATATAGACCCATGGAAAGCGGTTGACAAAGCCATTATAACACACGCTCATTCCGATCATGCACGCTGGGGTATGAAACATTATTTGTGCCATGAAAAAAGCAAATCCATCATTCAACATCGATTAGGAAACAACATATCTATCGAAACAAAAAAATACAATGAAACATTTAGCATAAATGGCGTTAAATTTTCGCTTCATCCTGCAGGTCATGTAATTGGTTCATCGCAAATTCGTGTAGAATACAATGGCGAAATTTGGGTAGTAAGCGGTGATTATAAAACAGAATTTGATGGTATAAGCGATGCCTTTGAACCAATAAAATGCCACACATTTATTACCGAATGTACCTTTGGTTTACCAATTTATAAATGGCAAAAACAATCGGATGTTTTTAAAGAAATGATAAACTGGATTAAGCAAAATGAAAGCGAAGGTTATAACTCCATCATTTTTGCTTATGCATTAGGGAAAGCGCAACGCATCATTCAAAATATATTTCCTGAAATACTAGAAATTTACACCCATGGAGCTATTGAAAACACTAATAAAGTAATTAGAGAAAGCGGAACAGCTATTGCTCCAACCATACTGATAAACAAAGAAACAGATTTTAAAAAATTAAAGGGAAAAGTAATTATTGCACCACCATCAGCTCAAGATACGCCTTGGATGCGAAAACTTGAACCTTGCAAAACAGCAGTAGCAAGTGGTTGGATGGCATTGAGAGGCGCTCGAAGAAGGCGTAACATTGACAAAGGATTTATTTTAAGCGATCATGCCGATTGGATTGGTTTAAACAATGCCATCGCCAATAGCCAATGCGAAACTGTAATTGCTACGCATGGATATACTGAAATTTTTTCGCGATGGTTAAACGAAAAAGGATATCATGCGCTTACCGAAAAAACGCAATTTGAAGGTGAAACAGGAGATATTTCAAATGAAATAGAATGAAAGATTTTGTTGCATTATACAAGCAATTAGACGAAACTACTTCGAGCAATGAAAAAATAAACTTGCTGAAAAACTATTTTTTATCTGCCAATGAAAAAGATGCTGTATGGTGTATTGCTTTATTTATAGGAAAACGATTTAAAAAACCAATTACCACTACACAATTAAAAACATGGGTGGCCGAAAAAAGTAATTTGCCATATTGGTTGGTTGATGAATGTCATCATATAGCAGGCGATTTGGGAGAAACCGTTGCTATACTTGCAAGTAACAATAATTTTGAAACTAAAATTGAAAAAAAACTGCACGAGGTAATTGATGATATTCAAGCATTAAAAAACAAAAGCGAAGACGAGAAAAAAGAAATCATTTTTAAATACTGGAATAATTTATCAAAAGATGAAATTTTTATTTTCAACAAATTGATTAGTGGAGCATTTCGTGTTGGAGTTTCTGAAAAAAATATCATCAAAGCATTATCGCTTGCATACCATATTGCAGAGGATGAAATTGCTCATAAACTAATGGGTAATTGGGAAGCCGAAAACACAATGCTGCAAGATTTAATTTTTTCGAATCAAGATGAAAATTTTTCAAAACCCTATCCCTTTTATTTATCCTATGCGCTCGATGACGAATTAGAAAATCTAGGTAGTTGTAATGACTGGCAAGCAGAATATAAATGGGACGGCATAAGAGGCCAAATCATAATAAGAAACAATGAAATTTATGTTTGGTCGAGAGGAGAAGAATTGGTTACACATCAATATCCTGAATTTGAAAAAATAAAAGAAACCATACCAAATGGAACGGTGCTCGATGGAGAAATAATTGCTTACAAAAACAATCAGATTTTAAACTTTCAAGATTTACAAAAACGCATAGGCAGAAAAAATGTAGGTAAAAAAATGCTGGAAGAAATACCTGTTTCCTTTATGGCTTATGATATTTTAGAATTTAATGGAAGTGATATTCGCCATTTACCGTTGCATGAAAGAAGAAACATTTTAGAAAATCTTATTCGAAATAATCCCCATATTCTCTTATCTGAAATCATTGAATTTAATAATTGGGAAGATTTAAAAAGTATTCAGCAAGAGGCCAGAAATAAAAATGCAGAAGGCTTAATGCTGAAAAACAAAAACTCAACTTATCAGGTAGGAAGAAAAAAAGGAGATTGGTGGAAATGGAAAGTAAATCCATTTACCATTGATGCTGTTTTGACCTTTGCCATGCAGGGTCATGGACGCAGAGCTAACTTATTTACCGATTACACCTTTGCCCTTTGGCACCAAGGAGAATTGGTAACATTTACCAAAGCATATTCCGGACTAAGCGATGAAGAAATAAAAGAAGTAGATGCATTTGTAAGAAAAAATACTCTGGAAAAATTCGGGCCGGTAAGAAGTGTAAAACCTGAACTGGTTTTTGAAATTGCTTTTGAAGGTATAGCATATTCTAAACGCCACAAAAGCGGTGTAGCATTGCGATTTCCAAGAATAGCCCGTTGGAGAAAAGATAAAAAAACAGAAGAAGCAAATAGCTTGGATGATTTAAAAAAACTTATCTTGTAATGTTTGAAATTCATCAATGGCTAAAGCAAAAAAGTTGGCAGGCATTTCCATTTCAGGAAGAATGTTGGAGTGCTATTGATGCAGGTAAATCAGGTTTTTTAAATGCTCCAACCGGAAGTGGAAAAACTTATGCATTGTGGTTAGGAATATTAAAAAATCTGGCACAAAAAGAACATAAAAAAGGATTAAAAGCCATTTGGATTACTCCTTTGCGCGCCTTGGCTCAAGAAATTAAAAAGGCATGCGAATTACCGTGCATTGAAAATAATTTATCCATACAAGTTGGAGCACGAACAGGTGATACAACAACCAAAGAAAGAGCATTGCAAAAAAAAGTAATGCCAGATTTATTAATCATTACTCCTGAAAGTTTACACTTGTTGCTATCGCAAAAAAATCATGAAGAACTCTTTTCACAATTGCAATATGTTGTAGTAGATGAATGGCATGAATTATTGGGAAGCAAAAGAGGTGTTCAGGTTGAGTTAGCGCTTTCTCATTTAAGAAATATCCATCCTCAACTTGTTGTATGGGGCATATCAGCCACCATAGGAAATTTAAAGGAAGCTGCAGAAATTTTGCATCCGCAAAAAAAAGATATTGCATTTATTCAAAATCAAACTGAAAAAATTATTGAGCTTACCACTCTACTCCCTGATACAATTGAAAAAATGCCATGGGCTGGTCATATTGGTATTAAACTAATTGAAAAAGTTATTCCGATTATTGAGCAACACCAATCGGTATTAATTTTTATCAATACGCGCTCTCAGGCAGAAATTTGGTATCATGCCCTCATGGAAACTGCGCCTCAATTGGCCGGTTTGGTAGCTTTACACCATGGTTCATTAAGTCAGGAAATTCGCACATGGGTAGAAAATTCCTTACACGAAGGAAAATTAAAAGCAGTAGTATGCACATCGTCATTAGATTTAGGCGTTGATTTTCGTCCGGTTGATTGTGTAATACAAATTGGTAGCCCCAAAGGGGTAGCGCGTTTTATGCAGCGTGCCGGCAGAAGCGGACACCGGCCCGGAGCCAAAAGTAAAATTTATTTTTTACCCACACATGCCTTAGAAATTATTGAAGCAAGTGCTTTGCGTAATGCCATCAAAGAGAAACATATTGAGCAGCGAATTCCTTATGTGAGAAGTTTTGATGTGCTATTGCAATATCTCACAACACTTGCTGTTGGTGATGGATTTATTGCTGAAAAAATTTTTCATGAAATAAAATCTACTTTTTGTTTTGAGAGTTTGAGTGTCGAAGAATTTAATTGGTGTTTAAATTTTTTGGTAAATGGAGGCGAAACGCTATCGGCTTATGATGAATACAAAAAAATAGAAATTGAAAACGGAATATTTAAAGTAAAAAACAAAGCTATTGCCATGCGGCATCGCATGCAAATTGGTACCATCGTGAGCGATGCAATGCTTACCGTAAAGTTTTTAGGTGGAAAAAAATTAGGAAGTATAGAAGAATGGTTTATCAGCAAATTAAATCCGGGCGATGTATTTTGGTTTGCAGGACGAAGCTTGCAATTTGTTCAACTAAAAGAAATGCAGGTATTGGTAAAAAATGCCGGAAATAAAAAAGGAATTATTCCTGCATGGATGGGCGGAAGAATGCCTCTTTCGAGTGAACTCTCAGAAATGATGCAACACAAACTGCAATGGTATGCCGAAAATAACACAGCAGATGATGAATTAAAAGAGTTGATTCCATTATTTGACTTACAGAAAAAGCGTTCTGCATTGATTAATGAAAAAGAATTTTTAATCGAATCTTTTCAATCTAAAGAGGGATATCATTTATTTTTTTATCCAATGGAAGGACGTTTTGTTCACGAAGGAATGGCCGCAATTTTTTCTCATCGCATTGCACAAATAAAACCCATTAGTTTTTCTATAGCATTAAACGATTATGGTTTTGAATTGCTAAGCGATCAGGAAATACCTATTGAACAAGCTTTACAAAACAATTTGTTTGATACTCAAAACTTGCAACAAGACATTTATAAAAGCATCAACATAACCGAAATGGCCAAAAGACGTTTTAGAGATATTGCCGCCATATCGGGATTAGTTTTTAACGGTTATCCCGGAAAACAAAAAAAGGCAAAACACTTGCAAGCATCATCGCAATTGTTTTTTAAAGTTTTTGAAGATTACGATAAAAATAATTTGTTGTTACGACAGGCCTTTGACGAAGTTTTAACTTTTCAATTAGAAGAAGTGCGATTAAGAAACGCATTCAACAAGATTAAAAACAAAAAGGTAGTTCTAAAAAAAATGCTGAAGCCCTCTCCTTTTTCATTCCCTATAATGGTTGACCGCTTAAGAGAGCGCTTCAGCAACGAAGATATTGAAGCCCGCGTTGAACGGATGCTAAAACAATATCGTGATTAATTATAAATTATTTTACTTCTATTAGTTTTGCTTTAGGTTCAATTGGTTTTACTTCTTTTTTAGGTATTACTACATTTAAAACCCCATCTTTATATTCAGCTTTTATATCATCAGCTTTTGAATTTTCCGGTAAGGTAAACGAACGTGAGAAGGATTGATAATTGTATTCTCTGCGAGTATACCTTCCTTCTTTGTCTTTGTCTTCTTTTTCTTCTTTTTTCTCAGATGATATGGTTAATAAATTTCCATCTAAATTAATTTTAAAATCTTCTTTTTTTAAGCCGGGAGCTGCTAATTCAAGCTTATAGTCAGCATCGCTTTCTTTAACATTAACACTTGGCAATGTGCTGCCAAATTCAGCGAAATTTTTGTTTGACCAATCAAATAAATCTTTTGTAAAAAAATCGTCAAACAAACTCATTACAGAAAATGGATTTTTTTTAATTAAGTTACTCATATTTACCTCCTTTTTTATATGGTTAATTATTCAATAAAATTTCCGGGTGTACAAGGATCATTATTACAATAAGAATAAAGCCCTGTGTTATATTTTTGTTTTAGAAAAAATTTTGGTGTAGTAAAAGAAGCCGCTTGTCCACAATTACTTACGCATCCTTGACAAAATTGTAATGCATAAGAACTGTTTTTTACAACCTCAAACCCTGTATTATACCAACCTCCATTAGTATAGTCAGATGTAACTTGCCTACAATTACCATCTAATACTAAATAACTAATTCCACAAGCACCAGATGCAGAAGAAGGGCATACATAAATATAAGCCATCGCACTTGAATAGGTAGGAACATATACCGAATTACTTGCTTCAGATTCTCCATCATCATTCCAAGCTACAATTCTGTAGCTTGCATTTTCCTCTAATTGATAAATACTAAATTCTATAGATGTTGCTCCTTCAGGAAGAGGCATTTTAGTTTCCCATTCTCCTCGATAATTTTCTTGTACATAAAATCCCTTTTCATTTGAAGAATTATCATTCCATTGTAATTTTAATAGTGTTGAAGTAGTTGTATATACCAAATTGCTTGGAGCATCAGGCAAGTTTTTTTTCTTCTTACACGATACAATAGAATATGTAAATACAATTGTAAAAAATATTAAACCTAATTTTTTCATCTTTTTAATTATAAATATTTACCGATTCAAAATTATTTTAGAACAAAATACATTTCTATGACTTTAATCAGAAGCAGTAATGATTTTTGTCATATTTGTAATGGCTATGATTGAAATTAAGATTGATACACGTAACTTTTTATTACTTTCTGAGAAAGCCATATTTTGGGAAGACAAAAAAATATTAATTGTTTCAGATTTACATTTAGGAAAAACTTCACATTTCAGAAAACACGGTATAGCCATACCAAACAGGGCTGCAATAAAAGATTTGCAAAAATTAAATGAGTTAATTCTGAAATATAATCCTGAATCAATTATTTTTTTGGGTGACTTATTTCACAGTGATTATAATAATGAATGGGAAATTTTTATAAGTTTTAGAAAACATTATTCAGCCATCCATTTTATATTGATTAAAGGGAATCATGATATAATCAATCCACATCTATATAGTGAAAACTATATTTCGGTTCATGATTCATTATATGTGGATGATATTTTATTTAGTCATGAAAAATCTAAAAAAAAACATTTTCGATTTCAGTTTTATGGACATACTCATCCGGGCATAAAAATTAAAAGTAAAGGAAAATTAGCCATAAAACTACCTTGTTTTGCTCAACATAAATACACATTGCTTATGCCAGCTTTTGGCGAATTAACAGGCTTATACCTTATAGATAAAAAAGATTTTGATAAAATATATGCAATAGCAGAAGGTAAAATATATACTATTTAATCAAAAAAAGGAGGCGATGCCTCCTTTTCTAAAAAAATCCTAATTGTTTAATTAAGCCTGAGCTTTGGGTCTTAAGCTTTTTGCTGCTTCTAACATTCTTTTTGCGCCTTCTTCCGAATAATTTTCTTCTCCGCGAACATCTTCTATTTCATAAGTTACATTACCCACTTTTTGAATAACGTAAATATGATATTGAACAACTCCAGCATCAGGAATTTCTGATTTATACAAAATAGCGTTAGGTTCATCAACTATAAATGTTGATTTGAATACCGCATCAGCAGCAATGTCAGATTTTTTTTGATTCATATCTCCATCGCCAACTACAATTTCAATATTAAAATCTTTACCAACCACAATTTGTGTTCCTCCCATTGGCCCCTCCATTACTTGAGGCAAGCCTTTACCGGTATTTTCATCAGGTAGAAAAATTAAACAAGGCATACCTATCGGGCCATGTTGGCTTAAATCATATTCTATCATTCCTTGAGGAATTTCTGTAGTGGTTGTATTGGCGTCTTCATTTCCTCCGCATGATACAAGTAACATTGTTGATAAGGAAATTGCAATGGCAAAAAATATTTTTTTCATATCAATAGTTTTTTAGATATTGTAAAGCAAACCTACATGATTTTTAAAAAATAACATAATTCCAAGGCAAAAAAAATGTCTGCACTCAATGTAAGTTATATTTCATATCCCCTTACTTTAAAACATACCTTTAATTTGACGCATGGAAAAAGAAACACTACCCCTTGCGTATTACTTAAGCTGGAATGTGATGGATATGTTTCATATGGTGAAGCAAGTTTGCCTCCATACCTCAAAGAAACTCCGGATAGTGTAATTTCCTATTTTGAAAATATCAATTGGAATAGATTTAATAAAAATAATCCTCTTGATTTTATTGATTATTTAAACTCACAAGAAAAAATTAATTATCCGGCACTAGCGGCTATTGATATGGCAATTCACGATTTATTCGGAAAAATATCAGGATTAGCAGTTCATGAAATATTAAATATACCAAACAAAATATCTCCTCTCCTTTCTTACACTATAAGCTATGAAGAAGATGAAAATATTTTGATGGAAAAAATAAAAGAAGCAGAACCTTTTAAACAAATTAAACTAAAACTTGGAACAGCACACGACAAAAGTTTTGTTGAATTTGTATTGAAACATACCAATAAAAAATTTTTTGTTGATGTAAATGAAGGATGGAAAACACTTTTTGAAGCTGTTGATATGTGCGAATTTTTAAAAGAACACGATTGTCTTTTTGTTGAACAACCCTTTAAAAAAAATTCATATGAACTAACACTTCAACTTAAAAGCAAAAACATATTGCCTGTTTTTGCTGACGAAACCATATGCAATTTATCAGATTTAGAAAATTACCACAATTACTTTGATGGTATAAATATTAAATTATTGAAATGTGGTGGTATAAAAAATGCTTTAAAAATGATTGCATTTGCCCGTAAAATGAATTTAAAAATAATGATGGGCTGTATGACTGAAACAAGCTGTGGAATTGCTGCCGCAAGTCAGATTTCGACATTGTGTGATTTCGCAGATTTGGATGGTGCTCATTTAATTTCGAATAATCCTTTTAAAGAAATTTCAATTATTGAAGGGAAAATAATTCTACAAAAAAAATCGGGGATTGGTGTTGAGAAAACTCAATCTCCAATCCCCGAAGATTTTTAACTGCTTTGCAATTACTTGCTTTCAGCTGGTTTCTTTGCAGCAGCTTTTTTAGGAGCAGCTTTCTTAGCAGCTGGTTTCTTTGCAGCAGCTTTTTTAGGAGCAGCTTTCTTAGCAGCTGGTTTCTTTGCAGCAGCTTTTTTAGGAGCAGCTTTCTTAGCTGTTGTTTTTTTCGCAGCAGCCTTTTTAGGAGCAGCTTTCTTAGCAGCTGGTTTTTTCGCAGCAGCTTTCTTAGCAGCAGGCTTCTTAGCTGCCGCTTTTTTAGCAGCTGGTTTAGCTGCTGTTTTTGTAGTTGCTTTTTTAGCCATGACTTTTGGTTTTTTAAGTGTTAACTGATACGAAGTAAATCAAAATCAGGTTACACTCCTATATAAATACAATTCATTTTTTCAACACTTACATGTTGATAATCACAACTATAAAACACTTTTATGTTTTTAATGTAAAACATCAACCTATTGAAAACATTGTTTTTTCAAGCCTTTCAGAGCATCAATAAAAATTTATCACAATTATTGAAATTGTTTTTTTATAAAAATTTTTTCTTCATTTTTTTTATCCATTTGAAAATATTGATTTCATCAAATTTTATTTTTCCTTCACATTTACTCTTACTCCTTCTGAATGACTTGTGAATTCAGGCGCATACATACATTGAATAGTTGTTATTCCATTTGAAAAATCTCCTTGATGAAAAACTCGCAATGGATATTCAAACACATAAGTGCCTTTTGGCAAATAATCAAAAAAGAAATTAGTTGCAGCATCACCTGTACTTTCATAATATCCTAAACCACCTTGATAGCGATAGCCTGAAAGCACGTTCAATGGCTCAAAGCAAGAGGCTCTCATTTCTTTCATGTGAACATATTCCATACTTCTGTCAACTCGTAATTCAATTCTTACAATTACTTTATCTCCTACTTTTAATTCCTGATTTTTTTCTAAAGGAACAATTACATTTCCGGTAGCTGATGTTTTTTCAATGAACAATTTCTTGTTTAGTTTTAATGGAGTTTCATGTGCAGTTATTTTATCCAATTGTTCGAAATACTGCCAGTAAACTGCGCCCCACCCAATACCTTCATCTTTTTTAGTTACTGTAATATTTCCCATTTCTGGTTTTACAGATTTATCTTTCCATGATGTTTTAAAATATCCTGTTCCTGCTTCAACTTTTAATCCCTGAACTTTTGAAGGAACAAAATTTATATCGCCCAGTTTTATTTCAATATTATCCGCTGTAGTTTGTGTCCAGTCGCTTCCTGTTAATAAAAGTGCGTAACAAGCTTCGGCTGTTGCTTTGGTAGTTTTCCAATCTTGTACTTGTTTTTGTTTTAATAACCAAATACGTAATTCATCTACCAATTTTTTGTCTTTTGCTACTTCGTTAAACACTTCTAATAAAAGTGCATGGGTTTCGATGGGTGCCTGATACCAATAATAGCCCGGCACATTTTCTTTCCAATACATTCCCAATTCTTCATGAAACAATGCATTTTCTTTTAATGATTTTACAATATCATTAGGAGTTAATTTATCTCCGGTACGATACAAAGCCAAAGCTATCATTCCCTGCGCATAGCGATTATTATCTAACCAATATTTTTGCATTTGACCATAGTAATAATCGTATGCCTTTTGATTTTGATTAGATACTTTCACATCTGTAAAAAAGCTACGTGCATAGAAATAATGAATCTGAAAATTATTGATGTGTCGCTTTGACAAGTCTGCTTTATGACGCATTAATTCTTCATAATCTTCGCGCATTCTATTATCTAAATAATTTACTGCACGCTGCAACATGGCTTTCATTTCTTTGTCTTCTTTTGCATTGGTAATGTTTAAATGTTGCAAGTGACCGATACCCGCTACTATGTGTTGTGTAATATAACGGTCGTCTCTCATTCCCTTAAACCACATAAATCCTCCATTGGATGATTGCAGCTGCATCAATTTTTTTCTGGCAGTTGCCAATTCTTTAGACATACGATTCATATCAAATAAAAGTGCTACACGTTTCTTTCTTTCTGTTTCGCTTTTTGCATCCAACACCCAAGGTGTTTCTGCGAGTATAACACTTTTCAATTCCTGATTTTTTTCCAGATTAGACAGCAATGCTTCAGGAGAATCTATTTTCCAACTTTCGAAAACAGCTTTGATTTTGGGATGCGAATTAGCTACATGTGTAGCAATGCTATTTGCATAATAACGGCTGAATGTTTGCTCGGCACATTCGTAGGGATACTCCATCATATATGGCAATGCTTGTATAGCATACCAAACCGGATTGGCTGTAAACTCCAATGTTAGCTGATGATGTTTTAACGTAGTAGAACCATTGTTTTGATTTATCAGTTTTTCAAAAGTGAAGTTTTTGGTTTGATTTCCTCTTATGGGTAATGGCAAAGATTCTGTTACTAACATTCTATTAGTTAAAACAGGTATTACCATTTCTTCTCCATCACTATGTCTTCCGGATTTTGCTGTAGTGCGAACAATAACTGCATATACTCCTTCCGGAATAGAAATGCTCCAGGTTGCAGAAGCACTTTGTTCTTTTTTAGCAGCAAATGATTTTTGTTTTTCTTTATTGGCAAATAAATTATCTAAAGGTTCGCGGGTATAAGCATCTAATAATTGCATTTCTGTTTGTCCCTGAATATCGCCATCGGTTAAATTATTTATTTTAACTGAAATATTCATTTTATCCCCTTCTCTGAAAAAACGAGGCAGATTAGGAGTTACCATCAGTTCTTTTTGAGTAACAGTTTCTTTAGTAATGCTTGCATACTTTAAATCTTTGGTATGGGCCAATCCTAAAAACTTCCAGCGGGTTAATGCTTCAGGAGCTTTAAATGAAATAATGATTTCTCCTTGCTCATTCGTTTTTAACTCCGGCATAAAGAAGGCTGTTTCTTGTAAATTTGTTCTAACAGCAATTTGTTCTTCACCGCCCCTATTATCTTTGGGAGATTGTGCTTGTTGTAATGCAAAGTCTGCCTTCCCTTCCAGATTCTTATCTCCATCCATATCATTATTCGCTTCTGCTTTAGTTTTTACAGCACTCTTTTTTAGAGTAGCCGTTGAAACCGGAGCTGCTGATTCTTCTTCTGCAATATCATACATTTCGTCTCTGGTGGCAGAGGCAGGTATAGCTCTTCCCCATCTACCTCCAGATACATAACCATTACTATAATATCCATAATAATTATCGTAACCAAACCAGTTTAAATAATCATATTCTCTATATGGCAATGAAGGATAACTATTCCAATTTTGGCTATATAACTGTGCAAAACTTGTAGTGGCGACTACCGTTTGCCAGCGATACGTAGAATTATAGTTTCGAAATAAATTTAAATACCAGTTATGCGGTTTAAAAGCATCTAAAGATGCATCATACATGGCAGCTACCATTTCTGCTGCTACTTTATCTCCTTTTTTATCTTTAATTTTTAAACGCCACTCTTCTTGTTGTCCGGGTAATAACTTATCTCTGAATGTTTCAAAAACAATATCGAGTTGTTTGTTGGTATGAGGCACATGAATTACTTGGTGGTAGTAATAAGAACGTCCATTTTTTACAAAGGTAAAATGAACCACAAAATTTCCTTTGTGCTTTTCAAGAATAGGAAATTCAAATAATCGCTGCTCGTTATTTAATTTAACCCATTCTTTTTTCTCTATTTTATTTTCGTGTTCTACTTCTACTAATACATCGGTGTTTTCATAAGATGTTCCTAAAAGAAATATTGCTTTTTCACCCGGCTCGCCTTTATCTTTTATAGTAGTAAAAAAATCGGTGCTTGGCTTAAAAAGTTCTTTGGAACCAGAACTATAAACCTCCACATAACGTTCTTCTTTTACTTCTTCTCCAAATTTATCTTTTAAGGATAATTCCAATAAATACACTCCCGGTTTACCAATTCCAAACTGAGAGACATCTAATTTTACTTTGTCTTTTACTTCAATAATTTTTTCAGCAGTTTTTTCTTTTTTTGAGAACTTAGATGGATTTGTTTCATCTGCATATTCATCGTATGGAAACTTTTTTACATACTCATCATAGCTTAATAAAAACTTATCCGGTTTTGTCCATAATCTTTTTCTGACAATACGATTATTTGGCTGAACACGGTGTACAATTAATTTAACATCGGCAGCCTCTGCTTGCCCATTTAAATTTTTTGTTTGAAGGACAAATTCATCCTTTGTTTGAACATCAATTTGTGTAGGTATTTCAAAATCAATCATGATGGATTGATAACCTACATTTAAGGTATAAGAGGTGCTTCTTGTTTCACCATTAATATCTGTTACATCTACAAAAACGGTGTAAGAAAAAGAAGGGCATTCTTCTTTACTTAAACTTTTATCAGGAATAGCATTAAAGTCAAATGTAAATGTTCCGTCTTCTTTTGTTTGAGTTGTTCCGCTGGTAATTTCCATAGCCGATGATGTTGGAGCACCACCTCTGTAATACCACCACCACCAATTGTAGCGTGCATTGCGTGAAACTCGATATTTCACTTCAGCACCATCTACTACTGCTCCTGCATAACTTTTTGCATTTCCTGTAATGCTTACTTTGTCATTTAATCTGAAAGAACCTTTAACCGGATTAATTGTTACTTCAAACTTGGGTCGCTTATATTCTTCTACGCTAAAATAAAGACTACCAAAAGTATTGCTCAAATGCATTTGGCCGTTTAACACACCTGAAGGCAATGTAAATGAACCATTAAAAGTACCATACTCATTGGTAGTAAATAATTGCTCGGTTACTTTTTGATAATTGACATCATATAATATTACATTGTTTGAAAAATTGGTTTTAATTCTAGTACTATCGCCATTTGTTTCTAAAACAATTCCTTTAAAATAAATAGTCTGTCCCGGACGATAAATACTTCTATCGGCAAAGAAGTAAGTTTGAGTTCTCCACTTTTTTTCTTCAACATAGGGCTTATATTGGTAAACAGGGCTGTTGCTATATAATTTATCCTCACCATTTATAAATTCAAAATGAAGGTTTCTATAATTTCCACCAACCGGAATTTTAAAATTTCCTTCAGCATCGGTTGACAATTTATCTCGCTTTTCAAATTCATATTTTCTGGTTGAATAATTATAGTTTTCAACCCATAATTGCACGATAACATTTTTTAAACGCTCACCGGTATTTCTTTCAAATACGTATCCATCAATTGTTCCATCAGGATTATTTCTACTAATGTATGCCATGTTGCTAATGTTTATTTCAGCATAGGCTACGGCATTATTTTTATATTGAAATGCAGATGTATCGGAACAAATAACAAAATAAGAACCGAAAGCTAATTCAGGCAAAACAATTTCTACGGAATGTGTATTAAAATCAGCATCCTCCGGAAGTTTTATTTCCCATGATTTAATTGCTTTTTGCGCCAGTAGTTTTTTAATATTGTTCTCATCATAATAATATCGCTCCTTGTATTTTGGAAAAGGATTTTCTACAATTTTAAAATAAACCTTATTTAAGTTTTTATACGTAAGCAAGGCTCGAAATTCTTTGTCTTTTGGATTTACTCGCTCTGTTTGCAGCGACATACTTTTTTCTTCTATTTGAGCCAATAAGTATTTACACAAACCTGCGCCATAAGATTTAGGATATTTTTCAATTGCCTGTTTACAAAGTTCGGCAGCCTTTTGCTTGCTAAATTTTGTTTCGGGCTTTAATTCATTATAGGGTATTGCATATAATAATTGTGCTTTTTCATGCATCAGATGTGCAACTGCAGCTTGTCCATTGTATTGATTAATTAATTCATCAATGGTTTTTTCATATAATTCTGCTTTATTGCTTAATGCTGATTTTCGTTTTACAAATGCCAGTCTTTGTAATTCGGTATCTACAATAGCATCTGCGTTGTTTTGTTTTAATTGATACGTTGTTAGTTCCTGAAATTTTTTAATCGCTTGATAGGAAAACGAAAAAGTGTCATTTGAGGGAATATTGATTTCTGAAAACAATTCTCCTTTTAAAAAATATTTTTCATCATTTAAATGAAAGGCATCTGCCGATTGTGTTAAGGAGGCTTCGTCATTGGCAAAAAAATCAATGGCTCGGTATGCTAAAAACTCATACAGCGAAGAACGCAAATTACGACCTTCTTTTTGCGAGGAAACAATAACCGCATCAAATTGTGAAACTGGCAATTGTTGTAACTTATTTATTTCTGTGAGCGATTGATTGTAATGATAAATTGTTTTGGCAACAATTTTTCGCAAATCCCAAGTACGTATATCTGTATGAATAAAATCAACAGTTTCTGTTCGATTTAAAAAACGCCAGCGATTGTTTTGATAATAGCGCCAATATAAATCGGCCACCACCGAATGTGCTACTTGCTTACCCGGGAATAATAATTCTTCGGCATCTTTTTCTATTTGAAGAATAGATTTTACCAAAGCGTCTTCCTCTTTATAGGAATAAAACTTGGCTCTGAATATTAAGGCCTTTATAATTTGAGGATGATTATTCTCCTGTTTAGCATTTTTATAAATGGATTCTACCATTTTTAAAGCCGACTCGGTAAGGCCTTTTTTTTCTAAGGAATCAACTTTTTTCCATTCGGAAGAATAGTTTTTCATGTTTTTATAATTTTCTTGAAAAAAGGGTTTTGGATTAAAAACACTTAGGGTGGCATTTTTAGAAAATGCCAAAAACAATGCACTTGAAACAAGAGCAATGGCGATGATTTTTTTAGCTTGCATACAAAATGATATTTACTTGTTTAGTCAAGTTGATGCAAGTTATTCTAAAATTCCATAAAGCGGCATAAAAAAATCCCGAAAAATTTTTCGGGATTTTTAGATTCTTAAGATTTATCGAGTATTTGTTTTACTTTTCTGAAGTTTGCTTGTGTGCATTTAATTGTGTTTTTATAAGATCAATTTCTGCTTTTAGCATATCTAGTTCAGAAGATTTCTTTTTTAAAAGATCAATTTCATTTTTTTGAGATTCTATAATAGCTTGTTGTTCCTGAACAGCTTTTGTAAGAATAGGAATTAATTCTTGATAATTCATTCCTTTATAACCATTTATTGTTGTAACAACTAAATTTGGGAATAATTTCTCAACTTCTTGTGCAATAAAACCAAAATGCAAGTGTTCTTGTTGATCGCTTTCTAAGCTAGAATCTAAAATATATGACACCGGACGCAAGTCCATTACCGATTTTAATCCACTATTTATATTCATAATGTCTTTCTTAAATCTTTCATCAGAACGAGTAACGTATCCTGTCATAAATGTACTTGCTCCAACAATATCCCATGTTGACAAACCTCCTCCCCATGCATTGGGCCAGTCATTCTGTCTTGAAGCTGAACTTGCAGTAATAATTGCAGTTGTTGGTCCATCATTATTGCTTCCATTACCTGCAGAATAATTTGAACTTTTTATTACATGTAAAGGGACAAGCGGATTATTTGTACCTATTCCAACAAATCCTGCATTATTTATTCTCATGCGTTCACTAAGTGTTGTTGAGCCATCGGGTGTAGTTGAAAATACAATTCTGCCCGGCATATCACCAACACTTGATGTAGCATCAACTTCAAATTTTATTTCGGCAGCAGATTGGAAATTTGAACCATCATATCCATTTGCCCTTAATCTACCAAGTATTCCTCCACTTCCTATTATAGTAGGGCTAGCTAATGTTCCCTGTGCTCTTTGAAAGTAAATATCATTTACGTTACCATAATTACTAAATAATGCTGTTGGATTTGGTGTTACTTGAACTACATCTAATTGGCCAGCAGGAGTAGTTGTTCCTATACCAACTCTTCCATTTGATTGTATTCTAACCTTTTCAGAATAGCTTCCGGAATTATTTGTAAAGAATCTTAAATCTCCCGAAACATTGGGACCTGCAGTTACAGCTGCTAAATAACTTTCAATACCAGCAGTTCGTCTATCAGCAGAAGCAACTCCAGTTGCAGCATAATGCAATTCTCCTAATTTATTGGTTGCTGTTGATTTTGATGATCCTAGCGTAATTAAAGCAAAATCATTTGCTCCGGTTTCGCCATCATGAACATGTAAAAGTGTAGGAGTTGCCGAAGGGGTATATACTGTTGCGAAATTTGTACCTATACCTACTCTATTAGTTCCTGCAGCATCACTACGAATATGTATTTTACTAATATTGTTAACTCGTATTTGCAAATCATTTGCATCTGTTGTTCCTAAAAAGTTGCTTGAAGGATTTGTTCCGGCATTACCTGTTAATTTCCAATTATCGCCATCGGTTGCTACCCTTACCCAAACAGTACCATTCCAGTAGTAATAACCCGGTGTAACATTATTAGGTGGAGTACCCGCAGTAGCGGTATTGTAAACCATTAAACTTGTTGCAGGAGAGGCAATAGTGGTAACATCAGTTGTGCTTGTTAAAGCAACTCTTGGAATCAATACACCCTTATTACTTGCTGCAACATCTAACATGGCGCTATTGTCTGGCGTTGCTCCTGTTGCATTAATACCTACATTTTGAGCAAAATTTTGCTTAGCAAGTAATAATAAAACTGATAAAGAATAAAAAATTAGCTTTTTCATAACTGAGTATTTATTATATTTTTAAATCTACTCTGCAGGAATTGCAAAGAACTGATTTTCTCCCCAAGCATTTGCTGCAAAATTATGCGCATTACATGTTGTTCCTCCCGTTCTATCAATATTAGCCCATAAGTAATAAGTTTGATTGGTACCGGTATTATTATTAATATAAATTGATCCGCTTGTCATTCCATAAAAAGAGGGAGCTACCACTGAACCACTTACCAATTGGCTTCCAATAATTTGAGGAGAGGGACTAAAAGTAACATTGCTATTTGATAAAGAAGTTCTAATCCATAAAGCTCTATCCAAACCGGTTCCATCCCAACCATTTGTTCCTGCATTACTAGGAGAAATTAATTCAAAGATAAATACAACCCATTTTCCGGGAGGTAAGGTAATAAAAGATCCTGTATATTGCCATGAGGGAGTAGCTACTGTTAAATGATTAGGGACTGTTGGATTATGAACTCCAAATACAACACCTGCGTATGCGCTGGTTTGTAATTTGTTCCAACGATTGGTTTGCCAGTAATAATATCCTGGAGTTATGGCGTTTTGCCCTGTACCAGCTGTTGCTGTATTATAAACCAATATACCATCTACTACTCCGGGAACAGTTACATTATCAGTTGCGCCAGTTAATGCTATACGAGGAAAGATAGCTCCTTTATTATTAGATGTAACATCTAATTGCGCAGACGCGACAGGAGCAGGAGTTCCAATTCCAATTCTACCATCAGATAGTATTCTCATCTTTTCTGTAAACACATTATTATCGTTGGTAAAAAATCGCAAATCTCCTGAAGCATTATTTCCTGATACTGCAGTTAAATAACTTTCAATACCGGCAGTTCTTCTATCATTAGTAATTTGTGTGGCTCCGAAATTTAATACCCCGGCTCTATTTCCGGGTGTGGTAGAATGAGTGCTTAATATTAATTGACTAAATGTAGATGTTCCACCATCGTGTACATGTAATACCGATGAATTAATACCTGCTCCCATCATATTGGTAACTGGCGTAATAGTTCCAATACCTACTGTTGGATGAGTAAAATCTAATATTCTCATTCGGTTTACCCCACCTGTTCTGAATTGCAAATGTTGGTTATCATTTGTACCTATCCAATTAGATGTTGGATTTGTTCCTGTATTTCCTGTAGTAAGCCAAGCTCCGGTAGTTGAAGTAAATGTTTGAGGCTGGTCGGTTGTTAAAGTTATTGTTCCACTGTTATTCCATGTAAGGTTGGTAATATTCCAGTTTGGTCCGGTTGGTCCTGTGCTTCCCGTTGAACCGGTATTCCCTGTGGCTCCTGTAGGCCCTACTATTCCTGTTGGGCCAATATTCCCTGTAGCTCCTGTACTTCCGGTAGCACCTGTATTACCCGTTGCACCGGTAACACCTGTAGAACCTGTTGCTCCTGTATTTCCCGTTATTCCGGTAGCTCCAGTTACTCCTGTTGCTCCAGTATTACCAGTAAATCCTGTATTACCTGTAGGTCCTGTGGCTCCAGTATTACCTGTTGCACCGGTAACACCTGTGGAACCTGTTGCTCCTGTTACTCCTTGTATTCCTGTTGGGCCCGTATTCCCGGTTACTCCTGTGCTTCCGGTAGCACCTGTATTACCCGTTGCACCGGTAACACCTGTAGAACCTGTTGCTCCTGTATTTCCCGTTATTCCGGTAGCTCCCGTTATTCCTGTTGGTCCGGTATCGCCTGTTGCTCCAGTACTTCCGGTAGTACCTGTATTACCGGTAGCGCCTGTAAATCCGGTTGCTCCGGTTGCGCCCGTTGGTCCTTGAATTCCTGTAGCTCCCGTATTACCCGTTGCTCCTGTTGCTCCACTCTGTGCAGCACATAAAGAAACCCATGTGGTGCTTGCTGCTATGTAATAATAGTAGCATTCGGCATCGGTATCATATACCAATAATGAATTGGCCGGATTTACAATGGCCAACCGCTGGGCAGTGGTCATGCGTGGAATTAATAAACCCTTGTCTGTTGCATCAATTTCCAATTTTGATGAAGAATGTGGTGTATTTGTACCAATCCCTACATTGTTTTGTGCTTTTGTAAAACTTACTAATCCTGAAAAAAAAACTATTGTAAGTAAAATACTTCTTCTAATTATTAAATTTTTCATCTTATTTAATTGATTTTTGATATTCAATAATTGATTTTAATTCTGCTTTTAATGCATCTAGTTCTTTTTCAACATTATTATTCTTTTCTAATAATTGTTTATTCAATATAGCATAATTGTTAATTTGATGTGTTAAATTATCTATTATTATTTTTTGTTCACGTATTGCTTCAATAGCTATTACCGATAATTTTGAATAATCAACTTGTAAATAACCTTCACTATCTTTGCTTACCAATAATGGAAATAACTCCATTAATTCATTTGCATTAACTCCAATTTGTAATGTGGTATCGTTAAACCTATCAGGAAATTCATCAACCTTCCATTTATACGTGTATGCATTGAATTTTTCTATTTTCCCTAAAACATTTGTAATTCTTTGAAAATTTTTCTTTAATCTTTCATCTGAACAACTTACAAAACTTCCAAAAGTACATACATTTCCATTACTTTGAAGTATCAAATTTGTAGGCCCCCCACCGGTAAATAATCCCCATGTACTTTCAATTATAAATCTGCGCCTGCAGCATTCTGGAGTTGTCCCAGGGTTAGATGGATATTCCCATATTTCTAAATTTCTTGGTCCAACCCCTGCAAATCCATCAGGATCGCCATGATATAAAGTCCAACTTTTTTGTGGCCCTACTAAATCAATTCTTGCAGTTCCTTGAACGCCATCAGGAAGCATGTTTGCTGCCTCTATTCTTAAATAATTATGGGCTGAATTATCAAAAATATGCAATTTAGTTAATGGATTGATAGTTCCAATGCCTACATTACCATTTGATAGAATACGCATTTTTTCTGTATTATTTGTTCTAAAGGCCAAATGTTGGTTATCATTTGTACCTATCCAGTTAGCGGTTGGATTTGTTCCTGTATTACCAGTAGTAAGCCAAGCTCCGGTAGTGGAAGTAAATGTTTGAGGCTGATCGGTTGTTAAGGTTATTGTTCCACTGTTATTCCATGTAAGGTTGGTAATATTCCAGTTTGGTCCGGTTGGTCCTGTGCTTCCCGTTGAACCGGTATTCCCTGTGGCTCCTGTAGGCCCTACTATTCCTGTTGGGCCAATATTCCCTGTAGCTCCTGTACTTCCGGTAGCACCTGTATTACCCGTTGCACCGGTAACACCTGTAGAACCTGTTGCTCCTGTATTTCCCGTTATTCCGGTAGCTCCTGTTACTCCTGTTGCTCCTGTATTTCCCGTTATTCCGGTAGCTCCTGTTACTCCTGTTGCTCCGGTAGCACCTGTATTACCTGTTGGTCCTGTAACGCCTGTGGAACCAGTCGCTCCAGTAGTTCCTTGTATTCCTGTTGGTCCTGTGCTTCCTGTGGCTCCAGTATTACCTGTTGAACCAGTAACACCAGTGGAACCTGTTGCTCCTGTTACTCCTTGTATTCCTGTTGGTCCCGTATCTCCTGTTGCACCAGTACTTCCGGTAGCACCTGTATTACCGGTTGCTCCCGTAACACCCGTAGAACCTGTTACACCTGTTGCGCCTTGTATTCCTGTAGCCCCGGTATTACCTGTTGCTCCTGTAGCACCGTTCTGTGCAGCACACAACGAAACCCATGTGGTACTTGCTGAAATATAATAATAGTAGCATTCGGCATCGGTATCATATACCAATAATGAATTGGCCGGATTTACAATTGCCAATCGCTGTGCAGTTGTCAAGCGTGGAATTAGTAAACCCTTGTCTGTTGCATCAATTTCCAATTTTGATGAAGGATGTGGTGTAGTAGTGCCTATACCTACATTGTTTTGTGCATTAGCTAATGAAAATATTCCTAATACAAAAATTAATGTTACAACTTTGATCTTCATATTTCGATTATAAAATTTATCTGTTTTATCTAACTATTGTTAAGTTACCTTTTTGATTTACAATTTCACCATTAAGTAATACAGCTGTAAGTTTATACACATAAACTCCTGTATTTAGCGGATTCCCTTTGAATGTTCCGTCCCAACATGCATTTTTATCTTCTGTTTCAAACACTTTTTCTCCCCAACGATTATAAACCGCCCATCTTGCTGATTGAATACAATTACCAAGCACACATTGTTCATCATTTAAACCATCGCTATTAGGAGAAAATATGGTTGGAAAAAATAAATCACCACAAATAATATCCGTTATTGTTAGCGCAAAAGCATGATTATTAAAATCAATCCAATCTTCAACTTTTAAAGCATTAAAATTATTTTCTGGGGCATCTGCTTTTGCATCTATACTTTCCCATTGTGGTATGTTTTGCCAATGTGCTACATCATTTACGTTTCCATCTTCAATTGGATCGTAGTAAAATATAAGATCTGCACTTTGTGTTCCGTTGGTTCTGTATATCAAATGATAAAAATTAGGATTTACTTGTGATATTTTTTGTTCTTTTACATTGATATCATACCCTTCGGATGTTGGATTTACATTTGCCATTCTTGCTGCATAAGTTACATTGGCATTAAGTGTTGGTTTTATTTTAATTGGTCTGTATCTAAGCGTTCCATCGCTTGAACCAACAGGGAATAAGTATGGTAATCCTAATGACATATCTCTCGATAATGAACCTGATCCCAAGCTACTCACAAATCCACTTGTTCTTTGAATAGCATTTAAAGATGTATTTTTGATATAAATAGTATTAGTTTGTGTTGCCAATTCAATATCATTTAAGTTTAATTGATTTTTTACAATAGCATCAACTGCATTAAGATATTTAATACCCGTACCTTGTAAGCTTAATGTGTAAAATTCTGTAATATTATTCCCTTGTATATTTTGATTTGCTCCTGTTAATATTACCTCGCCATTACTAGCATTTGAAAAAGCAACATTCCCGGCATTATTTGTCCAATTTTCTGTTAAATAAATTTGACCATAATTATCAAACACTCCATTAGATGTATTGGTAATTCCTCCATTTACATAAATCACATCATTATTAATGTAAATAGTATCTCCATTATTAAACAATTCTACAGTTTGAGCAGAAATGTTTAATCCTAAAAACACTAACAATACGAGTAATTTATTCTTCATTCCATTCAATATTTAAAAACATTATTAATTTACTCTTCTCCAAAAAACAACAGCTACATTGGTAGGCCTTGTTTCTGTTGCACTATTACCATTGTTATTATTTATCGTAACTGATCCTGTATGTGTATGGTCAGGTATTGTATGCGTATGATTTCCATCGCTGCTAATGCTATGGTTATGATTTAATTCTACATCCGGTCTTCCTAAAAAATTTCCGGTTGTAAGTTGGTTGTTCCAAGGACAAGATAAAGAAGGAGAATTGCCACTACCTGACGATGAAATATTAGTAGATGAAGTGTTATCATCGTATGGAATATATTTTGGAGAACCACATCCGGAGCCTATATCATTGTAACCACCTGTAAAACCTCCATGATTATGTGCTCCTGCGGCATTAGTTGATAATCCCGTAATATTATTAATGGTTAATGTTGCCGTATGTTGATGTGTTTCCATAGCATGTTGCTGAACTATTCCGCTTAATGCGGCATTAGCTGCAACATTAGACGCACCTCCTCTTGCTCTAATAAACTCTCCGTTTGCAATATCGGTTGCTATCCATTGTGTACATGGATATATGATATTTGGATCAGCGGCATTAAACCACTGTATATAGGTAGCTCCTATGGGAGGTGTATTTAAATTTTGCCAACATGTGCCATTAAATACCTCAACAACTCCTGTGGTAGAGTTAAATCTTATAGAACCCACTGGCGCTCCTGACGGTTGTTGTGCAGTAGTTCCTGAAGGAATTGCAATAGCATCCGTTGAATTAACATGAACAGAAACCGCTGGAGAAGTGGTATTAATCCCAATATTATTTCCACTTTGAAATACTACAGAATTACAAAGAGTATCAGGATTAGTAAATACCGCAATATAACCGGCAGTAGCTGTAGCACAATATCCACCGGGACCTGTTGGGCCAGTAACTCCTTGTATTCCGGTTGGTCCAGTATCTCCCGTAGCTCCTGTTGCGCCTGTTGGTCCTGTAGCACCTGTTGCTCCATTTACACCGGCAACACCCGTTGGGCCTGTAGGACCTACCTGTGCAGCACACAATGAAGCCCATAATGTTCCGTTATAAAAAAAGAAACAATTTACATCGGTATCAAATACTAATAAGCCTGTTGCTGGTGCTGTAATTGCAGTTCGTTGAGCGGTTGTTAGTCTTGGAATTAATACACCTTTGTCTGTTGCACTAATATCTAACTTTGCAGAAGCATGAGGACTTGTAGTTCCCACACCAACATTTTGCTGAGCATAAATTTTATTTATAATGAATATTGCAAAAATTAAAAAATAGGATAGTTTTTTCATGATTTATGTAATAATTTTTAATATCAAAAATAAAAATTTATCGAATAAAAAAAAGTCTTTGTCTTATAAATAACCTTAATTGAGGGGGCAGCCCCCTATTTCTTAAAACTGGAAATAAACAAAAGGTTGCATTTCTGCAGACACTGATTGATAAATAATAAATACCGTAATCACCGAAATCACTGCCTGAACAACATATGGTGAAGAAGCAAAACGAATAATCACTCCTTCTTTCCAGTCGTCCGGTAACCAATGTGTAATAAAGCCAATAGCCACTACTATAAAAATTTTATAATACGATGTTATTACATCAGGAATAAGCCTAACATCAAATGCGGTAGTAATTTGTACAATCATTGCCCATGCGCCCTCCAGCGTATCCGATCTAAAAAATATTCGCGTAAACGATATAAATAAAAATGTAAATAAAACCTTCCAAACATGAATAGCTATTGAATTATTTTTTTCATAAGGGCTTATTTTTTTCCATTTTTTATACACCAGCAGAGCCAAGCCATTTAATCCGCCCCAAATAACAAACAGCCAGCTTGCTCCATGCCATAATCCCCCCAGCAACATGGTAATCATTAAGTTTATATTGGTTCTAAAATTTCCATGCTTATTACCTCCTATTGGAATGTATAAATAATCTTTTAGCCAGTTTGAAAGTGTCATGTGCCAGCGCTTCCAAAACTCCGCTACATTTTTAGCCTTGTAAGGTGAATTGAAGTTTTTAGGCAATCTGAAACCCATATAAAGCGCCAAGCCAATGGCAATATCGGTATATCCTGAAAAATCGCAGTAAATCTGAATGGAATAGGATATTATGGCAAATAAATTTTCAAAGCCGGTATAGCTTTCCGGTGCAGCAAATATTCTATCAATAAAATTAACGGCAATATAATCTGCAATAAACAATTTTTTAAACAAACCTTTTAGAATCATATAAGTGGCTGTTCCAAACTCTAAACGTGTTAAGCGAAATGGCTCATACAATTGTGGAATAAACTCCGATGCGCGAACAATAGGTCCTGCAACTAATTGCGGGAAAAAAGAAAGGAAAAAACCAAAATCTAAAATATTCCCACAAGGCTTTACATCGTTGCGATAGATATCTACAATATAACTGATGGCCTGAAATGTAAAAAATGAAATTCCAACCGGAAGAATTATTTTATCAATTGAAAAAGCAGTATCAAAAAAACTGTTTGACCATAGTAGCAAATAATTTATTACCTGATAATCGGTATTGAAAATTCGATTGAAAGAATCTGTAAAAAAATACGCATACTTGAAATATCCCAATATAAAAAGGTTGATGAAAACAGCTATACCTACCAACCATTTTCGAACTATTTTTGAAGTATTATCATACAAAACAGCACCAATGGCATAATTAGCAAGAATGGAAAAAATTAATAGAATAAAATAAAAACCGCTTGATTTGTAATAAAAGAAAACACTAACAAAAAACAAATAGGTATTTCGCAATAAAAAACGTTTGTGGAGCAAAGAGAATCCGGCATATACAAAAAGAAAAAAAATCCAAAAAGCACCTCGAGTAAAAATGATAGGCGCTTTTGGATTAAAATCCAAAAAATCTAAAAAGGCTCTTACCCAGTCGTTATTTTGAAGAAGTTCGCTCGACATAATTTTTATACGAAATCATCAATGCTTTATAAAACAAATCTCCTTTTATAAAATATCCTTCGCGATTAAAATGAACTAAATCCTTTTTCATTATTCCGCTTCTATACCATTGTAAAGCAGATTTTGGCCCTCCCATAATGCGATAAAAATTCCAGTAAACAGCATCGTGTTTTACACACAAATCTTTTATAACCTGCTCTGCTGCTGCCAAATTTTTATTTTCATTATTTTTACGGATATAGCTATTATTAGGAACTGTAATAATAATTGCAACATTTGGATTAACACGCTTTATAGCCTGAATGAGCGTATCATACGAATTAAAATAATTTTCAGCTGTAAAAGAACTATCATGTGTATCATTTGTACCAAGAGACAATATAGCCAAATCCGGATATAAATATTTTAATTGATGTTCTAACATTAACGATCGATTAAAAGAGCTTGTTTTAGCTCCATTTACGCCCATTGCATGATAACGAACACCCGGACGATTATTTTCCAGCAGAATACCATAAATCTCAAATGGAATAGAATCAACGGTGTTTTTTTGAATAGAAAATGAAAATGAATCAACAGGAGCAGTTAAATTAAATTCTATAAAACCTCCAATAGAATCAACGTTTAACGATTTTATTGTTTGAGGATAATCCAGTTTAAGTTTATGGGTAGAGCAATGCAGGTTGTAAAATATTTTAATATTCTCAATAAATAGTTTTTCAAATTTATTTGCTGAGGCAATACTTATACTTGCAATACTATCACTTGTTGATGCATTTATTCCGGTTACACCCCAGTTACAATCGTTTTTAGCAAGGGCATTTCTGCACCCTTTCCAATTACCGGTATTATATACTGTGTAATTTACAGGATTATTGGTTTTAGCTGTTTTGTAAGGAAAAATCATTCCTCTTGCACCTTTAATTTTTGAACTGTCATTTTGTAAATGATAACGAATATAATCTGTATAAATATCTGCCTGAATATGAGAACCCCCAAAATGAACAATATTTAATTTAGAATTTTTATGTTTAAGCAATGAATCTAGTTTATTAAGGAATTTTTGATATGTAACTGAACTATCGGCTCTTTCTATTAAATTTAATTCATAGTTAATAAAAGGGTATATTTTAATTTCAACAGAATCATAAATAGTTTGACATTTTATGTTCTGTACAAACAAAATAAATATTAATAGTATTTCTAATGTATAATTTCTCTTATTGAACATCAGTATCTTCTGCATTTATTAGTTTTTCCGGCTTTTTTCTTTTTGTATAGTCATTATATGCGGCTATGAATGCATCGTAAAATAACTCTGCAATATAAGTAGCCCCTTGGGGAGAAAAATGCGTGTAATCCGGTGCAGCCAAAGGAGGATCTGCATTTACCCACGATGGCATGGAGTTTTTTCCACCCATCGCATTATACATGTCCCAAAATGCACCTCCTGCTTTTAGTGTTGCATCTTTTAAGGCATCTCTTACATTGGGCAATAACGGATACGAAACGTAATTTTCTCCTTCTTTATAACTCATATCCGATGGACCTATTACTATAATTCCTATTCCTGGTTTTGCTTTTTTCAAATACATCAATTGCGTGTAAAACCAATTGCCATAACGAATTGCTGCTTCTTCGTCTTTAATGTAAGGAACGGCATTCCCCCCAAATTGTAAAAGTAATAGTTCGGTATTGGTCTCTTCTAACATTTTTGACCAAAGACTAATATCTGTTTTTACAAAATCAGTTCCTGAACTTCCTCGTAGTGCAATATTATCCAACATAACACCCGATGGAGTTCCAAGTTCCAAAGCATAAAAATCTGGACTAGTTTTGGTTTCAAGTAATAATTCAACCGAGCCTGGAGTTGTACCAAAATTATATTCAAACACATTTAATTGTTTAAACGGCACTTCAACAATTTGTTTTGCAGGCTCATCATTTACAAGCAAGGCCAAAGAAAGCGTATCACTGGAAGGCCCGTAAAATAAACGCATACGAGTAAATATTTTTGAACTTGCATAAGCGGAAGCCGATGGTTTTAGCTTAACCCATGCTTGATGTACTTTCCTTTTTCCTGTAGAATCGCGAACAGTAATAAATGGAGTAAATTTTGAAAAACTCATCATTACCCCATATTTATTGTGTGGAACTTCTTCATCAACACGACCAAAATTGGTATAACGTTTCCAATTATCAGATGATTGCTGTACTATCGTTGAACGAGGGAAAATTTCCAGTAGCGATAATAATCCCGGACCATTACCTCCAAATTTTTGTTGTATTTTATTTCTTAAAAAAGCGGATATTCTATCGCCTTCAATTTGCGAATCGCCAATGTGTAAAATGCGCACTAATTTATTTTGTAAAGTTGCCGATTCCAGCTTACTGAAAAAATTATCCAGTGCATCTTTTTTATCAGGAGGAAATTGTAAAAATTGTTTGCCGGGTTTTTCTTTTTCTATTACTAATGTATCATTATCATTTAGCGAAGAATCTGCTGCTGCTATAATGTTGCTAATATCCACATATTGCGGTTTTTCATCAAAAAAGAATTTTTGAAATTGAGGGAATTTTAGAGTAACAATATTTCCAAGCACAATACCATCTGCCGGAAATACAAGCATAATGGCCCCAAGCATTAACAAAACACTTGCTGTAAAAAGTAAAATGTGACGTGGCTTAAGCATTTTACTAAATAAGTAAAGCTTTTTAAGCAAGATGCATGGTTGAATTGATTTTTTAAAACAAATGACTGTTAATAATTTTGAAATCGATTAATGTTTACTTCATTCGGTAATTCAATTTTTTTGGAAATATAATCTTTCATTACAGTAGCAAAATAAGGCCCCAACATTACCCCTTTTGTTCCTAAGCCATTAAATACAAACATGTTTTTAAATTGGGGATGTTCACCGAGTAAAGGCCTACGATCTATAACGGTTGGGCGTATTCCTGCTTCGTGTTGTTTGATATGATATTTTGCTTTCAAAAACTTTTGCAGTTTTTCTTCCAGCTCATTTCTGCCTTTTTCGGTTGTATCAGCTTTAGTTGTATGCCACTCATAAGTAGCACCGCACTTAAAACTATCATTTTGCAAAGGCAATAAAAAAACACCTTTATTTAAAGTACAAGCAGGATTAAAGTTAATTATTTCAAGTGTTAATACTTCTCCTTTAGTTGGTATTAGTGGCAAGTGAGAAAAATAAGGATTATTGAGCATTTGATAGCCTTCACAAAAAACAATTCCTTTAGCTTTAATATTTTTATATTCTACAAACTCGTCTTTTACTAATACATCATCGTAAATAAATTGCTGTTGTAACAATAAATTTTTTTCTAAAAAAAACTGTTTCGATTTTTCTAAAAACAAAGGAACATCTAACCACCCTGCATCCTTTACTTCGCCCAAGCCTTCTTTGCTGTCAATTTCATTTATTGTTGCATCATCTTCTATTTTCCCTAAATAAGAATTATCAACAGATTTTTTTTTCCAAAGATTTTTCTCCTCTTCGTTTACAAATATTTTTGTTATGGGTAATTTATGCCAACATTTTATTTGTAAAATTTCTTCGCAATATGAATAAAATGCATCTGCCACAGGAAGCAAATCATCTACCATCCAGCTTTTAACCATGCGTTTAAATACTACAGGATTATACAATCCTGCTGCCACTTTAGATGCGCAATGTTGATGATCATTATCTATTATTACAAATGGAATATTCTCTTTATAAAGCTGCCAAGCAAGCGTAGTACCTGCAAGGCCTTGGCCAACTATAATGTATGATGTACTAAGGCTCACATTAATCTATAGTAGCTATTACTTTCAGTTCAATAGCTATAGGAGTTGGAAGTGCGTTTATTTCAACCGTTGTTCTGCAGGGTAAATTATCTTTAAAATATTCTGCATAAATTTTATTGAACGTATGAAAATCACGCTTCATATTTACCAAAAAAACCGTAACATCTACAATTTTATCCCACGAACTTCCTGAATCTTCCAATACTGCTTTTATATTGGCAAAAACAGAATGCACTTGCGCTTCAAAATCGAATTCTATAAAGTTCCCATTATGATCTAACTTTAATCCCGGCACTTCAGAATCGTTGGCATTACTTTTTGGAACACGCGGACCAACTCCTGATAAGAACAATAAATTGCCAACTTTGCGTGCATGTGGATACAACCCAACAGGTTTAGGTGCTTTTTGTGATTCTATTCTGTCGTTGCTCATAAGCATTTTTTAGACTTACAAATATATTACTTTTGCAAATTGAACCTAATAAACAAAATCAATCAACGGCTGTTTCAATATCAACTTATAATTTTAAACTATGGAAATGCAATACAGAAGACTAGGAAAATCGGGCTTAAAAGTATCATTACTAAGCTATGGCTCATGGCTTACATTTGGCAAACAAATAGGTGATGACCAATCAGAAGCGTTAATGAAATATGCTTATGATAATGGTGTTAATTTTTTTGATAATGCGGAAATATACTCTCGCGGAGAATCTGAACGTGTAATGGGACGCATTTTAAAAAAAATGCAATGGAGCAGAGATTCATATACTGTTTCTAGTAAAGTGTTTTTTGGCGATGGAGGGAAATTGCCAACACAAGTAGGCTTAAATCGTAAACATGTTGTAGAAGCTTGCCATGCAGCTCTAAAACGTTTACAAGTAGAATATTTGGATTTATATTTTTGCCATCGTCCGGATAAAGAAACCCCTATTGAAGAAACGGTGTGGACTATGCACAACTTAATTCAGCAGGGTAAAATTTTATACTGGGGAACATCAGAATGGAGTGCTCAAGAAATCATGGAAGCGCACATGGTGGCTCAAAAATATAATTTAATAGGGCCTGTAATGGAACAGCCACAATACAATATGTTTCACCGCGAAAAGGTAGAAGTTGAATATAGTCAGATTTATAAAACCGTTGGTTTGGGAACAACTATTTGGTCGCCATTAGCATCAGGCTTATTAACCGGCAAATACAATGAAGGCATGCCAAAAGATACCCGTTTAAATATAGAAGGTATGGATTGGTTACGTGAAAGAACCATTACCGAAGAACGTGTAAATAAAGTAAAACAAATTGCACAAGTTGCAAAAGAATTAGATATGACCACCGCTCAACTTGCTTTGGTGTGGTGTGCCATTAATCCAAATGTTAGCACCATTATTTTAGGAGCTTCTAAGATTGAACAACTTAAAGAAAATTTAGAAAGCTTGAATCATTTACACAAAGTAACTCCAGAGGTCATGGAACGAATAGAAAACATTTTACAAAACAAACCTAAACGTCCGGAGTTTTAGATTTTTAAAAACTTCTTGCAAAATCAAACATTGTGTTTAATTTTGCAAGCTCCTGGGGAATTAGCTCAGCTGGCTAGAGCGCTTGCATGGCATGCAAGAGGTCAGGGGTTCGACTCCCCTATTCTCCACCCTTATCCTGCTTATGCAGGATTTTTTGTTAATTCTTCCCTTTCATTTCTTTTCTCAGATTTTTCTATATTGCGTTCGAAAAACTACTACCCTCCCACACCATGAAAAAAATTTTAATTGCCGAAGATGAGCTTATCATTGCTAAAGTATATTCGCGTGTTCTTCAAAAAGAAGGATATGAAGTAAAAAATGTTGCCACAGGGAAAGATGCACAGCAGCTATTTGAAGAGTTTAAGCCGGACGTAGCTGTTCTTGACATACAGCTTAAAGGGAATTTAACAGGAATAGATGTTGCACAGCATATTCGTAAAACATCTAATATTCCACTGGTATTTACTACGGGAAATTCCGCTTTTAATACTCAAAAAGAAATTACCGAATTTAAAAATACACATCTCTTAAGTAAACCTGTTGACTATAATATCTTCATACAACTTATTAAATCATTATAATTTTTTGTATATTGCAATTTAACAAAAAATTATAAGCCTTCTTCATATGAAAAAGTTAATCTTCACATTCTTTTTAACCGTTTTATTTAACTACACTTATGCACAAGAAAAATATTCACGTGTAAAAGTTTTACTTGACGACAAAAACACGCTGGAAAAGTTATTATCACTGGGGGTTGCGGCCGACCATGGCGAAGTAAAAAAAGGAACATGGATTATTACAGATTTAAGTGAAGAAGAAATTACTATTGCCAAAAATGGAGGCTTTACAATAGAAACCTTGATTGAAGATGTAATTAGCTTTTATGAAAACCAAAATAAATTTCCTGTTAAATCTATTGAAAACAGAAATATTTGTAGTGGCAATTCATCAAACATTGTTACACCATCGAATTTTGCATTAGGCAGCATGGGAGGTTTTTTAACCTATGCTGAAATACTGGCAAATTTAGACAGTATGGCAGCACGATTTCCAAATTTAATTTCGGTAAAACAACCTATACATACATTTCAAACACATGAAGGACGACCTATTTATTGGGTAAAAATTTCTGACAATCCAAACAGTAACGAAAACGAACCGGAAGTATTATACGATGCGCTACATCATGCCAGAGAGGCCGCTTCTGTATCGCAATTAATTTTTTACATGTGGTATTTACTTGAAAACTACAACAGCAGTGCAGAAATTAAATACCTGGTAGATAATTTGGAAATGTATTTTGTGCCATGTGTTAATCCTGATGGTTATATACGTAATCAAACCACCAACCCAAATGGTGGCGGTATGTGGCGTAAAAACCGCAGAAACAACGGGAACGGAACATTCGGAGTTGACTTAAACAGAAATTATGGCTACAATTGGGGATATGATAATTCCGGCTCTTCACCCAACAGTAGTTCCGATACGTATAGAGGTCCTTCGGCATTTTCTGAGCCTGAAACTCAAGCCATGAAATGGTTTTGCGAAAATCATCAATTCAAATTTGCTTTAAATTACCACACCTATGGAGATTTATTAATTTATCCATGGGGATACGAACTTTCTATTTATACACCAGATTCTGCAGAGTTTGTAAACTTTGCTGAGATTATGACGCAAGACAATAATTACTTATATGGAACAGGTGACCAAACCGTGGGCTACGTTACAAATGGCGATTCAGATGATTGGATGTATGGAGAACAAAATACCAAAAACAAAATTTTCTCTATGACACCGGAAGCGGGATTAAGCTCAGATGGTTTTTGGCCAAACATCAACCGTATTGAAGATATCTGCAAAGTAAATGTTACCCAAAATTTATGGATGGCACATTTAGCTCTTCGCTATGCAAAAGCAACAGATAAATCACCATCAGAATTTACACAAACTAGCGGATTTTTAAAATACGACCTACAACGTTTCGGACTAGATAGCCCTGCAACCTATACAGTAAGTATCACGCCATTGCAAAACATGGCTTCGGCCGGTGCACCAAAAGCTTATAATAATTTAAGTTTGTTGCAAATTATTACCGATTCCATTTCATTTACATTGAACAGCAATATTCAACCCGGACAAACATTTAAATATGTGCTATCGGTAAATAATGGTTTATATACTTACAGAGATACTATAACAAAAGTATTCGGTAGCGGAGTTGTATTGTTTAGCAGTGATGCTAATTCTATGCTTGGATGGACCAGTACCAACTGGAATGTAACAAGCAATCAATTTTATTCTGCTCCAAGTTCTATTACAGATTCACCTTCGGGAAATTATCCAAATAATACCAATAGAACCATTACTACCAGCAGCACTACTTCTATTCCACAAAATGCATTATTCCCTAAATTAAGTTTTTATGCCAAATGGGATATTGAAGCCGGTTATGATTATGTACAAGTTATGGCCTCAGAAGATTTTGGTTCAACATGGACTCCTTTATGCGGTTTGTACACAAAAACAGGAAATAGTAACCAAGACAATGGAAATCCATTATATGATGGCAAACAATTAATATGGGTAAAAGAAGAAATTGACTTGAGCGATTATATTGGAAAAGACATTTTAATTCGTTTTAGATTAATTTCAGACGGTGGTGTAACGGCTGATGGCTTTTATTTTGACGATTTAGAAGTAAGCTATATCATTCCTTTTGTACCATCAGGCGTTGAAAAAACACAAAGCGAAAGATTAATCAGCGCCTTCCCAAATCCCGCAAACAATTATTTAACCATCAACTATTACATTACAGAAAATGCAGATTTAAGAATTTTTGATCAGTTTGGCAAACTGGTATATGTTCAAACATTGAATTATGCCAAACAATCAGAAAAGATTGATATTTCAACATTATCATCAGGCACTTACTATTACCATATACATGATTCAAAAGGGAATAGCAAAACTGAGAAATTGGTTGTAATAAAATAGATTTTGTCTTACAATACTAAACTCTTAATGTTGACATACCGCCATCTACATGTAAAACTTGACCGGTTGTCCATTTTGCTTCCGTAAGCAAATAAACTGCAGCTTGTGCTATATCATCTGCAGTTCCAAATCTTTTTAAAGGATGACGGTTAGCTGCATTTTCTTTTTTTGCATCAGTATTTAAAAGAGCAGATGCCAATGGAGTATCAGTAAGCGAAGGGGCAACTACATTAACCCTAACTATAGGTGCAAGCTCAGCTGCTGCGCTTCTTGCAAATCCTTCCAATGCTGCTTTAGCTGCTGATATACTAGCATGAAAAGGCATACCTTGACTTACAGCAACGGTAGAAAAGAAAACCACTGAAGAAATAGATGATTTTTTTAATACTGGTAAATAGTGTTGAAAAACCTTTACAGCAGAAAGAAAATTTACGTTTAAATCACTTAAAATATCATCTTTACTAAGGCGGTTTAGCGGTTTTAGATTTATGCTGCCCGGACAATAAACTAAGCCATCAAGATTGTCAATTTCAGGAAATGAGATCGCTGTTGTAACATCTATTTGATGCCACTCTAAACAACTATTCTCTGGGTTAGTTCTTGAGAACACAATTAATTCATGTCCATTTTGTAAGAGTAAACGTACTATGGCAGCTCCTATGCCCTTGCTGCCACCAACAACAAGATATTTAGCCATTCTTTTGTTTTAGTTTTTCCAACTGTTTCATAATTTCCTCTGCTTTAGCAAAGGCTCTATCACTTTCTACTCTGTTAGAAGTAGAAAGACGAAAATACTCTTCCATGTAGCGTTTGTATTCCTGCTCTAATTTTTTCACAGGATCTTTTTTGAAAAAAGAAAACATGCTATTTAACAAGATTTAAGAACTCATTTTTACTAGCTTTTTCTAGAAATTTGCCATGATAGCTAACAGTAACTGTACTGCTACTTACATCCTCAATTCCACGAATAGAAACACACATATGCTTTGCGTCAATCATTACAGCAACATCTTCTGTTTTTAAAACCTTCTTTAATTCGTTGGCTATTTGTAAAGTCAAACGTTCCTGTACTTGTGGGCGCTTTGCATAATATTGAACTATTCTATTTATTTTAGAAAGACCTATAACATTACCATTTGAAATATACGCCACATGTGCTTTGCCTATAATTGGAACAAAATGATGCTCGCAAAATGAATGCAACATAATATCTTTTTCAACAAGCATTTCTTTGTACTGATACTTGTTTTCAAACAATGCTACTTTTGGCTTATTAGCAGGATTTAAGCCGCTAAAAACTTCTTTAACATACATTTTTGCTACTCGCTTTGGTGTACCTTTTAAACTGTCATCCGTTAAATCCAGCCCAAGTGTTAGCATTATTTCACGAAAGTGTTTTTCAATTATTTTAATTTTTTCTTCATCACTCAATAAAAAGGCATCAGGTCTTAATGGTGTATCAATAGAAGTAGAAATATGATTTTCACCTATTACATCAAAACTTTCTAATTCATGTTCTTCAATAGGAATAATTAATTTTTCTGTATTCATATGTGACATATTTTAAGTATTGTTAAGCAATTTTTTTTACGGTGTGTTGCAAATGTTCTTCTACTCGATTAAAAATAATCTTAAACCATTCTGTATAATGCTGTGGGTGATTTTGAATATCATTTTTAATTTCTTCAACTGAAGCATACTTCCATGCTTTTGCCTCTACTGGATTGATTTGTGGTAGTCCATCATAAAAGCCAAAAAAGACATGGTCCAGTTCATGCTCTATAAGATTATTGTCTAATTGTGCTTTATAGATGAAAGAAAACTCATGACTCAGCTCACACGTAAATCCCATTTCTTCCATCATTCTTCTTTGTGCTGCTTCCATTAATGTTTCTCCCATACGTGGATGACTACAACAGGTATTGGTCCATAGCCCTCCGGAATGATATTTACTATCTGAACGCTGTTGTAACATCAATTCATTTTTTGAATTGAATACAAAAACAGAAAAGGCTCTATGCAACAATCCTTTTTCATGTGCCTCCATTTTCTCCATAAGGCCAAGCTCATTGTCCTGCTCGTCAACTAATATTACTTTTTCTTTAAGCATCTCTTTTCTTGTTGAGTTGATTAATTAATTGCTTGTTTTTTTCTTCTGATAAGCGATTGCTATCTATTAAATCTTTAGCAATATCGCTTTCAAAATCGGTCCAAAGTGTTTTCTTTATTAGATATGTATAAATTAATTCTATATCCTTATCAATATTTTTTGATCTGTTTAAAATAGCAGGCAAATTTCTTTCTACTGAAAAACGCAGGTAACGTATTTCGAAATTTTCAGGCTCTTTTTTAACTGCTTCATTAATAATCTCTAGGGCTTTATTTACATATTTTAATTTGGTATGAGGCCCTGAGGAAAATTTAGCCATTAGTGCTACTGTAGCTCCTTTGTATGCCAGCTCTGTAGCTCCGCTTATTTTTTCCTTTTTTTCGAAATAAGCATGCAATGCTTTTGCTTTATTTACGTCTTCAGAAGCAATAACAAAAACTTTTCTTAATGTTTCAACATCGTTGTTTGCCCAAACAAGATTAGATAATATTAATAAGTATAGAAAAACAAATCTTCTCATTATTACAACAAATTAAATCTTAAGCGGAAATAAGAACTGAATACCAATCCGATTTTTTTGATGTTTGGAATGCGTGCGCGCTTTCTCATAAGCTCAGATGCGGGAATATTTTTAATTTTATTGAATAAATTATAGTAATAAACATAGGCTACATATACTCCAAGCTTAGCCCCCATAGGCAGGTTTAAAATACCTTCCAATCCGGTTGCAAAATCTTTTTCAATATCAGCTTCTATTTCTTTTTTTACACTTTCATCAAATCGAGACATATCAACTCCGGGGAAATAGGTTCTTCCTAAATGGAGATAATCAGCCGGTAAGTCGCGTAAAAAATTTATTTTTTGAAATGCCGAACCCAACTTCATAGCTTGGTGTTTCAGGTTATCGTACATTACTTTATCTCCTTCGCAAAACACCTGAAGACACATCAAACCAACAACTTCGGCAGAACCCAAAATATATTCTTCATAGCTTGACTGGTCATGAAAATTTTGATGTAAATCCATTTCCATGCTGTGCAAAAATGTATCTATCAGTTCGCGGTCTATTTTATATTTATTTACTACCCATTGAAAACTGTTTAAAATAGGATTTAAGCTAATGCCTTCATTAATTGCCTTGTAAGTATCTTCCTTAAAACGTTCTAATAAAACTGCCTTATTATGCTCGTGAAAAGTATCCACGATTTCGTCTGCAAAGCGAACAAATCCATAAATAGCATAAATTGGATCATGAAACTTTTTATGCAAAAGTTTTATTCCCAGTGAGAATGATGTGCTATAGCTGGTTGTAGTAATCTTACTACATTTTAAACCTACCTGATCAAACAGTTGCATAATTTTTTGTTTTTATGTTAGAAATTTCTTTTACAAGTTCTTTAGCTACTACTTCGCCTGAAATTAGCGATGGCGGAACTCCCGGTCCCGGCACGGTTAATTGTCCTGTATAAAACAGGTTTTTTACTTTTTTACTTTTTAATGAAGGTTTTAAAAAGGCTGTTTGCATTAATGTATTAGCTAAGCCATAAGCATTGCCTTTATAAGAATTATAATCATTTATAAAATTGCAGTGAGCATAGCTGCGTTTATAAACAATATGATCACGAAGATTTTCACCCAAATTTTCTTCTAAGCGATCTATCGCCAGATTAAAATATTTTTCTCGTATTTCTTCTGAGTCATTTAATCCTGGCGCAACAGGTATTAAAATAAATAATGCTTCATGGCCTTCGGGCGCAACTGTATTATCTGTTTGCGAAGTACACGATAAGTATAACAGTGGTTCTGTAGGCCACTGTGGCGTTTCGTAAATTTCTTTTGCGTGCTTGTCAAATGGTCTGTCAAAAACTAAAGTGTGATGCAACACTTTGCTTATTTTTTTATTTAAGCCTACATAGTATATAAGTGAAGAAGGTGCCATTACTCTTTTCTCCCAGTAATCATCGCTATAACTACGATATTTTTTATCTAGTAATTTTGTCTCTACGTGATGATAATCTGCACTTGCAACAACCACATCAGCAACAAAAACACCCTTATTTGTTATAACAGCATTTACTGAAGCATCATTCACTTCTAATTTCTGAACATCGCAATTAAACTCAAATTTTACACCTAATTCAAGCGCTAATTGATACATACCTTCTACCACTTTATACATACCTCCAACAGGATACCAAGTACCCAACTTAATATCTGCATAATTCATTAAACTGTATAAGGCAGGGGTGTTTTGAGGCACAGCACCTAAAAACAAAACAGGAAATTCAATTAACTGTAATAAGCGCGGATTCTTGAAAAACTTACGAATATGTGTGTGAAACGATTGAAGTAAATCTAACTTAATTAATCCTGATAACACTTTAAAATTGGCAAACTCCATTATTGAACGAGCAGGTTTGTGCACTAAATCGTTAATTCCTGCATCATATTTATAGGCTGCCTCCGCCAAAAATTCATCAAGTTTTGCAGCACTTCCCTTTTCAATTGATTCAAAAAGTTTTCTTAGCTCATTATAATTTGCCGGCAAATCAGTAAAATCATTCTTTCCCCAAAACACACGGTAGGAAGGGTCTAAGCGTTCTAATTGATAATAGTCTGAGGGCTTTTTGCCAAATTGAGCAAAATAACGTTCAAACACATCCGGCATCCAGTACCAACTTGGCCCCATATCGAAAGTAAACCCGTTTTCCTTGTGCTGGCGCGCTCGACCTCCTGGTGTGTTATGTTTTTCTAATACTGTTACGTCATAACCTTGCTTTGCTAAGAAACTAGCTGCAGATAAACCCGAGAAACCCGAACCTATTACAATTACTTTTTGCATGTTTTTTCTAATTTTTTCTTGCATAATCTTTTAATATTTCCATCAACTTTTTGCGGGCAATAAAAATTCTGCTTTTAACTGTACCTATTGGAAGATTTAATTCATCTGCAATTTCTTTATACTTATATCCATCAACGTATCTTGTAAATGGAATTTTATATTCATCGTCCAACTGTTCTATAACATTATTAATTTGCTTTGCATTTAAAGTAGACTCCGGTGAAGCATATCCATTTTTATTAGGGATGTTGATGTAATATAAATCTTTGGTACCATCAATTATTGTATTTGTTCTTACTGCTCTTCTGTAATTATTTATAAAGGTATTCTTCATGATGGTAAATAACCATGCTTTTAAATTTGTCTTATCTACAAACTTATCGCGATATGCAAAAGCTTTATAAATGGTATCTTGTAATAAATCTTTAGCTTCTTCAGCATCAGAGGTAAGGCTTAAAGCGAAATATTTTAAGGTTTTGCGAAGCCCTATTACTTGAGTATTAAATTCAATGGCTGTCATAAGATTATTTTTTTGTTGAAGCAAAAGTATTATTTTGTTAAACATTAAACAATTTTTTGTTTAACTTTTTTTATTTTTAATTAAACTTTAATGTCTTATTGATTGATTTTCTGATTGATACCAAAATATAAGTGCTTGCTAAAAAATGTTAAACAATTTGTAGCGGCTCAAAAAAAACTTTTAGAATTTATTAATTGTATGATAATGCCAAAGCATATTCTTAACTTTGCTAAGTTTTAAATAACTTAATTCCTATGTCACAAACACTAACTGCTGATGCATTTGGCATTGCGCAAACCCTCGAAAATCTTGGTATAAAAGAACTTAACTTTGGAGCTTCTACCGGTTTAGAATCTTGGAAAACAACAGGAGAAACAATTGCTTCTTATTCTCCTGTTGATGGAAACTTAATAGGTGCTGTAACAGCTGCTACTGCAGAAGATTATGAAAAAATCATAAAGAAAGCGGAAGAAGCTTTTAAAACATGGCGAATGATTCCTGCCCCCAAACGAGGAGAAATAGTTCGTCAAATGGGGGATGCATTTAGAAAACACAAATCTGACCTTGGGAAATTGGTTTCATACGAAATGGGCAAATCTTATCAAGAAGGTTTGGGAGAAGTTCAGGAGATTATAGACATCTGTGATTTTGCTGTTGGATTATCTCGTCAATTACATGGTTTAACGATGCATTCGGAACGCCCATTACACAGAATGTACGAGCAATATCATCCATTAGGAATTGTTGGGATTATTAGTGCATTTAATTTTCCTGTTGCCGTATGGTCATGGAACAGCATGTTAGCTTGGGTTTGTGGTGATGTATGTGTATGGAAACCAAGCGAAAAAACCCCTCTTTGTGCAGTAGCTTGTCAAAACATCATTTCGGAAGTGCTTAAGAAAAACAATGTTCCGGAAGGTGTTTCAAACATTATTATAGGCGATTATAAAATTGGAGAACTTATTTCTCATGATGTGCGTGTACCGTTGGTTTCTGCAACCGGTTCAACCAGAATGGGAAAAGCTGTTGGCAAAGCTGTTGCCGAACGACTTGGTCGTTCACTACTTGAATTAGGTGGAAACAATGCCATTATTGTTACTCCAAATGCGGATATAAAAATGATGCTTACAGCTGTATTGTTTGGAGCTGTAGGAACTGCCGGGCAACGTTGTACAACAACACGCAGATTAATTGTACATGAAGACATATATGAAGAAGTAAAAAACAAATTGGTAAATGCCTATCAACAATTACGAATCGGTAATCCATTAGATGAAAAAAACCATGTTGGACCATTAATTGATAAAGATGCCGTTAAAAATTATCTACATGCAATAGAGCAAGTAGTTAAAGAAGGAGGAAAAATGATTGTTGAAGGTGGCGTTTTAGAAGGTAAAGGATATGAAAGTGGATGTTATGTAAAACCATGTATAGCCGAAGCCAAAAACCATTTCCAAATTGTACAACACGAAACATTTGCTCCAATTTTATATTTAATAAAATACAAAACCCTCGATGAAGCAATTGCTATTCAAAATGGTGTTCCACAAGGGTTGTCATCGGCAATATTTACTACCAATTTGTTAGAAGCAGAAAAATTCTTATCGCATGAAGGCTCTGATTGCGGAATAGCCAATGTAAATATCGGAACCTCAGGAGCTGAAATTGGCGGAGCATTTGGCGGAGAAAAAGAAACAGGCGGAGGGCGCGAATCCGGTTCTGACGCTTGGAAAGTTTACATGCGTAGACAAACAAACACCATCAATTATTCTACACAACTTCCTTTAGCTCAAGGAATAAAGTTTGAAATATAAAATCATTTATTAACTCAAAAAGCTGCATAAGTTTTTAAGGAACATTATGCAGCTTTTGTTTGTTAAAACGCTCAATTAATCCATTTTTTATATTCAGAATACTGTTAAAACATTATTTTTGCTCAAAACATAAACAACATGACAAGAAAAATTGTAAATATCCTATTGATTTTGAATATCACACTATTTGCTTGTAAAAACAATGAGGGAAACAAAACAGAAGAACCAAGCGGTTTGCCGGAAGGAAAATGGAGAGGCGAATTAACCCTTACATCGCAAGAAAAACTACCTTTTATCTTTGAAATCCGAAATAATGATTTAGGAACTACTTTTGAAATAATAAATGGTGAAGAAAAAATATTTGTAGATGAAATTGAAATTAATGGAAACGATATAATTGTTCAATTACCGCTATTTGATTCGCAAATTAAAGCCAAATACGAAAACAAAAAATTAACCGGAAAATGGATTAATAATGCACGTAAAGAAAACAACGAAATTCCATTTAGCGCTGAACATGCTATTGAAAAACGCTTTAACGTTGTTTCAAAACCAAATCATAATATTACCGGTAAATGGGAAGTTGGATTTTATGATCCCAACGACAGCGTTCCTGTTATTAATAAAGCAATTGGCGAATTTCAACAAAAAGGCGAAATAATTACCGGCACATTTTTAACTACAACCGGAGACTACCGATTTTTAGAAGGTGTTTTAGATGGTGATATATTATACCTTTCATGTTTTGACGGAGCACATGCATTTTTGTTTAAAGCAAAAGTTGCGGGCGATAGAATGGAAGGAGAATTTTGGAGTGGAACTCACCATTATGAAAAATGGGTTGGCGAACGCAATGAAAACGCTACATTACCCGACCCGGAAAAACTAACCGCATTAAAAGAAGGTGTTGAAAAAATTAGCTTTACTTTTCCTGATTTGAGCGGTAAAAATATTTCTATTGAAGATGAAAAATTTAAAAACAAAGTACTTATTGTTCAGATTTTAGGCTCTTGGTGTCCTAATTGTGCCGATGAAACCAAATTTTTATCAGAAATTTATAAACGATATAATTCAAAAGGTTTAGAAATTATAGGACTTTGTTTTGAAACAACTAAAGACTTTGAAAAAGCATCATCAAATGTTAAAAAAATGGCTAAAGATTTGAATGCAGAATATACTTTTCTAATAGCCGGTACTTCAAACAAACAAGAAGCTTCAGAAACACTTCCGTTTTTAAATCATGTAATTTCATTTCCAACTACCATGTTTTTAGATAAAAAAGGAAATGTTCGTAAAATTCATACCGGTTTTAATGGACCAGCAACCGGTAAACATTATGAAAAATTTGTTTCTGAAACCACTGCTTTTATAGAAAAATTATTAGCCGAAAAATAATTTTAACAACTTGCCGATATTTAAATACTCCCCTCTTTTATTCAGGAAAGAAAAGTATTTATTTTATTAAATATGCTTTAAAAAAATTTTTTTCTGTAAATAATATACTTTTTTAATTCTAAAACTATCTAATAAAATCTGTAATTCGGCTATAAAAAATTTTACAAATCAAAAACAAACTACCATTTATCTTGTTAAATTAATGGTTCTTTAAATACAGAACTAAAAAAACCATAATTTTGCTTTTCATTAAAAACAATTGAAAACAAACGAAAAAAATAAAGAAATAAAGCACTTAATAGAAAAGATTGGCGTACATTCCGAAAAAGCCGGATTAACACCTGCCGTTGCTCGCATTTTTGCTTATTTAATGATTGCCGATCCACCGGAAAAAAGTTTCGAAGAAATTTATCGCTATTTACAAATTAGCAAAAGTGCTGCAAGCAATGGAATAAACGCTCTTCTTCAACATGGTTTAATAGACTACATTACTCATCCCGGAGATAGAAAGCGTTATTTTCATATAAATACCAAAGGATGGATGGAGCAAACCAAAAAACAAATTGAAGGACAAGAGCAGCTTCGTCCATTGATAAAAGAAGTATTAAAATCAAGAAGCAAAAAATATCCGGAATTTAATAAATCGCTCGAAGAAATAATAGAATTTCACGACTTTATGCGCGAAGAAATTAAAAAGGCTATTAAAAAATGGGAAAAAAAATTTCAAAATAAGTTATGAAAAATTCACTAAAAATAAATTTGATATTAATTATTTGTTGTTTTAACATTCTAAATGTGTTTGCTCAAAAATATACCATAAGCGGTAGTGTAAAAGATGCAAATACCGGTGAAGAATTATTAGGGGCAACCATTTTGGTAAAAGAATTAAATGCAACAGGAACAACCACTAATATGTATGGCTTTTATTCACTCACTCTCCCGGCAGGCGAATACACAATATCAGCACAATACATTGGATATGAAACGCAATCTTTCAAAATTAATCTTACACAAAATATCAAAAAAGATTTTAAACTAAGCCAAAGCTCGAAACAACTTAAAGAAGTAGTAATTATAGATGAAAAAAAAGATGAAAATATTACTAAAACACAAATGGGGGTTGAAAAAATAAGTGTAAAAGATATTGAGGCAATACCGGTTTTGATGGGAGAAAGAGATGTGCTTAAAACCATACAACTTACTCCCGGTGTTAAATCAGCAGGCGAAGGAAGTTCCGGATTTTTTGTTAGAGGTGGAGGAGCTGATCAAAATTTAATTTTATTAGACGAAGCCGTTGTTTATAATGCATCACACCTATTGGGATTTTTTTCAGTGTTTAATTCAGATGCTTTAAAAGATGTTACTTTATACAAAGGTAGCCAACCTGCCGAATATGGAGGAAGACTTGCTTCGGTTTTAGATGTACGCATGAAAGACGGAAATGACCGTTCGTATCATGTAGATGGGGGTATCGGTTTAATTTCATCCCGATTAAATGTGGAAGGGCCTATTGTAAAAGAAAAAAGCTCATTTGCTATTTCAGGAAGAAGAACTTATGCAGACCTTTTTTTAAAATTATCGAACGATACAAATTTAAGGCGTTCAATACTTTATTTCTATGATTTGAATTTAAAAACTAATTATCGTATTAGCGAAAAAGATAGAATTTTTGTATCCGGATATTTTGGTCGCGATGTTTTAGGCATAGGAAAAAACTTTGGTTTTGACTGGGGTAATGCAACCGGTACCATTCGATGGAACAGAATTATTAATGAAAAACTTTTTTCAAACACTTCGTTTATTGCAAGTAATTATAAGTATAACATTGATATTGTTCTGGGAGGTGTAGAGGGTAAAATAATATCAGAAATTCGTAATTATTCCATAAAGCAAGATTATCAATACTATCATAGCGCCAAATCGAGCTTTAAATTTGGTTTTCAAAGTATATATTATAACATCATTCCCGGAAATATAACTTTTAAATTTAACAATGCCGTAGGAGTGGAACGGCAACTTAACAAACGATATGGCATTGAAAATGCAGCATATATTTCTCATGCATACAAACCTACAGGAATAATAAACTTTGAATATGGTATACGACTCTCATCATATAGCGTAATAGGTCCGGGGGATTTTTATACCTACAATAATAATGGAGAAATAATGGATACCATAAGTTTTGAAAATGGGAAAATTGCTAAAAACTATATCAATCCTGAACCAAGAATTGCCATAAACATTATATTAAATGAAAAAAGTTCTATAAAAACTGCGCTTACTAGAAATACACAAAATATACATTTGTTATCAAACAGCAATTCCGGCAATCCAACCGATATGTGGTTAGCTAACACCAATAATATTAAACCGGAAATTGGCGATCAAATTTCATTAGGATATTTCAGAAATTTCAAGGATAACAGTATTGAATTTTCTGTTGAGTCATATTATAAATACATGCAAAATCAAATTGATTATCGTGACGGGGCTGATGTAACATTAAATGATAATGTAGAATCTCAATTATTATATGGAACAGGAAGGGCATATGGTGTAGAATTTTTAATAAAGAAAAAATATGGAAAATTTAATGGATGGATTGGATATACACTTTCAAGAGTAGAAAGGAAAATAGAAGGAATAAACAACGGAAAATATTATCCTGCTCGACAAGATAGAACACATGATATTTCAATTGTTGGTATTTATGAAATCAGTCCAAAATGGACTGCATCGGCTACATGGGTGTATTATACCGGAAATGCTGTAACTTTTCCAAGTGGTAAATACGAATTGGCCGGTCAAGTAATTAATTACTATACTGAACGTAATGGATACCGCATGCCCGACTATCATCGTTTAGACATTGGAGTAACTTGGCAAAGAAGAAAAACTGAAAAATTCGAATCGAACTGGAATTTTTCGATATACAATGCCTATAATAGAGAAAATGCTTTTGCAATAACATTTGAACAAGATCCTGACGATCCAAGTCGTACAAGAGCTGTACAAACCACATTATTTAAAATTGTTCCATCTATTTCGTATAATTTTAAATTTTAATGTTTAAACAATGAAATTCATGATTAATTCAATAAAATATTTCCTATTAGCGTTCATAGTAATTTTGGGTTATTCTTGCCAAAAAGTAATAAATGTAGACTTAAACAGTGCCGATCCTCAATTAGTGGTAGAAGCCTATGTTACAGATGCTCCCGATTCTATATGGGTTAAACTTACCAAAACAGTTAATTTTAGCGATAGAAATGAATTTCCTTTAGTAGATGATGCTATTGTAAAAATAAGCGATAATGAAGGCAATACTGAACAACTCAAACAGATTCAACCGGGAATTTACAAGGCTCAAACGATGCAAGGCGTACCCGGAAGAACTTATAAATTAGAAATTGAATATAATGGTAAATTATATGAAGCATCATCCTACATGAATTATCCGGTTGAGATTGATTCTGTAACATTTGGCCGATCTGTTTTTAGTGGAAATGTTACGCTACAAATTCATTTTACTGATCCCGGTAACATACGCAACTATTATCGATACCTTAGAGAAATAAACGGATTAAAACAAAAAGATTTTAATATCATTACCGATGACGTTCGTAACGGGCAACATTCTTTTATTACCCTATCAACCGGACAACCTCGTTTAGACAAAGGAGATACCATAATAGCATACTTACACAGCATAGATTTTACCACATACGAGTACTATCGAACATTTAACCAAATAAATGAAACCGGACCAACAGCAACTCCAGGAAATCCTATAAGCAACATTAGTAATGGAGCTGCTGGTTTCTTTGCAGCCTATTCATTTAGAAGCAAAATGGTTGTTATAGATGAATAAAAAAGAGATTTCTTTACTACTTTTGCATGTAAAGTAATTTATATGCAAGGTTTAATAAAAATTTTTGGTTACCTTATTATTGTCAACACTCTACTGTTTTACTCATGTAGCAGTAATCAATTTTCTGATAAAATAAAAGCTTTAGATAGCCTTTCGTTAGAAGTTGAGCGTTTAATAGATAGTATTAAACTTGAAGATACGACCATTTATATAAATGCCGCAAAAAACATTGATAAAAATTTAAAACTCATTCAAAAAGAGCTAAAAGATACCATTAGCAAAGATGAAGCGCAAATTTTAAGCGACTATAAAATGATTCGAAAATCATTATTAAATTATCCTGATAAAATTAAGTCTATATATAATGAACTTGTTTATTCAAAAAAACAATTAAATGCACTTTCAAAAGACTTAAGTCGTGGTTATATTGAAGCGAGCAAAGCCGAAGAATATTTTAGCTTGGAAGTTACCTCCACACAAACCGTGTTGGAAGAAGGATGGTCAACCATAAACAACAGCCCGATTTATTTAAAAATGTTTGAAGAATTACACCCAAAAGTTTTAAACTTTATGGAAAACCACCAAATAAGCGAAAGTCAATAAATGAATACCCCATTATTTAAAATAATTGCTTTTCTTATTGTTACAACATCAACATGGTGCTATTCACAGGAAATTATCTCATTTCCTCAAGAAGGAAATTCGGTAAATAAATCAAGTGAGGAACAGCTTGCAGCACAATATTTTCAAAATAAAGAATACGAAAAGGCAGCTTTTTATTATGAAAAGCTGTTTGAAAAAAATCCTATCGATCGCTACTATCAGAATTTGCTAACCTGCTTAATTGAAACAGAAAACTTTAATAAGGCAGAAAAATTGGTTAAAAAACAACAAAAGAAAAACCCATATGCCCTTAATTATACAGTTGATTTAGGATATGTTTATAAAAGAGAAGGAAAAATGGACGAGGCAAAAAAAGTATGGGAAAAAGCCATTAACGAATTAGCGCCCAATCAAAATCAAATATTTGAATTAGCTCATGCTTTTAATAATAGAAAAGAAACCGATTTTGCATTAAGCACATACTTAAAAGGAAGAAAAATTCTTAACGGACTTTATACCTTTCATTTCGAAATTGCAGATATCTATGCACAAAAGGGAAATTATGCTGCCATGATTAACGAATACCTCGATGTTTTACTTATAAACGAGGCATATATTCAACAAGTTCAAAATGCTTTATTACGCATTTATCAAAGCGCTCCGGAAGATAAAAAAAATGAAACATTAAAAACCGAGCTTTTAAAAAGAATTCAAAAATATCCGGATAAAAAAATTTTTGCCGAAATGCTTATTTGGATAATGATGCAAGAGCAAGATTTTAATGGTGCACTTACTCAATCCATAGCGCTTGATAAACGGTTAAAAGAAGACGGAGCTCGTGTATTTTCATTAGCCCATATGGCTGCTGACAACAAACAATATGAAGCATCGGCAAAAGGATATCAATACATAATTGATAAAGGCAAAGAAAATTACTATTACACTTCTGCCAAAATTGAATTATTACATGTTAATTTCAAAAAAATTACCGAACAAGCCAAATACACAAAAGAAGAATTAATACAGCTTGAAAAAAACTATGTTACAACATTAAATGAATTAGGAAAAAGCGGAAATACCGCTTCGCTTATGCGCGACTTAGCCCATTTATACGCTTTTTATTTACACGAAATCGATAAGGCTATTGCTATACTCGATGAAATCGTAGCAATGGGAAGAATTTCTCCACAATTAAAAGCAGAATGCAAATTAGATCTTGGCGATATTTTATTACTCGAAAACGATATTTGGGAAGCCTCTCTGCTTTATTCACAAGTGGAAAAAGATTTTAAGCATGATGAACTGGGAGACAAAGCCAAATTTAAAAATGCTCGTTTATCTTATTTTGTTGGCGATTTTAAATGGGCTCAAGCACAACTCGATGTTTTAAAAGGATCTACATCAAAACTCATTGCCAACGATGCCATGCAACTATCTTTACTTATTACAGATAACACAACCATTGATACCAATGAAGTTCCTCTTCAAATTTATGCACGTGCAGAATTGCTTATGTTTCAAAATAAATTAGAAGAGGCTTTAAAAACACTCGATACCATTAATCTTTATTTTCCAGGACATTCTTTAACCGATGACATCTTAATGAGCAAAGCACGCATTTTTGAGAAAAATCAAGATTTTGAAAATGCACTTAAAATGTATGAAGCTATTTACAACGGATTTGCAGATGATATTTATGGAGATGATGCCTTATTTAAAATGGCAGAAATAGAACACTTTATTTTTAATAAACCAGAAACCGCCAAAGCTTTATATCAAAAAGTGTTAATGGAATTTCCCGGAAGCATTTTTGTAGTAGAATCGCGAAAACGTATTCGTCAAATTAGAGGAGATAATTTGAATTAATTTTTAGAGCATAAGTGCAGAATTAAGTCTAATAAAACAATCCGCTATTACTATCAATATAACTTTTAGCCATATTTTTCACGGTTTCACTGCAACGCATAATCATATCTGCGTTACTTGGAAACGGCATTGGTCTGTTGCCAAGTTTTTTAGCTGTTTCGGGGCTTAAGGCATTTAAATCTCCTTGAGCGGTTGCTGCAAAATTTTGAAAAACACTCTCAGCACTTAAGGGCACTGTATTCAATAATTGTTTGGTATTATTGTTTATAAAATCTACGGTCCCAAATACGCGTGCAGCTTTATTTTGCTGAATTTCTATAACATTACAAGTAATTGTTTTAAACTTAGGAACTTTAATATCATTACCCAAACTATCTTTTTTTACGTTCCCTCTTTCGTCTAACACATATTGAAATCCGTCTTGAACCTCTTTACTTTCAGTGTAATGTACTTCTTTAACCCCTTCCGGACTGACATCAATGCTTTTTATATTTAACAATATTATATAATCGTATGTTACATCTTTTAAAGCATTGGTGTGATATTGAATAAATTGACGATTTAAGTGATGTAAACTAATTTTAAACATCTCGTCCTGGAATGCTTGAGGGATAATCATTCCACTGCTATTTTCCATTTTAAACAATACATAGCTGGTACCTTTGGCAATAGCTTCAGATATTTTGGTATCTACATCTTTATATTCTTTAAAAAACTTTTTTACATTTAAAAAATTATAATATGCCTCTCTTGCCGATTCTCGTGTATTGTTACTTAAAAGTGTAATACCTTTGGTATAATAAAAATCTGCTGCTTTTCTTTTGGCATTTACTATTTCTTCATCATAATTAACAAACTCGAAATTTACCGGGCGGCCTCCGGGCAACCACAACTGAGGCAAAGTTTTAACCAAGTCCTGGCGATTTTTTAATTGTAAGTAGATAGCATATACTTGTTCCCATATATCCGGATTACCCTCTAATTTCAAATAATTTATTTTTTCTCTATCCGTCTGATTGGCTAATTGATATGCTCTTTGTAAAACCTGAATTTCTTTAACATTAGATGGCTTTTTCTTTAGTTTTTTAACAGATTTACGAATAGCCATATCATATTGCCCACGATCTAAATGCTTTTTGGAAGATACACAACCTACAAATATCAAAACAATTGAAAAAAGTAAAACTCCTAAATAACGCATAAAATAAAGTATTTAATATAAAAGTATATTTTTTCAAATTCCCTGCCAAAAATGCACAAATCATTTCATATACCTTAATGATATTGTATTTTTATACAAAATCATGTACGTTTGTTAATTATTAAAAGCTATGCAGCCTTATTATGTGGGATAAAATTTGTAGTTTAATATTACGAAAGCGTTTAATTATACTTATTATATTAACCCTTCTTACTATCGTTATGGGCTATTTTGGCTCAAAAGTTCAAATGTCGTATGAATTTGCCAAGCTTTTGCCCGATGATGACAGCACATCTATACAATATAACGAATTTAAAAAAACGTTTGGTGAAGACGGTAGCGTATTTGTTATTGGTATAAAACGCAACGATTTTTTTACTCCTGAAATTTTTAATGCCTGGTATGCAATAGGGAATAAAATTAAAGAAACCGAAGGCGTTGAAGATGTATTATCGGTTGCTCATTTATTTAACCTCGAAAAAGACGAAAGTCAGAAACGTTTTAAAATTGTTCCAATAGTTAAAAATTATTGCTCAACACAAAATGAAGTAGATAGCTTAAAACAGCTTATTTTATCATTGCCTTTTTATAAAGAATATCTCTACAATGATAGTACCGGTGCTACTTTAATGGCAATAACTTTAAATAAAGATATACTAAACTCTAAAGCTCGAGAAAAACTTATTGAAGGAATTGTTCAAGATGTAGAAGAAATTGCAAAAGCCTCAAATATTGAAATTTATTATTCGGGAATGCCATTTATAAGAACGCAAGTTTCCATAAAAGTTTCAAAAGAAATTAAACTATTTGTGTTTCTTTCTGCATTAGTAACAGCCATTATTTTATTTTTATTTTTTCGTTCATGGGCACCTGTATTGGTTTCTATGTTGGTAGTAGCTGTTGGTGTTTTATGGAGTCTTGGAACGGTAGTATTGTTTGGATATAAAATTACTATTCTACTTGGCTTAATTCCTCCGCTGATTATAGTAATCGGAATACCCAATTGCGTGTATCTTATAAACAAGTATCATCAAGAATATAAAAAACATGGAAACCAAGCAAAAGCATTAACACGAATTATTCAAAAAATCGGAGGTGCTACATTTTTAACCAACATGACCACTGCTATTGGATTTGCCACTTTTATTTTTACATCCAGCAGTATACTTATTGAATTTGGCTATATAGCTGCCGTAAACGTAATGATTGTATTTTTCCTTTCACTTTTAATAATTCCAACGGTATTTAGTTATTTACCCCCACCTAAACAAAAACATATAAAACACTTAGATAATACATGGATGCTTGGATTAGTTAATGGTTTAATAAACATTGTTTCCCATAAAAGAAAACATGTTTATATAAGCACTTTTATAGTTATAATCATATCAATATATGGTATAAGTTTAATAGAAACAACGGGAAATATTGCAGATGATGTTCCAAGAAACGATAAACTATATACCGATTTATTGTTTTTTGAAGAAAACTTTAGTGGAGTTATGCCGTTTGAAGTGGTAATTGATACTCGAAAAGAAGGAATGGCAGCTCAAATTCCAACTTTAAAAAAAATTGAAAAATTACAAGAACTCATACATTCCTATCCCGAATTTTCCAGACCTCTTTCAATAGCAGAAGTAATTAAATTTTCAAAACAAGCGTATTATAATGGTAATGAAGAAATGTACACATTGCCAAGCGATATGGAAAAATCTTTTTTAGCTCCATATTTGACCACCAAAACTGAAGGAGGTAAAGATAAAATTTTACGTTCATTTATGGATTCTACCAAACGCTATGCACGCGTAACAGCACAAATGGCAGATATTGGCACTAAAGAAATGCAGCGAATAAACGATGATATACGACCTAAAATTGATTCGATATTTAACCCTGAAAAATATACCGTTTACCTTACCGGTAACAGCATAGTTTTTTTAAAAGGAACTAATTATTTGATAAAAAATTTAATTCTTAGTTTAGCCTTAGCAATATTTATAATTTCCATCCTGATGTCATTTTTATTCATGTCTTTCAGAATGGTGTTTGTATCCATTTTACCCAATTTTATTCCACTTATTGTTACTGCGGGTTTAATGGGATATTTTGGAATAACCATAAAACCAAGCACCATCTTAGTATTTAGCATTGCTTTTGGAATTTCGGTGGATGACACAATTCATTATTTGGCCAAATACCGCCAGGAAATTAAACTCAGACGCTGGGATTTAAAGGGTTCTGTTCTTACAGCACTAAGAGAATCAGGGATGAGCATGGCCTACACCTCCATTATTTTATTTTTTGGTTTTGGAATATTTTCTGTTTCAAACTTTGGTGGAACAGTAGCTTTAGGCGTTTTGGTTTCTATTACACTTATTGTAGCAATGCTTTCTAATTTAATTATTTTACCAAGCCTTTTGCTGTCGGTTGAAAAACAAATTTTAGTAAAAGCCATGAACGAACCATTATTACAAATATTAGACGAAGAAGAAGATATGGATATAAACGAATTGGTGTTGCCTAAAAAGTCAGAAAATACTGTTTAATGTTTAAACAATAAATTTACAAATGAAGGGATTAATATTAGCAGGAGGTTCCGGAACTAGATTACACCCGCTTACACTTGCCGTTAGCAAACAATTAATGCCGGTTTATGATAAACCTATGATTTATTATCCCCTATCTACTTTAATGATGGCCGGGATAAGAGAAATATTAATCATTTCAACCCCTCAAGATTTACCAAACTTTAAAAAATTATTGGGTGACGGAACAAATTTAGGCTGTTCATTTGAATATGCAGAACAACCAATTCCAAATGGGCTTGCACAAGCGTTTGTAATTGGCGAAAAGTTTATAGGTAATGATGCTGCTGCTTTAATTTTAGGAGATAATATTTTTTATGGTTCAGGATTAGAACAAACTCTAAGCGCTATTAAAAAACCTGAAGGAGGAATTGTTTTTGCTTATCATGTATCAGACCCAGAACGATATGGAGTGGTTGAATTTGATAAAAATCAAAAAGCCATTTCAATTGAAGAAAAACCTAAAAATCCAAAATCGAATTATGCCGTTCCGGGATTATACTTTTACGATAATCAAGTTATAGAAATTGCAAAAAGTTTAAAACCAAGTGCCAGAGGAGAATATGAAATTACCGATGTAAATAAATACTATTTAGAAAAAGGGAAATTAAAAGTTGCTATATTAGATAGAGGAACAGCATGGTTAGACACAGGAACATTTGCATCGCTTATGCAAGCCGGACAATTTGTTCAGGTAATTGAGGAACGACAAGGTTTAAAAATTGGATGCATTGAAGAAGTTGCTTGGCAAAAAGGATTTATTGATAATGCCCAATTAGAAAAAATTGCTCAGCCACTTTTAAAAAGTGGTTATGGAAATTATCTTTTAAACTTATTAAAAAACAAAGCATGATTAAAATATTAGTTACCGGTGGAGCCGGATTTATTGCAAGCTGCCTTGCAGAAAAATTAGCAGAAGACAAAAATAATTTTATAACTATTGTAGATAATTTAATAACCGGATGCCGCGAAAAAATACCTTCTTCGCCCTACAATAATATTCGATTTATTAAAAGCGATGTAAATGAGATGGATGATATTGCAGGAGTTTTTTATTCAGGAAACTTTGATTATGTATTTCATTATGCGGCCTTAGTTGGAGTAAAAAGAACGCTTGAAAATCCGGTAATGGTGCTAAACGATATTACAGGCATTAAAAATATTCTTACTCTTAGTAAAAACACAAGCGTAAAAAGAGTTTATTTTTCATCTTCATCAGAGGTATATGGCGAACCTGTTGAATTTCCTCAAAACGAGTTAACCACTCCACTTAACTCTCGATTACCTTACGCTATTGTTAAAAATGTGGGAGAAGCATTTTTAAAATCCTACCATCAGGAGTATGGATTGGAATATACTATTTTCCGATTTTTTAATACATACGGACCAAAACAAAGCAAAGATTTTGTTATTTCTAAATTTATCTCCAGCGCTCTTAAAAATGAAGATATTACCATATATGGAGATGGTTCTCAAACCAGAACATTCTGCTATATTGATGATAATATAGAAGCATGCATAAATGCATTTAAAAAAAATTTACACGTGAATGATGTTGTAAACATTGGTGGAGAGATTGAAATTTCTATAAAAAATTTGGCAGAAAAAATTATTGCCTTGACAGGTTCTTCCTCAAAAATAGTTCACCTACCAGCCCTTAAAGAAGGCGATATGACTCGCAGACAACCTGATAATACGAAAATGAAAAAATTATTAGGTCGCGAACTTTTATCACTTGAAAATGGTTTAAAAAAAGTTATTAATAACACACAATACATCCTTTAAAATTGAATACTGTAAGCCATTTTAGTCAAATTTTTTCTGAAAGACTAAAACTATTTGTTGAAACATTAAATAATAAAACACCCGCTGAACTATATGAGCCAATGCAATATATCCTAAGCCTTGGCGGAAAAAGACTTAGACCTGTTTTGGCTTATCTTGGTAATGATTTATTTAATGGAAACTTATATGACGCACATCCTGCTGCATTAGCTATTGAAATATTTCACAATTTTTCGTTGGTACATGATGATATAATGGATAAAGCCCCTTTAAGAAGAGGAAAAGCTACAGTTCATGAAAAATGGAATTCAAACATTGCCATTTTAAGCGGAGATAGCCTTTTAGTTAAGGCCTATGAAGAATTGACCAAAGCAAAACCCGAACATTTAAAACTATTAATCGAAACATTTAATAAAACTGCTATCGAAGTTTGCGAAGGACAACAATTGGATATGAATTTCGAAAATATTAATGAAGTTAGCACAAATGAATATATTCGAATGATTACACTTAAAACAGCCGTACTCTTGGGTGCTGCACTAAAAATGGGTGCCATTACTGCCAATGCAACTTTTTATGATGCTGATAATATTTATGCTTTTGGTAAAAATATTGGTATTGCTTTTCAGTTACAAGATGATATTTTAGATGTATTTGGCAATCCTGAAAAATTCGGAAAAAAAATTGGTGGAGATATTATTGGTAATAAAAAAACATGGTTATTAATTGAGGCTAAAAAGCAAGCAAGCGGAGCCTTAAAAGAAAAATTAGTTCATTGGATTAATCTAAAAGATTTTAATCCATCAGAAAAGGTATCGGCCATAAAATCAGTTTATGAGGAGCTAAACATTAAAGAACAAGCCGAAAAGGAAATGGCAAAATATTATCAATTAGCACTAACGCATTTATCAAACATAAATGCGGATAAAAACAAAATACAAAATTTAATAGATTTTGCCAAAGAACTTTTAAATAGAGAAATATAAATTCTCTATTTTAATTCAAAATTGGCTAAACCAATTTTTGTTTCATCTAAATATAAATCTACTACATATTTACCTTCAGGCAATTTATCTGACTCTTTAGTATTATAGTAGGCACAAATGGTCATTAATTGATTATTGTAATCAACCGTTTTTTTAGCGCTATATACCCCTTTAATTCCTCCATCATAAGTAAACATATACGATTCATCTGCACCTTCTGACAAAATTTTGCCATCAGGAGTGATAATTCTAACATATATTGTAATAGGACCGGGTTTACGAATAGTGTTCTCCAATACATCAAAACACACTTTAATTTTTTCTGCTTTTTTGGCTCTATTGGTTTCTGATTCTTTTCCTGATGATTTTATCGAAACGCCTGTTGCTTTAATATTGGTTGCTGTTAGTAATGAAGCCTTAGCAACTGTTTGACTTAAATTTTCTTTTACTTTGTTTAGTTCTTCGTATTTACTTTTTTGCGTATTCAACTCTTCTTTTACTAATGTATTTTCTTTATTCAGCTTAATATTTAACTGATTTAAAGAATCAATTGTAACAACATAACCCTGCATAATTTTACGCAAGGTTTCTGTTTCTTTTTTATACTTCAACATCATGGCTGTATTACCTTTATATTTTTCTACATCAGCCATTAATTGTGCTATTTTTTCTTTTTGTTGGTCAATTTCTGCTTGCAACTCTTTATTGTTTGTTTGTAATGATTCATAGTCTTTCATTAAATTTTCTAATTCTTGAGTAAGCGCATCTTTTTCCTCAATCACTTCTTGCTTTTCAGCAACTTCTGTTTTTATAGCTTTATTTTGTTCTATAAACTGCCAAATTAATATTCCACAAGTTATTGTTAGCAAGGCTATTATAAGAACTAAAAATTTTATTAGGTTGTTTTGGTTTTGGTTTTGTACTTCCATAAATTTATCATTTACAACACAAAGTTAATCGTTTAAATTATTTATTTACCTAAAAAACAATCTTAATTTAAAGCAATTGTATGCTGATAGATTTTTTTGCCTTAATATATCCTGAAAATTGTGCTGCATGTGGGCAAACACTTTTAAAAAACGAAGAAACTATTTGTACTGAATGTATTTTAATGCTCCCAAAAACATACTATTGGAAAAATCAAGAAAATCCGGTAAGTAAATTGTTTTGGGGAAGAATACCGGTAGAAAATGCTTGTTCATTTTTGTATTTTACAAAAGGCGGTAAGGTGCAACATTTACTACATCAATTAAAATATAAAGGAAATAAAAATGCAGGTTATTTTGCTGCTAAACTTTTGGGGCTAGAATTAAAAGACACACACTTTAATGCAATTGATGCAATTATTCCCGTTCCTTTGCATATGAGTAAACTCAAAAAAAGAGGATATAATCAAAGTGAAATTATTGCAAACGGTTTATCTGAAATTTTGAACAAACCCGTTAAAACTAATTGGTTAGTTAGAAAATACGCCAGCGAAACACAAACTAAAAAAAGCCGATTTAAACGCTGGGAAAACGTAAAAGAAATTTTTGCAACTGAAAATGAAACTGAATTTGAAGGAAAGCATCTTTTGATTGTTGACGATGTTATAACCACGGGATCAACCATAGAAGCATGTGCCCAGCTTTTATTAAAGGTAAAAGATGTAAAAATTAGTATTGTAGCACTTGCATCAGCATAGCTAAATTTAAAATATTTAGTAGGTTTGCAGCCATGGCAGAAGAATTAAACATAAGTCCAACGCTTGACAAAGAAAGCAAATATAAACAATTGCTTCCCCAAATAAATTCGCTCATTGAAGGAGAAAAGAATTTAATTGCCAATTTGGCTAATGTGGCGGCAGCTTTAAAACAAACTTTTAATTTTTTTTGGGTTGGATTTTATTTGGTTGAAAACCAACAATTGGTTTTAGGCCCATTTCAAGGAAGCATTGCTTGCACAAGAATTAATTACGGAAATGGAGTTTGCGGAACTGCCTGGAAAGAACAAAAAACAATATTAGTAGATGATGTAGATAAATTTCCGGGGCATATTACATGCAGTTCTCTTTCTCGCTCTGAAATCGTAGTTCCTGTTTTTAATAAAAACAATGTTGTAACAATGGTTTTAGACATTGACAGTGATAAATTATCCGATTTTGATTTAATTGACAAAAAATATTTAGAAGAATTAGCTGCTATTTTGAAAAAACAACTGCATGTTTAAACCCTTCAACTATATATTTTTAGCCATATTACTGCTTATCGTAGCATCATGTGCTCAAGTAGTAACTCCAACAGGAGGGCCAAAAGACACAATTCCTCCAAAGGTGTTAAAAAGCGATCCCGCTAATTATGAAACCAACTTTTCTGGCAATAGTTTAATAATACAATTTGATGAATTTGTACAAGTAAAAGATGCCAATAATGAAATTATTATTTCTCCAATGATTGGAGGAAGTCCAAAAATAAAAATAAAGGGTAAAACCGTAGAAATAAAATTTGATACATTACCAAAAGCTAATACCACCTACACCATTAATTTAGGAAAAGCAATAGTTGATAATAACGAAGGAAATGTTTTAGACAGCAATTTATTTGTTTTTTCTACAGGAAATATAATAGATACTTTTGAGATAAAAGGTAAAATTATGGATGCAGAATGGGGAAAGGCTGAAAAGAATATGTTTATTATGCTTTATGCTGATACTTCCGATTCTATTCCATTAAAAAACCCTCCTGATTATATTACAAAAAGTAATGATAATGGAGAATTTAAAATTATGCACATTAAAAAAGGGAAATATCGTTTATTTGCTTTAAGTGACTTAAATAGTAATTATATTTTTGATTTACCGGACGAAAAAATTGCATTTTCAAACAATATAATTGATTTAGACTCAACTGTGTTTGTTGCTGAACTGAATGCTTTTAAAGAAACTGTTGATAAACAATTTATTGTATCTTCAGAATTTGTTCAATATGGAAAAATTAAAATGGTTTTTAATTTACCGGTTAAAAACATCAATGTTAAACCATTAAATTATGAGTTTAAAAAAGAATGGTTTTTAATGGAAGAAAACCAGAAAAAAGACACTTTATATTTATGGCTTACCGAAATAGATCATTTAGACTCACTAATTTTAGAAATTACAGACGAAAACAATGTTCTTGACACATTAGAGCTAGAAATTTTAAAAAAACCTATTGAAAATAATAATAAAGGAGGAAGCAGAGGCTCTGGTAAGTTAAAAGCATTAGAATTAAACGCTCAAATTAATGCAACTATTTCAAATCCTTTAAATTTTAACGATTCATTAATAATAAATTGGAACCATCCCATACTTTCATCCAATATAAATAAATACATACTTACACAAGGGGATGATACCTTATCGATACAATTAAAAACCATTGATAACGCTTTACGAAAGCAGGTAATAAACTTTAACCGAAAAGAAGATTCAACCTACAACTTAGTAATACTTCCTAATGCAGTAGAAGATATCTTCAATCTTAAAAACGATACTTTAAAATTTTCTTTTAAAATTCAAAACCGAAACTATTATGGAACAATTTTGCTTGATATAGAAGGAAACATTATTAATTCAATGAATTACATTATTGACTTAACAGATGAAAAAAATCAAATAATTAAAAGTTGTTCAACAAACAATTTAAAAAATATTAAATTTGACTACTTAGCCCCCGGCAATTATAGTTTTCGTTTAATTGTTGATGTAAATAATAATAACCAATGGGATACAGGAAATTATCTAAAAAATATTCAACCTGAAAAAACTTTTATTTATAACGGTAGTGTAACTGTTAAAGGTAATTGGGATAGTAATATAACATGGCAATTACCTTAATGTTTCTAAATTTATAAAATTATTCTTAACTTAGAAAATTAATTTAAAATAGAAATTCACTATGAAAAAACTATTACTCACTTTTTTAATCGCAAATGTTGCAAACTCTTTTGCACAAAACGACACATTGTTGTTTGAAGATTTTCAAGCAGACAATTTTCCATACATTCAAATTGGTCCTCCCAACGGAAGCTCAAACGAAACAACTGATTGGTATAATTTTGACGAAGATCAGTTGCCCGATGGCAGCCCTTCAAACAGGCCGGGGGAATGGTTTTTAGCACTTCCTTTTGCTACTGCAGATGCATTAACCAGTAATGGAGATTCTAATTTCGTATTAGCGTCTAATTCATGGAGCAATGTAAATCAATACACACTCAACTGGTTAATAACTCCAAAAATTGCTGTTAATGGCCCTACAACTTTAACATGGAAATCTGCACCAAGACAAACTCCGAGATATTTAGACGGATACATGGTATTATTATCAACAACCGATAATTACGAAACCAGCTTTACCGATACTTTATTTGTTGCAGGAGAATATATTTCTGCTAGCGGTTCTTTTGCTGACAGCTCATTTTCAAACTATACATTTTCAAGCGGTTTTATTCATGGACAAGATGGAACTTACATAGAATTTGACAACGATTCTGCTCGTTTTATTGGAGAACTAAGACCATTTAGTGTATCGCTAAATGCTTATGTAGGACAAAGCGTTTATATCGCCTTTTTACACCGCACCATGGATGATAACTTAATATCGATTGATGATATTTTAGTAACCGGTGTTGCAACATCTATTAAAGAAGAAGAAAAACAATTTAAATTAGGAGCTTTCCCTAACCCTGCAAGCAATATGCTTACTTTAAACTATACCCTTCCAAAATCATCTGCTATTGACGTAATGGTATATGATTTTAATGGAAAATTGGTTGACAATAAATTTATAGGTATGCAAATTGCCGGAGAACAAAGCATTACTTATAATGTAGCTAATTTAGCAAATGGCGAATATTCTTTTGTTATTCGCTCTTCGTTTGGAACGACAACTCAAAAAGTAATTGTTAACAAATAAAAAATGTTTGTATTCCTTAAAAAGCCCGCCAAATTTTGGCGGGCTTTTTAAGTTATCTCAAAATCATCTGCATCTAAACCAACAGGAAAGGCTTTTCGATATTCTGCAAGCTCATTATAAATTAATTCCAATGTTTCAACATTAATTTCGTTTGCTTTTGTAGAACTTATTATCTCTCCTTTTGGATTAATTACAGCAGAATCTCCAGAATACGATATACCGTTGCCATCTTCACCTACCCTGTTTACACCTATTACATAACACTGATTTTCGATAGCGCGAGCCATCAACAAAGTTTTCCATGCATGATTTCTTTTTTCTGGCCAATTTGCTATAAAAATTAACACATCATAATCGTTTTTATTTCTGCTCCAAACCGGGAAACGTAAATCATAACAAATAAGAGGACAAATACGCCATCCTTTAATACTCTCTATTAATTTGCTTTTTCCGGGGGTGTAGTGGTGATGTTCATTGGCCATTCTAAACAAATGTCGCTTATCATAGGTTCCAAATATATCCCATGGTTCTACCCAGATAAGGCGATTATAAAAATGTCCGTTTTCTTCTATTATAATGCTTCCAATAATTCGTGTATTTAGTTCGCGTGCCATGGTTCGCATCCATTTTACTGTTGGCCCATTCATGGGTTCTGCAAATTCTTGGGCTTTCATAGTGAACCCGGTAGTAAACATTTCGGGTAATACTATTACATCTGTTTTTTCTTTCAGTGGCAGCAGTAACTCTTCCAACATGCGAAGATTGGCAGCTTTATCTTCCCAAAAAAGCGAGGTTTGAACGATACTTATTTTTAAATTTTCCATCATACCTTTTAAACGTATTAAAAATGGATGGTTGTCTAAATTTTGCAGATTATTTCTGCTGCTTTTTCGAGCGTTTGTTCATCTTTAGCAAAACAAAAGCGTAATACTTTATTGTCGTTTTGCTCATTATAAAACACCGATACAGGAACTGATGCTATTCCATGTTCTTTGATTAATCGCATGGCAAAATCAATATCTTTTTCTTCGGTGATATTGCTATAATCCAATAATTGGAAATAGGTTCCTTGGCAAGGCAATAATTTAAAACGAGATGCTTTAATTCGTTCTCTGAAAAAATCTCTTTTTTGTTGATAAAATTTACTTAATTCTAAATATTCGTTATCTTTTTTTAAATATTCGGCTAATGCAAATTGTATGGGTGTATTTACAGCAAATACTAAGTATTGATGGACTTTTCTAAATTCTTTCATAAGTGCTTCGGGAGCTATACAATAGCCTATTTTCCACCCTGTGGTATGATAGGTTTTTCCAAATGAACTTATGATAAAACTTCGGGAAGCTAAATCTGAGTATTTTGCTACGCTTTCATGTGAGTAGCCATCAAACACCATGTGTTCATACACCTCATCGCTTACAACAATAATATCGGTTCCGGATGTAATTTTTTCCAATTCCAACAAATCTTCTTTCTTTAAAATACTTCCACTCGGATTGTGCGGAGTATTTATAATTATCATTCGGGTGCGATGGTTTACCACTTTTTTTACCCGTTCCCAATTAATAGAATAATTAGGAAAATCAAGATGGATGTGTATGGTTTTTCCGCCATTTAATTCAATAGCCGGCTCATAACAATCGTATGCCGGAGAAAAAATAATAACCTCATCTCCTTCGTTTATTATTGCCGTTATGGCTGTATAAATTGCTTGTGTAGCACCGGCAGTAATGGTTATTTCAGTTTCGGGAGAGTAATAAGTACCATATAATTTTTTTGTTTTTTCGGATATTGCTTCACGCAATGCTAAAACACCTTGCATAGGAGCATATTGATTATGCCCTTGTTGCATGTATTTATTGACAAGCGAAACCAGCTCAGATGAACAAGGAAAATTTGGGAATCCCTGAGAAAGATTAATGGCATTATATTCTTGTGCCAATTTTGACATTACCGTAAAAATAGTAGTGCCAACTTTTGGCAATTTAGAATTTAGAGAAGATGTAAATTTTGGCATACAGCAATTGTATAATTGCCAAATGTAAACAAAATGAATCAATAAGGAGGTTGCACGGTTTTTACAAGCAATCGTTTGGCTATTGGCAAAAATGTTTCAGCTAAAGGAATATGCAGGTCGGTTTCTATAGCGTAGGTTGCCGGATTAGACCAATTTTTATTTTCTTTTATCAAATGCGATTTTATTTGCTCAAAATTGTTATTGATGCCCTTTGAAAATGTAGAAACATATTGCGTATATACTCCACGATATTTTTCATCAGCACTCTCGAAAAGTGTTATTTCATAAGAATATACATGTGTTTGAGGAGAATTATCACTTAATAAAACATAGCCGAAGTCATTATTCAGCGGCATTAAACCTACGGGAGAAATTTGAGTATGCGATTCTATAAAATCATAAATTTTCTTACCTTCTTTTAAATAATATTCGAATTTGGGAAGTGAAAATTCTACAATTTGCAAAATTTCCTGCATAAGAGAATTATCATTAATCAAACGCTCAAATTCAGGTTGTAATGTTTCTTTATTAAATCCTAATAATTTTTTGGGGAAGCTATCCGCAATTGCGTTTTGTTGTTCTTTAATAATTTTTGCGTTTTTATAATGCTCAATTAGTTCAGAAAAATAAGGATAAAGCTGTGTTTTGTCGAAGGCTTTTTCTACTTCACTTAAATACGCTAATAAAATGTATTGCTTATACTCGAAATCTATTAGTTTTTCGGTAATCCAGTTGGGGTTTAGTTTGGCCATAGTACATTAAAATTTATTCAAGCAATATTTACGTTTTATTAAAATTAGGGTTGCATACAGATATTAACATTTAACAGTTATTAAACTTTTCAAATAATACTGTTGAACAATGTTCTTTGAACTTAATTTTGTTTTATAAATCTTTAATTGTGTATGACAAATATTCCATCTATAAAACTATTAGGAATAGCAGCAATTGTAGTAATCAGCTCGTGCGTTCCGGCTAGAAAATTTGAAGAAGTAAAGAAAAAGCAACAAAGCTGCGAAAGCGAGTTGTCGCAACTTAAAACAAGTCATAAAGATTTAGAAAGTCAATTTAACGAAGTAAGTTCTTCTTATAATGAATTAAAAAAACGTCATGATTTATTGGTAAACGATACTGCCACGATAGGAAAATCACTACGTCAAATGACGATTAATTATGATAAGCTGAATGAAACCTATGAATTATTATTACAAAAAAACAAAGAGTTATTAGCCGGCAATGCTGCTGAAACCAAAAAACTGGCCGGTCAATTACAGCTAACTCAAGAAGAATTGCAGCGCAAAGAAGATGCTTTAAAAGCACTTGAAAAAGAGCTAAACGCTAAAGGTCAAAAATTAGAAGAACTGAATACAGAACTTGTAAAACGTGAAGCAAAAGTAAAAGAACTGGAAGATATTTTAAGCAAGAAAGATGCGGCTGTTAAAGAACTAAAGAAAAAAGTATCTGATGCATTACTTGGTTTTGAAAACAATGGATTGACCGTAAATATTAAAAATGGGAAAGTTTATGTATCGTTAGAAGAAAGCTTATTGTTTGCATCGGGTAAATGGGCGGTTTCGCCTAAAGGTGTTGAAGTATTGAAAAAATTGGGTAAAGTGTTAGAGCAAAATGAAGATATTAATGTAATGGTAGAAGGCCATACCGATGATGTACCGATGAGAGGTGCCGGTGATGTAAAAGATAACTGGGATTTAAGCGTAATGCGCGCAACCTCTGTTACTAAGATTATTTTAGAAAACAGCAAAGTAAATCCACTAAGAATTACAGCTGCAGGTCATGGCGAATTTATGCCTTTAGACAATGCTAAAACGCCTGAGGCTCGCGCAAAAAACAGAAGAACGGAAATTATACTTACCCCTAAATTGGATGAGCTTTTCCGAATGCTGGAAAATAATTAAAAAAGCCCCGAGCGAATGCTCGGGGCTTTTTTAATTTTCTGTAATATAAATTAACTACGCCATTTTTTCGGCTACCATTTTTTGCTTGTCAGATTCGTGAATGCCTTTAATTACAGCTCCCATTTTACAAGTTCCTGAAAATACTGCTCCGGGTTCTATTGATAGTTTATTGGTAACAATATCGCCATTCATTTTTGCAGAGGCTTTAAGTGATAATAATTCATTAACGCTTATTTGTCCTAATATTTCGCCAAATACTTCTGCATTTTGACACTGAATATCGCCAACTATTTTTCCTGTATTCCCTACAACTAATTTCCCTTTTACTTTTATAGTACCTTCTATGCTACCATCTATACGAATATCTCCATTAGTATCTATATCTCCTTTAATAACAGTGCCCGGTCCTATTAAATTTACTGAACTATTTATATTTTCATTTTTTGCCATATCACTGTTTAATAATTTTAACATAAATCTTCGTTTCAACACTATTCATTACAAATTTAGTATTTTGAAACGAAAAAACAATTTTTACCGTTATACTTTTTATTTACATGACCTTTTTATGTTATTTAATTAATTATTTAATTTAGAATGCTTAAAAACCTATTGATTTTCTTAATTAATTAAAAAAATAATGACCTTTAAAAAACATATCCTCCTCATTGTTTTAATTGCATCCATATTACCAATCTATTCCATTGCGCAAGAATCAGAAAAAATACTGGGTTTAATTAAGCTTTATGGCGAAGGCTCTCGATTTAACAGCCAGAATGCACTTTCAATTGGTGGTTCAGGAAATTTTGTAATAAAAGAGCATTTTATTGTTGGACTTTATTTGAATGCTAATTCATCCATGATTCGAAAAGATTATTTAAGCTATGATAAAATGAAACTAGATTTTATTCATGGTGGAATTTTATTACACTATCAGGGAACACTTAAAGGAAACACATTTTGGACAATAGGCGCGCGCGGTGGATATGCTGATATTTCGTTACAAAGAGAATCGCTTTACATTGGCTTACAGTCTGAAAAATTATTTGGTGCCAACGCTTGGGTTTTACAACCTGAAGGAAGCGTAATATTTGATTTTTCTAATTTATTAGCATTTGAAATTTCTGCGGCTTATCGTTTTGCACAAACAGCTTCTCCTATTTTTTCAAATGCAGAACTAAGCAGTTTATGTATTTCGACAGGAATTGTTTTTAAAATCAGAGATTTTTAATTAGTTGTTTATTTTTTTCTCCACTACCCTTGGAACTCTAAAATAATCAGAATCATGTTTAGGGGCATTTTTCAATGCTTCATCTTGTGTAATGGTTTGTTTTACAATATCTTCTCTTAAAACATTTACCTCTTCTGTTATATAAATTAATGGTTCTACATTGTCGGTATTTAATTCGTTTAGTTTTTCTACAAATGAAAGTATTCGTGTTAAATCTTTTTTAATTTCTTCTTTGGCTTCGTTTTCAAATTCTAAACGTGCCAAATGGGCCAATTTATCAATTAATTTATCATCTACCTGCATGTAAATAGGGTTTTAAAGGTTGGTTAATTATATCAAATACTTTCGATTTCAAAGATATTAAATCTTCGTCATTCAATCCTTTTGTTTCAATATGCGGATGAATTACAATGCTTGCTATACCCGGCCTACAACGTGATTTCCAAAATGCTTTATCTTCTAACAAATTCCAATTATTAATAAACGTTACCGGCACTATGGGCACTTGCTTTTCTATGGCCAATTTAAACGCTCCGTTTTTAAAAGGGAGCATTTGCGGGGCTTTAGGTGCAATGGTTCCTTCAGGAAACAAGGCTACGCTATGGCCTTTATCTATCTCAGCTGCAGCTCTTAAAAAAGCACGATGAGAACCTGTAGTACTTTTTCTATCTACCAAAATATTCATGTCTTTAAAAAAAATATTAAATAAGGGAACTTTACGCAGCTCGTTTTTACCCATAAAAACAAAATAATCAGGAAAGACACAATAGGTTAAAACAATATCTAAATAAGAAGTGTGATTGGCACAAATTATATATGGAGCATTTGGCAAAGTGGTCGTCTGTTTTTTATCAATCCATATAAAATCGGAGTAGATTAAATACTTGGCCCAAAAGCGCATTAAAGAAAAGCAGTATTTATACCACGATTTTCGCGATAAAAAAAAGGCAAATAAGGGAAACAATATAATTAGCGTTAAAACAAAATTAACGAGAAAAAAAATTTTCCAGCTAACACCAAATATTTGTTTTAATAATCGCATAATTTTTAAACAGAACGCTAATTTATACAATTATAAGCGATTTAATAGATTATTTTAATCCTGCCTATTAATTATCAACTATAATATTGATTAAAAAATTTCAACTAGGATAAATAAATACTGTAACGAATTTAAGCTTAAATAGAATTTATATAAAACTAAATCTTGGCGTTTACAAATCACGTCTAATAGATTTTACAAGTAAAATTTCACATCAAAAATAAATCGTAAATTTGGTGCTTCTTTTATTAAGCCAAAATCATGAGCGACCAAATAAAGCACGAGTGCGGAATAGCCCTAATAAGATTAAAAAAACCACTACAATATTATATTGACAAATATGGTACTCCTCTATATGGAATAAACAAGCTATACCTGCTTATGGAAAAGCAACATAATCGAGGACAAGATGGTGCAGGAGTAGCTAATATAAAAATAAATATTGATCCCGGACATCGCTATATAAGTCGCTATCGCTCTGTTTCTCCTAAAGCTATTCAAGAAATTTTTAGCAAGATAAACGATAAATTTATAGAAGTACAAAAAAACAATCCTTCAAAACTAAAAGACGGAGAATGGCTTAAAAACAATGTGGCATTTACCGGAGAATTATTACTTGGTCATTTAAGATATGGAACTTACGGTAAAAACAGCATTGAAAACTGTCATCCTTTTTTGCGACAAAATAATTGGAAAAACAGGAATTTGGTTGTAGCCGGAAATTTTAATTTAACTAATGTAGATGAACTCTTTCATCAATTGGTTGAATTAGGACAACATCCGAAAGAAAAAGCCGATACAGTAACCGTAATGGAAAAAATAGGACATTTTTTAGATGTTGAAAACGAACGACTTTTCAGGCATTTTAAAGATAAAGGCTATAACAATCAAGAAATTACAGAACTTATTTCTGAAAATATTGATATCGCTCGCATATTAAAAGAAGCCTCCAAAAAATGGGACGGAGGTTATGCCATGGCAGGTTTAATGGGACATGGAGGAGCTTTTGTTTTGCGCGACCCCAACGGTATACGCCCTGCTTTTTATTATCATGACGATGAAATTGTTGTTGTAACATCAGAACGCCCGGTTATTCAAACAGCTTTTAATGTTCCCATTGAAAAAGTACAAGAACTTAAACCCGGACATGCCATAATTATTGAAAAAAATGGAGAAATAAAAGAAACGCTTATAAATCAACCTCAAGAAAAATTATCGTGTTCGTTTGAAAGAATTTATTTTTCCAGAGGAAGTGATAAAGATATTTACATTGAACGCAAAACGCTCGGACAAGCATTATGCCCTGCTATACTTAAAGCTATTGATTTTGATATAAAAAACACTGTGTTTTCATACATCCCCAATACGGCAGAATTAGCGTTTTTAGGTTTAATAGAAGGCATTCAAGAATATTTGAATAAATATAAACGAATAGAAATTTTAAAATTAGGAGATAAAGTTTCGGATCCTAAATTAACCGAAATATTATCATTACAACCTCGAATAGAAAAAATTGCCATTAAAGATGCTAAGCTCAGAACCTTTATTACACAAGATAAAGAGCGCGATGATATGGTAGCACATGTTTATGATACAACCTATGGTGTAATAAATAAAGGGGTTGATACTTTAGTAGTTATTGACGATTCTATTGTAAGAGGCACTACCTTAAAACAAAGTATTTTAAAAATTTTAGACCGTTTAGGTCCTAAAAAAATTATCATTGTTTCATCAGCTCCACAAATTCGTTATCCGGATTGCTATGGAATTGACATGGCTAAACTAGGCGATTTTGTTGCTTTTCAAGCTGCTATTGCTTTACTAAAAGAAACTTTTAAAGAAAATTTGATTGAAGAAGTTTACGAAAAGGCAAAAGCACAAATGGAATTGCCTTTAGAACAAATTCAAAACGTAGTAAAAGAAATTTACAAACCTTTTACGGCAGAAGAAATATCTCGAAAAATTGCTGAATTATTGCGTCCTAATGATATACAAGCTGAAGTAGAAATTATCTATCAATCAATAGAAGGATTACACCTTGCCTGCCCTAATCATAAAGGCGATTGGTATTTTTCAGGCAATTATCCTACTCCGGGAGGAAACAGGGTGGTTAATCAAGCCTATATTAATTATATTGAAGGTAAAAACGTACGAGCTTATTAAGGCAACATTATTTATACAAACCTTTTTTATAATTGTTTCTTACCTTTAATAAATCGCGAAACATTTCCATGCTGCTGGTAAATGGTTTTATTTTGGTAGTGGCGGCATTATCAATCCAGCGAACAGGCATTTCCTTAATTTTATAATTTTCAAGCTGTGCCAAAAATAATAGTTCCACATCAAAACACCAGCCGGTAATGGTCATTTTTGGAAATATTTTTTGAGCCACTTCTCGTTTCATCATTTTAAAACCACATTGGCTATCTTTTACTTTTATACCGGCAACAAGTCTTGCCAAAAAAGCAAAGGTTTTTCCCATTAATTGTCGATAATAAGGTTGTGCCGTAAGAATAATCGAATCTTTTAAATTTCTGGAACCAATAACAACTTGGTATTCGTCAATGTATTTTAAAGCATTTTCTAATTCTTCTATGGGAGTTGCTAAATCGGCATCTAAAAACATTACATTTTCTTTTGTTGCATTAAGCATTCCGTTTTTAACCGAATAGCCTTTGCCTTTATTTCCGGGATTTTCAATAATTTTAATTTGAGGTAAAAATTTTTGCGCTAACTCAAGTGTATTATCTTTAGAGCCATCGTTAACTACAATAACTTCAAAATCGAATTTTTTATTATTCAAATAATACAATATTGCACTTAAACTGCGCTCAATATTAGCAGATTCATTATAAGCGGGTATTACAACAGAAATTGAAATATTTGTATTTAATGACATTAATTGCTTATACCAAGGCTGCTCTTCTTTGTTTTTTTATCTGTATTGAACGTTGTATGTCTTCTATTTCGCCTTTAGGTATGGCACTAATTAACTTACGGGTATATTCGGTTTGTGGATTGGCATATATATCATCGGCATAACCCATTTCTTCAATTTTACCTTTGTTCATTACTACCATACGGTCGCTCATAAATTTCACTACCGATAAATCATGCGAAATAAAAATGTAGGTAAACTTAAACTCTTTTTTTAACTCATTTAAGAGATTTAATACTTGCGCTTGTACCGATACATCAAGTGCCGATACAGATTCATCGCAAATAATAAATTGCGGATTAAGCGCTAATGCACGAGCAATACAAATACGCTGACGCTGCCCTCCTGAAAATTCATGCGGATATCGATAAAAATGTTCTGCAGGCATATTTACTCTATGAAGCAATTCTAATACACGTTCTTTTCTTTCTTTATCGCTTCCTAATATACCATGTACTTTCATGGGTTCCATTATGGCCTCTCCAATGGTAATGCGTGGGTTAAGAGAAGAATAAGGGTCTTGGAAAATAATTTGCATGTGTTTTCGAATTTCTCTTAATTCCTTGGCATTTAGTTCTGCAATATTTTTTCCATTGTATATAATTTCCCCTGCAGTTGGTTCTATCAAGCGTAAAATGGTTCTGCCTAAAGTAGTTTTACCGCAACCGGATTCGCCAACCAATCCTAATGTTTCGCCCGGATATACATCAAAAGAAACATCATCTACTGCCTTAACGTAGTCGGTAGCTTTGCCAAAAATTCCTTTACTTATAGGAAAATATGTTTTTACATTTTTTACTTGTAAAATAGGTTGTTGCTTATAAATTTCTTTTAAATGCCTTTCTCTTTCTTCTTTTGTAACGACTAATTTTTCAGTAACTTCAGAAACCGATTTATCGCTTTCGGTAACTGTTCCATCGGCTTCTACGTGCATAAAATCAGAAACCGTTGGCAATAAGTGTAAACGTTTATTTAATGGTGGACGACAAGCCAAAAGACCTTTTGTATAAGGATGTTGTGGATTTGTAAAAATATCCATTACATTGCCTTGTTCTACTATTTTCCCTTTGTACATTACCACCACTTTGTCGGCCAATTCAGCAATTACACCTAAATCGTGTGTTATAAACATTAATCCCATATCGTGCTCTTGCTGAAGTTTCATCATTAACTCTAGAATGGTTTTTTGCACAGTAACATCTAAGGCTGTGGTGGGCTCATCAGCAATAAGCAAAGAGGGATTACAAGACATAGCCATAGCAATCATTACACGTTGCTTTTGGCCTCCAGAAATTTGGTGTGGATAGGTATCAAAAATTTTTTCAGGACGTGGTAACTGTACTTCTTTAAACAATTCGATAGTTTTTTGCTTTGCTTCCTGTTTACTTACTTTTTGATGAAGCAAAATGGCTTCCATTACCTGATCGCCACATGTAAAAACAGGATTTAAAGAAGTCATTGGTTCCTGAAAAATCATGGCAATTTCGTTCCCTCGAAAAGAGCGCATTTCTTTTTCAGAAAGTTTTGTTAAATCTACGGCTCCTTTTGTTTTAGAATGGAAAATTATTTCGCCTGAGGCAATTCTTCCGGGAGGATTGGGAATTAAGCGCATTACTGAAAGTGATGTAACCGATTTCCCTGAACCGGATTCACCAACAATTCCAATAGTTTCTCCTTTATGTAATGTAAAACTTATATTGTTTACCGCTTTTACAATTTGGTCTTCTGTTCTAAATTCTGTAACAAGGTTTTTTACCTCAAGTAATACGTTTTTTTCCATTCTTTGCTTGCTAATGAAGAGTTTAAAAATAATATTTTCATTTTAGTAAGCAAAAAATGAATGACTTTTTTTTATTTTATTTCGACTAAAGGGGAATTTGTTGAGATAAAAAATTATTATTCGTAAGCAATAACCGAAAGCGAAACATAGCCTCCTCCCTCTTCGCGTTCTTCTCCAAATAGTGAAATTTCAACATTTTTAAATCCTTTTGCATCTGTTTCCCAAATCATGTAATCATCTTTTATTTTTGATTTTCCGTATTTGTCGTTTAAATATGTTTCGAGCGCATTTTTTAAGCTTAGCGCATTAGCAGTATTATCTTGATAAACATCCATTGTTATTTCGTATAAACCCTTTTCTGAAAAATAATAGTTTATTGTAAAATAGTCGCTTTCGTTTAATGTTGCATCGTAGTATAAATAATCGTTTGATTCATCACTAAGAGCTGCTTTTTCAATTTTTTTAACGGTTTCGAGATTCATTCCTATTTCAACGCCTCTTAATACTCCTTCGTTTGTTATTAAAAGTTTTTCGAGCTCGGGGGAATATTCTTCTAAATCTTTAACATTGCTGCACGACACCATTAATGTTGTAACAACAATAATTAACAGAAAAAATAAATTATATATCTTATTTTTTTTATACATACTCAACCTGTTTGTCTTCAATAATTGGCAAACCTTTATAACGCATAAAAAGCCTGCATAAAGTTAGTACATCTTTCTGGCAATATTCAACAATGCGAGGTAAATTATTTTCGTGCCAATACACATCATACACTTTGCTTCCATCGATATCGTCTTTAGGCGAAGGAATATTAAATACTGCCGCAAGTAATTTTAAAGAAGTATAGCTTTTATAATCGCCAAATTTCCATAGTTCCATGGTGTCTAAATGAAATACCTCCCATGGTTTTTTCCCGGCAATATCAAGTGCTTTGGGCAACTTTAGTCCATTTATTAAAATTCTTCTGGCCATGTATGGAAAGTCAAATTCTTTTCCATTATGCGCGCACAAATAGGCTTGATTGAATTTTTCAAAAAATTTGTTGATAACATTAATTAATTCTTCCAACAATTTTTTTTCATCATGGTTATAAACAGATTTTATTCTGAGACGATAGTGTTCATTATCTTTAATTAAAAAACCGAGAGACACACAGATTATTTTACCAAATTCTGCATAAATAGCTGCTCTTCGATAAATATCAGACGAAGTTAGGTTTTCATCTTTTATTAAACTCAATGCTTTTTCGTCCCATAGCTCCTGGATATGTTTGGGGGCATCGTTATAGTCTTTGTATTGCGATGTAGTTTCTACATCTAAAAATAAAATATGTTCTAATTTAATGTCATCTAACATTTTTCGGATAAGCAATTAAAAGATAAGCTTCAAAACCTTTTGTTTTTATGGAATCGTTTTGAATATCGCCATAGATATATCGAATAAATAATGTTGTTTTATAGCCTTCTGATGGGATATGATGATACATGTATTTGGGGTCAATAAAGTTGGTTTGGCCTTTATTATTTTTTGACATTTCATGAATTTGTTTTGCAAATTCATTAATACCGAATTCGGCTATTTTTTCACCTTTTAAATTTTTTATTGAATAATAATCATTGTTAGTATTAAAGCCAAATAGCAAGGTGTCTGAAATTAAATTAATAAAGACATTTTCTTCCTTGTTATTATTTTCATATGTGTTAATGGTTATTATTTCATCATATCCGCTTATGTTTATGCTTGCTTGATGAGAAACATTATAACTAAAATTAGTTTGATTGTATCTTTCTTCTTCTCTCCAACCATAATTGTTTTGCAATCCCATTTCTTTTAAAACAATTTCGGGTTTATATAAATATTGTTGAATGGAATCTTGTTCTTTAAAAAGTGTATCTAAATTTTTTTCAAACCAAGGTTGAATTTTTTTGTATCCATGAGTTTCGTCTAGATAACGAATTATAGAAGCAATTTGTACTTCGTCCTGAAAAGGTATAGTATCTTTAGCAGGATTTATTTTACCATTTTGTAAAATGTTGTTTTGAATAAGCAATTTTTCCAATCGCTCTACCTGACTTTTTTCAGACACGGCAAATGCGCTCCATGGGCCAAATACCGAAAGTATGGCTACAATTGATAAACTAATCGGAATCCATTGAATGGTTTTCTTTTTACTGAATATAAAATAAACAACCGTAATAAACAACCAAATTGCAAGCGCAATTAAGAAATAGCGATTTTCTGTAATGCCGTAATTTTTTACACGTACATAAATGGCTATTGCCAGTAAAATCAATAAAGGGAAAAGCAAACGATAATACCAGCGAGAATATATATTCATCCATTTATTTTGCTCCGTATCTTTTATCGGATGTATCATTAATAATGAAAAAATTCCGGCAACAGAAAAACACATTACTAAATATGATACCCACCCATGGGGTAATTGCCATGATACAAGAATTTTAAATCCATATACATACAAAATGAACAAATAAACTGAAACTAAAGGCAACAGAACAAATTGCGTAAAAACCTTTAGACCTTTAGGATAAGCATAATCATTATGGAGTTCTCTTAAATTTTGTGGAATTCCGGCCAGAAAAAAAATGGTATTAAAAATAATAGCCATTACTATCCATAAATGAACATATATTTTTTCATTTATCTTAACATCAAACAAATTATCAATAGCTAAAAGTGCAACAGATAAACCTCCATATAAAATCCCTGTATATAAAATTGATAATAAATAACGTAAGAACAATGTTTTATTAAACTGCCAAAAACCATTTTCGTTATATGTTTTTAGAAATGGCGAAAACGAAACAAATAAATGAACTGCTATATTTAATACAAATGTTCTAATGTAATCAATGGTGCTAAGTTTATTATCAAAGTGCCAGTAATAAAGAAAAACAATTATGAATGCAACAATATGAAATACCATTTTTCTTCCATTATCAAAATCGGTAGATTCTGATATAAATGAGACGGCTATAAAAAATGGTAAAGCTAAAGATGCTGTTAAAAGTAATTTAAGCCATGTATCAAAATTAAAGTTGTTTGAAAATTCGTTTTCTGTTAAATAAATAGCAACACCTGCAGCTAAAAAAACAGTTAAAAGGGCAAGTGGAAACCGTTTAAAAACTCCCCAAACAGATGAATATATATGATTAATGGTTGGTATTTTTACAATCATTTTACTTTATCATGATTCCTTTTTTATTAACGAGCGGAATATTAATCATGTAATCTTTAGAAATGGTTTCAGGTACAAAGACAAATTTTTTATCAAAAATTGTTTTATCAATATAAAAACTTACCCAAAACTCGTTGCTTAAAGGAAAAACCTCTTGCATAATGGGTTCTATAATTGCGTAGGAGTTTGGAGGGAGCTCTTCAACATAATGCCTGAGTGTGGATGTTTTTCGTTCTTCACCATTTAAAAGACCATATCCTCTTGAAGTAACCAAAATATTATGTATTTTATCTTTTTTTAAATTAATGATATAAACATTCCATTCTTCTTCACTTTTTAAGGTTTCTGCCAGTGGGGAATCGTTTTCTTGAACAATAGCAATGGCTATATCTTCAACAATTGGAGGGATGATATCTTTTTTCATAATAATGCCGGATAAAGTATATTAATCGAGCTTAAACATTTTTTCGTTTAGCCAATAACTCTAAGGCTGCGTCTAAGTAAATAAACATATCTTCGGGATGCGCATCGCTTGGCTGTGGTACGCGTTTTCTTCCTAATCGAACAACAATTAAGTTTAAATCGGGAATACACCAAACATATTGCCCTAAAATTCCTCGCATATAAAATATTTTATGCCCTTTGTAATTATTTACCAACCACCAAGAATATCCATATGTTTCTAATTTACTGCCATCTTTTTGAACTAAATCGGCAGGCACTAACGATTGAGCAACATATTCAGAATCTATCAACTGAACACCATTCCATTTTCCATAATCTCTGTATAATTTGGCAAATCGTGCAAAGTCGCGTGCATTAGAAATAAAACAACAAAAGGCTTTTTCGTTTCCATTGTCATCTAAATTCCAAAGGGCATTATAATTTGCTCCCATTGGTTTCCATAGTTTTTCTGAGGCATAATCACTTATTTTCATTCCGGTGGCTGCTTCAAGAACAAAGGCCAATAATTGGGTATTGCCACTAAGGTATTTGAATACTTTACCTGGTTCTTCTGTTAATTTATATTTACCGTTAATGGTAAGCTTACGTAAATCGCTTCCATAATATGCTTCAGCCGGATAAGCAAATGGATTTACATAATCTTCATCAAAATTAATTCCTGAACTCATAGTAAGTAAGTGCTTAATGGTAAGTTTGGCATTTTCTCCTTCTTTAAATTCTGGAATAAAATCGCCAACAGGCTGATCAACGCTTTTTATTTTCCCTTCATGTATGGCAGCTCCAACAAGTATGCTCACAATAGTTTTTGCCATAGAAAAGGAATTTGACAAAGAAGAGTCTGAAAAATTTTCCCAATATTGTTCGTGCAAAACAGAATCGTTTTTAATTACCAAAAAGGCAACGGTTTTATAATATTCCATTTGCGAAATAAGAGAATCGCTTATTTCTTCTTTATTATAATCTACTGCATTAGGCCAATCTTGCGAATTAGCTGTTGAAATAATTCTATTTTCGAAAATTTCGTGTTCATCAATGGTTGGTCCTGAACGACCTTTTAAATAAGTATTGGCTACTCCTTTATACAAATAGGTTTTTTCAGTAATCCATAATGATATATGAATTAATAGTAAAAAGGCAACAAAGCCAAGGAGAAATTTTTTTGTAGTTGACATAAAAACGTTTTTATGATATAAACTGCATATCAAACAGTTTACGAATTTCTTCTTTTAAAATTGTTTTTACTTCATCCAAATCTACTTTTCTGCCTAATTCTCTTTCAAGTGAAGTTACATCTTTGTCTTTAATTCCACAAGGTACAATATGATTAAAATAGCTTAAATCGGTATTTACATTAAATGCAAAGCCGTGCATAGTAACCCATCGGCTGCATCTAACTCCCATTGCACATATTTTACGAGCCTTTGCAGGAATAGTTGCATCAATCCAAACTCCTGTATAACCAGGAAATCGTTCTGCAACTATACCATATTTCGAAAGTGTAAGTATAATTGCTTCTTCTAAAAAACGAAGATATTTATGAATATCGGTAAAAAAATAATCTAAATCCAAAATTGGATATCCTACAATTTGTCCCGGCCCATGATAAGTAATATCTCCTCCTCTGTTTATTTTATAAAAGGTCGCTCCAATTTTTTTCATTTCATCATCGGAGATTAACACATGTTCTCTTGAACCGCTTTTTCCAAGAGTATATACATGTGGATGTTCGCAAAATATCAAGTGATGTATCGGAGGGGTTTGTGTTTCTTTGGGCAGATTTCTATTGGTAACTTTTAAATTTATTATTTCTGCAAATATTTTCTCCTGATAATCCCAACATTGTTTGTAATCTACCAGACCTAAATCTTCAAACTTAACCAATCTGCTCATTTATTTTTTTGCAAGTTCAGATTTTAAGTTAGTAATAATATTTACTTCCATGGAGTCGAAATTTCTGTATTCTGCGGCATAAACAGATATCCAATCGCCAAAATGAATCAGGTACATCGCTGCTTCTAACGGATTATTCCCTTTGGCCATTATTTCAATAATGGTATCGGTATATTGTTTGCAAACGTTTTTTGTAAATTCAAAGCGAAATACGGTTCGCTCATAATCAAACGGGGTTTTAAAAATAATTACCGCCAAATTTTTGTTTTCTGTTCTCCATCCTACTAATTCGTTATGATTCATTTCAGGCAGTGCATGATGCCAGCATAGCATTTTTGAATTTTCATTTAGCTGTTGTCGAAAGCGAACTGCAACGCCTTCGGTAGTATCGGCACTGTATATAACGGGTATTTTAGCATAAATTTTTTCTGCAATTTTTTTTGCCTCTGCTTTAATTGCTTCTGATTCTGAATTAATTAATTGAATTATATTTTCATACGATTTTTGTAAATCTATTCCGGTAAATCCAAAATGTTTAAGAATACACAATAGCTGTGTAATGGAATAAGAAAGACAAGCTCTTGGAGGCATTCCTCCGGGGATTAATATTAAATCTAAGTTGTTTTTTTGAGCAATTTCGGCAATTTTTCCTCCTGAAGTTACGCAAACTACATGTGCTCCTTTATCTATACTTGCATGCAATGCAGCTATTGTTTCTTCGGTATTTCCTGAATAGGATGAAATAATGGATAAAGAATTTTTTCCAACAAAAGCGGGAACAAAATATTTTTTATTTACCACAATTGGTACAGGAGATTCGTGCTCTAATATTTGAGATACGATAGTGCCTCCTATTCCTGAACCTCCTAAACCGGAAATTAAAACATTTTGAATTATATTCTTTGGAGATGAAAATTTAACATTTTGAGCTATTTGAAGTGCTTCGTTTAATTGCTTTGTAAATGCTTCTACTAATTGCCTCATTCAATTGTTTTTTAAAATAGGTTACTAAGTTAATAAAAATGAAATATCTGCTTGTTTTATGTACATTATTTTTAGTTGTAAGAAGTTTAAAGCGGATAAATCCTAAATTAGCAGCATAAATTAATTATAAAATTATGCAAACCATTAAAAATTATATAAACGGAGAATTAGTTGAGCCTCTTTCAAAAAACTATATTGATAATTATAATCCTGCTACCGGGAAAGTTTACTCACGAATTCCCGACTCTGATGAAAAAGATGTAGAAATAGCCGTTAAAGCTGCTGAAGCTGCATTTCCTTCATGGAGCGTAACTCCAAAAGAGGAACGCTCTCGCATTTTACTAAAATTAGTTTCGTTGATTGAACGCGATTTACACAAGCTTGCTTTGGCCGAAAGTACGGATAATGGGAAACCGGTAAAATTAGCTACTCATGTAGATATTCCTCGCGCAGCCAGTAATTTTCATTTTTTTGCAACTGCCATTTTACACGATAGCAGCGAAGCTCATTTAATGGAAGATAAAGTAATTAATTATACTGTACGTCATCCGCTTGGAGTGGTTGGTTGCATCTCACCCTGGAATTTGCCATTATACCTATTTACCTGGAAAATTGCTCCGGCTATTGCTGCAGGTTGTTGCGTAGTTGCCAAGCCTTCAGAAGTTACTCCTATGACTGCCTATATGTTGTCTGAATTATGTATTGAAGCGGGTTTACCTAAAGGGGTTTTAAACATCATACACGGATATGGGCATAAAGTTGGAGCAGCTATTTCTGCACATCCAAAAATTCCGGCAATTTCATTTACCGGAGGAACGGCAACAGGAGCGCAAATAGCCAAAGTGGCAGCTCCTATGTTTAAAAAACTTTCGTTAGAGCTAGGAGGAAAAAATCCCAATATCATTTTTGCTGATTGTGATTTTGAAAATGCATTAAGAACAACCATGCAATCATCTTTTGCCAATCAGGGACAAATATGTTTATGTGGTTCGCGAATATTTGTGGAGCGACCTATTTATGAAAATTTCCGCGATGCTTTTGTTGAAAAAACAAAAAAATTAATTGTAGGTGACCCTCGCGATGAAAAAAGTAATTTAGGCGCTGTTGTTTCTGAAGCCCACATGAATAAAGTACTTTCATACATAGAATTAGCTAAAGAAGAAGGAGGAAAAATTTTAACCGGAGGACATCGGGTTTATTTAGAAGGAGAGCTTAGCAATGGTTGGTACATAGCTCCAACTATTATTGAAGGATTAAGTTTTAATTGCCGAACAAATCAAGAAGAAATATTTGGACCGGTTGTTACCATCATGCCTTTTGATACCGAAGAAGAAGTTATTTCATATGCCAATAGCACCCAATATGGCCTTTCAGCTACCATTTGGACAGAAAACCTTACTCGTGCTCACCGAGTTGCAGGCAAATTACAATCTGGCATAGTTTGGATAAATTGTTGGCTGTTGCGCGATTTGCGTACTCCTTTTGGTGGCATGAAAAACTCCGGTGTTGGGCGCGAAGGAGGATTTGAGGCCTTACACTTTTTTACCGAAGCAAAAAATGTATGTGTAAAATTAAATTAGAAACAATATTATTGGATTAAAAAAATAAGCATAGCCCAATTTATTACTATAAATAGTATAGTAATTGCAAGTATTAAATAATATAATTCTTTGAATTTTATATAGGGATAATAATTCTTAATTACAGATGCTAAATAAATAGATTTAAAGGCTTTATACGAATACAACAAAGCTAACATGAGCAAGAAAGCAGGGATAAATACATACTGAAAAATTACTAAATATTCAATACTGTAAGCACTAATTGTTTTAGCTGGAATTAATAATAAAATTAATGCAGAAAATAAATTTGCTAAATTCAAAAAGTTAACAAATACTACATAAAGTGTATTAAACACAGACTTTTTTAAAAATTGATTGTATTGGTTTTGTACATCATAATAAGGCAGGGTATTAAATGTTTTTATAGTATCTTTTAAAAAAGTATCCGGCTTAATAATTAATCTTGTATTTAAACTCGTTTTAGATTCATTATAATGCTCATTAATAAAATATTTGTTTTCATTAATAATTATAGGAGTTTCATCTGATTCTACTTTAGCAATTAAGAGTGTTCTTGAGTTTTTGATTCTTCATTACTAATTATATCATTAATATTTTCCTGAACTTTAATTTTATCTACATATCTTCCAGAAAGGTACTGTCGTTTAGTAAAGTTTGGACTACTACACGCTTGTATTTTCAAAAAAATTATAAACAGGATGAATAACTTATAAACGTTAGTTTTCATAAATAAAACTATTCAAAAAATGAGAGAAAAACACTTAGAACAATAAATGTAAAACAAACATGTATGAATACAACAATAAAACCAATAAAAAAATTAAAGCAACTATGGTAATATAGAAATTTATAATAAACAATAAATAATACCAAGCTTTATTTTTAATAGCTTTTAATTTATTATAAATTAATTTTTCAATTTCTAAAATCTCTCTAAATGCTCTATAATTATATAAAATTGAAATTGACCAAAACACACAAGTAATTATATAAGATAGTAACATTAAAGGGAATACAAAACTCGAAGATATGGTTGAAGAAATTAAAATTGTAATTATCCCAACATAAAACAACAATCTAAAAATCCAAGAAATTAAAACATATCTACTTAAACGTTTTTTTTGAGCATTAAACTTTTCCTGTAAATTAGGTTCTTCTATAACCTTATTAACTTCGCTTTTATTTATTTTTAAAAGAGAATCGGGGCTGAAATAAATAACAACTTCATTATTACTTGGCGATTTGTTACAATTTGCTTTTATGGCTAAAGTAGAATCCGCTAAAACATTTGGAATTTTATCTTCATTAAATTTTATGGAAAATTCGGAAGTGCCATTATGAGCACTAAGAGGGAATTCTTGCAAATTAAATTCAACCGAATTTTCAGGATTATTCTTTAAAGGCTTTTTAATTTTATCTACATATCTTCCTTTTAAATATTGGCGCTGATAAAAAGAATTGCTGCTACAGGAAAACAAAAAAGCTAAACTTAAAAAAACAGAAATATTTTTTACAATAGAAATAATAGGCATCTGGTTAATGGCTTAAAATAAATCCTAATAAAAATAATATTCCTTTAAATAAAAATACAAGCGCCCCTATTATCGTAGCGGCTAAACCAAATGAGATTAAATAAACTCCGGCAGCTACATTTATAATTGACCATATAAATATAAGCTTATTAAACAAATTGAATTTAGGATAAACATCAAAGCCTTTTATATAAAGTAAAATAAGTCGATAAAACACTATGGAAACAACTATAGAAACCGGAATTAATAATAAAGCAAGGGCTTCTAATCCACCAAAAAATGCAGAATTAAAAGTAATTGCACCAGAAATTAAAAGACCTATTGAAATCAAACCAATAAGAAAAGAAAGTCCTAAGTATGTCCATGATTTTTTAAAAACTTTTTTAGGCTCATGTGTTAATATTTTCTTGATTATACTTTTATTTGAAGTTGTAGAATCGGAAAAATTAATGTTATTTAAAATTATTTCTTTATCACTTAACTTATTGGGAACTTTATTTAGTGTTTCAACATTGTTTTCTATTTGTTTAGGATTATCTAAAATTATATTTTTTAAATTAAAATCTACTTCAGCTTGTAATTCGGTATTATGATTAGATGGTGAATAGTTTTGGAAATCAGGATTAGTTAAATTTTGCATTTTATCTACATATCGGCCTCTTAAATATTGACGTTGATAAAAAGAACTGCTACTGCATGAATAGAATAAGAAAGTGATATAAATAATTGAAACTATTTTTAAATACAAGTTCGGCACTATAAAATATATATATTTAAAATTAGATGGGGAATTATTTTTGTTAAATACGCTTTTATTAAGTAAATAAAAAATTGAAAATCTTCAATTTTTGTTTTTAAAGCTTATCTATTGTAAAGATAAAAATATTTAATATCGAAAGTTTATAAATTATATAAAAACATCACCCTTCTTTATTTTGGTTAATGCTTTTGTCTTCGGTAGTAAAAAAACGTTTATTAAATAAGATTATAATAGCTACGCCTATGGTAATAGAAGTATCAGCAATATTAAATACCGGACGGAAAAATAAAAAATGCTCTCCACCCCAAACAGGGAACCATTCAGGGAAGTAGCCTTCAATAAGCGGGAAATAAAGCATATCTACTACTCGCCCATAAAACAGCGGGGCATAACCGCCTTCTTCAGGCAAAAAAGTAGCTATATTATTTAGACTATCACTAAACCAAATACCATAAAAAACACTATCTATAATGTTTCCTAAAGCACCGGCTGTAATTAAGGCCATGGAAATAATATAGCCCGGATGAGCCTTTTTTTTGTGCAAATCGTATATAAACCATAATAAACCTATAACGGCTACAATACGAAAAAGGGTTAAAAAGAGTTTTCCGTAAGCTCCGGCAAACTCTAAGCCAAATGCCATCCCATTGTTTTCGGTAAAATGAATAATAAACCAATCGCCCAATACATTAAATTCTTGGCCTAAGTACATGTGGGTTTTAATCCAAAATTTAGAGGCTTGGTCGAGAAGTAAAACTATGAGTATGGTTATTAGAGCTTTTTTCAAAGTTTTGAGTTTAAAAAAAGAAAGCCTGCAAAAATACAGGCTTTCTTTATAATAAATGTATGGTTTTATTGATATTTTTTAGCTTCCATGCTTAACGTTGCATGAGGAACTACTCTTAAACGTTCTTTTGGAATTAATTTTCCGGTAGCACGGCAAATTCCATAAGTTTTATTTTGAATTCGAATAAGCGCATTTTCTAAACTTTGAATAAATTTTTGTTGACGAGCAGCTAACTGTGCCGTTTCTTCTTTACTAAGCACATCTGAACCGTCTTCAATCATTTTAAATGTTGGAGAGGTATCGTCTGTACCGTTGTCTTTATTTTCTAAACTTTCTTTTAATAATGCAAGATCTTTATGTGCTTCTTCTAATTTTTTTAGAATAATTTGACGAAATTCTTCCAATTCTTCATCTGAGTATCTTGTTTTTTCTCTTTCAGGTTCTGGTGTTGGCATAGCTTTAACTTCTGGTTTAGGGTTAGGAGTTGATGGTTGAGAAACAACAGATTTTACGTTTTGTTTTGATTCAACTTGTGCGATTTTTGTTTCGGCAGTAGCTTTTGTAGCAGGTTCTTTTTTGGGAGCTTCTTTAACTACCGCTTTCGTTTCTTTTGTTTTTATTTCTGCTTTTGTATTTTCTTTATTGGTTTTTACTGGCTTTTCTACTTTTTTATTAATAGTTTCTTTAGTAGTTTCTTTTTTTGCCGTTTTAACCGTTTTTTTAACAGCTTCTTTAGCAAGTGTTGTTTTAGAAACTACTTTGTTTGAAGTAGTTTTTGCTGCCGTTTTAGCAGCTTTTTTTGTAACGGTTTTTGTTAATGTTTTCTTAGCAGGAGCTGCTTTTATAGCTGTTTTTGATACCCCTTTTTTAGTATTGGCAGCTTTTTTAGGCGTTGCTTTAGCGGAAGTTTTTTTTGCCGCAGTAGCTTTATTAGTAGTTTTTGATACTTTTTTAGCTACGGCTTTTGCTGCAACAGTTTTTTTAGTGCTTACAGCTTTTTTAGCAGCTGCTTTTACGGTCGATTTTTTGGGAGAAGCTGCTTTTTTTACAGGTTTAGCTACTTTTTTTGAAGCTGCTTTTGAAGCTGCTTTTTTAGCTATGGCTTTTTTAGCCGGTGTAGCTTTTTTTACTGTTTTAGCACTCTTTTTAGGAGCTGCTTTTTTAGCAGGCGCAGCTTTTTTAGTTGCAGCCTTTTTAGTTTGTTTTTTAGTAGCCATAATCAATTTACCTTATTGATTGACAATTGTGTTATAATACCTTCATCTATTTCCGCTTCCACCGCTTGATTATCGTTAAATGCGTCAACAAAATCGATGGATGTAGCTAAAATTTCGCTGCAAATATAATCTAAATTCTGATTTATCGCACTTTTTATTGTATCATTTGCCTTGATTTTCAATAAAATTCTATCGGTAACTTCCAAATCCTTATCTTTTCTTAGATTTTGAATACGATTTACTAATTCTCGGGCAATTCCTTCCGATTTTAACTTTTCGTTTATGGTAATATCTAAGGCTACGGTTAAGGGACCATTATTTGCTACTTTCCATCCCGGAATATCAACGGGTATAATTTCTACATCTTCAGGTGTTAAACGTATTGTTTCTCCATCCATAACAACATCAAAAAAGCTTTGATTTTCAATAGCTTTTATAATTGTTTGGGCATTTTCAGCGGCATAAGCCTGTACGGCTTTCATGTGTTTTCCACATTTTTTACCAAGCGTTTTAAAATTTAGTTTAAGGTTTTTAACAATATTCGAAGTTTTTTCATCCACAAATTCCAATTCTTTTACGTTTACCTCTGCTAAAACTAAATCTTTAACAGCTTCGATTTTCGATTTAATCGTATCGTCTAAAACAGGAATTTGTATTTTTTGCAAGGGCTGGCGTACTTTAATATTTTCTTTTTTTCTAAGCGATAATACCATTGAAGATATTTTTTGTGCCAGCATCATGCGTTCTTCTAAATTTTTATCGATGGCATTTTCGTTGGCTTTAGGGAAATTGCTTAAATGAACGGATATTTCAGTATGTCGACCGCTTACTTTATTTAAATCGCAGAATAGTCGATCCATAAAAAATGGTGCTATTGGTGCCGATAGCTGGCTAATTACTTCAAGGCAGGTATAAAGTGTTTGATATGCAGCTATTTTATCTTGCGAATATGTTCCCTTCCAAAAACGCCTGCGACATAAACGAACATACCAGTTACTTAAATGTTCGTCAACAAATTCTTCGATTAATCTTCCTGCTCTGTGTGGTTCATAATCGCTATATGCTTCATCTACTTTTATAATTAATGAGTTTAGCTCTGAAATTATCCAGCGGTCAATTTCCGGACGTTCATTTAAGGGTATTTCTGCTTCTTTATAAGTAAATCCATCTACATTAGCATACAATGCAAAGAAAGCATAAGTGTTATAGAGTGTTCCGAAAAATTTTCGCTGTACTTCTGTAATTCCTTCTAAATCAAATTTTAAGTTGTCCCAAGGGGCTGCATTGGTAATCATGTACCAACGAGTAGCATCGGGGCCGTATTTGGCAAGTGTATCAAATGGGTCAATTGCATTACCCAAGCGCTTACTCATTTTTTGCCCATTTTTATCCAGCACCAATCCATTGCTCACCACGTTTTTAAAGGCAACTGAATCGAAACACATGGTAGCAATGGCGTGTAAGGTAAAGAACCATCCGCGGGTTTGGTCAACTCCTTCTGCAATAAAGTCGGCAGGGAAAAAACCCCCTCCAACTCCCCCTATTGGGGGAGCATTTTTAGGTAGTGTTGGTGTATGATACAGCTCTACTTTAATTTTATTGACTACAGAATCGATATTTCCAACAATCTCATCATTTGTAAATCTAATTACTTTAAAACCAAGCTCCTTTAAAATCTGTGTTCTTTGTTCATCAGCTTTTCTTATTTCTTCATCATTGTGATATTTTCCATCCACTTCTATTATTAATCGCTTTTCGAGGCAAACAAAATCAACGATGAAATCTCCAATTATGTGCTGTCTTCTAAATTTAAACTGTTCTAGTTTCTTTCCTCTTAGTTGTTCCCAAAGAGCAGATTCTGCAACGGTAGTATTCTCCTTAAGCGCTTGCATTTTCTCTTTTAAATGACCATAAGAAAACTTTGAGGCCGTATGATATTGTGGCGTATTGCCCTCTCCATAGGAGAGGGTGTGGGAGAGGCTGAAAGGATAATGTAGTTGTGCGTAAGGCATTGCTCCGGAATCAAACCAAACATCAATTAAATCGGTTTCGCGATAAAGTTTTTTGCCGTTTCTTTCTAAAATTATATTATCAACATATGGTTTGTGCAAATCGAAAGTTGAATAATTTTCAGTGCTCAAATTTCCTGCAACAAATTTTGCAAGAGGATTTTCGCTCATTACTCCTTTTGCAATAGCGTTTTGAATTTCTTTTTGCAGTTCTTCAACCGAACCGATAATAATTTGTTCGCTTTTATCTTCGCTGGTCCAAATTGGAATAGGTATTCCCCAAAATCGAGAACGCGAAAGGTTCCAATCATTTAAGTTTTCTAACCAATTTCCAAAGCGTCCGGAGCCGGTTGATTCAGGTTTCCAATTTATGGTTTTGTTTAGCTCAATTAATCGTTCTTTGTATGCCGTGGTTCTTATAAACCAAGAATCAAGCGGATAATAAAGAACCGGCTTATCGGTTCTCCAACAATGCGGATAGGAGTGTTCGTAAGTTTCTTTTTTAAACAACTTACCCTCTTCCTGAAGTTTTAATATAATGCGTTCATCAACGCTTAAATAATTTTTTAATTCTTTTATTTTTCCGGCACTTTCAAGAATTTGCTTTTGCTTTTTAAACTCTTTTTCTTTTTCATCATCACTTAAATAAGCTTCTTTAACGTATTCGCCTCCGTATAAATAAACATCGTCTTTTACTTCGGGCAAAAAACGACCTGTTTTATCAACCAGTGTTAATGCTCCAATCCCATTTTCTTTAGCTGCTTTAAAGTCGTCAGCGCCAAAGCTGGGAGCAATATGAACAATTCCTGTACCATCATCGGTTGTTACAAAATCGCCTATTATTACTCTTCCTGCTGCTTCATTAAAGGGTAATTCAACTCCATTAAGTTGAACAGTTTTATTACATTCAAAAGGTAATAGTTGTTCGTATTTTAATCCTGCTAAATCTGCGCCTTTAAATGTTGCAACATCAATTCCGGCTTGATGGGTTTTTGTTTCATTTTCAGCAAAATATTTACTTCTTAATGCTTTAGCTAAAACAACAATAACCTCTTTTTTAGTATAAGGGTTAGTGGTTTTTACGGCTACGTAATCTATGTCTTTTCCAACAGCCAGTGCGGTATTTGAAGGCAAGGTCCATGGGGTAGTGGTCCATGCCAAGAAGTAAATATTATTTATTTCTTCTGAAGACAAGCTTTTTTTAAGCACGTCCAACACTCCCTCTCCTTGGGTGAGGGTTGGGGAGAGGTGAAACATTGCCACAGCAGTTTTGTCTTTTACATTGCGATAACAGCCCGGTTGGTTTAATTCATGCGATGAAAGCCCCGTTCCAGCAGCTGGAGAATAAGGTTGAATGGTATAACCTTTATATAGCATCCCTTTATCATACAATTGTTTCAACAACCACCAAACAGATTCAATGTATTTATTATCGTAAGTAATGTATGGGTTTTTCATATCCACCCAATAGCCCATTTTTTTGGTAAGTTCTTCCCACTTATCGGTATATTTCATTACGTCTTTACGACAGGCTTGATTATATGCTTCGATGGAGATTTTTTTACCAATATCTTCTTTGGTTATTCCAAGTGCTTTTTCAACTCCTAATTCAACAGGCAGACCATGGGTGTCCCATCCTGCTTTTCGTTTTACCTGAAAACCTTTTTGAGTTTTATAACGGCAAAACAAATCTTTAATAGTGCGTGCCATTACATGATGAATACCCGGTAAACCATTCGCTGAGGGTGGGCCTTCGTAAAATACAAATGGTGTTTTGCCTTCGCGGGTTGTAATACTTTTTTCAAAAACTTGATTTTCTTCCCAAAATTTTAAAATTTCTTCAGCTATTTGCGGAAGGTTTAATGATTTGTATTCGTTATACTTTGCTTGCACTTTATTTAGATTTTAAAAGGAAAGCAAAGGTAATGTTTTTAACCAAAAAAGAATTATTTAAGGGCAAACAACTTTTTACGAGACAACTCCATTGTTGCAAAAGAAAAATTACGTAATTCTTTGGCTATGGTGCTATCCGTTGAAACGGTGCAATGTTTTTCTTCCGGGTTAATAAGAAACAAATTAGGGTCATAAGGACGATAAACATAAAAAGCATTTTGGTTAATACCAATCAAATGTTCATCGTAGGTAAATGAAAGGGCGTTTCTTTCTTCTTTAAAAAGATTAACTCCAAAAGGTTTGTTGCTATAATTAATGTTTAATAGGTGAGCGATACTGGGCAAAATATCTACTTGTCCGCATAATTTATTGTTAACTTCAGGATGAATTTTTTCTGGAGCAAAAAAAAGAAGAGGGATATGATGCATTCCAAGATATATATCCGCTTCTTGGTCAACAATAGACCCGTGATCGCCAACAAATACAAAAAGAGTATTGTTAAACCATTTTTTTTGCTTGGCTTGATTTAAAAAATTCCCAATAGACCAATCTGCATATTTTACAATATCTTTCCGCTTATCCCTTCCATCGGGCTTAAAAGCGATATTATCGGGAATAGCATAAGGCGCATGGTCGGAACCACTCAACAATAATGCAAAAAATGGCGAATGAAGCGTATCAAATATTTCAATGCATTTATTATATAAAATATGGTCGGGCACACCGGTAGCGCTTAGCACTTCATTTTTTGAAAAATCTGCTTCGCCAATAATATGTTCTATACCGTTTTTTCGCATAAATCCTTCCATGTTATCGAATTGGGTATCATGCGTTGTAAAGAAAAAGGTTTGATAGCTTTTTTCTTTAAGCGTTTTTATAAAAGTGTTTTCAGGAAGGTTTATACGTAAATCTTCCAAGGGTTTATTCATGGGCAAGGCCGGAAAAGCGGTAAGTGTTGAAAAAAGGCCATTAAATGTATGTATCCCGTCTGAATAACACTTGTTATAAAACAGTGAAATTTTGGCAATGCTGTCTAAATTTGGAGTTAGATGTTGTCCGTTTTTAAACAACCCGGTTTTATTGCTTCCCATGCTTTCCATCAAAACGATAATTATATTGTAATTGCTCAGCAGTAATGTGTCGTTAGCATCCTTTTTGTTTTTAAAACGTATGTTTTTTTGAATTTCTTCCAAGGCTTTTTCAGAATCGAAAAAAGGACGTTTAATGTTGTCTTTTTGACTTATAAAGAAAGTAAACACCGGGTTTAGTGCTGCTTGATTAGTAATATCGTAAGAAGAGAAATAGGCTGTACCCCAACGTATGGGAGATTTGACTGAAACTCGCCCCCTCATGCCCAGTATAAGCAAGGGAAGCAGAAACAAAAGCATTATTAGCTCATTTTTGGGTGAGATTTCTGAGGCTTTTATGAAACGTCTTTTTGAAAATGATACACCTAAAAAGAATAACAATGTTACAACAACAAAAAGCCCAAGATAACCAACTAAAAGACTGTCTTGAAAAATCATTTTTATGGAAAAACCTACATCATTTGACCAATGCAGGGCGGCTTTATTAATGAACAAATGATAGTTTTGATAAAATGGAATATTTGCAATAGCAATTAAAAACGCTACACAGAATAATAAGACACTTATAAAATGAATTACTCTAAAGAACAAAGCTTTTTGTATAGCACCCTTTATAAAATGACTAAAAAGAAATAATAAAAAAGGAACGCTTAGCAAATACGAAAGGACAACCGTATCGAAACGTGCCCCTACTAAAAGACTTTTAAAAACAATAGCAGCAGGAACAGTTGTTAAAAGGGCGGAGTTGTTCCATAAAAACAACACTCTAATAAGAGTAAAAAAGATAAGCCCTAAACTAAAAGAGGAAAAGAGATATTTGATGGAATATGGTATTCGTTTAATCACGTGTAAAACGAAATATTATTTCCATTCGAGAGTTTGTATAAACCGCTCAATATCTTTATTTAAAAATTCCAATACAGGTTGTATGGAATCATAATTTGGAACTGAATTAAAATATAGTGCTCCTCGTAAAAAATGCTTGGTGCTATCAGTTACATAAAATTGTAATGAAGATGCTGCATCTCCTTTTACATCGTAAATAATTCCATAAACTTTGTTTTCGGGTTGTTTTATCAAAATTTCTTCTATATCGCTTGCTTTTGCCGTGTGTTTATAGGTTAAAGTACGAGCATCTTCTAAGTAAGCGGGCAGGTTATTTTTAACAGTCTTATAGCTAAGATGCAAAGTAGCATCAAATGCAGGGTAATGAATGTTAATCCAACAAGGTTCTTTAGCGCTTGGTGTGGTATCTATTCTCGAATAGATAGGTGTTTCGAAGGTGTATGCACAAATTTTATCAAATTTTATATATTTTTTTTCGGGTAATTTAATTCTAAAATAGCCTTTGGGTTTAGGCACGGGAGCTTGCTCTTCGCACGAAATAAATACAAAAATAGGTATTAATAAAACGCTTATTTTTATTTTCATGTTTGAGGTTTATGTATGGTAACTTTTACCGTTTTTATTTTTCTTTTATCTGCTGCTTCAATTTTAAAAGTATAATTATCAAATTGAAACACTTCATTTTTGGCCGGTATTTTTCCTTGTGTTTCAATTATAAAACCGGCAAGAGTATCGGCTTCGCCTCGTACTTTATTGAATTCCGAACCGTCTATTTTTAGTATTCGATACATATCGTTTAATAGTGTTTTCCCATCAAATACGTAATTGAATTCATCAAGTTTTGAATACTGTATTTCATCATCATCAAATTCATCATTTATTTCGCCTACAATTTCTTCAATAATATCTTCAAGGGTTACTAAGCCGGAAGTACCTCCATATTCGTCTACAACAATAGCCATGTGAATTTTCTTGCTTTGAAACTCTCTTAGTAAATCATCTATTTTTTTATTTTCGGGAACAAAGAAAGGTGGTCGAATAAGTTTTTGCCATTCAAAATCTTCTTTTTCATTAATATATGGCAGTAAATCTTTTATAAATAAAATTCCTTCCACATTATCAAAGTTCTCGCGGTAAATTGGAACTCTTGAAAAACCTGCCTCAATAATGCGATATAACAAATCTTTAAAATTGGTTTCAATATCAAAAGCTACTACGTTTATTCTTGGTCGCATTATTTGTTTTACTTCAATAGAGCCAAAACGAACAATGCCTTTTAATATTTTCTTTTCTTCTTCGGTGGTGTCGTTTTCGTTGGTAATTTCTATGGCATGCGATATAGCATCAACCGAAATGTCGTGACCTTTGCTTTTAAATCGTTTTTCAATAAACCCTGTTGATTGAATTAAAGTATAAGAAAGAGGATTAAATAGTTTTGATAAAAGCCATAAAGGATATGCCATAAACGAAGCCATTTGCAAACCGTAACGAGTGGCATATACTTTTGGGGTTACTTCGCCAAGCAGTAATATAATAAAGGTTACTGCCACCACCTGAATTAAAAACTCTAACCATTCATTATTACCAAAATTGAAAAGCCGATTAATTATTAATGAAGAAATAATAACTATGGCAATGTTTACCATATTATTGGCAATAAGAATGGTTGCAAGAAGTTTTTTGGGTTTTTGTAATAGCTCTAATACTACTTTATTGCTCCTTCCTGATTTTTCTTTTAATGTTTCAACATCTTCGGGTTTTAAAGAAAAAAAGGCTACTTCTGCTCCAGAAATAAACGCAGAGCATATTAATAAAATAAAAAGTGACACTAGTCCGCTTAGGACAAAAGGACTATAAACCGCCTGATTATTAAGTAAAACTGTTATTAAATGCTGACTGTAAGGGTCGTCCACAATTATATTAATTGGTTAAACTTAAAACGGTAAATCATCTTCCGGTGTGGCAGGAGGAATATCTACCGGTGATGAGCTTGGCGTTGATTGAGCATTTGAATTATCATTGCTTTCGGGTCTTTTTCCAAGCATTTGCATGTTTTCGCCAACTATTTCGGTAATATAGCGTTTGTTGCCATCTTTATCATCGTAAGAGCGAGAGCGAATTTTTCCCTCAAGATATATTGTTTGCCCTTTTCTAAGATATTTCTCTGCTATTTCGGCTAATCCTCTCCATAGTACAATGTTGTGCCACTCGGTTTGGTCTTGCCTTTGACCGTTTTTGTCTTTTATTTGTTCAGTTGTTGCTAAAGGAAATTTGGCAATAGCTATTCCTCCCTCTAAATATTTTACTTCAGGATCTTTTCCTAAGTTGCCTACTAAAATTACTTTATTAACTCCAGCCATAAATTTTAATTAAAATTGATTTATTTCAAAGGTATAAAAAATAAACAAAGTAATATGATTGGTTGAAAAATTATACGTTTAATTTGGGAGATTTGAAATTATTTTTTGTGCGATTGACGGGAAACAATCATTTATAATGGTATTTGCTTTTTTCTTTTTAAAAGGAAAATTGGCAGTGGCAATACCGCTGTTTAACTCTTTTCCGTTTTTATCTAATATAGTGTAATGCACTTTTATTTCGCGATTAAAATTTTCGTTCATTATATCGTTTTGATCGGTATTTGGAGCCGGTCCAATATCCATTTGATTAATAAAAATTAAAATTTCTGCACCATATTTTTTATGTAACAATTCTATGGCGTTTGGGTTGCTAACTATTCTATTCATGTAACGATTTCCGGTTTGTGTTTTTCCGATTATTTGACCGTTTTGTGTACCTGATTTTGTTATTTCTTTATCTCCTTCTAAAGACTGGTATTTATATGCCGTACTGTAATTGATATATTCAAAATCTCTTTTAAATGAAGGATTTTCTTCTAAGAGGTGATAACTTGATTTTTTTCCTGCTAAAGTTTTTTGAAGATGTTTAATTAATTCGTTTCGAAACATTGCTCTTAGTTCATACACCGATATTCCGCTTGCTTGTGCAATTTCGTTATCTGCATCAGAACGATACATGTTTTTTTCAAATGGTATAATCAATACCTCTCTGGCATTTAATAACGTATCTTTTAAATTTTCCGATTTGATTTTACCAATGGTAGTTTCTTGAGCCTTTAAAATAATGGTGTTAGATATAATAAATATTATCAGAAGTTTTTTCATAATTAAAATTTATGCATCCTTTTTAAGATATTAGTTTTTAAATAATCGAATAATATCATTAGCATTGGCAAACAATAATAAGGAAAGCAATAAAATCATTCCGGCATATTGGGCATATTCTAATACTTTTTCATGAGGTTTTCGACCGGTAATAACTTCATATATTAAAAACATTACATGTCCGCCATCTAAAGCGGGAATTGGCAAAATATTCATAATAGCTAAAACGATGGATAAAAAAGCTGTAAAGCTCCAAAAGCGTGGCCAGTTCCATTCGGTATCGAATGCTTTACCAATTGTAATAAACCCTCCAATGGATTCATACCCTTTAACTTTAGGCGAGAATAACAGTTTTAGCTGTTTTATATAGTTATCAAAAGTTTCATATGCTTTTTTAAAGCCTCCGGGAATTGCCTCAAAAAAGGAATATTCAATTTTTTTCAACTCAAAAAATTCGTTTAGATTTCCATTTGGATAAATTCCTAATAAGCCACTTTCCGGAACTGTAAGTTTAATTTCAAGAGGCTTTCCATTTCGTATTATTCCTACTGTAATTTCTTCGTTTTTATGATTGGCAAGCTCTGTTTTAAAAGAGTCAAAGAACGGCACTTCTTTACCGTTGATAGAAATGAGTTTATCTCCTTTTTCAATACCGGCTTTTTTTCCGGGCGAATCATCGGTAAATCGGTCGGCAATAAAAGGGAAACGTGGAGAAATAAAATTGGGCGACTTAATCATTTTGGCTATTATTTCATCACTAACCGGAATATTTAAAACCTCGCCATTGCGTTCTACTTGTATAGTTTTGGCTTGATTGATGATAATTTCGGCCGGTATTTTCATAAAATTATCAACATATTTCCCATCTACTGAAAGTATTTTGTCGCCATTTTGCAAACCCATTTCAAGGGCTAAAGAATCGGCCATTATACCGTATTTTGCATTTTCGGTTGGTAAATACTCTTCTCCCCATACCATTAAAGTCATCATGTAAATAAAAATGCCAAGAAACACGTTTACCGTAACACCCCCTATCATTATAATTAAACGTTGCCATGCTGGTTTTGAACGAAACTCCCATGGTTGAGGGGCTTGTTTCATTTGCTCTTTATCCATGCTTTCGTCAATCATTCCTGCAATTTTTACATATCCGCCTAATGGTAACCAACCCAAACCATATTCGGTATCGCCTATTTTCTTTTTAAATAAGGAAAACCAAGGGTCGAAAAACAGATAAAATTTTTCTACACGTGTTTTAAAAAGTTTTGCTGGAATAAAATGCCCCAGCTCGTGTAATACAATAAGAATTGAAAGAGAAAGTATAAGTTGCGATGCTTGTATTAATGCGTCCATGTATTAGTGAAATTTATTGAAATTAATAGAAACTTGTTGAGATTAATTGTTGTTTTGTTGAGTTTGATCGTGTTAAAGTGTTAAAGTGTTAATGTTACAAATGCATACGAATAAAATAATTAAAAGATTACAGATTACAGCTTGCAAATTTAATCATTAGCTAATTTATAAAAGTTCTCTTGCTATACTTCGTGCTTCTTCATCAGATCTAATATAATCTTCCAATGAAGGATTATTTATCTTGCTTACTTTGTTCATGGTTTTTTCAATTACATCGCTCATTTGCAAAAAGCCTATTTTGTCTTGTAAAAATGCTTCTACTACTATTTCATTAGCCGCATTTAAAACACAAGGCATATTTCCTCCTATTTTTAAAGCTTCATATGCTAATCCAAGATTTCTAAATGTTTCCATATCCGGCTTCTCGAAGGTAAGAGAAGGGTAATTCATAAAATCAAAACGAGGGAAAGAGGCTTGTAAGCGTTGAGGATATGCTAATGCGTATTGAATGGGTAATTTCATATCCGGCAAACCCATTTGCGCTTTCATGCTGCCGTCTTCAAACTGCACAATAGAGTGAATAATTGATTGTGGGTGAACTATTACATCTACCTGTTCTACAGAAAGATTAAACAACCATTTTGCTTCAATTACTTCTAAGCCTTTATTCATTAAAGAGGCTGAATCAATTGTAATTTTTGCGCCCATGTCCCAGTTAGGATGCTTAAGCGCTTGTTGCTTGGTTACAAATGCAAGCTCTTTAGCTTTTTTTCCCCTAAATGGGCCTCCCGATGCGGTAAGGTAAATTTTTTCAATTGGGTTGTGCCATTCGCCTGCCAAACATTGAAAAATAGCAGAGTGTTCCGAATCAACCGGATAAATATTTACAGCGTTTTCTTTAGCCAGTTGTGTAATAAGCGCACCGGCTACCACAAGCGTTTCTTTGTTTGCAAGGGCTATCGGCTTTTTTGCTTTAATAGCATGTATGGTAGGAATTAATCCGGCATAGCCAACCATAGCCGTAAGCACAATATCAATGCTTTCCATTTCTACCACTTGCGCTATGGCTTCTATTCCGGAATAAACTTTTATAGGTTCATTTGCTAAAGCTGTTTTTAATGCTTCGGCTTTATCTTTGTTTGCTATTACAACTACGTTTGGTTTAAACTCAATAGCTTGTTGTATAAGTAATTCAAGATTATTATTGGCTGTTAAAACTTCTACCTCGAAATGCTCTTTTTGTTCACGAATTACATCAAGCGCCTGAGTTCCAATAGAGCCAGTAGAGCCAAGAATGGCAATGCGTTTTTTAATAGTTTCTTTTGATGTGTTCATATTATCGTTAGCGACAAATATCGTTATAAAAACGCAACAAGCTGCTGTTAAAGATGTTTAATTTTTTAGGCGCTTTAAAGATTTTTCTATGTATGATTCAGAAGTAAGCAATGCCTGTTGAATTCTTTTGGCGTATTGAATAGAATCGAGTAATGCTTTTTGTTTTTCTTCCACAATCATTTTTTGGTGTTCAATAGTTTTGTTTTGTTCTGCCAGTTTTAGTGTTGTTTTTTGTTTGTCGCGATATGCTTTAAAGATTAATATTACCAATGCAATAAATAATACTACCAGTAATATCAAACCGTTTCTAAGTAGCCGTTCTTTTGCAAGTTGAGTTTCCTGAAGCGCTATTTGCTGTTCTTTTTTTTCGGTTTCATATTTTAAGTTTAGTTCTTCTATGGCGCTTTGTGTTTCTTGTGATTTAATTTTGTTTTTTGTATCAATGTACAATCGGTAATTTTTTAGTGCTTCTTTGTGGTTTCCCATTTCTTCATAAATAGAGGTAAGCGTTTCGTAGCAGTCGGTTTTTTGATCTTCCGCACCGATATTTTCACTTAATGAAAGGGCTTTTTGTATGTAAAACAAGGCCGAGTCAAACCTCTGTTCTTCTTTAAACAATAGGGAAATATTTATAAGGGCCAGTGCTTCTCCATAAGACTCTTCTTGTGCTTGATAGATTTTTAAAGAAGATAAAAAATAGTGTCGGGCAACTTTGTAATCTCCCTTTTCTGCATAAACATTTCCAATGTTGTTCAATAATAGCGCTTCTCCTATTTGGTCGTTAAGCTCTTGTTTTATTTTCAGAGAAGAGTTGTAGTTTACAAGTGCGCTATCAAAGTTTTTATTATTGAAATAAAGATTGCCAATATTGTTTAGCGCCCTTGAAATTCCAAGGCGATCTTTTGTTTTTTCAAAGGCGGCAAGAGATTTTTGGTAATAATTGAGCGCTTTGCTGTATTGCCCCCAGGCATAATAAACAACACCAATATTGTTTAAAATATTTGCAATGCCATTGTCATGTCCAGAACGTTCATATTCTGTAAGGGCTTGTAAATAATAGGCAATAGTTTGTTCATAGTCCCCTTTGTAATAATACGAATTGCCAAGATAATTTAATGTTTGAACAATTAATTCTGTATTGCTTATAGATTTTGCCAATACATAAGCGTTTTTAGCATATTTAATGGCTTTATCATTATTCTTCCCCTGACATTCAGAGCTAATTTCAAGCATTAAATTAATTCTAAGGGTATCGCTTTCCGCTTTTTCTAAAAGAGAAACCAGTGAATCAACAGAGTTTTTTTGTGCTAACAGAGAAAAATAAAAAACACCAGATAAAACCAGAAAAAATAGATATTTAAGCGAAGCTTTCACTTATTTATCATTTTTTATTTTGTAAAAAATACGCTCTATATAAGATTCTGTTGGTAAAAGAGCTTGCTGAATTCGCTTTGCGTAGTGAATTGAATCTAGCAGTGCTTTTTGTTTTTCTTCCACAATCATTTTTTGTTCTTCAATCATAGCTTTTTGCTGAGCCAACAACAAGGATGTTTTCTTTTTGTTTCGGTATGCCAAATATAGAAATATAACAAAAGCAATAAATAGAAAAATAATAACTACCATGCTGTATCTCAGTGTTTTTTCTCTTTCCAGCTGGCTTTCTTGCAAGGCTATTTGTTGTTCTTTTTTTTCTGATTCATACTTGGCATCCATTTCGCTGATAATTCGCTTATTTTCTTCGCTACTTAGTTCTTCCTTAATTTTAAATGCCATATCAGCAAAATCATATGCTTTTTGTGGCTGATTTAGTTTTTGATACACGACATATAAATTTTGATACACATAAGCCAATAGTTTTTTGTTTTCTGTTTTCTGCGTAATTTGTAAGGCTTTCAGACCAAATTGTTCAGCCTCAGTAAACTTTCCTAGTTGAAGATAAACATCAGAAAGGTTCTTAAACAATAAGTCAGAGCTGTAAGTACTATCAAGTGTATAAGCATTTAAAAGATGTTCAATGCTTTTTTCGTATTCTTTTTTATCATAATATACTGTTGCAATGTTAATATAGGAGTTGCATACAGCGCCCGTTCGATTAAGCACTTTTCTAATTTCTAATCCTTTATTGTATAGCAGAAGTGCGCTATCAAGTTTTTCTTGTTGCTGATATACAATTCCTAAGTTATTATAACAAGAAGCAAGATTGGCGCTATCTTTAATAATCAAGGCATTTTCTACAGCTTGGTTATAATACTTTTTTGCTCCATCCAGGTCGTTTTGGTCAATGTGTAATACGCCTAAATTAATAAAAGTGGCAACTTTGCCTCTGGTGCTTTTATTTTTTTCAAAAACTTTTAAGGCTTGCCCATAATTATAGGCAGCTTCTTTATAGTCGCCAAGTAAATGAAAAGCGTTGCCAATGGTATTATACGCATCGCCAATATCTAGTTGAAAATTTCCTTTTACAGCTAAATCTCTTGCTTTGGTTGCAATTCGTGCAGCATTTTTAGGGTTATTGAATAAGATGTTTTGAGCAGAGTCTATATGGGCTTTAAAATTTTTGTATAGCAACGAGTCTTTTCCTTGACTTTGTGCAAATACAGATAAGTACAGAAAAATAAACAATACAGAAAGAAGTGGCTTCTTTCTAATAAATACAATCATGGACAAAGTAATAATGGTTTATCTATCGAATATAAACAAGGCGATTTCTGAGAGCATCGTCACTTGCTGCCATTACTAAATAAAATCCGGCAGATAAACGTTGTAATTTATCTTCAAACAGATATACTGGAAATTTTGCACTTATTGGGTCATTGTTTTCAACAACCAATTCGGCTACACCGGGCTCTGTTAATTTTACTTTAGTGTAGTTTTCTTCTCCGTTTTGATCAATTACCACTATTAATATTTCGCCTTTGCTAATTCCAAGATCTTTTGATTCGTTTCCGGTGTTATTTGCAATTAAATGGCTTGTTATAATTAATAATAACAATGCAATAATTAACTTTTTCATAAGAACAATATATTACTAAACAGCTAATTAACGATATTTTTTGAAAAAGTTGCCACTTTTAAATAAAGATTTATTAACAATGTTATGATGATTTCCTTCCAAAAAATATCGCCAGAGCATCATAATATTTAAATTCGCACAATGGCATTAAAATCGTTTATAAGTTTATACTATGCCCGCTGGGTAGTTTCCAATATTCAAAAATGGAGCAAAAAACCCATTGAAACCCAAGAATCAGTTTTGCAGGAATTAATAGAAGGTGCTAAAAACACTGCTTTTGGCAAAGACCATCATTTTTCAGAAATAAAAAGCTACGAAGATTTTAAAAAGCATGTTCCTGTTAGAGACTACGAAGCATTATCGCCATACATTCAACGCATTATTAATGGAGAAAGTGATGTGTTGTGGAAAGGTACACCTATTTATTTTTGTAAAACCTCCGGAACAACTTCGGGTACTAAGTATATTCCTATTTCGAAAGAATCAATTTCTAACCACATAGATAGTGCTAAAAATGCCTTGCTTTGCTACATAGCAGAAACGGGCAATACGCAATTTGTTGATGGCAAAATGATTTTTTTGCAAGGTAGTCCGAAATTAGACAAAAAAGGGAAAATACCAACAGGTCGACTATCGGGAATTGTAGCTCATCACGTGCCGGCATATTTGCAAAAAAACCGAATGCCAAGTTTTGCAACCAATTGTATTGAAGATTGGGAAACCAAGGTTGAAGCCATTGCTAAAGAAACAATGGTAGAAGATATGCGGCTTATTAGTGGTATTCCACCTTGGGTACAAATGTATTTTGAAAAACTGTTAGAATTAAGCGGCAAGAAAAATATTAAAGAGTTGTTTCCTCAATTTTCATTGTTTGTCTATGGCGGGGTAAATTATGAACCCTACCGAAACAGAATGGAACAGCTTATAGGTGGCAAGGTAGACAGCATAGAAACCTACCCGGCATCGGAAGGGTTTATTGCTTTTCAAAACTCTCAAAAAGAAGAAGGCTTGTTGTTAATTTTGAACAAAGGCATTTTTTATGAATTTATTCCTGCTGAAGAATATTTTAATGAAAACCCTACGCGTATTAGCTTAAAAGATGTAGAGCTTGGTAAAAATTATGCTCTGATAATGAATACCAATGCCGGCTTGTGGGGATACAGCATAGGCGATACTGTAAAATTTGTATCAAAAAACCCTTACAAAATTATTGTTAGTGGAAGAATTAAGCATTTTACTTCTGCCTTTGGAGAACATGTAATTGCCGAAGAGGTGGAATATGCCATGAAAAACGCTCTATCAAAATTTGGTGGAGAAATAATAGATTTTCATGTGGCTCCGCAAGTTAATCCTCCCGAAGGAGGCTTACCATATCACGAATGGCTGATTGAATTTGCCCAAAAGCCAACCGATATGAATACCTTTGCGGAGGAGCTGGACAAAAGCATGCAGCAAAAAAACATTTACTACCGCGATTTGATTACTGGAAATATTTTAAGGCCATTAAAAATTACCTGTTTAAAAAAAGAGGCCTTTATACAATACATGAAATCACAGGGGAAACTTGGTGGACAAAACAAAACTCCTCGTTTGGCTAATGATAGAAAAATGGCCGATGCTTTATCGATGTTTAAACAATAATTAATTCCTCAAATCCATACCCCACATCAATTTTTTGCGAAGCATGTAAAGAAATGACAAATCTTTTATGCGAATAAGATTAAATTTAAAATCTTCTTTTACAATAGTAAGTGTTTCTTCGGCCTTTACCGTAGCACTTCTGGAATCTAAAGCTGCCAGATAGTGATTGCTTCGCCCTTCTATTTTTAATTCTATTTTGCTCTTATCAGATATAACCATGGGGCGCACATTTAGATTGTGCGGTGCTATAGGTGTTATGACAAAATTTTCCGAATCGGGCATCATTAATGGTCCTCCACAACTTAAAGAATAAGCGGTAGAGCCCGTGGGAGTAGAAATAATTAATCCATCTGCCCAATAGGAATTCAAATATTCTCCATTGATAGTTGCATGTATTAGCATCATAGATGCTGAATCTTTTTTGTGAATGGTTAATTCATTCAAGGCATAATTAACTTCACCAAAAATTTTGCTTTCGCTTTCTAATCTAAGCAGACTTCTTTGTTCAATGCTAAAGCTTTTGCTCATGAGCGCATTTAAGGCTTCATCCATATCGTCAACCGATATGCTCGATAAAAAACCCATTCGGCCCGTATTAAATCCTATTACCGGAATACCGGAATCTCTTACCAGCGAAACGGTATCTAGCATGGTTCCATCGCCACCAATGCTGATTAAAAAATCAACATTATTGCGAATTTCGGTATGATTGCTAAATGCACAAACCGTTTCTTTTAGTTGAATGCGGCTTTGTAAAAAATCAAAAAAAGTGGTGTAGATATACAGCCGTGCTCCGGACTCGTGAAGTTTGTCAAACAACGCTTGTACCTGCTCTGTGTATTTGTTTGCAAAGTTTCGTCCGTATATGGCTATTTTCATGATGTAGTATTATATCGGTGAGGCAAAGTTGAGAAAAAAACCGCGTTCTCCCAATTTATTAAAAGAGTATTCAAAACGAATGCTGAAATCGTAAAAGGTTACAAAATCAATGCCTGTTCCATAACCTATCATCCAAGTATTGCCAATAGGATTAGTAGATGCATACATTCTGTCGTTCACATATCCAAAATCGCAGTAAATGTTCCAGTAAAAAGCATAATGAATGGTATTAAATCGTGTGGATGGCAAAAATGGAATTTTTCTAACGCGAGGAGCCACCAATCGTGTTTTAAAGTTGTTGTGATTTAAGAACCAGCTTTGTCCATCCACCACATAGTATTCATAACCCCTTACATTATCCATTCCATAGCCTAATCCACGCTGTGTGTAATATGGCATTTTTTCCTGAAAAGTATGTTTTACTTTAACCATACTTCCCCAATAAAATATTTCCGAAAATTTGTGAAATTTTTTTGCCGTTGTAGTAAAATAAAGTAAATCCGGTTCGTTTTTCAATACGCCAATTCCTGATTTCACAATTTCAAAATCGAAAAAATGACCTTGTAAGGGGTATAGCTGAACATCTCTTCGGTCGTGTTTAAAATAATAGCTTAAGAGGATATATTGCGTAAAGTTTTTATTGTTTGGAAAATAATCACTGCTGAGTTTAAGCAGCGAGTCTTGAACGGTTACATAGTTATACTTTATTTGTAAATTGTGGATGTTGTAGATAGCCCTGCGATAGCTCCAATCTGTTTTTACATAAAACTCCGTGCGCACCGGATTTTCTGTATCTCTAAAAAAATCGCGTTTATTATTGGTTGTCCCATAGGTTAGCTCTTTGTTGGTATTGTAACTAACCGTAGTTTTTAAACCGATGGTTTGTTGTTTATTTAGATAAGGCACACTGTATTGCATTGCAAAACGTTGTGTATAGCCCGTTTGAAAAATTAAACGCACAGCTTCTTTCCTTCCTCTAAAATTTTCTCGAGTTAAAAACATACCATAATTGGCACGGGTTAAATCTTTGGTAAGCCACCAGGTATTAAAATTGGTTTCGGCCAGTTCAAAGTAAGGCACAGGCCACAAATACCACCGTTCAATTACGTTTATGTTGATGTAAATTTCATCTTCGCAAAGAGCATAGGTAATTTCTACAAAGTTAAAAAGAGAGGTATTGTATAAATTTCTCCTGGATAGTCTAAGCTTTTCGGCAAAGTTGGAGGGGTATAAACTATCGTATAAAGAAAAGCTTAGCTCTCTAGTAATGATGTGCTCTTTGGTAACTTTATTCCCGTAAATATTTATTTCATAAATCTTTACAGGATGGGCAATTTTGGCGCTATCAAACTTTTCAACCGAAGGAGCTCTAAAAACAACTGTATCAGAAGCGTTTTGCTGTGCAAATAGTGAAACAGAAAAAAGGAAAAATATTGCAAAAAGCGCTTGCCGCATGGGGCTAAAATACTAAATGTTGAGGTAATTCATAAATGAATCGAAACGCTGCTTATTATCATCATAAAAATCCATGTGATTAAATGACGCTTTAACATTATAATTATAACGATAAAATGTTTGCAATACAGCTGATAAATCGGTACGATTAATTTTAATGGTTACTTCCAACTTAGTAGAATCAGCCGTTGAACTGATATACAAACTTAAGATTTTAGCATCATTTCCCTCAACAATTCCGGCTATTTGTGTGAGTGAATAATCATTCGTATTTAATTCTAAAATAATTATTCCTCCTGCTTCGGTAAGGCTTGCCATGTCGGCAAAACATTGCACCAAACGAGCCAAAGTTATAGTGCCCAAATATTCATTATTTCTGGTAAGAACAGGAACCGTTGTTAATTGTAAATTTTTAACCAGCTTAATTACTTCGTAAATATGATCGTCTTCGTAAACAAAAGGACGCATTAAGGAAATTTTATGCTCTGCTAAAGATTTGTCAGGAGCATTCATATCCATAATTTCAGAGTCGGAAATGATACCAATGTATTCTTTAAAATCAACTATTGGAAGATGAGAAACCTTGAACTCTTCCATCCATTGTAAAGCCAAGAGACCGGAGTCGGAGGTCTTTAAAGGAGGAATTTCATCTGTTATTAGTTTATAGGCTATCATTTCCATACATTATTAAACACAAAAAGCTTCATCTTTGTTGTGTTTGATACAAACCTACATGATTTTTTAAAAATAAAAAAAAGGAATTTTGTGTTCATTATTTTCAGCCAAATAAAATCATCCATTTATTTGCTGCAATTACGTAGTTTTGCAAAAAACAATTATGACTAAGCTAAGTGTAAACATCAATAAAATTGCAACGCTTCGAAATTCACGCGGAGGAAATGTGCCTGATTTACTAAAAGTGGCAAAAGATTGCGAGCGCTTTGGGGCACAAGGAATAACTGTTCATCCTCGACCTGATGAACGCCACATTCGTTACGCTGATGTTTATGCCTTAAAACCTATTTTAACCACCGAGTTTAATATAGAAGGAAATCCAAAAGTTAAAAAATTTGTCGATTTGGTTTTGGATGTTAAGCCCGAACAGGTTACTCTCGTTCCGGATAGCGATGGACAGCTAACATCTGATCATGGCTGGGACACCATTGCCCATCGCGATTATTTAAAAGACATTATTGCTATGTTTAAAGAAGCCGGGATACGTACCTCTATTTTTGTTGATCCGGATGAGCGAATGGTTGAAGGCGCTGTGGCTACCGGTACTGATAGGATTGAGCTTTATACAGAAGCCTATGCAAAGAATTATAGCAATGATCCCAATGCTGCTATTGCCCCATATCTAAAAGCGGCATTAAAAGCCGAAGAACTGGGCATAGGATTAAATGCCGGACATGATTTAAACCTCGAAAATTTACATTTTTTCAGAGCCAATATCCCTTGGTTGTTGGAGGTTTCAATTGGACATGCTTTAATAAGTGATGCTTTGTACTATGGTTTAGAAAAAACCATTCAACTTTATTTACAACAATTGCAATTTACTCACCAAGACGTTTAAAAATGCAGCTTAACTATAAGGAATTAGGACAAGGACAAGCTTTAATCATTCATCATGGTTTATTTGGTTCGCTTGATAATTGGATGACCATTGCCCGCCAATTTGCAGAACATTTTCATGTGTATTTGATAGATGCCAGAAATCATGGTCAATCGCCACACGATGAGCGATGGGACTATCCAACCATGGCGAATGATTTACACGAATTTATTCAGCAACAAAACATTCTTTATCCTATAATAATGGGGCATAGCATGGGAGGAAAAGTGGCTATGCATTTTGCCTCAGAGCATCCTGAAATGCTAGATAAATTAATTGTAGTAGATATTGCTCCAAAAGATTATCCGCCACATCATCAGGAAGTTTTACAAGCGTTAAACGCTGTAGATTTTAAAAAAGTAAAAAGTCGTAAAGAAGCCGAAGAGGCCGTATCGCAATACATTAAAGATTTTGCCGTAAAACAGTTTTTATTAAAAAATATGTATTGGAAAAGTCAAGATGAATTAGCATGGAGATTTAATTTGCCGGTTATAGAAAAAAATATTGAATTAATTGGCAAAAACACGTTGGGAAATACCGTAATTGATGTTCCAACATTATTTATTGCCGGAGCCAAATCGAATTATATTTTGCCAAGTGATGAAGCGCTTATAAAAGCATACTTCCCCAATTCGGAAATTATATTTTTCCCCAATGCAGGGCATTGGGTGCATGCCGAAGCACCAAAAGAATTGTTTGAAGCGGTATTAAAATTTAGTCGCCAATAGGCAATATAAATTACTGAACTACTAACTTTTCTGATTTTACAAGCGTTCCTGTATTAAATATTTGCACCAAATACACTCCTTTTTGAAAGTGCTCAAGGTTAATGGTATGCGTATTTTCGGTAACAATCTCTTTGGATGCCAATCTTCCGCTTATATCATATACTTCAATATATGTATTATCATAACTGCTAAATTCTGTATATAGAAAAGAATTTTTTTGAGCAGGATTTGGAAATAATAATGTTTTACTTTCCGGTAATTCAGAAAGATTCATTCCTGTTAAAATACAGGATATAGGCGGATTAGAAATATAGGTCATGGTTTCAAAATCAATAAAGCATGGGTAGTTTACCTTGTCAATAAAGGGGTTTCTGTTGCCTTGTAAGGAATCTAAATAATCATTTCGTGCTCTTTCGTAGCTATCAGGGGGATATTGAAAATGCCAGTCTTTAATTACATTTTGGTCTTGTCCATAATTGATTAAAAACGAGCTGCAATTACCTATTGGATTAGGGAATTTCCAATTATTCCCATTTACTCCATTATAAGCAATAGCCATATACATCATGGCTCTGGCCGCACGCCCTTTGTGTTCGTTTCGAGGTTCGTACACTCTTTTTCCGTTAGCATCAAGGCCAAGTTTTCCTTGTAAATATTGTTGTTCAACAGTTACTACATTTCCAAGCGGATAATTACAACGTGCTGCATTTACTTGTGTTTGACGTGTAGGATAGAGGTTGTGTTGATCGTTATATTCCGGCAATTCCGGATTATTGGCTGGATTGGTAGGGAACCAGCTGTGTGAATAAGTGTGTTCTCTACTAAAGTTTAATGCCGTCCAATTTAAAGGTGGATTGTACGGTCTTGCTTCACCGCTATATGCACAATATACCGTACGGGTATAAATATCGCTTCCGCTAATGGCAAATGTGTCAACCGCTTCAAAGTTTTCTAAAATGGTATTTGTATAATCACTATAGGCTATGGATGTATGCGGATTAACTCTATTGGTTAAATCTGTAAGGAAATTGGGGCTGTAAACGTTTATATTACTATAATAATTCCATGGCTGCATGGTATTTGGTGTAGTAACCGAAACTGTTGGAACGCTACCATTATAATAGCTGGTTACATTTCCTTTTCCATTATAGGTATAAATGCTATAGTAATAGGTAATTCCCGCTCTAATGCCGGACGGATAGAATGAAAATGTTCCGGACGTAGGTTTACCAACATAAACCACCTTTGCTGTTCCAATATTTTGCCCTTTTTTATATTCTGTTCCATTGGCAGGAAATGAACTTGCCGGTGAATTTTGATGTTGCAACACTAAATATCCTCCATAATAATCAGGGGCAGGATTGGCAGCATTAAATGAAAGTTTATGACGATACGATTTTACTTCGCTACACACTAAGTTACTTGCTGATGCACTTGGCGCTGTTGCATAATTTCCTCCAACGCCATACAGATTAATAGTATAATTGCTTGTGGTATTGTCGTTGCTATTTATAATCATTTGTGCCAAGCGAGTTCCGGCAGAATTAGGAGTAAATAAAATAGTTAAGGTAATGTCTTGTAAAGGATTAATGGTTATAGGGAGCGAAGGGTTGCTTACCGAATATTCTGCTGCTGCATTTCCTGAGAATGAAATGTTGTTTATGGTTAATGCCCCGGAACTCCCAGAATTTCTAAGGGTAAATAAAACCGTATTATTTCCCGGGTAAGGAGCTGTAAAAGGCTCGCTATAGCCATTGTGAAAGATGGATGTAGTATTTTGCTTAACGGTTAAAGTTGGAAAATTATTAATTGGCTCGGCTATGCTAACATCGTCAATAGCTACGTTGCTGCCTGATACTTTATTTTCATAAAAAAAGCGAATATATCGGCTTTGAACATTTGAAGGCGTAACAGTGTAAGTAGAACAGCTTGTAGGAATTGCTCCGCTTCCTTGATAGGAGGCCATATTTACCCATACGGCTCCATTTACGGATTCTTGAACCCTAAACGTTCCCGACCATTGTCCGCTGGAAAGGCTTGCTTTCAACGCATAAGTAACAGTGCCCGGTTGAGAACCTAAATAAATAACCAGCGATTCGTTGGTGGCATCTAAACGCAAGGATTGATTACCTGCACACGCGGAACTTCCGGTATAAAACAGACTGCTGTTGTTTAGATTATTTATAGTCCATCCTGCAGGTTGTGTAGCAATGCTTTCAAAATCCCAAGAGGTAGGAACGGGCGCTTGCGCATAGGAATTAACTATGGCAAAAAATATCAGAGCGATGTTTAAATATTTATTTTTCATACGCTAATCCTTTTTTTCTTTTAGCAAAATAATATATACCGCAAAGTGATCGCTATAACCACCGGTATATGCTCCGCCAGCAAAAGTACGAAAAGGATAGCCTTTAAAATTACCATCTTCCTGACGCACAAATGGCTTGTTAAAAACTTTGACCCCATAATAACAAAATGTTTCGTAATGGCACTTGGTAAGCCCGTAGCTTAAAATTATCTGGTCAAACAGATTCCATGAATCTTTCCAAGCTAATGTGCCAATACCTTTGTTATAAAGCTCTTCCATTGGGTTAAAAAACAGGTCTTCTCTAATTTCGTGTGTTTTACCAACAGTTTTAATATGTTTTTTTACGCTGCTGTTGGTTGGGTCATCGTTCAAATCGCCCATTATCATAATTTTAGCATTGGGCTCTAATTTTAAAATGGAGTCGGCAATGTGGCGCGAAAGGTCTGCTGCAGCCTCTCTTAACGGACGGCTGCGCTTTTCGCCCCCTCTGCGGGAAGGCCAATGACAAACAATAATATGCATTTTTTCTCCATCTAATTTACCGGACACTAATAACTGGTCGCGAGTATAAAAGTCTTCTTTCCCCGGAATTTTTAGCGTATATGACACACTGTTATCTACCACAAAATGATTAGGATTGTAGAGCAGCGCAACATCTACACCTCGCTTATCAGGCCCATCATAATGCACAATTTGATAATTTCTGTTTTTAAGCTTTTCTGTTTTTACCAAATCTTCTAGTACACCCCTGTTTTCAACTTCTGCCAAACCTAAAATAGAAAGCCCTTCAGGGGTAGCATCAATTCCTAACTGAGAGATTACCGTTGAAAGATTTTCGAGCTTTTTATAATACTTGGCCGTATTCCATTTGTTGGCCGATTCCGGCAAATATTCTTCATCATTATTTGGCTGATTGATGGTATCGTATAAGTTTTCTACATTATAAAAACCGATACAGGCTACATGGTATTGTTTATTTTTATCAATTTCTGCCTGAGCAAAAAGCTTGTTAGCGATAAAAAATATAAAGGCTATTTGAATTAAAGATAAATAACGCATTTTTAAAAGGTTGATTTAATTGCTTACAAAGGTATTACTATTAAACGGAACTAACTATTGGTTGTTTTTACTTTCTGTTAAATTAGCGTTACCCTTTAGTATTTTAACAAATGGCTATGGTATAGCCCAAAAAATAACAATATCTTTGCCTCCCTGAATTTTATACGCATGTATTTATATAAATTAATTTTTCTTTCAACCCTGTCGTTTTTACTAACGATTCAGCTAAAATCTCAAACAGATACTACATCTTTGCTCGTTCCCGAAAAGGACTCCACAGAAAACAAATATCGCTTGCCAATTTTCAGCACAACTGCTGAAGATGTAGATGCCGAATTGGAATCGCAGGACATATCCGGATTGTTACAATCATCCAGAGATGTATATACTGCAACTGCCGGTTTTAATTTTGGTTCCGCACGTTTTAGAATTAGGGGCTATGGCTCTGCTAATACCGTAGTAATGATAAACGGAGTAAAGGTAAACGACCTTGAATCAGGCTTTGCTACCTGGTCGAACTGGGGGGGATTAAACGATGTTACGCGTTTTATGGAAGTAAGAACCGGAGTAAGTGCATCACGAATTAACTTTGGCGATATTGGCGGATATAGCAATATAGACACACGCGCTTCATCATTAAGAAAAGGAACTCGTTTTTCATACGCTTTGTCAAACAGAACCTATACCCATCGTTTAATGCTTACCCACGCCACAGGCATGATGGAAAATGGATGGGCTGTGGCCGCATCTATCTCTCGCAGATGGGCAAACGAAGGCTATGTTGAAGGAACCTATTTTGATGCCTGGAGTTATTTTTTAGCATTAGAAAAAAGAATAAATGAATCACAAAGTCTTAACTTTACAGTATTTGGTGCACCCATAGAGCAAGGCCGACAAGGCTTGGCGGTGCAAGAAGCGTATGACCTTGCGGGCGATAATTTTTACAATCCTTTTTGGGGTTATCAGGCGGGTAAAAAACGCAATGCACGCGTAAGCAACAACCATCGCCCCATGTTTATGCTAACGCACAACTGGAAAATTTCAGAAAAAACAAAACTCAACACCTCCGGATATTACACCTTTGGCGAAAGCGGATTAACCAACCTTAACTGGTACGATGCCAAAGACCCTCGTCCGGATTATTACCGCTACTTACCAAGTTATTTTTCTTTAAGAGGCGAAGAAGAAAAGTATCAAGAAGCTTTAAACAATTGGAAAAACGATGTAAATACCCGTCAAATTAATTGGGATGCTTTGTATAATGCCAATATGAAAAATCTTTATACCGCACAAAATGTAGATGGTATAGCAGGAAACAATGTAACAGGAAATCGTTCTAAATATATTCTGGAGCAAAACGTAAATAGTATTCAGTTAATGGGAATAAATGCTATTTCGCACACTAAAATAAATGATAAGTTTAATGTTTCTGCCGGATTGAATTATACCCATTCAAAAAACAATTATTTCAAACGTATGCACGATTTACTGGGAGGTGATTTTTGGATAGATATTGACCAGTTTTCTGAACGCGATTTTAATGATATTAATGTAGCTCAAAACGACTTAGATAATCCAAACAGATTAATAAGAAAAGGCGATAAATTTGGATACGATTACGATATAAACGTAAATAAAGCAGAAGCCTTTACTCAAGTGGAATATCAATTAAGAAGATGGGAGTTTTATTTAGGAGCACAATTATCACACACTACCTTTTGGAGAACCGGGAATTTACGTAATGGACGTTTTCCGGAAGAGTCGCTTGGTGATTCTGAAAAGAAAAATTTTACAAATTATGGTGTAAAAGGAGGAGTGGTGTTTAAAATCTCAGGTCGTCATTACTTAACCACCAATGCTTTGTTAATGACCAAAGCGCCATTGCCAAGAACGGTATTTCTTTCTCCAAGAAACAGAAATTTGATAGTTCCAAACCTACAAAGCGAAGAAATAAAATCAGCCGACATCAATTATATTATTCGCTATGCTCGATTAAGAACACGAGCAACGCTTTATTACACAGAAATAAACAATCAGGTGTGGAATCGTAGTTTCTATCATGATGATTTTAGAACATTGGTAAACTATACCATGACAGGAGTAAATCATTTATATACCGGAGCAGAGTTTGGAATGGATTTAACTATTTCTCCATCATTTAATTTAACCAGCGCATTTGGAACCGGGCAGTTTGTATTTAACTCTCGCCCTACAGCCACTATTACACGCGATAATGCCGCAGAATTATTGGCTGAAAACAGAACGGTATATTTTAAAAATTACAGAATTGGCGGTATGCCTCAAACTGCTGCTACCATTGGCTTAAAATATAGCTCTTCTAAATACTGGTTTGCAGGATTCAATGTAAACTATTTCGATGATATATATGTAGAAGCTAATCCGGATAGAAGAACCGAAGAAGCCTTGGAAAAATATGTAGTAACCGATCCTCAATGGCAACAAGCCTTAGCGCAAGAAAAACTGCCAAGTCAATATACCGTTGATTTTTATTTTGGCAAGTCTTGGAAAATTAAATCTTACTTTATAAACTTGAATATAAATGTTAATAATGTACTCAATAATAAAGAATTCAGAACAGGAGGTTTTGAGCAGCTACGTTACGACATTGATCAACTAGAAAGATTTCCGCCAAAATATTCATACCATTTTGGAAGAACCTTTTTTGCCATGCTTAGTTTACGATTTTAATGTTTAAACAATAATATGAATACACTTAAAAAAATCAGCTTTTTCTTTTTGTTAGCCGCAGGAATAATTTCCTGTAAAAAAGAATTTGACACTCCGCCACTTAAAGAAATTCCAACCGGTAACATAATTACTATTGCCGATTTAAAAGCCCGTTATCAGGGAGCTGCCATAAAGTTTCAGGAAGACTTGTCTTTGTTTGCCGTGGTTACCATGGATGAAACATCCGGTAATCTTTATAAAAACGTTTATGTGCAAGATGCTACAGGAGCTATTAATGTTAGATTAATGAATGCCGGGGGCTTGTATCAAGGCGATTCTATCCGTATTTACTTAAGAAATACTGTTTTAAATAAATACAACGGAATGATGCAGCTTGACTCGGTGGATGTTGATAAAAATGTAATAAAGCAAAAAACACTTGTTGATGTTCAACCGGAAGTAGTTACCATTTCGCAAATAAACAGCAATTTACAATCAAAACTTATAAAACTTGAAAACGTTCAGTTTAGTACTTCAGAACTAGGCAAAACTTATGCCGATGCCATTGCCCAATCATCACAAAACAGAATTTTAGAAGATTGTGATGGCAACACCATTGTTGTTAGAACAAGTGGTTATGCCAACTTTGCAAAAGATACTTTACCGGAAAAACGCGGAAGTTTAATTGCCATTGTTGGCGAATTTAACGGTACCATTCAATTATATATAAGAACTCCGCAAGAAGTAAAATTTACAGAAAATCGTTGCGGACCTTATTTACTTAAAAATTTCGAAGATAATAGTGCAACAAGCGGTGGGTGGTTAGTTAAAAATTATGAAGGCACTACCGAAATTACTACAAATCCGGCATGGCAATGGGCTGCAGCTTCATTTAGCGGACAGTATTTTGCAAAAGCATCAGCCTTTAACACAGGAACCTCAGGATGTGAATCGTGGTTGGTTTCGCCAGCTGTTGATTTGTCATCGTCCTCTGTACCGGGTCTTACGTTTCGTTCGGCCTATAATTTTTCAGGCCCGGATATTGAATTGTATGTTTCAACTAATTATAATGGTGGTGCAATAAGTTCGGCTACTTGGACACAATTGCCATTTAATTTGCCTACTACCGGAGGTTATGCATGGGCTAATTCGGGGGTTGTTCCGCTTACAGGATATAAAACAAGCAATGTGCGTATAGCTTTTAAATTTACAGGTTCTACTTCAACATCCAAAACATGGGAAGTAGATGATATAATGATTAAGGAACACTAAAAACAATGTTTAAACATTAAAATTATGATAAAGCGATTTTTATTAGGAGCATTATTTATAGGAACTATTAGCTCCATTAATGCTCAAACCGTTGTGGTAAGCTCTAACTTTAGCGCTTGGACCAATAATTTACCCGATGGTTGGATGGGAAGTAAAACAAATATTGAGTTTAATACTCCATATGATAGCGTTTTACAAGTAAACAGCGGAGTTGTTTACGGAACAGCTGCCGTTAGATTGGTAAATGCAGGAACAAGCCATAAGCGTTTTACAACACAAGCCGTTTCTGTTTCTCAAGGACAAACCTATGAGGCCAAATTTTGGGTAAAAGGAAAAGGCGATATTCGTTTAGGTTTGTTTGACAATGACTTAAGCAATGGCGATTTTGGATATACTTATGCAAGCTACATTTCGGTAAATAGTACTGCATGGACCATGTACACGCAAACTGTTACTGCCGATACAACATACAATATGGCCGAGTTTATTCTATCATTAAAAGCTACCGATGCTAACTTTGACCATTTAGAAATTGACAGTATTGCTATTTATACAGCTACTGCACCCCCTCCGCCTCCTCCAACATGTATTCAAAGCAATTTCAGTTCATGGACTAATGGTATTCCAAACGGGTGGAAAGGCTCGAGAACAAACTTTGATTTTCAAGCGCCTTACGATAGTATAGTTGAAGTAACAAGCGGTGCTGTATATGGAACAAGCGCTGTAAGATTAATAAATCCCGGTACTTCACATGTTCGTTTTTCCTCTCAAGCTACACCGGTAACGCAAGGACAAGCTTATGAAGCTCGTTTTTGGGTGAGAGGAAAAGGCGATATCCGATTTGGTTTATATGATAACGACCAAAGCAATGGCGATTTTGGTTATACCTATGCGCCTTATTTAACCATCAACTCAGCTACATGGACTATGCAAACCCAGCAAGTGGTAGCAGACACTAATTTTAACACAGCAGAATTTATCTTGTCGTTTAAAGCTACTGACGCAGCACAAAATCATTTAGAGATTGATAGTATTTCCATTTGTCCGGTTACTCAAAGCTTAACTTCTGTTTATAATATTCAATATACAACCGACCCTAACGGAAATTCTCCTTTTGCAAACAGCACTGTTTTAACAGGAGGAATTGTTACAGCCATTCATTCAACCGGATTTTTTATTCAAAGTGGAACCGGCCCTTATTCAGGAATATTTGTATTTAATAATACCAATACACCAAACAGAGGAGATAGCGTTACATTTTCTGCTCAGGTAGAAGAATATTTCGGAATGACGCAATTAAAAAATGTTTCAAATTTTACTATTGTTAATAGCGGAAATAACGTTGCACCAACGGTAGTTACAACCGCTCAAGCCGGTACAGAAGCTTACGAGGGAGTATTGGTAAAAGTAGAATTTGCTACCTGTTCTAATGCCAATGCCGGCTTTGGTGAGTGGACCGTTTGGAACAGCCCAACATCCATCAATATCGATGATATGATATTCCCTTTTACACCAACACAGGGAGCAGCTTATGATATTACTGGTCCGGTTTATTATTCTTTCTCTACCTATAAAATTTTACCAAGAGATGCAAATGATATTGTATTGGTAAGTCAGGTTGGTATGAAAGAAAATGGACTAGACAACATCAAAGTTTATCCTAATCCGGCATCTGAATTTGTGATGATTGAAAATACCCTACAAAGCGATGCAACTGTTTTAATTTATGATATGAGAGGGGCCTTAATAAAACAATTAGAGTTAACAAGCTCCAGCGAAAGAATCTCCATATCTGATTTGACTAGTGGCATGTACCATATTAGAGTATCAAGCAGCCAAGGATTAGCACAATACAAGCTGGTGATTCAAAAGTAAAAACTCCATTTTGGGCTTTTAGCTCAATTTGGTACTTTTGCGCACTAAAAATATAAAATAAAGATGAATAAAGGACCTATTTCACAATTTATTGATAAACATTATAAGCATTTTAATGCCGCAGCATTAGTAGATGCAGCCAAGGGTTACGAAGCCCACTTAATGGATGGTGGTAAAATGATGATTACCCTTGCAGGGGCTATGAGTACGGCAGAGCTTGGAAAATCATTGGCAGAAATGATACGCCAAGACAAAGTTCATATCATATCATGTACCGGGGCTAATTTAGAAGAAGATATTATGAATTTGGTTGCTCATTCGCATTATAAAAGAGTTCCAAACTACCGCGATTTATCGCCTCAAGACGAATGGGAATTATTAGAAAACCACTATAATCGTGTTACAGATACCTGTATACCGGAAGAAGAAGCCTTTAGAAGATTACAAAAGCACTTATACCGTGTATGGAGCGAGGCCGATAAAAAAGGAGAACGCTATTTCCCTCACGAATACATGTATCAAATGATACTCTCAGGTGAGTTAAAGCAATATTATGAAATTGACCCTAAAGACAGTTGGATGGTAGCCGCAGCCGAAAAAAATTTGCCAATTGTGGTACCGGGTTGGGAAGATTCTACCATGGGAAATATTTTTGCATCCTACTGCATCAAAGGCCAGATTAAACCAAGTACCATGAAATCCGGAATTGAATACATGATGTGGTTGGCCGATTGGTATGTAAAAAATTCAAGTGGTAAAGGTGTAGGATTTTTCCAAATAGGAGGTGGTATTGCAGGCGATTTTCCAATATGTGTAGTGCCGATGTTATATCAGGATATGGAAATGGAAAATATTCCATTCTGGAGTTATTTCTGCCAGATTTCTGATTCAACTACATCTTATGGTTCATACTCGGGAGCCGTACCAAACGAAAAAATTACCTGGGGGAAATTGGATATTAATACACCTAAGTTTATTGTTGAAAGTGATGCTACCATTGTTGCACCATTGATTTTTGCCTGGGTTTTGGGCTGGTAAAAAAAATAATAGACTAAATTAAATTTTTAAAAAAGGCTGCTTAGGCGGCCTTTTTTTTATAATTTCATCAACAATAAAAACTTCAATTAAATTGATTTTTCTACCCAAGTCTTCCTACTTGCGTTTTCTTTTCCTCTCGGTTCATTTATTAATTTCAGGAGGGATTATCAATAAAGCTTTTGCACAAAAAGAAGCTCCAGTTCTTCTATCTGATAAAGTGCCAATAAATATTAATTTATTTAGAGCCAATGAAAATGCATATAAATATAAAATAGAAGGCTTTGACGCATTAATCAAACAACAAGACACGTCCCTGACCAATGGAAAACTTTTAAGAGATTGGAATAAAAGTAAAAAAGAGTTTTACGAGTTTGATTATCTGGAGGCCTATCAGTTCTTAGAAAAAACCATCGAAAACGCAAAATCCAATTATTCAGAAAACGCTCTATTATTAGCTGAACTAAACCTGGATATGGGAATAATATTATTAAACCTGGAACAGTATGGAGAATCGCTCGAGCGTTTATTATTTGCCAAAGAAATATTCGAAAAGGAAGGTTCCCAAGATCAAAAAGCATTGATTTATGCTAATGTGGGAGATTTTTACCGCAGAACTTATTATAATACAAAAGCGCAAGAATTTTTAAGAACAGGACTAGAACTTTCAAATGTATCGCCTAATGTAAAAGCAAAATTGTATCATAGAATGGCCTCTACAAAAACAGAAGCCTCAGACCTTGATTCATCCTTTTTTTATTCAAATAAAGCCCTGGAAATTTCAAACAAACTTAACGACCCGGATTTAATTGCCATTTCAGAAAATGAAATAGGCTTTATATACCGAAATAAAAAGCAAGTAGATAAATCATTTCCTCACTACTATAAAGCAGATTCACTATGGAGAAGCGTAGGGTTTGTTGCTAAAGCCTTGAGAGCAAATATTAATATTATTTGGGCATTAAAAGATCAGAACCGTCTGGATGAAGCCATAAAATTATGCGAAAAATGCATTAAAGAATGTGAGGGGAAAAATTGGCTGTTAATGGAACTGGAATTGTATGAGTTAATCAGTAAACTGTACAATAAAAAAGGAAACAAGAATAAAAGCAACTACTATCTTATTAAAAAACTAAAGCTACATATTGATGTGCTTAACCAACGCAATAAAATGCAGGTTGCCTTTGTAGAAGCATATTACAACCAGAAAAAAAATGAAGAAATAATTAAACAACAGGAGCAAAAAATTGAAATAGAAAAAGCCGAAGTGCTGTTTTTAAAAAAACAAAAAACCTACTTTATAATAATTGCAATATCAATTCTTTTAATAGCTATATTGCTTTTGGTAATTCTTGCCCTTCAACGTAAAAAGAACAAGTTGATTATAAAAGAAAAACAACAACAGGAAGAATACACAAAAATTATACAGGCATCACTTGAAGAAAAAAATGCCCTATTGCAGGAAGTAAACCACAGAGTGAAAAATAATTTACAGTCAATATCATCTATGGTTTATTTGCAAAATGCAAGCATTGATGATGCCATAGCAAAAACAGCCTTGGAAGACATACAGCGAAGAATTGATGCGATGGGCCTTGTTCATGAAATGTTATACACCTCTGATGATGTTGGCAAGATAAAAGTAAGAGAATACATTAATAAGTTAATTGACATTCATTTGCCAATTCATTTTAAAGAGATTAACAAAATAAAAATAACTCATCGCATTATGGATGAGTATTTCTCTATTTCTATATGTATTGCTTTGGGCATGATAACCAGCGAAGCAATCAGCAATGCAGTAAAACATGCATTTAACAATGTTGAATATCCTGAAATAGAAGTTGCTTTAATGCCCAAAGATGATGGATATTTATACACTATTCAAGATAATGGTGTGGGCATTTCAAATGAAAAACTAAGCCTAAAAGGAAAAACATTCGGACTGAAACTAATGGAAATTTTCGCTCAAAAAATTAAAGGCAAACTTGAAGTTAAGAAAAACAATGTTGGAACAATAATATCTATTACTTTTAAAAAATGAATGCCCCCTCTATTTTAATTGTAGAAGACGACTTGCTTATTGCAGAACACTTAAAAACCTTGCTTACAAAAGAAGGAATTGTCAACATAAACATTGCAATAAACTATGCCGAGGCTATTTCTTTTATCAAAAACAATAATACTGATTTAGTACTCTTAGATGTAAATTTATCGAACGGCAAAACAGGAATAGACATTGCAGAAACAATCAATCAGTGGGGAGTTGGTTTTATTTTTATTACTGCCCAATCAGAACAACCTATTGTCGAAAGAATTATTAAAACAAAACCGCTTGGCTATATTTTAAAACCATTTTCGGGTATACAGGTTACAACTGCTGTTAAAATTGCGCTGCAACAGGTTTTACAAAAAACTATAGAATTATTTGACGGTAAAAAATCTTACCGAATGATTAGCGATAATATTCTTTATCTAAAAGCAGAGGGCAACTATGTAGATGTTGTAACCGAAAAACAAACTATTACCCTTCGTAATTCTTTAAAAAAAATATTGCCAAGTCTTCCTAAAGTAGATTTTTATTTGGCCAATCGCTCATATATTGTCAACAAAAAGCATATTTATAAAAGTACTCCCAAAGCTGTTTTTATTAAAGATGTAGAAATTAATGTAACAAAAGAATAGGCTAAATCAAGCGTATAATTTGTTCAATGTTTCGTTAACCTTTTAGATAGGTTTTTCTTTACTTGTTTTTAAAACAAAAGAGGGTTCACACCAAAAAAAGCGGGTTTCACACCAAAAGTATTTTTTGCGTTTAGCGGTGGTCTATATTTGGTTTACTATTAAACCAATTATCTAATCTATATGAAAAACAAAACACCAAAACGTATTGCAGCACTGTTGCTATGCCTGGGGATATCTGCCAGTTATGCTCAGCAGTCTGCAAATGCTGCCGGGGGCGATGCATCAGGCAGTGGTGGTTCGGTAGCTTTTTCGGTAGGTCAGGTTGTTTATACCACAGCAAGTGGAACGGGCGGCACAGCTAATCAAGGAGTTCAGCAAGTGTATCAAATTTCTACCGTAGGAGCGGTAGAAACGGCACTTAATCTATCTTTGTCGGCATTCCCTAATCCAACAGTAAACAATCTAATGCTACAAGTAGCAGATTTTAATAACGAAAATCTGTTATATGAGCTATACGACCTAAGGGGAAAATTGCTGGAAAGCAGCAGAATAACTGCTTATCAAACCCAGATTAACACCAGCACATTACCTGCAGCAACGTATTTTTTAAACGTTCTTCACGATGACAAAAAAGTTCAAACATTTAAAATCATTAAAAACTAAAAACGTATGAAGAAAAATCTTATACTCATAGCGGCTTTAGGTATCATGAGCTTTTCAGCTATGGCACAAAGCCCACAAAAAATGAGTTATCAAGCAGTTATCAGAAACGCTTCGAATAACTTGGTAACAAATACTTCTGTAGGTTCACGTGTAAGTATTTTACAAGGTTCTGCAACAGGTACAGCAGTGTATGTAGAAACTCATACAGGTACTACCAATGCAAACGGTTTATTAACATTTGAAGTTGGTGCAGGTACACCAGTAACAGGTACTTTTGCTGCTATAAACTGGGCAAACGGGCCATACTTTATAAAAACAGAAACTGACCCGAACGGTGGTACAAACTATACTATTTCCGGAACAAGTGAATTAATGAGTGTTCCATATGCATTATTTTCTGCTAATGGCGCTCCGGGCCCACAAGGTCCTGCTGGTGCAACAGGTCCACAAGGTCCACAAGGCGATCCAGGGGCAACAGGCCCACAAGGTCCTGTTGGTCCGACTGGTGCAGCAGGAGCAACAGGTGCTCAAGGTCCAGTAGGTCCAACAGGAGCTAATGGAGCCACAGGTGCACAAGGTCCGGTAGGTCCAACAGGTGCTCCAGGCGCCACAGGCGCACAAGGTCCGGTTGGTCCGACTGGTGCTCAAGGAGCTACTGGCGCAACAGGCTTATTAGCTAATGGTGCTGCTGCTGGTAACACTCCTTATTGGAATGGTACAGCATGGGTGGTTAATGGAACTAATTTTTATAACAACGGTTCAAATATTGGTATTTCAAATACGAATCCAACAACTGCAAAATTAGTTATTGGTGGAGCTAATGGTCAACAAGGATTAGACTTGTCAACAGCTGATCAATATGCGAATATGCGTGTAATTCAAAATTCCAATAGTACACTCGACAAGCATTTGTATATTGGATTAGGAAGCGGAAATGGTTCACAAGTTAGGATGTACTCAAACAATGCAGAAACAGTAAGATTAGACAGTGGAAGAGTTGCTATAGGTAGCATTGCTCCTGTTTCAAAACTCCAAGTTTCTAACAATATTGCAACCGGGGCGTTGGATAATTTTAGCGAGTACCAATTATTAATTCATCAAAATGGAACAGCTATAAACTCTTATGGTATAGGTATTAGAAATGGCGAATTTGTATTAAATTCTGATGGTCATTTCAGCTTTGAAACTGATGGTGTTACGAATGTAAGATTTCAAGACAATGGAAATGTGGGTATTGGAACGACAGCGCCAAACGCAAGGCTTCATGTAAATGGAACAGTTCGAGTAAATGATAATGATATCTATTTTAGAGGTGGCGCTGATCTTGGTCACGGTTTAGGATGGTATGGAACTGGTAAATTATTTAATGGTATCAATGTTGATGGACCTGTATTATATGGTCATTCTGGAGGTGTATTGGCTACAACATTTGGTAGTGTCTTAAATCCTGTTCTATCATGGAAAAGTAATGGCAATGTTGGTATTGGAACAACTTCGCCTACTACAAAATTACATGTTGAAAATGCTTCTTCCCCAGCATTACGCATAGTAGATGGTACACAAGCTGCTGGCAGAGTATTAACTTCTGATGCCAATGGTAATGCTACTTGGGCTGCTGCAAATGCAACAACATGGGGGACTACTGGAAATGGTAGTACAAATGCTAGCACTAATTTTATTGGAACAACCGACAATAACGCATTTGTAACAAGAACAAACAATGTGGAAAGAATGAGAGTATCGGAAACTGGTAATGTAGGTATTGGAACTAATAATCCTTTATATAGATTGCATGTAGAGGGTCCAGATATCCGTATGACAAATACTGGTGGAGGTTTTCAGTTAAAGTATTTTAACTCAACACAACCAACAACAGACCAAACCATACAAGTAAGTGTTGGTGGTTGGGGAACAGTTGTTTTAGCAAATATTCACACAAATTGTAACAATACAACATTTGGTGCATTGTTTATGGTTGCTAATAATGGAAATGTACAAATTATTTCACAAGGCTCTACCAATGGAGGTTCATTGTCTGCTTCAGGTAATGTTATAACTATAAATACATTGTGTCAGCAATATACATATACTGTAACAGTAAGTGGCGGGGTGGCTACTTTTACGCCATTTTCAGCAACAAACCCATGGTTTTTACAGTCTAGAATGGTATCAATATATCACTAAGATTGATAAGGGTATTTATCTAAAAAAGAGCCCCGCTAAGCGGGGCTCTTTTTTAATCTCCGTTATTTTTGATATACTAAAAAAAGCCACCGAGTTTTCGGTGGCTTTTTTTAAGTGTAATTATTTAGTATTATTTCATTGTAAAGTTTTCTAAAAACTTGGTGGTATAATTTCCTTTGCGGAAATCCTCATTCTGCATCAATTGCTGATGGAAAGGAATAGTAGTCTTAACTCCTTCAATTACAAACTCGCTTAAGGCGCGCTCCATTTTTACAATAGCTTCTTCTCGCGTACGAGCTACGGTAATAAGTTTAGCAATCATCGAATCATAATTTGGAGGAATTACATATCCTGCATAAATATGCGAATCTACGCGTACGCCATGTCCTCCAGGAGTATGTAACACCGTAATTTTACCGGGAGATGGGCGGAAATCGTTATATGGATCTTCTGCATTAATACGACACTCAATAGCATGTAATTGCGGATAATAATTTTTGCCCGAAATAGGAACTCCTGCAGCAACTAATATCTGCTCGCGAATTAAATCGTAATCAATTACCTCTTCGGTTACCGGGTGCTCTACCTGAATACGGGTGTTCATTTCCATAAAGTAGAAGTTGCGGTGTTTATCCACCAAAAACTCTACTGTACCTACACCTTCGTAATTAATTGCTTTAGTAGCTTTTACGGCTGCTTCGCCCATTTTGTCGCGTAATTCTTGCGTCATAAAAGGCGAAGGAGTTTCTTCTACCAATTTTTGATGTCTACGTTGAACGGAACAATCTCTTTCTGATAGGTGGCAAGCATTACCATATTGATCGCCCACTACCTGAATTTCTATATGGCGAGGCTCTTCAATGTATTTTTCCATATAAAGCCCATCGTTGCCAAATGCAGCTCCTGCTTCTTGACGAGCCGAGTTCCAAGCATTTTCAAGCGCATCTTCTTCCCAAATAATTCGCATACCCCTACCTCCACCTCCGGCTGTAGCTTTAATTATAACAGGATAGCCTATTTCTTTAGCAAGCGATTTGGCATGCTCTAAACTTTCCAATAATCCATCTGAGCCCGGAATGGTTGGTACGCCAATACGTTTCATGGTAGCCTTAGCATTCGATTTATCGCCCATCGCATCAATTTGCTCAGGAGTAGCGCCAATAAATTTTATTCCATGCTCGCGGCAAATTTTAGAAAACTTTGCATTTTCAGAAAGGAATCCATATCCCGGATGTATGGCATCGGCATTGGTAATTTCTGCTGCCGAAATAATATTTGGGATATTCAAATATGATTCTTTACTAACCGGTGGCCCAATACATACTGCTTCATCAGCAAATTTTACATGCAAACTGTCTTTATCGGCAGTTGAATAAACGGCTACCGTTTTTATACCCATTTCCTTACAGGTACGTATAACTCGCAAGGCTATTTCACCACGATTGGCAATTAAAATTTTTTTAAACAGTTTTTGCTCTGCCATAAATTTTCAATATTAAAATTTTCCCCTCTAGCGGAGGGGATAGAACTGTGTTTTAAAAAATTAAAAAACCGCTTAAACTCTTTAATAAAATTACATCGGCTCAACTAAGAAAAGTGGTTGGTCGTATTCTACCGGTTTAGCATCATCAACCAATACTTTTACAATACGGCCTGAAACTTCCGACTCAATTTCGTTAAATAGTTTCATGGCTTCAATAATGCAAAGTGTTTTTCCCGGTTTAATTTCGTCTCCTACGTTTACAAATGGAGGTTTATCAGGGCCTGGAGAACGATAAAAAGTTCCTATCATAGGAGCTTTTATGGTAATTAATTTCGACTCATCCGTAGCAGCAGGAGTGTTTGGCTTTTCAGCAGCAGGTGCCGGAGTATTTGCAACCGGTTGGTTTAACCCCATTGGGGCAGTTGCTATGGGAGCCGGAGCAACGGGCATGGCAACCGGAGCTGCAGCAGGCACAATTACTTGCTCTACTTTGGCAGGCGTATTACCTGTTTTAATAATCAATTTAAATCCTTTTGACTCTAACTCAACTTCGCTTACACCACTTTTGGCTACGAATTTTATGAGTGCTTGAATTTCATTAATATCCATACTGTTATAATTTAGTTAATGATTTTTTTGAATAAAACAGTGTGTAAATATATATAAAATACACTATTTAAGAGAACTTCTACCCGTTATAAGCCCATTTTAAATAAATGGCTCCCCAGGTAAATCCTCCGCCAAAGGCGGATAAAATTAGGTTATCTCCTTTTTTTAGTTGTTTTTCGTAATCCCACAAGCATAAAGGAATAGTGCCCGATGTGGTATTACCGTATTTATGAATATTTATCATTACCTTTTCATTGCCCACTCCCATTCTGCGGGCAGTGGCATCAATAATGCGTAAATTAGCTTGATGAGGTACTAACCAAGCAACATCATCGGCTGTTAAATTGTTTCTTTCCATTATTTCGGCTGATACATCGGCCATGCCTTTTACAGCGGCTTTAAATACGGGTTGTCCTTCTTGATGAACAAAATGCCATCTATTAGCAACTGTTTCAGCTGTTGGCGGATAGCACGAACCTCCCGCTTTTTGATATAAGTATTGGCGACCGGAACCATCGCTGTACATAATGGCATCTTGTAATCCATACCCTTCGGTATTGGGCTCTAATAATACCGCCCCGCAACCGTCTCCAAAAATTATACACGTTGTTCTATCGGTATAATCAATAATAGACGACATTTTATCTACTCCTACCACTACAATTTTTTTATATCTACCGGTTTCGATAAACATGGCAGCGGTATATAGTGAATAAATAAAGCTGGAACAAGCTGCTTCTACATCATAGCCCCATGCATTTTTAGCTCCAATTTTATCGCAAATGATATTAGCCGTTGCAGGGAAAATCATGTCAGGTGTAACGGTGGCGCAAATAAGCATTTCTATTTCATCGGCTCCAATGCCTCTTTTTTTCAAAAGACCATTAACCGCTTCTACCGCCATGTCGGATGAGCCTTTTCCTTCGCCTTTTAGTATTCTTCTTTCTTTTATTCCGGTACGTTCAGTAATCCACTGGTCGTTGGTATCAACCATTTTCTCCAGTTCTTTGTTAGTTAAAACATAATCCGGAACATATCCATGAACGGCTGTAATGGCGGCTCTGACTTTACTCATTAGTTAAATGCTTGTATTATTTTTTCTGATAGTTTGGCTTCGGCAACTTCTTTAGCAAGTTTAACCATATTTTTTATGGCTATTGCACTGGAAATGCCATGACCAATCAATACATTAGAGTTTATTCCTAAAATTGGAGTTCCTCCGTATATTTCGTAGTTAAAACGATTAAAATATTCATCGTTTATACCTCTTTTCTTGATAAGGGTATAAAAGGCTTCAGCTTCTTTTAGCACTACATTTCCGGTAAATCCATCGCAAACTATTACATCTACTTTTTCATCAAACAAATCACGGCCTTCAACATTTCCGATGAAATTAAACTCTTTCGATTCTTTCATCAATTCGTGTGCTGCTTGCGTGAGTAAATTACCCTTTTTCTCTTCTTCTCCAATATTTAGCAAACCCACTTTGGGATTTTCAATATTATACACATGCTTTGCGTAGAGCATGCCTAATATTCCGAATTGATATAATACATCCGGTTTGCAGTCGGCATTGGTTCCTACATCGAGAATGATACCGAAAGAGCCGTTTGGTTTAGGAAGAATAGAGGTAATACATGGGCGTATAACACCCGAAATAGGTTTTAAAACAAACATGGAGCCAACCAGCATGGCTCCGGTATTACCGGCACTGGCAAATGCGTCTATTTTGCCTTGTTTTAAAAGCGAAAAACCAACTGCGATACTCGAGTCGGTTTTTTGTTGAAATGCTTTGGTTGGATGTTCTCCCATCTCAATAACCTGAGAGGTATGAACAATTTCAAACGCATCGGGGCTACAATTTTCTTTCTGAAGCTCTTGTTTTATGAGAGCCTCATCGCCAATAAGAATAACCTTTGCTTGTTCAGGCAATTCATTTTTTGCAAGAATAGCACCTTTAACGGTTACAGAGGGGGCATAATCACCCCCCATAATGTCAAGTCCAATTCTCATATTGGCGCGAAAGATATAAATAATGAATGAATAAGCTTAAAAATTAAGCTTGTTTTTCCATTACCACTTTACCTTTATAGTAAAGTTTTCCTTCGTGCCAGTGAGCTCTGTGGTATAAATGCGGTTCGCCTGTTGTTTGGTCAAAAGCAATGGTTGGAGCTTCTGCCTTGTAGTGCGTTCTGCGCTTGTCTCTTCTTGATTTTGAGTGTTTGTGTTTAGGATTTGGCATTTTTTGTAAATATTAAATGGTAAAACGTATATTAATTTTTAAATTTTTGCTTTAATAATTCCCATGGGTCTTCATTTTCTTGCACATCTTCATTGGCTTCAGTTTCATTAAAATCTTCTACCCTAATTTTTTCTATTTCTTTTAAAACCTCTTGGTTACATTTCCCTACGGGATGTATTCTGCTAAGAGGCAAAGCTGTTATTATATATTCGTATAATTGCTGTTCTATATCCAACTCATGTTCGTTGCTGCCTATAAAAATTACATCCTCATCGTCTGTATTGCTTTCTTCCAAACCAATTTTAACCATTAAGTTATTATCGCTTAATACCGGCAACATAAAAAGTTCCGAACATTTATCGCATTGCACTTCTGCTTCGCCATGTGTTTTAATATCAAGCGAAAGCATATTGCTGAATTTTTTTAACGACACATGGATATTAAAATTTCCTTTTTGTACTTCGGAATAAGGGCGATTTTCAAAGAACGCATCTTTAATTTCGAAATCAAATTCGTGCTCGCCTATACTTAAACCCGAAAAGGGAATTATATATTCTTTTTTGCTCTTTTTCATAGAGCTTAATTATTAAAAAGGACGGCAAAGATAAAACTTTTTGGTTTATCAACAAATTATTGACTTATTAACATTTGCCAAATTAGAATTAGAATATGATGTATTCTTGAGGATTAATAGGAATGCCATTGTACCAAAGCTCAAAATGTAAATGTGGGCCGGAACTGTTTTCGCCTGTGCTGCCAATAATGGCAATAGGCTCTCCGGCTTTTACATAATCGCCCACTTTTTTAAGCAAGGCAGAATTGTGTTTATATACCGAAATAATATTATTTGGATGTTGTATTTGAAGCACATACCCATTATCATTCGTCCAAGAAGCCAATAAAACAGTTCCTTCTAAAGTTGCTTTTATAGCTTCGTTTTCAGGCCCAACAATGTCTATCCCATAATGGTCTTCGCGTGGATTAAACGATGCTGTAATATAACCGTTAAGCGGAGCAAAAAAGAAATAAGCGCTCATATTTTTTCGAATAGACTCGTCTTTAAGCGCAATGTTGTATTTGTCTTCCGATTCAATTTGTGCTCTTAAAATTGAATCTTGAGGGGATTTTACGAGGTATATGTTTTTATATTTTAATGCACTATCAACCTTTGCATCTAACTCTTCTTTTGTTATTTTACCTTCTAAAATATTGACAATATTTTGAATATAAATATCTCTGGCTAATAATGCATTTTCTAATGAATCTACTTTAAGAACGGCTAATAATGCATTTTTTCGCGTATTTACATCTGAGTATCCGGGAATAAATTCTCTTATGGGCGTAAAGGCTATAAGCGCTACTAAGCTTATAGTAAATACAATTAATATAGTACCGCCTACCGTAAATACATTTATAGGAGTTAGTCGAAACGAGAGCTTTTCCTCAAAAGTAGCATCGTTCATAATCACTAAACGATACTTGTTTTTAAGTTTTGAAAGCAATGCTTTACGGCCTTTAGGCTTGTTTTCTTCCATTGTTGCAAACCTACGCTATTTTTTAAAAGAGAGCAAATGCGCTATTGGTGAATAATTTAAAGGTATTTTATATATATTTCATTTAAAAATCATAAAATAAATAATTAAACCCCTTTATTTTACAATAAATAAAATATTTTTGCTCACTTTGAGTTTATATATGACTTTTTAAATAAAGTGAGGCTTAGCAGTAAACATACGATTTTGTTATTCGGTACAATTGGAGCGATGCTATTTCTTTTGGCATGTTCTACCAAAAAAAACACTTTTGTAAATAGAACATACCATAACATTACCGCCAAATACAACGGTTATTTTCATGCAAAAGAAATTGTAAAAGAAGCACAAAAACGAATAGAAGCCGAACATAAAGACGATTATAAAAAAATACTTCCAGTATATTCTTTAGGAGACGATGCAACAGCCAAAAGTGTAATTCCGGATATGGAAAAAGCATTTAAAAAATGCTCGGAGGTAATAAAGTATCATAGCATGCTTATAAAAGGGAAAGAATATTGCAATTGGATTGATAATACATATTTTGTAATCGGGCAAACTCATTATTTTAAAAAAGAATATTACATAGCTGCCGAAGTGTTTGATTATGTTGCTAAAGAATATAAATCAAAAGACACCAAACATTTAGCCATGATATGGCAACTTAGAAGCTACAACGAAAATGGCAGTTTTGCAAATGCTCAATTAATATTAGATTTATTAAACAGCGATAGAACTTTACCCAAAGAACTTAAAGGAGAATTAGCTTTAGCTCATGCTGATTATTTAATGAAAAGAGAAAGCTATGAGTTGGCAGCAGAACAGCTAAATAAAGCCTTAGCGTTAATTAAAAAGAAATCGCAAAGAGCACGTATTACTTTTATTTTGGCACAACTGTATCAACGAACCGACCAATGCAAAAAAGCAAGCAGATTATATTCCGATGTAATTGACATGAACCCAAAATACGAAATGGTGTTTCAATCAAGAATTAATCGTGCAAAATGTTCAGAAGGCAGAAACGCTAAGGGAATAAAAGACGAGCTGGTTAAAATGTCGAAAGATGCTAAAAACAAAGAATATTTAGATCAGATATATTATACCTTAGGCGAAATTGAACAAAAAGAAGGCAACGAAACAAAAGCCATATTTTATTTTAAAGAATCGGTTGCTGCAAGTATAAACGACAATTATCAAAAATCGCTGTCATATTTAAAATTGGCCGATATTTATTTTAAACAACCCGAATACGAATCGGCACAAGCCTATTACGATAGCACCGTTTTAATATTGCCTAAAGATTTTCCGAATTATGATATGATTGTTGAAAAGAAAAATGCGCTAACTGAACTGATAAAAAACATTAAGATAGTAGCATATCAAGACAGTATGCTTCGAATAGCCGCTATGTCTGACGAAGAAAGAGAACAATATGCCGAAAGAATGATACAAAAGGCCATTGAAGAAGAAAAGAAAAAACAAGAAGAAGAAGAATTAAAAAAACAACAACAGCTTTTAGCTCAAAACAATCCAAATGTTCAACAACAACAAAATCAAGGCTCAGGAAGCAATTGGTATTTTTATAATCAGGCTACCGTTAATTTCGGTATTACCGATTTTAAGAAAAAATGGGGTGAAAGAAAACTCGAAGACAACTGGCGAAGAAGCAATAAAGCAGCTATTATTGAAGATACTAATGAAGAAGAAAGTAGCGATGAAACTGTTTTGTCAGATAACACCGATACAACAAAAACAAAATCAAACGCTAAATCAACCGATGTAAAGAGTAAAGAATACTACTTGCAAGATGTTCCTTTAACGCAACAAGCACAATTAAAAGCACACGAAAAAATTAAAGATGCTTTATATAATTGTGGTACCATTTACAAAGAGCAATTACAAGATTATATAAACGCCATTTTAGCTTATGAAGAAATATTAAAACGCTATGACACTTCTAAATATCATTTACCACTGTATTATCAAATATATCGATTAAGTAATCAGATTAACGATAATCAACGTGTAGAAAAGTACAGACGCATTTTAAAAACCCAATACCCCAATACTCCTTATGCTAAGTTAATTGACGATCCTGACTATATATCAAAAGCAAAAGCAGAACTTTCAGAAATTGAAAAGTTTTATGCAACTACGTATGAGTTATACAACCAAAAACAATATGCTACTGTTATTGCCAGAAGCAATCAGGCCGATTCGTTATATCCCAAGAGCAAATATGCTCCGCAATTTCATTATATGAAAGCTATGTCGTTAGGAGCATTAAAGGGGCCACAGGTGCTCGAGGAAGAATTAAAAAAGTTAATAGTATTGCACCCTCAAAATGAAATAAAGAAAAAAGCTGAAGAAACGCTGGAAATTATATACTCTTTACAAGCAGAAACAGACACGAATACCATTGATGTTGCAACATCGTTTACGCATTTAAAAAATGTTCCTCATACTTGTATAATCATTGTAAATGATAAAAGCAAAGATTTATCGGATACTAAAAATGCTGTTTCAGATTTTAATAATACCTTTTATGCTTCAAAAGGACTTAATGTTAGCAGCACCTTTTTAGGAGATGCCCAGTTGATAATAATTTCTTCAATGGAAGATAAAGCTTCGGCTTTAAAATACTATAACAATATAATTAGTGAAACAGCTATTGCTGCAAATTTAGCCGGAACCTCATACCAAATTTTCGTAATTTCTGCCGATAATTTTCAAAAACTCTATAAAGAAAAGAACATAGATCAATATCGGGATTTTTTTGAACGCAAGTATTTAAACAAAAAGAAATAGCAGAGATTAAATTAAAATTTCCTTGTAGAAAAGGCTGCCCTTTTAAGACAGCCTTTTTTTGTTATTTAAAACTCCAATCGTATGTATCGAGTTCTTTTACGCACGCACTCAATAAATCAATAGCGCCTTGAATATCTTTTTTATTAGCCATTTCTATAACCTGGTGTATGTGTCGAGTAGGAATAGAAACCGCTCCCGAAATGGCTCCTCCCGCTGTCATGCGTTGTATGCCGGCCGTATCGGTTCCTCCTGCCGGTAAAATTTCAGGCTGCCATTTAATTTTATGCTTATCTGCTGTTTTTTTCATAAATGCAACCATTCGATAATCGCAAATGGTAGATGAATCCATAATTTTTATGGCCACCCCTTCGCCTAATTTGGTTACACTTTCGTGGGCTTTGGCTCCGGGAACATCATAAGCAATAGTGGTATCTAATCCAAAACCAAAATCGGGTTGTATTTGAAGCGATGATACATTAGCCCCTCTAATGCCTACTTCTTCTTGAACGGTAAATACGGCATATACATCATAAGGTAATTTTTCGCTTTTAAGTTTTTTCAGCACTTCTATAAGAATAAATACCGATACGCGATTGTCAATTGATTTACAATTAACATTATCTCCCATTTCAATTAAATCGCGCTCTCGTGTTATTGGGTCGCCTATCGAAATATATTTTTCTACCTCTTTTTTTGGTAATCCCAAATCAATAAAAAAGTCTTCTATTTTTACGTTTTTCCCTCTTTCTTCTTGGCTCATAATATGGATAGGTTTTGAGCCCATTACGCCAATAATATCTTTTTTACCGTGAACGATTACGCGCTGAGCTGTTAACGTTTTAGGGTCAAAGCCTCCAAGCGTATGAAAGCGCAAAAACCCTTGTTCATCAATATGGGTTACAATAAATCCTATTTCGTCCATATGGGCTGCAATCATTACTTTTTTGCGCGCTTTTCCTTTTTTAAGGGCAATAACATTACCCATGTTGTCTATATTAATTTCATCGGCTAAACCTTTTAATTCGCGCAACACTACTTTACGAATGGGTTGTTCAAAACCCGGAGCTCCCGGTGTTTCACAAATTTCTTTTAGCAGTTTTATATTCATATTTTCTTGGTTGTTTGGTTGATTTATTAATCTACGAATGAAAGTTTAAGCATATTTGATTTCCCGTTTTCGTCAATTGGCATGCTGGCAATATTTATCATTAAATCGCCTTGATGCACCATGCCTTCTTTGCGTAAAATATATTTAATATCGGCTATGGTATGATCGGTACTCACCTTTTTATCATAATAAAAACCTCTTACTCCCCACAAAAGGCTAAGAGTATTTAAAATAGAATGATTGGCTGTAAACACAAAAATGTTTGCCTTTGGTCGAAAGCTGGATATTTTAAACGCTGTGTATCCGGAATGTGTCATAGTAACAATAGCTTGTGCATTTACTCTTTGGGCGAGTTTACACGCGTTGTAGCAAATGGAGTCAGTAATAAATCGTTCGTTAAACTTATCGGTAATAGGTATTTGATCATGGTTGTATATTCCTTCGTACGATTCTACGTTTTGAATTATTTTTTTAACGGTTTCAATTACTTTTACCGGGTGTTTACCGACCGAAGTTTCACCACTTAGCATTACCGCATCTGCTCCGTCCATAATGGAATTTGCCACATCATTTACTTCGGCTCTGGTAGGTGTAATATTGGTAATCATAGATTCCATCATTTGTGTGGCAACAATAATTGGTTTTGAGGCGGCCAAACATTTTTTAATTAACATTTTTTGAATAAGAGGAACTTCCTGTATCGGAATTTCAACCCCCAAATCACCTCGAGCAACCATTAAGCCGTCAGCTTCTTTAATAATATTATCAATGTCTTCTAAGGCTTCGGGTTTTTCGATTTTGGCAATTACCTTGGCTTTTTTTCCTTTTGCGGAAATAATGTGTTTTAGTTCAATTATATCGCTGGCCGAACGAACAAAAGAAAGACCAATCCATTCAACATTATTTTCCAATGCAAACTCTAAATCTTGTTTATCTTTTTCGGTTAAACAAGGTAATGATATTTTAGTATTAGGTAGGTTTACGCCTTTTTTAGACGATAATATACCTCCTTGAACAATATGCGCTTTAACTTCATCTATACCATTACTGCTTATAACGCGCATCATTAATTTGCCATCGTCTAACAATATTATTTCTCCGGGTCTAACATCTTGCGGAAACTGAGGATAGGTAATATACACACGCTCTTTATTACCTATGCATTTTTGAGTAGTAAAAACCATTTCGGCTCCTGCTTGCAATTCTACTCCGTTATTTTCCATCTCTCCTATTCTAAGTTTAGGACCTTGCAAATCGCATAAAATGGCAGTATGTACCCAAAGATCTTTATTTATTTCTTTGAGGTTACGAATTACTTTAGCATGGTCATCGTAGCTGCCATGTGAAAAATTCATTCGACAAACATTAACTCCTGCCATTATCATTTCTTTTAAAATATCTTTACTTGATGAAGCAGGGCCAATGGTTGCCACTATTTTTGTTCGGGTAAAATTGTTCATAGTATTAAAAAATAAGATTTTTTTTTGATTTTAATGTTTCAACATCAATTATAAATACAGCATTTATTTGATTCGAAGTTCTTAATGTTTTACAAATATCATCAATGATTTGTTCGTTAAAATTTCCATCCATCATAAGCAAATAATCGGCATGTTTAACTTCGGGCAACAAAAATCCGCTTGGGCACTTATTTGAAAACAAATGATACATTCGTTGGGTTTGTTCGCACATGCACGAATAATGCGAAAAATATTGGGTATCCGCAGGTTTTTTTTGAGCTATTTCGTAATCGTTTTCTTTTTTTAATGCTATATCCAATAATTTATTGATAATCCAACTAATTCTATAATCGCGTAAATGGCAACTTATTCCAATTAGCCAAAAATTGAAATCGTAGTCTACATTTAAAATTGTTTTTGCCACTTTTTTAGCTCAAAAATCGTGTGAAAGTAGCAATTTTATTGCTGTAAAAAAAGCAGACGAATGGAAGATGAACGTTTTCTGTTTTCAGATGAAAGATTATAAGATAAAAGAACAAAGAAGAATGACCTCTTTAATTGTTGATTTGTTGATTTATTGAATTTTTGAATTTGCTTTGCTGTACTCTGCGTAAAACTTTGCTGTACTCTGCGGTTAAACAGAAGAAGACAGAAGTCGGTTTTCAGATAACAGAATTGTTGAATTATTGATTTATTGAATTTTTTAATCTGCAATCTGTAATTTTATAATTACAACAATTTCATTGTACATTAAACAAATTATTGCACAAATTGATGAAATGCCTTTTCTGCAGCTTGTTGTTCGGCTTTTTTCTTTGAAAAATCTATGCCCGTGCTTATTTCTTGATTATTAATAAAAAGAGTAACCGTAAATCTTCGATCGTTATTTTTTAAAATTTCTTCTTTAGCTTCAAAACGTAATTGTTTTTTTTCTTTTTGTGCCCAATTTAAAAGTTTGCTTTTATAATCAAATTCCGTGTTTTCAAAATGTTCAATATCTATGTGTAATTTGATAATATGATTAACAACAAATTTTTGTGTAAAGTCAAAGCCTTTATCTAAGTAAATGGCTCCAATCAAGGCTTCAAACACATCTCCATGAAGCGATTTAAATCCGGTGTTTGAATCGTTATAATATTGTATCATATTTTCCAAGCCCATTTTTCGTGAGAGCATATTTAAGTGGCTTCTGTTTACCAATTTTGAACGCATTTGGGTTAAAAAGCCTTCGTCTTTAAATGGAAAACGCAGATACAAATAATGCGTTATAATAGCGCCAAATACTGCATCACCTAAATATTCAAGACGTTCATTGCTTTCGTGTTCTTTTTCAACTACCGATTTGTGACGGAAAGCTTTTTGATATAAAATAACGTTATCGGGATAAAAACCGAGAAGATTTTTAATTGATTGGTAAAAAGCCTTGTCTTTAGAAAAAAAACGCCTTAAATAGCCTAACACTAAGCGACAAATTTTTTGAAAATTACCGAAGCATTATGACCGCCAAAACCAAAGGTATTGCTTAATGCGGCTCTAATTTCGCGTTTTTGCGCTTTATTGAAAGTAAAGTTTAGGTTAGCGTCTAATTCAGGGTCATCGTTAAAATGGTTGATTGTAGGAGGAACAATTCCTTCTTTAACCGCTAAAATTGAGGCTATTGCTTCAATAGCTCCGGCAGCGCCCAATAAATGACCGGTCATTGATTTGGTTGAACTGATATTTAATTTGTAAGCATGCTCTCCAAATACGCTTAAAATAGCCTTAGTTTCTGCAACATCACCTAACGGAGTTGATGTTCCGTGAACATTTATGTAATCAATATCGGCTGCTGTCATTCCGGCATCATTTAAAGCATCGAGCATTACATTTCTTGCCCCTACACCATCCGGGTGTGGTGCTGTAATATGATAAGCATCTGCCGATAAACCTCCGCCAACCATTTCAGCATAAATTTTAGCTCCTCGTTTAATGGCATGTTCATATTCTTCTAAAATAATTGCTCCGGAACCTTCGCCTAAAACAAAACCATCTCTGTCTTTATCGAATGGGCGTGACGCTGTTTCAGGAGAATCGTTTCTGGTAGAAAGCGCCTGTAGGGCATTAAACCCGCCAACACCCGATTCGGTACAAGCAGCCTCTGAACCACCGGTTACAATAATATCGGCCTTACCTAAGCGAATGTAATTAAATGCGTCTATCAGCGCATTAGTTGAAGAAGCACACGCTGAAACCACCGAAAAATTTGGCCCTCTAAAACCAAAACGAATAGATATATGACCAGAGCATATATCAGAAATCATTTTTGGGATAAAGAAGGGGTTAAAACGAGGAGTACCATCGCCTTTTGCAAAAGCAAAGCACTCTTCTTGAAAAGTAAATAAGCCTCCTATACCGGAAGCCCATATAACTCCTACTCTATCTTTGTTAATGGATGAATTATCAGCAATATTAGCATCTACCACCGCCTGATGTGCCGAAGCTACGCCATATTGCGAGAATAAATCTACTCGTTTTACTTCTTTGCGCTCAAAATAATCTTCGGGGTTAAAGCCTTTTACTTCACATGCAAACTGTGTTTTAAACTTAGATGGGTCGAAATGCGTAATCCGGCCTGCGCCACTAATTCCATTAATAAGTCCGTTCCAATAATCTTGAACATTGTTTCCTAATGGGGTTATTGCACCCAGGCCGGTTACTACTACTCGTTTAAGCTGCATGTGTCAGCGAAAATGTTTTAAATTTATTTTGCGTTTGCTTCGATGTAAGCAATAGCTTCACCAACTGTGCTGATTTTTTCAGCTTGATCGTCAGGAATTGCAATGTTGAACTCTTTTTCAAATTCCATAATAAGTTCAACAGTATCTAAAGAGTCAGCTCCTAAATCGTTAGTAAAACTAGCCGTTGGAGTTACTTCAGATTCATCAACACCTAATTTGTCAACGATGATTGCTTTTACTCTTGATGCGATATCAGACATTTTAAATTCTCCTTTCTATTTGGTTAAATTAGGCTGCAAAGAAAAAAATTTTTGAATTGTTAGTCAAATTTTTGCATTTTTTGTTCATAAATATAATATAACACCTTATATTTCAGTCAATTAAATGAGTGTTTTAATCTGTTTTTTTCTGTTTTTTATCGCTTAAAATTTCTTTTTTAGCCTTTGATTTTTGTTTTTGGACAATCATTTTATTACAACTGAACGCTTTTATTGCATTTTCTTATTAATTACCATGTAATGTAAATAAACAAGATACTTTTTGTGATTAATTGTTTTTATGTAGGTTTGTATGCAAATGCAAAACTCGTTAATTAAAATTGCTGTTTTTGCTTCAGGCAAAGGCTCTAATGCTGAAAAGTTGATTGATTATTTTAACAATCATTCTATTATAAGGGTATCGCTTGTAATAAGCAACAAAGCTGATTCTCCGGTATTAAAAATGGCCAAGTTAAAAGGCGTTACGGGTCTTTATTTCAACAAACAAGAATTAGAAAACGGCACTGTTGAAAATTACTTAATTAGTCAAAAAATTGATTATATCGTATTGGCGGGTTTTTTATTAAAAATTCCGGAAAAATTAATCCATCGTTATCCAAATAAAATTATAAATATTCACCCTTCTCTTTTGCCTAAATATGGGGGAAAGGGCATGTATGGCATTCATGTTCATAGGGCGGTGATACAGAACCACGAAAAAGAGAGTGGCATAAGCATACATTTAGTAAATGAAGAATACGACAAGGGAAAAATTCTTTTTCAGGCAAAGTGCAAAATAGAAATGGATGATACCCCTGAAACTTTGGCTAATAAAATTCAAGCGCTCGAACATCGTTTTTTTGCTCCATGTGTAGAAAAATATATTTTAAATAATGGCTGATATTACCATATATACCGATGGGGCTTCGCAAGGAAATCCCGGACCGGGAGGTTTTGGAATAGTATTCATATCGGGAGGGCATAGAAAAGAATTTTCGCAAGGATACAGACTTACTACCAATAATAGAATGGAACTGCTTAGCGTAATTGTGGCGCTTGAAATGTTAAAAGGAGAAGGTCATAATGTTACCATTTTTTCCGATTCAAAATATGTAGTAGATGCCGTGGAAGAAAAATGGATTTTCGGCTGGCAAAAAAATAATTTTAAAAACAAAAAAAATCCCGATCTATGGCAGCGTTTTTTACGTATCTATCCAAAACATCATGTTCGTTTTGTTTGGGTAAAAGGGCATGCAAGCAATAAAGAAAATAATCGTTGCGATGAATTAGCCGTTAAAGCCGCAAAAACCCCCCCTTTATTAATTGATGAGTGGTATGAAAAGCACAAAGACAGTTAATCGCTATGCCTTAATTTTTGTTTTGTAAATATTTAATAAGTATTAGCGGTAAATTTGCATATAGAGAAATAAATATGGCATTTAGTCGTTCAGCCTCTTTTATAATATCAGCCGACAACTTTTGATTGTTTATAGCGGCATTACACAAATCGCTAATAAATTGCCATAAACTGATATAATCTTTTAAAAGTTTTTGTTCCTTTTGAGCCGAAACAAATTTAATATTTTTGCGAGCTTGCTTTTTTGCGAATGAAAAATCGCCTTTTATAACAAAAGCTATGTTTTCTAAAACTCTCAATTGAATATCAAAGGGAAGATAAAACGTTTTTTCATTTATGGCATATCCTATTCGAATATATTGCAATGCTTTTTTATAATCCAAAATGCTTAAAAATAATTTGGCAAACGACATGGCGCCTCGGGTAGCGTATATATCCATTTTATTATTTATACACTCCTTAAATTCTTTTTCTAAAATACGCTCAGCCTCTTTATAATTTTCGTGTATAATATTTAATAAAACATATTGTTCATAATGATAATAGTACCCATACATGTTTTTATCTATGCCATGCTGTAATATATGTTTATAAATGGCAAGGGCTTCTTTGGTTTGATTATTTACAAAGAGTGCATCGGCATACAACAGATTTAAAAAATGATAAATGTTTATTGGAAAAAAGTCTTTAATAAAATCTTTTAATTCAATTGCTTTTTTCAAATAAGCAATAACCTGATCGGGGTTTTTATCAAAATATGAATAATAGCTGCAAACTGTTCTATATAAATAATATAATGCTAAATAACATTTGTTTTCTTTTAAATAATTTTCGTTTTCAAGTAGTTTAAGAACATCTATCTTTAAATAGCGATATGGATTTTTACGAGCTGCCGCTATATTAATATCGTTATAAATACAATGGTATTTTATATACTCTTTATCGGCTATGCTTACATTTTCTTTATACTTTAAATAGTTTTGGGCAAAACGATTTCTTAATTTTTCATCAAAAAAGCGATAAGGAATATCGAGTAATAAATGAAATCCTTTTAAATAAAAGTCAGATAAATTACTATTTTTTTGTTTTATTGCTTTTTTTTCTGTTTGAACCAGTGCGCTTTTAAAATGTGTAAATAATCCTTTGTTTATTAAAAAACGAAATAAATTAAATGGGTCATCAATGTTGCAGAGCGCTTTGTAAAACTTGTTTAAAAGTACGGAGCAAATTTTGTAATAATGTGTAGAGCTAATGTTGAAACGATTGCAAATTTCTTCGGCATCAGGTATATCTATGTTTTTATGCGAAATAAAAAAAGTTGCAAGTTCTTTTTCTTTTCCAATAAGCCTTAATGCTGATATTTTTTCAATTTCAGCTTCGTTTAAGGTATTTATAAATGCATGAATCCAGTTCACCCTTAATTTTTAGAAGGGCGAAATTAGTAAGATTTTTTACTTTTTGATTTCTTGCTCAAAGATATTTTTCATTAAGAAATTCTTGATATGGGCTCAAATTGGCCATTGCCTGTAATTGAATGTATTTGTTATGAAAATCTCTTTCGCTTTTTTGTTCTGAAAGTTGAGCCAAACGATATCTATCAAAATTTTTAAGCGCTGTTTTTTCTTCTTCGCTTAATTGCTGACCGGAATATTCTTTATCTCTTAAATCATTAATACTCACTAAACCGCCCATTAGCGATGATTTAAGATTTTTGTTGATGTGTAATTTATGATTTTCTGAAGAGGCGGTCATTTTAAAACAATAATTTTGCTCTTTATAATACGCAAATATCTACTATAAGTTGCCTTTAAATAATGATTTTATAATAAATTAGACCAACATTTATATAAATCCGATTAACTCATAATAAACATGTTTTTATTAATGGTCGGCTGTTTTACTTTTTGAAAATAAACTTTTTATTCTAACTGCCGGTACCCAAATGGCTGCTGCCAGTTTTTTAAGTAGAGAAGCGTTTTCTTTTACTTTCCAGCTTGTTGTTCTTGGGGCTTCTAATGGTTTTTCAACCAAAGTATAGGCATATGATGCAATGGATGTTCTATACCTGCCATCGGGGAAATTAATCGGATCGTACCCATGCAAAGTATAACCTCTGCAAAGCATAATGGCTAATCGGTTAAATGGCACGTCCACCTCTGCTTTTTCACCCGTGTCTTTGTGCTCGAGTTTTAACTCTCCTCCCCACTCTTTTTGCCAGTCTTTATTAAGATATAACAATAAATTCAAATTTCTGAACCATTTATGGTTTAATGGGTGGTAATTAAAATCGGCATGCATATCTAAAAAACTATTCTTTTTGCCCTGGTGAATTCCTCCGCCATAAAATGAAGCATCAATAAAAACATCTTCATTGGTAACATACTTCAGCCACTCTTGAAAACGTTTGGAAGTTAAATCTTTATATAATTCTTCAAATTCCGGAGCAATATCTCTAAATTTTGATTTCTCATATTTCTCGGCTGCAAAAATATAATCAGCGCTCTTGTTTTGTAGTTCCGGAATTTTATAATATAAACTTTCTATTTTTTCTTTTTCACAAAAGTTATCAATGGCTACATGAGGGAATGGTTTAGCATTTAAAAATTCCTGACGAAATTTATCTTTATTTGCTTCGATATATGCAAAATCTATCATCTTTGTTGTTTTTATTATTTCTACGAAAATATAAAAAATTCATTTAAAAAGATTTTCTATTTATTCAAACCTAAGTTTGTACATAAAATAAAGAGTAATGGCAAATAACAAAAATGCACCCAGCTGATGTATTACGCCCATTGAAATTGGAACAGCATATAAAATAGTTATCACCCCTAACAAAAACTGGAGTGAAACAATTGCTAATAAAGCCTTCGAGGCCTGCTTGATGGGTTGAGAAAAGTTTTGATTTTTAACATTCCACCAAATAACAAATACGAATGCCAGAACTAAGTATGCCAATGTGCGGTGCACGAATTGAACGCCCATGTGTGTTTCAAAAATGGCGTGCAAAAAACTTCCCTTGCTGAAAATATCCGGCACCAACGAATCGCACATTAAAGGAAAAGTGTTGCAAATTTTTCCCGCCCTCAATCCTGCAACAAACGCTCCGTAAATAATTTGAATAAGCAAAAGCACAAAAAATGCGTTGGTGTATTTTTTTAATTTCAATGTTTGAACATCGTTTTCTGATTTTTTGGGATAGATTAAGCCAAGCGCTACCCAAAAGGTATATCCAAAGGTTAAAAAGGCGGTAGTTAAATGTGCAGCCAATCTATAATGGCTCACCATTGGATCTTTTGACAAACCGCTTTTTACCATAAACCAGCCTAAAAAGCCTTGAAAGCCTCCCATTACAAATATGATGAGCAATTTGGGCAGCAATTCTTTGCTGATTTTTTTGGTAAAATAGAAATACAAAAAGGGTATTAAAAAAACTAATCCAATAATTCTTCCAATAAGTCGATGTATATATTCCCACCAAAAAATGGACTTAAATTCTTCGGTTGAAAAATCGAAATTTTCATGAATGTACTGAGGTGTTTGCTTGTACTTTTCAAACATTTCTTCCCATTGTGCTTCATTTAGCGGAGGCAGTGTTCCCATAATAACATCCCATTCTACAATAGATAATCCTGATCCTGTTAAACGAGTTATGCCGCCAACAACCACCATGGTTGCAATTAATAAACATCCTGTAAATAGCCAAATGATGATGGGGCGATGCTGAGAAAATGAACTAGTCATGTGATTTGCTTTTTAATTATTAGTATAAAGCACTTCAAAGGTATAAATGTTTTTTGAGGAGCTTTGCCACAAGAAAAAAATCTGACTGTTTTAATAATACAGACAATATTTTAGTAATTTGCCTTGTTATTGATAAAAACAATTGTTTATGAGGATTTCTCGCATAATTCTTTTCTTGTTTATGTGTATTACATTTTCGGGATTTGCCCAAATGAAAATAAAGGGCAATGAAGGAGGAATATTAAGCCTTGGGGTTAGAAGTACCGCCAGTACGTTTAGCGATGCCGGAGCTAATGGAACAGGCTTTGGCGGTCAATTTAGATTACGAATTGGAAAACGCTTAAATACAGAGTGGTTTGCCGATTACATTAATAATGATATTCGAGGAATTGCCAAACGAACAGATGCGCATATTGGTTGGTCGGTAATGTTTTATCCCTTTAATGCTCCTGTTGAAAAAGGAAAGTTTGTTCCTTTTTTATTGGGTGGGCACTGTTTTGATTATACCCGATTAAAAGAAAATGATAAACCCTTACAAGGATTAACAGGATCTTCTGTGGAGCGATGGAGCTCTGCTGTTCAGGCAGGATTGGGGGTTCATTATCTTGTAAGCGATAGAATTGATTTAACCCTTTCTACTCAATATATGTCGCATTTAGGCAATGATATTCATGCCGATGTTCACAAGCATGGTGATGTAAACGAAATTCATTTCTCACATAATCATGGCGGGTCTTTAGAAGGGCATTTGCTATTTACGCTAAGTGTTAACTTTAATTTGGTTGACTTATGGTAGTTAGATGCGTTGTTCTATTGTTATTGTTGTTTCCATTTATCGTAAATGCCCAAATAAACGAAAAGGAAAGGGTTCCTAAAAAAGGATTATTGCGCGCGCAGGCCAATATTGCCACCGGAAAATTACTCGCATATAATCAGGGTTCTATTTACGTTTGTGGCGATTTAGAATATTATTTAGATTCAAAAACTTCGCTTCGAGGTGAGGCTTTTTATTTTATTAATGCGACCAATAAAGGGGCGAATCAAAAATTAATCATGAACCATTCTATATTTTCAGGAGCCATGTTTCACCTGCCTACCAAAGGAAATCTAGACCCATTTTTTGGCATCCAGCCCGGATTAAGCTTAACTCAAATAGAAAGTACGTTTTTAGACCAAAATGTACAAGAAAGTTTTGCTGTAAAGTCTAAACTAGCTGTAAGCCCGCTGCTTTCTGCAATGGCCGGCATTCAATATTATGCTCCAAAGTTTTTTCATTTGTTTGCCAATGTACGCTATGTAAATGGTGCTCATTTGGGCAACACAGGAAAATATAGTCTGGAAGAAGTTCGATTTACTTTTGGTTTAGGGTTTAATCTGGCGCTTCTTAAATCGTAATATCTGAATGATTTATCCAAAAACGGTACGGTAAAAGCGCATCTTCTTTGGCATACTCTACACCTATTCGTGTTCCAACATTAATTTTATTTACTGGAAAAACTATTCCGTGTTCTTCCAACCAAATTTTGTTTCCATTTAATGATGTTCCGTTTAATTGAGTATGTATTCCTAAAGCCTGACTTACTTTTCCAGGTCCTACAGTAAGGATTTTAGAAAGGGTTTTTGCATTCCTTCTATTTAAAATTTCCTGAATACCAATATAGGGATATATAGCCCTTATGAGCACAGCATGCGGAATTCCTTCAACGTTTGTTACAATATTAAACAAATGATGCAGGCCATAACATAAGTAAACGTACGCCTTCCCTCCTTTATGATACATTACCTCATTTCTGGCTGTTCTTCTTCCTCTGTATGCATGCGATGCTTTATCGTTAATTCCTGCATAGGCTTCGGTTTCGGTAATTATTCCTGCTGTTGTAATGCCGTTAAATCGTGTAAACAAAACTTTTCCCAATAAATCTTTGGAAAGAAATACTACATCATCGTTTAAAAAATAGTCTTGTGGTATTTTAGGCATAAAAAATCCCCAACAAATTGTTGGGGATAAATTTAGCATGTATTCTTAATTTTATCTTATGAGCGTAACGGTTCCTTTATGCTCATAGGTTTTTCCATCTCTTCTGGTGGCATTTATTATGTAGAAATACGTACCATCAGGGCATTGTGCTCCGCCTTTCTTTCTTCCGTCCCAAGCCGGAGTTATGGCTGTTTCTTCGTGTACTTTTTCGCCCCAGCGATTAAACACATTCATGGTTACGCTCGATGCGTCTTTAAACTTAACTGTAAATACATCGTTTTTGCCATCTCCATTTGGTGTAAACACATTGTAAGTTAAAAGCGAATCCAGTACTTCTATCGTTAATGAAGCAGAATCACAACATTGTGGAGTGTAACAAGCGTAAAGCACCACATTAAATTGACCACCTTCCGTAAATGTATATGAAGGGTTAATGTTGATAGAATCAATATCGCCCGTACCAAAGTTCCATGTATAAGTTGTTACATCGCCTGTTGAATTATTATTAAAATTAACCAACAAAGGAGCATCTCCTAAAATAGTTGATGCCGTAAAGTCTGCCGTAATTCCTAATATTTCGTTTACTATCACTGAATCAGAAGCAACACACCCATTGGCATCGGTTACGGTTGCCGTATATGTTCCTGCTGTTAAATTATTGGCTGTATTGGTTGTTTGAACAGGTATGGTATTCCAAGCAATGTTATATGAAGGAGTTCCTCCTGATACAGCAACCGAGGCTGTTCCTTCTGTATGTCCGCATCTATTATCAGTTGAATTAAGTAATAAAACCAAAGGTGTAGGTTGTGAAATTGTTATGGTATCTAATTTTTGGCATCCGTTTGCATCGGTAATGGTTACAATATACGTTCCGGCAACAAGATTGTTTATACTTGAGTTGGTTTGAACCGGAGTTGTGTTCCATGAATAATTAAATGGGGCTGTTCCTCCGGAAGCTGTAACAGTGGCTGTACCATTATTTCCTCCATTACATGAAACATTCGTTCCGCTAATATTTGAAGAAATTGGCGTTGGTTGATATACGTTATATTGAGCAGATGTAGTACATCCATTCGTATCGCGAACAAAAATGGTATAATTACCGGCTGTTAAATTATTAAAGATATTATTAGAGGAATAGGTGTTTCCTCCATCAAATGAATAAGAATAACCGGGGGTACCACCTGAAGCATTAACCGTTATAGAACCATCTGAATAGCCACCACACGAAACACTATCAATAGTTGCATTAAGCACTATTGCTGAAGGATTCGTTAATGTATAAGATTGGGTTATAGAACATGTTTGAGGCCCTCCTGAACTACTTGTAATTAATATATTATCTATTGCTGCAGAAGGGTCTGTTCCTATACCGTCATCATTATTTGTCCAATTAAATCCGATTTGTAAGTTGGGAATGTTATCACAAGCGGCAGGAAGATTAATAGAATATGCAGTCCATTGTCCTTGACCATTTCCACAAACTTGCGATTTTAAAGAAGGGTCTAATACATTCCAACCCGAGCCTGTATTATAATGCAATGATAAATTATCTATTAACCCTTGTCCATTGCTTATAAAATTAAAGCTCAAGGTTAAATTTGAATATCCAACAGTAGAAATATTATTGGTGTGTGCCATTACATTTGTTGTAACACAAAACAATAAAGGACATGCTCCTCCAGCATTATAAGCAGCTCCACCGGTTGGAAAAATCTGGCTTGTAATGTGAAGCGTATTGTTTCCATTATTAGCAACACCACAGCCGGGAGGAATAACCCCTCCTTCATTATCATTTATAACCCAAAAATTAGCATTGGCTTGATTAACTCCGGTAAGGTATGATAAGTTCCAGTTGGCGGCAGTATTAAAATTTTCTTGCCAAACGGTATCAATACCTCCCGAACCAAAAGTTTCGGTTAAAGTTAAGGTATATGTTCCTGCGCATAAATTAGAAATACTTGGTGTTGTTTGAGCAGGATTTGTATTCCATGAGTAACTTAACGTTCCACCTTGAACCGGAGAACAAAAAACCGATATAGCTCCGTTACAATCATTATTACATAAAATATTTGAAATATGAACACTATCAATGGTAGGAGCAAAAGGATTATTGATAGTAAATGCTACTGTGTCTTTACATCCATTGGCATCCATTACATAACCTATATGGCTTCCTGCCGGTAGATTAGTAATTGAATCGTTTGTTGAATAATTTACTCCATTTATACTATATTGATATGGAGAAACACCTCCACTTCCTGCTAATACAACCGAACCATCATTGTTGTTGCAAGAAGCAGAATATGAAGTTGCACTTGCAACAGGTGCCGGAATAACATTAAAATTTAATGTTATTTGAGTATTTCCTACAGGAGTTCCATTATCTGTAGCGGTTATAGTAATAGCATTATTTCCAATATTAGATGATGTTCCAATAAATTGTAAAACAAGCGATGCAACCGCTCCTGATGTATTGCTTAAAACGGTAAAGTTTCCTGCTTGAGGCCCTGATGTTGTTATACTAACCGTTTGATTGTTTTCGGGGGCTAAAAAGCTTGCATTAATAATTATGGTGTCATTTTCGCAAACATTAGAGGTATCACAAATTCCTGAAGAAAGAGACGTGCCGTTTGGTGTTGAAATATTAATGGTAGCAATAGGAGCAATGTTAGAACCCGATCCGCAAGCATCAAAATAAAAACTTTGAAAATCTAACCATGAAACACCATCGTTTGCACCAAAAGGGCCATCATAAGCTGTTCCTGCTTGATCAAAGCGACCAAATTGAATAAAGCTTGTTCCGTCACCGGCATTTGCGCCAACCGTTGCCGGTGTTCCTCCAAAACCATTTGTTCCTCCTGAGGCACTTCCTGTTGTCCACTGCATATCACCATAGCAAAACATAACATTTCCTGAAGGAACAATAGGGTCGCTTCCATTCGTAATGATTAATTGAAAATCATTTATTTTATCTGCCATATTATTATAATATCCTACATTATTCCATCTAACAATCATGTAAGTTGGGGTTATTTTATAATATACTAAACCACTTGCAGGGTTTCTGGTATCTACATCGCCCCAAAAAGGAGCAACCATGGTAAATAGGTTGGTTGGAAAAGCTGTTGAAGAAAAAGTAGAATAAGGTGTTCCAAAAGAAATATTTCCATTATTGTTTATATAAAGCGAGTTGTATTGTGTTCCATACAAACAAAAGTTAAAAGGAATATTGATTAAAGGAGTGGATCCATCATCATTTCTATATTGCGGAGCTGTTCCTGTTGTAAATGGTGCGATAGTAAATGTTCCATCTATTGGAATCATACAATCACATTGTGTGGATGATTTAGGAACAGCGGTATATTTACCAACTTTGCCGGATATTACTTTAGATAAATCTAAAATTTTTTCATTTGTGGCCGGATTTGAAATGATATAATCGTCTAATGTACCGGCTTTTTTGTATTGTTGATATTCTTTCGAATCAACAATTACTTCTTTTTTTTGTGAATATATTTGGTTGGATAAAATGATACTAATTATAAAAATTCCTCTAAATATTATTTTTTTCATGTTATGTAAAATTTAAGAATTGTCAAATAAATTAATTTTTTTTAATAAATAAAATATTCCGATATAATTATAAAATCATTTTGTACCTTGTGTGGCATGAGTAAAAAAATTAAAAAAACAACCATCGATGAAGTTTTGCATGTATTTCAACAAAACCCATCAAAAACTTTTAACTATAAACAAATATCAGCTGCTTTAAAAATTAAAGACGAAAAACAGCGACTTTTGGTTGCCTCATTATTACCAAAACTGCAAGAAAAGGGTTTAATAGTTTCTATAGACAAAGGAAAATATAAACTTAAAACAGAATCGCCTTATATTACAGGCATTATTGAAGTTGTATCAACAGGTTCGGCTTACGTTACTCCCGATAATGGAGGAGAAGATATTTATGTTCCGGCACGGATGATTCGTAATGCCTTTTCGGGAGACAAAGTAAAGCTCTATGTTTTTTTTAATAAAAAGCGCGGAACAAAAGAAGGCGAAGTAATTGAAGTAATTGAGCGCTCAAAAACAGAATATGTTGGCACTATTCAAGTATCGGGGAAATATGGTTTTTTTATTGCCGACAGCAATAAATTGCATACCGATATTTTCATTCCGGAAAGTAATTTGAATGGTGCAAAAGATGGAGAAAAAGTTATTTGCAGAGTTGTTGATTGGCCTACAAAATCAAAAAATCCTGTTGGCGAAATTGTAGATGTGCTCGGAACTCCGGGTAACAATACAGTAGAAATGCATGCCATACTTGCCGATTTTGGTTTACCTTACAAATTTCCGGATGGCGTGGAAGAATATGCAGAAAAAATTCCTGTAAACATCCCTGAAATTGAATATAAAACCAGAAGAGATTTTAGAAATGTAACCACATTTACCATTGACCCTTTTGATGCTAAAGATTTTGATGATGCTTTATCGATTCGTAAACTTGAAAATGGCAATTGGGAAGTAGGAGTTCACATAGCCGATGTTTCGTATTACGTTAAACCGGGCGATAAAATTGATGAAGAAGCCCAAAAACGTGCAACTTCTGTGTATTTGGTTGATAGAGTTGTTCCCATGCTTCCTGAAAAACTATCAAATTTTGTTTGTTCGCTTCGACCAAACGAAGAAAAACTTTGCTTTTCAGCCGTTTTTGAATTAAATGAAAAAGCTGAAATTAAAAGCGAATGGTTTGGTAAAACAATTATTTGCTCCGATAAACGATTTACCTACGAAGAGGCTCAAGAAATAATTGAAGGCAAAGAAGGCGACTTTAAAAACGAAATATTAATCTTGGATAAACTGGCCAAAAAATTACGCGAAGAACGATTTAAAAAGGGAAGCATTAATTTTCACTCGCAAGAAGTAAAGTTTCGATTAGACGAAAAAGGCGATCCAATTGGTGTTTACATTAAAGAACAAAAAGATGCACATAAGTTAATAGAAGACTTTATGCTCTTAGCCAATAGAAAAGTTGCCGAATTTTGCTCTAAAAGCATACATTCTAAAAATAATACGTTTGTTTATCGTGTTCATGATTTGCCTGATGAAGAAAAAGTAAGAACGTTTGGCACTTTTCTTCAAAAATTGGGATATAAATTCTCCTATCGAAATCAAAACGAACTTTCTAAATCGTTTAATAAATTATTACAAGATGTAGAAGGGAAAAAAGAAAGCGGAATGATAAGTCAATTAGCTATACGAACCATGGCTAAGGCATTTTACACCACCAAAAATATTGGACATTATGGATTAAAATTTGACTATTATACTCATTTTACCTCACCCATTAGAAGATATCCCGATTTATTAGTGCATCGTATTTTAAATGCTCTTTTAACTGGCAAAAAAAGCGAATATGGTTCAGAATTGGAAGAGCTGTGTAAACATTCGTCAGAAATGGAACGTTTAGCGGCCGAAGCCGAAAGAGCATCTGTTAAATATAAACAAGTACAATATTTACAAAAAGAAGTTGGAAAAATATTTGAAGGAATAATTTCCGGTGTTACAGAATGGGGAATTTATGTTGAACTGGTAGAAAGCAAATGTGAAGGGTTGGTTAGACTAAGAGATATGACAGACGATTTTTATGTATATGATGAAGATAATTATCGATTAATCGGAAAACGTTTTAAAAAAATCTATCAATTAGGCGATACCGTATGGATTAAAGTAAAAAAAGCCGACTTGTTAAAAAAACAGCTTGATTTTTTATTAGTAAAAACTCCGGAGAAAGGTAAGATTTATAATGATGAATGGGGGTTTGAAATATAAAAAAACCCGAGAGCATTCTCGGGTTTTTTTATTATACCATTTTAAGTTTTTGCACCAGCTCATCTTTATATGAGCCTCCTATTGGAATAATTTTTTTATCACCTTCAATGATTATGTTATTATGCTCAATTGCCGCTATTTTATCAATTCTTACAATGAAAGAGCGGTGAACTCTAATAAAGTCTGCTGGCGATAATTTTGCCTGAATGTCTTTCATGGTAGAATGTATGGTATATCGTGAGCTTGCTGTATTTATTACCACATAGTCTTTAAGTGCTTCAACAAAATAAATATCTTTTGTGTTTAGCTTAACCAGTTTGGAGTTGGCTTTAACAAATAGTATATCGTTGCCTTCTTTATTTTCTACTAATGAATATAGTAAGTCTCTTTCTTTGCGCAATTCGGTTTCTTTTTTGTGTTTAAACAAAGCCATTTCAATAGATGTGTGTAAATCTATTTCTTTAAAGGGCTTTAAAATATATCCGAATGGTTCTGTAATTTTTGCTTTGCTAAGCGTGCTCTCATCTGCATATGCTGTAAGATAAATTACCGGAATATTTAATTTTTCTTTTATTTCAGTAGCAGCGTCAATACCACTCTTAGCTCCTTTGAGCATTATATCCATAAGAATTAAATCCGGCTGCTTTTCTTCTGCAAGCTGAACAGCTACTTCGCCTGTTGATGCTGCTCCCACCACATTATATCCTAATTTTTTCAAACTTTGTTGAATATCTTTCGAAACGATGCTCTCGTCTTCTACTACCAAAATGTTAACTTTTGACATAGTTTTTCTGTTTATTTTAACTTAAATTCTATTTCGAAACAGGTCCCTTTTCCCTGTTTTGAGCTTAGTTTTAATTCCGCATCCAGCTGTTCGCATAATGAACTTACTAACTGAAGACCTAGCGTTTGTGTATTTTCTATACTAAAGTTAGTTGGCAATCCTATGCCATTATCGGCAACACATAAATACAGGTATCCGCTTTTATTTTTTACTTTTATTTCAATTTGTCCCTGTTCTTTGTCGCAAAATGCATACTTTAATGCATTTGAAACTAGCTCATTAATAATCAACCCGCATGGAATTGAGTCGTCTAAATTAAGAAAAACTTCGTCAATTTCAAGTTTTAGGTCGATTAATTTATTGTTTAATCCATAAGAATGGACTAAATTATTGGACAAATTTACAACATATTCCGAAAACTTTATTTGCGCAAAATCTTTGTTTTGGTACAAGCTTTCGTGAATAAAGGCCATTGTTTTTATTCTGTTTTGGCTTTCTTTAAGAATGTTTAAAGTATTTTCATCGCTAACATAACTGGATTGCAGATTTAAAATACTGGATATTACCTGCAAATTGTTTTTTACACGATGATGTACTTCTTTTAATAATATTTCTTTTTCTTTAAGCGCTTCTTTTATTTGTTTTTCGGCATTTTTACTTTCTGTAATATCTCTTGAAACGCCCATTGAGCCAATTACTTCTCCGGTGGGGCTTACTAATTGAGAGGCTGATAAAAATGAAACAAACTGGCTTCCATCTTTTCTTACATTTATAACTTCTCCTGAATAATTTCCCAAACTAAAAATTTGCTTATGCACACGTTCAAACTGTTTTTCATCGGCATACAATATCCTTGGAGAAAGATTTTTTATTTCATCAAAAGTATAACCGAAACAATGACTTGCGGCTTCGTTAAATTCAATAATTTTTCCTTCTTTATCGGTTGCGCAAATCATATCGAGCGAACTTTCAATAATGCTTTTGGTAAATTGCTGATTTTCTATCAGTTTTCTTTCTGCGGCTATACGATCTGCTATTTCTTTTTGTAATCGTTTATTTGTTTCTTCAGCTATTTCTGCTCTTAATTGTTCTTTTTCTAGCTGCTTTCTATCTGAAATATCGTTTAAAACAACTTGTAATACAAATTCTCCTTGATATTTAATACGAGTTCCTTTGGCTTCGAAGGTTTTAAATTCTTTTGTATGCGTTATGACGTTTAATTCAAAAAAATCGGTTTTATTTCCAGAAAACGCTTTTTTAATACGCTCTATTACTTCTTCTTTTTGAAATGCTTGTATATAGTTCCAAATATTTAATTTTTCTTTATAATATTTAGGTATTTTAAAAATTTCCTTTCCTGTTTCGTTTATAAATTTTACTTCATAATTTTTATCAATAATTATAATTCCTACGGGCGATGATTCAATTAAATTTTTATAGTTTTCTCTACTTTCGCGTAATGCTTCTTCGTATTTTTTTCGTTCGGAAATATCGTATAATACCGATATGCGTAATACTTTATCTTCAAATGGTATTTTTTCTCCTTTTAATTCAAGAGTGATGGTTTCGCCATTTTTCTTTTTGCTTTCTATTTCAAGTGGCCTTATTATATTTTCCAGCTCTTTTATCGACTTATTCGGTAGAAAAAAATCTTTAATGTTTTTTCCTATAACTTCTTCTTTGCTTGAATAGCCGTGCATTAAAAAGAATCTGTCATTAACATCAATAATTTTATCATTGTCTGTTATTACAATTCCTTCAATTGCGGCATCTGCCAGTAATCTGAATCGTCTTTCGCTTTCTTTTAATCTCTCTATGTTTCTTTTTCTTTCGGTTATATCTTCAATGGTTCCAATTGTTCCTATTTTAGATCCATCATCATTAAACATTCTTATAGCATTTAATCTTATCCATTTTGTATTATTATCTTTTTTTATTCTTAAATCTACATTTATTGGTTTATTATCAAATTCTTTGTTTAAAATAATGTTGTTATATAATAGTTCTTTGTCTTCAGGAAATAAATATTGATGCCAAATGTTTTCATTATATGTTATGTTTTCGTTTTGATTATTTTCCCAAAATATTTCTTTTGCTACTTTATTTACAAATATTGGCTTTAAATTTTTATCTACAAAGAATATACCTATTGGTGAAGACTCTGAAAGTAGGCGGAATTTTTTTTCGCTTTCTTCTAGTTTTTGTTGAGCTTTTTTTATCTCACTTATATCAATAAGTGTTCCTTGTAAATATTCCTCGCCATTATTTTCTATTAGTGCTACATTAATTAAAACCCATATTTCGGTTCCATCAGATTTTTTGTTTCTAAGTGTATAATTTTTTAATTGTTTTTTTTCTCTCAGTTCCTTTAAATAATTTTCTCTATCTTCCGGAGTAAAATAATTGTCTTTAGATTTTCTTTTTAAAACTTCTTCCGTTGAATTAAATCCAAATATTTTTACATATGACTCATTAACGGCAATAAAGGTTCCATCGGCCTTTGTAATAAATACTCCGGCCATATTGTTTTCAAATAAGTTTCTGTATTGCTCTTCGCTTTGTTTTAGAGCGATTTCTGCATTTTTTCTTTCAGTAATGTTGTGAACTATTCCATAATTTGCAATTCTATTTCCTTTTTCATCAAAGCTTGGAAATACAAATTCTTCAACCCAAATATATTGATTGGTTTTGGCGTTTTTTATTCTATAACTTAGGTTTACACTTTGGTTAGTACTGATTAGCTTTTGTCCTTCTGTTTTAATTATATCAATATCTTCGGGATGATAAAATGCTGAAAATGTTTTATTTTTTATATGTTCTATAAATTCGTTTTGAGTTAATCCTAAAAGTTTTTCAACTTGTGGACTAATGTATTTTACTTCTATTGTTCCATTTTTATTTATTGAAAAATTATAGGTTAAATGATCAATGTTGTCTAATACTGTTTTAAGAATTTTTTCGTTTTCAATTATTTTTTGTTCTGCCTCTTTGCGTTGAATATATTCATACGAAATAGATAATAAATCTGCCAAACTTGCTGCAAATGTTTGATCTTCAAAAGTCCATTCTCTTTGTTCAGCTTGTGTTTCATTGCATATAATTGCAACTATATCGCCTTCAACTCTAACCGGAACATCAAGTGTTGATTTTATATTGTTTTGTTTAAAATAGACTTCAGAAAGTGGCGACATTCTTTCATCATTATAAACATCTTTAACGGCAATAATTCTTTCTGTTTTTATGGCTTTAAAATATTCTGGATAATCAGCATAATTTAAGACTGTTGGCGTAAAATCGAATTTATCATTTTTTAAGTAATATGTTACCACTGCCGTTATATCTTTTTCAGGATGATATAACCAAATGCTGGATTTAGAGATATTTAAAGTTTGTGCTGCTGCTTTTGCAATTTCTTTTGCAGATTCTAAAAAAGACCCTGAAAAGATGGTTTTTTTATTTGCTAAGTCGACAAGAACTTTGTTTTGTTTTTTTAGATTTTCCTGAATTTCTTTTGCTTTTTTCTCGGCATTTATCCTTTCGCTAATATCTCTTACTATTGCTTGTATATATGTTTTATTATTTATTTCTAATACATTTAAACTTACTTCAGCATCAAAAGGATTACCGTTTTTTTGTATATGTTTCCAATAAAATTTTTGTGTTTTCCCGTTTAATGCATTGTTTATTTTTTCTAATGCACTTTCCTTTGATTTTTTTCCATCGGGTTGATATTCGGGCGAAAATTCTGCCGGTGAGTGTCCTATTATTTCCTCACGAGTACAGCCAAATATTTCGAGTGTTTTTTCATTACAATCAATAAATGTTTCATTGTCCATTATTAAAATGGCATCGTTTGCTTTTGAAAAAAGCATTTGGTAACGCTGCGTATTTTCCTTTAAGGCAGTTTCTGCTATTACTTTTTCTGTAATATCGTTTATAATTGCAAGATGATACTCTTTATCTGAAATATTAATTTTTGTGCGTTTAACTTCTACATAAATAATACTTCCATCTTTCTTTTTGTGACGCCATAATCCATTTGTACTAACATTTGTAGCGTTTATATTTTTATCTGTAATTTCAATTAATTTAGATATATCTTCCGGAGGTCGAATATCCATAATCGTTTTCTTCAAAAACTCTTCTTCGGTGTAACCATATTTTTCAATAGCTGATTCATTAACATCTATAATTTCAAAAGTTATAGGATTGTACACCCACATGGGCATGGGGTTTTTCTTAAAAAATACTTTATATCGGTTTTGATTTTCTAAGAGTCTTTCTCTAATTTTTACTGCATCTGTAATTTCTATGGAGCTTCCTCCAATTAATGTTTCTCCTTTTTCATTTTTATAAATATTTCCGGTACAATGCAACCATTTTTTCTTTCCTGATAAACTTATAATTCTATATTGTACATCATAATTTGTGTTATTATTTATGGCATAATTGAATGAATCTAACAGTCTTTGTCTATCTTCGGGATAAACATGATTGATATAAAAATCGAAATCTATTTTTTGTGATTTATCAGCTTCGAAAAATTCGTAAAGTTCGTTTGACCATTGAATGGAATTATCTTGAAGATTATATGACCAAAAACCCACTTTTTTAATATCGAAAGCGTTTCTAATTTCTTCTACATCTTCAATTTTTACATTAGTTTGCGGAAATAATAAGGATTCTAATTGTTGAATTTTTTCTTTCAACAATTTGTTTTCTAAAATGTATTCATCTATTTTTTTTTTATGTTCCAATTAATCTACTTTTTCCGGTTTTACTTTTACCCCATCGTATTTCAATTCTTGTCCGTTTTTATAATAAATTACTAAGTAAAGATAACCATCTTCGGTATACGATTTCCATTCTCCGTCTTTATTTCCCATAATAAATTTTCCTTCTTCTTTTAATTTTCCGTTTGGCCAATAGTATTTATGTTTTCCATCCGGTAAGTCGTCAATAAAATTTCCTTCAAAACTTAATTTTCCATTATCGTAATAAAATTTCCAAATGCCTTCCATTTTTCCTGATTTATAATTTCCTTCTTCTCTATGATCGCCCATTTCATAAAACCAAAATCCTTCTTTTTCACCATCCAAAAATTCTCCCTTAGTAATTACAGTTCCGGAATCGCTGTATTCAATCATTAATCCATCTCTTAATCCTTTTCGGTAATTTTCTTCGCGTAATAAAATTCCGCTATCATAATACCATTTCCAAACTCCATCGGGCTTTTCGCCTTTTGCATATTTTCCTATTTGTTCTATTTTTTTATTGGGATGATAAAATTTCCATTCTCCTATTCGTTTATTATCTTCGTATTTTCCTTCTGCTTTTAATGTTCCATCGGGATAAAATTCTTTCCATGGGCCTTGTTTCATGCCGGCACTATCAATTAATCCTTCACCTAATAAAACTCCTTCTTTATAAATTTTTGATGCAGATGGGATTCCATTTTCATCAAATTCATAATGTACACCTTCGGGTTTATTATTTTTAAATCCTCCTTGTTTTTTTATTTTTCCGTCTTCATAATATTCGGTAAATATTTCCATTGGAGTAAGTTCTGAAACTTCTTTTTCCAGTTCGCCATTTACGTACTTTAATGTTTTTATAAGATTTCCTTCAAAATCGTATTCTTTATAATATCCATGCATTTTATCATCGAGGTATGTAACTTCGGTTTTAACTTTTCCATTTTCGTAAAATGTTTTATGCATACCCGTTTTAAATCCTCTTTTATCTTTTCGGTTTATTTTTTCTTGTTTTACTACATAACCCTTTTTGTATTCTGTAAGCGTTATAATAGTACTATCTTTATCAAATTCAAAGGCTAATCCTTCTTCTTTATTGTCAATAAAAGGTATTTTTAATTTTAATTGACCTGTTGGATAATAATAATAACTATAATCTTCTTTTTTATCGTTTATAAAATATTCTTTTGATACGATAAAACCTGAATCGTTGTATGTAATTAAAAATCCGTTTTTCTTTGAATTTTTATAATTTATTTCAGAAATTTTATTGCCTTTTTCATTGTAAAAAATCCAGGTACTGTCTAATAAAAAATCTTTACGGTTTCCTTCACTTTTTATTTTTCCATCCGGATAATATGTCTTCCAATAACCATCCGGTTTTCCTTCTCTAAAAAATCCTTCACTTGCTTTATTACCATTATCATGATAAAACACATTATATCCGTTAGGATTAATGTCATATTGAGCTGTTACCTTTATTGAAAAAAGTAAAATAAATAAATAAATAATTATATGGAAAAAACTTTTATAAGCCATTTTTAGCTGATATTTCAAGCATATTATTTAATGCTTTTTGTGCTTTTAATCGAATTGATTCTTCAACAAATATTTCGGGTTGTTCGTATTTCAAACTTAAGTATAATTTTTCCAATGTATTTAATTTCATGTGAGGACAATCATTGCAAGCACATGAATTATTTGGCGGAGCCGGTATAAATGTTTTTTGTGGCGATGCTTTTTGCATTTGATGAATTATTCCGGTTTCTGTAGCAACAATATACTCTTTTGCATTATCTGATTTTGTATATTTTAATAATGCAGTAGTTGAACCAATAAAATCAGCATGTTTTAATAATGCTTCTTCACACTCTGGATGTGCAATTATTTTTGCATTCGGATTTAATTCTTTTAACCTGATAATTTTTTCTAACGAAAAAATTTCATGTACCATGCAAGCTCCATCCCACAAAACCATATCTCTACCTGTTTTTTTAATTATATAAGCCCCTAAATTTTTATCAGGTGCAAATATGATTCCTTTTTCTTTTGGAACACTTTCTACAATTTGAACAGCATTCGAAGAAGTACAAATAATATCCGACATTGCTTTAATTTCAGCTGTACAATTTATATACGAAATAACAATATGCTCAGGATATTTTTGTTTAAAAGCTGCAAATCTTTCCGGAGGACATGAATCTGCCAAAGAACAACCTGCATTTAAATCAGGTATAATAACTTTTTTTGTCGGATTTAAAATTTTAGCTGTTTCTGCCATAAAATGTACACCGGCAAATAAAATAATATCTGCATTTGATTTTTGTGCATTTTGTGCTAATCCTAAACTATCGCCAATATAATCTGCTAAATCTTGAATATCGGGTTCTTGATAATAATGTGCCAGTATTACCGCATTTTTTTCTTTTTTAAGTTTTTCTATTTCGTTAAATAAATCCAAAGATGGGTCTATTTCTTCATTTACAAAACCATTTTTTATTAACGCATTTAAATTATTAATCATAAATATTTTCTATTAAAATTATCTATTATGTTATTATTTACTTGTTATTAATGTCAGTTATTTTTTTAGATTTTATTTTAATTTTTGAGTTATAAAATTCTATAAACAATCTGTGAACAAAGATATTTCTTCTTATGCTTGTAAATCAATTTTTTAAATAATAATTAACATATATGTTAAAAGCATTTTTGTTAATCTTTTAACTTTAAAATTGTATGATGTATATGTTAATATCATTGCCTAAATTTCAATATTAAATACTTAAATATTTTGTTGCTTTTATAATTACTTGTTTCAATTACACTTTTACTCATATTATGCAAATATTTTTATTAGAATGTTTTTTTAGTTTTTAAAATATTTCCAACAAGGTTTTTGTGATATCTTTAATTATAATTATTCAAAGTTATTTTTTTAGTTAATAATATTGTTATGTATTGTTAATAAGGTATTAACTTTGTAGTTTAATTCATTAATAATAAATCAATTTTATATTTATCAACATATGCTAATATCAATTGGTTCTGATCATGCCGGATATAAATTAAAAGAAGAAATTAAATTATTTCTTTCATCTTTAAATATACAATTTAAAGATTGTGGTACATTTTCGGAAGATAGTGTTGATTATCCTGATTTTGGTCATGCAGTAGCAAATGATATTGTAAATAAACAAGCTGACTTTGGAATTGTTATTTGTGGAAGTGGAAATGGAATTAATATTTCTGCTAACAAACACAAAGGTATTAGATCAGCTTTGTGCTGGAATGAACAAATTGCAAAATTAGCACGATTGCATAATGATGCAAATATATTAGCTTTACCTGGAAGATTTATTGATGTTGATGAAGCTAAAAGAGCTGTAAAAACATTTATTGATACTCCTTTCGAAGGTGGTCGTCATCAAAATAGAATTAATAAAATAGAAATTTCTTGTTAAGAATATTATTTTTCATATTACATATTTTTCCTGTATGCATTTTTGCATCAAATAAAGATACTATTGCTGAAAGATTTGCAAATTCAATTTCTATAACAGAACTTAAAACGCATATTTATAAACTCGCATCTGATGAATTTGAAGGAAGAGGTTCCGGTGAAAGAGGTCAATATCTTGCTGCCGATTATATAAGAAATCATTTTTTACAATTAGGATTAAAAGGACCTGTAAATGATACCGGTTATTTTCAACAATTTACAGTAAATAAAATACATGAGCCGGAATTAAAATTAAGTATTAACAACACAATTTATTCTAATAAACAAGATTATTTTTTATTCAATCAAAATAAATATATTTTACCCAGCTCTTATTCTGTAAGTAGAGTAAAAGAAATAGTCAGTTATTTAGAAATTACAAAAAAAGATAAAGCATCTGCTATTTTTTTAAATTTTAGTTCTAATGATATTAATGAATTAGTAAATAAGTATATTGATATTATTGAAGCATCAAATAATTTTAATGTAACTCTTTTATTTTTTAAAAAGCCGGATGTTGATTTATTTGATTTAATGTATGAATTACGTTCAGTTATGTTTAAAAATGGAACAATGTCTAAAGCTCCTATTTTATTCATTACTGATAATGTAATATTTAAAAAAAAATCTAAAATATATTTTGTAATCAAACCTGTTTCTAAATCCGTACATACTCAAAATGTCTTAGGATTTATTAAAGGTAAAACGGATGAAACAGTTGTCATTTCATCTCATTATGATCATTTAGGAATAAAAGATGGTAAAATATATTATGGTGCTGATGATAATGCATCAGGTACTACAGCTGTTTTAAATTTGGCTACTGCATTTTCAAATGCAATAAAATCCGGTTTTATTCCAAAAAGAAATATTTTATTTATTACCTTTTCCGGTGAAGAAATTGGATTGTTAGGTTCTAAGCATTATACTGATATAGATCCTATTATTCCTTTAAAAAATATTGCTGTTAATATAAATATAGATATGATTGGTCGTTCAGATTATATATATAAAAATAAAGAAAAATATATATATGTTATTGGATCTGACAAATTGAGTACATTACTACATAATACAAATGAAGAGGTAAATTATACATATCAAAACTTAATTTTAGATTATAAATACAATAGTTCGAAAGATCCTAATAGGTTCTATTATCGTTCTGATCATTATAATTTTGCAAAAAATAACATTCCTGTTATATTCTTTTTTAATGGACTTCATGATGATTATCACAAATTTACAGATACGCCTGATAAAATAGATTTAGAACTAATGGAATACAGGATAAAGCATTTTTTTTATTTAGCATGGAAATTAGTTAATATGGATGAAACAATTACGGTTGATGTTATTAATTCAAAATAACTATGGCACAAACTATTTTAGATAAATTTCTTATAGATGCAGAAAAAAAATCTTTTGATATAAATCATAGAAAAACTATTCAATTTAATATTGGTAAGTATGATGCAGCTGTTTTAAAAGGAAAACAACAATTTTCTGATTTATCATTAGCCAAAGAGAGAGCATCTATTTTAAAGAAAAAAGTTTTATATGCATTAGATAAATATTTATCTGAATTCGAATCAAATTTCACAAAAAGAGGAGGAAAGGTTATTTGGGCTCAAGATGAGCACGAAGCAATAAAAGAAATATTAAATATTACTCAAAAATACAATGCTAACATTGTTGTTAAATCTAAATCGATGATAACCGAAGAAATTAATTTAAATCATCATTTAGAAAAAAATATAATTGAAGTTATAGAAACTGATCTGGGTGAGTACATACAGCAAATAGATGGTGAACCTCCCTATCATATCGTAACACCTGCAATGCATAAATCAAAAGAAGATATAGCTAAACTTTTTCATGAAAAATTTAATTTATTACCTACATCAACCCCACAAGAAATTACATTATTTGTAAGAAATAAGTTAAAATCTAAATATACTTGTGCTAATATAGGAATAACAGGTGCAAATTTCATTATATCTGATACAGGATCTATTGCTATTACAGAAAATGAAGGAAATGCTGTAATGAGTATGTCTTTTCCTAAAGTACATATAGCTATTGTAGGAATAGAAAAGGTAATACCTTCAATAAAAGATCTTGATTTATATTGGCCATTATTAGCAAGTCATGGTACAGGACAAAATGTTACTGTATATAATTCAATTTTATCAGGACCAAAAAGTTATGATGAGTATAATGGTCCAGAAGAATTTTATGTTATCTTATTAGATAATGGCAGATCAAATTTATTAGCAAAAGAAGAAAAGCGAGATTCCCTTTCATGTATTCGTTGTGGTGCATGTTTAAACGCATGTCCAATTTATAAAAATGTTGGAGGACATACTTATGCAACAACCTACAGTGGTCCTATAGGTTCAGTAATTACCCCACATTTAAAAGATTTTGAAGAATATAAACATTTAAGTTTTGCCTCATCTTTATGTGGAAAGTGTACTGAAGTATGTCCGGTTAAAATACCAATTCATAATATGCTTTTATATAATAGAAAGGAAGCAATTGAAAATAATTTTTTTACTAAGTCTGAATCTTGGGCTATGTTTTTTTACAAAAAAGCAATGTTGAAGAGATCAACTATGGAAAAAGGAGGATCTACAATTAAAAATTTTATGCTTAAACAATTTTTTAAATCTTCATGGGGAGAAAGAAGAGTATTACCAGAAATCGCTAATAAATCTTTTAATCAGCTTTGGAGAGAATTAAAAGGTATTAGATAATGTTTCACGTGAAACATTATCTAATATTAAAGAATATATAATTTATTGTTTCACGTGAAACATACTAAAAAAATATGTTAAAAGAATATGATATTATAGTAGTTGGTGCCGGACATGCCGGATGTGAAGCAGCTGCAGCTGCTGCAAATATGGGATCAAAGGTTTTATTGATTACCATGAATATGCAAACTATTGCACAAATGAGTTGTAATCCGGCAATGGGAGGTATTGCTAAAGGTCAAATTATTAGAGAAATTGATGCATTAGGAGGTTATTCTGGAATTGTAAGCGATAAATCAGCAATTCAATTTAGAATGCTAAATCGTTCTAAAGGGCCTGCTATGTGGAGTCCAAGAACACAAAACGATAGGATGCTTTTTGCTCAATATTGGAGACAAATGTTAGAAGAAACTCCTAATGTAGACTTTTGGCAGGATATGGTTTCAGGATTAATAATTAATGACCAAAAAGTTTGCGGGGTGATTACTCAAATGGGATTAGAAATTAAATCTAAAGCAGTTGTATTAACAAATGGAACCTTTTTAAATGGAGTAATACACATAGGTGAAAAACAATTTGGTGGAGGAAGAACAGGTGAAAAGGCAGCAACAGGAATAACTGAACAATTAGTTAAGTTAGGGTTTGAATCAGGAAGAATGAAAACGGGAACCCCTCCAAGAATTGATGGAAGAAGTTTAGATTACTCAAAAATGGAAGAACAAACGGGTGATGAAAATCCTGAAAAGTTTTCATTTTTAGATTCTGTCCCTAAACTTACAAAACAAATAAGTTGTTATATAACATATACAAATGATGCTGTTCATGAAATATTAAAAACCGGATTTGAAAAATCTCCTATGTTTACGGGCAGAATTCAAGGACTTGGACCAAGATATTGCCCATCCATTGAAGATAAAATTACACGCTTTTCAGAAAGAGAAAGACATCAAATTTTTGTAGAACCTGAAGGATGGAATACCGTAGAAATTTATGTAAATGGATTTTCAACTTCTCTTCCTGAAGATGTACAATACAAAGCATTAACAAAAATACCGGGTTTTGAAAATGCAAAAATGTTTCGACCTGGATATGCTATAGAATATGATTATTTTCCTCCTGTTCAATTAAATCATACACTCGAAACAAAGCTTATTGAAAATTTATATTTTGCAGGTCAAATAAACGGAACTACCGGTTACGAAGAAGCAGCTTGTCAAGGTTTAATGGCCGGAATAAACGCTCATTTAAAAATAAATAATAAAAGTGAATTTGTTCTCGACCGTTCACAAGCCTATATTGGAGTTTTAATAGATGATTTAATTACCAAAGGAACTGAAGAGCCTTACAGAATGTTTACTTCAAGAGCTGAATATAGAACATTATTACGTCAAGATAATGCTGATATACGACTAACCCCTATAGCTTTTGAAATAGGATTAGCAACAAAAGAGCGTTATGATAGAGTAAAAGAAAAAATAAAGAATGTAGAAAAAATTATAAAAACATTTAAAACAGAAAGTTTAATACCCGAAGAAATAAATAATAGATTAATTGAATTAGGAACCGTACCTATTTCTCAAAAAGTTAAAATGTTTACAGTCTTAAGCAGACCACAACTTAACATTTATGATATTTTAAATTATGCAAGTAATGCACATTTTATAAAAGAACAATTTGATAAAGAAACAATAGAGCAAGCAGAAATTTTAATGAAATATGAAGGTTATATTGAAAGAGAAAAAGAACATGTTGAAAAATTAAAAAGGTTAGAATCTATACCTCTAAGACCTGATTTAGATTATTCTAAAATTAAATCTTTATCAGCCGAAGCAGTTCAAAAATTAAATAAAATTAAACCAAGAACCATTGGACAAGCTTCACGAATTTCTGGCGTAAGCCCATCTGATATTAGTATATTAACTATATATTTGGGAAGATAAATATAACATTCTGAAAATCAACAAAATAAAAAAGCATCAAAAATTAGATATAATAAAAGATCTAAAAAATTTAGACATAAACATCCAAAATATAAAATTCGTTGAAATAAAGGGCTAAAATTGCCCTTTTTTGTTTTAAAACATTAAAAACAATTTTTTAAACTTAAATTCGTTAGTATAAATTCGTTAATTCAAATAAAATTTATGCATAAACTATTTTCAATTAGTATATTTTTCTTTTTAATTATTAACAAATATCTCTTTTCTCAAGAATTGGAAATAGGCAAGTGGCGCGATCATTTTCCATACACTAAAGCTATTGCTGTGGCTGATGCCGGAGATATTGTTTATTGTGCTGCTGAAAACGCCATTATAAAATTAAACAAACAAGAAAAATCAATAGAACGTATTTCGCGCATTGATGGATTAGCCGAAACCGAAATTAGCGATATAGCATATTCTGACAAATCGTCAGCTCTTGTTATAGCCTATAAAAACAGTAATATTGATATTATAAAAAATAATCAAATAATAAACGTTTCTGATATTAAAAGAAGCAATATTATTGGAAATAAAACCATAAATAAAATTTATATAGATGAAAATAAAGCCTATTTAGCCTGTGGTTTTGGTATAGTTGTTTTAGATACCGACCGATCTGAAATACGTGAAACATATTTGATAGGACAAAATGGAAGCAATGTAAATGTATTGGATATAACAATTTCTTCAGGCTATATTTTCGCAGCTACGGATGAAGGCATATACAAAGCTTCAACAAATGCACCAAATCTCACTAATTTTAATGAATGGTATAAAGATACAAATATACCAACGGGAATTTATAATACTATTGCACAGATAAATAATAAAATATATGTAAACAAATATTCACAAATTTTTAATTCTGATAGCCTTTTTGTATATGATGGATATAATTGGAATTATAATAATTTTACACAAAATCAAACTACTTTTAGAATAAAAAATGCAAAAAATCATCTAATTTTTTCATATTTCGACAATGTTGATGTATATGACGAAAATATGAATTTAAAATATCATATATATAATTATTTTTTAAACAATATCAATCCGCAACCACTTTTTGCAATTATTGATAACGATAATAATGTATGGATTGCTGATCACAATCAATTTTTAATTAAATGGGATAAAAATGGATATGCAGAACGATTTTTACCCAACGGTCCTCTTTCTATTCGCTCATTTCACTTAAGTATGGATAATTACGGAACGCTTTGGTTAGCTCCCGGAAGCTATTTATCAAATCGTTCCAACTTATATTTTGGCGATGGAATTTCTTATTTTAAAAATGGATTTTGGGAAACAATAAGTAATTCAGAAATTCCTCAATTTGATACCTTATTTGATAAAGTATTTGTTAATCCAGATCCAAATAATCCACAAAGAGTTTTTGTATCAAGCTGGGGAAGAGGATTAATTGAAATAGAAAACAAACAACTCAAAAATATTTACAACGAAAAAAATTCAACCCTATTAAATTTAAATATACCCGGTTATTATTGGGTTGGAAGTGCATGTTCTCAATTTGATAAAAACGGAATTTTATGGACAACAAGCAATGGAACGAACAATCATTTGAATTTAATGGATAAAGAAGGTAATTGGAAAACATTTAGTTTAAGCGCTGCAACAAGTAATATTGCTCCCGGAATTTTTATCATTGACAAAAACAATAATTTTTGGATTCAAAATCATCGAAAAGGAATTATAGTTTTTAATCACAACAATACTTTTGATGATACATCAGATGATAAAATTATTTGGTTAAATAACCAATCGGGCAGTGGAAACTTACCATCATTAGATGTTTCTTGTATTGTTGAAGATCGGCAAGGCCAAATTTGGATAGGAACAGAAAAAGGAGTAGCGGTAATATATAATCCCTCCGGTATTTTTAATGGCAATGTAGATGCTCAACAAATAAAATTAGAACAAGACGGGCAGATACAAATTTTATTAGAATCTGAAAGAGTAACTGCAATAGCTGTTGATGGCGCTAACAGAAAATGGCTTGGAACAGAAAGTGGAGGTGTTTTTTTGATGTCGCCAGAAGGAACAAAACAAATTAAAACATTTAACAAAAATAATAGTCCTTTGCCGTCAAATAATATATTAAGTATTGCCGTTAATGGCCAAAACGGAGAAGTTTTTTTTGCTACCGATAAAGGTTTGGTTTCTTACAAGTCAGATGCTACTGACGGCCAAGAATTTTTTAAAAATGTGTATGCATATCCCAATCCTGTTCGAGAAGATTATGAGGGTATAATAGCTATTAAAGGTTTGGTTGAAAACGTAGATGTAAAAATAACAGATATTTCGGGCAAATTAGTTTACAGCACTAAATCCCTTGGTGGTCAGGCTGTTTGGGATGGAAAAACCGTTTTTGGAGAAAAGGTAAAGAGCGGTGTTTACATGGTATATTGTTCAACGGAAGATGGCTCCAAAACACATGTAACTAAAATATTAGTTATAAATTAATTTTGTAGAGTCATTTTATACTTTTTAGATTAGTATATAGAAATCTTCAAAAAATTCCGAAAAAATAATGCTGGTAAAAACCGAAGGAATAGTATTAAATAAAATTGATTATACTGATTCTGGCATTATTGTAAAAATATATACCAAAAATTTTGGCCTTTTAAGCTTTTTAGTCAGAGGAATTCACCGAAAAAAATCTGCCCAAAAGGCATCGCTGTTTATGCCTCTTTCCATTTTAGAAATAGTATTTTATAATAAAGAAAATCAAGAAATAAAAATACCCAAAGAAATTCGATTAGCCTATCCGTTTCATAGTATTCAAATTAATTTAATTAAAGCAAGTATGGCTGTTTTTATAGCCGAAATACTTTTAAAATCAATACGTGAAACATTCCCTGATAATCGCAAATATGATTTTATTAAAAGTTCTATCCTACATTTTGATTTACAAGAAGAAGGCTTTTCAAATTTTCACCTTTCATTTTTGATAAAACTAAGTAATTACTTAGGTATTTCAATCACGCAAAAATATGCTGAAGAAAACGTTTGTGATACCCGCTTTATTCAAATAAATCCAATTTTAGCACTGCTTAATCAAAATTATTTAGCGCTATCGCAAATTAATATTTCAAATAATCAACGAAGAGAGCTTTTACAATTTATAATTAATTACTATCAACAGCACATTGAAAATTTTGGAGAACTTAAATCCTTAGAGGTGCTAAAGCAAGTTTTTGAATAAAACAATAATCTAAATTATAATATAACAAGCATCATTTGTTTACCTAACAAATAGTTATATTTTTGCGCCACTTGTAAAAAATTAAAATAAAATTAAAAATGGCCTCAAAAATCATTTACACTTTAACAGACGAAGCCCCTTTTATGGCAACGTATGCATTTCTTCCTGTTGTAAAAAACTTTAGCAAAAAAGCAGGTATAGAAATTGAAACCCGAGACATTTCATTAGCAGGAAGAATTTTAGCTCAATTTCCTGAATATTTAACTGAAGAGCAACGTGTAAACGATGATTTAGCATGGCTTGGAGAATATGTAAATTCACCCGAAGCCAACATTATAAAATTACCCAACATAAGTGCATCAATACCTCAAATTAAAGCCGCAATAAAAGAGCTGCAATCGCAAGGATACAAATTGCCGGATTACCTCGAAAATCCCGTTACAGAAGAAGAAAAAAACATAAAAGCAAAGTATGATAAAGTAAAAGGAAGCGCTGTAAACCCTGTTCTTCGCGAAGGCAACTCCGATCGTAGAGCCCCTCGAGCTGTGAAAAACTATGCGAAAAACAATCCCCATAGCATGGGTAAGTGGGAACCAAGCTCTAAATCGCATGTTTCTACAATGAATTCAGGTGATTTTTTTCATAACGAAAAATCAATAACCTTAAAAAATGCCGATGTTCTAAAAATAGAACATGTTGATTTAGAAGGAAATATTACGATTTTAAAAGATTCCATAAAAGTAAGTGCCGGTGAAATAGCTGATGCTACTTTTATGAGTAAAAACGCTCTTATAAACTTTTTAAATGAACAAGTAGAAGATGCAAAAAAACAGGGTGTTTTGTTTTCAATACATCTCAAAGCAACCATGATGAAGGTTTCAGACCCCATTATGTTTGGCCATGCTGTTAAAGTTTTCTTTAAACCGGTATTTGATAAACATAGCGAAGTTTTCAATCAAATAGGAGTTGATGTAAATAATGGATTTGCCGATTTATTAAGCAAAATAGAAACGCTGCCTGCCGATAAAAAAACAGAAATTTTAAAGGATATTGATGCTTGTTATAGCATTCGCCCTGAAATTGCAATGGTTAATTCTGATAAAGGGATTACCAATTTACATTTTCCCAACGATGTAATAATTGATGCTTCTATGCCTGCCATGATTCGCAATTCAGGCAGAATGTACAATAAAGAAGGCAAAGCAACTGACACCAAAGCCGTTATACCCGATAGTAGTTATGCCGGAGTATATAGTGCAACCATAGAATTTTGTAAGAAAAACGGAGCGTTTGATCCTCGTACTATGGGAACTGTACCTAATGTTGGATTAATGGCTCAAAAGGCTGAAGAATATGGTTCACACGATAAAACTTTTGAAATTAAAGCAAAAGGAAAAGTAAGGGTTATTGATTCTCAAGGGAATACTTTAATGGAGCACGAAGTAAATGAAGGAGATATATGGAGAATGTGTACCGTAAAGGATGCCGCAATTCGCGATTGGGTTAAATTAGCCGTTAATAGAGCCCGTTTATCAGGAATGCCCGCTGTATTTTGGTTAGATAAAAACAGAGCACACGATGCTGAATTGATAAAAAAAGTAAACGAATATTTAAAAGAGCACGACACAACAGGCCTTGAAATTCATATTCTTTCTCCGGTAGATGCAACTAATTTTACCTTAGAGCGTGTAAAAGCAGGAAAAGACACCATCTCTGTAACAGGAAATGTTTTACGCGATTATTTAACCGATTTATTCCCAATTTTAGAACTAGGAACCAGCGCAAAAATGCTTTCCATAGTTCCTTTAATGAACGGAGGAGGATTGTTTGAAACAGGAGCTGGCGGCTCAGCACCTAAGCATGTGGAACAATTAATTGAGGAAAATCATTTAAGATGGGATTCTATAGGAGAATATTTGGCTTTAGCCGTTTCTTATGAGCATCTTAGTCATGTAACCGGAAACAAAAAAGCGATGGTGTTAGCCGAAACGCTCGATGAAGCCACAGAAAAATATTTGCAAGAAGACAGAGCTCCTAAAAGAGATGCAGGTGAATTGGATAATAGAGGCAGTTGTTTTTATCTAACTCTTTATTGGGCTGAAGCCTTAGCTAATCAAAATAAAGACGAAGAATTAAAGAAAATTTTTATTACCACGGCTAAAGCATTGAGAGAAAACTTAGATATTATTCTTAAAGAATTAAATGAAGTTCAGGGTCATAAAGTAGATATTGGCGGCTATTATCATCCCGATCCTGTCAAGCTGAATAATGTTATGCGACCAAGTAAAACACTTAATAATATTTTGGAAAATTTGGATAAATAATAAAAAAACCGCTTATGAAGCGGTTTTTTTTTTGGAGGTCCCGAGCGGATTCGAACCGCTGTACAAGGTTTTGCAGACCTCTGCCTAGCCACTCGGCCACAGGACCATTATTTTTAGAACTGCAAAAATAGTATAAAATAGCGTATGTACAACTTTATTCGGGCTTTATCTTTTTATTTTTACAGAAACACTTGCGCCTAAACCGCCAAAGGGAGGGCGTTCTTTACAAATTTCAACCTCCACAATCGCGTAATTAAATTGATTTTTTATTTGTGTTGCAATTCTGCCGGCTACATGCTCAATTAAGTTGGAAGGAATAGCCATTTCTTGTTCCACAAGTTTTTTAAGCAATACATAATCAACCGCTTTTTCAAGCCGATCTGATTTTACAGCTTCATCCATATTAAAGAAAACACTTACAGAAACAGTAAACCACCCGCCAATTAGTCGTTCTTCTTTATGGCAACCATGATAGGCGTATATGCGAAAGTTTTTAAGCTGTATTTCGTCCATTTGGGTTAGATTTTAATTCCAAGTAAGGTAACATCGTCCATTTGCTCGGTGTGGCCTTTCCATTGCTCAAAAAAGGCTTTTAGCTCTTTGCCTTTTTCTTCTAATGTTAGAGCTATGGTTTGCGATAGCATTTCTTTAAATGGCTTGGTTCCTATTTTCTTTCCTTTTTCACCGCCAAATTGGTCGGCATAGCCATCGGTGGTAAGATATAAACAGGTGTTTTCGTTTAGCTCTATTAGCTGTGCTGTAAACGGCTTGGTTTCTTCGTACTTACCAATGGGTTGTTTATCAGGTTTGATTTCGTTGAGTGTGTTGTTTTCTACTATGTATAATGGTCTGTTTGCTCCACTGTATTGAATTTGTTTTCGGTTTTGTTTGTTAATTCTCACCAAACACACATCCATTCCATCCCTAATATTCTCATCACTTCCGCTGAGTTTTTCAATGACAATTTCTCTTACTCTGTCTAATATCTGATTGGTTTCGGTAAGTTTTTCTTCCAGCACAGCTCTTGTTAAAGCATTACTACATACTACGCTTACCATAGCGCCCGGAACGCCATGGCCGGTGCAATCTGCAGCAGCAACAAAAATATATTTATCCGTTTCTTCTAACCAATAAAAATCTCCGGCTACAATGTCTTTGGGTAAATACAAAATAATACTTTGTGGTAAGAGTTGTTTCCATTTATGGGAATTAGGTAATATGGCTTCCTGAATGCGTTTGGCGTAACTAATACTGTCCAATATATCTTTATTTTTTTCTTCCACGATTTTCTTTTGTGCAGCAATTTCATCCCTGGTTTGTTCGATGATTTTCTTTTGTCGTTTGGTAGTTTGCAGGGATTTATAGACAATGCCAAGAATAACTAAAATAGCCCCGGCAATAGCCAGTGCAAGGTATAAATACAAACGTTGTTGTTTTTCTTTAGCTTCTCTTCTTAACAGTTCCTGTTCGTGTTTGGCTTCTTCTTCGGCTTGCTTTTTTTCAAACAGGTATTGCATTTCCTTGGTAGCCAAAGCTTTTTGGTTTTCTTCGCTGTTCACGCTATCTTTATACATGTCGTGTTTTTTGTATGCCTCAAAAGCATCTTTGTAACGACCGGTTTGGGCATAGAGTTCTGAAAGGGAATAATAGAACTCTTTTAAATAATAAATAATATGCAATTCTTCTCCGATTAAAATGGCTTGCTTAAGATATTCTTCAGCTTCTTTGTATTTTTTTTGTTGGATGTATAATGCCCCAATATTTCCTAGATTAATGGCCTGACTTTGTTTATCTCCTATTTCTTCACATATTTTCAAAGCCTTGAAATAATACTCCAAAGCCTTGGAATAATAGGCTTGTTCCATATAAACAACCCCAATGTTTACGAGATTGAGGGCCTGATATTGTTTGTTCCCGATTTCTTCAAATATTTTCAAAGCCTTGAAATAATACTCCAATGCTTTGGAATAATTACCTTGTTCCATATAAACACCCCCGATGTTTCCGAGATTGATGGCCTGATATTGTTTGTTCCCGATTTCTTCATTGATTTTCAAAGCCTTGAAATAATACTCCAAAGCCTTGGAATAATAGCCTTGTTCTTTATAAACAATCCCAATGTTTCCGAGGATGGCGGCCAGATTTCGTTTATCTCCTATTTCTTCACATATTTTCAAAGCCTTGAAATAATACTCCAATGCTTTGGAATAATTGCCTTGGGCATGATAAACAATACCAATATTTCCAAGATTGCCCGCCTGTCCCTTTTTGTCACCAATCTGACCGTCTGGCATAAGAATTTCTTCATCTATTTTTTGTGCCTTAAAATAGTATTCTAGAGCCTTGGAATAATTGCCTTGGTCTGCATAAACAAGCCCAATGTTTCCGAGATTGGCGGCATATACTTTTTGCTTTCGGATAATATCTTTGTCGTTTACATTTTCCGGAAGAGTATTGATGGATTGTTCGTATTTTTTCAATGCTTCTGTATAATCCCCTTTTACATAATAACACCAACCTTGTTGTTTGATATTTTCCGCTTCACGAATTTTGTCCTTGATTTTTCGGGCTTTTTCCATGCTTTTGTTCAGAAAATAAATAGCCGTGTCGGGATTGGAGCTTTGAAATTCTACTCCGATGTTGTAATAGCAATTATACACATTGGTATCTGCCTCAATACCGCTTTTATTTTCCCATTTTTTCAGTTCGGTAAATAAAGAATCAAGAGTGTTTTGATTTTGAGCAAAAGATGTTCCCAAACAACAAAACAGTATAAATAGTAAAAAGACTTTTTTCATTCTCTTAAATTTTTATGATAAAGGTATAATTTTTGGAAAATTTAAGAATAGTAAAAGCCTACTTCGCTCTTTTTATTCGCTCGCAATGGCCTTAGACCTTTAAACCCAATACTGTTACATCGTCAACTTGCTCTAAATTCCCTTTCCAGTAATTAAAAAAATTTTTTAAAAAAGATTTTTGTTCCATCATATCGAGTGTTGATGCCTCTATGATTTTTTCTTTAAAAGTGCTGTTTTTTATTTTCTTCCCTTTTTCACCGCCAAATTGGTCGGCATAGCCATCAGAAAATAAGTAAACCAAATCACCTTTATTTAATACTATTTCTTGATTGGTAAAAGGTTTATATTCTATATGAAACCCAACAGGTTGTTTTTCGGGTTTAAGTTCCATAAAAGTACTTTTGTTTTTAATAATCCAACAGGGGTTGTTTGCTCCTGAAAAAACCAACTCCTTAGAATTTAAATTTAAACGACAAAGGGCAATATCCATACCATCGCTGCTGGTTTTTTCCAAATTATCATGGTTAAGCTGGTGAATAATTTTTTCTCTTAATAATTCTAAAATTTCTGCCGGTTTTTGGATGCTATCGTTTTTACAAATTTCATTTAAAAAGGTAATTCCCAATAAGCTCATAAAAGCTCCGGGAACACCATGCCCGGTGCAATCGGCAACAGCAAAATATAAGTATTCTTTTTTTTCAAAAGCCCAGTAAAAATCTCCGCTCACAATATCGCGCGGTTGAAATAAAATAAAGTGTTCCGGCAAATGTTTCGAAACATGCTCTCTTTTTTGTAATACGGCATCTTGTATGCGTTTGGCATAGTTTATACTATCGGTAATGTCTTTGTTTTTTTCTTCAACTATGGCATTTTTTTCTTCCAGCAAAAGCTTTTGTTGTTCTATAATTTTGTTTTGTTTACGTGTAATAATTAATCGTTTATATTGCAGCCACGAAAATGTTATTAATGAAACTCCTCCAAGTATGGAAAAAAGAAGAATAATGTTTTTTTCTTTATTTTTTGCTTCGGCTAATAGTTTGGTTTTTACTCTTTCGGCTTCGAGTAGGGCTTTTTCTTTATCAAAATCATATAACATTTTTTCTGTAATTAATTTTTTTTCAATTTCTTGATTTTTTAAGCTGTCAGCCATTTGTTTAAATAGCAAATGCATTTCATAGGCCTTTTTGTAGTCGTTTGATGTACCATAAATTTGACTTAATATGCTGGAAGCATTTCTGATGGTTTCAGGAAAACCTTGTTCTTTTGCTATTTGTAAAGCTTTTTGCGTATATAATAAGGCTTTATCGTATTGTTTTAATTCATAATATACTTTTCCGGAATTGGATAAAGCAAATGCAATAATGGTTTTATCTCCAATTTTTTCTCCTATTTCGTTTGATTTTGTGTAATAAAATAAAGCGGAATCATAGTTTTGAGTTTGATGATACGACCAACCAATGTTATTATAAACAGAAGCAATACCGCTGGAGTCTTTTGTTTTCTCAATATATGAGCGACTTTCTAAATAATATTTTCGGGCATTTAAAACATCTTTTTTTTGTTCGTACACATATCCAATGTTGTTTAACGTATAGGCAATTCCTTGTGGCGCTCCTAAAATTTTTCGCATGGCAAGGCTTTTTTCGAAAAAGTCTTTTGCCTTTTCCAATTCTCCTTGATTACTGTAAATGCTTCCTATACTATTATACGAGGTGGCTAAACCTTCAAAATCTTGAATTTGTTCTCTTATTTTTAAGCTTTTATAATAATATTCGAGAGCGGTTTCAATTTTGCCTTTGTTTAGATATAAAAAGCCGAGATTATTCAGCGCATCAGCTTTGTGTTTGAGCAAAATTAAGCTATCGGATTTTATTTGTTTTAGAAAAATTGAACAAAGTGAATCGGCATATTTGTTTAAAACAAATGTTATTTGCGGGTTTTGATGATAATATTTATATCCTTTATCAATTAACAAGCTGCATCTTTCAACCGGATCAACGATTTTTTCTAATATGCTTTTTAAAGAATCAGTATTTGAGAATGTTTGCTTAAAAAAGATAAAAAATAAAATGAATAAAAATTTTTTCACGCTTTTTTATTTATAGCGAAGATAAAAATTTTAAAAGCAAAAATGGTATGCAAGCTTTAAGAAGCCTATATAATGTTTTATAGAAAACTTTTTAGCAAATGCTATTATAAACGAATAGTATTTACTGCTTTTAATAATCGTTTGTTTACCTCTTCCTTACCAAGTAGTGCAATTAATTCATATAAAGCCGGTCCTCCGCCAACACCGCTAATGCAAACCCTTAAAAGTTGCATTACTTCTCCTGTTTTAATACCTTGCTGTTCACATAGCGTTTTAAACGATTTTTCTATTTCAATTGCTGAAAAATCGGATATATCGTTAAATGCTTTTATTAAGGCTAAAAAGAAAGGTGCCGATTTTTCGTTCCAGCGTTTTTTTATAACCTCTTGATCATAACTTGTTGGTGCTTCAAAAAAGTAGTTTCCTAATGACCAAAATTCATTTACAAAATGTGCCTTTTCTTGTAATAATCGGCACACTTCGTTTATGTAAGAACGATCTTTTTCAACACCTTTTTCTTTAAGTTCCGGAAGCCAAAGCTCAGCTAATTCTTCCGGGCTGCGCTTGCGTAAATATTGTTGATTAAACCATTTGGTTTTTTCAGGGTCGAATTTTGCGCCAGACTTGCTAACTCGTTCTAACGAAAACAAAGAAATCATTTCTTCTTTGCTCATAATTTCCTGATTGTTTCCCGGGTTCCAGCCTAACAATGCCAGCATGTTTATAAACGCATCCGGGAAGTATCCCTTTTCTCTATATCCGGAAGAAATTTCCTTAGAAGTTGGGTCGTGCCATTCTAATGGGAACACCGGAAACCCTAAACGATCGCCATCGCGTTTACTTAGTTTTCCATTGCCATCCGGTTTTAACAAGAGCGGTAAATGTGCAAATTTTGGCATTACACTTTCCCATCCTAAGGAACGATAAAGCAACACGTGCAAAGGTGCAGAAGGTAACCACTCTTCACCACGAATTACATGGCTTATTTGCATTAAATAATCGTCTACCACATTTGCTAAATGATAGGTGGGCATACCATCCGATTTAAACAATACCTTGTCGTCCATTTCGCTGGTGTTTACTACTACCCATCCGCGAATGATATCTTCAAAACGTATTTCTTCGTTACGTGGTATTTTCATGCGGATAACATATGGCTCTCCCGCTTCTATTCTTCTTTTTACTTCGTCTTCAGGTAGAGTAAGCGAATTTTTCATATTCTGGCGTGTAATGGCATTATATGATGGAGACTTAGCGCCAGCAGCCTCAAGGCGTTTTCGCATTTCTTCTAATTCTTCGGCTGTATCAAAAGCATAATAAGCATGTCCATTATTAACCAATTGTTCTGCGTATTGGCGATACAAGGGTTTACGCTCGCTTTGTCTATATGGAGCATGAGGGCCATCTCCAAAACCAACGCCTTCGTTTGGCTCAATACCACACCACTTTAGCGACTCAATGATATATTGTTCTGCTCCGGGTACAAAGCGTGTTTGATCGGTATCTTCAATACGAAGAATAAAGTCTCCACCATGTTTTTTGGCAAAAAGGTAATTGTATAGCGCTGTTCTTACTCCTCCCATGTGAAGAGGCCCGGTTGGGCTTGGCGCAAAACGAACGCGAACTCTGCGATTTTCCATTTTCATAAAATTAGAGCGCAAAAATAGCTTTTTCTTTTGTTTTTTATGTTTTAAAAGATGAGTATAAACAAAAGCGGAACGTTTTGATAATCATTATATAATCATTATCTTTACTTTCTAAAAAATTTTTTAAATGAAAAAAATACTACTAATAATTACCTTTTTGCACATATCATTTTTTTCTTTTTCACAACTTCAACTTACTCCCAACTTAACTGCGCAGCAAATGGCTCAACGAATTTCAGGACAGGGTGTAACCATTACCAATCCGGTTTTACAATGCCCATCCGGAGCTTATGGGAGCTTTGCTAATGGCCAAACTACCAACTTGGGAATTGATAGTGGAATTGTTTTAACTACAGGAACGTTAATTGGCTTAAATGGTCCGGCCTCAAATAATTTATCTCAAGTAAATGGCGCTCCGGGATATACTTTATTACAACCTATTGCGAATAATCAACAAACATTTGATAGATGCTTACTGGAATTTGATATTGTTCCAACATGTGATACGCTTCAAATAAATTATGTATTTGGCTCCGATGAATATCCAACTTATGTAAACTCCATTTATGATGTTTTTGCATTTTTCGTATCAGGTCCAAATCCAAATGGAGGAAATTATAATAATTTTAATATAGCTTTAGTTCCAAATACCACACTACCGGTTAACATTGGAAATGTAAATAATGGCAATACCAATACTGGCCCTTGCACCAATTGCGCATATTACGTTAATAATACAAACGGTACAACAATAGGATATAACGGCCTAACTACTCCTTTATTAGCTAAAGTGGCCACTACTCCCAATCAATCATATCACTTTATATTAGTTATTGCAGATGCGTCTGATGAAATTTTAGATTCAGGAGTGTTTTTAAATTTTGAAGGATTAACATGCGAAGCTGATACAGTATTAGCCGTTTCTCCTGATACTTCAATTTGCATTGGCGATAGTACTTTGCTGGTGGCATCCGGTCTTGTAAACTATACATGGTCTCCTGCCGCAGGATTAAGTTCAACAAGTGGTCCAACTGTATGGGCTTCGCCCACCACTACCACGACTTATTATGTTACCGGTACAAATGTTAATGGAACAATTTATACTGACAGTGTTACCGTACAAGTAGCACTTCCTTTAATTTCAGGAAATTACACCATTTCAGACACCTTGTTTTGTGCAGGAGACAGTACAATATTGTCGTACCTTGGAAGCCAAAATGGTAATATTACCTGGCAGTCATCAACAAATGGTTCAACATGGAATACAATTTCTAATGATTCAATAGTTCACATAAATGGCCTTAATCAATCAACCCAGTTTAGAGTAATATTATCAAATGCTTGCGATACAATAATTGAAACAAGAACGGTTACTGTTATTCCCGCGCCAAACATAAGTATTACACAAGATACTTCATTATGTCAAGGACAAACGATACAGCTATTTGCCAGCGGAGGAACAAGTTATTCATGGACTCCTAACAATGGAACCTTATCAAGTACTACAAGTGCAACACCAATATGTAATACACCGGTAAGCCAGACGTATTATGTTACGGTAACCAATCAATTTGGATGTACAGCAAGCGATTCGGTAAGGATAACAATAAATGGCTTGCCAACAGTAAGCGCAAGCGGCTTATTGGCAGATTGTGGGAAGAATAATGGAAAAATACGCATAACGGGAGTAGGGGGCAACGGAACACCACCGTATATTTATTCGTTAGACGGGATAAATTTTCAAAGTGATACGATATTTACGAATTTAGCAGTTGGTGCATATACAGTAACCATAGAAGATGCCAACGGATGTCAAGCACAAAGCAGTTTAATAGGCGTTTCGGAACAAATTATAACCAATGCCTCATTTACCGCAAATGGACAAACGGAAATTACCGAAGGATTAGATCCTTTTGAAGTTGAAATATTGAATACATCGACTAATGCAACAAATTATATTTGGGATTTTGGAAATGGGCAAACAGGAGATTCTCCAATTTCTAACCAAACAATAACTATAACATATGAAAATATTGGTGTTTATGATATAATTTTGATAGCATACGATTCAATTCCAAGATGTTCGGACACTATTTCAGTTAGAGTAGTGGTAGATGGGCTTTCTTCCATTGAAATGCCTAATGTATTTTCTCCTAATGGAGATGGGGTAAACGATGTGTTTTTGCCAAAACCTTTTGATATTAAAACGAAATCAGGAACAAGAAATATAGTTCAATATAATCTTCAAATATTTGACAGATGGGGTAAAATGGTATTTGAAAGCAATGATATAAATGTAGGATGGGATGGAAAAAGAAAAGGAGGTTCAACTTCTTCTGATGGGGTGTACTACTGGTTGGTAAAAGCAATTGGAATTGACAATCAGTCTTATGACTTAAAAGGAAATGTAACGTTATTAAGATAGTTAATTTTTAATTAAACATAAAAGCCTATTTAAGAGTTATTAACATCGGCTTTTTTTATTGTTGAAAAAAAGGTACTTTTGTTGTCTTAAATTTTCCAAAATCACCCAGAATGAAAAAAATTCTACTTTTTGCATCGTGGATATTAATTTTTACTTTATCCTCAAAAACTACAGAAGCGTGTCATGGGTTAGCTCTGGTTAATTATTCAATTTCTGCCGGACCCACAGGAATTACAATCAATGGCAGTTCCGATGCTGCAACATGTGGTTGTGGTCCCTATTACATGGAAGCAGAATTAACTTGTTTTTCAACTTTTCCTGCAAATACACCTAGTTGTACAGATCCGGCATGGGGTTCCTACCCTTATTACAGAGCAGATTTGAACGTTCCAGGTTATGGCCCTCCAAACTGGACTGAGCAATGTGCTCTTGAACCATATAATACTTTATTTATTCCATATAGCGATTTATGTCAAGGATCTACCTACCAAATTAGAGTTAGAGAAAGAATATGTGGAAGCGGAGGTTCAACAGGGCCTTGGATGCCTGTTTTTACATTTACCACTCCTGGAACTCCTCCTCCATTGGTTATTGATTCAGTCACAGCAGTTAATCAATTTTTGTGTATTGGCGATTCAACACAAGTAAACGTATTTACAACAGGAGGTTGTACGGCTGGTAGAATATACTCTTGGTCTCCTACAACCGGTGTAAGTAACCCAAATATTGCAAACCCTATTATTACCCCAACACAAACAACAACTTATACGGTAACTACTTTAGATCCGTGCTCTAACGAAACAGATTCTGATACCATTACCATTTTTATAAGTACGCCACCTTCAGCCGGACAAATTTTGCCTACTCTCTCAACAAATGATATGATTTTGTGTCAAGGCGATACTATGCATCTAACCATTTTTGGAACAGGAAGTACAACTTTTCAATGGCAATCATCTACCAATGGCGTAACATTTACAAATATTCCAAATGCTAATGATTCCACTGTCTTAATAGGTCCAATGGCAACAAATACCCAGTATCGCGTGATAATTTCTTCTCCTCTTGGCTGTCCTGCTTTTTCATCAATAGCAACTGTTACGGTTGTCCCCGCGCCAAACATAAGCATTACACAAGATACTTCATTATGTCAAGGACAAACGATACAGCTATTTGCCAGCGGAGGAACAAGTTATTCCTGGACTCCTAACAATGGAACCTTATCAAGTACTACAAGTGCAACGCCAATATGTAATACACCGGTAAGCCAGACGTATTATGTTACGGTAACCAATCAATTTGGATGTACAGCAAGCGATTCGGTAAGAATAACAATAAACGGCTTGCCAACAATAAGCGCAAGCGGCTTATTGGCAGATTGTGGGAAGAATAATGGAAAAATACGCATAACGGGAGTAGGGGGCAACGGAACACCACCGTATATTTATTCGTTAGACGGGATAAATTTTCAAAGTGATACGATATTTACGAATTTAGCAGTTGGTGCATATACAGTAACCATAGAAGATGCCAACGGATGTCAAGCACAAAGCAGTTTAATAGGCGTTTCGGAACAAATTATAACCAATGCCGCATTTACAGCTAATGGAGAAACTACAATTACAACAGGATTAGCTCCTTATAATGTAACGGTTTTAAACAACAGTACAAATGCTACCAATTTTGTTTGGGATTTTGGTAATGGGCAAACAGGAAATAGTCCTGTTATTGGAGATTCTAAAACCATAACTTATAATGACTTTGGCGAATACGAAATTATTTTAATTGCATATGATACAGAACCAAGATGTGCCGATACGGTTTCTGTAAAAGTTAAGGTAGATGGAAAATCTGCTTTAATTATGCCAAATGTATTTAGTCCTAACGGAGACGGTATAAATGATTTATTTGCTCCAATTCCTTATGATAAAGTCAATAAACCGGATGGCTCGCGAAATATTATAGAATATAATTTACAAATTTTTGATAGATGGGGTAAGTTGGTTTTTGAAACAAACGATTTTAATACCGGTTGGGATGGTAAAAGAAGAAACGGAGCTCAAGCAAACGATGGTGTATATTATTGGATTGTAAAAGCTATTGGAATTGATAACGAATCATACACATTAAAAGGAAATGTAACATTATTAAGATAAACAAATTTTTCTATTAATATTTTTTTAGCGCGAGTTTTCTAAACTCGCGTTTTTTATTTGAATAAAAAAGTTGTTTTAAAAATAAAATAGTAGGTTTGAATTATTATTTGTTGGAGCGCTTCAAAAATTCATTCATGAATTTTAAAAAATTAAATAAAAAAACAATGGGGTGGCTAATAGTACTTTTGTTTTTAGCCATAACCATGTTTTTAATCAGTAATCAATATTTGATTAATGAAAATCAAACATTTCAACAAATAAAAAATAGTTTCGAAAAAAAAGAACAGCTCCTTATATCGGAGTTAGAGAAAATAAATAATATCCCTGAAATTATTTTTGAAAAAGAAAATTATTATACAACATTATCAGACGAAGAAGGAATAGAAATTTTTGTTTTTAAAAACGATACACCTTTTATTTGGACAAGTTCTTTAATACATCCACAACAAATAAAAGATGCTATCGCTTCAAACAATCTTTATATTGAAACACCATCGGTTAAAGCTGTAATAATTAAACATCCATTAAATTTTAATACGGTTGGAGCAATAAAACTTTCGGAAAATTATTCCATTCAAAACCGATTTATACAAAACAAAAACTACTTAGTTCCTGCTTCCGAAAATACAGTTAATTATCTTCCTTACAACGATGAGTTTCAAGGGATTTACTTTAACTCGAAAGAACCAGCATTTTCTGTTCAAATACTGCGTATAAATCAAATTTCAACAACGCAAAAAAATATAGCCACTATTTTATTTTTTCTGCTTTTGTTTTCGTGGATTATGTTTGTTAAAGAAGTTTTGAAAGAAAGAGGGCTTAACAAACAAATATTTATATGGCTATTTGCACTATTCGTTTCATTCGTTTTATGGGCAATTTTTTTATATACCAAAAAAAATATTTTATTCCAAACAGAACTATTTAGTCCTTCAGTATTTGCTGTTTTTAATGGATTGTCATCCTTAGGTGAGTTTTTGGTATTGGTGTTATTATTTTCATCATTTGCACTTATTTATCCTATAAATTACAATAATTTTCTTCATCAGCTTATAGCATTAATATATGTGTTTTTGATTTACTCCTTTGCGGTTTTAGCTATAAAGTGGTTAATTGAAAACTCTAATTTAAAATTCGACTTTAACGATATTTTAAATATTGATTTAAACAGTATTTTAGCTATAATAGCTTTATGTATATTATTTTTTAGTTTTTTGCATTTATATAAATATTATGCAATTACTGCTAAATTTAAAATATATGCATTTATATTATTTACAGTATGTTCATTAATTGTATTGGCTAATTTCGATTTCCCGATACCGTTAATTCTATTATTTTCATTTATACTTCCGCTAATTATTCAAATTGTATATCAAGTTTCATTCAAAAACAATAAATCTTTTAATATTCTTATAAATTTAACTTTAGCCATAAGTTTGTTTCTTTCCATAAGCTATTTCACAAATCAAAAAGAACTTTTTTCTAAGCAATTTTTAGCACAAAAGATAGCTGCTGAAAACGACCCCTTAGCAGAATTATTGCTCAAAGAGTTAAAGCAAAACATTCTTAATGATAAAGAAATTGAAACGTATATATTCGACAATACATCATTTAATAAAAGCGCTATTCAACGATATTTAAAAGAAAAATATTTTGGAGGATATTTCGATAAATATGATTTACTGGTAACTCCATGTTTTCAAAACGATTCAATAATTGTTCAACCCGGAAATAAAGCATATCAATGTGTAGATTTTTTTGTCGAAAAAATTAAAACGTATGGAATGCCTGTAAATATTGATGAAGGAATTTTTCTGTTAGATTATGAAACAGGTGTAGGAAATTATTTATTAATTATAGAAAAAGCTTATAAGGACGATATTCAACAATGGCACAAATATTATTTGTATATTGAATTAACGGCCAAGTTAATACCCGAAGGGAGCGGTTATCCGGAACTATTGTTAGATAACAGGTTTTCAAAAGTTTCAAATTATAACAATCGCTATTCTTTTGCTAAGTATAAGAATCAAAACTTGGTGCTTTCAGGAGGTAATATAAAATATTCATTAAAAATTCCTGAATGGGCAAAACAAACAACTATAAATAAGCAAATAAAACTTAATGAATACAAGCATTATATACTTAATACCAACGATGGTGAAACAATAATTATTTCATCTGTTAATTTTGGAATTATTGGACAATTAACCAGAATATCATATTTATTTGTAATCTTTTCTCTACTCTTTTTATGGAATAGTATTTATCATACAGGCCTAAAAAATTTCTTTAAAAAATGGAAAAACTTTAGAACCCGAATACAAATTTTAGTTGCCGGAACCATTGCCATAGCCACCATTATTTTTGGTTTTGCCACCATTTATTATCAACTACGACAATATCATCAACAAAATGAAAAAATAATAAAAGAAAAATTACGCTCTATATTATCAGAAATTGAGCAAGATATTGGAGAAAAAGAAATTCTAAATGCCACAGATGAAGAATTGCTTACCTACTATTTAATTAAATATTCCAATGTGTTTTTTACCGATTTAAATATTTATGATACAGCAGGAGAGCTGTTAGCCTCATCCAGAAAAAATATTTTTGAAATAGGACTTTCTTCGCCAAAAATTAATTCGTATGCATACCATCAATTAAACCGTGAGGGATTAGCTCAATTTATACATCGCGAAAAAATTGGGTTGCTAAGCTTTTTTTCGGCTTATACCATAATAAAAAATGATAAAGGAAGGATATTGGGATATTTAAACATTCCATATTTTGCAAGGCAAGACGAAATGGAAAAGGAGTTATCATTTTTTGCCGGTGCTCTAATTAACTTATATGTCGTTTTGTTTTTACTCTCCATTTTTATTGCAATAATAATTTCTCGACTAATTGCAGAACCATTACAATTAATTCGTTCGCGATTGGGAGATATTTCTCTTGGCAAGCCCAATGCTCCTATTGCATGGGATTCAAACGATGAAATAGGCTTGCTTATAAATGAATATAATCGAATGATTCACCAGTTGGAAGAAAGCGCAGAAAAATTAGCTCGTTCAGAAAGAGAAACGGCTTGGAGAGAAATGGCAAGGCAAGTTGCACATGAAATTAAAAACCCTCTTACCCCCATGAAACTTTCTGCACAACATCTTCAACGCACATGGAAAGAATCGCCTGAAGAGTTTGACTTGCGTTTACAAAAATTTACACAAAATTTAATCGAACAAATAGACACCCTATCTAATATCGCTAATGAGTTTTCTGACTTTGCTAAAATGCCACGGCCAAATGTTCAAAAAATAGATATTTATAACATTGCCTCGCAATCGGTTGAGTTTTTTAAACCTACCACCAAATCGCATATTATTTTGCAAAAAAAAACCCAAAGTACCCTTGTGCTTGCTGATAAAGACCAAATGATACGCGTTTTTAATAATTTGATTAAAAATGCCATTCAGGCAATTGATGCAGAAGAAGATGGATTAATAGAAATATCTATCTGCAGAGTAAAAGATATGATTCAAGTATCTATACGTGATAATGGCAATGGAATAGACGATGATTTAAAAGAAAAAATTTTTCGTCCTAACTTTACTACCAAAACTTCTGGAATGGGCTTGGGATTAGCCATGGTTAAAAACATTATAAGTTCACATGGCGGCAATATTTGGTTTGAGTCAGAAAATCAAAAAGGCACAACATTCTTTTTTACATTACCGCTTGTTGAAAATCAAGACGAATTACAAACAAAACAATAAAACAATCTTTATAATTTTAGCACACCATAAAAAAACAAAATATGTCATACAACAATCTTTTAATCGAAAACAAAAACGGTTCTCTAATAATTACAATAAACCGCCCTGATAAGCTTAATGCTTTAAACAAAGAAACAATAGCAGAACTTAGCAGTGCACTAAAAAATGCGGAAAAAGACCATGCAGTAAAAGTTATTATTTTAACCGGAGCTGGTCAAAAAGCCTTTGTTGCGGGTGCCGATATTTCCGAATTCGCCCATTTTACGGTAGAACAAGGAAAAGAACTAAGCGCAAGCGGCCATAAATTATTATTTGATGTAGCAGAAAATTTATCAAAACCAATTATAGCAGCTATAAATGGGTTTGCATTAGGTGGAGGCTTAGAATTAGCAATGAGTTGCCACATTAGAGTTGCTTCTGATAATGCAAAAATGGGCTTACCGGAAGTTTCATTAGGAGTAATTCCCGGATATGGCGGTACACAACGATTAACAAATTTAGTAGGCAAAGGAAAAGCCTTCGAAATGATTATGACAGCCGATATGATTACCGCAAACGAAGCCTTACAATGGGGCTTAGTAAACCATGTTACCTCACAAGATTCTTTAATATCAAAATGTGAAGAAATTGCCGATAAAATAAAGTTGCGCTCAAGTTCGGCTATTGCAAGTGCTATAATTGCTGTTAATGCTTCAACAACTGATGGTGTAAACGGATATCAGGTAGAAATAGAAGAGTTTGGTAAATGTTTTGGAACACCCGATTTTAAAGAAGGCACAAGCGCATTTTTAGAAAAAAGAAAACCAAATTTTAAATAAAAAAATTTTTAATAAACAACCGGCTTACAATAGCCGGTTTCTTTTAGTGTAAAATCAGAGGTTGAATCCCTTAAAAAAATTAGCATCACAAACAGCCATTTATGGGTTAAGCAGCATTTTAGGACGTCTGCTAAATTATCTATTGGTACCTCTTTATACTCGTGTATTTACTCCCGAAGAGTATGGAATTGTTACCGAAATGTATGCCTATGTTTCCTTTCTTATTATCATTTTAACCTACGGAATGGAAACAGCATTTTTTCGTTTTTCACAAAGCCAAACCAACAAAGAAAATGTTTATAGCACTACCTTAATTTCAATTCTATTTACATCAGCACTATTTATAATCATTATTAATATTTATGCAAAACCAATAGCATCCGTTATCGGATACGAAACCAAATCTGTTTATATAAATTGGTTTGCTTGGATAATTGGATTAGACGCTATAAGTGCTATACCATTTGCAAAACTTAGAGAACAAAAAAAAGCTAAAACCTTTGCAGCATTACGCTTAATAAACATTTTTGTAAATATATTTTTCAATCTTTTCTTCATAGTTTATCTTCCTCAAGTTATAAATAATAGCAACCATTTTTTATATCATATAGCTCATAAATTATATGATTCACAAATGAGAGAGGGCTACGTATTTGTTTCCAATTTAATTGCCAGCGCATTTACGTTATTGCTTTTGGCTCCATCTGTTTTAAAAATAAACTGGCATTTTGATGTTCAATTATGGAAAAACATGTTGCGCTATGCCTTGCCTTTATTAATTGCTGGTTTGGCAGGAATGACTAACGAAACCATGGATAGAATTCTTATAAAATATTTATTGCCGAAAGATATTTCAATGGTTCAATTAGGAATATATGGAGCTTGCTACAAAGTTTCTATTCTTATGACCATTTTTACACAAGCTTTTCGGTTTGCTGCCGAACCCTTCTTTTTTGCACAAGAAAAAGAAAGCGGCTCCGCACAATTGTATGCCGATGTAATGAAATATTTTACCATGGCCGGAATGATAATATTTTTAGCAATAATGCTTTTTATAGAAATTGTTCAGCAATTTATAGGAGAGCAATATCGTGAAGGAATTGGGGTAGTACCAATATTGTTGTTGGCAAATGTTTTTTTTGGAATGTTTTTTAATTTATCCATTTGGTATAAACTATCCGGAAAAACAAGATATGGTGCTGCATTATCTTTATTTGGAGCCGCATTAACCATTTTATTAAACATTTTACTAATTCCTTTAATGGGATATATGGGAGCTGCTTGGGCTACGTTAATATGTTATTTTTCAATGTTAGTTGCTTCATATATAATTGGCCAAAAAAAATATTATATCCCTTATGATGTTGGCAGAATAGCATTAATTATATTAACAGCAATTGCCATATATTTTATTTCAGATTTATTAAAAAACGTTTTATCACAAGCATTGAAATATGTATTTAATACATTTTTGCTCATTTTATACCTTGTATTACTTTTCTTTTTAGAGCGTTTAAAAAAACGTAACTTAGCAACGAGCGAAACAAAATAGAATGAAAATTAAAATTGTAAACAAATCAAAACACCCCTTGCCGGAATATGCTACAGAAGCATCGGCAGGATTAGATTTAAGAGCAAATATTGCAAGTCCAATTATCTTAAAGCCTTTAGAAAGGGCTTTAATTTCAACTGGATTATTTATAGAGCTACCCGTTGGGTTCGAAGCACAAATTCGACCACGTAGCGGCTTAGCATTTAAACAAGGTATTACGGTATTAAATTCACCGGGAACAATTGATGCTGATTATCGTGGAGAAATTAAAGTGTTGTTGGTAAATTTATCAAACGAAAATTTTGAAATAAACGATGGAGAAAGAATTGCACAAATGGTTATTGCAAAACACGAAAGAGCCGCCTGGCATTGTGTTGAATATTTAGAAGAAACCAAAAGAGGCGAAGGAGGATTTGGAAGCACAGGAAAAAAATAACTTTAGTAATATAGAATTTTAAAAGTTTCAATAAGTAAAAATAAATGAAAATCATCATCCCAATGGCCGGCATGGGAAAACGCATGAGGCCTCATACACTTACCGTTCCAAAGCCGTTAATCCCTGTTGCAGGAAAACCAATAGTTGAGTGGTTGGTAGAAGATTTAGTTAAAGTTTGCAACGAAAAAGTTAATGAAATAGCTTTTGTAATAGGACGTTTTGGCGATGAAACAGAAAAAAAATTAATTACAATTGCCGAAAAACAAGGTGCAAAAGGAACCATTCATTATCAAGATGAAGCTTTAGGTACAGCTCATGCAATCATGTGTGCCGAATCGGCTTTAACTGAAAAAACTATAGTAGCTTTTGCTGATACTTTATTTAAAGCCGATTTTAAATTAGATGAGCAAAACGATAGCATCATTTGGGTGCATAAAGTAGAAGACCCAAGAGCATTTGGCGTAGTTAAGCTAAACGAAAAAAACGAAATAACCGATTTTGTCGAAAAACCGGAACACTTTGTTTCTGATTTGGCCATAATCGGAATATATTATTTTAAAGATGGAGAAAACCTAAAAAAAGAATTGAAATATCTTTTAGATAATGATATAAAAGAAAAAGGGGAATATCAACTTACAAATGCCTTGGAAAACATGAAAAACAAGGGTTTACGATTTGTTCCCGGCAAAGTTGAAGAATGGCTCGATTGCGGAAACAAAGATGCTACGGTATACACCAACAGAAGAATGCTTGAAATTAAACGCAAAGAACTACCCCCAATAAATCAAACATTATTTTCAAATTCAGTAATAATACAGCCGTGCTATATTGCCGAAGGAATTAAAATATCAAATTCGGTAATCGGTCCTTATGTTTCAATAGGAGAAGGCACAATAATAGAAAACTCAAATATTAGCAATAGCATTATTCAAAAATCTGCAAAAGTAAAAAATGCTCATATTAGCAATTCAATGCTTGGCAATGGAGCAGAATATCATGGAAAATCAGCCGATTTAAGCATAAGCGATTATACTATCATTAAATAATAAATAATTGAAGCAAAAATCAACCCATATAATTTTATTAATCTCGCTAATTATAGGCTTGTTTATTATTTCTTGTAAATCAAAAGAAAATGTTGTTACAACATCAAATAATAAAAATAAGCAAAACCTAAGCGAAAAAGACAGATTAAATTTTGATTATCTATATCATAATGCTAATAAGGAAAAAATTTTGGGAAATTATGATTTAGCTTCGAGTTTATATATGCAATGCATTAAAATAAACCCCAAAGAACCAGCACCTTATTATGATTTAGCAACCATTTTTACTTTTCAAAACAAAACAAAAGAAGCACTTGATTTTGCTCGACAAGCATATGTTTTAAATAAAGAAAATATTTGGTATAGTTTGCTTTATGCTGAATTGTTATCACAATCGGGACAGTTTCAAAAAGCAATTGACGTATTTTCAGAAATTATTAAAAAAAATCCCGGAAAAGTAGAGGTGATAATGGAAATGGGGAATATTCAGGAACAAATGCAACAATATGATAATGCTATTAAATCCTATAATCAAGCAGAACAAATTACCGGAATAAGCGAAGAAACATCATTAAGTAAACAACGAGTTTATCTAAAACAAAATAAAATTAATAAAGCTATTGAAGAAACAAAGCGCTTAGTAGAGGCCATTCCTCAAGAGCCTCGCTATCGCTTAATGTTAGCAGAACTATATGAGAATAATAAAGAGCCTGATAAAGCTTTTGAAATCTATACCGAAGCATTAAAAACCGATCCTGATAACCCATATATTTTGCTATCGCTTGCCGATTATCATCATAAAAGAAAAGAATACGCCAAAGCTTTTAATTATTTAAGAAGAGCATATGCAAATCCTGATATGGATATTGACAATAAAATAAAAATTTTATTGTCGTTTTACATGACTTCAGAAGGGAATGAAGAATTAAGCAAAGAAGTATACTCTCTTTTTGAAATACTAATTGCAACTCATCCAAACGATGGCAAGGCATATTCCATTTACGGAGACTTTTTATATCGCGATTTAAAACTTAAAGAAGCAAGAGATCAATTTAAAAAAGCATTAGAGTTTAGCGCTGATAAATTTGCCATTTGGAATCAAGTAATTATTTTAGATTCAGAGTTGCAAGAGTGGGAAACAATGGAAAAAGATAGCGAAAAGGCCATTGAATTATTCCCTACACAACCCAATTTTTACCTGTTTAGCGGCTTAGCAAAAATCCAATTAAAAAAATATCAGGAGGCGGTTGAAAAACTTGAGTTAGGGGCGGCATTAGTAGTAGATAATGCCCAACTTTCAAGCCAATTTTTTTCAAATTTAGGCGATGCATATCATCGTATGAATAAAAATAAAGAGTCCGATATGGCTTATGAAAAAGCCCTTAAATTCGACCCCAACAATGTTTATGTGCTCAATAATTACAGTTATTACCTATCATTAAGAAAAGAAAAACTTGATGATGCGGAGCGCATGTCTAAACGAGCCAACGAAATAGAACCCGGAAGCCCCTCATTTCAAGACACCTATGCATGGGTGTTGTTTCAACAAGGGAAATATGATGAAGCATTAAAATGGATTGTCAAAGCGATTGAAAACGGAGGAGCCAACAATGCGGTAATTTTAGAACACAAAGGAGATATTTTATACAAAACCGGAAATGTAAAAGAAGCTGTAGAATATTGGAAAAAAGCGTTAGAATTGGGTGAAAACTCAGAAAAACTTCAACAAAAAATTAAATCACAAAAGTATATCGAATAAAAGTGTTTAAAATCAGGCAAAATCCGGCATTATTCATTTTATTTATTTTGGTTTTTTCTTGTAAAACCAAAAAAGAAATTAGTGTTGTAACAACCAATAATGAAATAGATACTAAAAACCCTGCGTATTTATTAGATAAAATGTATAAAAATGATACAAAATTTGAAACCTTAAGTGCTAAGTTTTCGGCCGACTTATACACCGGCAATAATAATACAACATTTAAATCTACTTTAAGAATTAAAAAAGATAGCGCTATTTGGATGTCTATTTCACCGGCATTAGGCATTGAAGTAGCAAGAGTATTAATTACAAAAGATTCTGTATATTTTATGAATCGAATAAATTCAACTTTTTTTGCCGGAGATTTTCTTTATTTCAGCAACTTATTAAATACAGAAGTTGACTATGAATTACTCGAAGCATTGTTGATTGGAAACGCTATTGATAAATTTTCTCCGGACGATTTTATTGTTTTTCAAGAAAAAAATCAATTAGTATTAAGTACTCACAAAAAGAGAGTAGTAAAAAAAACCCTACAAAAACAAGAGCGAGCAGAAAAATTAGAAAATAAAGATAAAATAGAAAAAGCCGACAAAGTTGAAGCAAAAGAAAAAAAAATAATTACAAAAACAGCTCCAACAGACACTTCAATATTTGTTCAAACAATATGGCTTAATGCCGACAACTATAAAATAGAAGAATATCGCTATAGAGATGTAAACCCCGATAAACTCCTGCATATATATTACAGCAATTTTAATACGGTCGATAATTACAGCATTCCACACGAAATAAAACTTAATTTAAGCGGGGGGCAATCTGCTAAATTAACAATTACCTATTCTAAAATAACGTTAAACGGAGAGGTTACTTTCCCTTATACGGTTCCGGAAAAATATGAACAAATTAAATAAATACATAGTTTTATTAGTAACGTTTTTCTTTTTGCATCAAGCCTTTGCACAAACCAAAAAAGAACTTGAAAACAAAAAGAAACAATTGCAAAAAGAAATTAAACAAACCGAATCTCTTTTAAACGAAACAAAAAAAAATAAAAAACTCTCCTTAAACCAGCTCGTAACGCTTAATAAAAAAATAAGCATTCGAGAGCAGCTAATTACTACTATCCAAGCAGAAATTCGTTTAGCAGAAAAACAAATTAAAGAAAATAAAGAAATTATAGCTTCTCTTGAAAACGATCTCAAAAAATTAAAAGAAGAGTATGCAAAAATGATTTACTATGCCTATAAAAATCAAGATGCTTATTCTCGAATAATGTTTATTTTTTCAGCAAAAGACTTTAGTCAAGCCTACCGTAGGTTAAAATATATGCAACAATACTCCTTCTATCGTCAAAAACAAGCTGAAATGATAGAAAAAACACAAGAATTATTAAATAAAAAAGTAGCCGAATTAGAAGATAAAAAACGTCAAAAACAACAACTTTTAGGAATAGAAGAACAAGAAAAACAAGTATTGGCAAAAGAAAAAACAGAACAAGAAAAAACTCTTAGCCAATTACAAGAGCAAGAAAAAGAATTGCTTAAGAAAATAAAAGAAAAAGAACAAGAGCAAAAGCAATTACAATTAGCTATTCAAAGAATTATTGAAGAAGAAATTAGAAAATCGAGAGAAAAAGCAAAATCCGAAGGCACAACACCGGCAGAAAAAGGATTAACTCTTACTCCGGAGGCTCAAAAACTATCCAATACCTTCGAAGCAAACAAAGGCAAATTACCATGGCCGGTTGCCGAAGGCATAATTACCGGAAAACATGGAGAGCAACCTCATCCTGTTTTAAAAGGAATTACTATTAAAAACAATGGAGTAGATATAAGCACTAAAAAAGATGCTCCGGTTAGAGCCGTTTTTGATGGAGAAGTTACCGGCTTGGCTACAATTCCCGGTTTTGGAAAAGTAGTAATGATTCGTCATGGAGAATATCTTACAGTTTATTCAAATCTTAGAGATGTGTTTGTTAAAAAGGGAGATAAAATAAAAACCAAACAAAATATAGCCGTTGTTGATACCGATGAAAATGGAAAAACAGAAGTTCATTTTGAAATTTGGAAAGGCTCAACACTCATGAACCCTGAAACATGGTTGTATTTAACCAGTCAATAAAATTAAAATAATATTTTTGTGCTTTAACTTTTTAACAAAACTTTTAAAGCCTAAAACCCACTAAAACAGGCCTTTTCTTTTCTGTTGAAAGAAAAATCTGTTAATAATTTTTGCAGCAAAACAAAATTGTTTTATCTTCGCAGCCCCTAATTAGTTAATAACATAAAAATCAAGATACTGTGGACGCTATAAGTTACAAAACAGTTTATGCCAACAAAGCTACCGTTAATAAAGAATGGTTGCTTGTAGATGCCGAAGGAGAAACTCTTGGACGATTGGCTTCTCGTGTAGCATATTTATTAAGAGGCAAAAACAAGGTTAATTTTACACCTAATGTAGATTGTGGAGATAATGTAATTATTATCAATGCCGATAAAGTAAAATTTTCCGGTAAAAAAGAAGAAGAAAAAGTTTATGTAAGATATACCGGATATCCGGGCGGACAGCGTTTTGCCACGCCTAAAGAATTATTAGAAAAAAATCCTACGGCTCTTATAGAAAAAGCGGTTAAAAAAATGTTGCCTCGTACTCGTTTAGGAAGAGCAATCTATGGAAACTTGCATGTGTATGCAGGACCAAATCATCCACACGAAGCACAACAGCCTAAAAAAGTAGATATTAAATCAGTAACTAAATAATTACAATGGAAGTAATTAATGCATTAGGAAGAAGAAAAACAGCAGTTGCTAGAGTTTTCGTTAAAAAAGGGAAAGGAAACATTACCGTTAATCAACGTGATGCTAAAGAATACTTTACAACAAGTATTTTACAGCACACCTTAAATCAACCATTTCAAGTAACCAATACCGTTGGTCAATACGATGTAACGGTAAATGTTTATGGCGGAGGGATTAAAGGACAAGCAGAAGCAATTCGATTAGCTGTGTCAAGAGCGTTGGTTCAGGCTAACGAAGAAAACAAACCTTTGTTAAAAGCGCAAGGCTTTCTAACCAGAGACCCTCGCATGGTTGAACGTAAAAAATTCGGCCGCAAAAAAGCAAGAAAGAGATTCCAATTCAGCAAACGTTAATCGTTGCCTACGGAATTTACTATCATACAATTTTAGTTTAACATCTAAATTGCCGGGGCCATTGATTCTTTCAAGCCACCCGGCAATTGCCTGTTAAATTGGTTAACGGAATAACAAACTAAATTTAAAACAAAATGTCAAAAGTAACACACGAAGAATTATTACAGGCAGGCGTACACTTTGGCCACCTAAAAAGAAAGTGGAATCCAAACATGGCTCCATATATTTTCATGGAGAAAAATGGAATTCACATTATTGATCTTAATAAAACCATTGCTAAGTTAGAAGAGGCAGCAAAGGTTTTAAAACAAATTGCAAAATCAGGCAAAAAAATAATGTTTGTAGCTACCAAAAAACAAGCACAAGCTATTGTTGCCGAAAAAGCTAAATCTGTTAACATGCCTTATGTTACAGAGCGTTGGCCGGGAGGTATGCTTACAAATTTTGCCACTATTCGTAAAGCCGTTAAAAAAATGGGTGCCATTGATAGAATGATGAACGATGGTACATTCGATAATATTTCTAAAAAAGAAAAATTACAAATTACCCGTCAGCGCGAAAAATTAGAAAAAAACTTAGGAAGTATTGCTGATTTAACTCGTCTTCCTGCGGCACTGTTCATAGTTGATATCAATAAAGAACACATTGCGGTTGCAGAAGCAAGAAGATTAAATATCCCTACATTTGCAATAGTTGATACTAACTCAGATCCTCGTTTAGTAGATTTTGCCATACCTGCTAATGATGATTCTTCAAAATCAATCAAAGTAATTATTGACTACGTAACTGCAGCTATAGAAGAAGGACTAACAGAAAGAAAACAAGACAAAGAAGCACAAGCTGAAGAAAAAGCTGCTGCTTCAGGCGAAGAAAAACCGGCTGCAAAAAAATCAGCAGGTACACGTTCCAGAAAAGCTAAAGCAGAATAATTTATAACACAAAAAAATATTTTAAAAAATGGCAACAATTACCGCTCAAGATGTTAATAAACTTCGCACTATTACCGGTGCTGGTATGATGGATTGCAAAAAAGCCCTTACAGAATGTGATGGCGATTTTGAAAAAGCAATTGATTATTTACGTAAAAAAGGACAAAAAGTAGCAGCAAATCGTAGCGATAGAGAAGCTAAAGAAGGCGCTGTAATTGCTAAAGTTACTCCCGATGGAAAAAAAGGAGCGATTGTAATGGTAAATTGCGAAACAGATTTTGTGGCAAAAAATCAAGAATTTATTGATTTTACCTCATCTTTAGTAGATATTGCATTAACAAAAAATTGCAATACCGTTGAAGAGTTAAAAGCTGCAGCATACAACAGCGATATTTCCGTAGCCGATAAGATTATGGAAATGGTAGGAAAAATTGGAGAAAAAATCGAAATAGGAGCATTTGAAATTGTTACAGCTGAAAAAGTTACTCCATACATCCACCATGGTAATCGTTTAGCAACCTTGGTTGGTTTTTCTAAAACCTTTTCCGATGAACAAGTAGGAAAAAACATTGCCATGCAAGTTGCAGCAATGAATCCTATTGCTATTGATAGAAATTCGGTAGATGCAGCTACCTTAGAAAGAGAATTAGACATAGCAAGAGAACAAACACGAGCAGAAGGCAAACCTGAAGACATGGTTGAAAAAATTGCTCAAGGTAAACTGAATAAATTTTTCAAAGAATCTACTTTAATTGAGCAAGAATTTATTGTAGATAATAAGAAATCAGTAGGACAATATCTTCAAAGTGTTGATAAAGATTTAACAGTTACGTCTTTCAAACGAGTTTCATTAAATTAAAAAAAGTCCCGATTTATTCGGGACTTTTTTTTGCCCTTTATTTTTTTCTATTTTTGACCCGATAAAAAAATCTAAAACACCATGTTAAAATACAAACGCATCCTATTAAAGCTAAGCGGAGAGTCCTTAATGGGCGAAAAACAATTTGGTATCGATCATAATCGCCTTTCTCAATATGCAGAAGAAATTAAAGAAGTAGCTGAAAAAGGAGTACAAATAGGTATTGTAATAGGAGGTGGAAATATTTTTAGAGGCATACAAGCTGAACAAGGAGGTATTGATCGCGTACAAGGTGACTATATGGGAATGTTGGCAACCGTTATAAACAGCATGGCACTTCAGTCAGCGTTAGAAAAAATTGGTATTCAAACTCGTTTGCAATCTGCCATTAGTATGGACCAAATTTGTGAGCCATATATTAAGCGTAGAGCAATTCGCCATTTAGAAAAAGGCAGAGTGGTTATTTTTGGTGCCGGTACCGGTAATCCATATTTTACTACCGATACTGCAGCTTCATTACGCGCCATCGAAATTGAAGCCGATGTTATTTTAAAAGGTACTCGTGTAGACGGCATTTATACTGCCGACCCTGAAAAAGACAAAACAGCAACTCGTTATGAAACTATATCGTTTAACGAAGTGTACGAAAAAGGCCTTAACGTAATGGACTTGACCGCCTTTACCCTATGCAACGAAAACAAATTACCCATCATTGTTTTTGACATGAACAAGCCCGGTAATTTAAACAAAGTGGTAACAGGAGCTTCCGTGGGCACGCTGGTAGAGTTCTAATTTGGGGTTTAAATGTTTAGTAATTGAAGTTTTGAGATTATAATATCTAGGGTTTTTTATATATGCCAATCTCAACTAATCTCAATTAGTTTCCTAATCTCCTATTTCTGCACATTTACCAAATATACTCCAGCAAGGATTACGCTTATCCAAACAAAATGAAGAAATAAAATTTGTTCCCCATCTAAAACTCCCCAAAAAATAGCCACTATAGGAATTAAATAAGTAACAGATGAAGCAAAAAGAGCATTAGTCATTTTAATTAATTGATTGAAAATAATTACCGAAAAAGCACTTCCAATAACAGCCAATATAGCTATATAAGCAAGAGCTTCCCACGATTCCGGATGGCTTTTAAAAACTGTTACGAAGTCTCCTGTAAATAAATAAACTCCTGCGAAAGGCCCGATAAATGAAAAAGCGCAAGTAGCAATTACCGTAGAATCTAATTCTTGTAAATATTTCTTTATAATATTCACACTTATGGCATACATAAAAGTTGCCAATACAACTAATGCTGCATAGCTGATACTTCCTGAAAAATCAGCATTCCCATTAAAAAAAATTAAACCACAAGCGCCAATTAAACCAATAATAACCCCAACAATATTTACAGGTTTTGTTTTTGCACGAAATATTAAAACCGCTATTATTAAAGTAAATAAAGGGGTTAAAGAATTTAGCATTCCGGTTACGGCACTGCTTAATCCTAATTGTGCACGTGTAAACAAAAAAGCCGGAATTCCATTACCAAACAAACCTACCAAAAAAAGCCATTTTGCTTTTGGGCCGATCATGTTTTTAATGTGAAAAAGTAGAAAAGGGATTAAGGATAAAAAGGCAATGAAAATTCGTAAAGAAGCAACTTGTGTTGCAGAAAATACTTCCATGCCTCGCTTCATTAAAATAAAGGAACTGCCCCAGATAAACGCTAAGGCAATAAGGATAATCCAAGGAAGAAAGCGAGAGTTATTTGACATAAGTTGAAGGTAAAAAGCGTTCAAAGATATGCTAATTGACTTTAAAAGTGTTAAAATTAAAAGCGCAATTATTTATTTTGTAAATTTGTAAAACTATGGCAGATATAAAAAGCAATATCAAAATAGAAGGAATGACTTGTGGTCATTGCAAAAAGGCGGTTGAGAATATATTGAAAGAAGAAGATGGCGTGTTAAATGTAGAAGTTGTCTTAGAAAACTCAGAAGCAAATGTAACTTTTGAAGATAGTAAAACGTCATTAGAAGCGTTAAAGAAAGCAATAAACGACTCTGGAATTTATAAAGCAGTATAACTATGCAAAAAAATATTTTAAAAACATTGCTTTTTGCAAGCATTTTAGCATTTGCAATAGGTGCATGCAATAGCGAAAAAGCCCAAAGACCATTACCGGAAATTGAATACATCGTTTCTGACGATGCAAATGTATCAAAAGCTACACTGCAAATTGAGGGCATGACATGCGAACACGCTTGTGTAGCCTCTATTAAAAACAAGGTTGCTGCATTAGCCGGAGTAAATTCAATCGAAATTGATTTTGAACAAGAAACAGCTACAATAAATTTTGATCCTTCAAAAATTTCTGAAAAAGAAATTATTTCTGAAATTCAGCGAATTAATGATGAACAATATACTGTAACAAAAGCTACTGTTGAGCAAGCAAAATCTGCATCAAAAGCAACAAGCATGAAAGATGGAAAATCAAGTAAAAAAGCTCGAAAAGTTTTTGAAGAAGTAGCTGTTGAAGATTTACAACCTAAAATTGTTTTCCCCAATATTTTTGGCTTGTTTCAAAAGTTTTTTTAAACAATTAATTATAAAAATCATAAAGCTCCATTAGGAGCTTTTTTTATTTAAAATACTATGCAAAAAATTTCATTTCCAATATACCTTGCAGGACAATTTTCCGAATCGGATAAAAAACTAGAAGTATTAAACCCATATAATCATTCATTAGTTGGAAATACTTGGCTGGCAAACGAATATCAAATCAATAAGGCCATTGAAATAGCCATAAACTCTCAAAAAGAATTAGAAAAACTCCCTTCTTACAAGCGATACGAAATATTATCATTTATTGCATCAGAAATAAAAAAGCAAAGAGAAGAGTTTGCATTATTATTATCGCGCGAAGCCGCAAAACCCCTTAAATATGCCTTAGCAGAAATTGACCGTTCCATACAAACTTTTACCATAGCTGCCGAAGAAAGCAAACGACTACCCAAAGAATACATTAGCTTAGATTGGACTCCAATCGGAGAAAAAAAAGAAGGCTTAATTAAACATTTTCCAATTGGATTGGTAGCCGGAATCACCCCCTTTAATTTCCCTTTAAATCTTGCCGTACATAAAATAGCGCCTGCGATAGCAGCCGGATGCCCCATCATTATTAAACCCGCAAGCGCAACCCCTTTAAGCTGCTTAAAATTGGCACAAATAATAGATAAATCGGAGTTGCCTAAAGGAGCTTTTTCTGTTTTGCCGGCTGATAGAACCATAGGAGACATGCTTGTAACAGACGAGCGTATAAAACTATTATCATTTACTGGCTCTCCGGCAGTTGGTTGGAAAATGAAAAAAAATGCCGGAAAGAAAAAAGTAGTGCTTGAATTGGGCGGAAACGCAGGTTTAATTATAACTCCATCAGCTGATTTAAATAAAGCCATTGAAAAAGCCCTTACAGGAGCATTTTCATATGCCGGACAAGTGTGTATTCATACACAAAGAATATTTGTTCATTCCGATATTATGCAAGATTTCATAAATGCTTTTGTCGCTAAAACAAAAGCCTTGAAAAATGGCCCACCGGATGATATTAACACAGACATTACATCAATGATTGATGAAGTTAATGCCATTCGCGTTGAATCTTGGATAAACGAAGCAATAAATAATGGTGCAAAGTTATTATGCGGAGGAAAACGAAATGGAGCATTTGTGGAACCAACAGTTTTAACCAATACGCAACATGCTATGAAAGTACGTTGTGAAGAGGTTTTTGGCCCCGTTGTTACTATTGATGCATATAATACGTTTGAAGAAGCTATTCATAAAATTAACGAAGGTGAATTTGGCTTACAAGCCGGAGTTTTTACCAATAGTATTGAAGAAATGAACTACGCCTTTCAACATATCGAAGCAGGTGGCGTAATTATAAACGATGTTCCAACATTGAGATTAGACCATATGCCTTACGGAGGTGTTAAAAATTCGGGCTTAGGTAGAGAAGGTGTAAAATATGCCATTATGGATATGATGGAACCTAAAATTTTGGTGAAAGACTTTTAAAAACGTAGGTTTGCATCATGGAACTGCTTTGCCCACAAAACTGGAAAGATTACGAATTAATAGATTCCGGCAATTTTGAAAAACTGGAACGCTTCGGACAATACATTACCATTCGTCCTGAGCCGCAAGCCTTGTGGGATAAATCGCTAAGCAGCAAAGATTGGGAAAAATTGGCGCATGTGCGTTTTGTTCCCAAATCAAGTTCATCAGGAACATGGAACAAATTAAAACCCATGCCCGACCAATGGAAAATTAATTACAATCTAAATACAGAACTTAAAATTTCTTTTCGATTAGGGCTAACCTCTTTTAAACATGTTGGAATTTTCCCTGAACAGGCCGTAAACTGGGACTATATATTTAATGCAGTGAACGATTTAAAAAAGCAAACCACGCCACGCTTTTTAAACCTGTTTGCCTATACAGGAGGCGCATCGCTGGCAGCAAAAGCGGCCGGGGCAGAAGTAACCCATGTAGATTCCATAAAACAAGTAGTAACTTGGGCAAACGAAAATCGCCAATTGTCAAATTTGGGCGATATACGTTGGATGGTAGAAGATGCATTAAAATTTGTAAAACGAGAAATAAAACGCGGGAATAGCTATCATGGTATTATTTTAGACCCTCCCGCTTACGGACACGGCCCCAATGGAGAAAAGTGGAAGCTGGAAGATAATATCAACGAAATGATGAAAAGCGTGCTCCAAATTTTAAATAAAGAAAAACATTTCTTAATTCTTAATGCCTATTCTTTAGGATTTTCCTCAATTGTTATAGAAAATATGCTTACTTCCTTTGCCGGAAAAAATCTAAAAACAGGCGAACTTTATCTTCAGGCAAAACATGGTAACAAACTACCATTGGGCGTATTCGGACGATTTAGAAATTTTTAAGAAAGCCAATCCCTTTTACCGTTTTAATCCTTGTTTCTATTCACTATATTTGTGATTTAGCAACAATTATGCCTTGCTATACGTTAAGAAAAAAATGGCCGCTGCAAATTTTCAAATAGTTATAGAAAAGCTCGATGCATTTATTCGCAAGTACTATAAAAACTTGCTACTAAAAGGCGCCATTTATTCCTTTGCCTTGCTTTTAAGCTTTTTTCTGGCGGTAGCCTTATTAGAATATTTTGGGCGTTTCGAATCGCTTACGCGAACTATTTTGTTTTATGGATTTATTTTACTGTCATTATTGATTTTAATCCGCTATGTCATAATTCCTCTACTTAAGCTATACCGTATGGGAGAGCTTATTTCATACGAAGAGGCTGCAAAAATTATAGGAACCCATTTTAGAGAAGTAGAAGATCGTTTACTAAATGTATTACAGCTACAGCAAAATAAGGCTCAGGTAAGTGCTGCCTCGCTTTCTTTGTTAGAAGCAAGTATCAGTCAAAAAGTAGCGCAACTAAAACCCTTACCATTTGAAGCCGCCATTGACTTAAAGAAAAACCTACACTATGCTAAATATGCAGCGGTTCCTCTAAGCATTTTATTTTTAGTATTGATAATTCGCCCGGGAGCCATTACAGAAAGTGCCGAACGATTGGTAAAACACGATGTTTATTTCGAAAAGCCGGCTCCTTTTACTTTTTTTATAGAGAACAATAACCTGAGCGCAATTCAGCAAGAAGATTTTGAATTAATTATAAATATAAAAGGCAACGAAACACCCGAAAATGCTTATATAAAAATTGGCGAAAGCTCTTTTAAACTAGAGAAACTTAGTCCGGTAAAGTTTTCGTATGTGTTTAAAAATGTTCAGGAAAATGTAAGATTTAAATTGTATGCCAACGAGGTTTTTTCAAAAGAATTTGAGTTGGAAGTGTTGCCTTATCCGCTATTACTTGATTTTAATTTAGAGCTAATATACCCCGCCTATATTGGAAAGAAAAACGAAAAAATATCTAATAGTGGCGACTTAACCATTCCGGCAGGAACAAATGTAAAGTGGAATTTTTCTACCAAAAATGCACAAGCCTTGCGCATGGCTTTTAACGATACAGCTATCAATCTTACCCCTAATCGCGAAAATGAATTTGTGTTTGAACAACGATTTTTAAAAAGCAATCAATATACTGTTACTGCCGCTAATCAGTTTGTAAAAAATAAAGATGCAATCACTTATTCCATAAATGTAATACCGGATGCGTATCCTGAAATAGAAGTAGAAGAGCGTATTGACAGTTTATCGCCTAAGCGAATTTATTTTAGAGGTAACATAGCTGACGATTATGGGTTTAAAAATTTGAACTTTAATATTATTCATACTAAAGGCGAAAACAAAGAAGAAAAGCGTAATCAAAATCCCATTGCCATTGATAAAAAAACTACCCGCCAATCATTTTTTCATGTATTTGATATAAATGAAATAGAAATTCAACCCGGAGATATGGTTGAATATTATTTTGAGGTGTTTGATAACGATGGAGTAAACGGTTCAAAATCTACACGCAGCAAAACATTGGTCTATAAGGCTCCAACGAAAAAGGAAATTCAGGAGCAAGCAGAAAAAAACAATCAGAATATTAAATCATCGCTCGAAAGCGCTTTGCAAGAAGCAAAAGCCTTGCAAAAGGAAATCAATGAGATAAACAAGCGCATGATTGAAAAGCAAAATCTTGATTGGAGCGATAAAAAGAAAATGCAAGATTTGCTCGAAAAACAAAAACAACTTCAACAAAAAGTTGAAGACATACAAAAACAAACACAGCAAAATTTTAATCAACAAAATCAATATAACGACCAAAACGAACGTATTCTTGAAAAACAAAAGCAGCTGGAAGAAATATTTGAAAAAGTATTAAACGATGAAATGAAAGAGCTTTTCCGACAAATGGAAAAGCTGATGGAACAGCTTAGCAAAGACAAGTTAAAAGACTTAAACGAGCAAATGAAACTCTCTAACAAAGATTTGGAGAAAGAATTAGACCGTACATTGGAGTTGTTTAAAAGATTGGAAGTTGAGCAAAAAATGTTAGAAAGCATAGACAAATTGAAAGAATTAGCTCAAGAGCAGGAAAAACTATCAGAACAGTCGCAGCAAAAAAATGCAGACAATAAGCAGCTAGAACAAAAGCAAAATGAATTAAACAAGCAATTTGAAGAGTTGAAGAAACAGATAGACGATGCCGAGAAAAAAAACAAAGAGTTGGAAGACCCCATGAATTTGCCTAATACAGAACAGCAAGAAAAAGAAATACAGCAGCAAATGGAAAACAGCTCAAAAGAGCTTCAAAAAAACAATACTAAAAAAGCCTCCGAATCGCAAAAAAATGCAGCTCAAAAAATGCAAGAAATGGCCAATCAAATGGACATGGCCATGCAGGCAAACGAGCAGCAGCAAAGCGAAGAGGATATGAAAACGCTTCGCGAAATATTAGAAAATTTAATTTCAATATCTTTTGAGCAAGAACGCATCATGCAAGAGTTGAAAAAAACAGATAAAAACAATCCGCAATACATTAAACTTACACAACAACAAAAGAAAATAAAAGACGATGCCAAAGTAGCTGAAGATAGCTTGCTGGCTTTGAGCAAACGCGTTCCACAAATTAGCGCTACTATCAACAAAGAGATTTCTTCAATCCACATGAACATGGATAAAGCACTCGAATTTTTAGGCGAACGCCAAACAGCAATGGCAAGCGCTCGTCAGCAATACGTAATGACTTCAGTAAATAACCTAGCCCTTTTATTAAGCGAAGCCTTAAAACAAATGCAACAACAAGCCGCACAGCAAAAGCAAGGGCAAGGCAGTTGCAGTAAGCCGGGTGGAGGAGGTCAGTCAAAATCAATGCCTAAGCCATCGGCTCAAAGCATGCGCAAAATGCAGGAGCAAATCAATCAGCAAATTCAAAAAATGAAAGAGCAATTGGAAAAACAAGGAGGAATGCCCAAAGGACGTAGCAAAGGGAATTCAGGAATGAGCGAAGATTTGGCAAAAACTGCAGCACAACAAGAAGCAATTAGACAACAGCTTAGAAAATTAGCAGAAGAACTCGGAAAAGATGGCGAAAACGGAAAGCCCGGAGCTGGAAATTTGGATAAACTGGCTAAAATGATGGAAGAAACCGAAAAAGATTTGGTAAACAAACAAATAACCCAAGAAACATTAAAACGACAACAGGAAATTTTGACAAAACTCCTCGAAGCAGAAAAAGCGGAGCGTGAACGTGAGTTTGACGAAAAAAGACAATCTAATGAAGCAAAAAATCAAAATTTTAGTAACCCTGAACAATTTTTTGAGTATAAAAGACAAAAAGAAAAGGAAGCAGAGTTATTAAAAACCGTTCCGGTAACAATGCAGCCTTTTTATAAAAATAAGGTAAACAATTATTTTAATATGTTGGAGGATTAAAAATGGAATTAATGGAAGCTCAAAAATTAGAATTAGCATCTACCATTGATAGTTTAAAAGAAGTAGAAAAATTAGTCGATCAGGTATGTGCTGATTATAAATTAAATGAAGAACATTACGGCAATATATTAATAGCGGTTACCGAAGCCGTTAATAATGCTATAATTCATGGAAATAAACAGGATCCTAAAAAAAAGTATTCCGTTATTTTTAACCCGGGAGAAACAAAAATAGTTTTTTCGGTTATAGACCAAGGAGAAGGATTTGATTTCAATAATTTACCCGATCCTACCGACCCCGAAAATATTGAAAAACCAAATGGAAGAGGCGTTTATTTAATGAAAAACTTAGCTGATAACGTTGAATTTGAAGATAGTGGGCGAAAAGTAAATATAACATTTAATATTTTTAATAATTAATATTTTAAAACTGATTAAAAAAGATTAAGCCTTCCATTTTTGGAAGGCTTTTCTTTTTATAGTTCATTTGTAAAAAAATTATATGAACAAAATTTTATTTTCTAACGCAGATATTCTGTTTACGCTTAAAAATAAGAGAAAAATCGCGCAATGGATTATCGAAACAATTGAAAAAGAAAAAAAAACATGCGGTCAAATTTCCTTTGTTTTTTGTTCCGACACTTTTTTGTTGGACTTAAACCAACGATTTTTAAAACACAATACTTACACCGATATTATTACTTTTGATTATACCGAAGGGAAAAATCTTAATGGCGAAATTTATATTAGCATTGATAGGGTAAAAGAAAATGCTCAAAAATTTAAAGTTGACTTCAAAAAAGAATTGCTACGCGTAATCATTCACGGAATACTTCATTTAGCAGGTTATAAAGACAAAACAAAAGAACAAAAAGAGAAAATGCGCAAAAAAGAGGATTTGGCATTAAAAAAGATAGAATTCTAATACCTTATTGTAAAATATATTTTGTTTTTGTACAATTCTAACACCATTAATACAAAAACCTATTTTGTATTAACTATTATAAACATTAATTTTTTAGAAATTTTAATCTTTTTGCAAAATAAAATAACACCAAAACATAATCAATAAAAAAATCTGTAAAATAAAATAATGAAAAATGTAAAAATTCAAAATTTTATAGCAACAAAATTCTAATGTCATCGTTTAAATAAGCAAACTCCTTTTAAAGAAAGAGAGGCGCTTATGAAAACATATCTATCCTTCCCAACTGTAAAATCAAGTGTTTTATTTATTCTAAGTAAATTTTTAATCACTTTTTCAAATCCTGTTTCGGCTCAAATTTGCGACCCTTCGGTTCCTATCTATAATGTTAACCTTACGGGAAATCCTAATGGAACCTGGATTAGCCCTTCAGTTGCTCGTAATGGAAATTGTTGTGGAACGAATAATCCGGATAAATGCATTCAGTTTAATGTAATTTTGGATCCTGCAGCACAAGGAATTTTATTTTCTGTTTATTCCGGAGCAATGCCTCCGGGAGCCTTGTTTTATCAAGTAAATTGCGGCCCTCCAACTCCGGTTGGAACACCGCTTTGTTTAAATGGGCAGGGGCCTCACATTATTACATTTTGTAAACCGGGAAATAATCAAAACCAATATCAAATTACATCTATCGGACAGCCAGAGGTTTCACCACCAATTTCATTGAATGACGGTTGCAGCGGCCAAATATTTGCTAATAATTTAGTAGAAAGTTCTATTGTTTGGACTTCTGTATATCCAGGAGCCACGGGTGCATATAATCATTACTTAAATTGCGCATCAGCATGTGACACAGTAACAGTTACCGGCCAACCCGGCTTCCCTCCCTATATCGATTATCAGGTTTGTGGTGTGCCAATAGGCGGTTGTTCAAATATGATTTTTTGTGATACGGTAAGAGTATATTTTAACCCTACTTTGGGAGCACAAATTCAACCTCAAAACCCAACTGTATGCTTCGGAATGAGCGGAACGACCATTACAGCCATAGGTTCAGGAGGTACTCCTCCATATTCATATCTTTGGAGCAATGGTCAAACAAGTCAAAGCATTTTTGTAGGCCCGGGAACTTATACTGTACAAATAAGTGATACGTCAAACTGTCCACCGGTAACAGCAAGTATTACAGTTTCTCAATTTACCTCAGAAATAACAGCCAATGCCGGAGCGGATATAATTATTTGTTCAGATAATGCCATAGCACAACTAAATGGTCAAATTACAGCTGCGGGAGGAGCAGTTTGGACGGGAGGAACTGGAACGTTTATTCCAAACAATACTGCATTAAATGCACAGTATATTCCTTCTTTAAGCGAAATTAATAGTGGCTATGTAAATTTAATTTTAACAACTACGGGTAATGGAACATGTCCCCCTGCAAACGATACAGTTTTAATTAGTGTTGCACCATCAATTATAATAAATCAAATAAACATTCAGCAAATTACATGTAATGGTGCAAATAATGGACAAATTAGCATAACTACAAATCCTGTATCCGGTAATGTAAATTATGTTTGGAATACCAATCCGCCACAATACGGTTCAACAATTTCAGCACTATCTCCCGGAAATTATAGCGTAACCATCTCCAATCAATTTGGATGCGATACAGCCTTAACATTTACCATTACTCAGCCTCCTGTATTAAACGCATCAATTTCATCTTTACAAAACGTAAGCTGTTTTGGAGGAAGTGATGGCGCTATTTCAATAAATGCCAATGGAGGAACTCCTCCTTATACCTATAATTGGATACCGGCTGTTTCTTTTAACAACGTTGCAACATCTATTTCGGCAGGAAACTATCAAATACAGGTATCTGATGCTAATGGATGTGTTCAAAATTTAACAGCACAGCTTACTCAACCATCTCAATTATCGGCAGCGGCAAATATTTCTCATGTAAGTTGTTTTGGACAAAATAATGGCCAAATAATTGTAAATGTAAGCGGAGGGGTTGTTCCTTATCAATATCAATGGAGCAATACAACATTGAACACTCCGAACAATTCAAATTTACCCGAAGGTAATTATACACTACAAATTACAGATGCTAATGGATGTATATTAAACCAAGCATATCAAATTTATCAACCAAGCCAGTTGGTTTTAAGCCATCAAATAAATCATGTAAGTTGTAATGGAGGAAACAATGGTAGTGCAACCATATTAGCTAGCGGAGGAATATTTCCTTATCAATATTTTTGGAATACTGTTCCATTGCAAAGTAATCCTACAGCTGTAAATTTATCGGCAGGAAATTATCAATCTACGGTAATAGATGCGAATGGATGTGTGCAAAGTATGAACATAACGATTAATCAGCCGGACTCTCTCGCATTAAACACCGTTACAACTGATGCATTGTGTTTTGGCCAAAACAGTGGTTCGGCAGCTGTTTATGTTAATGGAGGAGTTGCACCATACAGCTATTTGTGGAGCAATAATGTTCAAACATCAAATAATAACAATTTATTAGCCGGAGCTTATTCTGTATTGGTAACTGATGCCAATGGATGTACGGCAAATGCATTTGTTCAAATCAATCAACCTTCTGCGCTTATAGCCATTGCAGATCCAGATGTTACGGTTTGTATTGGTTTACCCGCAACTTTATCAGCTTCTTATTCGGGAGGTACCGGCAATGTTAATTTAATTTGGAGCAATGGTTTGGGTGCCGGTACAACTCATCAAGTAATTGTTGGACAACAAACCACTTATGGAGTATATGCTATTGATGAAAATGGATGTACAAGCCCTGCAGATAGCATTACTGTAAATGTAATTGATATTGCGCAAGTAAATATTGTTACAAGTAATGATACCGATATATGTATAGGTTCATCTACTAATATTTTTGCTAGTTACACAGCTCCTCCCGGAAATTATTTTATAAACTGGTCAAATAACTTAGGAAATAATTTAGGGCCGCATACAGTTTCTCCTCAAGAAAATACCACCTATTATATTTCTGTAACAAACGAATGTAATAACACTAAAACGGATTCTGTAATTATAAGGGTAAGACCATATCCGACAGTAAACCTAAATCCGGATTTAGGTAAAGGATGTGCACCTTTATTAGTTAATCTTAGTAATCAATCTGTAAACGAAGAAGGAACTTCCTATTTTTGGGATTTTGGAGACGGATACACATCATTTCAACAAAATCCATCACATTATTATAGTGAGCCGGGCACCTATAAAGTTACTTTAACACTAACATCTCCATATGGCTGCGTAAGTAAAAATCAAGGATTATCATTGGTTCAAGCTTTTCCATCGCCCAAAGCTGCATTCGAACCAGATAAGAAAATAGCTTCCGAATTTAACCCAACTATACGCTTTAGTAATTTTTCATATGGCGCAAGCGCCTATTATTGGAGTTTTGGAGATGGCGATACATCTACTTTAGAGCATCCTGTTCACACCTATAAAAAAACAGGAGAATACGAAATTATACTTAATGTCCAAAACACATATGGCTGTTCTCATACATCGTCTGGCAAAATCGAAATAAGACCGGAATTTGCATTTTATATTCCAAACACATTTACGCCAAACGGAGATGGTAAAAATGAAACTTTTATTCCTAAAGGTATAGGATATAAAGAAGACAGTTTCAGAATGTTAATTTTTAATCGCTGGGGAGAAATGATTTTCGAAAGTAGAAGCATGGATCATCATTGGAATGGAACTGTAAACGGCTCTGCCGAGCCAGCCCAAAACGATACGTATATTTATAAAATAATGGTTGAAGATATATTTGGTAAAAAACACGAATATGTGGGCCATGTAAATATTGTAAAATAATAAAATCAACTTTAATAAATTAGCACAATGTTTGCTCTGAATACAAAAAGCATATATATTTGGAAGTTATAACTGCAAAAAATCAGAGCAAACCTTGTTGATAAACAACATACAACGAATAATTAAAAGCGCTTTTCCTTTAGTGCTTTTAATTTTCTTTTGCTCTTATATTCCAATTCCATATCGATTAGCTCAAACCATTGATACTAATGCCAAATATAAGGTAATGTTTATTTACAACTTTACTAAGTATTTCGAATGGCCACAAAACTATAAAGAAGGAAATTTTGTAATAGGCGTTTTGGGCAACTCGTCATTATTGGCAGAGCTAAACACAATGGCATCCACAAAAAAAGTTGGTAATCAGTCGTTCGAAATAAAAACATTTACTAATGTTGGAGCAATTACCAATTGTCATATGCTTATAGTTGCTCCCGAAGTTAGCACTCCATTATCTGAAATTATTGCAAAAATTAAGAAAAACAGCACGCTATTAATAACAGAAAAACAAGGCTTTGCTAAACAAGGAGCTGCCATAAACTTTGTTGTTCAAAACAACAAACCCGCATTTGAACTAAACAAATCAAGTGTGGAAAAACATGATTTAAAAGTTAGTAAAGATTTATTAACCTTAGCAATTTTGGTAGAATGAGAATTTGGTTAACATATCTAATGCTTTTAATAGCTACACTTTCAATTGCACAGCAAGAAAGAGTAGCAAAGGCATTGGAATTTGTTGAAGCCGGAGATTATGATAAAGCCAAAATAGAAATTGATGCAGCTGTAACACACGAAACAACAAATTCGGATTCTTATGCATGGTATGTAAAAGGGTTTATTTACAAAGAATTATACAAAAAATATGAAAAAAACAATCCATTATCGCCATTAAGAAACGAAGCCATAGCCTCGCTAAAAAAATCAATGGAGCTTGATAATAAAGGTGAAAACATTAACGAAAACAAACAAACATTAAAGTTTTTGGCAACAACTCTTAATAACGATGCCGCCAATAGTTTAAGTAATAACAATGCTGAAGCCGCTCAAAAAGCATTTGAAAAATATAAAGAAGTTATTCTATTAATCGAGCCAAACACCAATTTAAAACCCAAAACCATAGAGTTCCTTTTAGCCCTTGCTTCCATGCTTAATCAGCAATATCAATTAGAACAAGATTCAGCTAAAAAAGAGTTTAAATTTTTGGGAGTTAAAAACATGTATCAAGAAGTTTTAAAATTAGATTCAAATAACATTAGTGCAAATTACAATCTTGGAATTTTGTATTACAATAAAGCCGTAAATATTATTAACAATTTAGACTACGATATGGATATGTTTGCGCTAATGGAAATACAAGATAATTGCGTTGCAATATTCAAGCAATCACTGCCATATATGGAAAAAGCCCTTGAGTTAGACCCTAATCGAGTGGAAACATTGCTCGGTCTCGAGGGAATATATATCAGTTTAAACGAATTTGAAAAATCTAATGCTATCAGAGCTCGCTTGGATGCTTTAGGTAAATAAAAATGAATTTTAGAATTACCATAGGCAGAAAAATTGGTTTTGGTTTTGGAATACTAATATTCTTAACCCTTCTTGCTTTTTTCTTAACTTTTAACACTACTAATACCAGTAAAAAAATAAATGATGAAATAACCAATGTTGTTAATCCCTCTGTTGATGCATTGGAAGAGTTAAATCTATTGTTGGTAAAATCTAAAATGCTTATTTCTAAATGGGCATATTTTGCAAGCTCTGACGACATTGATTTTAAAACTCGCCATCGTCAATTAGTTTTTAAAGAGATACCTAATATTAAAGAAAAACTGCATCAACTTTCTCAAAATTGGCAATTTAATGAACAAGAAAAACTAAGAGAAATATTTGCTTGGCTTGATTTACTCTTAAAAGAACACAAAAAAGTAATGAACGAATTAAATAGTATTGAAAGCTACGAAGACCCGCTTATAGTTTTTATGGTTCGCGAATCGGTTGACGAAGGTGATTTAAACGAGAAACACGAAAAGGTAATGGAATTGCTGTCTGAATTAATTACCGATCAACAAAATCTTGCAAAAGAATCAACTATAAAAATGAATTCCTCATTTAGTAAATTACAGTTAATAGTTCGATTATTAGGGATAGCTTTAACGATAGGAGGAATTTTGATTGCCTTTTTTACCGTACGCTCCATTGTTCGTCCGGTGTATCAATTAAAACGCATATTGCTTCAAATGGGAAGAGGAATAATTCCTTCAGAAAGAATAAAGCCTAGGAACGATGAAATTGGAGAAATGTCGCAAGCCTTAAATCAATTAATAAATGCTGTTGAACGCCAAACAGAATTTGCAAAAGGCTTGGGAGCAGGAAATTTCTTTCAAGAATACAAACCGCTTAGCCAACAAGATACTTTAGGGCATGCATTACTTAAAATGCGTGATAACCTCTACGAAAATGAACGATACTTAGAACAAAAAGTTGAAGAACGAACAGCAGAAGTTGTTCGTCAAAAAGAAGAAATAGAAAGTCAGCGTGTTAAATTAGAACACCTTTATAATGAAGTTACAGACAGTATTAAATATGCAAAAAGAATACAAGAAGCTATTCTTCCTCCTGAAGCGTATGTAAAAAATGTGCTTCCCAACTCATTTGTATTATTTAAGCCGAAAGACATTGTTTCGGGCGACTTTTATTGGGTGGAGAAAGTTGGCAGCAAAGTTTTCTTTGCTGCTGTAGATTGTACAGGTCATGGTGTTCCCGGGGCCTTTATGAGTATTGTTGGATATAATCTTTTAAAACAAATTGTAAAAGACGAAAGCGATCCCGGAAAAATATTGACCGAATTAAGCAAAGGAGTAAAAGACACATTGCATCAGGGATTAGAAGAAGGTTCTTCGAAAGATGGTATGGACATAGCCCTTTGTTCTTATGATATCAAAACAAAAACATTGCAATATGCAGGAGCATATAATCCTTTATATTTAGTAAGAAACGGAGAATTATTTGAAACTAAAGCCGATAAATTTCCTATAGGTGGCGCTCTCAAAGACAGTGAACATAGAACATACACAAGTCATACATTCCAACTCCAACCAAACGATACGGTTTATATTTTCTCCGATGGTTATGCCGACCAGTTTGGTGGCGAAAAAGGCAAAAAATTCATGGTTAAGCAGTTCCGCCAGTTGATTTTAAGCATACAAGACAAGTCGATGGAAGAACAAAAGCGCTATTTAAATTATATAATCGAGCAATGGCGTGGAGGCCATGAGCAGGTAGACGATATTCTTGTTATGGGAATGAGAGTAAATTAAAAATTTCTTAATTTCATAACAAATTGTATATTAGCGTATTTATTGCAATTCGGTTCTAAAAATCTTTTCATAATGAAAAACTTATTTTTATTATTTGTTTTTATTTTTACAGCATCATTGCTAAATGCACAAATTCCTGTAAATGGAATCAATTATCAAGCAATAGCAAGAGATAATACCGGAAAAGAATTAATCAATAAAACGCTTGGTATTCGAGTTTCAATAAGAACTGGTAGTTCAACAGGGAATATAGCTTATCAGGAAACGCATACACAAACTACCAATGCATTTGGTTTATTTAATATCGTTATTGGTGCCGGTAATCCGGTAAGCCCTTTTAATGCTGGTGATATTCAAAATATATCATGGGGAACAGCCCCTACTTATTTACAAATTGAAATAGATGATCAGGGAGGAACCAATTATCAAAATTTAGCAACTACACAATTTCAAGCGGTACCCTACGCTTTTAATGCTGCAAATGGGCCTGCCGGACCTCAAGGTTTAACAGGAAATACAGGCGCTACCGGGAATACTGGTTCTACAGGACCAACTGGTTTAACCGGAGCTACAGGTGCGACAGGAAATACAGGTACGACCGGAGCAACAGGAAGTACCGGAGCCACGGGAGTTACAGGTGCTACTGGTGCTACAGGCAACACAGGAGCTACAGGTGTAACCGGAGCAACTGGAGCTACCGGTCCAACAGGTAATACCGGAGTTACAGGGGTTACAGGTGCAACCGGTAATACCGGAGCCACGGGAGCAACCGGACCAACAGGCGCTCCAGGATCTCAAAATGCATGGGGATTAACAGGAAATACCGGAACTACAGCATTAACCAATTTTATTGGTACTATAGACAATGTTTCACTTAGATTTAGAACAAATAATTCTGAAAAACTAATTATTGATTCAATTGGCAATATTGGCATTGGTACAAGCTTTCCGGGAAAGCTTACCGGTGCTAATCGATATATTACATTTTCGGCAACCGATTCCGGTATAATTAATAGAACAGCATCGCTCGAAATAATTGGAAATGCTAGTACAACTGATGTAATGGCTTCAAAAATTGATTTTATTGGAATATCTGCCATTGGTAATACTCCAATTAATAGGGCTAGAATAGAAGCTAGAACAGGTAATGGCCAAACTTTAGCAGGGCAATTATTATTTTATGTTAATTCAAACGGAACATCAGGTAACTTAATAGAAAGAATGAGAATTAATAATGCCGGTAATGTGGGTATCGGAACCCCGAGCCCTTTAGGAAAACTTCACATTGAAAACCCTAATCCCTCTGGAGATACACTTGGTAATATAATGGCTTTTCATAATTCAATGAATTTGGGGACAGCTCTATCGGCAGTATCTAATAATACCGGGACAGTTAATAGTTCTAATCAATTTTCTTTTGCTAAGTTAGCAGGGTTTTTATCTTCAACACCAGTTGGAAGCGCTGATTTCGGAATTTTTGCTCAAAGTAGCGGTTGGGCTGGCTTATTTAGAAACCCCAATCAACCTTCTTCTTATGTAGGAATTTCAGGAAATGGTGCAGGAAATAATTTTGTTATAAATCATACAACAAGCGTTGCATCAAACTCCGCGCAACATAATTCATATGCATATAATGGCTCAACAGGAGGAATAAATGCAGCATTAAGAATTACTTCCACAAATAGTTCTACTGTTAGTAATGTAAATGCTCATGGTATTTATATAGAAGGAACAAATAATAATTCAAATGGATCAATTGTGGGGATTGGTTCTTATGCAAGTGGAAGTGATGGAGTTAAAAGAGGGGTTGAAGGTGCTGCAATTGGAAGTGGAACAAATAATTATGGAGTATTTGCATTTGCTCAAGATGCAAATACAAATTTTGGTATTTATGCAAGCGCAACAGGGCCAAGCACTACAAATTATGGTATTTATGCAAGCGCAACCGGAGGTGCTACTAACTGGGCAGGGTATTTTCAATCGGGGAATGTTTATATTCAAGACAATTTAGGAATAGGAACTACAACCCCATCCGCTCGGCTAGATGTAAACGGTAATTTTAAATTAGGAGCTGCTGGTTCTGTGAATAATAAATTTATAGCAGGATCTGTCCAGCCGAACATAACAGCATTAACATCTGCCGTTGGAAATAATGTAAGAACGATTACAATTTTAGGGGCTGTTGTTGGAGATAAGGTAGTTATTACCATGGCTGGAGCTACAGCACCCCATGTGGTTTTAACATCAGCAGCAGTTACGGCTGCAAACACGGTAACTCTTAATTTATTTAATATTACAGGAGCAGCTGTGCCAGCAGGAACTTATACCTTTAATTACATTATTTACAATTAGTGTTTATATATAGGCTTTTACATATCATCCTCTTGTTTCTAAGATTTGCTGCTACAGCACAGGTGCAGCTTACACCGGTGTTGGTAGGTAGTGCAGGAGGCTTTTATTCTTTTAGTGGAGGCAGTATTTCGGCATCAGCAGGCGAGGCGGTAATTACTACGGTAAATAATACAAGCATTATTTTAACCCAAGGCTTTCAGCAACCAAGAATTTTAAGCGATAGCATGGTGTTAGAAATTAATACCTATGCAGCAGAGTGTAAATTGGCTTCCAATGGAGCTGTAAAAGTTAACATAAACGGAGGAACTCCTGATTATATTTTCAAATACGAAATTCAACTTTTAAATGGTGATTTTGAAGAATTGGAACTTCCATTTTTAACCGATAGTACCGATTCTATTTATGGTTTAATTCCCGGTACTTACCGTGTAACGGTTACTGATTACTATTTTAATACCGTGATAGATACTTTTAGCATTGGAATAAGTTACGAGGGTGATTGTAAAATTAAAATTTATTCAGGTTTTAGTCCTAATGGCGATGGTGTAAACGATAATTGGATAATAGATGGTATAGAATATTATCCTAATAACTCTGTATTCATTTACAATCGTTGGGGAGATAAGTTATGGGAAACAAGCGGATATAACAATAAAGACAAAGTTTGGAACGGATATAGCCAAATTACCGGAGAACTGCTTGTAAATGGAACCTACTATTACATTGTAAATGTTGAAGACAAGCAATTTAAAGGCTGGGTGGAGCTGACGAGGTAGTTTTAAGTTGTTAGTTGTAACTTAGGTGCAATATTAATGTAATGAAATGAGATTAGTTTTTAAAATTATTTTGAATTTAGTATTAACATGTAAATGTTTAGCCCAATGTACAATTAGTAGTAGTTGTGGGTATAATGTTCAAATTAGTATTAGTCCTGTTTCAATTGTTCCAAGTACAACAATTTGTCCATATGGTTACAACTACAACGTTACTTTTAATTATACGATAACAGTTACCGGTATTAACACATGTTACAACGGTAATATTGGAATACAACCACAAATTTTCTGTAATGGAGGACAAAACAATGGTTATTACACCATAAATATTGCAGCTCCTACGGTAGGAAACCCATCCTCTACAAATACTTATAGTGGAAGCCTTACTACTACAACTAACCAATATAGAGGTTTGTCCGATTGTAATATAGCAACACCTACATTATTGGGATGCAATTCTATTGATATCGGAATTTTCGGACCAGGAATACCCTCTCAGACAAAAGATTGTGATCAATCTCCATTGCCTATAAAATTATTAAACTTTTCTGCTATTAATATCAATAATCAATATGTAAAGTTATATTGGCAAACAGCTTTAGAAATAAATAACGACTTCTTTACAATTGAACGTTCAATAAACGGGTTGGAATGGGAAGAAGTTTCTAAAATTAAGGGGGCAGGAAATTCAAATACTCTATTAAATTACTCTACTTTTGATAATAATCCATACTCGGGTGTTTCTTATTATCGACTTAAACAAACTGATTTTGATGGACAATTTGAATATTTTGATATAAGAAGTGTAAAAATTGATAATTTAATTAATTCACAAGTATTTGTATACCCAAATCCTACTGAAAATATTATAACAATTATTGGAGATGAAACTGATTTAGAAAATCTAAAAATTTATAATATGCTTGGACAAGATATAACGGCTTTATGTTTAATTATTAATAAAAATGATGGAAGATTTATAATTGACCTAACAAGATTAAGTAAGGGGATGTATTTGATTAAAACAAAAACAAAAGTAAATACTTTATATAAAAAATAAACAGCATGAATACTAAAATATTGAAAAGTAAAAATAAGACAATGACTGTTCTATCTGTATGTTTACCGAAATTAAAGCCACTACTTAAAAAAACATTTTGTATAAGTATTTAAGATAAATTAATGAATACGTTAGACAGAAAAAGTAACAAGAAAAATAATAAAAAGCAAACGAACATGCTCTGTGTTTCTCTGCGAAAAAGCTTTGCGGACTCTGCGGTTTAGATGGGAAGAGAATAGAATGAAAAAAGACAGAAGGAAAAAGGATTTTAAGATAAAAGAAAAAAACACAAATTTTCCTTCCTCGAGGAGATCTTGTTCCGATTTATCGGAAGATTAAGGGAGCTGAGAAAAACAAAATGAAACTAAATATTGCAGAAGACAGAAGACAGAATGAAAAAATTCCCCTCTTGAGAGGGGATTAAGGGGGGTGTAAAAATCTCCCTCTTCTGGAGGTTTAAAAGAAAAAAAATATGAAACCATATACTAAAAATAACATCTTTTTGCTTATGCTGCTGATAATAGCAACAGGCAAGGCTATTGCCCAGCAAGATGCCATGTATAGTCAGTATATGGTAAATCATTTTGTTATCAACCCGGCTTATGCAGGTAGCAGAGATGCTTTAAGCACATTTTTAATTAACCGTAATCAATGGATGGCTATACCGGGAGCTCCAAAAACAGCTATGTTAAGCATAAATGCGCCCATTGGAAAAACAAACGGAGTAGGAATTCAAGCCATAAGCGATCAATTAGGGCCCAAACAAACCACCGCTTTTTTGGCAACCTATTCTTATAAATTAAATTTTAAGAAAAGCAACCTGGCATTTGGTTTAAGAGCAGGAACATTTACTCATCGCATAGACTGGAATAAAGTAGAGTTTAAAGAATCGAGCGATTTGTTCGCCAATCAAGGAGTAATTCAACATACCGGGTTTAATGCAGATTTTGGAATTTTTTATTATACCAGAAAATTTTTTGCCGGATTAGCTATCAATCATTTATCCAATTCATTAAAAACTACCCAATTTTTACCCAATGCCAACTATAATCAAACCTTTATTCAACCTCACAGCTTTTTATCATTAGGATACACCTTTGAGCTTAATGATAAATTAGCCTTTCAGCCTTCTTTCATTTTACGTCAAGTTGATGCTTCGCCTGTTAATGGCGATTTAAATTTTTTATTTATTTATCAGCAACGATTGTTTGCCGGTTTATCTTTAAGACCTGATAATGCACGCGTATGGATGTTACAAGTATATATTACTGAAAAGTTCAGAATAGGATATTCATACGATAATGGAGTGAACAGAATTGTTAAAGCCGGTAGAGGAGCACATGAGATTTTTGTAGGGTATGATTTTAACTGGTTTAGAAATAAATCGTTCCATCCGCGCTATTTTTAAATGTAATTAAATGAGATTTTTAGGAATTTATTTTTTATATATTCTAATTTTTTTTAACGCACTCATTCTTAAAGCGCAATTCAATAAAGCTCAAGAGCTTTTTCAAAAAAACTATTTAGAAGAATCTATTCCATTTTTTAAAAAAGCTTTAAATACCAAATATCATGATTCTGCTTTAGTTAAATTGGCGCACACGTATTTTTTATTAAGAAATTATGTTCAGGCAGAAGAATATTATGCTCAACTAAGCGAAAAAAATCTATTAAAAAACGAACACCTTTTTAACTATGCAGAATGTTTAATGGCAAATCAAAAATATAAAGAAGCCAAAAAACATTTTTCTAATTATTCTAAGCAAAATCCGGCCGACAAAAGGGGCGAATTAATGTCAAAAGCTTGTTCAAACATCGAAAATTTAATGCGCGAACAAGCCTTATTTGAAGTATCTGCAATTAATGGGATTAATTCAGAATTTAGCGAGCTTTCTCCAACTTTGTTAAATGATAAAACCTTGCTGTTTTGTTCTGATAAATCGGCTTTTAAAAATTATGTCAGCACTTCAATCAATAAAAATTTAAAAACCTTAAATGTTTACAAAGCTACTTTATCAAGTACAACCATTTCCGATAAAGTTAAAATTGCTGATCCTTTACTTAATAAAGGATTGTATAATGGACCTATTTCATATTCTTTCAAAAATAAGCTAATGGCTTACAATCAGGTGTCCGAGCCAAATTCGCTTAAGATTAATGAAAATAAAGCGCAAATTTATTTTGCCCGAATGGATGATGATAAAATTAAAAAATCAATTCCATTTACTTACAATTCTAATCAATACTCCTGTATTCATCCAACATTATCATTTGATGGTCAAACATTAATTTTTTCTTCAGATATGCCGGGAGGTTTTGGAGGATTTGATTTATATGTATCGTATTTTAAAAACAATGAATGGACGAAACCTGAGAATTTAGGAGCTAAAATTAATTCGCCCTTTGATGAAGTATTCCCCTATTTATCTAAAAGTAATGATTTGTACTTTTCATCCAATGGCGGAATATTTAATTATGGGGGCTTGGATATTTTTAAAAGCGAATTCCAAAATAATCAATGGCAAGAACCTGAAAATTTAAAAGCTCCATTAAACTCCTCACACGATGATTTTGGAATATGTTTTAATGAAGTTGAAAACGAAGGCTATTTTACATCCAACCGTCCGGGAGGAAAAGGTAAAGACGATATTTATTATTTTAAATCACTCAAACCCAAATTATTTATTGCAGGTAAACTGCTATTTTCTGAAAATCTAAACGATCCGGTGAGCGGTGTAAAGCTCGTTTTGCTTACCGATTCAGGAACAATAGTAAGCACAACTTTTACTGACAAACATGGTTTTTTTAAATTTACAAATTTACCGGACGATAAAAACTACATGTTAAAATTAGATGATTCCGATACCTCTATTGCATCATTTAAAAAAATATATTTAGCAGATGATAAGAATGTAATTCGCAAAAAAACCACAAGCGACAAAGAAGGAATATTTACATTTTACAATCTGCCATTTAAAAACGACAAATTATCCAATGTAATAGAAGACGATACCCGAATTAGCCTTGTTGGTAGTATTTTATATGGCGAAAACCCTGCTAAGCCGCTATCTGATAAGCCGATATTATTATATGACGATAAAGGAAATCTAATAACCCAAGGTAAAACCGATTTAGCCGGTAGTTTTAAATTTGAGCACCTGCCTCCGGACTTAAATTACATTGTAAAACTCGATGAAACCGATAATTCATTAATGCCTAATGTAAGAATTATTATTACCGATAGCAAAGGAAAAACTACTCAAACCTTTTTTACCGATGCAAAAGGAAAATTTTTGTTTGAAATATTAAAATCAGAAACTAATACATTAAGAATTTTAGAAGAAGAAGACACTTCGCTAAGAATAGAATTTAAAGGAAAACTCTTTACCGATAATACATATACAACGCCTCTATCAAATACGCCTCTATACTTAACCGATAAAAAGGGAAAAATTATACAATCAACCAAAACCGATGCTTTTGGAAATTTTAAATTCGAAAATATTCCGTCAGAAAACAATTATTTAATTATTGTAGAAGAAACCGATGTTGGTCCAACCATTAAACAAATTTTTGTTACCGATGATAAAGGAAAACTGGTTAGAAAATTTATTTTCGAAAAAGGGAAATTCAATTTTGAGTTGCTTCCGGAAGATAAACAGTATTTAACAAGCATATATGTAGAAGATCCATGGCTTAAAGTAAAAGATTTAACCGAAAACAAAAAAGAAACCGTAACGGTGATAGAAAATATCTATTATGAATATGGAAAATGGAATATAACACCGGAAGGGGCTAAAATATTAGACAAAGTGGTTAACATAATGAATGAAAACAAAGATATTTACATAGAGCTAAGTTCGCATACCGATTCTCGATCGAGTGCAAAATTTAATCTTGAATTGTCGCAAAAAAGAGCAAAATCGGCAGTAGATTATATTGTGTCAAAAGGTATTGCATCGGATAGAATAAAAGGTATAGGAAAAGGCGAAACAGAATTGGTTAATTACTGTTCCGATGGGGTTGAATGTACCGAAGAGCAACACGCTCAAAATAGAAGAACCGAGTTTAAAGTAGTTAAAAAATCAAAGTAATTTTTTAAACAACACCTTCGTAAAATAAACAATTTCAACAGCATGTTGTTATAGTGGCATGCAAATTCAATATTCTGATATTTTAACATTTGAGCGAAATTATCGTGCAAATCTCATTAATTCTATTACCGGTTTTAAAAGCGTTTCTTTGCTTGGAACAAAAAGCGAAAATGGAAATTTTAATCTGGCGATATTTTCTCAAATTTTTCATGTGGGTGCCAATCCTCCCTTAATTGGCGTTTTGTTTCGCCCTGAATCAACCTTAGGGGGTAATCATAGTTTAAAAAATGTCAGAAACACCGAATATTTTACATTAAATCATATAAGGGCAGATTTTTTTAAGCAGGCACACCAAACCAGCGCCAGATACGGTGATGAAATTTCAGAATTTGATGCCGTAGGCTTAACCCCCTTTTTTACTGAAAAATTTTACGCTCCTTATGTTGAGGAAAGTCCTATAAAAATAGGCCTTAAAAAGGAAGAAGAAATTCCGTTAAAAATTAATGGTACAACATTAATTATTGCATCCGTTCAAGAATTAATAGTAGATGATGCATTTATTTTGGAAGATGGTTTTGTTGATTTGAATAAAGCCGGAAGCATTACCTGCAGCGGATTAGACGCCTACTTAACTACCCAAAAATTAGGCAGACTAAGTTATGCAAAACCTAACGAAGAACTTAAAAATTTAGATTTTTAATCATGTCGCCCATTACCATATTTTGGCACCGCAGAGACTTACGCATTCATGATAACGCGGGCTTATACCATGCCTTAAAAAGCAATTATCCGGTTTTGCCTGTTTTTATTTTCGACCGCAATATATTGGATAAATTAGAAGATAAAGACGATGCTCGTGTTAGCTTTATTCATCAGCAATTGCAGGAATTAAAAAAGCAATACGAACAATTAGGCTCAACGCTTCATGTTTTTTATGGAAAACCCGATGAGGTATGGAAAGAAATTATAAACACCTATTCGGTTAAAGAAGTGTATTGCAATCGCGATTACGAACCTTATGCACAACAGCGCGACAAATCTATTTTTGAGTTTTTAGCCGCTCAAAATATTCCATTTAAAGGTTTCAAAGACCATGTAATATTCGAAAAAAACGAAGTGTTGAAAGACGATGGAAAGCCTTACACGGTTTACACTCCTTATTCCAAAAAATGGAAATCAAAACTCAATGATTTTTATTTAAAAAGCTACCCAACAGAAAAGTATTTATCTAATCTTTATCGCACAAATACGCTACGATTTATAAGTTTGGAGGAAATGGGTTTTAAACCTACCACCATTTCTTTTCCCGAAAAAATTGCGAGAGAAGAGATAATTAAAAACTATCACGCCACCCGCGATTTGCCGGCTATTAATGGGACAACGCGATTAAGCGTTCATCTGCGCTTTGGCACCATCAGCATTCGCGAATTGGCGAGAAAGGCTAAAAAATTAAACGAAAAATATTTAAACGAATTAATCTGGCGCGACTTTTATCAAGCCATTTTATTTCACTTCCATCATACGGTTAATAAAGCATTTAAGCCTGAATATGATAAAATTCAATGGTTAAACAACGAAAAAGAATTTCAGCTGTGGTGTCAAGGAAAAACAGGCTATCCTATTGTAGATGCCGGCATGCGCGAATTAAATGCTACAGGCTTTATGCATAATCGTGTACGAATGATTGTTGCCAGTTTTTTAACCAAGCATTTATTAATAGACTGGCGCTGGGGAGAAGCCTATTTCGCCAAAAAATTATTAGATTTTGAATTAGCATCAAACGTTGGAGGCTGGCAATGGGCTGCAGGTTGCGGAGTAGATGCTGCACCTTATTTTCGCGTGTTTAACCCTGCTCTACAAACCGAAAAATTTGATAAAGATTTAAAATATATCAAACAATGGGTGCCGGAATACGGCACTTCTGCTTATCCCAAACCTATCGTAGATCATAAAATGGCGCGTGAGCGCGTCCTTAACACTTATAAAAAAGCATTGCAAAATGTATAAAAAAAGTCTGCTTGTTATTTTGCTTTTCCTCAGCTATCAGCTAATGGCGCAGGAGGCATTTCAATTTGAACAAGAACGATTAAAAATAAACACGTATGGAATGAGTGTTCTAGGTTCGTGGGCTATTGTAAATATTGCATCTGGATTAGTTCTTTCTGCTAATAGCAATAATCTTTATCAAAAAAACTTTTGGCAAATGAATGCCATGTGGAATACGGTTAATCTGGCGCTTGCAGCTCCCGGATTGTACACCGCACTAAAACATCCCGAACAGAGCATATTATGGAATGATGTACTAAAAGAACAACAGTTTACTGAAAAAATATTTCTTTTCAATACCGCTTTAGATGTGGCTTACGTAACAGCCGGTTTATGGATGATAGATCGTTCAAAATATGTAACACAAAATAAAGAACGCTGGAAAGGTTGGGGGCAAAGCTTAATAGTACAAGGTTCTTTTTTGTTTTTGTTTGATGCAGTAATGTATGGTTTGCATCATCAACATGCAGTTAAGAAAATGCCCGTATTAAGCCCATCTCCAAACGGCATTGGTATGGTTCTTAATTTTTAAACATCATATTTTCGATGAAAGCAAATAAAAGTTATTTGCCTCAAAAGGTATGTGTTGTTTGCCAACGTCCATTTACCTGGCGCAAAAAGTGGGAAAAAGTTTGGGATGAGGTAAAATATTGCAGCGACAAATGCCGAAAAAATAAAAAAATACAACATGGCAAATAAGGCTATTCTCTGGTTTATAAACAATCTTCGTTTAAGTGATAATGTTTGTTTACAGTTTGCTGCAACTCAAAAATGGCAGGTATTGCCAATTTACATTTTGGATGAACGATTAGAAGAAAGCGCTTTTCCCGAAATACCGCGCTGTGGCGAAAAAAGAAAAAACTGGTTATTTGCTAATGTTTCATCATTAAAACAAGATTTACAAAGACTTGGCACTGATTTACATGTGCAAAAAGGAAATATTGTTCAAACATTAAATAATATCATTAAAATTACCGGTATTAAGACCATTATAACCTGTTACGAGCCGGGAAGCGAAGAAGAAAGCGATATAGCTGAACTGAAACAAAACAGCGATGTAAATTTATATGTGTTGTATGATAATTTTTTAATTCATCCTGATAGTTTACCTTTTACTTTAGAAAATCTTCCAAAAGTGTTTACCGATTTCAGGATTAAAATTGAAAAAAATTTAAAAGAAGAAATTTTTGTTTCAAGCGATTTGCCTGATTTTATAAGCTTAAGCGAAATAAATTCTGAAGTCTTAAATTATAATGAATCAAGCGATTTCTTTAAGCCTGGCAAAAGCGGAGCCATAGCGCGTTTAAATTATTATTTTTTTGAAACAGGGCTTGTTTCAACATATAAAGAAACCCGAAACCAATTATTAGGAAATGATTTTTCTTCACATTTTTCTCCTTGGCTGGCATTGGGAGTTATTTCTTCACAGCGTATCATAAAGTATTTGAGAGAATATGAAAATAGGTTTGGCGCTAACGAATCTACTTATTGGCTATGGTTTGAACTATTGTGGAGAGATTTTTTTCGTTATCAAATGATGAAATATAAAAACTTGTTTTTCCTTAAAAATGGCTTGAGTAGAAAGCAAGTAAACTTTAAAAATGATATTTCGTTGTTTAAACAATGGATGAACGGAAAAACGGCCGAACCTTTTGTAAATGCCAATATGAAAGAATTAAATCAAACCGGATTTATGAGTAACAGAGGCAGGCAAAATGTGGCCAGCTATTTAATTCATGATTTAGGTATTGATTGGCGCTGGGGTGCACGCTACTTCGAATCGCAATTATTAGATTATGATGTTAGCTCCAATTGGGGTAACTGGGCCTATATTGCAGGAGTGGGCAATGACCCACGCCCATTCAGAAAATTTAATATTACCAAGCAACAAGAGCAATATGACCCTAATGGAACGTATATTAATTACTGGATAAATCGCTAATATTTACTTATAAGGGTAAAGTAGTCTCCTGACTTGTCCACTTTATTTTTTAAAGTTTTTAATTTAGTATTAATCAAACAAATAAAAAAATTTTAGCGCTACATTTGTTCCACTTAAGCGGACAAGTTTGGAATTACAACTGAATAACTGCACTTTGCCGGCTTTGCGTCCCTGCCTGCCTGCCGGCAGGTTAGCGAGAATTTCAATTTTTTGACATTCGAGACAGCCTCGGGATAAAACATCAAAGGCAGCCACTTGGACTGCCTTTGGTGCTATGAAAAAAACTACTACTTACTACTTGTTTACCACCAATTTCTTTGGGCTGATGTAGCCATTATTTTCTAATTGAATCATGTAGATACCGTCTGCCAAATGGTGAATATTTACGGTATGGTTGCTTGAATTGGCTGTTTCAGCATGTGCTACCTTACCGGTCATATCCAGTATGCTAATGCGTGTACCCGGTTCAGTATTGGCAATGGTAACCTGCTGTGCAGCCGGGTTGGGATACATATGCCAGGTGTTGGCAGCATCTTGTTCTTCAATACCTACACAAGTATTTACCACAATGGTACCTGATATGCTTGCATTACAGCTTCCGCCAATAAGTGTTACAGTGTAATTAAATGTACCACTATCTGAAGGAACTCCGCTAATAGTTAGCACTCCTCCTGAAAAACTATCTGTAACTCCGGATGGTAAACCGCTTACCGTAGCACCTGTTGCTCCTGTGGTGCTGTAAGTGATATTGGTAATAGCGTTGTTGATGCAAAGGGTTTGATTATCGGTACCGGTAGCAGAGCTTAACGCAATGGTGTTATCCGGATTTACAGTGATGGTACCTGTAGCACTTGCATTACCGCAACCGCCTGTAAGCGTTACCATGTAGTTAAAGGTTCCACTCACGGTAGGTGTACCGCTAATAGTTAGCACACCTCCTGAAAAACTATCTGTAACTCCGGATGGTAAACCGCTTACCGTAGCACCTGTTGCTCCTGTGGTGCTGTAAGTGATATTGGTAATAGTGTTGTTGATACAAAGGGTTTGATTATCAGTACCGTTAGCAGAGCTTAACGCAATGGTGTTATCCGGATTTACGGTGATGGTACCTGTAGCAGTTGCATTGCCGCAACCGCCAGTGAGTGTAACAATGTAGTTAAATGTACCACTATCTGAAGGAATTCCGCTAATAGTTAGCACACCTCCTGAAAAACTATCTGTAACTCCGGATGGTAAACCGCTTACAGTAGCGCCTGTTGCACCGGAGGTGCTGTAAGTGATATTGGTAATAGCAGTGTTTATGCAAAGGGTTTGATTATTGGTACCGTTAGCAGAGCTTAACGCAATGGTGTTATCCGGATTTACGGTGATGGTACCTGTAGTACTTGCATTACCGCAACCGCCTGTGAGCGTTACCGTGTAGTTAAAGGTTCCACTCACGGTAGGTGTACCGCTAATGGTAACAGTACCTCCTGAAAAATTTCCGGTTACACCTGCAGGTAAACCTGATACGCTTGCACCCGTTGCTCCGGTGGTGTTATATGTGATATTGGTAATAGCGGTGTTGATGCAAAGGGTTTGATTATCGTTACCGTAAGCAGAGCTTAATGAAATGGTGTTATCCGGATTTACGGTGATGGTACCCGTAGCACTTGCATTACCGCAAACGCCTGTAAGCGTCACCGTGTAGTTAAATGTACCACTATCTGAAGGAATTCCGCTAATAGTTAGCACTCCTCCTGAAAAACTATCTGTAACCCCTGCAGGTAAACCTGTTACAGTTGCGCCTGTTGCTCCTGTGGTGCTGTAAGTGATATTGGTAATAGCGTTGTTAATGCAAAGGGTTTGATTATCGGTACCGATAGCAGAGCTTAACGCAATGGTGTTAGCCGGATTTACGATGATGGTACCTGTAGCACTTGCATTACCGCAACCCCCTGTGAGCGTTACCGTGTAGTTAAAGGTGCCACTCACGGTTGGTGTACCGCTAATGGTAAGCACACCGCCTGAGAAGTTATCCATAACCCCTGCAGGTAAACCTGTTACATTTGCTCCTGTTGCTCCTGTGGTGCTGTAAGTGATATTGGTAATTGACGTATTTACGCATACCGTTTGGTTATTGGTACCGGTAGCAGAGCTTAACGCAATGGTGTTATCCGGATTTACGGTGATGGTACCTGTAGCACTTGCATTACCGCAACCGCCCGTAAGCGTTACCGTGTAGTTAAAGGTACCGCTTACGGTGGGTGTACCGCTAATAGTTACCACACCGCCTGAATAATTGCCAGTTACTCCTGAAGGTAAGCCCGTTACATTTGCTCCTGTTGCTCCTGTGGCGCTGTAAGTGATATTGGTAATAGCGTTGTTGATGCAAAGGGTTTGATTATCGGTACCGGTAGCAGAGCTTAACGCAATGGTGTTTATGGGATTAACTGTAATTGTGCCTGTAGCCGTTACATTCCCACAACCTCCGGTTAATGTTATAGTGTAGTTAAATGTACCTATAGCTGTAGGAGTACCACTAATGGTAATGTTTCCTGACGAATATGACACTGTTACTCCACTTGGCAAACCACTAAAGTTTGCTCCCGTTGCTCCGGTGGTGTTGTAAGTAATACTGTTAATTGCTGTATTGATACATACAGTTTGGTTATCGGTACCCGATGCTGAACTTAACCCAATACCTTCCGGACATAACTTCGTGACGAAGACATCATAAGATCCTCCGTTCGTTGTCTGAAATGCCCCCGGGGTGATGTCGTAGTCGGGTGAGATTGTATATCCCGTCACATAGGCATTCCCGCTGCCATCTACAAAGATGCCATAGCCTCTATCCTCACTATTTCCCCCGATGTAGGTAGAATAAACCAGGCCCGTACCTGTGGCGTTGAGTTTGGTAACAAAGGCATCAATATATCCACCATAAGTCGTTTGAAACGCCCCCGAGGTGATGTGGTAGTCGGTTGATGAAGTCCACCCAGTCACATACGCATTCCCGCTGCCATCTACAAAGATGCCTTCGCCATAATCACCACCACTTCCCCCGATGAAGGTAGAATACACCAAAGCCGTACCTGTGGCGTTGAGTTTGGTAACAAAGGCATTTGCATTACCACCAATAGTCGTCTGAAATGCCCCCGGGGTGATGTCGTAGTCGGGTGAGATTGTATATCCCGTCACATAGGCATTCCCGATGCCATCTACAAAGATGCCTTTGCCATAATCAGAATCACTTCCCCCGATGTAGGTAGAATACACCAGGCCCGTACCTGTAGCGTTGAGTTTGGTAACAAAGACATCATAAAGTCCACCACCAAAAGTCGCCTGAAATGCCCCCGGGGTGATGTCGTAGTTGGGTGAGAATGTACCCCCCGTCACATACGCATTCCCGCTGCTATCTACAAAGATGCCTCTGCCATAATCAAAACTACCTCCCCCGATATAGGTAGAATACACCAAAGCCGTACCTGTGGCGTTGAGTTTGGTAACAAAGGCATCTATACTACCACCATTATTCGTCTGAAATGCCCCCGGGGTGATGTCGTAGTTGGTTGATGAAGTTTCCCCCGTCACATACGCATTCCCACTGCCATCTACAAAGATGCCTTCGCCATATTCACCACCACTTCCCCCGATGTAGGTAGAATACACCAAGCCCGTACCTGTAGCGTTGAGTTTGGTAACAAAGACATCATATGATATATCTTTAGTCGTCTGAAATGCCCCCGGGGTGATGTGGTAGTCGGTTGATGAAGTCCACCCAGTCACATAGGCATTCCCGCTGCCATCTACATAGATACTATAGCCTCTATCATCACCACTTCCCCCGATGTAGGTAGAATAAACCAATGAATCACCTGACGCGTTGAGTTTGGTAACAAAGACATCATAATTCCCTCCATTAGTCGTCTGAAATGCCCCCGGGGTGATGTCGTAGTCGGTTGAACCAGTCCAACCCGTCACATACGCATTCCCGCTGCCATCTACAAAGATGCCATGGCCTTCATCAAAATTACTTCCCCCGATGTAGGTAGAATAAATCAAGGGGTCTATAATCAAATCCTGTGAACGGTCATAGTTAGAAAGGTTAAATGCCCATGTATTGTTTTCTTTTTTTACAAAAGAGGCATTTATTGCTTTTTTGTCCTTGCCTTGGTAAACATACAATTCCGCCATGCTAACTTCGCCAAAACGGGTGGTAAATACAAGGTTGCCATTGCTGTTTATATACGTTTTATCACTACCGGGCAAGGTAAAACGTATTTGCGAAGGGTCGGCTCCGGCATGTACTATGTAATCATAGCGCAAACTGCCTTTGTCAAAATAATAGCGTAGGTCTATACCATTGTACACATTTTTTACAAGAGCTTCCTTGTATAAACCAACATAGGTGGCATGCTTGCTGTCATCATTGCCAATAAAGTAGTTGTAATATCCTTCTTGTTTTTGTTTACCTTCTTTGGCAGGGTTAGAATTATGACCCTGTAATTCCATAAGCACTCTGTGTCCTATCATATTGTAATCCTTATGTTCAAACTTATCCGGCAAATGCATTCCTCTTTCTGTAGATGAACCGGGGATTTCTTTTAACTTGAAGAAGGTATAATTCACTCCATACTTGGTAATCCAGGCATCTAAACCGCCTAAGCGAGCCAGATACAACACATCGCTGTGCCATTGACCTTTGTTTTCGATGAAGTAAAGCTTATCAACCCGGGATAAGGCTTGATTAGCTTCGTCATTTTGCTGTGCATGCAATAAAAGAAAAAACGAATTTGCTATCAAGCAAATGCATAACGTGGCACATTTGAAAAGAGTTGATTTCATATATTTTGAATTTTGAATTTAAAAATAAAAAAATTATTTAAAAGCAAATTTTTATATACACAATCTTTCTATTCTTGTCCACTTTGAATTTAAAAATAAGTAAATAAATAAATTTTAGTGATGCATTTATTGCACTAAATTGGACAAGATAGGAATTACAACTGAATAACTGCTCTTTGCCGGCTTTGCGTCCCTGCCTGCCGGCAGCTTAGCGAGTATTTCAATTTTTTGACATTCGAGACAGCCTCGGGATAAAACATCAAAGGCAGCCACTTGGACTGCCTTTGGTGCTATGAAAAAAACTACTACTTACTACTTGTTTACTACAAGCTTCTTTTGGCTGATGTAGCCATTATTTTCTAATTGAACTATGTAGATACCGTCTGCTAAATGGTGAATATTTACGGTATGGTTACTTGAATTGGCTGTTTCAGCATGCACTACCTTACCGGTCATATCCATTATACTAATTCGTGTTCCCGGTTCAGCATTGGCAATAGTTATCTGCTGTGCAGCCGGGTTGGGATACATATGCCAGGTGTTGGCAGCATCTTGTTCTTTAATACCTACACAAGTATTTACCACAATGGTACCTGATATGCTTGCATTACAGCTTCCGCCAATAAGTGTTACAGTGTAATTAAATGTACCACTGTCTGAAGGAGCTCCGCTAATAGTTAGCACTCCACCTGAGAAATTATACGAAACTCCTCCCGGTAAGCCTGTTACGTTGGCATTTGTGGCTCCGGTGGTTGTGTAGGTAATATTGTCTATGGTGTTGTTAATACACACTGTCTGATTATCTGTACCTGTGGCAGAGCTTAATGCAATGGTATTTTCAGGATTAACGGTAATGGTACCCGAAGCAGTTGCATTACCGCAACCGCCGGTGAGTGTAACGGTGTAGTTAAATGTACCAGTATCTGAAGGCGTTCCGCTGATAGTTACCACTCCTCCTGAAAAATTACTATTTACTCCCGATGGCAAGCCGTTTACCGTAGCTCCCGTAGCTCCTGTCGTGGTGTAAGTGATGTTGGTAATAGCAGAATTGATACAAACGGTTTGATTGTTTGTGCCTGATGCAGAAGTAAGGGTGATAATATTAGCAGGGGTGACGGTGATAGTTCCTGATGCAGTGGCAGTTCCACAACCTCCTGATGTTGTAACAGTGTAATTAAAGGTACCGCTTATTATGGGTGTGCCGCTAATAGTTACCGTGCCTGACGAGTAGGTTCCCGTTAAACCTGTAGGCAAATTACTTACGCTTGCTCCCGTTGCTCCCGTTACGCTGTATGTTATGTTCGTAATGGCTGTATTTATACATTTGGTTTGATTATTTGTGCCTGATGCAGAAGTAAGGGTGATAGTATTAGCAGGGGTGACGGTGATAGTTCCTGATGCAGTGGCAGTTCCGCAAGCTCCTGATGTTGTAACAGTGTAATTAAAGGTACCGCTTACTATGGGTGTGCCGCTAATAGTTACCGTGCCTGACGAGTAGGTTGCCGTTACACCTGTAGGCAAATTACTTACGCTTGCTCCCGTTGCTCCCGTTACGCTGTATGTTATGTTCGTAATGGCTGTATTTATACATTTTGTTTGATTGTTTGTACCTGATGCAGAAGTAAGGGTGATAGTATTAGCAGGGTTCACGGTGATAATGCCAGACTCAATTATAGGTCCGCAGTTTCCTGTAAGTGTAACGGTGTAATTAAAGGTGCCAATTGCAGCCGGTGTTCCGCTGATGGTTACTACACCACCCGAGAAAGAACTAGAAACTCCCCCAGGCAAGCCATTTACTGTTGCTCCCGTAGCTCCTGTGGTGTTATAGGTGATGTTAGTGATAGTTGAGTTCACACAGACGGTTTGATTGTTTGTACCTGATGCAGAAGTTAATGTTATACTTGGAGCAGTACCAAGACATAACTTTGTAACTAAAACATCATTAGCTCCACCTCCATACGTTGTATGAAAAGCCCCTGAGGTAATGTCGTAGTTTGCTGATTGTGTCCTTCCAACCACATATATACCTCCACTAGCATCTACATAAATGTCACGTCCATAATCATTATTACTTCCCCCTATGAAGGTAGAATAGGTCAAAGCAGAACCATTAGCGTTGAGCTTGGTAACAATGACGTCATTACCTCCTTCTAAAGTCGTTTGAAATGCACCTGTGGTGATGTCGTAGTTGATTGAAGTAGACTCCCCCGTCACAATTGCACTCCCGCTCGCATCTACATAAATGGCACTGGGAGAATCATAATTACTCCCTCCTATATAGGTAGAATAGATCAAAACTGAACCATTAGAGTTTAGTTTGGTAACAAAGATATCATAGGTGCCACCACCAAAAGACATTTGAAACGCCCCTGAGGTGATGTCGTAATCGTTTGAGGAAGTCCAACCCGTTACATACGCACTCCCGCTCGCATCTACAGAAATGCTAAAACCTCTATCATCACCACTTCCCCCGAGGTAGGTAGAATAGGTCAAAGCAGAACCAATAGCGTTAAGTTTGGTAACAAAAACGTCAAAGGCACCACCAGCATAAGTCGCCTGAAATACCCCTGTGGTGACATCGTAATTGTTTGAGGAAGTCCAACCCGTCACGTACGCATTACCACTGCCATCTACATAAATGCCACGACCATAATCATCACCACTTCCACCGAGGTAGGTAGAATAGGTCAAAGCAGAACCATTTGCGTTGAGTTTGGTAACAAAGGCGTCAAAGGTACCACCAGCATAAGTCGGCTGAAATGCCCCTGAAGAGATGTCGAAATTGGTTGAGGAAGTCCAACCCGTCACGTACGCATTACCGCTGCCATCTACAAAAATGCTATATCCATAATCATTATTAGCCCCTCCTATGTAGGTAGAATAGGTCAAAGCCGTACCTGTAGAGTTGAGTTTGGTAACAAAGACATCATTAATTCCAGCATTAGATGTTTGATACGCCCCGATGACGTCATAGTTGATAGAATTGGTATAACCTACCACATAAGCACTACCATTGGCGTCTACATAAATGTCATTGCCAGCTTCATCATTAGTACCCCCTATGAATGTAGAATAAACCAAAGCCGTTCCATTAGGGTTAAGTTTGGTAACAAAGACATCATTACTTCCTGCTAGCGTAGTCTGAAACGCCCCGGAAGTGATGTCATAGTAGGGAGAAGAAGTGGAACCTGTAATGTAAGCATTGCCGCTGGCATCTACATAAATGCCCAAACCTTGATCATCAACTCCCCCTCCGATGTATGTAGAGTAAATTAAGGGGTCTATAATCAAGTCTTGAGTGCGGTCGTAGTTTTGTATATTAAATGCCCATGTGTTATTTTCTTTTTTTACAAAAGAGGCATTTATCGCTTTTCTGTCTTTACTTTGATACACGAATAATTCTGCCATACTTACTTCGCCAAAGCGGGTAGTGAATACAAGGTTGCCTTTGCTGTTTATGTACGTTTTATCACTACCGGGTAAGGTAAATCGTATTTGCGAAGGGTCGGCTCCGGCATGTACTATGTAATCATAGCGCAAACTACCTTTGTCAAAATAATAACGAATGTCTATACCCTCATACACGTTTTTTACAAGCGCTTCTTTGTACAAGCCTACATAGGTGGCATGTTTGCTGTCGTCATTGCCAATGAAGTAGTTGTAATAGCCTTCTTGTTTTTGATTGCCTTGTTTTTGTGGATGGGGATTGTGATTTTCTAATTGCATGAGCACTCGGTGCCCGATGAGGTTGTAATCTTTGTGTTCAAATTTATCAGGCATGAATGCTTCTTGCGGATTATTCGATGGAATTTCTTCCAATTTGAAAAATGTGTAATTCACCCCATACTTGGTAATCCAGGCATCCAAACCGCCCAAGCGTGCCAGGTACAACACATCGCTGTGCCATTGGCCTTTGTTTTCGATAAAAAACTGCTTTTCGGTTTTTTGTAAAGCTGCATTAGGGTCTTGCTCGGTAATCCCGTAGCTTTTTTGTGTAGCCATACTAAATACCAGGATGGCTGCACTTACTAAACTATAATAAAAAGTTTTCATAATTAATTGATTTTTAAGCGAGTTTAGTATAATTCTCGCATCTCAACTCATGAAATTTTCCGAATCGCTAATTTGACTTTCCGAATGGTAATTTGATTTTCCGAATGGTATTTTAAAGAGTTAATAAGCGTAAAATTTATCTTGAAATGTGAAATAAAACAACAAAGGCAACCCGATGGACCTCCTTTGGTGCAATGAAAAAACTACTACTTATTCTCTTGATTTGTCCACTTTGTTTTTAAAAATAAGTAAATAAATAAATTTTAGTGATGCATTTATTGCACTAAAGTGGACAAGATAGGAATTAAATCAAACCGGATTTATGAGCAACAGAGGAATGCAAAATGTGGCCAGCTATTTAATTCATGATTTAGGTATTTATTGGCGCTGGTGAGATCGATATTTCGAATCGCAATTATTAGATTATGATGTAAGTTCTAATTGGGGTAACTGGGCCTGTATAGCAGGAGTGGGTAATGACCCACGACCATTCAGAAAATTTAATATTACCAAACAACAAGTGCAATACGACCCTAATGGAACGTATATTAATTACTGGATAAACTGCTAATATTTGCTTACAAGGGTAAAATAATCTTTTAATACAATTTTAGTTTGTGTTTGCTCGTTGGGGTGTGCCAAAAAAGGCATCCATTCTTCTTTCGTCTGATTAAAATAAAATAGCGAATCTTTATCTAGAATACTCGTATAAACATGCGCTGCAAATTTCCACGCACTTTCTAAATCGCCAATTTTATAAACGTAATGGTCTTTGCTCCATTTAATTTCTAACGAATCGTATGCTTTAATTTCTCCCACAAATTCAGGTATGATATAGGCCTCGTCTTCTATCCAATAGTTTAAAATAGTAAAATGTACACCTACTTCATTTTCTTTGTAACTATGGGCATTTCTAAAGCGGTAAACATCTTGATAAGTGGATTCGAAATTTTGTATGTTGTAATAATAAGAACGCAGATTTTTAAAACGTAACTCAGCCGACTCGGTAGTTTTAAAACGAATTTTTTCAGGATTAACCCTCCGTTCATTGTCCGATAGCAAAAACAAAACGCTGATAATGGCTATCAGCGTTATAAAAAATATTTTTTGAATTTTTGGAGGCATGCTTTTAAAACAAAAAAGTATGCCCAAAAGTTTTGGGTTATTTAATCACCCCTAACTCTTTTCCAACTTTTTCAAATGCAGCAATAGCTTTATCCAAATGTTCTTTTTCGTGTGCTGCCGAAAGCTGAACACGAATACGTGCTTGCCCTTTAGGAACTACCGGATAAAAGAATCCGATTACATAAATTCCTTCTTGCAACAGTCGGTCGGCAAAATCTTGCGATAGCTTGGCATCATAAAGCATTACCGGAACAATAGCAGATTCGCCATCTTTAATTTCTAAACCGACTTTTTTAATTCCTTGTTTAAAATAATTTACATTCCACTCTAATTTGTCGCGCAATGCAGTGGTTTCGCTCAACATATCAAAAACAGCAATAGAAGCCCCTACAATATGCGGAGCTAAAGAATTGGAAAATAAATAAGGTCTGGAGCGTTGACGCAGCATTTCAATAATCTCTTTTTTGCCGGTTGTAAAACCGCCCATGGCGCCTCCTAAGGCTTTTCCAAGTGTTCCGGTAATAATATCAACACGGTGCATTACATTTTTTAATTCAACAGTGCCGCGTCCTGTTTTGCCAATAAATCCGGTAGCATGGCTTTCATCTACCATTACCAGTGCATTGTATTTTTCGGCCAAGTCGCAGATTTTATCCAATGGTGCCACAAAGCCATCCATAGAAAAAACACCATCGGTAACAATAATACGGAAACGCTGTGCTTGAGCTTTTTTCAGCTGCTCTTCCAAATCGTTCATATCGCAATTTTTGTAGCGATAACGCTGTGCTTTACACAAGCGCACACCATCAATAATCGAAGCATGGTTTAGCTCATCAGAAATTATGGCATCTTCTTCGCCAAATAAGGGCTCAAAAACACCGCCATTTGCATCAAAACAAGCGGCATATAAAATGGTGTCTTCTTGTCCTAAAAACTTGGCAATTTTTGCTTCCAGTTCTTTGTGTATGTCTTGTGTTCCGCAAATAAAACGTACGGACGACATTCCATATCCTCTGTTATCAAGGGTTTTGTGTGCCGCTTCAATTAACTTAGGATGTGAAGAGAGGCCTAAATAATTATTGGCACAGAAAATAATTACTTCTTTTCCATCTACCAATTTTACTACAGCACCTTGTTCAGAGGCTAATACACGCTCGCGTTTAAATAAGCCAGCATCTTGTATGTTTTGTAATTCTTTTTGAAGAAATTCTTTAAAAGCTCCGTACATAAAAATGGGTGTTTGTAATGTTAGTTAATAATGTCAAATCCGGTAAATTTTTGCAATGCTTTTGGAATTTTAATTCCGTCAGGTGTTTGGTGGTTTTCTAATATAGAAGCTACAATACGTGGCAATGCTAAAGCACTTCCATTAAGGGTGTGTGCTAATTTGGTTTTGCCATCCGAATCTTTAAAACGTAATTTTAAACGATTAGCCTGAAAGGTTTCAAAATTCGAAATAGAGCTTACTTCCAACCATTTTTGCTGAGCGGTAGAATACACTTCCATATCATAGGTTAATGCAGAAGAAAAACTCATGTCGCCACCGCAAAGCTTAACAACCCTGTATGGTAGCTCTAATTTTCTCAAAAGCGTTTTAACATATTCCACCATTTCGTTTAAGGTTTCATATGATTTATCGGGATGTTGTATTTGTACAATCTCAACTTTATCGAATTGGTGTAAACGATTTAATCCGCGTACATCTTTCCCGTAGGAGCCGGCTTCTCTTCTAAAGCAAGGCGTATAAGCCGTTTGTTTAATAGGGAAATCATCGGCTTTGTAAATCATGTCGCGGTGAAAGTTCGTTACCGGAACTTCTGCCGTAGGGATTAAATATAAATTATCCATTCCTACATGATACATTTGTCCTTCTTTATCAGGCAATTGACCTGTACCATAGCCGGAAGCTTCGTTTACCATGTGTGGAGGTTGAAACTCCATGTACCCTGCATTGGTAGCCTCTTCTAAAAAGAAATTGATTAAGGCGCGTTGTAATTTAGCTCCTTTGCCTTTGTAAACAGGAAATCCTGCACCGGTTATTTTTACCCCCAATTCGAAGTCAATTAAGTCGTACTGCTTAGCTAAATCCCAATGAGGCTTAGCGTCTTTGTGCAATGAAGGAATATTACCTTCCTGAAACACAATTTCATTATCTTCTGGTGTTTTTCCTTCCGGTACACTTTGGTGCGGAAGATTTGGAACCAAATACAATAATTGTTTAATTTTTTCTTCGGCTTCTGCCATTTTTTCTTCCAACGCTTTAGCGCTTTCTTTTAAAGCAATAGATTTGTTTTTTAAGTCTTCCGCTTCGGCTTTTTTACCTTCTTTCATTAGTTGCCCGACTTGCTTGGCAATGGCGTTTGATTCGGCCAAAATGCTATCCAGCTCAGTCTGCGTTTGTTTGCGGGTGTTATCCCATTCAATAATTTCAGGAATAATGTTGCTGCCGTCAAAATGTTTTTTGGCAAGGCGCTTAATAACTTCTTGTGTGTTTTCGCGAATGTAGTTTACTTGAAGCATGGTTTTTTGTATAAAAAGAGTTCAAAAATATAAATATGCCAGTATTTTTTGAGGGAATGGTAAAAAAAAATCCCGAACGTTTCGGGATTTTTTAAAAATTCATAAAATATCGGTTAAGCGTTAGGTATCTCTTCTACAGAAACGAAAGATTTACCATTTCTTTTTTTAGTAAATTTTACAATACCATTGGTAAGTGCAAATAAGGTGTGGTCTTTACCCATACCAACATTTTTACCAGGGTTGTGCTGGGTTCCTCTTTGGCGAACAATAATATTACCTGCAATAGCTAATTGACCGCCATATATTTTAACGCCTAAACGTTTGCTGTGTGATTCGCGACCGTTTCGTGAACTACCTTCGCCTTTCTTATGTGCCATGGTTCAGTGTTTTTAAAAATTATGCTTTAATAGATTCTATTTCAATTTGAGTAAGGCTTTGACGGTGGTTGTTCCACTTTTGATAGCCTTTTCTTCTTTTCTTTTTAAATACAGCTACTTTATCGCCTTTTAAATGTTTAACGATTTTAGCCGTAACTTTTGCATTGGATACAACAGGTGTTCCTACAGCAACTTTACCGTCATTTTCAATCAATAACACTTTATTAAGCTCTATTTTATCGCCTTCGGCTCCTTCTAAACGGTTTACATATACTTTTTTGCTGGCTTCTACTTTATATTGTAACCCTGCAATGTCAACTATAGCGTACATAAAATTCTTATTTTTGAGTTTTCAACAATTTGGGGCTGCGAAGTTAATAAAACTTTTTAACCTACAAAATTATTCTGTAAAAATTATTTTTTTGGTTTCTATTCCTCCTGGGTATTCTAATTTTAAAAGATATTGACCATGACTAATTCCCAAATCTTTTAAATTTATGTGATTTGTTTGAATTCCACTGTTCATTCTACCGCTGTAAAGTGTATAAATCTTTTGACCATATAAGTTGTATAATGATAAATCTATGTTACTTTCAAAGCCGGAAAATTGAACATATAAGTTACTTGAAGTTGGATTAGGGAATATTTCTAAGGAATTTGAAGGGTTTAAATTTTCAGAAAAACCACTTAATAAGTCAAGTGTATACATAACGGTAATAAGCATCATTTCGTCATTGGTTGTTAATCCAAAAAACACGGTGCTGTTTCCGGTATTGTTAAAAACGGCTTCATGTATAAGACCGTCTTTTAAAACGATAGGTTCAAGCGGGTCGAATTCTCGGATGGGGGGGTGAGCCCAATCGTAAAAACCTTGGTTAAAGGTATAATTAACGTCATAAAAGCCTTCATATAATTGAATTCCTCTGGTTCCATCAGGGTTTCTTTTATATACATCATAGTCTCTTCCCCATTTGTGGGTATGTGTTGAAAGCTGCCAAAGATTCATTACATATGGAGAGCTTGGCTGTGCAAAGGTGTCAGTAAATGTTTTATTTACACCGTTGTTAGGAATATTGAAAATTAGCGGATTATTGTATTTTGAATATAAAATTAAATTCGAAAACATTTCTTTTTGTGCTGTTCCCTTAGGCTGTGTGTAAATATTGGCATATGTATATGCAGGAAAAATAGAATCCGGACTGTAATTAATAACATGATAATTTAAGTCTAATACGGTTCCTAATGGCCACTTAAATGCGGTTCCACTTGGTAATTCGTAGTTTTTGCTATACTGGGCTATAACTACCGGAGAAGTTGCTAATCCGGATGGACTTTGATTAGGGGTTCTAAAACCGTTAGGAAATGAAGCTGCTGAGCCCGGATTAAATTTGTAAATTATATAATGATGCGATTGTGTATTCATGAAAATTTCAATACGATTTACTTCGAGAGAATCGGGAAGTAAGAGTTCATGCTTTTTAAAGTATTCAACTTCTCTGTATGGTTCAAGCAATATGGGGCCTAATCGTATTTGAAAACCTTGATTTATGGGTGGAGCCGGAGGTATGGGAAGTGCCGCCATTCCTTGTCCGCTGTAAAAGTCATTTATGGTTGAATCTTGAATAACAACACCATTTTGTGGTGCGCCAAAATATATCCATTGGCGAATTTTTTCCATTTCCAGATCCGTTAGAGGCGCTTGGTTTTGTGGCATTAAACTTCCTTCTCCAGCAGATAAAGGCTCGTAGTAATTGTCAAAATTTTGATTGCATTTTCTCAATAAAAAACTTCTTTCAGGATAACCCGGAGCAATTCGTTTATTACCTTTTGCTGCAGCTGTTGGATTGGTAGGGTTTATGTTTACCAAAGCATTATATACATCGTTGGGGGTTCCATTTAAAATTAAGTTGCCTGATGGAGATGTTGAAGTATGACAAGCTCCTGTACATTTGGCTTGAAATATATTATAAATATCGTTGTAAGTGCTTTGAGAATATAAGTTAAACACCCATAAGCAAAAACTAATTTTTAACAGAATATATTTAATTTTCATGCGTTTAATTTTTATCTATATTCAAATATAACAAAATATTTTAATTTCAAAATGTTGAAAGGTTTTGCTTATCAATATTTTAAAAATTAACTGACTTATTAAAAGAGGTTTATTAACAATTACAAGCTGATTTGTTTTCGTGTTTTTATTAAATCTTAATCAGGTCTATTTCTATATTTGTTGCTTATTTACCATGAAAAAGGGCAATTTTTTAAAATATATTTTACTTTTTGCAGTGATTTGGATGCTTTTTAAACCTTTAAAAGCACAACAGCCCGTTTTCGATTTTAAAGATGATCCTGTTGCTGCGGCTCTTGATAGCTTGTTTACATTAAAGATATTTGACAATACATCTTCTAGACAATTTAAAAAATCCGTTGGCAACAAATATAATTTTCCACCCGATTCAGTGCCTCGATACAGCGATTTGATTTACGAAGCTCGCATGGCTAAGCTCAATGCCAAATCGCCCATTAAGCTCGAATACAATGATGAAGTAAGAAAATACATAGAATTATATGCCGTAAGAAAAAGGGAGCAGGTTTCTCGTATGTTGGGATTAGCAGAATTGTATTTTCCTCTTTTTGAAGAAATGCTTGATAAATATGATTTACCATTAGAATTAAAATATTTAGCCATTGTTGAATCTGCATTAAATCCTCAAGCAAAATCTCGTTCAGGAGCAATGGGATTATGGCAGTTTATGTATGGAACAGGAAAGTTTATGAACTTAAATATTACCTCATATGTTGATGAACGTTGTGACCCTTATCGTTCAACAGAAGCGGCATGCCAATATTTAAAAATGCTTTATGGTATGTTTGGCGATTGGCACCTTGCTTTAGCAGCCTATAATGCCGGACCGGGAACGATTAACAAAGCCATCAGGCGCTCCGGAGGAAAAACCAATTATTGGGAATTGCGCCCTTATTTGCCGGCCGAAACAAATGGATATGTTCCTGCTTTTATTGCAGTTAATTATGTTATGAGTCATGCAGCAGAACACAACTTATATCTTACTCCGCCCAAATATTATCATAACGATTTAGATACAGTAAGAATTAAAAGCACGGTAACATTTCAGCAACTGTCGCAAGCTTTAAATATTTCAGTAGAGGAAATTGCATTTTTAAACCCTGAATTTAAAAGAGGAATTATTCCTTATACAGGTGGAGATAATTATTACACATTAAGATTACCAAAACCGCATATCGGATTGTTTGTATCGAACGAAAATGCTATTTACAACATGAATCAACAATTGGCCAATACAAACGAAACCTCTGTAAACCCTGTAATAACTCGACAGGAAGTAAAAAAAATACATGTTGTTAAAAAAGGAGAACATTTAAGCGTTGTTGCCAGAAAATACAATGTATCCGTTAAAGAAATTAAAGAGTGGAATAGGTTAAAAAGTAATGCTTTGTATAAAGGACAAAAATTAATTATTTATACAGAGGAACAAACAGCTTCTAAACAGCCTGATAATATACTTAGCGCTAAGCCTTCATCTAGCACAAGCGCTGAAAATAATACAGCTTCTTCAACGGGAGAAAAAGGTAAAGTAATATATTATACCGTAAAAGCCGGTGATACTTTATGGAATATTTCAAAGCGATATAAAGGTGTTACCGTAGAAGATATAATGAAATGGAATAACCTTACTCCCAAAAGCAGCATTAAGGCCGGAGATAAAATAAAAATTATTTTAAATGGGTAGAATACTCTATAAAATATATTTTATTGTTGTTATAACACTGATTTTTTCTTGTAAAAATGATAAAAGTTTTCTGCCCGAAATGACCGGTAAGCCCGGAGAAATTGTTTTGGTAGTCAATAATTCCCTGTGGGCATCAAACATAGGAGATTCTTTAAAAGAACTTTTTAATCAATCCGTATATGGCCTGCCGCAAGATGAAGCTGTTTTCAGGGTATATCGTGTTACAAAAAGCGGATTTAGCAATGTTATTGAACGACACCGTAGTGTTATGTGGGTAGAAATTGATAGTACTTCGAAATCATCATTAACGGTTAAAAAAGATGTTTGGGCTAAAGGACAAATGCTTTTAAAAATTAACGCCCGAAATAATAAATTACTTGCCCAAATTATATCAAAAAATAAAGAGGCTATATTAAATTATTTTATTGAAGAAGAGCTAAAGCGACTTGAAGTAGCTCAGCGAAAACTTAGCGATAAATTAATTGAGAAAAAAATAGCAGAAAAACATTCAATAAATATCAATATACCCAAAGGTTTTTATCTTGCAATAGATACTATAGGTTTTGTTTGGTTAAAACAAGAGCTACTGAAAACTCAGGGAGGAGAAGTACACGATGTTCTAAAAAATATTTTAATTTATTATGTTCCATACAGAGAAACGAAACAAGTTGAACAAGCATATTTGCTTGCATTAAGAGATTCGTTAAGTAAAATTTTTATTCAAGGCCCTGTTGAAGGTTCGTATATGAAAGTTTATAATCCTTATCCGGTTTTAAGCAATATTTCTACATATAAAGGAATGTATTTACATAGCATGAGGGGGCTTTGGAATATGGAAAAATATCCCATGGGAGGACCTTTTGTTACATATGTTTTTATTGACGAAAAGAATCAGCGAGTAGTTTGTATAGATGCTTTTCTATTTTGTCCAAATTTTGATAAGCGCGATCTAATGCGTGAAATGGAGGCATTATTACGTTCGGTCTCATTTTAATCCTTTTTATTTGTTTTATTTGAAAATTGTTATAAATTAGCTTATTTAGAAAGCAATTTTTATTTTAAAAAATCTATTATTCTGCCTATGAAGAAAATCCTACTCTCGCTAATTGCTATAACATCATCCTTTGCTGCAATTGCTCAATGTACTACCACTAACGCAACATCGTGCGTTTGTGCTGATGGTTCCAATAACTGCGATTTGCTTCCGGATATTACTATTTCCTGGCAAGGAATAACAAGTTATGCCGGAGGACCGGATGAATATCCTCAAGTGTGTAATCCCCCTTGTAATGGAAATGACGGAAGACTAAGACTTACCGGCTCTACGCCAAATATAGGTTTTGGCCCATTAACCGTTCGCGGAACAGATTATTATGTTTGTGGAACAGATACTTTTCAATCTACTACAGCCCCAGGTAACTGTCCCGATGGCTCTATTCCTCGCCAGTTAATTAAGCAAAGAATATATCATAAAAACGGCAATACGATGACTTTTTACGATCGTTGGGCCGGAGCAATGACCTATCATCCCGGACATGGACACAATCATGTGGATGATTGGGGAGTGTTTACTTTAAGAATTAATAACGGAGACCCCAATCCTTTAAACTGGCCAATTGTGGGAACAGGCTCAAAACTGGGTTTTTGCTTGATGGATTATGGACAATGTGGAACAGGAACCGGTTCTACTTATTATGGACACTGCCGCGATAATAATACAGTTTACAATCAAGGAAATATATTATTAAATTCTGATTTCCCTAATTGGGGTCTGGGAGGAGGTTCTTACGGATGTTCTGTGGTAGAACAAGGAATTTCTTCAGGATGGACAGATGTTTATAGCGAAAGCTTAGACGGTATGTGGATTAACTTGCCTCCCGGTTTATGCAATGGTCAGTATTGGATAGTTGCAGAAGTAGATCCGCTTGGCTTTTTCTTAGAATCAAACGAAAACAATAATTATACAGCCGTTCCTTTTACGTTAACACAGCAAAATCCTCCCGGCAACCCGGTTGCTACCATTACTGCCAACCGTTCAGCTCAGTTGTGTGTAGGAGATAGTATTACCTTAACGGCAAGTGCAGGAACAAGTTTTCAATGGAGCAATGGTGCAACTACTCAAAGTATAACAGTGACGCAGCCGGGAAGTTACACTGTTACTGTTAATAGTTTTTGCGGAACTGCCACTTCTCAACCTTTTGTGGTAACCCAGTTGCCACAGCCATCTGCACCTATTGTACAAAACGATACTATTTGTCCCGGCCAATCGGCAACCCTTACTGCTACTGGAAGTGGAACCATTAATTGGTATAATGCAAACGGCACATTATTGCATACAGGAAATACATTTATAACTCCCACTTTAAATTCAACCACCAATTATATTGTACAAAATGTAGAAACCTATGCAACAACTTCGCACATAGGTCCAATAGATAATTCAATGGGAACGGGAGGATATAACAATGGACAATATTTAATTTTTAGCACTTCTCAACCCATAAAAATTCTTTCCGTATTAGTATATGCCGATGTGGCCGGTGTTAGAAATATAGAATTAAGAAGTAGTACCGGAACTATGTTGCAAAATATTAGTGTAAATATTCCGGCTGGACAAAGCCGCATTAATCTTAATTTTAATGTGCCTCAGGGTAATAATTATCAATTAGCCTTAACTTCGGGAGGAAGTTTATTTAGAAACTCTGCCGGAGTAAGCTATCCATACTCTTTAAATGGCGTGGCAAGCATTACGGGATCTTCAGCCGGAAGCGCTTTTTACTATTATTTTTATGACTGGGAAATTGAGCACAATATCAGTAATTGTGTAAGTACAAGCGTAACGGCAACTGCCTTTATCGGTTCAGCAAACGGATCAATAAGCGGATTAAATAGCACCTACGATTTAGCATATCATTCAGGAGGAGTTGTAATGACCGGAATTCCTGCAGGTGGAACATTTAGTGGTCCGGGAGTTGGTGGAAATATTTTCGATCCCGCCACTGCAGGCGTTGGTACACATACTATTACCTATACTTTTACAGATGCTAATGGCTGTACTGGCACCGTAACACAACAAGTAACCGTAATTTCAACAGTAGGAATTTTTGATAATTATGATTTTTCAAAAACAATAGATGTTTTCCCAAATCCGGCCAAGGATAATGTAAATATTGCATTTGATATTCCGGGAACGGCAGATGTTGTTATTGAATTAAAAGACATTTTAGGCAAAACTGTTTACAGTGCCAAAGAAAAGGCTGCCAGCGCTTCGTTTAAGCAAAGTATCAACACATCTATTTTCGAAACAGGTGTTTATTTTATTTCGGTTTACATATCAGGAAAACCTTATACCAAGAGAATTGTAATTGAATAAATGTTTAACTTGCAAATTTCTAAAGCAGCTCTTTTGCTTTTGTTTATAAGCAAAGGAGCTGTTTTGTTTTCACAAAATAGTTGGCAAACTTTTGATACACAAAACTCCGGCTTGCCCGAAAATACCGTTCGATGTTTAGCCATTGATCAGCAACATAAAAAATGGATTGGTACCGATGGTGGCCTTGCGGTATATAATGATACTATTTGGCAAATATTTAATACCTCCAATTCGCCTTTAACCAGCAATTCTATTCGCGCTCTAAGAATCGACAAAAATAACCATGTCTGGATTGGCACATTTACGGGAGGGCTGTACAAATACGACCAGCAGGGAAACTGGATAAATTATAATACTTCCAATTCAGGAATAAGCGATGATTTTGTAAGAGCCATTGCTTTTGATACACTCAACAATTTATGGATAGGTACAACCGATGGATTAAATTATTTTGACGGAAACAATTGGACGGTTTTTAATACCTCAAACAGTACGCTTTCTTCTAATAATATTACTACCATTCAAGTAGGGAAAGACAATCGAAAGTATATAGGAACCATTAATGGCGGGTTGGTTTATTACAATGATACCTCCTTTACTATATATTATAATACCAGTTCCAACATGCCCGATAACAGTGCCTTGCATATAGCATTAGACTCTAATGATTTTCGCTGGGTAGCTACGCCATCGGCAGGATTAGTAGCTCATTTGAATGGCAGCGCGTGGCAGGTGTTTCATGAATTAAACTCAGGCATTCCGGCAAGCAGTGTAAATTATGTTGCCATAGACAAAGCGCAGACAAAGTTTTTGGCCATGCAACAAAATGGATTAGTGATGTTTAAAAACGGACAATGGACAAATTATACGAGTTCCAATAGCGGATTGCCCGACAATTATTTACTCTCTCTAGCATTGGAAAAAGACTCTATTTTATGGATTGGTACCACAACACATGGACTTGTAAAATGGAACATGTATGCAATTAATTTTATTGATTATTTAGAAAAAGAACATCAATGTTTAAACATTGTAAGTCTGACGAATTCACAAATACTATTTGATAAAATTTATGAAAACGCTGAGATTTATAACCTTTCCGGACAGCTGTGTGCTATGGCTAAAAATACCGACCAAATTTCTTTAAGCGGCTTTAATAATGGCGTTTATTTAGTTGTAATAAAGGGCAAGAATAGCATTTGTATGCATAAAGTTTTTGTACAAATGAATTAAAAATTACTTGTTTTTCTCACATATTTTTATAAATTCGTTTTGTTAAACTTTAAAATGTATGCTTATGGCACACTTTACTTTTTTAAGGGCAGGGTTTGGTAAAATTACCCCCACCATTTAACTAATTGGTTATTAGTGTTTTGCACAATGGTACTATGCAGCAAATAATAAGCCTAACGCTACCTGCCGAAGGCTTGTATTTATTGCAGGTGCAATACAGCAATGGCTCTTACGAAAGCAAGAAAATACATATTGTAAAATAAAAGCCAATGCCCCAAAGCATTTTTATATCAATTTTACTTTTATTCCTGAGCCTTTCTTTACAGGCTCAGGAATATTTTAATAAAAGTTATTCTCCTTATTTACCCTATACAAGTACACAATATATACCGGTAGGGGCATTAAATTCTTGCGAAACAAGCATAGGGTATATTATGGGAGGGACATACCCTACAACGGATAGGAGGGTATTATATATAATAGTAACCAATTTTAATGGTGATACAATTAGTACAAAAACATACGGGGATATTGGGGAAGTGCTTTATCCCGGTGCCGGAGGAGGCTTATTTGCTACAATAGACGGTAATTTTGCTATATCCGGTTCATATAAAAAAGACTCTTTAGATGATGATGGACTATTAGTAAAATTAAGCATGTTTGGCGATACATTATGGACAAAAAAATATGGCTCCCCCACCGAAGAAATATTTTATTGTGGCACCCAAAGCGCAGAGGGCACTTATTACTTAGCAGGCACGGCATACGATACGGTAGGATTGCATTACGATATGTACGTGGTAAAAGCCGATAGCCTTGGCAATACCATATGGGAGAAAAAATACGGAGGAGCAGAGAGCCAATCCGCCAGCAATATACAAATAACCATGGATGGCAATGTATTAATAAGCGGTTATAGTGGCAGCGGCAATACCTATAATGCCCTTGCCATAAAATTAGATACGGCAGGTAATGTGTTATGGACACACAGCATAAATACCAACGGAGGGGGCGGCAATAAATTTATTGAAACTTCAGATGGAGGTTATTTATATTACGGTGGTTATAAAATAAGTTCATTACCTAATTATAGGCAATATTTTATACAAAAACTAAATGGTGCAAAGCAGGTGCAATGGGAATTAAAATTTGCGGATGCTGTGAATAGAATTAACAGTTTAGCATATTGCATAGAAGATAATGAATCGTTTATTTTTACAGGAGGACATCAAGATCCTCAAATCAATAAAAATCATGGAATTGTTTTAAAAGTAGGGAGTAATGGGCAAATAATTTGGAAAAGAAGTATTAATAAATTTGAACGAGATAATTATTCCTATTGTATAAGAAAAACGAGCGATGGGGGTTTTATCATAGCGGGTTTTGGCTCGGAGTTTTTGCCCAATGGCATGTATAGCCAAGAGGCATGGCTATGCAAAGTAGATAGCTTTGGCTGCCTGCAACAAGGCTGCGAGCTCTTAGATGTCATAGAAGAAGAAACAGCTGCACAACAAGCAGCGCTAAGCATTTACCCCAACCCCAGCAAGGGCATATTTTACCTACAAAGCAGCCAAGCCATAAGCCAATTAAGCATTTACGATATATCGGGCAAATTAGTGCATACACAAAATGTAATGGGTAGCTCGCAAGAGCCAATAAGCCTAACGCTTCCTGTAGAAGGCTTATATTTATTGCAGGTGCAATACAGCAATGGCACTTACGAAAGCAAGAAAGTACAAATAAGCCCTCATTAGTCCTCCCTTTAGGGGAGAAAAAGCTCCTCTCTTGAGAGAGCCTGTCCCGATTTATCGAAAGAGTAAGGGTGGTGTTAATCTCTCATCAATTCATTTGAAAAAGCCAATAGCTTTTCTTCTTCAAACATATTGGCCATTAACTGTACGCCAAAAGGCATACCGTTACTATGTTTGCCTAATGGAAGCGAAATAGCAGGAACGCCTATTAAATTAGCCTGTACCGTAAAAATATCTTCTAAGTACATGGCAACAGGGTCGGTAGATTTTTGCCCGAATTCAAATGCTGTGCCGGGAGTAGAGGGCAATAAAATAAAATCGTAATGCGATAATATTTCTTTGGTTTTATCCTGTAAAATTCTTCTTACTTTTTGTGCTTTAGAGTAGTAGGCATCGTAATATCCGGAACTAAGTACAAATGTTCCGAGCATAATTCTGCGTTTTACTTCTTTGCCAAAACCTTCGCTGCGCGATTTTTTATAAGTAGATTCTAAATCTGTTGCATTGGGGCTTCGATAGCCAAAATGCACTCCGTCATAGCGCGATAAATTAGAAGAAGCTTCGGCTGTGGTTAATACATAGTAGGCAGGAACTAAAAAATCTAAATAAGGAAAATCAACTCCTTCTACCGTGTGTCCTTCCGCTTTTAGCTTTTCAATATAATTGCTGAAAAAGTTTTTTATTTCAGGGTTTAAACCATCGTTGTTTAAACAATCATTTATGTAAGCAATTTTTACTTTTTTGCCTTTTAAAGCGTCTAATTTTTGGCTGTATGCACTAACAGGTTTTGAAGAGGCTGTGCTGTCAAATTCATCTTTTCCTGCAATTACTTCCATTACCAAAGCAGCGTCTTCCACATTTTTTGTCAAAGGACCTATCTGGTCAAATGAGGATGCATAAGCAATTAGACCCCATCTGGAAACACGCCCGTAGGTTGGTTTTAGACCCACTACTCCACAAAATGATGCCGGTTGGCGAATAGAGCCTCCCGTATCGGAGCCTAAGGCTACATGGCATAAATCTGCAGCAACAGCGGCTGCAGAGCCTCCTGATGAGCCCCCGGGAACACATTTTTCATTTAACGGATTTAATACTTTTCCATAGGCGGAGTTTTCGTTAGAGCTGCCCATGGCAAATTCATCGCAGTTTAAACGGCCAATTATAATGGCGTCTTCTGCCAATAAGCGTTCAACTACCGTAGCGCTAAAGAGCGATTCAAAATTTTCTAAAATTTTTGAAGAGGCCGAAACTTTATGATTTTTATAACAGATATTGTCTTTAATTCCAACAATAACTCCCGCCAGTTTTCCTGCCGAATTATTTTTGAGTTTTTCATCTACCTCTTTTGCCTTTGCTAAAGCGCTTTCGGCAAATACTTCCAAATATGCGTTGAGGTGTTTTTTTTCTTCTATACGGTTAAGATATTCCTTTACAAGATTAACGCAATTGGTTTCATTATTGCGCAATGCATGTTGAATTTCTGCAATAGAAGAATAGCTGAGTGTGGAATTCATTCAATACTAAAATTAGCTTCTTTTAAAAAGAAGTAAAAACAACAGGATAAAGGGCAATTAGTCTTTTTTCTCAGGCTGATTGGTTGAGTTTTCTTCGGGTTTTTGAGCATCTTTAAACTCTTTTATGCCTTGACCAACACCCTTCATTAATTCAGGTATTTTTTTTGCACCAAAAAGTAAAACTACAACCAACAAAATTAAAACCACCTGCCAGGGGCCAATTGCGCCAAGTATTATTGAAGCGTTCATAAACATTAGTTTTGGAAGTGCAAAGATACGAATAATAAATGCTTTTAAAAAAGGCTTTAGTTAACTAAAGCCTTTTTTAAATTTTTATCTCTTCTTCACCTTTAAAAATGCGGTATTCCAGCATGTGATAAGCGGTTATGGGCTGTATGTTTACCCATTGTTTGTATTTAAAAAACCATTTTAAGCGTAATGATGGGAATCCCTGAGTAAGGTATGCAGCAATGTATGGATGCGCATGTATGCTCAGGTTTTTCTCTTTTTGTTCGGTAATAATATAGCGTAAATTGGTTTCTATTTCATCGGTAAGCAATATGCTGGCTTGAACTTCTCCGGTGCCTCCGCAGGCAGGACATTTTTCGGTTGTTTTTACTTCAACTTCAGGCCTTACTCGTTCGCGGGTAATTTGTACCAATCCGAATTTACTTGGTGGTAAAATAGTGTGCTTGGCTTTATCGTCAGCCATTTCATCTTTTAATCGTTGATATAAAATTTTGCGATTTTCGGGGTCGTGCATGTCAATAAAGTCCACTACAATAATTCCGCCCATATCGCGTAATCGGAGCTGACGAGCTATTTCAACAGCGGCTTCGAGGTTTACTTCAAAAGCATTGCTTTCTTGGCTCATATCGCTTTTGGAACGATTACCGCTATTTACATCAATAACATGTAGCGCTTCTGTTTTTTCAATAATTAAATAAGCGCCACTTTTCATGGTAACGGTTTTCCCGAATAATGATTTAATTTGTTTTTCAAGTCCAAAGTGCTCAAAAATAGGGAGGCTTGATTTATAAATTTTTAAGATATTTTCTTTTTCGGGAGCAATGTTTTGTAAATAGTTTTTTATTTCGTCATAAACTTCTTGGTCGTTTACGGTAATACTGCTATAAGATGAATTAAGCATGTCGCGCAAAAAAGCCGATGCTCTGTCTAATTCGCCCAATGCTTTGTAGGGAGGGTTGGCGTGTTTTAATTCTTTAAATAAATCATCCCATTTTTTCAACAGGTCTTTAAGGTCGTTTTCAAGTTCCGAAACACTTTTACCCTCGGCAACGGTGCGAACAATAACCCCAAAGTTTTTTGGTTTTATGTTGAGCATTAGTTTTTTGAGGCGTTCTTTTTCTTCGCTGTTTTTAATTTTTTGCGAAACAGAAACGCGTTCTGAAAAGGGTACCAAAACAAGGTAACGTCCCGCTATAGATATTTCGGAACTTATTCGTGGTCCTTTGGTAGAGATGGGTTCTTTGGCAATTTGTATTATAATTTCTTGTCCTGACTGAAGGACATCGCTTATTTTACCGTCTTTTCTAATATCTTCTTCGTTTTTAAAATATAATAACGAAGAAGTATTTTGTTTTCCGGAGCGAACATCTTTAACGTATTTATTTAAAGATAATACTTGTGGGCCTAAGTCTAAATAATGCAAAAAGGCGTCTTTTTCGTGCCCAACATCCACAAATGCAGCATTAAGCCCCTGCATTACTTTTTTAACTTTTCCCAGGTAAATATCGCCAACCGAAAAAGCAATATTTTTCTTTTCACGATGAAGCTCAATCAGTCTTTTATCTTTCATCAGCGCAATGAGCATTTCATTGGGCTGTGAATTAATAACGAGTTCGTAACTCACATTACCGATTTTAAGTGAAACAACAATAGCCCAAAGGCAAAGCGCTTTTGGGCGTTGGCTATCAATGAAGGAGGAACGTAAATTCCTTTTCGACTAAAAAGTAAAAACTATTTGTTTTTCTTTTTATGTCTGTTTTTTCTTAAGCGCTTTTTACGCTTGTGCGTAGCCATTTTGTGTCTTTTTCTTTTTTTACCGCTTGGCATAGTCTTTTTGTTTTTAATTAGTAATTTCTTTTTTTAGCTTTTCTATATATCTTGTTACATCGGCTGCAATATTAGGGTTTTTAACAGCCGATACATAAAGCTCATAATGTTTTATGGCGTTATTTATATCGCCTTTTTGTTCATATACATCGCCAATGTATAAGTAGGCTTCAATGTAATTGGGGTCAATAGTTAGCACTTTATTAAAACGTTCGATGGCTTTGTCAAATTGACCCGATTTTACCGAAAACAAACCAAGATTTAAATGTGCTTTTATGTTAGTAGAGTCTTTTTCTAAAACAGTTCTTAATAAGCCTATACCTTTCATAGGCTCTGACGAAGCTTCTACATAACAAGCACCAAGGTTAATCTGTGCATCAATGTTGTTTGGATTTAATTCCAAAACTTTTTCATAGCTTCTAATGGCTCCATCATAAGCCAACTGCTTTTCGGAAGGAATGGTAAAACTTGCCGCAAAAAAGAAATGGTCGGCAGCGTTTTGCCATGCTTCTTCGGTATTTTTTATTCGTGCCGATTTTTCGGCATACAATGCCGATGCTAAAGGTTGTTGAGTAGTATCTAAGATGGCTACAATTTTGTCAAAAGCTTCTGCCGTGTTTTGCTTTTCTAATTCTTCAATGCTTTTAAGTGTAGTTTCACTCAACAATTTCTTGGCTTCGGCTATGGGGTCTGAACTGCTTAATTCCTCATGTTCATGCCCATTATCTTGGCTATTTGGTTTTTGGTTTTTGGGAGCAAAATATAAAAGAACGATTAAAAGCAAAGCCCCAACAATTAATAAATATTGTTTGGTGTTAAGGCTTTGCATTTAATTTCAAAAATTTAATTGTTTTCAATTTTAACGTTTTTCTTTACTTTTTCTAAAAATACTTTAGCCGGTTTAAATGCAGGAACGTAATGTGCAGGTATAATAATAGTAGTATTTTTAGAAATGTTTCTTCCGGTTTTTTCAGCACGTTTTTTTACTATAAAACTTCCAAACCCTCTTAAATAAACATTGTTTCCTTTTGATAAGGAGTCTTTAATGCTTTTCATGGCTGCTTCTATAACAGCTTGAGCAGCCAATTTTTCAACTCCGGTTTTCTCTGATACTTCTGCAACTAAATCTGCTTTTGTCATTGTTAATTCGTGTTAGGTTAGTTACTTGATTATTAATTCGTTTTGTTTATGGGGCTGCAAAGATAATTGTTAATATCAAATTTAAAAACAAAAAGGCTAAATTTGGAGTTTAATATCCGACAAAGTTTTTAAAACCCTTGATGAATGAGCTTTTCAGCCATACTGATAAATTGGTATTTAAATAACAAACGCAATTTACCTTGGAGAAATACCCGCGACCCTTATAAAATTTGGCTTTCAGAAATTATTCTTCAACAAACCAGGGTAGAACAGGGTTTACCTTATTATCAAAAGTTTATTGAAAAATATCCTACTGTGTTTAATCTTGCAAAAGCTAAGCAAGATGAGGTGTTGAAATTGTGGCAAGGACTGGGTTATTATTCCAGAGCCAGAAACTTGCATTTTACCGCAAAAGAAATTGTAAAAAATTACAAAGGCCAATTCCCTAATAATTATCAGGAAATAAGAGCTTTAAAGGGAATTGGCGATTACACGGCTGCTGCCATAGCTTCTTTTGCCTTTGATTTACCCTATGCGGTAGTAGATGGCAATGTAATGCGTGTACTCTCCCGATACTTAGGTATAAATGAGCCCATAGATAGCACAAAAGGAAAGAAATTGTTTGCCGAGGCCGCTCAGGAATTGTTGGATAAAAAAAATCCGGCTGTACATAATCAGGCAATTATGGAGTTTGGAGCTATTTATTGCGTGCCTGTAAAACCCAATTGCGAATACTGTATTTTTAATTCCACCTGCGAGGCCTTCCGCTCAAAAAAAGTAAATGAACTGCCCGTTAAAAGTAAAAAGACAAAGATTAAAAAGCGCTTTTTCCATTATCTAATAGTTGAAAATAAGGGTAAAACCTACTTGCAAAAAAGAGCAGAAGGCGATATATGGCAAGGCTTGTATGAGTTTCCGCTAATTGAGACCGACAAGGCTCTTGATTTTGAAGAATTAATAAAGCAATTAGAGAGTAAAAACTTTTTTAAAAATATATCAATCGAATTGGTAAAAACTTCACAAGACAAAAAACATATTTTGAGCCATCAGCATATACATGCCCGTTTTTTTCATGTCAAAGTAAATAAACTTGCGAAGCTAAAAGCGTATAAACAAATAAGCATGAGCGAGCTGGATAAATTCGCCTTGCCAAGATTAATTCATCGATATCTGGAAGAAGAAATGATTTTGTAAGTCTGTTATTCATATCTTTGCAACATGCCTAATTCAAAAAATAAATACCTGCAATTAATTGGAATTGCTGCCCAGATGGGAGCTACTGTATTTTTAGGGGCTTGGCTGGGAAAGTTGTTGGACGAAAAATATCCTTCCAATAAAAAATGGTTTACCATGGGCCTCACCATTTTTTCGGTAGTGGTGGCATTATACATGGTATTGCAGCAGTTAAATCGCATTAATAAAAATGACAAATAACAAACTCTTTAACGAAAACAGTTTTTACTGGATTTTACCCGCCATTTTACTCCTTACTTTTTTAATTCACACGCAGCTTTTTTCTTTTTCCTATACTGATAATAAATTGGTTTCGGCCTATATTGTAAATGCTTTACTGGCCATTACCATTTATGTAGTTATTAACATTATAATTAAAAACAAGCCCGAAATTGCCGGGTTTGTCTTTATGGGGGGAAGTGGCATTAAGTTTATCTTCTTTTTCTTGTTTTTTTATCCTGCCTATAAACAAGACGGACAAATTTCGAAATTGGAATTTTTATCGTTTTTTATTCCATATACAATTTGCTTAATTACAGAGGTTTATTTTTTAATACAGCGACTTAAGCAATAAAAAATTAAAGCTCAACGCTAAATACGATAATTTTGCCTATAAAATTGTTTAGCGTATCAAATAAATGTATAGCTTTGCACCGTTTTTTTTGAGCCTAATTTTTAAAGACATGTTAAGAACGATATTTGCCCTTTTATTCACGTTATTTTTAAGCTTTCCTTCAGTATTATTTGCAGATAATCATCAGGAAGCAGCTACTCAGGAAGACACTACTACAATTCATGATGAATTACATCAACATGATTCTGCAATGGTAAATCAAGACGAACATCATGGTCATGGAGAGCATCAAGAATTAGATTTAAAAGCGCGTATAAAAGCCGATATAAAACACCATTTACAAGATTCGTATGATTTTCATTTGTTTTCATACACGGGTGCTGATGGCAAAGAACATCATGTTGGATTTCCTTTGCCGGTAATTTTAATAGATGGTGGTTTACATATATTTATGTCTTCGGCATTTCATCATGGAGAAAAGGTTGTAGAATCAAAAGGAAATTATTATCGATTATATCACAATAAAATTTACAAAACCGATGCTGAAGGCACTATTGAATATGATGAAAATCATCATGTAAAAAATGCCAAGCCATTAGATTTTTCGATTACAAAAAATGTGTTTATGATTATCGTAATCATGAGCATAATATTTTTTATGTTTAAATCAATGGCTGATTCTTACAAAAAAAATGGAGGTTTACCAAGTGGAGTTGGTCGCTTTTTAGAGCCAATTGTGCTTTATATCAGAGACGATATTGCCATTCCAAATATTGGAGAAAAACATTACAAGCGTTACATGTCATATTTATTAACCGTATTTTTCTTTGTATGGATTGTTAATTTATTTGGATTAACACCACTGGGAGTAAACATAACCAACAACATAGCCGTAACCTTTTGTTTGGCCATACTTACCTATTTAATTACAACATTTACGGCAAATAAATATTATTGGAAACATATTTTTTGGATGCCCGGAGTACCGGCACCAATGAAAGTGGTGTTAGCACCCATTGAATTATTAGGAACATTTATTAAGCCATTCTCATTAATGATTCGTTTGTATGCGAATATAACAGCGGGGCACATCGTAATAATGAGTATTTTAGGACTGATGTTTGTATTTGCTAATTGGATTGGAAGTTCACTTTCGTTCCTTTTAGCTTTTGTTTTATCAATATTAGAATTATTGGTGGCAGCATTGCAAGCATATATATTTACCATGCTTTCAGCATTATATTTTGGAACAGCAGTAGAAGAACATCATGATGAACATCATTAACAAAAGTTTATTATTAACCCTTAAATACAAACAACTATGGAAATCCCAGCAATCGTAGGTGCAGGCCTAATTGTAATCGGTGCCGGAATGGGTATCGGTAAAATTGGAAGTTCAGCAATGGAAGCCATTGCTCGTCAGCCTGAAGCTACCGGAAAAATTCAAACAGCTATGCTTATCGCAGCAGCGCTAATTGAAGGTATCGGATTTGCTGCATTATTCGCAGTTTAATCTATTTCAATCGAGCCGAATGGCGGTTGGCCACGGCTCGATTGTTTAAAAAGTGAACAATTAAATTAATATATATCAATGGAAAAGTTAATCAGTGAATTTTCAATCGGACTTTTTTTCTGGCAAACAGTTTTGTTTGTTGGCTTGATTTTCTTACTTAGAAAATTTGCATGGAAACCCATTTTAAATGCGGTAAATGAACGCGAAGAAAAAATTCAGGGAGCTTTAAAAGCAGCCGAAGAAGCTGAAAAGAAAATGCAAGCCTTAAATAACGAGAGCGAAGCTTTGCTTAAACAAGCCCGAGAAGAGCGCGATCAAATTTTAAAAGAAGCGCGCGAAGCTCGTGAGCAAATTATTAATGAAGCCAAAAGCAAGGCAAGTGCAGAAGCTGAAAAAATTATGGCCCAAGCTCGCGAAACCATTAACAACGAAAAAATGGCAGCTATAACCGAGTTGAAAAATCAAGTTGCTATATTATCAATTGAAATTGCTGAAAAAATCTTAAAAGAGCAATTAAGTGGTGATGATAAACAAAAAGCATTGGTTGATAATTTGTTGAAAGAAGTTAATCTTAACTAAACATGGTAGATACTAAAGTAGCTTCAAGATATGCTAAGTCTTTAATAGGCCTTGCACAAGAGCAAAATTTGCTGGAGCAGGTTAAAAAAGACATGGAAATAATATTACATACCTGTAAAACATCCAAAGAGTTTCAATTACTTTTAAAAAGCCCCATTATTAAAGGCGATAAAAAGTTGGCAATTATTAAAGAAGCATTCAGCGGCTTAGTTAGTAATTTAACACTATCTTTTGCAGAAATATTAACTCGTAAAGGACGCGAAATTTACTTAGAAGGAATTGCTTCTGAATATATCCGTCAATATAGAGAAATTAAAAAAATTGTTACGGCAAAAGTTATTACGGCAGTTCCTTTAGATGATATATTAAGAACTAAAATAGCAAATCTTGTTAAGAATACCGCATCAGCAGTTGAAATTGAAGAAAAAGTAGATCCATCTATAATCGGAGGATTAATTGTAACAGTAGGAGATAAGCAAATTGATGCAAGTATTGCAGGAAAAATAAATGCATTACGCAAAGAATTCAGTAAAAATTTATACGTTAAAGAATATTAATAATAATAATAAACATAACTAAAGATGGCAGAAATTAGACCGGCAGAAGTATCTGCAATTTTAAGACAACAATTATCCGGCTTTAAATCAGAAGCTGAGTTAGAACAAGTAGGTACCGTATTACAAGTGGGAGATGGGATTGCCCGTATTTACGGTTTAACTCAAGTTCAATCAGGCGAATTAATAGAATTTGCCAATGGTTTAAAAGGTATAGTGATGAATCTTGAGGAAGATAATGTTGGTGCCGTACTTTTAGGAAGTTCAAACGATGTAAAAGAAGGCGATACAGTAAAAAGAACCGGCTTAATTGCTTCAATAAAAGTGGGCGAAGGCATGTTAGGCCGTGTTGTAAATACCCTTGGAGAACCCATTGATGGTAAAGGCCCAATTACCGGACAGCTATACGAAATGCCATTAGAGCGTAAAGCACCGGGAGTAATTTACCGTCAACCGGTAAATGAACCATTACAAACCGGAATTAAAGCGGTTGATGCCATGATACCAATTGGTCGCGGTCAGCGTGAGTTAATCATTGGCGACCGTCAAACAGGTAAAACAGCCATTGCCATTGATACAATTATTAATCAAAAAGAATTTTATGAAGCCGGCAATCCAGTTTATTGTATCTATGTAGCAATCGGTCAAAAAGGCTCAACTGTTGCAAACATAGTACGTGTTTTAGAAGAAAATGGAGCATTACCATATACCATTGTGGTTTCGGCAACTGCATCCGATCCGGCTCCCATGCAATTCTATTCAGCCTTTGCCGGTTGTGCAATTGGTGAATATTTCCGCGATACCGGACGTCCTGCATTAATTGTTTACGATGATTTATCTAAACAAGCTGTTGCTTATCGTGAAGTATCACTATTATTAAGAAGACCTCCGGGACGTGAAGCATATCCGGGAGACGTATTCTACCTACACTCTCGTTTATTAGAACGTGCAGCAAAAATTAACGCTACTGACGAAATTGCTCGTCAAATGAATGACCTTCCGGAAAGTATTCGTCCAATAGTTAAAGGAGGAGGTTCTTTAACAGCCTTGCCAATTATTGAAACACAAGCGGGAGACGTATCGGCATACATCCCAACCAATGTAATATCTATTACCGATGGTCAGATATTCCTTGAGTCAAACTTGTTTAACTCAGGCGTACGTCCGGCCATCAACGTAGGTATTTCGGTTTCGCGTGTGGGAGGAAATGCTCAAATTAAATCCATGAAAAAAGTTTCGGGTACTTTAAAGCTTGACCAAGCTCAGTATCGTGAGTTAGAGGCATTTGCTAAGTTTGGTTCAGACCTTGATGCTGCCACAAAAGCCGTATTAGACAAAGGTGCTCGCAACGTAGAAATTTTAAAACAAGGGCAGTTCTCACCATTATCTGTTGAAAAGCAAATTGCTATCATTTATTGCGGTACAAAAGGACTTTTACAAGATGTTCCCGTAAACAAAGTAAAAGAATTTGAAGCTGATTATTTAGCTGTATTAGAAGCTCAACATAAAGACGTGTTAAATACATTAAAATCGGGTGTAATTAATGACGAAGTAACTGAAAAGCTTGAGAAAGTTGCTAAAGAAGTTGCTGCTAAGTTTAAAAAATAATTCTGTTTGCAGTTATAGAATGTCGGATTTTACTAAATGATTTTTTAACTGCAAACGCTAAAAATTGAATTATGCCAAATTTAAAAGAAGTACGTAATAGAATTACCTCTGTAAACTCAACATCGCAAATTACAAGTGCGATGAAAATGGTAAGTGCTGCTAAATTAAGAAGAGCACAAGATGCCATTACACAATTACGTCCTTATGCAACTAAATTAAAAGAAGTGTTAGAAAATGTTACTGCTACCATGGAAAGCAGCAGTGGCAGCATTTATGCAGAAAGTAGACCCGAGTCGAATATTTTGCTTATTCCAATTACTTCCAACAGAGGATTGTGCGGGGCGTTTAATATGAATGTTATAAAACTTACCAATCGTTTAATTCGTGAAGAATTTGCCGGTAAAAACATTCATATATTTCCGATAGGTAAAAAAGCATACGATTTTTACAAAAAGGGGAATCTTAGCATATTTAAAGAAAATGGAGAGGCCAATGCTTTGTTTGATAAACTAACTTTCGATAATGTTGCTCCCTTTGCACAGGAGGTTATGGATGCATTTGCTAATAAGCGATATGATAAAGTTATTTTAATTTATAATCGCTTTAAAAATGCTGCCGTACAATTACCAACTTCTGAACAGTTATTGCCGGTAGTACAATCAGAAAAAGCCATAAGCTCCGGTACGGAATATATTTTTGAACCAAACAAAGAGTTTATTGTAAACGAACTAATACCAAAATCATTAAAAATTCAGTTTTACAAAGCATTGTTAGATTCGCATGCAGCTGAACACGGTGCCCGTATGACAGCCATGCATAAAGCAACAGATAACGCTAAAGAACTTTTAAGAACTCTTAGAATAAGCTACAACAAAGCACGTCAAGCAGCAATTACCAACGAAATTTTAGAAATAGTAGGTGGAGCTAATGCTTTAAAAGGATAAAGAACTTAAATAAAAAGAATTTCTAAAGGCGCGCAAGCGCCTTTTTTTATGAAAAATTATAAGTAATTTTTTTCTTTTGTAAAAAAATTAAAAAACATTTTAATGATAAAGTTGTTTATAGAAGCACGTGAATTAAAACGCTTGAATAATCTATCAACATACTCTATCAAAGACCTGGAAAAATTATCCGGTATAAAAGCCCATACATTGCGTATTTGGGAACAACGTTATGGTGTGCTTAAGCCGCAGCGAACCGAATCGAACATACGATATTACACCAACGAAGATTTAAAGAAACTTTTAAATATCAATATTTTAAACAACAGTGGGCTTAAAATTTCTAAAATCGTAAAGCTTAGTGATAAAGAAATTGCTCAAAAAGTAATCGAGCTATCGCAAATTAACTCCGATATTAATGCACAAATTGATGCTTTAATGTTAGCAATGATTGAGCTGGATGAAATACGTTTTGAGCAAGTAATGACAGCATCAATAGTTCAAATAGGTTTTGAAAATACAATTTCAAAAATTGTTTTTCCTTTTTTAAAAAAAATAGGAGTAATGTGGCAAACAGGAGCCGTAAATCCTGCACAAGAGCATTTTATTTCCAATTTAATTCGACAAAAAGTTATTGTTGCAATTGATAGATTGCCATATACACAATCAAAAACAGCTCCACGATACATGTTCTTTTTACCCGAAGGAGAATTACATGAATTAAGCTTACTATTATATTGTTATATGGCTAAAGCAAGAGGAGCACATACCATTTATTTAGGGCAAAGTGTTCCGCTGGATGATATTCAAAAAGTCTTTAATGTTCGAAAACCCAATTTTGTTGTATCCGTATTTACCTTTTCTTTTCAAATAGAAACAGAAGATTATATTAAGCAACTGTCAAAGGTTTTATCAGACGCTACAATTTTGTTATCGGGTTTTCAATTAATGGAATACAAAAAAAAGTTACCATCCAATATTAAAATTTTTAGAGAGCCCGAAGATTTTGCTGCTTTGGTTGAATCACATATAAAAGAAAACATTATATAAAATTATTAATTAATATAAAACTGAGCTATATCATTCCATAATTAAAAAAAATCATGTAGGTTTGTTAATTAAGCGAAAGCTTATAAAAACCTCATATGAAAAAGATATTATTCCCAACTGATTTTTCTGATAATGCTGCCAAAGCAATGCAATATGCGTTATTATTGGCCAAAGAATTAAATGCCGATATTATTTTGTTAAACACCTATCAAATTCCTGCAGGAGGAAATACAAGTATAAAGTCAATGCATCTTTCAGAAATTTTAAAGTCAGATGCACAAGAAGGATTACAAAAAGTTTTGCAAACAATTAGAAATAATAAAGATTACGATAACTTAAATATAGAAACTGTTGCAAAGCAAGGCGATTTGGTTCAGTTAGTAAATGAAATGTCGGCAGAATTTATGTTCGATCTTGTAGTGATGGGAACAAAAGGTGCAACCGGAGCAAAAGAAGTTATAATAGGAAGTAATACGGCAGCTGTTGTTAAAGGTGCGGCATGTCCCGTGTTGGTTATACCTGAAAAAGCATCTTATAAAAAACCTCAGAAATTTACCTTTGCTTACGATTTAAAAACAATTAATGAATTAAATGGTTTTAATTTATTTAAAACATTAGTTAAAAAGTTAGATGGAGAAATAGCCATTTTAAATGTTGGAATTGATGAATTACCGGCAAGTACAGAAGAAGCTGTAGCCGGTATTAAATTAAATCATTTGTTAGAGGGCATTAAACACAATTTCTTCTTTGTTAAAAATGAAAACGTTTCAGATGGTATTGAAAGTTTTATTAAAGAAAAAGGAACAGATTGCTTAGTAATGATTGCTCGTAAACATTCATTTTTAGAAAAAATATTTCATAAAAGTGTAACTAAAAAAATGGCATATCATGTAGATGTGCCGCTTTTAGTTTTAAAAGATAAATAATTAACGTTTAAACATTGAATTATGGTAACAAAAAAAATTGAACAAGCACTTAATAAACAAATAGAGTTAGAAGCAAGTTCTTCGCAATATTATTTAGCCATGGCATCGTGGGCTGAAATAAATGGATTAAGTGGCGTTGCAGCATTTTTTTATCAGCATTCCGATGAAGAAAGAATGCACATGCTTAAACTAATTAAGTATTTAAACGAAAGAGGCGGTAAAGCAACCATACCGGCTTTAGAGCAACCTCCAAAAGATTTTAAATCGCTTCAATATGCTTTTGATAATTTATTGAAGCACGAAATAATGGTTTCAAATGAAATTAATAAGTTGGTAGATATTTGTTTAAAAGAAAAAGATTACACTACCCATAACTTTTTACAATGGTATGTATCTGAACAAATTGAGGAAGAAGCATTAGCGCGTACTATTTTAGATAAATTAAATTTAATTGGTAACGATAAAGGAGGATTGTATTTATTTGATCGCGACCTTCAAAATATTTCAGTACAATCGGCAGCTGCTGATAATGAAGGAGGTAAAAAATAATTTTAGTAATTATTATAAAATATAAAAGGGACGATACAATTCGTCCCTTTTTTATATTAAATCGTTTTGTTATTCCATTGTTTTTAATTCGGCAACAAGTTCAGTGAGCGCTTTTTTAGCATCTCCAAAAAACATTGAACATTTAGGATCGTAAAATAATAGGTTATCAATTCCTGCATAACCTGCATTCATAGAACGCTTGTTTACGATAATGTGTTTTGCTTTATCAACTTCTAAAATTGGCATTCCATAAATAGGAGAAGATGGGTCGGTTTTAGCAGCAGGGTTAACAACGTCATTAGCTCCAACAACTAATACTACATCGGTTTGTTCAAATTCGGGATTTATTTCTTCCATCTCTACTAATTTGTCGTACGAAACATTAGATTCTGCTAATAATACGTTCATATGTCCGGGCATACGTCCTGCTACAGGATGTATGGCGTATTTTACTTCTACTCCTCTTTCTTCGAGCAAATCTTCTAATTCTTTAATAATGTGTTGCGCTTGAGCAACAGCTAAACCGTATCCGGGAACAATTACTACTTTTTTTGAATAGTTCATCAGCACGGCTAAGTCAGTTACTTGAATATCTTTAATTGTTCCTTTTACATTTGAACCGCCTGCTGTATTATCTCCCCCTCCAAATGCACCGAAAATAACATTGCTAAGCGGTCGATTCATGGCTTTGCACATAACAAATGTTAAAAGCGTACCGGCCGAACCAACTAAAATTCCTCCTGTAAGCATTACTTTGTTGTCGTATAAAAATCCACCACAAGCAGCAGCTAAACCGGTAAATGAGTTTAATAATGAAATTACCACAGGCATATCGGCACCTCCAATAGGTAATACAAACATTACTCCATACAACAAAGCAACGGCAAATAAGACATACATTAGAGGCATATTAATTTTTCCTGTATAAATCATATATGCAGCAAATAATATAAGCCCAATCATTATAATTGTATTAATAATGTTGTAAGATGGAAGTCTTACCGGTTTATTCATAGTGCCATTTAACTTAAGAAATGCGATAATACTTCCTGAAAAAGATACAGAGCCAATAATCAATCCGGCAAAAATGGCGATAAGAGAACCTATTAATGCTCCTTGCCCTCCCGTAAAAGCCATCGCCATCATAGCTAAAGGGTTCATGTGTAATAAATGGTCAATTTCAATTAAAGAAATTAAAGCGGCACAAGCGCCTCCCATACCATTAAAAATGGATACCAGTTCAGGCATTTTAGTCATTTGAACTTTTTTGGCAGTAATCCAGCCAATAGCAGTTCCTAAAATAATAGCTGAAAAAATTAATGTATAAATTAGTGTTGGAACATCTTTATCATGGAGAAAAATTGTTCCTATTATGGCTAAGGTCATACCAAATGCTCCAACAAGGTTGCCTTTACGAGCTGTTTTGGCATTACCCATCATTTTTAATCCTAATATAAAGGTTACAGAACCTATTAAGTAGCAAATTTCAAGTAAATGGGTTTTCATAATTAAATTCTAAATTTTAAAATTCTAAACATTATTGTTTATTCTCTTATTATAAATTGATCCTAAAATGTTTTTTAATTCTATAGATTCTTTAATTAAAATTGTTGGTTCGTTTTTCTAATTCTTTATTGGAGAGGTCTAATAACTTTAGCCATAACAAACTTTCTTTACATTCTTTTTTGCAAATTTTTATTTTCATTAAAAAATCTTTTTCTCCTAATTTTTTATTAGCTTCAATGTAGTTTGCTGCAACTGAGCCCGAAGATCTTACTAATTGTTTTATATCTTCTTTGTTCCAAATGCTTTGGTCGATTTTATTAACAAAAACTCTTATGTTATTTGCAAAAAGAAATGTTCTTTCTTCTAAATCATAAACCTTTTCTTCAGCCATTGATTTTTCGAATTTGAAAGTTTAGAATTTAGAATTTCCGTCAATTTTATTTTTTCTTAAACATTTCTAACATACGGTCGGTAACAACAAATCCTCCAACAACGTTTAATGTTCCAAGTAACACTGCTAAAAAGCCTAATACAAGCGCCAAATAATTATCAGGTTCTACATTGAGCATTACATAAATAGCCCCAACAATTACAACTCCATGAATAGCATTGGCTCCACTCATTAATGGCGTATGTAATACCGTTGGTACACCGCCAATTACTTCTACTCCCACAAATACGGCAAGAATAATAAAGTAAATCATTTCGCGGTGCTCACTAAAAAAGGCTAAAATTGTTTCCATGTTTTTAAATTTTGAATTAATGAATTATTAAATTAATGAATTATTGATTTGATGAGTTAATCCTGTTTTTAATTGTTTTTCTTGATTTTGACATTATTGCTAAAATTTCATTGGCTTCATTTAACATCAAACGAGACTTTTCTTTACTAATAATTTCTGCATCTATACTTAATTCAATCCAAAATACACATTCGTCTGCTTCTTCAACAACAATACTTAGCTTTGAAATAAACTCAGCATTGGATCTTGCTCTGCAAACTGCCCTATAATTGGCAGCTACAGAAAAAGCAGAACGCAAAAGTTGTTTTTTTATAATATAAGACTCATCTGTTTTGTTAAATCCTTTTGAAAATTTTAAAATTTCTATTGCAAATTGTTTAGTCTTTTGTTTTAATTTTTCAGAAAAGTTGTCCATAAATTTATTAATTCAACAATTCAAAAAATCATCAACTTAGTACACTTGGGTGTACTTTTTGTCCTTTATGAACAATAAGTGAACCCTTAGTAATTTCTTCTTCCAATTCCCATTTAAATCCTTCCGGTGTTGCTAAGTGATATAACAAGGTAATGATGTTTTTGGCATATAATTCACTTGCGTTTAGTGGTAATAAACTTGGAATGTTTGATTCACCGATAATGGTTACACCATGCTTAACAACAGTTTTGTTTAATTCGCTTCCAACTACATTTCCTCCTTGTTCTACGGCCATATCAACAATTACTGAACCTAAGCGCATAGACTTTACCATTTCTTCGGTAACCAACACCGGTGCTTTTTTCCCGGGGATTAAAGCGGTGGTTATTACAATATCAGCTTCCTTTACATGTTTGGCTACAAGTTCTTGCTGCTTTTTTAAAAAATCTTCCGATACTCCTTTTACGTATCCCCCTTCAATTTTTATAGAATCATCGCCTTTTACTTCAATAAATTTTCCTCCTAATGATTCTACTTGCTCCTTTGTTTCAGGACGAATATCAGTACATTCTACCACAGCTCCTAAACGCTTAGCTGTGGCAATGGCTTGTAAGCCTGCAACTCCGGCTCCAAATATTACAACTTTAGCCGGACGAATAGTACCTGCTGCTGTGGTCATCATAGGTAAAATTTTTCCTATGGTATCAGCTGCCAATAACACGGCTTTATATCCTGCTAAATTTGCTTGTGAACTTAGTGCATCCATTTTTTGTGCTCTCGAAATTCGAGGTATGGCATCCATCGAAAACGCTGAAATGCCTGCATTTGCACATGCATCTACAATATCTTTGTTGGTGGCTGCCCACATAAATGAAATGAGTATAGCTTCTTTTTTCATCCAGGCAATTTCTGATGGCTGAGGAGCATTTACTTTTAATACAACATCGGCATTTGTGTAAACAGATTGAGTATTGCTTTCAATTTTTGCACCGGCATTAGCATACATTTCATCGGTATAAAAAGAATTTAATCCTGCTCCACTTTCAATGGTGCATGAGAATCCTTTTTTTACAAGGTCTTTTACTGCATCGGGAGAAAGTGCTACGCGATTTTCTTTGAATTTGGTTTCTTTAGGTACAGCAATTTGTATCATTGTATCATAAAATTTTATTCAAAAATAAAAGGTTAAAAAAAGTGTACAAAAAATACTTTTCAGCATTGGTTAATAACTTAAAAATTATAACGTACAAAGAATAATTACTTTTGAAAATTAAATTATTACATACGACCTGCAAAAGTCTTATGCCTAATGACTTACGTTTAGTTATTCTCCTTTTTTTCTTTTTTTCGCTCTTCTCTTCTTTTTTGACGTGCCATTTGGCGATACCTTCGTTCGTTTTTTTCTGCCTCGGTAATTTGTACCTTTTCGTCTTTAGTAATATTAAGGGTAATAGCTACCATCGGGAAAACGCGACTGAAATCGCGCTCAATAATTAAAGGAATTTCTATACCTACAACCTTACTTTCAAAAGCAAATACCGGCATAAATTCAAAAGGACGAGGGTATCCAATACGAATACTTCCAACTTTTAAGGTGTCGCCTAAAAAGTAAGCGCCTTCTACTCCGGTTTTAATTTTGTAATCTTTGGTTTGAAAAATAGCCAATTTGCTTTGCAAGCCAAATCTTGATAGGGAATAAGCAGAGGTAAATGAACCTTGAACATAAACTATGCTTGCCGGATTGTATTCATAAGCCAAGCCTAAGCCTGAAAGCGAAACTACTGCTTTAAAACTGTTGTCGTTTTTAATTTGCGCAAAACAATTCTGAATTATGAAAATGTATAATAATAAATTAAACGAATTTAGTATGTTATTTTTTACAAACATTAATGTTTAAACAATAAGTTGATATATTTTTCCGGGCAAAGCTTTAATAATTCCATTAAATTCCATGTTTAATAATAGCATAGATGCTTTGCCTTGTGTAAGCCCTGTTTTAACGCAAATTTGGTCTATATGTTGTTCGTTTTGGTCTTTTAAAATTTCGGCAATTAATTTTTCTTCTTCATTTAATTCAATAAATAATTTTGTTTGTTGAGGTTCAGCCTTTTTAGTAGTGTTTTCAATTTCCCATCCTAATAAGAATGCCAATTCCGTTCCACTTTCTATTAATGCTGCACGATTGGTTTTAATAAGCCAATTACAACCTTTGGAATAGGTATCGTTAATTTTACCCGGAAAGGTAAAAACATCTCTATTATAGCTGTTGGCTATTTCGGCCGTTATTAATGCTCCTCCTTTTTCTCTTGCTTCTACTACAACTGTAGCATCGCTTATTCCTGCAATAATACGATTTCGTTTTGGGAAATTTTCTCTGTCAGGGTTAGTTTTGCTCGGAAAATCAGATAATAACCCTCCATTTTCTAACATTTCTTCGGCAGTAGCTTTATGTTGTGCAGGATAAATTCTATCTAATCCATGTGCTACAATACCTATGGTGGGTAAATTATTTTTTAAAGCATTTTTATGAGCTGTAACATCTATCCCGTAAGCAAGACCACTAAAAACAGTTGGATTATAGGGTTTTAAATCATTTATTAATTTTTCGCAAATTTCTTTCCCATATTCAGTTGCATTACGTGTGCCTACTATGCTTATATGTTTTTGACGATTTAAAGAACAATTTCCTTTAAAATAAATCACTATTGGGGCATCGTCAATGTTTTTTAGACGCTGAGGGTAATTTTCATCTAAAAAAAAGTAAACCTGAATGCCATTAGATTGAATAAATTTTAATTCTTCTTCTGCTTTTTTTAATGCTTCATTTGGATTAATTAATTCAGCAGTTATTTTTCCAATGCCCGGAATTTTTTTAAGAGCCGATTTTTTTTCTTTAAAAACAGCTTCGCTGCCTCCGCAATAGGCAATAAGTTTTTTAGCGGTAACATCTCCTACTCCGTTTAAAAACGTTAATCCAATGTTATATAATAGTTGTTCGTCTAACAAAATTTACTTTTTAATATATATTTTTTTACATTGGCATTTAAAAATAGCGGCTTTTGTAAAGTTAGGGTTATAATTAATGCACAAAAATCGCATTTTTAAATAAATATTTACAAGCATAATAAAGTTTAACCAAAAACAGTTCGAATGGTAAAAAATTACTTTCTGATTATCTCATTTTTAACATTTTCGTTTGTTGCTTTTTCTCAAGAAGCTTTTATTAAAGGGAAGGTAACCGATGCTCAAACAAAAGAAACCTTAATTGGCGTAAACGTAATTTTGTCTGACAATACAGGAGCCGCTACCGATATAGATGGAAATTACACCATTAAAGTTAAACCAGGAAAAGTAAACATTACTTTTAAATACATTGGATATAAATCCGTAACGAAAATAATTGATATAAATTCAGGAGAAACCAAAGTTTTAAATCAAGCCTTAGAGAAAGACTCTAAAGAGTTAGATGTAGTAGTGGTATCGGCAGGTCGATTTGAACAAAAATTAGGAGATGTTACCGTATCGATGGAAGTAATTAAGCCGGAGCTGATAGAAAACAAAAACACTACCAATATGGAAACCATTATTGACCAAACTCCGGGTGTGAGTATTATTGATGGGCAAGCCAATATTCGTGGTGGTGGTGGTTTTAGTTATGGGGCAGGTAGTCGTGTATTATTGTTAGTTGACGATATGCCCATGTTAACGGCCGATGCAGGGGATATTAAATGGAATTTTATTCCGGTTGAGAATATTGAACAAGTGGAAGTTATTAAAGGAGCATCATCCGCTTTATTTGGTTCATCAGCTCTTAATGGTGCCATCAATATTCGCACGGCTTACCCTAAAAATGAGCCGGTAACAAAAATTAATGTTTTTCATGGAATGTATAACGATCCTGTTAGAAGAGATACAACTGGAAGCATCAGAGACTCTTTAGGATATTTAAATAAGCCATTAAAATGGTGGACAAGCGCCAATCCTACATACACAGGAACCAATTTTTTACATTCGCGTAAGGTTGGAAACTTAGATGTGGTTGTAGGCGGGTCAATATTTTCTGACGAAGGTTACAGGCAAGGAGAGAAAGAACAAAGGGGAAGAACCAATTTTAATTTACGTTATCGTTCTAAAAAAATTGAAGGCTTAAATGTTGGCTTAAATGGAAATGCACAATATTCTAAGGGTGGTTTATTTTTAATTTGGCAAGATGCAGATTCGGGGGCATTTAAACCAGCCGGAGGGCGAGCATTAGATTATGTGTCAATAAGAGCTAATATAGACCCCTATTTGAATTATTACAGTAAAAAAGGAGACAGGTTAAGTGTACGAACCCGTTATTTTAATGCAACTAATAAAAATGATACACGCCAACAATCTTATGCACATTTATATTATTCAGAAGCGCAATACCAAAAACAATTTGAAAAAGATTTAACCATAACAACCGGAGCAGTTAATATTTATTCGGTTGTTGAATCGGATCTATACGGAAATCATTTTGCCAATAATACTTCATTTTACGGACAGCTCGATAAAAAATTCTGGGCGCGTTTATCTATATCCTTAGGTGTTCGTATGGAACATTTTAGAACCGATTCTATCGAAAGCTTAACCGATTTGGCTATTATGCCTGAAAAATCTTTTATCAGAAATGATAGTATTATAAAAGATACCATCACACTTTTTAAAAATGCTACTTTTCGTCCAATTCCTCGTATTGGGATAAATTATCAGCTTTTTGAATTTACCTATTTAAGAGCTTCGTACGGTCAAGGATTTCGTTTTCCAAGCATTGCAGAACGCTTTATCAGAACCAGCGCAAGTGGCTTGGAAATTTATCCCAACCTCGATTTAAAGCCTGAAACAGGTTGGAGTGGCGAAATTGGTATTAAACAAGGAGTAAAACTGGGCGACTGGAAAGGGTTTTTAGACATTGCCTATTTTTTAACACGCTATAGAAACATGGTGGAGTTTTCCTTTGGGCAATGGGGGAACCCTGCGGTTGACCCAATTTTTGGAGTGGGTGTAAAATCATTAAATGTGGGCTATGCAGAAATTTCCGGCTGGGACGGTTCCATTATGGGAACAGGAAAAATTTTCGGTATAAACACTACCCTTACAGCCGGATATACCTACATGGTTCCTATTATTTTAAACTTGGACTCAATGTATAAAACAACCTTGGCAGATACAACCATAAACATTCTGAAATATCGTTTCCGCCATTTGGCAAAAGTAGACGTGCAGTTCGATTTCAAAAAAGTTTCAACCGGTATTAGTTTCCGCTACAATAGCTTTATGGAAAACGTAGATTATTTCTTTGTGATGCCAATAATTGGCGATTTATTAACTCCCGGCTATCGCGACTATCGTGCTAAGCGACAAGATAAGCGTGGCGATTGGGTATTTGATTATCGTATATCTTATCAGATGACCGAGCAAAGTAAAATAGCACTTATTATAAACAATGTATTTAACCGCGAATACATGATACGCCCGGCTGATATTCAACCACCAAGAACCGTGGCATTGCAATATGCTTTGCAGTTTTAAAGGCGCTCTTTTTAATTAAAAAGCCAAACAACATCTTTGGCACGATGTGGAACTCGCCAATTTATACCTTTACCAATAGAACAGGAAGAATGAAGCTAAATGGCACCTTTGGAGGAGCTACACCACAATACACCATAAATGGTTTTACAGGTCAGCAAAAAACAAACTTAATCACTTTTAAATAGTTCTTTAGGTAATATTTCTGTAACAGAAACCGATAATATGGTGCAAATTTTTATAATATTTAATACCCCTGTGTTTATTTCTCCGTATTCAATACGTTGATACTGCTTTGTGCTTGTGCCCAGTTCAAAAGCCATTTGTGCTTGCGTAATACCCTGTTTTATTCGTTCTTTTCGAATAGAAAGACCAATTCTCTTGAGGATGTAATTATCGCTTTTGTTTTGCATATATCAAAAATGACGTGAACAAAAATTTTAAATACGTCATATATGATATAATTATTTTTTATAAATTCGTTAAAATGAAATCAATTTTTTATATATTCTATTGTTTGTTTCATCTTTCCATTATGGCACAAAACTGGAAAGATGTTACCCATGAGTATATAACCAACCCTAGCTTTGAAGACTATACTGCTTGTCCGCAAAGCAATTCCGCTTATCCAAACTCAATGTGGATAGATAGTGTTGTTGGTTGGTATGCGCCAACACAAGGAACAAGCGATTATTTTAATGCTTGTAATCTCAATAATCTAAATAGTGTTCCAAATAATACAGCTGTTGGATTTCAGTATGCGTATGATGGTGTTGGATATTGTGGTTTTTTAGCATATGAATTAATTTTAAATAACCCAATATGGTGCGAATATATTCAAACAAATCTTATCACTCCTTTAAAACCCAATACAAAATATTTGTTTTCTATGCGTATCAATCGAGCAAATGGGTATAATTTAAGTGTAAAAAATATAGGCGCACATTTTTCCAATACAAGTATGCAAGATTATACAACCACAGAACCCTATAATTTTACTCCAACTGTTTTAAACACTACCGGATATTTGAATGACACAATGAATTGGATGCTTGTTAAGGGTGAATTTATAGCAAGTGGTAATGAACAATATTTGACCATTGGTTGGTTTGGCCATTCAAATAGCGAAGATTTTTTTACCTATTTTTTTATTCCTCCTGATATTGACCCCATAACAGGCGATTCTTTATATGTTCCATACGTATATTATGCAGTTGATAGTTTAAAATTATATGAATGGGTATATGATATTGAGAATTTTAACATCAATGTTTTAACCCCCAACAACGATGGAGTAAATGATTATTTAGATTTTAGCAATTACAACTTATCAGAATTAAATTTTACGGTTTTTAACCGATGGGGCAATTTGGTTTTTAGTAGTATTAATACACAATTAGTGTGGGATGGAAAAACCAATGAAGGGAAAGCGCTTTCAGATGGAACTTATTATTATCTCATAAATACCAAAACATCAGAAAATAAACCTATTGTTATAAAGAATTTCATCACCATTTTTACTAACCCCTAAATTTTTAAAGTTATGAAACAACAATTACTTAAAACAAAATGTACGTTTCTGCTTGCTCTAACGTCATTTATGGCTTATTCTCAAAGTCCGCCAACAGGCTCACCCCTGCTGCTAATACTGCTGCACAAGCTGCCGCTGCTTGGTATAGAGGGGGAAACACAATTTCAAATGGCAACAACATTTTTGGCACGATGTGGAACTCGCCAATTTATATGGTAACAAGTGGAACTTTACGCACTAAATTAAATGGTAACATAGGTTATACCATTAATGGTTTTGCGGCTCAACAAAAAAATGGAGCCTTTTTGATAGCCGATGGTCAATTTCCAATTAATGGCGGTTTTTATACAAACGGCTTTGGAGCATTTTCTTTATTGCATATTAGTGGCAATAACGGAACCTTTGTGCAGCAAGAAGGCTACCGCCCCTGGATGCATGCGGGTGTTACTTTTTAGTTAGTTTTTCCTATTTCAAAGTCAAATAAATCTTTTAATAATATTTCTAATGCTTTGCTTAATTCATATAAATAGAAAATTGTTGGATTTGATTTCCCATTTTCAACACGTTCTATACTTTGAGGGTCTTTGTTACATGCAAAAGCCAAATCTCTTTGAGTTAATTTTTTTTGCTTTCTTAACTCTTTAATACGATTACCAATATGATTTAAAACATCTTTTTTTTGCACAAAACAAATCAACAGAGATGTTGAAAAATTGTCATCAACATATATGTTGATAATCCGATTTAATTTATATATTATATGAATAATGCCAAAATGTTGTAAATTTCATATATGAAAAATTTGGCGCTTTTATTATTTTTAATTTTTGCTACAAACTATATAAAAGCTCAGCAAAATCTTATTTATAACGGAGATTTTGAAATCTATGATACTTGTCCTACTGCCCATTCAACACCTTCTGATTTACAAATAGAATATGCACTTGGTTGGTATTCCCCTACGTTAGCAACTCCAGATTATTTTAATGTTTGTAGCCCTGCTACAAATTCATATACTAACGTATCAATACCCAATAATTTTATTGGTTATCAAAATGCATATAGTGGAAATGCTTATGTTGGGATATATGTACACGTTGATTGGATAAATGGAAAAGAGTATATACAATCAAAACTAATTGAAACATTAAAACCGCATTCATTATACAAAATTGAGTTTTCAGTTAGTTTAGCAGATAGTGCACAATATGCTATTAAAGGAATCGGTTTTTATTTATCAGAATCTCCTATATTGACGAATGATTTCTATACATTGAATATTGCACCTCAATTTGAAAGTAATTTTTTTATATCAGATATTCAAAATTGGACAACTTTAAATACCTATTATTTAGCATCAGGGAATGAAAATTATATTACAATTGGCTGTTTTATAGATTCTTCAAAAATTAATTTACTTTCAGTTAATAATTTCACCTCAACGGGAGGAAACACGTCATATTACTATATTGATAATATAAAATTATACGAAGTTGATATTAGTGCTCAATACCCTAATGTATTAAGCCCTAACGGAGACGGAATAAATGACTATTGGGCACCTTTTATTATGGATGAAGATGAAAAAATTAATATTTATAACCGATGGGGTAGTTTAATAATTGAGTTAAGTAATGAAAATAAAAAATGGTACGGTAAAACCGAAAAAGGAGAAGATTGCGCTGATGGAGTTTATTATTTTACAACGAACAAAAATAGAAAAGGCACTATACTATTAATTAAATAATTACTTAATACAAACTACTATGAAAATGAAATACAAATTACTAATTATGTGTTTATTAATAGGGCTAATTAGCACTAAATCAATTTTGGCACAACAATCCCCAACGGGTTCAGCAGGAAATTCTCAAGAATGGAGAAGGGGAGGGAATATAGCTGCTCCGCCAGGTTTAGGAGGAACCAACAACATCTTTGGCACGATGTGGGACAGCCCGGTGTATATTTAAAAATCAAATAAATCTTTCATGTCAACTTGCAGTACTTTTGAAACAGCATAAATCATACAAACCGTAACATTATTCTCTCCTCTTTTCAATTCTACCAACTTGTTTACCTGAATTGCCAATTGCAAAACCTAAATTTTCTTGAGTTAATCCTTTTTCTAAACGTAGTGTTCTTATTTGTTTACCAAGCCTAATTAAATATTTTTACCGGATAATGTAAAAAAAGCGCAAATACTTTTTTATAACGCAGAAGGTAAATTAATAAACAGCGTAGAACTCTCCCAAAAAGGTAAAGGCCAACTCAATGTTTTTGCTGTTGATTTAAGCACAGGAATTTATACCTATACTCTTGTAATTGATGGAAAAGCGATTGATAGCAAGCGTATGATTAAGAAATAATCTATTTCTTTACACTTTTTAAAAGCCCCGAACAAAATCGGGGCTTTTTTATTTCTAACTTCGTGAAAAATAAATTCCATTATTGAACCAAATAATTTATCCGTCTGCATTTGCAGGAAGTTTTAAAGCGCCTCCTTCTAAAAGCTATTTGCAAAGGGCTATTGCCATTGCTGCTATGGCTAATCATGCTGTGGAAATTGATGGCTATGCTCCTAGCAAAGATGTAGATGCAGCTATAGCTATTGCTCAAAATTTAGGAGCAGAGGTAGATATACATCCACAAAAAATTATTCTAAAAGGAAATTTTAGTGTGACAAAAATTGCTGCCATTTATGGTGGTGAGGCGGGCTTAAGCGCACGCATGTTTGCTCCTATTGCAGCATTAAAAGAAGAAAAAATAAATATAACAGGAGAGGGTTCCTTGCTTAAGCGCCCTATGCACATGGTAATAGATGCCTTGCAGCAATTGGGTAAATCAGTAAATTCCAATAATGGTTTTTTACCGCTCGAAATTTCCGGTAAACTTATTCCTCAAAGCATTCAAATTGATGCCTCTGAAAGTTCTCAGCTGCTAACAGGTTTATTAATTGCATTGCCCTTTGCAAATGGAAACAGCGAAATAAAAGTCGCACAGTTAAATAGTATTCCCTATATACAAATGACGCTGGATATTTTGCAGCAGTTTGGAATAAAGATTCAGCATACCAACTTTCAGCATTTTTTTATTGAAGGGAATCAAAGAGTAAAAGCCGTAAACTATACCGTAGAAGGCGACTGGAGCGGAGCGGCCTTTCATTTGGTTGCAGCAGCCATTGCCGGAAGAGTAAGCATAGAGGGCTTACAAAAAAACTCTGCACAGGCTGATAAAGCTATTTTACAAGCCCTCGAACAAGTGGGCGCAAGCATATATTGGCTTAATGAAAATAGCGTGGAAATTCACAAAAATAAGTTACAAGCCTTTGAGTTTGATGCCACACATTGTCCTGATTTATTTCCTCCGTTAGCGGCCTTGGCAGCCAATTGCAAGGGTATAAGCAAAGTTAAAGGTGTTAAACGTTTGCTGCACAAAGAAAGCAACAGAGCATTAAGCATACAATCGGAATTGCAAAAGTTTGGAATTCATGTTGAATTGAAGAATGATGAAATGTGGATTGATGGAGGAAACATTTCTGGCGGAAAAATACATTCACACAACGACCATCGCATAGCCATGATGGCTGCGGTTTTGGCATTAAATGCAAATGCTCCGGTAGAAATAGAAGAGGCGGAAGCCATACAAAAATCGTATCCTGCTTTTTTTGATGATTTTATTTCATGTCAGAAAAATAGGAATAAGTCCTAATTCCTCAGATGTAAGAATAATTATAATTATTAAAGTTTAATTATTCCCCTCTTTGAGGATAGCCTGTTCCGATTTATCAGGAGCTAAGGCAAGTGTTATTTGTTTATTTATTCGTTAATTTGCATTTATGAATTCATTCGGCACATTATTTAAAGTTCACATTTTTGGAGAGTCGCATGGTGCAGCAGTTGGAGTGTGTATTGATAATTGTCCTGCCGGAATTGAATTGCGCGAAGAAGATTTTTTACACGATATTTCCCGAAGAAAAAGTGGCGCAAAAGGCACTACTCCACGCCAGGAAAAAGATACGCCTGAAATTATAAGCGGAGTATTCAATGGTAAAACAACAGGCGCACCCATTACCATATTGTTTAGAAACAACAATGTAATTTCTAAAGATTACAGCAATTTAATAGATACACCTCGTCCCGGACATGCCGATTTTACTGCTAAAATAAAGTATGGTGGTTTTAATGATTACAGAGGAGGAGGGCATTTTTCAGGAAGGCTCACCTTGTGTTTAGTTGCTGCAGGTGTAATTGCCAAAAAAATCTGCAATACCATTTCCATTCAGGCTAAATTAATTGAAGCCGGAGGAAATACCAATATTGAGAAAGCGATTGATGAAGCGCTGGCAGCCAAAGATTCTATTGGCGGCATTGTAGAATGTATTGCTTCCAATATGCCCGTTGGTTTGGGCGAACCATTTTTTGATTCTGTTGAGTCATTGATTTCTCATTTGGTTTTTTCTATTCCTGCAATAAAAGGTATTGAGTTTGGTTCCGGTTTTTCGGCAGCTAAAATGAAAGGCAGTGAGCATAATGATGCCATTTCTGACGAGTCCGGTAAAACCGAAAAAAATAATTCGGGCGGAATAAATGGAGGTATTAGTAATGGAAATAATTTAGTTTTCAGAGTAGCAGTTAAACCTACCTCTAGTATTGGAGTTCCTCAAGAAACATTTAATTTTAAAACTCAACAAAAAGAAACTTTAGAAATTAAAGGCCGACACGATGCTTGTATTGCTCTGCGTGTACCGGTTGTAATTGAGGCTGCAACAGCTATTGTCCTTGCTGATTTAATGCTTCAAGAGCAAATAACAAAGAGAAAATAAGCCTTTGTGATTAAAATCATATCAATAACTGACAATCGTCAGGTTTTATGCCAATAGCTCGTTCTATTTTTGCGACAATTAATATTGTCTTCAAAAATGAACAAGCGAAAAGATACGGCATTTGAGAAAATGGGATTGAAGAGTTTAAGCGAATATATCGAAAAAACTCATCATGCCTATGAACTTTCTTCGCTTTCTGCCATTGAAAATTATTTTAATTCTATTTCTGAAAAAGATAGAGCCTTAAATCCAAATTTGGATGAAATTAAAATTCTTTTTATTGATTTGACGAATACTTTTCGTAATCATGTTAGCCGAGAAGAGAAGTTTGTAAATCACTTAATAGGATTAGCAAAAGAAAATAAAGTTAGCAGAAACGGTTTTGTAAAAGATATCGATGTGTTTAAAAGCGAGCATGTCAGCATTTATAAATCATTGCAAAAAATTAAAGAACTTACCAATAATTATAAAGTTGACGAAAATTCTTCAGCTGTTCTTAAATTATGCTGTGCCCGCTTGTTCGATTTTGAACAGGATTTATTAAAACATCAATATCTGGAAGAACAATACTTATTCCCACAGTTATTACAACGATTAACAAATAATTAGGGCACTTGATATATGCCTCCTTTAAAAACCGAAATCAAAGAAATTAATCAGCAGAGTCTTTGTTATCATTGTGGAAATGATGCGTTAGAAGCGCCTATTCTGTTTGATGAAAAAACGTTTTGTTGCGAAGGTTGTAAAACAGTTTATGAAATTTTAAATCAAAATAATCTTTGCGATTATTACGATTTAAATAATAATCCTGGCATAACAGCTAAAAACCCTGATGCGCTTAAGAAATTTGCAGTATTAGACGATGCAAAAGTGCGCCAAAAACTCATACAGTTTACCGATGGCAAACAAACAAAAGTTACATTTTACATTCCCTATATCCATTGCAGTTCTTGTGTTTGGCTGCTGGAGGTGTTATATAAATTAAATGCCGGAATAATTTCATCGCAAGTAAATTTTTTGCGCAAAGAAGTTTCAGTAACTTTTAAAGAAGATGTAATATCGCTTCGACAATTAGCCGAACTGCTTACCAATATTGGCTATGAGCCAAAACTGAGCTTTGACGATATTCAATCTGAAAAAAAGAAAGTCGGCATCAATAAAAATTATTACAAATTAGGGGTAGCGTTTTTTGCATTCGGAAACATAATGCTGCTTAGTTTTCCTGAGTATTTGGGAATTGATGAATTAGCTGAAAGTGAATATCGACAATTTTTTGGATACCTCAATTTTATTTTGGCGCTTCCCGTTATGTTTTACAGCGCCTCCGGCTTTTTTAATTCTGCTTATCAAGGCTTACGACAAGGTGTTTTAAATATGGACTTCCCAATTGTGTTAGGAATTATCGCCATGTTTGTAAGAAGTTCATACGAAATATTTTCAGGAACAGGAGCCGGTTATATGGATACCTTGGCAAGTTTGGTTTTCTTAATGCTGGTAGGTAGAATGTTTCAGAATAAATCATACGAACGCATTTCATTCGAGCGTGATTATAAATCATACTTTCCGGTTTCAACTACAGTAATAGAAAAAGGTGAAGAAAAAATAATTCCGCTTTCTGAATTAAAAGTTGGTCAGCGACTCATAATCAGAAATGGAGAATTAATTCCTGCCGATGCCATTTTATTTAAAGGCGAAGCTCATATCGATTACAGTTTTGTTACGGGAGAATCTGTTCCGGTAGAGGTAGTGTTGGGCGAAATTGTATATGCCGGAGGTCGCCAACAGGGAGGAGCTATAGAGGTAGAGGTAATTAAAGAAGTTTCTCAGAGTTATTTAACTCAGCTTTGGAATGATAAAGCTTTTAAAAAAGAAACCAAAAATGATATTGGTTCATTGGCAAGCAAAGTAAGTAAATGGTTTACTTTGGTGGTTTTAGCTATATCATTTATTGCAGCTGCTTTTTGGATTTGGAAAGGAGATAATTATAAAGCCCTAAATGCTTTTACTGCAGTTTTAATTATTACCTGCCCATGTGCATTGGCACTTTCTACACCTTTTACCTTAGGTAATGCTATGCGCATATTGGGAAGAAACAAACTGTATGTAAAAAATGCAGAAGCAATAGAAAAAGCAGGAAAAATTACCTCTATCGTATTTGATAAGACAGGAACCCTTACTCAAAATAATCAATCAAAAATTGATTATAGCGGAGAAGTATTAAATAGTGTTCAAACATCAATGTTGCGTTCATTATTCAGAAACTCTTCCCATCCATTAAGTAAAAAACTTTCGGATTATTTAGGAAAAGGAGATTTGTTTACTGTTTCGGAATTTAAAGAAATAGTTGGAAAAGGCATAGAAGCAAAAGTTAACAATGTGCTTGTAAAAGCTGGGTCAGCAACATACTTAAACATAAAGTCAGACGATACAACAGCTATTGGAAGCAAAGTCTATATAGCATTTGATGGAAAAGTTGCAGGAGTTTTTACTATTAATAATTCCTATCGCAAAGGATTAGAAAAAATAATTGAAAATCTTTCTCACAACTACAAGCTGCATGTATTATCAGGTGATAATGATAAGGAAAAAGAATATCTCAAAGGCGTTTTTGGCAAAACAGCCGAGCTTCACTTTAACCAATCTCCGGCTGACAAATTAAATTTCATTAAGAAAATTCAGTCACAAGGCGAAAAGGTAATGATGATAGGAGATGGTTTAAATGATGCCGGAGCATTAAAGCAAAGCGATGTAGGTATTGCTATTTCTGACGATATAAATAATTTTTCGCCAGCTTGTGATGCCGTTTTAGAAGCTAATGAATTTCATAAACTACCATCTTTTTTAAGTTTTTCTCGAAGTTGTGTTTTTATCATTCTTTTGAGTTTTATGTTGTCGTTTGCTTACAATATAGTTGGAACCTGGTTTGCTGTTAGCGGTGAATTATCTCCTTTATTTGCTGCTGTATTAATGCCGGTAAGTTCTGTAACCATTATACTTTTTACAACCATATCCAGCAATATTTCAGCAAAACGAAAAAAAATGTAATTACAATGTTATGTAGTTTAAATAGGCCTTTTGGAATAATCCAAAATCAAAAAATGATAAAAATCATATTCAGACATGATTTATATCATACATAACAAGAATTAACAAAAATACATTTGACCCAAAATTATCATTAGTGAGCGCATTATTTGTATTAATAGGAGTAAGTTTAGTAGTAGCCGTTGGCTTTTTAATAGCCTTTTTGTGGGCTGTAAAAAAAGGCCAGTACGAAGATGATTATACACCTTCTTTGCGAATGCTTTTTGATGATAAACCCAAAAAAGAATTAAAAGAGAATACAAACAATACCAATACAAACATCTGACTATGGAAATCGAAAAATTCAGTTACGATAATAAGATCGTAAAAATGTTTGCCTACGCTACCATCATCTTTGGTTTAGTAGGTATGACAGTTGGTTTACTGGTTGCCTTGCAATTAGTATTTCCTGCATTAAACTTTGGATTTGAAATGACAACATTTGGCCGTGTTAGGCCGCTGCATACGAATGCGGTAATTTTTGCTTTTGTAGGGAATGGAATTTTCATGGGGGTATACTATTCCTTGCAGAGATTATGCAAAGCCCGCATGTACAGTGATTTGCTAAGCCGAATTCACTTTTGGGGTTGGCAGCTTATCATTTTGTCAGCGGCCATCACGTTGCCCTTAGGGATTACCACCGGTAAAGAATATGCCGAATTAGAGTGGCCAATTGATATTGCCATAGCATTAATTTGGGTAGTTTTTGGTATCAATATGTTTGGTACTATTTTAAAACGTAGAGAAAGACATTTATATGTAGCTATATGGTTTTACATAGCAACTTTTGTAACAGTTGCAGTATTACATATCGTAAACTCATTTGAACTTCCGGTATCATTTTTAAAAAGTTATTCTTGGTATGCCGGTGTTCAAGATGCATTAGTACAATGGTGGTATGGACATAATGCAGTAGCATTTTTCTTAACTACACCCTATTTAGGATTGATGTATTACTTTATGCCTAAAGCAGCAAATCGTCCTGTATATTCATACCGATTATCGATTATTCACTTTTGGGCATTAATTTTCATTTACATTTGGGCTGGTCCACATCACTTATTATACACAGCCTTGCCAGATTGGGCACAATCATTAGGTGTTGTATTTTCTGTTATGTTGATTGCACCATCTTGGGGCGGTATGATTAATGGATTATTAACACTGCGTGGCGCATGGGATAAAGTTCGTGAAGATGTAGTGTTAAAGTTTATGGTGGTAGCTGTAACCGCATACGGTATGGCAACATTTGAAGGACCAATGCTATCATTAAAAAATGTAAATGCAATTGCGCACTTTACCGACTGGATTATTGGTCACGTTCATATTGGAGGATTAGGATGGAATGGATTCTTAACTTTTGGTATTCTTTACTGGTTAATTCCTCGAATTTTTAGAACAGAATTATACTCTAAAAAATTAGCCAACTGGCATTTTTGGATAGGTACATTAGGCATTGTATTATATGCTGTCCCAATGTACTGGGCGGGCTTTACACAAAGCTTTATGTGGAAAGAATTTACTCCTGAAGGCATGATTAAGTATCCAAACTTCCTTGAAACTGTAACGAATCTTATTCCACTATATGCACTTCGTTCATTAGGGGGTGCCTTATATCTGATAGGTGCTATTATGATGACCTATAATTTAATTAAAACTATAAAAGCAGGAAGTTTTGTGGCTAACGAAGAAGCTGAAGCTCCTGCATTGGCGCCACATGTTGAAGTTCATAAAGGAGAGCACTGGCATCGCTGGATTGAAAGAAGACCGGTACAAATGTTAGTATTAAGCTTGGTATTAATATTAATTGGTGGTATAGTTGAAATGGTGCCAACATTCTTAATAAAATCAAACATTCCAACTATATCGAGTGTAAAACCATATACACCGCTTGAATTAGAAGGACGTGATATTTATATCAGAGAAGGTTGTTATACTTGCCATTCACAAATGGTTCGTCCATTCCGTTCGGAAACAGCTCGTTATGGCGAATATTCAAAGGCGGGAGAATACGTGTATGATCATCCTTTCCAATGGGGTTCAAAAAGAACAGGACCTGATTTACATCGTGTTGGTGGCAAGTATCCGGACTCATGGCATTTTAATCACTTTTTAGATCCAACATCCATGTCTCCCGGCTCTATTATGCCTACTTATCCATGGCTGTTTGAAAAAAAATTGAATACATCTTTAACTGCTAAAAAAATAACTGCCATGAGAACATTGGGAGTACCATATCCTGAAGGATATGAAGAACAAGCAGTAGAAGATTTACAAAAACAAGCAAATCAAATAGTTGAAAATCTTAGAAAAGACAAAATAGAAATAATGAGCGATAGAGAAGTGATAGCATTAATAGCCTACATGCAACGCTTAGGGGTAGATATTAAAGCACAAACAGCAGAGAAATAATGTTTAAACATTAAAAATTTATTGTCATGAAATTTATAAATTATTTAAGTACAATAGCAGGAATTGAAATTTACCCTTTAATTTCATTGATAATATTCTTCCTGTTTTTTGTAGCGCTTTTTGTTTATGTGTTTACAACTAAAAAAGAACATATAGCAGAAGTTGAAGTAATCCCATTAAGTGATTCTATAAATAACGATAACGAATTAAAATCTTAAAACCATGTGTATCAAAAAATATATAAAACCAATAGCAGCTGCAAATCTTATGTTTTCAGCCGGTACAACATTGGCTCAGGAAATTACTAAAGAACCTTATACAGCAAATGAAATTCTTACAAATGCGATGTTTTGGATTTTGTCAGGAATCGTTATAATTCTTTTTATCATTATAACGGTGCTTGCAAGCGCAGTTAAAAATATGGCAGAATTTTGGAAAAATTCCAAATCTACACTCAAAACATTAGCATTAATTGTTGTAACATTGTTTTCTGTTGATTTATTTGCACAGAACGAATCAGAAAAAATTACAGCATTAGCAACTAATATTGGAGGATTAACACCTACCGTATTTTATTTATTTCTTACCATTATTGCAATTGAAATATCAATAATTGCAGCATTATTTTTTATCTTAAAACGTCTTATTAATTTAAATAAAAAGGAAGAAGAGATAGTTGTTGTAAAAGAAGTTTCTCTTTTAGACAAGTTTAATGCTTCTGTTGCCGTAGAAAACGAAAAAGATATTTTATTAGATCATAATTATGATGGAATAAAAGAATTAGATAATAGCCTACCGCCTTGGTGGAAATATGGATTTTATTTTACAATTGTTTGGAGTATCATTTACTTAATTTATTATCATTTAGGAAGTGGTCCATCATCTGAAAAAGAATATAATGATGAAGTTGCTTTAGCGCAATTACAAATAGAAGAATACATGAAAAAATCAGCAAATGCTGTTGATGAAAATTCTGTAACTCTTGCAAGCGATGCCTCAAGTTTAGATGCAGGAAAAAGTATATATATGGATAATTGTGCAGCTTGTCACGGAAGATTAGGAGAGGGTGGTGTTGGCCCAAATTTAACAGACGACTATTGGTTACATGGAGGAAGTATAAAAGATGTTTTTAAAACAATTAAGTATGGTGTTCCTGCAAAAGGAATGAAATCTTGGCAAGCCGAATTAAGTCCGTCACAAATACGTCAAGTTGCTAGTTTTATTAAATCGCTGCACGGAACGAATCCTCCCAATGCTAAAGAAAAACAAGGAGAATTATACAAAGAAGATGCTACAGAAAATAATACAACAGCTACGGAAAATACCACTGCAGATTCTACAGCCGTAGTAGCAAATCCTTAAAAAATAAAAACCTACTTTTTATGAATACCTCCGACCCCCACAGTAAAAAGAAATTCATTGATGAATCGTTCAGAGATTCTGTTGCTACAATAAATCAGGAAGGCAAGCGCAATTGGATATATCCCTTAAAACCTTCGGGAAAATATTATAATGCACGAACATGGTTAAGTATTTTTTACATTATTGTATTTTTTACTTTACCTTTTATAAAATTTAATGGAGAGCCCATTTTTTTGTTTAATATTATTGAACGCAAGTTTATTCTTTTTGGATTTATTTTTTGGCCTCAGGACTTTTTCATTTTCGGAATAGGAATGGTAACCATGGTAATTTTTATTGCCTTGTTTACCGTTGCTTTTGGTAGAATATTCTGTGGATGGATTTGTCCACAAACCATTTTTATGGAAATGATTTTTAGAAAAATAGAGTATTTTATCGAAGGAGATGCTCCTCAACAAAAGGCGCTTTCCAAACAACCATGGAACAAAGAAAAAATTTTAAAACGAGGAGGCAAATATGTTGTTTTTTTTCTTTTATCATTTTTAATTGCCAATACATTTTTATCCTATATCATTGGAGTTGATGAATTATTTAAAATTATTAGCGAACCTATATCTCAACATCTAACCGGTTTTATATCCTTGCTTCTTTTTACGGGAGTTTTCTTTTTTGTTTATGCATGGTTTAGAGAGCAGGCATGTATTGTGGTATGTCCTTATGGTAGATTACAAGGAGTTTTAATGGATAGAGATACCATGGTGGTTGCTTACGATTATGTAAGAGGAGAACCAAGAGCTAAATACAAAAAAAACGAAACGCGTAAGTATGGCGATTGTATTGATTGTGGTCAGTGTGTAAAAGTTTGTCCTACCGGAATTGATATAAGAAATGGCACACAATTAGAATGCGTAAATTGTACAGCATGCATTGATGCTTGTGATTTTATGATGGAAAAAGTTGGTTTTGAAAAGGGTTTAATACGCTATGCATCTGAAAACAATATAGCCGCTAACGCCAAGCAACGTTTTACTCCACGAATGAAAGCTTATAGTGCAGTTCTTACTTTATTAGTAGGAGTATTAGTTTTTTTATTAGTAACACGAACAGATGTAGATGCAACTATTTTACGTGCTCAAGGACAACTTTACCAAGAGTATGAAAACAATAAAATAAGTAACCTATATAATGTTAAAGTGATTAACAAAACACGCAAAGAAATGCCAATATCCCTTAAGCTTGAAAATGCTGATGGAGAAATTGAATTGGTAGGACATAACAGTTTAGTGGTCCCTCCGGAAGGATTAGTTGAAGGAACATTTTTTGTAAAAGTTGATAAGTCGTTTGTAAAAGAAAGAAAAAACAAGTTGGTAATAGGAGTTTATTCTGGTGATAAAAAAATAGAAACCATTAAAACCAATTTCTTAGGGCCTTTTATTAATTAAAAAAATGTATATATGAATATTAGTTGGGGATACAGAATTGCAGCACTTTACATAGGATTTGTAATACTGGTTTTATTTATGGTCTTCTTAGCCATGAATCAAAAAATAGAATTAGTAACGCCTGATTACTACGCCAAAGAATTAAAATTTCAGCAGGAAATTGATGCCTTAAATAATGCAGGAATGCTTTCTGCCAATGTTCAGGTTGAAATTCAAAACAATGCTGTTATAATTGCATTTCCTGAAGAGATGAAAAACTTAGAAATAAAAGGAGAAGCTCTCATGTTTCGACCATCAGACAGTTCTTTAGATATATCTTTTCCATTAGAGCTAAATACAGATGGTAAAATGCTCCTTAAATCTGAAAAATTTAAAACAGGTTTATATAAACTTATTGTAAAGTGGACAACAGAAGGAAAGAATTATCAATCTGAGCACACCGTAGTTTTACCATAAATATGGAATGGATTATTGCAGCATTAACCATGGGTCTTTTAGGTAGCTTTCACTGCATAGGTATGTGTGGTCCTATTGCTTTGGCTTTGCCTGTGGGCCATTTTAGCAGGAGCGGAAAAATTGCTGCAATATTAGTTTACAATTTCGGACGAGTTATAACGTACGCCTTCTTTGGTCTTTTGTTTGGACTAATCGGTCAAGGGTTTGCCTTGGCCGGATTTCAGCAAATTATGTCAATTGTAATCGGAAGCATTTTGTTATTGGTTGTATTATTTCCATACTCTTGGAGCCAAAAAATGGGCATAAGCAAATGGAATGGATGGGTTAATAAAATAAAATTAAAGCTTGGATTGTTGTTTAAACAACGTTCTATTTCTGCATTATTTTCCATAGGCTTATTAAATGGTTTATTACCTTGTGGCTTGGTTTATATGGCAATAGCAGGTTCTGTTGCCATGGCAGATGCTACTAAAGGTAGTTTGTTTATGTCATTATTTGGCTTAGGTACTATTCCTGCAATGTTTACAGTTACGTTTATAAAAGACTTTATATCTTTATCAGTAAGAAATAAAATTCAAAAAGCTGTTCCTGTTTTTGTAGCGGTAATGGCCATACTTTTAATACTTAGAGGATTAAACCTAGGAATACCTTATGTTAGCCCTAAGGTTCAACAGGCTGAATGTACTACCATGAGTTGTTGCGCAAAAAAGTAATATGCAGTCGCTTATTCAAAAATATAATGTTCAAGGGCCAAGATATACCAGCTATCCAACTGTACCTTATTGGAATACGATTGCTCCGACTCAACAAGAATGGATAAATGAAGTAAATAAAGCATTTACTTCAACAAATAATACTGAAGGAATAAGTATTTATATACATCTGCCATTTTGCGAGAGTCTATGCACATATTGTGGCTGTAATACACGCATTACAGTTAATCATGCTGTTGAAGAGCCATACATTAATGCATTGATAAAAGAGTGGCAAATGTATCTTCAAATTTTTCAAAGCAAACCCAATATTAAAGAAATACATCTAGGAGGAGGAACTCCTACATTTTTTAGTGCTGAAAATTTAAAGAAACTTATTTCAAACATTGTTGCAACATCAAATGTATCACCTAATGCAGAGTTTAGTTTTGAGGCACACCCAAATAATACCCATCTCTGTCATTTAAAAACAATGTTTGATTTAGGCTTCAAAAGAATAAGCCTTGGCATACAAGATTTTAATGAAGTGGTGCAGGATGCAATAAATCGCAAACAGAGTTTTGAGCAGGTTAAAAATATTACACAATTAGCAAGAGAAGTAGGATATACATCCATAAATTACGATTTAATTTACGGATTACCTTTTCAAACCATTGATAGTGTAAAAGATACTGTTGAAAAAACAATTCAACTAAAACCTGATAGAATAGCATTTTACAGTTATGCACATGTGCCATGGCTAAAACCCGGACAACGAAAATATTCTGAAAAAGACCTCCCAAGCGGTGATTATAAACGCGCCTTATATGAGCTAGGTAGAGAAATGTTTGAAAAAGCAGCTTATGTTGAAATTGGAATGGATCATTTTGCTTTAAAAACAGACTCCCTATATCTCGCAGAAAAAAATGGAGACTTACACCGCAATTTTATGGGCTATACAGCCGGCAAAACCCATTTAATGATTGGTTTGGGTGTTTCTTCTATAAGCGATGCGTGGACAGCCTTTGCTCAAAACGTTAAAACTGTTGAGGAGTACTACACTCGTATAGAAAAAAATCAATTACCCATTTTTAAAGGACATCTATTAACAAGCGAAGATTTAATTCTGCGACAACATATCTTAAACATTATGTGCAGATTAAAAACTTCATGGGAACAAGAAGAACTACAGTGCGATGCTGTTTATAATGCAATTGAAAAGCTCCATGAAATGCAACAAGATGGATTGTTGCTGCTTAATAATAAAGCTTTAGTGGTTACCGAAAAGGGGCGTCCGTTTATACGAAACATTTGTATGGCATTTGATGCCCGACTACATAGAAATCAGCCTCAAACGAAACTTTTTAGCCAAACAGTATAAAAAACTGATTTTTGTCATGTTTTTTTATCGGTAATTTTTTCAAATTGGCTGTTCATATATATTGATAAACTTATGGACGCTAAAGGAAGTTTGTTTTATGCATTAGGACAATTATCTTATGCTATTGCTTTTGCAGATGGAAAAATTCAAAAAGAAGAAAAAGATAATTTTCATCACATTTTAAAAGAACAGTTTGATACCATAAGTCCTGATTTGGATACCGCAGAAATAATTTTTGAATTATTACGTAGAGACGCTACAGATCCCCAAACCGCATATAAATGGGCTATCAATCAAATAAAACTTTATAGTCATCATCTTACTGATTCCTTAAAAGAAGGCTTTATTGCTACCATAAAAAAAATGGCAGAAATATACCCTCCTATTGAACCCGAAGAAAAATCGCTTATCCAACAATTTGAAAAAGATATTCGCTCTATTTAAAAATTAATCCTTGAAAATCAACATAAAACGTTTGTTAACTCAATATTAACATTGTTATTTCCTTCCAAACAATAAATTTGTATGAGAAATATCAATCCCCCATTTGATATGATAAAGCATCTGGAAATGCTGGATGCTCTTTTTAAACATGCAACGGAAGGAATAATTGTAACAAATACAAAAGGTGAAATTGTAATGGTTAACCCAAAAGCTTTAGAACAATTTGGGTATAGTGAAGAAAAAGATTTATTGGGACAAAAAATTGAGGTACTTATTCCGAAGCGTTATGAAAGAGGGCACGTAAAGCACAGAGAAAATTTTTCAAAAAATCCTCATTCAAGACCTATGGGCGCAAATATAGAATTATATGCCCGTAGAAAAGATGATTCAGAATTTCCGGTTGAAGTTTCGTTGAGTCATTTTACTACTGATGATGACCAATACATCATGAGTTTTATTGTAGATATAACTGAACGTGTAAAACAGCAAGAATCGATTAAAAATTTAAATATAGAGTTAGAAAGAAGAGTAAAAGAACGTACCGAAGAACTGGCAGAAGCTATCAACAGGCTTGCAGAATCAAAGCAAGAAGTTATGCAGGCCTTGGAACGCGAAAGAGAACTTAATGAATTAAAATCAAGATTTGTTACCACTGCATCGCACGAATTTAGAACTCCTTTAGGTACCATTTTATCATCCGTATCTTTAATATCAAAATATCAAAATACCGAAGATCAACCCAAAAGAGAAAAACATATTGAACGAATAAAATCGGCAGTAAGTAATCTTACCGAAATTCTAAACGATTTTCTTTCGCTCGAAAAATTGGAGGAAGGTATTATACGAAATAATCCACAACCCATGCATCTCGAAAAATTTATGAAAGATATTATTGACGAGATGCGGGCCATATTAAAGTCGGGTCAGACCATCAAATATCAACACATCGGTGAATACGAAATAATACTAGATTGCCAACTACTTAAAAATGTAATGCTCAATTTAATTTCTAATGCCATTAAATACTCTCCTGAAGATAAAGAAATTCATGTAAAATCCGAATATGCAAACGGAAGTTTAAAAATAGATGTTGTTGATCAAGGAATAGGAATACCTGAAGAAGATAAGCCACATATGTTTCAACGTTTTTTCAGAGCAAATAATGCAGGCAACATTCAAGGTACAGGGTTGGGATTAAACATTGTAAAAAAATACATTGAGTTAATGGATGGTGAAATTTCGTTTGATAGCGAATTAGGTAAGGGCACTACATTTACGGTGATTATACCCATTAAAAAGTAAATAGATGGAAAGATAAAAGAGCAATGAAAAAATATATTTAAAATTTAAGAATTATGATTTAAGATTTTTACTTTTAGAATTTAGTGCGTAAAATTTTATAATTTTCAATTTGTAATTAATTCAACTCAACGAGTAATTTCTATTAATCTCAACCAATATCAAATAATTTCAATTATATACCCATGAAAAAAATTTTGTTGATAGAAGACAATGCAGAAATGCGTGAAAATACGGCCGAAATTTTAGAATTGGCCAATTACAAAGTAATAACTGCACCTAATGGGAAAGAGGGTGTTCGATTAGCACAATCAGAACTGCCTGATTTGATTATCTCTGATATTATGATGCCCGAATTAGATGGTTATGGGGTATTGCACATGCTTAGTAAAGATGCGACTACTGCTGCTATTCCATTTATATTTTTAACAGCCAAAGCAGAAAAATCAGATTATAGAAAAGGAATGGGTATGGGAGCAGATGATTATCTTACTAAGCCTTTTGATGATATGGAATTACTGCATGCCGTTGAAACCCGATTAAAAAAAGCAGAGCGCTTAAAAGCCGAATTCTCAAAAGATATAAGTGGACTTAACGCTTTTTTAACTGAAGCGAAAAGTTTAGAAATTATCAATCATGTAGCCGATAATTATAAAGTTAAAGAGTACAAAAAGAAAGAAGTAATTTATACCGAGGGCGCCAATCCAATGGGCGTTTATTTTTTAAATAAAGGCAAAGTAAAAATTTTAAAATCGAGCGAATTAGGTAAAGAACTTATTACCGATTTAATAAACGAAGGAGATTTTTTTGGCTACGTTCCACTTTTAGAAGGTACGGTCTATAACGATACAGCACAAGCAATGGAAGAGTGCGAAATATGTATGATTCCAAGAGATGATTTTAATGCGCTCATATTTAGCAATCGTGAAGTAGCGGCAAAGTTTATAAAAATGCTCTCTAACGAATTGGCAGAAAAAGAAGAGCGTTTGGTTAAGTTAGCATATCACTCGGTGAGAAAACGCGTAGCAGAAGCTTTAATTACCATACGCAACAGATACAAAAAAGATAACGAAGCAAAATTTAGCATGTCTATATCGCGCGAAGATTTAGCCAATATTGTGGGTACTGCACCCGAAACGGTTATTCGCACCCTATCAGATTTTAAAGACGAAAAATTAATTGACATTAAAGCCAGTAATATTACAATACTCGATGAAGGCAAGCTGGAGAAAATGAAGAATTAAAGAATATTATTCTTCCGTCATCACTTTTAAATACACCTTATCTACCTTAGTATCGCTGGCGCTGGTTATTTTAAACATATATTTATCTTCAATCCAAATGGTTTCGTTTTTGTGAGGGATACTTCCATGATAGGTAGTTAGCAGTCCGGAAATAGTTTCGTAATCTTCGCTAATGGGAAGTTTTAATCGGTATTTTTCGTTAATGTAATCCACCTCTAAACGGCCTGCAAAAATATATTCGTTTTCGCTTACTTGTTTTTCCAGCAAATCTTCCACATCGTGCTCATCGTCTATTTCGCCAAATAACTCCTCTATTATATCTTCCATGGTAACTATGCCCGATGTGCCTCCGAATTCATCAACTACTACTGCAATGCTTTTCCGTTCTTTTATAAATTCGCTCAAAGCATCGTTCACAAACATACTTTCCGGAAATATCAATACAGGAAGCATTACTGCTCTAATGTGTTTAGGTTGTTTAAACATTTCGTACGAGTGAACATAGCCAATTACTTCATCAATATTTTCTTTATAAACCAATATTTTAGAAAGGCCCGTTTCAATAAATTTATTACGCAATTCTTCAATGCTGCTCTCTACATCAATGGCAACAATTTCTGTTCGTGGCACCATACATTCTCTTACACGTATTTCAGAAAAATCGAGCGCATTTTTTAAAATTTGTATTTCGTGATCAATTTCTTTCTCCTGCTCTATATGGCTCTCGGTGCCTTCGCGCAGGTAATTGTCTAAATCTATTTTCCCGAAATTTATTTTTCCTTCCGGTAATTCAACTCTTAAAAGCCTTTTAAGAATTCCTTCTGCAAGGCCTATGGTTATATATACAAATGGGTATAATAAAAAGAAAAACAAAAATGCCGGTATGGCAAAAATATTTAAAACCGAATTTGGATCAATGCGAAAAAGCGCTTTAGGGATAAACTCTCCCAAAAATAAAATAATAATGGTTGAAATTAATGTTTGAACAACGAGTATGCTTATTTCATTATCAATAAATTTAATTAATACAGGATCCAGCAGTTGCGAAAAATAAATACCATATATAACCAGAATAATGTTATTACCTACCAACATGGTACCAATAAAACGCGAAGGGTTTTGTAAAAAATAATCTGAAATAATTTTGGAAGAGAACTTGCCTTGTTTGCTTTCGAGTTCCAGTCGTAATTTATTAGCCGATACAAAGGCAATTTCCATTCCTGAAAAAAAGGCGGAAAGCAATAAGCAGCCTGCTAATATTAACCAGCTTTGTAGGTCCATTTATTTATTTTATTTTGCTTCCATATCTTTTTCCATGCGTATGCGCTGGCGCCTGCGAATGAAAAAGAATATTAGAGCTACCACCATAAAAATAAAAAAATAAATAGCATCCTGATGATTGCCTTGTATTAATTTAAATATAGCAAGCCCTAAACCGCTTATGGCTATTACAAGCCATGAAATTTCGAGTATCTTAATTATTTTCATCTTCGTTTTCTTTTATACTTATAATTCCTTTTATCTGTTTAATTTTATATTTGGTAAAGTGTTCGTCTGCCTCCATGCCATTGCCCATTATTATTTCATCTTCAGTAGTAATTTTTACAAACTCTTCGGTGCGAATAGTACGGGTGTTTTTGTCCCAAATTAAATGTTCGGTATTAAGTTTATCCCCTTTTTCATTTACTACTACCACATTGCGTTTTGCTTCCATAATGCTTTCGCGTTCTCTGTTTATGGCATATTCGGCAGTAAGCTCGGTTTGAGGCTGTAACGAGTCGTTGTAAAATATTACATGAACGCCTTTAGAAAGTTCGATATAGGAAGAGTCTCCAACATAGTGCTCCATTAAAGGAGCATAAATTTTCATTAATACTCTTCCCGAATCGCTGTAAATTACCTCAATACTATCGGCTGTTTCAATAGGAAAGTTTTTTTTCTTGGCAATTGCATTTACTTCTTCAATATCATTTTCACAAGCAAAAAGCGTAACTGCAAGTATTAATGCAGTTACGCTTTTTAATAAAATATTGATATTGTTTTTTCTCATTCCTTATTGCTGGAACCTTGCTTTGGTGCTTTCGTTTATCCAGCATCCAATTTTGTATTCAGCACCTTCAGTTATATTTCTAAAGAAACCTTCTGATTTAGGAGGGAAATATTTGGAATAGGTAGCAATTTTATTGTTGGCTTCGCTTGCTACTGAAGGATCAACTGCTTTTGCTTGTTGGTATTTGTCAACGGCAATCCAGTAAACCGCTTTTTGTGCAAATTCATCATCTCCACAATCTTTAGAGCTGGCAGCATAGGCATCGCCAATTAATAAAATGGGCTTACCCCAACCACTGCGCAATAATGCTGCTGTTTGAGCGCTGCTCCGAGCACTGCTATATTGGCCACTTTTAAGTTGTGCAAAAGCCATTTCGTAATAGTATTGTGCTTTTTCGTTGTTGTCGCTTTCTAAATCAATGGCTTGTTTGTATAGCTTAATTGCTTCACTGTAGTTGTTTTTACTCAATTGCATTTTAGCCAGGTTAGAGGCCGATTTAGCCGATGGTTCTAGTTTGTGTAAATTAGTAGCTGCATCGATAAATAGTTTTTCGCTTGCACAATCTGCTTTACTTAGCATGGCAGTTATTTTCTTTAACAACTCTGCATTTTCTGGTTCTGCTTTAAATTTTGGTTCAAACATTTTTACAACGGCATCACATGTTGCTAAACCTCCATCTACCAAAAGCGCTTCTACGCTTTCTTGAGCCGGTTTATAAAATTGGTCATTAGGGTCTTTGGCTAATCTTTTTTCAATGGGAGAGCTAACGGTTGAATATACGTCTAATGCTTCTTCGGCTTTAATTTTTCCCTCTTTGTAAAGTTTTACTGCAATTTGCATATAAATGACACAAGCTCTTGCTTCTGCTTTGTCGCCTTGTTCTGCAAATGATTTTTTAAAAATATCATAGGCTTCTTGTGCTTTTTCAGGATAAAAGAAAAACAAATCATCTGCTTTTCTGCCTAATACAAATCCTTCTTTGCCAAAGTATTTAATGCGTTGGTCATAGCTCATTAATAAGGTGTCAATTAAACGTTTTTTACGGGCTGCATCTTTCTCCTTGCTGATAAAGTCTTTAAGCATTACAGGCCCATCTACATACATGTTTTCAGTAGAAGCAGGACAGTTTACAAATATCCAGCTCCATCCAGCATATGCATCTTTATAATTTTTTTGTTTAAAATATTCGCGATACAAGGAAATATTTTGAATACATGTAACACTGTCTGAGCCATATTTACCATCCTGAGCAAATACAGACTGAACAATTGAAATAGCAAAAAAAGCTAATACGTAACGGCTAAAAACAAACTTTTTCATAAACATAAATTTTAATTAATAATTATTCTTAATCGTATTTAGGCTTTATAAACCATTTGTCGCTTATTGAAACGCCAAAATTAACATTTATAAATTGTTCTTTAATTAAGTTATTTTTAAGTGTACCTCTTTTTCCAATTTCAATTCCAATATTAATACTGGAGCGGCTTCTTCTTAATGGCATTCCAAAACCAAAAGTTATGCCATATTCATTTATAGGGGTGTTTTTTACAACATAAGGGGTATTTGCAACTCTTAGGGCTATGCGGTATTGCATTGATTTAAAAAAGTTATTGATAGCATATCGTTCAGGGCAGTATTGAACTGCAGCAACCAATTGAGTAATGTTTTGTAAGGAATCGTTATTGCCAAACCATCTGAATTCTGACCAATTTTGCATGCTGTAATCAAGGGTATAAAGCCATTTATCGCCCTTATCAAATGCAATACCTGCAGTAATTTTTTGTGGGATGCTTAAAACTCCAGCACTGTCTAAAAAGAATAAAGCGGTGTCTTTTACGGTTGTTCCACTATAAGCATAAGCCAATCTCGTATATTGTGCATTTATATTATCTCCCAATGAATAAGCAGTACCTATTGCCATGTTCCATTCTTTGCTTTTACTTACTGGAGTTTTAAATTGTAAGCCTGCATCGAATGTAAAATCTGAAACCAGCATTTCTTCTTTTACATAAGTATTGTATGAATTTAGCGTACGAATAAAAATTGTTCTTTCTTTACTCATATTTCCAAAAAGGTAAGAGGCATTAAATCCTATCGAGAGCTTATTTTTAATTTTAATTGCATTTCCAACAAACACTTTATTTATGCCACCGCTTCCTAAATATTGATAGCTAACGGTTCCTAAGTTATTATTGTATTGTGAATCAAACATTCTGTATCCTAAGCTGCTATATGGCAGTATGCCAAAAGCAAAGCCCCAATGTTTGGTAAATGGCATGGCAAAAGCAACATATCCCAAGGTGGAATTATTTGTCCATTGATTATTTAATGATGATTGTATTCTGTTGGTATTGGAGCGAATGCCTGTTTCAAACACCGTTAAATCAGCCCAGGCATAAGATGCCGGATTAGAAACGTTTATAAAAGCAGGGTTTGTAATGGCTGCACTAGCCCCTCCTAATCCATATTGTAAACTAAAGTGTGGACGATATAAGTCACCAATGCCATATCTGGAATATGGTGACGATGTAAGTTTTTGAGCTTCCGCTTTTTGTGTGATAGCAAAAAATGCTATCACACAAATGGTTAAGTGTAAATATATAAAACCCTTACTTTTCGGGAACATTAAATTGCAATATTATGTTTAAGCCCTTTAAAACCAATAAAGGGTCTGCAAAGATGCTATTTTTTACAGCTTTTGCCAAAAAAGAAGCATCGCCACCGCAAATAACGACTTTCAGAGCAGGATATTGCTCTTTATAATAGTGTATGGTTTGGTCAATTTCGAAAACGCAGCCATTTATAGCTCCTGTCAGCAAACATTCTTTGGTGTTTTGTCCTATAAGTGGCAATGGCTCAGCGAAATCTTCAAATTTTATATAAGGCAGTCTTCCTGTAAAAGTATGCATGGCTTTTAGGCGCATATTAATACCGGGAGAAATAGCCCCACCTATATATTCTCCATTTTCATTTATAAAATCAAAGGTAATGCAGGTTCCCGCATCAATTGAAAGCACTGGATTTCCAAAAAAAGCACTTGCTGCAACAGCCGCGGCAATTCGATCTCTTCCGAGTGTCTCAGGGCTTTTATAGCTTATTCTTATAGGCAAAGGGGTAGTGTGGTTTAGCTCTAGTGTGGCTATCTTTTCTTTTACGAAGCTTATAAAAGGCGGATTTTCTCTTACGGAAGAAACAATTGCTTTATTAATGTGGACGTGTTTAGTTAATAGTTCAGCTATTTCAAGAGTAGAAGACTCATTTTTAATGTAGCCCAATTCTATTAAATCATCGCCATTAAAAATAGCAAATTTGATGCTGGAATTACCTATGTCTAGTATCAATTGCATGTATGGCGAAGGTAAATAAAAAAAACCTCTCAATTATTATTGAGAGGTTTGTGGTACCAGTTGGAATCGAACCAACGACACAAGGATTTTCAGTCCTTTGCTCTACCAACTGAGCTATGGTACCCCATTAGAAAATGGATTGCAAATGTAAATAAGTATTTTGTAATAGCAAAAATATTTTCGCAAAGTAAATAATTACAATTAAAGAGATTTATTTTTCTCTTTTTAATTCTTTTATTTCTAAAGGATTAGCGTTAATTTCCTTATGCAATAATCGGTTTTTATAAATATCGCAAGCTAAATAAATGGCAGCTCTAAACGAATCGGGATTAGCCATATTTTTACCGGCAATATCAAATCCTGTTCCATGGTCGGGCGAGGTTCTGATAATTGGCATTCCGGCAGTATAATTAACACCGCTTCCAAATGAAATGGCTTTAAAAGGCGCTAATCCCTGGTCGTGATACATAGCTAAAATAGCATCGAATTTTGCAAAGGTTCCTGCTCCAAAAAAACCGTCAGCAGCATAAGGTCCAATTGCTAAAATATCTTCGTTTCTCAATTTTTCTATTGCCGGAAGAATGATTTCTTTTTCTTCGTTCCCTAATACTCCATTATCTCCTGCATGAGGGTTTAAGCCTAAAACGGCAATTTTAGGTTTTCTAATTCCGAAATCTTCTTTGAGAGATTTATTTAATATTCGAGCCTTTTTAATAATGAGTTCAGTATTTATGGTAGATGCCACTTTGCTTAAAGGAATATGCCCGGTAACCAATGCTACTTTTAAGTTTTCTGAGCATAAAATCATCAGGTTGTCTTGTACACCAAATTGTTGTGCTAAATATTCGGTATGACCGGGAAAATTAAAATTATCATTTTGAATATTTTGTTTGTTTAATGGAGCAGTAACTAAAACATCAATTTTGCCGGCTTTTGCATCGGCTATGGCACTGTTTAATGATTTTAGTGCATATTTCCCGCCTAAAGGAGTTAGTTGGCCAACATTAATTTCTACTTCTTCATCCCAACAAGCTACCAGATTTGCATTTTTAGGGTTTATCTGTAAAGCATCTTTTACCAAATGAAAACTAAAATCGGTTATTTCTAAGGCTTTTCTGTAAAACGAAGCTACTTTTGACGAACCATAAACAACCGGAATAAAATCGAAATGAGCATTTTTATCGGCAAAGGTTTTTAGGATAATTTCCATTCCTATGCCATTAATATCTCCAATACTAATACCTACTTTAATTTTATCATTCATAAATTTTTTATTTCAAAACACAAAATTGCAAATTCTTAATTTAACATATAAAAAATTAATCCGAATAGTTTAAATATTTGTTTTTAATAAAATCGTACAACAAACGAACGCCTATACCGGTAGCCCCTTTTCCTCTGTAACTGTCTGCACTTCCTTCGTTAAATGCAGGTCCGGCAATATCTAAATGTATCCAAGGATAATTCGTAAAATGTTCTAAAAATTTTCCGGCTGTAATTGCTCCTGCCAAAGGGCCTCCAATATTTTTTATATCAGCAATATCTGATTTTATCATTTCGGCATAATCTTCCCAAAATGGAAGTTCTGCAATTCGCTCATGCACGTTAAAGCTGCTCTTTTTTAGAGCGTTAAAAACTCCTTCATCGGCATTTCCCATTGCTGCAATTGCAGAGTTCCCCAATGCTCTGATAGCTGCACCGGTTAGTGTTGCCAAGTCAATTACCAGTTCCGGTTTATATTTTTGTGCATATACCAACGCATCAGCTAATATCATTCTTCCTTCAGCATCAGTGTTTAAAACTTCAACGGTAGTGCCGTCCATCATTGTAATTACATCACCTGGCACATAAGCATTTCCCCCCGGACGATTATCAGTGGCCGGAATTAAACCAATTATATGAACCGGAAGTTTATTGGTTGCAATGGCATTAATTGCACCTACAACAGCAGCAGCTCCTGCCATATCGCATTTCATGGTTTCCATACCGGCCGTTTTAATGTTTACTCCACCGGTATCAAACACTACGCCTTTTCCAACAAATACTACAGGTTTTTTATTTTTAGCCTTAGGGTGTTTATATTCTAAAATAGTAAAGGTTGGAGGGTTAGGTGAGCCATAATTCACAGCTAATAAACCACCCATTTTTAAGGCAGCAATTTTTGTTTTGTTTAATACTTCTACTTTGAATCCGCTTTTTGAACCAAGCTTTTTAATTTCTTCCGAAAGCTTTACGGCAGTGAGGGTTGCTACGGGTTCGTTTACTAAATTTCTGGTAATGAAAACAGACGTACAATTGTTTTCTAATTCTTCGGCATCGGCAGGCTTTATATTTTTTGAAATAAGGTCAACCGATTTCAAAGGGTGCGATTTTTCTGGCTTTTTTGATTTGTACTTGGTAAAGGTATATGAACCTAAACAAAGACCTTCTGCTAACGAAATTAGAGCCTGGCCATTATCTAATTCTTCTGTTAGTTGAATTTTGTCAATATTTAGTGCTTTAAGCTGTTTACTAAGCTCATTTCCGGCTTTACGAATTTTTTCATAATAGGTATTGCCATTTTTTTCATCTGTTTTAACGGCAATTACAAATATCTGTCTATCGTAATGGTTTATTAAAATTGGAGAGAAAAGATTTGCCTCGTTTTTTTTAATATACGCAAGTTCTTTACTGTTAAGACTTATACTGTTTATTTTGTTTTTAGCATCTATTAATACAGCAATGGATGTCTGATTATTGATGGAATTTGATTTTTTAATTTTTATCTGCATTTGTTTTTAGCGTTAAAATATCACATTTTTAGCCTTAAAAAGCGTAAATTTGCATGTGCTGTTTTTATTAAGGCGTGTAAAGTTACGCAAATTGCAGAATAAATTATCCTGAACCATTTAAGAGTTCAGCTGTTTTTAAAAATATGAACGTAGATAAACTATTAGAAAAAGCCCTTCATTTTGAATTTCTATCAGCCGAAGAAGGAAAGTTTTTGTTTGAAAATGCTCCATTAGCAAAACTGATGTTTGTTGGGAATGAACTGCGTAAAAAACAAGTGCCTCACGGGAAAGTTACTTGGATTATAGACCGTAATGCCAATACTACCAATGTATGCATTGCCAATTGTAAGTTTTGTAATTTTTTTCGTCCTCCCGGTCATCCCGATTCTTACATCACCACTATTGAGCAATACAAGCAAAAAATAGAAGAAACATTTCGTTATGGTGGAGAGCAGCTATTATTGCAAGGTGGACATCATCCCGAATTAGGATTAAAATATTATTCAGATTTATTTAAAGAGCTAAAAAGCCTTTATCCAAATTTAAAATTACACGCACTTGGCCCTCCAGAGATTGCTCATATAGCAAAACTCGAAGGAATGAGCCATACAGAAGTGTTAAAAGCATTAATGGAGGCTGGATTAGATTCATTACCTGGAGCTGGGGCAGAGATATTAAATGATAGGGTACGTAGGCTGATTTCAAAAGGTAAATGTGGAGCACAGGAGTGGTTGGATGTAATGCGAGCAGCTCATCAATTGGGCTTAACAACATCTGCAACCATGATGTTTGGCCATATAGAAACATTGGACGAACGTTTTCAGCATTTGGTGGATATACGACAGGTACAGTCGGAAAAGCCTGAAAATGCGAAAGGTTTTATTGCGTTTATACCATGGCCTTTTCAAGATGATGGAACGCTGCTAAAACGGGTAAAAGGGATAAAGAACAATGTAAGTTCAGAAGAATATATTCGAATGCTGTCTTTGTCGAGAATAATGTTGCCAAATATTAAAAACATTCAGGCATCATGGCTTACTGTTGGTAAGAAAACGGCACAATTGTGCTTGCATGCCGGAGCAAATGATTTTGGTTCTATTATGATAGAAGAAAATGTAGTATCTGCAGCAGGAGCTCCTCATCGCTTTACATCCAGAGGAATACAAGAGGCCATAAAAGAAGCTGGGTTTGAACCACAACTAAGAAATCAGCAATATGAATTCAGGCCTATGCCCGAAGTTATGGAAGAGCAAGTAATTAATTATTAAAATTAAAATATTTTAACAATAAAAAAGCGGAAAGTAAATGATTGAATTTATAAATTGCATAATACTTAAAAATTGAAATGGGTTAAGCACATATGGCTAATTTTACTATGCGGAATTTCATTCACCGCTTGGGCTACACATAATCGTGCCGGAGAAATTACCATGGTGCATGTTGGTGGTTTTACCTACAAAGCAATTATAACTACCTATACCAAAGTAAGCCCTCCTTCTAATGCTGCCGATAGACCTGAATTAACCATTAAATGGGGAGATGGCCAAGAAGAGGTAATACCCCGCGTAAATGGAAATGGACAAATGATTGCTTCGGATGTGAAAATGAATAAATATGAAGGAATTCATACCTATGCAGGGCCTGGTAATTATACTATTTCCATGGAAGACCCAAATAGAAATGGGAATGTAGTTAATATACCTCAATCTATTGAAACTGTATTTTATATTGAAACTTGTTTAACAATAAGTGCTTTTGCAGGACCGAATAATTCAGCTCAATTATTAAATCCTCCTATTGATGAAGCTTGTGCATTTAAACGTTTTATACATAATCCGGGAGCTTGGGATCCGGATGGCGACAGTTTATCATATTCATTAATTGTGTGTAAAGGAGAAAATGGACAAGACATACCAGGCTATTTTTTACCACCAAATATTAGTATAAATCCCGTAACCGGTGATTTAATTTGGGATGTACCTACACAAGCGGGAGAATTTAATTTTGCCATTTTAATTGAAGAGTGGAGAAAAATTGGGAATAACTGGGTAAAAGTTGGTTGTGTAGTTAGAGATATGCAAGTGAATGTAATTGCAAATTGTAATAATAATCCACCCATTGTTCAGCAATTAAATGATGTATGTATTTTGGCAGGAACAAATTATTTACTAAATATTACAGCTACCGATGCTGATGTTGGAGGTAATAATGTTATAACATTGACATCTACCGGAGCTCCGTACCAAGTAGCGAATATCCCTGCTCAATTTACACAAGGGATAAGCGGAACAGGAAGTGTAACGGGTACTTTTCAATGGCAAACAAATTGTTCGCATGTAAGTAATTTTTGGTATCCCGTATTGGTTAAAGCATCAGATAATGGTGCAGTTTCATTGGTGGACATGAAAACTTTTAAAATAAAAGTTGTTGCACCAGCACCTCAAAATCCAAGCGCAACTCCTACCGGAAATAATATGTTCTTAAGCTGGGATCAAAGCATTTGTTCTCAAGCAATAAGATACGATATTTATCGTAGAAACGGATATTATGGTTTTACTCCTGCCAATTGTGAACTTGGAGTGCCTGCATATACTGGATATTCATGGATTGCCAGTGTTAATGGATTAACCAATACCACATATATTGATGATAATGGAGGTATTGGATTAGTACATGGAAATCAATATTGTTATATGGTGGTTGCTGTTTTTCCTGATAGCGCAAGAAGTTATGCCTCTGTTGAATTTTGTGCAGAATTGAAAAAAGATGTTCCGATTATTACCAATGTCAGTGTTCAAACAACAAACACTTCAACCGGAAATAATTTTGTGGCATGGTCAAAACCTAAAGAGTTGGATACCACTATTCACAAAGGGCCATTCAAATATTTAATTTATCATTCTCCTGATATGAATGGCAGCAATTTTACCTTAATTGATTCAACTGTTACGAATATAACTTTAGACGATACTACTTATATACATCAAAATGTAAATACACAAGAGCATCCCAATACTTACCGTATTGATTTATATAACGATTCAATAGGCAAGCGATACTATATTGGAAGTACACATAATGCTTCATCGGTTTTTTTAACATTATTTCCATCGGATAATGCTTTAACGCTCAACTGGACATATAATGTACCTTGGACAAACAATAGTTATGTAATATATAAATACAATAATAACACATCAACTTTCGATTCAATTGCCACTACAACCCAATTAACTTATAAAGACGAAGGCTTAGTTAATGGAGCAACTTATTGCTACTATGTTAAAGCCATTGGTTCATATTCTACAACAGGAATTGTTAATCCAATTATTAATTTGTCGCAAGAGGCTTGCGGAGTACCGGTAGATTTGGAAGCTCCTTGTCCTCCTGAATTAAAAATAAAACCTGACTGTACTTTAGAAGAAAACACCTTAACTTGGAATAATCCAAACAATAGTTGTGCAGATGATGTGGTGATGTATCGTATTTACTATAAATCTAGGTTAGACGCTCCTTATTTCTTGCTGAAAGCTGTTTATGGTGATACAGATACTACATTTACGCATGCCAATAATAATTCTATAGCCGGTTGTTATTATGTTACAGCCATTGATTCATTTTATAATGAAAGTTTACCATCCGCAGAGGTTTGTGTAGATAATTGCCCGGTGTATGAATTACCAAATGTATTTTCACCTGATGGTGATGGTATAAACGATTATTTTATTCCTTTCCCATACAAATTTGTTCATTCCGTTAAGCTGGATATTTTTAATCGTTGGGGGCAAAAAGTTTTTACAACTACCAACCCGGATATTAATTGGAACGGCATGAATCAGTTTACCAATCAGCCTTGTATAGAAGGGGTTTATTTTTATACATGTACCGTATATGAAATTCGATTAGAAGGATATGTGCCGAGAGAAATTAAAGGATTTGTCCATTTATTTAAAAACAGCAACATCATACCTCCCGCAAAATAATGTTTACAGGAATTATCGAAACGCTTGGCTTAGTCGAAAAAATTGAGCAAGAAGGAACCAATGTACATTTTTATCTTTCTTCACCATTTACAAATGAGTTAAAAATAGACCAAAGTGTGGCGCATAATGGCGTATGCCTTACGGTGGTAGATATTAGCGATAATATTTATAAAGTTACGGCTATTGACGAAACTTTAAAGCGCACCAATTTGAACACATGGAAAATTGGAGATAAAATAAATTTGGAGCGTTGCATGCCTGCAGGAGGAAGATTTGATGGTCATATAGTTCAAGGCCATGTTGATTTAACCGCTACTTGTGTAAAAAAAGAAGATTTAAACGGAAGCTGGAAGTTTTATTTTGAGTTTGATGTTGCAACATCAGAAGTTACGGTTGAAAAAGGTTCCATTACAGTAAATGGAGTTAGCCTTACAGTGGTAGATAGTACAGAAAAAGGTTTCTCGGTTGCGATTATACCATATACTTACGAGCATACCAATTTTCATCAGATTAATGTTGGAACAAAGGTTAACATTGAGTTTGATATTATTGGAAAATATGTAGCCCGAATGCTGAAAGGCTATCAGAAATAAATTCTATAAATCCCGATTGGGAAAAACCCTAACTGATAGGTGGTTCGTGTGTTTTGATTGGTTTCGTCCCAGCGATATTCCAGTACATTTTTATTATTGGTAATATTTTCAACACTGGCAGCTATTTCTTGCGATATTTTTTTGCCGTTTATTCTAAATCCAATTTTTACATCTATGCGAAAATAATCAGGCAATTTTGGTTCAAATGCCCGCTGAGTATCATACCATGCAAACCCATACAATCGAGATTGTACTACATCAATGGGCACATAGCGTCTGCCTCCCACACGTGTTATGCGAAAATCTGCAGATAAAACAGAGTTTTTGCCTGTTTTAAACTCTTTACCAACTAACAGATTTCCAATATAATTTACATTAAATGCCGTGTTGCGCTCAATACCATCACTTCCTTTATATTTTGATTCAAAAAGGGAGGTAGTAAACAAATAGTAATAGCCTTTATTAAAAAAACGTTCCAGCGTAAATTCAACACCATAGTTTTTCCCTGTGCCATTATTCACTAAACTGTCAGCACGTGGAAAAGTAAAATCGGCACCTGCATTTGCCAACGAAAAATAACTTGCTCTTTGTTCAACAGGTATTTTATACAATGTTTGATAATAAACTTCAGCTTTTATTCGGATGTTTTCAGTAATGCTCCAATCATAACCTGCAACAAAATGATACGCTTTTGTAAAATCAAGGTTTTTATTGGTTAATGTTTGAACTCCGTTTATATTCGTTTCAATAAAGTAAACCATAATATCATGCATTCGGCTGTGCTTTCCATAGCCAATACTTATCCTTTGTGTGCCGGATAGTTCGTAGCTAAGTGCAGCTCTTGGCTCTATGCTGTATTTATTGTTTAATGCTAAATGAATAAAACTTACACCGGTATTTAGCGTTAGCTGCGATGTAAATTTGTATGCAACTTGTGTATAAGCACGATTTAAGAATGTTGAACCATCAGAATTTAAAATAGTTCTTACACTATCGTTTGGATAATAGCGTTTATTTTCAATTCCAAAACTCATGTAATCGCTCATGATTCCGCTTCTAAGCGTAAAGCGACTATTGAATTTTTTATTTATCAAGGCATGAATTATTCCTTTATAGCGGTTAGAAAGGTCGAGCCATATTCTTCCGGGAATTCGGTCTTTATTTAAAGAATCAACTTTGTTGTTATTTTGTTCAAAGGTGCCTGCAAGCGAAATTTTTGCATAGGTGGTATTATTTAAAAAACGAGTATAGGTAGCTCCGCTCACAGCCATAGCACTTCCAAAATAAATATCTCTGTTTTCGGGAGCATACATTTCTTCTCCATTTTTATTACTTTCTTTTATTTCAATTCTACTTATACCGCCTACGCCAAAAATAGACAAAGAACCTTTTTTAAATGGGAAATGTAATTTGTAGGTCATATCCTGATAAAAAGGAATTCCGCTGGTTCCTAAATTAATTCCTATTCTTTGCATAATGGCAGGTGCAGAATAACGATAACTTGCCAGATAAGAGGATTGTTTTTTGTTGTTAAAAGGACCTTCTGCTCCTAGTTCAAAGCCGTTTAGTCCAACCTGTCCAGTATATTCGCGTTTTTCATTATTCCCATTTCTAATTTTTAAATCGAATACGCCTGAAAGTGCATTGATATATTCCGCAGCAAAAGCACCGGTCATAAAATCGGAATTAGCCAACACATTATTATTTAAAATACTGATGGCTCCACCTGTTGCTCCTGTTGCTGCAAAATGATTAGGGTTTGGAATATCTACATTTTCCATTCGCCATAATAATCCTAATGGAGAATTACCACGAATAATAATATCGTTGCGATTATCGCTTCCGCCTACTACACCAGCGTAATTAGATGCCATTCGGGCAGGGTCGTTTCGGCTTCCTGCATAGCGATTAGCCTCATCAATTTGAAAGGAGCGAGTGCTTACAGCCGACATTTCGTTTAATGCACGGCTTTTGTCAATTTCTCCGGTAATAACCACTTCTTTACCTTGTATTACGGCCTCTTCTAATTGAATATTCAGAATTATTTCTTTGGCAGATGTAAGCAAAACGGGTATAACCTGTTCTTTATAACCCAAATATGAAACTTTAATTTGTTGCCTGCCGGTTTCTACATTTTCTAAACGAAAAATCCCTTTTTCATCGCTCACACATCCTTTAAAAGGATTTGAATGGAGCACCACCACATTAGCCCCCGGAAGTGGCATTTGGCTTTGCTTATCTACAATCGTGCCTCTTATGGTTTGGGTGTAACCTTGCGCATTTGATTCAATTATAGTCAATATTAGCGTTAGAAGAATAAAGTATTTTCGAAGCATTAATTATAAATGAAAGCACGAAATTAAACTATTTATCAGTTTTTGACATTACCTTTGGTTTATGTTTTTCCCGGAAAAGTTTATTCATAAAATTCGCGATTTGCTTCAAAACGATTACGAAGCTTTTATAAAAGCATTAGAAGGCGAAGCTCCAGTAAGTATTCGAATCAATACAGATAAATTTCCTGAAATACATAACTGGAGAAATTATGAAAAAGTAGCATGGAGCGAAAATGGTATCTATTTAGATAAGCGACCTATTTTTACTTTAGACCCCTTATTACATGCAGGTGCATATTATGTGCAGGAGGCATCATCCATGTTTTTAGGCGAAGTATTTAAAGGTCTTTCATTTGATACAGATGACTTACGTGTATTAGACTTGTGTGCAGCTCCGGGAGGAAAGTCAACGCATTTATTGTCACTATTAAATGACAAAAGTTTATTGGTAAGCAATGAAGTTATCCGAAGCAGAGTAGGTGTATTGACAGAAAATTTAATAAAATGGGGAAGGCCTAATTTTATTGTAACCAATAACGATTCAGAAGATTTTAAAAATTTAAGTTATCAATTTGATGTAGTGCTGGTTGATGCACCTTGCTCCGGTGAAGGGCTTTTTAGAAAAGATAAAGAAGCAATAAGCGAATGGAGCGAAGATAATGTAAAACTTTGTACTGCACGCCAATCAAGAATTCTGGAGGGCATAGAGGAAATTATAAAGCCTAATGGATATTTGATATACAGTACTTGTACTTATGAAGCTTCAGAAAATGAGATGCAAATAGAACAACTTTTGCAAAACGGAGATTTTGAATATATAGAAATTCCTGTTTCGGAAAATTCAGGAATAGAAAAACGCAAATATGGTTATCAATTTTATCCGCATAAAATAAAGGGCGAAGGTTTTTATATTGCTTGTTTAAAGAAAATGAGTACAAAAGAAAAAAACTGGCGAGTTCCTAAAAAACACCAATTAAATCTGTGCGATAAAAAGGCAAGCCAAATATTAAGTGAATTTGTTCTGCCTCATAAGGAGTGTCTCTTTTTTCAAAAGCAGGAAGTAAGCGTAGCTTTTCCAAAGAATCTATTCGATGATTTAATTTTTATTGCCGAAAACCTTAATGTGCGCTATGCTGGAATTGAAATGGGAAAATTAAGTACAAAAGAATTTATACCCTCTCATCATTTAGCACTTAGTACCATTATTAATAAAGAAAAATTTTTACAGCAAGAGTTATCCTATGAAGAAGCTATTGCCTACTTGCGTAGAGATGATTTAAAGCTAAGAATTTCTGAGTACGAAGGCTGGACTTTATTTACATATCAGCAATTGCCTTTGGGATGGGCAAAAGTTTTAAAAAATAGAATTAACAATTATTATCCAATCGAATGGAGAATAAAAATGGAAGCTAAGTAAAATTAGCTACTTTTGCAGAGTATAATTAATTTAAATAATATGGCAAATCGTAGAGAATTAAAAAGAAACATTAATGGTTTATTAGGTGATGTAATTGACGAGTGTTACATTTCATTGTTAAACAACAACGGTAAAAATGAAAAAGAAATAGAGCAAATAGTTGATGAAGTGGTTAATCTGGCAGATGATTTAATTCATCGCACCAATGCTTCAAAATATATTAAAAACAGAAGCGAAATAAAAAAGCACTTTGCCGCTATTAAAGAAGAGTTAGGTGAAAAAGTAATGACCTATGTAGATAAAATAAATGCCTTATAATTATAAGGCATTTATTTTATCGCACAATTCTCTATAAAAATCTCTCCAACTAAATTTAATAAAGTAATTCTTTTTGCATAGCTGAACTATTACCAAATTGGTTTTAGGGTCAACAAAAATATATTGCTCATATAAGCCACGAGCATTAAAATCTTTTCTATTGCAATATCCGCTTTGCCAATGAAAAGGGAAAACAAAAGTAGTATCATTGGGTTGGCATGGGATAGATTGTTCGATCCATTTTTCTGAAACAATTTGTTGATTGTTCCATTGACCTTTATTTATGTATAGTGTTCCAAATCTTGCATGATCACGCGCTTGTGCATTTATACAACAAAAGGTTTTTTCTTTTCCGTTTTTTCGGTCGAGCATCCACGAAGCATTACTCTCCATTCCCAGCGGAATCCAAATTTTTTCAGATAAATATTCTGCAGGACTTTTTCCCGTAGCCCTTTCTAATATGATACCAAGTAAAAATGTATTAATACTTTGATATTCATATTTTAATCCGGGAGGCATTTTGCTTTTTAAACGTGGCAATATCTTTTTCTCCATATTGCGCGAATAATAGAGGGTTGACATCTTACCTAATGGATTAAAGGGAACTTCTTTATATTTTATTCCGCTTCTATGTTCCAGCAGGTGTTTAATGGTAATTGTTTCTAATTTTTTATTTTTCTTGAGTTCAGGAAGATATTCTGTTATTGGACTATCAATACTTTTAATTTTATGTTCATCAACAGCAATTCCAATTAATGCAGACATGTAAACTTTTGCCAAAGAAAACGATGTTAAAACATCATTTTTGTTATAGCCATCAAAATATCGTTCAAAAAGAATACTATCATTTCGTGATATAATAAATGCGATAATTGGTTGCTTTTCTAAAAATATATCGAGGGGAAGGCTATCGCCTTTCATATTTTTTGTTTTTACTTTTATTTCACTAATTTTTGAAACTGGCGCATCTTTGAAAAATTCAGTAGGATTACTTTTTATTTCTTTAGCAGGAAAATATTTGAAATCTTTTTGATCGGGCAAATTAAACCATACTAAACGTCCAATTTTGCAGGAGCTTAAAAGAAATGCTACAAGTAAAAGAATAATTAATTTTAAATTCATCATATAATTTAAAAAACAAAACCTGCACAAACTTCTGCATATAATGCAGTAAATTTATGAGATATTAAACCAATTCCTGCAAATGCTCTGCTACAGCGTTTAATGTCGATATCTGCAAAATAATAATTAAGTCCCATGCGAGTTCTCCAACGATCATTAAGCATGGCATTATTGATTACTCTGTGTAATTGATAGCTAATGCCTGTCTTTCCAAATAATAGTTCATCTCCTATTATTATACTTATTTGTTCAATAGCTTTTGATGAATAATCGGCTATATTATCGTTTAGTAATTGATGATAATACCAATTATATTCAATGCCTATACCCAGTTGCAGCGAATTGTATTTGCCTGTAAAAATACTTGAGATTATTGCTGCATTCCATACTTCAAATATTTTTTCGGGATATTCATACTGATTGGTTAAGCCCCATCCGGCTTTAAATTGTAAACCTATTTTTCTTTTTTTGTTGCAAGTGTATAAGGGCGCCTGTATTTTTTCAAAGGGAGGAATATACGACAAGGCAATCTCTACACTTCTTAAATTTATACCTCTGTTAGGTTTTTTTACACTTCCATTTGAAAAATGCGTTACAGAAAGCCCTCCACTAAAGCGCCATTGAGGTAAGAAGTTTACATTTACTCCGAATCCTAATTTGTTTACATCGTTTAAGTGTGAACCAATAATTTCGTTTTGAGGATTGTTAATAGAATCAAAGCGTTCTGTAATAAAAGCTGCTCCCGCTCCTAAGCGAGCATAAATGGAATATGCCTCTGTTTTTATGGCATCCAATTGTATATTGGCTAAAGCAGCAATACTTTTCCCTAAATATTTACTCCCAAAATCAGCATATAATACTGAAAAAATAACTTCCGGATAGTTGAATGCATGATGCCAGTTGTGTGTGCCGCTTTTGGGAAGAATTATTCCAAATTCTGCAGCATAGGTATTGTTAATTTCTCCAATATTAGAATAGGCGGGGGTGTGTTTGTAAATACCACCAATATGTGTTCGTAAGGTATATCCAATTATAGGATTTGATTTTTTTAAAAACAATAATGAATCAGTTTGCCCCTGTAAGAAACTACAAATGCATATAAATAAGAACAAGAATAGTATGTGTGAAGTTCTCTTCATTTTGTCATGATAAAGATAGGTTAAAGGAAAAATTAAAGACAAAATATTTTTAACTTGTCCTCAAAATAGTGCTTGTTGAAGAATAAATTAGTCATATTATTTGTGTTATTTACAATTTGTGTGAAGGCTCAGCCTCCTGAGCACGACTTTCAAACTTGGCAAGATATAACCATAGAGCGAGAAAGGGGAGATGTAGAATTTCAATTAAAAGTACAAAATCGTTTTGGTGAAAATGCATCACAACATTTTTTAACCTATGCTGATTTTGGCTTTAATTATAGAATATCCAAAAAATGGCGTATTCAAGCTGATTATATTTTTATACCTCGTAGAGAAATTCCCACATCAAATTATGCTATAAGGCACCAGTATTTTGTTGCCGTACTGTTCCGGCACAAACAAGGCCCATTTATAATTAATGCAAGAACATTAGCACAGTATCAAATGGAGGATGATTGGTTTTATGTGCGAGATGCTTTTGAAACAGGAAATTGGAGCGATTGGGTATGGCGTAATAAAATTATTTTACGATATAAACCAAAATCACTCAAGCAGCTTAGGCCTTATGTTGCTTACGAAAATAATATAGCTCGTTTTATAGACAGTAAGCTGTATGTAAACCGTAATCGTTTTTTTATTGGTTTAGAATATGAGTTAAATCTCTTTAATGAATTGGGCATTTATTACATGTATCAGCAGAATATCAATAGAAACAGACCTTCAGAAGTGTATAATCTTGGGATAAGTTTTACCCGAAGGATTTAATAGGTAGAAAATAAAAGAGGTAAAATTTATTTTTTGTATTTCAATTCGGTTTTAAAAAATACCATACATCAATCTACCTATCATGAAATAGATAAATAAGCCAATAATATCATTGGTGGTGGTAATAAAAGGCCCTGTAGCTAAGGCAGGATCAATTTTATAGCGATTTAATGCAAGCGGTACAAATGTTCCGAAAAGCGCAGCAAATAGAATAACTGTTACTAAAGCAACACTTACTGTAACACTAAGTGCGAGAGTATGGCTAAAAACCAAATTATAAGCAAACAACGCAGAAGAGCAAACTAACCCGTTTATTAAACCTATACTTACTTCTTTCCACAGTTTTGGAAAAATTTCTTTTGTATCTATAGAATTGTTAGCTAAGCCTTGTACAATTAATGCAGATGATTGTACCCCCACATTTCCTCCCATAGCAGCAATTAATGGCATAAAAAATGCCATTTCGGGATGAATTTGTATTTGAGGCTCGTATATGCTGATGATTTGAGAGCCTACAATTCCTCCTAATAATGCAATTAGGAGCCATGGTAAACGAGCACGTGTAATTATCCAAACACTGTCAGAACTTTCTACGTTTTCGCTGATACCCGATAATAATTGGTAATCTTTGTCGGCTTCTTCTTTTATCACATCTACCACATCGTCAATGGTAATTCTTCCTAATAAGCGTCCTTGTTCATCAACAACAGGTAATACTACAAGGTCGTATTTTTCCATTATATTGGCAACTTCTTCATCTTTTAAATTAGCTTTTACCGAAATTACGTCCGGATTATAAATTTCTCTTATCTTAGTTTTGGTAGGAACCAATAAGAGTTTTTTAAGAGGTAGAATTCCAACCAATACATCATTATCATCAACAACATAAACGGTATAAACATTTTCAACTTCTTCGGCTTGTGCTCTAACTTCGGTAATGCATTTAAATACGCTCCAGTTAATATTTACTTTAATTAGTTCTTTAGCCATTAAACCACCGGCTGTATTTTCCGGATAGGTTAACAGGTCAACAATATCGCTGGCTTGTTCGGCATCTTCAATATGCGATATAACTTCTTCTTTTTTTTGCTCGGGCAACTCCGCAATTAAATCGGCAGCATCATCAGAATCTAGATTGTCAATAAAAGTACGTGCAATTTGTTCGGATGAAAGAGCAGATAAAAAACGTTCGCGCACATCTTCTTCCATTTGCATTAATACTTCTGCTGCTTCATCTTTATCTAAGTGGCGATAGAGGTATTGTGCTTCTTCTAAATCAAGCTCATCTAAAATTTCTGCTATATCTGCAGGGTATAATTCATGCAATTGTGATTTTACAAACGCTTCGTTATTTTCTCGAATCGCTTGTCGTAATTCGCTTAAATATTCTTTGGTAAGTTGAAATTGCATGAATAAAAATTATTATAAAGTTACTGTAACTGTGTAATGTCCTGTATTGGCGGTATTAAAAACTGTTTCGTAAATGGATAAATATAACATGCCGGATGCGTATGCAGAAGTGTTTAATTTTGTTCCTGCTTTGTGCATGGCATTATTTTCGCCAATTTTATAAACTACATTTCCAAAAATTGGAGCAGCGTTGGGGTCATTATCATTGCCCGCAGTCCATGCTCCACCCGGAGGTAAATAGCTGCCACTTGGTTTATGTGCTTGATTGGATAAACTTGCTAAAATTATTTCGCCTTTTGATTCAATACTAAATTTTTGACCCTTTTTTAAATGTATGTTTGTTTTTAACCAGCCTCCGTTTGCATTAGCGGATATATGTTGATTGGCTTCCAGTTTGTAAGTTCTTTTTCCTCCATTGGCATCTGCCGGAGGAATAATTTCTGCGGTAATAATTTTTTCACGAGGTATGGAAAGCTCTCCAAATTCTGTTTGTAAATTAATAAATTCTATATCGCTTACTCCCGGGAAACGATAATCTCCGGCAAGTGTAATAATATCTTCGGTTATAAAATCTTCAATTTCATATTTACTTTTAAGAAAGTTATAGGCTGCTTCAACTCCATATTCGGGATATGCACATTGATCGCTTTCTAAATATTGTGCTAATACAGAAATAGCTCCAATTTCAACATCATTTAATGAATTAAAAATGCGCTTACACTCTTTTTCATTGCTGGTTTGAAGCAAATCTACAAATGCATCAATTTTTTGTTTTGTTTTTTCGGATGCTATAATACCAAAATCTATCTGTATTAAATCATTTATGGGAATGTTTAAAACACCATATTTAGTGGTAAAGTTTAGTGTTGTTAAAAAGCTTTTTCCGGTTACGATATTCCCGTTTCGCAGTTTTAAACAAAGAGATATTTTGCTTTTTTCGTCAGATACTGTTTTTGCCATAAAAAAAATTTAATCTTCAATTTTAATAAATTTCTCTAAAGCTTATAAGAATTTGTTTTGATTATTTCATTAATAATTTTGCAAGCTGAATAAAATCATCAACCGAAAGCTGTTCTGCTCTGTATTTTAAAAACGGTTCGACTTTAGTTATATTTTCATTATTTATTAATGAATTTAGAGCATTGCGTAAGGTTTTGCGTCTTTGATTAAATGCTGTTTTAACAACATTTTTAAAATGTTTTTCATCTAAATTCTCAGGAAGAATTTCTTTTCTTTTCAGTCGAATAACGGCCGATTTTACTTTGGGTGGTGGCGAAAAAACATGTTCATGAACTGTAAATAAATATTCGATTTCGTAAAATACCTGAATCATAACGCTTAGTATCCCGTATGTTTTATTTCCATGTTTTGCGGCAATTCTTTCTGCTACTTCTTTTTGAAACATTCCAACCATTTCGGGTATTTGTTGATAATGCTCCATTACTTTAAATAATATTTGTGAGGAAATGTTATACGGGAAATTTCCAATAATGGCAATAGGTTCGTTAAATAGTTTGTTTATGGAGAGCTTTAAAAAATCACCTTCAATGATATGTTCGTTTAATTTTGGAAAGTTGTTTTTTAAGTAATTTACTGATTCTTGATCAATTTCAACAACAAAAATTTCTTTATCACTTTCCAATAGAAATTGTGTTAGAACACCCATTCCGGGCCCAATTTCCAACACTTTTTTATAATTACCATGCGATGTTAAGGCATGTGCAATGTTTTTTGCAATGTTTTTATCGGTTAAAAAATGTTGTCCTAAATGTTTTTTAGCCCTTACTTTTTGCATTTTAAATAAGTTCTAGTAAGGTGCGAAATGCAACGAATTTATTTTTGTAACGCTCACTATGTTCAGCTTGCAATTGAGGTGCAAAATTTTTTTGATAGTCTTCATAATCTTGCATGTTTCTGCAGGTATATTGAATGGCATAAGTTTCTCCGGTTTCTCCTTCTTGTTTAGTTAGTATTTTGCATATTTTATATTCAATAAATTTCCCGGTATTCATCACATCGGGAATATGTTTTTCTTTCATCCACTGTAGCCATTCTTCATGAATATCAGCGTCTACATTTATGGTTACATTGTATATTATCATAGATAAATTTTTGTAAAGTTACAAAAATGAATAGTTAAATTTTTTACAAAGTTATGGTTGCGGATAATTTAAAAGCCATGTTATTTAAAGTATTTCCACTATGATATGCTCCATAGCGATAAAAAACGCCTATGCCCAATCCTGAAAATCCGCTTGTAATAAGATTATTGATAATAGCTCCGGTTTCGAAATAGCCTTTTTCCACTGTTTTTATAGGAATATTAAAATGATTTGATGTGTTGTTTAGCTTTCCCCACATCATGTTGTTTACTAATACTAATTCAGGTTTAAATTTTCCTTTTCTAAAGAGTAATGAGCCAAAATTATGTGAGAAAAATAATCCTGCATATTCGCTCGATACAAATTCGTTTACACCCATTGTTTCAAAAGTGTTGGCTACCGAAATGCCTAAGAAATTGGTGCCTGAAATTATTCTGTTGGAGCCTTTGCCATTATACAAAAAGCTATATGGTAAATTGCCATTGATAAATCCCCCAAGCAATTGCAAAGAGCTTTTTCCTAAATTTGTCCAGGTAAAGGTTTTTTCAATTTTCACATCTATTTTATCGTAGTTAAAACTTCCATTTAAAAAATTATCCAATCCTTTGCTGTATTGTATCCATAAAGAGGGATAATCGCTTCCGAGCGAAATTCGGTAGTTAGGTGTTTGAAAAAATTTTTCTCTGAAAATATATTTTATTGATGCATAAACTTCTGTAACATGAAATTCTTTAAAAGCACTTGTTACATTATTTTCTGTTGTGCCGTATAAATAGTCGCTCGTACTTTTTCTAATTTGCTCATTTATTCCCAATTGAATTTTAGCAAATTTTAAAGTTCGGAAAGTTGTAAAAATTTCTTTCTTATTAATGGAATCCATGCGCTGAATAAGATATGGGCGATAGGCTTCGGAAAGCAATAATCTACGGTCGTTTATAAATTGCTGTACTCCCGATTCTATCACATCAATAGTGTAAGAGCCTCCTATTCTGAAATCTTTGTTTTTATGAAATCTTACTGAGCCATAAAAGCCGTATTTTAATGCTTTGTCTTTAAATCCGTATGCTCCGTAAATGCCAACATTAAAAAAATTAAAATATCGTTCGCTGGTTTCTAATCCTAAGCCGAGCCTGATACCTTCGTAGTCGTTGTATGTAAAAAGTCTTTTTAAATCTATGTCAAAAATGTTAAGTGGAATTTTTCCGCTCATTAAGGTTTCAAACAGCATTAGCTTTCTGTCTAAATTATTGGCTTTACCAATACTGTCAATAAAAGTATAGGTGTTTTGCTCTTTTAAACTTAGTGTATCTTTTCTTTTTTCGTTCCAATAATTTTCATCGCGCTTACCGGCATTTTTATCTATATCTACAGCTACTTCTGAAAAAATATTGTTTTTTATTTCAGGATTTATTTCAATGTTTTCAATGTAGCTTCTTGCAATGCCAATAGCAGGACTATTATTAAGCATTATTGAATAAAAAATTATATCGGTATTTAGTTGTACCGGAAACCATGCCAAATTGTTGATATATGCATATTGTTGTTGAATTTTTATGCTGATATTTTTTTCTTTATTGGCAGGTTCGGCAATTACATTTTGTACAGCATATTTATTGGTATTGATATACAAAAGACCTTTCATCCCGTCAATATTTTTGTCAGGCTTAGGGCTGTAAGAAATTATAAAAACGCTGTCTTCTCCTTGATAAAGCGTATCTTCGATGGTATAATAATATTTATTGATTGAACCTTTTGCAATCGGGCTCAGATAGTTTTTTTCATAAATAGTTATGTAATCGTTATAAAACGAAAACGATTGCAACTGATTGGCTAATAATGAAAATACCGGGTTTTTAAACCCTGAAACCCTTGATGCCAAAACTTTTTCATAGCTTTTGTCGGGAGCTTTAAAACTTCTTTCGGTGTATGATTCGGTTAAAAAAATGTAGCGTTCTTTTAAGAAGTTAATCATTCTCTGGTCTGAGCTATCTAAAGCTGCAAAGCGGGTAGAATCTTCAATAACAGTGCTGTCAATTTTAGCAGTAAAAAACATTTTATTATAGGAGTTGAACCTGAATGATTTGAGTTTTTCAGGATTATTCAAATCTCTGTTTTCAACAACTTTTCTAATAATTTTTAAGGCCGGATTTTCTTTTTCGTTGATAACAACTTCTTTTAAGTCGAATGATTTTTTATTTAATGTTACAACAACGATTTGGGAAACATCTTTTATATCTGATATTAATAGTTCTCTTGTTTCATATCCAACATAACTGAATAAAAGTCGTTTAATTTTTGAAATATCTTCAATAATAAATATTCCATCAATATCGCTTACCGTTCCTGTTTTTTGATTATCGGCAATAATATTTACAAAAGCTAATGGTTCTTTGCTTTTGGCATCAACAATTTTTCCTTTAATTTTTTGAGCAAAAACAATAACCGACAATAGAAGAAATATGCTAAGTAAAAAATGTTTCACCATGCAAAATTATAAATAAAAAGCCCGCCTCATAAACAGAGGCGGGCTAAAGAAAATTCAACTAAAATTAGTAAACAGCAATTTTATGAATTGATTCGCTTGTGTTGTTACTAATTCTTAAAAAGTAATAACCTTTACTTTTCTGGTTTAGGTCAATAAAGGATTTATACTCTCCAGAAAAATCATTTAATGTTTGTGCAAATATAATTTGACCCAATACATTTCTTACTTCAATAGTATAATTTGCTTTTTCAGTTGCCAAAAATCCTATGTTAAACTGACCATTATTCGGGTTGGGGAAAATATTTACTGATTGCGACCATGAGGCATTTTCTATACCTACATTAAAGCTGTAAACGGCTGACGTTGTCGAGCAACCTTGTGAATTGGTAACGGTTACTGTGTAATTTCCGCTTTGAGTTGGAGTGTATGTTTGAGAAGTAGCCCCAGAAATAGGATTTCCGTTTAAATTCCATTGATAATTAGTTGCAACACTCGAAACTAAAGAAGTTCCATTAAATGTTATAGTAGGAGTAGCGGGAGCCGGATTAACCGTAATTTGAACGGCAGCAGATGTATCGACACAATTGGTTGAAGTAGTAATTCGTCTATACCAGGTTGTTTGAGCAAGTGTAGGAGGTTGATAATTTATTGCAGTTGCGCCTCCAATATTCACAAATCCTGAAGTAGCATTGGTTATACTTCTTTGCCATAAGTAGGTGTATCCGCCTCCTCCACCCGAAGGGGTTGAGCCGCTAAGCAGTGTAGGAGCGGTACCCGAACAAATGGTTTGCGATGATGAAACGGTATTATTAGTAATTCCCGGAGTTACAGTTATTGTTTGAGTAGCCGTATTACTGTTTCCAAAACTGTTGGAAGCAACTAATGATACAGTATATGTACCCGGAGTATTAAATGTAGCGGTAGGATTTTGTTGAGTGGATGTGCTTGGTGTACCACCATTAATAGTCCATTGCCATGAAGTTGGTTGGTTAGTAGAGTTATCGGTAAAAGTAATACTTTGACCGGAACATATTGTGGTAGCACTTGCAGTAAACGATGCCGTAGGAGGTGAGTTGGGTTGAGAATATAAATCAGATTCCCATAAACCTCTTCCATAAGTAGCAGCTCTTAATTTTTGCGAAGAATATTGAATTTCCAATTCGTTTACAATAGTATTAGGCAAACCATTACTAAAAGCTTGCCATGAACTCATTGAAGCATCTCGATAATAAACCCCAATATCCATTCCTACATAAAGCGCATCATTCGACCCGTTTTGATAAACAATACAATTGGCAGGAATAGCAGGTAGTCCGGTTGAATAATTGGTCCATGTTTGTCCGGCATTGGTGGTTGCCATAACTTTAGTTGATCCAAAACCTGAAAAAGTGATCCACGCTTTGCTTGGGTTCGTATTTGAAACAGCTATGTAGGTAATGTATCCTCCACCACTTGGAGTTCTATTTACAAATGTTGCACCGTCTGTACTTACCCATAAAGCATTGCCTTTAGCTGCATAAATATAATTATCATTTGAGGGGGCAACAGCAAGTGCCGTAACATTTCCTCCGGTAGTAATATTTCCAATAGTTGTCCATGTAGAAGTACCCCAAGCATTATTGGTTCTATAAACTTGATTTTTACCAACAAACACTTTATTTTGATCGGTAGCAGACATAACATACGGAGTAACCCATTCGCCATCTGAATGAACACCAGAGCCACCAGAATTAACCCACGAACTAAAACTTCCACCTCCATTGGTGGATCTACTAATTTCTCCATAATATAAAGAGCCAAGCATGTTATTAGTGTTGGCGTGAGAAATGATACACTCCATTCCATCACCGCCTAATCGTTGGCTCCAAGTTCCTCCTTGTAAACGATTGGTTCCATTGTCTTGCCAACCGGTTAAATTGGTAGTTGCAGATGCCGCTTGTTGAGCAACACTTAAACGATACATTTGGGCAATATTTAATCCGGAATTTAAATCGCTCCATCCGGTTCCATTGTTGGTAGTTCTAAATACTCCTCCATCAGTTCCTGCCCAAACGGTAGTTCCACTTCCGGGCGCAAATGTTAAATAATGGATATCAGCATGTACATAAGGTTTGCTGTATTCACCGTACCAATGAGAGTTTAAAGTCCAGCTAGTTCCTCCGTTTGTAGAACGCCAAATATTTACTCCTCCAGTAAAAATTTCTTCCGCATTGGTTTGAGATGCAGCAATACTTAAATCATACCAGCCTTGCCCTCCTTGGTCACCTCCATTGTCCCATCCTAAAATATTAGGAGTAGTAGCCCTTGTAGTAAAACTTGCTCCACTATCGGTAGAACGCATAACCGCTCTCAGACCACTATTGGAATTGTTAGCAGCCAATAAATAAACATAATTTGGATTTGCAGGGGTTACGGCTATTGCTATTCGAACAATACCTGTTTGTGGTAAAGAAACAGTAGTCCATGTAGCTCCACCATCAGTAGATCTTCTAAACCCTGAACCGGCAGCATAAACAATATTAGGGTCTCCGGGTTTAAATTCAGCATCTTTACATGATGCTGTAGAAACTTGAGTCCAACTGCTGCCTCCATTAGTTGAACGCCAAATTCCATTTGAACCGAAAGTCATTATTATTTGTGGGTTTGAAGGATTAATTAACACTCTGCTAATGGTTCTTTGTTGACTGGTATTCCAGTTTTGCAAATTTGTCCATGTATTACCCCCATCGGTTGAGCGTAATAAACCAATACTGTAGGTATCAGAAGCATTACCATCACCAGTAGCTACATAAATGGTGTTTGAATTAGTAGGATGTATGGCAATATCGGTTACTCCCATTGAGCCCCAACTGTTAGATGATGTAATTAAACTCCAGGAGCTGCCACCATTGGTTGATTTCCATAAGCCACTTGCAGGACCACCACAATACATTATAGAAGCATTTTGTGGGTCGAATGCAATTTTATTTATTCGTCCAGCCCCTCCTCCATTCGAAGGTACAGTTGATGGCCCTAAACTAACCCAGTTTCCGTTCGGTGTTCGGTTTGCAGGTTGTTCGTCCATCCATTGTATATAGTTGCGATATGCTTGGTCTGGCGCAAAACGCTCTCCGGTTGGATAAACTCGAGGAGCCATAAACCATTCCCAACGTTTAAATTGTTTCCAACCTTTTCCTTTTTCGGTATGGTCTTTTCCTTGCCAATATTGATTAAAAGAGGCTTGAATATCGTAAAAATTAGAATTAGGATCTTCCATCATTTCAACCCAATTTTGGGCTGAGCTAAATTTGGAAACTCCGGCTATTGCTGCAATAGCCAAAATTGAGCGTAGTAGTTTTTTCATTTTAAACTGATTTTAAAAGAGTATTTCAAAAGCTATTTACAAATAAAAAATTAAAAAAGCAAGATTAATAGACCAACGGTTAAAATACAACCATAAATGGTTTGTATATGATTTTAACTAATAATAGTTAATAAGTAAATTTTAAAAACGAAAACATATCATTTTCAATAATTAGTTTTATACATTCAAGTTAAAAAAACATGACTAAAAAAATTTCTAAAATTTTCGTATTAGATACATCGGTTATTCTATACGATCATCAAGCGGTTAAAAATTTTAAAGAACACGATGTGGTAATTCCTATTACTGTTTTAGAGGAGTTGGATAATTTTAAAAAAGGGAATGACACCAAAAATTATGAAGCGCGAGAGTTTATACGTTATATAGATAAAATATCAGGATATAATACTTTTTCTGATTGGATTAACATTAATGGAAGAGGGCATGGTAAACTTATGATAGCCATGCATGAAAATTCTTCGATTGATGCCAATAAAATTTTTGGAGAAAAAAAAGCCGATCATAATATTTTGAATGCGGCTTTACGCATGCGCGATTTGTATCCCGACAGAAAAGTTACGTTGGTTACCAAAGATATAAACTTACGTATAAAAGCAAAGTCGTTAAACTTACATGCTGAAGATTATGAAACCGGTAAAATAAAAGACTTATCTGAGTTATATACCGGAATTTCAAAACATGAAAAGGTATCGGTAGATGCAATAAATGAAATTTATGAAAAAGGCTTTTGTCAGATTTCCAAAATAACTAAAAACCCACCGAAATCAAATCATTATTTTATTTTAAAAAATGGGCAAAAATCGGTGTTGGCATACCATAATCCTGAAAGCGGCTTGGTAGAGCGCGTAAATAAAATTTCAGCTTATGGCATTCAACCACGAAATGCAGAGCAGGCATTTGCCATGCATGCTTTAATGAATCCGAATGTAAAGTTGGTTTCGTTACAAGGCGTAGCGGGTACAGGAAAAACTTTAATTTCATTAGCTTGTGCCTTAGAGCAACGCAGAGATTTTCATCAAATACATTTGGCACGTCCAATAGTTCCATTAAGTAATAAAGATATTGGATATTTACCGGGCGATATTAAATCAAAGCTGAATCCATATATGGAGCCATTATGGGATAATTTAAAATACATAAAAAGTCAATTTGGTGAGAAGGATAAAGAATATCGCCAAATAAACGAAATGATAGAAAGCGAGAAAATTGTTGTAGCTCCTTTAGCCTATATCAGAGGAAGAAGCTTGTCAAATGTGTTTTTTATAATTGATGAAGCACAAAATTTAACTCCTCACGAAGTAAAAACAATTATTTCAAGAGCCGGAGAAAACACAAAGATTGTTTTTACGGGTGATATTTTCCAAATAGATACGCCTTACTTAGATACACAGAGTAATGGTTTATCTTATTTAATTGAAAAAGTAAAAGATCAGCCCCTGTATTCACACATAACACTTGAAAAAGGAGAACGTTCAGAATTGGCTAACCTTGCCAATGAGTATTTATAGGGAGTATTTGTGTTGTTTTTTATAAGTTTCGTATTGCAGGTGAATAAGACCGTCAGACATACCAATTTGAGGAACGTATATTTTTTTACATTCGGCTACTTTCATTGCAGTTAAATAGATTTTTGCTGCAGGAACTATAACATCGGCACGGTCTGGATTTAATCCGATAATTTCCATGCGTTCTTCGTATGTATATTTATTGAGTATTACTTCTAATTCTTTTAATTTTTCATAGCTAAGCGCTTTACCTTCTTTTATTTTGGCCAGTTTATACAGTTTATTAATATTTCCACCGGAGCCAATGGCTTGAATGGGTTTATTTGAAATTACTTGTTGTTTTATCCATTGTTTCATTTCATCCCATTGCCACTTTTCTATTTTATTGTGTAATAAACGAATGGTTCCAATATTAAAAGAGCGAGAAGATTTTATATATCCATTTGAAAATAAAGTTAATTCCGTACTTCCTCCTCCTACATCAATATATAAATAGTCGAATTTGTTGTCTAATCCTTCTGCAATATGATTGGCATAAATAATTTCTGCTTCAGTAGCTCCACTAACAATTTCAATTTGTACACCGGATTTTTGAAATATGCGTTCAGCAACATCTCTTCCATTAATGGCTTCTCTCATGGCTGATGTGGCGCATGCTCTATAGCTTATTACTTCATGTATATCCATTATGTTTTTAAATGCCGACATGGCCATAGTAAGCTTTAGTTCTTTTTTCTCTGATATTTTGCCATGCACAAATACATCCTCGCCCAAGCGTATGGGCAATCGAATTAAAGAGGATTTTTTAAATAATGGCCCGTTGATGCTTTCGTAAACATTACTGATAAGCAAACGTACGGCATTTGACCCAATATCAATAGCGGCAAATTTCAATGCGATGTAAATTGGTGCCGCAAAAATAGAATTATTTGCTCAACTTGTTTTTGAAATAATTGTAAATTTCTATTTGTGCTCTAAACGGTGCTTCACCATTCGATTTTCTGTAGCTATTATCTTGTTTGTCGTTTATAATTCTAACTTTAACATTGCCGCTAAGTTGCATTTCGATTATTTTCTTAATAACTCGCTGTAGGTTATTATCATAAACCGGGCATGCTGCTTCTACTCTAAAATCGAGATTTCTAACCATCCAATCGGCAGATGAGATATAATAAAGTTCATTGCCTCCATTAGCGAAAATAAATACTCGGGCATGTTCTAAAAATCTATCTACCAAACTATATACTTCAATATTTTCACTCAGCCCTTTTATTCCCGGAACCAATGAGCAAATACCTCTTACAATTATTTTTATTTTTACACCAGCTTTACTTGCTTCGTATAATTTTTTTACCATTTCTTCATCCGAAAGGCTGTTAAGCTTAATGTATATGTATGCAGGTTTGCCCTTTTCAGCGTTTTTAATTTCGTTATTGATTAATGTAACAAATTTTTTGCGCATGAAGAATGGCGACACTAATAAGTGCTTGTAATTTCCGATTTTAAAATTATCGGTAAAGAAATCAAATACTTTTGCAACTTCTGATGTAATACGTTTATCGCAGGTTAATAAGCTGAAATCGGTATAAATAGTGGCAGTAGCTTCGTTAAAATTGCCGGTACCTACATGAGCATACTGGTTATTTTTGTTGCCTTCTTTTCGAGTAATTAAAAATAATTTAGAATGTACTTTTAAACCTTGTATTCCAAAAATTACTTTTACACCTTCTTCTTGCAATTTATTGGCCCAGTAAATGTTAGCTTCTTCATCAAATCGGGCCTGAAGTTCTACTAATACGGTTACCGATTTTCCGTTGCGTGCTGCATTTATTAAGGCATTAATAACAGCCGATTGCTTTGCAGCCCGATACAATGTCATTTTAATACTACTAACTTTGGGGTCGATGGCAGCTTCTCTAAGTAAATCAATTATGTGGTCGAATCGCTGATATGGGAACATCAATAAGATGTCTTTCTTTTTTAAAACTTCAAAAATACTGTTTTGGTTTATCAGTTCTTTATGAGGAAGAGGGGGTAAGGCTTCATATCTTAGTTGAGCCGGGCCAACTTTTGGGAAATTCATAAAATCTTTAAAATTATGATAGCGCCCTCCCGGAATTAAATTATCATCTTGTTTTAATTTTAATTTTTTAATAAGCAACTCAAATAATTCAGGAGCTATGGAACTGTCATAAACTAATCGAACCGGCTGTCCGGTTTTGCGCTTTTTTAACCCTTTAGAAAGTTTTTCAACCAGTGATGAGTTTATATCGTTATCAATATCTATTTCCGCATCGCGTGTAAGTTTAATGGTGTACGATTCTGCATGGTCGTATTCAAAAACCGAAAATATTTCGTCCATACAAAATCGAATTACATCGTCTAAAAGAATAATAGAAGTTTTATCTTTTTGTACGGGCAAAACCAAAAATCTGGAAACTACATTAGATGGAATTTCAACCAATGCATTTTTATTTTTTTTGTCTTTTCTATTGAGTCGTGTTAGCAGGTAAATGGCTTTATCTTTTAAATAAGGAAATTCTTTTACATAATCTAACATAATTGGAACAAGCAGCGGACGCACGTTTTGACGAAAATAATTTCGAACAAATTCTCCTTGTTCTTTATTTAACTGTTTTTCATTAATGATATAAATTTTATGTTTTTCTAATTCTTTTAATATGATGTTATAAGTATTTTCAAATTCTTTTTGTTGTTTAATAACTGTTAATTGAATTTGACGCAGAATTTTTAAGGGATCATCACCAACAATTTGAGAGGCTTTTTTCCCTAATCCGGCCATTCGTTTCAATGTTGCAACACGGACTTTGAAAAATTCATCTTGGTTGTTAGAAAAAATTCCTAAAAACTTTAAGCGTTCCAATAATGGAACATTGGGATCGGCTGCTTCTTGAAGTACTCTGGCGTTAAACGAAAGCCAGCTTAAATCGCGATTAATGAAACGAATATTTTTTTCACCCATGGGAGGAGTGTTTTTCTTTTTTCGTTTCCAAATGTCTTTATTTTTTTTCAAGGTTTTTCAAGTTAACTTTTATTTAACATCGGCTTCTGTCAACTGTTTTGGAGAAATTACAAATTCTAAATCGCCTTTCTTTTTATCAATTTTTTTCCATTTTTTTAAATCTTTAAAAACTACCAAAGCTATTGAAGCAGTAGGAAATTTACTAATTCTATAATTACAATTTTCGGTAATGAATTCTGACAATGATGGTTCATGCCCAACAAGTGCAATTAAATTAAATTTATCATCAATATGTTTTAATACAGATTTAATTTTTTCGCCAGATGATTCGTAAATTTTTTTGGTGGTTTTTAGTTTTACATTTTTCCAATTAGCAGTATGATGAATGATGCTATATGTAGCTATGGTTCTGTGCGAAGGGCTGCATAAACATAATTCAGGAACTAGCTGTATGTTTTTTAAATATCTTCCCATTTTAATAGCATCTTTAATTCCTCGCTCTGATAATGGACGATAAAAGTCTTCTAAATTTTCAATATCCCAGCTTGATTTTCCGTGTCGTATAAATAAAATTGTTTTCAATTTTTAGCGTAATTTTAAAAAATGATTAACGGCACTAAAAATACAATTTTTAAACTGCTATTCTCTTTTTTGGCAATAGCTTTTTTAGCTCCTTTTTCACAATTGATGTCTGATGGTATTTCAACCCAAAATACTGACAAATCAGAGATGTTAAAATTTGCCCCAACTTGTTTTAAAAGCGATACCTTATTAAAACGAACGGCTTATTTTGCTTCTTATTCCTTTGCTCATGGTCAATCAGAATGGGTGTTGTATAATTTAAGAAAGGAACATTTGTTTGGTGATGAAAAAAGAAAAAACAATTTTAAAGCCGATCCGGATTTGAACAATGCAATTTCGTCTCAAATATTTACTAAATCAGGGTATGATAGAGGACATCTTGCACCGGCAGCAGATTTTTCTTGGTCGCAACAAGCAATGGTCGAATCTTTTTACATGAGTAATATAAGTCCGCAGCTTCCGGGATTTAATCGTGGCATTTGGAAAAAGCTCGAAGATAAAGTTAGAACATGGGCTTATGAGAAACAGGATTTATTAATAATTGTAGGCCCGATTTTAAACGATACACTTAAAAAATTAAAAGATAGGGTGAGCATTCCTGCAATTTTTTATAAAATCATACTTGATAAAAAACAAAATGAAGCGATTGCATTTTTAATGAAAAATGAATCTAGCAACTTTCCATTACACAATTTTGCAGTTAGTGTAGATTCGGTAGAAAAACTAAGTGGATTAGATTTCTTTTTTCAGCAAGATTCTTTATGGCAACAAAATGTCGAATGTTGCGTTGACTTAGAAAAATGGCCATTGGAATAAATTTATTTTTTCTTTTTAAATATTCCCCAAAAGCCCCTTTTGTTCATGTTTTTTGCAAAAGCATCGGAGGTATGATCGCCCTGTTTGTTTTTTCCACCTTTTTTGGTGTTGCCTTTACCTTTGGCAAATTTTTCAGTTTGTTTGCCTGCTTCTTTTTGTCTGCGTTTATTGTTTTTTGCAGATGTAGCTCGTTCATCATTGTCTAGTACATGTTGTTTTTCTTTCGAGGCAAAAGCTCTTCTAATTTTAAAGGAAGTAGTTCTGAAAAATCCTTTATTTTCGCTTTTTGCGTAAAAGCCCATTTGCGGGGGCTTGCTGCTTTTTCTTCTTTTTGCATTAAATGCGCTGCGATCTTCTCTGCTTCTTTCTCTTTTAGCTGTTCCCGAAGCAACAGATTTACTGCCTCCGCCACATGAAGAAATGCTTAGTGCAAATACAATAGTAAGTATATAGAAAATATATTTCATTAAATAATTAGTCCCGAAATGAGGGCTAAAAATAGAAATAAGACCTTAGTTGCTAAAATAAAAATCTCCCTATTTATTAACAATGTGCTTCAAATGAAAGTAAATTAAAAACAAAGCCACATCAAACTTTTTTATATTTACAATTGTTAATCACATAATATGGAAAAAGTAGCCGTAATTAGAAGATCGCGCTTTAATGCAGCACATCGCTTACATAATCCTAATTGGAGCGATGATAAAAATGAAGAAGTATTTGGAAAATGCAATAATCCAAATTTTCATGGGCATAATTATACTTTATTTGTAAAGGTTACCGGGTTTATAGATCCTCAAACAGGTTATGTTTTAGATATGAAAATCTTGGATGATTTAATTGAGAAACATATAGTTAGCAAATTTGATCATCGCAATTTGAATTTAGATACAGAAGAATTTAAAAACTTAAACCCTACCGCAGAGAATATTGCTGTAGTTATTTGGAATTTATTAAGGCCTCATATTAACAGTGATTTAGATTTGAAAGTTATACTTTACGAAACCGAAAATAATTTTGTCGAATATCCTGCATGAAATCTATGACAGCAAGCGATATTGACCGAATTATTGAAATGGCTTGGGAAGATAGAACTCCATTTGAAGCAATACGCTTTCAATTTGGTTTAACCAATGCAGAGGTTATTGAGTTGATGCGCAAATATTCTAAGCCCTCATCATTTAAAATGTGGAGAAAAAGAACACAGGGAAGAAAAACCAAGCATGCACAATTTACTGCGGTAGATGATTACAGATTTAAATGTTATCGCCAAAAGCAGATTTCTAATAATAAAATTTCAAAACGATAAATTTATGGTTGATACATTGTATAACAGAGATGAAGTGTTGGTGTCTCTGCGTCCATCAATAAACGCAAATTCGGATACATTTAATCTGCTCGAATCGTTTCAAAACAAAACCATTCGCCCAATTATTAAATTACAATCCAATTTATTACTTAGGCACATTAAAGCTTATATTAAAAAGAATAAACCTTACTTTAATAATCTCAATTTTGAAGCTCAAAAACAATATATAGCTCAAATATTAAAATCGGATATTCGCTTAAAAACAGAACTTATTTCATTTGTAGTAGCGCTTTTTACAACCGAAGAACAAGAGTTTTATCTTCAAAATCAAAATGCTTTAAATAAACGTATTACCGAAATACTTTATTCCAGATGCGTGGATTAATTGAAGAGTTGTTCTGATATTCATATACGGCCACTACAATTAATAGCATAAGTAAATTATACACACTGTCTTCTACCGGAATAGTTGTTATTCGAATTCCAATAATTTCTTCAGGATTATAATTAACCGTTGCTGCTTTGGTAAAATTACCGGTTAACGCACCATTAACTATTAAAAATGGAATCCAACTTACAAGGTACATCATTAAAAAACGACCTTTCCAATGGGGATTAAAATAAGCACAAGCAAACAGCGCTATTGAAGTTAGAGAGAAAGTAACAAATGGATAAAGTTGTTGGTGATAATAAATTGCAGTAATAAGTAAAACTAAACCGGTAATTATAAAAAATGGTTGAGCAATACTATAAAGCAAATCTTTTTTAATAAAATAAATTAAAACTTCGTAAATAAAAATGCAGGCAAAGGGCACTACAACAAAAAAAAGCCATTCTTCAACTGGCAACTTAAAAAGTTTAAATCCGCTGATGTAATCATCATTAAACCACCAAACCCCAACTTTAGTAAACCATATATCCCAAGGAATAAAAATCAATGTCATAACACCAATTGCTGGAAATAGCCTTTTCCATTTGGTATAGTAGCGAATGCGCCATTCAAAACTTTGAGCTATGGGATAAGCCAAAGAAAATAACAGTAAGCCAAAATAGAGATATTTACTTTCAAGAAAACTCAATTGGCAGACTTTTTAGCTTCTATAAAATATTTTTTAGGCACAATTAACATTCCGAAACATTCTCCCGGCCAACGTTCTAAATGTTTATGGTGTATTTTGTGCGCCCTGCGAATGGCTTTAAAATACCAATTGTCAATATTTCTTATCCATTTAAAACGTTGGTGAATAAAAATTTCATGTACTAAAAAATATACAATTCCATAAGCTGCAATGCCTGCACCAATCCAAACGGCAGGATAGGCTTGGTACATTAATCCTAGCATAATGCATAACCAACTTGGGATGGCAAATATTAAAAAGAAAGCATCGTTTTTTTCAAAAAAACCATAATGATCTTTCTTGTGATGGTCTTTATGTAAACTCCACAAAAAACCGTGCATAACATATTTGTGGGTAAACCACGCCATAAATTCCATAAACCAGAAGGTGGCAATAAATAATAATATATTTATAGCTATTGTCATTACAATATAAGATTTAAAATTCCAAAGAATACGAATTGTATAAAGTAAACAGCTAAACAAATAACAATGTTTAAAGTTGGTTTTAATTTGCTTAAAATTAGCTGAATAACTACGGCCGTAATAAACCACATGGCAAAATTTTGTAAGGGAATAATGCCGTTTTCCCAACTCCAAAAATCCAGTTGAATTGCAGCCGGTTCAATTAAAACATCAAGTAATACCATTAATAATGATGCCATTACTATCCGAACATAGCTGTTTGGGCTAATTTTTTCTGCAATTCCGCTACTTGATATTGCCAAAAGAAACCAGTTTACACCAATCATTAATGGAACCTCAAATAATTTTAAACCTAATGCCGTTCCATATTGATAACTTCCAAATAACACTCCGGTATGAACTCCTGCCACTTCAACTCCAAAGCCGATAATAAATGTAATGATAAAAGAAATTATCATGCTTTGATTTATATGCCCGTTTGACCAGAAAAATACACCGAGTGTGAGTAATAGATTAAAAGGGGTAAGGGATAAAAACGTGCTTTGCCACTCGGAATTACTTAGTCCAAAAATTCCAACCAGATAAAAAATAACCAATAAGGCTATGGCAATATAATTTTTACTGAATGTCATTTTTGGGCTGGTTTTATTAAGCTATCCACAATTTTTGCAGACGATAAAGCTAATGGAATTCCTCCTCCCGGATGTACACTTCCGCCACAAAAGTAAAGATTATCAATTTCTTTAGAAAAGTTAGGGTGCCTGAAAAATGCTGCCATTCGGCTGTTTGACGATGTTCCGTATAAAGCTCCTTTGTATGATTGTGTTTTACTCTCAATACTTCGAGGGTCTAAGATGTCTTCGCAAATAATTAATGTTTCAACATCAGTGTTTAAGATTTTGGAAAGTTTAGTTAGAATATTTTTTCGTGCTTCCGTAATCAGCTTTTCCCAGTCTTGTCCATCGTTGTAGGGTACATTTATCATTACAAACCAGTTTTCCATTCCTTCTGGAGCATCTGATTTTTCTTCCTTTGAAGTAATATTAATGTAAACCGTTGGGTCGTGATAAATAGTTTTTTTATCAAATAAATAATAAAATTCTTCCTGATAGTTTTTGCTAAAAAAGATATTGTGCAGAATTAATTGCGGAAATTCTTTTTTAATTCCCCAATAAAAAATTAATGCAGAGCTGGAACGTTCTTGTTTTAAAATTTTTTCAGGCTGTTTTTGTTCCGGCATTAAATAGCGATAAGCAGGCACTACATCCATGTTGCAAACTACAATGTCAGCTTTTTCTTCTTTGCTGTTTGCAATAATACCAACCGCTTTTTTATCTTCAATGATAATCTTTTCAACTTTTGAATTAAAGTGAAATTTAACATTAAGCGAGCAAGCCAGCTTATAAATGCTCTCTGTAATTTGATACATTCCTCCTTTGGGAAAATAAGCCCCCATATTGAATTCCAAATGAGGTATAATATTTAAAATACCGGGAGCTTTGTATGGATTAGAACCATTATAAGTAGCATAACGGTTAAAAAGTTGACGCATCTTTTCGTTTTTCAACGCTTTTTTATTTACCGCGTCCATACTTGTAAAAATGTTTAAGAAAGGCAATTGGAAAATTGACCAAAGTGTTTTAAGCGATAAATAGCTCTTAATTTTATGTAGCGATTTTTCTAAAAATAAATGTGCGGTTGAATGATAGATATAAGCGCTTTTATTTAAATGTTCAATAATTGCATTTTTATCTACTCCGGTTTTATTGAATGCTTCCTTTGCAAATTCATCTTTATTTCCAAACGCTGTAAGTATAGTTCCGTCTTCATAAAAGTATTTGCAAATTTCATTTAATCGAATGTAATTGAAATGCTCTTTTGGATTTTTTCCGGCAGTTATAAAAAGCTCTTCTACCAGCTCAGGCATGGTAAATAAAGATGGCCCGGCATCAAAACGAAACCCGTTTTTTTCAAATTGTGATAATTTCCCTCCGGGATAAGAGTTAGCTTCATATACTTCAACTTGATAGCCTTTTACTGCTAATCTTACAGCACTTGCCAATCCGCCAATACCTGCTCCTATAACTATTGCTTTTTTCACTTACTGAACTTATACTTTTCCAAATAGTTCTTCTACTTTTTTATAGCGAAAATCGAAAATTTCTTTGAGTTTATTTTTAACAATTATAGGATGCGCAATCTGTCCTAATATACCTAAAGGTAAGGCATAATCTACTCGGTCAGTCATTTCTACACCTTTTTCTATTTCTTTAAAAAAATGCTTATGGTGCCATAAAGCATAAGGGCCAAAACGCTGTTCATCAACAAAAAATTCTTTGTCTTTAACATGTGTAATTTCTGTTACCCATGTCATAGGAATATTAAATAAAGGGCGAACGGTATAGGTAATTATTTGTCCTGCATACATTTTTTCTTCTGTTTCGCTTGTAATATCAAAACCCATGTAGGGTGGTGTTATGGTTTTTAGATTTTTTGGAGAAGAAAAAAAATCCCATGCTTCATCTAGCGAAACCGGGATAATTTGTTTGGTTTTAAGGGTATAGATTTTCATGCGAGTGTAACAATCAGCATGGAGAAAGGTTTATAAAAATTGCTGAAAATCTATTTCTCTCATCATCGCTATGGGCGAGGGAGAGATCTTTTACATAGCCTCGGCCACAACTTCTTCCACTCCCGGAACCATACGTTTTAATAAGCCTTCAATACCGGCTTTTAGCGTCATGGTTGAAGATGGGCAACCGCTACAAGATCCTCTTAATACTACGGTTACAATACCATTTTCAAACGATTTAAAGTGTATGGCTCCACCATCACTTTCAACTGCAGGGCGCACATATTCTTCTAAAGCTTCCACAATCTTCATTTCTATTTCGTTTTTAGGTTCTGCATGAAATGAAGCAGTATTTTCTTTTTTTATTTCTGTTTCGCTGCTTTCGCTTTTAACTTTATTGGGTTGAATAAATTCTTCAGTAAACAAAGGTTTTCCGCTATTTAAATATTCTTTTACATATTCTCTTAACTCGTAAACCACATCATTCCAATCAACCAAATCGTTTTTATTTACAGTTATAAAATTAGATGTAATAAATACCCCTGTTACAAAAGGGAAGTTAAATATGCGTGCAGCCAAAGGAGCATGTTTGGTTTCTTCGGGCGATGTAAATTCAATTATTTTGCCTCCATCAACCAGCATTTTGTTGGCTACAAACTTCATGCTGTTAGGGTTAGGAGTGCTTTCTGCGTAAACGGTTATATATGTTTTAGTTTCCATTACTTTTTTAATTAGTTTGTTTTACAAAGTTACGAACAAATTTATCGAACTATAGTTTTTATGAACAATTAAATAAAAAGTTGAATTTTGCAGAAATTTCAACCATGGCTCGTAAAACAGATTTTTTAATTATTGGTTCCGGTATTGCAGGATTAAGCTATGCCTTAAAAGTTGCTGAGTTTGGTAAAGTAATGATGATTACTAAGGCCAATGAAGATGAATCTAATACCAAATACGCTCAAGGCGGAATTGCTGCAGTAATGCATAGCCCCGATTCGTATGAAAAGCATATTAAAGATACACTTATTGCCGGAGCTGGATTGTGTGATGAAGAAGTGGTAAGAATGGTTGTTACTGAATCAACAAGCGGAATTAAAGAATTAATTGAATGGGGAGTAGAATTTGATAAAAATGAAAAAGGGAAATTTGATTTAGCTAAAGAAGGCGGGCATTCTGAACATCGCATATTGCATCATAAAGATATTACCGGTTTTGAAATAGAGCGCGCTTTATTACAAAAAGTTAAATCACATAAAAATATTGAATTATTACCCCATTATTTTGCTGTTGAAATTATTACCCAGCATCATTTAGGAGAAGAAGTTACCCGAAGAAGAAACGATATTAAATGCTTTGGAGCTTATGTATTAAACTCACAAACCGGCAAAGTAGAAACCATTTTGTCAAAAATAACTCTCATGGCAACGGGTGGAGCAGGTCAGGTTTATGCTACTACTACCAATCCAACCATTGCTACCGGAGATGGTATAGCCATGGTATATCGTGCAAAAGGATTGGTTGAAAATATGGAGTTTATGCAATTTCATCCAACTTCCTTATATCATCCGGGCGAAACTCCTTCGTTTTTAATTACGGAGGCTATGCGTGGTCATGGTGCTGTTTTGAAAAACAGACAGGGCGAAGAATTTATGCACAAATACGATAAGCGCGCATCGCTTGCACCTCGTGATATTGTGGCGCGTGCCATAGATAATGAAATGAAATTATCGGGCGATGATTTTGTGTATCTAGATTGTACCAAAATACCCAAAGACGAGATTTTAAAGCATTTTCCAAATATTTATGCAAAATGCCTTTCCATAGGAATTGATATTACAAGAGATTATATTCCTGTAGTTCCGGCAGCTCATTATTTATGCGGAGGAATAAAGGTTAATATGAACGGGCAAAGCTCCATTGAAAATTTATATGCAGTAGGCGAGTGCTCATCTACCGGCTTGCATGGTGCTAATCGTTTAGCATCAAATTCTTTATTGGAGGCTGTTGTTTATGCCAATAGAGCTGCTAAACATTCAGTAGAACAACTTAAAAATATTGATTTTTGCGAATCGGTACCCGATTGGAACGATGAAGGTACTGCAGCTCCCGAAGAAATGATTTTAATTACTCAAACCCGCAAAGAGTTACAGCAAATTATGAGTGCTTATGTAGGTATTGTTCGAAGCGATATTCGATTAAAACGCGCCTTCGACAGAGTGAAAATATTGTACGAAGAAACCGAAGCGCTTTACAAAAAAACTACGGTAAGCGTTAAATTATGTGAAATCAGAAATTTAATAAACGTGGCCTATATGATTATTAAAATGGCTATGCAGCGTAAAGAGAGTGTTGGTTTGCATTATTCATTAGATTATCCTTCTCAAAAGCAAATGGTTGACTGATATTTAAGAATAAACTATTTTTGTAAATATGATTAAGCAAATATTTCATCTGTTAATAGCTTTACTTGTGCTTATTGCATCAAGCGGAATGACTATTAACCGCATGGAATGTTTGAAAACCGGCAAAGTAAAAGCCTCAATTTTTGATATTAAAAAATGTTGTCCTGAAAACAATTCAACATCTAACGCTATTCAATCTAAATGCTGTAATTTTTCCCTTTCTTATTTAAAAGTAGATATAAATACTACACTCGAAAAGCAAAAGATAAGCGAACAATTTGCGCTCTCATTCTTTGAGCATTTTGTAATTTCTTATTTCAGTATTTCTGATAATTCCGTAAGTAGAAATGTTGTAGTTTCGTCATTACCTCCATTATTATCCGGCAAAAGCTTATTGCAAGCTATTCGTGTGTTTCGCATTTGATGTGTCCAATTTTGTTTTAGAAAACAAAATTGTATCATCAAATTTCAATGCACATGCGAAATAAAATTTTAATCATTTTATCTTTATTACCGTTTATAGTTCATGCCCAAATTAAAGGTTTGGTGCAGGAAAAATCGGATAATGGAAATACTCCCTTAGTTGGTGCAAATGTTTTTTGGCTTCAATCAAGCATTGGAACGACTACTAATGCTAAAGGAGAATTTGAAGTTTCAAATCCGGAATCATTTCCGGCAAAGCTCGTAATTAGTTTTGTCGGTTATCAAAGCGATACACTTTTAATCGAAGGCAACAAGTTTGTTGTTGTAACATTAAAACCAACTGTAACGCTTAAAACGGTTGAGATTGAAGCCCGTGAAAGTGCCACAAAAATTTCAACCATTTCTGCCGTTAATTTAGAAGCAATGACTACCAAGGAGTTGAAAAAATCGGCATGTTGCAACCTTTCCGAAAGTTTTGAATCAAATGCCTCTGTAGATGTTAGTTATTCAGATGCCATTTCAGGAGCCAAACAAATCAGAATGTTAGGATTAGATGGTACATATACTCAAATACTTACAGAAAATATGCCGGGCATTAGAGGTATTGGAGCACAATATGGTCTTGGGTTTATTCCCGGAACTTGGATAGAATCTATTCAAATTACTAAAGGTGTGGGTTCGGTGGTTAATGGTTATGAATCAGTTTCAGGACAAATTAATGTGGAATTATTAAAGCCCGAAAAGGCTGATAAATTATTTTTAAATCTGTATGCAGGCGACTGGGGCAGATATGAAGCCAATATTCATTCGGGAACAAAACTAAATGATAAGTGGAGTACACTATTTTTAGGTCATGCCAGTTCGGTTGCTAAAAAAAATGATAATAATAAAGACGGATTTATTGATATGCCAATCGGTAATCAGGTAAACATAGTAAATCGCTGGAAATACGATAGTGAAAAAATGATGGCACAATTTGGGGTGCGTGCCATGTTAGATGATAAACAAGGAGGACAAACATCTTTTAATAAATCAAACGATTTTGGCACCACCAATTCATACGGAATAGGAATACTAAATAAGCAATTAGAATTTTTTACCAAAACCGCGTTTGGCTTTGAGGGGAAACCTTATAAAAGCTTAGGAATTATTACTAATTCACGTCTAAATAGCCTTAATTCTTTTTATGGCTTAAGAAAATACGATGGACAACAGCAAACATTTTATGCAAATTTAATTTATCAAAGCATCATTGTACATACCGAACATAAGTTCAAGGCAGGAATTTCGTATATGAACGATACCTACAATGAAAATTTTACAGGAGTTAATTATAAGCGATACGAGTCAGTTCCGGGAGCCTTTGCTGAGTATAATTACGATAGAGAAAATAAATTTTCTTTATTGTTGGGTATTCGAGCAGACTATCATAATTTATTTGGCTTACAGGTTAATCCAAGAGCACATATAAAGTACAAACCGCATAAATACACCACACTACGTTTATCAGGCGGACGAGGCATGCGGGTAGCGAATGTATTTGCTGACAATTCCGGATTAATGGCAAGCTCAAGAGCATTTATTATTCGCGATGCATTATTGCCTGAAATAGCTTGGAATTACGGTGCAACTCTAATCCAGGAAATTAAAATTGGCGGTAAATGCTTTTTTCTAACGCTAGATTTTTACCGAACAGATTTTCAAAATCAGGTGGTGGTTGATATAGATGCAGACCTTCATTCAGTTTCTTTTTATAATTTAAAAGGCTTGTCATACTCCAATGCCGCACAAGCAGAATTGTCGTTTGAGCCTATAAAGCGTCTGGAAATAAAAACCGCATATAAATTTCAAGAGGTTAAAACCACTTTTGGCACACAATTGCTGGATAAGCCTTTGGTGGTGAGAGATCGCGCCTTGGTTAATTTATCTTACGCTACTAAATTTGACAAGTGGAAATTTGACTTTACTTATAAATGGTTTGGCATTGCGCGTGTTCCTCCAAGAGCTGTCGATCATACATCACACAGCAGCGATGGTGGTGCTTGGTCAAGATTTTATTTTACTACTAATGCTCAAATTACTCGAGCATTTAAACACTTTGAGGTGTATGTAGGTGGAGAAAACTTAAATAATTTTATGCAACACGATGCTATTTTGTTTGCCAACGATCCCTTCGGGCCTCATTTTGATGCAGCTATGATATGGGGGCCTGTAATGGGCAGAGTGCTTTATGCAGGTTTGCGATTGACATTTAAGTAGATTTGCGTTGAGGATCAGTAAAATATATTGCTTGTAAAAAAGCATTAAAAGGCTGCTAAATCAAATAGGATTTAAGATAAATTCCTTAAGTTTGTAAGCTTTTTTAATTTAAAACATGGATAAATTTTCATACCTTGGAAACGCTGATGTAAACGCCATAGAGGCCATGTATCAGCAATACCTTCAAAACCCAGACAGTGTTGATGAAAGTTGGCAAAAATTCTTTAAAGGATTTGATTTTGCTCGAACCAACTACCAAGAAGGCAGCCATAATGAAATTCCTGAAAATGTTCGTAAAGAATTTGCAGTAATTAGTTTGATAAATGCTTACAGAACACGCGGACATTTATTTACCAAAACCAACCCTGTTCGCGAGCGTAGAAAATATTCGCCAACTTTAGAAATAGAAAATTTTGGGCTTTCACAAGCTGATTTAGAAACCGTTTTTCAAGCAGGAACTCAAATTGGAATCGGACCTGCTAAATTGAAAGATATTATTGCTCACTTACAACAAACCTATTGTCAATCAATTGGTGCAGAGTATATGTACATTCGTAATCCGGAGATTATTGAATGGCTCCAAAAAAAGATGGAAAGCACCAAAAACACGCCTAATTACAGCATTGAAGAAAAAAAGGTTATTCTAAATAAATTAAATCAAGCCGTAATATTTGAAAACTTCTTGCACACCAAATTTGTTGGGCAAAAACGTTTTTCTTTAGAAGGTATTGAAACATTAATTCCGGCATTAGATGCAGTTTGCGAAAAGGGAGCAGATTTAGGAGTTGAAGATTTTGTTATAGGGATGGCTCATCGTGGTCGCTTAAATGTGCTTGCCAATATTTTAAATAAAACTTACAAAGATATTTTTACTGAATTTGAAGGTCATGCTACGGAAGATGGTAATACCAATGGAGATGTTAAATATCATTTAGGCTACTCATCCGATTTATTGAGTAATAAAGGTAAAAAAGTGCATTTGAGTTTAACTCCTAATCCTTCACACTTAGAAGCCGTTGCTCCGGTAGTAGAAGGCATTACACGTGCAAAAATTGATCGTTTTCATAAAGGCGACTTATCAAAAGCCTGTCCGATTATCATACATGGCGATGCTGCTATAGCCGGACAAGGAATTGTTTACGAAACCATACAAATGTCATTGCTTGATGGCTATAAAACCGGAGGTACAGTACATATTGTATTAAATAATCAAGTAGGTTTTACTACCAATTATTTAGATGGTCGTTCATCAACCTACTGTACAGATGTTGCTAAAGTTGTTTTATCACCGGTATTTCATGTTAATGCCGATGATGTAGAAGCCGTAGTGTTTGCTTGTGAATTAGCCATGGAATTCCGTCAGCAATTTAAGCGCGATATTTTTATCGACTTATTAGGATATAGAAAATACGGGCATAACGAAGGAGATGAACCTCGTTTCACCCAACCGATTTTATACAAAACCATAGAAAAGCATCCAAACCCAAGAGAAATTTATGTTAAAAAGCTTACCGAACAAGGAGCTATTGAAGCCGGTATGGCAAAAGAAATGGATAAAAATTTCCGAGAATTGCTCAATCAAATGCTAAATGAAGCCAAACAAGTTGAAAAAGCAAAAGTTACTTCTTTCTTAGAAGGATATTGGTCGGGCTTAAGAATGGCAAACGATAAAGATTTTGAAAAATCTCCTGAAACAGCAGTGGATAAAAAATTATTTATCGATTTGGCTAAAAAGAGTGTTACACTTCCTGAAGGAAAAAAATTCTTCAATAAAACTAAAAAATTATTTGCCGACCGCGCAGCCATGATTGAAAATAACACTTACGATTGGGCAATGGGCGAATTAATGGCTTACGCTACATTAATGCACGAGGGCCACATGGTGCGAATCAGCGGACAAGATGTAGAAAGAGGTACCTTCTCTCACCGTCATGCCGTTGTAAAAATTGAAGATTCAGAAGAAGAATATATCCCACTAAATAATTTAGGCACCAAAGAAAAGTTAGAGATTTACAATTCCTTGCTTTCAGAATATGGAGTATTAGGCTTTGAATACGGCTATGCCATGGCTTCGCCAAATGCACTTACCATTTGGGAAGCACAATTTGGCGATTTCTTTAACGGAGCACAAATTATAGTTGACCAATTTATTACCAGTGCCGAATACAAATGGAGAAGAATGAACGGTTTGGTTATGCTCTTACCACATGGTTACGAAGGGCAAGGACCAGAACATTCAAGTGCACGTATTGAACGATTCTTGCAGCAATGTGCCGATAATAATATTCAAATAGTAAACTGTACTACTCCGGCCAACTTCTTTCATGTGTTAAGAAGACAGTTACACCGTCCATTCCGCAAACCATTGATAGTATTTACGCCAAAGAGTTTGTTACGTCATCCAAAATGCGTATCTACCATTGAAGATTTTACCACAGGCGGCTTTAAAGAAGTGTTTGACGATGCTTCTGCAAACGTTAAAGATGTTAAAAAACTGGTATTTTGTACCGGAAAAATTTATTACGATTTATTGGCACAAAAAGAAGCGACAAATGCTACCGATATTGCACTTATTCGTTTAGAGCAATTATATCCATTGCCTTTAAATCAGATAAACGAAATAGTGAAAAAATACAACAATGCCAAAAGCTATATATGGGCACAAGAAGAGCCTGAAAATATGGGAGCATGGACATTTATTTTAAGCCGCTTGCGCCATATCCCATTTGAATTTGTGGGACGTCCTGAAAGTGCAAGCCCTGCAACCGGATATTATAAAATACACAACAAACAACAGCAGGAGATTTTAGATAAAGTGTTTGTGAAGAAAATGGCTACAGCAAAATAGTATGATAACCAAAGAGCAGGAAAATATTATTATTGAGCATTTAAAGCCTTTCAAGCCTAAAACAGTAAGCTTGTTTGGTTCTTATGCCAGAAATGAAAATACTTCTATAAGCGACTTGGATATTTTAGTTGATTTTTATGAAACAGTTAACTTGCTTGATTTAATTGGTCTTGAACAAGAATTGTCAGAAATTTTAGGAATTAAAGTAGATTTGATAACCGAAAAAGCGGTGCATCCAAAAATTAGAAAATACATTGAAAAAGATTTGAAGAAAATCTATTAATGACAAAAGATTACAGCATATTTATTCAACATATATTTGAGTGTATTCAACATATTAATGAATACACAAAAGGAATGAATAAAGAAGACTTTTTGAATAACAAGTTAGTGCAAGATGCTGTAATAAGAAACTTTGAAATAATAGGAGAGGCGGCTAAAAATATTCCTGAGGAATTTAGGCAAAAACATACCGATATTCCTTGGAAAAAAATGGCAGGCATGAGAGATAAATTAATACATGATTATATTGGTGTAGATTTGTTTGCAGTTTGGGCGGTTGTTGAAAATGTATTACCGGAACTTGAACAAAAAATAAAACGAATATTATAATATTAAATTTGAAACCTTCAATTTATGGCAATCATTGAAATGAAAGTTCCCAGCCCGGGAGAATCCATTACCGAAGTACAAATAGCTCGCTGGATAAAAGCAGATGGCGATTATGTAGAAAAAGATGAAGAACTGTGCGAAATAGATTCAGATAAAGCAACCCTTACCTTAAATGCTGATGAAGCAGGCGTTTTAAAAATACTTGCCAAAGAAGGCGATACAGTTGCTGTAGGAGCCGTAGCCTGTACCATAGATACTGCAGCGGCAAAGCCTGCCGGAACAGCTGCTCCTAAAGAAGAGAAAAAAGCGGTTGCTGCTGAAGTAAAACCAAACCCTGCTCCAGCTACTAAAGAAAAGGTAGTTGAAACCAAAACTTCTTCCTATGCAAGCGGAACACCTTCTCCTTCAGCTAAAAAACTGATGGAAGAAAACGGAATTCCTGCTCATAAAATAAATGGTAGCGGTAAAGACGGCAGAATAACCAAAGGCGATGTTTTAAAAGCCCTTTCGGCCGGATTTACTTACGAAGATAAAAGCGGATGGGTGGGGTCTCGTGAAACCAATCGCCAAAAAATGACCATGCTCCGCAAGAAAATCTCTGAACGTTTAGTGGCAGTTAAAAACGAAACAGCCATGCTTACAACCTTTAATGAGGTTGATATGAGCAATGTAATGGCAATTCGTAATAAATACAAAGATAAATTCAAAGAAACGCATGGTATTGGTTTAGGCTTTATGTCATTCTTTACAAAAGCGGTTACAGAGGCATTAAAGCTATACCCTGCAGTAAATGCCATGATTGATGGCGATGAAATTGTATATCACAATTATGCTGATGTGGGTATTGCAGTAAGCTCACCAAAAGGACTAATGGTTCCTGTTGTAAGAAATGCCGAAAGCATGAGCTTAGCTGAAATTGAAAGAACAATTGCTGATTTAGCCGCTAAAGCTCGCGATGGCAGAATAACTGTTGATGAAATGACTGGCGGAACATTTACCATTACCAATGGTGGTGTGTTTGGTTCCTTAATGTCAACACCTATTATCAATCCACCACAAAGCGCCATTTTAGGAATGCACAACATTGTAGAACGACCAATTGCCGTAAACGGACAAGTGGTAATTCGCCCAATGATGTACATAGCATTATCATACGATCATAGAATTATTGACGGAAGAGAATCTGTAAGCTTTTTGGTAAAAGTAAAAGAGATGATTGAAAATCCGCATAAGATGCTATTTGGTGCCAAAGACCCATCTGAAATTTTACTAGGATTGTAATAAAACATTTAACCCTCTCAATTGAGAGGGTTTTTAGTTGAAAGAAATATTCTTACTTTTATCACATCTTTAGGCAATGATGTCTGCCTTAAACCGCTTCAAAATTTTTGAAGCTGATGACGTCTACTTCAATAAACTTAAGGGTTTAATAAAGTAGTATTTAAAAAAATGAACAGACACATTGCTCAAGCCAAACACTTAAATCCGCTTAAATGGTTGTTGCTGGTAATGGTTATTGGAACATTAGCAGGTTCGGCATCTGCCATTTTTCTAATTTCGCTCGACCGGGTAACTAATTTTCGCGAAGCAAATTCTTGGATTATTTTTTTCTTGCCTATCGCAGGTTTTTTAATAGGTTGGATTTATCATTATTATGGAAAAGATGTAGCAAAAGGGAATAATTTGTTACTCGAAGAATTTGAACAGCCATTAAATAAAATCCCTTTAAAAATGGCTCCCTTTGTTTTGTTAGGAACATTACTAACTCATTTATTTGGCGGTTCTGCAGGGCGTGAAGGAACTGCTGTGCAAATGGGAGGTTCAATTGCCGATCAATTTACTCACTGGTTTAAATTAAGCCCGCAAGAAAGAAGAACTGTTTTACTAATGGGTATTAGTGCCGGTTTTGCATCTGTTTTCGGAACTCCTTTAGCCGGATTCGTTTTTGCTCTCGAAATAGTTTTATTTCAGCAGCATCGTAAATACAGTTTTATACCGGTTTTATTAGTGGCTTTTTTAGCTCATTATGTTTGTTTGGCTTGGGGAGCAACTCATACGAATTACAACATTGATGTTGTACCATCAATTAGTTTTTATACCATCATTTGGGTAATTTTATCAGGAATTATTTTTGGAATGTGTGCTTGTTTTTTTTCTTCAACTATGTATTTTTTTAGTAATATATTTTCAAAAATAAAATATGCTCCTGTTCGACCATTTATTGCCGGCCTCATAATAGCTTTAGTGGTATGGCAGTTTAATTTACATAAATACATCGGTCTTGGTATACCAACTATAGTAGCTTCATTTTCGGAACAAATGGAAGGCTATGATTTTCTTTTCAAAATTTTATTTACAGCATTTACATTAAGTGCAGGATTTAAAGGAGGAGAAGTAACCCCACTTTTTTATATTGGAGCTACTTTGGGTAATGCCTTAATATGGTTTATTCCTTTACCAATGGGGCTTTTAGCCGGTATGGGATTTGTGGCTGTTTTTGCCGGTGCTACTCATGCCCCTCTTGCTTGTACAATTATGGGCATGGAATTATTTGGCTATGAGGCAGGATTGTATTTATTAATTGCTTGCTTTTTTTCCTTTTTATTTTCAGGGATTAAAGGAATTTACGTTTCACAAAAAATTCCATTGATAAAAAAGGTGTTTTACAATAAAATGTTTAAACTACTCAATAAAAAAAATAGTAATTAGTAAAATTGGATATAAAAAAGCCGAATTTATATAAGTTTTTATGCAATAAACGTATCTTCGCAATTCAAAAAATAATTTTTTATGAGCGAAAAAATTAAACTATTAGAAGAAACAATTGCAAAAGCAAAATTAGGAGGAGGCCAAGCACGTATTGATTCTCAACATAAAAAAGGAAAACTTACAGCTCGCGAACGAATTCATTTTTTGTTAGACGAAGGCTCTTTTGAAGAAATAGGCATGTTTGTAACACACAGAGCCACTGAGTTTGGTTTACAACGCGAAAAATATTTAGGAGATGGAGTAGTTACCGGATATGGAACCATTCATGGTCGCCCGGTATATGTTTTTGCACAAGATTTTACCGTATTCGGAGGTTCTCTATCAGAGATGCATGCCAAAAAAATTTGCCGAATAATGGATTTAGCCATGCAAAACGGTTGTCCGGTTATAGGTTTGAATGATTCAGGTGGTGCACGAATTCAAGAAGGCGTAGATTCATTAGGCGGATATGCGGATATTTTTTATCGCAATACTTTAGCATCGGGAGTAATTCCTCAAATTTCAGCCATAATGGGACCATGTGCGGGTGGAGCTGTTTATTCTCCTGCACTTACTGATTTTATTTTAATGGTTCAAAACACTTCATACATGTTTGTAACCGGCCCTAATGTGGTTAAAACAGTTACACATGAAGAAGTAACATCCGAAGAATTAGGAGGTGCAAATACGCATGCAACTAAGTCGGGGGTTACACATTTTGCTTGTGCAAATGGATTAGAATGCATTCAATATATTAAAAAATTATTATCGTACATTCCTCAAAATTGCGAAGAATTACCTCCTGCATTGCCTTATCAATCTGAAGGAAGTGAATTAAGACCTGAATTAAACAATATAGTTCCGGAAAATTCTAATACTCCATACGATATTCGTGATGTTATAAATGGCGTAATTGATACGGATTCATTCTTTGAAGTACATAAAGATTATGCAGAAAATATTGTAGTAGGTTTTGCTCGTTTAGCCGGAAAGTCTATTGGTATTGTTGCTAATCAGCCTGCATATTTAGCTGGAGTATTAGATACACATGCATCGGTAAAAGCAGCACGCTTTGTGCGTTTTTGCGATTGTTTTAACATACCCTTATTGGTATTCGAAGATGTTCCCGGTTTCTTACCCGGAACTGACCAAGAGTGGAATGGAATTATTACCGATGGTGCAAAATTATTGTTCGCATTTTGCGAGGCAACTGTTCCAAGAATTACCGTAATTACGCGCAAAGCTTATGGTGGTGCTTATGATGTAATGAACTCTAAACATATTGGAGCTGATATGAACTATGCATGGCCAACAGCCGAAATTGCAGTAATGGGCGCAAAAGGAGCAGCTGAAATTATTTTCAAAAAGGAAATTTCGGAAGCAGCAGACCCAGAAGCCAAGCTAAAAGAAAAAGAACAAGAATATTTGGAGCACTTTGCAAATCCTTACCGTGCGGCAGAAAGAGGATTTATTGATGAGGTAATTAAGCCGGAACAAACCCGCGAAAAATTAATCAAGGCATTTAAGATGTTGGAAAATAAAGCAGTAAAACTGCCACGTAAAAAGCATGCAAATATTCCATTGTAAAATAAGCGACAAATGAATGTATTATTATTAGGATCAGGCGGTAGAGAACATGCATTTGCCTGGAAACTGGCTCAGAGTCCTCTTTTAAAGGAATTATACATAGCTCCCGGTAATGCCGGTACAGAAGAGTTTGGTGAAAATATTAATATTAAAGTAACAGATTTTCCAGCCATTAAACAATTAGTGAAGGAAAAATCTATCAATATGGTTGTGGTTGGCCCTGAAGATCCATTAGTAGCAGGAATTTACGATTATTTTGCCAATGATGCAGAATTAAAAAATATTCCGGTTATAGGGCCTTCTAAGGCAGGAGCTCAATTAGAGGGAAGCAAGAATTTTGCCAAAGCATTTATGCAGAAATATAAAATCCCAACAGCTCGTTATCAAACATTTACAAAAGATACACTTGAAGATGGTTATAAATTCTTAGAAACATTGAATGCTCCTTATGTTTTAAAAGCTGATGGATTAGCAGCCGGCAAAGGAGTAGTTATACCAACAACCTTAGAAGCAGCAAAAGCTGAATTAAATGAAATGCTTGCCAATGCCAAGTTTGGAAATGCATCATCAAAAGTAGTAATCGAAGAGTTTTTAAAGGGAATTGAATTATCCGTTTTTGTTTTAACAGATGGGAATTCATACAAAATCCTTCCGGCCGCAAAAGACTATAAACGCATTGGCGATAATGACACCGGACTAAATACCGGAGGTATGGGAGCTGTTTCACCTGTGCCATTTGCAGATGATGTTTTTATAAAAAAGGTAGAAGAAAAAATCGTTGTTCCAACAATAAACGGGTTAAGAAAAGAAAATATAACCTACAAAGGATTTATATTTATCGGGTTAATGAATGTAAACGGAGAACCATTTGTGATTGAATACAATGTTCGTATGGGCGATCCGGAAACACAAGTGGTTTTCCCAAGAATTGAAAACGATTTATTAGAGTTGTTTCTTGCAGTATCGAATGGAAAATTGAAAGAAAAAGAATTAATAGTATCCGCTAAAACAGCACTTACGTTGGTGCTTGTTTCAGGTGGTTATCCGGGTGATTATGAAAAAGGTTTTGAAGTATTTGGTCTAAACAATGTTCAAAACAGTATTGTATTTCATGCAGGAACTATTCGAAAAGAAAAAGAAGTGTTAACAAACGGTGGAAGGGTATTTGCAATAACATCATTAGGAGATTCAATAAAAGAGGCAAGAGAAAAATCTTATTTAAGTGCTGATAATATTCATTATATTGGGAAATATCATCGAAGTGATATAGGTCTTGACCTCATTAACTTGCAAGCAAAGGTTTAAAAAAAAACGGAACGTTATTTCAACGTTCCGTTTTTTTCAGCTTCTTTATTATAACGGGCTTGCTCTTTTATCCAATAAAAAAACAATATAAATCCGATAATAATAAAAATATTGTTAGGAATATTTCCCATTATGGGAAGTATTTTAAATGTCCATTGAAAAAAGTCGCCTAAAGCATAAACAAAATCATTCCACATAATATTAAGTTTTTAATGATTATCAGTGCAGCAAATCTAATGGTTTTTTATTAATCTCAAAAATTAAAGCTAAAAATCTAAACTATGTAACACCTATTAATTAAACAAATTTTTTAATTGTACGAAACTATAATGTAGTTTTGCTTTTACAATGCTAATACGTATTTTCAAACAAAGTCATCCGGCACCATTATTTGTTTTACTTCCTATAATAGCTATTTTATTATGGATACCCGCCTTTTTTACTTCCGAATACATAAATGTTCGAAACAGCATGCCTTTAATGGAATTTGTAACAAAACCCTTTATTGAATTTACATGGGTTTTATCATTAATGGCTTTAATTTTTAATTTAATTTCTGCACTTATTTTTAATTATATAATTGATAAGTTAGATGTATTGGAAAAAAAATCAAATTTACCTGCATTATTATTTATTGTTTTAGCATCAAGTTTTACTTCATTTTTAAATTTTCATCCATTACAACCCGCAATTTTTTTCTTATTACTTTCATTAAATCGTGTATTAGATGCCTATCAAGCATCTTCAGCATTAAGCAATGCCTTTGATGCCGGATTTTTTCTTGGAATAGCTATGCTGTTTTACTTTCCCTTTTTTTGGTACATGCCTTTTTTATGGACTTGTTTATTAATTGTGCGTCCTTTTATTTGGAGAGAATATGCTTTGTCGGTAATTGGTGCTTTATTACCCATATTATTTTCGGTTTCATATTATTATTTATCAGATAACTTGCCCTATTTATGGTTTGATAAAATGGTGTATTCTTTATCTGAAAGAAATCTTATTTATCCATCGGAAAGTCCTATGTGGTGGGGAGTTTTTATGGTGGGTTGTTTTATATTATTTTTTTCAATAGGATTATTAAATAAAAGACTTAGTAACTCTATAATAAGAGCCAAAAGCACCATTCAGGTTTTTTTGGTTTATGCATTATTTTCAATTTTTATTGTATTTGTTACAGGAACACAACAAGCTTACATTTTTTACTTATTTGTTTTACCTATCGCACTTATTTGGTCGAATTATTTTATAATGTTAAAAAAACAATGGCTTGCAGAATTGCTATTTAGCGTATACTTAGTTATGCTTATAATAAATCAATATTTCTCATAATTAGATACTTAAAATAATTCATTCGTTTTGTTTTTTTCTGCCCGTCAATATCAGTAAATTTGTAATTGAACTTAAATAACATAACTATGCGTTTTGGAGTAGTAACATTTCCCGGTTCTAACTGCGACCATGATATGATTTATGTGTTAGGAACTATAATGGGGCAAGAAGTAGAGCATTTATGGCATAAAGATAAAGATTTAAAAGGGTGTGATTTTATAGTATTACCAGGTGGTTTTTCATATGGAGATTACTTACGTTCGGGAGCTATTGCACGTTTTTCTCCTATTATGGAAAAGGTTATTGAACATGCCAAAAATGGTGGCTATGTTATGGGCATTTGTAATGGATTTCAGATTTTGTGCGAATCAGGATTGTTGCCCGGAGCCTTATTACACAATACCAATCAAAAATTTATTTGTAAGAATGTATATATAAAAGCTGAAAGCAAGGATGCTTTAGTTACTAAACATGTGCCTAAAAACAAAGCTTTAAAAATTCCAATTGCGCATGGTGAGGGGAGATATTACACAGATGATAAAACTTTAAAGCAACTTAAGGAAAACGATCAGATATTATTTCGATATTGTGATGCTAATGGAAATGTTACAGAAGACTCAAACCCCAACGGTTCATTAGAAAATATAGCCGGAATTTGTAATTCCGGGAAAAATGTATTTGGAATGATGCCGCATCCTGAACGTGCTGCCGATGAAGTGTTAAACAATACCGATGGAAAATTAATTTTTGAATCAATATTAAACATTGTTAATGCATAAAAGGAGGAAATGATTATGGAGCAAAATCCTGTTATAACCATTAAAAAGAAAAGTCTGCATGTAATTATTGATTATTGTGTAGAAAACAAATTGGAATTTATTGTAAAACCTAAATTAGTAGGGGATGAGTTTGATGTTGAAGTTCCAATATCAAGTATCCAACAGGCCATTTTATTTGGAATGTTTTTAAGAGAAAATCGCTTAATGCCAAATGGTATGCAAGCTCAAGTTGTTGCAAATACAAAAACAACAAAAGGAGTTAAAACGCAAGAAAAAACAAATGAGATAAATTCAAAAACTGCCGAAGAAGATTTAAAAGAAGAATCGATTGACTTATTTGACGAAACCTTAAACCTTAATTTGTAAAAAATCATACATTAAAAAAGAAAGCGTCCTGAAATTTTCAGGACGCTTTCTTTTTTAATGGTAAAGTATCTAAAATTATTTTTGGATAATTAGTTTTTGTTGGAAATTTTTATCAGCTCCGCTTGCATTTAAGAAATAAACTCCGTTTGATAAATGGCTTAAATCTAACTGGCTTTTTAAAGTAGAAATAGATTCATTAATTACACAAACTCCTCTTACATCGTAAATTTTAACAATATAATCAGCCGCATCACTAAAATTTATTGTAACCATTCCATTGCTTGGATTTGGGTAAACCTGCATAGTTTTGTTATTTGCTGCTTCACTAATACCGGTAGTATTTAATCCATAACGTGCAATATATAAATCAGATCCTCCGGATACAGTTAAACTAAAAGGAGAAAATCCTGCCTGAGCTCTATAAGAACCGTAAATAAACATGTTATTACTGTTATCGGCAACAATTCCAACATTTGTTTCATTGTTTAATCCACCCGCTCTTGCTGATGAAATAACATTGCCTAAGGAATCGTAGTAGGCTAAAAATACATCTTTTTGACCTAATGAAGCTCTTTGTTCAGGATTGTTTGTAGCAGTAGAAATTCCAAAGTTTAAAACATTTTCAAAAGTTCCACTTAAATAAATTTTCTTATTAGCTCCTGTTCCTGCTACATATAATCCGTTTGGCATATTATTGCCATTTCCATTAGCTGTTTTTGCAAATAAAATGGAATCGTTTGAATTCATTTTTACAAAAAATATGTCAGTGTTGGTAGCGGCTGTTAGGTTAGTAGATCCAATAGAAACGTTTGAACCTGAATAAAACCCGCTAACGTATGTTTGGTTAAAATTATCAATAAAAATTTTGGTTAAACCATCATTTAAACTGCCACCCATATTTACTGCAAAAATATAAGCACCGGTTGAATCATATTTTGCCAAATAAGCATCTGATTCGCCATTGCTGGTAATGGTGTTTGAATCAAAATCAGCACTTCCTCTTAATTCACCGCCAAAATAGAAATCGCCATTACTTCTAACTTTAAGATCGGAAACACTAATATTATTTATGCCGTTTCCTGTTGTGAGTGACCATGCTTGAGTTCTGTTGCTATTGTATTTTACAATAAAGATATCATCATTACCTTGACTTACATAATTATTACTCCCAATGTTTATATCAACATTATATGTGCCTGCAACAATAAAATCTCCGTTTGAAAAATAGGCAACTGCACCGGCATCTTCATGACCTGAACCACCTATTTTTTCTGCCCATTGAACAGCGCCATTAGCATCTAATTGAGCTACAAATAAATCTTGTCCACCGCTTGATGGTGGAATTTTAATGCTACCATTGGTTAAAAAGCTTAAACTATCGCTATTATTTGAATAGGTTCCTAAAATCGTGATTGAATTTCCTGATGAATTTACGGCAATGGCTTTCCCGGTTTCATTTCCGCCAAATGTAGTTCCAATGCCAACTTTACGTGCCCACGTTAATGTTCCTGCAGGACTAAATTTTGCTACAATAATATCACTTCCTCCGGATGAAACTACGTTTACACTTCCAAAAGTAATTTTATCTTGAAATGTACCTATTATATATATATTGCCACTATTGTCTCTGGCCATCCCTCCGGCTTCTTCCCATCCTAATGCAGCTCCGGCACTATATGCCCATAAAAATTGTTCTTGAGCTTTTATGATATTTACAGAAAATAAAATCCCTGCAAGAATTAAAGTAATAGTAATAACTCTTTTTTTCATAACTAAATGTTAAGCTTAATTAAAATTATATATGTGTTGGAACTGACAAATTTAAAAGTAAAATTAATAAATCAAAAAATAACAATGCATTAATCTTTAAACCAGCCGGAATATAGGATGTAATTATTTGCAATACGCTGAATTTCACCTTCAAAAAGTTCTTTGCTCACAGTTTTTACTTTTTTAGCCGGAACTCCCGCGTAAATACTTCCGCTTTCTACATGGGTGCCTTCTAAAAGCACTGCTCCTGCTGCAATTATAGAGTTGCTTTCAATTACACAATTATCCATTACAATGGCTCCCATGCCAATTAACACATTGTCGTGTATAGTGCAGCCATGAACGAGCGCTCTATGGCCAATTGAAACATTATTTCCAATATTGGTTGGCGCTTTTTGATAAGTACAATGTATTACCGCTCCGTCTTGAACATTAACTTTATTGCCCATTTTTATATAATGCACATCTCCTCTTACTACGGCATTAAACCAAATACTGCATTGGTCGCCCATTACAACATCGCCAACTATGGTTGCATTTTCTGCAATAAAACAATCTTTGCCAAAAACAGGAGCTTTTCCCAGAACTTCTTTTATCAAAGCCATATTTTTATGATTTAATGTTTGGAGTCTTTTTTACAGCAAGCGTGTAAATTTTCATAAGCCTTAGGATCTGCTGGGCTATCGTCTGCATCGTATCCGGCTTTGTTGATAGCCTTTTTAATTTTTTCAGGATTTGTTTTTTTCGGATTGTAAGTTATGGTAAACAGTTTTGTTTCTACATTTAAGTCAGCTTTTTTAACTCCTTTTTCATAAGCCATTGCTTTTTCGAGGGTGTTTTTACACATGTCGCAAACGGCAGAGGTTTTTATAGTAATGGTTTCTGTTGTGTTTTTCTTATCCTGAGCATTACTTGCTAAGCTTGTAAGCAATAAAATTCCGAAAATAAATGCCAATTTTTTCATAGTAAGTTTTTCTAAATTGATAACAAATATAATACCTGAGCTTTAATTATGCAGTTTATTTAGAGCTGTAATAATGCCGTATAACTACTTTTAACAATTCACGTTGAATGATTAGTTGGGTTAATTCAGAAGCCGGTTCCGGTGATTTTTTAATAATATCGGAATATGCTTTTTCGGGCAAATCAATGCGGTAAATAAGTTGCTGTAATTTAATAATATCGTTGTTTAACAAATTTTCAATTATAGGCAAAGCTTGATGGATGATGTTTTTGTAGGAGATATTGCTTTTTTTAATTTGAATAGATAATCCTTCCGAGCTAAAATCTTTTTCGAGTTGCTCAATAGTTTTTAGCAAAAAATCTTGTTGATTTTTATAAACAGAAAGGTCGATTTTTTCGGGCAAGGCCATTTTATTTATCTATGCGCATATGTTCTACAGGAATATTGTTTTCAATATGTGAGTTTACAATTTCAGAAACATGCTCTTTGCTTACTCCTCCATAAAAAACACCATCAGGATACACCACAACACTTGGCCCTTTTTCGCAAACATCTAAGCATCCACATTTTTGTGCTCTTACTTTTATGGGCAATTTTTTATCATTAATCTGCTTTTTAAATTCGGCTATTAATTCCAAACCTTGAGCTTCTCCGCAGCTTTTGCGTGGAGCATCGGCTCCTCTTTGGTTGGTGCATACAAAAATATGTTTATCGTACAGCATAAAATAAATAGTTTTAGATGCACAAAAGTACATTTTGATTGTTAAACTTTGTGTAATAATTCTCACAATTCATTAATAATGGAAAAAGTATTGATAACAGGAGCTAGCGGACTTCTAGGTAAAGTGATAGCTGAAAAATTAAATAAGCAAGGCTATGAGGTATTGCGCCTTAGCAGAAAGTCGAATAATGATAAAAACACCTTTGTATGGAATGTAGATAAAGGCACCATAGACGAAAATGCAGTAAAAAATACCGATTATGTTATTCATCTAGCAGGCGAAGGAATTGCCGAAAAAAAATGGACAGCAGAAAGAAAAAAACAAATAATTGACAGCAGGGTAAAATCAACCGAATTGTTACATAAAGCTATCAAAAGAACCAATGCTAACATAAAAGCTTTTATTTCGGCATCGGCAGTGGGTTATTACGGTGCTATTACATCAGAAAAAATATTTACTGAAAATGATTTGCCGGCTAATGATTTTTTAGGTACTTCATGCAGAATATGGGAAGAGAGCGTAGATAAAATTGCAGCAGAAGGTATAAGAACAGTTAAATTTAGAATAGGGGTAGTTTTAAGCAAAGATGGAGGGGCATTGCCTAAAATGGCAGCTCCATTTAAGTTTTACGCTGGGGCGGTTTTAGGAAGCGGGAAACAATATATTCCATGGGTGCATATATATGATGTAGCCAATGCATTTGTGTATGCTTTACAAAATAATCAGCTAAATGGAGTATATAATTTAGTGGCTCCTGATGGCGGACAAAGCAATGCAATTTTTACGCAAATGCTTGCAAAGGTTTTGAATAAGCCTCTTATTTTACCGGCAGTTCCGGAATTGATACTAAAATTAGCCTTGGGCGAAATGGCCGATGTAGTTTTAAAAGGCAGCAGGGTTTCAAGCAAAAAATTGAGAGATAGCGGTTTCCAATTTGAATACGATAATTTGGAAATGGCTTTAAATTCGTTGTTTAAACAATAAAATTTATTATACTGCTAATTCTTAATTATACCACTTTTTACTATTCCTTGAATAATTAATTTTAAAAATACTTGGCAAACGAATTATTGATGATAAAATATCTTAAAATGATTTAGAATAAGTTATCCCTAAATTATAGTAATTGCCTAAAAACCATATATATTCGTCATCAAAGTTTCTCCAGTGCCTTATATGTGCATAATCTTCTTTAATAGACTTAAGCCCGAACCTTATTCCTATTGAGCTGGATGAATTTAAATTATATAAGAAATCTATTTCACTTAAAAAATCTATCTCGGTAATGCCAGTATTTTTGAGTATGGGTTTGGCTATTTAAATCTGCAATTAATATTGTTGTAATTGTTAATAATATAATTCTTTTTATGATTGTAACGCTATTAATAATCATTTGTTTTTTTAAATGAAATTGTGTAAACATTATTATTTATTGGCTGAGATTTAAGTTTCATTTCTTTACGATTGATTGCTAAAATTTGCCAATACGTTTTACCTTGTAACCATCGTATTCTTTCTTCTTTTGAAGAATATAGATGAGAGCTATATAACTCTAAAGTTCTTTTTTTATCAATAAATTCATATGCATAGGAATATTTGCTAATAATAGATCTGTTTTGAATAGCATCATCTTCTGCCCAAAAAAATTCCCACACCCCAACAGTATCTTTTAAAAATGCGGTTGAGTCAATATCGTTTATTAAAATTTCAGTACAGCGCCACTCTCCTAAAATTCTTTTTTCAGGTTTTTGTACTACAACTGTAACAGGATCTTCTTTATATTTTCTGCAACTTATAAATACAAAAGCGGTTAACAGAAGTAATAAAAATCTTTTCATAAAACATATTTTTTAGTTAATAAATCAATTTTCTGTTTTAATTCCTTGTTTTCGGCATTAAGTTGTAAAACATATAAGGTTAATTCTTCAATTTTTTCCAATAATTTAATCTGCATTAATCCTAATTCATAACCATTATCGTTTTTAATTCTGTTTACGCATCTATTTACATATAATCTTGCCTGTAAATTAAAATTATACTGGGCATAACTTTCATTTAAAAGTTTTACTTGCAAAGATTCATCGGGTATAAAATGTTTTACCAATGCTAAACCCATTATTAAATGATAAAGTTCATCTTGACTCATTTCTTTAGCAAAACTATTACCTCCTACATATATTGAATCTTGAGCGATTTCATCCCAATGCTTGTTTCCAGCTAAGTAGTCTGATTCGATTATATCCACCACACCATAATTATAATCGTTTACTCGTAGATTAATTTGATTATAGCGTATGGGCGATACGGTTGGATGAATAAACTGATAAGGAGTATCAACTCTAATAAAAAAGCCGTTTAAACCATCGGGAATAATTTGAACCGCCTGTTCTTGATTACACCATGAATCATGATGAGGAGGATCGTTTATTTCATTTACCGGTGGTGCTATGCCACTTTGTGCATCTAAGCGATGGATTGTTTTAAAAGCATAGTATAATTCTGTAATTGTTTTTTCGGTTGACAAGCCCTTTTGTTTTAATAAAGCATATTCTGTAGCTAATACCCCAATGTACCATCCCATAAATATACTATGCTGGCCAACATGATACGTTTTAGTAATATTATTATCTATGGATGCACTATTCCTGATATCGCATACATTGCTGTATCCTAATCCATCGCCCATAATTATAAATCCGCTAAAAAATCTATCTCGGTAATGCCAGTATTTTTCGGTATGAGATTGTGAATAGTGTTTATTGTGAATAATAAGAAAACAAAATAAAAATAAGCAATATCTAGCCCAATCGTTTAAACGATATTTCATATGTTTGATTATTTAGAGATGAAGTATATTTAATTTTTAAATTCTTTTTATTTAGCGCTTTTATTTCCCAAATGGTTTCTGCAAAAAACCATAATTTTCCGTACCTGCCTTCTTGTTTTAAAATGGAATAATCTCCCTGTAATACTAGCTTTTTATGTTTATCAATAAATGTGTATCCAAAAAAAGGATTAGATGATTTAATACTTTGCATAAAAAGCACATGACTAAATCCCACATTTTCTCTAAATTGAAATTCCCATATACCAACAGAATCTTTTAGCCAATAGGTTTCATCGTTCCCATTTATGTATATGCTCTCACATGCCCAAGAGCCTAAAATTCTTGATTCAGGTTTTTTTACTATTACTGTAACAGGATCTTCTTTATATTTTCTGCAACTTATAATTACAAAAGCGGTTAACAGAAGTAATAAAAATCTTTTCATAAAACTTTTTTTTAGTTAATAAATCAATTTTCTGTTTTAATACCTTGTTTTCGGCATTAAGTTGTAAAATATATAAGGTTAATTCTTCAATTTTTTCCAATAATTTTATTTGCATTAAACCTATTTCATAACCATTATCGTTTTTAATTTCTTTTGAATTTTTTATTCCCGGTAAATGTTTGTTTTTATTAATAAATTCTTTTAAATCTTCTAATGTCATTAATTTATAATTTTCTTCAAATACATAATCAGGCCAAGGATTTTCTAATGAAACTTTAAATTCTCTTGCTCCTACTTTCCCATCTACCGCTAATTTAAAAGTGCCGGTATTTGATGATCCTATACCAACACTTCCATCAGCTGTTATAATAACATCAGGTACGCTTTGATTTTGTCTAGAAATGCTTAATCCACTTCCAAAGCTTTGCTGTATTACAAAGGTGGCATAGCCTGCTCGTTCAAACAATATGGTATTGGCGCCCTTTTTTAGGTGCAAGGTTGCTTGCGGGGCTGCCGTGCCTATGCCTATATCGCCTTTTCTGTCAATGGTCATGCGGTGGCTGTTGTTGGTAAAAAACTGCATGTCGGCATTTTCTTTTAAGTTAAATATAGCATTTAATCTTACTCCTTGCACCATGCCATTGCGTAAGCCTATGTGCAAACCATCGGCAGAGGTAGTGCCGCTTTCTACATTGGTAATTTGCAAACCGGTGCTGCCAAAATAGGGCGATTCGGTATTGGCTACCGGGCTTGGACCAGAACCGCTACCTCTTGGCCCAACAATTATTTCTTGTATGGTGGGTGTATTTACAGGATTGTGTAATATGCACTATATTGTTGGGGTTGTTTAAACCAATGCCAAAAAAAACTCCGCCTTTAATGCGCATGCGTTCAATGTTATTGGTTTTTATAATTACATCTTTCAGCATGGCGCTGCTGTTGGTTCCCAGCCAGTTATCGGGAGTAATATCGCCATTGCCAAGCGTTGACCAGGTGTAGCTTTGAGCTTTGGCATAACAAGTAATTATTAAAAAGAGCGTTGTCAACAATGTTATTTTAACTTGCATGTTTATAAGTGTTTTAAAATTGTTGACAGCGAATAAAAAATAAAAAAACGATACGAGTCAAGAAAAAAGTGATTTTTTTAAATCTTGTTACAGCATTATGCTCGTGTGGAATATCCCATATTCAAAGTTTACGATACCTTACTTTACAAAAATTAAATTAACTTTGGCGTTTGCAAAAACAATAAAATAGCTCAAAAAGAGTTAATTGAAGCGAATGCCGAAAACCATTTTTTTTATTGTATTTACATTTTTAGTGCTCAACCTAAAGGCGCAATATTCTGAAATTGGCCCTTTTGGCACAGCTTCGTTTTATTTCGGGGAGCTTAATCGTGAAATTCCTTTTCGCAATAGCCATTTAGGAGGAGGTTTAGTATATCGTTATAATTTCAACTATCGCTGGTCTTTTAAAGCCAATGCTTTGTATGGAAAAATTTCGGGCGATGATGCTAAAAGTCCATACTTATATGAGCGATATCGTAACCTTTCCTTTATATCGCCCATTTACGAAGGAGCAGCACAAATGGAATTTAACTTTTTGCCCTACGAAATAGGCAATAAAAAAATGCCTTTTAGTCCTTATATGTTTGGCGGCTTAAGTGTGTTTCTTTTTAACCCAAAAACAAATTTTGCAGGCGAAGAAGTAAAATTGAAAAATTTTGGAACTGAAGGGCAAGGCACATCCGCAGCTCAGGGCAGAAAGTATGCCCGCACGCAGGTAGCTATTCCATTTGGTATGGGATTTAAAGTAAATTTAATAGGTAATTGGGGCTTGGCATTAGAGTGGGGTTTACGAAAAACCTATACCGATTATTTAGATGATATCAGTACACGCTATCCTGATAAAAGAGTAATGTTAACAGAAGCAGGGGCTACTGCTACTGCATTATCAGACAGAAGCATTGTAAGTCCGAATCAATTTGGGAATACAAGAGGTTATCAGCGAGGTAACTCAAAAAACAGAGATTGGTATTCATTTGCCGGAATAATGATAGTATATGCCATTAAAAAACCTCAGCCTTGTCCGGGAGTAGGCAGAGTTAGAATGAATTAATATAGTATGGAAGAAATACAAAGTTTAAAAAGTAAGATAGATACAACGCGTTTACCTAAGCACATCGCTATTATTATGGATGGCAATGGCAGATGGGCAAAACAGCAAGGTAAAGAACGTGTGTATGGTCATCAACATGGGGTGCATGCCGTAAGAGAGGCTTCGGAAGGAGCTGCTGAAATAGGAGTGAAGTATTTAACCTTGTATGCCTTTTCAACCGAAAACTGGAACAGGCCAAAAGAAGAAGTAGATGCCTTAATGGAGTTATTGGTTAAAACCATCCATTCAGAAACTGCTACCCTTAATAAAAATAAAGTAAGATTAATGGCTATTGGCGATTTGGAATCACTTCCGCCAAATTGTTACAAAGAATTAATGGAAGCTATAGATGAAACATCGCAAAACGATGGTTTAACATTGGTTTTGGCCTTAAGCTACAGCTCGCGATGGGAAATAGTAAATGCCACCAAAAAAATTGCATCGGCTGTTAAAAGCGGAATACTTAAGGTAGAAGATATTAATGACGAACTATTTGCTTCTTACTTAACAACTAAAAATATTCCTGACCCTGAATTATTAATAAGAACCAGCGGAGAGCTTAGAATCAGTAATTTCCTATTGTGGCAATGTGCTTATGCAGAGTTTTGTTTTCTTGAAAAAATGTGGCCGGAGTTTAAACGAGAAGATTTATTTTCGGCCATCTTGGATTTTCAGCAACGCGAACGCAGATTCGGCAAAACAAGTGAACAAATAAAAGTATAAATTCATGCTGCGTAAATTTAGTTATATTGTTTTATTGTTTGTTTTTGTATTGCCCTCCTTCATTAAGGCGCAGGTATTAATTGGCGGAGTAAATATTGAGGAAATGAAATTTGAAGAACCTCAGGAATACGAAATTGGAGGTATTACCATAAGCGGCATTCAATATTTAGACAAAAACGTTTTAATAATGTTGTCGGGGCTTTCAGTAGGTGAAAAGTTAATGATTCCCGGACAAAAAATTTCTAAATCCATTGATAATTTATGGGAACAAGGATTGTTTTCAGATATTAAACTATACGCCACCAAAGTTCAGGGTAACGTTATATTTCTTAATTTTCAATTAGAAGAGCGCCCGCGACTTTCCAAATTTTCATTTAAAGGAGTACGAAAAGCCGAAGCTGATGAATTACGCAAACAACTCAAAATTATTCGCGGACAAGTTGTAACCAAAAATGTTATTAGCACTTCAACAGCCACCATTAAAAAGTTTTATATTGATAAGGGTTATTTGAATGTTGATGTTATAACATCAGAAATACCCGACTCTACCCTAAAAAACAATGTAATATTGGTGTTTAACGTAGATAAGAAAAACAGAGTAAAAATTAAAAACATTAATTTTTACGGTAATGAAAATATTCAAAGTTCGGCACTCAGACGATACATGAAAGAAACCAAGCAGGCTCGTTGGTATAATATTTTTAAAGCATCAAAATATATTGAAGATAATGTGGAAAAAGATTTAGAAAAAGTAATTGAAAAATATAATGCCAAAGGTTTTAGAGATGCACAAATAATAAGAGATTCGGTATATAAAATAGACGATAAGTATGTTAATTTAGATATTGAAGTAAAAGAAGGCAATCGGTTTTACTTTAGAAATATTACCTGGGTTGGTAATTCAAAACATTCTACCAAAGAGTTAAACAATATTTTAGGTATTAAAAAAGGCGATATTTATAATCAGCAAGTATTAGAATCGCGCTTATTTATGAATCCTAACGGCAGAGATATAACATCGCTTTATATGGACGATGGATACTTATTCTTTCAGGCTACACCGGTAGAGGTTTTGGTAGAAAACGATTCGATTGATATTGAAATACGCTTGTATGAAGGCAAGCAAGCTACTATTAACAGAGTTACGGTAATGGGTAATACCAAAACCAACGACCATGTAATAATGCGCGAAATTAGAACCAAACCGGGGCAGTTGTTTAGTCGTTCCGATATAATTCGAACACAGCGCGAATTAGCACAGCTCGGATATTTCGATCAGGAAAAATTAAATGTAACCCCAAAACCTAATCCGGCCGATGGAACAGTTGATATTGAATATACCGTTGAAGAGCGTCCATCCGATCAGGTAGAGCTTTCTGGAGGTTGGGGGGCAAACAGAGTAGTAGGTACATTGGGGGTTACGTTCAATAATTTTTCTGCCAGAAATTTCTTTAAGAAAAATGCTTGGCGTCCATTGCCTGCCGGTGATGGTCAGCGCTTAAGCGTAAGAGCACAAACTACAGGAACCTGGTTTCAGTCGTATAACATGTCATTTACTGAGCCATGGTTAGGAGGTAAACGCCCTAATTCATTAACCGTAAGTTTATATCATTCCATACAGTCGAATGGCGAAAAACGCTACGTTAAAAATGCTGAAGGGGCAAGGGTTTTAAATGAAAAACGTCAAGGCATTGATATTACGGGGCTATCAGTTGGTTTAGGACGCAGATTACAATGGCCGGATGACTTTTTTACCATTTATCAAGAAGCCACTTATCAGCATTATGAAATAAACAAATGGCCGGCATTCTTATTTAATGAAGGTATTGCCAATAACTTGAGCTATAAACTTTCCATTTCAAGAAATTCAATTGATGCGCCTATTTATCCTAGAAAAGGCTCTCAAACTACTTTAACCTTACAATTAACTCCGCCTTATTCCTTTTTTAGAACCGATTCAACCGGAAATCGTGTAGAAGATTACAGCGGATATACGCTACAAGAGCGTTACAAATGGGTAGAATATCATAAATGGAAGTTTACTACTTCTTGGTTTACAAATTTGGCAGGAAATTTGGTATTAAACACACGTGCCGGTTTTGGTTTTCTGGCTATGTATAACCGAAGCCTTGGTGCAGCGCCCTTTGAACGATTTTATTTAGGTGGTAGCGGACTAACAGGTTTTGCATTAGATGGTAGAGAAATAATTGCCTTAAGAGGATATGATGATCAATCACTTTCTCCTGCTATTGGAGGTACCATTATTAGCAAGTATACCATGGAATTGCGATTCCCGGTTTCTTTAAATCCAAATGCAACGGTTTACTTGCTTGGATTTACAGAGGCAGGAAATACCTGGAACCGATTCAGAGATTACAATCCTTTTGCCGTTAAACGTTCTGCAGGCGTTGGGGTAAGAGTGTTTTTACCAATGTTCGGTTTATTAGGTCTTGATTGGGGTTATCGTTTTGATGATGTTCCAACAGCTCCACAAATGAAAAAATCGCAGGTGCACTTCACCATTGGGTTTAACTTAGGTGAATTATAAAAAATGTAATTAAATTCGCTCGCTAAAGAGCATAAAGGAGGAAACACATTATGAATAAAAAATTTTTAATGATACTAATGGTTGTACTTAGTATAACAAGTATCGCTAAAGCCCAAAAATATGCTTATATTGATTCAGAGTATATTCTATCAAAAATTCCTGAACATCAGGCGGCACAGCAACAATTAGATAATTTGTCGGTACAATGGCAAAAAGAAATTGAAGCCAAATATGCTGAAATAGACAAGTTATACAAAGCTTATCAAGCTGAACAGATTTTACTAACCGAAGAGCTAAAACGCAAACGCGAAAATGAAATTATTAATAAAGAAAAAGAAGCAAAAGAATTGCAAAAGCAACGTTTTGGAGTTGATGGCGAATTGTTTAAAAAGCGTCAGGAGCTTATTAAGCCTATACAAGATAAAATTTATACAGCCGTTAAAGATATTGCTGTAAAAGAAAATTTAGCCGTAGTGTTTGATAAAGCCGGAAGTTTAAGTATGATGTACACTAATCCTAAATTTGATAAAAGTGATGCCGTTTTAGAAGCATTAGGATATAAATCAACAAAATAATACTATTTTTACACACCAAATTTTTAAACGCATCAAACAATATGAAATCATTAATTAAAAAATCTTTCGTAGTAGCTTTCGCTTTTTTAACAACAAGTTTATTTGCTCAAAAATTCGGATATGTAGATTCAAACGAATTAATGTTAGGTATGCCCGAACGTAAAAAGGCCGAAGCGGATTTACAAGCTTATGCGCAACAATTGCAACAACAATTACAAGCCATGTCGGCAGAGTTTGAAGCAAAAGTTGCCGAATATCAACAAAAAGAATCATCATATATCGAATCGGTTAAAAAAGCCAAATTGAAAGAAATAACCGACTTGGAAACAAGAATCAAAGAATTTCAAATGACAGCTCAAGATGATTTGAAAAACAAAGAAGAAGAATTGCTTAAACCAATGGTTGAAAAGATTAAAAAAACTATTGCAGATTTTGCAAAAGAAAACAAATACAGCTACATATTTGATTCTGCTGCCGGCACCTTACTATACATGCCTGAAAGCGATAATTTAGGTCCGCAGATTAAGAAAAAACTAGGAATTCAATAAACCTTAAATCCCTCATTTGAGGGATTTTTTGTACTATTTAAGTGATTAAAGCAAACGCTCCTATAGGAATATTCGATTCCGGCATTGGTGGACTTACCGTAGCTAATGCTATTAGCAAACATTTACCAAACGAACAATTTATATATTTTGGCGATACTGCTCATTTGCCTTATGGCGATAAGTCGCCCGATTCTATTAAATATTATTCCATTAGAATAGCACAGTTCTTACTCGATCAAAAATGTAAGGCTATTGTTATTGCGTGTAATACAGCATCGGCCATTGCCTTCGAAACCGTAAAATCATTTGTAGGAAATAAAGCCATTGTAATAAATGTAATAGATCCGGTAGTAGAGTATGTAGCCAATCATCCGAAAATAGAAAAGGTAGGCGTAATTGGAACAAAAGCAACCATTAAAACCAATGTTTATGCCTCTAAAATAAATGCATTAAACCAGCAGTTAAAAGTAGCATCACTTGCCACTCCTTTGCTGGCACCCATGATTGAAGAAGGGTTTTTTAATAATAAAATCAGCCGCACGGTGATACATTCTTATTTATCGAGTACAAAATTAAAAAAGATTGATGCTCTTATTTTAGCGTGCACCCATTATCCATTAATTAAAAACGAAGTGGCTGAATTTTATAAAAAAGATGTAAAAATTATTGATTCAGCTGATGTAGTAGCGCAATATACCAAACATATATTATCCTATCACAAATTATTAAACAGCTCCTCCACTAATAAACAAAAGAAGCATCGTTTTTTTGTTTCGGACTATACCGAAAGCTTTGAAAAAAGCGCCAAACATTTCTTTAAAGATAAAATCCAATTAGAAGAAGCAGATATCTGGAAATAAAAAACTATTTAAATAACGTATTATTTTGATATAACATTATTTTTTCTAACTTTAGTTTGTCAAAAGTAACAACTAATATTAATTAATGTTATGAAAAGGGTTTTGCTTCTTCTTATATATATAGTTAATAGCATTGTAGGTAACTCACAAAGCACAAACTATTTTGAAAAATTTTATTTTGTGGATAGCATTATAAATCCTTATAAAGGAGCAAGAGCAACATTTCCATTTGAGCTTAATGGCAATTACCACATTTCTGGATTCAATTCTTTTAATGTTGGGAATTCAATGGGCTATCGAGATGCTTTTGTTTTGAAATCGAATAATTATGGTGATAGTATAATATCTAAAACAGATTTTAATAATCATAATAAAGATTTGAGATGTCAAGAAATATATAATATAAAAAGCAATTTATACATATTTGGAAGTTATTATGATTCTATTGTAGAATATTCGAATCTTTTTTTAACAATATTGGATACAAATTATATTGAAATAAGCAGAAAATATATTGTTTTTGATACAATAACGAGTGGAGTTGACAGTGGAGTAGTTTTAAATTTTATACCCTCAAGGGTGAAACTTTTAAAAGATAGCACATTTTTAATACTAGGAAGATGTTATAATCCGGGAAACTATCATAAACCAATGTATTTTAAATTAGATACACTTGGTAATATAATATGGAATAAGAAAATAGAAGAACCTATAAGTGGACAATTTCATGCAGCATTCGGTGATGCAGTAGAACTTCCTGATAATAGCATTGTATTTTCAGGATACAAAAATTTTGAATATTGTAATTTTCATAACAGCGATATTTGGATTGCTAAGGCTGATAAATTTGGAAATTTACTATGGGATGTAAATTGGTATAGTCCTCCACAATTAAGTAATTATGAAAGTGCTTTAAGTATTGCTTATGATGAAATTGAAAATAGTTTAGCTATTTCAACTGTAAGAAATCAAATTCCTTATTTGTTTAAGATTGATACTTCGGGAGCTTTTTATTATAATTTTGATAATCCAACTTATGAAGATAATTCAACCATTCTGGGCTCCTTTAGCAGTATTATAAATACTCATGATGGAAATTTTCTAGCAATAGGATATAGAAAAAAACAATCAAATAATAATAATTCGGAAGCATTTATTGTAAAATATAACAACTACGGAAGTTTTTTGTGGAAAAGAAAATTTATAGGTTTTAATAATGGACATGTAAATTTTACGAATGGAATTGCAACTTCAGATGGAGGTTTCCTTTTAACCGGTTCTGCCGATACTCCAATCTATACTTTGAATTTTAGAAAAGTAAGTGCGTATGTAGTTAAAACCAATTGTTTAGGTTTTACAGGTCCTCCACAGGCACAAATGCAATGCAGCGGCACAGGCTTAAATTATACCTTTACCAACCTAAGCGAGCGAGCAGATAGCTGCTATTTAGATTTTGGCGATGGCAGCCCTGTATTAGTTATTAGAGCCGAGCACGATACTTTCCCCATTAATCATACCTATGCGGCACAAGGCAATTATCAAATAACATTAATCGCCACCGCCTGTGGCGAAGCCGATACTATGGTATGCAGCTTTAATACTTCTACCGGAGCCTTGTATGATGCGGAGGATGCTATAAGTGTTTTTCCCAACCCTGCAAGTCAGCATTTAACAATAAAATCGTCATCAATCCTAAAAAATATAAGCATTTATAATGCTTTTGGAGCTTTAGTTTACAAAGAAAAAGTTGAAAATACTAATACAAAGATAATTAATGTTGAAACATTAAAATCGGGAGTTTATTTTATTGAAGTAGAAGACGATTTGCGGTCAAAAATCGAAAAGGTTATTAAAAACTAATGTTTATGAAAGAGAAGTTTTTAGTAATATTAATAATTGCTTTAGGTATAAATTTATCTATAGCACAAAACTATCCCAGCGATTGTATAACAGCCGTGCCGGTTTGCACAAACGATACAATACTTTTATTACCTAATACCGGAAGCGGTAATATTATAGATTTTACAAGTATAAACCATAGTGTTTCTAATCCAACAATAAATCCTGCAAGTACAAATTTAGGATGTTTGCTTTCTGGTGAATTGAATTCGTATTGGGTGCTCATTCATATTGGCAGCAATGGGACCTTGGAATTTGATATGGGAGCAGGCATACAAAACGGGCCATTAGACTGGATAATGTGGAAGTATGACACCGCTACATGCTCAGGCATATTTAACAATACCTTAGCACCGGTAAGATGCAATTGGAACAGTTCTAGTATGGGTTGCGGAACCGGTATAGGTCCGGTACCATCGTATGCCTCCGGTTTTAGTTGTAACACCAACTATGAGCCAACATTAAATGTGTTAAGCGGTGAATCGTATATATTATGTATTTCTAATTACTTTAATGATACCGTTCAGCTACCAATTAATTTTACAGGCACTGCTCAAATTTTATGTTCTCCTTTATTTGCATTAATAGGCGATACAATTTGTGAGGGGCAAACAGCCATAATAAGCGCTATAGGAGGTCATAATCATGATTGGTCGGCCAATAGCGGTATAACACTAATGAATAACAATACACTTGCATGGGCAAGCCCAACAGTTACTACACAATACATTGTTTCAGCAAGTATAATTAATGCAGGATTGGTATATGATACGGCTACGGTAGTAGTTTTACCTTCAAACGACCCACAATGTCAATCTAATTGTTCAGTAAATATACATCAACCAAGCCCGGTTTGCGAAGGATTATCACTGACAATTACGGCTGATACTCTGCAAGGATACAATTACAATTGGATTACGCCAAACAGCAATGTTATTAATAACCAAAGTTTGCTTTTATCATCAGTTCCTATGTGGAATGATAGTATCATAGTCCTAATGATTGATTCAGGATTAATTCAATGTTATGATACCATTACTTTAAATGTATTGCCAAAACCGCATATAAGTATAATACCTCCTACAGATACAATATGCCGTGGAGATACAGTAAATTTTACCTTTACCGGTGCAAATTGGTATAATATAAGTCCTTCAAGTTATATAATAAATTATCAAATAAATGGATTTTCTGCAACGCCTAATTTTAGTTTATTGTATCAGATATATGGATATATCCCCAATGGATGTTATGATGTAAAATATTTACCGGTTCATGTAAAACCTACTATAATACCCAATATATCCTATACCAATAATGTTTTAACTACTACGGCTACTCAAGTAACGTATCAATGGAACTTAAACGGTGTGCCTATACCCGGAGCAAATTCTCCCAGCTTTGTGCCACAGCAAAACGGTACTTATACATTAACAGTTACAAATGTGCACAATTGTTCTGGAACATCTCAGCCAATAATTGTAACAAATGTAGGCGAAAATGATTGGCAAAACTCTGATGTAAAACTTGTTATTTATCCCAATCCGGCAAACACATTACTAAACATACAATCATATAGTAATTTTAAAGAGATTAAATTAGTTGATTTTTTAGGTAAAATCATTTATCAAGAAAAAGAAATAAATAAAAACTTTTTACAAATTAATGTTGAAACATTAAAGTCAGGTATTTATATTATCGAAGTACAAGGGAATGGGTTTTTAAAAACAGAAAAACTTATTAAACAATAGCTTCAAATAAAAAAAGGAGCGCAATGCGCTCCTTTTTTAGGCATACCTGTTATGTTTTATTTATTCAATAATTAAGCGTTGTGAGTATTTGCCTTCTTCGTTTTCAAGGCTAATTAAATACATGCCGGTTCTTAAAGAGCTATTTTCGTTAATTGTAAACTTATTGTTTCCAACTATGCTTTGCGATTGTTGTTGTAACACTAATCTTCCTGTCAGGTCATGAATTGTTATAGTGGTGTTTAATTCCTTTTCTGATGTATATTCAATATTTACCAATCCGTTTGAAGGATTTGGGTAAATACTTAATTCTTTAATGCTACTATTTTCGTATATTGAAGAAATAATGCTCAAATTAATATCATCTATATAGATATTATTTCCTCCTTTACTTTCAAAATTAAATTTAAATCGAAAGTTAGAAGTAAAGCTTGTTGCAGGAATGTTAGATACGGTAATTTCTTTCCATTGTGTTGCTGTTGGAATAAAACTACTGCTTGTTGCAGGGGCTGTTGCTAAGGTGCTACCGGATTGAGTCCATCGTAATGCCCATGTTTGTCCGCAATTGCCGGAAACAAATAATCGTAAAATATCATTGGTAGATGATGAACGTTGAGCATAAGCTACTTTAAATTTAATACTGGCACTGGTAACTCCACTCATATTATAGGTAGTGCTGATAAGTTCATCAACATTATTTGCATTAGAGGGACCATTTGTAATCCTTGCCGAATAAACTCCGGTTGAACCTGCAGCACTACTAACTGTCCATGTTGTTCCATTGTCAGGATTATTGACAATCCAACTATTATTTGGGAAAGGTTGAGCATTTTCAAATGAATCAAAAAACGGGGTAGGTCCACCCGGACTTGCTGATACGTATATGAAGTTAGTTACTGTTTTTGTATTGTTTCCTGCTCCGTTCGATACGGTTAATGATACCGGATAAACTCCGGGAGTATTATAGGTTATAACAGGCATGCTATCAGAAGAGGTAGAAGGAGTACCTCCTGTAAAAGTCCAGTTTCTTGTTGTAACCGGACCGTTCCAAGATAAATCGGTAAATGTAATGCTTTGGCCTTGACATATAAATGTATTATTGGCTCTAAAATCGGCTTTTGGCGCACAAATACCGGTTACACTACCATCAACACCCGTTGCAGCTAAGTTTGATGCACTCCATAAATTTGCTCTGGTTCCGTTTAAAACGAAATCCATAACTGCTTTTTGTCCTTGCGTAAATAAATTTTGGCATCCTCCGTTGGTGTAATCCATATAATTCATATACATTTCACCATTGGCACCTGCGCCACAACTATTGTTAGCGTTATAAGGAAAGCTGGGACAGCCGGAGTTTGCTCCAAAGTGTGGAGGTGTATCGGAAACATTATCGTTTCCACATGTTTGATCTCCCCAAATATGACGTAATCCTAACCAATGTCCCACTTCATGAGTAGTGGTACGTCCTTTGTAGCCGGAATTTCCTGTTTCGATACTTCCAAAATAATCAGCACGAATAACAACGCCATCGGTTGTTGCTGGTCCAAATCCCGGGAATTGAGCATATCCTAATATTGTTCCTTGTTGGCCTCCGTTATCAATGTTTTTAACCACCCAAATATTAAAATATTTATTGCTGGGCCAGTAGCTTACCGCTTTTACATCATCGCGATTTACCGGTCCGTTGGTAAGCGGAGAATATACTCTTACTATACCATCTGTACAATTTCCATTTGGATCGATACGTGCTAAGCGAAATTCTACCTGACAATCGGCAGCTACGGAAGCAAATGGAGCAGGTGTATTTGTAGCATCGCTGTTTAAACGCCTCATGTCTTCATTTAAAGTAGCAATTTGATTTTCTATTTGTGCTTTAGAAATATTTTCAGAACCATACATGTGTATTACATGCACCACTGTAGGTATTATGCGGACAGATTTTTGAGTAATAGGATTTCGCTTATATTCTGCTAAATCATTTTCAAACTGATTAATTTTTTCATTCAAGGTAGGGTCTTTACTTATCAATTCCTGAAGATTTTCTGATGTATAGCATGGAATTATAGAACTTTGTTGGGCAATTATCTGTAAAGAAAAAATACTCATCAAAAATAATAAGTGTAGTTTTTTCATGGCAGGGGTATTAAGTTAAACAATATTTAGAGCGCTATGTCTTTTAATGCAATAAGCACATCGTGTTGAAGGTGTGGTGAATGCAAGATATGAATAATTTTTTTAGCTACCAAGTCCGGAGAAATTAATTCGTGATTAATTTTTAATTGATGAAAGTAATCTGATTTTTTAAAGTCTTCAGGATTTGCTTTGCGTATTTCATCTTGCATAGCGGTATCTATCACTCCCGGAGATATGGAAAAAACTTTTACGTTTCCGTTTCTGTTGTTTTGTTCTTCTTGAATAGTTAGGCTTAATAAATCTAATCCTGCTTTAGATGAGCAATAGCTCGACCATGCATCAATGGGAAATTTGGCTGCTCCTGAACTGATATTTATTATATATTTTTTAGCAGGATGATTTTGAAATTTTTTTAAAAATTGATTACATAAAATAGATGGTGCTGTTAAATTTAAATTTAATGTTTGAACAATGTTTTTATTGTTGAGTTTTCCGCAGGGTTTTATTTCGCCAATAGTTCCGCTGTTATTTATCAAACATATTGATTTGGCATCTATTAAATCAGGGAATTCAAAATTTAATAATGATTCTATATTGGATAAATCAATAAATGTATGGCTGTATGCATGATGTTGTATGCTGCAATTTCTTCCGTAGCCGAATATTTTATTTTCCTTGTTTTTTAATAATTCATTTACAATTGCAAGGCCAATTCCTCTTGAGGTTCCGGTAATAAAGTAGTAATTCATTTATTTATTAATTTCTAAAAATCGTTCAATATCTTTAGTTAATCCAAATACTACAATGGTATCAGTTTCAAATAAAACAGTAGAAGAGTTAGGCACTCCTAAAATATGTTGTTCTACCACCATTTCATCTCCCTTTTTAACTTCAAAAGCTCGTTTTATGGTAACAAGGTTAAGGCGATATTTGTTTCTTAACCCGATATCTTCTAAAGTTCTGTTTGCTATAGCCGGTGGAGTTTTAATTTCGGCAATTTCATAATCATCGGGCAATTGCAGGTAAGAGACAATGTTTGGATTTAATAATTTTTCTGCAACAGCAATACCAAATTCATCTTCGGGCGAAAGTATTTCTTTAATACCTAATTTTTCTAAAATCATTCGCTGATATTTGCTTCCTGCTCTGGCAATGATTCGTTTTACATTTAATTCCATTAATTGTACGGTACACAAAATCATCGATTCAAAGTCTTCGCCAATGGAAACAACCACCGCATCCATATCTTGAATATTTTGCGCTTGAAGGGCTTTTTTATCGGTAGCATCTAAAACCACAGCATAAGCTACATCGTCTTTTATGGCTTCTATTTTTTCTTCATCGCTATCTATTACAATTACTTCGGCTCCTCGAGATGAAAGGGTTTTGGCAATGGCTGTACCAAATCGTCCTGTACCGATTACTGCAAATTTGTTATTGCTTAACATAATTTAATTAATTTAAGGCTTGTTTTAAATCTTCAATTAAGTCGTCAACATCTTCTACACCCACGCTTAAACGTATTAAATTATCAACTACTCCGGCTTTTTCGCGCTCTTCTTTTGGAATGGAGGCATGGGTCATAGTAGCAGGGTGGTTTATTAATGATTCAACTCCGCCCAACGACTCAGCTAAAGAAAAAACTTTTACAGATGAGGCTATTCGAAAAGTTTCTTCAATATTACCTTTTACCACAAATGATATCATTCCTCCAAATCCTCTCATTTGTTTTTTTGCTATGTGATGATTAGGATGGTCTTCAAAGCCCGGCCAATAAACCTTTTCAACTTTAGGATGTGAACGTAAAAAGTGAGCTATTTTTTCACCATTTTGGCAATGTCGCTCCATTCGTAGGTGCAAGGTTTTAATACCTCTTATTACTAAAAATGCATCCATTGGTCCGGGAGTAGCTCCGCATGAATTGTGAATAAAGGCTAATCGCTCATAGAGTTTTTCATCGTTCATTACTAAAGCTCCCATAATTACATCGGAATGTCCGCCTAAGTATTTGGTTACGGAATGCATTACTATATCGGCACCTAAGTTAATGGGGTTTTGCAAGTAAGGTGAAGCAAAAGTATTGTCAACGGCAAAAATTATGTTATGGCTTTTAGCTATTTCAGCACACTCAGCAATATCAACTATTTGCATAGTGGGGTTGGTGGGAGTTTCAACCCAAATTAAACGTGTATTTGCATTTATGTAGTTTTTGATATTTGCAGCATTGTGCATGTCAATAAAGTGAAATTTAATGCCAAGCGGTTCAAAAACTTTAGTAAACATACGGTATGAACCACCGTATAAGTCATTGCCGGTAATTACTTCATCTCCCGGTTTTAACAATTTTATTACGGCATCAATAGCTCCCATTCCACTTGAAAAACAAAGTCCATATTTTGCGTTTTCCAAAGTTGCAATGTTTTTTTCTAATGCTGTTCGAGTTGGGTTTTTACCGCGTGCGTAGGCGTATCCTTTATGCTTTCCGGGGTATTCTTGTACAAAAGTAGATGTTTGAAAAATGGGAGTCATAATAGCCCCTGTACCTGCATCGGGTTCCATACCGGCATGAATTGCTTTTGTTCCAAAACCGTATTTTGTAGTATCGTTCATAGATTAAAAATTTTAGCTAAGGTAAGGTTTTTAATATTTTTATATCAAAAACAGTTAAGCGCATTTTATTTAGAAGTATTTTCGCCTTTAATTAAAAGTAGGCTATTAAAAAGGGCAAAGAAAGTAACGCCTGCTTGAGTTTCTAAGGTGTCTTCGGTTATCATTGAGCCTAATGCTATGATGATAAAGCTTGCATAAATAAAATTTAGTTCGTTTTTATTTAGCCAAATTGGATAGGCGATACAGAATAAAAAGATAAACAACCCAATTATGCCTAAAGCAACGGCTATTTCTAAATATTGATTGTGTGCACGTAATCGATTATGAGAATCTAAGGGAGATTTTATTTTATTATACTGTTCCAAAAATGCATTATTTACATCGCCTGTTCCTACGCCTAAAAGTGGATTTTCTTTAATTATTCCCCAAGCAGCTTTCCAAAATTCCAAGCGCATGGTAAGTGAATGTCCGTTGGGATTATAGCCATTTTTATAATTGTAAATTTCCCAAATAATTTGGTGCAAGCGTTTGTGAATACTTGAATTTTGTAAATATTCAACATTGGCAATTCCTTTTTCAATAGCTGTTATTTCTTGTTTTGTGAGTTTTAATAATCCATCGCGGTCTTTTCTTAATCCTTTAGAAGCGAGAAATCTAACCAAGGTGTATTGTATTGGGTTTCCTTTTAAATCTAAACTGTCGAAAGGAATATGGCTTAATTCGTTCCATGTATTTTTTAATTCATTATTGGCTATGTAAATCCAAATGTAGTTGCCGTTTTCGTGTTCTTTGCTTTCTGTATTATGATAATATAATTCACCATTAGCACTTTGTTTATCTAAACTCGAAAAATCTATTGGAGTTACATTACTTACTTTTTGATATATTGTAATTACATACCCAATTGCAACCATGATTATTGTTAAAACACTAAAAAAGTAGATATATTGAATTTTTTTTGAGGAATTTTTAAATATGTAAAAAGTAAGCAGTAAAAAAATAGTAAGTGCTAATAAACTTAATCCTGTAATGGATTCTAATATAAACAACATGTAAATAAACCATCCAATTAATATTAAAAATATATAACGGTAATTATTCGTTTCATTTAAAAAAAGATAAGCACTGATAATAATAGAAAAGCAAACCATGAGCGAAAAGCGTATATGGGAAACAAAAATGGTGATGGTTCTAATATCGATTATTTCTTTGCCGGTAATGCCGCTATATATAGCAAAGCTTACCAATGAAGAAGCTAATACACTAACTACAAATATTTTTAATAATAATTTGATGTGCTCTTTGTGAATAATTGGTGATGATGCAATAATTACAGGCAAAAAAAGTAATGGCAATTTTTTACGTAATTCATCTAATCCATATTTTAAATCGGAAGAGTAGAGCATGCCAACAACATGCAAAAGGTAAATTCCACTAAGAATTAATGCTACTCTATTATTAAAAAAACTTTTAAAACTATCTATGGGATTTCGATAAAATAGTAGCCAGTTTCCAAGCAAAAAAAACTGTGCCGTACTCATTAAAAATTTTGAAAAAGGAAGGCCTATTATCAGTAATGCAATGCCAACTAAGTAACGGTTATAGTAATTTGAAGGTGCAAAAAAACGATGTTTTAGCATATGCTGTATAGAAACGAACAAAATCGTTTCTTATTGCTTTTTGATGTTACCGGTTTCTCCTTTTAGAATTTGCGAATACAATTTATTATCGTTTAAAATTTCGTTAGCCTTTTTAATATCTAAATCATGCGAAAAAGAGTTTTCAATTCTTCCTCGTTGAAAATAATAACGCGATACGATTTCATTCTCGAGCAGTTCTTTGATTTCTTCTTTAAATCGGTATAAATCGTTTTGCTTGTTTTTTTTCACAATATTGCTAAGCGATTCAAGTTCGTTTTCAATATCTTTTAAATATTTTTCTTTTTCTGCGCTTGATTTTATTTCATCCAGCATTTTTTCGGTAGTAGTAGTATAAGAGTAATCTTTGCCTTCTAAAAATTTCACAAAATCATCAAAATCTTGGTCGCTCAATTTAAAATCACGAGCATTGCTTATACTTTCGTGTTTTACACGATAGCGAGTAGCATAATCGAAAATATGATTTTTCCCCAATAGTACGGCAGAAATAACTGAAAATTCTCTGTTTTCGGTATTAATATCGGGTTCTATACCATTTCCGTCATATACAATTCTTCCTCCTTTGGTTTTAAATGCGGTGATTAATGAATCGGCAATTTTTGTGGCTTTCCCTTCATCATCTTTGTGCGAATAATCTAATTTTTGAATACATCTGCCGCTTGGAGTGTAGTATTTAGCAACGGTAACTTTTAATTGTGCATTATAGCTTAATGGTCGTGTTTGTTGTACCAATCCTTTCCCAAAGGAACGTTCTCCAATAACAACCCCTCTATCAAAATCTTGTATGGCTCCGGCTACAATTTCTGAAGCAGAAGCGGAGTTTTCATTTATTATTACTACTAATGGAATTTCTAAATCAAGGGGAGAGTTTAATGCTTTATGTACCTTATCCCATTCTTTAATTTTGCCTCTTGTACTTACTACATCAGAACCTTTTGGTACAAAAAAGTTAACAATATTAACGGCTTCTTTTAGTAATCCACCTCCATTATCGCGCAAATCTAAAATTAATTTTTTCATTCCTTTGCTTTTAAGGTCGGTAAAGGCTTCTTTTACCTCACGGCTGGCGGTTTCGGTAAATCCTGTAAGTTTGATGTATCCTATATCGTCTTTTAAAACACCATAAAAAGGAACGTTATTAATTTTAATTTCTTGGCGCATTAGTTTCTTTTCTATTCTGTTTTTTTCGCCTTCTCGCTCAATTAACAGAGTAACTTCTGAGTTTGCTTGGCCTTTTAAAATTTTACTTACATCCGATGAATTTTTCCCTTTTATACTTTTCCCATTTACTTCAATAATTACATCACCGGCTCTTAAATCGGCTTTTTGCGCAGGAGAACCTTCATACGGTTCTACAATAACAATGTAATCATCTTTTTGGCGAATAATGGCTCCAATACCGCCATATTCGCCTGTAGTCATAAATCTGTAATCTTCTATTTCGCTTTCAGGAATATAATTTGTATAAGGGTCGAGCGATTCCAGCATAGCATCAATTCCTTTTTTCATAAGCTCACCCGGCTGTGTTTCATCAACATAGTACATGTTAAGTTCTCGGAATAGGGTAGCAAAAATGTCGAGGTTCTTAGAAATCTCGAAATAATTATCTACGAAGCTAAACGACAAAAAAGAGCTGCCCGCAATAATGAGTATGAGAAGGTATTTTTTGAAAGATTTCATTTTCTTTATAAATTACATTTTGCAAATTAAAAAATAAATTAGTTAGAACGTATAAATGTGTTAAAGTTAAAATGGCAAACTTCTAACATAATAATAATATCTTTTGTTTTTACACTGTTTTCACTTACGTTAAGGCGCCGGGTCGTGTCCATGTCCTCCCCACGGATGACAACGGGAAATTCTCTTTACAGTTAAAAATAATCCTTTTATAGGGCCGTACTTTTTTATCGCTTCCATACCGTACTCCGAACAAGTTGGGGTATATCGGCAAGCTCTGGGTAAATATGGCGAAATAGCACCTTTGTAAAATTTAATTAGTAATATAAGTAGGTATGAAATTAAGGTTTTCAAGCAGAAGGGTTTGAAAAATTATCATTTAAACGTAAGAGTATGCTTTTTATTTTTTCTTCTATAACAGCATAGGTGCAGTTTTCTTTTCCGGTAAAAATAAACATTAAGAATAATTTGGTAGTATTACTTATTGATAATAATTGCTTGTTTTTTCGGTATGCTTCACGCATTCTTCGTTTAATTTTATTTCTTTCTACAGCTTTTTTAATTGTTCTTTTTGGAACACTAAAGCATACTTGGTGGGATATAGCTGTAGGATTTTCATTGGTAAGATAAATTAGTTTAATAGGATATGAAGTTATTTTTTGACCATTGTTAAAAAGAGTTTCAATAGCTTTTCTGCTTTTTAATCGTTCGCTTTTATAAAATCGTTGATTCATTTACATTGCAAATATAATCTACAAATTAAGGTTTAAACAATTAATGTTTAAAATACTGTTTAGCAATGGCTTTATCAGTATTATAAAGATGAAGATATTTTATAAGTATTAATATTTGCATAATTCCGTGAACTATTGGTATAGATAAATTCGATATTCATTACCTTTGTAACTATGTCAGAAATTATTAAAAAGAGAGACATTCGGGCACTTACGCTGGAGCAATTAAGAGAAATAGTGGTTGCTCGAGGAGAAAAGCCTTTTCGTGCAGTTCAAATTTATGAATGGTTGTGGAAAAAATCTGCCCGTAGTTTTGACGATATGAGTAATCTTTCAAAAGAAATACGTCAATTTTTAAAAGATAATTTTGTTATTAATGAAGTTGTGGTGGATGATAAACAAGTAAGCAGTGACGGTACTATAAAATGTGCTTTTAAACTTTCGGATAATTACGTAGTAGAAGGAGTGCTTATTCCGGCAGAAAATAGAATGACGGCTTGTATTTCATCACAAGTGGGGTGTAGCTTAACTTGTAAATTTTGTGCAACAGCTCGTTTAAAACGAATGCGAAACTTAAATGCAGACGAAATTTATGATCAAGTAGTAAACATTCGAAATATTGCCATGCAACATTACAATATGCCATTAACCAATATTGTTTTTATGGGCATGGGCGAACCTTTGTTAAACTACAATAATGTATTGGCTGCTATTGATAAAATCACTTCCGAAGACGGTTTACACATGGCTGCTAAACGTATTACATTATCTACAGCCGGAGTTGCTAAAATGATTAAAAAATTAGCAGATGATAAAGTGCGATTTAATTTAGCCCTTTCTTTACATGCTGCAAATGATGAAAAGAGAAGTAAAATAATGCCCATAAACGAACAAAATAATTTAGAAGTTTTGGCAGATGCGCTCAAATATTTTTATCATAAAACCAAAAATAAAATCACTTTTGAATACATTATTTTTAAAAATTTTAATGACAAGCTCCAAGACGCCAAAGAATTGGCAGATTTTTGCAAGCATGTACCTTGTAAAGTAAATATTATAGAATATAATCCTATTGAAAATGGGGAATTTCAACAAGCTGATGCGGATAAAGTAGATAAATTTAAAGCCTACTTAGAAAGCAAAGGAATTATTGTTAATATTAGAAGAAGCCGTGGAAAAGATATTGATGCTGCTTGTGGACAATTAGCCAATAAAAACGAAGCAGCAAAACATTTGTTAAGCACCTAATTTGTTTTTAAATGTTTCTTAAAAATATAAAAACCCTCTTTTTACTAATTGTTGTTACAACATTAAAAAACAATTTACATGCACAGCAAATTAATTGGAGTCCGCAATATGAATTGCCAAAGAGAACCTATATTAAAAAAATTATAGATGCTTCTCCTGATTATTTTTATACATTAAGAGAAAGCTATACAGTTATAAATTCTCGAAAAGAGCTTTGGATTGAGCAATATAGCACATTCGATTTACAGCTTAAACAAAAAAATAGGATAAAATTTGCTGTTGTAGACGGTGTTGTTTTAGATTTTGAAGAGTTATTTTATATAAATGGTAAATTAGTAATTTTATTTTCTGGATATAATCAACAAGATGGAGGCCATAAAGCATATGCTCAAATAATTGGAGGAGATGCTACGCCATTAACAAATCCCGTAATGGTAGATAAAATAGTTTCATTTCAACGAAAAAATATAGGCAGTTTTAATTTTGTGCCTATGCCGGAATCGGGAAATTTATTAATTGTACATCAAGAACCGTATGATAAAACCAAAAACGAGCGCTTTGTATTTACGCTTATTAACGACAGTTTAATTGAACAATGGACGCATCAACTCGAATTGCCTTATAAAGGTTTTGAGTTTAAGCTGTCTAATTTTAAAATGGATAAAGATGGAGTTATATATATGTTGGCAAAAGTAAATCGCAGGCCTGAAGTAGAATCAGATAAACCACAAGCAGGTTATTTTTACACTCTTTTAGCATACGACCCCGTAAAAGACGAAGCCCGAGAATATGAATTAACGTTAAAAGACAAAGCCATTACCGATATAGCATTTAACTTTTCTACGGAAGGTGATTTAATAGCTGCCGGTTTTTATTCCAATAATGTTAGAACACAAAGTACTAGTACAGCTAAGCGCTATGGTTTTGATATGATAAGTTATACCGATGTAAATAGTCGTATTGCCGGAACATTTTTTTTAAAAATCAATAAGCAAACACAGCAGGTAGTTAGCCGTTCTATAAAAGATTTTGATAAAACATTTTTAACAGAATTTATGCCTGAAAAAAGTATTGCAAAAGGCATAGAATTAGCGGGATATTTGCTCGATTATTTTTATGTTACACCCGATGGAGGCGCAGTACTTGCCGCAGAGCAATATTATACCAATACCATTTGTAATTTTGATTGGCGAACCGGTATTCAAAACTGTAATGATTATTATTACTACAACGATATTTTAGTTGTTAATATAAATTCAAACGGAAATATAAATTGGACAAAAAAAGTCCCCAAAGCGCAGCAATCGGTTAACGACAATGGTTTTTTTCTTTCATATATTTTGGTGCCGTCTGAAAATGGATTTGAATTTATATTTAACGATCATGTAAAAAATGTGTTTGAAACATCAGGCACATTATATCGAAGTATGAATAATTCATCAAAAGCTGTTGTAGCCCGAGTTCACATGGATTACAATGGAATGATAAATAAAAAACCACTTTTCCTAAATAAAGATAAAGATGTAATAATACGACCCAAAATTCATTTATTATTAAGCGATAATTCTTTACTTATATATGGACAAAGAGGAAAGACTTATCGCTTTGGAAGAATTAAGTTTTAAAACAAAATCTGATTATAATCGTTATTTTTACCACTAGATGACAGTTGTAGAACAAATAAAAGCGCCAATTGCCTTTGAAATGGAAACGTTTGAAACAAAATTTCGCGATTCCATGAAAAGTCAGGTTCCATTACTTGATAAAATAACCCATTACATTGTTAAGCGAAAAGGCAAGCAAATGCGTCCGATGTTTGTTTTTTTAACAGCTAAATTATTAGGACAAATTAATGAATCAACCTATCGTGCAGCATCGTTAATAGAATTACTACATACGGCTACATTAGTTCACGATGATATAGTAGATGATTCAACCGAACGCAGAGGCTTTTTTTCAATTAATGCATTATGGAAAAATAAAATTGCCGTTTTAGTGGGAGATTATTTATTATCCAGAGGCTTGCTCCTTTCGGTAGATAATAATGAATATCGTTTGTTGCAAATTGTTTCTAATTCGGTGCGAGAGATGAGCGAAGGAGAATTGTTACAAATAGAAAAAGCACGTAAATTAAACGTAGATGAAGCTGTTTATTTTGAAATAATTCGTCAAAAAACAGCTTCGCTTATTGCTTCTTGCTGTGCTTGCGGAGCGGCATCGGTTAAGGCAGATGAATCATTAATAGAACGCATGCGATTATTTGGCGAAAAAGTTGGAATTGCATTTCAAATTAAAGATGATTTATTGGATTATGGGCTAGGAAAAGATATTGGCAAGCCCGTTGGTATTGATATTCAGGAAAAAAAACTTACACTCCCAATCATTTTCGTTATAAATAAAGCCCCATATTTAGAGAAACGAAAAATGGTAAACATCATTAAAAATCACAATGAAGATTTAGATAAAGTAGCTTGGTTAATGCAATACGTAATTGATAAAGGGGGTATAGAATATGCTACACAAAAAATGATGGAATATAAAAAGTCAGCACTCGATATTTTACAAACTTTTCCTGATTGCCAAGCACGAAAATCATTAGAATTGCTCGTAAACTATACTATTGATAGAAGTAAATAATTTTTAGTGATTAAATAAAGTTAACTGAGATTTTTTTCTTAAATGGTCAAAATAATAAATAGTATAAGTTAATCAATATGATGAAATATTTGAATTATATCATCTTTGTTTTTATTTCGGTTTTGTTATTTTCATGCCAAACAAAAGAACAAAAACAGGAAGAAACTATTCCGCAAAACAGCACCTATAAAGAAGTTGAAGAATTTCCGAGCGGAGAAGGAATGGTTATGCAAAAGCATTATTATCCATCAGGGCAATTAAAAGCAGAAGGAAATTTAAAAAATGGCTTAAAAACAGGAGTTTGGTATTCTTTTTATGAAAATGGAATGCCATGGAGCGAAACAGAGTTTAAAGATGGCGTAAGACATGGCTTATCGGTATCGTGGTATAAAAATGGGCAAAAACGCTACGAAGGATACTTTGTAAATGGTGTAGAAAGAGGAAAATGGACTTATTGGGATGAGAATGGAAATTTACTTCAGGAAATTGAATATAAAGATTCTGGACACTAAATAAATCAGGTTAATTTCATAAATTTAAAGTCTGAAATTAACCAGTGATAAGCAAAGAAACAATTGATACTATAATTCAAACCGCCCGAATAGAGGAGGTTATAGGCGATTTTATTTCTTTAAAGCGAAGAGGAGTAAATCTTATAGGACATTGTCCTTTTCATAACGAAAAAACACCGTCATTTACTGTTTCTCCAAGCAAAGGAATTTATAAATGTTTTGGATGTGGTGCGGCCGGAAATGCTATAAATTTTGTAATGGAACATGAGCATGTATCTTATCCGGAAGCATTAAAATATTTAGCAAAAAAATACAACATCGAAATTGAAGAAACTTTTAATAAACCAAGCATCGAAGAACAGCAAATTGAAAATGAAAAAGAGAGTTTATATGTAGTTTCTTCTTATGCGGCTAAATGGTTTTCCAATCAATTATGGAATACAGACGAAGGGAGGTCGATAGCATTAGGATATTTTAGAGAAAGAGGATTTACTGACGATATCATTAAAAAATTTGAATTAGGATTTAATCCCGATGGATGGGACACCTTTGTGCAAGCTGCTTTTAAAGATGGATACAAAGAAGAATATTTAATAAAATCGGGATTATGCACAAAAAATGATAAAGGCAAATTATTCGATCGCTTTTCAGCAAGAGTAATATTTCCCATTCATAATTTAACCGGACGTGTAATTGCTTTTGGCGGTCGTACACTTAAAACGGATAAAAAAGTAGCCAAATATATCAACTCTCCCGAAACAGAAATTTACCATAAAAGTAATGTGTTGTATGGAATGTATTTTGCCAAAAAGGCCATTATACAAGAAGATAACTGTTATTTGGTAGAAGGCTATACTGATGTTATTTCGCTACATCAGGCGGGTATAGAAAATGTGGTGGCTTCATCCGGAACATCGCTTACCACAGAACAGATAAGACAAATAAAGCGATACACCAATCAAATTACTATATTATACGATGGAGATACAGCAGGAATAAAAGCATCTTTCAGAGGAATTGATATGATTTTGGAACAAGGGCTTAATGTTAAAGTTCTTTTATTTCCTGATGGAGATGATCCTGATTCATTTGCTCGTAAATACAATGCAGATGAAGTTAAAAACTTCATTAAAGAAAATTCAAAAGATTTTATTCGCTTTAAAACCTCTTTATTGTACGAAGAATCGAAAGAAGACCCTATAAAAAAAGTAGAATTAATTAAAGATATTGTACAATCTATTTCATTAATAGCCGATGGTATAACTCGCTCAGTATATATTAAAGAATGTGCATTATTACTTAATATGGACGAGCAGATGCTTCTAAATGAGCTAAACCGATTACGTAGAAATGCACTAAAGAAAAGTATAAACGATGTTCAAACATTAGAAAATCAAACAGCAGAATTAATAGTACCGCTTGAACAACCTCGTGAAGAAATATTAAGTGATATTCACATAGAGCGTGAATTAGTTAGAGTTTTAATTAATTACGGACATACTCCAAAAAAAATAGAAATTCAAGAAGAAAATGGAGAAAAGCAAACAATAGAAACTTCAGTTGCAGTGTATTTGCTGCATTGTATAGATGAAGACGGGATAGAATTTCAAGATAATACTTGTAAAAATATATTAAGTATATACAGAGAATTTATAGAACAAGGGCAATTGCCAACCGAATCTACATTTATACATCATAGTGATGAAAGTATCCGTAAATTTGTTATTGATTTAATTGCTCACCCTTATCAATTAAGCGAATGGAGCAGGCATAGAATAGTAGTTAATACGGAGCAAAATGATTTAGACCGTCTTATAAACGGAGTGTTATACAGCATTAAAACAAGGCGTGTAATGCAATTAATAGCAGAAAATCAGCAAAAGCTAAAAGAAGTAAAAGATGATGAAACGCTTGAAATTTTACTCAAAGAGCAAAAACGCTTGCAAATAATTAAATCGCAATTGTCAGCAATAAATGGCGGCAGAGTAGTATTAAAGTAATTGCTTGATTATTTTGTCAATCTAAGAAAACAAGCTTCTAAATAATTCTTCTATTTTTTTTACGGCAATAATTTCAATTTTAAAACTTTTTTTATCTAAGCCTTTTAAATTGTAATGCGATATATAAATTTTTTCAAAACCTAATTTTTCGGCTTCTCCAATACGCGAATCAATTCTGTTTACAGGTCGAACTTCTCCTGATAATCCTATTTCACCGGCAAAGCAAACATTTAAAGGAACCGTTAAATCTTCGCTTGAGGATAAAATTGATGTTACAACACTCATATCAATTGCCGGATCATCCACTCGAATACCTCCTGCAATATTTAAGAAAACATCTTTTTGTCCTAATCGAAAACCAACGCGTTTTTCCAAAACCGCCAACAGCATGTTTAATCTTCGCACATCAAAACCGGTTGTGCTTCGCTGAGGAGTACCGTAAACAGCACTGCTAACCAGTGCTTGAACTTCGATTAACATTGGACGCATCCCTTCCATTGTAGCACAAATGGCTACACCACTCACCGGCTCTTCGCGTTGTGTAATTAATATCTCTGATGGATTACTTACTTGTCGTAAACCTCCGCTTTGCATTTCGTAAATACCTAATTCATTGGTAGAGCCAAAGCGATTTTTAGTAGTTCGCAATAATCGGTAGATATGGTTTCTGTCGCCCTCGAAATGCAATACAGTATCCACCATGTGTTCTAAAACTTTTGGTCCGGCCAATGTGCCTTCTTTAGTAATATGTCCGATTAAAAATACGGGTGTACCGCTTTCTTTAGCATATCGAAGCATTTCCGCAGCACATTCCCGGATTTGAGAAATGCTTCCCGGTGAAGAATCTATATAAGAAGTGTGTAAAGTTTGTATTGAATCTATAATCAGCAAATGAGGTTCTATTTCTTCAACTTGTTTAAAAATATTTTGTGTATTTGTTTCAGTAAGAATGAAGCATTGTTCATTTTTAAATTTTAAACGCTCTGCACGCATTTTTATTTGTTGTTCACTTTCCTCTCCTGAAACATACAGCACTTTCATTGCTTTTAGCGATAATGCTACTTGTAGCATTAATGTAGATTTACCAATACCGGGATCTCCACCAAATAAAACTAATGAACCGGGTACTAATCCTCCGCCTAAAACCCGATTTAACTCTGCATCGGGTAATATGTATCGGTCTTCATCTTTCAGCTTTATGTCTCCAATTGGCTGAGGCTTAGCTACTCGAGATTTTTGTTGATGATTGCTGCCGCTTAAGCTTTTTTCTTCTCTTTGTATTATCTCTTCAACAAAACTATTCCATGCTCCGCATGATGGGCATTTACCTAACCATTTGGGAGATTGAAATCCACAACTCTGACAAAAATAGGCCGACTTTATTTTACTCATTTTCCTTCTTTAATTTTTTTCTCAATGGCTGTAGTAGAATAACCTTCTAAATAGCTTATTAATTCTACTTTTCCTCCACGCGCCAATACTATGTCTGCCCCTACTACTTTATCTAAACTATAGTCTGCTCCTTTTACTAAAACATCAGGTTCTATGGCTTTTATTAATTCATAAGGAGTATCTTCGTTAAATAGTATTACAGCATCTACAAATTGCAATGAAGCCACAAGCATGGCTCTCGATGTTTCATTATTAATGGGTCTTGTATCGCCCTTCCCTAATCGTTTTACAGAAGAATCGGTATTAATACCAACAATTAATTTTCCGCCTAAATCTTTTGCTTTTGATAAATAATCAATGTGTCCTAAATGTAAAATGTCAAAGCATCCATTGGTAAAAACAATCGTATTGTTTTTTAATCGCCATGCTAATAGAGCTCTTTTCAGCTCATCAAGAGTCATTATTTTATTTGAGATGATTTGCAGGTATGTCATGTTATTCTTTTATCAAAAGTGTATAATTAAGCAATTTATATTGGTTTAAATTATATTTTATCTTTTCTTTGAATAAATGTTAAGGCTGTTAAAGAAATAAAGCCGATTATTAAAATCATACTTGTTTGTGCAGCCCAGGCTATCCAACTAAATGCAAATCCAAATTCTTTACTTATTCCATATAAAAATAATGTTTGCGTAACTAACATGTGATATGCCCCAATTCCTCCTTGTACGGCTATAATTCCAATACTCCCGGCTATAAAAGATGCAAATACACCACCAATTGGAACATGGCTTGTTTCAGGTAAACAAAAAAAGCACACATAATACAATAAGAAATACATGAACCAAATAAACAAGGAATGAATGATAAATTCTGCACGTTGTTTTATTTGCAAAACACTTCTAAAGCCTTCAAATAATCCACGCAAAAAATCTCTTCCTTTTTCAATTATTGATGGAATTTTTTTTCTTATTAAAAAATAGGCTAATGGTAAAAGTATTGCTGCTCCGATTAATACATATATTTTAATTGAATTTCCTTGTACCGATTTTTGACTCATCGGTTTTAAAATGCTTTCATGAATAAAAGTTTCTAAATAACTATATTGAGTAATTAATGTAAACAATGCAATACTCATTAAGATAATTAAATCAATTACCCTTTCGGCAATTACAGTTCCAAAAAGTTTTTCAAAAGGAATTTTTTCACTTTTACTCATTACACCGCATCGCGATACTTCGCCTAATCGAGGTAAGGCCATATTAGCCAAATATCCTACCATTACAGAATAAAAGGAGGTGCTTAATCGAGGCTTATACCCCATGTGATTTAATAGCAAATTCCAGCGTTTAGCTCGGCTTAAATGACTTAAAATACCTAATACAAACGAAAGTGCGAACCACCCATAATTGGCGTTTTTAAAGGCATTAAAAATATTTTCTTTATCAGAAGGAGTTAGGTCTTTGTATATTAACCAAATAAGTAATACGCCAAGCCCAAGCGAAAAGGCAATTTTAAGGGTATTGCTTATCAGTATTTTTAAATTCAACTGCGCAATGAGTTAGTTTCAGTATCCGGAAAAATAATGGTAGGTTTAAATTTTTTGGCTTCCTCAAAATCCATCATTGCGTAAGAAACAATTATTACCACATCTCCAACAGCGGCTTTGCGGGCAGCAGGACCATTTAAACAAATTACTTTTGAGCCTCTTTTCCCTTTAATGATATAAGTTTCTAAGCGTTCACCGTTGTTTACATTTACAACTTGAACTTTTTCTCCCTCAATCATGTTGGCTGCATCCATTAAGTCTTCATCAATGGTAATGCTGCCAATATAATTCAGATTGGCTTCGGTAACTTTTACGCGATGTATTTTTGATTTTAAAACATGAACTAACATAACAAAGGCAAAGGTAGTATTTTACAAAGAAATATTATCAATTAATCTTACATTTCCGACAAAAGCCGCTATACATGCCACGGTTCTTCCCGCATTAATTTTATTTACCGGTAATAAAGTTTCTGTATCTACAATTTCTAGATATTCGAGTTTAATTAAAGAATGAGGAGCAAGTATTGAAAGGGCTTTAACTTTTAATTCTTCTAAATCAAAATTATTAGCATTATCTTTTATAAAAAATAATGCCTTTGATATATATGTTGCTTGCTTTCTTTCTTCTTCATTTAAACGAACATTTCGTGAGCTCATGGCTAAACCATCTTCTTCACGAACGGTTTCACATGCGATAATATTAACTGGAATATTTAATGTTTTAACAATGTGTTTAATGATAGTTAGTTGCTGAAAATCTTTTTTGCCAAAATAGGCATTATGAGGTTTAATTAAATCAAAAAGTTTTGTTACAATTTGCGCAACCCCATTAAAGTGTCCGGGACGAAATTTTCCTTCCATTACTTTATCTATTCCGCCAAAATCAAAAACTCTGGTATCTTTTTCAGGATACATTTCTTCAATAGATGGAGAAAATAAAACATCGCATCCTGCGTTTTTTAGTAATTCGCTATCGCTTTCAGGTGTTCGAGGATATTTTTCTAAATCAGTTGGATCATTAAATTGTGTTGGATTAACAAATATGCTGCAAATTACAATGTCGTTTTCATTTCGAGCTTTATCAATTAAAGAAATATGCCCTTTATGTAATGCTCCCATGGTTGGAACAAAACCGATTTTTTTTGAGGCTAAAATTTTTTCTTGCAAATATTGCTGCAAGTCTTTAATAGTAATAATTTGCTGCACGCTCACAATGGTTTAAGCCGGCAAAAGTAACCTAAAACTTGAAAAAACCGATAATTTTTATTAATTTTGCACTCAATTTCCACCAAATCTGCTTACAAATATGATTAAAAAAGCAAAAGTTCTCTTTATCTCTCAAGAGATTTGTCCTTATCTAGAAGAAAATCAAATATCAAAAATCAGCAGACATCTTCCGCAAGGAATTTTAGAAAGAGGTAACGAAGTGCGAATTTTTATGCCTCGTTATGGCTGTATTAATGAACGTAGAAATCAATTACATGAAGTAATTCGTCTTTCCGGAATGAACATGATAATTGATGATACAGACCATCCATTAATTATAAAAGTAGCTTCTATTCAAGCTGCCAGAATGCAAGTTTATTTTATAGATAACGAAGAGTATTTTCAACGTAAATCCGTATTACACGATAAAAAAGGCGAATTGTTTGAAGATAACGATGAACGCTCCATATTTTTTGCACGCGGGGTATTGGAAACTGTAAAAAAATTAGGTTGGGCGCCTGATATTATTCATTGTCATGGATGGTTTACTGCTTTAGTACCGGCTTTGATAAAAAAATCTTACAAAGAAGATCCATTATTTACAAATTCAAGAGTAATCTTTTCTGCATACAATAACGAATTTAGTGGCTCACTTAGAAAACAATATGTTAAAAAGGCAAGTATGGAAGGTTTAACCCCTGCCGATTTAAAAGTTGCAGAAAATCCTACATTTTTAAACCTAAATAAATTAGCCATTGATTATTCAGACGGTATCATTATGGGAGATGAAGAAATGGTTCCTGAAATTTTGAAGTATGCTAAAAAATCCGGAAAACCGGTATTGGCATATCAAAATTCGGATACCTACATAGATTCATATGCCAATTTTTACGCTGAAGTATTGGAAAACGAACCGGTTTTAGTGTAGTTTGAAATTGAAAAGACTTCAATTATATGTTTTTAAAGGCATGCGGGCTATTTTGCCCGCTGTCTTTTTTGCAGTTGTTGCTTTCGGCTGCAAAGAAAAAAATATTCCCGGATTAGAAATTCAACCACCCAGTGATAAGTTAGGGTTAATATATACAGATACCATTACGGTAGTTAGCTATACCGTTAATGAAAATCGAATAAGAACGGATGAAACATTTTTTAATTTGTTAGGAAGCTATGTTGACCCAGTATTTGGATTAGTTGAAGCTTCGTTTTGTACTCAGTTTTTATTACCGGTACCTAATTTAGATTTTGGTAACCCTTCCAATCTTCAATTAGATTCAATGGTGCTGAGCCTTGCATACAGCGGATATTATGGAAATACCGATCCCCAAACATTTAAAGTGTATGAACTTACTCAAAGTATTTCAAATTCTGATGTGTACTATTCAAACGATACCATTCAATACAATCCTATAGAAATTGGAGCTATTTATAATCATATTCCTAATACTACCGATTCAATAAACATTGGTGGAAGTAATCAAGCTCCTCAATTGCGCATAAAATTAAAAAACTCATTTGCTCAAAAATTTATCAATGCTTCCGGAGGTTCTGATTATAGTTCGAACGAAGCTTTTACCTCTTTTTTTAAAGGCATTTACATTAAGTCCGACAATGTTAATGTTTTAGGCAAAGGAGGAATTTTTTATTTTCAACTTTTATCTAATTTTTCAAAACTTACCTTGTATTACACCAATACATCAACCAACATAAGCAGCAGCCAAGATTTTGTGATAAATGAATTAAGCGCTCGATTTAATATGTTTAATCAAGATTATCATTTTATAAATAACAGCCCTATTGTTTCAGCTTTAAACGATACCTTAATAGGCAAACAAAAAGTTTATATCCAATCAATGGGAGGAGTTAAAACCAAAATATATTTTCCATATATTAAAAATTTAGTTACAAACGGAAATGTTTTAATAAATCAAGCTCAATTAGTTTTATCATTAAATGAAGAAAATACCGGCACATCTCAATATGGTCCGCATGGTAAACTAACCTTAGCTGCTGCAAGAGAAGATGGAACTAATGCCATAATTATAGACCAGCTTGAGGGTGACAGCTATTTTGGAGGAACCTATAATACGAATACAAAAGAATATCGATTTAATATAACCCGACATTTACAACGAATATTAAACGGTCAAGTAGCTGAAGATTTTGGATTATTTATCTTACCATCAGGAGGGGCCGTAAACGCCAATCGAACAGTTTTGTATGGTAGTGATAAAGAACATCCAAAGCGCTTAAAATTAGTATTAACATACACTAAACTCTAAATTTATGTGTGGAATAGTAGGATACATTGGTAAGCGCGATGCTTACCCGGTTTTAATAAAAGGCTTACATCGTCTTGAATATAGAGGATATGATAGTGCAGGAATTGCTCTACTTGGAAATGAACTAAACGTTTATAAATGCAAAGGTAAGGTTGCCGATTTGGAAAATTTTACGGCAGGCAAAGACATTTCTGGTAAGTTAGGAATAGGACATACCCGTTGGGCAACACATGGAGCTCCCAATGATATAAATGCACATCCTCATTATTCAGAATCAAAAAAACTTGTGATTATTCACAATGGAATTATAGAAAATTATGCTTCTTTAAAATCCGAATTAATTAAAAGAGGGCATAACTTTTTAAGTGAAACCGATACAGAAGTTTTAATCCATTTAATAGAAGATATCCAAAAAAATGAAAATCTGGATTTGTTTGAAGCAGTTAGATTAGCTTTAAATGAAGTTGTTGGAGCCTATGCAATTGTAATTATTGATAAAGAAAATAAAGATAGATTAATAGCAGCCAAAAAAGGAAGCCCCTTAGTAATTGGAATAGGAGAAGATGAATTTTTTATTGCTTCCGATGCAACACCGATTGTAGAATATACCAAAAATGTTGTATATCTCGAAGATGAAGAAATAGCCGATATAAGTTTAAAAGGAGGGTTAAAACTTAAAACAATTAAAAACAAGAAAAAAACTCCTTATATACAAGAATTAGAGCTACAATTAGAAGCTATTGAAAAAGGCGGTTACGATCATTTTATGCTTAAAGAAATTTATGAGCAGCCGCGTTCCATAAAAGACAGTATGCGTGGTCGTTTAAGTTCAGAAAAAGGCATAGTAAACCTTGGAGGCATTACCGAATATGAACAAAAATTTTTAAATGCAAAACGTATAATTTTTGTAGCATGTGGGACTTCATGGCATGCAGGCTTGGTAGGTGAATATTTGTTTGAAGATTTAGCACGCATACCCGTAGAAGTAGAATATGCATCCGAATTCAGATATCGTAATCCGATAGTTTATGAAGATGATGTTGTTATAGCTATATCACAATCAGGTGAAACGGCTGATACATTAGCAGCTGTTGAATTGGCTAAATCAAAAGGCGCTACAATAATAGGTATTTGTAATGTAGTAGGTTCGTCAATTGCTCGTGCTACTCATGCAGGTTCATATACTCATGCAGGTCCTGAAATAGGAGTTGCTTCTACAAAAGCATTTACAGCCCAGGTTACTGTTTTAACATTAATGGCGCTTCGCATTGCTTATAGAAAAGGAACTATTTCAAGTTCAAAGTTTCATCGTCTTATTAGCGAACTGGAAGCAATTCCTGAAAAAGTAGAAAAAGTTTTAAAAACAAATGATGACATAAAAAAGCTTTCGGAAAAATTTGTTAATGCACGCAACTTTCTTTATTTAGGAAGGGGATATAGTTTTCCTGTTGCTTTAGAGGGAGCATTAAAACTTAAAGAAATTTCGTATATACATGCAGAAGGTTATCCTGCTGCCGAAATGAAACATGGCCCAATTGCCTTGATAGATGAAGAAATGCCTGTAGTGGTTATTGCTACTAAAGGCGCATCGTACGAAAAAGTAGTTAGCAATATACAAGAAGTAAAAGCCAGAAAAGGTCAAATAATAGCCATTGTTACCGAAGGAGATACGATTGTAAAAGAAATGGCAGATCATGTAATTGAAATTCCAGAAACCGATGAATCGCTTGTACCTTTAGTTTCGGTAGTGCCATTGCAATTGCTTTCGTATCATATAGCGGTAATGAGAGGATGTAATGTAGATCAACCAAGAAATTTAGCTAAATCGGTAACGGTAGAATAACTAATCTTCATCAATATCTTTTGATGTCCACATAAAAAACCTTGGGTTGTTTTGATACGGCTCAAGGTTTTTAGTTGCTAAAATTAATATAGCATCAATAACCGGGATAATTCCTAAACCACCTCCAAGCGTAAGCGTATAGGCAACAGGAACCATATGGTTAGTGCCCAAATAAATACGATGAGCTCCAAATGGCCCAAGCAGAACGGCTATGCAAAAGGCATATAAACGAGGATTTTCATAGCTTTTATACCACATTGCTTTTGCCCACTTAATTTTGGAGTCTGAAATGTTGTTTTCAATTAAATATTTAAAAAACGATACAGAATCGGTGTTTAAACATTGATGTGAGTTGGTGTTAAATAAAAAATCGTCAGCAAGTACTACTGCTGACGATTTTTGTATCAAAATTGCAATTGAAAATAAAATTGCAATTAAAAAACGCATCATATTATTTTGCCAGTTTAAATCTTCTTTCTACCTCTGCCCAGTTAATTACATTCCAAAATGCAGCAATATAATCAGGTCTTCTGTTTTGGTAGTGTAAGTAATAAGCATGTTCCCATACGTCTAATCCTAAAATAGGAGTACCTTTAACTTCTGCAATATCCATTAAAGGATTATCTTGATTGGGAGTAGAACATACTACCAATTTACCATCATGAACTACTAGCCATGCCCATCCTGAACCAAATCGAGTAGCAGCAGCTTTGTTAAATTCGTCTTTAAAGGTGGCAAATGAGCCGAAAGCGGTATTTATAGCAGCCGCTAAATCTCCGGTTGGTTCACCTCCTCCATTGGGTTTCATAATTTCCCAAAACATGGTGTGATTCCAGTGCCCACCACCATTGTTTCTTACCGCAACCGAATATTTTGATACGTTTTTTAAAATGTCTTCTAAGCTCATTTTTTCTAATTCGGTTCCGGCAATGGCATTGTTTAAATTGGTAATATAAGCCTGATGGTGTTTTGTGTGATGTATTTCCATTGTGCGCGCATCAATGTGCGGCTCTAATGCGTTGTACGCATAATTTAGTTTAGGTAATTCAAAAGCCATTTTTATTAAGTTTTTGGGGTTAGTTTTTTATGTAACAAAGATAATGATAAAAAGTTTTTTGGCTATTGTTTCTTTATCCATTCTACTGCATCGTTTAAATTATTAAATACTTTTATTTTTCTACCGGGGGCATGAAATTTTATAATAAAGTTAGATATGATTCGTTGTGCTAAACTATTAACAACAATTGCCTCGGCTTTAGTTATGGGAGGTATAGAATTTACAAATTCACGTACTTCCTTTGTTACAGTTGAATTTACACCGGACTCGGTAATAACATATCCCGGATTACCTTTAAAAATTGATTTAACAATTTCATAATGTTCTTTTGAGTCGGGTAAATCTACTTCTACATCATCATTTATTTTTACATAAATAATTCCGTCTGAACGTAGCTGTATATATCCTGTTCTAAGTGTAAAAGTCTTTAATATTGTTACTAAAGAACCATCTTCATCATTATTTAAATTAGTCATTTATAGTTAATATTCATTTTATTAATCTAATGTATAAAAAAAAGCAACTCGTAAGGTTACGAGTTGCTATAAAATGATTTTAAATTAAAATGATTATAAAGTTCCTCTCCTTGCTTGTTCTCTTTCTATTGATTCGAATAAAGCTTTAAAGTTGCCGGCACCAAAACCTTTGGCTCCCATACGTTGAATAATTTCAAAAAACAAAGTTGGGCGATCTTCAACCGGCTTGGTAAAAATTTGCAGCAAGTAGCCTTCTTCATCGGCATCTACCAAAATAGAAAGTTTTTCTAACTCATTTAAATCTTCTTTCATAATTTCCATGTGTTTGCCTAAACGTTTAGGAATATCTTCGTAATAGGCTTTTGGTGGAGGTGGTAAAAATTCAACTCCGCGAGCTTTTAATTCTGATACTGTTTTAATAATATCATCGGTAGCAACGGCAATGTGTTGGCATCCTGGTCCTTCATAAAAATCAAGGTATTCTTCAATTTGTGATTTTTTCTTTCCTTCTGCCGGTTCGTTTATTGGAAATTTAATTCTTCCGTTACCATTACTCATAACTTTACTCATTAAAGCAGAGTATTCGGTATGAATTTGTTTGTCATCAAATGATAAAAAGTTAACAAATCCCATTACTTCTTCATACCATTTAACCCATTGATTCATTTCTCCCCAACCTACGTTGCCCACCATGTGGTCGATATATTTTAAACCTACCGGACTTGGATTATAATCGCTTTTCCATTCAACAAAGCCGGGTAAGAATACTCCGTTATAATTTTTTCTTTCAACAAATATATGAACGGTGTCACCATAAGTGTGGATTCCTGAACGAACTACTTCTCCAAAAGCATCGCTTTCTTTAGTAGGTTTCATAAACGATTTGGCTCCACGTTTGGTAGTTTCTTCCCAAGCACTGGTAGCATCTTCAACCCATAAAGCAATAACTTTTACGCCATCGCCATGTTTGCGTAAATGGTCGTTAATGGGTGATTTACTGTTTAACGGAGTTGTTAATACCAGTCGTATTTTGTCTTGTTTTAATACATACGAAACTTCTTCTCTCGAGCCGGTTTCTAAACCTTTATAGGCAAGCGATTGGAAACCGAATGCGGTTTTGTAATAGTGAGCGGCTTGTTTAGCATTGCCCACATATAATTCTACATAATCGGTACCTAATAATGGAAGGAAATCTTGTGCACCTTCGAAAATTTTTTCTAAACCGTAGTCTACGCTTTTTATTTCTTTTGACATAATAATTCTATTTTTAATGTTAAACGAAAATTTATTCTACCCATGATTGATAATATTTTCCATCATCAATTTTTAAGGCTTCTTCAGTAACCATAAGCGGACGGAATGTATCTACCATAACAGCAAGTTCTTTTGTTTCTTTTTGTCCTATACTGCGTTCATAAGCTCCAGGTGCCGGACCATGCGGAATACCTTTTGGATGCAAGGTGATGTGTCCTTGTTTTATATTGTTGCGACTCATAAAATCGCCATCTACATAATACAATACTTCATCACTGTCAATATTGCTATGATTGTATGGTGCCGGTATAGCTTTGGGGTGATAATCGTATAAGCGTGGACAAAAAGAACATACTACAAAGGTTGATGTTTCAAATGTTTGATGAATAGGAGGAGGCATGTGCACTCGACCGGTAATTGGTTCAAAATTATGAATGGAAAATCCATAAGGGTAATTGTAACCATCCCAACCTACTACATCAAACGGATGTGTAACGTAAATGAGCTCATGCATCATTCCTTCTTTTTTGATTTTAATCAAAAAATCTCCTTTTTCATCATAGGTTTCTAGTTCGTTTGGTAGTTTAAAATCACGCTCACAAAATGGTGCATGCTCTAATAACTGTCCGGAAGCATTTTTATAGCGCTTTGGTGTGTAAAAGGGGGCAAATGATTCTACGTAAAAAATACGATTATCACTTGTTTCAAAATCAATTTGGTAAATCATTCCTCTTGGTATAATTAAATAGTCGCCATATTCAAAAGGAATATTTCCCATAAAGGTTCTAAGTTTTCCTTTGCCTTTATGAATAAAGAGCATTTCGTCAGCATCGGCATTTTTATAAAAATATTCGCGTAATGACTTTTTAGGAGCTGCAAGTCCAATGGTGCAATCGGCATTCACCAATATCGGAGTTCTGCTTTCTAAAAAATCATCTTTGGGGGCTACCTTAAAACCCTCCAGCAACATTGGTCGAATATTTTTTTCAATAGCTATTTTAGGTGCTATGCTGTATGATTTTAATATTTCTTTAATTTGTGTAGGTCGATGTATTTCATACAACAGTGAAGAATGCCCGCTAAAACCTTCGGTTCCGAAAAGTTGCTCGTAATATATTCCTCCTTTAGGATTTTCAATTATGGTATGACGTTTCTGCGGAAAATTTCCGAGTTTATGATAGATTGGCATAAGCTTAAATTTAAGGTTAAAATAAAGAATTGAAAAATGTACAAATGATTTATATACTATTCCGGATTACGCTTGGTAATTCTTTTTAAATTTAGAATGAATGCAACAGATATAAGCTTATTCATATTACAAATATACTAAAGTAATGGTCTAAAAACAAGTTGTAAATTCGCATAAATTTTTAGCAATGTAAATCAAATTTCTAAGGCATTAAATGATAAAAATCAGCTTTTGTAATTTTTACATTATTCTTTTTACACTATTTATAAGTGCTTGTAAAAAAGAACCTTTACCTCAACCTAATTTAGAGTATAAAGTTTATTCCTATAAATCAAAAATAATAGGCGAAGAATATTTGCTTCCTGTTTATTTCCCCGAAAATTATGATACCAATAAACGATATCCGGTTTTATATACGCTTGATGGAAACACTAATTTTTTAATTGTTGCCGAAAAAGTAAAACATGCTATTGAAAGCAATGAAATTCCACCATATATAGTTGTGGGAATTGCCTATCCAAACGAAAATAAACGCGATAGAGATTACACGCCAATTTATGTTAAAGGCGATGGCGAAGGTAAAGTGGAAGAGTTTTTTAAATTTATTACAACCGAATTAATAAGTGTTATTGAAAATAATTTTGCTGCTGATACCGGAAAGTTAAACCGTGCAATTACAGGTCATTCTTATGGTGGATTAGCCTGTCTTTATGCCATGTTTAATCATCAAGAAACTTTTTCGAAATTCATAATTGGCTCACCATCGCTTTGGTATGGTGATAATATATTTTTTCAATATGAAAAGGAATATTTTGAAAAAAATAATAACTTGATGGCTAAGGTGTACATGGGAATGGGAGGTTTTGAAGAAGGATGGATGGAGCCTTTATTTTTAGAATTTACCAAACGTATTAAGGAACGTAATTATGCTGATTTGCAACTTTTAACGAAGATGTATCCCAAAGAGGATCATACTTCGGTTTTCCCAATTGAAATGGAGGAAGGGGTGAGGTATGTACTTAGATAAAATTACACTTTCTATTTTTTTAATTTTTAACAGCATCATTTTTGCTCAATCGGAAAAGCAGTATAATAGTGGGCACAAATTGTTGGGAATAAAATTAGTGGCTGATGTACCAAGTTTAACAGAATACGAGCAATATGCATATACCGGTGGTTTTAGTTTTATGTATCAATATTTATACTGGAAAGGAGCAAGTGTTGGTTTTTACGGTTCAAGCGTTTATTCACCCGGTTTAAAAAGTTCTGAACATGTAAAATACCGATACCTTACTAATGCTATAAACCCTATGTTGTATATTGGATATGATTTTAGTTTTTTTAAAAAAAGATTAGTTTATTCATTAGGTGTAATGGGCGGATACCATATATTTATGCATTACAGCAGTGTAAAAGACAGTAAAAACGAAATAAACAGATCTTATACCACAGCTTTTGGATTTTTTAATGCTGCATTTATAACACAAACACATTTTTACATAAAACCTAATTGGGCAATCGGATTAGTATATCGCTATCATACAATGCCACTAACTTATTATTACCCACAAAATATAGAATTAGGAATTCGATATAATTTTAAATTAAAGTAAAGCAAATATGGGAAAACAACAATTAAAAAAGGTGCTTGAAAAAAATCAAAATGATTTTGAAAATGAAGAATGGAGAAAAGTTGACTTCGGAAGTAAACATTTACCCATTTACGAAGTATCAAATTATGGTAGAATTAAAAGCTATGCTTATGAAAAATACCCATTGGGTAAAATTATTAATGGTTCAACCGTAAATGGATACAAAGCATTAAATGTACGATTAGAAAATGGAGAAACTATTAGTAAATACATTCATAAATTAGTTGCCGAATTTTTTGTAAAAAAATCGCACAAACATCAAACCTACGTTATTCATAAAGACCATAATAAACTAAATAATCATTTTGAAAATTTAGTTTGGGCTACTCGAGAAGAGTTGGAAGAACATAATAAAAACAGTCCGGTAAAAAGAGGAAGAAAACCCGGACAAAAAAATAATGATCAAAATTATTCCATCTCGGTTAAAAAAACGGTAAAAAAACTTTCAAAATTGCGAATGCAATTGCAAATGGTACTTAATGAAATAAAAAATACAGAACAAACCTTAATAAAATTAACTCAAAATAAAACATAATGATTTTTATTTAATTCTACTTTTGCAGGAATGAGTTTAAGCCCTCAAATATTACAACAAGTACAAGACTCGGTAGTTCCAAGCCCTATTTTAGTGCTTCCTATTAAACCGCCTGTTTTAGATACCAATACAATAAACGATAAAACCTCTAACAAAAGCAAAAAAGAAAATAAAAGTAAAAATACCGTTGCTACAAACAAGTCTGAAAACAAAATAAAAATTGCTCCTCAATTAAATGAGCCCCGTAAAGATTCTGTAATACCATTAGAACAAGTAAAAAATGATACTATAAATAAAGTACTTGATTCTGTAGTTACAGTTAAAATCGATAGTAGTTCTGTAAATAAAACTTTTATTAAACAAGATTCTAATATTGTTGCCGAAAAATTTAGATCATCACTTTTTCGAAATCATGAATTGCAAATAAAGTATTTTGAGCCAAAAGAAAGAATAAATGTAGTAAGCGATTGGGAGTTAGGAGTTATATTTCTTATATCGTTACTTATATTGCTCAATAAAATTTTAAATCCCAAAAAATGGGATCAACAATTAAAAATACTTATTTCAAAAAGAACATTTGAACAGCAATTAAGAGACGAAAAAGATTTTCGTTCGCCATTTTTATTTTTACAATTTATAGCATCACTACTAACAGTTGCTTTATTTGCCTACCAATTAACTTTATTTAAAACAACCTTGTTTTCAGAAGAAAATAATTATACCATCTATTTTAAAATTTTGTTGTTTATATTGGCTTTGTTGGTGGTTTATTTTATTTCGCAAAAAATAGCTGGATTTGTACTTCAAAAAAGCAAAGTTGTAAGCGAATATTTATTATCAACCTTGTTGCTGTTTAATATAAGCGGAATATTTTTATTTCCATTAATTATCGGGTTAAAGTATGCACATGATATACCAAGCAGCGTATTTTTTAATACAGGTATTTTTTTATTAGGATTTTTCTTTATATTTAAACTTTACAAAGGCTTAACCATTGCTTCATCTTATAATAGCCTTTATTTATTCTATTTATTTTTATACATTTGCACCCTTGAAATTTTACCCATACTTATTGTGGTAAAAATTCTTACAGAAAATTTGTAATATTTTTTGGTGAACAATTACTAATTACTACAAGCTTATTAACTTATATAACGCTTGTTTGTGTTTGATTAAAATAACACTTTTAGAATGAAAGTAAAAAGCATTTTAGTAACACAACCGCAACCTGAAACAGAAAAATCACCTTATTTTGATTTAGCCAAAAAATATAAGCTTAAAATAGATTTTCGTCCTTTTATTCATGTAGAAGGGGTATCGGCTGCTGAATTTAGAAAATCAAAAATTAATATTCCGGACTATTCGGCCATTATTTTAACTAGTAGAAATGCGGTAGATCATTTTTTCAGACTTTGTCAAGAATTGAGATATACCGTGCCTGACGATTTAAAATATTTTTGCATATCGGAATCCACAGCTTATTATCTTCAAAAATATATTACATACCGTAAGCGAAAAATATTTTTTGGGAAACAGACCATTCGCGATTTAATGGATGTAATTAAAAAGCATAAAGAAGAAAATTTTTTACTTCCCTGTTCTGATATTCATAAACAAGATATCACTGATTTGCTCGATCAGCAAAAAATTAAATATTCTAAAGCTGTTTTTTATCGAACTGTTTGCAGCGATTTATCAGATTTGGCTAATGTAAACTATGATGTTTTAGTGTTTTTTAGTCCTTACGATATTAAATCATTGTTTCAAAATTTTCCAAAATTCAAACAAAATAAAACACGTATTGCCGTATTTGGAGCTACTACTTTAAAAGCTGCCGAAGAAGCCAAGTTGGTTGTTGATATTCCGGCACCTACTCCTCAAGCACCATCTATGACCATGGCGCTGGAGCAGTATATAGCAAAAGTGAATAAATAATTTTTAATTATTCTTCTTCATCGTCTTCAACCGGCTCAGCTCCAACAATATCATCAGGATTGATGATAAAATCCGATTGCAAATGAAAAACGTCTAATACATTGGTTTGAAGCAATTTTGAGGCTTCTGCAGCCGAAGAAAAATGCAGTATAGATTCTCCGTTTTTTTCATCTTCCCACACAATACCATAAACATCTTTACCTGACTTTAGTCTGAATCGGCAATGTTTATAATAATACGATTTTAAATCGTTTTTATTCATAAATAAATTTTACTTGACCTTGTATTTACAACACTATATTAACGAAAATTGAGAAGAGTAGTTGTGTTAAATTTTCAACATTGGTTAATAACAATGCTGTTTAATTGATTTACATGGTATTAAAAAAGGTAAATTTTAATAAAAAATGATATAATTTTTTACAATTTAATTTTTCAATTTCCCTTCTGCTTGATTTTTTTGAATAAATTGTTTTTGATTTTCTAAAGCTCTTTTATTTTGGTCCAAATTACTTTTGTTTTTTATTAAAAGTAATTCAGCTTTTTTTAAAGCTTCTTTGTTATTTTTATTTTTATCAATGGCTTTTTCAAGTTTTGCTTTTTCTTTTAAAAGATTTTTGTTTTCCTTTTCCAGATTTTTCAAATCTTTAAAAGCATTTTTTAATTTAAGCGCATATTGATCGTTGTAAAATTTATAAGTAAAGTCATAAACAAATTGGCGTGCTGCTTCAAATTCGCTTGGGTGTGTATCGGATGAAATAAAAGTGCCATTTATATTAAATGCAAAATAGGCAGTAATTTTTTTCCCGAAACTTTCTTCTTTATAAGCGCAAAAAACATTTATGGGTTTATTATTTATGGAATTAATTTTTGCCGAACTGGCAATTGTTTCGCGTTTAGTTGATTTTACTTTAGCCTTATAATGTTTCATGTGTTTTTCAAAGGCTCTCATTACTTCAATTTGCGAAACATTTGTAAATTCTGATGATATGGCCGGTTGCGGTCCAATTGAAAAAATAACACTTGCTTCTGATAATTTGACTTCAACGGGGTTTTGAGCAAAAATTTTAGCAGTTAAAATAAAAATTAAATAAAGTTTTAAAACCGATTTCATTATTTTAATGGGGTTTCTATAATTCCTCCGGAAACAATAAATTTCATTGCTTCTGATGAGGACATATCAATAGGCTTAACTCTATCGGTGCTTACCACAAATAAATTACCTGAAAAATTGTAAGAATGAGGTAAATATACTGCTACTTTACCTCCCTGTATTCCTAATTTCTCTAAATCAGTTTGTGTGATAAATCCTATTTTTTCGATACTTGCATCGGCATTCATGGCCACTAAAACAGGTTTGTTAAATCTTTTATTTTCTCCAACAAATGCTTTAAGGATGTCTTTTATGGAAGTATAAATAAGGCTTACAAAAGGAGTTTTTTCGATTAATTCTTCCGTAATTCTAAAAAATGGCCGAAATAAAATGGAACTTCCAAGAATACCAAATACAATTATTAATAAAACCAATAAGGCAAGTCCAACAAACGGATCAACTATCGGATGTATGGTAAACCCAATGCGATGTAAGGTATCGCCTATTAATAAAAATATTTGAACTACTACATATATAGCAATACTAATGGGTACAGTATATAGTAAACCTCGTAAAAAATATTGTACAAATAATCGTAACATGATACAAAGGTAATTACTTAAACGAGAGTATAAACAACTTTAGATAATGCTTTTAAAAATATGTTTAAATATGTAATTTATATTATTAGATAATGATGCGAAAAATACTTCGAAAAATGATTAGTATGTTTGGTAAAATTAAAATCGAGGAATGCTTAAGACCGTAAATTTTAATTAGATTTGAATAGGTTCAAACTCGTGCATTGTTTTAATTAAATCAAGCGCTTTACTAACGCTGTCTACTTGTTCAAATACAATACTTAGTTTGTTGTTTTGCTCTTTCATTTTGCAGGCGCGAGAATTTTTCTGCACATAATGCAGTACCTTGTTAAATGCATCGCTTTGATAAAATGGCGATTCCTGATTACTGATAAAGTAGCCAATCAATTTATTGCTTTTCAATACAATTTTTTCGAGGCCAATTTGCTTGGCAATTATGCGTAGCCTCACAATATTCATCAATTCTAGTGTTGGCTGTGGAACAGGTCCAAAGCGGTCTTTTAGCTTTTCTTCAAAGTTTATAATAGCCTCTTCTTTTTCCAGATTATCTAATTCTTTATATAAATGCAATCGTTCGGTAATGTTTGATACATATTCGTCAGGAATTAAAATTTCCATGTCGGTTTCAATTACACATTCATTAACAAACGATGCATTATTCATTGATTCCGGCAGCACAAATTCTGTTTCTGCTTTTTCCTGTTCAGATTTTGCTTCGTATTCTTTGCGCATTTCATCTTTTAATTCTTGCATGGCTTCTTGCAAAATTTTCATATACATATCGTAACCAATGTCAGAAATAAAACCACTTTGTTCTGCACCCAATAAATCACCGGCACCTCGAATGTCTAAGTCGCGCATAGCTATATGAAATCCGCTTCCAATATCTGAAAATTGTTCTATGGCTTGTAACCGTTTACGAGCTTCGGGAGTAAGAACTGAAAGAGGAGGAGAGAGTAAGTAGCAAAATGCTTTTTTATTGGAACGCCCTACGCGCCCGCGCATCTGATGCAAATCACTTAGTCCAAACATGTGTGCATCGTTTATAATAATGGTGTTGGCATTAGGGATGTCCAATCCTGATTCAATAATGGTAGTAGCCACCAGAACATCGAAATATCCTTCTACAAATTGCATCATTATATCTTCCAATTTTTCACCGTCCATTTGTCCATGAGCAAAAGCAACTCGAGCATCGGGAACAAGTCTTTGAATCATACCTGCCAATTCAGGTAAATTTTGTACACGATTATGAATGAAGAAAACTTGTCCACCCCTTTGTAATTCATAGCTTATAGCATCTCGAATCAATTCTTCGTTAAAGCTGTGTAGTTCTGTATGTACAGGTTGACGATTGGGAGGAGGAGTATTAATAACTGATAAATCTCTTGCTCCCATTAACGAAAATTGAAGTGTTCTTGGAATAGGTGTAGCTGTAAGCGTAAGTGTATCCACATTGGTTTTTAAAAGCTTGAGTTTGTCTTTTACATTTACTCCAAACTTTTGTTCTTCATCAATTATTAATAATCCTAAATCTTTAAATTTAATATCTTTTCCAACAAGACGGTGAGTAGCTATTATTATATCAATTTTCCCTTCTTCCAATTTTTTTAGTGTTTCTTTTTGTTGTTTAGCTGTTTTAAAACGATTGATATAATCTACATTACAAGGAAACCCTTTTAAACGCTCGCTAAATGTTTTATAATGTTGTAACGCTAAAATCGTTGTTGGAACAAGAACTGCAACTTGCTTATTATCGCATACTGCTTTAAAAGCGGCACGTATGGCAATTTCTGTTTTGCCAAATCCTACATCTCCACAAATCAATCTATCCATTGGAGCTGGCGATTCCATATCGCGTTTCACATCATTAGTAGCTTTTTCTTGATCGGGAGTATCTTCATAAATAAATGAAGCTTCGAGTTCGTTCTGTAAATAGGTATCGGGCGAAAACGCAAATCCCTTCATACTTTTGCGTTTGGCATATAATTTTACCAAATCAAAGGCAAGGGTTTTAACTCGTGCTTTTGTTTTTTGTTTTAAATTGCTCCAGGTATTAGAGCCAAGTTTGTTTAATTTAGGTTGTGTGCCTTCTTTTCCAGTATATTTTGAAATACGATGTAATGAATGTATGCTAACGTATAAAATATCGTTGTCTTTATAAATTAATCGAATGGCTTCTTGAATTTTTCCGTTTACTTCAATTTTTTCAAGACCTCCAAAGCGGCCAATACCATGGTCGATATGGGTTACGTAATCGCCCGGATTTAATCCGTACAATTCTTTTAAGGTAATGGCTTCGTTCTTTTTAAATCCTATGTCTTTTAAACGAAAACGTTGATATCGCTCAAAAATTTGATGGTCGGTATAGCAGGCAATTTTTAATTCTTTATCAATAAATCCTTCATGAAGGGTAGAAATGATAATTTGAAATAAATCCCCATCAGCATTTTTATTTGGAGCTATATCATTAAAAATCGTTTTTAATCGTTCTGCTTGTTTGTTATTATCTGCGAAAATATAGGTGGTGAAATTTGCTGTTTTATTTTGCTGCAAATTTTCAAGCAGCAATTCAAAATTTTTATTGAAAGTAGGTTGAGGCGTGGTTTGAAACAACAATGTTTGCGCAGGCTGCAGTATACATTGCTGACCAAATTCTACCACACTTTTTTCGAGTAAATGTTTTTTGAAAAATTCAGAAGAAATAAATAATTCTTTGGGTTCAAGGTGTTTTATTTCTTTCGATGTTTGAACATAGGCTTTTTCTGCCAGTTCATATGCTTTATCTAATCTGTCGCAACACAGTTGTATATCTTGAATCCAAATCAGTGTGTTATGGTGCAGGTATTCTAAAAAAGACGTACGATGTTCTTCTACCAGTTTTTTCTGTACATTGGGAATAATGCTAATGTGCTGCAAAGTTTTTATCGAAAGCTGAGAAACGGGGTCAAAGCTGCGGATAGAATCTACATCATCGCCAAAAAGTTCAATACGGTAAGGATAATCATCCGAAAAAGAAAAAACATCAATTATACCACCACGAATGGAATATTGTCCCGGCTCCAACACATAATCTACCAACTGAAAACCATATTCCTGAAATAAATCGTTTAAAAAATCAATGCTTACTTTTTCTCCTATGTTCAGCTTTAGTGTGTTTTTTTCCAGGTGTTGTCGTGTAACAACTTTTTCGCTCAGTGCATCCGGATAGCTAACAATACACAAAGGCTTATTGCTTTGGTTGATGGTGTTAAGAACTTCCGCACGCAGTAGAATATTAGCATTGTCTGTTTCGAGCGGTTCGTATGGTTTTTTGTAAGAGGTAGGATAAAACAACACACTGCTTTCGGGTAGTAAGGTTTCTAAATCGTTTAAAAAGTAAGCAGCCTCTTCTTTATCGTTTAATATAAAAAGAAAATGATGATTAGATTGTTTAAATGCAGCGGCTGCAATAAATGATTTGGATGAACCTACAGCACCTCGCAAATGAAAATAAGAAACCTGCTCTGAATAGTTTTCAGATAGTTTTTTTACGGCAGGATGATGGGTATATAATTCTAAAATCTTCCCTATTTCCATTCCTCTCTTTTATAAGTTGCGAAGATAATTGAAACAAGCCGGATTAGGAAAATGTTTAGTTGTTTTAATTTAGACATTAAAGAGCAAAAAAGAGATAAGAAAAGGCTTATTATGCAAGGAATATAATATATGTTTGATTAAATAATCATCAAATAGACTAATTATTTCTTCTGATACGCATGATTTCTCGACTTGCCTTCACTTAGCATGGCTATTGCTTTTTCTATGCGCGAAATTCGGGTTTCTTCTTTTTTAGCTTCAGTGATCCAATCAATATATTCTTTTTTATGGCTATTGCTTAAGGTTTCAAAAGTTTTTAAAGCTTCATTATTTTTCTTTAATGCTTTTAGGAAATAATCAGGCACTTCAATACTTGTGCTTTTTGTAGATGAAGTAGTTTGTTTAACTCCTGCCTCATTCAATTTTACTGCTTGCTTAACGTATGAAATAAATATTTTTTCACTTGGTAAATCTTTTACAGAAGTTATTTTTCCTAGTTGTCCCATTCCAGTTTTACCTACTTTACTTAAAATTCCATGTTCATCCTTCATTAAATTTCCTTTATGGAAAGTTAAGCTGCAATGTGCTTTAAATGCTGCTATGCTACAAAGCAACCCTTTGTATTCAAATGTAGGCATACCCCATTTTATAGTTTCCATTACATCAGGGCAAGCTTTATGTACCAAGTAGCGGATGCGTTCTAAAATTGGTTTTGCAAAATCAGCCGATTTTTCGATGTAGTAATCGATTTGAATGTTTTTCATTTTTCTTAAAATGCATAAACGATTTGTTAATTAACTTTTTGTCTTGACACAAAAAGTTACAAAAAAGTCAAGAGCTGCAATAGGCTTACACACTACCCTTTTATGTTGAATCAAGTTTGTCGGCACTGCTTAAATTTTACATCCTTTTTCACATTCCTTAAGTTGTAAAATTTATAAGGTGCCATTTTGCTCATTCCTTAATCACCTTGATTCAACGCTGGCTGATTGCAGCTCGAAAATGAAGGCGTACTTAATGAATTTATTTTAAAAACGATTCTGCTTTTTCTACCATATTTTTAGAGCCAATAAATAATGGAACGCGTTGATGTAATTGGGTAGGTTTAATTTCCATAATGCGTTGTCTGCCATTGGATGCTTTTCCACCGGCTTGTTCGGCAATAAAAGCTAAAGGATTACATTCATATAATAAGCGCAATTTTCCTTCGGGAGCTTTTTTAGTGCCCGGGTAGATATATATTCCGCCTTTAAGTAAATTGCGATGAAAATCTGCTACGAGTGAGCCTATGTATCTTCCTGAATATGGGCGATGAGTAGCTTTATCTTCTTCTTGACAATAAGCAATATATTTTCTTACCCCTTCTTCGCATTGATTGATATTGCCTTCATTAATTGAATAAATGGTTCCATCTTCAGGTATTTTAATGTTTGGATGCGATAGGCAAAATGTGCCAAGTGATGGATCTAAGGTAAATCCATTAACCCCATGACCTGTTGTATAAACAAGCATGGTAGATGAACCATAAATAATATACCCCGCAGCAACCTGAGCAGTTCCGGGTTGTAAAAAATCTTCCACACTCACCGGCTTGTTTTCATTCAATCTTCTATAAATTGAAAAAATTGTTCCGATAGAAACATTTACATCAATGTTCGATGAGCCATCTAATGGGTCAAACAATACTACATATTTCCCTTTTTTTGAATTTTCGTTATCAAACACAACAATATCATCATTTTCTTCGGAGGCAATAGCGCAGGCTTCGCCTCTTACTTTCAAAGCATAAATAAATTGTTCATTAGCATATACATCTAACTTTTGTTGAGTTTCTCCCTGAATATTTTCAGTGCCGGCTGCGCCTAAAATATCGTATACAAGCCCTGCTTTATTAACTTCGCGATTTATAATTTTTGCTGCTAATCGAATTGAACTTAATAAACTGGAAAGCTCGCCCTTAGCGTATTTGAATTCGTTTTGGCGTTCTACAATAAACTCGCCTAAAGTAGTTATTTTAGCCATATTTGTATATAAAATTATTATGCTACAAATTAACTATTTTTTTATCGTATTTAGTAAAAATAACTTCAATTTGTATTTTTTTAATATGAGCAGTAAACGCCTCGTTTAAAGCATTAATTTTGCATAATTTACATAATATGAGTATTAAACTAAGGCAAGCAACTAAAAGCGATATTCCTTCAATAATCGAGTTAATAAAAGAGTTGGCACTTTATGAAAAAGCTCCACATGAAGTAACTATTACTCCTGAAATGCTTGAACGAGATGGCTTTGGCGAGCATCCTTTGTTTTGGGTAATTCTGGCAGAAGAAAATAATGAAGTGCTGGGCATGTCATTTTATTATATTCGATATTCTACTTGGAAAGGGCCTTGTTTGTATTTGGAAGATATTATTGTAAAAGAGCAGCAAAGAGGTAGAGGAATTGGTAAAATGCTTATGGATGCAACTATTGAAAAAGCTAAAGAAATGAAAGTGGCTTTAATGGTATGGCAGGTGCTTAACTGGAACGAGCCGGCTATAAATTTTTATAAAAAATACAATGCTGAGTTTGATGACGAATGGGTGAATTGTAAAATTAGGTTTTAGGCGTAAGACAAGACCTCTCCCCTTAATACCCTCACCAATATGGAGAGGGGAAAAGGGGCAAGGGGATTAAAGGGGAGAGGTGTTTGAGAAAGTTTGGTATAAAATAGTATTATTAAAAACCCTGAAAAATATAGTTAATATGAATAATTTAGAAAATTGCAAACTGTTCACTGAGAACTGCCAACTGAATATTGAGAATTGCAAACTGCAAACTGCGAACTGCTAACTGAATAACTATGAAAATATTCAAATTTGGAGGGGCATCGGTAAAAGATGCAAATGGAGTTAAAAATCTGACAAAGGTTTTATCGCTTTACGAAGGCGAAAAAATACTGGTAGTTGTTTCTGCTATGGGTAAAACCACCAATGCGTTGGAGCGACTTACCAAAGCCTACTTTTTTAAAAAAGAAGATCCATTTTCGATATTACAGGAGGTTAAAAATTATCATTACGAAATTTTAACTCATCTTTTTGAAGATAAAAGTCATCCTGTTTTTGATGATGTAAATAACGCTTTTGTTGAAATAGAATGGGCTATTGAAGATGCACCAACCGGCACCTTTGATTATGAATACGATCAAATTGTGAGTGTAGGAGAAATTTTATCCACTAAAATTGTAAATGCCTATTTATTGCATATTGGTGTTCAAACATCATTATTGGATGCACGTGATGTAATTAAAACAGACAATACTTACCGCGAAGGAAAAATAAACTGGGAACAGACAGAAAAATTGGCCAATAAATTAATTCCGGAACTATTTACTAAAAATAATGTGATAGTTACACAAGGTTTTATTGGAGGCACTTCTGAAAATTTTACCACCACACTGGGAAGAGAAGGTTCTGATTATACAGCCGCCATTTTGGCTTGGTGCTTAAATGCACAGGATGTTACTATATGGAAAGATGTTCCTGGAGTAATGAATGCGGATCCTAAGTGGTTTGATAATACTGTTGTTATAGATCAAATTTCATATAACGATGCCATTGAATTAGCCTATTACGGAGCGAGTGTAATACATCCTAAAACCATACAACCTTTACAAAATAAAAAAATAAAACTTTTTGTAAAATCATTTATCAATCCTCAATTAAAAGGCACTGAAATTAGTGAGTGGCAAAATCCATTACCTATTCCTTCATTTATTTTTAAAGTAAATCAGATGTTAATTTCTATCATGCCAAAAGATTTTTCATTTATTGCTGAAGAAAATTTAAGAGATATTTTTAATTTGTTTTCTGCGCATCGAGTAAAAATAAATGTAATGCAGAATACGGCTATCAGTTTTTCGGTGTGTGTTGATGATGATGAAATTAGAATTCCCAAATTAATCGCTGACTTACAAAAAACTTTTAAAGTGCTATATAATAAAAATGTAGAATTGGCCACCATTCGTCACTATAATCAAGAGACGATTGAGCGTGTATCAAAAGATAAAGAAATTTTGCTGGAGTTGAAAAGTAGAAATACGGTGCAGCTGGTAATGAAAAATAAATGAGTTATGCATAAAATTTTACTCATCGATACAGTACATTCTGCGCTTAACGAAATGTTAAGTAGCAAGGGTGTTGTATGCGATTTGGATAATACTTCTTCTAAAGAAGAGATACTTAAAAAAATACATCATTACTCAGGAATTGTTATCAGGAGTCGTTTTAAAATTGACAAAGAGTTTTTAGATAGTGCTTCGAATTTAAAATGTATTGCCAGAGCTGGAGCTGGTATGGAAAACATTGATGTGGCGTATGCAGAATCATTAGGAATTAAATTTTTACACGCTCCCGAAGGCAATAGAGATGCAGTTGGAGAACATGCCTTAGCCATGTTGCTCATGCTTTTTAATAATTTAAAAAGAGCCGACAACGAAGTGAGAAAAGGCATCTGGAAGCGTGAAGAGAATCGCGGACATGAATTAAAAGGTAAAACGGTCGGTATAATTGGATATGGAAATATGGGAAGTGCCTTTGCACAACGATTAAAAGGTTTTGAGGTAAATGTGCTGGCATACGATAAGTACAAAACAAATTTTGGAAATGACTATGTAAAAGAATCAACCTTGCAGGAAATATTTGAAAAAGTTGATGTGTTGAGTTTGCATGTTCCTTTAACCGATGAAACAAAATATATGATTAATACCGATTTTTTGAATCAGTTTAAAAAGCCTATTTACATTATAAATACTGCCAGAGGAAAAGTGTTAAAAACAGCCGATTTGGTAGAGGCCATAAAATCTGAAAAAGTATTGGGAGCATGTTTAGATGTATTGGAATATGAAAGCGTGTCGTTTGAAAATATAGATACCGAAAATTTACCGGAGCCCTTTAAATATTTAATACAAAGCGATAAAGTTATTTTGTCGCCACATATTGCGGGTTGGACTTTTGAATCGCACATAAAAATATCGCAGATTTTAGCAGAAAAAATTATTAAGATATTGTATGCAAAATAACCGACCACTCATTTTTTTTTATGTATTGGTAGTATATGTTTTACTACAGTTTGTGTGGTGGGCATACATGCTTTTTAATCTGAATAACGAAATACATCTTTTAAAATTAGAACTCATTGCCAATAGTTTTTCAAGCATCGAACAAATTGAAGAACAACAAGCAGAGCTTGATAAAAAACTTTATGCAAGATGGGTAATGATTATTGGCGAAGGTGCGGTTTTTTTATCACTATTAGCTTTCGGAATTTATAGAGTAAGAAAAACATTTCGTCAAGAAATTGCTTTGTCACGCCAGCAACAAAATTTTTTATTGTCGGTTACACACGAATTAAAAACACCGCTTGCATCCAATAAGCTTTTTCTGCAAACCTTAGAAAAGCATGAATTATCAAAAGAAAAACAAGCTGAAATAATTAAAAAAGCCATTTCAGATGTAGATAGATTAAATAGTTTAGTAGATAATATTTTGCTTTCAGCTCGAATTGAAAATGGCGAAATGCTTTTGCAAAAAGAGAATTATTCTCTTTCTCAGCTCACGCAATCTGTAATCGAAAATTCAGGACAATTAGCTTTTTATAAAAATAGAATCAGTGTTCAAACAATAAAAGATACTAATTTGAATTTAGATAAAAATGCATTCTCTTCCATTTTATTGAATTTAATAGAAAATGCCCTTAAATATTCTCCTGCTGAAAGTAAAGTAACTATAGAAATTGACCAAACAGAAAATAAAGCCATTTTGCGTGTAAAAGATGAAGGAATTGGTATGAGCGAGTATGATAAAAAACACGCTTTCGATAAGTTTTACAGAAGTGGTAATGAAGAAACGCGAAATACCAAAGGAACCGGCTTAGGATTATTTATAGTTAAAAATCTGGTTCAATGGCACAAGGGCGCTATTCGTATTTTAAATAATCAACCCAAAGGGACTATTTTTGAAATTCAATTTCCAATAAATTAAAAGAATCATGAGTAAAAAAGTCGTTTTAGTAATTTTAGATGGATGGGGCATAGGCGATAAATCAAAGTCAGATGCAATTGCTCATTCTAAAAAACCTTTTTTTGACAGTTTAATTGCTAAATATCCTAAAGCTACTTTGCTTACCTGTGGTGAGCATGTAGGTTTGCCCGATGGACAAATGGGAAATTCTGAAGTAGGGCATTTGAATATTGGCGCAGGTAGAATTGTATATCAAGATTTGGTAAAAATTAATTTAGCTATTCGCGATAAAAGTATGGAGCAAAATGAAGCTCTAAATAATGCATTGAATTATGTAAAAACAAGCGGAAAAAAATTGCATTTAATGGGTTTGGTTTCAGATGGAGGAGTTCATTCATCACAAGAACATTTACATGCTTTATGCGATATTGCAAAAGAAAGAGGAATTGACAAAGTGTTTATTCATGCATTTACCGATGGGCGCGATACAGACCCAAAAAGCGCTTACGGTTTTATTGAAAAATTAGAAAAGCATCTTAAAAATTCAAGTGGAAAAATTGCAAGTGTCGTTGGACGCTATTATGCCATGGACAGAGACAAACGCTGGGAGCGTGTTAAATTAGCCTACGATTTATTAGTTCATGGAGTAGGAGAAAAACACACCCATGCGTTAGAAGCTATACAGCATTCATATAACAATGGAGTAACCGATGAATTTATAAAACCTGTAGTTATTGTTGATGAACAGAAAAATCCAATCGCGAAAATTGAAGATGGCGATGCAGTAATTTGTTTTAATTTCAGAACCGATAGATGTCGTGAAATTACCATGGCGCTTACGCAGCAAGCTTTTCATGAATACAATATGCATCCATTGCAACTGCATTATGTAACCATGACGAATTATGATGCAACATTTAAAAATGTGCATGTAATGTTTGATAAAGATAATTTAAGCATGACTTTGGGAGAGGTGTTGGCAAAAGCAAATAAAAAGCAAATACGCATTGCCGAAACTGAAAAATATCCGCATGTTACGTTTTTCTTTTCAGGTGGTAGAGAAAAAGAATTTGAAAATGAAAAACGAATTTTAATTCCTTCGCCTAAAGTGGCTACCTACGACTTACAACCCGAAATGAGCGCTCAGCAAATTGTTGATGCCATTATTCCTGAACTTAAAAACAAGTGGCCTGATTTTGTGTGTTTAAATTTTGCAAATCCCGATATGGTGGGTCATACAGGCGTATATGAAGCCATACAAAAAGCTATTGAAACAGTTGATTCTTGTTTAAAACAAATAGTGGAATGTGGTTTAGAAAATGCTTATTCATTTGTGATAATTGCTGACCATGGTAATGCTGATGTGGCTATAAATCCCGATGGAACACCTAATACCGCACATAGCCTAAATCCTGTCCCAATAATTGTAATTGATAAAGATGTAAAAAATGTCAAAAATGGAATACTAGCTGATGTTGCGCCAAGTATTTTGCATATTATGAATATTTCACAACCCAAAGAAATGACAGGTAAAAGTTTGGTGAATTGATTTAAAAACTTATTTTTAAATCCTAAAATAAACACACAAACTTGGACTTTAGTAAAATCAATTGGGCATTAGTTGTGCCATTAGCAAACGAAGAAGCAGAATTTGATTTTTTTATTCGTGAGATTCAAAAAGCTTTGGACACCATAGGCTCAGGTAAAGTGTATCTTATTACGGATACAGTTTCTAAAGACCGTACTACAGAGTTGTGTAATCAACTTTCTGAAAAAGACAATCGTTTTGTGAGTGTATTTGCTCCCGAAAATAAAAACGTAGTAGATGCTTATTTAAGAGGTTACAAAGAGGCTTATAAAAACAATCATGAATTTATTATTGAAATGGATGCCGGATTATCGCATGACCCAAACACCCTTCCCGAATTTTTAAAAGCATACAAAGAAGGATATGAATGCGTGTTTGGAAGTCGTTTTATTAAAGGAGGTTCAATGGGCGATTCTCCTTTTAAAAGAAGAATGCTCTCATGGGGAGGCACATTTTTATCTAATTTACTTTTAGGAACTAAGTTAAACGATATGACTTCCGGTTATCAAGGTTTTACGAATGAATTGGTTGGAAAATTAATTGCTTATCCCTTAATGTCGAAAGCTCATTTTTATCAAACAGAAGTGCGTTATTTATTTCGCAAACGCAAATGGAAAGAAATTCCAATTTCCTATAAAGCTCCATCGCCAAGAGTTTCAGATAAGGCCATTAAAAACTCCATCGAAGTCTTATGGACTCTTTTTCTCAAACGACTAAGCTTTAAGGCAATATCACTTTAAAATATGAAAACAGCTCTTGTTATTACATCTATCGCATCACCCAATAAAGTTTTAAAAACCTATGCAGATGTATGCAAAGAAAAAAATATACATTACATCGTAATTGGTGATACTAAATCTCCAGCCGATTTTCAACTTGATGGATGTGATTATTGGAGTATAGAGCGTCAGAAAGAATTAAAAAATCCCTTTGTTGATTTAGTTCCCTACAGACATTATGCTCGTAAAAATATAGGATATATAGTGGCAATGCAAAATGGTGCTGAAATTATTGTGGAGACGGATGATGATAATTTACCTTACGATAATTTTTTTGATTTTTTCCCGAAAGAATTAACTGTTTCTTCCATTGCTGCCAAAAATCAATGGTTAAACATTTATGAATATTTTTCGGATGAACGCATATGGCCAAGAGGTTTTTCGCTGGCGCATATACAAGATGGGAAGAATGGAGAGCTAAAAAGCGAGCAATTGTTTAACTGCCCCATACAGCAAGGCTTGGCAAATGAGAATCCGGATGTAGATGCCATGTATCGTTTATCTTATCCATTACCTATAAATTTTAAACCTGATTTAAAATTTGTGTTGGATAAAAATACGTGGTGTCCCTTTAATAGTCAGAATACGGTTTGGTATAAAGAGGCATTTATGCTTTTATATTTGCCGGCCTATTGCAGTTTTAGAATGACAGATATATGGCGCAGTTTTGTGGCGCAACGCATTGCATGGGAAAATAACTGGAATATTTTATTTTATTCGTCCACCGTATGGCAAGAGCGTAATGAGCATAATTTGATGAAAGATTTTGAAGATGAAATCCCGGGTTATCTTAATAATCATAAAATAATTAACGAATTGCAAAACCTGCAACTTAAGTCAGGAGCGGCTAATATGTCGGATAATTTATTAAAATGTTACCACAAACTAATTTCTATGCAATTAGTTGGCGAAGAAGAAATGCCTTTATTGAAAGAGTGGATTAAACATTTTTAGTTTATGTAAAACATCTTTCAAGTACATATTTATTATACCTTTTTAAGTAGCTTTATAATTTGCTTTATTGAAAAATATTTTTAATTTTGATATGAAAACATTAAAAAATATATTCTATGAAAGCACATCTATTTACTTTGTTTTCTATATTAATTATTAATGTAGGAATTTGTCAAAATGAGCCTAATGATTGCTTGTTTAATGATAACATCAGTGATCCTGTAGGTTTAGATATTAAAGGAGCTGCTTCCTGCAATAATTATTTGAGTTATATACCCGGAAATAACCTTAATGAAACGCCAATTTTAACTTTTAGAGTTAATATACATATTTATAGAGATTCCAATGGCAATGGTGTTTTTCAACCTTCTGATATTCCACAATTTTATAATCAAATAGCCCTAGTTAATGAACATTTTAACAACTTATTACCTCCAGTACTTTCTGTATCTCCACCAGCACCTTTTATTCCAAGTTCAAGAATACAATTTAGATTAACTAATGTTTATTTTCATGATGACTCAGATTTTTATTTTTCGGATGAAAGTTGTGGTAGTATATTTTATGATACTCATGGAATAAATAAAAACACTGAAATTAATATTTTTTATTATAGAGGAACTGATATTAACCCAATTGGTGTTGGATGCGGTCCTTATCCTTATGTAAACATGAGAGAACACACTTATTTAGATTGGGCATCAAGCCAGTTATTAGCTCATGAATTAGGGCATGTTCTTGGGCTACCACATACTTTTTCAGGTACATGTTCTAATTGTACGGATGATAGTTATGATGACACATTTTATCCTGATTGTAATAGGGACTGGCTACCTTGCGGAATCAATTCAATAGCAAATTGCAATAATAATCCTATTCATACAGGTATTTCCAATAACATAATGGGGTATAATACTTGTAGAAAATACTTTTCTCCAAAACAAATAGGAAGAATGCATTACAATGCGATAGTCTTTAGTAATCGAAGAAATTATTTAGATTGCAATTATGACAATGCTCAATCTATAACTATAAGTAATAGCCATAGTGTTTGGGAAAGTGCAAAATTCGTTAGAGGTGATATAATAATCCAATCAGGTTCTTCTTTATCTATAAGGTGCGATGTATATATGCCACCTACCGGAAAAATTATTGTACAAACAGGAGCTAAATTAATTATTGACGAAGGGCGAATAACATCTTCTTGCGATAATATGTGGCAAGGAGTTATGTTACACGGCAACATTAACCAATCGCAGCAAATTATTAATGGTATGCCTGTTTATCAGGGAATGGTTGAAATGAAAAATGGAGCCATAATTGAAAATGCCGTTAATGGAATTTCTACCATGAGAAGGGATGCTAACGGCAATATTGACTGGTCGAGTTTTGGTGGAATTATACGGGCAAGTAATTCAAGTTTCTTAAATAATAAAAGAGATGTTGAATTTATGTAGTATCCTAATTATAACAACATTAGTTTTTTTAATAATTGCTTATTTGAAGTTAATCAAATATTGAAAGATGGACCGTTAGTAAAGCCTGAAACGCGAGTTAGTATGTGGAATGTAAAAAATGTAAACTTCAGAGGTTGTACATTTAAGTATTCAGCAGGTAATGTGTATGGATTAAATGAACATGGATATGGAATTTATTCTATTGATGCTAAATACAATGTAAGCAATTATTGTAGTAGTACGTTTTTCCCATGTCCAAGCACAAGTATTGTTAATTCCCGTTTTGAAAACTTAGAATATGGAATTTACTCTACTTCATCCAATCCTTTATTTAATGCTAATGTAACTAATGCAAAATTTATAAATAACATTGCCGGGGGTGCATTTTATGGCGGAATGCATTACCCAATATTTAGCGGTTGTCATGTTGATGTAGGCAGCCCTCAAAAATCTTTCGGATTATACTTGCAGTCATGTAAGTACTATAAAATTCAAAACAACGATTTTTTAAATTCTCAAGGTTATTTCGATTGTATTGGTATATATTCAACCTCATCAGGCAATGGCGCACATGAAATTTATAGAAATACATTCTCAAACCTGACTCTTGGCATTGCCCCACAAGAGAACAATTCAGGCCTTACTAATAATGATGATGGTTTAAAAATGAATTGCAATACCTTTAATTTTAATGAATACGATGTTGCAATGATGGGTAATACACCAACTGTAGCATATACACAAGGAGCACAGCCTCTTCCTCAATTTTTAGTTCGTAATTTTTACGGTGCATCCTGCGGAAATGAAAACCAATGGTTTATATCAAATTCGCATAAAGCAGTAATGCATGCCAGCAATGTTGAACCTCAAACACGACCTTTGCCACAGCCCGATTGCAGCGACTTATATGTAAATGTAATCCCAACTTCTATTAGCTATCAACCATCTCATTGTCCAAGCACTTTTGGCAGTTCTATTTCTGATGTAAAATCTCAAATTTCGCAATTAAAAAACACCATCGAGATTTTGAAAGAAAATTACAAACAGCAATTAGACGGAGGGAATACTCAAAATCTTTTAAATTTTGTAAATAGCAATATGTCTTATGGAAACTTAAAAAACATGCTATTAAATTATTCACCTTATTTAAGCGATGATGTATTATTAGCGTATTTGAATAAGGCTCAAATTCCAAACGGGCATGTAAAAGAACTTGTTATTGCTAACTCACCGGTTACTATCGAAGTCAAAAATTTAATTGATAGTAAAAATTTGCCAAACGGTATAAAACAAGAAATAGATGATGCTCAAAAAGGTATTTCTCCAAGACATATAGCAGAGCTAAATATATCTGTTCATGAGTTTCAGTTACAGAGTTTAATTTCTGAAGAAATAACATACTATCTAAACGATACACTAAATGCAAATTCCATTGATTCGGCTATTGCAATTATTAAAAATGAAAGAAGGGAGCATACTGCATGTGAATTGGTTCGTGCATACATGTACAAGGGCGATTACTTAAAAGCTACTGAGATTATAGATACTTTACAAACGAAACCCGAGTTTAATGATTTTTGTCAATTTCAAAAACTTCTTATAGAACTAAACACATCTGTTGAAAAGTGTTATGTTATAATTGACGACCCCTCTAAAAGACAATCATTAGAAGCAGATGCACTTGATGAAAGCAAAGAACATGCATGCCATGCACAGGCAATTTTAAAACAAGTTTTAGAATATAAATATGAAGAATTAAAACTTTTGCCTGATTTACAAAGCTTAAGAATTGCTACTTTCAATACAAGTGAATTGGTGGATGATATTGTACAAGACAAAATTTTTGGAATATCTATTTATCCTAACCCTACCAATAATGGCTTTGTTGTAAACTATAAAAATGAAAACGATAAAAACATTACAATTAAGATAATAGATGTAACGGGAAAACTGATAGACTCATTTGAATTGTCGGCAAATTCAGAAAAATTTTACGAAACATCTAAATTAAACAATTCAATTTATTTTGCATTGTTTTATATTGATAATGAAATGGTAAAACAAGAAAAAGTATTAATTTCTAAATAAATGCTTCCCCCCCCAACTAGTTGGGGGGGGGATTTTTGTTATGATAAAAAAACATTACATAGTATATTTTTTATTTTTAATAGCTGTTAGCTACGGCAATGCACAAAATGCAAATATGTTTTTAAAAACATATTTCTTATTGCCACATAATTACAGCGAAAGCTATGGTGTGGCAGAAACCCCTTATGGCTATATGATTGCCGGAATAAATTTAGAAACCGAAAACAACATCAATTATTGGGCATACGCATTAATAGGAGTTAACTGGTATGGCGATACTATATGGACTAAATCGTATAGAATAAACAATGGAGGAGTAGGCAGCGGGATGTGGATTTATGATTTTATAAAAAAAGATGGCGATAACTATTATTCAACTGCCAATATTTATTACCCTAATAGTTATTGGACAAGTGTTTTAATAAAAGTAAACGAATTTGGCGACACGCTTTGGACTAAAGAATATTTGCCGGATAATTCATTTACAACCCTTACAACTAAATCTGTCAATAAAACTAAAGATAATGGTTTTATTCTATCAGGAAGTATTGGCAATAGCAATTACGAAAGTATTATTTTAATAAAAACGGATTCCTTGGGAAATGAAATATGGAGAAAAATACATGATATAAATAATAATATTTTCCAGTGGGTATATTCCGCTATTGAAGATTCGCTAACAGGCAGGTTTATTTTTACAGGATATAGGTATATTAATAACAAATATCACTCTTATATATTTATAACAGATAGTATTGGCAATATTATTATTCAAAGAAATTTTGGCGGGCCCCATGGAAGTACCTTACATTCAATACAAGCTACATCTGATAATAGGTTTATTGCGTCAGGGAATGAAGAGACAGGCAATATACACGGTTCATGGCCTTTATCTAAAGGCTTATTAATAAAATTTGATATACAGGGCAATTTAATTTGGAAAAAAGTATATGGCGAGGAGCAAATGTTAAATTATTTTGCATCAACGGTAATAACAGAAGGAGATAGTATAGTAGTATCAGGTCAATACGACAGTATTTATACACAAGGTCTTGGTTTAAACAGCATGTTTCAATTATACAAAATGGCACCCAATGGAGATATAGTTTGGAAACGCTATTTTGATATTACCCAGCCTGATAGTATTGGAGGTGGTTATGTTCAAGATTTACCTCAAAGCCTTATCAAAACATCAGATGGTGGTTATTGTATAACAGGATATTCCGCTTATAGTAATCAAAATCCATTTTTATTATTAAAATTAAACGAATGGGGCTGCGATACCTTAAACTGCCAGTATGTAGGCGTAAACGAATTAGAGCATAAGCCAAATATTAACATATACCCCAACCCTGCAAACAGTATTATAAATATAGAGTTTCCTTTATCAGTACCTTTTAAAAATACCTATATAGAAATAAAAGATTTAACCGGAAAAATACTGCATACGCAAATCATAACAGAATATGAAAATACGCTTAACGTATCATTTTTAAAACCATCGCTTTATATTGTTTCTGTAATATCAGATAATAAAATTATTACGCATCAAAAATTAATAATTAAAAAATAACAAGCCATGCAAATACGGCAATTTATATTAATACTTAGCCTACTTGGCAGTTTAGGAGTTACGGCTCAAACATGGTGCCCACCGGGTGCGGAGTGGTATTATGGGTATCCTACGTATAATGGTTATGTAAGAGTTAAATACGAAAGCGATACAATTATAAATTCTGTAACTGCCAAAAAACTTTCTAAATACTATGAGGGAATAGATTTATGGTCTGGAGTTAATCCATACGCACAGTATGGCACGCCCGAATTTATGTATGAACAAAATGGAGTCGTATATGTTTGGTATAGTAATAATTGGGATACCTTATACGATATAAATGCTACAATTGGCGATACTTGGCGTTTGGCAAAACAGCCTGATATTACAGGAAATTGTGATAGCAATTCTACTTTAACAGTAATTGATACCGGAACCATTATTGTTAGTGGTGTTCCACTCCGTTATTTGGATGTTGTTTTAAATTATGGTACTAATTGGCCATTTACACAAATAACAACAAAAATAATTGAGGTGATAGGATTTATAGATGTTTTATTCCCTTATGAAATTTGTAATCAATCACATGATGTGTTTGATGCGGATTGTTTGAGATGTTACTCCGATGAAAATATACCCATATATACATATTGCCAATCTCCCTCTTGCACCTATTATATAATCCCAAGTGTTAATGAGCATGAGCAAAATAACTCTTTACAAATATACCCCAATCCTGCAAGCACAATACTAAATATAAACCTGCCTAATAATGTTAGTATAATTAGTATTTATAATTATGCAGGGCAATTAGTAGCGCAAAAAACACTAAGCAATAATGAGCAGTTTATCCAACTAAATGTAGTGCATTATTCTTCGGGCATTTACTGGCTGCAAGTACAAGGGCAAGATGCTGTGCAGGTTAAAAAGTTTGTAAAGCAATAAAAATTATGCAAAACATCTATAAACTTATACCTTGGTTTATTGCCGCATGGACAGTTTTAATGTTGGCTTCGCTTAAATTAGGGTGGTTAGATTCGTTTTTTTGGGCTGCTGAAAATGCCCAAGTGCAAGGCATAGATTATTTCGCTTTGCCCAAATCGTATTTGAATTTATTGGAAGGAAGAAGTGCTTTTGATACCTGGGGCGGAGAAACTTATGGACCTTATGCTACCTGGTACTTAGGCCATCCTGCTTTTTCGGTATTTGTCATGTTTTGGTTTTCTTTTTTTTCTCCCTGGGTGAGTTATGCCGCATTTGTAATTTTTTCTTTATCACTGTTAATATATTCGGCACATCATTTTTCAAAGCTTGCCGCTAATAGCTATGAAAAGGTAATGTCTTACTTTTTATTGCTCTGTGCTTTTCCTGTTTATTGGATGTTGTATGTGGGCAATATGCATGCACCATTGGTATTGGCAATGTCTCTGTTATTAATTGCCGTTTATGAAATGCTTTACGGCAACGATGATAAAAGTGCTAATCAAAAATTATTAGTAGGCTTATTAATTTCTTTTTTATCGAAGCCAATAGTTATACTCATGTTGCCTGCTTTATTGCTGGTGTGTGAAACACGCAAATCTACCTTTCAAGCGCTTAGCATTTATGTAGCAGTGTCGGTATTATTTATTATTGTTCCAACATTAAATCCCGAAGGAATTGGTATGGCTCGCTTACTGAATACCATGTTTGATTTTGAATTCATTAAAGAAAACATGAATATTTATAAAAACAAGTTTGTGCTGAATGAATACATGAAAGACAATGCCATACATTGGCTGAATTTAATAGCACAATCGGAGCATCGTTTAAATCATATTGAGGTGTTTTCTTTACCTGTTTTTATAGATAGTATGATGGAAAAACAAATGCCGGCAAGTATCTACAAATGGCCTATTCATATTTCTCTGTTGCTTTCGGCTACTTTGTTTTTTATACGTGATAAAAAAGCGCGCTTAACAAGTTTAATGCTATTGTTATCTGCAATATCTCTTACTTTTTATTTAAGTTATAATACCGTTTGGGAATATCAATACGCTTCATTAATGCCTGTAATTGCGCTCTTATATTTTTTAAGAAACAAAGGTATTTTTACTAAAGTGGAGTTTAATACAATTATTGCATTAAGTATTTTTTTCTATTTACCAAGTTTTTATTTTTTGTTGCCCCAAAAAGAAGTATTTGATTTGACTGAATTTAATATTATACGTTTTAACAGAGTAATACCTGCTTTGCTCTTGTTTTTAGTGTTATCAATCAAAATTGCAAGAATTGTTGTATCTAATTTTCAATTAAGAAAACCTGATATTTACGGCTATATTAATAGTGTATTTTTTAATTAGTGTTTTTACTTTTTTCATCCATTGCCCAAGCCAAATTGTTTTTGGCTAATTGAAAATTAGGGTCTAATGCTACTGCTTTTGCACCAGCTTCTATCGCTTTATCATATTCTTTCATTAAGGTATAAGCTACACACAAATTATTATAAACTATGGCACTTGAAGGATTTAATTCCATTGCTTTAGTTAAAGGTTCTATACTTTTTTCTGGCATTTGATTATTTATATAAGCAACCGATAAATCAATTAAATTATTAAACGTTGGATTTTCGCGAGCATTTTTTTCAAAATCTTCAATGGTATTAGTTGCTTGTATATTAACTTGTGGAATTTCTGCCGATTCTTTTTTTACTTCATTTTTAAAAATAAATAAATAGGCAATAGGAATAATAAATAAAATAGCTAAAAATATGTATTGGTATTTTTTTAAGGAATTATCCATAAGGAGATTTTAATTGGTATCCAAATTTATATAAACTTGTGTTATATTTACCATATTTGTATTGTTATTAGCATAAAAAATGAATTTCAAAAAGCCACATCTAATCCTTTTTATAGTATTAATTTTCACAGCAATTACCTATAGCAATCATTTCAATAATGGCTTTCATTTTGATGATTCACATGCAGTAGAATCTAACGTGTATATTCGCGATTTAAGTAATATACCGCGCTTTTTTAAAGATGGAACCACCTTTAGTTCATTACCGGCAAATCAGTCTTATCGTCCAATTGTTACAACAAGTCTTGCTATAGATTATTGGCTTGGAAACGGATACAATTTGTTTTATTTTCATTTATCCACCTTTGTTTTATTTCTTATACAAGGAGTATTAATGTATTTTTTTTTCCGAAAAGTTTTAAATCTAGCTTGGCAAACTCAATGGAATGAATATATAGCATTAGCTGCTGTTGCATGGTATTTATTACATCCTGCCAATGCAGAAACTATTAATTACGTAATAGCCCGTTCAGATTCAATTTCAACGCTATTTGTAGTGTTAGCTTTTGTAATGTACATTTATTCGAATGTTTCCAGGAAATACCATTTGTATTTAATTCCGGTTGGAATAGGGGCACTTGCAAAACCTCCTGCTGTTATGTTTGCTCCCATGTTGCTTTTTTATGTGGCTTTTTTCGAAAAAGATTTATCAATACACGATTTCTTTTCTAAAAATTCACTTTCCAAAATAATCGAAACAATAAAAGAGGTAATACCATCATTTGTGTTTTCGGCTTTCATGTTTTTATTTATTCAAAAAATGGAACCTGAAACTTGGGATCCGGGAGGTTTTTCTAAATTTAATTATTTAATTACACAACCATTTGTAATGGTATATTATGTAGTTACATTTTTTCTTCCGGTTTCATTAAGTGCCGATACAGATTGGACTCCTTTGCAAAGTATAAGCGACATGCGTTTTTGGGTAGGTATGATGTTGGTTATAGGAATGATTTTTACTGCTATTGTTTTTTCAAAAGACAAAAGATTGCGTCCGGTTTCTTTTGGAATAATTTGGTTCTTTTTAGCATTATTGCCCACATCCAGTATTGTTCCGTTAGCTGAAGTGATGAACGATCACCGTTTGTTTTTTCCATATGTAGGCATGGTAATAAGTGTAACTTGGGTTATTGCCTTACTGCTATATAAATCGAAAGAAAAAATAATAGCCAACCATGTTTATCGTTATTCCTTGCTTGCTATAATTTTTATTTTATTGGGAACATATGCTTATGGAACGTATCAACGCAATAAAGTTTGGAAAACCGAAGAATCATTATGGTTAGATGTAACCATAAAAAGTCCCAAAAATGGTCGTGGGATGATGAATTACGGATTAACCCAAATGCAAAAAGGCAATTATGAAACTGCTTTAAAATACTTTATAAAGGCTCAAGAACTTACTCCGTATTATTCATATGTTTTTATAAATAAAGCCATTTGTTTAAATGCAATGGGTAAAGATAAAGCAGAAGTGGAGCGTAATTTTAAATATGCCATTGAACTAAATCCAAATCATTATAACGGATATTATTTTTACGGAGACTGGTTGTTAAACAGTGGACGAACCAAAGAAGCTGCCGAAAATTTAGCAATTGCAGTACAAAAGTCCCCAAACTTTATTGATGCGCGCCATCGTTTAATGACAGCTTATGCCATGCTGGAAGATTTTACCAATTTAAAAATATTGGCAGAGCAAACACTTGCTATGGTACCTAATGACCCAATTGCTTTAAAGTACATAAACTTGGATAAGGGAGAAATTGAAATTAAAGATGAAACATATTACATAAATAAAGGCTTGGCTTTATACAATTCCGGTAATTTTGAAGAAGCCATTAAAACATGGCAAGAAGTATTAAAACTTAATCCAAATAATGCCATTGCTTATAACAACATCGGTTCTGCCTATAATCTTATGAAAAAATGGGACGAAGCCATTCCCTATTTTAACAAAGCATTGGCATTAAATCCTGATTTTCAATTAGCAAAAAACAATTTAGAAGTAGCAATTAACGGTAAAAAAGCTAATTAGCTTTAATAAAAAAATCATAATTATTTTATTAATAGAATTCTCTTAAAGCTAATGCCATAGGTTTGCTTATAAATATTGTATCTTTGCCTAAGATTATTGCAATTTAATACAATGGAACATATACGTAATTTCTGCATAATAGCACATATCGATCACGGAAAAAGTACCTTGGCCGACCGATTATTGGAATTTACAAAAACCATCAGCGACCGTGAAAAACAAGATCAAGTGTTGGATGACATGGATTTAGAGCGTGAACGCGGTATTACCATTAAAAGCCACGCCATTCAAATGAATTATACTTCTAAAAATGGTAAAAGCTATGTATTAAACTTGATAGATACTCCGGGACATGTTGATTTTTCGTATGAAGTATCACGTTCTATTGCAGCATGCGAAGGGGCTTTGCTATTGGTTGATGCAACGCAGGGAATTCAGGCACAAACCATATCTAACCTTTATTTAGCCATTGACCAAGGATTAGAAATTATTCCCGTTTTAAACAAAATGGACTTGCCAAGCGCTATGCCCGAAGAGGTAAAAGATCAAATTGTAGACATGATTGGGTGTAAGCGCGAAGATATTATATCAACCAGCGGTAAAACAGGTTTAGGAGTAGATTTACTTTTAGAAGCAATAATCGAAAGAATCCCTGCTCCAAAAGGAGATAAAAATGCCCCCTTGCAAGCATTGATTTTCGATTCGGTTTTTAATTCTTTTAGAGGAATCATTGCTTATTACAGAATTGTAAACGGAACATTACGTAAAGGCGATAAAGTAAAATTTGTAAATACCGGCAAAGAATATGTGGCCGATGAGGTTGGAATATTGCGCCTAAAACCCGAACCAAGAAACGAAGTTTTTGCCGGGGATGTAGGCTATATCATTTCCGGTATTAAAGATGCTCGCGAAGTTAAAGTAGGCGATACCATAACCACAGTTGACAATCCTTGTACCGAAGCCATAAAAGGTTTTGAAGAAGTAAAACCCATGGTATTTGCGGGAATTTATCCGGTAGATACTGACGATTACGAAGAACTTCGCGAAGCAATGGATAAATTGCGATTAAATGATGCCTCGCTTACCTATGAGCCTGAATCATCTGCAGCTTTAGGTTTTGGGTTTCGATGCGGATTTTTGGGAATGTTACACATGGAAATTGTTCAGGAGCGTTTAGAACGTGAGTTTAATATGAATGTTATAACAACGGTTCCTAACGTTTCATATTTAGCTTATACTACCAAAGGCGAAAAAATTGTGGTAAATAATCCTTCAGATTTGCCTGATCCGGCTAAGCTCGATTATGTTGAAGAGCCTTATATTAAAGCCAGCATAATTACCAAAGCAGAATACATAGGCCCGATAATGACTTTATGTATTGAAAAAAGAGGCAATTTGGTTAATCAACATTACATTACGGCAGACAGGGTAGAACTGGTATTTGAAATGCCATTGGCAGAAATTGTGTTTGATTTTTATGATCGATTAAAAAGTATTTCTCGCGGTTATGCATCGTTCGATTACCATCCTCTGGAATATCGTCAATCTAATCTTGTAAAAATGGATATTTTACTAAATGGCGATCAAGTCGATGCTTTATCGGCTCTTATACATCGAGATAATGCATATGCCTTTGGAAAAAAAATATGTGAGAAGTTAAAAGAATTAATTCCCCGCCAACAATTTATGATTGCCATACAAGCAGCCATTGGATCTAAAGTGATAGCTCGTGAAACCATTAGTGCTTTGCGTAAAGATGTAACGGCAAAATGCTATGGAGGCGATATTTCACGTAAGCGTAAATTATTGGAAAAACAAAAAGAAGGTAAAAAACGCATGCGTCAGGTGGGGAGCGTAGAAATTCCACAACAAGCATTTATGGCGGTATTAAAACTGAATGATTAGCAGGTTGTATGAAAAATCAAACTGATAAGATTATTAAAGAAAATTCATTTAACGAAATCTATTACAAACGATTTAAAATGTTGATGAAATTAATCAGGATTGATAAAATGTTGAAGGGGGCAAAAATTATTCATGTTAGCAATCTACAGAAATAAAAATGGATTACTTGAGTTAATGCTATAATTTATATCTCCAACGGCTATTATTGAGAGTATTCCAATAAAATTTTTACATATCAATAAACTTATTGAAGAAAAAAAAGCTTCCGGCAGGCCTAAAGATTTAATTGATTTAATAGAGTTAGAAAAGATTAGAAATCAATTTTCTTAAATTACATGTAAATTATTATAAGCGTATCCGTTTGCTTATTTTCTAATACTAAATTTTTAATATTTTTGTTTATTGCTTTTTCAAAAAGAAATGATACGTACCTTATTATTTTTGGTATCCCTTTTATTCTCCATTGTTCTATTTGCCCAAAAAAGAACCGTATCCGGATATATCGAAGATGCTCGTTCAGCTGAAAAATTAATAGGCGCCAATGTGTACGATAAATCTTCTTACAAAGGTACCAGCACCAATGTATATGGTTTTTTTAGTATTACACTACCTTCCGATAGCTTTGAATTAATTTTTTCTTATGTTGGTTATCAACCGCAAATATTGAAATTTAATCTTTTTAAAGATACCATCATTACAATTCGTTTAAATCCTGCTATTCAATTAAAAGAAGTAGAGGTTTCTGCAGAAAAATTATCGGAAAAAATTCAAGAACGTTCCCAAATGAGTATGATCGAAATTCCTATGGAACAAATAAAATCGCTACCAGTATTGCTGGGAGAAAGGGATGTATTAAAAGTTATTCAGTTATTGCCCGGAGTTCAAAGTGGGGGCGAAGGAACCAGTGGATTATACGTAAGAGGAGGAGGACCAGATCAAAATCTTATTTTGTTAGATGGTGTACCGGTATATAATGCATCGCACTTGTTTGGTTTTTTCTCGGTGTTTAATCCCGATGCCATTAATAGTGTTCAGTTGATTAAAGGCGGATTTCCTGCTCGTTATGGCGGACGATTATCATCAGTTATTGATATTCGTATGAAAGAAGGTAATTTACAAGATTATAAAGTTGAAGGCAGCATAGGAATTGTAGCATCAAAATTAACGGTTGAAGGACCGATTAAAAAAGACAAAGCATCATTTATCATTTCAGGGAGAAGAACTTACATTGATATTTTAGCCCAACCTTTTATTCGCATGTTTAGTAAAGCGGAACAAAATAATTTACGAGCTGGATATTATTTCTATGATTTAAATGCCAAAGTAAATTATCGCATTTCAGAAAAGGACCATTTGTTTATAAGTTCCTACATGGGAAATGATAAAGCTTATTTTAAAATAAAAGACCAATATCAATTAGACGATAAAATTTATACCAATAAAATTGATGCCAATTTGGGTTGGGGTAATATAACCACCGCTTTGCGTTGGAATAGAATTATTAATTCAAAATTGTTTTTCAATACTACCTTAACATATAGTAAATATGCTTTTTTAACCAAAGATGGATTTATAACAGAAGGTGATAATCAAAAAAGCGAGTATCGCTCGATATATAATTCAGGCATATACGATTTGGGAATGAAAGTTGATTTTGATTTTGTTCCCAATACAAATCATTACATAAAATTTGGCTTAGCAGAAACCTATCATACCTTTATTCCCGGTATCAGTGCTTTTAAAAGTTCATTTCAAGGCATTGGAATTGATACCACTTTTGGTGCAAAAAAATTATTTGCTCACGAAACCGGTCTATACATAGAAGACGATTGGAATATAAACAGCCGATTGAAAGCAAATCTTGGTTTACATTTTTCTACATTTATTTTATCAAAAAAACAATATTATTCCTTACAACCCCGATTATCGGCTCGTTATATGCTTAATAACGATTGGTCAGTAAAAGCTTCATATGCTCAAATGGCGCAGTTTTTACATTTATTATCAAATGCAACTATCGGTTTACCTACCGATTTATGGTTGCCGGTAACCGATACTATCCCTCCACAATATTCAAAACAATGGGCAGCTGGAATGGCACGAACCATTAAAGACGTCTACGAATTAAGCATTGAAGGCTATTACAAAACCATGTATAATTTGCTGGAGTATAAAGATGGTGCCAGCTTTTTTAATGCCTCCGGAGATTGGCAACAAAAAGTAGAAATTGGAAGAGGTTGGTCGTATGGAGCAGAATTTTTAATACAAAAGAAAAAAGGGCGTTTTAGCGGTTGGATAGGCTATACACTTTCGTGGACTTATAGACAATTTCAGAACCTGAATTTTGGTCGTCCATTCCCTTATCGTTTCGATAGAAGACATGATGTAGGCATAGCTCTTACTTATCAACTCCGAGAAAATATCGATATGGGCTTAGTATGGGTTTATGGAACAGGAAATGCCATTACACTGGCCACCGAAACTTATTTAGCAAACCCATTTTTAGAGTCAACTGGATTTACATACGATTATATTTATAATGCTGATAATAACGCCTTTTTTAACTATACTGTTGATAATTTTCAAGCTCGTAATGATTTTAGAATGCCGCCCTATCATCGATTAGATTTAGGAATCAATTTCCATAAAAAACTAAAGCGAATGGAACGAACATGGAGCTTAGGCCTCTACAATGCTTATAGCAGAAGAAATCCGTTTTATTTATACATTGGGTATAATAAGTGGAATGAAAGAGTAATTAAACAAGTTGCTTTGTTTCCCATAATTCCTTCATTAAGTTATAGTTTTAAATTTTAACTATGAAAATCAGTGTTCAAACATTAATATTAACTGTTACTTGTTTCATTTTTCTAATATCATGCGAAACAGTAATAGATATGAAACTGCCTGAACAGCCACCCAAATTAGTTGTCAATTGCTTTTTTACGCCAGATAGTATTATCATGCTACATTTAAGTAAAAGCCAATTTGTATTAAAAAATGAGCAAATAAAACCTGTAATCGATGGTGATGTTTTGTTGTATGAAAATGGAAGTTTTATTGGTAAATTAACTCACCTTAACAAAGGATTTTATTACCTGCCCGGATTTTTACCTAAAGAAAATAAACAATATACAATTAATGCATCAAGCGATGCCTTAAAAAGTGTGGAAGCAAAAGATACAGTTCCATCAAAACCAATCATTAATCGAATAGAATTGTCATCATCCTATTATGAGGGTCAGAGCTACAAAGATTTTATAGTTTACATTAATGATAATCCTTCGGTAGAAAATTACTATATGGTAAGCTTAATAGGTAAGCGATACGAATATATCTACGATACTTTAACCTATAATATCATTGATTCTGTTGAAGTAAGTGAACCAATTGGATTCGTAAGTCAAGATAAAGTTTTTGAAGAAAAACTTGGAGGAACCAATTCTGTTTTTTCTGATAAATTATTTAACGGTAAAATATATCCCTTAAGAATTAGCGTAAGCGAATATTTGTTTGATGAAACAAGTTACATGGGATATTTTGAAATAAGCATAATCTTAAAAAATATCAGCCAATCGTTTGCAAAATATTTAATTACTTATGCTAATAATTCATATAGCGATCCATTTAGCCAACCGGTACAGGTGTTTACCAATGTTAAAAATGGATTTGGAATATTTGCCGGCTATTCATCAACAATAAGTTCGGTGAAAATTAGATAATAAACTTCAATTACTTATTTTTGAATGATAAAACAATTAATCATTAACTTTGTTATTTATACATAATCGTAACAAATTGTAAATGAATACAGAAATTAAAGCCGGTGAATTGCTCGAAAAAATAGAATATCCATCCGACTTACGAAAGTTGCCTATAGAAAAGCTTCCGCAAGTATGTGATGAATTACGTCAGTTTATAATTGATGTAGTTTCGGTAAAAGGTGGTCATTTTGGCGCCAGCCTTGGTGTTGTTGAAATGACAGTTGCTCTACACTATGTATTCAATACTCCATACGACCAATTGGTATGGGATGTTGGACATCAGGCTTATGGGCATAAAATTATAACCGGAAGAAGAAAAGTATTTCATACCAATAGAATTTATAAAGGTATTAGTGGCTTCCCAAAACGAAGCGAAAGCGAGTATGATACTTTTGGTGTGGGCCATTCGTCCACATCTATTTCAGCAGCATTAGGAATGGCCGTTGCTTCAAGATATAAAGGAGAACATCAAAAACAACATATTGCCGTAATTGGCGATGGCTCAATGACTGCCGGAATGGCTTTTGAAGCCTTAAATCATGGAGGTGCAGAAAAGGCAAACTTGCTCGTTGTTCTTAATGATAATTGCATGAGCATCGACCCCAATGTTGGAGCATTAAAAGAATATTTAACCGATATAGCCACATCCCATACTTACAATAAATTAAAAGATGAAGTTTGGAATATTTTAGGACGCGTCAGCAAATTTGGGCCTAACATACAATCTATTGTACAAAAAGTTGAAAATGCAGTTAAATCAGCTATTTTAAAACAAGGCAATTTATTTGAATCATTAAATTTTCGCTACTTTGGACCAATTGACGGGCACGATGTTATTCATTTAACAAAAGTATTAAACGATTTAAAAGACATCCCCGGCCCTAAAATTTTACATTGTATTACTCAAAAAGGTAAAGGTTATAAATTTTCGGAAGAAGGGAACCCAACCTTATGGCATGCTCCGGGTTTGTTTAATAAAGAAACAGGAGAAATAATTAAAATAACTCCTAAGTCTCCACAGCCTCCTAAATGGCAAGATGTTTTTGGGCATACCATTGTAGAATTAGCCGAAAAAAATGATAAAATTATGGGAATAACTCCCGCCATGCCAACCGGATGTTCATTAAATATCATGATGAAAGCCATGCCCGACAGAGCATTTGATGTAGGTATTGCCGAGCAACATGCCGTTACATTTTCAGCAGGATTAGCCACTCAAGGAATGATTCCATTTTGTAACATTTACTCCTCTTTTATGCAACGAGCATACGACCAAGTGGTGCATGATGTGGCATTGCAAAAATTAAACGTTGTATTTTGCCTCGATAGAGCAGGGTTAGCCGGAGCTGATGGACCAACACACCACGGAGCTTTTGATTTGGCCTATTTCCGTTGCATACCTAACATGATTATTTCTTCTCCCATGAACGAAGAAGATTTACGAAATTTAATGTACACCGCTCAGGCAGAAGAAAACGGCCCATTTGTAATACGTTATCCAAGAGGAAATGGGGTGATGGTTGATTGGAAAACTCCAATGCGGAAATTAAAAATCGGAGAAGGAAGAAGAATTAGAACGGGCGAAGACTTAGCTATTTTAACCATTGGTCATGTAGGTAATTTTGCCATAAAAGCCTGCGAAGAACTTATGCAAATAGGAATAGATGCAGCTCATTACGATTTGCGTTTTTTAAAACCTTTAGATGAACTATTATTGCATGAAGTGTTTAGCAAATTCAGTAAGGTAATTACAGTTGAAGACGGCTGTATACAAGGCGGTATGGGAAGTGCTGTTTTAGAATTTATGGCTGATAATAATTATTCTGCCCAAGTAGTTCGTTTAGGCATACCCGATAGATTTATAGAACATGGTGAACAGCCGGAACTTTATCGCGAATGCAACTACGATACGCAAGCAATTATTGATACAGCTAAAAAAATAGTTAGCGAAAAGAAAAAAATTGCAAGTGCTTAATTCAATCAATTAAAATAAAAAACCTCAAGAATTTTCTTGAGGTTTTTTAGTGGGCCCACCTGGGCTTGAACCAGGGACCCCCTGATTATGAGTCAGGTGCTCTGACCAACTGAGCTATAGGCCCGCATTCTTCGTTCGAAAAATGGAGTGCAAAGCTATATATTTGCATTTAATTAAACAAATAGATTTTTAGATGCGACTAAAAGATTTTCCAAACATTAAAAATATCATTTTCGATTTAGGAGGGGTTTTAATAAATATTGACTATAAAGCCACGGAAAATGCCTTTAAACAAGCCGGGATTAAAAACTTTGATGAACTTTTTTCACAAGCCAAGCAAACCCGATTATTCGATAATCTTGATAAAGGATTAATTGATAAACAGACTTTTAAAGACGGATTACGCTTATTAAGCAATGTAAATTTAAGCGACAAAGCTATTGATGACGCGTGGAATGCCATGTTGCTTGATTTTCCTCAACATCGTATGGAATTGCTTAAAAATGTAAAGAATAATTATAGAACCTATTTGTTGTCGAATACCAATGAATTGCATATTCCTGTATTCGAACAATTAATTGAAAAGGAATATGGAATTTCTGATTTTTCGAGCCTATTTCATAAGCTTTATTATTCGTGTAGAATAGGGTTAAGAAAACCTGATAAAGAAATTTTTGAATTAGTAATTAGCGAAAATAACTTAAACCCAAACGAAACATTATTTATTGATGATTCTATTCAGCATGTACAAGGAGCAATAAGCGTAGGTATAAACGCCATACATTTACAGCAGATGGATGTATTGGATTTGTTTGAGAATTAGTTTGATAGTTTTAAGGTGTTAAGGTTTGAAAGTTTAGGGTTATAGAAACAAGCAGAGATTAGTTGAAATTCATTGTGATTAATTGTGGATTTAAAATTAGAAAATAAGTGAAATTAAAAAATTCAAATTCTTCAAATCTTCCAATCATCAAATCAATAAATTACTAACTACTTACTCTTTATGACTTACCCCTCATAACTTCATCATATAATTTTGTTTTCTTTTTTCATTTTTATAATTTAGATTTTCTATTTAATGGATACATAGATTATGAAAAGAACTTTTACATTAATTTTTGCAATAGCTTTAAGTATAGTATCATCGGCACAAAGCCTTTCAATCCTTACTCCTTCGCAAGTTGAAGATCAAACTGCAAAACGAGGAGTAAACGCACAACGTTTTATTTTTCAAAATGTGAGTGCTAATAATGAACATACCATTTTACTATCGCCACAAAACAGCTTTTCTTGCTTTGGTATGGCATGGGATTTGGCAGCTAATCCGCCCTCTAAAGAAGCTTTAAATTTTAAATACAGAACATTGGCTCCTGATGGTAGTTGGACACAATGGATTGATGCCGAAGCTGATTTTACACCCGAAGAAACTCCAACAGAAATGTACTGGACAGATGCATTGTTTACGTACGATGCCAGCAACCATACTGCTATGGAAATAAAAATCACTTTGCCGGTATTTGCCAAAAAAATAGTAATTGATGTTTTTGATGGAAATGCTGATTCAGATAGAAAAGGAGAAGGATTAAGAGACGATGCTGTTGAGATTAAAAGCGCAGCTAATTGTCCTGCATTCCCGGCTATTATTCCGCGTAGCTCTTGGTGTGGAGGAGCTGCACCTTGCAGCAGTGTAAATGCAACTTACACTGTTACTTATATAAATCCAACACATGTGGTAATGCACCATGGAGCATCGCCAAACACTTACACCAATGGTCAAGATGTAGTGCGTTCTTATTGGAATTATCATGTAAACTCTCTTGGCTGGGTAGATATTGGTTATAATTATTTAATTGATAAATACGGAAATTTTTACCAAGGAAGAAGAAATCCAAACTTGCCTAATCAGGACGTAAGAGGCGCCCATGCTGGAAATGCCAATAGTGGTTCTATTGGTGTAAATTTCTTAGGTAATTTAGATGTTAGTATAGCTACTACTGCACAGCTAACTAAGCTTCATCAATTACTTGCATGGTGGTTTGATTACAGAGCAATTGACCCACTTGGAAGCGCAGGAATGCAAACCCAATCTTATGGCTGGCAAACACAACCCCGTTTTACATATCATAATGCCATTGGGCAAACATCATGTCCGGGAACGGATATGATTTCTCGTATGCCAAGTATTCGTCAAGCTATTCGCGATAGTATAGATGCTTGCAATGTCTCCAATTTAGATGTTACGGCACCTACAACCACTACCAATATACCTTATAATTGGCGCTCCAACGATTTTTGGGCTGAATTTGATGATGTTGATAATCCCGGAGGTTCAGGAATAGAAGAAAGTTACTACCAAGTAATGGAATATGTAAATAATGAATGGAGAGGAAACGAACAAAATGGATTTTTTAATGATAATTTTAATTCCGCAATTCATCCGAGTTGGACACAAGCAAGCGGAACATGGTCCATAAATAACGGAAGATTAAATCAATCTAATCAAAGCATTACCAATTCTAATATTTATACTCCATTAACTCAAAATAATCAAAACTCTTATTTATATCATTGGCAAGCCTATATAAGTGGAACAGGAACTAACAGACGTTGCGGCTTGCATTTTTTTGTAGATAATCCCACTTTGCCAAACAGAGGCAACTCTTATTTAGCATGGTGGAGAGCAGATAGTGGAAATAAATTTGAATTATACAAAGTAACCAACGATGTACTTTCAATAGTAGCTACTAATACTTCAATTACTGTTCCTGTTAACCAATGGTTTGATTGTAAAGTAACCTATAATCCAAGCAGTGGTTTAATTGAAGTATTTATGAATAATACACTTATTGCAACTTATACTGACGCTTCACCTTTACAAAACGGAGGATTTATTTCATTGAGAAATGGCGATTCAGATGTAATGTTTGATGATTTAAAAGTTCGATTAGGAAGACCCAACAGAGCATTTGTTACAATAGGTGCAAATACTAATAAAGATATTAGAATTCAAAGTCCAACCAATACTCAAGAAGCAGGGCGAATAAACACCATCACAAAAGATGGCGCCAATAATTGGTCGGCTGTAAATACCAAAAATATTTTTGTAGACTGGACAGCTCCTTCTACAAGTATTAATGTAAATGGTAATTGGCAAACTTCTGATTTTATAGCCAACTATACCGATGCAGATAATGTAAACGGAAGCAATATTGATAGAAGATATTATTCAGTAAACGACTTTAATGGAACAGAAAGAAGAGCCAATCATCAAAGAGGATTTTTCTACGATAATTTTGATGCATTACATAGCGACTGGACAGTACAAACCGGAACATGGACCATTAATAATGGCATACTGCAACAAACCGACAATGCCGTAAATAACAGTAATATTTGGGCGCCACTTAAGCAAAACTTATCAAACCGCTATATGTATAAATTTAAAATGCGTATAGATGGAACAGGCACTAATCGCAGAGGTGGTTTCCATTATTTCTGTACAGACCCATTGCAGCCAAATCGTGAAAACTCTTATTTTATTTGGTTTAGAGTTGATTTGGGTACCTTAGAGTTTTACAAAGTTTCTGGCGATACATTAAATCAAGAAAAAGTAATACCACTAACCACCGTTGCCGGACAATGGTATGATATAACCGTTGTGTACGATAGAATTACCGGTGAAACATTTGTATATCGCGATAATAAATTAGTGGGAGAGTGGAAAGATGATTTCCCATTTTCTAATGGTGATTACATTTCATTCCGAAGCGGAAATAGTGTTTTATCAATTGATAGCCTAAGAATTTACAGAACCCGTTTGCCACAAACAAATATAACCATTGGAACTGCTGCTGAAGATGTTCGGTATGAAAATCCAAATCCAAATACGCCATCAGCCAATATTCATTCTATTGCTGTTGATTCAGCATTTAATTTATCCAATGAATTTATTTTGCCGGTAAATATTGATTGGTCAATCCCTTCTGCCATTTCAAGTATCAACGATGGTACAACATCAGATATTGATACCGTATATACTACTAATACATTATCCGCAAATTGGACAAATTCAACAGACCCTAATTCTAACGTTGTTAAATATTGGCTAAGTATTGGTACAACTCCCGGTGCAACCGATGTATTAGGATGGACAGATGTAGGAAACAATACTGCTTATACTGCAAGCGCATTAACTTTAGTGCCTAATACGGTTTATTATACCAATGTTAGAGCTGAAAATGGAGCAGGTTTATTATCTAATGTTACAACATCGGATGGACAAAGGGTTTTAGCACCGCTTTCGGTACTTGAAAATTCAGAAAATATAGGTTTTGCGGTTTATCCCAATCCTTTACAAAACCATTTATTTGTACAGTTTGATGCCGGTAAATATGCAATTAATGAAATTCGACTATATGATACTAAAGGAAGTTTAATTTTGGCAGAAAAGCTAAACTCTTCTAATACAGGAATTCAAACTCATACCATTACATTTAAACAAAAACTTCCTGCCGGTGTTTACAGTTTACAACTTATAAGTAATGAAAAATCTGAAACAATAAATGTTATAAAAGGAGAATAGATTAATTCGCATAAACCCATCCAATAAAAAGCCTGTAAATAGGAATATTTGCAGGCTTTTTTATTTGTTACCAAAATTAGTAATTGCTTGTTATATCAAATTTTGCATAATGCTGAAATATGTATTAGCTTATAAAATACTAATGCATAAATTGGGATTTGTGCTGAGAATTTGGGATATATCCAAGATAAACATAATGTTTCATGGGCTCTTGGTAGCTTATCCAAATTTTAATAGCTTAATTTGGGTTAAATAGGAATAAAAAAATCCCCGAAAATTCTTTCGGGGATTTTTTTAAGTGAGATTAAAGTTTTTAATAAAACTTTCCTCTGTTATCTATAATATTAGCTTTTTCTTTAAGAGCTTCAAACACTTCGCTATTAACTCTATTGCTTAATGCGCCACTTAATTGCAATTTATAAGGATTGTAATCACTTACTTGTGCAGGTTCTGTAAAACTTTGCGGACTTACTAAAAATACTCCTGTTTCACCTTTAATAGGTTTTGATAAAGCTCCTTGTTTTGTTGCAAAAATAGTTCCTATAACACGAGGTTCTCTACCCATTCCCGGTATGGCAAATGCTGCAAAGCTTACATTATCTGCCGTTTCTACCGAAACATTTAATTTTTGTGCAATGGCATCTAAACTACCTGCAGCTAATGCTGCATTAATTTCATTTATAAATTGTTCTGCTTTTTTATCTTTTTTAGCACCTAACTCTACTTGAGTTTTAACTTGTTCTAAGGTTGCATACCCTTTTTCGCGTATCTCGGTTAAAATGGCTACAATAAATTTATTGTCAATTTCAAAAGGTTTTGATACAGAGCCTTCTTTGGTTTTATCATTATATACCCAACGGATTATTTCTTTTGAATTATTCATGCCCACTATATTGCGGTCAACTTCCTTTATATTTTCAGCTACTCTTTTTACAATACCCATTTCTTCAGCGGTTTTATCAAAAGATTCTTGATCGTTGGCTTTACTAACAAATTCACTTGCTTTAATATACACTTGTTGGGCTGTTTTACTACTTGGTTCTACTTGTTTTTCTAAGTATAACAATGTAGCTTTTTGTGTTGGAGCTGTTTTGTCTAAAATTTCAATTAAGTGAATGCCAAATTGTGAAATTACCACAGGCATATCTCCTTTTTTGCCATTAAAACAAGCATCATTAAAAGGTTTTACCATTGTCCCTTCAGTAAACCAACCTAAGTCACCACCATTTGACCCTGAACCTAAATCTTCGGAATGTTCTTTGGCTAAATCTTCAAATTTTTTCCCTTTTTTAATTAAAGTTTTTAAACTATCAATTTTAGCTTGAGCGCTGGCGGTATCGGTGCCATTTATTTTTACTAATATATGTCGTGCTTTAACCGAATCGGATGATGTTTGAACATCAATTACTTTAGCTAACTTGTATATATTCCCTTCTTTATATGGTCCATGCACATAACCCTTACCGTTAGCAAATACTGGTTCTTCCATATCGGCCGGTAATTGAGATTTACTATACTTAGCTCCGTTTAACGGTAAGTCTGAATTAGCGGCTATAAAAGCTGTATCGTCTTCACTTTGGGCAAATTCATTTTTTAATGAAGAAATTTCTTCCAATACTTTTTGGTCGTCTTCTTGCGATGGTAAAACATCAAACACTACATATTCAATTTTTCGCGAAGCTTCTTGCTCAAATTCATAAAGGTGCTCTTTATAATATTTTTGCAAATCGGCATCGGTTAAAACAATCGTTGAATCAGGAATGGTATTATATCGTTTTGCTACATATTTAATGCTGGCTAAACGATTTTTAGCTTCATAATCTAATTTAGCAAAAGCAGTAGGTACGTAAAGCCCTTTTGAAATTAAATTGTTGTATTTTTCATTTAATCGTTCGCGTTTTATAGATGATTCAAATTCAACCCAACGTGCTTTTGTTGCTCCACTTTCATCATTTTCCATATTTTTTAAAAATTTCAATACGGCATTTGGGTCGAATACTCCTGTTTCGGGGTTGGTAAATGCTTGTTTTACGGATGGGTGAGGATCGTTTCCGCGAACCATGTCATATAATTCTTGAGGGCTAACTACTAAGCCAAGTTCATTGTACTCAGCTTCCATGATTATTTCGTTCAGCATTTGATTCCATGTTTGCTGACGGAGCATATCTTTTAATCCCTCATCAATGCTTTGTTGGCCGGTATTTAAACGATAGTTTTCTTCGGCTTTAGAAACTCTAAATTCAAATTCTTGACCGCTAATTCTTCTTCCGGCAACTTCGCCTATATCGGTTTGGGTGCGATTAAAAACAGAAGTATTAGAGGTAAGTAAATCGCCTGCAATAAAAAGAACTAATGCTCCACCTATTACCAAAAGCAATAGCCCTGATTTTTCTCTGATTTTTGCTAAAACTGACATTTTATATCTGGTTTATAAAATTAATTGGGTTGCGAATATACAATTGTTAATTAAAAAACACAAAGTCTTAATTTTGTTTTACTTGTAATAATAATAGGGTTAAAAAACTTGCTTTGCGATACGTTTTACCGATTCGGATTTGCCCATGGTGTAATAATGTATGCAAGGGGCGCCATGTTTAATTAATTCTTTTGATTGTTGTACAGCCCATTCAATTCCTAATTCTTTAACTTCGTTATCGTTTTTACATTTTACAAGTTCATCGGCTAATTCGTCAGGAAAGTCGATATGAAATGTTTTGGGTAAAAAATGTATGTGTTTTAGTGTTGTTATGGGTTTAATACCCGGAATTATTGGTACATGAATTCCATTTTCACGACACAAATCTACAAATTGAAAAAATTTTTTATTATCGAAAAACATTTGGGTAACGATATAATCGGCTCCGGCATCAACTTTTGCTTTTAAATAGTGCAAGTCGGTTTTCATGTTTAAAGCTTCAAAATGTTTTTCGGGATAACCGGCAACACCGATGCAAAATTGAGTTGGTGAAGCTTCGGTGATTTCATCGTCTAAATAAATTCCTTGATTCATTTTTACTATTTGCCTTACTAAATCAATGGCATGAGCATGTCCGTTTTCTTCAGGCACAAAGCTGGTTTCGGTTTTTATGGGGTCGCCTCTTAATGCTAAAACGTTATCAATTCCTAAAAATTGAAGGTCAATTAGTGCATTTTCAGTTTCTTCTTTTGTAAAGCCGCCACAAATTAAATGAGGTATGGCATCAATTTTATATTTATTAATAATGGCTGCACAAATACCAACCGTTCCGGGGCGTTTTCGAATATTTATTTTTTCAAGATAACCTTTTTCTCGTTTTTTATATATAAACTCTTCGCGATGATAGGTTACATTAATGAATGAAGGTTCGAATTCAAGTAAAGGGTCTATACTTTCATATATTGAACTGATACTTTTCCCTTTTAACGGTGGTAATATTTCAAAAGAAAACAATGTTCTTTTGGCGTTTTTTAGATGTTCGGTAACTTTCATTTAAAACAATTTCTTAAATTTTAAATGCAAAAGTATAATTAAAATATTTTTTTATGGTAAAATGAATTTTAAAAGGATTGTAAATTTATCTGATAAGTGTTACATGACCCGTAAAGGATTCGCGTTTGCCAAAAACATTAATAACATCAACTAAATAAACATATACATCTTGTTTTGGTTTTGCTCCTTTAAAAGTTCCGTCCCAACCTTGTTCAGGATTATCTGTTTCAAAAATTAACTCGCCCCAGCGGTCAAATATTTTCATGTTAAACCATTTTATCCCCATCATTACCGGAATAAATGTGTCATTTAATCCATCGTTGTTATAAGGGGTAAAGGCATTGGGGATAAATATGCGATATTCAGGGTTTACGCGCAATAAACCTGTAATAGTATCGGTACAGCCATTTTCGTTGGTTACAATTAATGTTGCAACATAGTTTCCGGTGTCGGCATAGGTGTGGGTATAATTATCTGTAAGAACAATGCTGTCGCCATCACCAAAATAAAGCAGGCTATTGTAGGCATCAGTTGATTGATTAAAGAAAGTAACATTGGGTTCAAAAATAGAAACTTCTGTGGGTTCAATTTTTAATCCTGCAGTAGGTTTTGGGAATACAGTTATATAATTAGGTTTTGTAATGGTTATGGTATCTAAGCAACCGGATGTGGTAAAACTTGTTAAACTTACGGTATAAACTCCCGGTTGTGTATAAGTGTGTATCGGTGTTTCTTCGTTGGAGTAATTTCCATCTCCAAAATTCCAAGTGTAGTATAGTGGTGTTTGAGCTACTGCCAACTCACTAAATTTAACTGTTAATGGTACGCAACCTTGGCGAGCTAAGGAATAAAAGTCAGATGCTATTCTTGGATATAGCCTTACTTGTAAAGTATCGCATTTATAACATCCATTTTCGGCCATGCATAAAATTACGTTTTCTGTCCCCACTTGGCTAAAAATAACATTAGGCACTATTTGTAAATTAGAAGTGCTTATGTTTGCATTGGGACCAAAGAACCAATCAAACTGAACATCAGGGCCATAAACACCGCCTGCAGTAAAAGTAAAATTATTATTGTCGATACAAGCAGCTGTGTCGCCCAGTATTATTGGTCGCAGTAGTGGATAAATCCTGAAAATTTCGGTAGTTGTATCAGCACAAGTTGGTCCGTAAGCAATTAGCGTTACGGTATAAATGCCACTATCAGGATAAGTATATCCTGTTTGAAATAATGTTGAAACATCGTTGGTAGTAGTAGGGTCACCAAAGTCCCAATAATAAGAATTTGCATGCTGACTTTGATTTAAGAAATTATAAGTAAATCCGTTGCAAAAGGTATCTTGAAGTGCAATTTGTGCAATTGCATCGGGTACAACGGTAATGGTATCGCGTAGTGTATCGGTGCAAATATTTTGTGTGGCAATTAATGTTACAACATGATTTCCGGGAGTATTAAATGACACATTGTTTACAGAAGCTCCGGTAGCAGTTGGTGGTGTTGCAGGGCCAAAATTCCAGTGGAATGTAGCATAAGGTTCATATTGTCCGCTAACGTTAAAATTCCAAGAGTTTCCGGTTAAGCATTGCTCTCCGTTAGGTGCGGTAAAAGATGGAAAAAATTCTTTATAAATGGTAAATGTTTGTGTTGTGGTATCTGCGCATGGCCCCGGATTAACAATAAGTGTTATGGTATAAGTTCCTGTATCGGGGAAGGTAAATGTTGGCTGAAAGGCCGTTGAGGTATCATTGTTGCTATTGATTATACCAAAATCCCATAAATAGTTTGTGCCTCCCACACTTTGATTTAAAAAGGTATATGTTAGCCCATTACAATAATTTCCGTTTGTAAGTTGAAATTGAGGGGTTATAATTGCATCCACATAATACGGGCAGTTAACTACATTAAACTGAAAATCTCTTCTGCCTACACTTAATAATTGCCCATTGCGGTATTCGCTAACACACACGGCAACTACAAATTGTCCAATTTGTGTAGGCGTGCCTGTTAATAATCCTGTTTGAGGATTGATAGATAATGGCGGATTGGATGTCATTGGGTATGTTCCGGTAAACGAACCACTATATGGAACTGATCCAAAAGGAGGAGCAGGGCTTACAACCGTAGGCATTGGGTTTTGAGGTGTAGCTCCTTCATAAGCATCGCACAATTCATACACCAGCGAATCGCCATCTAAATCGGTAGCAGAATGATTAAAACTTAATGGAACACCCGCACATACAAATATGGGAGGAAAATAATTAAATCGAGGATTACTGTTGCATGTAGCTAAACCCGGATCGGGGATATGAGCAGTATATGTTGAACCTACGTTTCCCGGACTATTAATGTTTATAATCGTATTATTTCTGCAGCATCGTTGATAAGCTAAAGTGTATCCTCCTGCTAATGGAGGTAAATTTATGGTGGTAGTATAAACGCCTTCTTCAACACATACACCGGATGGTACTTGAAAACAAGGACTGTTAATACTTGGCGGAATGGTAGTAATAACAGGATTACTTATTTGTATGGTTTGAACCACTCCTCCTGATGAATTAAAAATGGTAATATTAGCAGGGTCATCAAAAGGAGCCATTCCATTTAAACAATCGCGGTAAATTTTGAGTTTTATTTCGTAATTATTATTTCCTAAGCAGCGGTAAGTAAGCTCGCCTCCTACAATATGGGTTGCATTAACTGATACCGATAAAAATATCAGAAATAGCGGTAAAAGAAGTTTTAAATATGTTTTAGTAGCATTCATTAAAATGAGGCCGGAATCAAAAATACAATTTTATTTCAATTTTGTTCAAATCTTCCTAAAAATCATTGTTTTAGAGTTAAGACGATGTTAAATTTTATAGTTGCTTTAAAATTGGTTTTGAGAACTAAATTTAAAAAACTCTTTTTTTCTTGACTTGTATCGTTTTTTTTTTTTTTTTTTTGAATCTCAACAATTTTATTATACTTATAAACATGCGATCTAACGGGGTAATTGCAACTTTGCATTTTAAGAAATACTAAATAGATTTTTAAATTTACAAGAAAATTCAAGCACGTAAAATAGAAAATCAAGTCTTTAGATAATATATACTATAATTTGGATTAGAATTGGGATATTATGATGTGTTGGAAGATTTCAAAAATTAAAACTATGAAAAAACTCTTTGTTTTAACCTTTATATTACCAATAGCCGTATTAGCTCAAGATTTTAATTATGCTAATATCCATAATAAAAATATTCTTAGTTTGATTGGATATTACAGGGTTGATTCAATTAAAAATTCAATTCCTTTTATATACAATATAGGCATTAATAAATTAGGAGTATCAGATTTTAAGTATCTATCTTATGCCGGAATAAGTTTAGGAGGTAGAATCGTTTTAGGGAATAGCAAAAATAAAACGGTTTTAAACATTAGCTTAGATCCAGATTATTATTATTCTGCACCTTATTTTAAATTGTATAGCGTAAATAATATTAATTCACTTAGTAATGGTTTTTATTTTAGTAAAGGATTTGTTTCAGTATTTCTAAGGCAGGTTGTTCCTGTAAGAACGTATTTTGATATAAATGAAAATGCCCATTTAAACGATGCTCTTTTAAATATACCCTCAAAAGATGGATGGTATAACTATACAAATATTGGCTATTATACAGGAATAAATTTAGGATATTCTATAAAACAACGCTTTGATATTGTTCTTACGTATAATTTTGCCCGATTGAATAATATTAGATATTTTAATTCAACAAATAAACCAAATAATAATTTTAGCATAAATAAAATTGGTTTAAATGTATTTTACTTTTTTTAAAATTTATGGTACAAAAATAATTTCGAATAGTGTTTTTATCGTGAAAAAATTATTGCTGATTTTCTTGCTTATTTTAAGTTTAAAAGGCTTTTCACAAATATACAATTATGGTAATACCGAAAAAAGAAACATAATAAATACAAGTATTCCTCAATTGTTTACCTTGGGATATGCCAGGATTTCTGATACTTCTGCACGTGTCTTAAAAATTTATTCTATACAAAGCTATTTAAATAATACAAGCTTTAGTAAAAACGCAAATCAGATTAATAGTGATATTGACTTAGGTGCTCATTTTGTATTAGTAAATAAACATAGATGGAAATTAATTAGCATTTACAATGTTTTAGCATACTACGCTAAATATGAGCAATTTCAAAGTTCATCGTTTTCTCATCGATTAAATTTAACGGGAGGCTTATATCAAAATAAATATTTTTTTGCTTTGAATATAGGTGTTAATAATCCAATAGCTTACTATATAAAATATTCAAGTTTTTATTACGAACAATTACATTTAAATAATAATGGTTTAAAGCCCGGGTGGCATAATAAAATCAATCAAATTGGATTTTATTCCGGACTTCAAGCCGGCTATTCCATTAAAAGATTTGATTTTATTGTAAGGAATCAATTTCCATTAAATAATTTAAGGAATCAAGGTTTATCTCTTCAAATTAATTATAAATTTTAATGACTTATGAAATTGAAAAAGTTTTTATTAATGCTTTTTTTAATTAAATCTTCGTTGTTTAGTTTGGCGCAAGTTTTTAACTATAATAATTTTAGTACTTATAAAAATGCAATTGGAATTATTAGATATCATAGAGCTGATTCGCTGAAAAATAAATTTATGTGGATTAACGGAGCAACGTTACCTTTTGCTTTTGTTATTTCAGATAATCCAAAAATTATAACGCCGTTTAATAATTTTAGTATTTCTTATAACAGTGTTTTAGTTTTAGGGAAAAACAAAAATAAAACATCGTTTGGAATAAATTTAGGATATCAACACGGTAGTTATATCGATGTTTTGTTAAAATACAACATTCAAAGTTTCAGATATAATCTATTTATTAGTAATGGTTTTTACTTTAATAAAACTTTCTTTTCTTTGATATATAACCAAAATTTTCCATCCTTTAGTTATATAAATTCAACAAATTCTTCAATTATTAAAAATGGATGGAATTATAATAATAATCTTCTGTTCAGAGGTTATTTAAGTTTATGCGCAGGTTATACCTTTAAGCAAAGATTCGATATTTCACTAAATAAAAGTATAATGAGTATTAAAACCATTGAACCCAATAAACTTAGCTTAGAATATTATTTAATTAATTTTAGTGGAGTATTAAATACATTAAATTTTACATTTTATTTTTAAATGCTATTTAATACTAATGTTGCAATAATTCTATAATTTTTGGTTAATGTATAAATAGCCAAAAAAACAAAAAGTAATTAAAAATTAGTATTATTGTAGATATTGATTTTTAGTTATATCCTTTTATCTGATAATTAGGCGATAAATTATATAAACAGAAAACTTCAATATCTTCGCAGCCTAAAAAGGCTCTTTTGTGCTAAAACAATACAAAAACCACCTACTTCTTCATTTTATCGTATTCATTTATGGCTTTACCGGCATATTTGGCGCGTTAATAACAATTCCGGCTGTTAATTTGGTGTGGGTACGAATGTTAATTGCGGGTATATGTATTTTCTTGTATTTATGGTGGAAAAAGATTGATTTTAAAGACTCATGGCCCAATTTACTGAAGTTTACCGGAACAGGAGTGATAGTGGCTATCCACTGGATATTTTTTTACGAAGCCATAAAGGTATCTAATGTTTCGGTTACGGTAGCCTGTCTTTCATCGGCTACGCTTTTTACCGCTATTATAGAGCCGCTGGTATTTAAGCGTAAGCTGTATTGGTACGAAGCCATTTTTGGTTTAATCATTATGGCTGGACTTTTCATGATATTTAAGGTAGAAACAAAATACAAACTCGGTATTTTATATACCCTCTTTTCTTCTTTTATGGCCTCATTATTTACGGTAATAAACGGAACATTTGCCAAAAAATACGATGCAGCAAAAGTGTCGGCTTACGAAATGATGGGAGGTTTTATTGCCATTAGTATTTATTATTTGATAATTCAGGTAGATTTTTCTTCTCTGATGTATATTCCTGCCATGGACTTGCTTTGGCTTTTAATTCTGGCAGTTGTTTGTACGGCTTTTGCCATGGTAACCAATATCTCTGTAATGAAAGAATTAACACCCTATTCGGTAACTATGGCCATTAACTTAGAGCCGGTGTATTCTATAATTCTTGCATACTGGATATTTGGAGAAAAAGAGCAAATGACATCCGGTTTTTATATCGGCACCATTGTAATTTTAGCTACTATATTTGCAAACGGGATAATAAAAAGTCGTTCCAAAAAAGCTAATTTAACTGAGTTTTAATTTAAAGTAGTTTTACTTACTATACTTTTGTATAAAATTTCTCATGAACTTAGATGTTCTCATAAACAATCTTTTAAGTGCTCCGGTACTTTTCTTTTTTCTTGGATTAATAGCTGTTTTAGCAAAGTCAGATTTAGAAATTCCACAACCTGTTTCTCGCTTTTTCTCCATTTATCTGTTATTTACAATAGGTATTAAAGGTGGAGCAGAGTTAGCGCATAGCGAATGGAACACTGAAGTTTTATTATCGCTTTTGTTGGCAGTATTTATGTCGGCAGGAGTTCCGGTTTATGCCTACTTTTTTTTAAGAAGAAAATTTAACAGTTATAACTCAGCAGCAATTGCCGCTACTTATGGTTCGATTAGTGTTGTAACATTTATTTCGGCAGTAGCCTTTTTAAAAGAAGTTAACCTCGATTTTGGCGGGCACATGGTTGCTGCCATGACCTTAATGGAATCACCTGCATTAATCGTCAGCTTATTTATTTTAAAGAACACCATTAAAAGTGATAACTCAGAATCAAAAGTTTCGTGGGCAAAACTATTGCACGAATCCTTAGTGAATAGCTCAGTATTTTTAATTCTGGGTAGTTTATTTGTAGGAGTTGTTGCATCTGAAAAAAGCTACAACGAATTAGCTCCTTTTACGGAAGGTTTGTTCAAAGGGTTTTTAGCACTTTTTTTATTAGATATGGGAATAGTTGCTGCCAAGCGTATTAGTGCCTTAGCAAAAGGTGGCGTGTTTTTAATTTCATTTGCTGTAATACTTCCATTAATTAATGCCAGTATTGCAATTATCTTATCCTACTTTTTTGGAATAAGTCAAGGCAATGCATTTTTGTTGGCGGTATTGTCGGCAAGTGCTTCGTATATTGCTGTTCCGGCAGCGGTACGTTTAACCATACCGGAAGCCAACCCCGGATTATTTGTACCCATGGCTTTGGCAATTACTTTCCCTTTTAATATTACATTAGGATTGCCTTTATATTATTTTATAACACAAGCATTGTGGACTTAAATTTATGGCTATGGAAAAAATGCATAAAATAGAAATTGTATTAGGATCGCTACACACAGAAGGGTTAATTGAAATTTTAAATAAAATTGGAATTAGCGGTTATACAATTATACCTCATGTTAAAGGCAAAGGCGATAGAGGCGAATATGACGGGCTTGGTCTAAATGATGCATTTAGTAATAATTACATAATTGTAGTAGTAGATAGTGAAATGCTGCAAAAAATAAAAGACCCTATACGAAATTATTTAAGCAAGTATGGAGGAGCATGTATAATATCAGATTGTTTATGGCTTAAACATTAATTATGAAGTATTTCGAAAACAAATCTTTTTCAGTTGCTACTAAACACAAAAAAGAAATTGTTTTCAGTAATGTTTTTTCTCAATTAGGACTTTCTTTTGTTCCTGCGCCAGAAATAGACACCGATATTTTAGGAACTTTTACAGGTGAAGTAGAGCGTAAATACAGTCCACTCGAAACAGCGGTGCATAAAGCAAAATTACTTGCAGCAAAATTAAACAATGTAGATTTTATAATTGCCAACGAAGGAACCTTTGGCCCTCACCCTTATATTCCTTTTGTAGCTTCCGATTCTGAAGTTATTGTACTGTACGATACAAAAAATGAAAATTATTTTTACATACACGATGTAAGCACCGAAACCAATTTTGCAGAAAAAGAAATTGTCTCATTCGAGCAATTACATGATTTCTTAGAACAAGTTAAATTTCCTTCACATGCACTTATCGTATCTGCTATGTCAAACAATGGAGTGCAGCATTTCGAAAAAGCCATACAAGATAAAACTGTTTTAAAAGAAGCTATTAACCGATTATTTGCACTTAGTAAAAACGGATTGGTAAAAGTGCAAACCGATATGCGCGCACATTTAAATCCAACACGCATGAATTTTATAAAGCAATGTACCTTAAAATTTGTAGATGAGCTTAAAAATACTTGTCCAAAATGCGATTATCCCCAATTTAAAATAAAACGAACAGAAAGAGGTTTGCCTTGTTATAATTGCAATACTCCTACACAAAGTATAAAAAGCTATATTTACCAATGCAATAATTGTAATTATACATTTGAAAAAGCAAACGAAAAAGAATTTGAAGACCCCATGTATTGTGAAATTTGTAACCCTTAATTAAATAATTTTTACTATGAAAACACCCATTACAATTGCTTACGGAGATGGAATTGGTCCGGAAATTATGAAAGCCACCTTAAAAATTTTGGAAGCTGCCGATGCGCAATTAAGTTATGAAGAAATTGAAATAGGAGAAAAAGTGTATTTGCAAGGAATTTCTGCAGGTATTAAAAACGAAGCATGGGATAGCTTACGCAAAACAAAAGTGTTTTTAAAAGCCCCCATCACAACTCCACAAGGAAAAGGTTTTAAAAGTTTAAATGTTACTACGCGCAAATCGCTTGGCTTGTTTGCCAATGTAAGACCGTGTGTTTCTTACCATCCATATGTTAAAACCAAGCATCCAAAAATGGATTTGGTGATTATTCGCGAAAACGAAGAAGATTTGTATGCAGGTATTGAACATCGCCAAACCGATGATGTGTACCAATGTTTAAAATTGATTACACGTCCAGGCTGTGAGAAAATTGTGCGCTATGCATTTGATTATGCACGTGCTTATGGCAGAAAAAAAGTTACCTGCATGTCGAAAGACAATATCATGAAAATTACCGATGGTTTATTTCACCGTGTGTTTGATGAAATAGGAAAAGAATATCCTGAAATTGAAAAAGAACATCACATTATTGATATTGGTTCTGCTTTGATTGCAGATACTCCCGAGCGTTTTGATGTAATTGTAACCTTAAATTTATATGGCGATATAATTTCAGATATTGCTGCACAGGTGGCAGGTTCGGTTGGTTTAGGAGGCTCTGCCAATATTGGTGAACATTGTGCCATGTTCGAAGCCATACACGGTTCTGCACCGGATATAGCAGGAAAAAATATTGCTAACCCTTCAGGTTTATTAAATTCTGCGGTGATGATGTTGGTACATATTGGTCAACCACAGGTAGCAGAAAAAATTCAAAACGCATGGTTATGTACTTTAGAAGAAGGAGTTCATACTGCTGATATTTACAAAGAAGGCATAAGCTCCGTAAAGGTGGGTACACAAGAATTTGCAGATGAAGTAATAAAACGCTTAGGTAAAAAACCACAAAAATTTGCTCCGGTAAGTTTTGGAAGCGACAGTGTAAAAACCATAAAAATCCACTCCTACGAACGTAAAAAACAAAAGAAAGAAATGATTGGAGTAGATGTTTTTTTACATTGGGATAAAGGAACGCCTAACGATTTAGGTAAAGAATTATCAAAATTAAATGGTGATGGCTTAATGCTGAAAATGATTAGTAACCGAGGTGTAAAAGTATGGCCTGATGGTTTACCGGAAACATTTTGTACCGACCACTGGCGTTGCAGATTTATGACTGATACCATAAATCCTAATAACCCAGATGATTTAAGCGGAGTAAAACCCGTAACGCATCAACAAATATTAAACTTGCTAAACAGAGTAACACAAGCAGGTTTTGATTTTATAAAAACAGAAAGCCTGTGTGTTTTTGATGGACAAAAAGCTTACTCTTTAGGACAAGGAGAATAAATTAATGTTTAAACATTAAAAAAGCCCCGAGTTTAACTCGGGGCTTTTTTTCATTAACCATTAACAGTTACAAACAGAAAAACAGTTTTTTACGGAGTTTACGAAGCCAATATTTTTTCTGTTTGTAAACGTCTTTTATATTTTTCCGCAAAGCGGAAGTGTTGATAAGGTTTTCTGCAGTTAGCGGTTCGTTGTTTTTTAATCCACGTCATTGATTTATTTTTTTCTGTCCAAATTGTATGTCCCATTTTGGTTTTAGTTTTAGAAAAAAGTAAACACCAAGTCCCATTACTATTGCTGTGCCAATGCCTGTCATTTGGTAGAAAACGTTATTGGGAATTCCGCTTTCAATAACAACCTTTGGCATTCTAACTAATGTTTCTGAAACAAATGCTCCATAAACACCCATAACACTCCAATACATAAAAATAAAATGAAGTGATATATGATTTTTGGCTGGTCGTCTTGTCAGAATTGGCATAAGTCCGCAGATAAGTGTTACGCTACTAATTACTGCTGTCCAATGAAATATTCCCCAAGTTCCAAATAATCTATAAGTCATAAAGGCAGTTGTCAAAACTACTAACATAGTCAGAGCGTAAAGTCTGCCAATTATTTTATGTTTTAATGTTCCCTTAGGTAGAACTAAAACAAGTGTCCCAAGTAAAAGAGCAAAAACGGAAGCAATAAAGTGAACTAGTCCTGTTTCGCTTGTTATAAAATTTTCAAAATTCATATTGTATAATGCTTTGTTTTTGGTTTCCGATTTTTGTAGTCTGTTACAATGACCGCTAACGTTTTGCAGCTACCCGTAGTTGGCGATTTCGGAGCACTTCACTGTCAAACAAGCAGAAACTTTGATAGAACCTCAATGCTTGATTTAACCATTGAACCGCCACTTTTGGGTAGGTGATGTTGTGGGTAGTGGTTCTTTTCATCGTAATTCATTTATTCGTTTTTGAAGTTCTGAAATTCTCTTTATCAATCTGTCAAAAGTCAACGCCTCCCCGTAAATCATAAACTTGGTCATTTCTGAATAGTCCTTCTCGTATTCTTTTATAACTGTGTCCGGTGGTATGATTTTGATTTTGTCAGGAGTATGGTTGCCATAATCAAGACCTCTCAATGGATTAAATTTTTCTCTATGAGTAACAATGTTCTTGTAAAGTTCTTTGTCTTGAAGTGCTGTTACACCATATTGAGTGTCCATTAATCTCTCCAAATCATACAAATGTCTTGAAAGGCGGACAATACGAATTTTTTCAGGCACTTGCGAAAATTCTTCGTGAAGCAAGAATATCTTTTCAAGGAATGTTCGCTGTGGCAGAACGGTAGGAATTGTAAAAGCATCTGTTGCAAAATCCAACTTTGGAAAATTTACACTCATAATCGAATTGATTTCTCGCTTTTCTGTTGGCTCCATTAAGGAACGTGAGCTTATTTCTATCAAAACTCTTTGTGGTAGATATTCCGAGATGTCAACTACCGAATTGTAATGGATTTCAATTACCTGCGGGTCTTTGTCTGAATCGTTAACTGGTTGTGCAAATAACTTACATTCTGTTATTGCTCCCCAATCTGTCAAAGTTTGTGTTAAGTCTTTGAGAAATTCTGTTGAGATGAATTCACAAGATAGTTTTCTAAGCTTTCTTATTTGTGTTTTACTGATGTCTCCTTCAAATCCAAAAAAATTTCGGTCAATTGCCAAGTCAATATCTTCTGAAAATCTCTCTATCAAATTCCATCCTTTACTCAAAGATGTGCCGCCTTTGAATACAATATGTTCGTTATATGGCAAAGAAAATGAAGCATTCAAACATAATGTGACCCACCAATCTTTTTCAATGGCTATGGCTGGCAAACCTGTTAATTCTGTTGCCTGATTGAGAATTTCAATCCTTCTTTCCTTTGATAGTGTTAGCCAATTTGTATTCATTCAATTACTTGCATTAATATTTTGTTTATCCAGGCAGGAGATAGTTTTGCATCATTGATGATGTTATCTTTCTTTTCATTCTTTAGAATATTTTGAATTTTTTCTATTGTTTTATCATCTATCTTATTTTGGCCTATGGTTTTGAGTGCCTGAATAGCCAAACCGCTTATTTCCCCTTTTACAAGAAGGTTCTTCGGGCTTGTTTTTTTAAATGTGATGGTTCGCTTACCAACTTTAACAGTTCTTGCTGTTCCATCAGTCAGGTAAACCACTTTCATAGGGATTTGAGTAGATAAGCCCAACTTGTTCAATGCTTGAACGCCCGTTGGGACAATTCTCGCTTTATCCCGTCTTGCAATAGCTTTAGCTATTTCTTCAGTAGATGGAAAGAGAACACCAAGTTCTTTGTCAACTTTAGGATATAAGTAAATGCCGTGAGCCAAACGTACAAGAAATTCCTTTTCTTTCAGGCGTAACAAGGCTTTCTTAACACTTTCGGGATTGCCATAGTCCAAAAAGTCGTCAACAAAGAGAACACTACCCTTTGGGTAAGTTTTCACTGCTTCTGCAATTCTATTTTCTACTTGTGGTCTTTTCATTGATATTATTTCGTCCCAAATTTAGTAAATATTTGGGACAAGTAAGGTGTCAAACTATCTTTCTATTCTGTTTATTTTGCATGTGTAAAGATACCATTACCCACAACTTGTATATACCCGCTATAAAGTGGCGTATTTACACCCAAAATTAGTTAGATTGGCGCCATAAACAGGTATTTTTTGTTTCGCTTATCAAATAATATTTAATCAAAAAAGCCAATATAGCTTAATCAAAAAAATCTCCGAGTGAAAACTCGTTGATTTTTAGGAGATATCAATTTACTATTGTTTTATAAAACGCAAGGTTTTGCTGTTGTTTTGCTGAGTTAGCTTAATAAAATATACTCCACTTTGTAATTCATTTACCGGATATATTATTTGATTTTGGTTGTTTTGTAGCAGCAATTCTTGATTGGCTATAATTCTTCCGGTATAATCCAGTATTTGCATTTCTATGGTAGAAGATGCGTTTTCGCTAATCACTAATTGAATAAACTCTTTTGCCGGATTTGGAAATAGGCTTATTTCAAAATTTTTATTTGTATTGCTGATTCCTGATGGAGGAGGCAAGGTAACCGTTACCTGATCGCAAAAGGTGCAATTACTGCCTGATGTGGTAATTACGTTTAAACATACCGTATATGTACCGGGATTGTTATATGTATGATTGGTAAATGGAAATTGTGTGGAAGCAAATTGCATATCTCCAAAGCTCCAGTTGTAAGTGTTGCCAAATCCAATTGGAGTAGCAATAAAATTTACGGTTAAACTATCTATATTGGCTGTGAATGAAGCTTCACAATTTATATTAACATCTATTAGTTGGCATGTAGTGTAGGTACAGTTGGTAAGCGAATCGAAAACAGTTAAGCATACTAAATATTCTTCGGATGATGTATATACATGTTGGGTAAAACTTCCTGTTCCAAAATTACCATCGCCAAAATCCCAAGTATAGCTCCAGCCCGGCATAAAACCCGGATTAGCAATAAAAATAGCTGTTCCTGCATTTACATTGGCAATAAAACTAGCGTTACATGTAGGAGCAGGGAGAATAACCGTAACTGAATCGCAAAACATATCATAGCAGCTAACTCCATCAAACACTGATAAACAAACATAATATACTGCGCTTGAATCATAAGTGTGTATGGCAGTTGGTCCGGTACCAAAATTGCCATCTCCAAAATCCCAATCGTAGGTCCAATTGGTATCGTTTACATCTGCAACAAAAAATACATCGGGTAATTGCGATGTATCATACGAAAAAGTTGCAGAGCATTGGGCAAATAAATTGCTTATGAATAAGTTTAATCCTAATAATAACGCAAAGTATAATTGCTTCATAAATAGCTGTTTTGAATTTTATAACAAATTTATTGCATTCTTTTAAATTAAGAAATGATTCTTGTCATGCCTCATTTAATTTGGTTTATGACTAAAATTTAATTCCCAAATTGTGTTACAAAACATACGAACATATTGCATTAAGCATTAAGTAATTCACAAACTATTTGGATTAATTTTAGTAAATAGAAGTTTGCATCAGACATTGGTAAATCATGCAAATCTTAACCAATATTTTTTTGCAGTATATTATTTAATGTTGGAAAAAACATACAGGCATTCTAAAGCAATTTGCTTGGAACGCTCAAGGTATTTTTCATCTTGAAAAGGAGTATTGTCAAACTCTTTAGGATCATCATAAGTGGTTCCAATTCGAATTTCAGCTCCGGGAATAAACGGACAATTTTGTTCTGCATCAGAACATGTCATTATTGCTGCAAAATTTGATTTAGGATTTACTTCATCATTATATACTTTTGAAAAGCATACACAGTGTTCATCATCATAAGTGCCATATTGAACAACATATTTTGGATTTGATGTTTGAACATCGTTTGTGCGTATTTCAAAACCTGTTTTTTTTAAAGCATTAATAGCATTAATGTTAAAAGCGGTAGCTTCTGTTCCTCCTGAAAATGTATGCACATTTTGAATGTTGTAATAGCTGGCAGCAACAGCCGCCCATATTTGCCCAAAATGGCTTCTTCGTGAGTTATGAGTACATATATAAACCAGCTGAACAGGTAAGTTTTGCTCTCTTTTTTCCTGTATATAATTTACAAGTCTATTTAATAATAATATTCGTTCTACAGGAATTTTATTAAAGTTATCAACTAAAGAGTCGCAATAGTTTTTTATGTCAGGGTAAATCATACTTAAAAGTTTAATATTTCCATTTATTGGCAAGAGCAACTAACGACAGCATTACGGGAACTTCAATTAAAACGCCAACTACAGTTGCCAATGAGGCTCCGGAGTTAAGGCCAAACAATGAAATGGCAACAGCTACTGCCAGTTCAAAAAAGTTGCTGGCTCCAATCATGGCAGCAGGAGCACAAATTTGATGTTGTAACTTTAAATATCGACCGGCATACCATGAAATAAAAAAAATAAAATAAGTTTGAATGGTAAGCGGTATTGCAATAAGTAATATATGAAAAGGATTGTTGATTATTTTTTCGCCTTGAAAAGCAAATAATAAAACTAATGTTGTGAGTAAAGCAATAATGGATAAAGGTTTTAATCGTGCTAAAAAAACAATATTAAACCATTCTTTGCCTTTTGTTTTAAGTAAATATTTATTACTCACATATCCTGCGGTAAGTGGGATAACAACAAAAATTATAACCGATGTAGCCAATACATTAAAAGGAATTTGAATATTGGTAACTCCTAAGAGAAATTTTACAATTGGAATAAATGCAATTAAAATTATTAAATCGTTAACCGAAACCTGTACCAACGTATAATTAGCATCACCTTTGGTTAAATAACTCCAAACAAATACCATAGCCGTACAAGGTGCTGCACCTAATAAAATAGCGCCTGCAATGTATTGCTCTGCATCTTCAGGACTAAGCCATGCTGCATATAGTTTATCGAAAAATATCCATGCAAAAAAGGCCATAGTAAATGGTTTTATCAGCCAGTTTACCACTACGGTTAGGCCTAGTCCTTTTAAATTTTTCGATACATTTTTAATGGATGAAAAATCTATTTGAACCATCATGGGGTATATCATTAACCAAACCAGAATGGCCACCGGAATATTTACAGTAGCAATTTCTAGGCTACTTAAAAATTGTATATTGTTTCCGGCAATTTTTCCTATAACTATACCTGCTACAATACAAAGTAATACCCAAAGGCTTAAATACTTTTCAAATTTTCCCATAGTTTAATTTTTAGCAACAGCCACTACCTGGTGTGCAGCATGATGAGCTTTTAGTTAAATCAGATAATCTTACTTTTATTTTTTCTTGCGGAATACCGCATTTGTCCGTAGCAAGGCAATTGGTATATTTTGGTTCTAATAAAAATTCAAATCCATTAAATCCTAATGCATATTTGCCAATGGTATCGGCCTGATATTCTACTTCAACTTCATAATCGCCCAGATTTAAAGTTTTTTCAGATAGTTCAATAATGTTTAATAATTTTTGGGGCGCTAAACGATGATCAAAATCATTGGCTTCCCACAATTGAAAATTAATTACTTTTTCCTCTCTAACGGTACCGCCACAATCAATAAATTTTTTGGTTATTTCGCCCACTTCAGTAACATGAAAGTGTGATGGAACTTTAGAACCGTCAGGTAATTTGAATTCAATTTTGTTTAACCCTTGTAATAGATTTTTAACTTCTGATAATCTCATAATTTAATTTTTATTTAGCAACAATGATTTTTATGTTTTACAATTGATTGATGTATGTTATTCACGTATTCTTTTATAAATGAAATTTTATCGGGATTTAAACAATAACAAATACTATTTCCTTCAATATTTCCTTTTATTATACCTGCATTTTTTAGTTCTTTTAAATGTTGAGAAACGGTTGCCTGTGCCAAGGGAAGTTCATTCACAATATCGCCACAAATACACGATTTTACTCTTAATAAATATTCAATAATGGCAATGCGTGCAGGATGGCTCAATGCTTTAAAAGTAATTGCCAAATTATTTTGACTTTCGCTGAAAACGTTTGTTTTACTGATTCCCATTATATATTATAATATCGCAATATTACGATAATTGAAATTATTTTCAAAATATCCTGCATTTTTAATTTACAATTACTTAACATTGTTGCTTTAATTGTAATAAAAACAAGGAAAGATTAATAATTAATATGAAATATAACTTCTTCGATTTTCTTACGCTCATAGGCTCTTTAGGATTATTTTTGTTTGGAATGAAAATAATGAGTGAGGGTATTCAAAAAGTAGCAGGCGATAAAATGCGCGCTATTTTGGGTGCTATGACACGAAACCGTGTAATGGGAGTTTTAACAGGCTTATTAATTACGTCTATTATTCAATCTTCGTCAGCCACAACGGTAATGGTAGTAAGCTTTGTAAATGCGGGTTTGCTCACGCTTGTTCAAGCAATTGGTGTAATTATGGGGGCTAATATTGGTACTACGGTAACCGCATGGATAATTTCATTATTGGGTTTTAAAGTAAAAATGATGGCAATTGCCATTCCGGTAGTTGGTATCGGATTTCCAATGTTGTTTTCAAAAAAAGATAAATTAAAGTCGTTTGGTGAATTTCTAATAGGCTTTGGTATTTTATTTATCGGATTAGATTTTTTAAAAAATTCAGTACCTGATTTACAAAGCTCGCCCGAAGCCCTGGAATTTTTAAAAGATTTAACAGGTATGGGGCATTTTTCTACTTTGCTTTTTATTTTAATAGGAACTATTTTAACCATTGTTGTACAATCGTCTAGTGCTGCAATGGCGCTTACTTTGGTTTTGTGTAATAACGGATGGATTGGATTTGAGTCAGGGGCTGCCATTGTTTTAGGAGAAAACATAGGAACAACTATTACTGCAAATCTCGCATCGCTTATAGGTAATGTACATGCTAAAAGGGCTGCTATATCACATACCTTGTTTAATATTTTTGGAATAGTATGGATGTTTATGGTGTTTAATTTTGTGCTTCGCGGAATTGATTCATACTTAGTTTCATCAGGAAAAACTTCTCCATTTCAAGATTCCACATCAATACCTGTTGCATTAGCAATATTTCACACCTCATTTAATATTGCCAATACTTTATTGCTTATTTGGTTTGTAAAATTTATTGAAAAAGCAGTTATAAAAATTATTCCTTCAAAAGGCGAAGAGGATGAAAAATATCATTTGGAATACATAGGCACCGGCTTAATGAAAGCCTCCGAATTATCTATTATTGAAGCTAAAAAAGAGGTGATTAAATTTGGAGAGCTGAGTAAGCGCATGTTCAACATGGTACCTGATTTATTACTGGAAAATGATTCAAAAAAATTTAATGAAAAATATGCACGTATAAAAAAATATGAAGATATAACTGATAGAATTGAAATTGAAGTAGCTAATTTTTTAGTAAAAGTTTCAAAAAATGATATTAGTGAAGAAGCTTCGCAAAAAATACGCGGCATGCTTCGCATGAACAATAACTTCGAAAAAATTGGCGATATATGTTATCAAATGTCTATTGCCATTGAAAAGAAGAACGAAGAAAAAGCCTGGTTTACCCCTACTCAACGCAATCGTTTAAAAGAAATGTTTACTTTAATAAATCAAGCATTTGATGTAATGTTAGAAAACATTAAGGCCGAAGAAGGGAAAGTCGATATTCAAAAAGCGGTTCTAATTGAAAATAAAATAAACGAATTACGCGATGAAATGCGAGATGAGCATTTTAGAAGTATCGAAAAAGGGGATTACAATATTAAAAGCGGATTATACTATAACAATCTTTATTCTTCATGCGAAAAAATTGGCGACCATATTATGAATATCAACGAAGCCGCAGCCGGTGTAAATCTTGAGTAATTGATTGATTTATTGATTTAATGATTTTTCAATACACCATTATTAACTTAATTTTTACATCATCTTTTTTATTAATAATTCCTTAACATTAAAGATTAAATGTAAATTAGTTATGCCTCTTAGATTTGTATGTTCCCATACATACAATATTTCATGAATTATTCCTTCTTTGATTTTCTAACGCTGGTAGGTTCGCTCGGTTTATTTCTTTTTGGAATGAAAATAATGAGCGAAGGCATTCAAAAATTAGCGGGCGATAAAATGCGTGCCATACTTGGCGCCATGACACGCAATCGAGTTATGGGAGTATTAACAGGCTTACTTATAACGTCAGTAATTCAATCTTCATCGGCAACTACCGTAATGGTGGTAAGTTTTGTAAATGCCGGTTTACTTACTTTAGTGCAAGCCATAAGCGTAATTATGGGGGCAAATATAGGAACTACTGCTACCGCATGGATAATATCGCTTTTAGGCTTTAAAGTAAAAATGATGTTAATAGCCATACCTATAGTAGGAGTTGGTTTCCCCATGTTGTTTTCTAAAAAAGACCAATTAAAATCGTTAGGAGAATTTTTAATAGGGTTTGGTGTATTATTTATCGGATTAGATTTTTTAAAAAATTCAGTACCTGATTTACAAAGCGCTCCCGAGGCCCTTGAATTTTTAAAAAACCTTACCGGAATGGGACACTTATCCATATTTATTTTTATTATAATTGGCTCATTGCTTACCATTATTGTTCAATCGTCAAGTGCGGCCATGGCACTTACATTAGTATTGTGCAACAATGGTTGGATTGGTTTTGAGCAAGGTGCAGCCATTGTTTTAGGTGAGAATATTGGCACTACCATTACTGCAAATTTAGCTGCACTCATTGGTAATGTTCATGCTAAAAGAGCAGCTTTGTCGCATACTATTTTTAATATAACCGGAGTGATTTGGATGTTTTTTATATTTAATATAGCAATAAACTTAATTGATAAATACATGGTTAGCAGTGGTATCGGTTCGCCAATAAACAATACTGGAGCCATGCCAATTGCCTTGTCACTTTTCCATACTTCTTTTAATATTGCTAATACACTATTGCTTATATGGTTTGTAAAGTATATTCAAAAAGCTGTGGAGTGGGTTATTCCTTCTAAAAGCGAAAAAGATGAACAAACCTATCTCGAGTATATAGAATCCGGTTTTATGAGCGCTTCCGAACTATCGGTTTACGAAGCTAAGAAAGAAGTGATAAAGTTTGGAAAACTTACTAAACGAATGCTTAAAATGGTTGAATCATTATTGTTTGAAACTGATACCAAAAAGTTTAATCAAATAGTAGAAAGAATAAAAAAATACGAAGATATTATTGATAAAATTGAAGTAGAAATTGCAGACTTTTTAATTAAAGTTTCTCGCCACGAAATTAGTGAAGAAACATCGCGACAAGTTCGAAGTATGCTTCGCATGAATAATAATTTCGAAAAAATTGGCGATTTATGTTATCAAATGACTATTCTAATTGAAAGAAAAAATAACGAAAAGGCGTGGTTTACTCCAACCCAAAGAGAGCGTTTAAAAGATTTGTTTCAATTGATAGAAAAGGCTTTTGATGAAATGCTGGAGAATATTAAAAAAGAAGATGAAAAGGTACATATTTCAAAGGCAGTTGAAATAGAACAAGAAATAAATAAATTTAGAGATGAAATAAGAGAAGAGCATTTTGCCAGCATTGAAAAAGGCGATTATAATATTAAAAGCGGTTTGTATTACAACAATTTATATTCATCGCTCGAAAAAATGGGCGATCATATAATGAACATCAATGAAGCCGCAGCACGTGTTAATTTAGAATAACTTATAATTTGGCGATTTAATGATTTGATGAATTAATGAGTTTAGATTTTTTAAACAATTAATCCAACTAATTTCAAGTAGTCTCCAACAATCTTCAAAAAAATTACTTCTGAACTACAATCGGTTCAGTTTCTATTACATTGCTTTTGTTTAAAGCTCTGTCAACAATATAAGCAGAATACTTAATTGTATCATAAGGTGAAGCAAAATCATAGTAATAATTTATACGTACCATAATTTCGCCTTCGAGGGTTTTAATTTTTCCTTTTCTGCTGATATCCGGTATGCGATAATTAAATGGAATAATTGGTTCAATTTCTACAAAAGTTCCTTCACGTTGTTCGTAGTATTTTAAAAATAAATTAGCATCGTAAGGAGGAATGGTGTCTTCCGGTCTTAACCCGATATCGCCATCACCATCAGTAAATTCAAAAATAAGTTTGGCAGAATCGCCTTCAGGTATAAAAGCTTTATATTTAATGATAGGATAATTAGGGTATTCAGGGCGTTTCATACAAGAACTTATAATAGCTCCTGTAATAACTATAAATAGAACCGCTTTAAATAGTTTAAATCCTGTTTTCATGTGATGTAAAGGTACAAAATTATCCATTTACTTATTCGCTTAAAATATCGCTAACTTTGCAGAACGTGTCGCAAAGCTTTCAACATATTTTTTCGCTTCAGCCGAGTGTTTTTACTAAAACGGCATTAGCGCTTTTTTGTTTTCAGTTTGAAACAAATCCGCTATACCGAGAATTTGCTGCACAGCTAAAACGCACTCCTGACAATGTAAAACGCGTAGAAGAAATACCTTTTTTACCGGTCGAGTTTTTTAAAACTCATAAGGTTGTGTGCAAAGATAATGGCGCTTATGATGAGGTTTTTTTAAGCAGTGCTACAAGTGGTATGGTTCAAAGCAAGCATTATGTAAAAAATATTAATTATTACATTCAATCATTTGAAACATCTTTCCGTCAATTTATTGGCAATCCGGAGGAGATGATAATTATGGCCTTGTTGCCTTCTTATTTGGAACGTAAAGGTTCGTCATTAATTTACATGTTGGATTATTTGATTAAAAAAAGCCCTTATACAGAAAGTGGTTTTTATCTCCATAATATAGAAGAGCTTGCTGAAAAGCTTATACTAGCTGATAGTGAAGGGAAAAATATTTTGCTTTTAGGCGTATCCTTTGCTTTGCTTGATTTAGTGGAGAAATATAAATTTAAACTAAAGAACACCATTGTAATGGAAACCGGAGGTATGAAGGGTAGAAGAAGAGAAATGATTAGAGAAGAGCTGCATGCTATTTTATGTGATGGTTTTGGCGTTGAAAAAATTTGGTCGGAATACGGTATGACAGAGCTTTTGTCGCAAGCCTATTCAAATGGTGATGGTTTATTTGAAACCCCACCCTGGATGAAAATATTGATTCGAGATATAAACGATCCGTTTTTTTATTTACCTGAAGGGCGCACAGGAGGAATAAATATTATTGATTTAGCAAATGTAAATTCCTGTGCATTTATTGCTACGAAAGACTTAGGTAAAATACACAGCTCCGGAAAATTTGAAGTGCTCGGTCGCTTTGATAATAGTGATATCAGAGGTTGTAACTTGCTGGTTTGTTAGTATTAAATAGGCGAAAGGTGTTAGTTGTAAGTTATAAGGCTTTAGTTGTAAGCGATTAGTTGGCAGGATGCAAATGTGATAATTTGTAAATGTGTAAATGAAATAAATACAACTAATCTCCACTAATCTCAAAGAGTTTCTATATATCACTACTAATCTCAATCAATCTCAACTAATTTCTATCACAAATCCCAAATTAATATTCTAATCTTTTAATTTTTCAATCTTCAATCTTCAATTTTCCAATCTGCAATCTTTAATCAGCAATAATTAAAAAATAATTTTTCTTTCCTTTTTGAGCCAAAAGATATTTATGGTTAATTAAGTTTGATGTTGTAACAATAAAATCTGAATTTTCAATTTTATTTTTATTTAATAACACACCGCCTCCTTGCAGCATTTTTCTGGCTTCGCCTTTTGAGGGGAAAATAGCGCAGTGAGTTGCAATTAAATCAATAATATTAATGCCGTTTTCAAGTTCATTTTTTGATATATGAAACTGTGGCACTCCTGAAAATACACTTAAAAAATCATTTTCAGAAAGCTTTCTTAATGATTCTTCAGTACCTTTTCCGAATAAAATTTCAGAAGCTTCTACTGCCATTTGATAGGCTTCTTCAGAGTGTACACGTATGGTTACATCTTTAGCTAATGCTTTTTGTAAAATGCGTAAATGCGGAGCGGAATCGTGCTCTGCTTCTAGTTTTTCAATTTCTTCTTTATCGAGAAGCGTAAAGATACGGATGTATGATTTTGCATCTTCATCACTCGTATTTAACCAAAATTGATAAAATTGATAAGGCGATGTTTTTTCAGCATCTAACCACACATTACCACTTTCTGTTTTTCCGAATTTTGAGCCATCCGCTTTTTTTATTAATTGTGTGGTAAGGGCAAATGCTTTTCCACCTGCTTTTCGTCTAATTAATTCGGTTCCGGTAGTAATATTTCCCCATTGGTCGGAACCTCCCATTTGCAATTTTACATTTTTTTCTTTCCACAAATGGTAAAAATCATAGCCTTGTATAAGTTGGTAACTAAATTCAGTAAACGACATTCCTTCGCGTTCTTCTCCACTAATTCTTTTTTTTACCGAATCTTTTGCCATCATGTAATTTACCGTAATATGTTTTCCCGCATCGCGAATAAAATCAAGGAAGGTAAAATTTTTAAACCAGTCGTAATTATTTACAATTTCGGCTGAATTGGCACCACAATTAAAATCTAAAAATTTTTCGAGTTGTTTTTGAATACCGTTTAAATTTTTTTGCAGCGTAGCTTCGTCAAGCAAGTTACGTTCTTGCGATTTACCACTTGGGTCTCCCACCATTCCGGTAGCTCCGCCTACAAGCGCAATAGGTTTATGCCCTGCTTTTTGAAAAAGAAGCAAAGTCATTATTTGAGCAAGACTTCCAACATGCAGCGAATCGGCTGTAGGGTCAAAACCAATATAACCGGAAACAATTTCACCGGAGGTTAATAGTTCTTCAGTTTCGGGCATTATATCGTGTAACATGCCTCGCCATTTTAATTCTTCAACAAAATTCTTGCTCATGTGTTGTTTTTATTAAGGTTGCAAATTTATTAATTTATTATTCTAATCTTACAAAATAAATCCTAATGGCTGATAGCTCTGATATTTAATAATAATCTATCTTTGAAGTCTATGATATTACTTACAGGAGCTACCGGTTTTTTGGGCTCGCACGTTTTATATCAACTTTTACTAAGAGGCGAAAAGGTAAGAGCTACTAAACGTGTAACAAGTTCTTTGGAAAATGTAAAACGTGTTTTTAAATATTATGGTGAAGATAAAATTTCATTACTCCAAAATGTTGAGTGGGTTGAGGCAGATTTGTTGGATATATTTGCAGTAGAAGATGCACTAAAAGGAATTGATGAAGTATATCATTGTGCAGCGGTTGTTTCTTTTAATCCGAAAGATAAAGAAACCATGTTAAAAACCAATGCGCGCGGTACAGAAAATCTGGTAAATGCCGCTTTAGAACAAGGTGTAAAAAAGTTTTGTCATGTAAGTTCCATTGCTGCATTAGGTCGTAATACTACCAAAGATATTGTTACAGAAAATACTTGGTGGAAACCTTCGCCTAAAAATTCTGATTATTCAGTGAGTAAATATCGTGCAGAGCGCGAAGTATGGCGTGCATCAGAAGAAGGATTACAGGTAGTAATCGTCAATCCTTCGGTAATTATCGGTCCCGGTGATTTTACTTCAGGTGCTTATAAAATGATGCAACAAGCCTTTAAAGGAATTCCTTTTTATACTAATGGAGCTACTGCATTTGTTGATGTGCGAGATGTGGCAGATGCTATGATTCATTTAATGAAAACCGATGTGAAAAATGAACGTTACATAGTTTCGGCTGCAAACGTAAGCTATCGTTATTTTTTCGATTTAATGCACGATGCTTTTGGTAAAAAGCGAGCTTCTATTAAAGTTAATAAAACAATAACTCAAATAGCTCGCTATTTTGATATGGTTAAAAGTATAATCAGTGGTAAAGAACAAGTAATAACTGCCGATACGGTGAATGCTGTTAATTCAGTTCATTTTTACGACAACTCAAAACTCATTAACAAACTCGAAAAAAAATATATTCCAATAGAAAAAAGTGTTTCTGATATGTGTGAAGTATTTTTAAAGTATCAATCTTAACCTTGCGTATTTTTTACTACAGTAGTATCAATACTTTTATCTTGTTCTATTTCGGCTTGCTTTTTGGTAAGCTCTATCACTACGTTTTCGTAAATTTTATTCAGCAGAGCAGGATTATCTAAATAAAATTGATAGCTGGTATCGTAGCGTTCCTTGGTTATATTAAACTTGTCAAAGATTAATTGATATTGTTTTACCGGATTCATTTTCATGTGTCGTCCTTCTTGACTATATTGATTTATCATCGACTCTTGTATGTGTACATCGGTCAAAATAAGAACCATAGAGTCTTTAGAAATTACATAATCCGGTACGCTAATTTCTTTTTGCTCCAATGAACAAGAAGTGGTAAGTAAAATGAAAATAAAATAAATACGTTCGATTTTAATCATTTTATTTTGATATTCTTAATTTATACACACCCCCGTCCCCTCTCGAGAGGGGAGTGATATATGTGATAAAATTAACGTTCAAACATCAATCGTTTTCCTTTAAAGCTTTCGTCAAAGTTACCTTTACAATACACCAAATGTCCATTTACAAATGTGTGCGTTACTTTTGATTTAAAGGTATAGCCTTCAAAAGGTGACCATTTACATTTGTATAAAATATTGTTTTTTTCAACTTTCCAAGGGTCGTTGGGATTAACTAATACTAAATCGGCATAATATCCCGGTCGAATATATCCACGCTTTTCTATTTGAAACATATCGGCCACATTATGGCTGGTTTTCTGCACAATTTTTTCCATCGAAATTTTATCCTGATGATATAATTCCATTAAAGCACACAGCGTGTGTTGCACCAATGGCCCACCGGATGGTGCTTCAGCATAAGGTTTTTCTTTTTCTTCGATGGTATGTGGGGCATGGTCGGTAGCAATAACATCAATGCGGTCGTCAAGTACTGCTTGTAAAATGGCATCGCGGTCGGCAGCGGTTTTTACGGCAGGATTCCACTTAATGTAATTGCCTTTAGTGGCATAATCTTCATCGCTAAACCATAAGTGATGTGTACATGCTTCTGAAGTAATTTTTTTATCTTTTAATGGAATGGAATTGTCAAATAAATCTAATTCTTCTTTGGTTGAAATATGAAGTATGTGCAAACGTGTTCCATGTTTTTTTGCCAAAGAAACAGCATAAGCCGATGATTTATAACAGGCTTCTCTGCTTCTGATAAGCGGATGGTGAGCTGCCGTTAAAGCATCACCATATTTTTCTTTAAATGCTTTTGCATTTTGCTTAATCATGGGGTCATCTTCGCAGTGTGTAGCAATTAAAAGTTTTACATGCTTAAAAATATTTTCTAAACTTTCCGGATTATCTACCAGCATATCGCCTGTAGAGGAGCCCATAAAAATTTTAATACCGCAAACTGTTTTTGGATTTACTTTTAATAATTCATCCAAATTATCGTTGGTAGTTCCCATAAAAAAGGAATAGTTTGCCAGCGAAACTTCTGCAGCACGCGCGTATTTTTCTTCGAGTTTTTCTATAGTGGTAGCGCTTGGAACCGTGTTGGGCATTTCCATATACGAGGTAATACCGCCTGCCACGGCAGCTCTTGCTTCGGTATAAATATCTCCTTTATGTGTTAATCCCGGTTCACGAAAATGCACTTGGTCGTCAATTAATCCGGGAATTAAAAATTCTCCATTGGCATCTATTACATGTAAAAATTCTATATCGAGTGTAGGCGTTTCATTTTCATACACAGCTTCAATTTTGTCGTTTTTAATTAAAACAGAGCCGTTAAAAATTCTGCCTTCATTTACTATGCGGGCGTTTTTAATAAGCGTGTTCATGTTACAGTTAAGATGTTATTTTTTAGCTGGAGTAAATTTTCTGAATCGCATATCCAACACTCCAAAGAGGGCTTCTTTAAAAATTCCTTTGCTCATTTTCGATTGGCCTTCTTTGCGGTCAACAAAGGTGATTGGAATTTCTTTAAGTTTAAATCCTAAGCGGTGTGCGGTATATTTCATTTCAATTTGAAAAGCATAACCGATAAATTTTACGTTATCCAAATCAATTGTTTCGAGTACTTTTCTTTTGTAGCATTTAAACCCGGCAGTAGTATCCATTATGTTTATCCACAATATCATTCGCACATATACCGATGCAAAATACGACATCAATATTCTACCAATAGGCCAGTTGCTTACATTGCCACCTTTTACATAACGCGAGCCAATGGCCACATCGGCTCCATCTTTTGCACAGGAATTATAAAGGCGTTCCAAATCATTGGGGTTATGCGAAAAATCGCAATCCATTTCAAAAACATAATCGTAGTTGTTTTTAAGCGCCCATTTAAAACCGTGAATGTATGCGGTGCCTAAACCTAATTTGCCTTTGCGTTCTTCTAGAAATAGTTTTCCCGAAAATTCAGGAATTAAATTTTTTACAATTTGTGCTGTTCCATCGGGCGAGCCATCGTCTATTATCAATAAATCAAATGAAAGAGGTAAAGAAAATATGGAGCGAATCATTTTCTCCACATTTTCTTTTTCGTTATAGGTTGGTATAATTACGAGGCGCTTATCCAAAACTGCTTATTTGAGAGTATGAAGGTACTATTTGTTAGCTTTTTAACAAAAAGCATTAACAAAATTTAATCGTAACTATTCGATAATGTTCTATTTAAGTTGATATAATGTTGATATGAGATTTTTGTACAACCAAAAAATCTTTTTTTTTGAAACGTGAAGTAGATTTAGTTGTCATTTCTGATGTGCATTTGGGAACCTACGGTTGCCATGCAGAAGAACTCCTCCGCTATTTAAAAAGCATTAAGCCCAAAACACTCATCTTAAATGGCGATATTATAGATATCTGGCAATTTAGCAAGCATTATTGGCCGGAGGCTCACATGAAAGTAATTAAGCAAATAGTGAGCATGATGAGCAAAGGGGTAAATGTGTATTATCTTACCGGTAATCATGATGAAATGCTTAGAAAATTCACTGATTTTAAGTTAGGAACATTTCGCCTGATGGATAAAATTGTTCTTGATTTAGATGGTAGAAAAGCCTGGTTTTTTCATGGCGATGTATTTGATGTAACCATGCAACATTCTAAGTGGCTTGCCAAATTAGGCGGTTTAGGCTACGATTTATTAATTGTATTGAATCGTGCAGCCAATTACATATCAGAGAAAATACTGCGTAGAGGGAAAATATCGCTTTCCAAAAAAATTAAAAACAGTGTAAAAAGTGCTGTTTCGTTTATCAGTAATTTTGAGAAAACCGCATCAGATATTGCCATTGAAAACAAATATCACTACGTAGTTTGCGGACATATACACCAGCCGGAAATAAAGAAAATTAAAACCGAAAAAGGGGAAGTAACTTATCTTAATTCAGGCGACTGGGTTGAAAATCTTACCGCATTAGAATACCACGAAAAATCATGGAAATTATATACCTACAATCCTGCAGAGCTTCCTCAGGAAAACATTCTTGAATCCATTGAGCAGGAAATGTATCTGGAAGAAATCTTTATTAAAGAGCAGATTGAAATTGTAATGGGAATGAAGAATTAATAAGGGAATTATGCCTCTCTCCAAACAACCCTAACCCCCCTTTCCCCTCTCCAATTGGAGAGGGGATTAAGGGGAGAGGTCATAAATTAGCTTCTCAAGCCTCTATCCAAAGCCTCTGCCAATACCGAGTAACCTTCCACACCAATGGAAAGTCGCACTAATGAGTTGGTAATGCCTCTAACAATTCTATCTTCTTCGGGAACAACAGCGTGTGTCATACTTGCCGGATGTTCAATATAACTAATTACAGAGCCTAAGCTTACCGCCAGTTCCATAGGCGTATCAGGGCGGGCAAAAAAGTTCATCAGTTTTACACCTGCTTCAAATCCTCCTTTTACTTCAAACGAAATCATGGCACCACCATTGCGCATTTGCTTTTTACACAATTCATGCTGAGGATGACTTTTTAAACCCGGATACCATACTTTTTCAATTAGCGGATGTTGCTCTAAAAATTCAGCAATACGTTGTGCGGTTTTACATTGGTGTTCCATTCGCACCCCCATTTCCTGGATGGTTAAACTGTTTAACCATGAATCAAATGGCGATGGCGTAGGACCAAAATCTTTATATACCGGATAAACCTCTTTGCTGAAAAATTCATAAGGGCCCAGAGCTGCACCTGCTATGGAGGTAGAATGTCCGTTTACATACTTGGTTAAAGAATGAATAACCACATCGGCTCCTAATCGGAAAGGTTGCTGCAAATAAGGAGAACAGAATGTATTATCTACAATTAATAAAATTTCTTCTTCTTCGGTGTATTTCGAAATAGCTTCTATGTCGCATAATTGTAGAGTTGGATTGTCAGGTGATTCAATCAGAACGGCTACAGTATTTTTATGCGCATCTATAGCAGCTTTTATATTTTCAGCTTTTGTTGCGTCCACAAAAATGATTTCAATTCCAAAACGTTTTTGTAAAAAACGCATAAAGGAATCGGTACAGCCATACACATTACCTACAATTATGGCATCTCCCGGCTGCACAAAACCCATCACAACAGTAGTAATGGCTGCCATTCCGGAAGCAAATACCAATGATGCAATGGTTGGAGTTTTTTCATCAGCTGCTAAAGCATTTTCAATAATATGCTGACATTCCAATTGGAATAAAACTTTTTCTAAATATTCCGTGTTTGGATTTCCTAAACGAGTGTATATACGTGCATATGGCTTTTCTCCGCTTGGTGAGTTGCCTACAAAACGCGAAGCACCATCGGCAACATCCTTAAATTTGAAAGTAGATTTTTGGTGAATGTTGGGTAATCCTGTTCCTGCACAAATAGCATTAAATTTATCAGCATCCATTTGTTTTTCTGTGCTGCGAGCATAAGCTTTTTTGCGTTTTGCCCATTCAGGCCACCAGTAGAAACGTCCTTTCATAATTTAGTTTTGTAAGAGTTGGTTGGAATAATGCTGCAAAAATAACAAGGCAAAGCGAATATATGAGATTTTTAAATTGAAATATAATTTTTAATTAAAATCCGAGTTATATCATAATCATTGCATAAAAGTTTCTTTTTATCAATTGAGAAATAAAAAATACAAGTATGATAGTATGAAAAGATTTTTTATCATTTTATGTTTTATTGTAATAACGAATAAACTACATGCTTACCCCAATAATATTGGAGATAAAGACTCTCTTGATAAAAAGACAAATATTCTTTATTTTTTAACATCAGGCAATATTCGGTTGTTGCCTAATTATAATACCGTTTTTTTTAATCCTTTTAAATCTTCTCTTGGATATAATTTTAATGCAGGAATTGGGATTAATATTAATACAAAAAGTTTTGTTAATCTTTCTATTGGATTGGTTAAAGATTATTATAAAGTAACTTTCAATGAATATATAATCAATCAATTTCAAATAAAATTAGATTATAAACCCACTTACATCTCTTTACCAAATCTTTCATGCCATCATATCCTGTTCAAAACAAATTACAATAAATTGTTTATTGGCATTGGAATTAATAGAGATATTTTATTTAAACATGAAGGAAGTTCAGGTTATGATGATGGAATAATAAATAGAGTTACTAAGATAAACGAAAGGTTCGGACTAAAAGAAAATATATTTTTTAATAAAAATAATCTTACCTATTTTAATGTTCCATTAAATTTTGAGCATACTATAAACAACAAAGTAATTCTTTCTCCTACAATAGAGTATAAATATTGTGTAAACGGTGCATTATATAATGGCTTTTTATATAATGGCCATCATTATTGGAATGTTGGAGTAGCTATGAAGATATAATAAATCAAACTTATCTGTGATACACAAGTTTTTTATATAATAAATGTTGTAACAATAAAGTTATTGTTATAACATTAAATTTGAATAAATAAATAACTGTTTGTATTTAGATTCATTAAGTTTCACAAAGCTCCTTTTTTAATTTCTTCAACAACAGATGGGTCAAGCAGGGTGGAGATGTCGCCTAAATTGCTGGTATCTCCTTCGGCTATTTTGCGTAAAATTCTTCGCATAATTTTTCCGCTGCGTGTTTTTGGTAAGCCTGGCACCACTTGTATTTTATCGGGCTTGGCAATAGGTCCTATTTGTTTATTTACAATGGCGGTAATTTCTTTTCGCAATAAATCTATATCATCATGACTTTTAGTAGAGATTACATAGGCATATATTCCTTGTCCTTTAATATCGTGCGGATATCCTACTACAGCACTTTCTACAATATCCGGATGAAGGTTAATGGCGCTTTCTACTTCGGCAGTTCCAATACGATGCCCGCTTACATTTATTACATCATCTACTCTCCCTGTAATTCTGTAATAGCCGTCTTCATCGCGTTTGCAACCATCGCCTGTAAAATATAAGTTGTGGTAAGTAGCAAAATAATTTTGTCGGCAACGTTCATGATCGCCATAGGTAGTACGAATCATACTAGGCCAAGGGAATTTGATACATAGATTTCCTTCTACACCATTACCTTTAATTTCATTTCCTTTATCATCTACTAATATGGGTTGAACTCCCGGCAAAGGTAAAGTTGCAAATCCGGGCTTGGTAGGAGTTACTCCGGCAATTGGTGAAATTAAAATTCCTCCCGTTTCGGTTTGCCACCAGGTATCTACAATAGGGCATTTTTCTTTACCAATATTTTTATGATACCAATTCCATGCTTCTTCATTAATTGGCTCACCAACGCTACCCAACACTTTTAAAGAATCAAGTTTGTAGGGTTTTACATACTCTAAACCTGCTGCTTCGAGCGCACGTATAGCAGTCGGAGCCGTATAAAAATGGGTTACTTTATATTTATCAATAACTTGCCAAAAACGGCCTGCATCTGGAAAAGTAGGCACTCCTTCAAAAATAATTTGAGTAGCACCTGAAAGCAATGGTCCATATACGATGTAAGAGTGGCCTGTAATCCAACCCACATCAGCTGTGCACCAATAAATATCTTCAGGCGTATATTGAAATACATTTTGGAAGCTGTAAGCTGTATAAACCATGTATCCGCCACAGGTATGCACTACTCCTTTAGGCTTACCGGTAGAGCCCGATGTGTAGAGGATAAACAACATATCTTCTGCATCCATTATTTCTGCAGGGCAGTCATCATTCACTTTTTGCATTTCATCTTTCCAAAGTACATCGCGGCCATCAACTAATTTTATATTGGAATGTGTGCGCTCAAATACAATTACTTTTTTTACCGATGGACAAAGTTCTAAGGCTTCATCGGCCACCTCTTTAAGCGGAATATCTTTTGCACCTCGATATGCTCCATCTGCTGTTATTAAAATATTACAGTCAGCATCTTGTATTCTACCTGCAAGCGAAGCAGCTGAAAAACCTCCAAATACCACACTGTGAATAGCTCCTATACGGGCACAAGCAAGCATGGCAATTACCGCTTCCGGAATCATGGGCATGTAAATGCAAATACGATCGCCTTTTTGTGCTCCGTTGTTTTTTAAAACATTGGCAAATTTGCATACCTCGCTATGTAACTGTTTATAGGTATAGCTTTTGCCTTGCTCATTTACATCATTAGGTTCAAAATATAGGGCAATTTTATTTCCGTTTTTATCAAGATGTCTATCTAAACAATTTTCGGTAATATTTAATTTACCATTGATAAACCATTTTATGTTAGGCTCCGTGAAGTTCCATTCTAATACTTTATCCCATTTTTTTCTCCAAATAAAATCTTCGGCAATTTCGGCCCAGAATTTTTCCGGATTTTCTATACTTTTTTGGTATTCGGAATGATATTGTTCTAAAGATTTAATGGTGTTCATGCCAATTTTTTAATATTTCAAAATAATTACACTTTACACAAATATATGATTAATATTATTTACCATAATTGCCAAAATCATTTTTGCACTAATTCTAATTAAGAATTTTAGAAAATTGGTAACATCAAAAATAGTTCAATAATATATTTCTGAATTAAATATTGTACCTTTGCAGCCTTAATTTATTAGAGTTATATGCAAAAGATTCGCAACATTGCCATTATAGCGCACGTTGATCACGGTAAGACTACCTTGGTAGATAAAATATTACATCAGTGCAAACTTTTTAGAGAAAATCAACAAACGGGTGAATTAATTCTTGATAATAACGATTTGGAAAGAGAAAGAGGAATTACCATATTATCCAAAAATGTATCGGTTCGTTATAAAGATCATAAAATAAACATTATAGATACTCCCGGTCACTCCGATTTTGGAGGTGAAGTAGAACGAGTTTTAAATATGGCTGATGGCGTTTTGCTTTTAGTTGATGCATTTGAAGGGCCAATGCCGCAAACTCGTTTTGTTTTACAAAAAGCCATTCAAGCAGGTTTAAAACCTATTGTGGTGGTTAATAAAGTAGATAAACCCAACTGTCGTCCGGAAGAAGTACAAGAACAAGTATTTGATTTAATGTTTAACTTGGGAGCCACCGAAGATCAGTTAGATTTTCCAACAGCTTATGGTTCATCCAAACAAGGATGGATGGGCGAAGATTGGAAAAATCCAACTAACGATTTTACCTATCTTTTAGATTTAATAATAGAAAAAATACCACCTCCCCCACAACACAGTGGAACACTTCAATTACAAGTAACTTCATTAGAATATTCCAATTTTACCGGAAGAGCTGCTATTGGAAGAATTTTTAGAGGAACCATAAAAGAAGGACAACCCGTATCTCTTGTAAAACGCGATGGAAGTATTATTAAATCAAGAGTTAAAGAATTATTTGTTTTTGAAGGATTAGGGAAAGAAAAAGTAAGCGAGGCATCATCAGGAGAAATAGTAGCGGTTACCGGAATTGAAGGCTTTGAAATAGGAGATACCATAGCAGATTACGAAAGCCCTGAAGGTTTAAAAGCTATTGCCATAGATGAACCAACCATGAACATGTTGTTTACCATCAACAACTCACCGTTTTTTGGTAAAGAAGGTAAATTTGTAACATCTCGCCATTTACGTGAACGCTTGTTTAGAGAAACAGAAAAAAATCTGGCCATGCGTGTTGAAGAAACCGACTCTGCAGATTCGTATTTAGTGTATGGACGCGGAATTTTACATTTATCTATTTTAATAGAAACCATGCGCAGAGAAGGATATGAGCTTCAAGTTGGCCAACCGCGAGTAATTTTTAAAGAAATTGACGGGCAAAAATGCGAACCAATTGAAGTATTATCAATCGATGTACCGGAAGAATATTCGGGAAAAGCTATAGAGTTGGTAAGCAAGCGCAAAGGCGAAATGAAAGAAATGACTCCCAAAGGAGATTTAATACATTTGGAGTTTGAAATACCTTCACGAGGAATCATCGGCTTGAGAAATAATTTACTTACAGCAACAGGTGGAGAGGCAATAATGTCGCACCGTTTTAAAGCGTATGAGCCGTATAAAGGAGAAATACCGGGTCGAATAGCAGGTTCCTTAATTTCAATGGATAATGGAACAGCTATTGAATATGCTCTTGATAAATTGCAAGATAGAGGAATTTTCTTTATAGAACCCGGTGAAGAAGTTTACGAAGGCATGGTTATTGGAGAACATACACGTCCAAATGATTTGGTGGTAAACGTTACCAAAACAAAAAAACTAACCAATATGAGAGCTTCAGGAGCTGATGAAAAAATGCGCATTGCTCCAGCTGTTAAATTTTCGCTCGAAGAAGCTTTAGAATATATTCAGGCAGATGAATACGTTGAATTAACTCCAAAATCAATTCGCTTAAGAAAAATTTATTTAAGCGAAAATGAACGTAAACGCAGAGAAAAAGAATTTGCTTTAGAAAATTAAATTTTTAAAATATAGATTTATATTCATTAATAATAAAAAAGTTTATGAACCAGGAAATACAAAATATTTTAAATGAAGCAAAAGAAAAAATGAACAAAGCAGTTGTTCATTTAGAAGCCGAACTTATAAAAGTAAGAGCCGGCAAAGCCAATCCTCAAATGCTTGATGGTATTTACATTGATTATTATGGAGTAAACACACCATTAAACGGTGTTGGAACAATAAATACTCCCGATGCTCGTACTTTAGTAATTCAACCTTGGGAAAAAAATATGCTTCAACCTATTGAAAAAGCAATACTTGCTTCAAATATTGGATTAACACCTCAAAACGATGGTACAATTATTCGCATAAATATTCCTCCTTTAACGGAAGAACGCAGAAAAGATTTAGTTAAACAAGCAAAAGCACATGCCGAGCATGCTAAAGTTGGAGTAAGAAATGCTCGTAAAGAAGCTAATGATGATGTTAAAAAACTTCAAAAAAACGGATTACCAGAGGATTTAGCAAAGGATGCAGAAAATAAAATTCAGCAAATAACCGATCAGTTTATTGCTAAAATTGATGAGCATTTAGCTAAAAAAGAAAAAGAAATAATGACAGTTTAAAGAATAATGTTTAAACATTAAATAAAAAGCGAAACCGGAAGGTTTCGCTTTTTTAATTGTTGGCAAAATATATTTTTATTGGGTTTAAGGGCTTTTATTTATTCCAATGTTTTTAATGTGTCAGCCGCCATTTGTTGGTAATTGTTGTTTTTCGAAGCAATATCCTTTAATAATGATTTTGCTTTTTCATTTTTTCCAATAGCTTTATAACTAAGTGCCAGAAACCATTTAGAAGCTTCTTGATAGTTGTTTTTATTGTCTTTTGAAATGGGTTCTAAATAGCTTATAGCTTTATTGTATGATTTATTATCGTAGGCAAAAGCGCCTGCATAATATTGGTATTCTATGTTTTTAGGATTTTTTTGAGCCAATGAATCCATTATAGAAAAAGCAGCTTCAAAGTTTTTCCTATTATGTAATGCAATAGCCTGATTAAAAGGAATATTTTGGTCGGCAACTTCTCTTGTCAATGATTTTTTTGTTTTTTCTTTTTCTTGAGCATTTTCTGCTTGTGCTACCGGAATAGATGTTTCCTCTAAACTATACGTTTTGTAATTTGCTTTTGAACTTTCTTCTCTTATTTCTCGCGTAGTTGTTGTATTTATTGCAGTTGCAGGCGCAGCAGCAGGTTGCTTTTTATCACTTGAACCAATTGCTTCGCTATGCTTTTGGTTGCCATCATCAAAGTTTTTATATTCATAAACAGATAAATTACTACTAAGAATGTTATCTTGTTCAACTTTATTTTCTTCATCACTTATTGACTCAAATCGCCCATTGTTTTTATAGCCTTCATTATAAATGTTTTTATGATTGGAAATGATATTAGTTTGCTCAGTTATAGTGTTATTATTTGAATTTTTGGGAGCCGATTTTTCTTTAGTTTCCTCAATAGCATCAGTCTTAGAATTTGTAGTTGTTTCATTTTCTTTCAATATTTCTTTACTTACATTTTTGTTGTTATAAGTTTGTTCACTTACTACACGAGCTTCGTCTAATTTTAGCATTTTCTGATATATGCCAAAACTTAATAGCAGTAAAACCGATGCGGCAGCAGCCAGTATTGCTTTGCTTTGAAATGAAATGACTTTTGCTCCGCCTTTGGTTTGATATTTTACACGAATTTTTTGCTCTAGTTCGTAAATATTTTGTTCTCTTTTTTCGCTTATGCGTAATCCTTCCACCGCATCTGCCAGAAATGGATTTTCTTCTATTGCTTTGGCAATATCCATTCTTTCTTTTGCAGAGAGCTCTCCTCTTATAAAAGCAAGCAATTTTTCTTTTGACGGTATGTTATTTTTTGGCTTATTCACCATCGTTTTTACGCATTAGGTTTTCCAGATTTCTTTTCCCATTTTGCAAATAACTTTTTACCTGTTTTAAATCGTAACCGGTTATTTCAGCAATTTCTTGATAAGATTTTTGCTCAAAATAATAAAGTTGTATGCAATTTTTTTGTTCATTATTTAATTGCTCAATTGCTAATTCAAGTTTTTGTAAAAGCATTTCTTTTTCAATGTTTGCATTATTTTGATGCATATTATTTGAAAATTCCACAAATAAAAGTTCACTATTTTTCCATTCAATTGCTTTTTCTTGAATAGATTTTTCAGAGCGTAACTGCATCAAGCAAAAATTTCGAGCCAATGTATGTAACCACGAAGAAAAATTACTTATTTCATGACGATGAAGTTCGTACATAACTTTTTCAAAAATTTCCATTACGGCATCTTTACTTTTTTCTTCATCATTAAGAAATTTCATGCAAACACCGTAAACTAAATAGGTATAACGTTCAAATAAAATGCCGATACACTCTTTATCACCGTTTTTCTTAAAACGATTAATTAATCTTAAATCATCCTCAATGGTTCTATTTTTTCTGAATAAAAACAAGCTATTCTTTTTTGCCTAAATTACATCATTTAATGTTATTCTTTATATCAAATAAAACAAGTTTGAGAAGAATTTTTCAGGTAATAAAAAGATTTCTAAATTGCAGTCGAATGTTAAAAATAACTATATATACCCGTTTTTTATTAATTGTATTATTGGTAAGTGTATTGAATCATTTATCAGCACAAAATAATACCATAAAATTTACACGTATTTCCTTAAAAGAAGGTTTATCGCAAAGTACGGTTAATAGCATTTTACAAGATAAACGCGGGTTTATGTGGTTTGCAACGCAAGATGGTTTAAATCGCTTTGACGGCTACACATTTAAAGTATTTAAACATAGTTTGCAAGACACTAACTCCATTTCAGACAATTTTGTACATGCCATTGTTGAAGATATTTATGGGAATATTTGGGCAGCAACCGATGCAGGATTAAATTGCTATAACCCTGAAACAGAAAAATTTACTCGATACTTAGCTCAACCCAATAATAAAAATTGGTTAGGAAGTAATACTATTCATGCATTGGCAGCCGATAAGAATGGAAATATTTGGGTTGGTACGGCAGATGCAGGACTATACTATTTTGATGTAAAAGCAAAATTGTTTAAACCATATAAAGCTGATTTTACGGAAAACTCAATAAGTAGTAATGCCATACAATCTTTATATATAGATAAAAATGAAAATTTATGGATAGGTACCATTGGCGGAGGATTAAACTTTTTTGATACAAAATATCGGAAATTTAAGGTTTATCAAGAAAATGGTAAAGAAAATGCAATAAGCAATAATTTAATATGGTCAATATATCAAGATTCAGAAGGCGTTATTTGGATTGGAACAAATGATGGCCTCAATAAATTCGATGTTCAAAAACAAGTATTCAAACATTATAAAAACAAACCAGGAGATATTTTTTCATTGAGTAATAACGTTGTAAAAAGTATTATCGAAGATAATGCAGGCAATATTTGGGTAGCAACATCAGCCGGTTTAAACCGATTAAATAAATCAACAGGTAGTTTTACACGTTTTCAGCATCAGCCATATATATCAACCAGTTTATCAAATGATAATTTGTTTTCACTTTATGAAGACAGAACCGGTAATATGTGGGTTGGAACAAATAAAGGAATCAGCAAATTCGATAATACCAAGCAAAATTTTATCCATTACAGAAATATTCCTTACGAAGAAAATAGCATTAATAATGATGTAATTTGGAGTATATACGAAGATGCTCAAGGCATACTTTGGGTTGGAACAGAAGAAGGCTTAAATAAAATTGATAGAAAACAATTTAAAGTAAAATATTATAAACACGGAGCATCCAAAAGAAATGTAAAATATAACGAATACATTTTTTCTTTATTCGAAGATAGTGATGGTGTTTTATGGGTAGGTACCGATGCCGGTATTTATGCTTTTAACAAAGTAAACGAAACATTTACACTGTTTAAAACATCAGCAAAAGATATTTCTCCACTTGAAGAAAAACGAGTTTATTGCATTTTTGAAGATCCCCAAAAAAAATTATGGATTGGTACCAAAGAAGGTTTATATATAATTGATAAGAATCGAAAAAAAATAAAACATTTTGTAAACAATATTTCCGACAGCTCTTCCATTAGCAACAACATTATTCGAGTAATTACTAAAGATAAAAATGATAATATTTGGATAGGTACAAACGGAGGAGGTTTAAATAAAGCTATTCTTATTGAAAAAGATGACGATTATACCATTCATTTTAAATCATATCAAGCTGCTAAAGGAAGTATAAATAACAATATCGTATTATCTATTTTAGAAGATAAAAACGGCAATTTTTGGATAGGTACATATGGAGGAGGCTTAAATAAGTTTGATCCATCAACCGGAACAGCTGAAGCTTTTACCGAAAAAAATGGATTGTCGAATAATGTAGTTTATAGTGTTTACGCAGATTCAAAAGAAAATTTATGGATGAGTACCAACAAAGGTATATCCATGTTTAATCCTAAAACGCGTCAATTCTCAAACTACTACGAAAACGATGGCTTACAAAGCAATGAATTTAATATAGGAGCACATTTTCAAAGCAAAAAAGGCGAATTGTTTTTTGGAGGAATAAATGGGTTTAATTCATTTTATCCTGATAAGATTACCATCAATAAAATACCGCCTCAAATTGTTTTAACCGATTTTCAAATATTTAACAAACATGTTTATCCGGGAGATAATTCACCCTTAAAAAAATCTATAACCGAAACAGACGAATTGGTGCTTTCTTACAAAGATGATGTTATAACATTCGAATTTGCAGCCCTTCATTATTCATCGCCCGAAGCAAATCGTTATGCTTATATGATGGAAGGATTTGATGAGGGATGGAATTATGTTGATAATAGAAGACAAGCAAGTTACACCAATTTAGACCCGGGAACATATACTTTTAGAGTAAAAGCCGCAAATTCAGATGGCATATGGAACGATGAAGGTATAAGCTTAACTATCATCATTACTCCGCCTTTTTGGATGCGATGGTGGTTTAGAATTGCTTTTGTTTTAGGAATAGTTGGAATTATATTTTATTTCTATCGTAGAAGAATAAATCGAATTAATAGTCAGAAAAAATATTTAGAAAAATTAGTGCGTGAGCGCACCATGGAAGTAGTTCAACAAAACGAAAAAATTAGAAAACAAAACGAATTACTCGAAAAAGAAAAAGAAAAAGTTGAAAAACTACTCTTAAATATACTACCTCAAGAAACGGTTGAAGAATTAAAAAACAGGGGCAAGGCTTCTCCTCGCAGTTATCGCATGGCCTCTGTGATGTTTACCGATTTTAAAGGATTTACACAGCGAGCAGAATCTATGCGCCCGCAAGAACTGGTGGATACTTTAGATAAATACTTTATAAAATTTGACGAAATAATAATGAAGTATGGGTTAGAAAAAATTAAAACAATAGGTGACTCTTATATGTGTGTAGGGGGTGTTCCGATCAGAAACAGAAGTAATCCAATAGATATCGTATTGGCAGCATTAGAGATTCAACGTTTTATGAAGCAAATGCAAGAAGAAAGCATTGCAAAAGGAGAAAAACCATGGGAGCTGCGTATTGGAATTCATACCGGTGAAATTATTGCGGGAGTTATTGGAATAAAACGCTTTGCTTATGATATATGGGGCGATACGGTTAATGTGGCAAGTCGAATGGAAACGCAAGGCGAAGTGGGAAAAGTAAATATTTCAGGAGCTACATACGAACTTATTAAAGATTATTTTGAATGTACATATAGAGGTAAAGTACCAGCCAAAAATAAAGGCGAAATAGACATGTATTTTGTAGAAAAAATTCGTCCTGAACTATCTGAAAATGGCGAAGGCATTATACCAAACGATGCCTTTAGAGCTATGATGGCTACAAACTTATATTATCGTATTAATTATAAAAAAGCAGAACAATTTATTCTAAAAAAATTAGAACGTGAATTGCCAAAAGATTTATACTATCACGGTTTGCATCATACCATTGATGTAAGAGATGCTGCAGAAAGAATAGGTAAAGCAGAAGGGGTAGAAGGCGAAGATATGCACGTACTAAAAACAGCTGCCATGTTTCACGATGCAGGATTTGTGAAGCAATATTTTAAAAACGAACCCATCGGTGTTGAAATGTGCAAAGAAATTTTACCACAATTTGGATACAGCCCCGAGCAAATTGAAGCCATTGAAAAAATGATTATGGCTACTCAAATTCCTCAAAACGCCCAAACACTCTTAGAAAAAATTATTTGTGATGCCGACTTAGATTATTTAGGACGTGAAGAAGACTTTTTTAAAATCTCAGACACACTTAAAATGGAATTAATGGCACGAGGAAAGGTAAGTAGCGATAAAGAATGGGATGCCATTCAAATAGCATTTTTAGAAAAACATCAATACTTTACGGAATATTCCAGAAAACATCGCCAGCCAATAAAAGAAAAGCATTTAGAGATGATTAAAAAACGCTATGCTGAAAATAATTATCCTAAATCATAAAAACAATTGCTTAAGCATTAGTTAAAATATAAAAGCCTCCCTTTGGGAGGCTTTTTACGAATGAAAATTCTTTAATTACTAAGACCCAATAATTCCACCTGAAACAGTTACTTTAACCGGGTTAACACATAATACGGGAATTTGCGGATCGTTTGTTAAAATATGTTGTTCATCTGAAGAGCCTAAAAAGTCAGGAACTCCGGCTGCATCAGGGTCGTTAACAATAGCAATTAAGTCTGCATTTATAGCGGCAGCATAGCGTATGGTAAGTTTGGTAAAATTACCTTTATCTTCCGAAATTTTTATTTCGTAGGGTATATTGTGTTCTTTTAAAAACTTTTCGGTAAATGCTACATTTCGTTTTACGGCATTTCCTAAAAATTCATCATCTTCTTTTGGAGCAAATACATACACTTTTGAGTTAAAATATTTTGCCAAATATGCCGTAGCATCTATTTTTTGTTTGGTTTCTTTCGACATATCCATTGGTAACACAATTTTTTCATAACCATCGGTAATGCTTTTTTCCTGAACTACAATAAAAGGAACAGTAGAGTTTGTAATTACTTTTATGGCATTACTTCCTGTTAGGTGTTGAATTCCTCTTACTCCATGTGTACCCATAATAATTAATTTAGCTCCAATTTCGGCAGCTACATCTCCAATATCGTCAAAAATATTTCCTACTCGGGCAATACCATTTACAGATAAACCATGCTTAGCTCTAACATCTTCAGCTATTTTAGTTAATTTTTCTTTGGTGGGTTCAATGGCACTTTGTTTTGAAACGATATGCAACAGATTTATTTCTGCACCAAGTTTTTTAGCTAATACTATTGCATGATTTAAGGCACAATCAGCTACTTTGGTAAAATCTGTCGGAACTAAAATAATATTTTTCATATGGGTTATTATTTTTTAATCTTTGTTATTTGTGCGACAAAAGTAGTGATTTTAAGCTTGTTCACAAAAAAGGGTATAATATTTTGAACATCAAAACATTATACCCCGTGCTTTAATTTTAAAATTGTTGAATTTGCTTTAAGCTCAATCTTTAATTAATGTTTAGCTTCCTTATCGCCAGAGCCATATAAATACATGCAAAAATAAGTGCCAAAGAGTGTAATCAAAAACATTATTAATCCTGTAATTCCCGTAGATTTTTCCATTTCAATATATCCCCATCTAAACGGAAAAAGTATAATTAAAAACATAATGGCAACTGCCGCTAATTTTCGTGTGTTCATAATGTTTAATTTTTATGTTAATAATTATGGTTGTTCATGATAATCTTCGAGTTGTTCAGGTTCAACTGCACTATTCATTTCTTTGCCTTTTTCGTTTTGTTGATTTAATGTCCATGAATCAGTAGTGGTTGTTTGTAGCCACTTATCGCCTGATTTTCTAAAAATTTGAACCGATAAGCCAAATACTTCCTGAAATAACATTTCTAATTGATTTACCTGCATATCGCCATCAATGCTGATAATTCCATTTTTATCTTTATGACGAATATTTTTTATTAGTTCATCAGCATGATACATTTCGCTAATAGGAGATGCTTCGCCAGCTGCGTGAGGACGTTTAAAGAAACTTATTTTTAAATAAGGGAAACGCTTGTTGAATGCTTTTTGTATTTCGCCAATTGTTTTAGTTTCGTTAATAACCAGTTCCATATAATTTATTGTTTTTATTTTTTTTCAAAAGTATTATTGTTTAATGTAATGAAATATGATATAAATCATATCAATCATTGATTTTAATCATGTTTCAACAGTATTCCAATAAATACCTTTGCATCAATAATTAATTTATTTAAAAAATGATTTTATTATGAAAACAGCAGAAATTAAAATGCCCGAATTACATCAATTACATAGAGAGTGGGTAAACAAATTAAATTTTTATAAAGATGATTTAAAATCATTAGAAAAACGAATTGAGGAAATAGCTTCGAAATATACTTCAACCGAAGTTTTATCAATGATTGAACATTTTCAAAATCAAATTAAAATTCAACGTAATGAAATAGATATCTTAATGCATGATATTAAAATAGAAGAAGAAGAATTACAAAAAAATATTACTGATAATCCAACTGCTTGGGATCATAGAAAGGCAGCAAATACTAACATTAATGAGCGAATCGAAACATTTGAAAAACTTTTTGCCGAAATGCGCAAAGAATTAATTGGTTTTGCGGCAAAATATATGTAGTTTATAATAATAGTTTTTTCATCACTAAAAGAGGGCTTAGCATTTTAAGCCCTCTTTTATTTATACACCATAAATTAGGAGAAATTCGCTTAAAAAACCGATTAAAAAACCAATAAAAACTTGTAAAGGATTATGCGCATTTAAACGTAATCGTGAACTTGCTACTAAACCCGATATAAAAATTAAAAACATGATAAAAATAAGCATATCGGTTTTAAAACGAATTGAGATACCCATAATAGCTCCTAAAAGCCCACCAATACCAACCATGTGCGCACTGATTTTCCAAACTAAATTTATAACTAAACATATAACTACAGCTAACGATGCTCCTAATATCATGAGCATAAGCATGGGAGGTAAAGGAGCTTTTTGTAATATAAAATATGTTATCATGTAAAATACGGCTGTAAGCAAATAGGGAATTCTTCTTTCGTGTGTTTGATGCATTTGTAGGCTGCTAATCCAACCTTTTTTAAGCATGTAGTATGAAATTAATGCCGGAACTAAAGCGGTATTCAAAAAAATTAATCCTAATACAATATTTTTAAATTCTGAAGGTAATGAATATGAAAAATAATTGTTTGAATGTAGAATAATTAGGCTGCCTATAAATGGCATGAATATAGGATGAAACAGGTAAGAAATAATTTTAGCAAGTTGTAAGCCCATAATTTTATAATTCTTTTCTTAAACGGGCTACGGGGATATTTAATTGCTCTCTGTATTTGGCTACTGTTCTTCTTGCTATATTATAACCTTTTTCATTTAGAATTTTCATTAAAGCGTCATCGGTTAGTGGTTTGCGTTTGTCTTCTGCGGCAATACAATCTTGTAATATTTTTTTTACCTCGCGTGTTGAAACTTCTTCGCCACTTTCGGTTGAAAGCGATTCGGAAAAGAAAAACTTTAATGGAATGGTGCCAAATTCGGTTTGTACATATTTGCTGTTTACCACTCGAGATACGGTTGAAATATCTAATCCTGTAATATCTGCAATGTCTTTTAAAATCATGGGTTTTAATTTCGTTTCATCGCCTTCTAAGAAAAATTCTTTTTGATAATCAAAAATAGCTTTCATGGTTAACATTAGCGTAAGCTGACGCTGCTTTATGGCATCAATAAACCATTTGGCTGATTCTATTTTTTGTTTTACAAAGTTAGCCGCTTCTTTCGAAGATTTATCTTTCGACTTTGAATACGACTCCAGCATTTCTTTGTAGGCTTTACTAATTTTTAACTCTGGAGCATTTTTAGTATTTAAGCTTAATTCTAAATTACCGTCATTATTTGTAATTATAAAATCAGGAACAATTTCTAATCCGCCTATTTTACTTTCTGAGCCGGCAATGCCCGGTTTGGGATTTAGTTTTAAAATTTCTGAAAAAGCACCTTTTAGTGCATCTTCTTCAATTTCGAGTTTTTTGGCAATTTTATCGTAATGTTTTTTGCTAAATTCTTCAAAGTGATGTTCAATAATTTCTGTGGCAATTTTTATATCGTAAGTTTTAGGGAATTTTCGTCTTAACTGAATAAGCAAACATTCTTGTAAGTTACGAGCGCCTACGCCTGCAGGTTCAAACTCTTGAATTTCTTTTAAAACATTTAGTACGTCTTGTTCGGTGCAATTTATATTTTGTGTAAAGGCTAAGTCGTCTACCAATGCCGGTATATCTCTACGTAAATAGCCGTCATCATCAATGTTTCCTACTATAGTTTCGGCTATGGCTAATTCTTTTTCATTAAATTTTTTTAAACCTATTTGAGCATACAAATTATCATGAAGGGTTGTACCAATTGAAAAAGGAATATCTTTTTTTTCTTCATCAGGAGATGTGTTGTTGGCATTTAATTTATATGCCGGAACTTCATCGTCATCAAAATATAAATCGTAATCAAAATCTTCTCTTGAGTTTTCTTCATTTCTTTCGTTTTCAAATTCATCATTATTGTTTGAAAAATCTTCTAAGTCGCTATTATTAGTATCTTCATCTTCTTCAGGTCCTTCTTCTAAGGCCGGATTTATTTCCAACTCTTCTTTAATACGCTGCTCCAACATAATGGTAGGAACTTGTAATAGTTTCATAAGCTGTATTTGCTGTGGCGACAGCTTTTGAAGCATTTTTTGTTGCAGCGATTGCTTAAGCATATTAGAGATATTGATATTTTAAATTTATAAAATTCAAGAATAATGCCAAATTAAAAATCTGCGTTTTTTGGGGTGCGTGGAAATGGAATAGCATCACGTACATTCGTCATTCCTGTTACAAACAATACCAAACGCTCAAAACCTAAGCCAAATCCACTGTGTACACATGTTCCAAATTTGCGGGTTTCTAAATACCACCATAAACTTTCTTCATGTATTCCCAGTTCTTTTACACGCTTGTAAAGCTTATCGTAATTTTCTTCACGTTGTGAGCCTCCAATAATTTCGCCAACATAAGGGAACAAAATGTCCATGGCACGTACAGTTTTACCATCATCATTTTGTTTCATGTAAAAGGCTTTGATATCTTTGGGATAATCGGTAATAATTACAGGTTCCCCAAAATGCTCAACCAAGTAATTTTCATGTTCTTTTTGTAAATCGCTTCCCCACGAAGGTTTAAATTCAAATTTTTTACCGCTTTTTTCTAATATGTCAATGGCTTTGGTATAAGTACATCGCTCAAAAGTACAATTAACAACATTATTTAAACGATTTAGTAATTCTTTGTCGTACATGTTGTTTAAAAATTCTAAATCGTCTTTGCATTTTTCTAAAGCGTACGAAATCACATATTTTAGTAATGCTTCGGCAGTATCCATGTTGTCGTGGATGTCATAAAAAGCCATTTCGGGTTCTATCATCCAGAACTCTGCTAAGTGGCGAGGGGTGTTGGAATTTTCTGCACGAAAAGTGGGGCCAAATGTATAAACTAATCCAAGGGCCAATGCGCCTAATTCTGCTTCAAGTTGACCGGAAACAGTCAAGTTGGTTTCTCTGCCAAAAAAATCTTCTTTGTAGTTTATACTACCGTCTTTGTTTTTAGGAAGATTTTCTAAATTTAATGTTGTAACACGGAACATTTCTCCTGCGCCTTCGGCATCAGAACCGGTAATAATGGGCGAGTGCAAATAGAAAAAGCCTCTATCGTTAAAAAATTTATGAATAGCAAAAGCTAAATGATGACGTATGCGCAATATCGCCCCAAAGGTATTGGTGCGTGGGCGTAAGTGAGCTATTTCTCTTAAAAATTCAAGGGTATGTCCTTTCTTTTGTAAAGGATAGGTTTCCGGATCGGCTGTGCCAAATACTTCAATTTTTTCTGCCAATATTTCTACGCTTTGGCCTTGCCCTTGCGAACGTACCAGCTTGCCGCTAATGCCTACGCAGGCTCCGGTAGTAACCGGCTTAAGGGCTTCTTCACTAAAATTGGCCATATCTACCACGGCTTGTATGTTGTGAATGGTAGAACCATCATTAACGGCAATAAATGCTACATTTTTATTGCCACGTTTGGTGCGCACCCATCCTTTAATAGTTACCTGAGTATCGATGGGTTGTTCTGTCAATAATTGTTTAATTTTTGGTCTGCTCGTTTCCACGTTGTGTTATTTTTTAGTACGCAAACCTACTAGAAATTTGTGGTACTTACAATTAGAAACAAAACTATTAACAAGGTAAATTTTCAAAATTTAAGGCTTTTAGTATATTCGTATTATAATAAAAAAGAACAAATCCTATAAAATATTATAGAGTGAAAGACATATATTCTGATTAGAAGAAATTCCATTTATAATGTAATAGATTATAATTATTAATTAAGAAATATTAATGAAATTTATAAGGTGTATTTTTTTTGCATTTATTTTAATAGCTTTTAAAAGTGGGTTTACTTCAATTAGACCTATAAATCCTATTTTAAATTCAGATTCTATTAAAAATGAAAAAAAAGTAAGTCATTTTATTTATAATGAAATTTTAGGTAATTCATATATTTCTGGAATAAATTATGGTTTAACTACAAATAATTCTAAAACAATAAAATTTGGATTAAATATGGGTTTAGGTTTTAACATATTTAATTTATTTAATAAGAATAAAGAGTTTGATTCTGATACACCTAAAGATGTTTATTTAATCAATGGGAATGTTAAAATTAATAATAAAATAGGCAAAACAATTTTCCTAAATTCTTTGATTTTAATTGGGAAAAATAAAAATACTATTGAAATAAAAAATGGAATAAATTATATAGACGGAATGTTTTATAATTCTAGAAGATATGATGATGAAGGATTGATTTTTTTTAATTACCAGACAAATCAATTGCTGGAAAATTTTCCTAACCGTAATTATCTTAAGTCAATATATTATAGCACATCTGTTGGTTATAATCGAATAAATAGATTTTTAATTTGTGGAATAGGATTTACAGGTTTATATCATTTACTTGAGCTTAAAATGTATGAATTTGATAATTATACAAGAGTCAAAAATGGAGAAGTCTATTATCCTTATAAAAGATTAATAGCTAGTAATAAAATGAAGATTTTACCTTGTTTTAATATAGGAATCAGATTTTAAAAATAATATTTTCCATTTAAGCTGTTTTTACATACAATGAGAAAGAGAAATACAAGGTAAATTGTATGAAAAATATAAGAAATGATGCTATATATTATTCATTTAAATAATAATAACGTCTTAATAACTGAAATAAAAAAACTGAAAAAATAATGTTTAAACAATGAAAAAAATCATAATAATAATATTTATTCTTGCTACAATATTTACTGCCTGCAAAAAGGAAGACCGTAATGAGATTTTTAAATCACGTACACATAGGTATTTAACAGACGGTTGGAATATAAATAAAATAATTATTAATGGAATTGACTCAACCTCTTTATTAATAAATAATGATACAATAGGAAATAGATTTATTTTTATGTATAATCCATCTGTTGAAGAAAATCCATATGATTTTATATGTTATTCTAAATTATATAGAAAGGATGGGAGTTGGCAACAAAAAAAAATAAAATAGAATATATTGATTTAATACATCGGTATAATTATATAAGTGGAGATACAATTTTAAATAGATGGATTGATGAAGGAGATTGGGAAATAAAAGAAATAAAAAAAGATAAATTAGTATTGCATTTTAAAAATAATATCATAGAATATGAATACAGTTTTATCAAAAGCGTTGATTTGTAAATTATTTGACCTTTATTGTTATCACTAGCAAGAGCAAAGATGAAGAAATTTAAAAAAACGCTCTTACCTGAACTCCGCCTGTATGAACGGTAGGAGAAGATTCAGCAGTACGTCCGTTATAGCTTAAATTCAGCTGCATATTGTTGCCTAAATTGCGCTGATAGGAAAGCGACCAGGTAATGTTTTGTCCTGCCTGCAGGCCGTCTAGCATTTCGAACGCCAATGTGGTATTGGCGGCCCCACTAAAAGAGTTTACAATATAATTCGTGTTAAACAACAAACTTCCTTTTGATAAAATATTGTAGCGTATTTCTGCCCCTGCATTTCTGCTAATGGCTTTTTCTCCTCCTAAATCGAGGCTGTTTTGTTTTTCAATGTATTTAAACATAATAGATGCTCTAAAAGCCGTATTGGGTTGCAGCGATATTTTAGGCTCCATTTCCTGATAGTGGATATTAAAGTTTCGGTTAGCAAAAAACTCCGCTTCGCTTTTGCGGTAACCATCGGTACTTTCTAATCCTATTTGTATTAGTCGGGTAATATTCCAGCGTATGCGAATAGTTTGAAAAGTATTGGCTCTGGCTTCAAAACCATTGGTAAATAATTGTTTGTTGCGAATGTCCTGCCAGGTATGATCTACGCCAAACACAGGGCTGGTTCGGTTAAAGAAAAAAGTATTGCGCAGCGAAGAATTAGTGCTAATGAGCGAGGTGTCTGTAATATTGGAAACAAATGGATTAAAAGCAGTGCTTCGATTTTCAAAAGTGGTTTTTCTATCAATTCTAAATGCCGTTTGATTAGAAAATTTAGCCACTAAACTTTTAATGCCACTTTTATTCCCCCATATACGTTCGGGGTCAATATTTAATGCCTGATTAAATTGATTGGTGTAGGTTTTCATAAATTCGTTGGTAGGAGTAAAAATGCGTATATACCTTGCCTGATCAGGAAATTTAGCTACTTCAAATTCGTTGAGGTCTTTTACTCCATTGTCATTTAAATCGCCAATATAAGCATATACTCCTTGTCCGGCAGGCACTTCCAGAAATGAGAACTCGCGTTTTACTTCTAACCCTGAGCCTACTTCATAAAAACTATTTAAGGTAAATGTTCCTTTTAATATTCTTACTCCGGCTTCTACACGGCTTAATATGGTGTTTTCGGGTTGCAGATTAGTAAGTTCGGAATTACTTATTTGTAGCGTTCTGTAAGTAGTGGTAGATTTAATATTAAATGCAGAATTACCGCTCCATCCGGCATCTACGGTATAGCTTTCGCCAAAGGTAGCACGTTTCAGACTGTTGTTTAATGCTTGGTTGTCGGTTCGCTGTTTGTATGCAAATCGTAAAATGGTTTTAGTAGTATCAGGGTTGGAAATAAAACTTTCCCACTCAAAATATTCATAGGAGTTGGGCAGAAGGGTATCTCCGCTAAATCGTTTTAAATTCCGTTCTTGGTCTTCCCATCCTCCAATGGTAAAGTATTTAAATTTTCTGCTGGCATCTACTCTTTGTCTCAAAAACGATGTTGTACCATCAATTCCTCTTGTTTCGAGATAGCTGCTTTTAATTCGCAGGTCGTATTTTCCACTGTTAAGGCCACCGTAAAAATTATTTTTAAGGGCATTATATTCTGATTCGGTATTAAATGAATTTACTTCGTAAGTAAATGCTCCCCATTTGCTTCGGTGCAGCTTTACACCAAGAGTTGATATGTGTTGATTTTGAGAAAAGTTTTTATTTAAAATATTCCAGTCGCGTTCAAACTCCACACTTCGGAAGCGTTCTATCAATGCAAAATTTCTATTAACTTGTTCGTAGCCCAAAAAGGTGGTAAGTAAAAATGGTCGTTCATGCGATGATAATTTTTGCGTGTTTTCCAGTCCTACTTTTATGGCTATATCTTGGTCGTCTCCGCTGTCAATAGCAGAAAAGGTATTCAGGTCATTATTGCTTAGGGCAAATTCAACACTTGCTTTGGTATTTTCCGTAAGTTGATATTCAGAAGTAATTACTGCCATTTGTCGTTTTTTGGGAGTAACTAAAATGGTGATGGGTTCATAATTCCCTTGTTTTACACCATTTACCGGTGCAATCCATTCATATACTTTTCCGTTGGCCGTACTTCTCACTTGTCGGTAATTTCCATTGCCTTCACCCACTAATGAAAAACCTACGCGATAAAGAACATCATTCGGATTGGTAGAATATACAAATACCGAATCATAAACAAGGTTTCCAATAATAGTATCGGTAAGGCGATACAAAACTTGGTCGGGAGTAAAATCTACTTGATTAAAATTAGGATAAACAGCCGATAATAAATCATCGCCTACAGAAGCCATTAATTCTTTTTTATCCGTATCGAGGTCTTGCTGTAGCGGTTGATTTTTGGCATCTTGTTCGCCATAGCCAAAAATTCCGAGTTTAAATTTTTTAGTTTCTACTTCTGTCCCAAATTGAAGTAATGAACGCGCATAATTTTTGTCAGAATACTGAAATTCTACAATAATGCGTTTGTCTTTTGTAATAAGCTGTTTGGCGGTAAAGGTTATTTCAGAACTATTATAATCAATGATGTAATCGTTTTCCTGGCCACGTTGCATCAAAACCCCATCAATGTAAACCTTTTCGGTACCTGATAGAACAATGATAAATAATTCGTTTTCGCTGCCACGCAAGCGATAGGGGCCTTGATTGCCTTCTACACCTTGAATAATATTTCGTGCAAATTTACCTTTTGAAACTGCACCTGAAGCGCTCACCGTAACTTTTGTTCCGGGATTTTCTTTGTTTACAACTTTGGCGGTATTAAAAGTTGTGGTAATGCTTCCTCCCTGAGCTCTTTTAAAATATTTCATAAAAAAGCTTTTATTGGGGCTGCTCAACTGGAAATCACCGGCAGTTAGTTTAGTCTTATCGTCATACAATTGAATGTACACCTGGTCGAAATCCTGCAATTGCTGTGTGTTCCCATCCGGTTGTACAGGAATGTTGTTATCGGTAATAGCGGCTAAAATGTAAACATCATCACTAATTTTTCCGGATAGCTGAAGATTTAAAAATGAGTTAACCGCTAAATCCTGATTGTTGCCTACCGTAAATCCGCGAGAGATACTACCGCTTTTGTTTAATCCATCTGAAAATAATCCTTCGCTTTTAGGCGTTATTTCTGAGCCGCTGAACAAAAATGGATTAAAGCTTCCTTTGGCATCAGGCCTGATTAAACTATCGGATTTATTTTGATAAACTTTTTCAAAATTGTATGGGAAAACACGATAGCTTATTTCAAGCGTATCATCAGTATAGTTTTTTAATACAAGTAATGATTTAGCATAGTTGATGCTGTAATTTTCTGATGAGATAATTTCTCCTGATTTGCTGCGTATAATTTCTGAATTAGGGATAATGCTTAGCGAATCTAAAAAAATGCTGTAGGCAGGAACAATCAATTTTTTGCGAAAATTATTGCCTTGCTGCGCCAATAAAATACCGGGCAACAAAAAAAATAAAAGACTATATAAAATTCGGTTCAGCAAATCAGATGTAAACAAACTCGCAATTTACATATTCTAAAAATTATCTTTAGGTTTGTAAAAATGCTTTACATAAACGCAAAATGCCTAAAATAATTACATACAATGTAAATGGAATTCGAGCTGCCATGACTAAAAACTGGCTCGATTGGTTACAAGCGGTAAATCCTGATATTGTTTGTTTGCAGGAAACTAAAGCCTCACCCGACCAGCTGGAAACCGGAGTTTTTGAAGATGCAGGCTATTACCATTATTGGCATAGTGCCGAAAAAAAGGGGTATAGCGGAGTAGCTATTTTAACCAAAAACAAACCCGACCATGTAGAAATTGGTTGTGGAATTGACCACATTGATGCCGAAGGCCGAATTATTAGAGCCGATTATGGAGATAAATCGGTAATAAGTGTTTATATTCCTTCGGGTTCAAGTGGCGATGAGCGCCAAGCCTATAAAATGGAATGGCTGGATGAATTTTACGATTATATTCAACGTCTTAAAAAAGAACGACCAAATCTATTGATTTGCGGAGATTACAACATCTGCCATAAGCCTATAGATATTCATAATCCAATTGCAAATGCAAAATCCTCCGGATTTTTACCTGAAGAACGGGAGTGGATGAGCAAATTTATTGATAGTGGCTTTATAGACTCTTTCAGATATTTTAATCAAGAGCCGCACCAATATACCTGGTGGAGCTACAGAGCAAATGCAAGAGCTAAAAACTTAGGATGGCGTATTGATTATATCATGGCTACTAAAAATTTGGATAAAAAGTTGAAAAGAGCTGTTTTATTGCCCGAAGCAAAACATTCCGATCATTGTCCGATGTTATTGGAAATAGACTTTTAGTCGATAAATACAATAATTTTTACAAAAAAATGCATATTATTTAGATACTTGTTGATTAAGATTTATATTTGCACGTATCATATCTATCAAAATTTACTATGAGACTTAGATTTATTTCTGTTTTAATTGCAACTGCATTATTGGCATCATGTGGTGGCGATAATGAAAAAACAAGAGACAAGCGCGAAGCTAAAGGCGATGTATTTTATGGAGGTGTTTTACGAGTAAACGAAGTAGAAGATTTTAAAAACCTTTTCCCTTTTAACATTACAGAAGTAACATCGCATAGAATAGCCAACCAAGTTTACGAAGGTTTAGTAAAGCTTTCACAAAAGGATTTAACTGTAATTCCTGCTATTGCCGAAAGATGGGAAGTAAATGAAGATGCTACTCAATTTACCTTTTATTTGCGCAAAGGAGTGAAATTTCATGATGATCCATGTTTTCCTGATGGAAAAGGAAGAGAAGTTACAGCAAAAGATTTTAAATACTGCTTTGACTTATTATGTACCAGCTTTCCTGAAAATCAAGGTTTCTGGGTGTTTAAAGACAGAGTAGTAGGGGCAAACGAATATCATGCTTCTTCGGTAGCTAAAAATTTATTGCCTGGAGGAGTTGAAGGAGTAAAAGTAATAGATGATTATACCTTGCAAATTAATTTAAACTATTCGTTTGCAGGATTCTTAAATATTTTATCTACACCTTATTGTTATGTGTTTCCAAAAGAAGCATACGAAAAATATGGAATAGATATGCGCACCAAATGCGTTGGTACAGGGCCATTCTTTGTAAAAAATATTAAAGAAGGTGAAGCAGTTGTATTAGAAAGAAATCCTAACTATTGGAATATCGATCAATACGGAAATCAATTACCATATTTGGATGCTGTAAAATTTACATTCATTAAAGAAAAGAAATCAGAATTGTTAGAGTTTAGAAAAGGAAATTTGGAATTAGTATATCGCTTACCTCTTGAAATGATAAAAGATGTAACTACAGAATTAGCAAATGCCAAAGAAGGTAACATTCCTTTTGAATTACAAAATGTACCGGCTCAAAGTATTTTCTTTTATGGATTTCAACATCAAGGAGATATTTTTAATAACAAAAAAGTACGTTTAGCATTTAATTATGCCATAGATAGAGAATCTATCGTTAAATATACTTTGCAAGGCGAAGGGATTCCGGCAATATACGGCATTGTTCCTCCTGCATTTAAAGATTATGATGTAACTAAATTAAAAGGATTTACCTATGATCCTGCTTTAGCCAAAAAATATTTAGCAGAAGCAGGATATCCTAATGGAAAAGGCTTTCCAAAATTAGTGTTACAAATAAATAGTGGAGGAGGAGATAGAAATGTTCAAACGGCAGAAGTAATTCAAAAAATGTTGAAAGAAAATTTGAACATAGATATTACCATAAATGTAATGCCTTTTGCACAACACATTGAAGCTTATGAAAGTGGTAAAACTCAGTTTTGGAGACAAGGATGGATTGCCGATTATCCTGATCCTGAAAACTTCTTGAATTTATTATACGGAAAGCATGTTCCGGCATCTATCGAAGAAAAATCATTTATCAATCCTTTCCGTTATAAGAGCGAAGAGTTTGATAAATTATTTGAGCAAGCGTTACGCGAAGTAGATGTAAAAAAACGTTACGATTTATTTTTACAAGCAGAACAAGTAGCTTTAAATGATGCTGCTATTATGCCATTGTTTTATGACGAGAATACTCGTTTAGTTCAAGTGTATGTTAAAAATTGCGATATAAATGCTATGGAATATCGCGATTTTACACAAGTTTACATCGATCCGAACTTAAAGGAAAAGAAAAAGTAGGTAGAATTTAAATTATTTTGTTGCGGCCGGCCTTTAAAGGCCGGCCGCAATTGTTTATAACCATTGTTTTAAATGCCTAATAAGCATAAAAAAAATATAGGACTTTTTTTTGGAACCTTTAATCCGGTTCATATTGGTCATATGGTGATTGCATCCTATATGGCAGAATTTGCCGGTCTCGATGAAGTGTGGATGGTTGTATCGCCACATAATCCCTTAAAAGAAAAAGCAAGCTTGCTGGATGATTATCAGCGTTTATATATGGTAAATCTTGCTATTGATAATCATCCCAAATTAAGAGCCAGCAATATTGAATTTAAGCTATCACAACCATCATATACCATTCATACATTAACTCACTTAATGGAAAAATATCCGGAATATCATTTTGCTTTAATTATGGGTTCTGATAATTTGGAAAATTTTCATAAATGGAAAAATTATGAGCGCATTTTAGAATTAAGTTCTCTTATAGTTTATCCGCGACCGGGTTATGATGGTGGCGATTTTAAAAATCATCCATCCGTTAAATGGGTTGATGCACCGTTAATGCAAATTTCTTCAACATTTATTCGTAATGCACTTAAAGATAAAAAGCAACTCGATTTTATTGTTCCTGATAAAGTACTAAAGTATATAAAAGAAATGCACTTTTACGAAAAATAAATTAAAGACTTTGAAAATCTATAATTTGATTATTGAAAAATAAACGTTGAATCTTTCCATTTTCTTCTTTTAAAATTTTATAAACAGAACTATTTCTCTTACTAATTAAAAGATTGTCGAAATAAATTTCCAATTCTGAATGTTTATCGCCATTAATCATGAGTTTTATTATTTTCTTTTCTGATGGAGCTTTAAAGTTTAACGTTATTAACGACCAATCACCATCAATAATATGCGAATTTTGAGGGCTAACTGTATTAATCCACTCAACATTAGTGCCATCTTCATTTTTCAATTCCAATATTACCATACATTGAGTTCTGCTTTCGCCCGCATTATAAAACCAAAAACTAGCAGTATATTCGGTTTCAGGTTCAAATAGTTCACTGGAGCCTTCCCAAACAGTAGTATATTCATTCATTTTTCCAATTGCAGCTCCTTTGCTTTTATAAGCTATTTTACTTTCTGTAACATCAAAATCGGCATATACTATCAAGTCCTTTACGTTTTCAAGATAAAAATCGCCATCACGGATATTTTTATTTTTAACTTCGTTAAAGGCATTTAATCGAGCAGCATAATTGTAATTAAATAATTGTTCCAACATTAATTCTGCTAAAATAAATTCATCGTTTTCAAAAAATACTTTCGATTTTTCTAAAACCCATTTTTGTTCTTCAGGCAAATCTTCTTTAGTATAGATTATAAGAAGATTTTTATTGTTTGGAAAATCGTTTTCAATAGCTTTATTATAATGTTCGGGGCTAAAAAGCTGCATAATATTTTTACTTTCCGGTATAGATGTTCTGGCTAAAGATGCAGCTATAAGAGGCAATCCGCAGTGATATGAAATAATTTGCGATGCTTTAACCGATTTTTCAGAAGCCTCTATACCAAAATTTTCAGAACCTCCATGATAAAATGGTAAAGGAAGAATAGCCTGATATTTATGCTTTGAAATTTTTTTAATTACATCGCTATAAGATGCAGGTAAATTTTTTTCAGCAAATGTATTTTGGGCTAATGTAACTTGAGCACTAACTTCTTTGTGATAAGGAATTGCTTCAATGTAGTAAAATATAACACTTAGGCCAATTAAGGTATTAGCAAATGCATTTAATTGCTTTATCTTTAAAAAACGATAAACTCGGTAAATTAAATAAACGCTAAAAACATTTATTACAAAATAAAAAACCCATGCAAATCTTCCTAAAGAGCGAAATTGTTTAAAAAATGGTATCCAGTCTAATAAAAAACGCATGTTTAATTGAAAAGGATAAGCCATTGAAAATAATAATATAAGAATCGATGCAAATAAAGCATAGCGCAATGTATGAGGTAATGCAGGTAAAGCAAGTTTTTCGTATCGTTTATTTCTTATATATCTAAATGCACGAAACAACATTAATCCACAAATAATTACAGCCGAAATACCTATATATGCCCAACCTTCCCAGTTTTGTCCTTTTACTTTCCAAATAACTTCAACCAGTGGTTTAAATGGCTCATGATTGGGGATAAAAACCGTTTCTGCTCTTGCATTATAAGTAAACATGCCCCATGGAGAGGTGGTACGTCCAATATGAAAATCGTGTAATCCAATTAATAATTTGTAAATCAATAAAGGAAGAATTGATTGAACAAAGGCATGAACATAATAAGAAGCTTTAAAATCGTTTTTACTAATTTTTTCTATTAAATAGATAAGCCAAAAAGTAATTATGAAAATTCCGCTAATCATACCAAGATAAGGGTGAAGGAAGGACCATATAATTCCACTTACAAATAATAATACAGTATAAATAAACTTTCCACTTTTGAAAAAACGCAATAACAGGTACCAGCTAATTGGAAAAAAGAAAGCATACGATAATGCATAATGGCCACCCATTCTAAAAATTTGTGGTTGTAAAAGAGCAATTCCTACTGCAGTTAAACATGCATAAATAGCTGGTAAATTAAAGTGTATTAATATTAAATATAAAAAAAGAGCACAAAAAATTATTGAGCTAATCATTAATAAATTTAATGTTGCAACAATAAACTCAGGAGATATTTTTTTATTTGAAAATTTAATAAGCCAAGCAAGTGCTGGTTGTCCGTCAGTGTAAGCAAATAATTCTCCATAAGGATAATTCATTCCTCCAAAATGCATATAGCTGCTATCGTGTTTTATGTGATATAGAGTAGTAAAGTAATTTTTTATACCATCACCTTTATCGGAAAATAAATAATTACCTGGGGTAATTAAAATATGATGATAAAATCCAAAAATGATTATCCCGATTAATAAGGCTGTTAAAAAAAAATAGACTAAATGCAGATTTTGTTTTTGAGCAAACATGTTGCAAACCTAAGAAATTTTATTGCTTAAAAGGTTTTAGGGTTAAGCTTTTATTTTGTTATACTGTTGATTTAAAATCTTTTTAAAAATAAAATTTTGTATTGTGAAACATTTTTCGAGTTTAAACAGTATAAAATTTCAAAAAAACAATAAATTCAAAATCGATATTAAAGTTAAAAATGATTAATTGATTTAATAAGGATATTTAATTATAAATAATTTGAGTTGTTTCAATTCAATTTAATCTATGCAAGCATAATAAATATAACAAAATAATATTTTAAAAAAAATAAGAAAAACTTTAAAAACTTACGGCTATGAAAACTTTTTACAAATCTACAATCAACATCATTGTCGGGATGGCGATGATGGTAATCCTGGGGCTTATCACCAAAGTATATGGTGAAAATAATAAGGAAAAAATGGTTTATACCGATTTTAAAATTACTAACCAGGATATGCAAAACATTTTAAACTTTGAAAATTACACTAAGGCAAATCCTAATGATGCTGAAATTTACAAAAAGAGAGGTTACTTATACTTAAAAAGTGGAAAATACAACGAGGCTTTAATGGATTTTGAAAGTGCTTCAGCCATCAATCAATCCGATGCATTTTTGTATCATCTTATCAGCGAAACTTACAAGGCAATGAACATGCAGGAGGAAGCCAAAGTTTATCAAAAACTGGCACAGGGCATTATGTATAAAGGAATCGAATCATTGCAACCAAATGAGTATAAAGAATTGAAATATAGTTTACAGTTGGGAGTATTTAGAAATGAACCGGGTAAAGAATTTTTTAAAGGTTTAGATAAGAAAAAAATTAAAACCGAAATAAATGAAATTGGGCACACCGTGTATACCTATGGAGAATACAGTAGCTATGCAGAAGCCAACAAAGTTAAACAAGAGTTAATTTCAAATGGTAAGCAAGGGGTGTTTATCAAAGCATATTACAATGGTGAAGCCATAGCTATTGGTAAAGCATTAGAGAAAGAAAAAAATGAATTAGCCAATAAATAGCCTTAAACTAATTTAAAGGTTAAAAATTCGATTTCATCGCTAAACTATAAAGGTTTAGCGATTTTTTTTTATGAAAATTATTTGAACAATTAGTTATAAAAATTAAATTCGCGTATGAAAAAATAATATGCATATGAAAAAACTACTACTATTACCATTAAGTTTTGGGTTGATAACGGGGTTATTGGCCCAACAAAAGTCAGTACAAATTAGAACTGCACCATTTAATTCTACAATTGAATTAAATAAAATTTCTAATCAACAATTAATTAATGCTAATTTGCCCAAAAGTATTGTATGCCAAGATACTTTGCATTATCCGTTTTTAAAAGAACAAGTTATTGGAGGTGGGAATTTTTATTTATTTGAAGCATGGGCAAGCGATCAAGAAGCTGTTTCGCAGGCTTTTCAATATTCAAGTCCATCAGGACTAACTGTATCCGGTGCTCAAATTTTTGCAAGAAGTGCTCCTTCTAATGCGGGTGCAGTTGTTGTAAATGCAGGTGTATTTAATGTTGATGCCAATAATAATCCGGTTGGTGGCCCAATTCAATTCGGTTCTATTGCAATTTCTGATACCAATTTTTCAATGAGAACCATTATGTTTAATCAACCGGCTAATATTACAAGTAATTACGCAATTGTAATTCAGCCTACCCCTGGAGGTCCGGGTGATATTTTAGAGTTTTATATTACAGATGCCATACCTGCGCAAACAACCGATGAAAATTTATCTCGTTTTAAATCAAGTTATTATACCTCTTCAAATGGCAACTGGGTAAATATACCAACTCTAACAGCATCTTTTACCGGTGGGCCTTACGACTTTGAAGCGGTTATGGCGCCAATTGTAAGTTATCCTTTCCAAACAATTTTTAATGCAACTCCAAATCCGGTTTGCGATGGTACCCCTGTTACTTTTACAAATTTTTCAGGCCCTTCATTTGTAACGAATCATAGAATGTATAATTATCAAGCATTTTTGACTCATTTTAATGGGCAACCTGATTCAACTTTTGCATGGGATTTAGGCTTAACACCTACAAATTTACTTTGGGGCGCAAATATTTCTCCATACACCTATCCAACAACAGGTACGTATACAGCTCAATTGTATTTTATTGGCGGTTTAGTTGGAAATTGTTTAGACATGTCGCCACCTATAACCATTACTGTTAATCCCTCAGATGACGCTACGTTTAGTTATTCCAGTTCAACTTATTGTATTGGAGGGCCAAATCAAACTCCAACTGTAACTCAACCGGGCGGAACATTTTCAGCAACTCCAAGTGGACTTGCTATAGGCTCATTAAATGGAATTATCGATCTATCAAACAGTACAGCAGGTGTATATACTGTAAAATATGTAACCTCCGGATCATGTCCTGATTCTACTACTCAAACTATCACAATTACCACAACACCTGATCCAAGTTTTACTTATGCTCAAACAGCTTATTGCTTGAATGATTCTACTAATCCAATAGCAAATATTACAGGAAGTGCAGGAGTATTTACCATTTCTCCCAATACAGCCGTAATTAATACTTCAACCGGAGAGATAAATTTAAGTTTAAGTGCTGCAGGAACCTATACTGTTACAAACACAATTAGCGGAGGAGGCTGTCCTACCGTTAATGCATCTCAAACTGTTACACTAAATGCTGCTCCAACAGTATCTGTTAGCCCTTCATCTCCGTCAGTTTGTGCGGGTAGTAGTGCTAATTTAACAGCAAGCGGTGCTAATTCTTATTCATGGAGTCCGGCTTCCGGGTTATCTTCTACTAGTGGTGCTTCTGTTACAGCTAGCCCATCAACTAGTACTACATATTTTGTTTCAGGAACTGATGCAAATGGTTGTTCAAATACTGCAAGTGTAACAGTTACTGTAAATCCATTACCTAATGTTACATTTAATTTATCAACTACCAACTATTGTTCTAATGGAGCTCCGGTTACTTTAACAGGCGGTACTCCGGCAGGTGGAACATACTCCGGACCTGGTGTAAGTGGAGGTCAGTTTAATCCGGCAACTGCAGGTGTTGGTACACATAATATAGTTTATTCTTATACAAATTCAAACGGATGTACTAATACAGATACTGTTACTGTAACAGTAAGTGTATGTTCAGGTATGGAAGAATCAAGCATAGCTAATAGCTTATTGATTGCTCCAAACCCAGTAAGAGAACAATTAATGATTAGCTTTAATAATACTAAATCAAGCAATGTACAAGTAAATATTATTGCTGCTGATGGTAAGTTAGTTTACAGCGAAAATGCTGCAGCTGCTTCTCAGTTTGTAAAATATTTAGATGTAACATCATTTGCAAAAGGATTATACTTTATTCAAATTTCATCTGAAGAAGGTATGATTCATAATAAGATAATTGTTCAATAATAAAAGTTTGAACACTCAATAATAGAGGCTGTCTAAAATAGACAGCCTCTATTATTTTTTCCGAGTTGATTTTTGAAGTCTAATTATTGTAAAAAGGAAATTAATATTTTAATTTATATGCAAGTTTGTGGATGGCTAAAATGTTAGTACGTTCTAATTATTGTAATTCAACGGTCGAGTGTATGTGCCGTAAGGAATTGCGGGGCAGTATCCTGTCCACCGACACGAAAGTTTGAGCGGGCTACAATGCTTGAATACCCACTTAAACCCTTATGGTATATACACTTTGTTGGGTGCTGGTGTTATTTATTTTCAATCATTTCTCAATCAATTTGCTACTTCGTTCCTTTCTGCCGTGCGTTGGGACAGGCACACTCTTTGACAAGCTTTGGCTTTAGCGTTTGCTCGTGCGGCTTGGCAATGTGTGTGACTGTGAAGCGTAGGCATTTCTATTCATTTAATGTGTTTTCTAAAGTCGTCTTAAATTCGTTTTCGTTGTTGTAATTGTAGAACGGAACTGCTGTTATTAAATAAGTGTCTGTGTGGATTTTGATAGTCTTTTGCTCGGTTCTTATTTCTTTCAAAAAGTCTTCTTTCCATTTATCAAGCCCTTTCAAATGTTCGCCTTTGGGTTCTATGAAAACCTGAAAAGTCATTTGCTCCCCATTGCGTTGTTTGCAAAACAGTAAAAAATCGGGTTCAAATGCTCTACCAAGTTTGTCGAAGATTTTTACTTCTCTTTCGTTTCGTATAAGGTAAATATTTTCAAACTTTTCTTTTAAACTATCAAATCTTCTGGAAAACAGTTCTACAAATTTCTTTTCTTCACTTGTTCCGTAGTTGGCATTGTAAACATACCAAGGCTCGTTGGCTACTAATTCTTCATGCCCATTAGCTCTTTCATCGTATTTGTTTACTCTTATTTGTTTATTTTTAAAAACGTTGTGTATTCGTTCTGAAATATAGTCCGAACCTTCGTATTCTGTTGAATGGCTCTTTATGTCTGCTTCAATACTTTGCAAAAGACCATTTAAGGCTTGTAAATAGTCGAAATGGCTGATTTCTTTTAGTCGGTTGGCAGTTCCGCTAAATGTAATTTCCAAGCTACCCAAATAATTGGCATCTTCAATAAACTCAGAAAGAGATTTAATATTTGGAAAATAATGAGATAAACTATCGAAATAAAAAAATGGGTTTTGGCTTAATGCAAAACGAATGATGTTTTTCGGAATTTCGGTGAGTTTTACATCTTTGGTTTTGATTACTTCGTTATTGGATTGGGGTTGCTCCATTTCAAAAAATGCACTCGACATTCTGCCAACTCCCGAAGATAAAGTGTGTCTGTAATTGGTTTTCTTAACTCCTAAATCGGCAAATGATTTTATGTTGTCAAAACTCTTTGGCACTTTCTTGTTGTAGAAAACGTGTCCGTCTCGGTAAAAATCTGTTTTCTTAAAACTTTCTTTAAGCTTTAATTCTTTGGTTACAAGGTTTTCATCATCTTCATATATACCTGTATCCACAAGGGCTTTTTTCAATTCCGAAATGTAACGGCTGTCTTCTTTGGTATGATAATACAGTTCTTCCAGTATTTTTAAATCGTTGGAAATATCATCATCAAATTTTCGGGTAAACTTGTCTTGCCCTTCTTCCAATGCAAAAGGATAATACCTTGCACCACGACCAATTAACTGTGCTTCGGAAATGGTTGTTTTTCCGGGTTTTCCGTCTTTGCCGTCTCGGTCTTCGTAAAGGCGAACAATGTCAAATAAATTCAATACATCCCAACCTTCATTCAATTTTTGAACGGCAAAAACGGCACGGATTGGATTGTTTTCATCTTCCAACGTATTGAGCAATATTTGATTTTGCTCGGCTTCTGCATCATTGTTGGCACTTAGGCAATTTTCAAATCTGAAATTGGCTTGAATACGCTTAACAATTTCATTGTATGAAATACCTTTATTTTCAAAAAAACGGAAAGCCTTTTGAACGATGGGCACAGTAGAAGTTTTTTGAATTTTCTCCACCATTGCCACCGAAAAATCATCAATCAGTTTATGAAATTTCTCTTTGTTCTGCTCCGATTCTTTGATTGTCTTTTTGGCTTTAAACAGAATTACGGGCTTCAAATTGATATTGTGAGACGTTGCCAATTCCTGACGATACAAATTCAAAATCAGGGCTTGGATAATTCGGTCTTGCTCGTCATACAAGGAACGGATTAAGTTGATTTCTTTAGAATATTTGTCTTTGCGAAACTCGGCAAGGTCGTACTTGAAAATTACTTTGTCTTTATATTTTTCAACTATTTTCCTTGTTTCATAATCTAAGGTGGCTGTAAATTCTAATAAGATATTTTCAAAATTTGATTTATGGATTCTATCAATGGTGTTTTCCCAGGTTCCATCTATTGATAATTGTCCATTTCTAGTAGCAGAACTTAAATGGTGAGCTTCGTCCGCAATCAAAACCAATTTCTTGTCTTTAAAATCTTCGTAGGTTACACTGTTTTCTTTGGTGTTGTTCAGGTCAATATGAAGTTGCTGAATAGTAGTAAACTTGATATTGATATTTTCTATGTCTGATTCTTCAAAATTTTCTACTTCTTTGATAAATATTTCTTTCCCTTCGATTACTATTTTGTTGTTGAATAAATATTTTGAAGCTTGTGGGTTCAGAAAATTGTCTTTGGTTTTGCGAATGATGTTGTTGCTGTTTACAAAAAACAAAAAGTTGCGATAGCCTTTTTGGTAAAGGTGCAGCATCAAACCTGCCATTATCAAAGTCTTTCCGCTACCTGTTGCCATATTGTAAAGCAAGTGATACGGACGTTTGGGTTTTTCATCAATATCTTCCTGCTCCAGAAAAATATACCTGCGAAAAGCTTCTAATTGATACGGTCTGATTTCGTGTTTCAAATTGTCGGCTATCCAATTGGGTAGCTCAATTTGTGCCAAAGCCTTTCTTACAAAAGAATTATCAAATATTTCGTATAAAAATTTCATTATTCTTTCTTTTTGTTTTTAGGGTTTAAGGCTTTTAGTTTCTTATTGGCTTGCTCAATGCTATCAATAAATTGTTTTTCCACCTCAGAAAGCTCTTCGTCTGCTTTTTTCTTATATGCTTCATATTCCTGCAATGCTTTTTTTTGAGCCAACTCTGCTGAAATTTTTCCGGCATGGGTTAAAACATCTTGTCGGCTCATTTTAATAAACCCGTCCAATATCTCAATCCAATCTTTCATATACATGGGTTTGCGTTGCATGGCGTTGATTTCGGCTATATCCAGATAAGCGGAAACCAAACGGTTTAATACCTGTAATTCTTTTTCGGTTAAATAATTTTTTGCAACGGTTATTTCATGCCTTGTGGGCTTTTTGCCTTTGAAGGCAGTTAAACCCATAAAGGGCAATTGTGCATTGGCTCGTTGGTAAATAATCTCAGCGGCTGTATGTCCATGCGCTGCCCAGTGCAATTTGTTTTGAACGGTTTGAAAAAACTGTTGGGTTATCTCTGAACGTGGGTCATAATCTATACTGGTGGCATATATTTCGAGTACCTTACGGTAAAATATTTTTTCTGACGAACGAATATCTCGTATTCGTTCAAGCAATTCTTCAAAATATCCCCCACCTTGTTTCAACAAATCATCATTCATAGTGAAGCCCTTTACAAGGTATTCACGTAATCGCTCAGTAGCCCAAATACGAAACTGTGTACCCCGTAGCGATTTTACGCGGTAACCGACTGATATAATGACATCTAAATTATAGTGATTGATATCGTATTTTTTGCCATCAGCGGCAGTTGTTCGGAATTTCCGAACAACTGAATGTTCTTGCAATTCCCCTTCTTCAAAAATATGTTTAATATGTTCACTGATGTTTGATTTTGACGACTGAAACAGCTCCACCATATCTGCTTGCGTAAGCCATACGGTATTATCTTGAAGCCGGACCTGAATTTTTATTTGTCCGTCATCGGATTGGTAAAGCAAGAATTCGCTATTTGATTTGTCGGGAAGCATCGGTTAAAATATATACGATTTCACTTTTTACTTAATTAACATTCGGTTTCTCTTATTTTAGTTTAAGCCCTATTTTGACATTCGATAAAAATCTTTGGTAACCCGTTTTTCCTCTTCGGTGCATTCAAAATCGGCATCATTAAGTGATGAAAGATTAACATACAATTGGTTTTTGTCCAGCAATTCGCAAAGAATTTCTTTTTGTTTTTTCAGTTCAAACTGCTTAAACTCTTCAATACTCTCTTCAAACTTCTGCAAATCCACGCTGTATTTAAAGAAACTTTTGGCTTTCATCTGCTCCCAAATTTGCAAAAGCGTTTCGGTATCTTTGGCTTCTTCAATCTGCTCCATAAAAGTTTCGTTGTATTTTTTAAGTTCGAGATAGACGAATGAGCCACCACCTTGCCATTCATAAAGTTCACTAATGCCACCTTGTTCACCTTCAATAACTTTTTTAAGACGGGCACAAGTAACCTTTTCTATATAATCCATTTGTTCTGTTGTAATGAATTGTCTTCCCATTTTCAATGCTACTGCTGCCGTAGTTCCACTTCCTGCGAAAAAATCCAAGATTATGTCATTTTCGGTCGAACCGATATGAATTATTCTTTCAAGTAATTTTTCAGGTTTTGGTGTAGCAAAATCACTTTCATCTAAAATAGCCGTAATTTCTTTTCTTGCATCTTGATTATGAGAAACTTCTGAATAGTCCCAAATTGTTTGGGGTGGCGTTCCATCTTGAACTTCGGATAAAAACCGTTTAATAGAAGGAACGGAATCGCCATTTGTACCAAAGTAAATTCTGTTGTCTTCAATCAATTTTTGATAATTTTCTTTAGAAGTTCTCCAACATCTACTTTTCGGTGGATTAACAACTCTTCCAGAGGGTAACGTGATTGGATAATCATAATTTTCAGAATAGGTCTTAACTGAAAAATCACTCGATTTCCATGGTCCACGTGGGTCATTGTCAATATTTCTATACCGTTTATTAGCTTCATTTGTTCTCGGAATAAGGTTTACCTTAAACAACTCTTTATTCTTTGCAAATACTAAAATATGGTCGTGCATATCTGAAAAGTATTTTGCATCATTTTGTGGTGAATATTTTTTCTTCCAAATAACATTCGCAACAAAATTTTCTCTACCAAAAACATCATCGCCTAAAACCTTATAGTAATGTGCTTCTCCATCATCAAGATTTACCCAAATACTTCCATCTTTTGAAAGTAATTGTTTAGCAACTTCAAGACGATTTTTGATAAATGTTAACCAAGTTGAATGGTTGAAATTGTCGTTGTAATTAAAACCATCTTTTCCAGTATTATATGGAGGGTCTATGTAAATGAGTTTTACTTTGCCTGCAAATTCTTTTTTTAGCGTATGCAAGGCTAAAAGGTTATTGCCTTTGATAATGAGGTTGTCGGTAATGGTATCCTCGGGCAGTCCACGCTTGCGGTTGAGTTCAGCATCACGGGTAAAACCATCAAAAGCGTGTTCTCCGTCCTTGTCAATACGTTTGGCATTGGTCAACACTTTTGGCTCTAACAGTTGGGTGATTTCGTCCTGTGCCAAAATTTCGTTAAAGAAAATTTCTTCTCGTTTCTGTTCCTCTTTAGTCTGCCCCCCTTCCAAAATGCAGTCCTTAAATGGCCAAACTAAGGCAACTTCGTTGCGTTGTTTCAGGTATTTGCCGTCAATGGTCAGTCCAACTTTGTTTTTGTATTTAGTATAACTATCGTTTAAGTAGTTTTTTTGCTCTAAAAATTCAATAAAAAGGTTTTGTTTAAATACAAGTACATCTTTTACTTTTACAAAGAATTTTTCTTTCAGCGTTTCGTTTTGTAGCAGTAATTCAATCAGTTCTTCATCAAAGTTTTGTGCTTTGTTCAGCACTACCCATTTTTTCAGTTCTCCGTTGTCTGTTACGAAGTTGGGTTCTTTCTTGAGCTGTTGCTCTAATGTTTCGTATAGTTTCATCTAATTCAAATCCTTATTTTAAGTTTCAAAAATACATTCTTCAGGTCGTTTATTTTCCCATTTACCATAATTCTTTTTAACGGGTTTTCAAGGGTGGTGGGTGGGTTTGGGAGCGTAGGCAAGAAAACTGCTCTTTTGCAAGCTGAAACATTGGCTTGTGTGTCGTAGCTTGCAAATGTTCAGTTTTGTGCGTGGGCTGTTCATTTTGTCGTTTTTCTTTTTCTGTCTTTAAGTAGCAAATTATCCGCTTGTGTCGTTGTCTTTTTACACTTGCACCCAACTATGATATAAATACCCTTTATCAATTTGTATTTATTTTTTTTCTTGACATAATTCAATTAATACTCCATTAGTTCCTTTAGGGTGCACAAAACAAATTAATTTATTATCTGCCCCATCTTTCGGTGTTTCATTAATTAATTGAAACCCTTCTTTTCTTAAACGCTCCATCTCTGCAAAAATATCATCTACATCAAAAGCTATATGATGAATTCCTTCTCCTTTTTTATCAATAAATTTAGCAATTGGGCTTTCTGAATGCGTTGCCCCTAATAATTCAATTTTGTTTTCACCTGTTTTAAAAAAAGCTGTAATTACGCCTTCACTGGCTACTTCTTCTTTTTTATAACAGTTGGTTCCAAGTAGTTTTTCATATAGTTTAATACTGCTTTCAATGTCTTTTACGGCAATTCCTAAATGTTCAATTTTATTCATCATATTTTTTATATGTTAGGCATAAAAAAAGCTCTCTTTCGAGAGCTTTTTTTATGGTATTATGAGCGTTTTATTTTTTTACAAACTGATCTGTTTTATTGTCGAAATTAATATAATAAATTCCTTTAGGCAGATTGGAAACATCAACCACATTTGCAAAGCCTTTCTTAACTATATTTCCATAGCTGTCATATATTTCAAACATGGTTTCGCTCGAAAAAGTTATATCTTTTGAAGCTTTAATGGGTGAGAAGGTAACTTCAGGAGTCATTGAACGATACTTAGCAACGGTTGAATAACGAGGTTTACCTGTATAATCAACTTGTTTAACTCTAAATTGATTTTCACCGGAGTGTGGTGCAATTTTAAACGAATAATCATTTGGTCCTGCTGTGCCTTTCCCTTCAATTTCTCCTACGTTTACCCATTTATTCCAGCGAAATTGTTCTACAATAAAGGTTAATTTACCTGTTTCACCTTTTGTTTGAAGTTTTAAAACACCGTCTTTATCAACACTAATCGACACTGTTTCAAAAGTACTTTTAGGTTTTAATACCTCAGGATTTAGAACTCTTGGTTTACAATCATCTTTATGCAAAATTTTAACTTCAACTTTATCTCCTAATTTTAGTTGTTGTGCTGAAAAATCTATTTCAAATGCACTGGAGTTCCACTCGTCTGTAGTAACATTGCCATTAACACGAACCTCATACACACAAAAACCAACACCACTTCCTGCAAATGGATTTTGTATATATAGATTTTTCCCTTGGTAATTTCCTTCTAATACTATAACCCCGTTTGCTTTTGCATAAAAACTAAACAGAATTATGAAAATTGAAATTGATAATATTTTTTTCATAGTTAATTAACTATATGAAGTCCTCAATTTTAAATTCTAAGTTGCAATATTAAAATCTTCTTTTAGAAATTCAAAGTAAAAACGAATAAAATTATTTTTTAGACGAATTTAGATATTTAATCTTTTAATTTTTATAAAAGTTTATATAGATTTTTAAAAATTATAATGCATTATAAAAATAATTCTAATTACTTTTGCATGTTACAATATTTTTAAATAAATTGATAAATAATTAACTCTTTATGGCTCAAAAGTTTAATTTAGTTTTAGTGGCAATATTTTTATCAGTCCTTTTTTCGTGCAAAAATGATGAAAATCAAAGTGTTGAAAATTTGGACGAAATAAAACAAGGAAAAGGAGGGGTGGTATACGGAGGTTCCCTTAGAATTAATGAAACTGAACCGGTAAGTTCTTTATTCCCACATTCATTTACAGATTTGGTTTCCAGTCATGTAGCAAGTCAAATTTATGAAGGATTGGTCAAATTAAATCCAAAGGATTTAAGCATTCAGCCTGCCTTGGCAGAATCGTGGGAAATAAGTGAAGATGGCACAAAATATACTTTTTATCTCAAAAAAGGGGTGTATTTTCATGATGATCCTTGTTTTGCTAATGGAAAAGGTCGAGAATTTAAAGCTGAAGATGTACGTTATGTTTTTGAACGTTTAGCAACACAACATCCCGATAATGCTATGTTTGCTGCAACAATTAAAAATTTAATTAAAGGCGCAAATGAATATTATGATGCATCTGCCTTGCAAAAGCCAAATTTTGATTTTGAAGGTGTAAAAGTAATTGATGATTATACCGTGGAGTTTAATTTATATGCTCCATCTTCATCATTCTTGTATATATTAGCTAATCCTTCTTTATCAATATTCCCAAAAGAAGCATATGAAAAGTATGGTAACCAAACCCGAATCGGTACCGGTCCATTTATGTATGCACAAAATAATGCATCAAATGAAAAAATTATTCTTTTAAAAAATCCTAATTACCACAAAAAAGATTCGTTAGGAAATCAACTTCCATTTTTAGATTCTTTAGTTTTTACTTTTATAAGTTCTAAAAAAACAGAATTAGAAGAATTTCAAAGTGGAAATTTAGATGTAATAATTGGACTTCCTTCTGAATCAATAAAAGAAGTAGTAGAAAATCAAATATCTGATTTTCAAAATCGTCCTCCCAAATATATATTGGAGCGCTCTCCGGAATTAGCAACACAGTATTACGAATTTAATACTGCACAAAGCGTATTTAAAAATAAAAAGGTTCGTCAAGCGTTTAGCTATGCTATAGATAGAGATAAAATTGTAGATGAGGTTTTAAAAGGCGAAGCTTATGGTCCGGGAGTTCATGGAATTACCCCACCTTCATTAAAAAATTATGATGTGGCTTCGATTAAAGGATATAAACAAGATAAAGAAAAAGCTAAAAAATTATTGGCTGAAGCAGGATATCCTAATGGCAAAGGTTTTCCATCCGTAAAATTGGTATTAAATAGCGGAGGTTCTAAAAACGCCAATGTAGCACTTGAAATTCAAAAGCAACTGAGGGATGTTTTAGGAGTAAATATTGATTTAGAAATTGTGCCATTATCACAAAAAATTGAAGCTTCTCGTTTTGCAAAAGGTGATATGTTTCGTTCAGCTTGGATTGCTGATTTCCCAAGTGCAGAAAATTTTTTGATGTTAACTTATGGTAAATCTGTGCCTAAAACAATAAATGAACCTTCATGGCCTAATGTTTCCAGATTTGTTAATGAAAAATTTGACGAATTATATGAAAAAGCATTAGTAACCTTAGATCAAAGTGAAAAAAATAAATTGTTATTAGAGGCAGAACAACTAATGATGGATGAAGCACCATTACTTATTTTATGGTACGATGAAAAATATAGATTGTATCAATCAAAAGTTAATAATTTTTATTCCAACCCTTTAAATTATTGGGATTTTTCAATTGTTTACTTAAAAGTGCCTGAAATTTCAAATGAAGAAAAATAATTCTCAAATTGCCTGTTAAAGGAATATATAATAATTAGGATAAATAAAAAAGGGGCTGAATCGAAGAAACAGCCCCTTTTTTATTATATAATAATTATTATCGCGACTTATAAATAGGGACTGTTGAGCAAGCTTCGCCAAACATTAACGATTTTACTACCGGGCGAAGTTTGGTTGTAATTGCTACAAAAGCAGCTTCAGGTGTGGGTATTTTTCCGCATCCTTTAATAATTACTCGTTCGTTTTTGTATTTCTCGATTTCAAGTTTCTCGATTTCATGAATAAATAGATGCGCTTCCAACTCTTTTAAATCGCCAAATACTATTTTTTTTGCATATGGCTCTAATGCTGATGCTATTAGCATATACGACCACATAGGAATAATAGCATCTGTACTGCAATAAATGGCTACAAATTTATTCTGATATTTTTCCCAGTTTTCATTTTTTACAAATTCTCTGATATCTTTTTCTCGTAAAATCAAGCCTTCATATAACAAGTCTTTTAAATCAATTAAAATGCGTTCTCCTTCAACATAAAATTCGTCTAAACTGATGGTAATAAGACCGCTTTTTTCAACTTTATTTTCGATTAATTCTTCCATAGTTTACATAAAACCTAATTCTAATTTAGCTTCATCGCTCATCATGTCTTTATCCCATGGAGGGTCAAATGTAAGTTTGATTTTTACATCTTTAATCCCTTCAATTGCTTTTGTTTTAGCTTCTGCTTCTCCCGGAAGTTCTTCCGCAGAAGGGCAGGAGGGCGATGTTAGTGTCATTTCAATTTCAACATTCGCCTCGTCATCTATCTTAATTTCGTAAATTAATCCGAGTTCGTAAATGTTTACCGGAATTTCCGGGTCGTAAACGGTTTTAAGTGCTTCAATAATTTTTTTTTCCAGTTCTTTTTTATCGATTTCCATGTTCAAACATTATTTTGTTTGTTTTGCTTTTAAAGCAATGGCGTACAACTTCATTTGTTTAATCATTGATAAAAGTCCGTTAGAACGAGTTGGCGATAAATGTTCTTTTAATCCTATTTTATCAATAAAATATAAATCGGCATTAATAATTTCATCAGGTGTTAATCCGGATAAAGCTCGAATCATTAATGCTATCAAGCCTTTGGTTATAATCGCATCACTATCTGCTGTAAAATAAATTTTTCCATCTTTTAATTCAGCATGCAACCAAACTTGTGATTGACAACCTTTGATAATATTTTCAGGAGTTTTGTATTGTGGATCAATTAATGGAAGATTTTTTCCCAATTCGATGATGTGTTCATACTTTTCCATCCAATCGGTTAGAAATTCAAATTCTTCAATTATTTCTTCTTGTCGTTCTGCTAAATTCATTTTAACGTAACATTTCAATGGCTTTATTTAGCGAATTAATAAAAATATCAATTTCTTGGGTAGTATTATAAAATGCAAAAGATGCTCGTACTGTTCCCGGAATGCAAAATCTATCCATAATAGGTTGAGTGCAATGATGTCCTGTACGAACAGCAATCCCCATTTTGTCTAACAATACGCCAATATCATAGGGATGAATTCCTTCTACGATAAATGATATAACGCTTGTTTTTCTAATAGGGTTACCAATAATTTTAACACAATTAATTTCTTTTAATCGTTCTGTAGCGTATTGTAATAAATTATTTTCTTGTTCTTTTATAAAATCAAAACCAACTGATTCAATAAATTCAATAGCTTTGGTAATGGTAATTCCGGCTTCGATGTGTGGTGTACCGGCTTCAAATTTATGGGGCAGTTCGTTATATTCTGTTTTTTCAAAAGTAACAGTTTTAATCATATCACCTCCGCCCATAAATGGAGGCATTTTATTTAATAATTCTTCTTTGCCATATAAAACTCCAATGCCTGTAGAGGCAAACATTTTGTGCCCTGAAAAAGCAAAAAAATCACAATCCAATGTTTGAACATCAATTGGTATATGCGATATAGATTGTGCTCCGTCAATTAATACAATTGCGCCTGCTGCATGAGCTTTTTCTATTATTGTTTTAATAGGATTGATAGTTCCTAAAGCATTTGAAATATGATTTACAGCTACAATTTTAGTTTTATTACTTAGTAACTTTTCGTATTCCTCTAAAATCAGATCTCCATCATCATTAATTGGAATAACTTTTAAAGAGAGATTTTTTTCTTCGCATACCATTTGCCAAGGAACAATATTGGAGTGATGTTCCAGTGCGCTGATAATGATTTCATCACCTGCATTTAAAAAAGTTCTGGCATATGAAAAAGCAACCAGATTGATACTTTCAGTTGTACCTCTGGTAAAAATAATTTGTTCAGGTTTTGGAGCATTTATAAACGAAGCGATTTTTCTTCTGGCATGTTCGTATGCATCGGTAGCTTTTTGGCTAAGTGAATGAACACCTCTGTGTATATTGGCATTTTGATGAGTATAAAATTCAACAATTGCATCAATAACTGTTTTAGGCTTTTGTGAAGTGGCGGCATTATCGAAATAAACCAAAGGTTTTCCATTAACCTTTTCCATTAAGATAGGAAATTGGTTGCGGATTTCTTCAAGTTTTTCATTACTGATATATACTGACTCAAATGCCATTTATAGTTCTTTTGAAAGTTTTTTATGAATTAATGAAAGTATATGATTTTTTAATGCTTCAGAGCTTAATGATGTTGTAACATCATTAGCAAAAGCTTCAACTAAGAGTGCTCTGGCACTTTGTTTGCCTATACCTCTGGCACGTAAATAAAATAATGCATCTTCATCAAATTGCCCGGTAGTTGAGCCATGCGAACATTTTACATCGTCAGCATAAATTTCAAGTTCGGGTTTTGTATTTATAGTTGCATTATCGCTTAACAGAATATTTTTATTTGATTGAAACGCATTGGTTTTTTGCGCATCCTGAAATACATGTACTTTTCCATTAAACACAGCAGTAGAAGCATCGTCCATAATGCCTTTATATAATTCATTGCTATTACTGTGCGCTTTCATGTGTGAAATTTTGGTATGATTATCTACATGCTGCTTACCATTTAAAAGATATAATCCGTTTAAGTTTGCTTCACAATTAGATGCATCAATAGCTACGTGTACATTATTTCGAACCATGCCGCCATTAAAGGTGTAGGTGTGTAAGGTAAAAGTACTGTTAGCCTGCATATAAACATCTTCTGAAGATACATGTATGCTATCGGTATTTTCAGATTGAATTTTAGTCCATTCCAACTTTGCATTTTCCTCTAATACAAATTCAAAAACACTATTATTAAATGTTGTGTTCTCTTCCGAATGAAAAGATGTTATAACAGTAAAATGTGAATATTTGCCTGCAATAACTAAAAAACGTGGTTGCACAAAAACTTCTTCACCTTTGCTAATAAACACAAAGTGAATTGCCTTTAAATCGTTTACCTTATCATTTATTTTCAGGATGTATGGATTAGATGAAACGGTATTAAGTGCCGTAAAAATATTTTTGTTATCTGCCAGTTTAGAAAAATATTGTTCAATGTATGAAGCATATTTTTCTTTAGCGGTATATATATCTAGTAATTCAACACCTTTTGGGAGATTTATATCAGCAAGATTTATTATTCCGTTTACAACAGGAATTACAATTGCATCTAAATCTGCTATTAGATATTTTGTATAATCTACATTAGTGTACTCACCTTTTTTGAACGATTTTTTTAAAAGAGGAGTAATGCGTGTATATTTCCATTCTTCATTTCTGGTGGTTGGGAAGTCAAGATTTTTAAATGATTCCAGCGCTTCTGTTCTTATTTCCTTTAACCACGTTTCATCAGAAACAGAAGAGGAAAGAGCCAGTTCAAAAAAATGTTCTTTTATATTGTTAGAAATTGTTGTGTTCATAAAATTTAATTATGCTGATATACTGTCTACTTCTGCTTTTATCCAGTCGTAACCTTTTTCTTCTAACTCTAATGCCAATTCTTTTGTTCCTGATTTTACTATTCGTCCGTTATACAAAACATGAACAAAATCGGGAACAATATAATCTAATAAACGTTGATAATGTGTAATTACTAGAAATGCGTTTTTGTCGTTTTTTAATTTGTTTACACCATTAGCAACAATTCGCAAGGCATCAATATCTAATCCTGAATCTGTTTCGTCTAATATTGCGAATTTGGGTTCTAATATGGCCATTTGGAAAATCTCGTTTCTTTTCTTCTCACCACCCGAAAATCCTTCATTTACGGAACGATTAGCCAATTTTGCATCAAACTCAACCAGCTTTTGTTTTTCTTTTACCAATGCTAAAAATTCTTTTGCTTCGATTGGTTGAAGGCCATTGTATTGGCGTATTTCGTTTAAAGCAGTTCGCAAAAAATTTATGTTGCTTACACCGGGAATTTCAATAGGATATTGAAATGCAAGAAATACACCTTCTCTTGCTCTGTCTTCAGGCGAAAGTTCTAATAAGTTTTTGCCATTAAAAATAACTTCACCTTCGGTTACTTCGTAGTCTTCTCTTCCAGCTAAAACTGATGCTAATGTGCTTTTTCCTGAGCCGTTTGGTCCCATAATGGCATGCACTTCTCCGGCTTTTACTTCTAGGTTTAAACCTTTTAAAATTTCTTTGCCGTTTATGTTTGCGTGTAAGTTTTTAATTGAGATCATTTTTTATGAATTAAAATATTTAAAATTAAAAGATTGAAAAATTAAGGTATAGTTGCTTTGTGTTCTTTTAAGTATTTTATAAATCCACTTAATTGTTTACTAATGCTTAAGCATATTTCAAGTACCTTTTCGTATTCATCATCTGTTAAGTAATTTAATGACTTTGCAATTTTAATTTGTGTTCTTAATTCTCCACAAGAGCCTTTTGCAATCATTAGAAAATAGATAAATTGATTTTTAGATTCTCTTTCAAACCCTTCAGAAATATTAGAAGGAATAGAAATAGCTGATTTTCTAATTTGATCTTTGAGTGCGAAATCATTTGTGAATTTAAAATTGTTTGTTATCTCGTAAATTATTGAACATAGCAACATGCCTTGCTTCCATACGTCTAAATCTTCAAATTTTTCTATTGTTGCCATTTAATAATTTTCAAATCTGTAATCTGCAATTTGTAATTGTTTAACCTACGGAGCCCTCCAATGAAATAGCAAGTAGTTTTTGTGCTTCAACAGCAAATTCCATTGGTAACTGATTGAGAACTTCTTTGCAATAACCATTTACAATAAGGCTTACTGCTTTTTCAGTATCAATTCCTCTTTGATTGCAATAAAATATCTGATCTTCTCCTATTTTAGATGTGGTAGCTTCGTGTTCTACTTTGGCAGATTTATTTCCTATTTCGATATAAGGAAAAGTATGAGCGCCACACTTATCGCCCATCAATAAAGAATCGCACTGAGAGAAGTTTCTGGCATTTTCTGCAGATTTATTAATCTTAACTAAACCTCTGTAAGAATTATTACTTTTTCCGGCTGAAATACCTTTTGATACAATGGTGCTTTTGGTGTTTTTACCAATATGTATCATTTTAGTTCCGGTATCAGCTTGTTGCATATTGTTAGTAACGGCTACAGAATAAAATTCACCTACACTATTATCGCCTTTTAATATGCAACTTGGGTATTTCCATGTAATAGCCGAACCTGTTTCAACTTGTGTCCACGAAAGTTTTGAGTTATCACCTAAACAAATTCCTCTTTTAGTTACAAAGTTGTATATACCTCCATGACCGTCTTTATCGCCCGGATACCAGTTTTGTACAGTTGAGTATTTTACTTCTGCATCTTTTAATACAACAATTTCAACTACGGCAGCGTGTAATTGGTTTTCATCACGCATTGGAGCCGTACATCCTTCGAGATAACTAACATAACTTCCTTCATCGGCAATAATTAAAGTTCTTTCGAATTGACCGGTTTTGGCTTCGTTAATTCTAAAATAGGTAGATAATTCCATTGGGCATCTAACACCTTTTGGGATATAGCAGAAAGAACCATCAGTAAACACGGCTGAATTTAAAGCAGCATAAAAATTATCAGTATATGGCACTACCGAACCCATGTATTTTTTTACTAATTCAGGATGATTTTTTACAGCCTCTCCAAATGAGCAGAAAATAATTCCTTTTTCAGCTAAGGTTTCCTTAAAGGTAGTTGCAACCGATGTGCTATCCATTACAATATCCATGGCAACTCCCGCAATGCGTTTTTGCTCTTCAATAGAAATACCAAGCTTATCAAATGTTTTTTTTAGTTCAGGATCAAGTTCATCTAAACTATTTAATTTGGGTTTTACTTTGGGTGAAGCATAATAATATGCGTCTTGAAAATCAATATCAGGGTATTTTAGATGAGCCCAATGCTTTGGTTCTTGCATGGTTAACCAATGACGATATGCTTTTAATCGCCATTCCAGCATCCATTCGGGTTCTTCTTTTTTAGCAGAAATAAATCTTATGATTTCTTCATTTAAACCCTTGGGAGCTTTATCAGCTTCAATATTGGTTACAAAACCGTATTTGTATTCGCTTGATACGTGTGCTTCTAATATGTCATTTTGTTCAGCCATAGTTGGTTGCTTGAGGGTTATACTGCAAAACTTTCACCACATCCGCAGGTTCGGGATGCATTGGGGTTATTAAATACAAAGCCTTTCCCATTTAATCCGCCTGAATACTCTAAGGTAGTACCGGCTAAGTATAAAACACTTTTTTTATCTACTACTATTTTAATTCCATTGTCTTCAAATATTTTATCATCTGGTTTTATTTCGGTATCGAATGATAATTTATACGATAAACCCGAACAGCCGCCACTTTGAACGCCAACGCGGATAAAAGCATTTTCGCCTAATCCTTCTTCTTGCATTAGACTTAAGGCTTTCTTTTTTGCACTTTCTGATATTTTAATCATATTATTTACAACAGTTAAGTTGATATAAAGTTTAGTAATTTAGACTAAATCTTAATAAAGATTATTTGCAAAAATACCACAAAAAAGGTATTGAAAGCAAGAAATATAGTATTAAAAGTTTTTTTGTAGATAAAAAGGCTGATTTTTTAAATATTTATTGAGAAAGATAAGACTAATGACAAATTTTAATAATTATATCTTTGCCTCATGTTTGAAAACTCACAAAAAACCGAACTGAGCCAATTGGGAGAATTTGGCTTAATCGAACATCTTACAAAAAATATAAAACTTCATCATACCAATACTATTAAAGGAGTGGGCGATGATGCAGCTGTTATAAAAAACGGGGATAGACTAACCGTGATAACTACCGATATGCTAACCGAAGGGGTACATTTTGATTTGATTTACACGCCTTTAAAACATTTGGGATATAAGGCTATTACCTGCAATCTTTCGGATGTGTGTGCTATGAATGCAATTCCTAAACAAGTTACGGTAAGCCTTGCTTTATCCAGTAAATTTACGGTTGAGGCGGTAGAAGAATTATACAGTGGTATGTTGCTTGCCTGCGAAAAATACAAAGTAGATTTAATTGGGGGCGATACCACTTCGAGCAAAAGCGGCTTAACCATTAGTATTACAGCTATTGGTGAAATAGCAGAAGAAAAAGTAGCTTATCGAAATGGTGCCAAAGAAAAAGATTTATTAGTGGTGAGTGGTGACTTGGGAGGAGCATATACCGGCTTACAAGTATTAGAAAGGGAAAAAAGAATTTTTTTAGAAAGTCCGCAAGTGCAACCCGATTTAGAAGGCTATGATTATATTTTGGAACGCCAGCTTAAGCCCGAGGCAAGAATAGATATAGTGGAATATTTGCAAGAAATTGGGGTTGTGCCAACCAGCATGATTGACATTTCAGATGGACTGGCATCAGAAATTAATCACATTTGTAAACAGTCAAATGTTGGATGCGATTTATATGAGGAAAAAATTCCGATTGACCCTCAAACCTATGAAACGGCACGTAGCTTTAACCTTGATCCAACCATTTGTGCCTTGCATGGCGGTGAAGATTATGAACTGTTATTTACCATTAAAATGGAAGATTATGATAAAATTAAAGGTTCGCCACTTTTAACTGTTATAGGTCATATAACCGATAAATCGCAAGGGGTACGCTTAATTGATAAATCGGGAGGAGTTCATAATATAGAGTCGAAGGGGTGGAATGCATTTGGAGCCAAAGTATAATTACTCCCAAAAAGTATATGTTATTTTATAAATATCCATTTGTTTTTCGCTTTCTTTTCGATTGATATATGCAGAAATTATTTGTGGTTTATCATTAAAAAAAAGGAACTCGGCATTTTCTTTTAACTGATTATTTTTATAAACCATCCATTTTATTATTCTTCCTTGTAAATCATAATCAATAGTAATAAGTTGTGTGTTTTCACCGCTTATGTCTGAATAATCCGTAATTTCAGTTATTCTTCCCTTTTCATCATAATTATAAGTTCTTTTTTCGCGTTTACCGGTGTTTATATACGATGTTTCTTCTGCAATAATTCTTCCATGTTTATCATAATAAATTAATGTTTCTTTATAGGCATTTCCCAAATTATTTAATGTAAATCGTTTGCATTGAGTTGGAGTATAGCATTCTGTTTTAAAAGTTTCAACGGCTATGGGATATTGTTTTAAAACTTTAATATCTAAGAAACTGTTACCTGATGTAGTTTCTCTACAATACGTTTCTTTAACTATATTACCTTTACTGTCGTATTCGTAATTTAAGGAATAATATCCAAAATTATCGCTCATACGTTTAGTTATCAATCTGTTTAGTCCATCATATTCAAAAAAAATTAACACAGTATCTATTTGAAAATTTGATTTTTTAAAAAGTTTATAACAGCGAATCATTCTCCCTTCTTTATCAAAATCATAGCTTAGCCACATATTATGATGAGTAATGGGTTTATGATCGGCCTTTGATTGTATCTCTATGAGCATACTTTTAATTTTATTTGCTTTAATTATTTCAGAGTTAAAAAAGGGTTCTTCTGAAAATAATTTTTTAGACGGATTAAGCATTTGGGCGCTTAAAATGAGCGATATAAGAGTTAAAAAAAGGCTTAAAAAATATTTCATAATAAAATTATTGCTACTAAAGTAATAGAAATGCTTGACATCGGGGGGTAGATTAACATATCTTTGCCAACTTTAATTTAATCCCGTAAGATTTATGAAACTTTCACAATTTAGGTTTAACCTTCCAAAAGAACTAATTAGCGAATATCCGGCTAAAAACAGAGATGAATCAAGATTAATGGTAGTACACAAATCTACCGGTAAAATTGAGCACAAAATTTTTAAAGATTTGATTCAATATTTTGATGATGGCGATACGCTGATTTTAAATAATACAAAAGTATTTCCTGCCCGATTATATGGTAATAAAGAAAAAACAGGAGCTACCATTGAAGTATTTTTATTACGCGAATTAAATCGCGAAAGCCGTTTATGGGATGTATTGGTTGATCCGGCTCGTAAAATTCGAATTGGCAACAAATTATATTTTGGTGAAGACGATTCATTAGTAGCTGAAGTAATTGATAATACAACTTCGAGAGGTAGAACTTTAAGGTTTTTATACGATGGCGATTATGATGATTTTCAATATACTATTCGTTCATTAGGTGAAACTCCGCTACCCAAATATATAAAACGTAAAGTTGAGCCGATGGATGAAGAACGCTATCAAACTATTTATGCTAAAAACGAAGGTGCTGTTGCTGCGCCTACAGCAGGTTTGCATTTTAGTCGCGAATTAATGAAACGTTTAGAAATTAAAGGAGTAAACTTTGCTGAACTTACTTTGCATATAGGTTTAGGCTCATTTCGTCCGGTAGAAGTAGAAGATTTAACCAAACATAAAATGGAATCAGAGCAGGTAATAATACCCGAAGAGGCTGTAAACTTGGTAAATGCATCTAAAAATGCTAAGAAAAAAGTTTGTGCAGTAGGAACCAGTGTAATGAGAGCTATTGAAAGTTCGGTAACTACAACCGGACACTTAAAACCATTCGATGGATGGACCAATAAATTTATTTTTCCTCCATACGATTTTAGTGTTGCCAATAGTATGATAACCAATTTTCATCCATCTGAATCAACATTATTAATGATGGTGTGTGCATTTGGAGGATACGAAAATATTATGAAAGCTTATGAAGAAGCAGTGAAAGAAAAATATCGCTTCTTGTCTTATGGAGATGCCATGTTAATTATATAGATATATTACCCCTCACTTATGAGGGGTTTTTTATTTTATGCAAAAATCAGTAATTATAGTTGCAGGAGGAAGCGGTAAAAGAATGGGAACAACCATTCCTAAGCAGTTTTTATTGCTTAAATCGAAACCTGTTTTAATGCATACCATTGAGCAATTTTATAATTACGATTTTGCTATCGAAATTATTGTAGTATTACCTCAAGCACAAATTGCATATTGGAATAAATTATGCAAAGAGCATCATTTTAAAATAGAACATACCATTGTTGAAGGAGGTTCAGAACGTTTTTATTCCGTAAAAAATGGTATAGAAAAATTATTAAATAGCGGAACAGTTGCAATACATGACGGTGTGAGACCTTTAGTAAGTATTGATACCATAAAACGCACTTTTACTAAAGCAGAAAAAACAGGAGCTGCAATTCCGGTTATGCCGGTTATTGAGTCGCTAAGAAAAATTGATGGGTTAAATTCTTTTGCGGTAAATCGTTCGCAATATGTAACGGTACAAACCCCTCAATGTTTCAACATTGAATTAATAAAAAAAGCATATCTGCAAAATTTTAGCAGTGATTTTACCGATGATGCCTCAGTGGTTGAAAAAATGGGCATAAAAGTAGCCCTAGTTGATGGTAATGTGGAGAATATAAAAATTACTTCCCCTTTGGATTTAATGTTAGCCGAACTTCTTTTAAACTCAAATAATGCATTATAGAGAATAATAAACCAATGCATAAGGAAGTGGATTAATGTGAGTGAATTAATCTAATCCTAATTTAGCTAAGCTTACAGCTTTCTTAGACAGATTTTAAAATTTACAATTGAGTATTTAGGCTAATGCAATAATTATTTTTATTATGCGTTTTGTATGTCTCAAATTAAAAATTATGAGATTGCTAAAAATTTTTTCTTTAGTAATAGTAATAAGTGCGTGTTCCACCAATAATTTTTACAAGCGACACTATTTAAAAGGAATCTATAAAGATAAGATTGAAACAATTTATAAAGCTGATAATATTGACTATTCACAAAATACTTATGAATTAACTGAATATCCCATAAGTGCCGAAAAAAAATCAAATGAAGTATTTGTACCAACAACAATTCAACAAGTTTTAATAAATAGGAAAGAATTAAGTTTAAATATAGATACCAATAAAATTGATACACTTAAAAAAGTAAATAATTTATTTAAGAATTTTGAATCAGATTCAACAGAGATAGATGAGTCAAAATTTAAAAATATAAATAAAGAAAATGCACAAAGCACGTTTAATTATACATTAAAACAAGCAGGAGTAAGGTTAACAATTTTTTATTTATTCAGAGCTTTTTTGTCGGTAATTAGTTTAATTGTTCTTTTTAATCTGTCTATTGCAACAGCATCTGCAACAAGTATTTTTTTATTACTTATAAGTTTTTTTCTTGGAATTTTATTTTCCACATTATTTCTGTATAAAACTTTAGATTTATTAGTTTTTGCTGATAGAATTAGAGTAAAATATAATTGGCTTAAAAATCAAGGTTGGTATTATTTTTTACTTGGGCTTTGCATTTTATTTATTTTTACCACATTGTATTGGTTAATGATAATGGGGGTTTATTGGTCATTTAATATAGTTGACGCTTTCTTCTAAAAGTTTAAACACTTCAAAAATTCATTGATAATTGTTTAAACATTAAACTTAAAAATTTAATCTAAAACATTGATATATTAACAAGATATAAAACAAAACTTATGTAAATCTATTAATTTATCAGCCTTTGGTAAATTGTGTAATTATTTAAATCGTAATAGGATTATTTAATTTTATTTTTTACAAACAACCGGTTCTTCCTCCATCAACAGGAAGATTAATGCCGGTTATATAAGCAGCTGCAGGTGATGCCAAAAATGCAATAGCTGCAGCTATTTCATGAGCTTCGGCAAAACGTCCGGCCGGAATTTCGCTTTCCATTTCATTTATAATTTCTGAAATAGATTCACCTGTTTTTTCTGATTTAGCTTCAATTAATGAACGTAATCGTTGTGTATTGGTAGCACCTGGCAGAACATTATTAACTGTTATTCCATAACCTGCAACTTCGGTAGCAAGAGTTTTCGACCAATTTGCAACAGCAGCTCTAATGGTATTTGAAACCCCTAAGCCTTTTAAAGGCTGTTTTACAGATGTAGAAATTACATTGATAATACGACCATACTTTTCAGCTTTCATGCCTTCAATTACAGCCTGCATTAATATATGGTTGCATATTAAATGATTGTTAAATGCATTTAAAAATTCTTCTGTTTTAGCGTTGGTAATTAATCCTCCCGGAGGTCCTCCCGTATTATTAACCAATATATGCACCACTCCATTGGCTTTTATAAAAGCATTTACTTTTTCTTTAAGTAATTCAGGTTTAGAAAAATCGGCACATAAAAATTTATGCTTTTGTCCTTGCGTTGCATCCAGTTCGCTAATTGTTTGTTTTAAACTTTCTTCATTTCTAGCTATTAAAACCAAATTAGCACCCATTTTTGAAAGTTCTATGGCTGCAGCTTTTCCTATACCTTGGGTACTGCCGCATACAATAGCAGTTTTATTTTTTAAATTTAAATCCATGAGTCAAAATTAGTAGGATAAATATGAATAAAAAATTAAAAATTTTATGATACAAAGAAGATGTTTTTTACTTTAGTAAACATTAAAAACTAAAATACTATGTCTATTCAACGTCCTTTTAATTTTAAAAAGTGGATAGAAGAAAATCGCCATTTATTAAAACCACCGGTTGGTAACAAGGTTATTTTTGAAAACACGGAGTTTATAGTTATGGTTGTGGGTGGTCCCAATTCGCGTAAAGATTTTCACTATAATGAAAGTGAAGAATTTTTCTATCAGTTAGAAGGTAATATTACTGTAAAAATTCAAGAAGAGGGTAAAGCCGTTGATGTTCCAATTAATGAAGGAGAAATTTTTTTGTTGCCTCCTAAAGTACCTCATAATCCAGTAAGAGGAGCTAATACCATAGGGCTTGTAATTGAACGTAAACGAAGAGAGGGCGAAAAAGATGGACTGCTTTGGTATTGTGAAAAATGTAATCATAAATTGTACGAAGAATATTTTAAGCTAACAAATATTATGACCCAATTTCAGGAAGTTTTTGCCCGTTTTTATGGAAGTGAAGATTTACGAACTTGTAAAAAATGTGGTTATGTAATGGAACCGCCTCAACCTCCTAAAGCTTAAACAGAACCGCCTTATGGCGGTTTTTTTAATAACTTAAAATATAATTGGTAAGAAAAAATTAAATATTTATCGTTAAAAATTTGCAGTTTAACGAATTTGTAATAAGTTTGTTATAGCAAAGAATAGTGTTAAATTATTTAAACTTACCAACTATGGAAATGGAAATGGAAAATAACAACACCACCGGCTATACAGAGCTTAATGTGTGGAAAGAAGCAAGGGCATTAGTAAAACATATTTATGAATTTACTGCTAAATATCCTGAAAATGAGCGATGTGGTTTAGCATTACAAACTCGTGAAACCGCTATAACCGTACCTTCCAGAATTGCAGAAGGTGCTGGTCGTAAGCAAGCCAATGCTTCTCTAAAATATTTATTAGCAGCAAAAAGTGCTTTGTTTGAATTGGAAACCCTAATTTATATTGGGCAAGATTTAGGTTATTGTTCCGAAAGCGATGCGCAAGCTTTAATTGACAAAATTATTAATTCGCGCAAATTGCTTTTTGGATACATTCGTTTTAAAGAGCGAAAAATGAATGGTAAGGACGAGCCAAACTATAATCATCATAACAGTTATAATGCATAAATGAGAAAGCCGGAATTATCCGGCTTTTTTTATGCAATCTCATTGTTTACTTTTGCCCACATGCAAGAACATATTTTTACCATCGATATTCATACTCATATATTACCTGAAAATCTTCCTAATTGGAAAGAAAAATTTGGGTATGGCGGTTTTATACAATTAGATCATCATAAGCCTTGTTGCGCCAGAATGATATTAGATACCGGCAAGTTTTTTCGTGAAATAGAAGATAATTGCTGGAGTGCAGAAAAACGTATCCATGAATGTAATCATCATCATGTTGATGTGCAGGTATTATCAACAGTTCCCGTTATGTTCAGCTATTGGGCAAAGCCGTATGACTGTTTAGAATTATCTATGTTTTTGAACGATCATATTGCCGAAATTGTACATAAATATCCTAAGCGTTTTATCGGTTTAGGAACCATTCCCATGCAGGCACCAGATTTAGCTATAAAAGAATTAGAGCGATGTAAAAAAATAGGTTTGGTAGGCGTTCAAATTGGTTCGAATGTAAATCAGGAAAATTTGAATGAAGAAAAGTATTTTCCCATTTTTCAGGCTTGTCAGGAATTAGGCATGGCGGTATTTGTGCATCCTTGGGAAATGATGGGCGAAGCCAACATGCAACGTTATTGGTTGCCTTGGCTGGTTGGCATGCCTGCAGAAACAAGCAGAGCTATTTGCTCCATGATTTTTGGTGGTGTACTAGAGCGCTTACCCAACTTGCGTGTTGCTTTTGCGCATGGCGGAGGTTCTTTTCCGGCTACATTAGGCAGAATTGAACATGGCTTTAATTGTCGTCCCGATTTGGTAGCTATTGATAATAATGTAAATCCTCGTGAGTACATTGGTAAATTCTGGATTGACAGTTTAGTACACGATGCCAAAACCTTAGATTATGTGCTTGATTTATTTGGTGCTGATAAAATTGCTTTAGGTAGTGATTATCCTTTCCCGCTTGGAGAACTGGAACCGGGAAAACTCATCAACAGCATGCCATATACCAAAGAAGTGAAAGAAAAATTGTTGCATCAATCAGCTTTAAATTGGCTAGGGTTAAATAAAGACAAGTTTTTATAAAATACATTTACTGATATAAATCATATTCAAAACTGATTTTAATCGTGTTTTTTCAGGTTAGAATGTTTCACTTTTGTTTTAAATTTTAAAACAAACAACCATGGAACAGACAAAAGAAACATTCGCTATTGATAAATTTATTCAGCGACTTAGAGATGCTCAGATAGAATTAGAAGAATTTCGTGTTCAACTGGCACTTGGTAAAGCAGAAGCAAAAGATAAATTTGAAGAACTGAAACATTCGCTGCAAAAGTTTATCGTTGAGGTAGAGAACTATTTTTATCAGGCAGGAGTTTTAGATGCGGATAAAAAAATAAACCTTCAAAAAGCTATTGATGAGTTAAAGGTTCAGTTAAGCATTGGCATTGCAGATGCAAAAGATGTTTATGCAGAACAGAAAAAGAATATTGAAAAATATCTGAACCAAATAGAAACAATTGTTTTATCAAACGAGCGTGTAGCGGATATGAAAGAAAAAGTAATGTCGGAGTTTGAAAAGGCAAAAATTAAACTAGAGATTTTGCAGCTGCAATTCAATTTGGGCAAGCTCGAAGTAAAAGATGAAATAAATAAATACAGCAAAGAAGTTAGTCAGACAATTGAAGAAATTGAAAGTATTTTAAAATCTAAATCGGATGACTATATTGCAAAATTTGAAAATATACAAAGCGAATTAAAAAAGGCCTATTCGCATTTTAAGAAAGCATTTGTAGGGTAGAAGAGGAAGAGAGAAATAACAAATAAAAAGGGGAGAGGTATTCTCCCTTTTTTTGTTATCCGTCATAATCGCCTTTGCGGAGATTATTCAAAAGCCCGGTAGCAATTATTCCGGCTAAAATAAATCCAATTATTCCCGGAGCTGAAATATCATTCCACCAAAATGGAGGTGTTTTTGCTACAATTAATAATGATGAACCTATAATTAATGCAGATATTAATACAGCAGAAACTATTTGTCGGCTAATACGATTTAAAGAATGTATAACAGGGTCGATACCTTTATGCTGAATGTCAACTTTAATTTCTCCGCTATTTATTTTACGAATGGCGTTTTTTAAATCACGAGGAAAATCTTCCATATAAGCCCCTAACTCGATTGCAGAGTTTAAAACTTTTTTGCCAAAATCAAGCGGATTGAATTTTTTAGCAATAACCTTTAACATAAATGGTTTTGCAAGAGCCACCACATCAATTTCAGGATATAAGCTTTTAGCAACACCCTCAACAGTAACCAATGAGCGCGCCAGTAAGAAGAAATGAGGCGGAACTTTTAAGCCATGTTTTACAATAATATCTTTTATTTCGAGCATAATTGTGCTCATTTCATTCTGATGTATCTGACTAATGCTGTATTTGTTTACGAACTCGGTAATATCGTATTCTAAATCGCGGTAGTTTTTTATAACTGTTTTATCAGAAAGTAGTAGTAAGGTTTTTATAATGCGTTTCACATCACCACTTCTAATCGCAATAAATAAAGTTGCTAATTGCTCAATATCACGTGGAATCATATTCCCCATCATGCCATAATCAATAAAACATACTACATTACCCGGTAAAACAAACACATTTCCCGGGTGCGGATCGGCATGAAAAAATCCATGTTCAAACACCTGTTTTAAAAAGGTGTTGATTAATCGTGTGGCAATTATTTTTCTGTCGAAGCCGCCTTGTTCTAATTTTTGATAATCGGAAATTTTAATTCCTTTAATGTATTCGAGCGTTAAAATTCTATCGGTTGTAAATTCTTGATAAACTTTTGGTAAATAAATTTCGCTATGGTAATACGGGTCTTTTTTGTAATTGTTGGTAAAGCGTTGTAGGTTGATAGATTCATGAATAAAATCTAATTCTTTAATAATGCTGTCTTCAAACATTTTTACCAATCCTCGCGGGTCGAAATTGCGAACTTCCGGCACACGTTTGTTTAAAATATCAGCCACATAATACATGGCTTTTAAATCTGATAAAATTAGTTCTCGAATATATGGGCGCTGAATTTTTACCACTATTTCATCACCATTTTTTAATCTCCCTCGATGTACTTGAGCAATAGATGCAGATGCAAAGGCTGATGTTTCAAATACGTCAAACACCTCATCCACTTTTTTATTAAGCTGAAACTCTATAAGAGAAATGGCAATATCGCCTTTTTCCGGTGGAACTCCGTCTTGTAACTTTTCAAGTTCTTTTATTAATTCAGCAGGTAGTAAATCCGGTCGATTACTTAATATTTGTCCAAACTTAATGAATGTGGGGCCCAACTCTTCGCACACCATGCGCATTTTTTCCCATTTTGTAAGCGATAATGAACGTGCATATGCTCTTCGAGGAATTAATTTTCTTATAAAAGCAAAGCGTTTATGCTCGTCCAAATAAGCCACCATATCTTCAAATCCGTATTTTGCCAATACGCGAAGAATCTGGTTGTAACGCCTGATGTGTTTATATTCTTTTTCTATATAAGATAAAAAGCCCATTTATTTACCTTGAGGATTTTTAAGTTGCGCCAATTCTTCTCTTAAAACAGAAATTTCTTTTTGTAAAGCTTCAATATCGTTTATATGCGCAATATGCAGTTTTTGATAAATTTTAATGGCGGCTTCTTCCAGTCGTTTTTCAAATTGCTGTTCTACATCTTTTGCTTTTTCGGCTAATTTGTGTAAAAGAGTTGCTTCATCGTATTCTTCTGCGCCCTCGCTGTGAATAAAATCGTCAAGTTTTTGTTTCCCTTCTTTAACCATATTAGCAAGCTTTTCCATTAATTCTTTGTCTTGCGACATTATATAAAGATTTGAGCCTAGTGTAAGCAACTCCAGAAGTGTTCTTGTTTTCATGGTTTTAAAGTATTTGCAGCAAAGCTAATGATGAACAATTGTAATGCTAATGATTTTTGTCAGAATTACGGTGTAAAAACAAGATAATTATCATGTTTTGTATTGAATAAAAAAAGTACTTTTGAAAATAAAAATGGATAATTATGAATTTATCAGACTCTATTACAAGTTTAATGAGCAAAAATGTAAAAACTATTCAGGCAAATGATACTTTATTGAAAGTAAAACATTTTTTTGAAGCAAAAGATTTTCATCATCACTTACCTGTAATGGATGGTGATAAAGTAGTAGGAATGGTAAGTTTATACGATTTTTTAATTGCTAAAAAAGCAGCAACGCTTAATGATGATGATCCAATATATAATTCGGTATTGGTTAAAGATTTTATGCGTACTCACTTAAAATGTGTTACAGAAAATGATACCATAAAACATGCATTAACTATGTTTATTGAACATTCAATACAAGCGCTCCCTGTAATTTCTAATGGAAAGCTAATAGGCATAGTTACTTCCAACGATATATTAAGAGCATTATTAAAAGAAAGTTAATTTAAGATGCTGTAAGAATCAAATAAAAAAGTATTGCTTTTCACACGAAATCAAAAATTAGTAACAATTAAATTCCTATTTAAAAAAAGTGGCCTCGGCAGGAATCGAATGAAGAGGCGAAGCTCTTCACTGCGATTGCAAACCTCGCAGCCGGCATTTCTTTTAAAATTTAAGTGGAAAATATTTTATAAAAAAAGTGTGGCCTCGGCAGGAATCGAACCTGCATCTTGAGCTCCGGAAACTCACATACTATCCATTGTACTACGAAGCCATGTTTTGATTTGTAGCCCCGACAGGAATCGAACCTGTATTTAAAGTTTAGGAAACTTCCGTTCTATCCATTGAACTACGGGGCCAAAATTATCGCACCGTACTCCCATTATTTATTTCTGCTTTTGTAGGCGCAACAAACGATAAGGTACCATCTGCATTTTCGGCCATTAAAATCATTCCTTTCGATTCAATACCTTTTATTTTTCGTGGTGCTAAATTGGCTAATACAGATACTTTCTGACCTATAATTTCTTCCGGTTTATAATATTCGGCAATACCTGATACAACGGTGCGTTTATCAATACCGGTATCAATCAATAATTTTAAAAGCTTATCAGTTTTAGGAACTCGCTCGGCCTCTAAAATAGTGCCAATGCGAATATCCATTTTTACAAAATCTTCGTAAGTAATATCTGCTTTTATTTCTTTATTTTCTTTGCTTGTATTTACTTCCATTTTTTTAGATGCTTGCAATTTGTCTATTTGCTTTTGTATCACTTCATCTTCTACTTTGTTGAAAAGTAAAATTGTTTCGCCAAGTTGATGTCCTGCCTTTAATGTTTCGTTTAATGTTCCGCTAAAAACATATTTATTAATATTCAGCATTTTTAAAATACGCTCACTGGTAAAAGGCATAAATGGTTCCAGTATATATGACAGATGCAAGGTTAATATCAATGAATTATAAATTACTTCTGCTGTTTTTTCTTTATCAATATTAATGAGTTTCCATGGTTCATTTTCCTGCAAGTATAAATTGCCGGCACGAGCTAAATTCATAGCTTCAAATAAAGCTTCTCTAAATTGAAATTTTTCAATGGAATGAGAAACTAATTGATGTGTTTTTTCAATTTTTTCTACAAGCGCAGTATCTAATTTCCCTTGAGGAATTTTGCCTTCGTAATACTTATGACTAAGCACCATTACTCGATTTACAAAATTTCCAAGTATGGCTACCAGTTCGTTGTTTACACGTGCCTGATAATCTTTCCAGCTAAAATCACTGTCTTTAGTTTCGGGAGCGATAGAAGCTAATACATAGCGTAATTCATCTTGCTTGTTTGGAAACTCTTGTAAATACTCATGCAACCAAACCGCCCAGTTGCGCGAGGTTGAAATTTTATCTCCTTCTAAGTTTAAAAATTCGTTGGCGGGAACATTGTCTGCCCAAATAAAATCGCCATGCTCCATGAGCATTGCAGGGAAAATAATGCAATGAAAAACAATATTGTCTTTCCCTATAAAATGTACTAAACGTGTTTCTTTATCTTTCCAATATTGTTCCCATTTTTCAGGATTCCCTTGTTGTTCAAAGTATTCTTTAGTAGCTGAAATGTATCCAATAGGCGCATCAAACCATACGTATAATACTTTTCCATCAGCTCCTTCTACCGGAACTTTTACGCCCCAGTCTAAATCGCGTGTCATGGCTCGTGGCTGTAAGCCTTGGTTTAACCACGATTTGCATTGCCCATATACATTCGGTTTCCAATCGTCTTTATGGCTTTCTATGTAAACTTCTATTTTAGGTTGAATTTTATCTAAGGGTAAAAACCAATTTTTAGTTTTGCGTAATACTGGTTTTTCGCCTGATAGGGTAGAGCGTGGATCAATCAATTCGTTAGGACTTAAAGTGCTGCCGCATTTTTCGCATTGGTCGCCATAAGCATCGGTATTGCCGCATTTAGGGCAGGTACCCATTATGTAACGGTCGGCCAAAAACTGATTGGCTTTTTCGTCAAAATATTGCTCGGTAATTATTTCGTCAAAAACCTTTTTATCGTATAGGGTTTTGAAAAAATCAGATGCTGTTTGATGATGTATTTTTGAAGAAGTGCGCGAGTAAATATCAAAGCTGATTCCAAATTCGCGAAAAGCATCGCCCATCATTTTGTGGTATTTATCTACCACTTGTTGTGGCGTAATGCCTTCTTTTTTTGCTTTTATGGTAATAGGCACACCGTGTTCGTCAGAGCCGCAAATAAAAATTACATCCTCTTTTTTCTGACGCAGATAGCGTACATAAATATCGGCAGGTAAATAGCAGCCGGCAAGGTGGCCAATATGAACCGGGCCATTGGCATAAGGCAAAGCAGCAGTAACAGTATGTCGTTTAAATGTCATAAATCAAAAATCAAATTTGTAAATTGCAGGCAATTCTCATTTTTTAAAAACGAAGCCCAAAGTTAATGATAATCCCTACATACTTAAAAAAAGGCGATAAAATAGGCATAGTGGCAACTGCCCGAAAGATTTCGGAAGCAGAGTTGGCTCCGGCTATAAAAATAATTGAAGAAAAAGGATTGGTGCCTGTTTTGGGAAATAATCTGTTTGGGCAATTTCATCAATTTTCAGGTACTGATGCAGAGCGTTGTGCAGATTTGCAGCAAATGCTTGATGATGAAAGTATAAAAGCCATTATTGTTGCACGCGGAGGCTACGGCACCGTTAGAATAATTGATAGCCTTGATTTTACTGCTTTTGCAAAGCATCCAAAATGGATAATTGGTTACAGCGATATTACTGTTTTACATTCGCATATTAATAAAACACTTGGTATTGCTACCTTACATGCCACCATGCCTATTAATTTTTTGCAAGATAGTTTTGCCACTGAAACATTGTTTAAAGCTCTGTTTGGAGAAAAAATACATTACACCTTTAATGCTCATCCATTAAACAGAAATGGCCTTGCAGAAGGAGAGTTGGTGGGAGGGAATTTGTCTTTATTATATGCGCTGTGTGGTAGCGTTTCGGATTTAACAACCGATGGAAAAATATTATTTATAGAAGATTTGGATGAATACCTCTATCACATCGACCGAATGATGATGAACCTGAAACGCAGCGGCAAACTCTCTAGGCTAAAAGCTTTGGTAGTAGGCGGAATGACAGATATGAAAGATAATTCCGTTCCTTATGGAAAAACAGCAGAAGAAATAATTGCAGAACATGTGGCTGAATTCGATTACCCTGTTTGTTTTAATTTCCCTGCAGGACATATTAAAAATAATTATGCCCTAAAACTGGGAGCTACCGCATATCTAAAAGTAGATAAGGAGTGTAGTTTTGAGCAATAAAAAAAGCGTCCCGAAATTTCGGGACGCTTTTTAAGGAAAATAAACTCAAATCTTATTTTTCAAATTTCTTGTAATCGGCTGGTATTTCAAAAAGTTTGCTGTCAATAGCTTTTTTGGTAACCTTAGTTACTTCCAATTTCCCTTTTTCTTTGCCGGTTGATAAATCTTTTTCAATAGCTAAAAACGGAAAAGTACTTTTTGTTTCAGGTAATTGCTGATAGTAGGTGGCAAATTTATCTTTGCGATTAAGAGCAATTAATAAGCCTTCAAAAAAATCAAAGTTTTCTTTTGCTAAATAATAGGTAATAGCTGTATTCTGTTCTTTGTTGCTAACAGTCCATTCATCGCATTTGTAACCTGCAATGGTTTTAGATGATTTCCCCTTTTTAACTTCGCTATTATCAATTGTAATAAACTTGTTGTTGGGCGATACTAATTCCATATAAAGTTTACGATCAGGACTTAATGATTTTGCTTTGTTTTCTTTAGTGTTTACAATCATTATTCCGGCAATTTGTCCGTTGCTGCCGATTTCTTCAATACGTACCATATCTCCTTTAACATGATAGGTGTACTTGGTGGTATCAATGGTAGTTTTGCGAGTAAATTCAATTGTGCCTTCAAAACTTTGTGCTAAAAGATTTGTGGCTAAAAATAATGTTAAGCCTGTGGTTGCTAAAAAATGCTTCATTGTCATAATTTTGTGTTTTAAATTATTATACGAAAGTAATAAAAAAACAGAAATTCCTGCTAATTTTATCCCTATGGCTCAAATACATGATACCGGTAAACAGGGAGAAGCCTTAGCTGCCCGTTTTTTAGAAGATGCTGGATGCAAAATTCTTGCCACAAACTGGCGGTATAAGCAATACGAGCTGGATATTGTAGCACAGGAAAAGGATACCTTGCTTATTGTAGAAGTAAAAACGCGTGAAAGTAATTTTTTTGGCGAACCCGAAAGCTTTGTAACTAAAACAAAACAAAAGCAATTAATAAAAGCAGCTGCAGCTTTTGTAGAGCAAAATAATTTAGATTTAGAAGTTCGTTTTGATATTGTATCGGTTATTATAGGTAAAGATAAACAGCAGCTAAATCATATTCCCGGAGCTTTTTATCCAACGCTTCGATAAATTTCAGTCTTCAGTCTGCAGTATGTAATGAGTTGGTTGGAAAATTAAAATTGCCAATTGCCAACTGCTAACATCCTATCAATATAAATTCGTTAAAACATATTTTTTCAATAAGTTCAGCATTTCGTACATTAATGCACTATCTTTGTCTTTAATAATTAATAATAATGGAAAACAAAAGAAAATCAGGCAAAAGCAGCACCGAAAACAAAACTAAGAAGATTAATATCAAATCAGATAATCAAAAAAATAAATTTAAAAAATCAGTTGAAAAACCTAAATGGGCATCTAAAAAAATAGATGATGATTTTGATTTGGACGAATGGGATGATTTTGATATAGCAGGAAAGAAAAAAAATGCATCTGAAGACGATTATTTTAATAAGAAAAAAAGTCGAAAGGAACCTTTAAATAAGCGTTTTGATGAATATACCAAGTCAAAACCTCAACAAGCTGCGGCTAAAAATAATTACGAAAACAAATTCAAAAAATGGCAAAATAAAAGCGAAAAAAACAAATCTAAACTTAATAATAGAAAAGTTTCTCAAAAAAATGACGATGGAACCATTCGTTTAAATAAATATATAGCCAACACCGGAATTTGTTCTCGTAGGGAAGCCGATGAACTGATTAAAGCCGGTGCAGTAAGTGTAAACGGTAAAATTATTACCGAAATGGGCTATAAAGTTAAGCCCGGTGATGTTGTAAATTATGGCGGTCAAACAATTCGTCCTGAACGAAAAGTGTATATATTACTTAATAAACCAAAAGATTATATTACCACGGTTGATGACCCCCAAAAACGTAAAACAGTGTTGGAGTTAATTAAAGGAGCTTGCAAAGAGCGCGTTTATCCGGTTGGTCGTTTAGATAGAAATACAACCGGTCTATTACTACTAACGAATGATGGTGAACTTACAAAAAAGCTTACGCACCCATCGTATGGTGTTAAAAAAATATATCATGTAGTAACCGATAAAAGTGTTTCAAAGCAAGATTTAATGAAACTAATGGAAGGCTTTCGTTTAGATGATGGGTTTATTAAAGCCGATAATGCGGCTTATGTAGAAACTGCTGATAGTAAAAAAGAAATTGGCATTGAATTGCATAGCGGTAAATACCGTATAGTACGAAGAATGTTGGAGTATTTAGGTTATAAAGTTGTTAAACTTGATAGGGTAGTATTTGCAGGATTAACCAAAAAAGATTTACCTCGTGGTCATTGGCGATTTTTAACTGAAAAAGAAATTGCTATGCTAAAAATGCTTCCTTCTTAAAAATAAGCAGAAAGGTTTTTCGTTTTAGGCTAAATGCAATCTCAAGTAAAAAAAATAATTCTTGTATTAATTTCAATTCCGATTTTATTTATGTTATCGGTAAGCACGCTCGCTTATTTCTATCAAGATGAAATAAAACAGCGTTTGGTACAAGAATTAAATAAGCATATAAATACCGAAATTTCAATAGCAGCAATCGACTTTTCGGTATTCAAAAAATTTCCAAATGCAAGTATTGAACTAAAAAAAGTATTAGTAAAAGATGCTTGGGTAAATAAAGAAAATCCAAAAGATACCTTACTTTTTGCAGAAAATTTTTTTTTGCAGACGAGTTTGTTTGATTTAATAAAAAAAAATTATGAGATAAAAAATATAGAACTTAATCAAAGCATAATATATGTTAAGTATGATAAAACAGGAAAAAATAACCTAAATGTTTTTAAAGAATCATCAACCAATCAAAAGACTGCATTTAGACTAAATTTGCAAAAGCTGCTTTTAAAAAATCTTCAATTTAATTACAATGATAATCAAAATAAAAATAAAATAAATTTTTCAAGCGAAGAATTATACTTAAAAGGCAATTTTTCTGAAAAAAAATTTGATTTAATTACGGAAGGAAATATTAGTGTTCAAACATTAAAATTTGCTGATGTAAATTATCTTAATAGAAAAACCAAAGCTAATATTGATTTAGTATTGGCCATTGATACAGAAAGAGGAAACTATCAATTTAAAAAGAGCCAATTCGTAATTTCAAAACAGTCTTTTGATATTTCGGGAAATATTGAGAATGATGAAGACGAAACAGATTTAAATATTCATATAAGCGGAAAAGATATGGATATTCAATCAGTTTTATCCTTATTGCCTGAAAAATATAATTCCGGTATAAAAGATTATAAAAGTGAAGGTGATTTTTATTTTAAAATGAATATTACAGGAAAAGTAGGTAAATATACTTCGCCCTCTGTAGATGCAAATTTTGGTATTAAGAATGCTACAATTGAATATATACCAACGGGAACAAAATTAAATAATATCAACACAAAGGGCTACTTTTCGACCGGTAAGAAAAATAGATCTGAAACATTTGAATTGATATTGGAAAATTTTTCTGCCAATATGAGTAATAGCGTCTTTAAGGGCGCATTTAATGTTATAAATTTTTCTCAACCTAAAATTAATATTGAAACAGTTTCAGAAATTGATTTAGCAGAATGGAAATCTTTTATTCAGCTCGATACAATTTCAGAAATGTCAGGTAAATTATTAATTGACGCTCGCTTTGAAGGTACTATCAGAAACCCTAATGAATATACAGCCGAAGATTTTAGAAAATCAAGAACTGCCGGTAAAGTTATTATACAAAATGCAAACTTAATCCTAAGACATAGTCCTAAATCATTAAGCAATGTTAACGCAGAAATGCTTTTTGATAATAATGACATTATTGTAAATAACTTTTCGGCTAATATTCTAAGCACAGCAATCGAATTAAAAGGTTTTTTCAGAAATATACTTTCATTCTTTTTTGTTTCTGACCAAAAGTTGGTAATTGATGCAAAGCTTAATTCTGCCATGTTAAACTTAGATGAGTTATTAGCAGATAATTCCACTTCCTCTGGTGATACTACTTTTAGCTTAAAGTTTTCAGAACGTGCAAATTTGTACTTAAATGTAAATGTAGATAAGTTTAATTTCAGAAAATTTAATGCAGAAAATATAAAAGGCAAAGTAGTGTTGAAAGACAATAAACTATATGTGGAAAATGCTGAAATGAATACCATGCAGGGAAATGCAACTGTTAACGGATTATTGGATGCAAGTGACGAAAATGAATATGTAATAACTATTGAAGGCGATATAAATAAAATTAATATTCAGGATTTATTTGTGCAGTGCGAAAATTTTGGACAAGATTTATTACAGTCAAAACATTTAAAAGGATTTGCTACTTCACATATCCAATTTATAGCAGCAAGCGATAATAAGTTAATATTAAAACCAGCCAAAGTTTATTCAAATGCCGATTTAGTAATTGAGAATGGAGAATTAATAAATTTTGAACCCATATATAATTTATCGCGCTTTATAAAATTGACTGAATTAGAACATATAAAATTCGGACAGCTTCGTACACAAGTACATATTAAAGATCGAACTATTAATATTGCAAATACAAAAATTACTTCATCAGCTTTAAACTTAGAATTAGAAGGAAAGCATACATTTGATAATGTAATAGATTATCGTTTTAAAATTTTATTAAATGAGCTTTTGTCTCAAAAAGCAAAAAGTGCAAAAAAAGAAAACGAAGAATTTTTAGAAGAAAACGATGAAGGTGGTATAAGAAAAATGGCTTTATATATCTCAATGAAAGGAACGGTTGATAATCCAAAGTTTTCGTATGATAAAATTGGATTAAGTAATAAAATAAAGCATGATGTAAAACAAGAAAAGCAAATCGTAAAATCTATATTAAAAGAAGAATTTGGTGTTTTTAAAAACGATACTTCACTAAACACATCAAAAGAAATAAAAGCAGTAAAACTTCAGTTAGAATGGGAAGAACTGCCCAAAAAAGAAAATAATAAACAACAGTCTTATTTTAAAGATAAAGAAAAAACTAAATTTGACAGATGGCTCGATAAAATTGCTCCGCAAGAAAATCAAAAAAATCAAAATATAGAATTAGAACGTCCCTAAGTATTAAAATTAAAATGAATATTTATTCCCGAAAAATATTATGGAAACGATTGCTCTTTTTACTTGCCGTAGTTATTGTTGGAGTATCGCTTTGGTACACTAATATTTTGGTTAAAAAAATTGCTAATGAAGAACGAAATAAAGTTAATTTATGGGCAGAAGCAATTAAACGTAGAGCAGCACTTATAAAATATACTGCCGATTTATTTGAAAAATTGAGCGCTGAAGAATTTAAGCGAATGGAATTATGGGCAGAAGCTACCCGTAGATTATCTATTGCTGAAAATGATTTTGATTTTTATCTAAAAATTGTTTCGAGTAATACTACCATACCTGTTATTCTTACAAACGATAAAGGTGAAATAAATACATGGTTAAATATCGAAGGAATTAAACACGATAATCCATCACAACTAAATTCTGAAGAAAGAGAAATTTTAAAGAAAGAATTGGAGGAAATGAAAAAACAGCACGAGCCGATTGTTATACCATACTATAAGGATAAGAAAAATTATCTTTATTATAAAGATTCAAAATTATTTACCGATTTAAAAGTAGTAATGGATGACATTATAAAATCATTTATTTCGGAAATAGTTTTAAATTCCGCAACTGTGCCAGTTTTGTTTACAGATGAATCAAAGCAAAAAGTTCTTGATTTCGGCAATTTAGACGAAACAAAAATAAAAGATTCAGTCTATGTTAGAACAACAATTGAGAAAATGGCACTACAAAATAATCCAATCGAAATAGATTTAGGAAATGGTCAAAAAAATTATATATTTTACTACAATTCTTATTTGCTTACTCAACTTAAATATTATCCTTACGTTCAATTTTTTATAATAGGTTTATTTTTATTAATTGCATATATCTTATTTAGTACCTCACGCAAAGCAGAACAAAATCAGGTTTGGGTAGGAATGGCTAAAGAAACAGCGCATCAGTTGGGCACACCATTATCATCATTAATTGCCTGGATGGAATTACTGGAATTAAAAAATGTTGATCCCATTTTAATTGATGAAATGAAAAAAGACGTTAGTCGATTAGAAACGATTACGGAGCGTTTTTCAAAAATTGGATCGGTTCCTACTTTAGAAAAAGTTAACATCTATTCGGTTATAAATAAAACGGTAAATTATTTACAGGCTCGTGTTACAAGTAAAGTAAAATTTGTTGTTGTTCCCGGAAATGCAAATGAAACATTAGTTCCCTTAAATGTTTCATTATTTGAGTGGGTAATTGAAAACCTATGTAAAAATGCAGTAGATGCAATGGATGGAGAAGGAACCATACAAATTCAAATTACTGATCTTACTCAGTATGTTTATATTGATGTAAGTGATACAGGAAAAGGAATACCAAGATCAAAATTTAAAACTGTTTTTCAACCCGGATACACTACCAAACAAAGAGGTTGGGGACTAGGCCTTTCATTAGTAAAGCGTATTATCGAAGATTATCATAAAGGAAAAATATTTGTAAAACGATCGGAGATTGGAAAAGGTACAACTTTTAGAATAGTCATTAATAAATATTAAATTATAAATTAAATGATCAATTCTCCCTACTTGAGTAAGGATTTAGGGAGGCGTTATATTTCATGGCAGGTATTTACTTACATATTCCTTTTTGCAAAAAGGCTTGTCATTATTGCGATTTTCATTTTTCTACAAATTTAAAATTGAAATCGCAACTAATAAATGCAATGCTACATGAAATAGAATTGCAAAAAGATTATGCTTCAAATGAAATAATAGAAACCATTTATTTTGGAGGCGGCACGCCATCTCTTCTTGAACAAGAAGAGTTATTTTTAATTTTAAATGCCATTGCAAAGTATCATTCCATTATCCCTAAAGCAGAAATTACTTTAGAGGTAAATCCTGATGATGTACAGCCAAATATACTATACCAATGGAAGCAAGCAGGAATAAATCGTTTGAGTATTGGTATTCAATCTTTTTTTCAGGAGCATTTACTATGGATGAATCGAGCACATTCTTCATTGCAAGCATTTAATGCTATTTTACAAAGTCAGGATATCGGATATGAAAACATTAGTATAGATTTAATTTATGGATTTCCTGGTTTAAGCGATGAACAATGGCATAAAAATCTACAAAATGCAATACAACTGCAGGTTAAGCACATATCGCCCTATTGTATTACTGTCGAAGAAAAAACAGCCTTAAATCATTTTATAAAAAAAGGCATAGTTAGTTTACCATCAGAAGAACAAGGAGCAAGACAATTTCAATACATGTCTGAATATTTAATAAATAATAAATACGAGCATTATGAAATTTCTAATTTTGCTTTAAAAGGATATTATTCAAAACATAATAGTAGTTACTGGAAAGCTAAAAAATATATAGGAATAGGACCTTCTGCGCATTCTTTTAATGGCCAAAGTCGTCAATGGAATATTAGAAATAATGCAGAATATATTAGAAGAGTTAATTCCAATTTTCAGTGGTTTGAGAAAGAAGAATTAAGTTTGAATACACGCTATAATGAATATGTAATGACAAGTTTAAGAACCCAATGGGGTTGTGATTTACATTATATAAGAGAAACTTTTGGCAATGTATATTTGGAATACTTATTGAAACAATCGCAAATATTTCTTCAATCAGGAAAAATCATCCATTCCGAAAATAAACTAAAATTAACTTCAGAAGGAAAAATATTAGCCGATAAAATTGCTTCCGATTTATTTAGAGTTTAAATTCGTTTTATGGAATTCTTAATCGCAAACTTATTAATTTCATTAATTTACATATTAGCAGGTATTATTACTTTATTATATCCTCCTAAAGACATTAATTATCTTTATGGATACAGAACATCGCGTTCCATGAAAAGTAAAGATGCATGGAAAGCATCTAATTCTTTTGCCTCTAAATTAATGATTCTTGCGGGAATAGATTTATTAATTTTAGGAGTAATTTTGTACTTAATAGGAGTAAATGATGAAAAAATTTGGGGAGTATTTACAATAATATCGGTAATTTTAATCTCAATTATGATTTATCTTCTCACAGAAAACTACTTAAAAAATAATTTTGATGAGAATGGCAATCCCTTATAAATAATATGTTGATAGAAATTTTTTTAAATGAGATTAAATATTGTGTAGATTTATCAAAACCCTTAGATATTTCTATACCGCTTAGAGCCGGAGAACACAATGTTAATGCATGGTATGTTAAACCGGTTGAAATAACACCCGTAGAAATTGGCAATTGGATTGGTGATGTAAACAAAGGTGGTTCTGTAAATTTTAGAAATATTTTTTTTAATCCACATGGTAATGGTACCCATACAGAATGTGTGGGGCATATTAGTAAAGAAAATTATACCATAAATCAATGTTTAAACAAATATTTTTTTTATGCAAAACTTATTACTGTTTTACCTCATGAAATTGACGGAGATAAAATAATTACATTAGCCCAAATAGAAGCAGCATTAAGAGAGGAAATACCTGAAGCCTTAATTATTCGAACTTTACCCAATACGGTAGAAAAAATTAATCGACAGTATTCCAATACCAATCCACCCTATATCGAATCAAAGGCTGCTGAATGGATGCATCAAAAAAATATTAACCACCTCTTAATTGATTTGCCTTCGGTTGATAAAGAGCATGACGATGGAAAATTGTTAGCTCATCATGCATTTTGGCAATATCCGCATAATACACAAAAGCAACGAACTATTACTGAATTAATTTATGTTCCGAATAGCATTGCCGATGGCAATTATTTACTTAATATTCAAATAGCAAGTTTTGAAAATGATGCCAGCCCAAGCAAACCTGTTTTATATGCATTAAATTCATTTTAAAATACTTGTATATTTTTAAAAAAATTATAATTTTTACTAAAAATTTAATTTTATGATTGAGGAGTTAGCAAAGCGATTAAATATTCGATTAGATGCAATTGATTTAAAGATTCTACGCATCATGCAAGAAGATGGGAGGATAAGCAACATACAATTATCCAATCAAATTGGTTTATCACCGGCACCAACATTAGAGCGCGTAAAAAAACTTGAAAATGCCGGTTTGATTAAAAGTTATCATGCCGTTTTAGATACTGAACTTTTAGGACTCGGAATAAATGCAATGATTCAAATATCATTAGCAAGACAAATAAATAATGCTATTCAAAATTTTAAAAAACAAATCTTAAAGATTGATGAAATAACAGAATGTTACCAAGTAACAGGAACGGCAGATTATATATTAAAAGTGACTGTTAAAGATATGCCTGCTTTTGAAAAATTAATTTCCGATAAATTAAGTAGAATTGAAGAAATTGGTCAAATGCAAACGATGATGATTTTATCAACAGTAAAATATTCAAGAATTGCTCCTATTCCATACGAATAAAATTTGTTTAAGATATTTCGCATATTGCCAAGTAGGCCATTAATCCCATACCTGTTTCCAGTGCTTTTTCATCAATGTCGAATTGTGGGGTGTGAACGCCTGCATTTATTCCTTTTTCAAAATTGGCAGTGCCTAAGCGATAAAAGCAGGCAGGTATTTCTTGAGAATAAAAGGCAAAGTCTTCAGCAGTCATTCTTAAATCTAGATCTATTACATTTTCATCTCCTAAATATTCTTTTGCGGCTATAATAGCTTTTGTTGTTAGTTCTTCATGATTGCTTAAAAAAGGATAACCTTTGCGTATTTCAACTTCGCAAACACCTTTCATTTCTTGAGCAATAGAATTTGAAATTTCAATAATTATTTCATGCGCTTTTTTTCGCCACTCTTCATTCATGGTTCTAAAAGTGCCTTCAATATTTACTGTTTCGGGAATTACATTGGTGGCTCCGTTGGCTATAAATTTTCCAAATGCAATTACTGTTGGAACATCATTTTGTTTTTGTTCCATAAAAAAGTGATGCAATTTTTTAATTATTTCTCCGGCAATAAAAATAGGATTATTGTAATCAGCAGGCATAGCAGCGTGTCCGCCTTTGCCCTTTATAGTAAAGTAAAGCTCATCGGTGCTTGCCATGTACATGCCTTTTCTAAAGCCTACTTTACCTGCTTCGAGCGAAGGAAAAACGTGTTGTCCAAAAATGCTTTCAACATCCGGATTTTTTAAAACGCCTTCTTTTATCATCAGGGAAGCTCCGCCCGGTAATAATTCTTCTCCAGGTTGAAAAATTAATTTTACGCTTCCTTCAAATTCATTTTTTAAATTATTTAAAATATTAGCTGTTCCCAACAAAGATGCAGTATGTACATCGTGCCCGCAGGCATGCATAATACCTGGATTTTTAGAACCATAAACTCTGCCTGCTATTTCTTGTATGGGCAATGCATCAATGTCAGCTCGCAATGCGATACATTTTTTATCAGGATTTTTTCCTTTTATAATCGCTACAATACCCGTTTTAACCCAACCTTTCGTGTATGGTATATTCCATTTGTCTAACAACGAACAGATATAATCAGAAGTTTTAAATTCCTGAAAAGAAAGTTCGGGATGTGCGTGTAAATGCCTGCGAATGCTTATAATTTCTTGCAGTAATTCTTTAGAATGTTCTTTGATTTTTTCTATAAGGCTCATCGTATTTTATTTTCCCATGATGAGTTTAAGTGATACCAAGGCAAGAAAAATACCGAAGATTTTTTTTAACATATCTTGGTCAAATTTCAATGCTGCTTTTGAGCCAAAATAAGCTCCTATTACAAAGGTGCTCATAATTACTAAAGCGGTTTTAATATCAACGCTTCCATTTTTGTAATAGTTAATTACTCCTAAAATACCGATAGGAAACATAAACATAAACAAGGTGGTTCCTTGCGCCATTTTTTGATCGAATGCTAAAAAATAAACCAACATTGGAACAATTACTACTCCGCCTCCTATACCTACCATACCGCTCATAAAACCTGCAGCTAATCCAATAATTAATAATAAAATGATAGTTCCTGCTGTCATAATTAAAAATCTAAACTGAATGATAGATAAAATACGCGTGGCCCTATTTCGTAATTTTCTACTCCCCATGCCCAATCGGCTCTAATAAAATATCCCCACAAACGGCTGCGTAAGCCCCAACCATATCCTCCAATAATTGGCTCGCGTTGATTTTTTAAAGTAATATATAAAGGATTGGCATCAATAAAAGTTGTGTTGCTGGTGTTTTCTTCTGAAAAGGGAGAGCGTCCAACCCATGCCGTTCCAATATCGCCAAATGCAATTATTTGAAAGTTTTGAATAAAATCTGATTTAATGGGTTGGTTGATGAAAAATTTAAAAATCGGTAAGCGTAATTCGCTATTAATAACTGCAAAGTTGTTCCCATTGCGTGTATTTTGAATAAAGCCTCTGATAGGTGTTCCCAATGTTTGGAAAATATAGTTTTGAGTTAAATCAATGGGTGTTTCGTTATTTATTCTTGGTGCAATCCAATTATCAACTCCACCTGCGTAGAATAAAAGTTTTCTTGTGCCAAACGATGTACCTGCTGCAATTCTATTTGCCCAAATAAAATCTCTGAAAATTTTCTGATAGTATCTGAAATCTCCTCCCAAAATGGTTATATCTACCTCTTTTTCGTTTAGTTGTTTGTATTGTTCTACAAATAATTTGTAACGTATTCCATTGTATAAATTTAAACCACGTTTAATTGTATTATCAAATACATATTCCAATTTTGCATTTACCCAGTAGTCGTATCTGTTTGGTCTTTGCAAATTAGTGAAGTCAGTTGCCTGTGCTACGAATCGGTCTTGTCGAATATTCACCATTCCTCTAATGCTTTTTATTTCATTAAAGGCCCATTTTAATTTATAAGCAGCTTCGTGTGTATGTATACGTGTTATATTAAAACCATTAGCGAAGGTCATGGCATTGCGATGTACTACATACTGCTTATCTAATCGTTTGGTTCTATCTTCATAGCTAATGTAATATTCGTTATTGCGAAGGCTGGTAGACAAACGCATTGCTCCTGAAATTCGTTTGTCTTCAAATAAATCTGTCATCCCGATTTTATTAAATACATTTAATCCCGGATTTATAAAACCTCCGTTTACCGGATTAAAGGGTTGATAACTTTGATTCATAAAACTATTATCCAGTTGAGTTACCAAATATTCCGGATAATAAGTTATATTATAGTTTCGCTGTTCGGGTAATTTAAACTCTTTAATTTCATTATCAGGTTTTGTTGATTCATTTTTTAATGTTGGAACATCTTTTTTATCCTCGACTTTTACCTCTTTCTTTTGAGTTATTTCTTCTTCAAATTGATAATTGTTAATATCAATTTTTTTGTCGTTGTTTTCTTCAAATACTTTTACACTTTTAAACTTTGTTGTTCCTGTTAGGGTATCCTTTTTTTCGGGAGCAATTTTAGGAGCCGGTGGAATTGATTTTTTTTCTTGAATAGTTGTTTTAATGTTCGATTTTTTAGGTGTAGCAGGTAATTCAAATTTTAAATTCGATACATCAGAATTAAAATTTCCTGCAAAGAATTTATATTTACCATTATGATAAATTATTTCGGAATAGTTTGCGCTTTGTGGATTGAATTCGTGTTCTAAAATATTTCTGGGATAATCGCTATGTTTGGCAGTTTTAACAACGTAGCGATAGTGTTCAACGGTATCGATATGGCTAATTACACTATCTAATATTCCTACATAGCGCGTGCGTATGCCTTCGCTTACGCTTAAAAAGGTAAATTTATCATCTACAAAGGGCCGAGGTTGCGATTCATCTATATTGGGAGTATTGGTAACTCTTCTTAAAACGGGTGATTTATTTTCTAAATCATAAATAAAAATATCTTTATTTAAGTTTTGAATGATATCTTCTTTTGATTTGTAACGCAAAGTATCATCCCAGCGATTGGAGGCAAAAATAATTTGTCGTGAATCATTAATAAATCTGGGTTGAACATCATCAAAAACATCGCTTGTTAGAGCTTCTTGTGCATTAGAGGCTATGCTATACAAATAGATATCTGTTCTACCTTCATATACTCCTGAAAAAACCATGCGTTTACCATCATGAGAGTAGGCGATATCTAATATGTCGTCAATTAAAAAAATTTGACGGGTGGTTAATGTTTTATCGTTTAGATTATAAAAATGCAACCATGGTTCTCCTTTTTCTTCGGTAACAATAGCCAGAATTTCTCCACTTGGATGCCATGCCAATATGGGATAGCGATAGTCTTGAATACGATCTAATTTATATCCCCAGCGTTTAATTTTTTTTCTTTTTTTAGTTTCGGTATCGTAAAGCCAAACTTTTAATTTGCCCATATCGTTGGTAGTATAGGCTACTTTTTTACCATCAGGACTAACCTTTAATTGTCTATAAACTTTATTTTTTTTCGATTTAATTTTTAATTGATTGGCTTCAGGCATTTTTTTACTCATCTCAGCAGAGCGATAAAGATTGGTGTAATAATCTATCCAATCAATAGAAATGTTTTTTAGGGAAACGCCCAATACATATAAAAATCCGCTTTCTACATTGCGACTCATTTTTGTCATGTACACAATGTTTGCCAATACATTGGCCCCATGCACCTGTACTATGTAGTGCCACATGGCATGCCCTGCATATATGGCATCATCTCCGGTTAGGTGATTAAATTTTTTGTATTTTCCTGATAATACACCATCTTTTACCTTGTTTTCAATTTGATCGTCCCATTCTTTGGTAACATACGATACAAGTCCTTTTACATACCATTGTGGAAGTGTGATAAGAGTTGAATTTTTAAGTGCTTCTCGCCAATTGCCACCATACATTAACTCATTGATTAAAATTTCTGCAATTCCCGCTCTAATTTGATGTTCGAAATTTTTATGATCGCCTTCAAAATACACAAAAAGTTTTGTGCCGATAATACGGGTAACTCCACCTACATTGTAGGATTCATCTGCACCTAAACCAATGTTGCTTTGTCTAAAATGCGAATGTTTATTGTAAAGAATAACCTGAAGGCGGTCGTTGAGTTGATAGTCAAAAATATTTTCAAGTTCGCGAATGTGTTTGTCAATTGATTTTGCAGTATATATAGCCAGTTCGCGTCCTCCTGTATATAGGTAGATATCATATCGGTCGTAACGGTAGTATGTCCATAAAAATTCTTCGTATTGAACACGATTTTTGCCAAATTCCATTTGCGAGCCATTGTAAAACTGTGCATGCAATTGAGTTTGACAAAACAATGTCAAAAAAAGAATTAAAATATGGTAATATCTACTTCGCAATGTCATGAATCTGATAGCTTGTAAAATTAGTTTTTTATGCTGATAGTTACAACGCTTTAAGTTAATACTTGTTTATTCCTAATTTTGAAGTCAAAAAAAAATCAAAATGATACAAATTCAAGCATTTACTTTTAACCCATTTCAGGAAAACACCTACGTTTTATGGGATGAAACCCGTGAATGTGTAATTATAGATCCGGGTTGTAGTAACTCTTATGAGCAGGATGAGTTAAGTGGTTTTATTCTTTCCCAACAACTTAAACCTGTAAAATTGATAAATACGCATTGCCATATTGATCATGTAATGGGCAATCGTTTTATAGCTGAAAAGTTTAATTTGGAATTATATATACATAAAGACGATCTTTTTCTTTTACACAATGTGGAGAATATTGGTAAATTATATGGTGTTCCGGTAGTTTCAAGTCCGGAGCCTGCTTATTTTTTGGACGAATCTCAACGATTAACTTTTGGAAATTCTTCATTACAAATTTTTCATACCCCCGGACATTCGCCCGGAAGCATTAGTTTTTTCGATAAAGAAGGTAAAATGTTAATAGTAGGCGATGTTTTATTTAACGGAAGTATTGGAAGAACAGACTTGCCGGGTGGGAATTACGAAACACTTATTAATAGTATTGTTACAAAACTTTTACCATTGGGAGATGAAGTAAAAGTGTATTCCGGTCATGGGCCTGTAACAAGTATTGGAAAAGAAAAACTTACTAATCCGTTTTTAGTTGGATAAGTAAATGGAAAATAAAAAACAAAAAGTTTATACCGTTAAACAAGGAATTGTAAAAGCTCAGGCCTATTGTGCTTATCAGGAGCGTTGTCAGCAGGAAGTGCGAAACAAGCTCAACGAATGGGGTTTATATGGTGACGAAGCGGAAGAAGTAATAGCAGCTTTAATAAGTGATAATTTTTTAAATGAAGAACGCTTTGCCATGGCTTATGTATCCGGCAAATTCCGCATAAAAAAATGGGGACGTGTTAGGTTGAAACTAGAATTGAAATCTCGAAAAATTTCTGAATACTGTATAAAAAAAGCTTTGGCACAAATATCTTCTGATGAATACGAAAAGACAATTAAGGAATTAATTGAAAAGAAGAAAAAAGATATTAAAGATAAATTGCCTTTTATGCGTAAGCACAAAATGATGAAATACATTGTATCAAAAGGCTTTGAACAAGATATTGTACAAAGTATCCTTGATGAAATGCATTGGTTTAATTAAAGCTATACTTCTGCATTTAGTTAGCGTTTTTAAGCAGAAATTTCAATATCTTTACTTTTTAACATTTAATCATTTTTGCTGTGAAAAGATTAATAGTTCTGTCTGTATTATTTTTACTTCTTTATTCATGTACCAAAAGAGAGGAATTAATCATCTATGGCAATGTGCCTCCGGCTGATAATACAGTAAGCAATGTATTTCGCGAAAATTATATTAATAAAACATATATTAGTGTACTGGGCAGAAAACCTACCGATACAGAGTTTTTATCTGCACGTCAAAAACTATCATCTTATGAATTAAAGAAAAGCGACAGAGAATCTTTTGTAGATGAAGTATTGGCAAAGCCTGATTATTTCAGACGTGTATATGATTTGGCAAGAGCAGAATATTTAAATAATTCAGATTCTACCGATATACAAACTTTTATTGATGTGTTTAATCTATTTTTATCAGACACATCCTATCAGGCAATATGGCCGGCAATTCAAGCTGAACGTGATAAATTAATTGATTTAAAAAATGCTCCATTAGATTTCGCTAATGGAGTAATTGATATTAAAGGGCTTTATAAACGCTGTATAAATAACCATATATACGACCAGATAAATATGGGAACTGAAAACTTTGTAGTATCCATGTTTCAGCATTTTATGTACCGTTATCCAACCTTGCAAGAATTAGAAGATGGTAAAAAAATGGTGGATGGATTTTATGCTTATTTGTTTTATCAGGAAGGAAATACGAAAGACGATTTCATTAGAATATTTTTTGATGCTGATGCTTACTACGAAGGTCGTGTGAGAGATTTGTACAAACGCTATATTTTCAGAGAGCCAACTATAATGGAAATGAAAGAGGGTGCTGAATTATATAAATCAACCAATAATTATAAAGCCTTACAAAAGCTTATTTTAACATCCGATGAGTTTGCTGGAATAAAATAATTAAAAGATAGAAAATGAAACGAATACTAATTATTTTTCTACTTACTGCATCAATCTTTTCATGCAAAAAAGAAAGAACCGTTTTGTACGATGTACAAGATGCTTATGTGAAAAGAGATGGAGCAAATAAATCTCGATTAAAAACTACAACAGAGTTTATCGCAATTGCCTACTCTGATATTTTTGGTACCACTATTCCTCAAAATAAACTGGAAGAAATATCGCTGGTTTATGAATCATTTGGTGATAAAAAATTAATGGAAGATATTATCGTTAAAAATTTCATTAATCATCCTTCTGCACAAATTCCAAGTGCATCTGCCATGAATGCAGATTTGGATAAATTTATAACGGATGCCTATAAAAAATTATATAGTCGTGAACCTTCCGAAACAGAACTATTTAAAGTAAAAGAATTGATTAAATCTAACACTGCTATTACGCCTACAGTTTTCTATTATGCATTAATGACATCAAATGAATACCGATATTATTAGTTGACTATGAACAGAAGAAAATTTATAAAAAATACAGGAGTAGCTGCTGCAGCCGCAGTAACCATTCCATACATTTTGCCAAGCGGACGATTATTTGCTGCCACAGGCAATAGAAAAGTAAATCATGTAGTCTTGTGCTTATTTGCAGGAGGGGTAAGAAATCTTGAATCCATGCAAAAAGCAGAAGGTAATTTGCTTAGAAATATTTTGCCGGGTTCGGAGGCTATTTCTCCTGATATTGCTGGAAGCATGTTTCTATTGCCATCACCGGGAACACCATTGTTGAACTATGGAACATTATACAAGCAATTCAGATACAATGTAGGTCCAACCGGACATTTTAATGGACATACAACTGCCATTACCGGAAATTATACTACCACCGATTTAAATATTAAAATGCCACCAAAATTTCCTACGGTATTTGAATATTACAGAAAACATAATTCTCCAACAAATAATGCTCTTAATGCTTGGTGGGTTTCTAATATGCTGGGGCCTTATCCTTCATTGAATTATAGTACGTATCCGGGATATGGGCCTATGTATGGCGCTAATTATATGCAGCCTAGTACCCTATTTAGTCAGCGTGGATTTAATAACTTAGGGAATCCAAAATCATTTACTTCTTCTGAAAAAACTGCAGTTAATCAATTAAGAGAACAATTTAATAAAGGTTTCGCTCTTAATTATTCTGACCAAGGCGGTGTAATGAATGATTCAGAAGAAGCCTATCAGCTTGAAAATTTTTTACAACAGTCGTTTAATGAGGCTCAATCAGGTCAATATAATAATGCTTTTGGTGTTAATTTTATGACCAACGATATGAAAAACATATTGGCTGCCGAAAAAATTATTCAACAATTTAAACCGGAATTATTGGTCGTAAATATGCAGGATGTAGATATTGGCCACTCCAATTTTACGCAGTATTGTAATGCTTTACAAATAGCAGATTTTTGCTTAGCGCATTTATGGAATACCATTCAATCAACTCCCGGAATGGCAAATGATACTATACTTATTGCAGTTCCTGAGCATGGAAGAAATCTACAACCCAATACCATCCAAGATAGCAATGGAAGATATGCTTTAGATCATACAAATGACCAAATGTCGCGCGAAATTTTCTGTTTGATTTTGGGCCCATCGGGAGTAATTAAACAAAATCAAACCATAAATTCTGTTACCGGTGAATCAATTGATGTTGTACCAACAATTGCTTATGCTTTAGGTTTCGATCATGATATACCAAGTGGTTTATTGCCGGGGCAGCCATTGTTACAAGCTTTTGTATAAAATGTAAACTTAACGATTAAATGAGAATAAATATTAAAATAACAGTTTTAACGATAATTGGTATATTTCTAAGTGTGTTGATTGCTTGCAGCAAATGGGAGCCTCTGCCACCAAATCCTTATGATTCAATAAATAGAAATACAGATAATGCATCTAAGCCTGAATTGGTTTTACCATCATCATTTTTAGGAATATACTCAAATATTTTACAACCTAAGTGTGCTGTGCCGGGCTGTCATGATGGGCATTTTGAACCGGATTTCAGAACTATTGAGTCTTCTTATAATACTTTGGTGTATCATAAAATAATTAAAAATAATGCCGATAGCACCTTTACTTACCGTGTTTTACCCGGAAATAAAACTATGTCGGTATTATATGAGCGCATTACCAATTGCTGTTTTGTAAATCAAAACGATAGAATGCCACAAGATAATATTGGCGTAAAATTGCCACAGGAAGATATTGATAATATAGGAGACTGGATACAGAATGGTGCTAAAGATATGTTTGACCAAACTCCACCGCAACGAAACGATAGACCAAATGTAGTTGGTTATATTGCATTAAACTCTTCATTTCAGCGAATTGATACGATTAGAGTAGGAGGCGTTATTTACAATTCATTTATTGTACCTCAAAATCAAAATATAATGTTATGGGTTTTAGTTACCGATGATAAAACACCTATTTCACAGTTGCAAAATACACGTATTAGAATTTCAACCCATCCTGACAACTTTACAAGTGCTGTTACAATTAATGGATCGTATTTTACATTTCCCGGCAATGAGGTTTGGCAGTTTGGTATAAATACAGCGCTATTCCCTACAAATACTCCCTTGTACATTCGCTTTTATACCAATGATGGCGATCATGCAACCGATACGGAAATGCCAACCAATAATTTAATTATTCAGTATAAAACTTACTGGTCGTTTATTATTCAATAATATGAATATGAGAATTATTTTCATTTTTTTGCTTGTTACAACATTGATTTCTTGTAAAAAAGAAGTTGTTACGGTTCCTCCTCAGCCATATATTGAATTTGTAGATATATTTCCAAAAGAAGTAAAACAAAATATGGATGAAATTTTGATAACTATTAAGTATAAAGATGGTGATGGAGATTTGGGAGACAACAATCCGGACGTAAAAAATGTTTTTATAAAAGATCTAAGAAATGATTTGCTTTATTCATTTCGTTTAAAACAATTAGCGCCCGATAATGCCGGTATTGCCATAACAGGAAAAATTAATATAAACATGGGGAATACCATTATGGTAAGTAATGCTGATGTAGAATATGCTAATTTTGGCTTGTTTCTAGTTGATAGAGCTGGCAATGCAAGTAATCTTGTAATTACTGATTCAATTACCATTAAAAAATAAATATCATGCGTTATTCACTGGTAATTTTTTTACTTGCTTTATTATGTTCTTGTTCCGGTTTTAAAGAATTATCAGTTAGTGACATTCAAAGTTTAAATGTTCAGAATATTGATAGCAAAGGAGCAACTTTTAAAGTAGGTGTAACTATAAAAAATCCTAATTCTTTTAAAATTAAGGTAACAGCAGGTGAGCTTAATGTAAAACTTGGCAAAAGAGATATAGGTAAAGCGGTGCTTCAAAATAAAATAGTTATTCCGGCTAAATCAGAAAAGACACACGAGTTTGAAATAGCTACCGATTTGTCTACACTTGGATTAGCAGCTATTCCAATGATTGCAGAATTGATTCGTTCTAAAAAAACATCTGTCACCTTAGATGGTTATGTGAAAGGAAGAGCACTTTTTGTTTCTAGAAAAATTGATATTAAACGCACTGATATTATTGACATAAGCGGAAAATAATTTAAATAGTTAATTTCATCATTATATCGGTTTGCTCCTCATTCCCCAATTTAAATATGTGTTTGCTAAATTCTACAAATCCAATTTTTTTATAAAAATCTATCGCAGTTAGATTTTTCTCCCAAACACCAAGCCATATATAGTGTAACGATTTATTTTTTGCACGCTCAAGTGCTTTTTCAAATAATTTGTATCCGATTTTCTTTTTATGAAATTCTTTTAATACATATATACGCTCAATTTCCATTCCTATATCTTCTTTTAGTTCGGTTTGTGATGAATTAAAATTGATTTTTAAGTAACCTATAATTTTTGAATTAACTTCAGCTACGTAAAATTCTGAATTTTCATTAATAATTTCGTTTTTCAATTTTTCTTTAGAAAAACTTTCTTTTAAATAGTTATGCATTTCATTTGGATCATTAAATGGCGCAAATGTTTCCCAAAAGGTTTGCTTAGCAATTTGAATTAAATCATCCAAATTTGTTATAGTTGCTTGTTTTATTTCTATATCGATAGCATTCATTGTTTGTTTTAAATAAAAAATCCCCGACAAATTTTTGTCAGGGATACAAGTAAGGATATAAAAAACTATTTTCTAATAACAACAGTTTCTTCAACTGTTTTATCTTTTTCAAGGCGAATAGAGCTGGTACCTCTTAAAGTATCTTTATAAGTACCTAAAACACTATCGGTAACTGTTTCAACTATGTATGCATCAATGGTAAAAATGGCTTCATTTGGAAACTCAAATGCAGCTTTACCCGATGCATCGGTAGTTTGTGTAGCTTCAATTTCTCCAGGTTTCGATGGTGCCGGTATATCGCGCGCATGTAAGTTTACTGTAGCATTATAAATGGGTTTATTGTCTTTATCTACTACTGTAACAATTCCTTTTGCCGGGCCTTGTCTGCGGCAGGCGCTTAATACCACAAGGGAAATTACTGCCATTAATAATATTCTATTAAAAGTCTTCATAATTCTTTGGTTCTATTTTTGTAATATTGCTTCCGAATAACAAAAATATGAATTTATGCTAAAAAAAGTCATTTTATCAGCCATCATTTTATGTTTAAATATCAATTTTAATCTTTTAGCTCAGGATAAAGGGGGTAAAAAGCAAACAGAACCGGTTGTTCTTATCAAAACAGATATGGGAGATATAAAGGTTAAATTATATAACGAAACTCCAATACATCGCGATAATTTTTTAAAATTAGCCTCAACAGGTAAATATGACGGTAGCATTTTTCACCGAGTTATACCTCAGTTTATGATACAAGGTGGTGGTACCAATGGCGGTACACAAGATATCGGAGAACAAATTCCTGCTGAAATTAAACAGCAATTTATCCATAAGCGTGGCGCTTTAGCCGCTGCCAGAATGGGTGATAATGTTAATCCTGAGCGTAAATCTTCCGGTTCTCAGTTTTACATTGTTCAAGGTAGAAAGTTTACAACACAAGATATTCAAATGATTGCGCAACGTACCGGATTTGCATATACGCAAGAACAAATTGACGAGTATGTTAAAAATGGCGGTGCACCTCATTTAGATGGAGCTTATACCGTTTTTGGAGAAGTATTGGAAGGTATGGATGTGGTGGATAAAATTGCTGCTGTAGAACGTAATGCTGCTGATAGACCTTTAAAGGATATTAAAATGACCATGAAGGTTTTGAAAAAATAAATATCAATTTGTAAATGTGATAATATGAAAATTGAACAATAAAGCTCAAAAAATCTCAACTATTCTCAACTAATCTCAATTAAAAACATGTTAGAAAAAATATCACATCTTATTCAGGAAATAGAAGCAGAATTAATAGATAGTGCTGAAAAAGCCGAAAAGTTTCGATTAAAATATTTGAGTAAAAAAGGAGTATTGAACGATTTGTTTGAAGAGTTTAAAACGGTAGCAAATGAACAAAAGAAAGAAATAGGAAAACATTTAAATATTTTAAAACAAAAGGCACAAGAAAAATTTGAAGCGGCCAAAGAAATTATTGATAATTCATCTAAAACAGAATCAATCAATTTAGATTTAACGTTGCCCGGTGAACCTTTTACCATGGGTTCGCATCATCCTATTTCAATTGTTCGCAGAGAGATTATTGATATTTTTTCACGCATTGGTTTTACTGTAGCAGAAGGGCCTGAAATTGAAGACGACTGGCATAACTTTACCTCCTTAAATTTCCCGCCCGACCACCCTGCGCGCGATATGCAGGATACTTTTTTTATAGAAGATGAAATTGCCTTGCGTACGCACACTTCCTCTATTCAAATTCGTGTAATGGAAAATCAAAAACCTCCTATACGAATTTTAGCACCGGGAAGGGTATATCGAAACGAAGCAATATCTGCCAGAGCACATTGCTTCTTTCATCAAATAGAAGGTTTATACATTGATGAGCAAGTTTCTTTTGCTGATTTAAAACAAACGCTTTTATATTTTGCCAAAGAAATGTTTGGCGAAAAAACCGAAATTCGTTTACGCCCTTCTTATTTCCCATTTACAGAGCCAAGCGCAGAGATGGATGTTTCATGTCCTTTTTGCAATGGCAAAGGATGTAATATTTGCAAAGGCAGCGGCTGGGTAGAAATTTTAGGTTGCGGAATGGTTGATCCAAATGTTTTGGAAAACTGTGGTATCGATAGTAAAAAATATACCGGCTATGCTTTTGGTATGGGAATAGAACGCATAACCATGTTGAAATATCAAGTAAAAGATTTACGCTTATTCTCCGAAAACGATATACGTTTCTTAAGCCAGTTTAAATCGGCTTTGTAAATAAATAACTATTTTTCATTAATAGAGCAATTGATGCGGATAGCGCTCCATGTGTGCGTTTTTGATAAAGTCGTATAAAATTTGACGCATTTCTTCAACATTTTCTTTATGCAATGCAGAAATAAAAATTACCGGAGAATTTAAACGTGCCATCCAGCTTTTTTTCAATTCTTCAAGCGTGTAATTTTCGCGCTGCTTTGGGGTTAAATCATCTTCGTCTTTAGGAACATGTTTAAATGCATCAATCTTATTAAAGACTAAAATCATAGGCTTATTCAGCGCATTTATTTCTTTTAGCGTATCATTTACCACCTGAATATGTTCTTCAAAATTCGGATGTGAAATGTCTACCACATGAATTAAGATATCTGCCTCACGTACTTCATCCAAGGTGGATTTAAATGATTCTACCAGTTGTGTGGGTAGCTTACGAATAAATCCAACCGTATCTGAAAGTAAGAATGGTAAATTTTGTATCACTACTTTTCTTACGGTAGTATCTAATGTGGCAAATAATTTATTTTCGGCAAATACTTCTGATTTGCTCAGCATGTTCATAATGGTTGATTTGCCCACATTGGTATAGCCAACCAATGAAACACGAATTAACTCGCCTCTGTTTTTTCGCTGGGTAGCCATTTGCTTATCAATCTCTTTGAGCTTTTCTTTGAGCTGCGCAATTTTATCGCGAATAATTCTTCGGTCGCTTTCAATTTGCAACTCCCCTGATCCACCACGTGTTCCTGTAGCACCACGTTGACGTTCTAAGTGAGTCCATAAACCTGCTAATCGTGGAAGCAAATACTGATATTGAGCCAATTGAACCTGTGTTTTAGCATGTGCTGTTTGTGCGCGTGCAGCAAAAATTTCAAGTATTAAAGCAGTTCTATCAAGTACTTTGCAATTAACAATTTTTTCAATGTTCTTTTGTTGCGATGGTGAAAGTTCGTCATCAAAAATTAGTGTTGAAACATTATTTTCTTTTATATATTTTTCAATTTCTTCAATTTTACCTTTACCTAAAAAGGTTTTAGGGTCTGGTTTATCGAGTTTTTGAGTAAAGCGTTTTAAAGTTTCAATACGTGCAGTTGTAGCTAAAAATTCTAATTCATCTAAATATTCTTTAACTTTTTCTTCGTTTTGGCTCTGATTAATTAAGCCTGCTAAGACTGCTGTATCTCCGGTTTTTTTTGTTTCAATAAATGATGTAGTGGCCATTATTCTTGTGTCTTCAACGATTCAACATGTTTGGCGATTGCTTCAATTTCTTGAGTATTAAGCGAAGCTTTAAAAGGAGGCATTATTTTTCTACCATTAGTTATAACTTCTACAATTGAGGCGTATTCTAACTTTGAAATGCTAAGGTTACTTGCACCGCTCAACCCTTTTTTACCATCATCACCATGGCATACACTACAATTTTTTTGGTATAAGTCAGACCCTGATAAAACAGCATTTCCCTTTTCAGATGAATTATTCCCACATGCTGAAAACAGCATAATACCGGATAAAATAATGAATGGAAAAAATCTTAAAACCATCCTCTTCCTTCTCCAATTTGCATAAAAGGCCATGGAATTCGCATTAAAATTAATAGTAGTCCAAATCCAAAAAATATAGCTATTTTTTTGTGTTTGTCAGTATCATCAGTGGCTCGCTTAGTTAAAGAACGTCCAATTGTAATTAATACAATGGCAAAAAACATTACCGAAATATGTTCAATTGTCCAAAAACGTAATTGAGGCTCTTTCATTGCTGCTCCTATATCTGCTAATCCTGCACTCACAATGGGGCTTATAAAGTATAAAATAAATCCAATCAGCAGTTGAATATGAACGCTTATAAGTGAAAACAAACTTAACTTATTATCAATATTGGAATATGCTGATTTATTTAGCCATCCCATTAAGGAGCGAACAAATGCAGCAATAATTAATATCAAAGCAACCCATCTTAAAAAGGAGTGCAAGTGAAGTAGGCCTGTGTACATATACTTTGTTTTTTGACAAAGATAAAGAATTATACTTCTTTTACGCTTCTAAACTATTAACAAAAAATTTACTTTTGTTGTTCAGTTAAATTAATTATGAAAAAGATTATAATTATTACATTGTTATTTATTTTTTGGGATAAGGTTTTTTCGCAAGAAACATATCCTATTAATGGAGTTAAAGATAGTCGTAAAGAAATATATTATGCCTTTACCAATGCTAACATTTTTGTAGACAACCAAACATTATTAAACAATGCTACCTTACTTATAAAAGACGGAAAAATTTTGCAAGTTGGTACAAAAGTTACTATCCCAAAAGGAGCTGTAATTTATAATTTAAATGGCAAATACATTTATCCGTCATTTATTGATTTGTATTCGGATTATGGTATGCCTGAAACTAAAGCAGCTCAATGGAATCCTAATCCACAATACGAGAGAAAAACAACAGGGCCTCTTAACTGGAATCAAGCTATAAAACCCGAGGTAAAAGCATCTGTTCAATTTAATCCTAATGAGCAAAAAGCTGAAGAATTAAGAAATATAGGATTTGGTGTTGTTTTATCGCATGTACATGATGGAATTGCCAGAGGAACAGGCGCATTGATTAGCTTGGGAAAAGGATTAGAAAACGAATTGGTATTAGAAGGAGAAGCAGCAGCATTTTATTCTTTTAACAAAGGAAGTTCAACACAGAGTTTTCCATCTTCATTAATGGGTAGCATTGCTCTCTTACGTCAAACTTATATAGATTCCGAATGGTATAAAAGTAATGCCGGTAAAATAAAAGAATACAATTTATCATTAGAAGAGTGGAATCGGATTCAAAAATTCCCACAAATTTTCGAAGCTAATGATAAGTTAAATATTATACGCGCAGATAAAATAGGCGATGAATTTAAAGTGCAATATATCATAAAAGGAGGTGGCGATGAGTATCAACGAATATCAGATATAAAAGCTACAGAAGCTCCTTTAATAGTTCCTTTAACATATCCCGATTTATATGATGTAGAAGACCCGTTTGATGCACAAATGGTTGATTTATCGCAAATGAAACATTGGGAGATGGCACCCTCTAATTTGTATTTTCTTTCTAAAAATCAAGTCCCTTTTGCCATTACTTCGCATGGATTAAAAGAAAAAAACATCTTTTTGAAGAATTTAAAAAAAGCTTATGAAAGAGGTATATCATCGCGCGAAATTTTAAAAGCTCTAACACTTACCCCGGCACAATTGATTAAACAAGAAAATAAAATTGGAGCATTAAAACCAGGAATGATTGCAAACTTTTTTATTTCAAACGATTCATTGTTTACAGAAAATTTTACCATTCACGAAAATTGGATTCAGGGCAAACAGTACATCGTTCAACCTGCCGTAACATTTGATATAAGAGGAGATTATGATATCAACATTGGAACAAATAATGTATATGTTTTAAAAGTTAGTGGTGAAGAAAATGCTTTAAAAGCAAGTGTTCAATTGCTAAACGATACAACTTTTAAAAAAGAAGCAAACATTACTCGCAAAGAAAATTTAATTACCATAACTTTTCCAATTAAAGAAAAAGATGATACTGGTATTATTCGCTTAAGCGGTAACATTTCTTATACAAGTAGCATTTGGGATGGGAAAGGACAACTCTCAAATGGTACTTGGATAAATTGGTCGGCCATTAAAAAATCAAATTTTAAAACAGATGCTAAAAAAGATTCATTAAGTAAAAGAGATACTGTAATAGGTTCAATATTATATCCATTTATCGCTTATGGAAATATTGAAATACCTAAGGCTGAAAAAGTGTTGATAAAAAATGCTACCGTTTGGACACTGGAAGAACAAGGAACCATTAAAACAGATGTACTGATTGATAACGGAAAAATTGTTGCAATAGGAAATTATACCGCAAAAGATACAATAGGAGCAAAAGTTATTGATGCAACCGGCAAACATTTAACCCCCGGAATTATTGACGAGCATTCACATATTGCAATAAGTCGAGGCGTAAACGAAGGGGCACAATCTAATAGTGCAGAAGTTAGAATAGGGGATGTAATAAATTGCGAAGACATTAATATTTACCGTCAGTTGGCAGGAGGTGTAACAGCCGCTCAATTATTACATGGTTCTGCTAATGCAATTGGCGGTCAATCGGCATTAGTAAAATTGCGTTGGGGTTTATCTCCCGAGCAAATGAAAATTCAAAATGCTGATGGATTTATAAAATTTGCTTTAGGAGAAAATGTAAAACAATCAAACTGGGGCGATAGAGAAACAGTGCGTTTCCCTCAAACCAGAATGGGAGTAGAACAAGTTTATTATGATGCCTTTACTCGAGCTAAAGAATACAAAAAAGAAATGGAAGAGTATGCTAAGCTTCCCGCAAAAGTAAAAGCAAATATTCCTTCGCCACGAAGAGATTTAGAGTTAGAGGCATTGGTTGAAATTTTAGATAAAAAAAGATTTATTAGCTGTCATTCCTATGTTCAATCAGAAATAAATATGTTGATGCATGTGGGAGATAGTATGGGCTTTACAGTTAATACTTTTACGCATATTTTAGAAGGTTATAAAGTAGCCGATAAAATGAAAAAGCATGGTGCCGGTGGTTCTACCTTCTCTGATTGGTGGGCTTACAAATTTGAAGTTAATGATGCTATTCCATTCAATGCTTCTTTAATGAATGCCATGGGCATTGTAACAGCTATTAATTCAGATGATGCAGAAATGGGAAGAAGATTAAATCAAGAAGCAGCCAAATCGCTTAAATATGGTGGGATGAGCGAAGAAGATGCATTAAAAATGGTTACTTTAAACCCTGCAAAATTGTTACACATAGATAAATATACAGGAAGCATAAAAGTAGGTAAAGATGCCGATTTAGTATTATGGGACAATCATCCGCTCTCTATTTATGCAAAAGTTGAAAAAACATTTGTTGACGGGGTTTGCTATTTCGATAGAGAAAAAGATGCGCAACAAAGAATTTTTGTAGAGCAGGAGCGAAGTCGAATTATTCAAAAAATGATACAGGCTAAAAAAGGCGGAGAAAAAACTATTAAACCTGAATCGCGTAAACGAAAACATTTTCATTGTGATACTTTAGGAGAAGAAGGAAGTGAAGATGAAAATATGCATTAATATAATTTGTGATTTGGAGATTTGATGATTATTCTCTGTGGTCTTCAGGGGAATACTTTGTGAACTCTGCGGTTTATAATCAGGTGACATTGATCGGTTCAATATATTAGTTTAATGTTTTAAAAATGATAATTGAAAAAAGTTTTTTTAGAATCAAGATTAATAATAGAATGAAGATGAAAAATTTTAAAAATATAACCCTTTGTATATTATACATTGTACTTTTTACAATTAATGTTTTTGCACAAAAGCCTGCATCTGTTCAGCAGAAGTCTGTATTGCTTACCAATGCAACTGTGCATGTTGGTAATGGCAAAGTGTTAAATAATGCTTATGTGGGATTTAAAAATGGTGTTATAACATCGGTTGGAGAGGGTGAGGTTCCGACAGGATTTGATGAAGTAATTAATCTGCAAGGGAAACATGTTTATCCCGGAATTATTGCACCAAACACTACATTGGGTTTACGCGAGATTGATGCCGTAAGAGCAACACTTGATTATGCCGAAGTGGGTAATTATAATCCCAATGTACGTTCACAAATTGCGTATAATACAGATTCTAAAATCCCTCCAACGCTTCGATTTAATGGAGTTTTATTGGCCCAAATAACTCCTCGTGGTGGTGTAATTTCAGGAACATCCAGCATTATGGAATTAGATGGTTGGAATTGGGAAGACGCAACTTTAAAAGCAGATGACGGAATACACATGACATGGCCTCGAATGTATAAAAATACCGGATGGTGGGCAGAGCCCGGACCATCAGAAAAAAATAACGAGCAAGAAAAAGCAGTAAATGAAATAAAATCTTTTTTTAAAGATGCTAAAGCATATTCTGAACTATTAAACGTTAAAGAACAAAATTTAAAATTTGAAGCCATGAAAGGAGTTTTTGATGGCTCAAAGCGTTTATATATTACGGCAAATTCAGCTAAAGAAATTTTAGAAGTAATACATTTTAAAAAAGAATTTAATATTCCAAAAGTGGTAATTGTTGGCGGAACTGATGCCTGGTTAGTAACAGAAGCATTAAAAGAAAATAATGTACCGGTAATATTAAACAGAGTACACAGTTTGCCTGAGCGTACCGATGATGCTATTGATTTACCATTTCGTTTGCCTTATTTGTTGCAAAAAGCAGGAGTATTGTTTTGTCTAAACCATGATGGCGATATGGAGGTAATGGGTACTCGCAATTTGCCATTTAATGCGGGTACGGCTGCAACATATGGCTTAAGCAAAGAAGAAGCTTTAGCTGCAATTACTTTAAATGCAGCAAAAATATTAGGTATTGATAATATGGTAGGTAGTATAGAAGTTGGGAAACACGCTACCTTATTTGTATCGCTCGGTGATGCTTTGGACATAAAAACAAATATTTTAGAGCATGCATTTATTAGAGGTAAAAAAATAGATTTAGACAATCATCAAAAACAACTCTACGAAAAGTATAAAGAAAAATATGGAATAAAATAACTGTGTGGGCTGTTGAAGATTTTTAACCTAAATTATTTTTTCCCTTTATATAAGGGCCCTTTCCAGTTGGTATATCTTAAAAATAATTCTAAGCCTCCATTTATACCATAAGATTTTGCTCCGGCTTTTAAATCGTAAGAAACTCCAAAGCTATAATCATGAAACTCTATCATCACTTGCGGAATGATAGCATCACCACTTCTAACACCGCAACCAAATGATAATGCTGATTCTTTAAAGAAGGTGGTAATTTTTCCTGACTCAGAAAGGCTTATTCTAAATAGCATACTGGCTAATAATTCGCTCGAAGGGCCTTGCATGGCATACATTGCCATTGGTACTAATGATAATCGAGATTCAGGAATATCATATCTTAATGAAGAATGCAAGACATATCTTGTATGTAATTTATCGCTTGCGCCATTATAAAAATTCAAATCAGGTTTATTCAAATGAAATCCGGATAAACCTAAATTAAATTTAAAAACATCTTTACTTGCAAAAGAATTTTCGATGTTACTATATTCATAAAAAATACCTGCCGATAAATCTCCGTAAAGAAAAGAATTTAGGGTGTTTATTTCATTTGAAACCAAATTGGTATTAAAACCATTTCCAATAAACTGATTTCCCCATTCAAGATTGCTAAAGTTAGCAGAGCGTTGTGCACCTCCTCCTTGCATCCCAACAGAAATTTTATGGTTCGGATTTAATTTTACTATACCTGAAACAGACAAATTAATTTGTGTTGTTCCGAATTTTGCATCACCGGCTTGGTCGCGATAAGCATTTAATCCTATGCCTAAATGAGCATTTCTTTTATTACTTTCAAAAAGCGGCATATCAAATGAAGCCGCCATGGTAACAAATGGATTGGGAATACCTTGCCATTGATTTTTATAATTTAAAACAGCTCTTTGGCGACCGTCATAAAATCCGGCTGAAGCAGGATTAATTATTAATGGAGTTTCATAGTATTGCGAAAAATGAACATCTTGGGCAATAGTTAATAAGGGTAAAATAAGTAAAATCGATAAATTAAATTTTTTCATAGCCACTTCTTACCTCACTAAAGTTATATTTCCTCGTTTTTCAAAATTGTCGCCATTCTCAAAAATTACTCTTATTATATAAGGATATACTCCGGCATTTAAAAGTTGTCCATTAAATGTTCCGTCCCAAGTTGTGTTTATATCTTTCGTTTCAAACACACGTTGTCCCCATCGGTTATAAACATAAAATTCAAGACTTTGAATTTTTGCACCGTATAACTTCAAAATGTCATTATTACCATCTCCATTTGGCGAAAAAGCATTTGGTACAAAGATGCCCGCTCCCGGTCCGCCCGGTGTTACTATTGTTGTGTCAGTAGTGTCAGGATCAGGAGGAGGAATACTGTCTTCGGGTTGTTCAATTAATTTAAAAATTGCAACTATACTATCTGCTTGTGAAAATGTTACATAAGCATTACTGTCATTAACTGAAGGCATAATTGTATCGTTGGCAATATACCATTTATCAAAAACATATCCTGGAGATGGATTAGCGGTTAAAAGCGTTTGTATTCCGCCATAGTAATTTCCGGTAAATACGTAGTTTGTAGGTGTAATGGAATTAATTTTAATTGTGCCTGAATTCGGTGGTGAAATATTGAATTTTACAACATATGGTCCGGTTGTTTGGTAGCAATCATTCATTCCCTGAGAAATATTATTGCATCGTTGTTGAATAAAATTTCGTAATTGTTGTACGTTATTTTGCCATCCTGCCATACTCCCTCCCCATTTTGCTATTTGTCCCGGCATTTCTGGTGCTATAACAGCAATCATACTATCGAGTAAATTGAGCATGTTGGTGCATGAAAAAACAGTATTTCCTAAATCAATGTATCTGCTTATATAATATTGTTTAAATGTAGGGTTAGCCATTAGAGCGTTTAAAATTTGTGTATGCCCTTGCCCTCCCGGATTGGGTAAATTATCAACATTACAAGGGTCGGCATTGGCTGATGGATCAGGTATTCCGGTATAATTGATATAATGACCAAATGTGGCATCCATATCCCATAAAACATATCTCCATTTTTTCTTATCTCCATTTGGATTCAATCCGCGCCACCAAGCTGTATTCCAGTTTAGCCAATCCATGCAAACGGTATATGAATTTATGCAGAAGTAATCAACTAAACTTTTCCAATTATATAAGCTATCAACATGATCAAAATTAGCCTGAATAGCCATATTGTTTGAGGTGATAAAATTTCTAAGTGTGTTCCAATCAGTTTGTGCTTGCGTGCCACCATATTCTGACCATGTAGCCCCCCATGTTTTTAAAAACTGAATATCAAATTCTCCTTGATTGTAATAGTAATCTGTAAAATCATGGTCGTCAACTTTTTCTCTAATATCATAAACTCCCCAGTATTGTCCATTCATGTATAAAATAACGGGAGCCCATGAGCGTTCATCTAAATGTAACTTGCCTGTTTGCGATAAATGATGTACATATGAATCTCTGATGTGTGCACCGCCACTTTCAAAAGGATAGTTATCGTTTGCGGCAGCTTTAATAATTAATCGCTGAAACTCTTGTCGGTTTTTAGTAGGAAAAATTTGGTGTAAAATTCCGTAGTTATCACCAAATTGATCGCGTGCTACAAAATCTACTCCTCTTTGTTGATAGGCCCATGAGTCATTTCCATGTTTATCAAATGAGCCTGTTACTTCAGAGCGAAAAACTAAATTGTTATCAAAATATTCAACACTACCTTCTCTTATAGTTTGATTTCCTCCAAAAAGTAAATTCAAATCAGTGCCACAAACTGAGAGAACTGCAAAAGAATGATTTACATTTATAAAATAGGTATTTGTTTCAGTAAAACTTGGAGGAATATTAGGATTAGAGCTAAATGCTTTTGCTCTAACTACTGTGGTAGTATTAATAGTTAAAGGTGTTGAATATATGGATGATGCAGGGGTTGGCTCAGATCCATCTAAAGTATAACGAATGGTAACATTGGCATCAGGGCTTGAAATACTAACCGTTTGTGGTGAGGTATAAAAACCTGCTTGCACACTTAATATTGGTTTACTTGCATATTCTTGTTTCGGATTTGTATTGGCAGCATTAGGTGTAGGAGTTGTAAATAAACTCCAGGTTGATGCCCCATCACTTGTTCGACCTCTTGAATGATTTTTTTGTGTTGGAACGAGTAAAATATTTTCTAACTCTTGTAAAGTAGGGCTTGAAAATATTATACGCTCAGGTTTGGTTTGAATAAGTTTAAAATTGGTGTGTACCGCATTTCCTGCAATGGTATTTCTTCCCGAACAATAAACTATTAACCTTCCACCTGCATTAATGCTTATATTGGGGAAAACCCATTTGTCGGGTTTATTTTGATTATCACTTAAAAAATAACCTTGTAAATTAACTGCCGATGTACCACTGTTATACAACTCTATCCAATCTTCATATTCACCAAAACTATCGGTTATAGTTGATACATTAGAACATGAATATTCATTAATTATAACCTGAGCATTTATATGAAAGGAATAAAGTGATAAGAAAAAAATAATAGAACGAAGTAGTTCGTATTTCATACGTCTTTTAAATATTAAGATAAAGTTAAGTTTAAAATGTCTAAAAAACAATTTATTAAATAAAATTACGAAATTAACTGTATAGAAAATTAAATTTATAATTTTGTTATATTAACAATTTATTAATGCGTGCTCAAAAAATATTATTGGCTGTTTTAATCATTTTAAATTTTTCATGTAGAAAAGATCCGGGGCAAGGTGGAGGAGCAATTATAAAAGGAACCTTGTATGTTAAAAACTTTCATTCGCCTGAAGTACCTTATGCTTCTGATGATGTAGCATCAGATGAAAGAGTTTATATTGTTTATGGCGAAAAAAATATTCCTGATGATGATATTAAAACCGGGCCTAATGGAGAATTTGAGTTTAAATATTTACGAAAAGGTAAATATAAAATTTACGCCTATGGATTAAATCCTGATTCTTATTCAGATGATAATAATATTGCTGTTATTAAAGAAGTTGAGATAAGTAAAAACAATCAGCAAGTTACAATTGATGATTTTTATATTTATGAAGCAGCCGACAATAACGGTACATCGTCAATTAAAGGTAGATTGTATTATAAAAAGTATGCTGCATCTTATAGCATAGTTGTAGATCAATATTACAAACCTGATGAAGATATTTTTTTTGTATATGGAAGAGATGTAGGAGAGAGTAAACGAATTAGAACCGGAATTAATGGTGAATTTCAATTAAATAACTTAAGAAAAGGGAAATATAAAGTATATGCATTATCGGATGATACTACCATGCAAACATCCGGGAAAATACCTGTAATAATTGAAGTTAATATAACTGAGAATAATAAAGTTTACGAAATTCCCGATTTAATTATTGCTGATTGATGAATATCAAAATCTTTATATTTATTTTATTATTGATATTTCCTTTTGGGGTTTTTTCACAAAAGAAAAAAGAAGTAAAAAAACATCATATAAAAACTTATAAAGAAACCTATATAGATAACACAAGTGGACAATCAACAACCTTAGAATTACGCGAATTTGATAAAGATGGAAATTTATTATCTGAAGAAATAAGAAACATTGACGGAAAAATAAAACGAAAAAAAGCTTTTGAATATACCAAAACAGGAGAACTTGCATCTGAAATTATTTATGATGAAAATGGAGAAGTTAAAACTATTCATAAATATAAGTATGGTGCTGCCAAACTAATTAGCGAAGAATTTATATATGATGGTAAAAATAATTTGATTAAAAAAATTAAATATACATATACCGGAAATGGAGATAAGAAAGGAGAACAAGTGTTTGATGGTTCAGGTAAATTAGTTGAAAAGTCAACATTTGACTATGATGCAAAAGGACTAAGAATATTAAAAAAAACATATGATAGTTATAATAAATTAATAGCAACTAAAAAATACGAATACGAATTTTATCCTTGAATTTAGAAAATATTATTTTTCAATTTGAGCCAATTTCTCTGAGCGAAATGGACAATGTAAAATTGCTCAATCGCACAGATAAAAAATATATGCTTCCTATTAATAAGCTTGAAATATTTTTAGAACAAATAAAAGATGCTTATCGTGTACTTGAAATAAATGGAATAAGAATTAATTCGTATTGTTCGTTTTATTACGATACTCCGGATTTTGATTTATATAAAGCGCATCATAACAAAAAACTCAATCGTTTAAAAATAAGATTTAGAAGTTACATTCAAAGCAAAATTCATTTTTTGGAAATTAAATTAAAAACAAATAAAGGGCGAACTATTAAAAAAAGAATAGATGTTTCAACACCGAATATCTTTTCTGAAACAGAAGAAAATTTTATTCGACAGTATTACAATTTTGATAAACCATTAATTAATACCATTAATATAGAATACCAACGTATAACATTAGTAAATAAAGAGCTTACGGAAAGAATTACAATAGATATTAATTTATTGCTTAAAACTGATAAAGAAAGTAAAATATTAAGCAATATTGCCATAGTTGAAATTAAACAAGACGATTATAAAAAGCTATCACAGGCTGAATTGGTACTAAAGAATATGCGAATTAAAGAAGGATTTATGAGTAAGTATTGCTTAGGAATGGCTTTATTAAAACCGGTTAAACAAAATTTATTTAAATCAAAAATTCGTAACATTATTAAAACAAATGCCTATGTATAGATTGATATTTTTATTGTTTGCATTTATCTTAATTTCATTTTTTACTCCAAAAGTTTTATACTCTTATACATTATTAGCGCAAAAAGATAATCTTTCAATTGAAAGTTACTTTGAAGAAAATGACGAAAAGAATGTAGATAAAGAAAAAAAGAAAAAAAAGAAAAAAGACGATGTAAAAGAAGAAGTAAGCATTGATAAAAATTTTTTTATAAGCATAGCTTTAAATTTATTAGCAATAATTGTAATTCTCCGTTTGATTTATTTGCCCAATTATGGGAATAAGGATTTTATGTTTACTTTTTTCCTTTTTAACATCGTAGTGTTTTTGTTAACCTATCTTCTTAACCATATTAAAATTTCAATGGGAGCTGCCTTTGGCTTATTTGCTATATTTTCTATGTTACGTTATCGTACAGAAGATATTTCAACTAAGGATATGACTTATTTATTTGTTGTAATAGCAATAGGATTAATAGGAGCAATAAATTTGGATTTTTATGAACAAGCGCTTATTTATGCCATAATTATTTTAACTGTATATGCATTGGATGGAAATATATTAATGAAACGCGAATACAGTAAAACGATTACCTATGAAAATATTGCCTTAATTATTCCTGAAAAATACGATGAGTTAATTTCTGATTTGACTAATAGAACGGGCTTAAAAATTCATAGAATTAGTATAACTAAAATTGATTTTCTTCAAGATGCTGCCATTATAAAAGTATATTACTATGCTTAGTTTGCTTAACTCCTATTATTATAATTTAGTATAAAAAAAGCCTTACTTTAAAGTAAGGCTTTTTAAGAAAAGTAAATTCAGGCATTTATAATTTTGGTTTAACCTGTACTAATTCATAACCTTCAATAATATCACCTACTTTAATATCATTAAAATTGTGAATATTTAATCCGCACTCAAACCCTTTTGCAACTTCTTTTACATCATCTTTAAATCGTTTTAGAGAACCAAGTTCTCCGGTATGAATTACAATACCGTCTCTAATAATTCTAACTTTTGTATTTCTGGAAATTTTTCCATCGGTTACATAGCATCCGGCAACTGTCCCAACTTTAGAAATTTTAAATACTTCTCTTACTTCTACATTACAAACAATTTTTTCTTCATATTCCGGTGCCAACATGCCTTCCATAGCTGCTTTAACCTCATTAATGGCATCGTAAATAATGGAGTACAAGCGAATGTCAATTTGTTCTTGTTCTGCTAATTTACGAGCATTTGCGCTAGGTCTAACCTGGAATCCAATAATAATGGCATCTGAAGCAGATGCTAAAGTTACGTCTGATTCAGAAATTGCTCCAACGCCTTTGTGAATAATACGAACAGAAATTTTATCGGTTGAAAGTTTTAGTAAAGAGTCAGAGAGTGCCTCTACAGAGCCATCTACATCACCTTTTACAATTACGTTTAATTCTTTAAAATCACCAATTGCAAGTCGTCTTCCAATTTCATCTAAGGTAATATGCTTATGTGCTCTAAAACTTTGTTCGCGAATTAACTGGCCACGTTTTGTTGCAATTTCTCTGGCTTCTCGTTCATCGGTCATTACATTAAACTTATCACCCGCTTGCGGTGCACCATCTAATCCTAATACTAATACAGGGGTTGAAGGACCGGCTTCTTTTACATGTTGTCCGCGTTCGTTAAACATGGCTTTAACGCGCCCGCTATGCGCTCCGGCTAACATTATGTCGCCAATTCTTAAAGTACCATTTTGTACTAATACCGTAGCAACATACCCACGCCCTTTATCTAACGAAGATTCTACAACGGTTCCAACAGCTCTTCTTTTAGGGTTAGCTTTAAGTTCTAATAATTCCGCTTCAAGTAAAACTTTATCTAATAGCAAATCAACATTTATTCCCATCTTGGCTGAAATATCCTGGCTTTGATATTTTCCTCCCCATTCTTCAACCAGAAAATTCATGTTGGCAAGCTCTTCTTTTATTTTATTAGGATTAGCATCGGGTTTATCTATTTTATTGATAGCAAATACAATAGGAACTCCGGCTGCTTGCGCATGATTGATGGCTTCTTTTGTTTGTGGCATTACTCTATCATCTGCCGAAACAACTATAATGGCAATATCTGTAAGTTTTGCACCACGTGCACGCATGGCGGTAAACGCTTCGTGTCCGGGAGTATCTAAAAAAGTAATGCTTTTGCCATTGTCTAATTTTACGCTGTATGCGCCTATGTGCTGAGTAATACCTCCAGCTTCTCCGGCAACAATGTTAGAATTTCTAATGTAATCAATTAATGAAGATTTACCATGGTCAACATGTCCCATTACAGTTACAATTGGAGCTCTTTCAACTAAATCTTCCGGATTATCTTTTTCTTCTTCAATATTTTCTTGTGCTTCTACCGAAACAAATTCGAGTTTATATCCAAATTCTTCTGCTACAAAGCTCATTGTTTCGGCATCCAATCGTTGATTGATGGAAACAAATAAGCCAAGATTCATACAAGCTTTAATAATTTCAGTTACATTTATATTCATCATGGAAGCCATTTGGTTGGCTGTGATGAATTCCGTAACTTTTAATATTTTTTTCTCGGCTTCTTTACGTTCTGATTCTTCTTCTAATCTTTCTCGAATTTTTTCACGTTTTTCTTTACTATGTTTTGAACCTTTAGATTTTCCTGCTAAACGAGCAAGAGTTTCTTTAATTTGAGCTTGAATTTCTTCTTCGGTAAGTTCGGGTTTCGGTTGAGTTTTTCCACCCTTTTCATGGCGGTTTTTATTCTCTTTTCGTTGATTATTACCGCTATTAACTTGAACAGAATTAGGGTTTATAGGTTCTTTTCGAATACGTTTTCTTTTCTTTTTCCCTCTTTCAGTTTCTGTATTTGACGATGCTATTGGTTTTTTCTTTTCTTCTTTTACCGGTAAATCTATTTTTCCTACAATTGTTGGTCCTTCTAATTTTTGAACTTTGGTTTCTAAAAAGTCTTCAGTTGAAGCTACAGGTGCGGTATCGGTTGTTTTTAATTCTTCTTTATTTTCTGCATTTTGATGACTTTCTTCAACAGCTTTTGGTGTTTCTACTTTTTCTTCAGAAACTTCTTTTTTCTCAATTTCTTTTGGCTTCTCTTCTACTTTAGGTTCTTCTTCTTTCTTTTTGGCCCCTTTTTTAGATTTATTTAACAACCCTAAATCGATTTTGCCAACAACAGTTGGTTGCTTGGGTTCAGGAATATTGATTTTAATTTCTTCTTTATTAAAATCTTCCGGTTCAACAGTTACTGTTTTAATTATTATTTCATCTTTCTCAATAATATCATCCTCCTTTTTTGCTTTAGTTTTATGAGTTTCTTCAATAGAAATGGTTTCGCGTCTTTCTTTACCAATTGAAACTTTTAGCGATTTTTCTTTTTCGCTTTTTTCAGCTTGAAACTCATCTAAAAGTAAATTATAAATATTCTCTTCAACTTTTGAGTTTGGGTTTGGGTCAATATTATGACCTTTAGATGCAAGAAATTCTACAATGGTAGATACACTAACATTTAATTCTTTAGCTACTTTATTCAGTCGTTTCGGAGGGTTTGTTTCTGCCATATTTAATTTTGTAAGTGTTTAAAATTTAAAGTAAACACTGGTTTAATAATGGGCATCAGTATATTACTGATGCCTTAACGATTAATTTATTTATTCAAATTCTGCTTGAAGTATTTTGCGTACTTCAATAATGGTTTCTTCTTCTAAATCGGTACGTTTAACTAAGTCTTCAACACTATATTCCAGTACGCTTTTGGCTGTATCGCAGCCAATAGCTTTAAATTCATCAATAATCCAACCTTCTATTTCATCTGCAAATTCATCTAAATCAACATCGTCTTCAATATCGTTATCGTTATCGCGATATACATCAATTTCGTATCCGGTTAATTTACTTGCCAATTTAATATTATGGCCACCTTTACCTATGGCTAAAGATACTTGGTCGGGCGAAAGGAATACATCAGCATGTTTTCTTTGTTCGTCAACTTTAATGGACGATATTTTAGCCGGACTTAATGCACGAGTAATGTAAAGTTGAATATTGTTGGTGTAATTTATAACGTCAATATTTTCATTTCTAAGTTCACGTACAATTCCGTGAATTCTTGAACCTTTAATACCAACACAGGCTCCAACCGGGTCTATTCTGTCATCATAAGATTCTACAGCAACTTTTGCTCTTTCGCCCGGTTCGCGAACAATGTTTTTTATGGTAATAAGTCCATCAAAAACTTCAGGAACTTCCAATTCAAATAATTTTTCTAGGAATTTTGGAGAGGTTCTTGAAAGGATAATAACAGGGCTGTTATTTTTCATTTCAACACGGGCAACAACGGCTCTAACGGTGTCTCCTTTTTTGAAATAATCCGATGGAATTTGTTCGCTTTTGGGAAGAATTAATTCATTTCCCTCATCATCTAAAATCATTATTTCTTTTTTCCAAACTTGATAAACTTCACCGGTAATTATTTCGCCTACTTTATCTTTATATTTTTTGTAAATTGAGTCTTTTTCCAGTTCAATTATTTTTGACATTAAGTTTTGACGCATAGCTAAAATATTTCTGCGTCCAAAATCTTCCAGTTTAACAGGAACCGCTATTTCATCGCCAACTTCGTAGTCGGGGTCAATTTTTTTGGCTTCTGAAAGTGCTATTTGTAAATCGTCATCTTCTAAAAAATCGTCTTCAATAACTTGGCGGTTAAGCCAAATTTCTAAATCGCCTTTATCCGGGTTTACGATTATGTCGAATTGTTCGTCTGAACCATATTTTTTTATTAGCATACTGCGAAATACATCTTCCAATATGCGCATCATTGTAACTCTATCAATATTTTTTGCTTCTTTGAGTTCTGAAAATGATTCAATTAAGCTGGCTGCATCCATAGTTTTTTATTTTAAAATTTTAATACAAGTTTTGTTTCTTTTATATTTCCAAACGGTATTATAAATTCTTTCTTTACATTTATTTTTTTGTTTTTACCGGGTATTTTTTCTTTTACTTCATCTACTATTTTAATTTCATCTTCATTAGCAGCATCAAGTATCCCTGTAATTTTTTTACCATCATTGGTTTTGGTAACTACTTTTTTGCCTATATATTTTTGATATTGTTTTAATATTTTAAAAGGTTGATCAATACCGGGCGATGAAACCATTAATTCAAAATCTTCTTTTTCTCTGTCTAAATTTTCTTCAACCGCTCTACTTATTGATAAACAATCTGTAATTAAAATTCCTTCAGGTTTATCTATTTCAATTGTGATGGTATTGGAAGGGCTGATATTTATATCAACTATATAAATATCTGTACCTTTTATTTTTTGTTTAACAATTTCCTCAATTGTAGCTTTATTTATCATTCTTTTTTGAAAATAAACGAGGGGACTTTTTGTCCCCTCGATACACGTTTTCTTAAAGTTTTGCAAAGATACGTTAATAAATCTACAAATACAAGTTTTTTTTGAGGCAACTTTTGTGTGTAAAAATCGTTTTAAAAGAAAATTAATAATTTTTCGTAGAAAAATATTGTATCTTTATCGAAAAGTTATTGTTGAATTTTAACACTGAAAGTTATGGAACCATTTTTAAATAAACCAGTTAAGAATAATCGTATGTTAATGATTTTTAGAATCTTAGCTGCGATTATAATTTCATTGCTAATTAATGGAGGTGTTAGCAGTGTATTTGCTCAAACAGATTCGGCAGAAAATAAACCGGTAGCTAATGAAGCCATGAAAAATGTGTTTCAACAAATGAAAAAGGAGGTTAAAAGTAATGATACACTTAGCAGTATTTTAATGATTATAGGTGTTGTTTTAATCGTAGGGGTAGCGGTATATTTAAGTTTTAAGTCAAGTCCGGAAGATAAGAAAGCTTCAATAAAAGGAACTTCTCCTAAAAAAGCTTAATTATTCAATTTGTTTGCCATTTTTAAATGATGCTTTAAGTAATAATTGTCCCTTTTCGTTATAGGTATAGCTTTTACCATGTTTCTCTCCGTTTTTATATTCTATAGCGCTGATTAATTGTCCTTTTTGCGACCATGTTAAAGATTTTCCATGCAGTTTGCCATTTTTAAAATTTTGTTGCATAAATTTTTGTGAGGTTGGGTAATAATATCTCCAAAGACCTTCTTGTTTTCCGTCTTTATAGTTTCCTTCGCTAATTTTAATTCCGTTTTCATTGTATGAAGTCCAAAGTCCGTGTTTAGCTCCATTTTTATAAAATCCTTTTTCGGTAATCATGCCGTTTCTATTGTAAAATGTCCATTCTCCGTCTCTTATGTCGTCAATCCAATTGCCTGTGTAGTTTGGTTTTCCATTTTTATAAAATCCTTTCCAATAGCCATTCATTTTTCCATTTTTATAAGATCCTTCATCTTTTAATTGTCCATTATCATACCATGCTTTCCATAATCCTTCTTCTTTATCTTCTATATAATTTCCTTCTTGTAATTTTTTGCCGTTTTCATGCCATGTAATGGAAAGGCCGTTTTTTCGATCGGCTTTATATTCGGTTTCTTTTAGTTTATTGCCATCTTTCGTGTAAATAATCCATTTACCTTCTTTTAAGCCTTGTTTATATATGCCTTCGCTTTCTAAGCCTCCTTCATAAAAATAATATTTCCAGTGTCCTTCTTGTTTGTCGTTTAAAAAAGGTCCATTCATATCCGGATTGCCATTTTTATAGTACCATTGCCAAATTCCTTGCTTTTGTCCGTTTACATATTGTCCTTTAAAATTTATTTTTCCGTTATCGTACCATTGTATAAAGTTTCCATCATATAAGTTGTTTTTATATAAGGCTTCTTTCCATGGTGTTCCATTTTCAAACCATTCTTTGTGAAACCCGTTTTTTATTCCGACATTATAAAGAGTGGTTTGTTTAATTTGTCCATTATTGTACCATTCAGTATAGGTACTATCAATTTGGTTTTGTATGTATTTTGCCAATGTTTTAATTTGACCATTTTTATACCATTCTTTGTGATATCCGTTTTTTAGTCCATTTTGATAATTTATTTCTGAGCGAATCTGATTGTTTGAATAGTAAGATGTTTCTTTGCCTGTTCCGTTTATAAGGGTTTGATTTCCATTCTTATCCCAACAATTTATTACAAAGGTGCTATCGCCTTTATAAAAAATTTCTTTGTGTTTATTTCCATTGTCGAACCAATATGTCCAAATGCTGTCTTTAATACCGGCTTTAAAATATCCTTCTTCTTTTTTATTGCCATTTTCGTAAAACGAAGTTTTTAAACTATCAGGTAAGCCTTTTTTAAAAAATCCTATGTCTTGAATGGCTCCGCTTTCGTAATATGTTTTAGCACTACCGTTTAAAATACCGTTAACAAAGTTTACTTCTTGCATTAATTTACCATTTTCATACCAAAATTTCCAAACACCATCTTCTTTTCCTAAAAGGTTGTATTTACCTTCGCTTTGCTTATTTTTATTAGGATAGTAACGTATAACAACTTCGTTTTGTGTTTGTGCTGTAATAGTAATAGCTAATAATAGAATTAAATAAAGGTGAAGGAATATTTTCATGTGAAAAATTATAATGTTATAACATCAAATTTATATCCTTTTACGGTAAAGTGTTTTAAAAAGAGCGGGAGTGTGTAATAAAGATTTGTACTTGCTTTAACACTGTCGTGAAATACAACTATTGAACCGTTTTCGGTATGTTTAATAACGTTGTTTAAACATTCATCAGGCATGGTATTCGTATCAAAATCGCCACTTACAACATCCCACATAATTATTTTATAATTTAATTGTTTTAATAAACGTATTTGTCGAGGTTTAATTCTTCCGTATGGTGGGCGTATTAATTTTGAATGGACATATTGAGCGCATTCTTCTACGTTTTTTATAAACTTTTTGGAATTACATTTCCAGCCATTTAAATGATTGAATGTATGGTTTCCAACAGCATGACCGTAATTTAAAATTTGTTGATATGTTTCGGGATGTTTTCTAACATTATCTCCTATGCAAAAAAAAGTTGCTTTTGCATTATATTCATTTAATATGCTTAAAACCCATGGTGTTACGGAAGGCTCAGGACCATCATCGAAAGTAAGGAATATGGTTTTATCTGTTTTAGGGATATTCCAAACCAACGAAGGAAAAAATAGTTTTAACCAATTTGGCGATTTAGCAAAATACATATTGCAATTTACTAAATTTTATTTAGTTGCAATACAGAAGAAATCAAAAACAGAATCGTCTGCATCTTTAAGATAATAATCTTCATGGGTAACACTGCTCACTAAAGTTTTATTTTTACCCATAATCATTTTTCTGTTTATTCTGTTTAATATATCGTAAGGTATTTGCAGTACTTTTCGAGGTAAGCGATATTGTAAGTTAAAAATATCAAAACGGGTAAATTTTTCAACTCCTTTTTTATTCTCGTAATAATAATCCATTACTTTTTTATTGCCCGTAATACCTTTCATTTCTACTTTAGTAAAGTATTTTTCAAGTAATGTTCTTAATTCTTGTAAGGTGTATTCTCTTACATGCCAAGGATTGCGAGTAAGCGACATTTTAATGTTGGGCGTGGTTAAAATTAATTGTCCTCCCGGTTTTAAAACGCGTTGTATTTCCGATAAAAATAAATGGTCGTCTTCAATATGTTCTATTACTTGAAAAGATATTGCTTTATCAAAATGATTGCTGGGTATATCTAATAATGGAGGTACTTCCATGTGAAAGAATTCTACTAATTTGTTATTAATGAATTCTGATTCAATGGGTGTTTTATATTTATCAATGGCAGTATAACTTTCGGCTTTTGGGGCAAGACGTTTCAGACCATACCCTTCTCCGCTGCCTATTTCAATAACTTTTCCATTTATAAGAGGCTTTGCGCATTCGTAAGCAAATGATAATCGTTGATAAATAACATTTTCAGATGCTTCGTTATCGGTATGCCTTTCTGCTGTTTGCAGTATTTTCATGATTAATCTATATTATGGAAAAATATTTGGCAAATAGTTCTCTGTATTCGTTACTTTTTCCGGGAGGTAAGGTTTTTACCTCTTCTTTTAGTTTGGTTAACTCGTCTGATTGTTCAAATGCTTGAAGTTGGAACATTAATTGTCGTAATATTTGCATTGCTTGTTCCACATCGCGAAGATTTAGTTTAATGTGTTTGCTTTCTAGATTGGCGTAAAATTTTAGATTATCTGTATAAATTTCTCTTAAACGTTTGGCAATTTGATTTCCTTTTTCAAATTGTTTTAATTTAAAATAACCTTCGGCAATGGGAAGAACAAAATAATTAAATGGAACAGATGTCTCAGGCATTACTTCCATAGCTTTGTCAAGCACTTCAAGAGCTTTTTCGTTTTTACCTTCGTTTATTAGCGCATCTGCCAAGCGATAAAAATTATTGCGGAAATTCATGGTCATGCGAAGGTTGTTTTCATCTAAATAAACATTTGGATTTTCGATGCCACCCCACTTGAATTTATTCATTAAATTTTCGTACATAATTTGTGTATTTACTCTTCCTGTCTGTCCATTCAAATCAGTGTTTTTAACAGGTACTAAGCGATAAGCTAAACCTTCTAATTGAAAATATGATTCGAGATTCAAATAACTGTCGCTACCTGTTGTAATTGCAAAATAAACAGGTCTTTCCCAGTTATTGGTGGCTAATAAATCTAAAATCATTAATTCATTTTTAAGAATGTAGCTTTTATTTATTTCAAATTCTATGGCAGGAACTACCTTGTTTGCTAATTCTGCAGGTACAGTACCATTTGAAACAACTTTTGCAGAATCAACAGGAATTCTGATTTTAGTAGTAGGCATATAGTTGATTGACGTACCACTTTGCATTTGTAGTTTTGCTTGAGGGCTTTCGCTTGCTATAAAATCCATTATCTCTCTAATATTTACATAGCCCGGTAGCCCTCGATCATAAATTGGAACATAATCGCGAGTACCTTGGCGGTATTTATCTTCGGTTAATGAAAATGGGACAGGGTCGGAGTTGTAGGCTTTGCGTTTCATTTGGTCGATATACCAATCGGTTTGTAATAAACTTAGGTTTACAACGCGTACATCCGTTCTGTATCCTTCCACTTCCTGAACATACCATAGTGGGAAAGTATCATTATCTCCATTGGTAAAAAGTATAGCATTAGGTGCACATGAGTCGAGATAATTTTTAGCAAAATCTCGCGCAGTGTATCTTCCTGAGCGGTCATGATCGTCCCAGTTTTCTTTTGCCATAATTCCCGGAACAGCAACTAAACATAGTGCTGTAGCAGCTATTGCTGATAAATGTGGCTGAATTTTTTTGCTGAAAAATTCATAAAGGAATAAAACTCCTAAACCAATCCAGATAGCAAATGCATAGTATGAACCTACATAAGCATAATCTCTTTCACGTGGCTGAAAAGGAGGAACGTTTAGATATGTGTTAATTGCAATACCGGTAAATAAAAATAAAAGAAGTATAACTAAACTGTCGGCTTTATTTTTCTTGTATTGATATAAAATGCCTAATATTCCTAATAAAAGTGGAAGCATGAAATAAATATTTCTTCCTTTGTTATTGGCTAGACTTTGTGGTAATTTACTTTGATCTCCCAAACGTGGATTATCTATAAAAGGAATTCCGCTTATCCAATTGCCATCGGTTACATTTCCGGTTAAACCTTGAATGTCGTTTTGTCGTCCGGAAAAATTCCACATAAAGTAACGGAAATACATGTATCCTATTTGATAATTAAAATAAAAGCGAAGGTTTTCAATAAAAGTAGGTTTATATATAGTTTCTGTTTCACCTCTGAAATTTGTTTTTCTAACAGGAGTTCCTTTAACATTTGCCCAAGCTTTATATCCGGCAATATGATTGGGTTGAGAACTGTACATGCGGGGGAATATGGTTTTAAAATCTTTATCATAATTGGGGATTGTATTTTTTCTATCATCTGATATAACATAAATACCTTTAGTGTAATCTCTCATGTAAACCGGCTTACCATCTAAATAGGGCTGTTGTGGGTCTAATGGTGCATTGTAATATTGTCCGTATAAAAGGGGATGATCTCCATATTGTTCACGCATTAAATAAGCCAGTAAGGTAATGGCATTTTCAGGATTATTTTCGTCAATGGGAGGGTTAGCTTGTGAACGAATAATGATGACAAAAAATGTGGAATATCCTATTAATAAAAATGTTAATGCTAAAAATACTGTGTGCAGTATAGCTTTTTGATTTTTTAAAGTATAATATAAACCGAAAGTTAAGCCACCTATTAATAATAGGAAAAATACTATAGTTCCACTGTTAAATGGAAGTCCAAAAGAGTTAGTAAATATAAGCTCAAATTTTGCTACTAAATTTACAACACCGGGTATAATACCATTTTGTATAAAACCCAATACTCCTATTGCTATAATGCCTGTTATAAATAATCCTTTATTGGTGGGTTGAAACTTTTTAAAGTAATAAACAAAAACCAATGCTGGTATAGCCAGTAAATTTAATAAATGCACTCCAATAGAAATTCCGATTAAGAAAGCAATAAAAATAAGCCATTTTGATTCATGAATCAAATCTGTTTCTCGATCCCATTTGGTAATTGCCCAAATAGTTACAGCTGTAAAGAATGATGACATGGCATATACCTCGCCCTCAACTGCAGAGAACCAAAAAGTGTCAGAAAAAGTAAAGGCAAGAGCTCCAACCAAACCGCTTCCAACAATAGCAAAAGTTTGACCTTGATTAGGCTCATTGTTATATCCAGTAAGAATTTTTTGTGCAAAAGCTGTTATTGTCCAGAATAAGAATAAAATAGCACCAGCACTGCACAATGCAGACATTACATTAACCAAATACGCAGCAGTTTCAGGTGTTCCAAACATGGAGAATAAGCGGGCAACTAATAAGAAAAAAGGAGCACCGGGTGGATGACCTACTTCCAATTTATAAGCGGTAGCAATATACTCACCGCAGTCCCAAAAGCTTGCAGTAGGTTCAATGGTGCTTAAATAAGTGTAAGAGGCAATTGTAAAAACAATCCACCCGAATATATTGTTAAGTTGCTTATAGTTCATAACAAATTTAGTTTAAGAGCATGCGAAAATAACCATTTTAGTTTATTTGTTGAAAAATAGTTTTCATCAATGTAATTAATAGTTTTATTTTATAGAATCATGCTTTAATCTAAATTTTAAATAGATAAATTAATACATTTGTTTAATTTACAATTGAGGATATTACTAAAAATTTTTCTGTGATAATTATCACACACAAAGTTTTGATTAGAAATTATTTTTGAAAAAAGTATTAATATTTATGAGTAAAGCATTATTCTATTTATTATTTGTACTTTTATTTGTTACAAATAATACAAAAGCAGCTACTTACTATGCACGTCAAAATGGAAATTGGAGCGATCCTGCTACGTGGTCTTTATCATGTGGAGGACCGGCTGCATCATCTATTCCAGGAGCAACAGATGATGTGGTTATTACATGTAATCTAAACAACAGAACAATAACGGTTGATGGTAATTATTCTTGTAATAATTTAATTTTAGGTAGCGCCAACCGAGATGCTATTTTACAAATAACAACTGCCGGAAATTCCTTAACAATCAATGGAAGCTTATCTATTAATACCGGAAATTTTAATAGAACTTATCGCTTAAATGCAGGATCAGGCAATATAACTATCAATAATATTTCATATTGGGCAACATCTACAGGGACTAATGAAATTGCTGTTTCAACAGGTGTAATTAATTTTAATACAAATGTTAACTTAAGTTCTGCTCAACAATCTATAAATTTTAATGGAGCAGGAACAATTAATTTTAATCAAAATATTTCAGGATTACTTACAAGAATTTTAACGGTTGCTAATTGTAATATTAATTTTTATGGAAATGTAATTAATACTACTGCGGCTGCAAATTTTAATGCAACTTCGAATAGTCGTTTTTATGGAAATTCAAACGCAATAACAGCAAATGCTGATATTACTTTTGGTCGAACATTTTTTATGAGTAATTCAAATTATAACATTACTAATGCGTCCGGTAATGTTATTTTTGGGCATGATATTACGCTTAGTTCAGCTTCAACCTTAGTATTATCAAAGGGCATTATTGTAAATAGATCATGGATAAATAATGGGGGCACATTTAATGGCGGAACTCATTTTGTAAGATTTTTAGGTATTCCAAGCACTGCTTATCAAATTGGAGGGACTCATTCAACAACTTTCCCGGATGTATTTTTTGGAAATGCAAATGGTTCAACAAGATTTAGATATAACATTAATAGAAATATAATTGTCAATAATTTAACTTTAGAAGATAATAATGTTGCTGCCACAAGTTTTATTCGTAATAATACCGGAAACCCTTTACTTACTGTTAATGGAAATGTAACTATTAAACAATTAAATGCAAACAGTACAAATTCGTGGTTAATTAATGCAGGCTCAGGAATTGTAAATGGTAATTTAATATTTCAAGGAACTAGTAATACTACATCAAGAATAGCAAGAGTAATAGTTACTTCAGGGTCATTTACATTAAATGGAAATATTACCTGGATGAGTAATACAGAAGTAGCAACAGAAGTAATTTCAACAACTACCGGTACTTTAACTTTTAATAATTCAATTAATTTAAATCGGGGTACGGGTAGAATTAGAGTTCAAAATGCAGGGGGTACCGTATATTTTAATGGAAATACTTTACCATCATTAGAATTAAATAATGGTACGGGTACTAATGCGGAATTTTTTACAGCAGCCGGTACAAATATTTATTTTAATAGAGGAATTCGTAATTATAATGTAACACTTACCCTTGGAAACAATTCTAATACTTATTTTACAGGAAATGCAGAGGTTCTACCAAGTGCTTTAATATCTTTTGCTAATTTATACATTCAAAATGCTGCTTCTTTAAATCTATTAGGGAATATAAATATTAGAAATAATTGGATAAATAATGGAGGCACATTTGCAGCCAATACTTCTACTGTTACATTTAATGGAAATGTAAGTCAAAATATACAAGAAATTAATCCTTTTTATAGTTTAACAGCATCAACTGCAGGTAACACTATTATTTGTAATACCAATCTTACAATTTCCAATACATTAAACATGACAGGTCATCACTTTAATCTAAATGGGAATACATTAACTTTAGGAAATGGTGCACCGGCTACATTAACAGTTTCAGGAAATAGAATTGCATACAATGGAACCTTTAGAAGGTATTGGCCTTCTTCAACTGCAATATCTTCAACCACAGCTCCTTTATATGGTTTATTCCCGGTTGGTGTTCAAGGCTCTTACAGACCGGTTACAATTAATTCTACTTCTAATCCAACCTCAGCAGGTTATATTAGTGTTACACACAATGATTCTCAAAGCGCAATTGATATATCTTATAACGATGCCGGTAATTTAATTCAAAGAATTTCAGGACAAAATGCTACAATAAATGTAAGTGGAGTTTCTGGCGGTACTTATAATTTAAGAGTTCAATATGCAGGATTTTCAAATCCTGGTGGCTCAAGTTTAACCCATTACAGAATGATTACTTATACAGGAGGAACTCCCAATAGTGTAGGAACGCACGTTGGGGCAACAGGTTCTGTTGCTGCTCCATTAGGGGGGAGAAATGCATTAACTATTTCTCAATTAAATAATGTTTTTGTAATGGGGACAACAAATGCCCTTGCTACACCAATATTAAGAATTTATTATGCTCGTAAATCAGGTAATTGGAATGATGGTTCATCTGATGCTACTTGGTCTACGATTGCTCCCGGAGGTGCTTCATGTAATTGTACCCCTCCAGCAAATGCTATTGTTACTATTAAAAATGGATATTCAGTTAATTTAAATGTTAATGCTACGGTTAATGATCTTTTTATAGACAGTGCTCAATTAGTTGGTACCAACAACTTAACTGTAAATAATGATTTGATAATTAATGGTACCGGAAGTTTTAATCCAACTTCGGGTAATTGGATTATTGGGAAAAATTTAATAATCAATGGAAGTGGTACATCAAATTTCTCTAATGGTACAAATCAAATTCTTGGTAATATTGAAAACAATGCTACATTAAACTTTGGAAGTTCAACATCTCCGCTACAAGTTAGAGGAAATTGGACAAATAACGGGACATTTAATGCCCAAAATGGAACAGTATTATTAAATGGAACTTCCTCTCAAATAATTACCGGTAATACCAGATTTAATAATTTAACTATTCAAAATTCCAGCGGTGTAAGTATTTCATCAGGTTCAATAATTGAGGTTAAAAATACCCTTGCAATAAATTCAGGTACCTTTAATACAAATGACAATTTAATTTTATTATCCGATTCAACTGGTACTGCTAGAATAGCGCCATTAATAAGTGGAGCTGATTTAGTTGGTGATATTACCATGCAACGTTATGTACATGATAGCGGTTTTTCTGATCCTTTAGGAAAATGGAGAGAAATAGGATCTCCTGTAATAGGGGCAACTTTTTCTGATTGGCAAGATGATTTTACAACATGGGGATTAATTGGTTCGAATGGATTCTCAATTAATGATTTTATTTCAATTTACGAATACGATGAAACTGTAACGGATATAAGTGATTCTGGGTATGTTTCACCGGATTATATAAATGATGTAATTGAACATAAAAAAGGATATTGGGCTTATATTGATAATACACCTTTGACTATTGATGTAAAAGGTGCTCCTGGTAAAGGAACAGTAAATTTCAACGTAACATATACTTCTTCATCTGCCGGAGTAGATCACGATGGTTGGAATTTAGTAGCTAATCCTTATCCATCGCCAATAAATTGGGATGCTGCAGGATGGACTAAAACCAACATAGAAGATGCGATTTATGTTTGGAACCCTACATTACAACAATATGCTTCATACGCAGGAGGTGTAGGAGTTAATGGTGGAACTGCCCATATTGCATCATCGCAAGCATTTTGGGTACATGCAATTGGCAGTTCCCCTTCTCTTATTGCCACTGAAAATGTAAAATCATCAGTTGATGGAACATTTAAAAATAATAACATTACTCCTCCAAGAGGCTTATTAATTTCAATAGAAGGAAATGGATTTTCTGATGAAACAGCTATTAGATTTTCTAATAATGCTTCAAACAATTTTGATAATCATTACGATGCTACTAAACTATGGAGTTTTAATGCCAATGTGCCAAGTATTTCAAGTGTAATGAATAATATTGATTATTCTATTAATACATTATCTGAGTTTGAAGAAGACATTACTATTCCAATTAGAGTTTGGACTTATGTATCAAGCAATTTTACATTAAAAGTTAATTTATCCGATTTCCCTTATCATAATGCTTGTATCTTTTTAGAAGATTTACAAACTGGAGCAATTACTGATTTAAGAGTAGATAGCACTTATTCATGCTTTATCCCTGATACTACAGACTTACCAAGATTTTTATTACATATTTCCAAACCAATTAAGGCAGAAATCAGTAATCCAACTTGTACCAATCAAAGTAATGGTCAAATTGTAATTAAAGGAACCGGAAATGGCCCATGGAACTATGTTTGGAAAGATATAAATGGTAACATCATTCATGCTGAAAATAATACAACAGTTGCTGATACACTGATGAACTTATCTGCAGGATTATACATTATTGAGGTTCAAAATACACTTTGCGGAAATTATGTTGATACCATAGAAGTAGTTAATCCATCACCTATCCAATTAAATTACAACATCACAGAACCATTATGTAAAAATTCAAATGATGGAGTAATTGATATTAATGTTTTTGGTGGAAATGAACCCTACACTTATTTGTGGAGTAGTGGTGATTCTGTTCAAGATTTATCAAATGCAGGAGCCGGAATGATTGCTCTTACCGTAACCGATGCAAACGGCTGTACTAATTCGTTTAGTTTTGTTTTAAATGCCCAAAATCCTTTAAGCGCTGAATTTAATTGTGCAGATACAGTTTGGTTGCAAAATGGAATAGCCAATGTGAATTTTATAAATCAGTCAGTTGGAGCCGATAGTTACGAGTGGGATTTTGATGATGGAAATGAAATAGAAACAGCTGCAAATCCAACTTATACATTTACAGCGGAAGGGGTATATAACATTCGTTTAAAAGCAACAAATGCTACTTGCGAAGACATTTATGAAAAAGAAATTGTAGTTCTAAGCGAACAACCCAATTCAATAACTGAAAAAGAAAATAATACATTTAATGCCAATGCATTTATTCAAGATAATAATATTTTAATAGCATTTGAAGGAATATTAAATGAAGCTTTAAATATAAATTTAGTTGATAAATTAGGAAGAAACATTGTTGAAACAATAATTTTGAAAGATTATTCTTCATTAAAAATGATACCTGTTTCTAATTTAGCAAGCGGTATTTATTATTTAAAATTGCAAAATAGTTTATACAATAAAACAATTAAGTTAAGTATTCCATAAAAAAAGCGGGATTAATCCCGCTTTTTTTATTAGGTGAGTTTTGGTTTAAACTATTGTTTTAAAATAGCATCAACTCCGGGAAGACTTCCTTTTTCAATGTACTCTAAAAGTGCACCGCCACCTGTTGAAACATAGCTTACTTTATCAGCTAAATGATATTTATTGATAGCAGCTACAGAATCACCGCCTCCAATTAAAGAATATGCTCCATTATCAGTAGCCTTTACAATGGCTTCAGCCACCGATTTAGTACCATGTTCAAAGTTGCTCATTTCAAATACGCCCATTGGACCATTCCATAAAATAGTTTTAGAATTTGAAATTACTTCTGCATAAATTTTTTCTGTTTCAGGCCCAATGTCTAAACCCATGTACCCATCTGGAATTTCATTTACTTTGCAGCTAAGTCTGTTTGCATCATTGCTAAAATTATCCGCAGCTATGGCATCTACAGGCAAATGTAATGACACTCCATTTTGTTTTGCTTTTTCTAAAATATTTAATGCTGTTTCTAAACGATCATCTTCAACCAATGATTTGCCAATTTTCCCTCCTAAAGCTTTAATAAAAGTAAATGCCATTCCTCCACCAATAATTATATGATTCGCTTTAGATATTAATTGCTCAAGAATTAAAATTTTATCAGAAACTTTTGCTCCACCCATTACAGCAGTAAAGGGCTTTTCTGATGAAGTTAATACTTTATTGATACTGTTTAATTCTCCCGACATTACATATCCAAAACATTTTTTATTCGGGAAGAATTTAGCGATAATAGTAGTTGAAGAATGAGCTCTATGAGCGGTTCCAAATGCATCATTTACATAAAAAGTACCAAGCTTAGATAATTGCTGAGCAAATGCTTCATCACCTTTTTCTTCTTCTGCATGAAAGCGTAAATTTTCAAGCAACAGTACTTCACCCGGTTTTAAAGCAGCGGCTTTAGCTTCTGCTTCTTGTCCAACACAATCATGGGCAAATTTTACTTCAATACCTAAAAGTTTAGAGGTGTGGCCCACAACATGTTTTAAAGAATATTTTTCTTCGGGTGATCCTTTAGGACGACCTAAATGCGACATTAAAATTACAGCTCCACCATCATTTAATATTTTTTTTATCGTTGGAATAGCTGCTTTTATTCGCGTATCATCTGTTACTTCAAAGCTTTCTTTGTTAAGCGGAACATTAAAGTCAACACGAATTAATACTTTTTCTCCTTTAAAATTAAAATCGTTTACGGTTTGCATGGTTTTGAATTTTGCGGCAAAAATAGTTTTTTAAACCATTTGTTATTAAATCTGACAAGTATAAAATTATCCTAAAATGTGATTTTAAACACTTATTTTTGCCTAATATGTTATTTTCTCAAATACCAGGGCATAAAGAAGAAAAAGAACGGCTCATTCGATCTGTTCAAGAGCATAGAGTTAGTCATGCACAATTATTTTTGGGACCAGTTGGTTCCGGAAATCTTGCATTGGCCTTAGCCTATGCACAATATATTGCCTGTGAAAATAAGCTTGCAGATGACTCTTGTGGTAATTGCTCATCGTGCAAAAAGTATGAAAAACTAATTCATCCTGACTTACATTTTGTTTATCCGGTTAATAAAACTGAAGATGAAAAAAAAGATGTATCAAGCGATACGTTCTTAGAAATATGGCGATCAACAGTATTGGCGAATCCTTACATAGATATAAATGGATGGAATATAGCCTTAGGTATCGAACAAAAGCTAACTATAATTAATGTAGAAGAAGCTGATAATATTATAAAAAAACTTTCATTAAAATCATTTGAAGGTGGCTATAAAATAATGTTGATGTGGATGCCGGAAAGGATGAATCAAGCTGCAGCTAATAAGTTACTTAAAATAATTGAAGAGCCACCGGATAAAACACTTTTTTTATTAGTGGCTAATAATCATGAAGAATTGCTTCCTACCATTGTATCTCGATTACAATTAATAAAAATTCCACGTTTTACGGATAATGAAATAAAAGAAGCAATTAAAAGTAAATTCAATTTAAATGATGAAAGGGCTGCTAAAATTGCCTTTTTAAGCGATGGGAGTTTGCTCACCGCTATTGAATTAGCGACTATTAATGAAGAGGAAACCGAAAATGAATTTTTAAATTATTTTATAGAATGGATGCGGATGAGTTGGAAGGTTGCCAAACACCACGAAGAAATGAGAAATGTGTGCAAATGGGCAGAAAAAATTGGTGATATGGGAAGAGAACAACAAAAAAGTTTTTTAAAATACTGTTTATATTTAATAAGAGAATCCATGTTATTGCAAAGTGGTGTAAAATCTTTAGTAAGGCTAAGCGAAAAAGAAATGGATTTTATTAAAAACTTTGCATTACAAATTAATATCCATAATTCATTATTAATGAATGATGCGCTAAATAAAGCTTATAATGCCATTGAGCGAAATGCTAATGGCAAAATTCTATTTTTAGATTTATCTTTTAAAGTAATGAAAATGTTACGTGTAAAAGCGTAAATTCGTGGCTTAAATTAATTGTAAAAAATAAAAATTATGGGATGCAGTGGATGTTCTTCAGGAAGAGGTTGCAGTACAGCCGCTCCAAATTTACCGGGAGGTTGTCGCAATAATGGTTCCTGCGGCACCGGAGGATGCAATAAATTAGGAGTTTTTGATTGGTTAGCCGGGATGGAATTACCACATGGACAAAAACAATTTGATATAGTTGAAGTTCGATTTAAAAATAGCCGTAAAGAATTTTACAGAAATACCGATGGTATAGAGCTCCATGTAGGAGATGTAGTGGCAGTTGAAGCAAATCCCGGTCATGATATGGGAGTTGTCTCGCTAACCGGTGAATTGGTAAAAATGCAATTAAAAAAGAAAGGGATAGCATTTGATTCTCCTGAAATAAAAAAAATTTATCGCAAGGCCAAGCAAGCAGATATTCAAAAATGGCAAGAGGCACAAAGCTTAGAGTTTGATACCATGCATAAAGCAAGAAAAATAGCTTCAAGCTTAGGATTGCAAATGAAATTAAGTGATGTAGAATATCAAGGCGATAAAACTAAAGCTACATTTTACTACACGGCAGATGATAGAGTAGATTTTAGAGAGCTTATCAAAATTTTGGCTGCCGAATTTAAAGTTCGAATTGAAATGCGTCAAATAGGAGCTCGGCAAGAAGCCAGTAGATTAGGAGGAATTGGTTCATGCGGCCGCGAATTATGCTGCTCCACATGGTTAACAGATTTTAGAACAGTAAATACTTCAGCAGCTCGATATCAACAATTAGCTTTAAATCCATTAAAACTTGCAGGGCAATGCGGTAAATTAAAATGTTGTTTAAATTATGAATTAGACAGCTATTTAGATGCACTTAAAGATATTCCGATGAACGATGTAAAACTCGAAACCGAACGAGGCATTGCATTTCATCAAAAAACGGATATTTTTAAACGCATCATGTGGTATTCATACGAAGATGCACCGGAAACATTTATTCCATTAACCATAGAAAAAGTAAAAGAAATAATGGAAATGAATGAAAAAGGCATAAAACCTGCCGATTTACAAGGGCATCAAATTGTAACAACTTCTAAAGAAGATTTACCGGATTATGAAAATGTAGTAGGCCAAGATAGTATTACCCGATTTGATGATAAAAAAAGAACAAATAAAACTAAGAAAAACAATTCTCCTAATCATGAACAAGGTGCAGAAAGTAGAAACAGCAAGCGAAAAAGACCAAGAGGAGGAAATTCTAAATCAAACACTAAAAAGTAATGCAATTAAAGTATAAAGTTTTTATAATTTTAGTTATATTAATTGTTGTTTCCTGCGATTCTAAACGCTTTTATGAAAAAAATCTTCCAATAAAGAACGAAGTTTGGAATGTAAACGATAAACCATATTTTGAAGTTGAAATAAAAGATACCTTGCAATTCTATAATTTTTATATTAACTTAAGACATAATGCTTCATATGCATATAGCAACATATATCTTTTTTTAAATACATACTTTCCTAATGGAGAAAAATCAAGAGATACCATAGAATGTATTTTAGCTGATAATAGAGGATTTTGGTTAGGAAAAGGAACAGAAATTATAGAACATCAAATTTTGTTTAAACGAAAAGTAAGATTCCCTATGAGTGGTCTTTATCGTTTTGAATTTGAACAAGCCATGCGCAAAGATGATTTAGAAGATATAATGGATATTGGATTAAGAATAGAATACTTTGAATAGATGTTTAAACAATGAATAAAGTAAATAATAAAAAATACATTTTTATACTTTGGTCAATTGTTTTATTAATAGCAATAACTCCCATATTGGTTATGACTTTAGTATCATTGGGAGTTTTTGGTCCATTACCCGGATTTGAAGAGTTAGAAAATCCTAAAAGTAATTTAGCAAGCGAAATATATTCCGAAGATGGCAAAGTAATTGGCAAATATTACATCCAGAATAGAACAAATGTTACTTACGACCAAATTTCTCCATACATGATACAAGCATTGGTGGCTACCGAAGATGCACGTTTTTTTTCCCATTCCGGTGTTGATACAAAAAGTTTAGGACGCGTTATTTTTAAAACATTATTAGGAGGCGATCAAAGCTCAGGAGGAGGTAGCACCATTACGCAACAACTAGCCAAAATGCTTTTTCATGATAAGCCTTCCAGTAAATTAGAAAGAGTTTCACAAAAATTAAAAGAATGGGTTATTGCCGCTCAACTAGAACGTTTTTATACCAAAGAAGAAATTATTACTATGTATTTAAATCGTTTTGATTTCATTAATAATGCAGTAGGTATAAAATCGGCCGCGCGAATTTATTTTAATACAACCCCGGATTCATTAAATATTTTACAATCAGCCATGTTGGTTGGTATGTGTAAAAATCCGGCTTTATTTAATCCTATTAAGCGTCCGGAACAAACTAAACAAAGACGAAATGTGGTGCTTTCGCAAATGACTAAATTTAAAAATCCCGCAACAGGTAAACCTTATCTTGATAAACAAGCATACGATACTTTAAAAGTAAAAGACCTTGGTTTAAAATTTACGAAAGAAGATCATAAAGAAGGTTTAGCAACCTATTTCCGTGAATTTATACGTGGCGAGCTTCTAAAGTGGTGTGCAGAAAATAAAAAAGCAGATGGAACTCCTTATAATTTATATAAAGATGGTTTAAAAATATATACCACCATTGATTCTCGCATGCAAAAATATGCCGAAGAGGCTGTTGCCGAACATTTGTCACAGTTACAAGAAGAATTTTTTAATCATTGGAAAGGAAGAAAAGAAGCTCCGTTTTATCGTTTAACAGAAAAGGAAATAGAGCAATTAATGATGCAGGCGGTTAAGCGATCAGATCGCTACAGAGCATTGAAAGCCGAAGGAATGACCCACGATGAAATTATAAAAGCCTTTCATAAAAAAATCGAAATGACGGTTTTTACCTGGAAAGGTGAAAAAGATACATTAATGAGTCCATGGGATTCTATACGATACGCTAAGCACTTTTTACAAACAGGATTTATGGCTATGAATCCTCATAATGGACATGTTAAAGCATGGGTTGGAGGAATTAACTATAAACATTTTCAATACGACCATGTAAAACAAGGTAAACGCCAAGTTGGTTCAACATTTAAACCATTTGTTTATGCCCTTGCCATGCAGGAAATGTGGTCTCCATGTTATGAAGTACCAAATGTACCTGTTAGTTTTGAACTGCCAACCGGTCAAGTATGGACGCCTAAAAATTCAGATGGAGAATATGGGGGAATGATGTCATTAAAAAAAGGATTGGCAGGTTCTGTAAATACAATCACAGCCTATATTATGAAACAGTTTGGCCCTCAGGCAGTGGTTGATTTGGTTCGAAAAATGGGCGTAACCAGTCCTATAGATCCTGTTCCTTCTATTTGTTTAGGAACAGCCGATTTATCTGTATATGAAATTGTAGGCGCCAATGCAACTTTTGCAAATAAAGGAGTTTGGATTGAGCCTATATATATAACACGTATTGAAGATAAAAACGGCAACATAATAGAAGAGTTTATTCCCCGCACACAAGAAGCAATGAATGAAGAAGCAGCATACCTAACATTAAATTTAATGCAAGGAGTAGTAGAATATGGAACCGGTGTACGCTTACGCTATCGATATAAACTAAATACGCCAATAGCCGGAAAAACCGGAACCACACAAAATAACTCCGATGGTTGGTTTGTTGGCTTAACTCCTGATTTGGTTGCCGGTGCATGGGTTGGATGTGAAGACAGAAGTGCTCATTTCCGTTCAACAGCATTAGGACAAGGTGCTACTATGGCTTTGCCTATATGGGCATTATTTATGCAAAAAGTATATAATGATAACTCTATTGATATTTCTAAAGGCGATTTTGAACGTCCCAAAAATCCATTGCCTGTTGAAACTGATTGTTCTAAATATAAGCAACAAAATATTCAAAATAAATTTGATGCAGGAGCAAATCCATTTGAATAAATAATGTTTAAACATTAAAAAATAAAAACAATGATTAGAAAAGTAGTAAAAAATGCAGATGAAGCAATTAAAGATATTCAGGATGGTGCGGTTTTATTGGTTGGAGGATTTGGATTGTGTGGGATACCTGAAAACTTAATTGCAGCTTTGGTAAAAAAAGGAGTTAAAAATTTAACTTGTATTTCCAATAATGCAGGGGTAGATGATTTTGGTTTGGGCTTAATGCTTCAAACCAAACAAATCAAAAAAATGATTTCTTCTTATGTAGGAGAAAATGATGAGTTTGAAAGACAAATGTTAAGTGGTGAGTTAGAAGTAGAATTAATTCCTCAGGGGACATTAGCTACCCGCTGCTTAATGGCAGGCTATGGAATACCTGCATTTTATACTCCGGCAGGATATGGAACAGAAGTAGGCGAAGGAAAAGAATCTCGAAAATTTACTTTTAATGGTGTTGAAAAAGATTATTTAATGGAATATGCGTTTGAAGCTGATTTTGCATTGGTAAAAGCTTGGAAAGGTGATGAAGCCGGAAATCTTATTTATCGTTCAACAGCCAGAAATTTTAATCCATTAATGGCAATGGCCGGAAAAATTACTATTGCAGAGGTAGAAGAATTAGTTCCCGCAGGAGCTTTAGATCCAGATCAAATTCATACACCCGGAATATATGTTCATCGAATTTTTCAAGGTGAAAAATACGAAAAACGAATTGAACAAAGAACTGTAAGAAAAAGAAATTAATGTTTAAACATTAAAAATATAATTATGTTAGATAAAAACGGAATTGCTAAAAGAATTGCAAGAGAAGTAAAAGATGGTATGTATGTAAATTTAGGTATAGGCATACCAACATTGGTTGCAAACTACATACCAGATGGAATTAATGTGGTTTTGCAATCGGAAAATGGAATTTTGGGAATGGGACCATTCCCTTATGAAGGAGAAGAAGATCCCGATTTGATAAATGCCGGAAAACAAACAGTTACATTATTACCCGGTGCATCCATTTTTGATTCAGCCATGAGTTTTGGAATGATACGTGCACAAAAAGTTGATTTAACAATTTTAGGTGCAATGGAAGTAAGCGAAAATGGTGATATAGCCAACTGGAAAATACCCGGCAAAATGGTTAAAGGAATGGGTGGTGCTATGGATTTAGTAGCCTCTGCCAAAAATATTATTGTTGCCATGCAACATGTAAACAAAGCAGGAGAATCGAAGCTTTTACCTAAATGTACTTTACCATTAACGGGCGTGAGATGTGTTAAGAAAATAGTTACTGAGTTAGCTGTATTAGATATATTACCGCAAGGAGGATTTAGATTATTGGAAAGAGCTCCGGGAGTTAGCGTAGAACAAATAAAAAATGCTACAAAAGGAAAATTAATTATTGAAGGTGATATTCCTGAAATGGTAATCTAGTCGTTGATGTTAATTAAAAAGCTTTCCATAATTATTCCGGCTTATAATGAAGCAAGAACTATTCATTTAATATTGGATAAAGTAATTGCCGTTGAATTAGCAAACCAAATAGAAAAGGAAATTATTATTGTTAACGATGCTTCAACCGATAATACATTAGAAGTTATTCAATCTTATATAAAAAATCATCCAAAGCATAACATTCAGCTTTACAATCAACCTGTAAACCAAGGTAAAGGAGCAGCAATACATAAAGGAATTGAATTAGCAAGCGGAGAGTTTTTAATTGTTCAGGATGCAGATTTAGAATATGATCCAAGAGAGTATAATCTCTTACTAAAACCTGTTATTGAAGGATTTGCTGATGTGGTTTATGGCTCCCGATTTATGGGGCATCACCCTCATAGAATTTTGTTTTTCTGGCATTCAATAGGAAATAAATTTCTAACATTTTTATCCAATATGTTTACCAATCTGAATTTAACAGATATGGAAACATGTTATAAGTTAATAAAATCAGATATAGCTAAATCGCTACAATTAAAAGAAAAACGCTTTGGTTTTGAGCCGGAAGTTACGGCAAAGTTGGCTCGTGTTAACGGAATTCGTATTTACGAAGTGGGTATTTCTTATTATGGAAGAACCTATGAAGAAGGTAAAAAGATAGGTTGGAAAGATGGATTCAGAGCAATTTATTGTATTTTAAAATACAATTTGTTTTCCTAATTATACCACTTTAATTTTTAATTGATTTATTCTTAAAGGCGATAAACTTTTATTCCAAACATAAAGTTTGCATTTATCCCAATTACCTCCTTTAGGCGGTAAAATGGCGGTAGTTTTAAAATTATTCGACCATTTGTTTATAGGCCATTGATAATTTATATCATCTCCGCTTCCTTCAGTTGCTAAAACTAAATAAATTTCTGAGCTATCATCTTTTATTTCAAATGATGTTTCAACATTTATTTTTAAATGATAACTATAATTATCAACTTCGCTTTTGGTTATTATTAAGTTTCCGATATACTCATCTGTTTTAAAATCTATTTGATTTATATTTTCTGTCTTTTCATATCCCCAAGGACGTAATAAGTAAGTAAAGTATTTCCAATCCCATTCATTTTTACCAAAAAAACAGCGTTCGTACTTTTGAGTTAATTGAATATTTGTTAAAACCAACATAAATAGAATTGCAATAAGCAATGCTTTAAAAGCTATGCTTTTTTTAAATAAATATTTTTCTAATAATAAACCTGTAGGGAGTGCAAAAAGAGCAGTATATTCAATTAATGTTCTGCTTCCATAGGAGCATCCAAAGGTCCAATCATGCCACGATGCACCCAAATAAATAATAATACTAGTTAATATTAGTGTTGAAATTGCCCATACATTTTTCTTAAATGCAAAAACTAAAATGCTTAGAAAAAGAAAAATCCAAATAGGGTTATAAGTAAATAATCCATTATTCGGAGAAAATAAAAACTCTTTAAGCATTGGCGAAGCCCAGTTAGAGAATGATTCCTTTTCGTAAGAGTAGTAAAAAGGTTTACCAGATAAATACATCCAGTATATTATTTGTGGAGCAAAAACAATTGCAACAGCTGCACAGGCAATGATGATATTTTTAATTTTTAAGTAATTGCGAATATCAATTTTGTTTTTAACTAAATGTTCTATAATAAAGAATATACCAATAAATAAGCCGTTGGTAGGTCGTATTAAAACAATTAATGCTGCTGTAAAACATAATAAAATAAAGTGTTTTGTTTTGTGAAATTGATGAAATAGATAGGAGAGGTAAATAAATAAGCTAAAAAGAAAAAATGAATATACATGCGACATGCTTGCATATTCTATGATATAGTAATAAAGATTAGTGCCCCAAAATATTAAAGCTATGCTTATTATGGCTGCATTTACAGATAAAAATTTCTTAAGAAATAAAAATAGAAACATCAATCCCAATAAACCGTAAAACCAAGCTGCTATAAAAGGAATGTAATGATATAAGCCGAAAAACCCATCTGCGTTTTTATTTCTTATTTTTTCAATGCTGTGAATTAAAAAGAAGAAAGGACTTTGAAGTATGGCTACTCCGGAAGTATATTTTGTTTTTATTTTTTCGTTTTCAATATAAAAACCGTAACCTGTTTTTTGTTCAATATTTTCAGGTAAGTTATCTGTTTTATATCCATATATAAATGTAAAAGGTAAGTAGGAATAGTACCCAGCTCCATCACCAAAAATATTTCGTTTCCATTCTACTTGTGCATTATTATTCTGACGAAATACTGATATAACTATTGTATAAAATAGGGCAATAAAAAAAAGTATGGGAATTATATGATTATAAATCTTCAAATGCTCATCAAAAAAAATTATGCTATTATAAAATAATTTTATAAGAGTAGCTAATTTTTGCAGTATGTTCTAATGTTTTAGCTACCGAACAATATTTTTCAACTGCAAGAAATAATGCATGTTTTACTTTTTCTTCATCCAGCTTTCCTTTTAGAATAAATTCCATGTGAATAGTTTTAAATAAACTTACATCTCCTTGTTTTTCTCTTTCTCCATTTACTATCACATCATAATCTTCTACAATTTGCCTTTGTTTTTTTAATATGTGTAACAAATCCATCGAGGCGCATGAACCAATGGCAACCAATAATAATTCCATTGGTCTTACACCTAAATCTTTTCCACCTACATCGGGAGATCCATCTATCAGCACTTCATTACCTCTTTCATTAAGTGCTTTTAAATGTACGTCTTCGTTTATTCTTATAAGTTTAATCTGCATACGTTATAGTGTTTCTGCTAATACTTCATTTTCTACAAACTTAAAAGATTTATCATTCGAATAGCTATTTATTTTATCGTTTTGTAATGCAATAAATAGTTTGTTTTCTTTAATCAGATGTTGATTTTTAATTATTTCCTGTAATGAAATTTTCCCAACAACGTAATTGTAAGTTGATGCAGTATAAGCTTCCTCAATTTCAATAAAATTAAATCGTTTTAATTCTTCTTTAGTATTGTATCGCAAATAAATTTTTAATGAAACATTATTGGTAAACTCCGGAGCGTTGCCTTGTTCGCGTTTTTTAAACTCATATTTGTAGCCATGCGACAGTGCTGAAATATCGGAGAGTACTGCAGCACCCGTTGGATAACTTCCGGCTCCTCTGCCTTGTAAAAATTGCTCGCCTGAAAATTTACCTTCAACTATTACACCATTAAATTCATTCTCTACATTAAATAATTGATTGTTATTTCTTATAAACTGAGGTAAAACCAACACGTTTAGTTTATTGTTTTCAGTTAACGTTATAGTTGGCGTTAATTTTATTTTATAATTTTTTTCAGAAGCATATTGGATATCATTTTCTTTTAAACCGGTAATACCAATATTGAGTACATCGTTTGAATTTACAATAGTGCCAAAGGCATGTAATGCTAAAATGATGGCTTTATATTTTGGATCAAAACCTTCTACATCATTTGTTGGATCACTTTCTGCAAAGCCCTTTTCTTGTGCTTCTTTTAACGCTTTTTCGTAGCTTATTTTTTCGTTGATGGTTTTAGTAAGAATATAATTAGTAGTGCCATTAAAAATTCCTGATAGCTTCTGTAATGGCTCATTGTCAAAATATTCTTCTAAGGTTCTAATAATTGGAATACTTCCACAGGCAGCACCTTCGTACAACAATGAAACATTATGCTTTTTTTGTAGTTCATATAATTCTTGTAAATGTAAAGCCAACATTTTTTTGTTTGCTGTTACAACATGTTTCCCCTTTTGTATAGCTGCTTTCACTATTTCATAAGCTTCTTCTGCGTTATCAATCAATTCAACTACTACATCAATTTCAGGATTTTCGAGAATATCGTTTTTGTCAAAAGAAATTAATTCTTGAGCAAATTCTCTTTTTTTGTTTTTATTTTTTACTACAATTTTTTCAATGTCAGCTTTAAATCCTGTGCTTTTATTTAATACATGGTACAAACCTTGTCCAACACAGCCAAAGCCAAATAATCCTATTTTAATTCTGGAGCTCATAAATGTTCTTTTTTAATTCATTTTTTGTAAAATGTTTTTCTATTTCATTAGCTATCTTTTCTGTTTCAATTAAAAATCCATCATGCCCATATAAAGAGTCAATTTCTGTATATAGAGCATTGGGAATATGCTTGGCTAAAAACTTTTGTTCTTCAACAGGAAACAGTAAATCGCTTGATATTCCAATTACCAATGTTTTTGCTTTTATTTGATGTAATGCATTTTCAATACCGCCTCTATTTCTTCCAACATGATGTGAATCCATAGCTTTTGTCAAATACCAATATGAATATGCGTTAAATCGCTTTACTAATTTTTCTCCTTGATAATTTTGATAGCTTGAGGCTTTTAAATCTCCAAGGTTTTCGCTTTTGTCTTCGCTTTGTGTTGCCTTATAGGTATTATAATTTCTGTAGCTCAGCAAAGCAATAGCTCTTGCGGTTTTTAATCCTTTTAAACCTGCATCGGGTGCATTGTTAAACCAAGTTCTATCAGCTTTAATTGCCAATCGCTGTGTTTCATTAAATGCGATTCCCCAAGGCGAGTGTTGTGCATTGGTGGCAAGTACTATTAAATTATCAATAATGTCATTTCTTAATATTGCCCATTCAAGCGCTTGTTGCCCGCCTAATGAACCGCCTATTAATGTGTTTATTTTTTCTATGCCAAGATGTTGGCGTAACAATTCAAGCGAGTTGACAATATCACGAACTGTAATTTCAGGAAAGTGATGATAGTAAGGATTACCGGTATCCGGATTAATGGATAATGGATTTGTTGAACCATAATGCGAACCAAGTATATTGGCGCATACAATAAAATGTTCTTCGGGATTAAAAAGATTATTTTCTCCAAATAATCCTTTCCACCAATCGAATACATCAGAGTTGGCAGTTAGGGCATGTGCTACCCAAATTACATTGTCTTTTTGGGCATTTAATTTTCCATAGGTATGGTAAGCCAATTGTAATTCAGGTAGCTTTTTGCCTGACTCTAACTGAAATGGTTTTTTATAGAAAAATACTTGAGCCATTTTTAATTTAAAAAAATAGGTTGAGTAAAGAAATATTTAATAGGAGTAGGGTTAGCCAGATTATCATTTACAGGACATCTTTCTTTTACCTTTGTAATTAGTTCATTTACTAATTCCTGCTTTTCTGCATCGGTTTCTAATTCAATATGAACATTAAGCGATTGAAATCCGGCTCTTTCTTTATCCGATATTCCAAGAAATTTTTCAGGATTAATATCTCCATTGATATAAATTTTTAATGTTTTAATTTGAATGTTTAGCTCTTTTGCTACCACATGAAATACTACATTCAGACATCCTGCATACCCCGCTAAAATGTATTCTACCGGATTAGGAGCTTCATCTTTGCCTCCCAATGCTTCAGGTTCATCAACTGTAATGTTGAATTGTCTTGCTTTACCTTCGTATTTTGTTGGGTTTATACTTTTACCATTTATTGAAAAATTTAAGTTGCTCATTTTTTTAATTATTAATGTTTAAACAATAATTTTATTTGATTTTCGTCATTGCGAATACGCCACATGCGTATAAAGCAATCAAATTTTGGCTTTATTAATTTAAGATTGCTTCGGTAGTTCCTACCTCGCAATGACGTTTTATTGTTTTAGTTAAATGATGATTTTAATTCAGTACTGCCTCTTTCAATTCTTTCTCAATAGCAATAACTTTTTCAAAAGCTTGTTGTAAGTCAGCTTTAATATCATCTATATGTTCTATGCCCACTGATACACGTAATAAACCAGGTTCAACACCTGCTGATTTTTGTTCAGCTTCCGTTAACTGTTCGTGAGTAGTAGATGCAGGATGAATAATTAATGTTTTAGCATCGCCTACATTTGCAAGGTGACTGATTAATTTGAGATTATCCACTAATGCATCAGCTGCTGTTTTACCACCTTTTACTTTAAAAGATAATACACCACCAAAACCTCTTTTTAAATATTTTTTAGCTAATTCATGATAAGGTGAAGATTTTAATCCCGGATAATTAACGTATTCCACTTGCGGATGATTTTCTAACCACTCCGCTAAAGCTTGTGCATTTTGAACATGACGCTCTACACGTAATGACAATGTTTCTAATCCTTGTATTAACTGGAATGAGTTGAATGGACTGATGGATGCTCCAAAATCTCTTAATCCTTCTACGCGTGCACGAATAATAAATGCAATGTTGGGTAAGCCTAAGGGATTATTTTCACCAAACACATCCCAGAATTTTAAACCATGGTAGCCTTCTGCAGGCTCAGTAAATTGTGGAAATTTACCATTACCCCAGTTAAAGTTTCCGCCATCAACAATTACTCCTCCTATACTTGTTCCATGGCCGCCAATCCATTTGGTGGCTGATGCAGTAACTATATTAGCACCATATTCAATTGGACGGAACAAATATCCTCCTGCGCCAAAAGTGTTATCAACTACAAGAGGGATATCATATTTTTGAGCAAGTTTTGCAATGGCTTCAAAATCGGGAATATTAAACCCAGGATTTCCAATTGTTTCAAGATAGATAGCTTTTGTTTTTTCATCAATTAATTTTTCAAAAGCTTCTACTTTGTCGCCATCCGCAAAACGAACTTCAATTCCTAATCGTTTAAAAGCTACTTTGAATTGATTATAGGTTCCGCCATACAAAAACGATGTTGAAACAAAGTTATCGCCTGCCTGTAAAATATTATTTAAAGCAATAAACTGAGCTGCTTGGCCAGACGATGTAGCAAGTGCAGCAACTCCGCCTTCTAATGCAGCAATGCGTTTTTCAAACACATCGGTAGTTGGATTCATAATTCGGGTATAAATATTTCCGAATTCTTTTAATCCAAACAAATTGGCTGCATGTTCGGAATTTTTAAACACATACGAAGTAGTTTGATAAATTGGTACAGCTCTTGAACCTGTTGTTGCATCGGCTTCCTGGCCTGCATGTAATTGTAATGTTTCGAATTTTAAATTATTAATTGTGCTCATTTTTTTTTAGTTTTTAATTGGGTTTGTAAATTGATTTATGAAAAGTGAATTTGATTAAGGAAAAGCGTAGCAATAACCATTGCGCGCGAGTGGCTCTGCCGGCTTGTCGCTTAATCAATTGTATTATGTACAAATGGATTTTGAGACAATGCCTTAGCAGCAGCTACAACAGCAGCAACAGCAACACATTGTCATTTGAGATGATGAATTGAAATAATTAAAATTTAAGCCAATGGGCTTAAGATGTTTAGAAGAATTTTTAAATAATTTTGTTGTTTTCATTTTTTGTAACTCATTTATATTTCTCAAATCACCATTGATTTGAGTAGGATTTGGCACCGGTTTTCCAATTCCGATTAAAATCGGAACTTATAGTTGGTTGCCAGAGGGTCATAGAGCCTATTCTCTCGCCTCATTCTTTATAAATTCGTTACCAACAACTACTTAGAAGGGTAACTGAATTTTGCGATGCAAAGATACGGTAAAAACATTTCAAATTTCCAAATATTTTTATTAAAAAATTTTTAAATGATTGATAATTAATTGTATAAAATAGTTTTGCTAAAAATTAAAATACCTTTTTTGAGCGATTGATTTTTGACAATTTCTTTTATCTCTTTGATAAAAATTTTGAATATGAAAAAACAAAACAAGCAACTTGAAAATATTGAAAAAGCCCGTAAAGAAGCATTGGACTTTTATAAGAAAAAAGCAATGATTCAGATGTTAGACTTTAATGAAAAAAATGGAATGACAAGAATTTATTTGGCGTTTAAGTCAGAAAGAAATAATTAATTTATTCCTGATAATAAATACGTTTAACTCTTCTTGAAATAGAAGTGAGAATTTCGTAAGGAATGGTATTTAATTGTTCAGCTAAAATTGTAACCGGAAGTTCTTCGCCAAACACAATTACTTCATCACCTTCTTTACAGTTAATACCGCTTACATTCAGCATGCACATATCCATACATACATTACCGATAACAGGCGCTTTTTCTCCATTTACCAGCATGTAACCTACACCATTACTTAATTTTCTGTTATAGCCATCGGCATAGCCAATTGGAACGGTAGCAATGGTTATATCATTGTCTGCGATTCCTTTTCTGCCATAGCCAACGGTATCTCCTTTTTTAACATGTTTAATTTGAGAGATGGAAGTTTTTAATCGGCTTACTAGTTGTAAAAAACTTTGGTCATATTCATTTGCACCAATGCCATGCAAACCAATACCTAAGCGAACCATTTCAAATTGTGCTTCCGGAAATCTGGATATTCCTGCCGAATTTAGAATGTGTCGTAAAATTGGATAGTTAAAGTGCATTTGAATTTCTGCACTCATTTTTTGAAAGGCATTAATCTGATGACGTGTAAAATCATCCAAAGTAGATTCATCGCTTCCGGCAAGGTGTGAAAAAACTGATTGTATTTTTAATTGCTTATTATTTTTTAGCCGAATAATCAATTCGTTTAAATCTTCTTCTACAAATCCTAAACGGTGCATTCCGGTATCCAGTTTTATATGGATAGGGAAAGGGCTACTTACTAAATGACTGTTGCGTTGTAATGCCTCAATAAATAAATGCAAAACTCGAAAACTAAAAATTTCAGGTTCCAACTGATATTTAATCATGCTATCGTAGCTGTGTAATTCCGGATTCATTACCATAATAGGTAATGTAATTCCTGCTTTGCGTAATTCAATTCCTTCGTCTGCATAAGCTACAGCTAAATAATCAGCATGATTAAACTGAAGGATATTGGCAATTTCAAAACTTCCGCTACCATAACTAAATGCTTTAACCATTACCATTAGTTTGGTTTCTGGCTTTAGTTTCGATTTATAATAATTATAATTATTGATAATGGCATTCAGGTTTATTTCCATTACCGTTTCGTGTGCCTTTTGTTGCAGATGTTTTACAATTTGTTCGAAACCAAATGGGCGTGCACCTTTTAATAGTATTACTTCGTTTTGAAATAAAGCATGGTTAAAATGACGTATAAAATCTTCGGTATTTTTATAAAACCAGCTTTCTTGTTTAAACAAATGTTTTTGTCGCGATATGGCCTCTCCAATTCCTATTATGCGGGTAATTTTTCGTTGTTCTAACATTAAAGCTACTTCTTTATAAAGTGCTTCCTCTGTTTTTCCGCTTTGTAAAATATCTGATAAAATTACCGTGCGCTTTTCATGCTGTTTTTGCTGGCTGATAAAATCCAAAGCAATATTTAACGATATAGTATCAGAGCTGTAACTATCATTTACAATGGAACAATTGTTAATTCCTTCTTTTAACTCCAAACGCATTTCAATCGGACTTAAATGTTTCATGCGTTCAGAAATTACTTCTTCATTAATTCCTAAATGCAAAAGACAAACCCAGCAATTAATAGCATTTTCAATGGATGCGTCATCGCTAAATGGAATGGTGATTTCAGTAAAACGATTTTGATATATTCCTTGAATAAAAGACTCGTTGTTTTTCCTTTCAATTTTTGCAATCTGTAAATCGGCCTTTGCTTTTTTTGACCAAACAATCGTTTTTTTATCAGGGTATAAATTTTTTATAGCATCATGAATTTGTGTGTAATCTTTACAATACATGATTACTTCAGATGAGGAGAATAATTTTATTTTTTCATAAATTTTATCTTCAATGCTATTAAAATTTTCAGCATGCGCTTCACCAATATTGGTAAATATGGCAATGTTTGGCTGTATAATTTTTTGCAGTTTCTCCATTTCACCCGGAACAGATATTCCTGCTTCAAAAATTCCCAATTCATGTTCTTTATTAATTTGCCAAACCGAAAGCGGTACACCAATTTGCGAGTTGTAACTCTTGGGACTTCGAACTATGTTTTTATCATCTTTTAAAAGTTGATATAACCATTCTTTAACTACTGTTTTACCATTGCTTCCTGTAATAGCTATAACCGGTAAATTAAATTGTTTGCGATGATAAGCAGCTAATTCTTGAAGTGCATCGAGCGTATTTTTTACTATTAATACATTGCAATTTTCAGGAACAGAAACAGATTTATCAGAAATTACAAAGTTGCGAACGCCTTTTTCATAAAGTTCTTTTATAAATTTATGCCCATTGTGTCGTTGACCTACTAAGGCAAAAAATAAACTTTTTTCGGCATGAATAACTTTGCGGCTATCCGTTAAAATATGTTCTATAACTTCATTAGGATTGCTAATTAGAGCATCAGCCAGAAGAATTTCCGATATTTTTTGAATGCTGTACACAACAATTATTTAATCGATTTTTGAAAACAAGCACGGCAAAGAGGTTCGTAACTATCTTTTTCTCCGAGCAATACTAAATTATCATTATTTGTTATTCTATGCGAATGATTGGCTAAATCACCGCATTTCATACATATAGCATGCACTTTGGTTACATATTCTGCTACTGCCATTAGCTGAGGTATTGGCCCAAATGGTTTCCCTTGATAATCCATGTCCAAGCCGGCTACAATTACTCGAATGCCTTGGTTGGCTAATTGATTACAAACATTCACCAGCTCATCATCAAAAAATTGGGCTTCATCAATTCCAATTACATCAGTATCACCTGCAAGTAGTAGAATATTTGAGGCTAATTCAACAGGTGTTGATAGTATAGCATTTTCATCATGTGATACTACCATTTCTTCATGATAACGAGTATCTAGTTTAGGTTTAAAAATCTCTACTTTAAGATTGGCAAATTGTGCTCTTTTAATTCTTCTGATAAGCTCTTCTGTTTTGCCCGAAAACATAGAGCCACATATTACTTCAATGCTGCCTTTTTTAAAATTATAGTGTATGTTTCTCACCTATAATGATTTATTATTATTTTTGAAAAAATACTTTTTATGAATTTAAAGTTAACAAAATTTGTTTTGTTATTATTTCTCTTTGCCGTTAATACATTATTAGCTCAATACAAAACTGTTGTAAAAATAGTAATTGCAGATAAATTGCCTTCTAATATTTCTTTAAAAGAAGAACGATTTTTAAACAACGTTGTAGTTCATTTACAAAATGCAAATTATCTAAGAGCTTTACCATTTACTGATTCGTTATTGGCAGAAAGAAATGATTGTTGGTATTATCAATATTTACAAGCAATATGTTACAGCTATAGTCAAAATCATTTAAAAAAATCGTTAGAAATATTTAATCAACTAAAATCATATAAAGATAGTTTAGAGGATTATTCACTCTTTTATGCTAATTTATTATGGAATTTAGAAGATTTTGAAAATAGTTATATAACCTATAAGCAGTACTTAAATGAAAGCCAGAGTTTAATTGAATATAAAGATTTTGCTTTAAACAGAATATTTCAATACGAAACTATGTTAGAGCAAAAAAGATTTCAACAACAAGCCAATATAAGAAATATAGGAGCCACAATAAATACCGTCAATTTTGAGTATGCACCGGTTATAAATTCAGCAGGTAATAGATTGTATTTTACTTATAGGGGAGAAAAGTCTGTTGGAGGCAAACAAATAACTCCCGGTGTGAATGATGATGAAAAGGGAGTTTATTATGAAGATATTTTTTATAGTGATTTAATAAACGATAGTACTTGGAGCGAACCGCAACCCATAAAAGAATTAAATACAATTTATCACGAAGCATTGTTATCTATTTCACAGGATGAAAAAACAATGTTTTTATATAGAAATACATCAGCGGGAACGGGAGATATTTATTTTTCAAAATTTACAAATGGTAAGTGGTCGAATCCTGAAAAACTAAAAGGAGAGGTAAATACATCTTCATGGGAAGGTAGTGCATTTTTGAGCCCTGATGGTAAATATCTTTATTTTTCAAGCGAACGACCCGGAGGCTATGGAGGAAAAGATTTATACAGAGCCAAACTAATTGATGGCAAATGGAAAAAGGTTGAAAATTTAGGTCCAACTATTAATACCAAAGCCGATGAAGATTCGCCTGTGCTTTTTGGGGATGGAAAAATTTTATTCTTTTCATCCAATGGTCATAGGTCGATGGGAGGTTTTGATTTGTTTAGAGCTGATTTGGTAGAAGGTAAATGGCAAGAACCGATTAATGTTGGAATACCCATTAATACAACTAAAGACGATGTGTTTTTTACAATTACAGCCGATGGATCAAAAGCATACATTTCATCAGATAGAAAAGGAACAATAGGCAAACAAGATATTTATGAAATTACTCCGGGACTTATTGGAAAACCAACTCGCTTATTAATTCTTTCAGGTATTGTAAAATATAATTTTGAACCTGTTGAATCAAAAATATTAATTAACTCAACTTTAAATCCGCATATATCTTATGAACCAATTTATACAAACAATAAAGGCGAATTTACTTTTACTCTTCCTGCTCAGGATGAATTTAATTTAAACTTTTATGTCAATGATTCAACATTGATATCTAAAAAAGTAAGCACAGCCGTTGTTGATACAATCAGTAAATTATTTATTGAAATTGATTTTTTGGATTCATTACTTCAAAAAGAATTTGCAATAACAGACGATAAAATTCAAAAATTAAAAGGGGAGTTCGAAGATTTTAATATAAATAGCGTTGAAATTATTCCTGTTTTAAAAAACAAGCTTGATGATTTATACTTTTCTATCCAAATTGGAGCTTACAAGGATGAAGAAAATTTTGATTTATCAAAATTTATCAATTTAGATAAAATCGCTAGAATATACGATAAAGATGATAAGCTAATTCGATTTTTTATAGGTAAATCCGATACTATTTTTGAAGCATTTGAAAAATTAAATGAAATTAAAAACAGAAAAATACAAGACGCTTTTATAGTAGCTTTTTATAAAAATAAAAGAATAAGCTTTAATGAAGCTGTTAATTTACTATCTGAAAGTTTAAAGTAAGTTTTAAATGGACAAATATCAACTAAGAAAAGAAATTGCACAATTAATTGACAGTATTAAAGAGCACTCTGATAATATTGGAAACCGCAAACGCATTCCTCAGCTTGAGCTCGAATTAATTTTATCAAAAATTAAAAAACTGTACGAAAAATCAATTGTATTTAATTACATTAATCAACATCAAATAGAAGAATGGGAAGAACATGAAGAACCTATTATTCCGGCTGCTATTGAAGAAATTAAAGAGGTTGTAAACAATAAGCCAATAATTGATGAAACAATGGTTGGCGAAACAAAAGTACCGGAAGAATTATTGATTAATATACCGATTGAAGAAGCTGTTGAAACTAAAGAAGAATTAAAAAAAGAGAAAGAGGAGCAAAAAAATGAACTTGCCTCACAAGAAAAATTAGCCATTGAAGTAAATACTAAAATATCAGAAAGCGGAAGATTATCACTAAACGATAAACTATCTAAACAAGTATCAGATATTAGTTTGTTAAGTAAATTACGTAAAAAACCAATAGATGATATTGTAAAAGCTATTGGTATAAATGAGCGTTATTTATTTACTAAAGAATTATTTAAAGGAAATTCTGAAGCTTTTATGCAACATGTAAAAGCAATCAATTCTTTAAATACCTATGAAGAAGCCCAGCTTTATCTCGAAAAAGAAATAATTCATCATTTTAGTTGGGATGCAAATAATCCTGCCGTTAGCGAGTTTTTAGATTTAGTGCAGCGTAGATTTATTAAATAAGTTATAACGTTGAAAAGTATTAAAGTATCAATGTGTTAAAGTGTAAAGGTTAGTTGTTTTGTATGCAATTTGTTTCATTCAATAATCACCAAATCATCAAATCATCAAATCATCAAATTGTCAAATTGCATACCGCCAACTGCATACTGATATCTTTTATCTTTTATCTTTCATCTTTAAATCTAAAAGCGCAGGATACCAATTTTGTTCGACAGGCTATTAATCAATTGGCATCAGATAATTTTCATGGAAGAGGATATGTAAACAAAGGAGACGCTTTTGCAGCTGATTATCTAAAAGCATTTTACAAAAAAGAAAAACTCAAAAAGTTTAAAGGAAATTATTTTCAGACCTTCACATTTCCTATCAATACCTTTCCGGGTAAAACAATTTTAATAAATGGAAGTGATACATTGCAGCCCGGCAAAGATTTTTTAGTTGCAGGTGGATCTGCAGGTATTAAAGGATTTTATGATATCATTCGTATTGATAAAGAAATGTTGGATGATAGCATTAAAGTTCAGGAATTTAAAAAAACAAAATTTTCAGATGTGTTTGTAGTAGTGGATGCGCAGGGGATGAAAAGCGAGAAAGAGAAAAAAATTATGAAATCGTTGGCTTCAAATCCCTTTAATGCTAAAGGAATTATTATGTTAGATGATGGTAAGCTTATGTGGAGTCTTTCTCAAAAAGTATCAGCTTATACTTTAATAGAGGTTAGAAGCAATGCATGGAATGATAGCACCAAACAAATATATGTAAATATTGATCAGCAATTTAATCCTAAACACAAAAGCAATAATGTAATTGGATATATAAAAGGAATGCAACAGCCCGATAGCTTTATTGTGTTTACAGCACATTATGATCATCTTGGTAGAATGGGGCTAGAAGCTGTTTTTAATGGCGCAAACGATAATGCCAGCGGTACAGCAATGCTCATGGATTTAATACGATATTACAAAAAAAATCCCCCAAAGTATTCCATTGCATTTATGGCATTTGCCGGAGAAGAAGTAGGTTTGTTAGGCTCAAAGTTTTATGTAAATAATCCATTATTCCCAATTTCTAAAATAAAAGTTTTAATCAATTTAGATTTAATGGGTTTTGGCGAAGATGGAATTACCATAGTCAATAGCGAAGATTATCCGGAAGATTTAGCATTGTTCAGAGAAATAAATGAAAAAGAAAAACTACTGCTGCCTGCAATAAATAAACGAGCTAATGCTAAAAACAGCGATCACTATCCTTTTACTGAAAAAAATGTAAAAGCATTTTTTATCTATACCCAAGGCAATTCTAAATACTATCACGATATTTACGATAGAGCAGAAACGGTACCTTTGAGCAAATACAACGAAATTTTTAAATTGATTACCACGTATGTGGCTACTTATTAAATGAGTAAATTATACATTATACCAACCCCTATTGGTAATCTCGAAGATATTACGCTTCGCGCATTACGTATTTTAAAAGAAGCCGATATTTTGTTGGCAGAAGATACACGTACGAGTGGTTTTCTACTAAAACATTTTGAAATTGATAAAAAGATTTATTCACATCATCAGCATAACGAACATAAAACAGTAAGCTTTATTTCTCAGGAAATTTTAGCAGGTAAAACAGTTGCTTTAATGAGCGATGCAGGAACTCCAGGAATTTCCGATCCCGGATTTTTATTGGTTCGTGAGTGTATAAAAAATAATATCGAAGTAGAATGCTTACCCGGTCCAACTGCATTTGTGCCGGCTTTAGTTCAGTCAGGATTACCTTGCGATAGATTTGTATTCGAAGGTTTTTTACCTCATAAAAAAGGTAGAAAAACTAAATTTGAAGAATTGGCCAATGAAGAAAGAACCATCGTTTTGTACGAAAGCCCATATCGTGTTGTAAAAACATTAGAACAAATAATTGAATTTTTAGGAGCCGAAAGAAAAGTGTGCGTGTCACGCGAACTCACCAAAAAATTTGAAGAAAACGTAAGAGGAACAGCTGCAGAAGTTTTAGCACATTTTAAAGCAAAAGAACCAAAAGGGGAGTTTGTTATTGTTATTGAAGGGAAGGTTCAGTGAGCAGTTTGAGATTTGATAATTTGATAATTTGATGATTTGGTGATTTGATGATTTGATGATTTAGTGATTTGGTGATTTGGTGATTTGGTGATTTGATGATTGCTAATTGCAAATTTTAAAAAAGTGATTATTAGTAATCTGCAATATTTCAATTTATTTTCTTCCCGGGCATGATTTACATCGTTTTGCCTTTTTAAATTTCTTACAGCATTTTTCTTTTTTCTTGCATTCAGCAAAAGAACACGAATGCCATTCAATTTTAAATGGCTGAGGATTTAGGCTGTTATCATCAATTTTTTCCATGTTTCAAAATAAGCATGAAAAATTGAAGGCATAAATACCATAAAAAGGGTATTTTTACAGCAACAAAGTGATTGAAAGTATTGTTGATTGTTTATGAGTATTGAATTAAATATAGCTAACATCAATTCATGGTTTACTATAAAATCAAGGCCTATAGTAATTGCCGGTCCATGTAGTGCTGAAAGCGAAGAGCAAGTAATGGAAGTTGCAAACGAATTGGCTGCATCCAATAAAGTTTCATTATTTAGAGCCGGAGTTTGGAAGCCCAGAACTCGTCCCGGAGCCTTTGAAGGTAAGAACAAAGAAGCACTTGTTTGGTTAAATAAAGTAAAAAAAGAAACCGGTCTTCCTGTAACGGTAGAAGTTGCTAATCCAAAGCATGTTGAAGAAGCTTTAAAATATGAAATGGATGTTCTTTGGATTGGTGCCAGAACCACTGTTAATCCATTTTATGTTCAGGAAATTGCTGAAGCTCTTAAAGGAGTGGATATTCCTGTGTTAGTAAAAAATCCTATACATCCTGAGTTGCAATTGTGGATTGGCGCTTTAGAGCGATTTAATAAAGTTGGAATTACCAAATTAGCAGCTATTCATAGAGGATTTTATTCCTTTGGAAAATCAGAATACAGAAATATTCCTCAGTGGGAAATTCCAATTGCGCTAAAGGTTGAGTGCCCTGATTTGTTGGTAATTTGCGACCCAAGCCATATTGCCGGAAGAGCTGATATGATTGAAGAAGTAGCTCAAAAAGCCATAGATTTAAATATGGATGGCTTGATGATTGAAACACATCCGAATCCTTCGTTAGCATTAAGTGATGCCAAACAACAAATTACCCCTCAAAGACTTATTGAGATTTTAAATAACTTAAAAATACGAGAAACGCATAGTGCAAATATTGAGTTTGAAAATTTATTGGAACAATTACGTCATTCCATTAATGAAATCGATTATGAGTTATTAAGAATTTTAGAGCAAAGAATGGCAGTGGTTGAAAAAATTGGAATGTATAAATACGAAAATAATGTAGCAGTATTTCAGCTTGACCGATGGGCAGAAATTCTTAAAACAAGAAAAGCAAAAGGATATAAATTAGGGTTAAGCGATGAATTTATTCAGGCAATTTTTCAATTAATACATTCAGAATCTATTCGAATTCAAACCGAAATTTCGAAAGAAAATAAAAAATCATCTTCCTGAATTTTATAAATTTATTTTCCTAAAAAAAAACTGACATATGTCAAAACGTTGGTTGTTGCAGCAAGTAAATGATAAAGATGCTATAAAACGTTTAATGAACGAATTAAATGTAGATGAGAAAATTGCTGCTATGCTGGTATTAAGAGGAGTGACCAATTTTGATGAAGCTAAAAAATTTTTTCGTCCAAGTTTAGAAGATCTGCATGATCCTTTTTTAATGAAAGGAATGCAAGCTGCAGTTGAAAGGCTTAACAGAGCAATTAATAATAATGAAAACATTTTAGTATATGGTGATTACGATGTAGATGGCACTACAGCAGTATCATTAATGTATTCTTTTCTTACATCATTTTATCCGAATGTAGCGTATTATATCCCTGATAGGTATACGGAAGGTTATGGAATTTCTTTTAAAGGAATCGACTTTGCATATGACAATAATTTTTCGTTAGTAATTTCATTAGATTGTGGCATTCGCTCTGTAGATAAAATTGATTATGCAAATGAAAAGCAAATTGATTTTATAATATGCGATCATCACCTTCCGGCTGATGAAATCCCCAATGCAATTGCAGTTTTAGATCCTAAACAGAAAGATTGTAATTATCCTTATAAAGAACTTACCGGATGCGGAGTAGGCTACAAGCTTATTCAGGCCTATTGTATAAAAAATAATATTCCGGTTGAAACTACTTATCAATATTTAGATTTATTAGCCATTAGTTGTGCTGCCGATATTGTACCGATTACCGGAGAAAACAGGGTATTTACAACTTTCGGCTTAAAATTGATAAATGAAAATCCACGTCCAGGAATTAAAGCATTACTGGAGCAAAGCAATGTAAAAAAACAACTCACAGTGAGTGATTTAGTTTTTATTATAGGGCCAAGAATTAATGCTGCAGGCAGAATTCAATCAGGAATGAATGCAGTAGAACTATTAACATCTCCCGATTTAGAAAAAGCAAGAGAAACAGCTTTGCTCATTAATAAAAATAATCTGGAGCGTAAAGAACTCGATTTACAAATAACTAATGAAGCCTTACGAATTATTGAGGAAAATTCAGTGTTGCAACAACGAAAAACTACTGTATTATACAGCGAACAATGGCACAAGGGTGTAATTGGAATTGTTGCATCGCGTTTAACAGAAAAGTATTATCGCCCTACCATATTGCTTACCGAATCAAACGGTAAAGCCACCGGCTCAGCTCGTTCGGTAAAAGATTTTGATGTGCATGCCGCTATAGAAGCTTGTTCTGATTTATTAGAACAATTTGGTGGGCATAAATATGCTGCAGGTTTAACTATGCCGATTGAAAATGTACAGAAATTTATTGAGCGATTTGAAGAAGTAGTTAGCAGCAGAATTCATGATGATATGTTAATTCCTGCAATTGATATTGATGCATATATTAGTTTATCAGATATTACGCCTAAATTTTACAGAATAATAAAACAGTTTGCTCCATTTGGTCCCGGAAATTTATCGCCCATGCTTGCATCAAAAAATGTTATAGCAAAATCCGGTACATCTCGTATTGTTGGTAATAATCATTTAAAAACCACAGTTTATCAAATAGAAAATCCGGATATTTGTTTTGATATGATTGCATTTAATTTTGGCGATTGGTTTGATTATATTAATTCAGGAAAAACATTTGACATTTGTTATCATATCGAAGAAAACGAATGGAATGGTAATGTTTCTCTTCAATTGAATGTAAAAGATATTAAAACAGAAAATTAAAAAAGCCCCGAATTTTACACTCGGGGCTTTGAATAGCCATTATAAAATTTCGATTTAGTTACCCATTTCGCTCATAAACTTAATGTGCATTAAGCGAATTTCTTCCGGTAAATAATCGTTTTCTCCCAGATCTCTTAACGCTTGGTCTAAATCAAAATGTTCTGTTTCGCGAATGTATTCATAAATTTCTTCTTGTTTTTCTTCATCAATAACTTCATCAATAAAGTACTTGATGTTTACTTTAGTTCCTGAATGCACAATGCTTTCAATTTCATTAAGCAGTTCGTCCATTTCTATTCCTTTTGCTTCGGCAATAGCATCTAAAGGAACTTTACGGTCGATACTTTGGATAATATAAACTTTTAATCCTGATTTATTTACCGGTGATTTTACAACTAAATCTTGTGGACGCTCAATTTCATTTTCTTCTACATATTTTGCAATAAGATCCACAAATGGCTTACCGAATTTAGCTGCTTTACCCGCTCCAACTCCTGAAATATTTTTTAATTCATCTAAGGTAATAGGGTATGAAGTTGCCATTTCCTCTAATGAGGTATCTTGAAAAATTACGTAAGGTGGCAAGTTTTCTTTTTTAGCCACTTTTTTACGCAAATCTTTTAGCATATTAAATAATGCTTCATCGGCAGTACCACCACCACCTGATGCGGGCTGCGATACATCTTCATCATCATTTGTTTTGTCAAAGTCTTGTTCTTTGGCTACCATAATCGGGTAAGGTTTTTTAAGGTATTCTTTCCCTAATTTACTAACTTTTAGTAAGCCGTAATTTTCTATATCTTTTGTTATTAAACCTAATATTAAGCAATGACGAATAATGGTGTTCCAAAATCTTTCATCTTGATCGGCTCCTTCGCCATATACATCCAATTCATCATGCTTGTAGGATTTAATAGCGGAAGAACTTTGTCCAAGTAAAACATTTACAATATGTTTTGCCTTGAACTTTTCTTTTACGGCTAAAATTGTTTGCAATAATAACAAAATTTCTTCTTGAGCTTCAAATTTTGGTTTTGGATTTCTGCAATTATCGCAATTGCCTCCGCATTTTTTATCGTCAAATTCTTCACCAAAGTAGTGTAATAGCATTTTTCTGCGGCACATGCTCGATTCGGCATATGCAACTACGTCTTGTAGCAGTTGTTTGCCTATTTCTTGCTCGGCTACCGGTTTGCCATTCAAGAATTTTTCTAATTTTTCAATATCATCATAACTGTAAAAAGTAATGCAGTTTCCTTCGCCTCCATCGCGTCCGGCACGTCCCGTTTCTTGGTAATATCCTTCTAAGCTTTTGGGGATATCATGATGAATTACATAGCGTACATCCGGCTTATCAATTCCCATTCCGAAAGCAATGGTGGCAACTATTACATGAATTTCTTCCATTAAAAACTGGTCTTGTGTTTTAGCACGCGTTGCCGCATCCAGGCCGGCATGGTAAGGTAAAGCTTTTATTCCGTTAACCTGAAGAAATTCTGCCAATTCTTCTACTTTTTTACGGCTTAAACAATAGATAATACCTGATTTACCTTCATGTTGACGGATGTATTTAATAATATCTTTTACAACATTTTCGCCTTTGGGACGAATTTCGTAATATAAATTTTCGCGATTGAAGGATGATTTGAATACATCGGCATCTACCATCCCTAAGTTTTTCTGAATATCTTGTTGAACTTTGGGTGTGGCAGTAGCTGTAAGGGCAATTACAGGTCTTTTACCTATTTGTTCCATAATGGGGCGTAATCTACGGTATTCTGGACGGAAATCGTGCCCCCATTCGGATATACAATGCGCCTCATCTATGGCATAAAACGAAATTTTAATATCCGATAAAAATTCAACATTTTCTTGTTTGTTTAATGATTCCGGTGCAACATATAAAAGCTTGGTTTTCCCGGAAAGTATATCTTTTTTAACTTGTGCAATTTCGCCTTTATTCAGCGATGAATTTAAAAAGTGGGCTACCCCATTTTCGGCACTAAATCCTCTAATGGCATCTACCTGATTTTTCATTAAGGCAATTAATGGAGAAACAACAATAGCAGTCCCTTCACTAATTAATGCAGGTAATTGATAACATAATGATTTACCGCCTCCGGTTGGCATTATAACAAAGGTATCTCTACCTTCTAATAAATTGGCGATAATGGCTTCTTGGTTTCCTTTAAATTTGCTGAATCCAAAATATTTTTGGAGCGCCTCAGTAAGTGTTAGTGAGTTTGTTTCAATCTCTTCTATCATTTTTTGTCCCTTTTTTAAATTTTTGCACTATAAAGATATAGTAAAAATTCTGTAATTATCATACAAATTATATAGCTTTAACAAAAAAAAACACCAAAATGTATATTTGTTCGATAAATTCATCAATATTTAATTTGATGAATTAAATTTAATAAAATGAATACCGAAAAAATTATAGAAAGCGCCAAAAAAACAATTTTATTAGAGCAGTCGGCCATTGCTAATCTGGTTAATTATGTAAATGAAGATTTTGCAGCATGTGTAAACCATATTTTTAATAGCAAAGGAAGAGTTGTGGTAACGGGTATTGGAAAGAGCGCTATTATTGCCAATAAGATTGTAGCCACACTTAATTCAACCGGAACACCGGCCATATTTATGCATGCTGCCGATGCTATTCATGGCGATTTAGGAACTATACAAAAAGAAGATATTGTAATTTGTATTTCAAAAAGCGGAAATACTCCCGAAATAAAAGTTTTGGTACCCTTACTTAAAAATTTTGGTAATACTTTAATAGCATTGGTTGGTAACATTGATTCTTATTTGGCAAAGCAAGCTGATTTTGTAATAAATTGTACAGTTTCACAAGAAGCCTGTCCTAATAATTTAGCGCCAACCTCCAGTACTACTGCGCAATTGGTAATGGGTGATGCATTAGCTATATGCTTGTTGGAATATAGAGGCTTTACAAGTCAAGATTTTGCAAGATATCATCCGGGTGGTTCATTAGGTAAACGATTGTATTTAAAAGTAGCTGATTTAATTGTAAATAACGAAATACCAAAAGTTTCTACTAATGCCGGTATTCGAGAAGTTATTATGGAAATATCTTCAAAGCGATTAGGTGCTACGGCAGTTCTTGAAAATAATAAATTAGTAGGAGTAATTACTGATGGTGATTTAAGAAGAATGATTGAAAAAACTACCGATTTAAGCAATATTACCGCTCAACAAATTATGACCTCCAACCCAAAAACTATCGAAAAATCAGAATTAGCGGTAAATGCTTTAAATTTATTTCAAAAACATAACATAACTCAATTAATAGTTACTGAGGAAAATAAATATTGCGGTGTTTTACATTTTCATGATTTGCTAAGAGAAGGAATTATTTAATGCGCATTGCTATTATTATACCCGCTTATAACGAAGAACAAACCATAAAAAAGGTGGTAGAAAGTGTACATAATGTTGCAGAAAAATATCAATTAAGTTTAATCCCTGTTGTTGTTAATGATTGTTCGATTGATAAAACCGGAGAAATAATTAATAAGCTTAATTGCGTGGCGCTTCATTTACCAATAAACTTAGGAATAGGAGGGGCTGTTCAAGCAGGTATGAAATATGCTCTACAAAATAATTTTGAATATGCCGTACAAATGGATGGAGATGGTCAACATCCGGCTGAAGAATTAATAAAGTTGATTGAAAAATGCAATCAAGAAAATGCAGATGTAGTAATAGGTTCGAGATTTATATCAGGTGAAGGTTTTCAATCTACATTTTTACGAAGGGTAGGAATTGGATTTTTTTCCAATTTGATACATTTTTTATCCGGTTATAAAATTGCTGATACTACTTCAGGTTATCGTTTGTTTAATAAAAAAGCTTTAGCTCTTATAAATGAGTATTATCCTGATGAGTATCCGGAACCGGAAGCCATTATTTATTTTTCAAAAAATAATTTAAAAGTGGTAGAAACACCTGTTACAATGAAGGAACGTCAGGGGGGAGTTTCCTCTATTGGTGTTTATGCTTCTGTTTACTACATGCTGAAAGTTTCGCTCGCGTTAATTTTTACATACATTCGATTATATAAAAACAAGTAATTATGGATAGAATACAAATATTGGCCATATTCGCAAGTCTTGGTTTTTTAATTTATATAGCACGACTAATTATAAAAGGAAAGTTGCGTGAAGAATATGCCATTATTTGGATTGTTTGTACCTTAATTTTAGTCGTTTTTTCATTTTGGAGAAATGGCTTAGAAGTTTTTTCGCAATTATTAGGCATTTACGAAGCTCCCAACATGGTTTTTACCGGAGCAATTTTTGTTATTATGATTTATTTGTTGCATTTATCTATTGTACTTTCTAAGGTACAAGAACAAAATAAAAAGCTTGCTCAAGAACTGGCTTTGCTAAAAGAAAAAATTGAAAATCAAGGTAAGGCGTAAATTAATAACTTGTTGTAAGTTAATATAGCTAATTTATTTTTATTTACTTTAATCATTTTTATTTCCTTTGAATCAATATCGGTTGGTAAAGGAATGTTTTGTTCCTGCAAAGTTTTTGCATTATAAAGTATAAGGTTGCTACCATCAAATAATAATAAGTTGTTTTCAAAAACTTGCATGTTTATCAAATTTCTTTTGGGGATGGTTTTTAAGTATGTACCATAAATGTCAAACATTAAAATTCCTGATAATGGATTATATACATAAAGCCAATTGCCTTCTTCCATCATCCATATCGGGTTAAGTTTTGTACCTATAATTTGAGCTAAGTTTCCTGTTTGATGAGTAATTTTAAAATGCTGATCAACTCTGGTTAATTGAAATTGTAAACGATCAAACAGCCATAATCCGCTATTGTATGATGCACATACGGCAGAGGTTTGTTCCATTTGTAATTTTTGTAACCATACAGTTTCACCATTTTGTGCCAACATGTTGTCTAAAAAAATAATGGCAGGTATATCTTCATAAAAAACAACAATTTTTAATGGATTACGAGCGTCAACGGATGTTATTTTTCCTAAGCTTTTATCGCTAAAACGATTTTTTAGAAATCCCGTTGAGTCATACATCAGAATTTCATTTTTGTTGTAGAGGTAATAATTCCCAATATTGTCGCTGGTAAATGCATCGGCTTTTGTATCAATACTATTAATAAGGCGATAAGAGTTTTCCTGCGCTTTGATGTTGTAACACCAAACAAAAAACAAGGTGTAAATAATTGCTATGTAAAGAAATTTTTTCAACGAATAAATGTTTTTATTTCATCAATGTATTCACGCGTGTTTGATAAACGTGGAACTTTATGTTGCCCTCCTAATTTACCTTTATGTTTTAGCCAGTTTTTAAAAGTATCTTTTGGTACACTTATAATTTGAGGCTCTTTTAAAATATAGTTATTAAATCGTTTTGCTTCATAATCGGAATTTAAGCGTTTAAGCTCATCATCTAATATTTTTTGAAATTTTTGAAAATCATCCGGAGCATTTTCAAATTCGATTAACCATTCATGTCCGCCACTTCCTTGTTCCATGTAAATAGGAGCAGCCGTATAATCGTTTATACTTGCTTGAGTTTTTTCGCAAGCAATAGCCAATGCTTTATCAGCATTTTCAACCATTAGTTCTTCTCCAAATGCATTTATAAAATGTTTGGTACGTCCTGTAATTCTTATTCTGAAAGGGTATAGATGAGTAAACTTAATGGTGTCGCCTAAAATATATCTCCACAAACCGCCATTGGTAGAAATAACTAATGCGTAGGAGGTGTTTAATTCTACTTCGTCTAACTGTAAGGTTTTAGGGAATTCTTTACCTAATTCTGAAAGAGGCATAAATTCATAAAAAATACCATAATCAAGCATCAATAATAAGTCGCTGGAGCCCGGTATATCTTCAATTCCAAAGAAACCTTCGGAAGCATTGTAGGTTTCTAAATATCGCATCTTATCGCTTGGGATTAATTGTTTAAATTGTTCGCGATAAGGAGTAAAACTAACTCCACCATGCATAAATAGTTCTAAGTTAGGCCAAACTTCCAATAGGTTTTTTTTGCCGGTTTTTTCTAAAATTTTTTTTGCTAATACCAATGTCCATGATGGAACTCCGGCAATGTTGGTAATATTTTCTTTGGAGGTTATATCGGCCATTTTTTCTAATTTTTCTTCCCAGTTTTCCATTAACGCCACTGATAAATCAGGAGAGCGAAAAAACTGAGCCCAGGCCGGCATGTTATGCATAATGATAGCCGATAAATCACCATAGCTTTGTTCTTCATTAAATTCGTTGATGCGTTGGCTACCCCCCATCATTAATGATTTTCCTGTAAAAATTTTTGTATCAGGAAAATTATTGCAGTGTATGGAAAGCATATCCGTGCCTCCTTTATAATGGCATTCTTCTAAGGATTCTGAACTGATAGGAATAAATTTACTTTTGTCGTTGGTTGTACCTGATGATTTTGCAAACCATTTAATTTCGGATGGCCATAATAAATTTTGTTCCCCTTTTTTTAATCGCTCTACATAATGTTTCAGATTTTCATAATCTTGAACCGGCACTCGTTCTTTATATTGTTGAATGTTTGTTATGCTATGGTAATTGTATTTAATGCCCCATTCGGTATTTTTTGCTGCGTTGATTAATTTTTCGAACCATTCGTTTTGGACTTCAATTGGATATTTTCGAAATAAATCAATTTGATGGATGCGTTTTTTTATGAACCAAGAAACTATAGAGTTTATAATAATCATGCAAAATTTACTTTTTGAATTTTTGGCTTATTTCTGCTAAAGATAATGCATTAAACGTAAATTTTTTAGTGAGTCCTGCTTTTCGTGCAGAACAAATGCCATAATACATATCATGGTAACCGGCTTTTTCATGCGCATCGGGATTTATGCTAATCATTACTCCTTTTTCCATGGCATAATAAATATGTTCCCAGTCAATATCTAAACGATAAGGGTGTGCATTTAATTCAATTACTACATTATTGGCGGCACAAGCATCAATTATTTTTTGGTGATTTACAGGATAGCCTTCGCGGTATAATAGCAAGCGTCCTGTCATGTGTCCAAGTATGGTGGTATAAGGATTTTCAATAGCTTTAATTAACCGCTGCATAGCTTTTTCTTCGTTCATTTTTAAGTTGGAATGAATAGACGCAATTACAAAATCAAAACTTTTTAAAATGTCTTCTTCATAATCCAATTCGCCATTAGAAAGTATATCCGATTCAATGCCTTTAAAAATTTTAAATGGAGCCAGTTCTTTATTTAGTTGTTCAATTTCTTTATGTTGTTCTAATATTCGTTCGGGTTTTAAACCACTTGCATAATAAGCTGATTGAGAGTGGTCGCTAATACCTAAGTATTCATATCCTAATTCTTTGCAGTATTCTGCCATTTCTCGCAGTGAGTTTTTTCCATCGCTGTAATTGGTGTGGACATGTATTATTCCTTTCAAATCGCGCAATTGAATTATTTCTGTGTGTCTGTGTTTTTTAGCCCAATTGAGTTCTTCTTTTCCTTCGCGCATTTCGGGAATTATAAAAGGAATGTTTAATTTCTGATAAATTTCTTCTTCGTTGCTTAGTGCTTGTGAACTATAATTTATCAATTCCAGATGCTCCTTAGATGCACTTGTTTCAAAGAGTTGTGTAATGAAGTTTTCTTTGCTGCTTTTAATAAGGTTTATTGGAATATTATGTGGGTTCTCAAAATGCGTTAAGTTAATTTCTTTTTCTGAAATATAAAGTGCATCGATTTGAGAAACAATGTTGCAACATCGTCTTATTTCTCCGGTAATTTCAACTTGCTCTGCACCATTTTTCAAAAGCCATTCTTTGGCGGCTAATGCTGTTTTTTCAGCAGTAGCAAAATGAAATTTGCCACTATTGTTTAATTTGAATTCAATATTCTTTTTAATTAAATCCTGTGTTTTTGCTCCAAATCCTTTTAGTTCAACTAATCGGTTTTCGTAGCATGCATATAATAATTCACCTACATTTTCAATGCCTAAGTCATGCCAAATAGTTGCTACTTTTTTAGGCCCTATGCCTTTTATCTGCATCATTTCAATTACCCCTTTGGGTGTTTTTTCAAGCAATTCTTCTAACTCTTTAAAACTATTGTGCTGTATAAGCGAGTGTATTTTTGCAGCAATACTTTTGCCTATGCCGTCCACTTGCTCCAGTTCTTTTTCAGAAAGTTTTGCTAATTCGGTTTCGAGTTTTTCAATTTTAAAAACCGCGTTGTGATAGGATTTTAATCGGAAACTATTTTCGCCATGCAGCTCCAATAGCTTGGCGTAAAGGTCAAGTAATTCAGCTATTTCTTCGTTGGACATTTGAAGTATATTTATGCTACTAATGTAAAAAGAAAAAGGTTTTTTTTGGATAGAATTGCTATATTTGATAAGTAAAGTAGAGAACTTTAATTTTTTTGTAATGCAAAATAACATTGCTTTTAGTAAAATTAATACAACTTCACAAATACAGATATACCCTAACCCTAATTATAATAACAATATTAGCATCGAGTTTAGCGAATACAATAACCAAAACTACACCATACGCATTGTAGATTTGCTTGGTAAAGAATTGTTTAAAACAAGCGCATATGGTGCAAAACATGAAATAAACAGCAGCCAAATACCCGAAGGCATGTATATAATAAGTATTGAAAGCGAGGGCGTATTGCTTAAGAAAGAAAAACTCATAATTGTAAAGTAATTGGCAAAAGCTATGTATAAGCTGAGAAAATATGGAATACTCTTTTTTTTATTACTTATTAAACATTATGGAGCAGCGCAAGGATTTAATAAAATATACCCAATATTAGGCGAACAGACATTTGCAACATCAATAATAAAATCGAACATAGATAATAATTATATTATTATTGGACAATCCGTTTCAAACAATACAAGATATTTAAGAATTTTAAAAATAAATGAAGAAGGAGATGTATTATATGACAAAAATTATGGCGACTCGTTAGAAATATATTATAGCGCTATTGGTCAGGCAGTTGCTGCTACATATGACAATAATTATATAGTGGGGGGTTCATATACTTTTGATACTGCAACGGTAAATATATCTCAATCATTTTTAATAAAAATAAATGAAGACGGGGATACCTTGTGGCGTAAATTTTATGACGGACCTTTTTATGATGTTTTTCGTGCCGTTGCCCTAACAAAAGACAGTGGCTTTATTGCTGTGGGCGAATATTGTATGAATAGTTTTAATACCGTTCCTAAACTATATCTGGTAAAAATAGACAGCGCAGGCAATGAGCAATGGCGAAAAGTATATCCAAGTGCAAATTCAGAAGCCGGATGGAGCGTGCAGCAAACTTTTGACGGTGGCTATATTATTGGCGGATGGAAAGGAAATTCGTCAGACCAGTACAACTTTGTTGTAAAAACTGATAGTTTAGGAGAAATTCAATGGACAAGGCTTTATAATAGCGATAGTAATGGAAGATGTTATATTACTCAACTCTCGGATAGTAATTATATAATAAGTTCAATTTATGGTAAATTTATAGATAATGAAGTTGGTTTTCAGGCATATTTAAGAAAAATAGATACAGCAGGTTCTCAAATATGGCTAAAATATTATGGAGATATTGGCCCGGAAAGGTTTTATTCAAGAGTAATAGAATCAAACAAAAAAATAACCGCAGTAGGAGAAAATATTGATTTAACATCCAATACATTGTTTTCATGGATGCTACAAACCGATTTAAACGGCAATCAACAATGGGATAGAAAATATTATTTTAATAATCCTTCAGAATACCAATATTTAGAAGATTTAACAATCTCTCATAATAATGATTTTTTAATGTGTGGCTATATAACCATACCAACAACTTCATGGGTAATAAAAACCGACAGCATGGGCTGTATAGTAAGCGGATGTGCAGTAGGCATTAGAGAGATAGAAGAAGAACAATCGTTTTATGTATATCCTAACCCTGCAAGCAATGTATTAAACATAAGCCTTCGTAACGATACCGGTGAGCCCCTGCAAATAAAACTATTAGATATAAGCGGGAAAGAAATTTTTAGCGAAAATCATAGTTTTACAGGAGATATACTACTTCAAAAAGATATTGGCAACCTTAATGCAGGGCTATATTTTATAAGCATCCAAACAAATAATAGCCACAAGTTGCAAAAGGTTTTAATAGTGCGGTAATGTTAGTAGAATTAGTGTAATATTTATCCCAAATTATGCATTAGAAGTGAAACGAACTAATGCATAGTGCCTTGAAGTATGAGTATGGCATTTGGGTTAATCCCGATAAACCGAAGGGTTCATCGGCCTTTGGTAAATTATGCAATTTTTAATTGCGTAATTTAGGGTTATTGAAAGCGAGGGAGTATTGCTTAAGAAAGAAAAACTCATAATTGTAAAGTAATTGGCAAAAGCTATGTATAAGCTGAGAAAATATGGAGTATTGTTGTTTTTATTACTTATTAAACACTATGGAGCAGCGCAAGGATTTAACAGAGAATATCCATTTAATAATTTTATAAATGGCTCTACGGCATTAAGTGTAGCTCATTCGGGTAACGAATACATAATAACCGGCCAAGTAGTAACTTCTGATTACAGGGCATTAAGAGTGATAAAAATAGACTCTTTGGGAGATACGGTTTGGGATAAAAGCTATGCCGATTCATTAGATGTATATTTTACGGGCAGAGCGGCAATGGTAAAAACATCTGATGGAGCTTATGTAATAGGCGGTAGTTATGTTTACGATACAGCTACCATTAATACCGCACAATCTGTATTAATAAAAATAAATGAAGACGGGGATACCTTGTGGCGTAAATTTTATGACGGACCTTTTTTTGATGTATTTAGAGGAATTGCCAACACCAAAGACAGTGGCTTTATTGCTGTGGGCGAATATTGTATAAATAGTTTTAATACCGTTCCTAAACTATATCTGGTAAAAATAGACAGCGCAGGCAATGAGCAGTGGCGAAAAGTATATCCAAGTGCAAATTCAGAAGCCGGTTGGAGCGTACAGCAAACTTTTGACGGTGGCTATATTATTGGCGGATGGAAAGGAAATTCGTCAGACAGGTACAACTTTGTTGTAAAAACTGATAGTTTAGGAGAAATTGAATGGACAAGGTTTTATAATAGTGATAGTGAAGGTGCATGCTATATTACTCAACTCTCGGATAGTAATTATATAATAAGTTCAATTTATGGTAAATTTATAGATAATGAAGTTGGTTTTCAGGCATATTTAAGAAAAATAGATACAGCAGGTTCTCAAATATGGCTAAAATATTATGGAGATATTGGCCCGGAAAGGTTTTATTCAAGAGTAATAGAATCAAATAAAAAAATAACCGCAGTAGGAGAAAATATTGATTTAACATCCAATACATTGTTTTCATGGATGCTACAAACCGATATAAACGGCAATCAACAATGGGATAGAAAATATTACTATAACAATCCCTCTACACAGCATTATTTATTTGATTTAGCCATAACATCAGACAATGGATTAATAGCATGTGGATGGAAAACAACTCCTCAAAACGCATGGGTAATAAAAACCGACAGCATGGGCTGTATAGTAAGCGGATGTGCAGTGGGCATTAGAGAGATAGAAGAAGAACTATCGTTTTATGTATATCCTAACCCTGCAAGCAATGTATTAAACATAAGCCTTCGTAACGATATCGGTGAACCCCTGCAAATAAAACTATTAGATATAAGGGGGAAAGAAATTTTTAGCGAAAATCATAGTTTTACAGGAGATATACTACTTCAAAAAGATATTGGCAACCTTAATGCAGGGCTATATTTTATAAGCATCCAAACAAATAATAGCCACAAATTGCAAAAGGTTTTAATAGTAAAGTGATAAATACACTCAAGCAATAGAAAAATTGCAATTATAATTTGTAAGATAATGCGGCTTTTTAATCCATATTTCAAGGCTTTGGGGCTGAGCACATCAGTCTTTTAAGCGATAATTTCCCCAATGAGTATTTATAAATACAACAAAAAAGGGAGATAAATTAATTTATCTCCCTTTCAAAAATTAGGTATATTAACTAGTGAATTTCTACTTCGTAAGGCATACGAGCTTGTATTCCGGAATATCTTTTTAAGCGATCTAATGTCATATAATATTTTGCGTTTTCGCCTAAGAAATGTTTTACCATAGCTTCTTCTACACTGCTTGTTCCTTTGCTGAATAATTCTTCAAGTGGGTCTTTTTGTTTAGGTAATGAAAGTAATTTGTAGTTTTCTAATCCAGCTTTTTGTGCGGCAATTTCTATGGCTGTTTCTAATCCTCCTAAAACATCAACCAATCCGATACGTTTAGCATCAACACCGCTCCATACACGTCCTTGTCCAATTTCATCTACTTGTTCTTTGGTAAGTTTTCTGCCTTCAGCAACGCGAGTAATAAATACATCATAAACATGTTCTACGCTTTTTTGAATGATATCTCTTTCAGAGGTGGTTAATGGGCGATAGATACTGCCTATATCAGCATGTAGGTTAGTTTTAACCGTATCGAAAGTAATACCTAATTTATTGTTCATAAATCCTTGTGCATTAAATAGTACGCCAAAAACTCCAATGGAGCCGGTAATTGTATTTGGCTCGGCAACAATGGTGTCTGCAGCGCATGAAATATAATAACCGCCCGATGCAGCTACATTTCCCATGGATACAATAACCGGTTTTGCTTGCTTAGCTAATACTACTTCTCTCCACATTACTTCCGAAGCAAGAGCGCTTCCACCGGGAGAATTTACACGTAATACAATTGCTTTTACTTTTTCATCTAAACGGGCTTCGCGAATTGCTTTTGAAATTCTTTCCGAACCAATCGTTTCTTCGTCTCCCTCACCATCTTCTATTTCTCCAATAGCATAAATAACGGCAATTTTATCTTTGCTGAATTCTTTTTTAGTTGGTTCTTTGGCAAAAGTATAATCGGCAATTGAAACGGAGTTAATTTTATCTATTGCTTCTGCATTGGTTTTTTCTTTTAATATTTCTAAAATTTCATCTTTATAAGCTAATTGGTCGGCAAATTTATATTTAACAGCATCCTCTGCTTTTTGTAAAGACATTTCATCGGCAATTTTATTTAATTCTTCTGCCGAAATATTTCTTGATTTAGAAATGCCATCTACCATATGATTCCAAATTGAACCAATATAAGTCATCGTCTGTTCGCGGTTTTCATCGCTCATTTTTTCTAAAATAAATGGCTCAATGGCACTTTTGAATTTTCCATGACGAATAATTTGAGGTTCCACTTCCAATTTTTCGAGCGCATTTTTAAAAAACATAAGTTCGGCACTTAATCCTTTAAAATCGATAGCTCCTTGTGGATTCAAATAGATTTTATCTGCTACCGATGCTAAATAATAAGCACCTTGTGTATAGTATTCGCTGTAAGCAAGAATAAATTTTCCGGTATTTTTAAATTCTAAAAGTTTATTTCTTATTTCTTCAACCATAGCAATTCCTGCCGGTATTGAAGAAATTTCCATGTAAATACCTTTTATATTTTCATCTTCTTTTGCTTTTTCAATGTTATTTAATATTTCATCTAATCCAATGGGCTTTTCTTTAGCAAACATGGCTCCTAAGTTGGCAAATGGATTTTTTGAACCACGGTCGGTAATAGGGCCATCAAATTTCATTACCAAAACAGAGTTCTCTTTTACTTCTATCTCTTTGTCAGAGCCTGATATGGCCGCAATGGCACCAATAATACCAATTACTAAAAAGATAAAAATTACTGAGGCTAATAAAGTGCCCAGTAACGAAGCAAACATGGTTTTAAAAAATTGTTTCATTGCTCATAATTTTAATTTACTTTGCAAAAGTATATCCATAAAAAAATGATTTACACAAAATTTACACGAGAGGTACAAAAGCAGTATTAATGGATACAACGCAAAAAAATGAAGCCTTGATTCTTTTGGGTGCAAATCTTGGAGATATTAAACAATCCTTTAACAATGCCATAATTGAAATAAAACAATTAGGCGTAATTAAAAAAAAATCATCTTTGTATGTAAGCCCGTCATGGGGTTTTAAAGCACCTGATTTTATAAATCAAGCAATTATGTTAGAAACGGAATTAACGCCCTTTGAATTATTAGAAAAACTATTAAGTATTGAAGAAAAAATGGGTAGAAAAAGAATGGGGGAGGGTTATCAATCCCGAACAATTGATTTAGATATAATATTGATAAAAGATACAACCATTTGTTCTGATAAGCTTACGGTTCCTCATTTAAAAATGCACGAACGTAAATTTGTATTAGTTCCTTGCAATGAAATTGCTTCTAATTGGCATCATCCAATTTTAAAGAAATCAATAAATGAATTATTGAAAAATTGTGAAGACTCATCAAATCCCAAGAAATTATGAATAAAAAAAACATATGTGTTGAAGGAAATATAGGAGCCGGGAAAACAACGGTTGCAAAAAGATTGGCAGAATATTATCATGCAAGTTTAATGTTAGAAAATTTTGAAAACAATCCTTACCTTAAATTTTTTTATCAAGATCCATCACAACATGCATTACAATTAGAATTAAGCTTTTTAGCTGATAGATTTAAACAACAAAAAGAATTTTTGCATATCGAAAAAAATATTGTGTCTGATTATTTATTTGATAAAAGCTTAATATTTGCCGAGATTAATTTGCAATATGATGAATTAAATATTTTTAAATCAGCCTTTTGGGAAGCGAAAAAGCAAATAAAAAGCCCCGATGTAATTATTTTTTTAGATGCCACAGAAGATTTATTACAAAAAAACATTAAAAAAAGAGGGAGAGATTATGAGGCAAATATTCCATCTGATTACATACAAAAAATAAGCAATTCTTATTACAAGCATTTAAAAAGCCTCAAACACGCATGTCCTGTTATATGGGTTGATGTAAAAGAGTATGATTTGGTTTTAAATAATCAGCATTTTAATCGCTTACTGGAGATAATCGAAGGTTATAGCGTAAATAACATTTATTATTTTAAGTAAATAAGCTAAAAAATCCATTAAATTGTGCTAAAGCTTTTTATATATCAAAAAGTATAATTAATATTGCGCTGTTTTTAATAAATCGAAAACTAAAATATTATGATGAAAACTATTAAAGTTCAGCCAATTACCATGCTTTTAGCAGCAGGCATCGTAATTTCCGGTTGTGATGGATTAGGTAAAATGGTAAAAAATGCCAACCAAGTAAAATATGAAGTAACACCCAATCCTTTAGAATTACATGGAGATAGTGTTGCTGTAAATATTAACGTTAAATATCCTGCTAAATTCTTTGCAAAGAAAGCAGCGGTAGAAGCTACTCCTGTTTTAAAAGGTAGTGGAGATGAAAAAGCTTTCAAATCTGTTAAATTTAAAGGTGAAAAATCAACTGCAGAAGGAACTGTAATAGCTTATGCAAATGGTGGTTCTTATGCATATTCTGATAAAATTGCTTATTCTCCTGATTTAAAAGTTTCAGATTTAAAAATTAAAGCTGTTGCTTCAGTAAAATCTAAATCTAAAGAATTTGCAGAAGTAAAGGTTGGAGAAGGTGTAATTACAACTCCATTATTAGTAGCAAATGATGACAAACCAAGCTTAGGCGCTGATAAGTTTACTAAAACAGTTCCAAGAAATTATTCTGCTGATATTCATTTCTTAATTCAAAGTGCTGAAGTACGTGGCTCTGAATTAAGTCAATCAGACATTAAAGGTTTAAAAGAATACTTTAAAACAGGTAAAGAAAAAGGATATATTTACAATGGTGTAAGTATTCATGCATATGCTTCGCCTGATGGTGAAGAAGCATTAAACACCGGATTATCTGAAAATCGTGCAAAAAATGCTGCACGTGTAATAGCAGATCAATTCAAAGCTGCAAAAATCGAGGCAGTAAAAAATGCTGATTTCATTAAAACAGCTAACACACCTGAAGATTGGGAAGGATTCAAATCGTTAATGCAACAATCCGATATTAAAGATAAAGATTTAATTATTCGTGTATTAGAAATGTACAGCGATCCGGTTCAAAGAGAAAAAGAAATTAAAAATTTAGCTGCTACATACAAAGAAGTTGCTGACAAAATTCTTCCTCAGTTAAGAAGAGCCATGATTACTATCAATGCAGAAGAGCCAAGCAGAACAGATGAGCAAATATCTGCCTTAGTTGTATCCTCTCCTGATTCTTTATCAATTGAGGAAATTTTATATGCAGCTACTTTAACAACAGATTTAGATAAAAAACTTAGCATCTATAGATCGGCTCAAAGAGTATATCCTCAAGATTGGAGAGGTTTTAACAATGCAGGTTACGTATTAATTTTACAAAACAAATTAAGCGAAGCTAAGGCTGAATTAGATAAAGCTAATTCAATTTCTGCCAATAATCCTATAGTTTTAAATAATATGGGAGTTGTGGCACACTTACAAGGTGATAGAAAGAAAGCAGAAGAATACTTTACAAATTCATCTGATGCGAATGCAAAATATAACTTAGGAATAATTCAAATTCAAAAAGGTAATTATACCGCAGCTGTTTCAAGTTTAAATGCAGAGAAATCTTATAATTTAGCTTTGGCGCAATTGTTAAATGGTAATGCCGATGCAGCTTTATCTACATTAGAGGCTTCAAAAGATAAAGATTCTGCACGTGGATATTACTTAAAAGCAATAATCGGTGCACGCAAAGGAGATGTTAATTTAATGATTAATAATCTTAAAAATTGTGTGGCTAAAGATGCTTCATATAAAGCCAAAGCAAAAGAAGATATGGAATTTGCTAAATATAAATCGAACGCTGAATTTGCCGGAGTAATTAATTAATAGTTTTCACTTAATATATATTATGAAAAAAAGGCGGAATTTATTCCGCCTTTTTTTTAGTAAGATTTTTTAAAAAAAAATAAATTTAAAACTTTTGTCAATTATTAATAAACTATTAAATTCGCAGTAATTAATAACCAATTAAAAAAATAATTAAAATGAAAAAAGTATTCTCTATTGTAGCTGCAGTTGTAATTGCTGCTTCTTTTGCATCATGTAAAAAATGTACTACTTGTAAGTATGATTATACTGCTTATGGTGTAAATTATACTTACACTTATCCTGAACAATGCGGCAAAAAGAAAGAAATTGAAGATTTTAAAACAGCTTGTAAAAACGCAGCAGCTGTTTACGGTGCAACTTGTTCTTGTACTGATAAATAGTTTTAACTAAAAAATTAAAAAAGCCTTACCTGATTTTTCGGGTAAGGCTTTTTTATTTGTTTTAAAAAAAATACATTTGCTTAAATCAATTTTCCATTTTATGAAAAATATAATTATTGCAGTAATAGCTTTATCAGCACTAACTTTTACTTCATGCAGAAAATGTGTAACCTGTTATTATAAGTATAAAACAGGCGGCAATTGGGATGTATATATGTATCCTGAAGAATGCGGTAAAAAGAAAGATTTAGAACGTTTTAGAAACGAGTGTAAAGCAGAAGCAGCTACTCGAAACACAACCTGTACTTGTAATGATAATTCTTCAACTACCGAAGGTTAATGTAATTGTTTAAATAATTCCCACATTACAATTCCGGCACTCACAGCAACATTTAAAGAATGCTTAGTGCCTGTTTGAGGAATTTCAATAGCTGCATTACATAATTTTAAAGCATTTTCATCAACTCCGGAAACTTCATTCCCAAATACGAATGCAAGTTTCCGGTTTTTTTCTTCTATTTGAAATTTATTTAAAGGCATACTGTTTTCAATTTGTTCAACGGCATAAATAAAAAAATCATTTTTTTTAAGTTCTTCTAATGCAATATTTGTTTCTTTAAAATATTTCCATGCTACACTGTCGGTAGCTCCTAATGCAGTTTTTTGAATTTCCTTATGCGGTGGAGTTCCTGTAATGCCGCATAAATAAAGTGCTTCAATTGAAAAAGCATCAGCAGTTCTAAAAATACTACCTACATTTAAAAGACTACGAACGTTATCTAATACTATTACAATAGGAAGTTTTTCGGAAGATTTAAATTCTTCAACAGATTTTCTTCCCAATTCTTCCATGCTTAATTTTTTCATGTTGGTTTTATTTTAAAAAAATCTTGAATGGATTTAATAGCATTATTTAGTCTAGAATTGCCTACACCAAATATTTCAACAAAATTAAATTGTCTTGAAATTAATTCGTTTTTATAGATAGTAAAAAAATATTCTCTTCTGTGTGGATTTTCTCTAACTCCATCGGGTTCCCAAGGTATATCAGGGTGAGTGAGCAGATATAAATCGTAATTTTGTTTGTTTAGTGCATTTTGAATAAAATCAGGACAGGTTTTAAAAACATCTTCAGCCCAAACTTTTGCAATAATTAATTCTGTGTCAATAAACAGAAATTGATTGGCTGTTTTTTCTTTTTCTTTTTCAATTTCTAATTGTTTTTTAGAAATGATTATTATATCATCAAGCGTATAGGGACGATTTAATGTTGCAACATAGGTTCTGGCATATTCTTCTACCCATTCTGTTCTAAAATGTTTAGCTAATTTTTCGGAAAGTTCCGATTTCCCTGTAGACTCAGGACCTATAAGTGCAACTTTTTTAAGCATGCTGTTGTAGGTATGATTTTTTCCAGCTTATATAGCCGTAAATGGAAAGTATTGTAAATAATATATAAAGTAATCCAGTTAAATATAATTCTCGAGAACTGTATAAGAAAAATGAAACCAAATCAATTACTATCCAATACAGCCAGTTTTCGAGTACTTTTTGGGCTACCATCCAAGTTGCATATAGACTGAAAACAGTTGTAAACGCATCAATGTAAGGAGCAGCAGCATTGGTGTATTTACTTAAGAAAAAACCTGCGATGAATGTTGTAATGGATGAAACAAAAATATTTATAAGATGTAATTTAAGGGGTATCTGAATAATTTTTTTAGATTGATTGCTTTTTAATTTATTGTATTTCCATTTATACCAACCAACTATTGCCATTATTAAATAAAAAAATTGCAATAATGTTTCTGCATATAAATGAGCTCGAATGCACAAAAAAATATAAATGGAAACACTTGTAAATGCACAATACCATGCCATAATGTTTTCTCTGGCAATTAGAATTACATAGCAAATGCTAAGAAATACCGCAATGGTTTCCGGGATATTTAATGATTGTATAAATGAAGAAAGATATTGTTCCATTTACAATTTAGAAATTGCAACACTAATATCATTAATCAGTCCGGGAGACTTTTCAACAGCATTTCCTACAACAATAATATCGGCTCCTGCATTGCAGGCATTTACTGCTTTTTCAACAGAGTTTATTCCACCACCAATAATAAGTGGGCAACTTATAGTTTTTTTTACATGAGAAATAATTTCTGATGGGATACAATTTTCAGCTCCGCTACCACCATCTAAATAAATTAATTTTAATCCGAGCATTTCACCTGCTAAGGCAGTGCAGGCAGCAATTTCCGGCTTGTTAGAAGGTATTGGAAAGGTGTTGCTAATGTAGGATACTGTAGTACTTTTTCCGCTCTCAATTAAAATATAACCGGTAGGTAAAATTTCAATTTTACTTTCTTTAAGATAAGGCGCTGCAATAACATGTTGTCCTATGAGATATTCCGGATTTCTACCTGAAATTAATGAAAGCAGAAGAATGCCGTCTGCATATTTACTTACTTGCATTGAACTTCCGGGAAATAGTAAAACGGGAATTTGTGTTAGTTTTTTTATTTCATTTAGAAATAAATCAAATTTGGATGGTGCATATAAAATGCTTCCTCCGTAAAAAATATAATCTACATTACTAATATTGCATAAATCAATAGTAGTTGAAACTTCTTGTAATGTTAGCTTATCGGGATCAATTAAAACGGCTAATTGCTTTTTATTTAAAGCAATGTTGTTTTTAATAGTATTAAAAATTGTTGTTTTAAACATTAATTTTTTAAGTCAATTATTCCTCAATGGCATAAACAATGGCATGGTCAATCCAGTGTTTATAATAAAGTTTTGCCTTTAGTAGTTCGCTATTATTTAATATTTCACCGTAAAAGTTATTGGTACCTATACCAATAACCTTAATTTGTTTTGCAAATATGAGACTTTTTTTTCCATAAAGCTTATACAAAGCTTCTTTTGCAGCCCAATAAATAGTAGCGTAAAGTTCTTTATCTAATTGTTTGCTAAGTGTTTTATATTCTTCAGGGCTTAAAAATTTTGAGGCAACTTTTAAAGCTTTATTTCCAATTTTTTCTATATCAACGCCTACACGTTTTTCAGAATGAACAAAACTTGCAACATAATTGTTGGTGTGAGATAATGAAAGATAATAATTACTTTGCGTAAAATGAGGTTTTTTAAACTCATCATAGTATATGGAACTAAAATCGCCTGCTAGTTGTTTACTCAGCCAAATTGCTGTTGCTCTTTCTAATTTTCGAGTGTTTGATGTTAATTCATCAATGTATTTTTGTTCAGGAATAGATATTTCATTTCGAAGAAGCGATAATTTATACACAGGAGGTAGCTTAGCAATTCCCAATTTTCCGTGTTTATCAACTGGTTCGATATAAATTTCGGTTATTTGCAATTTAATGCGAATTTAGAGTTTGAAACTACATCAATTATCAGTAATTTTGCTATTCATTTGTTTAATTTAAAAATAAAATAACAATGTCACACACAGCAGAAAAAATTAAGTATAAAGTTAAAGATATTTCTTTAGCGGAGTGGGGTAGAAAAGAAATTAAATTAGCAGAAGCAGAAATGCCCGGTTTAATGGCACTTCGCGAAGAATATGGTAAAAGCAAACCATTGGCAGGTGCTCGTATTGCAGGATGTCTTCATATGACTATTCAAACGGCCGTATTAATAGAAACTTTAGTTGAATTAGGAGCTGAAGTTACTTGGTCATCTTGTAATATTTTTTCTACTCAAGATCATGCCGCAGCAGCTATTGCCGCAGCAGGAATTCCGGTATTTGCATGGAAAGGGATGAATGAACAAGAGTTTGATTGGTGTATAGAACAAACCTTGTTTGCGTTTAAAGATGGAAAACCATTAAATATGATTTTAGATGATGGCGGTGATTTAACAAACATGGTTCTTGACCGTTATCCGGAATTAGTGAAAGATATTCGTGGAATTTCTGAAGAAACAACCACAGGAGTACATCGTCTTTATGAACGTATGCGTAAAGGAACTTTGCCTTTACCCGCAATTAATGTTAATGACTCAGTTACCAAATCAAAGTTTGATAATAAATACGGTTGTCGCGAATCTTTAGTAGATGCTATTCGTAGAGCAACCGATTTAATGTTAGCCGGTAAAGTAGCGGTTGTAGCCGGTTTTGGAGATGTTGGTAAAGGTTCTGCTGAATCATTAAAAGATGCAAAAGTTAGAACCATTGTTACTGAAATAGACCCTATTTGTGCCTTACAGGCTGCAATGGAAGGTTATGAAGTAAAAAAAATGATTGATGCTGTTAAAGAAGCAGATATTATTGTTACGGCTACAGGAAATTGCAATATTATAACCGAAAAGCATTTTAGATTAATGAAACATAATGCTGTAGTTTGTAATATTGGCCACTTTGATAACGAAATTGATATGGCATGGCTAAACAAACACTATGGCCATACCAAAGATACTATCAAACCTCAGGTTGATAAATACACCATTGATGGAAAAGATATTATCGTTTTAGCTGAAGGACGTTTAGTAAACTTAGGTTGTGCCATGGGGCATCCATCATTTGTTATGTCAAACTCATTTACCAACCAAACATTAGCTCAAATTGAGTTATGGACTAATCATGGTAAATACGAAAACAAAGTTTATACATTACCAAAGCATTTAGATGAAAAAGTTGCTCGTTTACACTTAAAGAAAATAGGTGTTGAAATTGATGAATTAACAGATGAACAAGCAGCTTATATTGGAGTACCTAAAAACGGACCATTTAAAAACGAGATGTACAGATATTAGTAGAGTAGAAAAGAAGTTTTTTATTAAAAAGCCTCTCCATTTTGGAGAGGCTTTTTAATTTTCAGAAAGTTCTTTAGCCCTATGTTCTGCTTTTAGCAAAGCCTCAATGATATGTTTGTTTACATTTGAATTATTCATGTGAGATAAGGCTGCTTCAGTGGTGCCGCCTTTAGAGGCAACGGTTTTAATTAATTCATCGGTGCTTTTTCCTGAACTGTTTAATAAGTGAAAAGAACCCAACATGGTTTGTTGAACCAATTGTGTGGCTACTTGTTTGCTTAATCCCATTTCAATTCCAGCTTCAATCATCGCTTGCACAAAGTAGTAAAAGTAGGCAGGACCGCTTCCGCTAATAGCTGTAACGGCATTTAATTTTTCTTCATCATCAAAATATACAATTCTACCTGTAGTAGAAAGTATGGTTTCTGCCTTACGTAATAATTCTGAACTTATTTGTGGATGAGCTGAAAAGCCTGTTATGCCTAGTCCATATTCAACCGGAGCATTAGGCATGGCACGAACAATATGAACATGATTAAAAACTTGAGCTAATCGCATATTTGAAATACCTGCCATAATTGAAACCAGCAAGGTTTTTTCAGTCAAAACAGGTTTGATGTAGGGTATTACTTGTGAAAAATCCTGAGGTTTTATGGCTAATAAAATTACTTCTGAATCATCAATTTTAAGTTCATTAATTGCGCCTACAATGCCAAGATTTAAAGCTTCAATACTCTTTTTTCTTTCGGGTAATTTTTCAATCAATAATAATTCTTCTTTGCTGCAAAGCCCATATTTTAAAAAAGCTCTCGCATAGATTAAGCCCATGTTTCCGCATCCTATAATACTGATTTGCATAAAACTATATTTTGGAGAGCAAAGGTATGTGAAATGTTTTTAACAATCTGTTTATAAAAAGCCTTAATTAGCCTCGATAGTATTTGTATTTTTACACTCATGGCTAAAAACAGAGCAGCAATAAAAAGTGCTACTGCAGAAAAGGAAACCCCTTTAATGAAGCAATACAATGCTATTAAGGCAAAGTATCCTGATGCATTGCTTTTGTTTAGAGTGGGCGATTTTTACGAAACATTTGGTGAAGATGCTATTAAAACAGCCAATATTTTAGGAATTGTACTTACTCGAAGAGCCAATGGAGCTGCCTCATTTGTAGAGCTTGCAGGTTTCCCTTATCATTCATTAGATGCTTATTTACCTAAATTGGTTAGAGCGGGGCAGAGAGTAGCCATATGCGAGCAGCTGGAAGATCCTAAAATGACTAAAACCATTGTAAAGCGTGATGTTACAGAATTAGTTACTCCCGGAATTTCATATAACGATAAAGTTTTAGAACATAAAGCCAATAATTTCCTTGCTGTAATTCATTTGGATAAGGATATACATGGTGTTGCATTTTTGGATGTATCAACAGGTGAATTTTTGATAGCTCAAGGTAAATTAGATTACATCGAAAAATTGATTCATAATTTTCGTCCAAGCGAAATTATTTATCAGAAAAATAAGCGAAAAGAAATTCTCGAAAAATTTTCTGATAAATTTTATGCCTACGGATTAGAAGATTGGGTTTTTACACCCGAGTTTGCTTATGAAAAATTGCTCAATCATTTTCGCACCAATTCATTAAAAGGATTTGGTGTAGAAGATATGCAACATGCAATTATTTCAGCAGGAGCAGCATTGCATTATTTGTCAGAATCGCATCAGGATAAAGTTCAGCATATTGCATCGGTATCGCGCATAGAAGAAGATCATTATGTATGGATTGATAAATTTACAGCAAGAAATCTAGAATTGTTTTCTTCACAAAATCAAGATGCCGTTACCTTAATTGATGTTATTGACAATACCGTTTCGCCCATGGGGGCAAGACTTTTGAAACGATGGCTGGCACTTCCGCTTAAGGATGTAAATACCATCAACGAACGATTGGATGTAGTTCAATATTTTTTCGATCATAAAGAATTTGCACAACAGCTTTCGCAAATTATACATCAGGCAGGAGATATGGAGCGGATCATTTCAAAGGTAAGTGTAGGAAGAATCACTCCTCGCGAAACCATGCAGCTAAAACGCTCGCTGGATGCAGTTGCGCAGATAAAGGATTTATGTGAGAAAAGCGGAAATAAACAATTAGAAAAAATTGCCGATCAATTAAATCCATGCAAAACAGCGGTAGAAAAAATTCAAAAAGAATTAATAGCAGAACCTCCTGCCAATATTAGTAAGGGTGGATATATAGCTGAAGGAGTAAATGCAGAGTTAGATGAATTACGCCATATAGCATTCTCCGGAAAAGATTACTTATTGCAAGTACAAAAAAGAGAAAGCGAGCGCACAGGAATACCATCCTTAAAAGTAGCCTTTAATAACGTATTTGGATACTATATTGAAGTAACCAATGCACATAAAAATAAAGTGCCTGCCGATTGGATTCGCAAGCAAACATTGGTAAATGCCGAGCGATACATTACCGAAGAGTTAAAGCAATACGAAGAAAAAATACTAGGCGCAGAAGAAAAAATATTAACCATTGAACAACGCTTATTTCAAGAATTGATTACTTATTTAACAGATTTTATTGTTCCTGTTCAATTAAATGCATCATTGTTGGCGCGATTGGATTGTTTGATAACATTTGCAGAAAATGCCGGAAAAAATAATTATTGCAAACCCATAGTCAATGATTCAAAAATTATAGACATAAAGCAAGGTCGTCATCCGGTAATTGAAAAACAATTAAAAGTAGGTGATAAGTATGTAGCGAATGATGTTTTTTTAGATACCGAAACACAACAAATAATGATGATTACCGGTCCTAATATGAGCGGTAAATCTGCATTGCTAAGACAAACAGCATTGATTGTTTTATTGGCGCAGATAGGATCTTTTGTGCCTGCTGATGCGGCCACCATTGGAGTTGTGGATAAAATATTTACACGCGTTGGAGCTTCTGATAATATCTCTTCCGGAGAATCTACTTTTATGGTAGAGATGAATGAAACGGCAAGCATTTTAAACAATATTTCAGATAGAAGTTTAATCTTGCTGGATGAGATTGGGAGAGGAACAAGTACTTACGATGGAATTTCGATTGCTTGGGCTATTGCGGAGTATTTGCATGAAAATGGTAAATTTCGGCCTAAAACTTTATTTGCCACTCATTATCATGAATTGAATGATATGGAGCAATTGTTTAAGCGTATAAAAAACTATAACGTTTCTGTTAAGGAAATAAATAATAAAATAATTTTCCTTAGAAAGTTAGTGCCGGGAGGTTCAGAACACAGCTTTGGAATTCATGTTGCAGAAATGGCGGGAATGCCTCCAATAGTGGTTAAAAGAGCAAAAGAAGTATTAAAGCAACTGGAGCAATCGCATTCGCAAGTTGAAGTTTCAGGAAATAAACAAGTCAATAAAATAAAAGATGAAAAGATAAACGGTAATTATCAGTTAAGTTTTTTCCAATTAGACGACCCTGTTTTATCGCAAATTAAAGAGCAAATATTAGCAACAGATATAGATAATTTAACCCCTGTAGAAGCCCTATTAAAGCTTCATGAAATTAAGAGATTGATAGGAAATTAGAAAAATTAAGAAGTATTTTTTTTGAGAATAAAAAAAATAATTATTTTTGCACTCCCAAAAGCGGAAATAGCTCAGTTGGTAGAGCACAACCTTGCCAAGGTTGGGGTCGCGAGTTCGAGTCTCGTTTTCCGCTCCAAACCCTCTCGTAAGAGAGGGCTGTTTTTTAAAGAAAAACAGTAGCCCAGGTGGTGGAATTGGTAGACACGCAGGACTTAAAATCCTGTGGCCATTGCGGCCGTGCGGGTTCAAGTCCCGCCCCGGGTACCTTTAGAGCGACAAAGCTTTTAGCTTGTCGCTCTTCTTTTTTTAGCCTTCCTAAAATGCCCCAAATACTCATTTTTACAAATCGATACTACAACAATTCATTTCTTTGTGCTTTAATTTCTGTTCCTTCTCAAAAAAGGATTTAAAAATTAAATATTTTCAAAATGATTTGTTGTAAAATAATATTCTGATATTGAGGAAAATATTTAAATAATTAACTTGCAGTATTTCAGTGTTTTGTAATTTTGGTTTAAAATTGTTTTTAATCATTAATTACTGTATTTCATATTCTTGAATTTGTAATTATTTAATAAATTGCTTAAAATCTAACTAAAACTAATCAGATGAATTCATCAAATAATATTTACAAACAAACGGAGGATTTTTTTGACGATAAACTGTTTTTCATACGTTATAAGATTTTTAGTAAGAATTTAGATATACCGGATTCTATTTTCAAAAAACTAGGTTATCTTAATCAAGATGAATTTGCTGAAAAAGCCTTAAGTTATTTAAAAAATCTATTTATTAATGTAACTGATAATTTATTATCAGAAAACAATCCAATTCACTCTAATTTAGTTTTAGAACATGTCGTTCAAGACAATGAAATTGCAAAGACTTTTGAAAAAGAGGAGAGATTGATAATAACTTTGGGTGAAAATGAAAGAAAATTATTTAATCAATTTAATATATATCTGACTCTTTCTGCTATTTATTCAATTAAGAAACTGGAAGGTTATGATATATTATATAAAGTTGAAAATCAACTTGAACAATATAAAGGTCTTGTATCTGATGATCTCTTAAATGAAGTAAGAAAACATATACGTATTATTGTTAATGATTCTACATTGAATAATAATAGAATCCCTGAATCTATGGTTAAGCACCTTTTAGCAATTAAGGAGTTTTTGATTGCCAAGAAATTTATTACTAATCATGATTTCTTTATTCCGTATTTTGAAGGTAAAAGTATAGATAATAACCAGCGTATTATTTGGGAAAAATCATTCAGTTCTTTGTTTTACTTTCTTTTTCGTTTAAACAAAAATGCTCATTCATTTAATAATATTGGTTTAAGCGAATTAGCATATAGAGGATTTAAAGTTAAGAATAGTAAGAATACTAAAAAGAATTTTAATGATAGCTATAATTCAATTACTACTAGATTAAGAGATAAAGATTATGCAGAAAAAAAGCACCCGGAAATTCTTTTTTTTATAGATAGTTTAAATTGAAAATATAAACCTTCGCATTTTGCGAAGGTTTTTGCGAGTAAATCTGTAATATAAATAAAGCGTCTTGCATAATTTTGTCAAAAAATATAAAATCAACTATGATTATATTTGATGAAAAAAGTTATAAAAAGCTCTTAGACGATATAAGAACACAAATTAAGGAAGAATTGACGGAATACTTTAAGCAGAATGATTCATTCAATAATATAGAATGGATAAGTCAAGATGAAGCACGGAAATTTCTGCCTTTAAAGTCAAAAACATCTTGGCAGAAACTTAGAGATTCAGGCCTGGTCGTGTTTTCTCAAATGGGAAGAAAAATTCTTTATTCAAAAGAAAGTCTAATTGACTATATCGATAAACATAAAATAGATTTTAAAAATGGGGTTATGTCAAAATGTTTTATGTAGTAAGCTGCTTATTGATAAGCGTGCAGATGCTAAATACTGTTCAGAAAAGTGCAAGAATAAGGTAAATAATCTTAATAAAAAGACAATAGATGATTGGTTTGATGTATTCAATAAAAAGCTAAGAGAAAATTATATGATATTGAAAGTTTTATATAATAAAAATCATCAAGTTATTGATGTTGAAACATTAAAAAGCGAAGGGTTTAATTTTAATTATTTGAATAATTCAAAGTGTAATGATCAAATTTGCCATTTTCAAATTCATGATTTGAGTCTAGAAATAAATGGTTACAACTGTTTAATAAGAAAATCATAAAAATAAAGTGATGGTAAATGTAACTACTGAAGGTGTTTTGTCTAGTAACCCATTAATAACAACAGGAGAGTATGGTTATTTTCCTAATTTAAAGAGTAGTCCAATTGAATATAGAGATAAATCTTACATAGCTGGAATTCTATTACTGTTAATAGGAACAGTTTCTGCCATTGCAATTTTGTATTTTCTTAATGATAATAACATGCCTAAAAAAGATTTTGATGTTGACAAGAATTAATAGTTTTAGAGTTTTATTTAGATTTAGTTAATTCAATTCATCTTAGTCTTTTTTATATACGTAATATAATATTACTAATATATTTTGTAATACATAGCAAAATGCTAAATTCAATCTTATATTGGAATAATTTAAAAGTATTTTATGCCAAAGAATATTGACGCCATAATAAGGTATTATATTATTGACGATTGTCTAAAAAATAAAAGAAAGCCTTTTCCCGATATTATTTTTTTGAAAAAGACAATTGAGGAAAAGCTAAATAGAACAATAGGCGTGAGAACTGTACAAAAAGATATAAAAGACTTGCGTGCTAATAGTATACTAGCTTATTATGCACCTATTAAATTTAGTAAAAAGTACGGTGGCTATTATTACGATGATGCGGATTATTCAATCCGTAATTTTAGTTTCAATGAAAAAGAACTTGATGCAATAGAAATTGCAGGTCATATTCTTTTGCCTTTTAGAGAAATTGGAATGGTGGATGATTTTAATAAAGCAGTAGATAAGATTTTTGCAACAATAGATTTGCATAAGAAAAAATCTATAGACCAGCGAAATATTTTAAATTTTGAAAAAGTAAGTGAAGCTAAAGGCATTAATCAATTGCCCTTTTTGATTAATGCTATTAGGTTGCATAAAGTGGTTCGTTTTGAATATTTTTCATACGAAAAAGAAAATACTAAAACTATTACATTGTCACCATATCTTTTAAAGGAATACCATAATAAGTGGCACGTGATAGGCTGGAGTTCTAACAATAAAGAATTAAGAATATTTAATATAGGCCGTATTTCAAAACTGAAAACACTTAATAAAAGTCCTTTTATTGTAGGGAAATTTAATCAAGATGAATTTTTTAAGCATGTTTTTGGCATTGCCATTTCAAGATTTGAGCCTGAAAAATTTCATTTTGTAACTAGTGTTAAGAAGTTTCAATATTTCAAATTCAATTTCATTCACAATACTCAAACTTTAGTAAGTCAGGATAAGAACTTTGTTGAGTTTACTATAGAGGTATATCCATGTGATGAACTAAAACAATTTGTGTTAGGCAATTTAGATATTCTTGAAGTAACTAAACCAAAATGGTTTTTAAATAAAATAAACGAAATAGTAAAAGATTATATCAGAGGTCTAAAATAATCTAATCCAGATTAAATTTTTTTTACCTGTTATTTACTTACATGTTTTATGTCTTAGAATTCAAATCTATATATTAAACATTTTTGAAGTTAATATTTGTATAATTCTGTTTTGTTGTTTTACCTTTCTTATAACCTATTGAAAGGTTTGTTTTTTTAATTTTCTTAGTATTTCAAGTCAATTAAATTAGTGCAATTTGTAGTTTTTTTACAATTCTTTGTAAAATGCCAAATAATTCTTTTTAATATGTCACTAAAAGTTTTGTTTGTCTTCTGAAAAATCATGAACGGCTCTGAATAAATAACTTAATTATATCCTCTTTTTTTAATTTAATTCTTAGTATCTATTTTTTGGTATTTGCAAAAGAAAATCAAAGTATAATTATGAAAATTAAAATTGAATATAAACGAATAAAACGATTTATATTGTTTCTAAAAGTTGGATAATCGTTTATTAAACGTTTAATAATGGCTAATAAAGCTAAATTGCTTTTTCTCAATAATAAATTGCAATAATTCAAAGAATTATATAATAAGTATTGATATAATTATATTTTTACTTACATATGAAAAAATTGAATATCTAAACCTTGTATTATCAACCAGTTCATTGTTAATTATTATATACGCAATGTTTTTAAAGATTAATTTTAAAATTTAACATATTTTAATATTTTTGTTGCTAATATACTGGCAAAATTGTGTTGAAGTGTCAAAGTTAATTGTATACAAAACTTTATTTCTATTATTCATAGTCATTTATAATTTAAAGTGCTTTTCTTTTAATTCTGATTCTTTAAATATAATGAGGGTTCAAAATAAAAAAAAGAATAATCAATTATCAGGGATTATTAATAACCGTAATCACTATGGATTTATTCCATATTTAAATAGTTCAACATATCCCGGGAATTATTCAGAATTAGATGGCCAAGTTAACTTTAGCATAAAAGAGTTGCCATTAATTACATCATTTTATTATGCGAATCGACCATTTATTACAGGGATAAATAATTATTTTAATATTTCATTAGATGTTCCAAAGCTCTCTGATAATCTAAGGAATAAAGGATTAAAGCAAATTTCTAGTATAGATGATTCTTTAATAAATCTTCAAAAGCAAAAGCAAGAATTTGAAAAACAAAAGGAGTATAATAAGTTTCAGATGGCGCAAATAGAGAAAGGCAATACAAAACCGAATTTGCAATTTCCTGAAAAAAACTGGAAGGACTCAATTTCTATTGCCGATTTAGATACGAATAACTTTTCTTTTGGTAATAAATCTTTATCTGATAGTAAAACTGAACTTTCTGTTGAAGCTTATCAACAGAATATTAATGACATAGAACAAAAGATAAGAAAAATTAATGAGATTGAACAAAGGTTAAAAAATGAAAAAGAGCTTTTATCAAACCAAACAAATAAAAACGACTATACAAGTTTTTTGTCTGGATTCAGAAGATTAGAAGTGGGCTTTTTTAATCCTGATTTTTCGACTTACTTAATTTCTGGAGTTCCGGTTAAAGGTGCTTATTCAGAATGGTATAAAAAAAATACGTTTTTAGCCATAGCAACAGGCGTTTCACAAGTAAATAATCTAATTAGGAACAATACACTTTCTGATGTTTTGAAGAATCAACAAAATCCATTTAATTTTTTTGATTTTGGATTTAATACAACTAATAATAAATTAATGTCGGTAAAGACTGGAAAGGGAGAAAAATCAAATAGCCACATTTATGCGGGAATTCTTTGGGCTAATTCAGCACCAATATTTAAGCCGGAAACAAATAATTTGGCTCAAACCAATATTGTCTTAGAGTTAGATGGAAGAATAAAACTCTCAAATAGTCAATTCTTTGATATTATTATTGGGAAATCATATTTGTTTGACAAGGGGAGCTCAATATATTTATTTAGTTCAGAACAATTAAATATTTCATCTTATGCAACACAGGTTAGCTATAAATTGGATTTGAAAAAAACAAGATTTGAACTAAGTTCAAGATATATAATGCCTCATTTTAAGAGTTTCGGAGTTGGTTTTATGCGCCCTGACAATTATAGAATTGAGGCAAAATTAAAGCATACGTTTAATAAACATATTAGAGCTGGTATTATATATAGGTATGAAAGAGACAATCTGGATAATTTATTTGAGCATACAAACCACTTTACTAGATTTGGAGGGGAGCTGGTTCTTAAACCTTTAAAAAGGTTGGTATTAAGCAATAGTTATTTGCCCCTTAATTATCTTATTTTTGATAGAGAAAAAAATATTGTTTTCAGAAATGAAAATAATATGTATTCAAGTACTATTACATACAATCATAATGTTTTTAAAAAGTCAATCCATACACTTACACTATCATACAACAATTTAAAAATAACATCAGATAGTCTTAATCTTCAATATGAAAATTTAGTTTTTGTTTCTGACTTAGTTTTGAATAAAAATGTTGAAAATATTTTTAGCAGTACAGGCATTTTTAGTAACAGTATTGATACCCTTGCATCAAACGTACTACTATTAAAAAATGAGATAAAATATACTGCCAAAAACAAATTTATTGTGGCAATTGCCGGAAAATATTCTATCTCTGAATACAAAAACGAATTAGGGTATAAGCTAAGTCTTTCTAAGCCTTTCATAAAATATTTAACAATAGAATTATCGGGAGAAAGGATATTAAGAGGTGAATATTTTATTAACCAATCTTATATAGAAATAAGCCAAATACCTTATTATTTTTTACTAAACATACAATTGAAATTTTAACAATTACAACATGATTAAAAGGAAGATTAAGTTAATTGCAATTTGCTTGACAGTATTTTTAAATAATACATATGCTCAAGTAAGCATTATTTCCGGTTTTAGTTTTAATGCAGGAGTTACTCCTGAGCAAATGTTATGGGTGAATATAAACAACATGGAAAAAAACGGAACAGCCATTATTAATGCTGAAATTAAAAATATGGCTGGAGTAAGATTAATAGAGGTTGTTTCTTCGCCTTTTAGCTTAAGTACAGGTGTGAATAATTTTATAGGAAAATCTCTACCGATTCAGCGTGTTGTTTATGCAAATAATCCTCAGGCGAATTTTATAAAAACAACAGGAATGCTACCTTCCGGAGCATATGTTTATTGTGTGAGATTAACACATCATTCGTCAAGTGACGTATTAGATGAATATTGCGAAGACTTTATTTCTTCATTCAATCCTTACATAAATTTAATTTCTCCTTTTGATAAAGATACAATTGCTACAAAGTACCCATTACTTACTTGGGTGCATTCTGAGCCATTTGACTTGCTAAGCCCTAATGAATTTTTTAAGTTAAAAGTATGCGAAATAAAAAAAGGACAATCTGCGGAAACAGCAATATCCACTAATGTGCCTGTATATTTTAAAAATCATTTAACATCACATTTTGTTCAATACCCTACAGATGCTATAGACTTAGAAGATGGAAAATCATACGCATGGCAAGTGCAAAGAATCTCACAAAATAATGTGATTACACAAACCGAAGTTTGGTCTTTTGTTTTAAAAGCAGAACCTGATAAAGATAAAGATTTAAAGTACGTTGTACTTAATAAATCTGTTTCAAATCAGAGGATAAATGTATATGAAAAACTCTATTTCAGATACGATGAAATATATAGTGGTAGTTCTATTTTATGTAATATTTATAATGAAAAAAATGAACTCTTAAAGCCGGAGTTAACTAAAGATTCCAACGAGGAAATCTCAAATAATAAAAATAATAAAAATGATTTGAATACGAAGTCAATAGGTTATAATGCATACGAATTTGATATTAGAAAATACAACCTAAAACCCGGGTATTATAAGATTGAAATCATAAATGAAAAGAAAGAAAAGTATACAGTATATATTAATAAACAATAATTTAAAAATCGTGAAAACAAGTCTCATATTTTCATTAAGTATATTACTATTTCTAGTTTCCTATCTCCTATATAAGGATATTAATTCGCCTAAAGTTGCATACATAAACTGGCAAGAGGTGTTTAATAATTTTGAAATGAAAATTGAATATGAAAAAAAATTTCAGAGTCAATTAAAATACACACAAATGGAATTGGATAGTTTATCATTTCAATTTCAAGTGATGAACAATCGCTGGGAAAGAGATCAGAAAAACATCTTATTGAAAGATAGCTTATCGGTTATGTGGAAAAATATACAAAACAAGTTAGGTCAAAAAGAGGATTTTGCAGGAAAAATAAAAGAGGAGTATGATAGTGAAATTCAGACCCAACTTATTCAATATTCAAAGGATTTTGCAAAAGACAAAAAACTTAATCTTTTATTAGGGGTTATGGATGACGGATTTATAATTCATGCTGATGAGTCTTTCATATATACTAAAGATTTGATTAAATATATTAATGACAGATATAATGACAAATAAACCATTTATTTTGATTTCTATTTGCTTATTGCTTGCATGCACTAGCAATGACAATAAAATGATTTTTATTGTTAACGAAAATGAGGGGTTGAGTGTTAAAAACGAGTTTGGCGTTAATAATGACGTCACATTAATCGATGTTTTAACAACAAATAAAAAACCTATAGATGTAGCGAGTGAATATGTAAATTGGGTAAGAGATGAAAAAAATGGATTTATAAAAACAAAAGTAGTTGGAGATTTTACGTTTTCGCTTCAATATAAGCCTGCAGCTTATATGGCATTAATAGAAGCTGGAGTGGAAGGCTTTAGTATAGATAGCATTAAGAATTTATATACATTATATAATGAAATGGAATATTATGAACTAAAAATTGAGCATACAAAATGGAATGAGGAACTAATTAAATATGGCACTAATGGAATGTCAGATTATCAAAATAGAGTTGCGTATTATTCATTTCATGTAAACAATGATATAGTTGTTAAATGCAATACTGACGAGAAGCCTTGTTTAATACACCATTGGGAACGAAATTACAATGCAGCACCTAACACAATACTTCAATTTGCATTTGAAAGAAGTAATGATTGTGAAGAAAAAATAGTTGAATATAACGACAGAGTTTTTGGGAACGGAATTTTAAAATTCAGGTTTAAAAAAGCAGATATAAACAAAGTACTATCATAAATTTTACAGGTTCTATTATGAATATTAAAATGATTAAAGAATTTTTTAGAAAAAGTATAGCAGTTAAGCTATCCATTATTCTTTTGGCAGAGATTTTTTTTCCTGTTAATTTATTTGCATTGACAGGGGGGCCAAGTCAACCGGAAGTTGAAAGCTTTGAGCCTATAGGAACATCTGATATGGTAGATTTATTTTCAGGAGATTTTACTTACAATATACCATTGTTGGATGTTGATGGTTATCCTATAAATATCAGCTATCATTCAGGAATCACTATGGATCAGGAGGCTAGTTGGGTAGGGCTTGGCTGGAATATTAACCCGGGTGTTATTAATAGAGCTATGAGGGGTTTGCCTGATGATTTTATGGGAGATAAAATAACAAAAGAGTTTAATATGAAACCCAATAAAACTTGGGGTTTAAATAGAGGTGGTTCCATTAGCACAGAAATTTTGGGAAAGAAGTTGGGGGTAGGGCTAAGTACATCAATGGGAATAAAATATAATAATTATACAGGCTGGGGCTCATCAGTATCGGTTACCCCATCAATTAATGCAGGAGATGCTTTAAAAGTAAATGCAAGTTTAGGCATATCTGCCAGTAGTGATGATGGTGCATCAATTCAGCCATATGTCGGATTAAATCCTTCCAAACTTTGGCAAAAAGTTCTAAATGATAATAAGGGCTCTTTATCAATGACAATAGGTGGTGCATATAGTGCTAGAGGAGGGCTTAGTAGCTTGACAATTGGAACATCTTATGATAGAGGAGATATGGGTAAAGTAGGGGGTAAAATTTTCAATTCGCTTTCTAATATTAAATCCAATTTTAATTTTACTGGATTTACGTATACTCCAAGTGGTGAGTTAAATACTAAATCCTTTGCTATTACTGGAAAATTTTCTGCGGGGGGGCAAGCAGGAGGCGCCTACGTGCATGGGTTTTATTCAGGATATTTTAGCAGCGAAAAATTAGAGAAAAATACGGTTGAAAACCCCGCCTATGGATACATGTATCAGGAAGTTGCAATTGGGAATAGCTCTTTGCTCGATTTTAATAGAGAAAATGATGGAGGCTTTAATGAGTTTACACCAACTTTAAGTATGCCCAATCATACATACGATTTATTTAGTGTAAGCGGCCAAGGTATTGGAGGGAGTTATCGCCCATTTAGAAGTGATGCAGGGGTTGTTCATGATGTTGAATACAGATCAAAACCGGACGAAAGTTACACTTTAGAAATAGAAGTAGGAGTGGGTGCTCAATCGCATTATGGAGGAAGCACAGGCGCTACAATTTCTAAATCGCATTCAGGAGCTTGGAAAGAGCAAAATACAGCAATGGAGAGTAGCAGGTTTAAAAATAAAAATTTGTATCCCTTATATGAAACTATTTATTTTAAAGAAGCTAATGAAAAGAATGTAGAGTCTGACCCCGATTTTTTTAATGAAATGGGAGGTTTTAATGCTGTAAATATTAAGTTAAAAGAACAATCTAAATATAATGTAAACACAGAAGCTATTTGGGCTTCTACTAATAACAGTATTAATAGAAACTACAGAATTGCAAGAGAAAAACGTAATCAATTTTTTAGCTTTTTACCCAATGCCTCGAGCCTTCATTTTGTTAAGCCTATTACTTCGCCAGTTCGTCCGGCTCATCACATAGGAGAAATTACTACTACCGGAACTGATGGAACAAGATACGTGTATGGTCTGCCTGCTTATAATACCAAGCAAGTTGAAGCAACATTTGCTGTTGGGAAACCCTTTGGTAGTGGTAATGGAAGAGCAGGTGATTGTGCAACAGGTTTAGTAGATTATATGCCTGTAGATAATCAAGCCGCTACTAATAAACTAGGAATTGATAATTATGTGTCTAAAACTACCTTGCCTGCTTATGCACACTCTTATTTGTTGACATATGTTTTAAGTTCTGATTATATTGATTCTGATAATATTTCCGGCCCCAGTGATAATGACCTAGGTACCTATACAAAATTCACTTACGATAAAACAACAGATTATAAATGGCGAACTCCTTTTAATTCGTTAAAAGCAAGCTATAACGAAGGATTAAAATCTGATGAACACGATGATAAAGCTAGTTATATATACGGTGAAAAAGAATTGTATTATTTAAACAAAATTGAAACAAAAAATTATGTTGCAATATTTACTACTTCGATTAGACAAGATGCAATAGGAGTTAGTGGGGAAAATGGAGGAGCTGGAAATGGCAGAATGCAAAAATTAGATAAAATAGAATTATTCTCTAAAAAAGATTTAGCCAACAGCACTCAAAACAATCCGGCTGTTCCAATTAAAACAGTGCATTTCGAATATGATTATTCATTATGCCCTAATATTGATAATAATACACAGCAAGGAAGTGGAAAACTAACATTGAAGAAAATTTATTTTACTTATCAAAACTCCAATAAGGCAAAATTTAGTCCTTATGAATTTACATATTCAGGAGTAAATCCTATCTATAATATTAAAGCTTACGATAGATGGGGGAATTATAAACCCAATGACGCTCCAACAACATGTACTTCTATAACATCTCAATTCCCAAATCATGATTATCCTTATTCTGAACAAAAAGAGTCAGATGCAAATATGTATGCGGAAGCTTGGAGTTTAAAGGAAATAAAATTGCCTTCCGGAGGAAAAATTAAAGTATATTTTGAGGCAGATGATTATGCTTATGTACAAAATAAAAAGGCCATGAAAATGGTAAAAATTATTGGTGTTGGCAATTCAAATGGAGGGATAGTTAAAACAAATGCACCCGATACTTTAAACTTGGGTAGTAGCCCTCAAAACCAACGCCTGTATTTTGAATTAGAGCCTAATACTCAGTGGTCAGATTACTACCAAGAAATGCCGGAAGTAAATGGAGAAAAATATTTATATTTTAAGGTGTTAGCTGAAATCAAAGGTGCTGTTGAGTATGTTCCCGGATATGCAGCTATTTTGAATATGGGAGAACAAAATATTGGGGGCACAAATTATGGATATGTAGAATTAAAACCGGTAAAATTAAAAGATACAGGCTCAACAAATTTTAATGCAATTACTAAAACTATAATACAGTTCTCTAGATTATATCTACCAAGATTAGTATATAATCCTGCAGGAGTAAATGAAAGCGCCTCGCTTGAAAATATTATTAAATCAATGGTAAATACATTTGCATCATTAAAAGAATTATTTACCGACCCTAATACAAATCTTTTTAATGATAATGTAGGGATAAATATATATTCTCATAAATCTATTATGCGACTTTGCGTACCTAAAGGAATTAAAAAAGGTGGCGGGAGCAGAGTTAAAAAAATAGAAATAAGCGATGAATGGGATGCGATGACTGGTTCATATAAAAGTTCTTATGGGCAAGAATATACTTATCGTCTTACAAATGGACATTCATCCGGTGTAGCATCTTATGAACCTCAAATAGGAGGAGATGAAAATCCATTGAAACAACCTGTTTTTTATAATGTGGAAAAGAAATTTACTCCAGATGATAGATTTTTTAAAGAAGAGCCTATTGGAGAAAGTTTTTTCCCTTCAGCTTCTGTAGGTTATTCAAGAGTAGAAGTTAAAAATCTTCAATATCAAAATGTAAAAAGACATGCAACAGGGAAAGTGGTGCATGAATTTTATACCGCAAAAGATTTTCCTACCATAGCCTCAAGAACAACATTAGACCAAAATAATTTAAAACGTCACAAACCAGACAAGGCAACTATTGCATCAATATTAAAACTAAAATCAAGAGATTATTTAACTGCATCTCAGGGGTTTGTGGTTGAAACAAACGATATGCATGGTAAACCCAAAAAACAATTGGTTTACCAAGAAGGAGTTGAAGATCCGATTTCAGGAGTAGAATATAAATATAAATCAGAACCTTATTTAAATGGAAGTTTTAGATTGAAAAATGAATTTGTAGTTGTAAATCCTAATGGAAGTGTTAATAATAATGCAAGATTAGGAGTGTTTTTTGATGTTGTACACGATGTAAAAGAGCAAAAATCAAAAATGAATTTTTATGATATTGCAGCAAATGTTGATGTTATAAATATACCACTTCCTCCATTTGTGGTGCCGATTCCATCTGTTTGGCCATCCAGAAATACAGAAGAAACACAATTTAGAGCAATAACTACAACAAAGGTAATTCAGCGTTTTGGTATATTAGAAGAAACCGTTGCTTTTGATTTAGGCTCAACAGTATCAACTAAAACAATTGCTTACGATTCAGAAACAGGGGAACAGGTTTTAACGGAAACCATTACTAATTTTAATGATAAGGTATATACACTTAATTACCCTGCTTATTGGTATTATGAAGATATGGGACCTGCATATAAAAACTGGGGCTATTCAACAGCACTATTTTTTAATAATGGTGTTGCAAATGTTGCAAATGCAAAAACATATTTTTCAGAAGGAGATGAGCTTATTTTTAATGGAACAAAACTTTGGGTAACAGAAGTAGGCAGCTCGCATATAAAAGCTGTAAATAAAAATGGTAATAATGCATTAGGTCAAGGTAATGTTACCATAATAAGAAGCGGAAGAAGAAATATGCAATCAAACAGTATGGCAAGTATTACTACCCTTACTAATCCTTTGAATACAATTAAGAATAATGTTTATGAAAATGTACTTCAGGCATCAGCTATTGAATATAGCAGAGGATGGAAATCAAGTTGCAATTGTTTTGACGAGATATTAATTTCTTCTACAACCAATCCATATATACTTGGAACAAAAGGTAATTGGAGAGTAAAACGTTCTCATGCCTATTTAACAGAACGCAAACAATCGCATACAAATAATAATACTAATATCAGAAAAGATGGTGTGTATGCTTCGTACTCTCCTTTTTACAAAGTAAACAATTCTGGCAAATGGGAAATTGATAACAACAACTGGACATTCGCTTCAGAAGTAACATCTTTTAATCCCTTTGGACAGGAAATAGAAAATAAAGACGCTTTAGAGAGATATTCCGCTGCATCATTTGGCTATAACCAAACATTGCCTTTAGCCGTAGCCTCTAATGCAAGGTATAAAGAAATTGGATTTGACGGTTTTGAAGATTATATCTTTAATCCATGCAGAGATGATCATTTTAAATTTTATGCTTTCTACAATTCCAATATTACTAAAACAGAAGCTCATACAGGTAGCTATAGCTTAAAAGTAAATTCAAATACTTCATTGGCAATGACTAAAGATATTATTGAGGATTGTTTACCTGTCGACAACTGTAACATAAGTCTTATAAAGCAGCAATGTAATCAAGGAGGGACAGATTGTTTATATCTTCTAAGTGGAAGTTCCGGTTATAATATTTCATGGAATATTATTTCCGGTAATCCTCAAATTATTATCAACCCTTCTAATAATAATCAAGTGATTATTCAAATTATTGAGAATACAGCCTTATATAATGTAATATTTGAGATTACAGATAGATTTGGTTGTAAACTTTATAAAACTGTTAAAACTGTTTCAAATTAAATTGCTGTATGAAAAAAAATAAAAGCAGATTAAAGTTGATAGTGCTATTTATCTTGTCGCTAAATAGTAACTATTTAGTAGGGCAAAACTCAATAGTTACTATCAAAGATGTAGTATTTATGCCATTAAATATTGATAGTAGTAGCGTTCAATCGTATGTGAGTTTTGTAGTAGATAATCCTTCTGCAGTAAGCCATATTACTTATCTATTTGGTTCCGATAAAGATATTGGTGATATAATTACAGTTACAGGGACTTGTGTTCACCAAGGGAACAATCATTTTTTAAATATAAATAATACACAATATCCTATAATCTCACTTTCTGTAAAAGTTCCCTTTAATATTACCTATAACAATTTTATAGCTATAAATTATATTACGGTATACATTGATGATACTACTGGGAATTTTAGCAACAAATTGTATTTTAAGCTTAAACCATAAGTTATGAAAAGATTTTTATTACAAATACTATTAATTTTTGTTGTTAGTGGGAATTATGTATTGGGGCAAAATACATTTGTTGTAACATCAACTAATGATGTAGTTTTAAATCCTCCTGTAGGTACTTTAAGATGGGCAATTGAACAGGCCAATCTAGCTCCTGGACTTGATTTTATACACTTTAATATTCCTGGGAATGCCCCAGCAACAATTCAGTTAAGCGCTCCGACTCTTCCTGTAATAACTGACAGGGTAGTTATAGATGGTTCTACTCAACCTATCACGAATTACAATAGTAATGAGCCAAAAATAACCATACAGGGTGGTCAATCAATAGAATACATTTTTTACTTAGGTATTGGTTCAGATTACAGTTTAATAAACGGTTTTGTACTTAAAAACACTGTTGTAATGCATATTTATGCCTATTTTTCAGATAACCATACAATTACAAATAATGTATTTGAAAATACAATTAAAGGTGTATCATTATATCATTCATCTTCTAATACAATCAAAAGCAATTATTTTGGAACAAATACAACTCTGTATACTAGCGGAAGCTTGATTTTGACTTATGGTGTTTCAATATTCGGACCTTCTCCAATTGGTTGGCCTATTTGTTGCAATGCAATTGGCGGCTATAATTGTGAAGACAGAAATTACTTTTATAATACAAAACATCCTATTGAAAGCGATTCCGTTCAGTCTACTTTGTTTCAAGGTAATGTAATGTATAATAATACTAATAATAGTATTGTATTATACAATATGCTTTCGCAACCAACTATACCACTAGTAAATGCAGAAATATGTTCTGGGAATATTCAATTCTATGGTACGGCAAGCCCCGGTGAATTAATTGAAGTAGTAAAAACAAATGCACAAGGACTTGATGCCACAAAAGTCCTTGCAAGAGTTAATGCTGATGCAGGCGGAAACTGGTGTGTTACAAGTAATGCTAATTTATCGGTAAACGATTATGTAAAAGCAAATGCATATCTGCCTAATACTTATACTGCTCAATACAGTAGTGCTGTTCAGGTATCTTCGCAATGCACAACACAAAATAACTGTTATAATTACATGGCACTTATTTGTGATACACCGGTTGTTCCTGTTAGTTTGCCTTGCGAAGATTGCTTAGCATCTTTTTCTCCAACACCCGGAAAAAAGTATTTGGTATCTGCATGGGTTAAAGAAAATACATCTGTTTTCGGATTACAAAATTATGACTTGCCTCAAATAAAAATTTATTATCACAATGGCACTTTATTAACACTAATAGGAACCTATACTGCTAGTGGAAATATAATAGATGGTTGGCAAAAAATAGAAAATGAATTTTTTATACCTTCTAACGCAACTCAAGTTCAGATTAAGTTGGAATGTACAACTACACAACAATATTCCAACGATTGTTATTTTGATGACATAAGAGTTTTTCCATTTGATGCTTCTTTAAAGTCATACGTGTATGATCCAATAAATATGCGTTTTGTAGCTGAATTAGATGAGCGGAATTATGCAACATTTTATGAATATGATGAAGAGGGAAAGCTGACCCGCATAAAAAAAGAAACTGAAAAAGGAATTATGACAATTCAGGAGGTTAGAAAAAATAATCCAAAATAAAATGAGAGTTATTATTTCTATACTATTTATTACTTGTATTGGCAGCGCATACTGCCAAACGGGAAAACGTATTTCTAAAAATGAATACGAAGAAGTATTAAGCCGTTCTAAGCGTTTTTTTTCTGAGCCTGTTTATTCTGTAAATGTAGTTTATAAGTCCTATGTAGGACATAAATCTAACGTTGTATATGACGAATTAAAAGCGAAGTATTATAAAAATAACAAAAACGCATTTTTTGAAATTGCGAATCAACTTACTATTGAAGAAAACGATTTGAAATTTATAATCGATTTTGAAGACAAGGAAATAACTCTTGCAAATACAACATCTGAAGATGAACTTAAATTTCAGGAAATAATTTACGGTTCGGCTATTGAAATAGCTACTGCAATTGAGTTAAATAAACAGGCAAACGGAGAGCTGATAAAAATAAGCTTTCCGGAAGATTTACCAATTGAAAAATATGAAGTATCAACCAGGAAAGATGGAATGATAAAAAACATTACGATTTATTATCAGGAAAAAGTATCATGTAATCCTGATGATGAAAAAGCGGCAAAAGATAAATTAAAATTAAGCATTGAATTTACAGATTATAAAGAAGGAATGCTTGATGATGCAAAATATAAGTTGAGTAAATATATTCAAAAAATAAACGGAAAATATAAAGCTGTTGGACAGTATTCAGACTTTATAATTTACGATATAAGAAATATTAAAATTTAAATAAGAAAAACGAATTTATTATGATGAAAGTAATTGATTTATTTCAGCGTAGTTTAAGGGGCATTTTTGTTCTTGGAATTTTATTTTTATTTATTCCAAAATCTTATTCGCAGCTTTTAAGTTATCAGTTTTCATATACAGCAAACAATAATAATACTCCTGTTTCGGTAAATGATAATGCAACAGTAAATTTTCCATATTCTCCCGGACCTTTTTTAAATACTCCAATTTCGTTTACCAATAAAATCGTTTTCGGAGTTAATCATAATTTCCTGCAATTCTATTCTACAGGCATGGATGTAGAGGTTGATTTAAAGATTGAAAGATTTGATAGAACGGGAGCATCAATGGGAACTAATAGTAAAACACTTGAAATTAATTATTATCCTTTCACTACGCAAGCTTATATTGATAGGGATGTGTTTATAAATTATGGCGCTGCAGGTGTAAAAGTTACTATTGATGACATACGAGTAAATAATTCATCGGTAAATGATTTGCCCAACCATTTATTCATAGATGTGTTTTTAGAAAAAGATGAATTAGTTGGTCTATCTTCTAACCCCACAACAATAAATACATTACAAGGAATAAATACAGATTGTGATACTAATGGGGTGGTAGACGAAATTGAAATTGCCTGGAATACTATTATTGGGGCAGAAGAATATCAATTAGAATGGACATTTGTAAACGATTATGGTGCTACTTTAAATAATTATTTGCCTGCATCATCGCTTAAATATGATTTCAAAAATAATAGTACTAGAATAAGCACTACCAATACAAGCTATAAAATTGCTAATACTTTTGATCATGGATATATACTTTTCAGAGTAAGAGGTATTGGTCAGGATGCTTTCAATCCAGGTTTCTATTTTCCAGGTCCTTGGAATGGAAACGTAACTGATGTTGGATATGTAAATAACGTGTCATCGAAATTTCATAATGTTCATCCTCACGAATTAAATAAGAACTGGCAGCTAACTATAAATTATGCAGAAGAAGGGAAGAAAAAAGAAAGTATTAATTACATGGATGGGTCTATGCGTTCAAGACAAACGCTTACCAGAATTAATACTGATAGAATTGTAATAGCAGGCGAAACCGTTTACGACCATCAAGGAAGACCCGCTGTTACTATACTACCTACTCCGGTTCAGGAAGAGTATTGCCAAGCTCCAGTTAATCATGCATCAACAATAAAATATTATACAGCTCTTAACAAAAACACACAGAATGCTATTTACTCCAAGGATGATTTTGATATTGATAACCCTAATCAAAGTTGTGTAGCTTCGGTTGGTGAGCTGATTAATACCACAGGTGCTTCCAATTATTATTCATCTAATAATCCCTTTAAAGATGCTTATAATGCATTTATTCCCGATGCTGAAAATTATCCCTTTTCAATGATTGAATATACTCCTGATAATACAGGCCGAATAAGAAGACAAGGTGGAGTTGGGGCTGAATTTCAAATTAATAATAATCACGATACCAGATATTATTATGGGCAACCTAACCAGTTGCAATTAGACAGACTATTTGGCGCTGAGGTTGGTGATGCCGCACATTATAAGAAAAACATGGTTATCGACCCCAATGGACAGGTTAGTGTAAGTTACTTAAATATGGAAGGTAAAACAGTAGCCACTTCATTAGCGGGAGATGCACCTCCTAATTTAGAAGCGGTTGCTTCAGATTCGGGAGCAGTTAAAAATTTTACAGTAGACCTTTTTAATAAAAACAGCAATGGGCAAAGTAATTTGAATAAGGTTAAAACTGACAAAACCGGTATTGAATTTACTTCGCAAATTTTAGCTACCACAGCCGGTAATTATAAACTCGACTATACATTATTGGTAAATAATTTTACCGATAATTGTACTGGTAGCAATGTTTGTTACAACTGTGTATATGATCTTGAAATATCTGTAATTGATGAGTGTGGACAGATGATAAACGCATCCGGTAATCCTACAAATACACCTATTTTAAGCATGTATGCAGGTAATGTAATAATTCAAAACAACGAGTTAACTTTTACAACGGCCTGTAATCCTTCTCAATATACTTACAATTCTAATACTATTACGCTATACCTTAATGCAGGCAGCTATACCATTCATAAAAAACTTAATATAAATACACAGGCAAGAAACTATTATTTACAACAGTTTTTAGATACCAACTTAAATTCCTGTATTGTTCCTTTAAGCCAGTTACAGGCAAATGCACTTGCCAATATTGATACTTCTGATTGTTATATAGATTGTAATGTGTGTGTACAATCTTTAGGAACAAAAGATGAATTTGTTTCGTCCGGTAAGGGTACTGCATTAGAATGGGATTTGTTATACGAAGAATGTCTTGACCAATGCGATGATTACGTTTCTCTATGCGACCAATCTTATCAGCTAATGCTTATAGATGTTAGCCCGGGTGGACAATATTGTAACTATAAAAATGTGAATGGCATTTATAATTTTAATGAACAAAAGTATAAACTTTCACTTTTGTATTATGATAATAAATTGCCTGGGAATACTTCTATCTCATCTCAATTTACATTAAATACTTCCAACAAATATTGGCGTAATCCTAAAAGAACAATTAATGGGAATACATATAATATGTACATTGACGATGCAACAAATCAGAGAACTAAAATACGACTGAGCAATATTAACGGTGTTTATACTCCTGCTATTCTTTCAAATTCTTATTTGTATTCTGACAGTCAGGGCTATTATACTTTTCCGGAGTATTTAGCATATGTAGAAGATTTTGTTGATTTATGGGAAGACGGTTGGGAAAAATCATTGGTAGAATATCATCCTGAATATTGTTATTATAAAATTTGCATGTCATACAGTAAGAAAGTACAAAGCTCAGATACTTATACCAGCGAAAGTTTTGACAAACTATTAACCAATTCCCAAACCTTTGCACAGGCTGTTGCCAATGGCTTAATTAATTCAGGTACAAATTTACCTACAGCATGGAGTACTTTAGATCCATTTATCTTGCATGCAAGTAATTGGTCGGCACCAATGCCAATGGGAACTTTATTAGATGGTTTACTTAGTGTTTATCAAACAGTTGGCGCTAATACTTATAAAATGTATGAATATGCATCTATGATTGCACGCTGTGGAACACAAATTGGCGCTGTGCCATCTCCTTCCTGTATTGATTTTGGTAGTTTATATGTACTTCCTAATAGCGGAAATAATGTAATTATTAATGATAGCATTAAAAATTTAGAGTGGAATATTTTTAAATCGCTTTATCTTGCCAATAAAAGAGCGCTGCAATCACAATACGCCAATTATTCAACCATTAATACTAACCCAGGTTCTTGTGAAGGATTTAACGCTTGTATAGGAAGTAGCAATTTCAATCCTTACACCTATTTCCCACAGGTTTATGGTAACAACTCTTCTAACTGGTCTAATCCTTCTTCTTTTTGGGGCTTAGGAAATAATTATAATCAAAACCAGCCATTGCCTGTTCAGCCTTGCGATATTTTAACCTATAGTTATTATGCATCTAAAACGCCTCGTTTTATGGAGCATAAAATGGATATGCCCGCACCAAGTACCAATAATTTGGCTGCTCAAATTTATTATCAAACAGGTTTATGCCCGATAGATTATAATTTTTTACAAGTGCTGAACGAACTTGCAGATAAAGGCAAGCTTACCCATGTAAACTATCCTATGACCGGTCTGAATGCTTTTAATGGCTTGTTCTTGGCTTTAACTGATTATAATCCTTCCCAACCAATGAATGTAAGCCATAACTGGGGTTGGAGTTCAAATGTTTTAAGTGGAAACTTAAATGTAAGTATTTTTGATTATGTTCAAAATACGGTAACCTGCAATATGGGATTCTTTAATGATTCTCAAAACCCAATAATTTGGTCGCAGGTACAGCAATTTAAAGATTTAGTTTTTTTAGGAATAAATAATGGTAATTACACTTTTGAAATAAAGGTGAAAATTCCGAATGGATTAGGAGGTTTTGAATGGAAAAAAATTCAAGGCTATACCTCTTGCTTTGCATTTATGTCATGCTCATTTGATGAAGAATGTAATCCTAATGAGCTTGCCATTGGTTTGCAAAACTTAATGAGTGCATTATTAATACAAGGAGAATTGGATAATCAAGCATTTTCGCTGGCAAGTAATAATTTTAATTCTACTATAAATGTAGCTATTAATAATACTTTGGGGCAGCCCACCAGCCAGCTTAGATGGGAGTATAACAGCGGTGGAAATAATCCCCTCTTTTTGTTGTACGATGGAAATAATACCAGCACTCAAATAATGTTAGAAATTACAAACATTTCAAACAATGTTACAATTAATACAATTTTTAGCAATGGTGCATATTTTAATAATATCAATACACTTGGGGGGCATGTTTTTACAGTAGATGTATTTGATTTTTCGGGAAACAAACTGGCAACCATTACAGGTAAAGCATGGAAAAATAGCAATAACACAAACGAAGCATTAAGCATGGGTGCGTGCGAAATACCCGGGCCTTTAAGCTGTAATCTGCCTCCGCATCATAATATGCAGCAAACCATTGCCATGCTGAGCAATGTATTTGCCAATTACCAGGGGCAATCGGTAGATTTAACCCAAAACGTATATTTTACCTCTAACCTTTGTCAATACTTATCGGAGTGCAATACACAGCAAGGAAGTAGTTCGGCTAATTCTTATGTTGATAATGGCGTGCATTATGATGAGCTGATATTTGAAATGCCGGGATGTGAGTTAAAACTTATTCGTTCAGATGATGGTAACCCTGATTTGGATTTTACACAAATAGTTTCGGTAAGCGATTTTCAAGTTACTGGAGAAGCCGATGCGCAAGGCAATTTTTATGAATTTTCCTTTACGGCAACCTATGCTGCTATGGGTATGATGCTAACAGGAACAGTGCATGGAACTACCTGTTGGCCATTGCTTCCTTGCCCGGAATGTATAGAAACCGAATTGGCAGAGTTTAAATATGAAATTACAGAACCATCAGCCATTGAAGACACCTGCTCTTATCTTTATAATTTATACACAGAAGCATATAATTGGAGGGAAAATTACAATAATAACAACCCGCAAACTGCTTGTGATCCATTCCCAAGTATGTTATCTCAAGGAGATTTTGAGGGACTTGGTTTATGTTGTAATACGCAGGCATTCGGAGCATTTAATAATTATATACAATCTTTTTATAATACAGCTCTTTGTCCGGAAGACCTCCCTGTTTGGAATTCGGAAAATTGTAAAGGAGGAAACGAAGAACCTTCTCAATGTGAACGAGATTTTAATGATTTGGTAGCCCTGGTTAATAGCTATAATAATTCTGCTTATGCCACTTCTCATGGTTATAGCTTAAGCACTAATTTTTACAGCAGTTTTTATGTGTTTAGCCAATACGGATTTTGCAATTGTGAATATAGGCGATATGCAAGAAACTTGGTTTATTTCATTGACCTTCCTGCTAATGACCCTACACCGCCTCCCGTACCAATAAACCAATTCGAAAATTGCGGTAACGGAATAGCTGATAATTGCACAGAGCGTTATCAGGAATATCTTGATTACATAGATGCCTACAATACCTTTGCTAATTCGCAAGCAAACATTAATTCATATCCTGAAATTACTCAGGGGCAAATAGCATCTTTAGAGGAATTTATAAACGAAAATCTTTGTTTGTGTTTAGATAAATATGTTGCCTTTTTAGAAAGCCTGATGGATAATGTATATACCGGTAATCCACAGGAACTGGAATTTAAACTCTCTTTATCTAATTTTTGCGAAGGAGAATTACCTTGTGCTTCTTCTCATTTTCCGGAAACTCCTGTTGAAGATTTACCTCCTGCACCATACGAAAATCCTTGTGTTACACAATTGGTAAACATGGCTTTGCAGGCAGCATGGAACCAGTATCAACAACAAATTAATGATTTAACTACTTATTTTATTAATTTATACAATACCAGATGTACCGAAGCTCTTGAAAGCTTTACCATGAATTACGATGACAAAGAATTTCATTTTACGCTTTATTATTACGACCAGTCGGGCAATCTGATAAAGACGGTGCCACCGGAGGGAGTAGAGATGTTTAACATTACTTCTTATGCCGATACTTTGGCAGTGCAAATAAATAGCGACAGAACCAATAAAACTCAAACTGTTTTTACATCGCATCGTTTAGCAAGCATTTATAATTTTAACAGCTTAAACCAAACTACGCGCCAGCAAATACCCGACCATGATGCTATAGACCTTTGGGAAACAAAGCTTACCAGCGGTTTTCATCCATTATTTACTATATCTTCCGTAAACTTTGTCAATAATATCGGTTATGCTTCCGGTACAATAAAAGTAAACGGTACAGATGTAGGTCTTTTATACCGTAGCAACGATGAGGGCTCTACCTGGCAACCTGTAAAAGATGTTTTAGGCGCTCATATAAATAAAATAGTGTGGACAGATGCCAATACGGCCTATGCTGCCGGACAAGGTGGTACCATTCTTAAAACTACCGATGGGGGCCATAACTGGCTGCCATTACGTACCTATTTGGCAAAAATGAATGAAAATATTACTTCTATGGCGTTTAAAAATGCCAACGAAGGTGTTTTTATTTGCGAAAACGGAACAATTATTACTACCGCTAATGCAGGGCAAACCTTTACCAAATTGGCATCAAACACCTTGCAGCCAAGCGCTACACGTGTATTAAAAGATATAACATGGGATGGCTTGGAATATTTTTTAATTACTCAAATACATAATAGCCAGTTAAATGTAACACACACCGAAGTGTTTTCGAGTAGCGATGGAGTTAGTTGGACTTTATTAAGTAATAACATACGAAGCGCTCAGTTAAATAAAGTAAACCTGTTTAATAGCAACCGGAGCTATTTATGTGGCGATGACGGGCAGCTATATCGATTTACTGATGGCAGCAATGTAACATACGAAGCCATAGAAACAGGATTAAACAAAAATATACGCGATGTATATTTTAAAGACTGGAATAATGGAATTATAATAGCCGATAGTATTGCTAATTACGGGCAAATATATAAAACCCACGATGGCGGTAAAACCTGGGTATTGCTTAGCGCTCCTGGGGCCTATTATAATACCTTATTCCCATATTACGAAAACAACTCAAATGCAAAGGTGCTGGCTATTGGCCACAATCAGCTTATCAGCCGTGTTATAATGTATAATAATACACCCTTTGGTATAGTGCCTGTTGTTAGCCCTAATATACCGGCTCCCAATAATCCACTACCGCAATTGGATGCTGTTTGGGCGCAAAGAACTAATGCCAATGCAGGGCCTGCTTTTGCAGCCTATCAAAATAATTTATATTATACGCCCGATATTGAAGCAGGAAATAGCCTTAGCTGGAGCAGTGTAAGCGGAATACCTTCTAACGAAAATATAAAAGAGCTGGTTTTTGCTGTAATGGCATCGAGTGGCTTGCCTATTAAAGGTATTGTACTTACCGATAATGGCAAACTTTACCTGATTAATAAAGCTGCAAATTCTTCAACAATTTCATTAAGCTTGTTTACTCCCGTATCTAATATAGATTATGTTCGTATTGCATTAGACGAAACAAACAAAAGGGCTTATGCCATTAAAGACAATGCATCTACCGTAATGGCTGATTTAAATGCGGGTACCGTTGGACTTACCACCGTAAGTTCATTTATTAATTTAACACCTAATAGTGATACTTATGTTTCTTTAGCAGCTTTTGATGGAAATGTTTATGCTTTTACGGCTAAAGGTGAAATTTATGGAAGAGCAATAGGCACAGGAGGTGTATTATTAGGAGCTAAGCCTTCTCGTTATACTTATTATCTCAAACCCCTTGCCATGAACAGCATAAGGCATAAAAACAGCAGTATGTACATGGCAGGAACCGATGGAGATGTGTATAGTTATGTATCAGGCGTATTTACCCGACAGCATAGCCATACCACCACCACCATAAATGGGATTGACCGCAACAGCAATAATTTGTTTGCCGCTGCACAAAACGGAATGCTTATAAAGTTTAGCATACAAAGCGGTGATATACTTGTGCCGCAATATATTAATACCAATGTTTCTGAAAACTTATATGCTATTGCCGTTGAAAACAACCAGCTGCATGCTGTAGGGCAAAACAGCCGTGCTTTATTTATTGCCGATGTAACTATAAGCAGCCCGCTTACCCAAATTATTACAGGGGCAGGAAACAGCCACCGCTTAAATGCGCTTGCTTACCGCCCTTCGCAAAGCACTCCGCTGGCTTATGCGGTGGGTAACCATGCGCAGGTACACTCTTTAACCGATAATATTAGGGTAAAAGTAAATAATGTATTTACCAATAAGCTGTTTAAAGTGCATTTTGCCGATGGCTCAAACGGTTTTGCTGCAGGAGCCGGAAACGCCTTGCATTACACCATTGACGGTGCCAATACATGGCACATAAGCTCACCAAATGCCAATGCAGAATTTGACAATGTAAGCAATATACACGGTGTATATACCTATGGCCCTGCAAGTGCATTTATTTGTGGCGACAAAGAATTTATTGGCGAAGCCGGAAATAATGGCAAATACACCACTGTAATGGGCAATAGCGCTAACTCCGCAGCCAATGTACTTTACGACATGTACCTTGATGCTAACAACGGATATGCAGTAGGAATTAATGGCACCAACGGGCGCATAGCATCTACTGCCAATGCCGGTATTTCGTGGACTATAAATACCATAAACGGAAAACCTTTTAAAGCTCTTTGCAAAATACCAAACAACAACCACTTTATGGCAGTAGGACCCGGTGAAACGGTAGCCTATGTGCTTAATGGTACGGTGCAAAACCCTTCTATTAGCATACCGCCAAGCCTCAATAGCAATTTTAACGATGTGTTTTTTACAAATGCCCATACTGCCTATATAGCAGGCAGCAACGGAGTATTGCTTAAGGCAGCCAACCTGCAACCAAGCAATAACACTTACAGCGCCTTTGCATTTGGCTCTAAAAACCTGAACGATGGCTTAAACAACCAAAGCAATACCGCCAATATGAATGTAGAAGCCGTAGCCTTTACTTCTGCCTCATCAGGTTTTATTGGCGGAGCCTATAATGCTGCCAATAATTACGCCCGCAAAATTAAAGACGAAAGCGGACGCCACAGCGTGTACCATTGGTACGACCGCTTAGGCCGCCTTATATTAAGCCAAAACAGCAAGCAGCACAACCACAACCCTAAGCAATACAGCTATACCCTTTACGATGCCTTGGGCAGAATTACAGAAGCAGGGCAAAAAGACGAAAATACCGCCAACACCCGCTTTGCCGATATTTTTGGTGCACAGGTAAACAATTTTTACAACCCCAATGTAATTGACGATACCGAGTTTTTAGACTGGATAAACGGCAACGGCCAGCGCACACAAGTTACAAAAACCTATTACGATGAGCCTAACAGCGCTATTGCTGCCAACCTGCCAAACAACTTTACACAGCAGCACCTGCGCAAGCGCGTTGCCTGCGTTACCTACGAAGACGTGTTTGATAACGATGACGAAACCTACCAGCACGCCACCCATTATACCTACGATATACATGGCAATGTAAACACCCTGCTGCAAGATAACCCCCAAATTAGCATTAGCGGCCAGCGTTTTAAACGCTTTGATTACAGCTACGACCTTATTAGCGGAAACGTAAAAGAAGTAGCCTACCAAAAAGCAGAACCCGACCAATGGTACCACCGCTACGAATACGATGCCGACAACCGCATAACACACGTATATACCAGCAAAGACCACATAATATGGGACCGCGACCTGCGCTACTTCTATTATAAACACGGCCCATTGGCACGTGTAGAGTATGGCGACAACCAGGTGCAGGCTACCGATTATGCCTACACCCTGCAAGGATGGATTAAAGGAATTAATTCGGAAACACTTTCTCCTGTAAGAGACATGGGCAAAGATGGCGATTTTATTAGCTCTAACAATCCCAATAAGTTTTTTGCTCAAGATGCCTATGCATATAGTTTGGGCTATTTTGCAAACGATTATACTTCTATTGGCAGCAGCAGCTTTTTGGCAAGCAAAACAAACAGCGATGTGTTAAATGCAAGGCACAATTTATGGAATGGAAACATAGGCTCAATGATAACCACCATAACAGACCCGATAACAATAACAAACGGAGTACCCTCGTTTAATATACTTGCACAGGGCACCGCCTATAAATACGACCAACTAAACCGACTGATACAAATGCAAGCCTATGCCAATCTTGATTATACCAACAACCTATGGATAAACAGCGGACTGCCCTATGATGGAAGATATGAAAATACCTTTACCTATGATGCTAACGGAAATATAACAGGGCAGCTCAGAAAAAATGAAGCAGGTGTTGCAATTAATAACCTAACCTATAACCGTTTAAACAGTAATGGTAAAATATTGCAAAATCGCTTATATCATGTAAATGATGCAGTTGCTTTAAATGCATTTAATGATGATATTGATGATCAGGGAACTTTTGTAAACGGAGGTAATATTAATGCTGCTAATAACTATGGTTATACAGAAATAGGAGAATTAAACAGAAATGACCAAAAAGAAATAGCAGAAATAAAATATACTGCAACAGGTAAGGTTAAAGAAGTAATACGCATTGCAAACAGTAGCAAAAAAAATCTTAAATTTGACTACGATGCAATGGGCAACAGAATTGCAAAGCATATATACAGTAGTGCCAATGTATGGGAAAGTAGCGAATATTATATAAAAGATGCACAAGGAAATACCATGAGTGTATATAAATACCAAAACGACCCACAAACACAAACTTCCAGTTTTGCACAAACAGAAAAATACCTGTATGGCAGTACCAATTTTGGTAAAGACAAAACAATAACCGAAATGATAGGCGCATCAACGCAAAGTAATGTAGCCTCAAGAACACTTGAAAATAAGCATTACAATGGAGCCAACCATTTAGGTAATATACTTACTGTTTTTACGGATAAAAAATACCCGCTTGATACCAATACCGATGGAACAGTAGATGGTTATTTGGCAGATGTAATAAGCTCAAACGATTATTACCCATTTGGTGTAGTAATGAAAGAACGTAGCTTTAGTGTAGCAAACGTAAGAGAGCAGTTTAACGGCAAAGAATACGATACAGAAACAGAAACAAGTGATTTTGGAGCAAGGAATTTAGATAGTGATTTAGGGGTTTGGGGAGCGATTGATCCACTTCAGCACAAATACCCCTCATTATCACCCTATAATTTTGTAGCTAATTCTCCATTAATATTAATAGATCCAAATGGGAAAGAAATTAAAATTGTAACTAATGATCCTGAATTTAGAGGATATATATTAAATCAACTTCAAAAATTAACGGATGACAAGCTTGATATTGATTTAAATGGAGTAATCCAAATAATACATAGAGCTGAAAATCCTAGTAAGCAGTATGGTACGGAATTAATTAATCAATTGATTTCATCTAAAAATACTCACTTTATACTTCAATCCTCAATAGGAGACAATCATTCAAAACCATTTGTTGTTGGAGATGAGGCCGCTTCTAATGGTGTAGGAATCGGTACAACTATTATGATTGATCCTAATTCTAGCATTGAGATAACTGATCAAGATGGTGTTGACAGAGTAAGTCTTCCGCAAATTGTATTAGGGCATGAGTTGATTCATTCTTCTCATGCTGATAAAGGAATCCAAGATCCAGAATTAGCTGACCCCACGGGAGATAATTATCCTGTAAAATTAGGGTCAGGAATTCCACTTACAAAAGAAGAAATCAAAACTCGTGAAAAAGAAAATTTATTAAGAACAGAACAAGGTATTACAAATCTTAGAAAAGTGTCTGGACCTAATAAAGCCAATGAACTTCGCGCAATTGAAATAACTACAGAAGATGATAAAAAATAAAAAAAGTCTTTTAATCTTTTACTTTGTTTTACCGCTGGTAGGGTTTGCTCAATTTAAAGACACGAATAATCGTGATATCAAAAAGTTTCTAAATAAATGGGGACAGGCTACTTATATTTCGCTTAATGATAATATAAATGATGTTATAAGTGCAGGGGCTGATTCTTTAAGTGTTATGAAAAATACACTCCCGATATTTCAAAATTATATTACTCATAGTCGTTCAGAATGCTTTAACTTATACTATGAAAAAGGATATATTCCTTTTGGTAATTTATATTCTTCAAATCTATTGATTATAGAAATTCTTAGAGAAGACGACTACAATACAAAAATCATGCATGTAATTAATGTTAAAGAGAAAAAAAAATATTCTTTCGTTAGAAGTTGTATGACAGAAAGTAAAACAAATGTCTATGAGGAAATTGTATCAGATTCTTTATTAGTACTCATAGAGGATTTTAATGCAGGTTTTATTTATAAAGAGGGTTGGCGATCATATACGGGAATTATAACTTATATTATAGATGGAAAATTTAAATGTATACCTTTATTATATTTATCGGATGATGATATTGAAAAGTTAAATAATTATGGGGTAGGCTTAAAATAAGTTCTATCTCCACACTCCTAATGGTAAGCGCGAAGACAGCGAATTAGACGGCATGCAAGACTATGGTATGAGACCATACAATCCGATGGAGAGGGAATTTTCTACTACGGATCCATTATACAGAAACTTTCCTTGGAATTCAACTTACTCATTTGCAGAAAATGATGTGATTCGTTCAATTGATTTGGAGGGGATGGAAAAATATATTGTTCATTTATATTATAATGAAGATAAAACTAGCTTTTCCAAAGTGATAATCTCTAGAATGGTTGATGTAAATGGTAAAGTATTAGAAAACAGTTTAAAATCCAAAGGAATAAAAATAACAGAAAAAGATGTAATGATAAGGTATCATGAAAAGGACGGTAAATTAATCGGAGAACCTCAATTTAGAGATGATTTAAGCAGAGGACAAAAAGAAGTTTTAAGACGAGGAACGACTGTCTCAAGACCAATGGAAACAGGAGGATTTGGTAATGATGAATTAAACGGGAAAGCGTTTAAAAACGCTTCTATGTTAACAACAACAGGATATGTAGATCAAAAAGGAATGGCTGCTTCTGGTATTTTGGAAAATCCCAATGATCTGATAAATAAAATATCAAAAAATATCTTAAAAAATGTAGATCCAAATTCAGTAATGGATATTGACATTCAATTTTCTACAAAACAAGCCGAAATAGATTTTGGAGCTAAAATTACTCAACAATTGAAAAGCCAATATCCTGACGCAAATATTACAATTAAAGTTGATATAGAGGGGTTGCAAAAAACATTAGGAACACTATATAATGATAAGAAAGGTAATCCCAATGCAGTTGGAATGACTGTAACAACCATTAATAAAGAAGAACAAAAATAGGTATGAAAAAAATTTATTTTCTTATGATAGTTGGATTAGTATCACTGAATTTAATTCATTGTCAAATCAATAAAAAAACGGAATGTCAATTATATATTTTTATTGATGAATTTGGCGCTTATGAATTGTTTCAAAAATCTGATTCATCGTATATCGAATATATTGATAGTTTAATTTATATAAAGGTTTATTTACACAGCTGTTTAGGAGATATGGATTTTAAAGTATTTGAAAACAATTCTATACTAGTAGAAGGTACATATATTTATTCAGGCGACACTCTTGAAAATTATTTTAATATAGTTGACCCCAATACCTTAGAAGAAAAAGTGAAAAAAGAAAAATACTTTTCTCCATTAAAAAATGGAATTTGGAAATATTATAATTCAAAAGGAGCCATAATAAGAGAAGAAAAATGGGAAAAAGGAACAAAGCAATGAATTGGTAAATTTAATTTTCAATGAGCGACTGGAGTATGATGCTAACGGAAATATAACAGGGCAGCTCAGAAAAAATGAAGCAGGTGTTGCAATTAATAACCTAACCTATAACCGTTTAAACAGTAATGGTAAAATATTGCAAAATCGCTTATATCATGTAAATGATGCAGTTGCTTTAAATGCATTTAATGATGATATTGATGATCAGGGAACTTTTGTAAACGGAGGTAATATTAATGCTGCTAATAACTATGGTTATACAGAAATAGGAGAATTAAACAGAAATGACCAAAAAGAAATAGCAGAAATAAAATATACTGCAACAGGTAAGGTTAAAGAAGTAATACGCATTGCAAACAGTAGCAAAAAAAATCTTAAATTTGACTACGATGCAATGGGCAACCGCGTGGCAAAACACACATACAATAGCAGCAACCAGTGGGAAAAAAGTACCTACTATGTGCGCGATGCACAAGGCAATGTATTAAGTGTGTACGAACACATTATAGATAACCAAAGCCAAAATGCGAGCTTTGCCCAAACAGAAAAGCATATATTTGGCAGCCAGCGCGGAGGAATAGAAAAAACCTTTGCAGAAATGATAGGCGCACCTGCCGTAAGCACTACCCAAAGCAGCAGAACCTTGCGCAACAAGCAATACGAACTAAGCAACCATTTGGGCAATGTGTTGGTGGTAGTAAGCGATTGCAAACTACCGCTCGATACCGATAATGATACTATTGTAGATGGCTACAGTGCCGATATTGTAAGCGCACAAGACTATAGCCCCTTTGGTGTTATATTAGATAACAGAAACTGGAGCTCAAGTGATTATAGATATTCATTTAACGGGAAAGAGCAAGACAATGAAGTATCAGGCACAGGAAATACAATAAATTATGATGCCCGTATTCTTGACACAAGGCTTGGACGCTTTTTAAGCGTTGACCCTTTAACTGCTAAGTTTCCAATGTTAACGCCTTATCAATTAAGTTCAAATAATCCAATCCTAAATGTTGATTTGGACGGCTTAGAAGGTGTTTCATATAGAGTTGTCAAAAAAGATGAAACCACAGGAGAAGTTACCGCAATTAAGAGAGTTGTTGAAGTTGATATTCATTTAGCTGTTAATGAGAAGGGGAGAAAAGGTGCTTATTCAACTAAATCAGCAGAGCAACTAAAAACCCTAATGACAACAAAATATAATGAAAAAGGGTATTTAGATGATGAAGGCTTAACCGTTGAATTTAAGTTTAATTTTAAAGAGTTTGACCCAAAAACAACAAAACCAACAGATTTAGCACGCTCATTAAAATCTAATAGGACACCAACTAACTACTCCGTAAACACTTGGGATACAGAAGGCAACGCCATAGTTAAACCGTATGAGAGTTTCACAGATGTTGTTATGTGGAAACAAAATATAAGTGCTAATGGTCAGCAATCACTTAACACTATCAAAATAAATCCAGATAGGGGAATTTATGGTTTTGGACACGCAGAAAGCCACGAGCTTACACACTTTTTGCTAATGTCCACAGGGCATACCATTCAAACGCCAAACGCAATAGACGACCATTCACTTGGCGGTTGGATGCAATACGGAACACGTCATACAGACGGTTACGGAAACACCACAAAGATAGAAGGCGTTGATTTTAATTTTAGTCAAGATGCCTTTAAACAAATACTTCAATCCGTTCCACGTGTTGATGATAAAGTTCAGGAATGATGAAATTTATAATCACACCGATATTTTTTTTCTTTATTCATAATTGTTTTTCACAGCAATTATTAGTGAAAATTGCAATGGAAAATAAATCCAAAGTTGGTTATGGAGTGGAAATGTATTATGTATTTAATAATGCTGATGAATTGAAAAGAAGCATATCAAAAGTATCAAAGTTTACAGAACGGGAAATATTAAACGCATTTGAATACCCACTTGTTGAACCAGGATTAAGTGCTGGAGTATGTGAGCCACTTGACAAGGTGCAGAAAAAAAACTCTGATTTTATTCAAAAGTTCCGAAGTGCAACCATAGAAAAAAATGGTTTGCAAGTTTCAATCTCGGTTTCTTTTGCATTTGTTGAATATTGTGTTTTTGATTTACCTAACAAGCATTGGGGAAGTTATGATGTTAGTTTCAAAAAAGCAGCAGTAATAACAGCTTATAGAAAACACCGAAAAAAAATTCCCCAAACAACCCTAAACGATATTGAAAATCTATTTAATAAAATACCTGATTAAAAATTAAACCAAATATAAGCCCCGCAAGTTGGGGCTTTTTTTTCTCTCTCTCGCTGCTTCGCAGCCAAAAAAAGGGGGTAAAAAAATGGTGTGGCTCTGCCACAGCTTTTAAAAAATCTTGCTCTTTTTCGTCCGTTTTTCCTGTTCCTGCCCCTGCAATCCAAAAAAGTTTTCAACAATCCTAAAAATTTTATATCTCATTGGTTTTCTTTGGCTTACGCCCTTTTTCTTTCTTTTCCTTTTTCTGCCGGGCAAATTCCAAGAAAGCACTAAAAAAGAAGCTTCGATATATCGAATTGCTTTATACAAAGCATAGTATGGCAAACGCCAGATTAAGGAAGACAGAGACAGAAGACTGAAAACAGAAAACAGAAGATAGAAGACAGAAGACAGAAAACAGAAGACAGAAAACAGAAGACAGAAAACAGAAGACAGAAGACAGAAAACAGAAAACAGAAGAAAGAAAACAGAAGAAAGAAAACAGAAGAAAGTTATAAATACAAAGCATATTGCTATTGTATATTACAACAAGCATTGCATTGCATATTTCTATTTTTTGCTATACGCATTAAAACATCTTGTTTGCGTAATGCTGCAAAATCTATCTGTGGTTTTTTATCAAAATACACTTCATCCGGTGTAAAACCTCCTGTAGGCTTATTGGGTCTAAGGGTATTAAAATCATGCACAAAAAAAATAATTTTTTCTATTAGTTGCTGCGTATTTTCGGTATAGCGTTCGCTGGCATAATAGCTTTTAAATGTTTTATTTCTGGCTTCTGCCGGGCTATTCGAAAAACTAATGTCTTTTAGCGCAATAGCTTTTTTTATATTTCCATCAAGCGTGTTAATGTATTTTATCAGTTTTTGGTGGGTGTTTTCATGCCCCCCATCAGATACAATTGTTAAATCACAAGGCTTTTGCGAAGAGTATGCTAATTGGTATGCATCGGCAATACACTCTTTTACCTGCTCCCAACTTTCTTTGTCAGAAATACGCCAAGCCAAAATTTTTCGTGAAAAATTATCCGATAAAAAATAAATAAAATGTTTCGTGCCATTTCCCGTAACAAAACGGGTAATATCTATATGCCAGTACTCATTAGGCTTATTAGAAATTATCCCTTTTGTTTTTTTATGCTTTTTATAAACGCTGCGCTTTAAACCTAATAGCTTTTGGTATTTATACCAGGTATTTAGCGAAATATGCAATTTGCCCGTTCGTTGAAAATGTGCGGCAATTGAGGTAACAGGCCAATGCTTGTATGTATCAGAAGTTAATGCGTTATAAATAACATCGGCTTGTGTTTTTAGTAATTGAGTTCCGTAGCGCCTTGCGCACAAAAATAGCGGAGAATCGGTACATTTTATTTTTAACTCAAACAACCAGCTTTGATAAGTGCTTCTTGAAATTCTAAAAAAGCAAAGCAGTTTATTAAAATCAATAGTCTGTTTATATAATTGAATAATATCTATAACCTTTTCACGATGTTCATTAATCGTATATATTTTAGTTTTAACTGAATCGAGCATATTGGCAACAGCCACATAAATTTTTTCAACGGCATACAATGTCTGTTTTATGTGTCGGTACTTTTGGTACAACTCTACTTTTTTTATACCCTCATCAAGAATGTGCTGTTGCTTATACCCAACAAATTTTTGAGCTTGATAATTACGCCAGGTAGCCTGTGTTGATAAAGGAATAGTGCTTACAAGTTCACTGGGCAATAAATGTTCTTTACCACAAATAAAAAGATAAATAATAGTGGTATCATAAAAATTTCTCGAACGTTTAATCATTAATTTTTGCGTTAAATAATTAACGAAAAATAAATTAAATTTTTAGACTGAATTGAATGAGGGGGGAGGGGATAAATTCCATCCCCCCTCTCATTCAAGAATAATTATGGTATTGGATATTTCTGCTTCAAAATATTTTGCAAGTCATCATGTATTTTCATCTCTTTAGAAGATTCAATGTTTGTGTTATCCATTGAAATTATAGCACAAGTATAATAAGGATAATCATCTGCTTTACTTCTATTGTTTTTACAATGCATCGCTCTAATATTTTGAGGAGAATCGTCTCCTCCTTTACTTACTGGGTATGCATGGTCAATTTCCCAGCCAAAAACATGATCTGGATTACCGTAATGATCTCTTTGTATCCATGCTCCACATGGGTCTTGTTTGTATTTTGTAGGGTCATAATTAGCAACTGAGGTAGCTCTATCCCAAGCAGTTTGAATTTGAGTTTCTGAAAAATTTGCCATTTTTAAATAGTTTCAGGTTCTCCTTCATCGTTAATTAATAAACTTACAACTAACAGCATTATAAATAGACCAATGATTAATGTAAATACATTATTAAATGTATTTACATTGGATTTGCGCTCCATGCTTCTGTTTTTTTCTAGCTCAATTTGATTTCTTTCATTCTGCAAAAATGTATCATAGTCAGAACGTTTTTTAGCATCAGAAAGAATTTCATAAGCTAATGAAATCTCTTTGAATTTTTCTTCCGAGTTTTTATCTCCATGATTTTTATCAGGGTGATATATCTTTGCTAATTCACGATAAGCTTTTTTAATATTTTCGTTACTGGCGAAAGCTTCTAAGCCAAGAATTTGATAGTAATTTTTTTTCATTTACATTTTTTTTAAAGATTAATCAATACAAAAAGCATGGGCATAATTAGCCCATGCAATTTGTTTTCTGTTTCAGGAAAGACTTATTTCTTTTTGTCTCTTTCCTTTACTGTAGTAGAAGGATGCTTGTCAGCGTACTTTTTAGGTACATACTGCCCAGTTTCCGCATCCCTATACTTCGGCTTAGAAGTACTAGATTTTTTACTCATAGCAAATCATTTTATCCCCAAATTTGTATAATGAGTGGGGCTTCTTTCTCAAAAGTTTTGTTATTTGAAAAGATTGCTATATTTGCGGTCTCTTAACACACGCTAATTATTATAGCAAGCTAAACCCCGACCGAAAAACATTGAAACGGCAGGGGTTTTCCTTTTAACATCTTTTCACAAATTATACCAATTAGTTTTGTTGGTCATTTTGGCAGATTTGACGAAAAATTAGTGTCATTTATCAAGCTATATACTGACAACTGAAAGTTGCTAAAAAAGTAAAGAAATTAAAAAAGAAAAAATAGCAGAGCATGTTTTTTACTAATGTTTTAATGTTACTTTTCCCAAATAACACTTATCATATAATTGAAGGAAGGAACGAATAAGCAATACTCATAGAACTTGGAATCGGGTTCATCATCCTTCATTTCAAACCAATCTGACTTCCAAATTTGTTGTGATGATTCTTCTCCATAATATGAAATTCCCTTTTTGAAAACTTCAAAAGCAACACTTCCGCTTGGCGGTGGTGAATCTTTTTTAAATTGTGAGAAATACCGCCAGTCGTCAGACTTTTTAAACCATTTCATTTTATTGTCCTGACAGCACACAATAAAAATGGGATGGTTGCCATTATTCTTCTTTACAAATTTTAAAATGGCTGCTGTCTTGCTTACTTCAAACTTTGCTGCCAAATGCTCAATCACTTTATGATTGAAAACTTTTCCTTTACATTCTTTGGCAAACATTTCTGTTGGCATTAAAAATTCTGCTGCAAATTCATTGGCTTCAATTTCTTCCTGACTGAAGTATGGTTGCGAAGAATGGTTTAGCGTTTCGTCATTGTCTGTAAAACCTTTTTTAAAATGACGGTGTAACTCATAATGTCCCAACTCGTGAGCAAGAATAAATCGCTTACGTGGATAAAAGTTTATGTTAGAATTAATTGTGATAATACCGGAATCTTCCTTCATTAAAATTCTGCCGTCTGCTCCTTCAATTTCTTCTTCTTTAATAAGAATGTTTTTGCTTTTAATGATAGTTTCAATAGGTAATTCCAACGGTTCAGTAATTCCGCATTCATAATAAAGTTTCTGAACTGCGGCTACTGCATTACTCATTTTCTCCTTTGTTATATTCTTCTTCAATCTCACCTAACAAGTCAAGAAGTTTGGAATCAATCAAAATGGCTTGTTTATCCTTCTCTGAAACTTCTTTAAGGTTTCTGAACATTGGCTGTAACTCTGCAAACTTTGGTTTGGAAAAAATATCATCTGCTATTTGTTTGTATTTCTCTGCACCTGATGAAATACCTTCTTTAAGATTTGAAAGAAATTCTTTTACACGATTGTATTTCACTTCGTTTAGTTCCGCTTTTGCTTTAGTTCTTAACTGGCGAAACAGCATCATGTTTTTTTGAACAATGGCGTCAATGTCTATCCCTTGTTCTTTCAATAGTTCTTCATCTTCTTTATCATATTTAGAGTCAAGATAAAGATTGAATAAGTTGTCCAACAAAATGTATTTCTCTTTATTTTCTATATGGTTCATACAGTTTGTTTTTTTAAGCAGTTAATTCTTCTTTATAGTTCATTAATCTTCTAACAAGTTTTTTTCTTAAAACATAAATCTTCTCAACTTCGACATTCATTTCATTCGCAATAGTTTCAAAGGATGCTTTTTCAAAATATCGGATAACAAAATATTGAAGGTCATCATCATCCATTGAAACTTCATGTGCAAACTGAATCAGCTTGGCATAAATTTCTTCGTTTCCTTTTGTTTCATTGGCTGCTATTGCTTGCAAATCATAAATATCACCTGCATCTCTTTCGTCAAAAACTGGATGTTCGTTTTGTTTGGCTTTGTAATCGGTAACTTTATCAGAAATTAGTTTGTTTGCAATTCGCATTAGTTGCACTGCAAGTGAGAATTTTTCAAACTTCCAATCCCAACCATTTGGTTCGTATAATCTTTTTATAGATTCTCCAACATAGTAGTCAATTGGTGGCATGCCTAAGTTTTTTGAACTGTGAGCCCCAGAAATTGTTCGATCCATTTTTGAGCCAATACGAAGCCTTGCCTTCACATGATGGGTAAGTTGCTTTATTGCTTCTGCAACCTCATCGTCTGAAAGACCCTGTAGTTTTCTTAAAACAAATTCCCTTCTGGTCATTTTGTTATTTCACATTAAGAATAACCGGAGAATTTATTTTCTGGTCATCTGACCAAAATAAAAAAATGGTGGTTATTATACCTACAAAGAAACGAAAATTGAATTAATGATTTCCTTAACCTGCCAAAATTTCCGAGATAAACTGTTGGATATGTTTTTGGTGGAGGCAGGATTAAGTATTAACAAAATACATTATTATAATGGAGAAAGAAAGATTGCAAAAAATTTATCGCAAGACAGATGGTTATTGCCATATCTGCCACAAGAAACTGAGTTTTACTAATTACGGTGTGCAAGGTGCAAAAGGAAGTTGGCACATAGATCATTCAATAGCAAAAGCAAATGGCGGTAGCGACCACATGAACAACCTTTACCCTGCTTGCATTTCATGCAACCTTGATAAAGGAACAAAACACACGAAAACGGCACGTTCTCAACATGGAAATAGCCGTGCTCCGTATTCAAAAAGCAAGAAACAGAAAATCAAAAGCAATAATACGACTGGCGGTGCTTTGATTGGTGGTGGAATCGGTCTTGCAATTGGCGGTCCAGTCGGTAGCTTGATTGGAAGTTTTGTTGGCGGTTTGATTGGAAATGAAAATTCACCTAAAAAGTAATTCAAATGGATAAATTTAATCTAAGATACATTAAGCCCAGTGCATTTATCGCAATTTGCGTGTTGCTGGGCGTCTCGCTGTTTGCTGCAAATAAATTCATAAATACACATTGGGGTATTTCCATTTCAGTTTTCGCTGTTATAGGTGGATTGCTTGGCATAGTCAACAACTTTCTCTGGAATGTAAGACCATTTAGCTGGATGTATACAGTCCCCGATTTCTCTGGTCGTTATGAAGGAACACTTTTATATGAGTTCCGAAATGAAAAATGTGAAGTTGTTTCAGATACTCTTGAACACATCAAGGTAATAGTTCAAAATGGGTCAGACGTTGTAATTAACTCATGGACAAAAAAGAAAGATGGAACAATGTCTTCCAAATCGACCAGCATTGAAGCGAGCATTGTAAAAGAAAAGGATGGAACATTTATTATCATCTTCAACTATCTAAATGAAGGGAATTTTGAGTTAGGGTTTTCACCTCATTACGGGACTGAAATTTTACGATTAGTAAAAAATGGTGATGGCAAGCACCTAATAGGTAAATATTACACGGAACGATTACCTTACCAAACAAAAGGTAAAATTGATTTGAAATTTAAAAATAATGAATTGTATCACGAAAAATAAAGTAAATAAATATGGCAAATTGTAACGAACATTTTCAAAAGTATAACGGTGAAATTAGATTGACCGATGCTAGGAGAAAAGACTTAAAAGGCTCTCGTAAAGAACTTCGCAGAAAAGTAAGGAAGTGGTTTAAAGAAAATAAACCAGATGAACCGCAACCCAAATTTAGCGGTCAAGGTTCAATGTCAATGGACACCATCATTAATCCGTTACCACGAACAATTAAAGATGGAAATGAGGAAATAAAAGTTCTTTATTACGATGTTGATGATGGAATTTATTTTGAAGGTGATAAAGACGCAAAGGATAGAAACTCTACTGCAACTTACCACGATTGGGTTGTAAAAGCTGTAACGGGTCACACCGATAAAGACCCAATTGATAAAAACACATGCGTAAGAACATTATTTGCAGATGGGCATCATATTGATGAACCAATTTATTACAAGAAAGGCGACACTCCTGAACTTGCTCATAAAAGAGATGGCTGGATTGAAAGCGACCCAAAAGCTTTTACAGATTGGTTTAACGATCTTGCCGATAAGAACCCGCAATTGCGTTTATTAGTTCGATATGGTAAGGGTTGGTTTGATTTTCGTGAATTTGAAAATGAAAGTAAGCCGATGCCAAGTGGTTTGATTATTACTATCTTAATTGCAGAAAATGCTGTTTATCGCAAAGAACGTGATGATATTGCCTTGAAAGAAACTTTGCTTGCTATTCAAGCAAAATTGAAAAGGACTTTTGAGTGCAACCGACCAACAACACCAAAAGGTGAAAACCTGTTGAAAGATTATGCACATAAGGATTATTTCATGGACTGCCTTGCAAAGTTTATTGATGATGCTACAAAAGCTTTGCAAGAAAAAAACTTCAAAAAGGCAACTGAATACTGGCGTAAACATTTAAGCGAAAGATTTCCATTAGGTGAGGATAAAGATGATACTTCTAATTCTTCTGCTGGATTAGGAGCAATGATACCCCCCACTACAAGACCTTATGCCGAATAATGAAGAATGAGCAGTTTGAAATAGATATTGAAGTTGTTCCAAATATTTTCAGTGGATTATCCATTGTAGAAGCTGATGGTGAAAAATTTCTAAAAGGAGAACTACCTATAATTGATGCTAACAGCAAAGAGTGGGCAAAGTATAATATAGAGATTAAGGGTAGCGATAGTTACCCATATAATTTTCCTAAACTATTTGAAACTGCTGATGCATTTCCGCACAATGCAGATTGGCATGTTTATGAAGATGATTTCTCATGTTGTGTTGATTATCCTGCCAATGCAAAAATTATTTGTAAAAATGGTTTGCATGTATCTGATTACATTAAAAACTATGCTATTCCATATTTTGCCAATCAAACCTTCAGAATTAGAGAGGGCTATTATCGTCATGGAGAATACTCTCATGGTATTTTCGGAAAGATTGAATACTACCAAAGCAAATTAAAAGCAAAGAGTCCCGCTGAGTTATTTGAGATGTTCCGTTTAATTCTATTTGATTTTAATCCACCAAGAACAGCGGAATGTCCATTTTGTCACAAGGTAAAATTCCGACATTGCCATAGAGATGTTTTTAGGGAATTACAGTATGCTAAAGACTATATTTTTCAAGACGGAGCACAATTGCTTGCATTTTTTCGGTCACATCCTGATTACGGACTACCTAAAAGTTAATTATTTCAATATCCTAAATTAGGCGTTGGCAAAAATTGCACTCTTTTTGTGGCTGCATTGCATTGTGTTTGTGGGTGGGTAGCCACCAAATTTGTGCAATGCGTGTGGTAATAGAAATTCATTTTTTTTGTGCGGTGGGGTGTTACATTCTATTTATTTTGAAAATCTCTGTTGTAATTAGATTTGAGTCCTCATATTTAGTTCTCACCAATTTCTTTTGTAAAAATAGTTTTTGTTCTATTGAGTTAATCTGCTTGTATGCAGTTTCTGAAACAACCACAAACCATCCTTCTCCAACTTCTGCATCTTTTCTTGGATTCATTTGGATATTCCCATTTGCCCAGTAGATAGATTCAGCCATCAATTCACCTTTTGAGTTTTTCCAAGCAAATAATTTTCTTGGTTCGGGCAACCATTCTAAATGTCTTGCTAACGCTGGATTAATCGCAATCCAATTAGACTTTATATCAAATCTATCAAACCTATGGTCTCTTATTACAATGATAAAATGTCCTCCTCCGATTATATTGTGGTAATTACTGCTTAATTGGTGGAAAACAGAACCAAAAATATAATTCTCGCTCTTGTCCAATTTATCATTAACAGCAACTTGATACATGTATTCTTCTGTAGGAGACCCCCAGTCTAAATTTATGATTTTGTTATATTCAGCGATAATTTTGAAGTTTTCATTGTAGCTCAATAATGATTCACTCAATCTTGTTGATTCATCAATTTTGTCTAACCAATCTTTACCAACCCCGCCAAAATCTCTTTCTTTAATTGTTTGAATGAACACTGGCTTTCCCATTTCATTAAAATGAGAAACTGCGTAATCGTGTGAAATGAAAATGTTTCGAATTTTTTCGTCATCAATATTACCTGAATCAATTAATTCATTTGTAACATGCATTATTGCTCTTCTGGCAACAATTACTCTTGGTCTAGGAAATGAATAGTCTCCAAGATTAATCTCATCTAAATGAAACCTAAGTTTCCTTTCATATTCATCCGTCCATTCTTCTTTGTTTCCGATTTCTTTCATTATTGAGTAAGCTCTATAAATAAGATTGGATTCGCCAATGCCAGATTCTTCTGACAACACTCTGATCAGAAATTCAAATGGTCGTATTAAGTCCCTCGGATTAGTAATATCAACACTTGGATAATGTATCTCAACCTCTTTATTAATCTCTAATCTTTGAGGTTCTTGAAGGTGTAATGAATATATGCTAGGCAAGTCAATTTTTTTTGAACCGGGAATATTTTCGCCTAACTCATTTAAAATTTGTTTTGCGTTTTCACGTAGCAAATAGTCTTTTGATAAAGCTAAGCTTTCAACTATCGATTTTATCTCTTTAATCTTTGGAGAGTTCAGCTCTCTTAAAGTCATAATCACATCCATAGAAGTGTAATCATCCATTCCTTCGTTTAGTAATTTAGCTAAAGCGTATTCGTTGTTTTGATTGATGAATTTTGCTAACAGCAGAATAGATTCTTCCCGAATTAATGAAACAGGATTCTTTGACAGATACAATAAATAATCCACTAAGGTTTGAGAAATTGGCTTCTCTATTGATTGAAGTAAAGGTAGGTTTTCGGCAGGTCTGCTATTAGACATTAATCTTTGCAGATAGCCAAATACTTCAACCCAAATATCTTCTTCAACATAGTTTTCCGATAACAATGGAGCGATATCGTCAAGATGTTCAATATACGAACTCGGATAATTACCACTTGTAATATCATGAGCAAACACTTCAAGTGCTTTAGCGGATGCAAGAGCAGAGTTTATTTTTCTCAATGCATTAAAAGCATTGATTCTTGTTCCACCATCGTAGAATTTTACCCAACCAGATGAACTCGATAGTTCAAGACTTTTATTAGCTAAACTTTCAGCCAATTCGCTATTCCCATTTTCAAAAGCAACTTCACTAAGTTTTGTATAAAAATCAGATTTTCTACTTCCAATTCTAACAATATTGGCAACTTCATTAATCTGCGATGAAGTTAGTGACGAAGCTATTTTGTCAATGACTTTCGACCAATTAAAGTAAGAATTGGCTTGGTCTTCCTGTTGAACAATATTTTTGAAGTCGTCAAAATTTTCAACTCGTTTTAAAACTTCACTTTCATCAATTCTTTCGTGATTTACTTTTAGAGTTAATGAGTTAGAGGATGATGAAGAATCGTCCTTTCTGTTTTTTTCGGGAACTTTGAAATCAGAGTAATAATCATTGATTATTATTCCGTTTTCCAAACAAAAGTTTTCAATTTCAGAAAGTAAATAATGCCTATTTTCTTGGAATGACTTGATGTTTATGGTTGAAATGATAACAGGTAAATAATTCTTTAAAAACTTTTCCTGTAATATTTTATGTCCTTTGTTTAAAATCTTTTTTAGTAAAGAATCGTTGGCTGATTCAGCAAGAAGCATATACAACCCATTGTAAAGTTGAACTATGCTTCTGAATTCGTCTTCATTTTTTACTCGATTGACAAAGTGTTTGATGAACAAAGTAATTGAATCTTTAAAATCAACTAAATCGTTTTGCAATTGCCAAATAGTTTGTTCAAGTCCATCATTCAGATTATGCTCGTATGATACATCCAGTAATTCTTCGGAAGCGTTCCAATACGCTCTTCCTTCGGTGGTTTCCTTTATATGATTCAGGTGTGATAAAAACCATTTGATTCTTTCAGTAGCTTTTGACGGGTCTTTAAGATTGATTTTTCTTAGCCATTCAATCCATGTGCTAAACTGATAATCTTTTCTATATCCAACTCCAATAGATTCCTGAATTGCTTGTTTAAGCCACTTTTTACCAATTTTCAATTCTCCTAAAATAAGCCACACTTTTGAATGAGCCACACATTCGGTAACACGACCATCTATATCACGGTCTTCTAACATAGAAGATTCTAAGCTACTCAACTGTTTTTTTGCTTTTTCAGAATTGAAACCATTGTTTAATAACGATTCTATGATTTTTCTTTGCTCACTTGTGCTCCAATATTTAGGCTTATCAGCAAACTCCTTGAATAAATGGTCTCCTAATGCCTCTATGTTTTCTGTGCCGTGTTGTGATACAGCAGAAATTAAAAAATCAAAATATTGTCCTTTAGCTTGTTTAAGTTTATACCAGTAACTATTTCGGTGAGAAATATCCTTGTAGTAAAATCTGATAATCGGAAATGCTCTTTTCGTAACATCACCAGATATTTGATTCTTCAAAATTCCATCAGCTAAAATTTGGGTTGTAATACACAACATTCTCTCAAATTCTACCAATACTTCTTCATCAGAATCTTTTATTGCAGACGGAATTGCAGAAGTGATAGGAACTCCTTTCCCAGACAAGTTAAGCAGCTTGTTGAGTTTGATTAATGGAATAAACTGGTCTAAAGAGCCATCATAACTAAGCGGGTCTTTACCTAAATTCAAAGGCTGTTCAATACCGTTAATCCAACTAAGTGTCTCATCAACATTTTGGGTGACTTTAAAAACTAAATCAGCGATATAAATTTTGCCAATTGGTTTAGCTTTTTCTTTTGTAAACTGACTTATCAATATTGACAGATATTCATTTGCACGGATATTGTCATTTAATTCTAAGCATTGTTCAATGGCATATTGAAAAAGTTTAAATAATGTATTTCTTTCTTTAGGTTCACTTGTTCCTATTTTATCTAAAACCGTTTTTAACTCATCCCATTTGTTTTGGTCAATTAAACTATAACCAAGATTAGCGATTAACCGCAAGTGCAAATCCGCTTCTTTTTCCTCAAATCTATTTGAACGTGTATTTTCTGAAAAATTGATATTCTCAATTTTTGATAAAATGTTTTCCGTTGATTCAAAATATGGCGCGGTATAAATCCATTCTTCTAATGAATCTCTGATTTCTTCATAACGATGTGAATCGTCAATGGTAATTCCTGAATCTGTAATAATTTCTGGATAAGCTAAATTAAACAGAGTTGCACTTTCGGATTTATATCCGAATTGAATAAATAAACGGGAAGCCTTGAACGCATAAGCATTGCTGCAATGAAGGACGTTTCCAGTGCGTAGATAATTTTGTGCTATATCAGGTTTTCCAATGAGTAAATATTCTTCTGTAAATGAGGCGGGGTCAATATTAAACTGTCGCCTTTCTATTTCTGCTAATGAAAATAAATACCTTACAAGTGTATTGACGTCTTTAGTTAATCGGGCTACTTCAATTCCTAACTTTGCGTCTTGTTTTATTTCTTCAACAGGTCTAAAATCTAATAGTTGAGCAGTAAAATTGTCTGGCGTAACCTCTAAAATAAATTTGTCATATTGTTTTGCTTGAAAAAGATGATGATTTTGTTTCCATGAATTTTCAACCTTTGATTTCAAATAATAATCTGCAAGTTGAAAATGAAAATCATCATTTTTGCTTTCATCATATTGGTTAGTCAAGAAATTTTTAGATGTGTGCTGTAAGAGGAACTGCCTAAATGAGTTGTGAAAAAACGACAAAGTTTCATCAGTTTCATTAAATAATACTTTTGCCTTATCATAGAACATTTTTTCTATCCTATCTCCAAATCTCCATTCTTTGATAAATGATAACTTAATAGAGCCATTTACTCTGGTCAGTAAACCAAGAAAATTTACTAAATCAACTTCCTGTTGAATTGGATTCCATATTTTTTGATAGTAGGTTTCGATATTTCCATCAATTGTTTCAAAAGCGTTAATTGTTTCATCAATAGAAGCTGATTCAATAATTCTTTCAATTAAATATGAAAGATATAGAGGATGCCCTTCTGATTTTTCGAACACTTGTAACTTTTGTGCATCACTAAGTTGAAATAATAAATCGAATTTACTTATGTATTTATATACGTCTTCTTTTTTGAGAGCATCAATAAGAATTGTCCTATCACCTTTATTAAATTCAGCTTTTATTTCAAATTGAATATCTTCAAGTTCATAAGATTGACTTCCTAAAATGATATATACACCTAACGGTAGAGAATCTGGGGGAGGTAGCTCTCTTAGAAAACTATCAATAGTTAATTTATATTCTCGTGGAATATGGTCTAAACCATCAATTGTAATTATAGTCTTAACTCCGGTTTTTAAATAATCATCACCTAGTTCTTTTAGTTGTTCTTCAAAAACTTGCTTTAAGAAAATGCTATCTTGATAGGGCAAAATATCCTTTTTGTAAAATCCTCTTTCTTTGATTTGGAGGACTAGGTCAAAATACAAAGTGGAAGATTTACCTCTTTCAGGATAATAGAAAGTGGACGGATTTTTAAAATCAAACACGTAGTACTTAATTATTCTTTCATTCAGATTTCGAGACCACTCTGAAAGTAAAGATGATTTTCCAGAACCAGGACTACCATATAAAAACAGATATCCGCTTTTGTGTTCAGCTAACTTTGAATTTAGTAAATGAATTGTAGATTGAATTGGTTGGTATCTCTGTTTATCAACGATTAATTCGTGATTGAAAAAAGTTTTAAATCTGTCCCGCCATCCAATTTTATCAATTATTTTAGTCCTTGAGAATTCAACATTTCTCTCTTTTCCACCTGCTTCTTGCCATAAAAATCTGGAAAGGTCAACAAGGTCTCTATCTTGTCTTGAATAAGAAGCTTTTTCAACACTAAATCTTTTTCTTTCATAGCTATGCTGAAACTCAAAAACACGAACAAACTCATCAAATTCGTTATCGTCAAGTTTTGTTGCTTTTTTAAACTCTGTAATAATTGGATTCCATTTTGCATCAACTGCTTGATTGGATTTTAATTTTGTCCAAACCTCTGCAAGAAAATTTTCAAATGAACCTATTTTAGTATCTCTATCTTTCAAGCTATCATGCGAAGAAACAGGCTTGTTGGTTATTAAGTGTGGTATTACTTTCTTGCTTGGATTGTTTATTTTTAAACTTTTCCAACTTGAGGTGATAAGCGTAATTAATTCTGTAAAATTTGCAAATGATATGTTTGCATCTGCAATCGTCCATTTCACTTGATAAGCGTGAAGTTCTGAATGAGTGGCATATTGAATGTCGTCAAGTTTTTCTGCTTTGGGGTCTGCAACTCTTATCCACTCAAGTTTGTTGTTTATTAGATTCAAATAAACAAACCAAGCGAATTCATCAAATTGCGGCAAATAACCTCCTATTGCGGCTCTTTCCCCGCTTGCTGATACTGTTTCTTCACTCATTCATTTATCGTATTTTGTGCGTTGGCAAAAAAATGGCTCTTTTGGTTTTTTGAGTGTTGGTTATTGTCGTGAAAAACCAAATGTGCCATTTTGCGGGTGGGCTTTTTTGTCGTCTGTTCGTTCGTTAATTTTTGCACTGTCGTCTGTTCTTTAGGGTTGCAGCTAACTTTTTTTGGCTTTGCGTTCGGTCGGGCTTTGTAACACTACACTTAAAACGAAGAACCGCACTTCAATTATACATAAAATTGTCTATAGAAGCACGTCACCCCGCCTGACACAAAACCGATCATGTTAGCTGCTGCCTTTCTTTATCATAGTTCTCCATAAAGTCTTTAATCTCTTTGAGGTCTTTAAAGTTCAAGTCAAACCATTCTCCTCTTTGTCTTTTAATCTCAAATTTTTTATGGAGTTGTTTTTCTATTCTTGAAGGTGCAATCCAATAAGTTATTAATTCTATATCAGGTTCGTCTGCTTGTAAAGTTTTTTCTCTGAATGTCGGTCTTTTGCTCTTGCCGATTTTTACATAATCGTTTCGTTTGTTAAGCATTAGATAAACATATTCTCCTTCCTCAATCGGTAATGCCTTATTCCCAAAAAAATCTCTATAAAAATTCCCTTTTCTTATTAGTCTTATTGGGATAATACCTTTTACCCCTTTAGCAATTATCATTGGGTTAGGGTTGTCAAATTTGTCAAGTTCAGTTGAAGCTACAGTTAAAAATCCCAACTTCTCAAGCAGTCCTCTTGTATGTCTTTGAAAAGTGTTGAACGTGTCAATTAAGTCAAGGTCATTATAGTTATGCGAAAGGAAGTGAGAAAAATAGAACACCAATTCGTCACGGTATTTTAAGTCAGCAGTGAGTTGAATTAAGTCGCCCTCTATGTTTTTGTCGCCACGAACATAAAATAGCTGATACTTAATTTCCTTTTCATCGTCAATTAGCCAAAGTCCATAGCAGTGCTTATTAAGTCCAACTACAACGTTATTCAACTCTCCTGAATTACAATTTTTATTTATCTTCAAAATAGCTTCTTCGGTAAGATTTACATAATGGTTGTAAAATACATCTTGTATATTGAAGTGCAAAGTTGTCATTTATGTTATTCGTTTTTTCAAAATTGTCAAATTTTAGTCTTTGTATTGCAATATTATATCAAGCCGTCATAATGTAATGTCTAAGGTTGCAGATAGCTTGTTTATATATACACTTTCAACTTTCAAAAAGGATACAAATCCAAGCAAAATGGATACATTTTTATACTTTATTTTATAAAACATAAATGAATATTTTTAAAAACAAATTTAAAAAATATTGCAAATTAACAAAGTGTAAAATAGCAATTTTAATGTGTGAAATAATTTGTTTGTTAAGCGATTAGAGATTAATCAAGTTTGAACTTGTTTAAGTACTGATTAAATATTTGGCTAAAAATTTAATACATCTGATAAAGCGCCATCTACATCCTTATGAATGAAATTAGACTGGTATCCCATTGTGGTTTTTATATCTGTATGACGGTATAATTTTTGGAGAGCTAATGGATGAATTTTATCACTTGCAATATTTCCAAATGTGTGTCGAGCAATATGCATGCTCAGCTTTTTCTCTATGCCAAGTTTTTTTCTAATTTTATTTAGCTGCTTGTTAATTGTTGAATTAAAATTACGTACAAGTGAAAATAATCTCTCTGAAGAAACTGTTTCATATCCTTGTAAATAAGGAAAAACATAAGTGCTATTACTTGCATTTTTGTAGCTATGAATAATCTGCATAGCTCTTATTGGAATTTTTAATGTTACAACTTTTTTGTTTTTACCCATTGTGTAATTTAAACGTCCATCAACAATCTCTGTCCATTTTAATTTTACAACATCAGAAAAACGAACACCTGCAAGATAAAAGGAAACTAACCAGATATTACGTGCATGATGTAATGCCGGATAAAGATCAAAGTCCGCTTGTTCCAATAGCTTAACTTCAAATTCATTCAATCCAATTTTCACTGTTTCTTCTTCTTTAATTTGAATTTTTCCTTTGCCAAATGGATAAAATTTATGTTCGACTAAATTCTCTCTAATAGCTCGGTTAAATAGTGTTCGAATCATAATTAGATAATTATTTATCGTACGCTGACTCAAATTTAATTCATTGGATAAATAAATAGAAAAACGCTTTAAAAAAGCAATATCAATTTGCTGAAATGGAATATCATCTTTCCCGATGTATTCCATAAAAATTTTAATACGGGGCTTATTCCCATAGTACTGACTAAATTTATTCATTTGAAATAGCTCTGAAAGAAAATCTTCTGCTACTTCTTTAAATGAACTGTTATAGGTGCGTTTAAGAGCTTTTTTAAACGCAATTGGGTCCATAATTTTTTCCTGAGTATCAGCAATAATAAAGAGTTCCTGGGCTCGTGCAAGTTCTTTACGAAGAAAATTATTCATTCTTACAGAGTTTGGGTAGTTGGATTTTACAACACCCTGCTTACTATTCCATTGCTCTTCGAGCGCATTATAACCAAGGTTTACAAATGTGGTTTGACGATTATTAATTACGCGAATACAGATCGGGAATGAGCCATCACTTCGTTTTGCAGATTTATGGAGAACCATTTTAACACTTGGCATAGTAGAACAAAATAATTTTTAGTTTCATCAAATTTAAGAAATTCTAACTAGAGAAAATAGTTAAAATCTAAAAAAATAAATATTAGTACAACAAAAATGCTATGAAATGCTAGTAAAATAAGAGAAAAATATTTGTTTAATAAATAATAAAAAGCTTATCAAAATTTAGACATGTCTAAAAAATAAAAAATCATGTAAATTTTAGAATTCAGCAATTAGCTTTTAAATACTTCGTTTAATAAAACTATAAACAAAATTTTATATTGTTTTAATATAGAATTATAAATGAGTCTAAAATGCAAAATAGATGAATAAAAACTATTTTTGGTAGTACAACAAATTATGTTTTATAATGAAATGGGATGGATTAAAAGGAAACATAAATAACAGAAAAACAGAATTATATATATAATTAGGTTCATTTAAAACCATTAAAAAACACTTTTATATAACTTAAAATCCTGTGGCCATTGCGGCCGTGCGGGTTCAAGTCCCGCCCCGGGTACAAAAATCAGAGTGAAAGTAAAGAGCAAAAGCGAAGTACTTAAACTCTGATTTTTTCTTTATACACATTCTCACACTCGCTTTAAATTTTTATCAATGTTTGATTTGTCGGATATTTATACCCACTGAAGAAACTTTAATATTATCAAGAAGCTACATTTTTGAAGTCTTAGCAATTTTTAGTTTTCTATATCTTAAAATTACAAAGCTTTTTTTAAGCGCAAATTCTTTGCGTTTTGGAGGAGTTCTTTTGTAAAAAAAAGCTTATGGAAAACAAAACAATTTTTGAAAAATTCAAAGAGATATCTTCTTACTTTGAGAACTATGCAGAAAATTCTACCAAAAAAGTAAAGGTAGATTTTCATCTGCAAAATCTAAGCGAATTTTTAACTGATATAAAAAATCAATTTGCTTGTGATAATAACTTACAAGCATTGTTGTTGGTAACTATTTTTATTGATAATTCAATAAAGAAAAATTGTGATATACCTGATATTAAAGAAAAGCTAAACTGTTATGAGTCTGATTTATTTGACATAAATAAAGAAATACAAGCACTACTTTCAAAAAGACTCATAACTAATAAAGTTACAGGAAGGCGGGGGTATTCTGCTGGATATATGCTGCCTCCTATTATCAATAAGTTAATTCTTGAAAATAAATCATTTAAAACAGAATTTGAAAAGTTTTTTGAAGAACAGGAAAACGTTTGGACTGAACTTAAACGTATTTTTGAAATCAAAGAATATGGTGAGTTAGATGAATATCAGTTTTTTTTAGATTTTGAAAGTATAATTTTAAAATATAAATCTTCAAAATTTGCTCAAGGTGTTAAGAAATATGGTTTAAGAAAAACAGAACAAATTGTGTTGGCGAAGATATGTGTTGATTGTATTGATAATGAAAAATCAGGAATAGATGATATTATAAAGGTTTTGTTTGATAGTTTTTCTTCTCAAATATCAGCCAGAGCAAAAGTAATTGGACCAAACTCATTTCTGCTTAAACATAGAATAATAGAGCCATATGATGGATTCTTTACATCTGGAAAGTATTTTGTATTAACTAAAACTGGTGAAAAAGAGTTTATAGAAACTGATTTAATTCCGCAAAATAACAAGAGTAGGTTTGCTCCAAATTATGGTTCTATAATATCATACAGTTTGTTGGCTCAAAAAGAATTATTTTATCCTGAAGAAGTAATTAACACCATTGAACAAATTAAAAATTCATTAAACGATAGTTCATTTCGTATAATATGTAAGAAATTAAGAGAGCTTAATTTGCCTAAAAATATTGGTGTTTTATTGTATGGAGAACCGGGCACAGGCAAAACAGAGCTAGTTAAACAAATAGCAAAATATACTCGAAGAAATATTTTTAAAATAGAAGTAAGTAAAATACGAGACAAGTTTGTAGGAGAATCTGAAAAACATCTTAGAGAAGCTTTTGAGGAGTACAAAGCTTATAAAAATCAGTGTAAGTTTACTCCCATCTTATTATTCAACGAAGCAGATATGTTAATTTCAAAACGAATCGAACTAAAAACCAGTGTAGACCAAATGAATAATAATATGCAAAATATATTATTAGAAGAACTGGAAAGTTTTGAAGGAATATTTATAGCTACAACCAATTTAACTTCTAATATGGATGTTGCTTTTGAAAGAAGATTTTTATTTAAAGTTGAAGTACCATTACCAGATACTGAAACGAAATTTAAAATATGGAAATCTAAATTGAAGTTTAACATATCAGACGAAGATTTATTTAAGCTAGCAAGCAATTATCGTTTAAGTGGTGCTCAAATTGATAATATTGCGCGAAAAAGCATTGTAAATTTTGTGCTTCATAATTCTTATCCTGATTTTGAAACATTAAACAACTGGTGTAGAGAAGAAAGCATTCGCAAATCAAAAAATAATAAAATCGGATTTTTTAAGTAATTATCATTTTAATTGACTCGTTAGTGAAATAAAAATATTTTTATAAATCAATATTAAAAAAATCAAAAATGGATAATTCAAAAGAATTCAATCAATATTTATTAAAACTATTAGAAAAGGTTGCTAATTATATAAATGAATTTGAATTGAGTATAATGAATGAAAAAGGATTTTTAATTTATTACGATAAACAGAAAGTTAATTATGTTAAAGAACGATTAGAAAATGAAGGATATAAATTCGATTATGAAATAATAGCTGAACTTATAAAATCTATAAATGATGCAGAAAAAGAAATAAAAAAAGATGAAGAAGTCAATAATAAAATAACATTATTACTTGCAAAATCAAAAATTGATGAACTGGCTGAAAAGTATAGTAAAGCTGAAGATGATTGGTTATATGAATCAATTGAGCTGGATGCAGTAAAAGTAATTGCAGACTTTTGCAGATTTAATAATTGTAATGATATAGCAATTAAAATTGACGAACTTTTTCAGAAAGCCGAGGATGATTTAGATGCTTATGATGAACTTTTTGAACTAATACAAGACACAGAAAGTAAATTCTCTGTTACAGATGAATATTTAGATTTACGAAATTATTTTATTCAAAAATTTTGGCCTAATTAATATGACTAATTTACTTTCTAAATCAAAGTACAAACTGGCAACATCTTGCCCTACTAAGCTTTATTATGCTTTAAATTCAAAGCAATATCCTAATAGTAATGATGATAACGATTTTTTACAATCGCTTGCCGAGGGCGGTTACCAAATTGGTAAACTGGCAACCTATAAATTTTCATTCCTTGATAAAATATATTCTATTGAAACGCTCAAACCTGACGAGGCTGTAAAACAAACAAACGAAGCTTTAAAACATAATGAGGTAATTATTTATGAAGCCGCATTTAAATATGACAATCTGTTTATTAGGGCTGACGTATTAGTTAAGCAAGGAAATAAAATTGAGATTTATGAAGTAAAGGCAAAAAGTTATTCTAAAGCAGAAGATGCGGATTTTATCAATAAAAATAAGGGTAACATTATGCCCAAATGGGCGCCCTATTTGTATGATATTGCATTTCAGAAATATGTTGTTGTTAAATGTATGCCCAATGCTGATGTTGGGGCTTTTCTTACTTTAGTAAATAAAGACCATGTTTGTACTAAAGAAGGATTAAATAAACTATTTAAGGTACAAAGAGATCTTATTAATAATAAAAGCGATGCTGATAATATTATCAGAAGAAGAATTTACATTAAAACACCTGAACATATTAAAGCAGAAGATTTAGACTTAGATTTATTGATAAATGTAAATGTTGATGATATTATAGAAAATATTTGGAACAAAAATCATCCAATAGATTTTAAAAATCCTCAATTAAATAATAGTAGTTACACAGAACAACTAAACTACCTTGCCAATGCTTGCGAGAATAATATAAAAATTGAAGCAGCTATTACTTCAAAATGCAAATACTGTGAATTTCATAAGTCTCCCGAAAATATAGGACCAAATGAAAAAAGTGGACGTTGGGAGTGCTTAAAAAATGCTTGGAACTTAAAAGAAGAAGATCAGAATAAGTCTATGCTTTTTAATTTATATAATGGTTTTAGTAGTAATGAAAAATTTTTAGAATTGGTAAGTCAAAAAAAATATTTTTTGAAAGATGTTACAGAAAATGATCTTTTAAATAAAGAAGAAATCAAGAAAAGAAGAAAAGGAGAAGATATTTATAACATCGAAGAATTTACAAATACTGAACGCAGGTTTACTCAGTGTTTAGCTGAAAATAATACATCACAAATAATATACTTAAAACAAATTGGATTAAAAGCTCAGTTAAAAGCATTAGAAAATAGATACCCAATTCATTTTATCGATTTTGAAACCATAGCCTCTGCAATTCCTCATCACAAAGGTTTAAAGCCATATCAAGTTATTGCTTTTCAATATTCTCATCATGTGCTTTATAAAGATGGAACTTTAAAACACTTTGGCGAATGGATAAATCTTACAAAAGGAGCATTTCCAAGTTTTGAGTTTGTAAGAAATCTGAAAAATGAATTACAAGATGGACATCCAATATTTAGATACTCTCATCATGAAAATACGGTGCTAAACGATATTGCAGAACAACTCGAAAACTCTAATGAAAAAGATAAAAATGAACTCATAGCATTTATTAAAACAATTACACGAAATAAAGCCGAAAACCATACAGGCGAAAATAATATGATAGACCTATGCGAGTGGATAAAGAAGTATTACTATAATCCCCTAACCAAAGGCTCTAACAGCATTAAAAAAGTATTGCCGGCTGTAATGGCAACTTCTGAATATGTAAAAGAAAAATACAGCAAACCATATTACAGTAATAATTTTAAGGATGGAATTGTGTGGTATAAAACCGATGAACATAATAAACCCATTGACCCTTATAAATTATTGCCTCCTTTAACTACAAAATTGCTAAATACCGAATTAGAGGATGACCAAGAGGATGAAAGTACCTATGAAGAGAAAAGCATAAATAGTGGTGGCCCTGCTATGGCAGCATATGCCGAAATGCAATTTGACGATATGGATGAAACTACCTTTAATGAATATAAAAACGCTCTCTTGCGCTATTGCGAATTAGATACCCTCGCCATGGTAATGATATATGAACATTTGAGGGAGATTGTTTAATTAATATTTAAATAAAATTTGTCATTATGGAAAATGTAGAAAATCAAATTATAAATAAACTTAAAGAGGCCTTTCAATTGATTAATGATAAATATTTCGAAAAATTAGAATTATTTTATAATAATTTAATTAAAGATACTGTTTTCAAAAAAAATATTATTAATGTTAAAGATATTGGTTTTAAAATAACGGAAGACGATGTTAAAAAAATCAATTTATTTTATGATGAATTAAAAGATAATACCCAATCAGTTTATGGTTATGATAATTGGTCAGCTCTTGAAAAATTGTTTTTTAGTGTTTTGTGGAAGAATAATCAGATAAGTCGTTTTGAGTTATTGATTAAAGGGCTAAATAATTATGATAATAAAGAAAAAAATAGGGAAGAAGATTATGAGTCAGTTAAGGTTTTTGAACAATTTGGCAAGCATTTGAGAGTTCCAGAATCAATTCCTATTGTAGATCAACATGTATTAAGGGCGTTTTGGCTTCATAAATTAATTAAGGATAATGAAATTACAAATATTGATGACATTCAAAAAAATTTAAATGATAATATATTAGCCTTCGATGCTATTACTAATCCAACAAGTAAAAAAAAGAAAGAAATATTTGATGAAGTATTTAAAGAATATTTAAAATGGTTTGAAAGTTTAGAAATTAATTCAAATCAGCATAATAGATTAATTGATAAAACATTATTTGTTTTGGGAAAAACTATTTATAAAAGTTTTATAAAGAAATAAATAAATGAAAAAAAATAGTGTCTTAATCTTTTTATTTATACTTTTATTAATAAACATATCCACTAACGCTCAAATTACTGAAGAAAGATTAGACCAAATTATTGAAGAAGCTACAGAAGATAATGCTGTAGAAATTTTACATAAATTAGAATCAATAAAAGATTCTGTTGGAGAAGATTTAATAGACCTTTATAATATTTATGTTGTTTATTGTTTAAATGATTTACGAGAACCTAAGAAATGTTATGAGTTATTATCTATAATTAACATTGAGAATCTACCATTTAGTATGCAAGTTGCATATTGGGGCAGTTTAATAGCCTCAGTTACAAGTATAGATAGCGCTTTAGCATTACAAACATTTAAAAAATTTTTTAATTGGTGGGAGAAAAATAAACATTTAATTACTCCTCACACCCAAGGGGAAATTTATTTAATTTATAAGGAATATTATATCCTTACTCAAAATTATGAAAAAGCTTATGAATATAATTTATTGAGTTCAAAATACAATGAATACTATTCTATTAGGCTTGATGATTTAATATGGGAACAACAAGAAAGGATATATTTTAAATACAAGCATATATTATCGAAAAAAAATAATCGTTTCAAAAGTTCTTTTAAAGATTTATTAATATTAGATTCGTTATATCAAGCTGCTAAAGAATTTGCAGTTAAAAAAGATATATTAACCACCTCAATAATTGTAGCAAAAACATTAGGGGAATATGATAAATTAATTTATTATTCTCATTTAAAAGATACTATTAATGATTTATTGTGTGGAGAAAGGCAAAAGGCGAAAACAGATTTTATATTAAATCAAAGTAAATTAAAAGCACGTGATTTGGAAATAAAACATTTAAACATTGTTAATAATTATCACAAAAAAATTAATAATATATTTATTATTTCATTAAGTGTTGCAATATTAGTTATTATTAGTATGTATATTTTATTTAAAAGAGTAAAGAAACAAAAAAATATTATTGAATCATCAAAAAAAATAATTGAAAGTAAAAACAAAGATATTTTAGATAGTATACAATATGCAAAAAATATTCAAAGTACTATTTTGCCAGATTTAAGTAAAATAGAAAACGATAATTGTTTTGTTTATTATAAACCTAAAGATATTGTAAGTGGAGATTTTTATTGGTATGCAGAAAAAGACCAATATAAATATTATGCTGCAGCTGATTGTACAGGTCACGGAGTTCCTGGAGCTTTAGTATCTATGTTATGTTCTCAAGCATTAAACGAAGCAATTAAATTATACACTTTACCTAACGAAATATTAGCATATGTTAATCAAGAAATATCTTCTCATATGTCTAAATTTAACAGACAAGATGGTATGGATATAGGATTAGTTGCAATTGATTTTATTAACAAAAAGGTTTTATTTAGTGGAGCAAATCGGCCATTGTTTATCTATACTGATAATAAAATAGAAGAAATAACAGGCACAAAACATCCAATTGGAATATATAACACAAATAATCAATTTGAGTTAGTTGAATTAACTTTAAATTTAAACGATACAATATACTTAACCACAGATGGTTTTATTGACCAATTTGGTGGACCAAATGATAAAAAATATGGTAAAAAGAATTTTAAAACATTAATTTTAAATTCTAATCAGATTGAGTTTTCAAAACATAAGTCAATTATTGATTCAGAGTTTAAATTTTGGAAAGGTGAAAACGAACAAACAGATGATATTTGTATTATCGGAATTAAATTATAAAATAATTAATTCTAATTACATAGTATTTTGAGTCTTCATTAAAAAAATAAATATTGTATATGAAAAAGTTAAAAAATCAAAAATCAAAATTGGGAAATGCAAATTCCCTTGATGCAATTTCTGAATAAACTTCTATTAATTTTGAAAAAATAGGCGAATGGAAAATAGATAATAACAAGTTAATCTACCAGCTAGATAATGAAGATAGCCTATTGATACCAAATGCAGCATATGCATTTGTAGAAGTAAATAAAAATAATGAAGCTCAAATTAAATACATAGGCAAAACTTCTCGTAGTTTAAAAGCTAGGTTTGCAGGCTATATATATATAACCGATAAAGGGCGAAGCACAAACAATTATATTCATAATAACATTAAAAAGGCTCTAATAAACGGTTCTAAAGTTGAAATTTATGCCTTATTAGATTCGCTTGAACTAAATTGGGGTAAATTTAATATCAATCTTGCGGCTGGTATTGAAGATTCATTAATTGATATTTTAGAACCAATTTGGAATGGAGGTAAATCAGAAAGCTATGTTAATGAAACTTCTGCAGAAGGTAAAAGCAACAAGGATTCAAATGATAATACTGTAGCTATTAAATTAAGTGATACCTATCTCAATAAAGGTTTTTTAAATTTTAATACAACAATTAGTAAATTGTTTGGAGAGCATAATACAAAACTTGAAATTATTCACAATAATAAAGTTATAACTGAAACAAAAATTGACAGAAGATCGAGGGGAAATGAATACTTAGTTAGAATATATGGTGGTAAAAAGTTAGTGGAATTTTATAGACAAAATGGTTATACTTTGAACTCCTTTTTAAAAATTAAAGTGTTATCAAAAGATAAAATTGAAATAATTAAGTAAAAATTTAATTACATTTTTATAACCGCACATCCATTGCGTTTTACATTTCTAATATTGCTGTATGAAAAACATACAGCAATATTTGTTTAAAGCGCCTGAAGTGTATCAGGATTTGCTTTGTATTCAAAAAGAGAAAATAAAATATCAACATAGATTTTTGTTTTCAGTAGCATTATTGGTGTTTATTATTTTGCAATTTCTTTTCTATTATCTTGAACTTTTTCCTTACAATTATTTTAATTATTCATTCCTGATTTATGTTTTTGTTTTAAGTATTGTTTTACAATGCAGGCTATGCTTGCATTACTATCAAAATTATCAGGTTAATAAAATGTTATTACTATCCCTTATTTACATTTTAGAAAACGATGAAATTAAAAGAAGAAATAATTGAGATAAATTCCTCCTCGAAGTTTACTTTATTACTAAAGCATTATTTTAAGAATGTAGATGTTTTAAAGTATGCTTATGCTGATGTTGATTATATTGAATCGGAAAATAATATAGCTATCATACGTGCAGCATTAAGTACTAAAAGCTTTAATATACCTAAGAAAAGCAACCGTTTGCAAAGTGTATTACAAAAATTAAAGTCAATAAGCTTTAATGATGTTTTATTTATAACTACACTTTTGCCATATCACGAAAGTGATATAATGAATTCGTTGCCGGAAAAAGCATATCAAAGCATAACTTATTCACTTATTGATGAAATTTTAAAAGACACGAATGGATATCTTGCATATCATTATCAATTAGAACAACTTATTGCTATGGCTAACAATTGCTCTATACATGAGGCTGTTAATATTAGAAAGGCAATTGGTAAGAAAGAAAAATATACTTTAGGGATTTTTGATAAAATGAAAATTGAAGATAAATTTATTGCTCATATTATGGAAGAGCGTATGTTTAATCCATTTACTCTTTATCCTAATTATAGAGGAGCTTATGTTTTATATAACTATATGAATTATTCTAATAAAGAATATGGAAGATTTTGAAAAAAAATTTAATTGTGTTCATAAAAGAATTAAGGAATTAAATAAAAATATAGAAGTAAAGGAAAATTACTTTCCAATTCCTTTTAAAACAATTGCCGGAAAAAAATACGATTCGGCAAAAATTAAAATTGCCTATATAGGTTTAGAAACTAAAGGATGGGAGGGGTGTATAAATTTTTTGAATCAAAAAGAATCCTTTACTGAAAATTTAGGAGGATTTTGGGACTTAGTATTAGCTCTGCATTTAAAAATTAAAAAGATTGAATTAGGAGTTCATGAAGTTTTAGATTCTAAATTTGAAATGCTTAATGATTTTGTTTGGGGAAACTTAAATGTGCTGGAAAATACATCTGCAATTTTAAAGAGAAACAAAACTATTAACAAAGCCTTAATTAAAGAGTATATAAAAATTAAAACTAAATCCGAGCCTTTAAACAAGTTAAAGTTCTTATTAGAAAAATTCCAACCGGAGTTTATCTTTATTTTAAGCTGGCAAAAAGATGATGGAGAATATTTTGAAGGAGTAGATTATTATTCTTCAATTAATAAAAACGATGATGAAATGATTTATACCTACATCGTTAATCATAAAAACAAAGAAGTAAAAGTTATTTGGACTTGTCATCCCTCATTTGCAAGAAGAAAAGGGTATTCCGTTGAAGAATTTGCTGAAAAACTGTATCAGGAATATTTAGTTTTAAATAAGCAATAATCTCATCCATTTTAGATGCTCAAAAAACTCTGATTTTTCAATCGTTTTATCATGGATATTGTAAAATATCAATTTTATTTTTCCTCTGCATTTATGAAATATTAATTCACTTATTTCTGAATTAATCATTAAACATTTATCTGTATTTATAATAACTAGTGAAGTGTCAAAATTTTGAGAGATAATAAAATCTTCAATGCTTTTAAAGTGGGTATAATTATATTGACTCAAATATTCTAAAGTCATCATCAAATTTTCTTTTGATGTTATTGCACCATCATATAATGGATTAAATAATACATTTTCTATTTGTTGTATATTCATCATTTAAATCCTATAGATTTAGTTTCGTACATATTTGTTCCGAAGTCATTTTCATTTATATTGTAAATTTCTGCCAGTGTCATAGGTTTTTCAACTTTGTATTGATAGCCTAAATGATCAATTAGTTTTTGTGCTTTTTCTTTTGTCAACGCTGTAAATTCATATTGCGCGATTAAGCGGCCTTTGCGTAAAAATGCTTTATCCACATTTTTAATATCCAGATTAAAGGTGCAGATGATCTGAATGTTTAGACAATCAGAAAGCAAACCATCCGACATATTTAGCAGGTTAGAGACTACATCTGTTCTTATTTGGCTCCTTTCTTGTATTACATTTTCAGCGTCTTCAATTATTAAAACCGATTCAGGATGTTCTATTAAAAAACTTAAGAAGTCAGGAGAACCAATTTTTTGTGCTACATCGGGAGTAACGTAAATAACTTCTTTTTCAATTTTTCCTATTAAATATCTTAAGTAGTGCGATTTTCCGGTTCCCGGTTTACCATATAGAAAAATTATTCCTTTGTCGTTTTTCTTTTTTAGGCGTTCTTCTATTTTTTTTGATATAGGGAGTAAACTGTCGTTATAATTAAATTCCAAATTAATTTCACAATGATTGATAGATGATTCATGCAGATAAAATCCACTATAGTTTGAACATAATAAATTTATCTTATTGGTAAGTTGAGCATTTTTAACATGTTTTTTAATTAATTCTTTTAGCTTTTTTATTTTTTCAAAATCAGAAGATGAGTCGTATAGTATTTGCACGGTACTACCAAATGCTCCACTGTATTCATAACATACTGCTAAATTTTCCCCGAAATCAATGTAATAAAAGTCTATTTCAATAATCTTTTTAACTCTATTATTATATAATTCAGATTGAATAATTTTATCAGATGGAATGTTAAAATCACTTTTAATCTTGTCTAATAAGGCTTCGTATTGAATATTATAAAAAATGAATCTGCTAGGTGTGTTTTTATAGGTGTTTGTATATAATATATATGGATTAATATATTCCAGAGGTTTAAACATGGGTATTTATTTTAAAAATTCATATTGAGTAAAGTATTTTACACCTAAAGCATTACATACATTAATAGTATGACCGGTTCCGCCTGATAATGGTTTTTCTTCATTTACATAGAAAAATGCAAAATCAGATTTTGGCAAATTAAAGTATTGGGAGCCGGTTACTTTTAGTGTGTCGCGTAATAAATATAAAGCTAATTCATAACTTTTCCCTCTTTTATTTTCAATTCCTTTTAAAATTAAATTTTTATTTTTGGGATTAGCGTTAATACTGATTTCTACAATTTTATTTAGTTCATCCTCCGGCAATTCATCTGCACTGTAACAAGCAGAATCCTGATTTCGATATTTTGTCCGCATGTTTTTCCTTGGAACAATATATTCTAATTTTTTAGGATTTAGTTTTATAATACCAGCGGCAAATGCTTCATCAGACCCTTTTGCATTTCCTGTTCTGAATTTTGCATCAGGTAATTTTAAGGCAAGTTCATATGCGAATTCATTTAATAGAACTATTTTTTCATCAGGCAGCTTTCTAGTCCCTTCTAAAAGAATTACAGCATTAGGATTAACAGTCCTAATTTGTTCGGTAATATTATTTAATGATATATAATTCATTTAATTTTTGTAATAATTTGCAAATTACTAATTTCAAACTGCAATATAAATGCGTACTTAAAAATAGTTATATGCCCAAAAACAAAGATGCTATAAGTAGATATTTTATTATAGATGAATGTTTGACAAACAAGAAGCATCCATTCCCAAGTTTAAATTATATAAAAGAAAAAATTGAAGAGAAACTAGATAAATCGGTTGGGATTAGAACCATACAAAAAGATTTGGAAGATTTACGCAATGATAATGTTCTAAAATACTATGCTCCAATTAAATATAGTAAGATACATGAAGGGTATTATTATGAAGACGAAAATTATTCAATACGCAATTTTATTTTTAATGAAAAAGAATTAGATGCAATGGAAGTGGCTGTAGATATTTTAAATTCTTTTAGAGAGGTGGGTTTTGTTGATGAATTTAATAATGCTGTTGATAAAATATTTGAAACAATTTCAGCTTTTAAAAAAAGGCAAATTAATTATAAAAAAATTATTGACTTTGAAAAATCGAGTTCTGTTTTAGGAGTATCTATTTTACCCCAATTGATAAATTCTATTAGAATGTTAGAGGTTATAAGTTTTAATTATTTTTCTTATGAAAAAGAAACTTTAAGAAAAATTACATTATCTCCATATCTTTTAAAAGAATATAGAAACCGTTGGTATTTGATTGGATGGAGTAATTGTCATAGCGAAATCAGAACATTTGGAGTAGATAGAATCTCAGATTTAAAAATATTAAATAAAGAAAAATATGTTTTTAGTAAGAATTTTAATCCTGATGAATTTTTTAAGTATGCTTTTGGAATTACAATAAATCGTTTTAAACCGGAAAAATTTCATTTTATAACCAGTGTACAAGAATTTAGATACTATAGTTCAAATTACATACACCATTCTCAAAAAGTAGTTAAACAAGACAAACATAGCGTAGAGTTTTCAATAGAAGTTTACCCTTGTTTTGAATTAAAAAGTTTTGTCCTTGGTAATTTAGGTTTGCTTAAAGTAATAAAACCAAAATGGTTTGTAGATGAAATTAATGAAACAGTAAGTAATTACTTAAAACAAATTTGAAAATCTACTCCTCAAACTTAAAATTGAAAAACACCACAGCAGCCCATACTTTTTTACTCCCTTGGCATAGCCTATGGTGCTGTATGAGCTGTTTTATATGGTGCCATCCGTTTTTAAATAGTCGGTGGTGCAGTAATTGTTTGTTTGTATGGTTTGTGCATAGGCATTATGCAGGCAAAAGCAAATAAAAATCTTGAAAGTTAAAGCACGCATTTTAACCCGAATTTATGTATTAGAAGTGTATCGAACTAATGCATAGTGTGAAAGCAAAAGGCAAAGGCATTCGGGTTAATCCCGATAAACCATAGGTTTCATCGGCCTTTGGCAAACTATGCATATTTTTACTGCATAGTTTGGAATTACTCAAACGAAATCAATAACTGATTTTTTTCTACCGCTTGTTTTTTTTCTACTGCTATCTTTTTTACAACTCCATCACCGGCAGCTTTTAGCACGTTTTCCATTTTCATGGCTTCGAGAACTATTACCGGATCGCCTTTTTTTACAACTGTCCCCGGTGCTACAAAAATATCCAGCACCAATCCGGGCATAGGAGCTTTTAGCTCGTTTACTTTATTGGCCATTAAATTATCCATGCCCAGGCTTTTCAATAGCTCATCGTATTTGTCACGCAGGTTTATGGTGTATTTATTTCCATTAACTAAAAGCACCAGTTGTTTTTCTTCATAATTGGCGCTTACTACTTCAATATTGTAGCTTTTGTTGTTTTCCAATACATGAAAACTACCCTCTTTAATTTTAAAAACATCTAATAAAAAATTTTCTTCATCAATAGTACCTTTATTAAAATCAGAATGGTCCAAATTTATGATATATTCTTTTTCCTGATTATTTACTTTAGCCTTTAACATATCAAATTAGGTATTTATGTTTTAATGTTACCGTTTATCCTATATTAAAATTCAAAGTCTCAAATTTTAATATCTTAGCGTGCCTAAAAATACATAAATAATGAAGAATTTAGTACTATCTGCTTTAATTTTATTTGCCTTAAGTGCTTGCAAAACATCCAATAAATCAACTTATACAATAACAGCCGCACAGCAATCTAATGCATTAGAAAAAGAAACTGTTAAAATTCCTGAACCGGCTCGTTATAATCCTTCCAGAACAATATTAAATGATTTGTTGCATACAAAGCTCGATATACGTTTTGATTACTCAAAAGCGCATTTATTTGGAAGAGCTACCTTGTCGTTTAAACCTTATTTTTATCCGCAAAACAATTTGGTGTTAGATGCAAAAGGTTTTGATGTTCATAAAATTGCTTTATACAATCCAAAAACGAAAAGCGAAGAGCAAGATTTAAAATACGAATACGATGGGAAACAATTAAATATTCGATTAAATAAAACCTACACGTCTAAAGATACTTTTTATGTGTATATAGAATATACGGCAAAACCCGAAGAGTTAGAAAATGCAGAAGGTAGTGCTGCTATTACATCTGCCAAAGGATTGTACTTTATTAATCCCAAAGGTGAAGATAAAAATAAACCGATACAAATTTGGACACAAGGCGAAACCGAAGCAAGCTCATGTTGGTTCCCAACTATTGATTCTCCAAACGAAAAGCATACGCAAGAAATTTATATTACCGTAGATAAAAAATACGTAACGCTTTCTAATGGCAAATTACTTTTTTCAACCGATAATGGAGATGGTACACGTACTGATTATTGGCGACAAGATTTACCGCATGCACCTTATTTAACCATGATGGCTATTGGCGAATATGCTATAGTGAAAGATAAGTGGAGAGATTTGGAAGTAAATTATTATGTAGAAAAAGATTTTGAACAGCATGCAAAAAAAATATTTGAACACACACCTGAAATGATTGAGTTTTTTTCAAAACGCATGGGGTATTTATTCCCATGGGATAAATATCATCAAGTTGTAGTTCGCGATTATGTTTCCGGAGCAATGGAAAATACATCTGCTGTGATATTTGGAGAATTTGTTCAAAAAACTTCTCGCGAGTTATTAGATGGAAATAACGAAAGTATTGTAGCACATGAGTTATTTCACCACTGGTTTGGCGATTTGGTAACTTGCGAATCGTGGGCAAATTTACCTTTAAACGAATCATTTGCTACTTATGGCGAATATTTATGGTTTGAATATAAATACGGAAGAGACGAAGCCGATTATCATGGTCAAAATGGATTAAATACCTATTTGCTCGAATCGCGCCAAAAACAAGTTAATATGATTCGCTTTGATTATATTGATAAAGAAGATATGTTCGATAGTCATTCCTATGCTAAAGGCGGACGTATTTTACACATGCTGCGTTATTACATGGGCGATGAAGCATTTTTTAAATCATTAGAACTTTATCTTAAAACTAATGCTTACAAAGCAGCAGAGATGCATCATTTGCGTTTAGCATGCGAAGAAGTTACGGGCGAAGATTTAAATTGGTTTTTCAATCAGTGGTTTTATGCAGCAGGGCATGCTAATATTGAAATAGAAACAAATTACGATGAAACCGCTAAAAAAATTAACATCACCATTAAACAAAAACAAGATTTTAATACCACTCCCTTATATCGTTTACCGCTTGATATAGATGTGTATGTTAACGGAAAGAAACAACGTACCAGATTAACCTTTACTAAAGCCGAAGAAACTCAATCCATACCTTGCGAAAGTAAACCTGATTTGGTAAATGTAGATGCCGAAAAAATATTATTAGGTACTAAAAAAGAAAAGAAATCTGCCGAAGAATGGGCTTTTCAATACCGCAATGCTCCTTTATATTTAGATAGATATGAAGCCCTTGAAAATATTAGCAAGGGAGGAAATACCGATTTAACAACAGCCATCACATTTGAAGCATTAAAAGATAAACATTGGAATATCCGCGCTCAAGCAATTCGTAATTTACGAAAAACCAATAAAGGCACATCTGATGATGCTAAAGCCATATTATTAGATTTGGCTCAAAACGACCCTAATTCAAGTGTAAGAGCTTCCGCAATAAAATATCTTTCTCAAAACTTTAAAGGAGGCGATATTGTTACACAGCTCCAAAAATCATTGCAAGATAGTTCGTATATGGTAATGGGTGAAGCTTTAAATGCTTTGGCAGATGTGGACGAAGCAAAAGCCATGCAAGAAGCTAAAAAATTAGAATCAGAAAAAATTGGTTCGATTATCAATACTATTGCCGGTATTTATGCAAGGGTTGGCAGCGATGAGCAAAATGAATTTTATCTAAATTCAGTTCAGTATGTAAATAGTTTTAGTAAATTTTCGTTTGTGTCTAATTACAATCGCTTTTTGAAAAAGTGTAAAGATGAAACAGTTTTAAAGGGCTTACCATTGCTCGAAGATGTTGCTGCAAACGAAGGAGCTTGGTGGATGCGCTTATCAGGAGTACAAGCTTTAGGTGAATTATATAGTATGTATGGTGATAGAATTTTTGAGTTGGAAGAAAAACAAAAGAAAACGGATATTACAGAAGATGAAAAGTTAAAAATAAGTCAGCAGTTAGCCAGCGCTAAGAAAACAAAAGATGAAATTCATGCTGTTTTAAAACGCTTAAAAGAAAAAGAAACCGATAAAAATTTAGTAAAATTTTTAAGTAACTATTAAACCTAATTCATGCGCTATATACAGGCAGATTGGATTTATACACTTATAGGCGAGCCTGTAAAAAATGGAATAATTGCTGTTGATGAAGAAGGAATAATTGAAGATGTTTTTTCTTCTGAAACTTTTTCGGAAAATCGGCATATTGAAAGGTTAAGTGGTTCTATCTGTCCCGGTTTTGTAAACACGCATTGTCATTTAGAGCTTTCGCACTTAAAGGGCAAGGTAGCCGAAAAAACTACCTTGCCCGGCTTTATTACTTCGCTTCAAGCGCAGCGAAAAGCGAGTGAAGAAGAAATACAATCAGCTATTGAAAAAGCCGATGCTGAAATGTGGGAAAATGGTATTGTAGCAGTAGGCGATATTTGTAATAGTACCGATACCATTGATCAGAAAAAGAAAAGCAAAATATTTTACCATAGTTTTATTGAGCTTTTTGGATTTAATCCATCAGTAGCAGACGATATATTTAATCGTGCTTTGGCTCTTTCTGAAAGTTTTGGAGTTTTATCCAATAGTATTGTGCCTCATGCTCCTTATTCTGTATCAAAACAGCTATTTGAAAAAATAAAATTGCAAGCCCAAGACAGTAATAAAACACTTACCATACACAATCAGGAAACGCCATCAGAAAACGATTTGTATAAAAGCAAAAGTGGAGCTATGGCTGATATGCTTCAGCAATTTAAATTAGATGTAAGCTCCTGGGAAAATTCCGGAGTAAATTCATTGCCGAGTGTAATTGATTATTTTCCTAATGAGAATCCTTTGCTTTTAGTTCATAATACATTTACAAACGAGAGCGATATTGATGTTGCAACATCAAAGCATAAAAATTTATATTGGTGTTTATGTCCTAATGCAAATTTGTATATTGAAAATGCTTTGCCGGATGTGTTACTTTTCAGAAAAAAGAAATTGAAAATTACTTTAGGTACTGATAGCCTTGCATCCAATCATCAATTAAGTATTTGGGAAGAAATTAAAACCATTCAACAACATTTTCCTGAAATTGAATTAAATGAGTTGCTCACCTGGGCATGTAAAAATGGTGCTGAAGCACTTCAATTAAAGCAATTCGGAACAATAGAAAAAGGTAAAAAACCGGGATTAAACTTAATTAATCCCAAGGATGAAATAGAAAAAATATTATAACTCTGCTCTTAATATTTCTCCGAAGCGGTACATGTCTTCAAATGAATTGTAAAATGGTACCGGGGCCAAACGAATTACATTAGGTTCTCTCCAATCGGGTATTACCCCTTTGGCTAATAAACGGTTAAATAATTCTTTCCCTTTTCCGTGTGCAATTACCGAAAGCTGTGCACCACGATGTTTTTTATCTCGTGGAGTTATTATTTCTAAAGCTTTCCCACCTTTATCCTCGTTTATGGTATCAATAATAAATTCTAGATATCCGGTAAGTTTATCACGTTTTTCACATAAAGCATCCATTCCTACTTCATCAAACATGTCTAATGCTGCTTTATGAGCAGCCATAGATAATACAGGCGCATTGCTTAATTGCCAACTTTCAGCAGTGGGTATAGGATCGAAACCTTTTTCCATTTTAAAACGTTCTGTTTTATTATGTCCCCACCAACCGGCAAATCGAGGTATATTTTTATTGGAGGCATGTTTTTCGTGTATAAAAGCACCTGCAACACTTCCGGGTCCTGAATTCAGATATTTATAACTGCACCAGCAAGCAAAATCAACTTGCCAATTGTGTAATTCAAGTTTTATGTTTCCTACAGCGTGTGCTAAATCAAAACCGGCAAAGGCACCGGCTTTATGAGCAGCTGCAGTTATTTTATCCATTTCAAATGCTTGCCCGGTATAATAATTTACACCACCCATCATTACTAAAGCCAAATTATCACTATGTTCTTCAATTAATGCAACTATATCTTCGGTTCTTAGTGTGTACTCTCCCGGACGAGGTTTAGCTTCTATTATGGCAATATCAGGGCTATGTCCATAATGTTTTACTTGCGATTCCAATGCATATTGGTCGGATGGAAATGCCTTTGTTTCGCATATTATTTTGTATCTCTTTTTCGATGGACGATAAAAAGAAACCATCAATAAATGAAGATTTACTGTAAGCTGATTCATTGCTACCACTTCGTTGGGTTTTGCTCCCACAATTTTTGAAAGCGGTTCTGCAAATTGTTCGTGATAGGAGTACCAAGGGTTTTTGGCATGAAAATGACCTTCAACTCCGTACTTTGCCCAATCGTCTAATTCTTGTTGTATATATTTTGATGTTGATTTAGGTTGTAATCCCAATGAATTGCCTGTAAAGTATAGTACATTTTTACCTTCGTGTTGAGGAAAATAAAATTGCTCTCTATATTTTCTTAAAGGGTCTTTTTCGTCTTGTTCTTGTGCAAATGCAAGCGTGTTTTCGTATTTTAATTTTTCAATCGTCTTCATGCTGCGAATTTGGTATTTTTTTTCAAAACATCCTTTGTTATTTTAAGGATATTTATCTTTTAATTGAACATAAACTAAAACTAATCTTACTTTTGCAAACTGCCAAATAAATAAATTGTTTATTTAACATGAATCGAACAAAATCAAACGAATTATATCAAAAAGCATTAAATTATTTTCCGGGTGGAGTTAATTCACCGGTAAGGGCATTTCGTTCAGTGGGCGGAACTCCTATTTTTATAAAAAAAGGAAGTGGAAGTCGTATTTGGGATGCTGATGGAAATGAATATATTGATTATTGTTGCTCTTGGGGACCTCTTATTTTAGGACATGCCAATGATAAAGTTGTAAATGCCATTACCACCACAGCTGCTAATGGAACATCCTTTGGAGCTCCTACCGAACTCGAGAATGAATTAGCGGAACTAATTCTTACCTTTAATAAATACATCGAAAAAATTCGTTTCGTAAGTTCGGGTACTGAAGCGGTGATGAGTGCCATTCGCTTGGCCAGAGGATATACTAAACGCAATAAAATATTAAAATTTGAAGGTTGTTATCATGGTCATAGCGATTCTTTACTCGTAAAGGCAGGTTCGGGATTGGTAACCTTTGGCGAAACTTCATCTGCCGGAGTACCAAAATCGTTTGTGGATGAAACTATTGTTGTTTCATTAGATAGTGAGGAAGCTGTAAAAGAAGCTTTCGCAAAATTTAAAAACGAAATAGCCTGTGTAATTATTGAACCAATACCCGCCAATAATGGATTGCTTTTGCAGCGAAAAGAGTTTTTAGAATTTCTTAGAAAAATTTGTACAGAAAACGAAACCCTTTTATTGTTTGATGAAGTAATTTCAGGATTTAGAGTTGGTTTTTGCGGTGCAGCAGGGCATTATAATATAAAACCTGATATTATAACTTATGGAAAAATAATTGGAGGAGGTATGCCGGTTGGTGCATACGGAGCATCGAAAGAAATTATGAGTAATATATCGCCTGATGGTAATGTTTATCAAGCAGGAACTTTAAGTGGTAATCCTGTGGCTATGGCAGCAGGTATTGCTCAATTAAAAGAATGTTTAAAACCTGAATTTTATTTTGAATTAGATAGAAAAACAAGATTGTTAATTCAAACAATAAAAGAAAAATTTCAACCCAAAAATTTCCCCTTTAAAATTCATCAATTGGGTTCTATATTTTGGATTGCATTTTCTAATCAAGAATATATCAGAAAAGCCGAAGATATTGATCCTGAAAGCATGAAGTATTTTAGATTACTTCACGCAGAACTTTTGAAAAAAGGAATTTATTTAGGTCCATCCGGTTATGAAGTAGGATTTGTTTCAGAAGCACATAGCGAAGAAGATATCTTAAAAACGGCAGAAGCTTTCGTTCAGGCATTGCAAATGATAGATGCACAATCATGAGCATCTTTTTAAAATTACTTTTTGTATATTAGCCTAACTAAAAAAATAAAACATGAAAAAACTAATACTCTCACTTACCTTAAGCATTGCATTTTTATTAAATTCCAATGCTCAAATACCAAACGGTTTTATGGAAAATTGGTCATCAACACAGTTGGCTGGATTAGGTGAAGAACCAACCGGATGGGCTACTACAAATGTTTTATCATCATTTTTATTAGGAGGAAATCCGGTATCAGTTTTTAAAGAAAATGTAGGATATTCCGGCTTTGCTGCAAAGGTTACTACCATTCGACAAGCCAATAATCAAACCAGTGGAAATTTGCCTGATACAACTGGATTTATGTTATTAGGCTCAATAGATATGAATGGTAATATATTACCGGCTCCATACAACTATCCTGCACGTCCCAATTCATTACTATTTAGAAGTAAATACCAACCAAACGGAACTGATACTGCCGGTGTTGGTATTTTAATGTTTAAATGGAACACCACATTAAACAAAAGAGATACAATTGGGGAAGGCTATTATAGGGTGGGCGATTCACAAGGAACTTATGTGCTTAGTTCTGCAATTATAAATTACAATATTGCTTCGGTAATACCTGATAGTATGTTAATCTTCGTAATAGCAAGTTTAAGAGATCCGGCTACTGGTCAATATCCTAAAGTTGGAAGTGCTTTTTACGTAGATCACTTCTATTTTGATATTACAGCCGGTATTGATAATGAAAATGTTTCTACATCTGTTATAGTGTATCCAAATCCAAGCACATTTGCGGTTAACTTTAAATTTGATGCAGATCAGCCTAAGGCAATCCTTATTTATGATATGCAAGGGCGTTTAATTGAAAATGTATCGGTTCAATCTTCCAACCATACCATTTCTACCGAAAAATGGGCTAAAGGAATGTATTCATATAGCCTCATTGCAAACGATAATTCTATTTTAAAAACCGGTAAATTTCAAGTTCAGTAATATTTAAATTTTTTATTTTAGAAAAGGCTTTGGGTGAATGCTCAAAGCCTTTTTTGTAACTAATTGATATGCATTGCGTATATCGTTGTAAATTAATTTGGCACAGCTTTTGAATTTATGCAGGTATTAAAAAATCAAAATATGAAAAAGGGGATAATATTATTAATGGCAGGATGGATATTTCTGGGCGTATTTGCTCAGCCTGCAAAAGCTCCTGAAATGTCTGCTCCAAAAGATCCTTCTGAATTACGAAAAACAAACAATAAAGCATTTAAAGCCGGAGAGTTTCTTAAGTACAGAGTATATTATGGATTAATTGATGCAGGCTTTGCCGAATTGGAAGTAAAGGAAATGGAAAAACCTTTATTTGGTCGTAAAGTATATCATGTAGTTGGAAACGGATATAGCAGAGGTACATTTGATTTCTTTTTCAGAGTGCGCGATAAATATGAAACCTATTTAGATGCTGAAGGTCTTTTTCCATGGGTGTTTATAAGAAGAGTGGATGAAGGCGGATATATCATTAATCAGGATTATAAATTTTATCAGCATAAAAATATAGTAGAAACTGAAAAAGGTAATAAGCACGAAGTACAGGATTATATGCAGGATGCCTTGTCTGCCTTTTATTACGCACGTGCAACCGATTTTAGCAATGCAAAACCCGGTGATATTTTTACCTACAATACCTTTATAGACGAAGAAGTTTATCCATTAAGTATAAAATTTATTGGAAGAGAAACTATAAATGTAGATGGTGTAAAGTATAAATGCTTAAAATTTAGACCGGTGGTTCAAAAAGGACGAATTTTTAAAAGAGAAGAAGATTTGAATGTATGGGTTACCGATGATGAAAATAAAATTCCGGTTTTTGCTTCAGCAAAAATATTGGTCGGTTCAATAAAAATGGAATTGGTAGAATATAAAAATCTTGCAAACCCGGTAGCTCTAGAAAATTAGAGATTTGTTAGAATTAACTATCTAAAGCCACGATATGATAATTATCATGTCGTGGCTTTTTTAATTTTTATTTACCTTGCAAAAAAAAATAATAGCGATGGAACTAACTCAAGAAATAATCGACAAAATTGTCCAATTAGATGAAAAATATAAAAGTATTGGACAAAGTCTTGAAAGTTATCTGGACGGATTGCTAACGTCTAATCCAACTACTTATTGGGACTATATAAACGTTGATACTTTGTTAAGTCTTCAGCATCCTAAAACAGATTTTCCGGATGAGTTAATTTTTATCATTTACCATCAAATTACAGAATTGTATTTTAAACTGTCTTTACACGAGTTGGAGCAGCTGGCCAATAATGGTAGAAATGTATTGCCAAACGGACATGATTTGGGATGGAAAGATAAACTGGATGTAAATTTATTTATTGAGCGTGTAGAGCGAGTAAATCGTTATTTCGAAGCTTTAACGAAGTCCTTTGATATAATGGTTACAGGAATGGAAAAGGAGCAGTTTCTTCGATTTAGAATGGCATTATTACCAGCCAGTGGATTTCAGTCGGCTCAATATCGTTTAATAGAGATGGCTTGTACTGATATGTTTAATTTAGTTGATAAAGATGTACGCTCAAAATTTGCCGATAAAAATGCAAGCATAGAAGAAATGTTTGAACATATTTATTGGAAACAAGGTGCAACAGAATTAGCTACCGGTAAGAAAACATTAACACTTAAACACTTTGAAAAAAAATATTCAGATAAATTTATCCAATTTGCTAAGGAATACGCAAATAAAAATTTGTGGAGAAAATACAAAAGCTTATCAGAAACAGACCAGAAAAATCCAAAGTTAATAGAGGCTTTAAAATTTTTAGATGTAAACGTAAATATCAATTGGCCTTTGGTGCATTATAAATCTGCGGTACGTTATTTACAGCAAGACACCGAAGATGTAGCTGCTACGGGCGGTACCAACTGGCAAAAGTATTTGCCTCCTCGTTTTCAAAAACGCATTTTCTATCCGGAGCTTTGGACAGAGCAAGAAAAAGAGGAATGGGGCAGTTCTTGGGTAAACAGAGAGGTATTTGGAAAATAAAAATCGCCCCGAGTTTTCACTCGGGGCGATTTTTGTGTTTAAACACTGATTTTTAAATAGTTTTTTCTACCCAATCGCCATTTTCTTTTATTAATTCTATTAATGCATCAACCGCTTTTTCTGATTCTATATTTCGTTTTACTACCTCTTTACCTTTGTATAAAGTAATTTTTCCTACACCTGTTCCAACATAGCCGTAATCTGCATCCGCCATTTCTCCGGGACCGTTTACAATACAGCCCATAATGCCAATTTTTATGCCTTTTAAATGATCGGTAACTGCACGTATTTTAGCGGTGGTTTCCTGTAAATCAAATAATGTTCTTCCGCAAGAAGGACATGAAATATATTCTGTTTTTGAAATTCGTGTACGCGATGCTTGTAATATACCAAATGCTAAATTGTTGATGTTTTTTGGAGCGCTTACATTCGGAGCTTTTATCCAAATGCCATCGCCCATACCATCAATTAATAAGCCACCTAAATCAGTAGCTGCAAAAAGTTGTAATTCGTTTTCGCTGATGTTTTGATAATTTCGTTTTAAAATTACCGGCACATTGCTTTTATGATTCATTAATTCAATTATCATTCTGCGCTGCTCAGGCATGGCATGTTCGTTAAACGTATCCAATACCAATACAACAGGCTCTGATTTAATTTTACTGATAAATTCTTCTGTAAGGGTTGATAAATCTGCCGCAACAAAATTCAGCTCTTTTGATTTTTCTGTGCTGTTGAAATATTCGTTTCCGCAAAATAAAGGATAGCTGCGGGTTTTATTTTCGATACGTTTCCATTTTTCTGAATTGTAAATAATACCCAGCGTTCCGGGAATTTCAAAATTTACGTCATTATCTCCAACATATATATAATCGCAAGCTAAATCAGAAATGTTCCATTTGTCAAGTGGTACTGAGTAATTATATCCAACTGCAAAAAACGATGCAGGAGTTATGTTTTCTCTTTTGCTGAAATCTGCAATTACACGTGGCACATTATGATTTCCAATGTTGATTACTTCACGTGTTTGTCTTCTTTCGTATTCAAAAGGATTGTATGGAAGTTTTTCTCCAACAATTTCTTTAATTGGTGTATGATTTTTTCTCTTGCTGTATCTTTCAGCTAAAGCCTTTGCAACAGGAATTTCAAATTCAGGTTCTTCGGTTAAAGATACACGAATGGTGTCTCCTAACCCATCTTCTAATAAAGTGCCAATACCAACCGCTGATTTAATACGTCCATCTTCTCCTTCTCCTGCTTCGGTTACGCCTAAATGTAAAGGATAGTTCATGTTGTTTCCCATCATGGTTTTAACCAACAATCGGTAGGCTTGTACCATTACCTGTGTATTGCTGGCTTTCATGGAAAGAACAATGTTGTAAAACCCTTCGTCTTCACAAATACGTAAAAATTCCATGGCAGATTCTACCATTCCATGAGGCGTATCGCCATAGCGGCTTAATATTCGATCGCTCAATGAACCATGATTAGTTCCTATGCGCATGGCTGTTCCGTATTCTTTGCAAATTTTTACCAATGGAATAAATCGTTCGCGAATTCTTTCTAATTCTGCGTTGTATGTTGCATCAGTATATTCAATATGTTCAAATTTCTTTTTGTCAGCGTAGTTCCCTGGGTTTACACGCACTTTTTCTACAATACGAGCAGCCAGTTCAGCAGCATTGGGTGTAAAGTGAATATCAGCAACCAATGGAGTATTATATCCTTTAGCTCTAAGCTCTTTTTTAATGTTTTCGAGATTTTGTGCTTCTTTAATGCTTGGCGCAGTAATTCTAACCAATTCGCATCCTGCCTCAATCATTCGGATGGCTTGTGCAACGGTAGCTTCTGTGTTCATGGTGTCGGTAGTAGTCATTGACTGTACACGAATGGGATTATCGCCTCCCATTAATAAATCACCAATTTTTACTTCTCGGGTTTTAAATCTTGAATAGGAAGTTAAGCTGTTGCAATATGGGGCTAATGGATTAATTACCTGAATGTTTGAGGACATATTTTTGCTTTTAACAAGGTACAACACAAAACTAAGCATTTTGTTTAATTAAACTTTCAACACAATTTAATGAATTACTTAAGATTTTCAATTATTCTTTTAATGTCTTCATCACCGGCAAAAATTTCAAAACGTTTATACTTACTGTTTCCTCCTTTTAATAATTTGATATCAGATTTTGGTATTTCAAAAATTTCTGATAAAAATGCTATAATAGCCTCATTGGCTTTCCCATCAACAGGTGGGGCAGTAATGCGAACTTTTAAAGTGTTATCAGATAAAACTTCTATTTGATTTTTTTTAGCATTTGGTTTAGCTTCTACAAATAAAATCATGATTCTTTTTTCCTAAAATCAAAATTATGAGTTAGTGCAATTTGAAGGGTATTATTGTTTTCGTAGTGAATGCCATCGTTTTTAAATACAAGATGGTTCATGTATCCTAACTGTATGTTGGTGCTTGGCAAAATTTGATAGCCCAATGCAAAAAATAAGCGATTTTGATCAAAAATATTTTTACCCACATTTTTGCCAAATGAAATAAAAGGCTCTTCGTACATGCGAATGAAAACCGTATTTTTTTCAATTACTGCTTTATTAATTGGGATAACTACAGAAAATAAATAGCGAATTCTATTTGTGTAAATCAAAGTGTCGAATATAATTTCTCCGTTTGTTTCTTTTTTATATTTATCCAAAAAACGTTGTTCTAATCGATATCTGTGCGAAAAATTAATCCTCCCGTTTTTGTGAGAAAGTGTTAAGGTTTGCCATATTCGATGCTCGTTAAAGGTTGTAAGAACAGCTTGTTCACCGTAAGGGTATGTAATTATATTTCCATATCCAAGGGTAATTATGGCTTGGTCGTTTATTCTGTAGTCAATCCCGATTCGAGCAAGCGATTGTTGCCAGTTGTTTATCCATTCGTTTCTGCGCCATTGATATTCGGTATGTAAACTCCATTTATTGGTTAAACGATGATTTCCAAAATACATATACCAACCATTATTATTGATATTTTGTATTCTTGATTGAGTTAAAGCTGAATTGATAAATATTAAATTTAACAATACAGCTACGATGTAAAATGTGATTGCTTTCAAAGTGTTATTTTTTTAATACCCTTGTTGCTAATGGATGCTTTGATAATGGTTTATGATTTTCTAATCCAATAATGCTTACTTCTCGGTTTTTTTCTTTCATTTCAAATTCATAATTATGAATAAAATTCATAAAAGAGTGATCTACTAGTTTTACCTTTTCAAAGTTTAGTATCATGTTATTTTCTTCCGGCATAACTGATAAAAGCTTTTTATAAGCAATTAAGTTTGAAAAAACAGCTACTCCATCAAAATTGATTTTAGTCGTTTTATTTCCATTACTCTCTATAGTATAGTGTGCTTTAAAAAGATTTTTTAAACTAGCTCCATTATACAAGTGAAATAAAAATTTCACTATTATTCCGGCAAGAACTCCTAATAATAAATCTTCAGCCAGAGTAACAATTATAGTGGTTAAGAAAATTGCTAATTGTTCTTTTCCTATATGATAAGTACGAATAAATTCTTTTGGTGCAGCAAGTCTGTATCCGGCAAAAATTAGCATGGCTGCAAGCGCTGAATTAGGAATTAATTCTATCAAAGGAATTAGAAAAATCATTGCTAGTAATAGGAAAAATCCGTGAAAAAAGTTTGACCATTTTGTTTTTGCCCCAAATCCAATGTTAGATGAACTTCTAACAACTTCAGAAATCATAGGCAAACCACCCAATAATCCTGAAAGCAAGTTTCCAGTTCCTTGTCCAATTAAATCGCCATTATAGTTTGATTGACGTTTGTAAGGATCTAAGCTGTCAACTGCTTTTACAGTAAGTAGCGATTCAAGTGAGCTTACAAATAAAAACATAAATACATATTTCCAGAAAGTAAATGTTCCAATGGCAGAAAAATCTGCATTTATATTTATGTTTCCCCAAAAATCTCCAATTGATACCAAAGAATAGGATGGTTCGGTTTGTTTAAAATGCCAAAAAGTAGTTAATGGTACTGCTACTAATAGTACTACCATGGGAGCAGGGATTTTTTTCAAGAAATTTATTTTTAACAATGGCAAACCAAACATGATAATAAGTCCGATTATTCCAATGGCTGCAATATGCCAATGCGCATTTAAGATAAACTTTGGTATATCCATATAAAGTTCAATTGGACTTTCGCCTTTGTATAAAGTTGGATCATCGCCTAAAAGTACAGGAATTTGTTTGGCGATAATAATTAATCCAATAGCAGCCAGCATTCCATGAACTGCAGAATGTGGAAAGAAATCGCTTAATGAACCAAATTTTAAAATACCAAATAATATTTGAAAGGCAGCCATTATTACGATAGCGGCACTTGCAATTTTCCAACCTTGTTCATTTCCTCCAAAATCTGTAACTGCACTTGCAGCTATGGTTATTAACCCTGCAGCCGGGCCTTTAATACTTAATTCAGAAACCTTAAAGAATACAGTTACTAAACCGCCAATCATAGCAGATAAAACGCCCATAGCCGCAGGAAATCCACTTGCCTTTGCTATTCCTAAACTTAATGGGAGTGCTAATAAAAAAACTAGAAAACCTGATACTATATCGTTTTTCCAATACTTGCTTAATGCTTTTAAGCCTTTTTCATTGATTTGATTTGAAATTGATTTCATATAAAAGATGTTTAAACATTAATTAAATTATGCTGATTTTAATGCAGTTGAATGATATGTTTTAATATGGTTGCCATGAAATAATCGAGAGTAAATTCTTATTAGCGAAATGCCGGAAATAATATAAGATGAAGCAAAGAAAAATGCGAGTAAAAACTGATCTTCATGTATGTGGCTAAAAATTAAATCTTCACCCACAAATGATGGTGTAATAGGAAATCCCATTAAACCTAGTGAAGAAAGTAAAAATAAAAAAGCTAATCCTTTATGCTCATATACATGGCCATAATATTGATTCAAACTAAAATAATTTGGCTCTTTCTTTTTAAGTATATTCAAAACAATTATTCCTAATATGGCAGCAGGTATTATCCCTGATAGGTAAATAAATACTTGGTCGTTACCAAAATGTTCATTAAAGGATATGCCAATTGCCATTAATACATGATTTGTTAAAATAAGCATAATGCTTAATCGTGGATATTTTCTTTCTGAAAATGATTTTAATACCAAAACAAAACCAATAAAAGAAAATATTAGCGGAATTATATGTTTTATATGTTCAGGTAATGTGTTCTCATTTGTTTTAAGAATTATACCGCCTGCAATTAATGGAACTAAAAATAATAGCGCATTTCGATAGTTGATGAAATTCAATTTATTGCCGATTTTCTTAAATGGTGTAAATACAATTTTATTTATGATTGTATCAAGGTTGAATTCTTTAAGAGATAAAATGTATAAACTATATTGTAATTTTTTTGAAAACCCATCTTCAATACTATTTTCTTTTGGTTTAAAATGATAAAACATATCACGTATTAAATATGCTACAGCCGAAGGAGAAATTAGCAGTTGATAAGTTCTTAAAAATGCATTTCCCATAAAATGGATGAGTGCCAATGTTTCAAAACCAAAAGCAATTTCAACGAACATTATTCCAATTTGAGCAATCGATGCGTAAGCTATTTGTGTTTTTATGGTAGATTGAACTCTTGATATGGGGTAAGCTATGATGGTGGTAACTAAACCAACAGCTCCAATAATAATTCGGGCAATTAATTGTTCGCCCCAAAAATGATCGGTGCGTAATAAAAGAAATACGCCAAAATGCACGGATAAGGAACCATAAAAAATAGCGCTCGAAGGAGTAGGGCCTTCCATAGCTCTTGGTAACCATGAGCTAAAAGGTAATTGAGCAGATTTTGCTGCTGCAGCAACTAAAATGGCAATTGAAATAAATAATCCGATAGCGCTATGTCCAATTAAATGTTCGTGTACTAAATGCTGATTATTTAGTTTCATAAACGTAATGTTTTCGTGCCATAAATGATGACTTGCCCACATGGCAAGTAAAATCCCAACATCGCCTATGCGATAAATGGCAAAAACTTTTACAGCATTTCTCGATGGCAAATAACGTTCTCGGTAAAATGCAATAAGTAAGAAAGATGAGATTCCTAACATCTCCCAACCTAAAAACAATGTTTCAAAATTTCCTGCCAATGATGTTAGATTAAATGCAGCAAAGAAAAAAAGCACAGTATTAAAAAAACGCTTATATCCATTTTCCATGTGCATATAATAGCGACTGTAGCGTATAATTAATGAAGTAATAAATGCTCCTGTAAAGAGATAAACAGCACTTATTTTGTCGAAATAAAAATCTATCAGAAATTCATAATTGCCGGTTTTGTATAATACAATTTCTTTGATGTTTATTTCTTTTAATCCATTGAATATCCACCAAACAATAAAAGCTGTAATTAATATAAATTGCAGCATAGTTCCGCTAAACGAAATGCTTGATATTGCTTTTTCATTTTGGGATGGAATTACAAGCGATATGATAAAAGTTATAAATGGAAGTATAACAAAAATTGCTAATGTATTTTCTAAAATCATATACTTAGTTTTTTAAAAGATAAACAGGTAAATCACCTGAAATTGTTTCAAATAATCTTTCAAGATTTTCGGCAATTGGAAGCTCTCTGTTTACAGTTTCATATTTTATAAATTCATCATTTGTGTAAACATAAATTTCTTTGCTTTTAGGATGTAAGGCACAGAGATGTATCCAGTTGTTTTCAAACCATTCTTTTGTTGCCTGGTTTTGATTTAAGGTATTAAGTATTACATCCGGGAAGTGTTCTACAATAACCATTAATCGAAGAGGATCATGAATGTTTACCATTTGTGCAGGTAACCCAGGTCTTAAGTCGCCATCCATTCCATTTGCTACTCCAATCAAGCCGATTACATTATGAGGTAATTTAGTTCCTGCGCCTAATTTGTCATTATCTACTTTTGAAAAATAATATTCGAGATTAATACCGCCACATACCGGAGCTACCGCTTTTAAAATATTAAGCAGATATTTCCCTTCAGCATCTTTTGAATAATCATAGGAATTCATAAAAGCCCTTCGATCGAGAAAAAGATGTTTGCAGCTTTCTCTTCTGCCTACTATACATATTGCATTGGTAGCATGATTCCACTCAGGTCGAGGTTCAAATAATGAAAGCGCTCTAAGTTTTACTAATTCATGAATTTCTTTTGCTGTTTTAGTAGAATCCATTATTCTGAATCTTCTCGAACGTTCTTTCGCATTTTTATCAAGTGCCAGATTAAACTGTATAATGAATTCCTTATGTTTGCTTTTTAATGATTCAGGAATATTTTGTTCATCATAAAATTCAATTTCATCTTTAGTAGTATCATGCAAGGCTGCAATAAAATGTGTTTCATTCGGAATATGGATGCCTCGTTTTTTTAATTCTTGTCTAACTTTTGGATGATTACCTATTTCTGCGGCTACTCTTGCGTTTACTGAACCTGCTCTGCCACTGCAAGCTCCACAATCGTATCCAGCATAATGTGTATTGTTTACACTGCTTGCCCCATGACCAATTAAGTAAATAAGAGGAGCGAAATTTTCAGTTAAACCTATACTCCTAAGTAAACCTTCTAATCTGTCGGTCATTTCAGTTACAGAAAATCCTAGCTGCAATCCATGAGAGGTTTTTAAATCATCCGTTGCTTCAATTTTTAGTTTCCCATTTTTATCCATGTGCTGAAATGATGAAACATGAAGAGGAGAATCTGATGGTTTGAAAATGTTTTTCGCAAGTTTTAAAGCTGAAAAAAAACCAAGTGTTTGGCTAACTATCCATCCAGCGAAAATGCCATTTCCTTTTTTGTTTAAATGCCATTCGGCACTATGTCTTTTTTTAGCTTCATATTCTTTAATTAATACTTTAGGAGTAACTGGAGCAGGGCAAGATTTAGTATAAAATTTCCCATGTTCAGGCTGAAAGTAAAATTCTACATTAAAAAAACCTGCTGTACCATAGGTTTCACTATAGGGTATTAATTCTTCAATGTATCTTCTAAATGAACATTCCCTATCGTCAATACAAAGAATTGCCTGCATTTGTTTGCTCGATATTTCAGGCTGGTTTTTCCCTAATTGCAAGCCAAGTAATACTTGGTCGTAATATGTCCATTCATAAATTTCTTGCCATAAAGCATATACTTCAAATAGCTCACTATGTTCTATATTTTCAAATAAATTTTTATATTTTAAATCGAAATTGAAATTTGAAACAGGCTTCCATTTTCCTTCTCCAAATTTTTTATCTAAGAAGTTTATTTCTAATAATAATTCAAAATAGATAAATTCTTCAAAGCTTATTTTCCTTTTATCAAGTAATGAGTTTGGATTGTCTTCCAAAACACTCACCATTCCAGACCATCCAGGATGTGCAAATTGTTGGTCAAATAAATAATGTTCAAACAACGTTTTTTCGCCCACCAGTATATTTAATAAATCATAAATCTTTGTTTTTTTATTAAATAAAAGTTCAATTGCTCTATTACTGTAAAAGATTTTTGAAAACGAATTTTTTTCTAATTCACGAATACTATTTAAAAATGATTTTTCTTGAATTGGAAAATTCCAAATGGAAATACCTTGGTCTAAATAGCTACTTAAGATTCTAAATATTGTAGGATGACTTGCTTTATCAATATTAAACTGTAATTGTTTTAACCATTCATTTCTAACATTTCCTATTCTGCAAATTAAGTTTTCATCATATTGTTGTTGTAATAATTTATTTTTCCATTTCTCAAGGTTATTTTCTCCCTTTCTGTCTATAATAATGGCGTCTAATATTTTATTATTAATTTTGTTATCTCTATAAAGTTTTCGATATGTATTAAGACTTAAATAGGTTTTAAAACCAAAAATTTTTGAGGCTTTTTCGAGCCCATCATGAAAATTATAATGCTGAAAAGCATGGAGGGTATTATGATGAACAAAATCTTTTAATGGATTTTGTGAAGGTAAATAGTGTTTAAGCTTATTTATGATTTGAGCAATTTCTGAATCTATGTTTAATTTATCAGAAATTGAATGCTTATATACGTCATTCATTGTAGAAGATAATAAAAAATAACAATAAATTAAATAATAATAATATCTTTAAGAAGATGTAAATTAGAACAGAAAAGTTCTTTAGAGAAATTCTATAGTCGAAAAACTCCGATAAATAAATATACTGGAATTTGTATTAAGGAATGTGCGTGAAAAGTTAATGAAATGTTACAGTTTTTAATCGAAAAATAACTTAGTATTTGATGATATAATTCATTACAAAATGCACTGAAAATTTCAAGATTTGTTTCTTCTTTATTGTTTTCGTCTTTACTTAATGACCATATATTAGCATGTGTGCTAATGTTAAATTCCTCAAACGAAAAATCGGTTGATCCATTTCTTTTATTTGATAATTCAATGGAGTTAGATTTAAAAATCCCTGAAATTACAAAGGCAAGTGTCTGCGATAAAAATAAATGCAGCGTGAATAATGAAAGTAATAATATGAATTGCTTTTTTAGCATATTTACAATACAAATATATGCTAATTATTTGTTAGTTAAACAAAGAACTTTCAAATTAACTTTTTTAATAGCTTTTGTTTAAACTGAGCTTAACGTTAAGCTAACTTAGCTGGATTAATTTCACGCCATAAATTTTTATTTATGGCCATTGAGGCACGTATCATTATAGCATCATCAGATCCCCAAGTTTTTAAAGAAATTAGAGAAGCTTTTACTCCAAACGGAATATTATTTCATGAAGTACAAGAAGGGTATCAGTTATTTGAAATGGCTAAAAAATTAATGCCTGAACTAATTATTATTCATATCAAATTGTCGGATATGGATGGGACTGAAGCTTGTTATGAGTTAAGAAATACATATGGCATAAAATCTCCCTATATTATTTTTTATTCTGAACAAAAAGAAGAGTTTATTCAAGTAGAAGCATATAAGGCAGGGGCAGATGATTTTTTCTTTCGTCCGGCAAGTTCTCGTTTAATAAATTATAAGTTAAGAGCTATCTTAAACAGAATGTTTAAGAAATCGAATGTTCAACAAGAAGATACCAAAGTAGGCGACTTGAAAATTGATAGAGAACGCTATCTATTATTTAAAAAAGGCGAACGAATTATATTGCCTCGTAAAGAATTTGAATTACTGGCTTTACTTTCTTCAAAACCAAAGAAAGTTTTCACTCGTCAAGAAATTCAAGAAAAAGTTTGGGGTTACGAAATGGATTTAAAAAACAGAACTATTGATGTACATATTAGAAAACTGAGAGAAAAATTAGGTGATGAATATATTGTAACGGTAAAAGGTATTGGATATAAGTTAGAAATGGGGAATTAATACTTTAATTCATATAGAAAAACCAAAAAATCCCGCTCATTGTGCGGGATTTTTTGGTTTATAGATTATTTAATTTTTATTTAATTCTAACGGTTAAGCTAACACCATAAGTTCTTCCTAAACGGAATGCTTCTGTGTTATATACAGTTCCTCTGTGTGTTTGTGTTTTTCTAATCTCACTGTCTAATAAGTTACGAGCAGTAAATGATAATACTACAAACTTGCCTAGGTTTTGAGATGTTTTAAAGTTTAGCATAGGCACAGGCATTTCATATACATCCGGTGTGGCATATAAAGCAATGTTGTAAAGTTTAGCTCCGGCTACATTGAATGAAAGTGTTGATTCGTGCCCAATTTTTTGATTATTGTACATAATCATTGCATTTACTATGTAGGGCGATTGTCCTACAAAAGGGCGTTTGGTTTGATTGTAAGTAGGGTCAATAAATTTAGAACTTTCAATTTCAACCTGCGGTATATCTGTTTCAGATTTAATTAAAGTAAAGTTAGTTGCCAAGGTAAAGTTTTGAACTTTTTCAGATATAAAGTCAAGTTTTTTCCTTACTTCAAATTCCATACCTATAACTTGTGCTTTATCCACATTTACAAATTTTAATTCCGGAATAGTTGCTGTTGGATTAAATGCTCTTACAATTGGATCTTTGAAATCTTTGTAGTATGCACTAACCGCTAGTAAATCACCTGCATTTGGATAATATTCAAAACGTAAATCAAAATTCTGAATAACCGTTCTTCTTAAAAGTGGATTACCCATTACAAAGAAACCATTCTTAGTGTCCAACTGTTCAAATGGAGCAAGCTCTCTAAGGTTTGGACGTGCAATGGTTTTTGAATATCCAAACCGAAGTTTGGTTTTTTCTGTCAAATCGTAAACTAAATTTACCGATGGAAGTATATCCGCAATATTTATTTTTCCTTGTGTATAAAGTGTATCAGCTTCTAATACTGCATCTGTAATAGGATCTCTAGATTTTACAATTATAGTATCTATATTTTTACTTAATACACTCATGTTTGTTGTTTCGTAACGTGCTCCTCCAATAAATTTCAGCTTTTGAGTAATGCTGAATATTCCCATTGCATAGGCTGCAAAAACTTGTTGTTCTCCGGTGTAAAAATTTTTGTTGTTTACCTGGTTTATGTAAAAATGACCAAATTCATAAGTCTTAATTCCGTCTTTATATCTTGGTTTATTTGGGTCATTATTTACTAAGGAATAATCATAAACAGTATCAATTACTCCAAAATTACTTTGATCTAAAAATGCATCAAAATCACCTCTGAAATAAGTAATATTTCTCGAGGCTTGTGGCATCATTTGAAAACGATATTCTTCAAAGTTTCTGTTCATTTGGTTACCATAAACGCCAACTTTTATTTTATTGGTTTTATCTTTATTAACCGGAATGGTAATATCTACTTTAGCTTGAGTAATGATATCATTTAAGTTTCTAAAAAAGTGGAAAGGATTGTTATGTTCGGCATTGTTCATATAATAAAGAGTGTCATAATATCTCATAACAAAATTTCCGTTTGCATCAACCGAATCAACAGAATCGGCTACAGTAGTAAATGCAAGATATCTAAGGTCGGGTTCACTTTGTTTAGATTGTGTGTGGCTGGCAGCCCAATCAATCTCTATTCCAAGTAAGTTAGGTAATACATGATTTCCGTTAATTTGCCCGCTTTTCATTTCGCGTTGTATAAACTCTAATGATCGTGTATTAAATTTAGCTCGGCTGTCAGAAACTTGTCCTATAAATGTTCCTTGTTGAACTCTGGCAATTTTTTCTGCATCATTAGAATAAATACCTATCACGCCAATGCTATGATTTTTATGCGGTTTATAAGCTAAATTTACAAAAGCGCCTAATTGAGGATTTTCAATGCTTTTTGTTTCATTCAAATCTTGATAAGCAAACAATGAATCTTGATTTACATTAATTAAAGTAGCAATTCTACCATTTTCATAAAAGGTAAAATTTCTGGAATAATTAGCGCCTGCAGTAAAGCCTAATTCTTGTTCTTTAAATTTGAATTTATTTCCAATGCTAAATGTATAGGAATTATTTAATGGAGTTGTAGTTTTTGTAGGAATAAATTGATTAGATAAAGAATTAGCTGTTTTATGAATAATTTCGCGCTGATATGCACGAGCATTGTTTACACTGTCAACATATACTTTTCTATCAGGGTTGTTATAATAGGTAGCAGTTTGAGCTAAAACATTTCCTGTTAGATATGCACCTTGATTCATTAATTTGCGTGTGCTATCATCTTTTAAAATTTCAGGTAAAGCTCTTGTTCCATCATCAAAACCCCAGCGGTCATATTTCCCACCATTATATGTATAAAAATTATCAATAAAAGATGCTTGTGTATTATAACTTGGGCTTACTGTAAAACTTATGTTGAATTTTTCAGGGAAGTTTTTTGTAGTAATATTTACATTTCCTCCGGCAAAGCTTCCGGGTTGGTCGGGTGTAAATGTTTTTATAGTTATTAAGTTATCAATAAAGTTAGAAGGAATTAAATCCAAGCTGGCCGCATTTCTATAAGGGTCGCTACTTGCCATTTGTAAGCCATTTAATTGAGCTATAGAATAACGGTCGCCCAATCCACGCATTACCATGTATTTTCCATCATCCACATTGGCTCCGGTAATTTGTTTCATAGATTCAGCTGCATTGGAGCTTCCACTTCTAACAATTTGCTGAGCAGAAATACCGTCTTGAACAGCATACGATTTGCGTTGCATGGCTATTATGGAAGCATCGGTATTTTTTACTTGTTCTGCTTCTATTACTACTTCTTTTAAAGCAACATTGTCGGCTTCCATTAAAAAATCAAGTGTTGTTACTTTTCCGGCTTCCAGTTTTACATTTTTTATAACTATTTTTTGATAGGATATGTATGAACATATTACATTATATGTTCCCGGTGCAGCTTTTACAGTATATCTTCCTGTAAGGTCGGCAGTTCCACCGGTAGTTGTTCCTTCTAAAATTACACTGGCTCCAATAAGTTCTTCACCGGTTTTTTTATCAATAATTTTTCCGCTCAATGTTGCTTGTTGAGCAAATATGTTGAAACTAACAAAGAGAGATAAGATAAGCGTTACAGTTATTTTTCTTTTTTGAAACATCTCGGTAATCATTATTTTAAGTTTTGTTAACACAGTTTAATTTCTCACACAGAAGGCAGGACTTTGCCTGCCTGATCTGAGTGAAAAATATTTTCTAATTATTCAATAACTAATTTTTGTGTATGTACATTGTAGCCATTTGATAAACGTACAATGTATACACCGGTAGTTAAATCGTTAACATCAACTAATTGAGAGTTAAAACCTGTGTTGTTAACGTTAATTGATTTAACTGTTTGTCCATTAATATTGATGATATCAATCATAACAGGACTTTCAGAATTAAATGCAACAACAAATGTGTTATTAGCAGGATTGGGATAAATTGAAATGTTTGCAAAATTATCGTTGTTTTCTTCAATTGAAGTAACATCTAATAAGTGATTATTTCTGTGTAGAGTTGACCATCCACGTAACCATAGATCAGTTGAGTTAGGACCAAATGCTCCTTTGAAATTTACATTTGTAAAGAAGGGATCAGAAGGTATAGGCGCTAAAGTGCTTGTTAAAGCTGGTGTGCCAGTGTTTGGTCTAGGATCTAACTGATTGTTTTGAGTTCTGCTAATGCTTTTAATTAAATTAGTAGAAGTTGGAACAATTGAGTTATTCCATGCAACTAATGAATCTACAATTACTTGTCTATTTGCTTGAGCACTTCCTGAAGTAAATCGAATAACTGAATTAGCAACAGTTGTATCAATATTAGAGTTAGATCCAATTTTCCAGAATAAATTATTTCTGAATTTTAAAGTTCCATTTTCTAGGTTAGCAAATGCATCGGTTGTAGAGTTGGCAGCTTTGTCTTGTATTTCAATTCCTTTACCTTTCATATCAGCTATAATTGAGTTAGCAACAATACCTTTGGTACCCGCTCTTAGTAAAATACCTACCGGATTTGAAGCTGATGCACCAACCCCAGAGCCGATGTGAGTAGCATTATAAACTGTAGGATTAGATGGAATTCCAGTGTCATCGGGAGTTGAACCATCGCATTCCCAACCTGTATCAGCTATATCACCTCTTTGAATAGAAAACCAGAATTGTCCTTTACCGGTCCATGATTCATCCCAGTCAAAAGAGTCGTCTTCAGCAAATGCAACAGCTGCATATTTTACATTTACAGAACCACCAAAAAATTCAATGCCATCATCAGAGCTGGCATAAACTTCTACATGCTCAATAGTAGTTCCACTTCCTACCGCACCTAACGAAAGTCCGTTTAATTCGCTTCCTGACGCAATTTCTCTTCCACAATGGCGAATTGAAACATAGCGTAAAACACCGGAGTTATCATTATTTACAGCTTGTCCGGCAGGCATGCCATATAAACCTCTTGGTTCTGTTGTAGGAATACCTTCTAAGTTAACTTCAGTATTCCCATTTTTTTCAGTGTATGCTTTCCCTAAAATTGCAATACCTCCCCAAAGTGAAACATCGTTTGGCCCTAAATCTGTTGCATCATCTACATCATCATCTTCAGCGGTGAAAATAATTGGATTTGCAGCTGTTCCATTTGCAAATATTTGAGCACCTCTACAAATAACTAATGCTGATGGATTCCCTAAATCAGGACGAGGAGTAAATTTTACTACTGTACCTTCCTGAATATTAAGTACTCCGCCTGCTTCTAAAAATACTAGCCCATCTAATACATAAACTTTGTCATTTGTCCAATTATACGTAGTATTGCCTTGTAATGAGGCATCGGTAATGTTAACGGTGGTTTGCGCATTTATCCCTGCCGAGATAATTAAACCACCAATTAAACTGTAAATTTTTCTCATCTTTGTTAAGTTTTAAAAATTAAAAATTAGTTTATTAGTTTCGGATGCAAAGATGTAGCAGCTTTTTTAACTCATTTCAAATTAAAGGTTATGGAATTATTAAGAAAATTTTTGTTTATTAAATTGTATGGATTCCTTTATTTTTCATTGTTTTGAGAGTCAATAGTTTTAATTTTGAATAAAGGTTTTGGTTTCTTACTTAACATAGAGTTAATATTGCATTAAATAATCATTTAAGCCGTATTACTTAATTTGTCAAAAAAAAATTTATGAATACATCCAACAATAAAATCCTACTGGTAGATGACGATAATGATATTTTAGAGTTTATAAAATACAATCTTGAAAAGGAAGGATACCAAGTTTTTACGGCTAATAATGGCAGAATTGCAATTGATGTTGCACTCAAAGAACAACCTTCGTTAATAATTTTAGATGTGATGATGCCGGATATGGATGGGGTGGAAACATGCATTAAAATGCGCGAACATACTAAACTAAAAAATACCTTAATAATATTTTTAACAGCACGAAATGAAGATTACTCTCAAATAGCAGGTTTTGATGCAGGAGCCGATGATTATATTACTAAGCCAATAAAACCAAGAGTATTAATAAGTAGAGTTAAAGCATTATTAAGAAGAAGCGGATCTACGGAAGATTCAGAATCAATTACTAACATTGAATTTGATGGATTATTAATTGATCGCGAAAGATATGTAGTAACTAAAGATGGTATAGAAATTAATCTTCCAAAGAAAGAATTTGAATTATTAGCTTTATTGGCATCTAAGCCCGGAAAAGTATTTTCAAGAGAAACCATTCTCGAAAAAGTTTGGGGAGGTGAAGTGGTGGTAGGCGATAGAACAATAGATGTTCATATTCGTAAACTTCGTGAAAAATTAGGCGAAGATTATATCAAAACCGTTAAAGGTGTTGGATACAAATTTGAGTTTTAATACTTTTACTCAAATTCAACTTTTCAATGATTAATTTAACACCGCGAACGGTTGCTTTATTAATTTCAATTTTACCGGTATTTATTAGCACATTGTTTTATGTATTTAGTTTTAAATACATAAATATTCAATGGTATATCTATTTTTTACTAATTATTGTAATATTTTCAGGTAGCTATTTTTTATCAATTTATCTCATCGAAAAATTCATTCATAAAAAAATTAAAGTAATTTATAAAACCATTCATAATTTAAAGCTAAGTAAAGATAGTGTACCCGAAGATTTTAAAATGGATACTGACATATTAAGTCAAGTAAATAAAGATGTGGTTGATTGGGCTTCAAATAAAAAAGCAGAAATTGAACAATTAAAATTAATGGAACAATATCGTAAAGAATTTATTGGCAATGTAGCCCATGAATTAAAAACTCCCATTTTTAATATTCAAGGATATATTTTAACACTATTAGAAGGAGGCTTAGATGATCCCAGAATAAATCGTGATTATTTACAAAGAGCCGAGCGAAGTGTAGAACGAATGATAACGATAGTTGAAGATTTAGATACTATCACAAAACTTGAATCCGGACAAATGCAATTGATTTTTGAAAAATTTGATATAGTTGCATTAACGAAAGAAGTATTTGAGCAATCTGAAATTCATGCTAAATCAAAAAATATTAAATTGATATTTCATAAAAATTATGATAAGTCAATAATGGTTAAAGCCGATAAAGAACGTATTCGCCAAGTATTAACTAATTTGATTGTAAACTCTATTAAATACGGCAAAGAAAATGGAACTACCGAAGTTCGTTTTTATGATATGGATGATAATTTATTAATTGAAGTAGCAGATAATGGAGTAGGTATAAACGAAAAGCATTTACCGCGATTGTTTGAGCGATTTTACCGAGTTGACCAAAGCCGCTCCAGAGATATGGGCGGCTCAGGTCTTGGATTATCAATTGTAAAACACATAATTGAAGCACACAAACAAACAATAAATGTTCGTAGTACTGAAAATGTTGGTTCAACTTTTTCGTTTACACTTAGCAAAGCTTAAATTAAATTTTTAGCTTTTTCCAAAGCTGTTTTTAATCCTGAAGCATTATTACCTCCCGCAACTGCATAAAAAGGTTGCCCACCACCACCACCTTGTATTTCTTTTGCTAATTCTTTTACAATATTTCCGGCATGAAGGTTTTTTTCTTTTACCAAGTTATCGCTTATCATTACTGAAAGTTGAGGTTTGCCTTTTATGACAGAGCCTGTTACTAAAAATAAGTTTTCAATTTCTCCTTTTAGTTGGTAACATAAATCTTTCACTGCATCCGCATTATCAATATCAACTAATTCTGTAATAATGGTAATACCGTTTTTTTGTTCTGCTTTCGATTTTAGTTCTTGTTTTATAGCTTTAATTTTTTCTTTAATATAATTTTGAATTTCTTTGTTTAAACGTTGATTTTCTTCTATTAATTGCTCCACTCCTTTTTTAATATCTTTTGTTTTTACAATATCTTTAATTTGATTCAATAACTTTAATTGTTCATTGATATAATTTTCTGCTTTTTCTGCAGTAATTGCTTCTATTCTTCTAACTCCAGCAGCAACTGCACTTTCCGAAACAATTTTAAATAAACCTATTTCACCGGTTGCCTTTACATGCGTTCCACCACATAGTTCAATGGAATAGTTATTATCCATTGTTATTACACGCACGGTTTCTCCATATTTTTCGCCAAACAATGCCATGGCCCCTTTTTTCTTTGCTTCATCAATGGGTAAATATTCTATTTTAACAGGATGATTTTCTCTAATTTTTTGGTTTACTATTTTCTCAATCTTTTCAATTTCTTCTTCAGTTACTTTGCTGAAATGTGAAAAGTCGAAACGTAAGTATTCATCGTTTACTAATGAGCCTTTTTGTTCTACATGGGTTCCCAAAACCATTCTTAAAGCTGCATGAAGCAAATGAGTAGCCGAATGGTTATTGGCAGTATCTCTTCGTTTACTATTATTAACTACAGCATTAAACGTTGCATTAATATTTAATGGAAGTTTTTCCGAAATGTGTAATATGATGCCATTTTCTTTTTTGGTATCAATTATTTCTGTTTTTTCTCCATTAAATTCTAAAAAGCCTGTATCTCCAACTTGGCCGCCTCCTTCTGGATAAAAGGGTGTTATATCTAATACTATTTGAAACTGTTCTTTGCCTTTTACTTTTACTTTTCTATATCGTGTAATTTTAGATTGAGCCACTGTGCTTTCATATCCTATAAACGATGTTTCAACATTGTTTATTAATTCTACCCAGTCATCAGTATCTATTGAGGTAGCAGCGCGTGAACGTTCTTTCTGTTCATTTAAATGTGTTTCAAAAGCTTGCATGTTTACGGGCAGGTTATTTTCTTTAGCAAGCAATTGTGTTAAATCAATCGGGAACCCAAACGTATCATATAATTCAAAAGCAAATTGTCCATCAATTTCTTTTGGATTATTTTTTAAATATTCGTTAAAACGAATAATGCCTTTTTCTAATGTTCTTAAAAAAGCTGCTTCTTCTTCTTGTATAACTTTTTTTACTAGTTCTTTTTGTGAAATTATTTCTGGAAATGTTTCACCCATTTTATTGGCTACTAAATCAACTAATTCGTGCAGAAATGGCGATTTAAAATTTAAAAAGCTAAAACCATATCTAACGGCTCTTCTTAAAATTCTTCTAATTACGTATCCTGCTCCATTATTTGAAGGAAGTTGTCCGTCAGCAATTGCAAATGATATGGCACGAATATGATCTGCGATTACACGCATGGCTATATCTGTCTTACTATCGCCTCCTTTATAAGCTATAGATGATTTTTTTTCAAGAAAATGAATATAGTCTAAAAATACATCGGTATCGTAATTGCTGTTTTTCCCTTCGATTGCACGAACTAATCTTTCAAATCCCATTCCCGTATCTACATGTTGTGCAGGAAGTTTTTCTAAAGTTCCATCCGCTTTTCGATTAAATTCCATAAATACATTATTCCAAATTTCTATTACCTGCGGATGATCTTTGTTAACCAATGTTGCACCATCAATTTGTTTTCTTTCCTCATCACTTCTTAAGTCAATATGTATTTCAGAACACGGTCCGCAAGGGCCTGTATCTCCCATTTCCCAAAAATTATCTTTTTTACTTCCTTTTAGTATTCGTTTCTCTTCAATCCATTTTTTCCATTCATCGTATGCTTCTTGATCAAAAGGTAAATTTTCTTTCTCGTCTCCCTCAAAAACGGTTACATATAGTCTGCTTTTATCCAGTTTATATATTTCGGTTAATAATTCCCATGCCCATGCAATTGCTTCTTTTTTAAAATAATCTCCAAAACTCCAATTGCCTAACATTTCAAACATGGTATGATGATAGGTATCTATACCTACTTCTTCTAAGTCATTATGCTTCCCGCTAACGCGTAAACATTTTTGTGTATCTGCCACTCGTTTATCTTTTGCAGGAGCATTTCCTAAAAAGATATCTTTAAATTGGTTCATTCCTGCATTAGTAAACATAAGTGTCGGGTCATTTTTTATAACTAAAGGAGCAGAAGGAACAATGGCATGCCCCTTTGACTTAAAAAAATCTAAAAATATTTGTCTTACTTTATTTGAATTCATGTTTAATTTTTTTGATTTAATTGAAAATATAAATGTTTTTAGTTTTTATAATTAAAAGAGAATTATGAATTAAGCTGTTAAAAATCTCAAATTTTTAATTCATAATTCTTAAATCCCTATTTTTGGCTTTGCAAAAATAGTTTTTTACAATAAATGTCTAAGGTAAAATATCGTTTTAATACAAAGTCATTAACATACGAAAGAGCTAAGCTTACTCCAAAAGAAATTGCTCTTAGAGTGTTGTCGTATTTAGCTACCGGGCTTGTATTTTCAACCGTTGTTATTGTATTGGCATATCGTTTCTTAGATTCGCCCAAGGAGAAACAATTATTAAGAGAAAACGAAAATTTAAAAATTCAATATGAAATTTTAAATAAAAGGGTAGAGCTTTTGGCAGCAGTTTTAGAAGATTTGCAACAACGCGATGATAACATATATCGTGTTATTTTTGAAGCAGAACCAATTGCTGATAATATTCGAAAAGCTGGGTTTGGTGGGGTAAACAGATATAAAGAACTGGAAGGTTATGATAATTCTCAACTAATTATTGAAACAACCAAAAAAATAGATCGATTGGCTAAGCAAATGTATATTCAATCTAAATCGTATGACGAAGTGTTTAAATTAGCAAAAGGAAAAGAATTAATGTTAGCTTCAATCCCGGCAATTCAACCCATTTCTAATAAAGATTTGACACGTTTGGCGTCCGGTTTTGGTTATAGAACGCATCCTATATATAAAATTCAACATTTACATACAGGACTTGATTTTACAGCTCCTGTTGGAACAGAGGTATATGCTGCCGGAGACGGAACTATAAAAGAAGTAAATTCCGAAGCAAGAGGTTATGGAAATCATATCATCATTTCGCATGGATTTGGCTACGAAACGCTTTATGCGCATTTAAGTAAAATAAATGTTCGTCCGGGACAAAAAGTTAAAAGAGGAGAAGTTATTGGATATGTTGGTAATACAGGTACTTCAACAGGGCCACATTTGCATTATGAGGTTATTAAAAACGGTGAAAAAATAAATCCAATTAACTTTTTCTATAATGATTTAACTCCTGAAGAATATCAAAAAATGATTGAAATAGCTTCACAAGCCGGTCAATCATTTGATTAATAGGATATGCCGTACAAAGAACGCGATATTGAAAAATTATACTATACCATAGGCGAAGTAGCCGATTTATTTGGTGTAAATACTTCGCTTATACGATTTTGGGAAAAGGAGTTCGATATTATTAAACCCAAGAAAAACAGCAAGGGGAATCGTTTATTTACAAAAGAAGACATCGATAACTTTTATATCATTTATCATTTGGTTAAAGAACGTGGATTTACCTTAGATGGCGCCAAGAAGAAAATTAAAGAAAACAAGCAGGATACCATACAAAATATAGAAATAATTAAATCACTTCAAAAGATAAAATCCTTTTTGTTAGAGTTAAAGGATAATTTGCCTAATTAATATTATTCAAAGCATAATATTTCATTTGTTTTTTCCCTTCACGTCTGCGCATTCATTGAAAAAAAATAAGAAATTAAAAATCAGAAGGCCAAAGTGTTTTGATTTTTAATTCCGTGGGCAATGGACGATTGGGGGCGGTGATCTGCGAAAACGGCCGTGATGGCTGTAGCCCGAATAGCGTAGATTGTGCGACAAACAGCCATCGCAGGGTTTTTAAATCGCCCGTTTTCTTTTGGTACTTTTCTTCTAAAGAAAAGTACAAGGAAGTCGCATTATAAATACTTGTTTTGTTTTTTTTGTTGGTGATAATAACAAAAAGGGCGAAAGATTAAGAAAATCTTAATTCCTCTTAAGTTCTTAATAGTTTGTAAAAAAAACAAATCTAATGCGTTTTGTTAGTGAAATATTTATTCGTTTTTCAATTCAAAATAATTAAATTCGCAGCTCAAGAAAATTAACCCATTAAATATATTCTCAAAATGAAGCTTTTAGTTTGTATTAGTAAAGCACCTGACACAACCACCAAAATTTCGTTTACTAATAATAACACCGCATTTAACGAAGCCGGAGTTCAATATATAGTAAACCCTTATGACGAGTGGTATGCATTAGTAAGAGCATTAGAGTTAAAAGAAACTTTAGGCGGTACAGTTACCATTATCACAGTTGGCCCGGCAGCTGATGAAGCCGTAATTCGTAAAGCATTGGCAATTGGTGCCGATGAAGCCGTTCGTATTGATGCCAATCCCGATGATGCCTTATTTGTAGCTCGTCAAATTGCTGCCTATGCAAAAGATAAGGCTTTTGATATAATTCTTACCGGAAAAGAAACTATAGACTACAATGGTTCACAAGTTGGAGCCATGATTGCTGAGCTATTAGATTTACCTTTTATTTCATTAGCCTCAAAACTTGATGTAAATGGAACGGAGGCTACTTTAGAAACCGATATACCGGGAGGCTCTGAAGTGGTAAGCGTAAATTTACCATTTGTAGTAAGTTGTGCAAAAGGTATGGCAGAAGCTCGTATCCCCAATATGCGTGGAATAATGGCAGCTCGAACAAAGCCGTTAACCGTTGTTCCTGCAAGTGATGATAAAAGATTTACCGCTATTAAATCATACAGTTTGCCACCGGAGAAAAAAGGATGCAAATACATTAGTGCAGATAATCCTGCTGAATTGGTAGAATTATTGCACAACGAAGCCAAAGTAATTTAATTAAAGTCAAATCAAAAATAATTCAACGATATGTCAGTTTTAGTTTTTGTAGATTCCTCAAGTGGAAAAGTAAATAAAGGAGGATTTGAAGCGATAAATTATGCAAAAAAAATAGCCGATGCTCATGCAACATCGGTTACAGCGCTTGTTAGCGGAAATTGTTCTAATATTTCCGAATTAGGAGAATATGGTGCAAATAAAGTTTTACATGCTTCAAACATAAATACCACCGATTCTCAAGTATTATCAAAATTAGTTATAAAAGCAGTTGAACAAGAAAACGCGTCTATTATAATATTTTCGCATGATTTAATTGGAAGAGCTGTAGCTCCAAGAGTAGCAGCAAGATTAGAAGCAGGATTTGTTTCAGGGGTTTCTTCATTGCCTGATGCTTCATTTGTTGTTCGTAAAGCTGTATTTTCGGGAAAAGCTTTTGCTGATGTAGAAATTAAAACTGATAAAAAAGTTTTATCGCTCTATCCAAATACGTTTCAAATTGAAAAAATAGGAGGAAGCGCAGAGATAATTACATTTAATCCTGAAGTTGGTTCTCCAAAAGTTACTGTTAAAGAGCAAAAAAGAAAAGAAGGAGAAATTTCATTACCGGAAGCAGAATTGGTTGTTTCGGCCGGTAGAGGTATGAAAGGGCCTGAAAATTGGGGACCAATTGAAGAATTAGCAAAAGTGTTAGGCGCGGCAACAGCTTGCTCACGCCCTGTAGCCGATATAGGTTGGCGTCCACATCATGAGCATGTTGGACAAACTGGTATTGCCATAGCTCCTAATTTATATATTGCAGTTGGTATTTCAGGAGCAATACAACATTTAGCAGGTGTTAATAGAAGTAAAGTTATAGTAGTAATTAATAAAGATCCTGAAGCGCCATTCTTTAAAGCAGCCGATTATGGAATAGTTGGCGATGCTTTTGAAGTGTTGCCTAAATTAATTGATGCATTTAAAAAATTTAAAGCATCGGCAAATTAAAATTTATTCTTATATTTAAAGGTGTTCTAATAATGAGCACCTTTAAATATTATAAAACAATATTCATAATTACCTTTATTTCTTGAGCATTTAATACAATACAAACTTGATGAAAAAAATTCAGCTTGAAATTGTTGGTCTTTCTTTCAGTCAAACACAATCTGGAGCATATGCGCTTGTTTTGGGAGAAATGAATGGTAAACGTAGGCTGCCAATCATTATCGGAGGTTTTGAAGCTCAAGCAATTGCTATTGAAATTGAAAAAATCACTCCAAGCCGTCCTTTAACCCACGATTTATTTAAAAGCTTAACTCAAGGATTTAATATTGACATAAAAGAGGTATTAATTTACAATTTAGTAGAAGGCGTATTTTATGCTCGAATTATTTGCAGTAATGGCGAAAGTGAATTAGAAATTGATGCTCGTACATCTGATGCCATAGCATTGGCAGTTCGTTTTAACTGCCCTGTTTATACCTATGAATTTATATTAGCACAAGCGGGAGTTATTTTAGAAGAAGGAGCCATATCAAAAGAAAGTCAAGATATAGAATTAGAAGAAGAATTAGTTTCAACAGCTTCAGATACCGATTTGTCCGGAAAATCAGAGAAAGAGCTTAAAAAGTTGCTTCAAGATGCAATAGATGAAGAAGATTATGAAAAAGCATCTAAAATTCGTGATGAGCTCAACAAACGAAGTGGAAACTAATAAAAAAAATCACTGTTTATGCAAAAAGTTGGGCTTTTTACGATAGTTATATTATTTATTCAAGTATTTTTTTATTCATGTAAGCCTGAAAAGCCCAATTTCGATGCTTATCTAACTCGTAAATGGGTTTTAACAAACGACTCTTCACAATTTATTAAATTTACGGTCAGCAACGGAATAAAACGTTTTGAATATAATCTTAACAATAAATCATCAACAGGTTTTTGGCAAGTTTCCAAAGATTCTGTTTTAACCTTAACCTATGACTTACCGGATACCGAATTTAGCATCGATTCTTCAATTTATATAATACGAGATAATAAACCCGCAATTGTTTATTTTAAAGAAGGAAAAGAAATAACGCGTATTGAGCTAAACGAAATTCAAGCAGAAAGCAAAAAAGATTTCTTTAAAATAAATACTTTTTCTGAGCAAGAATTATCAATAAGTTCTGAAAGAAATTCTTACATTTTTACTTATCAGCCAAATGCAGAAATTCAGCAAAGTTCATTTGGTGTAATGTCTGTTTTACGAGGAATTTTAGGATTGCTTAGTTTAATTGTAATAGCTTGGTTGTTTAGTTCCAATAAAAAAGCAATTGATTGGATATTGGTTGCAAAAGGAATAGGAATTCAAGTGATTTTTGCTATACTGATTCTCAAAATAGATTTAATTCAAAATGTATTTTCGGTTGTATCACAATTTTTTGTTGAAATATTAAATTTTACACGCGAAGGTTCCACTTTTGTTTTCGGAGGATTAGTTGAAAACGTAAATTCATTTGGATTTATATTTGCCTTTCAAGTATTACCAACCATCATTTTCTTTTCTGCCCTTACCAGCTTACTCTTTTATTTGGGAGTAATTCAAAAAATTGTGTATGCTTTTGCATGGATTATGAAAAAAACATTGCGAATTTCGGGCGCAGAAAGTTTGGCGGCTGCCGGTAATATTTTTTTGGGTCAAACAGAAGCTCCGCTATTAATTAAGCCTTACATCAGCGGAATGACACGTTCTGAATTAATGTGTCTAATGAGCGGAGGAATGGCCACCATAGCCGGAGGTGTACTTGCAGCATACATTGGATTTTTAGGAGGAGATGACCCGGCACAACAATTATTCTTTGCCAAACATTTATTGGCAGCTTCTGTAATGTCAGCTCCGGCAGCTATTGTTGCTGCAAAAATTATTGTTCCCGAAACCGAGCAGATTAATTCAAATATGGAAGTGTCTCGCGAAAAAATCGGAAGCAATATGCTCGAAGCAATAGCAAATGGTACTACCGAAGGCTTAAAATTAGCTGTAAATGTTGGAGCAATGCTTATTGTATTTATTGCCTTTATTGCATTGGCAAATTATTTTATGAAAGATTTATTGGGAGAATTGACAGGACTTAACGAAATAATTGCTCAAAAAACAAACGGACAGTATAATAGTTTATCATTACAATTTGTTTTGGGATATGGCTTAAAACCTCTTGCCTGGCTTATGGGTACAAGTTGGCAAGATAGCGCATTAGTTGGACAACTATTAGGAGAAAAAACCATCTTAAATGAATTTGTGGCCTATGTATCGCTGGGTAAACTAAAAACCGCAGGAATTTTTGCCGAACAAAAATCCATTATCATTGCTACCTATATTTTATGCGGATTTTCCAATTTCGCATCAATTGGGATTCAAATTGGTGGAATTGGTGCACTTGCTCCCGAAAAAAGAGCAACCTTATCTCAGCTTGGTATAAAAGCACTCATAGGAGGAACCTTGGCTTCTTTATTTACTGCAGTTATAGTTGGTATGTTGATATAATGTTAAAACATCCTCAAAGCTGCTTGTAATTTCTCCTTATAAATTATCGTATTTTTGATGATAATTCTATTAATTTATTACCAATTACACACTTTAATTTTCATAACAAATGAAACAATATCATGATTTAATGCGCCATGTTTTAGAAAATGGAGTAGTAAAAACAGATAGAACAGGTACAGGCACAATAAGTGTATTTGGGTATCAAATGCGATTTAATTTAGAAGAGGGATTCCCATTAGTTACTACTAAAAAATTACACGTTCGTTCCATTATACACGAATTGCTTTGGTTTTTAAAAGGAGATACAAACATAAAATACTTAAAAGAAAATGGAGTAAGCATTTGGGACGAATGGGCTGATGAAAATGGAGAGCTAGGACCAATCTATGGCTATCAATGGAGAAGCTGGCCAACAGCTGATGGAAGACACATAGACCAAATATCACAAGTGATAGAGCAAATAAAGAAAAATCCTGATTCGCGAAGAATGATTGTAAGTGCATGGAATGTAGGTGAAATTGATAATATGAAACTCCCGCCTTGCCATGCATTTTTTCAATTTTATGTGGCAAATGGAAAACTTTCATGTCAATTATATCAACGCAGTGCAGATATATTTTTAGGAGTACCTTTTAATATAGCATCATATGCATTGCTAACCATGATGGTAGCACAAGTTTGCAATTTAAAACCTGGAGAATTTATCCATACCTTTGGCGATGCACACATATATTCCAATCATATAGAGCAAGTAAAATTGCAGCTTTCCAGAGAATGTAGAAAATTACCAATTATGAAATTAAATCCGGAAGTTAAAAATATTTTCGATTTTAAATACGAAGATTTTACTTTAGAGGGTTACGACCCACACCCTCATATTAAAGCTGAAGTAGCTGTTTAAAATATGGCAAAAGTAGTTGAATACATTTTTTTATCATTTATTATCGTTTATAGTACAACTACTAAAGCTCAATCATATTCAAGCTATATAATTGGTGATACTACTAATGTTATTGTAAATCCACAATGGGCTGTATGCTTAATGGGAGGTGCTACCGAAAACGATAGTGCTATGCTTTGGTTTTTACAAAAAGCTAATGGAGGAGACGTATTGGTATTAAGAGCTACCGGGGCTGATGGTTATAATTCTTACATGTATAACTTACAAGGAGCTAATGTAAACTCTGTTCAAACATTGGTTGTGCCATCAACCCAAGCAGCAAATGATAATTATGTAAAAACACAAATTTTAAATGCTGAAGCAATATTTATTGCAGGAGGCAATCAAGCAGATTATGTTAGCTTTTGGAAAAATACAGCACTAGATTCCGCACTTAACTTTTTCGTTCAAATTAAAAAAGGAGCTATAGGAGGAACTAGTGCCGGAATGGCAATTTTAGGAGATTATTATTTTTCTGCTTTAAATGGCACTATTACATCCTCTGCGGCATTAAGCAATCCTTTTCATTCAAATATTACATTAGGGGTATCAGATTTTATTAAACATCCTTTTTTAAAAAATACAATTACAGATACCCATTATGATAACCCGGATAGAAAAGGTCGTCATTCTGTTTTTATTGCACGATTAAGTTTAATGGGCGAAGATACTGTTTATGGAATTGCTTGCGATGAATATACCGCAGTATGTATAGATTCTAATAAAATAGCACGCGTTTTTGGAGAAGCACCTCAATATGATGATAATGCTTATTTCATTCAAATAAATTGTGAGGTAAATTCTAATTCTCCGGAAATAATAAGCCCTAATCAAGCTCTTACTTGGGATCAAAATAATAAAGCAATTAAAGTATGCCAAGTAAAAGGAACTCCAAGCGGGTCATTTAGTTTTGATTTAAATGACTGGAAAACTCATAATGGTGGCCAATGGTATAATTGGTATATTCAAAATGGTTCAATTTTTACTTCAATTAGCACCTCTCCTCAATGTAATCTTTTATCCATCCAAAACGAAACTTTTGTACCGGATTTAATCATTTATCCCAATCCAACTATAAATAGCTTCAAGATTAATTTACCTAATGATGATATTTATAGGGTTGAAATACTGAATATAAATGGACAATTTATACTTCAAACGCATGTTAATGAAGTTAATCTAAATAACTTGTCAAAAGGAATTTATTTAGTCAAAATAACAAGAAATAATGGCCATGTAATTTTTAAAAAGCTTATAAAAGAATGATTTCAATTATAGTTGCAGTAGCAGAGAATAATGCCATTGGAAAAAACAATCAATTATTGTGGCACTTGCCTGCCGACATGAAAATTTTTAAAGAAAAAACTACGGGACATTGCGTTATAACAGGTAGGAAAAATTATGAATCCATTCCAGAAAAATATCGTCCACTACCTAATCGCACAAATATTGTTATAACTCGTCAAGAAAACTATTCAGCACCGGGAGCAATTGTAGTTAAATCATTGCAAGAGGCGATTGAAAAAGCAAAGGCAACAGGCGATAACGAAATTTTTATTATTGGTGGTGGCGAAATTTATGCACAAGCAATACCTTTAGCCGATAAAGTATATTTAACAAAAGTTCACGAAACTTTTGAAGCTGATACATTCTTCCCAAAACTCAATATGAATGAATGGCAAATTATTTCATCAATGTATTTTAATGCAGATGGAAAAAACAAACATTCATTTACATTTTTTGAATTAAAACGCATTTCTGCCTGATTAATTCTATATATTAGCGTAATTAATAAATTAAAATGTTTAGATTTTTTATACCGTTAGTTGTAATTCTAAGTTTAATCGTTGTTTCACCATCAATTTCAAAAGCACAAGAAGCTGTTGGTAAACCCGCAACACAGGTTGATGAAAATGCACCAAAATCAGTTAAAAAACGTCAAAAAAAATTAAATAAAGAAAAAGCCAGAAAAGAAGCTGAACAAAAGAAAAAAGAAGAAGAATTAAGAAAGCGGCACATGAAAATTCAATCAAAAGAAACGCGTAAGCGAATGAAAAAAACAAGACGTAAATCAGATAATTATAACGATAATAAACGCGATAATTGGTTAATTCGTTTATTTAACAAATAAATAAAACAAATGGATAAAAAGGATATTGAAAATATCGTATATTTTATTATTGCTATTATATGGTTTGTATTTAGCACCATTAAATCTCAGAAAAATAAAGCAGCTAAGCAAAAACAAATTAAAAAGAAAAAAACTCCTGTTTTTGAAGAAATAATACCTGAAACCAAAAAAGATAAACAAAATACTGCAGCCTCAGTAAAATCTACAGATTTCTACACGTCAAAAAGAAAAAAGTTAGGTGATATAACCAATGAAATACCAGAAGAAGTTTTAGCCGCACAACAAAGAAAATTAGAACGACAAAAAAAACAAAATCAAACAACAAAAATCAATCAAGGGGAGCCTGAATTTGAAAGCACTTTGTTAGGTAAAATTTCTAATCAATACAATGATTTACAAAAAATGGTCATTTTCACAGAGATACTTCAAAAACCAAAATATTAGTTATAAAAAAGTGTAAATTTTATATTATCTAAAATTTGGAATTAAAAAAATTTAATTCATATCTTTACCCACTTTCAAATTTAACAATTTTTAAAACGAAATAAATTAAAGTATGATAAACAAGCTACGCCTGCTATTATCAATTTCGGTTATCTTATATTCAGCAGTATCTTTTGCTCAAGTCGGACAAGGTGCTTTAAAAGGAAAAGTTCTAGATAAAGCTACCGGAGAACCAATTCCATTTGCAAATGTGGTGGTTGAACAAAATGGCGTTCAAGCAGGTGGAGCTACTACCGATTTTGACGGTAATTATTTCATTAAACCACTATCTCCCGGAAAATATACGGTAAAAGCATCGTATGTGGGTTATCAAGGTGTTCAAATTGATGGGGTAGTAGTTGGCGATAAGATAGCCTTCTTAAATATCTCAATGACTCAGGGTATTCAATTAAAAACTTTCGAAAAAGTAGAATACGAAGTCCCATTAATTGATAAAGATAAAACAACAACCGGGGGTACAGTAACTCGCGATGAAATTGCTAAAATGCCTGGTCGTTCTGCAGAGTCGGTTGCCTTAACAGTTGGTGGTATATTTTCACAAGATGGTGAGCGTGGTTCGGTTCGTGGTTCCAGAGAAGAAGCTACTGATACTTACATTGATGGTGTTAAAGTAAGAGGTTCATCGGCAATTCCAAACGCAGCTATAGAACAAGTATCGGTAATGCTTGGAGGTTTAGAAGCTCAGTATGGTGATGCAACAGGTGGGGTTATTAGTATTACCACTCGTGGTATTTCCAAAGAATATTTTGGAGGAGTAGAATTAGTTTCTTCGCAACTAACCGATAAATTTGGTTATAACCTTTTAGGATTTAGTGTTGCTGGACCATTATTAATGAAGAAAGATACTGTTAATCCTGAACTATCTAAACCCCTAATGGGCTTTTTCATTTCAGGTGAGTTACGCTCCGAAAAAGATCCTCGCCCATCAGCAATAGGTTCATTAAAATTAAAAGATGAAGTTTTGGCTGAATTAGAAAGAAATCCGCTTCGCCCTTCAGGACAAGGTTTTGGTACTTTTCAAAATGCAACATTTGTAAGAGCAGAAGATATTGAACGAATTCCTTATCGTCAAGATGTAGCACAGCATGGAGTTTTGTTACAAGGTAAAGTAGATATTGCTACCTCAGCCACTACCAATTTAACCATCGGTGGTACTTTTGATTATAGTTATTCAAGAGATGTAGGATTAGGAGTTAATTATAGAGGTACTCCAGGATCAAATCCTTTAGTTTACAATAATACCTTATTTAACTCAAAAAGAAACCCGGAAATTAAAAGTACCACTTGGAGAACGTATGTGCGATTTACCCAAAAATTAAGTACACAAGAAGCAAATTCGCAAGAATCGGCCTCATTAATTAAAAATGCATATTACACAATACAAGCAGACTATTCAAAAGTGCTCGAAACTGTTCAAGACAAATATCATAAAGATAAAATTTTCAACTATGGTTATGTAGGGAAATTTACAAGTACCTTCGTTCCTTCTTACGAATTTGGAATTGACAGTGTAACCGGTTTGCAAGGATATATTCAAAACGGATTTGACCAAGTGGCTTATAATTTTACACCAAGCGATATTAATCCACTTTTATCAAAATACAATGAAAACTATTATTCATTATATACAACAATAGAAGGAAATTACGAAACTCCTTTAGATGTTGAAAACGGTGGAGGTTTATTAAATGGCTTACAAAACGGTAGTTTCCGTCAATCCATTTACAGTTTATGGAATAATCCGGGTACTCCGTTTAATCGCTATTCAAAATTAGATAATTCTCAATTACGTGTGCGTGTAACAGGTTCGGCTGATATTAAAAATCATGCAATTTTAGTTGGTTTTGAATACGAGCAAAGAGATGATCGTTCATTTATTACAGCTCCTGTTGGATTATGGTGGATTAATCGCCAATATGCCAACTTCCATATTAGAGAATTAGACAAAACTAATCCAATTGTAAACGATGCAGGAACTTACCCAATTATAAATTATCCTCGTTTAGTGGGTGACGACCAAAAGTTTTTTGATTACAATTTAAGAAAAGCTCTTGGATTAGATCCACGAGGAAATGATTATATTGATATCGATTCTTACGATCCTTCTATTTTTAAATTAGATTTCTATAATGCTGATGAGTTACTAAATAACGGTAATAGCTATGTATCTTACTTTGGTTATGATCATACAGGTAAAAAGTTAAGAAGAAATCCAAGTTTTGATGATTTCTTTACCGCAAAAGATGAATTTGGAAACTTTAAACGCGAAATTGGAGCTTTCCAACCAATATATATGGCTGGATATATTCAAGATAAATTCGCTTTTGAAGATTTAATTTTCAACATAGGTTTACGTGTTGACCGTTTTGATGCTAACCAAAAAGTTCTTAAAGATAAATACTCATTATTTGAAACTAAAAAAGCTGGAGAAGTTGCTCCTAACAGACCAAGTAATATAGGTGAAGACTATGTGGTTTATGTAAGTGATATTGATAATCCATCTGAAGATAAAATAATAGGATATAGATCCGGTTCAAGATGGTTTGATGCTGAAGGTAGAGAAATTACCGACCCAACCATTTTATATACTGCAAGCGGAGCACCCGCACCATGGTTATTAGATCCTACCAAGCGAAATACATCAACCGATTTAAGTTCTAATGCATTTAAAGATTATGATCCGCAAGTAATCGTAATGCCTCGTATTTCCTTCTCATTCCCAATTTCTGATGAGGCATTGTTCTTTGCTCATTATGATATCTTAGCAAAACGTCCAAGCGGATTTTTAAGATTAGACCCAACTGACTATTTATTCCTTCAAAGTAGCACTGCAATTATTAATAATCCGAACTTAAAGCCTGAAAAAACAATAGAGTATGAATTAGGTTTCCAACAAAAACTAAACAACACTTCATCTTTAAAATTATCTGCTTTTTATCGCGAAATGCGTAATATGATTCAGGTTACTTATATCCAAGGTGTTTTCCCAAGAGATTACAGATCTTATGAAAACATTGACTTTGGTACTGTTAAAGGAACAACCATATCTTATGATTTAAGAAGAACAAACAACGTAAGTATGCGTGTATCATATACACTTCAATTTGCGGATGGTACAGGTTCTTCTGCTAATCAAGGAGTAAACTTAATTCAATCAGGTCAACAAAATTTACGTTTCTTAATTCCTTTGGATTTTGACCAACGACATGCAATACAAACCGTTGTGGATTACCGTTATGGAAGCGGAAGAGATTATAACGGACCTATGTGGGGAGATAAGCAAATTTTAGCGAATACCGGATTAAACATTGTATTCTTTGGCGGTTCAGGGGCTCCATATACAGCTCAGAAAAATATTACCATCGAAGCTGCCGGAGGTGGTAGAGGTTTGGTTAAAGGTGGTATTAATGGTGCTCGTTTACCATGGATTTTTAGAACGGATGTACGTTTAGATAGAGACTTTAATTTAGAATGGGGTGGAGGATCTACTGCAGAAGGCGAAGTAGCTAAAGAGAAAAAGAAAGCTCAATTAAACGTATATGTATTATTACTAAATGCATTAAATGCTAAAAACGTAATTAATGTTTATAGAGCAACAGGTAATCCTGATGACGATGGATATTTAGCTGCAGCTGAGTTTCAAGCAAGTATTGCATCACAAAACGATCCGCAATCTTTCAGAGATTTATATGCAGCTAAAGTAAATAATCCATTTAACTACAGTTTACCCAGAAGAATCCGTTTAGGATTAATACTAAACTTTTAATTAACGATTTTTGTTACTACTACATATGAAAATGACAAGAACAATGAAATTTACCTTATTTACCCTTGTTGCAGCATTACTTGCAAATGTTGTAACAGCTCGTAATTCACAAGCTACAAGTCGCCCTGCCAATTGGCCTCAAGCCAGCCTTTCAGGATGTACACCGGCAAAAAGTTCAACCGACTTACAATTAAATAATGTGCGAGCTTTAATTCACACGGGAGGCGATATGTGGTGGGATTTGGTACAAACACCACGCTACGAAATTCCAAAAGGTTCAGGCAAGCACTCTTTATTTGCCGGTGCATTATGGTTAGGAGGTCAAGATGTTAACGGTCAGTTAAAGTTAGCGGCAATGCGTTTTAGAGAAGGTATTGATTATTGGACAGGTCCTTTAACTAAAAATTCTGCAGAGACCGATGCAAATACCTGTGCAAAATGGGATCAACATTTTGTTATAACACGTGCACAAGTGGATGAATTTATAGCATGGTACAATACCACCTTAACCCCCGATCCTGAAGATGATAAAGATTTTATTGGATATAAAATTCCCGATATCATTTTAAACTGGCCTGCACATGGCGATGTAGCAGCAGGACAAGATTACTATTTAGCACCTTTCTTTGATAGAAATGCTGATGGAACTTATAACCCTTATGATGGAGATTATCCATTGTATGATGTAAATAATAGCATTGATTGTAAAACCGATCGAAGAGAGCGTCTATATGGCGACCAAACTTTATGGTGGATATTTAACGATAAAGGAAATGTACATACCGAATCCGGTGGTTCGCCCATTGGTATGGAGATTCATGCACAGGCATTTGCATTTGCTACCAATGACGAAATAAACAACATGACCTTTTACAATTATCGATTAATAAACCGTTCAACCTTTACATTAACAAATACCTATTTTGGAGTTTGGACAGATGCGGATTTAGGTTTTTATCAAGACGACTTTGTAGGATGCGATGTTGTAAGAGGTTTAGGTTATTGTTATAACGGAACGGAGGTAGATGGAACCGGAGGGGTAAACCAATATGGCGTTCAACCTCCTGCAATCGGTGTAGATTTCTTTGAAGGTCCCTATCAAGATAATGATGGGATTGACAATGCTGTAGGAATTGGACCAAACGAAGCTTTAAACGGTTTAGGATATGGAGATGGAATTATAGATAATGAGCGTTTCGGAATGAGAAGATTTTTATATTTTAACAATGTAGGTGGTGGAGGTAATCAAGCTATGACCGACCCTCAAACCGCAGCAGATTATTACAATTATTTACGTTCATTTTGGAAAGATGGAACCAAAATGGTGTATGGCGGCAATGGACACATTTCAGATCCCAAAGCAGACATTAATACTCCATGTGATTTTATGTTCCCTGCCGATACAGATCCTCAACACTGGGGAACACAAGGTAAACCAATGCCATACTGGAGCGAAGAATCAGAAGGTAATGTACCATTTGACAGACGATTTGTACAATCTGCCGGTCCATTTACACTACAACCCGGAGCAGTTAATGATATTACAGTAGGTATAGTTTGGGCAAGAGCTACCTCCGGTGGGCCATTTGCATCCGTTGCTAAATTAAGAAGTGTGGATGATAAAGCTCAATCATTATTCGAAAATTGTTTCCGCGTATTAAACGGTCCGGATGCACCAAATGTGAAAATAGTTGAATTAAACAGAGAATTAATATTGCATTTATCAAACCCTCCGGGTTCGAATAACTTTAACGAACAATACGAAGAGATAGATGCTCAAATTCCGGAAATATTCACCAATGTTAATACCACTTATGTTTTAGACCCGCTTACAGGTCAGTATAATCAGGTGATTACAAGAGATACTATAGTTAACGACAGAAAATATCGTTTCCAAGGCTATCAAATATTTCAATTAAAAGATGGAACCGTTTCACCGGAAGAATTATACAATCCTGACAGAGCAAGACTTGTAGCGCAATGCGATATTAAAGATACGGTTACACAATTAGTAAATTTTGAATTTAATGAAGCGCTAAATGCCAATATTCCGCAAGAAATGGTAAACGGAGAGAATAAAGGTATTAGACACACGTTTAGAATAACGGAAGATAAATTTGCAGCCAATGATAAACGCTTAGTAAATCACAAAACCTATTATTATATGGCTGTTGCTTATGGTTTTAATAAATTTAAGAAATACGATCCAAATGACCCATTGCAATTGGATGGACAAAAGAAACCTTACAAACAAGGACGTAAAAGTGCTACAGGTGCAATTAGAGTATATTCCGGTATACCGCACATAACCAGCCCCGGAGGATTACAGGTGAATTCAGAGTATGGTGAAGGTCCATTTATTACTCGAATTGAAGGTACCGGTAATGGCGGAAGATCAATAACAATGACCCAAGAGTCGGAAGAAAAAGTATTTTTAAATATAAATCAAGGAGAAGTAACATACGAAAAAGGGAAAGGCCCGGTAAATATTTACGTGGTTGATCCATTAGTAGTTCCGAATGCTGAATTTGAACTAAGATTTGATGTAGTATCCAATGGAGTGGATAGTGCACGCTGGACATTGAAAAATTTAACAACTGGGGAAGAAGTAAAATCAGAAAAAACAATTCAAATTGGGAATGAACAAATCGTTTCAAAGTGGGGATTAGCAGTATTTATTGCTCAAGTTAAGAATCCGGGAGCAGAACCTGAAGAAGGTAACGGATTTATAGAATCAACCATCACGTTTGCCGATGAAGGTAAACGTTGGTTAACCGGAGTTTCCGATGCCGATGGAGCAAGTCCAATAAACTGGATACGTTCAGGAACCTTTACAGATCCAAACATATCGGTTTATAATGACTATACAACGAAAGATCCAAAAGAAGTATATGAAAAAGTTGTTAATGGTTGGTGGGCTCCATACTCATTAGTGGCATATCCACAAATAGCGAATAATGAAACCTATAATGCAGATGCACCGGGTTTAAATGCATTAACGGTAAATTTAGCTAACCTAAATTTAATTAAGAGTGTAGATATAGTTATTACACCAGATAAGAGTAAATGGACAAGATGTTGCGTAGTAGAAAATAATGCATTTACAGCATTGTCTGAAGGTGGTGCGGTTAAAAACATGCTGCGTAAATCGCCAAGCGTAACCAAATCAGGCCAACCCGATGGAACAGGTACAATCGGCATGGGCTGGTTCCCGGGATACGCTATATGCCAAGAAACAGGTCAACGTTTAAACATGGCTTTCTCAGAAGATTCATGGTTAGCAGCCGATAACGGAAGAGATATGATTTGGAATCCTACATCAACAACGGTTTCACAGTTATTCGATCCTATATACGGAGGTAAGCATTTTATCTATGTATTTGATAATAATGGAAGCGGGCCAAATGATATGCCGGCTTATGATGAAGGCAAATGGATGTATGAACGATTAACTGCAGCAGCAGCTAATGCTAATCCAACCAATTCTCCCGATGCAAGAAACGTATGGAGAAGTTGTATGTGGGTTGGATGGCCATTATTAGAAAAAGATGCAAAATTATTGGATACCGATGTTCGTATTAGTATCAAAGTAAATCGTTCGTATGATAAATATGATACGGGAACAAATTTAAACAATACATGGCCATTATATCGTTTTGATACGAAAGATATGGCTGTGGTAGAAAAAGATCAAGCACTCGCAGAAGATGCATTGCAGTTGATAAACGTTGTTCCAAATCCATATTACGCATTTAGCGAGTACGAGAAAAACCAATTAGATAATCGTATTAAGATTGTAAATCTTCCGCAAGAATGTCAAATATCCATATACACTATGAATGGTACTTTAGTGAGAAGATTTAACAAAGCAGATACGAAAACATCCTTAGATTGGGATTTAAAGAATCAGGCAAATATACCTATAGCCAGCGGCATCTACCTAATACATGTAGATGTGCCGGGAGTTGGACAAAAAGTAGTGAAATGGTACGGTGTAATGCGTCCTGTTGACTTAGATACCTTCTAATAATTTTAATAGTTATAAACTTTGGTATGAAAAAATATTTAAAACTTAGTATTTGTGCATCGTTATTAATTAGTTCCGCATATACAGCATTAGCGGGAAATAAAGATAGAACAGGACAAGCCGGAGGAAATCAATTATTAATCAATCCTTGGGCAAGAAGTTCCGGATGGGGCGATGTTTCTGTTGCTAATTCTGTAGGTTTAGAATCTATAAACTTAAATGTAGCGGGCATAGCATATACTCCAAAAACCGAATTAATGTTTGCACGAACAAATTGGTTAATTGGTTCCCAAACATATTTAAATGCCTTTGGATTTACTCAAAAAGTTGGAGAAACAGGAGTGCTTGGAATGAGTGTAATGTCGATAAATTATGGTAGTATGATGATAACTACCGTAGATTTACCCGAAGGAGGTATTGGATATTTCTCTCCTAATTATTTAAACGTTGCATTAGCTTATGCCAAAAAATTCTCCAATAGTATTTCTGGAGGATTAACTATGAAAGTTATTAGTGAAGGAATTGCTGATGCAGGTGCACAAGGAGTGGCATTAGACGCAGGAATTCGATATGTTTCCGGACAAAATGACCGTTTAAAATTTGGGATTGCATTAAGGAATGTAGGTCCTCCTATGAAATTTAAAGGAGATGGTTTATCAACCAGAGCTACCTTAGCCAATGGTACAGGTTTAACAATTGAACAAAGAACAGCCGACTTTGAGTTACCTTCATTACTTAATTTAGGTGGCTCATACGACTTTTTATTAAATGAGCATAATAGAATTACCGTTGCAGCTGCGTTTCGTTCTAACTCTTTTACCAAAGATCAAATTATGGTAGGTTTAGAATATGGATTTAAAAAATATTTTCAAGTGCGTGCAGGATATACCTATGAAGACGGAATAAATAATTCATTGGAGCGTACAACCGTATTTACCGGACCATCTGCAGGTTTAACATTAGAATTACCTTTTAATGATAAAGGTTCATCAATTTCATTCGATTATTCTTATAGATTTACCAATCCATTTGCAGGTTGCCATACATTTGGAGCACGTATCAACTTGTAAAATTTAAATAAAATTTTATATCTTTGTTGAAGAATCCCGCACTTTAATGCGGGATTCTTTTACTTTATAAATGAACAATTAAAATTATAATGCTATGTCATCAATTAATTATGTAACAAAAGAAGGATTAGAAAAATTACAAGAAGAGTTACATATCCTAAAAACAAAAGAACGTCCAAAAATTTCACAACAAATAGCTGAAGCTAGAGATAAAGGCGATTTATCAGAAAATGCAGAATACGATGCTGCAAAAGAAGCTCAAGGCTTGCTCGAATTAAAAATTGCTAAACTTGAAGAGTTAATTGCAAACTCTCGTATAATTGATGAATCTAAAATTGATACATCGAAAGTGTTGATACTTTCAAAAGTTAAAATACTAAATACTAAAAACAAAGCAACTATGGTTTATACCTTAGTTCCTGAAAACGAAGCCGATTTAAAATCTGGTAAAATATCAATTAATTCTCCCATAGCAAAAGGATTATTAGGTAAATCGGTTGGTGATAAGGTAGAAATTAATGTTCCATCAGGTAAAATGGAATTTGAAATTGTAGAAATTTCACGTTAAAAATTATGGCAAGTATATTTTCTAAAATAGTGTCAGGAGAAATACCTTGTCATAAAATTGCCGAAAATGAAAGATTTCTCGCTTTTTTAGACATTATGCCTTTAGCACAAGGACATGTACTTGTAATTCCGAAAAAAGAAACTGATTATATATTTGATATAGAAAACGAAGAGTATACTGCATTATGGGCTTTTGCGAAAAATGTTGCTCAAGCCATAAAAAAAACAATTCCATGTAAAAAAGTAGGTATAGCAGTTGTAGGATTAGAAGTTCCCCATGCACATATACATCTTGTGCCTATAAATAATGTAGATGATATGAACTTTTCAAAACCTAAACTAAAACCTTCAAACGAAGAGCTTGCTCAAACAGCCGATAAGATTAAACAGAATTTATAATCGAAAAATCCTCACAATTTTCTGTGAGGATTTTTTTTAATAAAAGCCTCCCATCCGGAGTAAGATTTATTTTCTAAGCCGTTATTGGTAGAATTTTGAAAATAATGACATACAGCTGCAGCTAATCCATCGGTTGCATCTAAATATTTATGAATTTCTTTTATTTTAAGCAATTGTTGAAGCATTGCTGCAACTTGTTCTTTTGATGCATTACCATTTCCAGTAATGGATTGTTTTATTTTTTTAGGTGAATATTCTGTAACCGGTATATTTTTATTTAATGCTGCGGCTATTGCTACACCTTGTGCTCTTCCGAGTTTTAACATAGATTGTACATTCTTACCATAAAAAGGCGCTTCAATAGCAAAATCGTCAGGTTTATAGGTATCTATTAACTTAGTTGTAGCATCAAATATCTCCTTTAATTTAATAGCATGGTCATCTAATTTTGATAGATTTACAATATCAAATGCAAGCAATTCTATAGTCTTGTTTTTTACATGAATAACCCCATAACCCATTATATTGGTGCCTGGGTCAATTCCTAATATAACTCTGTCGGTTGTTGTCATTTTATAATTACAAACCTACTTGATTTTTTACAAAAAGCATAAAATAATTATGTTTACAGAATTATGCTTTTCGTTTTAAAAATATTGGTTTTACTAATTGTAGTTATTTATGCTTTATACATTTTATGGATGTATAAGGCATTCGTTTTTAATTTAAACATCAGCAATATTGAACTTTATGAGAAATTAAAAATTAGCATAATCATTGCCTTTAGAAATGAAGAAAAAAATATAATATCCTGTTTGCAAAGTTTAATAAGCCAAAATTATCATCCTGAAAATTTTGAAATTGTATTATGCAACGATCATTCTGAAGATAAAAGCATTGAGCTTATTGAGCAATTTATTTCTTCTAATCCAAATTTTAAAATAATATTAGTTAAAAATTCAAATAATGAAATTGGGAAAAAGCAAGCCATTTTTAATGCAGTAAAACATTGCAATTTTGATATACTCGCTTTTACCGATGCAGATTGTGTGCTTGGTAAAAATTGGTTAAAATGCATAGCTTCTGCATATACGCAATATAAAGATGCAAAAATGCTGTGTGGACCGGTAACATTCCAAAAACAAGATAAGATTTGGGAAAAATTAATGAGCTTAGAGTTTGCTTCATTAATGGCCATAACTGTTTCATCAATTCTTAATAAAAAGCCTTTTATTTGTAATGCAGCAAATATGGCCATTAAAAAGGAGGTTTTTTTAAACTCAATAAATAGTATTTATCAAAAAAAATATTCATCAGGAGATGACGTGTTTCTCCTTCACTTTGTAAAAAAACAATTTGGGAGTAATTCTATTTATTTAATGAATGTAAAAGAATCATTAATTTACACAACAGCTCCACCAAACATAAGTTCATTTATTCAACAGAGAATACGCTGGTCGTCAAAAACTATAGGTTATAGCGATAGATTTGCATTATTCAGCGCATATTTAGTGTTTATTGTGTGTTTAAGTATTGCCGGTGGTATAATTTTTTCTTTTTTTTATGGTAAATTAGCCAACTTTGTTGTAGCAATTTTTTTAATAAAAACATTTGTTGATGCATTACTTATACATAAAATGCTTAGCCTTTTAAATAGAAAAGACTTGTTGAAATGGATATTTTTAGAACAGCTATTTTATGTATTTTATGTTCCAACATTAACTTTTATTGCATTAAAAAAAACATATACTTGGAAAGGCAGAATAACAAGTTAGTTTAGAAATGTCATCAAAAAATTATAAATCAAAATCGCTGGGTTATCATGCCTGGTCAAAGTTTAAAAGAGACAAAGTTGCATTTGTAGGTTTAATCATCATTTTTATTTCAGTAATGGTGGCAGTATTGGGAGCAATTGTTAGACCGGATGCAACACCTATGGCAAATGAAATGTCATTGCAATTAAGTGCCAAAGAACCGGGTTTTACTGTTAAAACTTTGCTTGTTAGAAAAAATAAACCCGAAGACAAAAAAATGTTTTATGAATTAATGTTTTTTGGTGGCAAAGAAAACGATTACACCGTTATTCCGATTAATAATTTTTGGTTTGAAAACAATAATTTAATAGTTGAACAATATACCGAAGATACCAATAGTAATGGTATAATTACAAAGTATAATATTGCAGATGTAGTTTATCCTATAGATTATAATAATTACTTTGATTCCGATGCAAGCGATGGCTATCTTGAATTTTATGTAATTAATGGTGATAAGAAAAAAGTATCGGTTGAAGAATTAAAAAATGAAATATTGTCTAAAAATATTACTACTCAAACTTATTGGTTAGGCACCGACAGATTTGGAAGAGATATGCTCAGCAGATTAATGTCGGGTACTTTAGTATCCCTTTCGGTGGGATTAATTTCTGTTTTTATATCCATTTTTATTGGATTAACACTTGGAGCTATTGCAGGATATTACAGAGGTAAAATTGACGATTTTATTGTTTGGATGATTAATGTTGTTTGGTCTATTCCAACACTATTACTTGTAATAGCAATAACATTAGCATTAGGAAAAGGATTTTGGCAAGTGTTTATAGCAGTGGGTTTAACCATGTGGGTAGAAGTGGCCAGAGTTGTTAGAGGGCAAGTATTAAGTTTGCGAGAAAAAGAATTTATAGAGGCAGGTAGAGCTTTAGGATTTACCAATTTTAGAATTATTTTTAAACATGTATTGCCAAATGTAATGGGGCCTGTTATTGTAATATCTGCAGGTAATTTTGCATCAGCAATTTTAGTTGAAGCCGGTTTAAGTTTCTTAGGAATTGGAGCTCAACCTCCAATGGCTTCATGGGGTACGATGATACGCGATCATTACGGTTATATTATAACCGGTAAAGCTTACTTGGCTGTGTTACCGGGCTTGGCAACTATGATAATCGTCTTAGCTTTTATGCTGGTAGGAAACGGGCTTAGAGATGCCCTCGATTCAAAAGATGTTGAAGAAAGTACAGATAAAGTGATGACTATATGATTTATCGAGGATTATACGCCAATAAAGTTTTCCATGCTTCTTCAACCATTCCTTTATCTAAATAACGAATGGCTGTTTCAGCTAAAAGTTTTTCAAGCTCATTAGGGTTATCCTGATTTTTGATAAACAAATCACTTAATTCTAAAAGCTTAAATTCGTTTACTGAGGTTTCGTCAGGAAGTTGTTCTACATTGCCCAACATCCCCAAATGATTTCCTGTTAAATATTTACTTTTACGAATATGTTCAGGCATGGCGTCTACTCCAATTCCTAATGTTGTTAATGGTTTTGGAACTTCAAACAAACTGTTGCCTGAAGCTCTACAATACCAATTATACCCCATTCGAGCCACTAAATCTATTTTGTGTTGATCAATTAAACCTTTATCGTCCAAAATATCTTCGTTAATATGAATAAGCAATATTTCACAAATAACCAAATTGCCTGCACCTGCTTCTTGTCCTAACTCAATTACTTGTTTTACTTTACACTCTAATTGCACAGGCGCTTCTTTAACACGAGGAGGTTTAACCAGTTCTGAAGCTAACTCAGTAAAGCCCGCTTTAACAAACTCGTTTACGCCCTTTGGGTATTCAGTACTTGCAAGCGACATTTGTTGAACCATCGCATAGTTTACAATATTTAAAACTACCTCACCGGTTTCATATACATTTTCCAGCGTATGTTTTATAGTATTATCACGAACTCTGCGAGCAGGCGAAAAAATAGCAATGGGAGGTTTAGCGCTAAACACATTAAAAAAACTATATGGACTAAGATTTACATTCCCATTTTTATCAATAGTGCTTGCAAACGCAATAGGGCGTGGGGCCACGGCTGCCAATAGTTGGCTGTGAACAATAGATGTAGGAGTATTTTTAGGATTGATCGTTTTCATGCTAAAATTTTTACAAAAATACTTAAAAAGAATTCGCATTACACTGCATTAAGAGCCAATAAATTCAAAAATACCTTTGTATAACTAAAAAAAAGTGTATTTTTGCAGTCCTGTTTTAGAGCGTTCTAAATCATAAAAGCTGCGGATGTGGCGTAATTGGTAGCCGCACCAGACTTAGGATCTGGCGCCGCGAGGCGTGGGGGTTCGAGTCCCTCCATCCGCACTTGTTTCAACAACCTGCTTTAGGCAGGTTGTTTTGTTTAAAGTAAAACTTACATTCTTATATTTCGGTTATGAACATTGTAAAAGAGCAAATTGATGATTTAAATGCAATAATTAAAATTGCACTTAGCCCCGATGATTATCAGCCAAAAGTTGAAAAAGCAATTAAAGAACACGCTAAAAAAGCAAATTTACCGGGTTTCCGTCCGGGAAAAGTGCCGGCTGCAATTATTAAAAAAATGTATGGCAAATCAATTTTGGCTGAAGAAGTTAATCGTTTATTATACGACTCAATATACAATTACATTGAACAAGAAAAATTAGAAATTTTAGGTAACCCAATGCCTAAAAATGATACTGAGGTAAATTGGGAAAACCCATCCAGCATGGAGTTTAACTATCGTTTAGGGCTTGCTCCTAAATTTGACGTTAAATTATCTTCTGATAAATCATTCGACTATTTCATCATTAAAGTAGATGATGAAATGGTGAATAATGAAGTAAAATCAATGAGAGAACGCTATGGTAAAATAGTGCCTGCAGAAATCTCGCAAGAAGATGATATGTTGATGGGAGAGTTTGAACAATTAAACGCTGATGGCAGTATTTTAGAGGGAGGAATTAAAAAAACATCAACCATTTTTATAAAAAGAATTAATGATGAAGTTACTAAGAAAAGTTTAGTAGGTTTAAAAAAAGGAGATACAATAGAAATTGACCCAAGTAAAATATGGACAGATACTACAGTTTTAGCCAGAATGTTGGGAGTAGATGAAAATATTGCAAAAGATTTAAGCGGTAAATTTAAATTTACGGTGAATGATATTTCGCGGGTGGAGCCGGCAGAATTAAATCAAGAATTTTTCGATAAGATTTATGGCGAAGGAAATGTTACAAGTGAAGAGCAAATGCGTGAAAAAATAATTTCAGAAATTAAAGCATATTACAATAACGAAAGCGAACGTAAATTTTTTAATGATGTTGTAGATTATTTGATGTATGAGATAAACTTTAATTTACCGGACGAATTTTTAAAATCATGGATGCTAACTGTAAGCGAAAAACCAATTACTCCGGAGCAATTAGAGGCTGATTATCCGGCTTATGCAAGAGGATTAAAATGGCAATTAATCGAAAATAAAATTGTTAAAGATCATAATTTGCAAGGTACATCCGATGAATTATTAGACTTTACAAAACAATACCTCAAAGAAAGATTTATTTCATATGGCCATATAAATGTTACAGATGAAGAACTATATCAAACGGCCAGAAAGGTTTTACAAAATCAGGAAGAAGCACGCAAACTTTACGATCAGTTAATTGTTAAAAAGATGCTGGAACTTTTCAAAAAAACATTTAAACTTGTAGAGAAAGAATTACCTCAAGAAGAATTTTTTGAAGTAATTTATAAACACGAACATACTCATTAAATCAATAGTTAGTATATGTTTCCAATTACCGATAAAAACGAATTTCGCAAATATGCCAGAGGTACTCATGGCATAAGCAGCTTAACGCTTGAAAATTATATTTCATCATTAACACCATACATCATTGAAGAACGTCAGTTAAATGTAGCTCAAATGGACGTTTTTTCACGTTTAATGATGGATAGAATTATATTTTTAGGAACAGCTATTAATGATCAAGTAGCTAATATAATTCAAGCGCAATTATTGTTTTTGCAATCAATAGATGCAAAAAAAGATATACAAATATATTTGAATTCTCCCGGTGGATCAGTGTATGCGGGATTAGGAATATATGACACCATGCAATACATAACACCTGATGTAGCCACAATTTGTACCGGAATGGCAGCTTCTATGGGTGCCGTATTATTATGTGCTGGAGCTAAAGGAAAACGTGCTGCTCTAAAACATGCACGTGTTATGATTCATCAGCCAATGGGTGGAGCCGAAGGACAAGCATCTGATATAGAAATTACAGCACGCGAAATTCAAAAACTAAAGAAAGAATTATACGATATTATTTCCTATCATAGCGGTCAGCCTTATGAAAAAGTTTGGGCTGATAGCGATCGCGATTATTGGATGATTGCAGCCGAAGCTAAAGAATATGGAATGATTGACGAGGTTCTTGAAAAAAATAAATAAAACAATAATATAAAAAATCAAAAGCCGCGTAAAAGCGGCTTTTTTTAAATATAGAATTATGGATAAGCATGGGAAAAATACTATTAAATGTTCTTTTTGCGGAAGAAATAAAAACGAAGTAAATTTATTAATAGCTGGATTAACCGGTCATATTTGCGACCATTGTGTAGCACAAGCTCAAACTATTGTAAAAGAAGAAATAGGGGATAGAGAACAAAAATCAAATGGTAAAAATTTAAAAGTTTATAAACCTATTGAGATAAAAAAACATTTAGATGAATATGTGATAGGACAAGAGCAAGCAAAAAAAATATTATCGGTTGCCGTTTATAACCATTACAAACGCGTAGCACAAAAAAATATCGGTACAGACGACATAGAATTAGAAAAGTCAAACATTTTGTTGGTGGGCGAAACCGGAACCGGAAAAACACTATTAGCCAAAAGCATTGCCAAATTATTAAATGTTCCTTTTTGTATTGCCGATGCCACTGCATTAACCGAAGCCGGATATGTTGGAGAAGATGTAGAAAGTATTTTAACACGCTTGTTACAAGCTGCCGATTATGATATAGCAGCCGCAGAACGTGGTATTGTATTTATTGATGAAATTGATAAAATAGCACGCAAAGGCGATAATCCTTCCATTACACGCGATGTATCAGGTGAGGGGGTGCAGCAGGCATTGTTAAAAATGATAGAAGGTGCCGTAGTAAATGTTCCTCCTCATGGTGGTAGAAAACATCCTGAGCAAAAATACATTCAGTTGAATACGAAAAACATTTTATTTATTTGCGGAGGTGCATTTGATGGAATTCAAAAAATAATTGCACGAAGATTAAACACTTCTGCATTGGGCTTTAAATCAAGCAAAGCAGAACATAATATCGATAAAGAAAATTTATTGAAATACATTACTCCGCAAGATGTAAAATCTTTTGGTTTAATACCTGAATTGATTGGTCGTATTCCGGTAATTACTTATTTAAACCCATTAGATAAATCAGCCTTACGCAGAATATTAATTGAACCTAAAAATGCTTTGATTAAACAATACATCCACTTGTTTGAGCTGGATGGAATTGAATTGAGTTTTGATGAAGCTGTTTTTGATTTTATTGTAGATAAAGCAATTGAGTACAAATTAGGGGCAAGAGGTTTGCGAACCATTTGCGAAATAATAATGACCGATGCCATGTTTGATTTACCATCCGATAAATCGCAAAAAACTTTACGTATTACCTTAGATTACGCCTTAAAGAAATTTGATAGCGATGCCGCCAATAAATTAAGAGTAGCGTAAGTAAAAAAATAGAAAAGCCGATGTTTAAACATCGGCTTTTCTGCGTTTACGCTCTTTTATAATGAGGGATAATTCTCTACCTGTTTGGCCGGCTACGGAGGTGTTTTCTTCTGCGCGTCTTATTAAGTATGGTAAAACTTCTTTTACAGGACCGTAAGGCACATATTTGGCTACATTATAGCCTGCATTAGATAAATTGAATGAAATATGGTCGCTCATACCCAATAGCTGGGCAAAATAAAAATGCGGATGTTTTTTATCCATATTTTTTTGCAGTAAAAGTTCGGCTAATAATGCGGAACTTTTTTCATTATGTGTACCTGCACATAAGGCAATACGCTCGTAATGTTCAACACAAAATTTTAAGGCCGCATCGTAATCTCTGTCGCAACTTGCTTTGTCAGGTTGAATGGGCGATGGATAGCCTTTTTCGGCAGCACGCGCTCTTTCTTTTTCCATGTAAGCTCCACGCACTATTTTTACACCCAAAAAATAATTTCCGGCAACAGCTTTTTCATATGATTGTTTTAAAAAAGCCAGTCGGTCGTGGCGATACATTTGTAGGGTATTATATACAATCGCTTTTTCTTTATTAAACTTTTGCATCATTTCTTCTACAATGCTATCAATTGCATCCTGTATCCAACTTTCTTCCGCATCTATTAATACCGGTATGCCATGTTCAAAGCCATGAGCACATATTTTTTCAATTCTTTTTTTAGCTCTTTCAAATTCTGCGGTTTCGTTTTCATTTAAAGTTTTTTTTGCATTTACTTTTTCTAATAAAGAAAAACGACAAATGCCTGTTACCTTAAATACAGAAAAAGGAATATATTTTGAATTTTTTGCTTTTAATATAGTATTGATAATTTCCTGTGTTGTAACATCGAAATCTTTTTCATCTTCTTTGCCCTCAACAGAGTAATCTAAAATGGTGCCAATATTAAATTTTCCTAAATTTTCAATGGTTGCTGAACATTCATCAATAGTTTCGCCTCCACAAAATTGCTTAAAAATGGTAGCTTTAATAAATGGTTTAATAGGAATATGAAGGGCCATAGCAAAATTGGTTAATGATTTTCCTATTTTAACTAAGGCGGGACTACCAACCAGTTTAAAAAGCCAGTAAGCTCTGTTTAGCTCGGCATTGCTCTTAGATGAAAAAGCAATTTGTGTATTTTCGAAGGAAATCATAAATCGAATAATTGATTAGAAAGGCAAATCGTCATTGTCGTTTACAGGCGGAAGTGGTGCGTTATATGATTCTTCATACGAAGGTAGTGTAGAAGGCTGTTCCCCTTTACTTGCCAATTCTATTTTCCATGCTTTTGCTTCGGTGTACCATCTGCCATTGTATTCGCGACTTTCAATATCGAAAAATAATTTTAATTCATTGCCAACTTTCAATATACTTTCATTTATCTTATCGCCCCAAATTGCTATGCATAATTTTTTTGGGTATTGACCGGGCGTTTCAACAATTATTTCTTGTTTTTTCCACGGACCGTTTTTACCTTCTCCACTTTGCAAGGGTAGTACTTGTATTAATTTTGCTGTAAGTTCCATTTGTGATTTTTTTTGTAAAACTAACTAAAATCTACTTTTGTTGATACTAAAAAAGCCCTTTTTAAGGGCTTTTAAATTTTATAGAAAAAGCTTTTATAAATATTTAAAATTATGCTTGTTTTCAATCTTCTTAAGAGTTTCCACAATTAGTTTAATAACATTCTCTACATCATTTTTATGCACCATTTCAACGGTAGTGTGCATATAGCGCAATGGTAATGAAATTAAAGCAGATGGAACTCCGCCAATAGAATAAGCAAATGCATCTGTATCAGTGCCTGTGGCTCTGGATGCTGCCTGGCGCTGAAATGGTATTTTATTTTTTTCTGCAGCATCAATTATTAAATGTAATAATTTGTTGTGTACAGCCGGTCCATAAGTTAAAACAGGGCCTTTTCCGCAATGTAAATCTCCATTTTGTATTTTGTTAATCATAGGAGTTTGCGTATCGTGGCAAACATCGGTTATAATAGCAACGTTTGGTTTAATAGTTTGTGTAATCATTTCAGCACCACGCAAACCTACTTCTTCCTGAACTGAGTTGGTGATATATAATCCAAACGGAAGTTTAATTTTTTGTTCTTTTAAAATTCGGGCTACTTCTGCAATCATAAATCCGCCCACTCTATTGTCTAATGCTCTTCCAACAAAGTAGCGATCGTTTAAAATCATAAATTCGTCTTCGTAGGTAACCACACATCCTACATGAACTCCAAGTTTTTCAACTTCTTCGCGAGTGGTGCATCCGCAGTCTAAAAAAATGTTTTTTAAACTGGGAGCTTCTTCTTTGGCTGCATCGCGTGTATGTATGGCAGGCCATCCGAAAATGGCTTTTACAATTCCTTTTGGAGTATGAATATTAACTCGTTTTGATGGTGCTATTTGGTGGTCAGAACCACCGTTGCGTCTTAAATAAATAAATCCATCGTTGGTAATGTAATGAACAAACCACGAAATTTCATCGGCATGAGCTTCGATCACAACTTTATAATCAGCTTTAGGATTAATAATACCAACAGCAGTTCCATAGTTATCAACAAAGTAATCATCAATATATGGTTTAATATAGTCTAACCATATTTTTTGTCCTTCTGATTCAAATCCTGTTGGAGAAGGATTGTTGATATATTTTTCTAAAAATTGAATGGATTTTTCTGATAATATACTTTTTTCAGATTTTTTGTTTTTTTCTTTTTTACTCATACGATATATAGTTGTAAGGTTTATAAAATGGTCTTTATTTGAATCGGCAGCTAAGCAAGGTTATATCATCAACATAAGGCATTTCTTGTTTAAACTCATCTATTTTTTTTAGATATAATTCGTTTAATTCTTTCATGGAAAGATGTTTGTTGTATTTTAAAATTTCAATCATTCGCCCTAATGAAAACTCTTCTTTTTCTTTATTTTCAACATCTACCATACCATCGGTGTAGCATATTAGAACAGAGTAGGGGTCAATGGTAATAATTCCTTCACGCACTTTAGGTAATTCATCAAACATACCTAAACCGGTTGATCCCACTTTTAATTGATTAATGGAATTTCCCGAGGCCAAAAGTGGTGGGTTGTGCCCTGCATTCACGTAGTTAAGTGTATGGGTAATATAATTGTATTTGGCTATAAAAAGAGTAATAAATTTTTCTCCCTTGGCATTGTGCATTACTTTATAATTCAGTTCTTTTACCAGTTCAGATAATGATTTAGAATAATTTATTAAAGCTCTGAGGTTTGCTTGAAAATTAGCCATAAGCAATGCAGCGGATATTCCTTTACCTGATACATCAGCCATGCATAAAACTACTTCATTATCATTTAATGTTATAACATCGTAATAATCGCCACCAACTTTTTGATGAGGTTTATATAGTGCTGCAATTTCAATATGTTCATTATTGGGTAATGTTTCCGGGAATAGCATGCTTTGCATGCGTGAGGCTAGTTCCAACTCTTTTCGTAATATTTCTTCTTTAAATCTTTCTTTGGCTAATCGTTTATTCTCAATAGCTACAACAATTATGTTGGTTAATGTTTGAATAAAGGGTAGGTGTTTAATAGTAGGGCTTAAAGCTAATTCATCTTCGTAAATATCGCCAATTAATACATAAGCGAGCGGATGAGATTTATGATAAACCGGCACAATTACATCAAATCCCTTTAATGTTTTATTGTTGAGCGACATTACGGTAGTGATTTCTTTAAGCGGTAATAAAGTATTTTCAATGTTTATGGCTTTAATTTCTTTTTCGGAAATACCATAGCTTAGTAATGTGTGCCAGTGATTATCAAAACTGAATAATACTATTTTTTCGATGTTTAATTCTTCACGAAGAAAATGTTCATACTTTCGTAATAGTTCTTCCGTAGGCTGATTGTTATTGATGGCTTTTGTTATTTCCAACAAAACATTCAGCTTTTGGTCTTTAATTTTTCGACTGTTGGATTTTCTGAGTAGTTTAGAGCGCAAAGTAATTTTTATTGTCTAAGTTTTTCAATTATTTCGGGCAATTGTTTTAAGAGTGCAATTTCTTTCATTTTTTCGCGAGCTTCTCTTACCGGAGAACCAAAATAGGCTTTCCCTCCTTCTAATGATTTTGGAATACCTGATTGTCCTAAAACAACGGCTCCTCTCCCAATGGTTAAATCTTTTTGTACGCCAACTTGTCCCCACAAAATTACATCATCTTCAATGGTAACTACCCCTGCAATGCCTACTTGTGCAGCAAATAAACAATTTTTACCGATTACCGTATCGTGTCCAACATGAATTTGATTATCCATTTTGGTTCCTTTTCCTATAATGGTATCGGCTGAAACTCCTTTATCAATAGTACAACAAGCGCCAATTTCAACATTGTCTTCAATAATTACTCTTCCGCAAGTATGCATTTTATCATATCCTTCCGGTCTTCGCTTGTAATAAAAAGCATCGGCACCAATCACAGCATTGGCATGTATAATAACATTATCGCCAATTATGCAATGGTCGTAAATTACAACATTGGGATGTATAATACAGTTTTTACCTATTATAGTATGATGTCCAACAAAAGCGCCCGGTTGAATAATGGTCCCTTCTCCTATTTTAGCTGTTGGACTTATAGTTGTGTTAGACGGTTCAAATTTTCTGAAATAGCGTGTAAGGTAATTGTAATCGCGAAAAGGATCGTCTGAAAATAATAAGGCTTTCCCCTTTGGACATTCTACCTTTTTATTAATGATTATGATAGTAGCAGCTGAATTAAGGGCTTTATCGTAATATTTGGGATGGTCAACAAAAGTAATATCTCCCGGTTCTACTTTGTGAATTTCGTTAATACCTGTTACCGGGAAGTCGGGGTCGCCTATATATTCTGCATGAATTATTTCTGCAATGCGAGAAAGTGTATGTGATGGAATTTTCATGAAATTAAGATTTATAGTGCTATTTATAAATTTAAAACCCCGATTTATCGGGGTTTTAGACTTATTTTTTAATTCTTTCTACATATTCACCGGTGCGGGTATCAACTTTAATTATTTCGCCTTGGTCGCAAAACAATGGAACGTTTACAGTTGCTCCGGTTTCTAATGTAGCAGGTTTTAAAGTATTGGTTGCAGTATCGCCTTTAACACCGGGTTCAGTATAAGTTATTTCTAATTCTACAAATGTTGGAGGTTCTGCAAGAATTATCTCATCTCCTTCAAACGATACTTTAACTTCCATTCCTTCTTTTAAAAATTTAATTCCATCGCCAATTAATGCTGCTGGAACATGAACTTGTTCGTAAGTTTCATTATCCATACAAACAATAAAATCGCCTTCGGAATAGATATATTGCATCATTTTATACTCAACGCGAACTATTTCTACTCCTTCGCCAGAACGGAAGCGATTTTCAACTAATTTCCCGTTTTTAAGGTTACGCATTTTCCCTTGGTAGAAGGCTCTAAGATTTCCGGGAGTACGGTGTTGCCATTCTATAACCTGACATAATTCGCCATTAAATCGTATAACGGTTCCTACGCTTACATCTGCTGTTGTTGCCATTGTGTATTCGTTTTTTAATTATTAATGTCCTGCGAATTTACAAGATTTTTTTTACAAATATTAATCAAATTGCAAAGCCAATTTTTAAATTGATAGAATGTAGCAACGCTTTTCTCTGATAAAGCTGTGCAGGATTATAAAAACCTTTTAAGTTTTCTGTCCAATCGATAGATTCATAAATATAATTCGGATATCTTTCAAATAATTCATAATGTCTTTTTACTATGCCATTGGTAAAAGCGAATATATTAAGAGGAATGTCTAAACTTATGTGTAATCGGTTGTATGGAGTAAAACTAAGTGCAGTAAAAGCTTGAAAATAATTTTGGAAACAATTGTAATCCGAAATGTAACTAAATCTCGGATTCCCTATAAAATAATCGTTTATCCAGACTTCGGAATAAACATACCTTAATCCAATTTCAGGAGCTATTAATTTAAGTTTTATATTATCTTTTGTTTTATTTATTAAAGAAAATGGAAGTACCGAAATGGATGAATTTATTTCTAAATTTCGTCTATAATCTTTTGCTCCCAAACCTCCACCACTATTGTTTACATATGTTTTGTCGTATTTTACGCTTGACGAAAGTTTATATTTCCAATTATACATTAAGGATAATCCGGTACCTAAAATAGAGCTGTAAGCTTCGTACAAGTTTTGTTCTTTATAAATTGAATAATTTGGATTTAGAGGAGAATCATCTCTATAAGCATGTTCAGGAATAACTCTTCCTGCAATTTGTTTATTATCATACTGTAAAAATGGAATTAACAAAAATTTTTTATTGTAAAATGAATTACACTTAGTTATTCTTTTATATTCGTCATCCTCAATTATTGTAGCAATTTTTTGGAGAAAGCTATTTGTATTTTCTAAATTTTTATTCTTAAAAGTATGACCAATTGTAAAAGTTGGAGCAATTAAAAGTGGTGCCAAAAATGCATCAGCTTTTGAATAATTCTCAAGCGTTACAAAAAATGCAAGTGCTGAAATTGCCCCAAATTTTACACCTGTTTTAAAAAATAAGCCTCCCATAGGATTTTGGTATCGGTATCCAAGTAATAAACCAATATCGGCAATAGGTGAAGCATAACCATTAATGATTGCACCATAAGAAATATATCCGCCAACTTCTGTTGATTTTTTGAAGCCATTAATTAATGAAAAGGCTGTGCTTCCATAAAATGGAATGGCACCATATTGAGTTAATGGGAATGAAACAGAAGTAAAAAAACTTTGAGAAATTGCAATTTTTTCTTTAGCACTTAATGCAAATATTTTATCATATGTAATTCCGTTTCCAATTACAGAATATTCGCTTGTAAATGCTATGGATTTATTTGCAATATTTTTTTTGATACTATCTGTAGAAAGCTCATGTTGAGCAAATATATTAAGTGCCAGTATTATTAATATTACTAATAGAATAGGCTTTTTCATAAAGTAAATTTATAAAAAAGTGGCTAAATCAAAATGTTGTTATAAGCTTGAATGAGTTCAATTTAATCAAACTCTTTAGCCTAAAACCATAGCCAAATGGAAGCGTAGCAATGTTAGTTCATGAAAGATTTTTAAATAGAAAAACTACTTTTTATCACTTGCTTTTAATTGTTTGTTTTTTCTATCTACCAAAAAGTGTTTTACCATGGTATAGGTTTGCTTTTCATCAAGTGGTAAAAAGATTTTTTCTTTAGCATCAAAGTTTTTAAACTTTAATTCAATGGTATATTCTTTTCCTCCGGGTAGAGTTATAAAGTATTCACCATCTATTCCTGATGAAGTGCTTGCAATTTCAATACCATTCGTATCAAATATTTTTACTTCAGCTTCTATGGCTTGTCCTGCTTCGGTATCAACTATGCTTCCTTTTAAAATAGAAAGCCCGTTGCTGGTTTTAGGCTTTCCATCTTTTTCGAGTATAGCATAACGACTCATATCTATTTGAATGATATCGCGTTCTCCAAATCCATTGGGGTCAACGGCTGAATAATAGGCTGTTAAATTATCGGAGCTTAAAACAAAATGTAAATCATCGCCTAAGGTATTGATAGGATAGCCAATATTTTCGGGCTTACTCCATTGTCCATTTTCATAAACCGATTTAAAAATATCATATCCGCCCATGGTATTATGCCCTTTTGAACTAAAAAATAATGTTTTTCCATCAGGATGAATAAATACCGATATTTCATCTTCTTCTGTATTAATTACAGGGCCTAAATTTTCAGCTTCGCCCCATTCGGTTTTTGAAATTTTTTTACAACGGTAGATATCTCCATTGCCCATGCCGCCTCTGCGTTCACTTACAAAATAAAGCCATTTTCCATCGGCTGACAAGCTGGCTGAACTTTCAAAATATGAAGAATTAATTTGTTTAGGTAATGGTTCGGGAGCTCCCCATTTGCCTGTTCCGCTTAATTTTGAAACATAGATATCGCCACTTTTTGTTTCGCCCGGAATGTTTTTATACACAAAAATAAATTTACCATCAGGCGAGATACTTAAACAAGCATCATGATATTCGGTATTTAATCTTCCCTGAATTGGCTTTGCTTCGCCAAAAGCATTTTTTTCTTCTTCCCATTCGGTAATATAAATATCTTCATAAAATTTCCCATCATTAATGTCTACTGCTCCTCCTTTATTGGTTGGCCTGCGGGATGTAAAAATCATGGTTTTGCCATCTGCAGAAATAGATGGGCCGTATTCTTCATATTGCGAATTAATTAATTTACCCATGTTGGTTTTGGTTACATCTTTGGGTTTTGACATTAATTCTTTAGCTGTTATTACTTGTTGTTTATAAAAGATTGCATCTTTTACTTCTTCTTTTTTAGGGTTATTATCTTTAATAAATTCTTCGAACAATTGTATGGCTTTGTCAAACTCGCCTAAGCGATGTAAGGCTTGGCCTAAGTAAAAAGAAGTTTCGCGTGGTTCCAATGGATTTAAAGCATAGGCTTTTTCTAAATATTCTTTTGCTTTTTCATATTGTTGTAATACTAGAAAACATTCGCCTATTCTTGTATTTAAAGCTGCATTTTGAGCATTGCTTTTATATACTTCCTGATAAATTTCTAAGGCTCCTTTAGTATCTCCATTTAAAAACAAATGTCGCGCTTTTTGTGCTTTAATTCTATTGTTGGCATTATCAAAAAATCCAAGTGAGGTATCTTTTCCAAATGGAATATAAATATCTGCTAATAGCAGGTGTGTGTTTATAATAAAAAATAGTGTAAATAATAGTTTTACAATATACTGCATGTTTGGTCCCTTGAAAAGTAATACTGAATTTATAAAAGTGTAAAAACAAATATATTGTTATTGACTAGTTGGGTAAAACAAATACCGTTTAAGTTTTCAACAAACAAAACAACATTGTTAAAAACATGTTTAAATCTTAGAAAGAAATAGATTTAATACTTCTTGTTGCTTTTTTCCAAAAGTGTAAACAATATTATTTTTTAAATAATAAGCTACATTTATTGAATATTGATTATGTAATTGATAAGCTTCTATACTTTTGTCAATATTGTTGACACCATAAGCTAAAGCAATATTAAATGAGTTTATAAAGGTGATTGGAATTTTTTTATTAGCTACCCAACACGCAAAAACAAAAGGCATTCCGGTCATTTTTTTCCATTCGTGTGGCAAATCAAAAACAAAGGGGAATTTATTATTTAGTTCAAATGTTCGGTCGCCTATTACTACGGCAGCAGTTGTCCCGCTAATTTTTTCTTCAAAACCTTTTTCAGCTGAAATAAACTCAGGATTTATTTTCCAGTATTCTTTCGCCAATACCTGAACCAGTTTTACAGAGGTGCGCGATTGATAATCGAGATAAATTTTTTCTATTTTTTCAAGTGGCACTTGACTGTAAAGCATAACAGAATGTACTGCTCCGTCAGCTCCAATACAAAAATCGGAAATAATGTAATTTTCTTTTAAATGCGGAATAACAGCAACCGGAATTAAACCAATATCAACTTCATTGTGTAATAGTTTGCGAGCGCATTCAGCAGGAATATCTCTGCTTAAATTTAATTCTGAACCAATTAAACCCGATTGTTCCAGCCCATATAAAAAAGGCATAGAGTTGAGGTAGGATACAATGGAAACGTTTATCAAGGCGTATAATTTGATTGCAAAAGTACCTTTTTCGTATTAAAGTTTGAATGTGTTAATGTGTTAAAGTTTTTAAATTAGTTGAAATTCATTGAGATTAGTTAAGATTGATTGAAATTAGTTGTGATTTATTATAACCCATTGATTCATTTACACATTTACAAATTTGCATATTATAATATTTGCCCACTGCTTTCTGTTTCCAGCTTTTTGAAAGTAACTACTGTTGCGGCTACGGTTCCATATACCGGTGCAAAAATCCAACCTATAAACGGTATTAAGAATAATGCATAAAAAATTAAACCATTACTTATTGCCAGCGATTTATTATTTCTCATAAAGTTTAAACTTTCTTTTATCGAAAATGATTTTAGTTCCATGCTATAATCCATCATGGAAAAGCCATAGAAATAACTTTGCACCAGAACTAAAATGATTGGTGTAAATAATCCTAAACCGGGAATGAATGAAATGATAAAGAGCAGAAGTGTTAGCAATAATTCTTTAAATAAGTTTCTCGTATTAATGCGTATGCCACGCCAGGTGTTTTTTAGAAAAATATTCCATCTGAATGTTCCTGTATTATAACCTAAATGATGAGCTGTTTTTTCTGCCAGGTATGCCATTAAAGGAGCAAGAATAATAAGCATCATGTTTCTGAAAAGCGAAAGGTAGAGGAGTAAATAAATAATTCTAATACCAATACTTAAAACATAATAAAGGGCTTTTAGTAAGAAATTAATAAACTTAATTTCTGAGTGCTGAGGAAAAAAATGATACAACCAATCTACCAGCCATTGTAGATACACCATAGCCAGCGAAAAGGTGCTTATAAAAAATAGCGTGGCTATAATTGAAGGATAAATTAAAAACTTCCAAAAGCCTTGCTGCCAAATAATGCTATTTGCTTCGGCATATGCTTGTATGCTTAGTTTAAAATTATCGATGATGTTTTTTAGAGAAATCAATTACTAAAAACGAATTTTAAAATTTTCCTTTGCTTGTTTGTTATGCAAAAAAACTATTCCCAATTGGAATAAATCAATTGTAACATTTGCCTTTGGGTGTTTGCAAATATTATTCCAGGCATCTTCCATTTCTTTCGACCAGTGGATGTCGTCAAAAATTAAAATATCATGCTCTGTAGCATTTTTTATAATGCTTTCAAAATAGGAAATGGTAGCCTCTTTTTTATGGTTACCATCTACATAATAAATGTTTTTCTTTCCTTTAATTTTTTCCAGTTCAGTGTTTAAACAATTATCGAATGTATCATTGATCAATTCAATGTTGGATAAATTAAGGTTTTTAAAATTTTCACGTGCTATGGAGGCAATGTTTTTACATCCTTCAATGCTAATTACATGTTTAGCAGCTAACGAAAGGTAAGCTGTGGTAATTCCAAGCGATGTACCCAATTCCAATACATTTTCTGTTTGGTGCCATTGGCAAATTCTGTAAAGCAGTTCGCAATATTTTTTAGGTTTTACAGATATGCGTGCAATGGAGGAAATGCTTCGTTTATTATTTTTATGAATTCTCGATCCTGCACCAAAATCGTTTATTTCAATTTCTGCATTACGGTGTAATAATTCATTTCGTAAGGCTTCTATTTTTTTAAAATCAGGATTTGATTGTTTGGCGTACACCACATTCTCAAGAAATGAATATACAAATGGAGAATGTGTGCCATGTAAGGTATTGGCTTGAAATAGATGTTTTATGTATGATAAAACTAGCAAATAATTTTATTTTTTATCCTCAGGTTTATCAAACAATATATTACAGCCGGGTAGCAATATTCGCATTATTTCAATTTGTTCTTCGCTAAAGCTATTGCCTCTAATATCTAGTTTGGCAAGGTTTCTAAAGTTTACAATATCATCGTTTAAACTGCTTAGTTGATTATTTCTTAATGATAAAACCTTTAGTTTTCGCAGTTCATAAATGTTACGCGGAAGATTACTTATCTCGTTATTATCTAATACCAGCACTTCTAAATTTTTAAGATTGCAAATCTCATTTGGTAGTTTTTTTATTTTGTTTTTTGCAAGAACCAAACTTTTTAAATTTTTTAATTCACCTATGGAATTTGGAATTGAATCTATGGGAGAATTATAGATAATAATGTCCTGTAAATTGGTTAAATTACCAATGCATTCGGGTAAATGCAATGTATCGGCTAAATTATTTTGAATATGAAAAATTTTTAAGTTAGATAAATTACAAAGTTCTTTTGGAAAAGAATCGATTTTAGCTCCAATTAATTCGAGATGAATTAATAAATCCAAATTGCCAATTTCTTTTGGAAGACTTTGTAATGGGTTAAATTTGCTTGAAAAATAAATGAGGTTTGATAAATATGAAATTTCTGTTGGTAAATAGTTAATGCTATTATTCCCTATTTGAAGGGCTTGTAATTGTTCTAATTTGGATAATTTTTTTGCGTCTTTATTCCAATCAATAAATTGATCAGATAAGTCTAATTTGTAAGTATTTTTCGAATTTTTTACTGCATCATTTAAGCTTGTATAAATTTCACTTCCATACGGCCCATATTTTTTTAGTGGAGGTAAATCATTTTGCCCAAATAGTTTAAGTATAAATCCTCCTATCAGCAGAACAATACAAATAGCATATTTATTGGTAAAATACATGAAGCCAAAATACAATTTGTTTTTGGCTTTTTAAAGTCTTAAAATTTAAAGCGTAAAAGTTTTTTTAAATATTAATTGGCTGCTATCTTCAAAAATTAAAATTTGATATTCTCCTTTGGGCCATCCTTTAATATTTAAATTTACATGATACGAGTAATTTCCCGGACCTTCTGATGAATTTTTTACTAAAGCATTCATAATTCTTCCATTTTTATCTCTAACTTGTATAGAAGTAATTCCGTTATTTTTCTTAATGTAATTAATGTCTCCTTTAAGCAAATAGTGTTTTCCGCTAAATAATGACGAAGTATCTTTTAAATAATAAATGTTATACCAAGGTAATTCAATGCCTTTAATTTCTGCCAAAGTTTTTCTTAGTTCATATACATCATCCATTTTATCAGAATGAACTGAAGCAATTTCATGATTGTTGCTCAAGACCCAAATAGCATGCTGTATAGCGTCAATTGGAAAATTATTTTTATTGATTACTTCAGCTAATTTAATCCATTCTGGCGGAGCCATTTTACCAACAGAAAAATTAATATCTTTTTGAGGAGAGCGATCGGTGCTTTCACAACAAAAAGCAAAAGCATCGTTAGTTTTTGTTTCATTAGGAGTGAGTGTAATTAATTGCTCTTTAACGATTAATAAATCTTGCATGGAGCTATCGCTGCACATAAGTCTTCTGCCATATTCTAAATGAAGTATGATTGCTTCGTTTGAAATATTTTTACTTACAATACTGGCAGAATTTCCTTTGTGTTCACCTTTACCTTTTATTTCGAGTATGATTTTATTTTTTCGAAATGCTTCTTCAATTGAAATAATTGGAGATTTAAGATGTGCATGTGTTTTAATATACAACACGATACTTATTACTAACAGAAAATAAAATTTCACTGAAATCATGATACCTCCTTTTTTAAAGTATTCCCATGGGTGTTTGAATTCCCTTTTTGCCATTGCATTTTCTAGGTGCTGCGCATGAAGCACATTGTATAATGGTAAAGGTTAGTATAATTGCTATGATAAATCTTCGACACATACTAAATCAACGGTCGCTCTTGTCGATTTATTGTATCATAAAAAAAGCCCCTGATATCAGGGGCTTTTAAAAGGTATATGAAAATTTATTTTTTGATAAATGGAAGTAGAAATCGATCATTGTCATTTTCAATCTTTATAAAATAATTTCCGCTACTTAAATGAGAAACTGAAACGTCCTTATCTTTCTCTGAACTGTTGAATTGAAGACAAATTCTACCGTTTGAGTCAAAAATAGTTACAACATAATTATTTTTTATATTGGTTTTAATTGTTATAAAATCGCTTGCCGGATTAGGGAAAACAGACACCTTGATATTATTTTGATTATTAGCAATCCAAGTTGGATTTGTGGAAGTGGTATCAAATACAATTTGTCCGTTGCTAATAGCTGTATCGCCTATTAAACCTGCACCATTTACAGCCCTAACTGTAAAGTAATATATTTGATTATAGTTTAAATTTAATCCTGTTTCATTTACACTAAGAGCATTGCTATTATTACTCCAGGCTATAACATTACTATCACCGGGAGCAGTACCGATAGCATACCAATATTGACTAATTCCGGAATTGGTATCAACAGCAGCCTGCCAATTGGCAGAAAGTTGTGAGGTGCTGTAAGTTGTATCAATATCGTTTCCTGTTCCGTCATTTAATGTTGTAACAGTGGTTGGAGGTGTCCAATCTACATTAACATCTTGAGAGGCAATAGTTGATAAATTACCTGCAATATCTTGCACTATTGATTTAACTCTTCCTGCAGGTTGATTAGGAATAGGGTTTTGATAACGGATATCCTTATTATTTTGTGGTCCAACACTAATTAGAGTAGAAGGGAAGCGAGAACGATAAACTTTTAAATTATTTATCATATAATCACAATTCCCACTTCTAAATGAGATATAGTCACCACTTGCATAAGGTGATGAATCTGTCCATTGTGCAGATAACACATCGTTAATATAAACGTTAATTTTACCTAAAATTCTATCGTAAGTTACTTTAAAATCGTACCATGTGTTGGCGGTAAAATTATAAGGAACATCAATCATCGGAGAACCAAAATTGTCGTTAATTACTTTATAAATTTGAATTTTGTCGTCATCTAATCTAAACCAAACAAAATAAGAATTACCTCTATTGGTTAATGTTGGGTTATCACAAAAGAAATGAAAACCGGCTCTTCGATTTGTTCCTGTTCCATCTATTTTTCCTGCCCAATGATATAAGTATCTATTAGATAAATCTTGTTTTAAAAATGCATAAATATTTGTGTTACCAAGAGTTTGATTTGATTGATGTAAATATCCATTTGTAATTTGCCATGTACCTGTAACGCTTGTCCAGTCTGCATGAGGAGTTGTAGTTTGGTCAAAATTATCGCTGAAGAAACCTCTGTTGGCATTTGCTCTCCATTCTGTTCCATCAAATTCTAATACTTGATAAAAACTTTTGTCAATTCCGGTACCACCAGTGTTGTCTGCATCGGTATAATTTGCAGTAAAGTCATTAGTAATCCAACCATTTGGAACACTTACGGATGTTGTTGGTGCAATATTATCAATAATGCATTGGTAGATTGCTTGCCAACCTGATGAAGTTGTGCTGTTGTCTGATTTGAATCGAAGTGTTACATGTCCTGAATTAGTTGTAAATGTTCCGGGAGAATTATTCCCATGATAAGCACCAATAAGAGGTGCATTTGTGTTAATTCCGTTATAAATAAATAATGTGTCGTAATTGGCTTCGGTAGAGAATGAAGTAAAGTTAAGTGTTATAGCACTTGCGTTAGTTGGTGATATGGTGTATGTATAATTTTCATTATTATAATAATTCCCCTGAGGTCCCCCCATGTCCCAAATAGTATCAGAGCATGCAACCGTTCCACAATTCGTAAATTTTTCTTCTATTTTATTCCAAAAATCAGGGTAACCATCATCTTGACCTAAAGCCCAAATACCTACACCGGCTATATTTCGTTGTTTTACCAAATCAAATCGTTTGCCCATGGTGTATGCGTTATTTATATGGCATTGTCTCCAGTTTCCACCGCTTTGATATGCATAATAAATACTTTGGCTGCGCTGAACAAACCCCGGATTGTTATAAATTGAAGGATTGTTTTTTACATAAGCGAATGTTCTTGCACTTTGAACATTTCCGGTTGTATTTGCGGGTATTGTGTTGGCTGTAACTTCCCATTCGCGTCCATAGAATGGTAATCCTAATACTAATTTATTAGTTGGAATTCCTTTGTTTAAATAGAAGGTTATAGAGCGTGAAAGATTGTAATCATAAGTATTGGTAAAACTATACAAAGGGTCGGTTGGGCCGGCTTGAGAGCTTCCGCTCCAATAATAATCATACCCCATTATAATGAATAAGTCAACTTGAGTCATATTAGCAACATCGTATGCATTGCTCCAATCTACAGCAGGTAGGGCTATTGATAGTTGTGAACCCGGTATAGCATTGTGTAATTGAGTGCCTAACGCATTCATAAATGCAGTCATATTAGCTGATTGCGATGATGGTAACCCTTCTATATCGATATTTATACCATGCGCCCCTCTAGATTGTACAAGATTAATCAAATTATTTATACAAGTTTGTCGGGCAGTTGCATTGCCTAAAAAAGTTGCATGATTGCTAAAAAGTGTGGCACATAAGTTTACTCTTACACCATTATTTAATGCAGCGGTTACAACACCTGCAGTTGCCCAATTATTTGTATTAACAGCGTTTCCGGTATTGGCATCAATTTCGTATGAAAAGTAAGATAGGTCTGAAAGTAAATTCCATTGATAGTTATTGTAAATGGCAGCATTGTTCATCCAATAGGGATGCCAACCAAAAACAATTTTATTTAAATTGCAATTTTGTGCGGCACGTTGATATTCAACAATTTTTTGTTGTAACATCATATTTTCATAATCTTGTGCACTTAGCCCTATGTTTTTGTGCTCTTCAAGCATTTCGTGATGAACAGAGGTGTATTGAGCAAAGCTGCTTGTAAAAGTTATAATGGTAAAAAAGATTTGAAATATTTTTTTCATAATCTTAAATTTAAGGTAATGTGTTAATTGAAAAATCGTGGTGACTTATAGTTATATCGTTTTTTGTTTATAGTTTTAAATGTGCCCGAAATCATTATTTCGTGCGAACCACTGCTAAATGTTCTTAAGGGTTTTGCATTAAAGTCGTATGAATAACCTAATCTAAATTCATCTGTAATATTAAAACCAACTAATGCAACAAAAGATTCTTTTAAGCGGTAAGACATACCTGCATAATATTTATTGCGATAATATACATTGGTGTTTAGTTCATATTGATTAACGTTAACTCGACTTTTCATCAAAAATGCCGGTATAACATCAATTTCTTCATTCGCTTTTATTTTATATTTAGCATATGCAAAATAATGGCGTGGAATTCTAAAAATAGTGGCATTGTCTAATGAACGGTCAACGTGAGTGGAAGAAATACCGGCTGTAATTTTTTCTGAATTAAATTCAAATCCAAAACCAAAATCAGGTTTAAAAGCGCTTTGCCTTCCATAAATTGCATATTGGTCACCTACTTCTTCAAATATTAATTTGCTTCCATCTAAGCGTTTATTTATAAATCCGGCACTTAACCCCGCTGAAATTGTTGCTTTTTCTGAAAGGCGTAAATGATAGGCATAATTCAAACGAGCAGTTAATGAATTTTCAAAACCTAATTTGTCGTTTATGATAACAAGACCTAATCCGCCTCCAATTTTTTCAAGCCAAGTGTGAGCATTTAAAAATTGAGTAGATGGTGCATTTTCAACTCCCATCCACTGCTGTCTGGCTACTAAATTGGCATGAATTTTATTTGAATTCCCGGCAACGGCAGGATTGTAGATCAATTCATTAAACATGAAATGACTAAACTGAATATCGTTTTGCGATTTTACCGCAAACGCAATCAGTGTTAAAACAATGAAAAAATATTTTTTCATAAATTTTATTTTAATAATTCGTTACTTGAAAAGTTGTTCTTCTGTTTTTGGCGTGTTCTTCTTCCGTCTTTGCGTTTTTTATAAGTGGTTGCGATTCTCCGTAACCTTTAGCTTGTAAACGTTTAGCATCAATGCCTTTTTGAATCAAATAATTTACTACGCTTTGTGAACGCTTTTCTGATAATTTCAAATTATATTCATCTGTACCTTGTTCATCGGTGTGAGAATTGATAACAATTTCTACTTGTGGTGTTTCTTGTAATATGTTAACTAATTTATCAAGTTCTTTTTTAGATTCTTCTTTTAGTTCGTATTTATCAAAATCGTAGTAAATATTCGGGATGGTAATTTCTTTCTTAGTTATTTTAAGTAATCCAAAATCTAAATCGTATCCTGTTTTTTTAGATATAACGGTATTCTTTTTAATACCATCTGTATTAAAGTTTTTAGAATCTCCGAAATATCCTTCTTTATGTGCGCTTACTTCATACTTTACATCGGTTTTTAAATCTTTAAATGTGTAAACTCCTTTATTGTTTGTAAAAGTAGAATCAAAACTTCCATCGCTTCCTTTTAAAAATACTTGAACTTTAGAAATGGCTTTACCGGTTTCAGAATCAACAATGGTTCCGGTAGCTGAAATTTGTATATCAAGTAATTGAAATTGCCAAATATCGTCATCGCCTTTGCCTCCGTCTCTGTTGCTGCAAAACCAACCTTGTGTATTTGATTTTAAAATAATTCCGAAATCGTCTGTATTTGAGTTAATGGGTTTTTTAAGGTTTTGTACGTTTGAAAATCCTTTATCTTTTATTGTTGCAACAAAAATATCTAATCCACCATAGCCGGGATGTCCGTTAGAAGAAAAATAAAACAAACTATCATTATATACAAATGGAAACATTTCGTCTGCTTCGGTATTAATTTTTTTTCCGGCATTTTTAGGTTTGCTCCATAAACCAAGAGCATCTTTCTGAATATACCAAATATCTTTTCCTCCTTGTCCTCCGGGCATATCGGATACAAAGTATAATGTGTTACCATTATTGGCTAATGCCGGATGGCCAACACTGTATTTTTTATCGTAATCAAATTCAAAAACTTTTCCTGCATCCCATGTTTTAGTGGTTTCATTATAGGATGTTGTAAGAATAAAGCATGTTTCTTTTTTACCATCTTCACCATTGCATTGCATAAAATAAACGATGTTATTTTTATCATCAAACGCAATGGTACCATCATTAAATTTTGAATTTAAGCCACCTTTGCTCTTTTGAGCATTAATAAAACGTTCTTTTTTTGAATCGTATATGGCTTCATAATAATCAGAAAAGCCTTGTCCGGTATAGGTATCAAAACGCTTATCGTTCTCTTCAATACGAGTAGAAGCAAAAATTAATTTGTCTTTGTAAAAAGCTAATCCATACTCACTGAAAGGAGAGTTTATTACTTCTTCATTTATAATTAAATATTGTTCGTTTACTTCATTGTTTTTTTGAGCAAATATGCAGGATTCGATTTTACGTTTTAAAATTTTATCATCTTGTTTAAATTCTAAAGCCTTATTGTATGCTGCATCAGCTAAGGTATATTCGCCATTTTTTATTAAAATGTCGCCATAGTTTACAAAAAAATCAAACGAACGTAATCCTTCATTTAAAGCAATATCATACCATTTTTTAGCTTCTTTATGATTGTTCATATAACGATAGGATTCGCCTATTAAATAGGCAACATCTTTCTTTTTTTCTTTGCTAACATCTTTCTTGAAAGATTTTTCGTACAATTTGGCAGCAACAGCATATTCCTTGTATTTAAAGGCACTGTCAGCTTTTTGTAAATTACTTTGTGCTTTAGCAAATACAGAAAAAAATAAGATTGAGAGTATGATGAATTGTTTATACTGCATAATTCTTTAATCTCCTACAACAGTTACAGGGCCATTTTTTACAACATCTTCTCCGTATTCGTTTTTATATTTTATGATATAATAGTAGGTGCCCGGTGCAACTTTTTTACCATTAAAAGTACCATCCCATCCATCTGTTCCTTGATATAGTTGCTGTCCCCAACGATTAACGATAGTTAGGTCAATTCCTTTTAAAAACACATCGTTTACTCCATCGCCATTAGGTGTAAATGCATTAGCAACAGGAATTACACGGATTACCAGCGAATCGTTTACTTCGCTCTTACATTCTCCTTCTGTAACAATTACGTATACAACATATCCATCTTTTAGAGCTGATGTTTGGTAAATATTGCTACTGCCACTTTGAACGCTATTATTGTTTAAAAAGAATTCATAATTATCATATCCACTTGGAGATGCGGTAAATGTTACAAGTTGGTTACTATATATGGTATTATTTATAGCATCCGAAGTTAATGTTACAACAGGCAAGGGATTTACAATTACCGTAACCGGTATTCTTCCACCGCTGTTTATACATCCTTCAGTACTTTCTGATTCAATATAATATGTTGTAGTAGCAAATAATGCTCCGGTATTATAAGTAGTTCCGGTGTATAATAAAACTCCTCCTGTTGCTGCGTTCCACCAATTTATTTGTGCTCCTGTAGTTGATGTGGATGCAGTTAATATGGTACTGTCTCCGGCACAGATTTCAGTATCTCCTGCAACCAGTGAAGGAGCATTTGGTAATGGATTTACAACTATTGTAACAGGAGTTCTACCACTTAAAGATGTACATCCAAATTGATTTGATGTTTCAACATAGATTGTAGTGGTAGTTAATGCTGTAAATGAATAAGGGTTATTGCTTAATAAATTACCACCTATTGGAGCATCATAAAATGAATATGTAACGTTTCCACCGGTAGAACCACTTGCTGTTATTGTAACATTTGTACCAAAGCAAACGGTATCACCACTTGTTGTAATTGTAGGAGGTGTTGGATTTGGTGCAACAACTATGGTTACAGGAGTTCTTGAAGTATCACTTAAACAACCGCTCGTATTGCTTACTTCTAAATAATAGGTGGTTGTTGAGGTAGGTGATACTGTTAATGGAGAATTTCCTAAAAAGTTTCCTCCGCTTGGGCTATCATAAAAAGTATAAATTATTGTTCCACCCGTAGAGCCGCTTGCTGTAATAATTGTTGATTCTCCTACACATATTGTATCATCGCTAACTGAAATAGTTGCAGGAGTTGGTGTTGGATTTACAACGATATCTACCGGAATTCTTCCTGAAGGCAATGAACATCCATCACTATTAATAACTTCTAAATAATAAGTTGTGCTCGTAGTTGGAGAAACACTCAGAGGAGAATTTCCTAAAAAATTTCCTCCGGTTAATGCGTCATAAAAGTTATAACTTATATTTCCTCCAGTTGAGCCACTTGCAGTTATGAGTGTACTGTCACCGGAACAAATGGTATCATTACTTACAGTAATAGTTGGAGTAGTTGGTGTTGGATTAACCGTTATAGTAACAGGTTGGCGACCTCCTGTAGCAAGACACCCGCTTGTTGTGCTTACTTCCAAATAATAAGTTGTAGTAGAAGAAGGACTTACTGTTAAAGGAGAATTTCCTAAAAAGTTTCCTCCAGTAGCTGCATCATAAAAACTATAAACAATACTTCCCCCAGTAGAACCACTGGCTGTTATTGTTGTGCTGTCTCCAGCACATATTGTATCATTTGTAGTTGTAATAGTGGCCGATGTTGGAGTGGTATTTACAGTAATCGTATAAGGTTGTCTTCCTCCATTAGCTAAGCAACCTGAAGTATTACTTACTTCTAGATAATAGGTGGTGGTACTAGTTGGAGATACTGTTAAAGGTGAATTTCCTAAAAAGTTTCCTCCTGTTAATGCATCATAAAATGAATAAATAATTGTTCCACCACTAGATCCGCTTGCAGTTAGCGTGGTACTTTGACCTGAACAAATAGTGTCATTAGTTGCTGAAATTATGGCTGCTGTTGGAGTTGGATTAACAGTTATGGTTATTGGAATTCTTCCTCCTAAAGCAACACAACTATCACTATTTATTGTTTCGATATAATAAGTTGTAGTATTGGTTGGTGATACTGTTAAAGGTGCTGATCCTAAAAAGTTACCTGCTGTAGCTGCATCATATACATTGTATATAATTCCACTTCCTCCGCTTGAACCACTTGCATTTATAGTAGTAGATTGTCCTGCACAAATAGTATTATTTGTAGCACTTACAGTAGGTGAAGTTGGAGTTGGATTTACTGATACATTCGTATAGGCAGTATCCTTACAACCGTTAGCGGCTGTTCCAATTACGCTGTATGTGGTATTGGTTGTAGGTGAGATATTTATACTCGATGATGTTGATGAATTACTCCAAATGTAACTTGATGCTCCACTTGCTATTAGGGTAGTACTGTATCCATTGCAAACACTTACCGGATTCCCGGAATTAATTTGTACGGTTGGATTTGGTTTTACATAAATTGTTTTTGTTAAAGTTTGTTTTTTACCGCACACACCTTCTGCTAATAATACATATGTTGTTGTTGTGCTAGGAGTAACTGTTATGTTTTGCGTTGTTTGTCCACCTGGTGACCATAAATAGCTTGTCGCTCCGGCAGGACCATTTAAAACTACAGAATCGCCAAAACAAATAGAATCATTTGCAGAAGTTATTGCAGGAAATTGTATTCCTCCTGTTGCTTGTATACTATAATTACATATATCTCCTGCAAAACCATCAATTAATAAGTAATAATCCTGACCGATTGTTAAATTATTTGCAGTAATGGTTAAAGTTGATGAACCTTCTCTAAAATCAGAAACCGGAGCAAATCCACAGCAGGGAGAGCTGGCTGTAAATATTTGCATTTGAATACCTCCTGAAGGATAATTACCTACCCAGCAATCGGTAATATTTACAGTTAATGTTATAGTTGTATTGGCAGCTGTAAATCTAATCCATGAATTATTATCTAATCTAACATCACATAAAGGAGCCCCTACTCCTGTATATGGAGGCGATGGTGCCACACCAAATACACTTCCTGGTTGGCATGTTCCGGGTGTGTAAGTGTAAGTTGGAGGATTATTTTGTTCTGCATTAGCGCGCATATTACATGGCCTGTCAGTAGTATAGGCTGCGCTGGTAGAACCACTGTATCCATCTAAATCACATATATATAATGCATCTGCACAATTATCGTTGGATGGAGATTGTACGCAAATTCCGAATTGTCCTGTAGTGTTTCCATTAAATGCCCAATATCTTAAATAAACAGTGCTTCCCGGTGTTAAGCCCGTAGCTTTAATAAAAGGCTTTAAATCATTTGCAGATCCTGGGTAATTATAATCATCAGAACAAGCAATTTGGGTTAAAGATGTACAAGTGCCACTATAAAGCGCCATAGCAGCATCGTTAATTCCAAATCCCGGTTGAGGTACTATGGTTACTATACCATTAGCGGGTACAGTTATGGCAAACCATACATCTTTGGGTTGAGGAGCAATATTAAAACCTCCTTGTTGTGGAGCAGATCCCCCACTACAACTGGCAGGTATTGGTATTCCCGGCCCACTCGAAGTAGTAGCCCCAACGGTCGTAAATGTTAAGTAATTACACGCTGACGTTACCGGTGGTAATTGTATAGCATTACAAGGGTCATCATTTACTGGACTCGCACTTGCTGGACCTGTAACACAAATATTAAATGTACCTCCGCCATTTGAAAAATAGTAATCATAAACTCTAACATAATAGGTATTACCGGGAATTAAACCAACTGCATTAATTACTTCATTTCCTCCCGAAAAACCATTGTCAACACAATTTAACGATATTAAACTTCCACAAGTACCTGAAAAAAGTTGAACTACAGGGTCCATGCTACCATTAGGAGTTACTGTTATTGTTTGCACTGCGTTTGTGGCAATAAATGAAAACCAAACATCATCGTCTGCATTTCCTGTACATCCAGCTATTGATTGAGTAGCACCAACGGATGTCCCTGCTGTATTTACACATGAAGTATTAACATTTAAAGCAATAGCTCCGCTGCAATTATCATTCGATGGAGCAGGAGGGGGATTGGTAACACATATGGTAAAATTTCCGGAACCTGAACCGGCAAAATAATGATATACTCTTATGTAATAACTTTGTCCAACGGTTAATCCGCTGGCAAATATCGTTTCGCTTTGGCCTGATAATCCATTATCTTGACATGCTAAAGTGGTTAGTCCGGAACAAGTTCCTGAAAATAATTGAACAACAGGATCAAAAGAAGGTGAGGCTGTAACGGTTATTTGATGGCTTGTGGCAGTTGCTACAAAGCGATACCAAACATCATCATCAGCGTTACCAACACATCCGCTCAATGTGCTTACTGTAGCACCTGTTGTTGTACCTGAATTTGGTGAAGAACAGTTTGCTGTAACACTAATTAAAGTTGCTGTAGCACAATTATCAGATTGGGCATTTGCATATAAACTCAATAAGATGCATGTAGTAAGCATCAAATAGTTAAATATTTTCATAGATGTAAATTTTATTCTTTAACTGAAATTTCTTCTTGTTTCAGTTCAATAGGTGTAAGTTGATTTGAAATAATCAGCTTTTTTAATTGAGTAACATCAAATCCTTCTTCGCTTTCACGTTTGTTAATCTTGTCGCTAACCTCAACTATAAGTAAACCTTTACCACTATCTTTTTTGTAAATTGTTTTTACAGATAGAATGTTTTTTAACGACTCAACATCTTTCTTTAATAAGTCTATCTGATTTTCGGAACTTATATTTTCAAAAGAGTAACTATAGCGAATAGTTTTAAAATTGCTGTTTTGGGCATTTATTTGGAAGTAAAAAGCAATTGTAAAAAACAACAACACAAATAAACGAAACAATGTTTTCATAGGCCAAGATATTTTTAAATCAATTTTTAATTAGCCTTTTTAAAAGGGATGCGAATTTAAGCCATTTGTCGATTATAAGTCAAGTTTTATATGTTAAATTCAAAAACCGGTACTAAATCCCATACGAATAATAGGGTTTCTGTAAATAGAATATTCAGAATCATTTAAGTTCCACAACCCCATAATACTTAAAAAACTATTTGGTCCAAGCCTTTGCCTGTAACCACCACCAACAAAAATACTAGTAACATTTACTCTCCCTTCTAAACTGTAAGGCGATTCTCTGTTCAAAACCTCATATTCTCCATGACCAAATAAATAGTCCGTTATATTATATCTGGCAAACAGACGTCCACCATAAATACTAGTACTTAAATCAAAACGATTATCCTGTAAGTAAATATAGCTAATACCAGGGCCTGCAGATAACCTATCGGTAATTCTATAACCAATTAAAGGAGATAGTTCAACATAAGTAATTGTTCCAAACATCAAACCAAAGTTTCCACCATAAAAAAAACGATCTCCAATCGGTTCCTTGTTTTGAATCCCTACTTGTCCATTGCTTTCTAATGAAATTAAGATAATTAAAATTAATGTATAAATTACTTTTAGAATTTTCATGTTACAAAACTGTCTAAACATAGATAAAAAACGGAAGCTTGATTTGATAATCTATCTACAAATTTAAATTAAATAAACCACAATATTTATATATGCATTTAATAAAGATATTAATAAAAATGTAAAAATATTTCCTTGTAAATCAATATAAAACAACAAAAGCTTAAAATAATATTTGCAGATATTAAAACCCTTAGTACATTTGCAGCCCTCAAACAAAGAAATCAACAACGTTCATTTGAAAAGTTTGAGAATGAAAAATAAATAAATAAAATTTTTTTCATAAAAAGTTTGCAGATTTAAAAACTGTATGTACCTTTGCAGCCCCTTAAAAATGAATGTAGAGAAATAGAGGTTTAAAAACGAAGAGAAAAATATTTTAAAAAAAAGTTTGCAGATTTAAAAAAGGTGTTTACCTTTGCAGCCCCTTAAAAATGATTAAGGGATTAAAACTTGAAAAGTAAATCGAAACAAAAAATATTTTTTTAAAAAATATTTGCAGATTTAAAAAAGGTGTTTACCTTTGCAGCCCCTTAAAAATGATTCCTTAAAAATGATTAAGGGTTTAAAAAGTAAATTAAAACATTTTATTATATTATTAAGTTCTTTGAAAGATTTTATTGAAGAGGTAAAGGTAGCGTAATTGAATGATCACACCCCGTGATCAATGAGCCAACTCCAAATATTTTAAAATTTTTTACAATGGAGAGTTTGATCCTGGCTCAGGATGAACGCTAGCGGCAGGCCTAATACATGCAAGTCGTGGGGCAGCACGGATAGCAATATCTGGTGGCGACCGGCGCACGGGTGCGTAACACGTATGCAATCTGCCCCTAACTGGAGGATAGCCCGGAGAAATTCGGATTAATACTCCATAATATTATAGTGTGGCATCACATTATAATTAAAGCTCAGGCGGTTAGGGATGAGCATGCGCGACATTAGCTAGTTGGTGAGGTAACGGCTCACCAAGGCTACGATGTCTAGGGGGTCTGAGAGGATGATCCCCCACACTGGTACTGAGACACGGACCAGACTCCTACGGGAGGCAGCAGTAAGGAATATTGGTCAATGGACGCAAGTCTGAACCAGCCATGCCGCGTGCAGGATGAAGGCCCTATGGGTTGTAAACTGCTTTTGTACGGGAATAAACCCCTCTACGTGTAGAGGGTTGAATGTACCGTAAGAATAAGGGTCGGCTAACTCCGTGCCAGCAGCCGCGGTAATACGGAGGACCCAAGCGTTATCCGGATTCATTGGGTTTAAAGGGTGCGTAGGCGGATTTGCAAGTCAGAGGTGAAAGCCTACAGCTTAACTGTAGAATTGCCTTTGATACTGCTAATCTTGAATGTGGTTGAGGTGGATGGAATGTGTCATGTAGCGGTGAAATGCTTAGATATGACACAGAACACCAATCGCGAAGGCAGTTCACCAAACCATTATTGACGCTGAGGCACGAAAGCGTGGGGAGCAAACAGGATTAGATACCCTGGTAGTCCACGCTGTAAACGTTGATTACTCGCTGTTGGCGATATACTGTCAGCGGCTAAGCGAAAGTGATAAGTAATCCACCTGGGGAGTACGCCGGCAACGGTGAAACTCAAAGGAATTGACGGGGGCCCGCACAAGCGGTGGAGCATGTGGTTTAATTCGATGATACGCGAGGAACCTTACCAGGGCTTGAAAGTTAGTGAATAACGTGGAAACACGTTAGTCAGCAATGACACGAAACTAGGTGCTGCATGGCTGTCGTCAGCTCGTGCCGTGAGGTGTTGGGTTAAGTCCCGCAACGAGCGCAACCCCTATCTTTAGTTGCCAGCGGTTCGGCCGGGGACTCTAAAGAAACTGCCCGCGCAAGCGGTGAGGAAGGTGGGGATGACGTCAAGTCATCACGGCCCTTACGTCCTGGGCTACACACGTGCTACAATGGTCGGTACAGAGGGACGCTACTTGGTGACAAGATGCAAATCTCGAAAGCCGATCTCAGTTCGGATTGAAGTCTGCAACTCGACTTTATGAAGCTGGAATCGCTAGTAATCGCGCATCAGCAATGGCGCGGTGAATACGTTCCCGGGCCTTGTACACACCGCCCGTCAAGCCATGGGAGTCGGGAGTACCTGAAGTCGATAACCGAAAGGAGTCGCCTAGGGTAAAACCGATGACTGGGGCTAAGTCGTAACAAGGTAGCCGTACCGGAAGGTGCGGCTGGAACACCTCCTTTCTAGAGTATTTGCTCATAATTTCAATTACGTTCCTTCCTCCTTCAATAAATATCTAAAACTTTTCCCATTAAACGAGCTCAGTGATGGTTCGGCCATCAGGGCATAAGGAATTAGTCCCCATTGGGATTTTAAAGTCCCGTAGCTCAGTTGGTTAGAGCACTACACTGATAATGTAGGGGTCAGCAGTTCAAGTCTGCTCGGGACTACAGAAAATCGTTTTGGGGAATTAGCTCAGCTGGCTAGAGCACCTGCCTTGCACGCAGGGGGTCAACGGTTCGAATCCGTTATTCTCCACAATTAACCGCTCATATTTATATAGCGGAAAAGTTCTTTGACATGTTGAAAGAGAGTACTTCTCATTAATTTTAATAATTTTAAGTAAGAAAGTTACTAAGGGCGTATGGTGGATGCCTTGGCTCTCAGAGGCGATGAAGGACGTGATAAGCTGCGATAAGCTACGGTGAGGTGCAAATAACCTTTGACCCGTAGATTTCCGAATGGGGAAACCCATACAGTTGAAGACTGTATATTCCGAAAGGAAGGCTAACCCGGAGAACTGAAACATCTAAGTACCCGGTGGAAAAGAAAACAATTTAGTGATTCCCTAAGTAGTGGCGAGCGAACAGGGAATAGCCCAAACCAAAGCGTTTACGGACGTTTTGGGGTTGTAGGACTACAATATGGACTGTAAATTTATAGTAGAATTACCTGGAAAGGTAAGCCATAGAAAGTGATAGCCTTGTATACGAAATAAATTTACTACCTAGTAGTATCCTGAGTACCGCGAGGTTGGAGACGCCTTGTGGGAATCTGCCAGCACCATCTGGCAAGGCTAAATACTCCTGAGAGACCGATAGCGAACTAGTACCGTGAGGGAAAGGTGAAAAGAACCGCGAACAGCGGAGTGAAATAGAACCTGAAACCGTACGCTTACAACCGGTCGGAGCCACTTCGTGTGGTGACGGCGTGCCTTTTGCATAATGAGCCTACGAGTTACTCCTCTTTGGCAAGGTTAATCCGCTTAGCGGAGCAGCCGAAGCGAAAGCAAGTCTGAATAGGGCGCATAGTCAGAGGGGGTAGACGCGAAACCTTGTGATCTACCCTTGGCCAGGATGAAATCTCGGTAACACGAGATGGAGGTCCGAACTGGTGAACGTTGAAAAGTTCTCGGATGAGCTGAGGGTAGGGGTGAAAGGCTAATCAAACTGGGAAATAGCTCGTACTCCCCGAAATGTCTTTAGGGACAGCCTCGAGGTTGAGTGTCATAGAGGTAGAGCTACTGATTGGGCTAGGGGGCTTCACCGCCTACCAAACCCTGACAAACTCCGAATGCTATGACATATACTCGGGAGTGAGGCATTGGGTGCTAAGGTCCAGTGCCGAGAGGGAAACAACCCAGACCACCAGCTAAGGTCCCCAAATGTATGTTAAGTTGTTCAAACGTGGTCCGATTGCATTGACAGCTAGGATGTTTGCTTGGAAGCAGCAATTCATTTAAAGAGTGCGTAACAGCTCACTAGTCGAGCGATCGGGCGTGGATAATAAACGGGCATTAAATATACTACCGAAGCTGTGGCATCATTTATTTGATGGGTAGGGGAGCATTCTAATCTGCTGTGAAGGTGTGTCGTAAGGCATGCTGGAGCGTTTAGAAAAGCAAATGTAGGCATAAGTAACGATAAAGTAGGTGAGAAACCTGCTCACCGATAGACTAAGGTTTCCTGATCAACGTTAATCGGATCAGGGTTAGTCGGGACCTAAGGCAAAACCGAACGGTGTAGTCGATGGATGACTGGTTAATATTCCAGTACTAGCATTTATTGCGATGGGGTGACGGAGTAGTGAAAGACTCGCGAGGCAACGGATGTTCTCGTTAAAGCGTGTAGATATATTTGGTATAGGAAAATCCGTACCGAATGTCGAACGTGATAGTACCGCAAAGCTTCGGCCGAGCGGATAGTAGTCCTAATCAAACTTCCAAGAAAAACCTCTAAGCTTCAGATAAATGCTACCCGTACCGCAAACCGACACAGGTAGTCAAGGAGAGAATCCTAAGGTGCTCGAGTGAATCATGGCTAAGGAACTCGGCAAATTAACCCTGTAACTTCGGGAGAAAGGGTGCCTACTTCGGTAGGCCGCAGTGAAATGGCTCAGGCGACTGTTTATCAAAAACACAAGGCTTTGCTAAATCGAAAGATGATGTATAAGGCCTGACACCTGCCCGGTGCTGGAAGGTTAAGAGGAGAGGTCATCCGCCTTTGGCGGAGAAGCTTTGAATCGAAGCCCCAGTAAACGGCGGCCGTAACTATAACGGTCCTAAGGTAGCGAAATTCCTTGTCGGGTAAGTTCCGACCTGCACGAATGGTGTAACGATCTGAGCACTGTCTCAGCCATGAGCTCGGTGAAATTGTAGTCCCGGTGAAGATGCCGGGTACCCGCAACGGGACGGAAAGACCCTGTGCACCTTTACTATAGCTTAACATTGACTCTGGATAATTGATGTGTAGGATAGGTGGGAGACTTTGAAGCGGAGGCGCCAGCTTTCGTGGAGTCGTCCTTGAAATACCACCCTTTAATTATCTGGATTCTAACCCGCCAAATGCGGGGACATTGTTAGGTGGGTAGTTTGACTGGGGTGGTCGCCTCCCAAAATGTAACGGAGGCTTTCAAAGGTACCCTCAGCACGCTTGGTAACCGTGCGTAGAGTGCAATAGCATAAGGGTGCTTAACTGTAAGACTCACAAGTCGAGCAGATACGAAAGTAGGATATAGTGATCCGGTGGTTCCGCATGGAAGGGCCATCGCTCATAGGATAAAAGGTACGCCGGGGATAACAGGCTGATCACTCCCAAGAGCTCATATCGACGGAGTGGTTTGGCACCTCGATGTCGGCTCGTCACATCCTGGGGCTGGAGAAGGTCCCAAGGGTTCGGCTGTTCGCCGATTAAAGTGGCACGCGAGCTGGGTTCAGAACGTCGTGAGACAGTTCGGTCCCTATCTGTTGTGGGCGTTGGAAACTTGAGAGGACCTGACTCTAGTACGAGAGGACCGAGTCGGACGTACCTCTAGTGTACCTGTTGTGGCGCCAGCTGCATCGCAGGGTAGCTATGTACGGATGAGATAAGCGCTGAAAGCATCTAAGCACGAAACTCGCCTCAAGATTAGGTTTCCTTTAAGGGTCGTCATAGATGATGACGTTGATAGGCTACAAGTGTAAAGGCAGTAATGTCAAAGCTGAGTAGTACTAATTACCCGTAAACTTTCTACATACAAATTATTAAAATTTATGATAGTACTTTCTTTCTTTATGTCATTATAAAATATTAAAGATTTAAGGTGACTATAGCGGTGGGGTCCACCTCTTCCCATTCCGAACAGAGAAGTTAAGCCCACCAGCGCAGATGGTACTGGAGTAACATCCGGGAGAGTATGTCGTTGCCGTTTTTAATTAGCCCCGAGTTTTTCGGGGCTTTTTTATTTATTTTTATCCCATTCTATTTAAATCCTAAAGAATGAGATTCTTTTTAAGTTTTATAATTATACCTTTTGTATTTCACTCTTTCTCTTTTGCATCTCATCAATTTTCTTTAAAAATTGTAAATATTAATTCTGACTCAGTCAAAGTTTCATATCCATTATATTATTCTTTTTATTTTTCTTTTTCTGACTCTACTAATTATAATATTTGGAATGATAGTTCTTTAACTTTTATACATCGTTATGCATTTCATAAATATGGTTTAGAATGGCATAATGGCAATATTGGGCTTTCTAGAAATTCAATATTTTACACCTATACAAAACCTGATTTTGGTTTTCAAGTAGGATTAAATGGTTTTGAAAATTATTTTTTTTCTTCAGAACCATTTAAAATTTTTCAAACCAGAAGACCATATACTGAAATTTCTGTTGTATTAGGTTCTAATAAAGAACAAATTGCACGTTTATTACATACTCAAAATGTTAATGAGCGCTGGAATATTGCTTTTAGAATGAATAGAACGACATCTGAAGGTTTTTATTCGAGACAAAATGCGAATTTTAATTCCATACAATTACAATCTAATTATACTTCGAGAAATAAAAGATATGCGGCTATTTTTCAATCCAATTTTAATCGAGCTAATGCTTTTGAAAATGGAGGAGTAATTGATTCTGTTGATGTGCTTAATTCGGAGGAATTTTTAAATGCACGTGGTATTCCAATTAATTTAAACGATGCGCGCAGACGAACTTCTGAAAATTCTGTTTGGATTAAGCAGTATTTTAATATAATTCATAAAGATTCTGTTTTAACAAATGATTCATTGTTTGAACATCGTTATTTTGTTAAAGCCGGATTGTCCAATATATCAGGTGTTTCAGGAAGGTATAGTTGGTTTAAGGACGAGGAAGCTGCTTTAGGTTTTTATTCTAACTTCAGAGATTCTATAACAAATGATTCGATAAACAAATTTAGTTTATATGATGAATTTCGTGCGCATGTTTATTTTAATGATTTTGAGTTAAATGGTGGTATAAAATATGAATGGAATAAACTTAGTATGATTAATTACGATACTTTAGCTCAAAATTTAATTACTGTAAGTAGTTTGAACTGGCAAAATAAAAAAGGTAGTAATTTAGGTATAGACGCAAATTATGTTATTGCCGGATTTAATAGAAATGACTTTCGATTAAGAGCTTTTTTAAATTATAAGTTTTCAGAAGAATGGTTCCTAAATATTAATTATTTATCAGATTACAGAACACCTACTTTGCAGAGTTTGCGATGGGTTTCCAATAATTTTGAATGGAATAATTCTTTTAAGAAGGAATTATACAATGGAGGTTCTGCTTATTTAATTAATACAGACAGAGAATTTAAAGTAGGTGGAGGAATTCATTATTTAACAAATCCTGTTTTTTACGATTTTGTTGCCCGACCAAAGCAATCCGATGGTAGTTCACAAATTGTACAAGCTTTAGCTGAAAAAACTTTTCAGGTTGGCAAGTTTTATTTAACCAACACTTTTGCATATCAGAAATCTTCTGCTGACTCCATTTTCAGAGTGCCGGAAATTATTTCTAAAAATGCTTTTTTCTTTCAGACAGATTTATTTAAACGTGCTATGAGAATTCAGTTGGGTGTTGATTTCTATTACTTTACATCCTTTACTCCTTATGCTTATATGGCAGCAAGTAATGTGTATTATCTTCAAAATAATCGATTAAGTGGTAATTATCCTTTCTTTGATGTTTTTCTAAATTTTAAAGTTAAAACATTAAGAGGTTTTATTATGCTGGATCATGCTAATCAGGGGTTAATTGGAAATAATCAATATTATTTTATGCCGGGATATCCTTTTCCGGGAAGAACTGTAAAGCTTGGTTTAACTTGGGTGTTTAAGGATTAGTCAAAATTCATAAGTCGTAAGTTCTAAGTCGTAAGTCATAAGTTAGAGGACAGAAGTCAGAAGTCAGAAAACAGAAACAGGAATTTATCTTTTTCGTTGATCTTTTAAAATTTGTTTGGCGGTAATTCTTATCACGGAATAAGCTGGAATCGCTATCAACATTCCCAATACTCCATAAATTGTTCCTGCGGCAATAACTACTAAGAAAATTTCAAGTGGATGTGCTTTAATACTCCTCGAAAAAATTAGTGGCTGAAAAACAAAATTATCGAGCAATTGAGTTCCAAACATGATGATATAAGTTTTTAAATAAATGTTTGCTAAAGAAAATTCAGGACTTAAATATGACGCTGTAACAATAAAAAATGCAAACACCATTCCCATTAGTGGACCTATATATGGAATAATATTTAAAATAGCGGAAATGGTTGCAATAAGTAATGCATTTTTTATTCCCATTGCGCTTAGCCCAATAAAATTGCAGGTAAAAATGCAAATTACCTGAATGAATAATCCTATAAAATAGCGACTAAGTGTTTCTTTGCAATTTTTAATAATGGTACTTACAGAGTGTTTTTCAGCATCGGGTATAAGTAAAAATATTTTTTCTTTTATCAGCTCTTTATCTTTTATCAAAAAGAACGATATAAATATGATAGAGAAAAGTGCAATAAAAATATTTCCTGTAAATAGCAATGTATTACTTAGGGTATCGGCAATGTTTTTTGGATTAAATATGCTTAAAATTTTTTCCTGAAAAAACTCTAATACATTTCTATGGTCGTTTGGATATAGCGATTGAAATATTTTGTCCAGTTTGTCAATTAAATGATAGAAATTGTCTTTTAGTAAAGTAATGTCTATGTAACTTAATGAATTTATTTGTTGATTTATTAATGGAATAAATGATAAAATTATCGCGCTAATTATAGCTAAAAAAAGTAATAAAATTAGCGTAGCACTTAATGCTCTGGGAATTTGAAGTGTACGTTTGGCAATAGTGATGTTATTAAGCTTGTTTATCAAAGGGTCACTTATAAGCATAATTACAACAGAAATAGCCACATACATGGTAATGCTGAAAAAATTATAAACTATAGCAGTAGCTAAAGCAGCTGCTATTAACCAAAAATAAGATTGTATGGAATTTTTTTGATACATAAATCAAAGGTAAGAATAGTTATTTTTGTATAAAAAAATAACCATGTCTAAAACAGCTTTAATTGCGGGAGCCAGTGGCTTGGTGGGTTCGTATTGTTTAGAATATTTATTACAATCAAAAATACACGATAAAGTAATTTGTATTACCCGAAAAACCTTGCCTAATCAATCGCCATATTTGCAGCAGATAATAGCCGATGCCAACAATCTTGCTGAAACGTTAAGCGAACTAAAAGCTGATGATGTGTATTGTTGTATTGGTACCACTATTAACAAAGCGGGTACCCAGGAGGCGTTTAAACAAGTAGATTATACTTATGTGAAAGTGTTGGCCGAGCAATTAAAAAATAATGGTGCAACATCGTTTGCCGTTGTTTCTTCTATTGGTGCTGATGCAAAATCTTCTAACTTTTATTTGCGCATCAAAGGCGAAATGGAAAATGCCGTAAAAGCATGCAATTATACAAAAACTATTATTTTGCGACCATCCATGCTTTTAGGACCACGAAAAGAATTCAGGATGGGTGAGGCAATAGGTAAAGTGTTTATGACTACTTTTTCATTTTTGTTTGTTGGCAAGCTTAAGCGTTACAAAGCCATTGAAGCCACTCAAGTAGCCAAAGCTTTAATACATTTTACGCAAGAAGATTTTAAAGGGCTAAAAGTTGTTGAGAATGAAGAGTTGTTAGAATTGAAAATTGTAAATTGAAGATTACAAATTGCAGATTAGAAGATTAGAAGATTAGAAATTGAGATTGATAGAAACTAATTGAAATTAGTGGAGATTAATTGAAGAATTTCGTTAGAATGTATTAACGTTTTAACGTGTTAAAGTGTGAAAGTTGAAATGTATGGAAATTGGTTGAAACTTATTGAGATTTATTGTTTTGAATGTATACAAATATCAAATCTTTCGAATAAAACGAATAATGAAATTTTTAATTCATAAATAATAAATAAATACACCTCGTCATTGTTCTTTTATCTTTTAGTTTGTCTTCTATTATCTGGCAACTGTAAACTGTTAACTGTCTTCTTTTATTAAACCACAGAGAACGCAAAGAATTACGCAGAGCGCCACAGAGAAATTTTTTTTATCACCCGTCCTTATTCTTTTTACTGATGGCATATTGCTTTAATTGCACATTGACTCATTTACACATTTATTAATAGCCAACTGCCAACTGCTAACTGCCCACTACCCACTAACGACTTACACCTGACTACTTATACCTAAAAAACTAATGGCTAATGGCTTTTAACTAAATAACTAAAAAAGCAACCTTTTTTTGCTAATACGTTGTATATGAGTAGAAAATTATTTTATTAAATCGACCAATAGCTTTCTAAATTAGATTAAAACCTATAAAGTGCCACTAAAAACTTGTATTTCAATTTGTTAAATTAATAAGATGTTATATATTTGTTAATTGAAAAATTTTAGATTCATGAAAAAATATTTCTTAGTATTCGCATTGTTAATCATATCAGGAACTTTAGTTTTTGGACAAAGTAATTCTGATTGCGATTCAACCAAATGGGCAAAAGAAGGAACATATCTTGTTAAAATAGTTGAAGGTACTGTAGAGTCTACTGATGTAAGGCCTAGGGAACTAACAAGTGATGAAAAGTGCTTTATAGAACAAAATAGACATCTTACAAATGATGTTATTTTTAGATTTGATTTATATACAGAAGTGATTATCTATTCAAAAAATAAAATCTCGGAGAAATGAGAAAATTATATTTATTTACGTTTTTTACAATCTTGCTAGTTGGAAATACATATGCGCAGCCTGCAAATGATGCTTGTGCAAGTGCAACAGCATTAACTGTTAATGGCTCTTTACTTTGTGGTCAAACAACAAATAATGCAACTACACAAACAGGAGAAGCTTGTGCAGCATCTGGAGGTGGAGTCACACCTAGAACAGTATGGTACTCATTTACTGCAACAAGTTCTTCTATGATTTTAAATTACTTAAGAACGAATACGTCAAATTGTATAACACGATTAAGCATTTACGGACCAAATCCAACCTGTGTTCCCGGTGCCGGAGCTCAGTTATCAGGATTTGCCTGTATTGATGTATATACAGGAGATCCAGGAAAATATTTAACAATGTCTGGTTTAGTTGTTGGCGCCACTTATCTAATTCAAGTTAATGGGCAAGATTGTGGAGGTGGAAACGATAGATTTCATAATTTTTGTATAGGTGTTTATACTCCAAATACAAATAATTCTGTATCTGCTCCATCTGTTATAACGGAATGTGGTACAACATATAATGGCTCAACACAAGGTGGGTATTCTCCCTCAGGAACTGGAGTGGGTTTTAGGAATTTAGACGGTAATAATAGTACTACTTGTCCTTCTTGTGCTACAGCAGGTGACGATGTTACTTTTGTTATAAATAACGATTCTTGGTTTTCATTTTGTACAGTTAATGCGGGTACTTGGCAAGTAACTTTTAGTGTTGGCACATGCGTATTCTCTGGAATAAATAGTGGTGCTCAAATGGCATTATTTACTGGTAGCCCAACAGCGTTAACTTGGCATTCACAAGCTACAAATCCAACTTATGCAGGAGGATCGTGGACCTCTCCTACTATTACTTTAGCTGCTGGTGGATGTGCATATATGGTTGTGGATGGATTTGCAGGTGATGCATGTACTTATTCTTATACAGTAACCAATCTTTCTGGTGGTTGTATTTTATTACCTATTGAATTATTATCATTTAACTACACTAAAGAAGGAAACAATGTAAATATTCAATGGAAAACAGCCACAGAAACTAATAATGACTTCTTTACGTTAGAAAAATCAAGCGATGGAATTAATTATGAATTTTTCCAAAACATTAAAGGGGCAGGTAATTCTAATATGCCAATAGAGTATAAAACCAAAGATACTAATCCTTTTGAAGGTGTAACCTATTATCGCTTAAAACAAACGGATTATGATGGTAATTTTGAATATGTAGGAACAATTGCAGTTAAAACAAATAAAGCTGTTGAGAATATTGCAGTAATTCCCAACCCTGTTTTAAATAATGCAGAAATAAATTTCAATTCCAATTTAAATGGAGTTTCTCGCATTCAAATAATTGATATTACAGGTAAGCAAGTTTATACAGAAAGTATAAATACTAATGAAGGCCCAAACCGTTTTGTATTAAATACAGAAAATTATAATAAAGGGCTTTACTTCTTGGTTATCTCTAACGAATTCGGTACTGAAAAATTAAAGTTTGTAAAAGAGTAATCTGAGTAAATATTAAAAAAATTAAGCCTGCCCTAGTGGTGGGCTTTTTTGTTTTTTAGGAGTTAGGGAATAGGTGTTAGTAGTAAGTCTTAAGTTATTAGTCGCTAGGCATAAGGAGTAAGTGAAGTGGTTGGTGTGTGTTAAAGTTAGAACGTTAGAATGTGTTAATGTTTGAGATTAATAGAAACTCTTTGAGATTGATAGAAATTAGAGATTAATTGAAATTCTTAGAGATTGAAATAGGATATATTTGTTTCAGATTAAAAGTAATTTTTTGACTTGTATTAGTAAAATAGAATTAATCCTGAATTTCAAGACAAGCAATGTTGGAATAGCTGGGGTTTTTGATGAATTCAATTATTTCTTCTTAGTGGGAAAGAATAATTTCTGCTAGCATGCTGGTTGATTTATTTCCTGTTCTTAGCCAAACTATTTTAGGGGGTATCCCATAAAGGTTAGATTAATCGAAAAAATCCGCATCAAAGGTAACTATTGTGTAGTTATGATCTTTTGCAAATTTCCAAATCTGAATGTCTGTATTGTTCTCAATTCCAAGAGTTCTTACTTGAGCAGCAAGTGGAAAATAATCCCTAATTTTTTCTACTATTCTAAAAGAAATATTTTGATCAAATAATAGTCTCATTAAGCTACTCGTAAACGGTTTTCACGGTCAGCAGCATAGGCTAAACAGGCTTGAATATCCTCTTCTGTAAGTTCCGGATAATCCAATAAGATTTCCTTTGTAGTCATTCCGGAAGCTAAATAGCTTAAAATATCGTACTCTGAAATACGAGTATTTCTAATACATGGTTTTCCGAAGCGTTTTTCGGGGTTTATTTTAATTATAATAGAATAATCTTTCATCATGTTGTATTGCCAAAATTTATCATTATTTAGCTAACTCAAATTTTAGCAAAAAAATATGAATGTTAAATTTTAAAGTAAATATTTAAAGCGTTTGAATTAATAATAGAGACTAATTGAAACTCATAGCGATTGATAGAAATTAAAGATTAATTGTGATTCATTTACATATTTACACATTTTCACATTCTCAAATTGGCAAATCATCAAATTCTCAAATCAATATAACTAATGGCTAATGGCTTATTACTAAATAACTAAAAAAATCACTACCTTTCCCTGTGCAAAAAAATGATCCTAAAATTATTCGCGCATGGGCTATGTACGACTGGGCAAACTCAGTGTATCCGCTCGTAATTACTTCTACTATTTTTCCCATTTATTATACCGCTGTTACCACACATCAGGGTTCTGATATGGTGCAGTTTTTAGGAATGAATTTTAAGAATACCGCACTATATACCTATGCCATGGCATTTGCTTATTTATTGATTGCAGCTGTTGCTCCATTGCTTTCAGGTATTGCCGACTATGGCGGTAAGAAAAAAGGATTTATGATGTTTTTCTGCTATGTTGGTGCTATAGCTTGTTCTGCAATGGCTTTATTTACAGGACCTGAAAATTTATGGATAGGAATATTAACCATTGTTTTGGCTTGTATAGGATATTCGGGAAGTATTGTATTTTACAATGCCTATTTGCCGGAAATAGCTACACCCGATATGCAAGATAGAGTAAGTGCCAAAGGCTATTCACTGGGTTATATAGGAGGAGCAATTCTTTTAATTTTAAATTTAGTATTGATATTAATGCCCGATTTATTTTATGATGTAGCAGGAAGAATAAACGAATTAAAGCTTGTTGAAACAACTCTTACAGATGATGAAGCCCGTGAAAAAGTGCTTTCATCTTTATCGGGTATATCCTCGCGCATTTCATTTTTTACTACCGGCATTTGGTGGATTTTATTTGCGCATTACAGTTTTTACTATTTGCCCAAAAATGTATTTAATCGCAAGCCAGAAGGAAATATATTGTTTAAAGGTTATCTGGAATTGATAAAAGTGTGGCAGGAGTTAAAATCAAACCCTACTTTAAAAAAATATCTGAGTGCATTTTTTAGCTATAATATGGGCGTGCAAACAGTAATGCTGGTAGCTACACTTTTTGGCAGTAAAGAATTGCAATTGGAATCAGGCGAATTAATAATGACCATATTAATTATTCAGTTTGTAGCTATAGGCGGTGCTTATTTGTTTTCGGGTTTATCGGGCAAATATGGCAATATTTACATTTTACGCGTTGCTACCTTGCTGTGGATAGGTATTTGTTTTATGGCCTACTTTGTTACATCAGCAGTGCAGTTTTATGTTTTAGCATTTTTTGTAGGATTGGTAATGGGAGGCATACAATCTTTATCGCGCTCTACCTATTCTAAACTTTTGCCCGAAACTATTGACCATGCCTCTTATTTTAGTTTTTATGATATTTGCGAAAAATTGGGAATAGTGCTTGGAATGGGGCTTTTTGGAATTATAGAAGAAGTATCAGACAGTATGCGAAATTCTGTGATAGCTTTATTTCTGTTTTTCCTGATAGGTTTCTTACTTTTGTTGCGGATAAATAATAAATTGACCATCCAACAATCAAAACACTAATTAATGGTAGTAGATATTTTTATTCCCTGTTTTGTAGATCAGATATATCCGCAAACGGGGATGAATATGGTAAAAATACTGGAGCACATAGGTTGTGGCGTAAATTATAATATAGAGCAAACCTGTTGTGGACAGCCTGCGTTTAATGCAGGTTTTTGGGATCACTGCAAAGAAATTGGAGAAAAGTTTATACGCGAATTTCCTGAAAATCGTCCTATCGTAATGCCTTCTGCTTCCTGTGCCGGCTTCGTAAAAAATGGCTATCCGGAAATGTTTCATAACTCTGTTTTGCATAATGAGTACAAGCAGGTTCGTAAAAATATTTATGAGTTTACCGATTTTTTGGTAAATGTTTTAAAGATTACCGATTTAGGAGCAAAGCTCGAAGGTAAAGCAACCTTTCATGATTCCTGTTCAGGATTACGAGAGTATGGAATAAAGCGCGAACCAAGGGTATTACTTGAAAAAGTAAAAGGGCTTGAATTTATTGAAATGAATGATTGCGAAACTTGTTGTGGTTTTGGAGGCATGTTTTCAGTAAAGTTTGAACCTATTGCAGTAGCTATGGCAGAACAGAAAGTTGAAAATGCCTTGGCAACAGGAGCAGAATATTTAATATCTACCGATTTGTCGTGTTTGATGCACATGGATGGCTATATTAAAAAGAAAAAATTACCTATAAAATGCATGCATATTATTGATGTGCTTGTAACCGGAGTTGAATAATAAAAATAAAATTATGGAATTAATGTTAAAAGAAAATGCGCTGAAAGGCAAAACCATTTTAGTTACCGGAGGAGGTACAGGCCTTGGCAGATCAATGTCAGAAGCGTTTTTAAAGTTGGGTGCCAATATAGTTATATGCAGTAGAAAGCAAGATATAATTGAAAAAGCAGCCGCTGATATGATGCAGCAATATGGAGGCGAAGTATTAGGATTACCTTGTGATGTGCGAAAATATGATGAGGTAGAAAAAGTTATTGAAGCTGCATATGCAAAATTTGGCGGTATTGATGTGTTGGTAAACAATGCAGCAGGGAATTTTATTAGCCCTACAGAACGCTTGAGCCACAAAGCTTTTGATGTAATTGTGGATATTGTTTTAAAAGGAAGTTATAACTGCACATTGGCACTTGGCAAAAAATGGATTGCAGAAAAAAGAAAAGCCAACGTATTAAGCATCGTTACTACCTATTCGTGGACAGGTTCCGGTTATGTAGTTCCATCAGCTTGCGCTAAAGCAGGTGTGTTGGCGCTTACACGCTCATTAGCTGCTGAATGGGGAAAATACGGCATTCGCTTAAATGCCATTGCTCCGGGTCCATTTCCTACAGAGGGGGCTTTTAGTCGTTTGTTTCCTGAGGCAGCAACCAAATTAATGGATCCTAAAAAACGAATTCCATTGCAGCGCTATGGCGAACATCATGAGTTAGCAAATTTGGCTTGTTACTTAGTGTCTGATTTTGCAGCCTATATAAATGGAGAAGTTGTAACTATTGATGGTGGCGAATGGTTGCATGGTGCCGGAGAGTTCAATGCCTTTGATGCTGTACCGCAAGAAATGTGGGATATTATTGAAAAACAAGTGAGGGGGAAGGGTTAATTAGCTAATTTGATGATGTGGTAATTTGATAATTTGATAATGTGATAATAGAACAATCAGTATCTATTAGTTTCAATCTATTTCAATAAATCTCAACGTTTAAACATTAATACTTTCAAACTAGTCAACTAAGAATGCTCGCAGAATTTCTTCGCTTTGTAAAGTTGCAGCAGCTTTTTAAACAAGGCGAACCTTTGCTGGTAGCTGTTAGCGGAGGTAAAGATTCTGTTTGTCTGGCGCATTTACTTTCATTAGCTGAATTTAATTTTTCGATAGCACATTGCAATTTTAAATTAAGAGGAAAGGAAAGCGATGAAGATGCTTATTTTGTTAAGCAATTTGCAAAAGAGTTGGGAGTAGATTTTTATCAGAAAGATTTTGATACTGCAAATTATGCCGATGAGAAAAAAATAAGTATTCAGGAAGCTGCGCGTGAATTACGATATGCATGGTTCAGAGAATTGAAAAAGCAAAAGGGATTTTCAAAAATTCTTACAGCACATCATCAGGATGATTCGGTTGAAACATTTTTTATTAATCTTTTTCGCTCCAGCGGAATTTCGGGACTTACAGGTATTTCAGCAATATCTGAAGATATAGTACGACCTTTATTGTTTGCTTCGCGTAATGAAATAGACAAACATATCCAAACCTTTAATCTTGCATACCGTGAAGATAGCAGCAATGCCAGCGATGCCTATTTGCGAAATAAAATTCGCCATACGATTATTCCCCGAATTCAAGACTTAGATAATCGTTCTTACAAAGGATTATTGCAGAGTATAGAATTTTTAAAAAGCGACTATACGCTTTTTCAATATTTGATTAACAATGAAACAGAACATTTAATTAAAAAAGATGCTGATAAAATAATAATTGATTTGCCTTTGTTAAAGCAGCATGCAATGGCAGAAGCATTGCTTTTTCAAATATTAAAACCTTTTGGATTTCATAAGAATGAAATAATTAAGGTATTGAATTGCGAAGAAAGTGGCAAATTGTTTTATACTACATCACACAGAGCCTTAATTAATAGAAATGAATTCATCATTTCTAAAAGAACAGAAAACGATGTTTTAACATCGACATTTATTGAAGAGGATGAAACAGAAATTTTCTATCCTATAAAATTGCGGTTTGAAAAACTTGAGAAAAAACAAGTTGAATTTTCAGCAGATAAAAATACAGTTTATTTAGATGCTGATAAATTAAAATGGCCGCTAGAATTACGCAAGTGGCAAGCGGGAGATTGTTTTGTGCCCCTTGGTATGAAAGGAAGAAAAAAAGTGAGCGATTTTTTAATTGATGAAAAAGTATCGTTGATGGATAAAGAAAGTACTTTTGTGCTTTTATCTACTAATGAAATCGTATGTTTAATAGGGCATCGTATTAGCAATCATTATAAAATTACTGAAGACACAATAAACATACTAAAGCTTGAATTAATTCCCGAAAATATTTAGTTTAGCTTAAAACATTCTCTTTTGGTACTCAATTATATCTGGATAGCATTTTTCATTATTGCATTTGTAGTGGCAAGTGTAAAGTTGTTTTTTATGGGTGATATGGAAGTTTTTCCGGAGCTTATGAAAACAACATTTGAAACTTCTAAAACAGCCTTTGAAATTTCATTAGGATTAACAGGCGTCTTAACACTTTGGATGGGGATTATGAAAATTGGCGAAAATGCAGGAATGATAAATTTTTTGGCCCGAATTACCAATCCATTTTTAAGTCGTTTGTTTCCATCCATTCCTAAAGGCCATCCTGTAATGGGGCAAATGATGATGAATTTTTCAGCTAACATGTTGGGCTTAGATAATGCAGCTACACCAATGGGTTTAAAAGCAATGACAAGCCTACAAGAATTAAATCCGGATAAAGAGAAAGCTTCGGATGCTCAAATAATGTTTTTAGTTTTAAATACTTCCGGATTAACCATTATTCCGGTTAGTGTAATGGTATATAGAGCACAATTAGGTGCAGCTAATCCTGCTGATGTTTTTTTGCCTATTCTGTTAGCTACATTTTTTTCTACCATTGCAGGAATAATTACTGTTTCTATTTTTCAAAAAATTAATTTACTAAACAAATGGCTTATTGGAGGCATTGCAGGAGCAAGCTCTTTAATAGCTTTGTTTATGTATTGGCTAAATACCTTATCGCAAGAGCAAATTAATACAGTTTCTTCGGTAGGTAGTAGCTTTATATTGTTTGGAATTATCATTTCATTTATTTCCATAGCCTTTTACAAAAAGATAAACGTATATGATGCATTTATTGAAGGTGCAAAAGATGGTTTTGGTGTGGCAATAAAAATTATTCCTTATCTGGTTGCCTTTTTAGTTGCAATAGCAGTTTTTCGTACATCAGGAGCGCTTACATACATAACTGATGCTATTGCAGTTTTATTTCAATGGTTAAACATTAATACGGACTTTATTCCGGCCTTACCTACTGCCATTATGAAACCTTTAAGTGGGAGCGGAGCAAGAGGAATGATGTTAGATACTATGAATGCCTATGGTGTAGATTCATTTGCCGGTAGGTTAGCTTGCATAATGCAAGGTGCTACAGATACTACTTTTTATATTTTGGCGGTTTATTTTGGTTCAGTAAATATTAGAAATACGCGTTATGCAGCAGGAGCAGGTATTTTGGCAGATATAGCCGGAATTATTGCAGCCATTTTTATAGCCTATATATTTTTTTAAATTAAAATAATTTTCAGTTAATGTTGCAATTGTAAAAATATTTATAAATTTGCCTCCATGTTATTAGCACAAACATATATTGCGTTTAATCGATTTATCTTCGGTCAGTATCGAATTTACTGGCCATGCAATATTATTTGCTAATATTTTTCTCCCTTTTTAATTCCTTTTTTTACAATCATTTTTAAAAATTTCTGCCATGCAGGATTTATCTACTTATATACTCGACAAGTTAAATACGCTTGTTGTAATGCTTGACGAAAGCGGAAATGCCTCATTTGTTAGCAATGCCTCTAAAAGCATTTTAGGCTATGAGCCTAAGCAATTGCTCGGTAAAGGCTGGTTTGATTTAACTCGTAAAAATGAAACAGACAGGAATGCAATGCGCGAATTGGTTCAAAAAGCCATTAAAAACGAAAGTGCTGAATTGATTGCTTCGGGCGAGCGTTTGCTATATTCTGCCACAGGCGCTGAGAAATGGATTTTGTGGAATACCGTTAAAGGTCCTGATAAATCGTTAATTGCAATTGGTTATGACATAACCGAGCGCAAGTCTATGGAGCAAGCGCTCGAAAAAGCCAATAATAATTTATTAAAAAAGAATAAAGAAATTATTGAAAGCATTCAGTATGCACAACGCATACAGCAAGCTATTTTGCCGGATGTTTCTCAGATTAAGAAAGCATTTGGAAATGCATTTGTATTGTACAAACCCAAAGATATTGTAAGCGGTGATTTTTACTGGTTTTTTGAAAAAGGTAATGACAAATATGTTGCAGCCGTAGATTGTACAGGACATGGTGTGCCAGGTGCGTTAATGTCGGTTGTGGCTCATTCTTTATTTAAAGAAGTATTTATAAATAAAGGCTTAACAGAGCCGGTAGAAATTTTATCTGCAATTGATTTTGAGTTGCAAAAAGAGTTGGGTAAAAATCCTGATAAAGTAAAATCGTCAGATGGAATGGATGTAGCCTTATTAAAGTATAATAGCGAAAATCGTACAATTACTTTTGCCGGTGCATTCAGGCCTTTACTTTTGGTTAGAAATAATTTTGTAGAAGAGTTAAGTGGCAGCAGATTCCCAATTGGTTTTTACAGCGATGTAATAAAAGAGTTTACACAGCATGAAATTAACTTACAACAAGGAGATGCTGTGTATCTATTCTCTGATGGATATGTAGATCAGTTTGGAGGAGAAAAAGGTAAAAAGTTAAATAGAAAAAGATTTAAAGAATTGCTTTTAACCATATCAGAAATGGAAACAGATGAACAAGAAGCTTTTTTGGAATACGCATTTAATAACTGGAGACAGCAAGAGGAGCAAACAGATGATATTGTTGTAATTGGGTTAAAGTTTTAGTATTTACGTTTATAGATTACTCTATATCCATATATAAGCAGCGTAGGGAAGAGCAGTACAAAAATAAATCCTGCTACAGGATGGTCGAAGTGTTCCCACTCTTCAAAAAATAATTGTTTTATGCCAAAATAAGCACCATAAATTGAAATAATAACAAGGATGAAAAACATAAATTTTTCCAATTGGGCAAATTGTTTTTCATCCTCTTTACTGAATGTTTGTTTCTTTTTATAGTTCTGATATTCTTCTTTAAATCGATAAGCAGTACCGTATTTTTTGTCGCGATCTTTTTGTTCTTTTTCTTGCTTTTTTTGAAGAATTTCAATGGTAATTCCTAAATCGAGGCTAAGGTCGTATTGTTTTCTTTTTGAATCGTCAATTAAGGTTTGATAAGCTTTGTTAATTAGAATAAATCTTGCATTGGCATCTTTACTTTGGTTTACATCAGGATGATACAATAATGCAAGTTTTCGATATGCTTTTTTAATATCGCTTACACTCGCATTTCTGCTAATATTCAGTATGTGATAATAGTTGTTCAATTATTATTAAAGATACAAAAAAAGTGAATAAAAGTTTTTAAATTAATTTTTAATTAATTCTTAAATAGTACTTTTACGCCCATGTTATTTATGCTCAAAAATATTTTTAAAAAAATTCTTTATTCTGGTGCTCACCCCGAGTTAAGTCAGGAGGATATAAATAGAATTTGGCTTTCAAATTTTTTGGCATTAACATCCGTTTTCTTTTGTTTGTTTTATAATATCATCTATTATTACTTTAGTTTCTATACATTATTTACAATAAATAGCATTGCTATTTTGTTTTATTTATCTGTTTTAATAATTAATAGATATAATAATCGATTAGCTAAATTATTTTTTTATGTAAGTATTGTAAGTAATATTTTTTTAGCATCTTCATTTTTTGGTCCAAATGCTCAAATACATTTATTATTATTTCCTGTTTCGCTACTTCCTTTTTTATTAATTGATTTTAAAAATTATAAAGAACTAATCAGATATTTTGCAATTTCTTTCATAGCCTTAAGTGTTTTATATGTTACAGATTTTAGCTTATTCTACCATAATAATTTAAGTAATGAATTTATAGGCATATTAAATGCTGCCAGTAAAATATTTTCAATATTGGGTTCTATAATAGTTTTATTTTTAATTGTTTATATTCAAAATAAGTCTCAGGTTGAAATATTAAATGTTCAGGAAAATTTGCAAAATCAACTCAAATCCATTTTTGATCATTCATTTGATGCTATTATATTAATTGAAAAGTCAAATAGCAAAATAATTAGAGCTAATCAAAAAGCTCATCAATTATTTGAAGTTGATAATATGCAAGGACTCATAGATTTTTCTAAAAAATTTGTTTTAAATGAAAAATTATTGTTATCGGATTTAATTACAATAAATAAAGTATTGAATGAGAAAGGTTATTGGAAATCAGAAGCACAATTTGTATCCACTAAAGGAAAAGTATTTTGGGGGGCAATATCCATTAAAAATATTACAATAGACAATAGTTTAGCACAGTTAATTAGAATTACAGATATTACTGATAAAAAAGAAATTGAAATAAAACTTAAGGAAAGTGAAGAAAAATATTCAGGAATCTTTAATTCAACACCAGATGGGGTATTCTTGATTTCAGTAAAAAACGGTAGATTTTTAATTGAAGATAATAATCCAGTTCACCACGATTTTGTTTCACCTCTTTTTGGTGATTTTAAAGGAAAATATATTGACGAAATACTTCCTCCAGAATTAAGTAAAAATCTAATAAGTAAATATTTAGAATGTTATAATACAGGAAATACCATTAAATACGAAGAGTATATTCAATTGCCCGATAATAACAATTTTTGGTTTTTTACTATTTTAACTCCTATTAAAAATGCAAATGGTGAAGTAGTTAAAATACTTGGCTCTTCAAGAGATATAACATCTTTTAAGCAAGCAGAGGAAAATCTTAAAAATGCTTTAAAAGAAAAAGAAGTTTTATTATCTGAAATTCATCATAGGGTAAAAAATAACTTAGCAATAGTATCGGGATTATTAATGTTACAATCTGAAAAGGTAAAACATCCTGAAGATTTTTATTTGTTTGATGAAAGTAGAAATAGAATTAATTCAATGGCGCTCATTCATGAAACTTTATATAGGAATGATGACTTTTCTTTGATAGATTTTAATAAATACCTTGTTGATTTAATTAAAAATATCAAAAATTCATATCAATTAAAAAATAAAGTTTCTTTTTCATTGAATATAGAAAATGTTGTACTACCCATTGATATAGCATTGCCACTTGGATTATTAGTAAATGAAATTTTGACTAATTCATTTAAACATGCATTTAATTTTTGTGATAATCCGGAATTAAAAATTGATTTTATAAAAGCCCAAAAAGAACATAAATTATATATTAAAGATAATGGCCCCGGATTTGATTTTGATAAGTTTAAAAATAATGATAATTCTTTAGGAGCTTCATTAATTTTTTCTTTGGCAGAACAAATTAATGCTTCAATGGAGTATGTAAATGAAAATGGATCGGAATATCAAATAAAGTTTATTGCTTGATAATTTTTTTTCTGTATATCTGTTCGTTATTTAGTATTTCTATAATATATAAGCCGGAAGATAAATAATTTGTTTCAATACAATTATTATTACATATTTCACTTTTTATTATTTCACCTTTGGTGTTTATAATGGCATAATAAAATGGTTTCATAACATTTTCTACGCATATAGTATTGTGAGTTGGATTAGGATATAGTGAAATATTATTTTGTACTAAATTGTTTCTTGTAATAGTATTTATATTGCTTGTATCGGTATAAAAAATGCTTGAGTTGATAATACAAAAATAGGAGTCAACATATAAGTCTTTATTATTTTGAAAAGCATTTGCAGTAATAGGTATATTAGCACTTTCAGTAGTTCCTGTAAAAAATAATTTGCCGCTAGGTACAATTTTGAAATCATAGGCTCTGTCTATACTATTGCCACCAAAATATGCTGACCAAATAGGCACGCCACTACTATCGAGTGTTAATATATAGGCTTTTTCAAGGTTGAGAGGGTAATTGGTAAAGATGGTATCTGCCGGTAAAGAAATTGTATCACTAAGCGTATTGATTAATGTTGTAACATTATTGTTTTTATCAATCAATATTTTGTCTGCAAAATCATCGCCATCTCCCCCTAAATAGGTGCTCCATGCAAGTTCTCCGTTTTTACTTAATTTAAAAATACAAGCATCAACACCATTATTTTTTGAGGTTTGAAAAGCATTTGGTGTTGTTACAAAATCCACACTGGAAGTTCTACCCGCTAAATATAAGTTGCTTGAAGAATCACTATGAATTCCATAAATATCGTCATAATTGGTTCCTCCAAAATAGGTAGCCCATAATAAATTTCCAGTGGGAGAAAATTTTGCAATATAAATGTCGAAAAATCCATTGTTTAAACTTTGAAGCGCATTTGAGCTAATGGATAAATCATTACTATTAGTCATTCCTGTAATAATTATATTATTCTCAAAATCGCTGGTAATAGCATGAGCATCTTCTGTTGAAGTGCCTCCGTAACAGGTTGCCCATAATAAGTGGCCATTTTGATTAAATTTTGCAATAAAAGCATCGTTTCCTCCAAGAGGAAGTGGCTGGAAAGCTCCTGTTGTGGATGGGAAATTAGAACTATTGGTTTGTCCTCCTATAATAATATTATTGTTTAAATCGATAGAAATATCAATTCCTAATTCTCCACCAATCCCACCAAAAAGGGTTGACCACACCAGGTTTCCGCCTGTATCGATTTTTATTAAAAAAACATCATATTGCCCAGCATTGGTTGTTTGATAGGCTCCTGATGTAGTAGGGAAGTCAATACTATTGGTATATCCTAATAAAACTAAGTAATTGTCATTTGTTGCTTTTATACCAGAAGCTATATCTACATTTGTTCCACCGATATATGTAGTCCAAATATGATTTCCCGATGAATCGAATTTTGAAATAAAAGCATCATAGCTACCTTTTAGGGTATCTTGAAATGAGTTTGAACTAGTTGGTAGATCAGTGCTTAAGGTATAACCGAAAATATAAAAGTTGTCATCTTTGTCAATAGCAATACTTCTAGCTTCGTCACCTTCGTTACCTCCAAAATAACTACTGTAAATTATTTCAGCAGATATGTTATTTTGTGCTATAATAAAGTTTGTAATGAAAAATAATATGGATAATAAATTAAACTTCACTCTTTATGGTAATGATTTAAAAAAGTTCCATATTTCTAAAGAAGCATGAAAATCATAACAAGTAAAACCTATTGATTTTTGAGGCAAATATGGCTTGCTTCCGGGCCATGCATGGCCACCACCTTTCATGATGTAGTAATGTAAAACTTGGTTGTTTGCACAGTTTTTATATACTTGTTTTGTTACTGTAATACCATCTGTTTTATCTATATCTTCCAGTTTAATTGTTTCAACAGAATCTTTAACACATTTATTGGCTGTAAGCCAAAAATTTAATGTTTGTTCTGCACTTAAACATCTACCTAAATATTTTCCATCCATTTTTACCTCTCCTCCTTTAAATGGTACTACAGGATCTTGAATTCCTAAAATGGTTAAAATTGATATGGATGTTTTAGGATTACACTTTAAAATTAAATTTTCAGGCATGGTAGCAATAATGGGAGCTATAGCTTTAATCTTTTCAGGTACTTCACATGCTAATCGATAACACATCATTGCGCCACTTGAGGCACCAGTAACAAATATTTTCTTTTTATCTATTCCATACTCTTTATAAACTTCATCAATCATTTGTAAAATAAATCCAACATCATCAATTTGTAAAAGTTGTGAAGGTATGCCTTCAAAATCTCTTCCGTCATTCCAATATTTCTTAAAAGCTTCGGGATAAGCACAGATAAAATTTTCTTTTTCGGCCAGCTCGTTCATACTGGTGTAGCTCATCATCGTTTTAGAATCTGTTCCTCCCGGATGTAATAAAATAACTAATGGCAAATTTTGATTTTTCTTAAATTTTGTTGAAGTAAATACATAATATTCTCTTTCGATATCCAAATGGATAGTTGAATGTTTTTTTAATCCGGCATAAGTTGTGTTGTAAGCCAAGATTAAAGTAATTAAAACTGATTTCAAGATAATATGCACAATCAAATATATAAAAAAATAAAGCCCGAAGCATTGCTTCGGGCTTTGAAGGTATAAATTTTATAAATTATTACATCATTCCACCCATTCCGCCCATGTTTGGCATTCCGGCACCTGCTGGTGTTTCTTCTTTAATTTCTGATAAAACACAATCAGTAGTTAATAACATACCTGCAACAGATGCAGCGTTTTCTAATGCTACACGAGCTACTTTAGTTGGGTCGATAACACCTGCACTTAATAAGTTTTCAAATTGCTCAGTGCGTGCATTGTAACCAAAATCAGCCTTACCTTCTTTAACTTTTTGTACAATTACAGAACCTTCACCACCGGCATTAGCAACAATTTGACGTAATGGTTCTTCTAATGCACGTTTTACAATATTAATACCGGTATTTTCATCTTCGTTGTCGCCTTTTAATTTCTCTAAGGCTTCAATTGCACGGATGTAAGCTGTTCCTCCACCAGGTACTATACCTTCTTCTACTGCAGCTCTGGTAGCGTGTAACGCATCATCAACACGGTCTTTCTTTTCTTTCATTTCTACTTCTGTAGCTGCACCTACATATAGAACAGCTACTCCACCAGCTAATTTAGCTAAGCGTTCTTGCAGCTTTTCTTTGTCGTAATCAGAAGTAGTAGTTTCAATTTGAGCTTTTATTTGATTTACACGTGCAGTAATAGCATTTTTATCACCTGCACCATTTACAATGGTAGTGTTATCTTTGTCAATAGTTACTTTTTCAGCTTTTCCAAGATAAGTTAAATCTGCATTTTCTAATTTATATCCTTGTTCTTCAGAAATAACAACACCACCGGTTAAGATAGCAATATCTTCTAACATTGCTTTTCTTCTATCGCCAAATCCCGGAGCTTTAACTGCAGCGATTTTTAATGAACCGCGAATTTTATTTACTACTAATGTAGCTAAAGCTTCTCCGTCAACTTCTTCGGCTATAATCAATAATGGACGACCTGTTTGAACAGTTTTTTCAAGTATTGGTAACAGGTCTTTCATGGTAGATATTTTCTTGTCGTAAATTAAAATGAAAGGATTTTCTAAAACCGCTTCCATTTTATCAGGGTTGGTTACAAAGTAAGGCGAAATGTAACCTCTGTCGAATTGCATACCTTCAACTACTTCTACGGTAGTTTCAGTACCTTTAGCTTCTTCTACGGTGATTACGCCTTCTTTTTTAACTTTAGCCATTGCTTCAGCAATTAATTTACCAATGGCATTATCATTATTTGCTGAAATGGTAGCTACTTGTTCAATTTTTTTATTGTCGTCACCAACTTCTTTAGATTGTTTTTTTAGGTTTTCTACAACAGCTGCAACAGCTTTGTCGATACCTCTTTTTAAATCCATTGGATTAGCACCGGCAGCAACATTTTTTAACCCTGCAGTAACTATTGCTTGAGCTAATACGGTAGCTGTTGTTGTACCGTCACCGGCCATATCAGCTGTTTTAGAAGCAACTTCTTTTAAAAGTTGCGCACCCATATTTTCAATTGGGTTTTGTAATTCAATTTCTTTTGCTACTGATACACCATCTTTAGTAATTGCTGGTGAACCAAATTTTTTGTCAATAATAACATTTCTACCTTTTGGTCCAAGAGTTACTTTTACAGCATTTGCTAAAGCGTCAACGCCTTTTTTTAAAGCATCTCTTGCTTCTAAATTAAATGTGATGTCTTTTGCCATAGTTTATAGAGTTTTAGAGTGGTTAAAATGAAAATATAAATAAAGTTAAGTAAATTAGATAATGGCGAAAATGTCAGATTCGCGCATAATTAAATATTCTTTACCATCAATGGTAATTTCTGTACCTGCATATTTGCCATATAAAATGGTATCGCCAACTTTTACAGTTAATGGTTCATCTTTTTTTCCTGTACCAACTGCAACTACTTTTCCTCTTTGTGGTTTTTCTTTTGCAGTGTCAGGAATAATAATTCCACTTGCAGTTTTTTCTTCAGCAGGTGCTACTTCTACTAGTACGCGATCTGCTAATGGTTTAATGTTAAGATTTGCCATAGTTCTTTCAATTAGGGTTTAACTTAATTAAGTTTTTATTGACGCTGTGTAGTTTGCATAATTTGTGCCAAATGAAAACAATGCATTTTTAACGCCATTTTTGCACATTGTGTAAACAAAAAATGTCAGCATGCTGACATGCTGACATTTTTTGTGTTTTACTATATTTAAAGATTATTTAGCGTCTTCATTAGGTGTGTTGTTCGACCCTTCAGGGGTTGGAACATTGGTTGGTAGTTGCGGAACGTCTTGTAATGGTTCGCTTTCTATTTGTTCTTTAATTTCAGATTCTTTTTCGGCTGCAACAGGCTTATCCATGGTGCTTATCAGTAAACTCAAAACCACAATTACTGAAATTAGAACCCAGGTAGATTTTTCTAAAAAATCGGCTGTTTTTCTAACTCCCATCATTTGAGTTGAGCCGGATAAAGATGAATTAACTCCGCCTCCTTTAGGGTTTTGAACTAATATAACTAATATTAATAAAATACAAGCAATAATAATTAATATAGAAAATAATGTTACCATTGTTTTATGATTTGTCTTTTAATTCTTTAATTTTTAAAATTTGGGCTGCAAAGTAAGCGTTTTTTTCGGGATATTTCAAAATTAAATTTTCATAAGCTTTTAAAGCTTTTGAATATTTACCTTGTTGAACATATATTTTTGCTAAGGTTTCGCTTACAAATTCTTCATCGTCAATAACGCTCATACGCGCAACATTTACAGGCGAAAAGAACTCGGCTTTTTTAGGGGTTATTTTAGGCTCTTCTCGAATAAATTTTTCAATTATATCAAATGGATTTAATGGTTTACTTTCTTCTTTTTTAATTTCAGGTTGAGTTATTGGATTTGAATTTTCTGTTATTGTTTTGGTAGATTCAGTTGTTTTTTCGTCTGTTGTTTCAGGTACAAAGTTTTCATTTATTAATGAAGCGTTTTTGTTGGCGGCACTTAGCCAACCGGTAAATTTTTTATTGATGATAATAGTATCATCATTTTTAGTTGGAGCATTATTATAAACACTGTTTTGAGCTTCATCTGTATTATTTTTAATGGCTTTAATTTCTTCTTCCGTTTCTTTTTCAATAGCTGCAGAAATTGCATGTGCTAAGATTTCTTTTTCTAAAGGTAGTAATATATCATTGTCAGAAGTTTTTGTTTTGTTTACTTGATTAGCTTCATTGGCAGATTCTTCTAATGAATTGATAGTAATAGTAGAAGAGGCTGGGTTGTTTTCAATTAAAATCTCATGTTTTTTTTCTTCTTCTGATAATGGAATGGCTTGTTTTTCGGATATTTTTAATTCTTCAGATTTTTCAATGTCTACAGTGCTTTGATTGCTGGAAAAATTTGTATCATTAATACTTTTTGATTCTGTTAATTCCTCTTGGCTTTTTTGTGATTGCTTTTGTTTTTCAAGTTCAATTTCTTTTTTACGTTGTTCAATCTCTTTTAGTAATTCATCTACATTTATTTTATTTGTTGAATTTTCTTTCTTTAAATTGTTGATTCTGTTTAATATTTCATCGGTAGAAGATTTATTTTGATTATTAATAGTTTTATTTGAATGGTCATTAATTGTTGCTAATTCTGGTTCTTGAATATTTTTGGAATTACTAATTTGTGCTGATGATGTTGGGCTAGAATCATTGTTAATTTCATGGATAAGTTGTTGCACTTTTTCTTTAAATAACAATTCATACAATCGTTCACGATTTATTGCATAGGCAGCCGTTAGTTTTAAAGTAGCATCATAATATATGCTTTTTTCTTTTTGAAGCACCTTGGTATAAAGTAAGCGAGCAGAAGTAAAATAAGGAAATTCTTCAATTATCTTTTTTAATGCAGAAATATTTTCGGCATTAATTAAATTCGGATTATCGAGTTGATTTAAAAAGGTTTCTTTATTCATTATCCATTACCAATTTGTAACTGCTCTATTAAAAATGTCTTGCGATAATTGCGAATTTATATCTTTAATTAACTCATTTTCTACTGAAGCTAAATTTTTCGAAGCATCAAAATCAGCAAATCGGGAGAAACTTTGTTCAAAGTTTTGTTTTTCGTCTTTTGTATTGATAAATTTTACAAGAACAGTTATGGTTAATCGGTTTAATGAAGCCGTAGAAACTTGATTTCCTTGAATGGCTACCGGAGTAACATTATAACCTGTAATTTTACCTTCAAATTGTAAGTCGCCACCTTTTTCTATTAAGGTCAAATTGGTTTGTGTAATAAAAATATCTTTTAATGATTCTGTAAAGCTTTGGCTTAGGGTAGGTTGAGCAAGAGGTGCATTATTTTGAAAAGTTTTAATAGAAACGGTTTTAATATCGGGAGAAATGGAGGCTCCGGTAAATGAATAACTTATTTTACAACTTTCAAAAAATAGTGTTGTAAAAATAAGAATGACTGAAATGGATGTTAATTTTATTATTTTCATTTTAAATCGTACTCTTTTATTTTTCTGTAAAGTGTACGTTCTGAAATTCCAAGTTCTTTGGCTGCGCTTTTTCGCTTTCCTTTATGTTTTTCTAATGCTTTTTTAATTAATTCTTTTTCGGTTTCTGAAAGCGAAAATGTTTCTTCCGTAATTTCATGTGTTTCTTGATCCTCGATATCGTGATCTATGGTGTGTAAATTACTTGCTGGCATTGGTACTGTTTGGCCAACGGGCACTACGGATTCAGGAGCAAATTCGCTATACAAACTTTTAATGATACCTGCATTTGATTCTTTAAATGATGAGCTTACTTCTCCTGTTTGTAGTATTCCTAAAACTAATTTTTTTAAATCAGTTAAATCTTTTCGCATGTCGAAAAGTAATTTGTATAAAATTTCTCGCTCATTTAAGTCGCTTTGAGTGTCTTCTTTAATGATACTCGGAAGTTTTTGTTGATTTTCGTAATTAGGCAAATATTTAATTAGTGTTGCAACATCAATTTCGCGCGAAGGTTCAATTACCGATATTTGTTCTGCTACATTTTTTAATTGTCGAATGTTTCCCGGCCAATAGTAATTATTAAGGGCTACAACAGCTTCGTCTGTTAATTTAATACTTGGCATTTTATATTTATCGGCAAAGTTTGAAGCGAATTTTCTAAATAATAAATGAATATCTTCTTTGCGTTCTCTTAATGGCGGTAGGGTAATTGGAACGGTGTTTAAACGATAATACAAATCTTCTCTGAATTTGCCTTTTTGAATGGCATTGGGAATATTAACATTTGTTGCAGCAATTATTCTTACATTGGTTTTTTGAACTTTAGAAGATCCTACTCGAATGTATTCACCGGTTTCTAATACACGTAATAGTCTTACTTGTGTTTGAATTGGTAGTTCTGCAACTTCATCTAAAAATATAGTTCCTCCATTTGCTACTTCAAAGTACCCTTTTCTTGCTTCATGTGCACCGGTAAACGAGCCTTTTTCATGTCCAAATAATTCTGAATCAATGGTCCCTTCCGGAATTGCACCACAGTTTACTGCAATATAGGGGCCATGCTTACGGGCGCTTAGTTGATGAATAATTTGCGGCATTATTTCTTTTCCCGTGCCACTTTCACCGGTTATTAAAACCGATAAATCTGTTGGAGCTACTTGCATGGCAATATCTATAGCTCTATTTAATAGTGGCGAATCCCCAATTATTTCAAAGCGTTGTTTTATTTGTTGAATTGTCATTCTGAAATTCTTTATCTAAAAATTTTAAAAATAAAACTACTTAACTATTTCTCCTATTAAAGTAGCACTTGTGCATTCTTTAACAAATACATTCACGTAATCACCGGGCTTGTAATTTTCTTTTGGGAAAACCACTACTGCATTTTGTGAATTTCTTCCGTAATAGTGTTCTTTTGATTTTTTAGAATAACCTTCAATTAATACTTTATGTATCTTGCCAACTGCTTTTTTGTTGCTTTCTAAGGAGTGTTGTACTTGTAAGGCAATTATTTCATTTAATCGTTTAGTTTTAACTTCATCAGGTACATCGTCTGCAAATTTTCTTTGTGCTAATGTTTTGGGCCTTTCTGAATATTTAAACATGTATGCAAAATCATATTTTACATATTTCATTAAACTGATAGTATCTTGATGTTGTTCTTCTGTTTCTGAACAAAATCCTGCAATAATATCGGTAGAAATTGCACAATCGGGAATTATTCGTCTTATAGCGTCAATTCTATCAATATACCATTCACGAGTGTAACCACGATTCATTTTTTGTAAAATTTCTGTATTCCCAGATTGAACAGGCAAATGAATATATTTACATATGTTTTCATATTTAGCCATTACTTCCAACACTTCATCTGTCATATCTTTAGGATGCGAGGTTGAAAATCGAACTCTTAAATCAGGGCTTACCAAAGCAACCATTTCCAATAATTTTGCAAAATTTATTTTTTCACTCTCGTCTTCATTTTTCCATTTATACGAATCTACATTTTGCCCGAGTAATGTTATTTCTCTATAACCTTTGTCATATAACTCTTTGGCCTCTTTAATAATCGAATAAGGGTCCCTGCTTCTTTCTCTTCCTCTTGTAAAGGGAACTACACAAAATGAACACATGTTATCGCATCCCCGCATTATTGAAATAAATGCAGTAACTCCATTTGAGTCTAAACGAACGGGAGTAATATCTGCATACGTTTCTTCTCTTGATAATAATACATTTACTGCTTTACTTCCACCTTCGGTTTTTTCAATTAAATTAGGTAAATCTCTATATGCATCAGGCCCTACCACTATATCTACCAACTTTTCTTCTTCCAATAATTGAGACTTTAGCCGTTCGGCCATGCATCCCATAATACCAATAATTACATCGGGATTTTTCTTTTTTAGTAAGTTAAAATCTTTTAGGCGATTTCTAATTCTTTGTTCGGCATTATCTCTTATTGCACAAGTGTTGAGCAGAATTACATCTGATTCTTCAACATTTTTTGTGGTGGAATAACCTTTTTCAATAAGAATGGAGGCCACTATTTCACTATCAGAAAAATTCATTTGGCAACCATAGCTCTCGAGATATAATTTTTTTCCATTATTGGAGCTTTCTATCACTAATGCTTCTCCTTGTCTTGATTCGTCAATAACTTTATTAGGATTTTCAAATATCATTATCTTAATTAATTTTAATTGTTAAAGACTACAAAAGTAACTAAAAAAACAGCTTCTGACAAATTGACAGTGATTAAATTCGATTATTTTTACATTTTCATTAATAAAATTTTATAAAAATAAATCAAAGCTATGTTTTTTGTAAGCGTCAATAAATCAATAAAATATAAATGATTTTAAGGTTTTGAAAAAATATTTGTCATTCATATAAATATCATAAAGATTTGGAAAAAAATAAAGCTTTTACTTTTCTTTGCACCCGTCACCCATTCAAATATATGATATTGGGTTTTAATTAAAACATAAAAATATGGCTAAGAATTTAGTGATTGTAGAATCGCCCGCTAAAGCAAAAACTATTGAAGGATTTTTAGGAAAAGATTTTGAAGTTAAATCCAGTTATGGTCATGTAAGAGATTTAGATGAAAAGGGGCTTGCAATTGATATAGAAAATAATTTTAAGCCTCATTATCAAATAATGCCCGATAAAGTAAAGGTAGTATCAGAGTTAAAAAAACTTGCAGATAAAGCTGAAACAGTTTGGTTAGCAACCGATGAAGACCGTGAAGGAGAAGCAATTTCATGGCATTTGTTTGAAGCTTTAAAATTAAAAGAAGAAAAAACAAAGCGAATCGTTTTTAGCGAAATTACTAAGCCTGCCATTACCAATGCTATCAAAAACCCTCGAAAAATAGACTTAAATCTTGTAGATGCACAACAAGCAAGAAGGGTGTTGGATAGGCTGGTAGGATATGAACTTTCGCCTGTTCTATGGAAAAAAGTAAAACCTTCTTTATCGGCAGGTAGAGTTCAATCGGTTGCTGTTAGAATTATTGTTGAACGCGAACGAGAAATTATTAATTTTAAAGCCAAAGATTCATTTAAAATATCAGCCATTTTTGAAGCGGATAAAAGTTCATTTAAAGCTGAACTCCCCAAACGTTTTGATACAGAAAAAGAAGCTTACGCTTTTTTGGAAAAATGCAATGGCGCAACATTTAAAATTGTAGATTTAGAAACTAAACCTTCAAAAAAATCGCCTTCAGCTCCATTTACCACCTCAACTTTACAACAGGAAGCCTCTCGAAAACTTGGATTTTCGGTTGCTCAAACCATGGTAATAGCCCAACGTTTATACGAGTCAGGAAAAATCACTTATATGAGAACAGACTCAGTAAATTTATCGGAAACAGCCATGGAAGCCGCCAAAGAAGAGATTTTAAAAACCTTTGGCAAAGAGTTTTATCAAGCCCGTCAATACAAAAATAAAACAAAAGGAGCGCAAGAAGCACACGAAGCTATACGCCCAACCTATATGAATCAACATACCATTGAGGGAGATAGCGCAGAAAAGCGTTTGTACGAATTAATATGGAAGAGAACCATTGCCTCTCAAATGAGCGATGCACAGCTTGAAAGAACAATAGCCACAATAGGTATTTCAACAACTCAAGAAAATTTTATAGCTCAAGGCGAAGTTTTACGATTTGAAGGATTTTTAAAAGTTTATATAGAATCTACCGATGACGAAGAAGAAGAACAATCAGGAATTTTACCCCCTATTAAAAAAGGTCAAGTGTTAAACTTACAAGAAATTTCGGCTGTTCAGCGATTTACACATCATCCTCCAAGATATACAGAAGCAAGCCTTGTAAAAAGATTAGAAGAACTTGGTATAGGTCGCCCTTCAACATACGCTCCAACAATTTCAACCATTTTAAGAAGAGGCTATGTTGTAAAAGAAGACCGACCCGGAGTTGAACGGAAATATGTAAATCTGGTTTTAAAGAATGGAAAAATTAATAAAGAAATTAAAACTGAAATAACCGGAGCTGAAAAAGCAAAATTATTTCCAACCGATATAGGAATGGTTGTAAACGATTTTTTGGTAGAAAATTTCGATACCATCATGAATTATAATTTCACCGCTACGGTTGAAAAAGAATTTGACGATATAGCAGAAGGCCAACTTAAATGGAATAAAATGATAGAAAAGTTCTACAAACAGTTTCATGCAACAGTAGAACACGCCTTAGAACACTCTGAAAGAGCAACCGGAGAACGTTTGCTTGGTAATGATCCTAAAACAGGAAAACCCGTTTACGCCCGAATAGGTCGCTTTGGTCCAATGATACAAATTGGAAATACCGAAGACGAAGAAAAGCCTTTATTTGCAAGTTTAAGAACCGGGCAGCGTTTGGATCAAATAACTCTCGAAGAAGCATTAGAATTATTCAAACTTCCAAGAAGTATTGGCAATTTTGAGGGAGAAGAAATAAAAGTAAATATTGGTCGTTTCGGCCCTTATATCATGCATAAAAAATCGTTTTATTCAATCCCTAAAACAGACGACCCAATGACCATTGAGTTAAATAGGGCTATTGAGATAATTGAAGCTAAAAGAAAAGCAGAGCGCGAAAAAGTAATTAAAACATTTGAAGAAAACGAAGCAGTTAAAATATTAAATGGAAGGTATGGACCCTATATTGCTATTGGTAAAAACAATTATAAAATTCCAAAAGATAAAGAACCAGCTTCATTAACACTACAAGATTGTTTAAAACTGGCAGAAGAGCAAGATGCCAATAACCCTTCAAAAACACGCTCTTCTAAAAAAAATACGAAAGAGAAAGAACAAAAATCTACTAAGAAAGATACAAGCACATCAAAGAAAAAAGCAGCATCAAAAACAACCAAAAAGAAAAAGTAATCCATTTTTTAAGTTAAAATCCAATGCAAGATATATCCATTTTTCTAAAAAAAGTTGATTTTAAAAATGAAGATTTCCTTGATGGAATGCTTGGAAAATGGATAAATATTCACAATGTTCAAAATGATTTACCGGATTTTGATAAATGTAAAATTGCGATAATTGGAGTATGTGAAGATAGAGGAGCCATACTTAACTCAGGAAGCGCTAATGCTCCAAATGAAGTTAGAAGTTTTTTATATAAATTAAGCAATTCTGATTTCCCAAATCAAATAGCAGATCTTGGAAACATAATTTCCGGAGAAACCATTAACGATACCTATTTTGCAGTAAGCGAAGTAGTAGCCGAATTGCTAAAAAGAAACATTTTGCCTATAATTATTGGAGGTAGTAACGATATAGCATATGCAAACTATATAGCATACAAAAAAATAGAACAAACCATAAATATTGCAGCCATCGATTCAAAATTTGATATAGGAGAAGCCGATGGACCAATAAATTCACAAACTTACTTGAGCCAAATAATTTTAAGTCAGCCCAATTATTTATTTAATTATTCCAATATTGCTTATCAATCTTATTTTGTTAGCAAAATAGAACTCGAACTGATAGAAAAATTGTATTTCGATGCACATAGATTAGGCATCGTTCGTTCAAATATGGCAGACATAGAGCCGGTAATTAGAAATGCCGATATGATAGCATTTGATATTTCGAGTGTTCGTCAAGCCGATGCAGCCGGTGCTGAGCATGCTTCCCCAAATGGTTTATATGGTGAAGAAGCTTGCCAGTTAATGCGATACGCAGGTATGAGTGATAAATTAACATCTATAGGCATTTATGAAATTAACCCTTCATTTGATTTTCGAAATCAAACATCTCATTTAGCTGCGCAAATGATTTGGTATTTTTTAGATGGCTATTTTTCACGAAAAGGTGATTATCCGATAGCAGACAAATCTGAATACACAAAATTTAGAGTAATGCTTAAGAAAAATAAGTACGAGCTAATATTTTATAAAAGTAATAAAAGCGACAGGTGGTGGATGGATGTGCCATACCCACCGGATAAAACCTTTAAATTTGAACGACATCAGTTTGTGCCATGTACCTATAATGATTATTTAACCGCATGTAATGACGAAATGCCTGATCGTTGGTGGAACACTTATCAAAAATTAATGTAAGCGTTTTCTTAAACAATAAATTGTTGAAAAATTTTGTTTGAATAAAAAAATTACTATTTTAGCACCCTATAATCTGTTAAAAAAAGCAAAAAATTAAAATCCATAATATGAGGAAACTCTTTACACTAGCTTTATTTGCAGCTGTTACAAGCCTACATGTTAGTGCTCAACAGGATGCACAGTTTACTCAAAACATGTATAACAAACTTACTGTTAACCCCGGATATGCCGGAAGCAGTAATGCTATTTGTGCAACCTTACTTGGGCGCCAGCAATGGACAGGTTTTACAGGTGCACCACAAAAATTTTTATTAAATTTTGATGCGCCTGTAAAAATGTTACATGGAGGTGCAGGATTGGTAGTAATGCAAGACCAGTTAGGCTTTGAAAAAACATTTATCGCACAAGGAATTTATTCCTACAGAATGCCGGTTGGTCCCGGTGAATTAGGAATTGGCGTTGGCTTAGGAATTCTTAATAAATCAATCAATGGAAATTGGGTAGCAATTGATGATTATACATTAGATCCAAAAATTCCAAACAACGGAATAAGTACTATGACATTTGATGTTAATCTTGGTGTTTACTATAACATTGCTGATCAATTATATTTTGGACTATCAACCACACATTTACCGGCTTCTGACTTAAAGAAATCAGCAGGTTCTGGCTCTCTTCCTAATAATACCGGAAATGCTTATGAGTTAAATTACTCATTAGCCAGACACTATTATATTATGGCTGGTTATAACTACAGATTAGGCGACTCACCATTAGAATTACGCCCATCTGTATTTGTTAAAACTGAAACTTCTTCCACTCAGTTAGATTTAAACTGCAACTTAATGTATAATAAAATGGTTTGGGGTGGTTTATCCTACCGTTTAAGCGATGCTGCAGCGATTCTTTTAGGTTTCCAAAAAGATATTGGAAATGGAGTTGCAAGGATTGGCTATTCTTATGACATTACTACTTCTGCTCTTAGAAAACATAGTAGTGGAAGCCATGAAATTATGGTTGGATATTGCTTTAAGCTTGCGTCACCATCTAAAGTTGAAAGACACGGTAATGTAAGATTTTTATAATTTTGTAACCTTGTTAATTAAAAAATCGTTAAATCGCTTCACAATAAATTTTACAGTCATCATGTTTTAATAGCATGATGACTTTGTAGCCTAAAATAGGCTGGTAAAAACTAAACTCGAAAATTATGAAAAAGATATTATGGATATTGTTGGCCGTTCCACTAATTTACAGTTGTGGTAACAGTGGCAAGGGGCAGTTGATAGGCGCACAAAATCGTCCAACATGGTATGATTTTGATCCATATGGAATGCTTTACATACCCATGGGTAGTTTTCAAATGGGGCCTCGCGATCAAGACATGCCATATTCTTTAACCGCTCAAACCAAAACAGTTTCGGTACAAGCATTTTATATTGACGAAACTGAAATTACCAATAACGAGTACCGTCAATTTGTAGAATATGTGAGGGATTCAATTGCTAGAAGAATATTAGGTGAAAATGTATCAGAAGAAGACTATTTTATTACTCAAAATGCTTTTGGAGAAGATTTAGATGAGCCGGAACTTAATTGGGATACTAAAATAAAATGGAATGCCGATGATGTTCGCGAAGCATTAGAAGAAATGTACTATCAACCAAGCGAACGATTAAATAAAAGAAAGCAATTCGATATTCGTAAATTTAATTATGAGTATTACTGGATTGATTTAAAAGAAGCGGCAAGAAAATCAGGAAAAGATTTAGATTTGGGTAATGGTATTATGTGGCATTCCGATAGATCTAAATTCATCAAAAAAGAAGTGATAAATATTTATCCTGATACATTAGCTTGGATTAGTGATTTTACATATTCGTTCAACGAGCCAATGACCAATATGTATTTTTGGCATCCGGCTTACGATGAATATCCTGTTGTAGGTATTACATGGAGACAGGCAAGAGCATTTTGCCGTTGGAGAACTGAATATTTAAATTCTTATATTGAAGGAAATGGAGAACCAATAGTACAAGATTTTAGATTACCATCTGAAACAGAATGGGAGTATGCCGCTTCAGGTGGGCTTGATCTATCACCATATCCTTGGGGAGGTCCATACATTAGAAATACAAGAGGATGTTTCTTGGGTAATTTTAAGCCTTTACGTGGTAATTACATTGATGATGGAGGATTCCATACAGTTAAAGTTACATCGTATTCACCAAACGACTTTGGATTATACTGCATGGCGGGTAATGTAGCAGAATGGACAAGCAACGCATTTGATGAATCGGCTTATAGTTTCATGCACGATTTGAATACCGATTACCAATACGAGGCTAAAGATAGCGAACCTGAAGTAATGAAAAGAAAAGTAATTCGTGGAGGTTCATGGAAAGATGTAGGCTACTATTTGCAAGTAGGTACAAGAACTTACGAGTATCAAGATACTGCAAAATGTTACATTGGTTTTCGTTGTGTTATGACATATTTAGGTCGTGCTAAAGGTGATGATATTTAAAATTTAATGTGTAAACCCTCTAAACTCAAATAAATCAATTTTAAACCAAATTAAACACAATTATTATGGGACTAATTTCAGCACTTCAATCAAAAAAAGGTAAAAAATTTATGGCCTACCTATACGGTTGGGGAGCCTCAATCGTAATCGTTGGTGCAATGTTTAAAATCCAACACTGGCCAGGAGCATCTGTAATGCTTGTAGCCGGTCTGTCAATCGAAGCAATTATCTTCTTTTTCTCAGCATTTGAGCCCATCCACGAAGAGGTTGACTGGAGTTTAGTATATCCTGAATTAAGAGGAGCTCATGGACATGGCGAACATGATGAACACCATGCCGTTAAAGAAAAGAAATCTATTACAGAAGAATTAGATAAAATGTTAGAAGAAGCAAAAATTGAACCTGAATTATTACAAAGTTTAGGTCAAGGTTTACGTTCTTTATCAGAGCAAACCAGCAAATTAAACGATATATCTTCTGCAGCAGTTGCTACCAATGAATATGTAGCATCCGCAAAAAATGCTTCTTCTTCATTGGATAAACTTTCAGAAACTTATATTAAAGCTTCTGAATCATTAACAGGTTTATCTATGACCAATGAAGATGGAGCTACTTATGGTGAGCAATTACAAAAAGTTTCTAAAAATTTATCTGCATTAAATGCCGTTTACGAACTTCAATTACAAGGTTCAAGCGAACATTTAAAAGCTACCAACCAACTATTCTCTAACATAGAGCAGTTAATGGCTAATTTAAGTGAATCGTTAGAAGATACTAAGCGATATAAAGAAAATATCAGCGAGTTATCTAAAAATCTTTCTGCACTTAACACCATTTACGGCAATATGTTAAATGCAATGAATTTCAGAGGTTAATATCTGAGGCTAATTAAATTAAATTAAATGTTTAACCATTAAAAACTCTGAAATAAAATGGGTGGCGGCAAATTACCTCCTAGACAGAAGATGATTGGTATGATGTACTTAGTACTTACCGCACTTCTGGCAATGAACGTTTCGAAAGATGTATTAAATGCATTTGTTGTAGTAAATACTTCGTTGGTTTCTACTAACCGAGTTCTTGATGAAAAAAACAATGCAACTATGGCTGACTTTGAGAAAGCCAATCAAAAAGATCCCGGGAAAGTAGGATTTTACTACAATAAAGCGGTTGAAGCGCAAAAAATGTCAAAAGAAGTTACCGATTATATTGAGGCTTTAAAAGCTAATCTAATTATGATTACCGATAAAAAGCCTCAAGAAGCAGCAGATTCTTTAAAAGAAAAATTGCAATATGTTGATAGCAAAGACAATTATGATGAACCTACTCGCATCATGATTGGTGATGATGCTGCAAATCCTAAAGATGGAGAATTTACTGCTAAAGAATTGCGCGCTAAAATTGAAGGTCTAAGAGATGGATTAATAAAATTGTTCTCTCCTGAAGACAAATTCAGACCGGATGTAAGAAAGAATATTATTGAAAATATACAAAAATCCTTAACTCCACCTGAAAAGATAGTTATTGCAGCTGATGGTACTCAAGAACCTTGGGAGTTAGCAAACTTTTACCATTTACCTTTGGCAGCTGTAATTACAAACCTTTCAAAAATTCAAACTGATATTAGAAACATAGAAGCTGATGTAATTAGAGCTTTAAAAAGTGCAGTAACCGAGTTAGATTTTACATTTGACCAATTATCTGCTAAAGTAATTGCACCTTCAAGTTATATTTTAGCCGGTGATGAATACAAAGCAGATGTTTTATTAGTTGCATCAAATTCAAGTTCAAAGCCTAAAATTATTGTTGGTGACATTGATACAACCGGTGGTCAAGTAACCATTAAACAAGAAAAAGGTGTGTTGGAGGTTGAAGGAGGCATGGGGAAATATTCTGTAAAAACTTCCGGTGAAGGTTTGCAAAAATGGGCTGGAGTAATCCAAGTTGAAAAACCGGGCGGAGGAGTTGATAATTATCCTTTCTTTGCAGAATATATGGTTGCTAAACCTGCTGCTGCGGTATCGCCAGATGCGATGAATGTATTTTACATAGGTATAGATAATCCTGTTTCAGTTAGTGCAGCCGGTGTAGCTCCTGAAAACTTGGTAGTAACAATGAATGGTGGTACAATTACCGGTTCTAAAGGTAAATATACGGTTCGTGTATCTGGCGGAACAGAAGCTACCATAAACGTTGCAGCAAAAATGGGAGATAAAAATCAACCCATGGGAAGCTTTAAGTTTCGTGTTAAGCGTATTCCTGACCCGGTTGCAAAATTTAGTGGTAAAAAAGGTACTGCTAATATTTCTAAAAATGATTTATTAAGTGCTGCAGGTATCGTTGCTGAAATGGAGAACTTTGATTTTGACGTTAAAGTTGTTGTACAAAGTTTTGATATTTCAGCAAATATCGGTGGATTCTTAAGTACAAAATCTTCAAACAGTAATAAAGTTACTCCGGAACAAAAAGCAATGTTACAAACTGTTAAACCTGGTTCAAGAGTGTATATTGAAAATATTAAGGTGAAAATGCCTGATGGAACGGTAAGGGATATTGCTCCGGTAAATTTAAAAGTTAACTAATTTTTTAAACTTTGAGTGTATGAAAAAGCTTGGGTTAGTATTCTTTAGTGCAATGTTGCTATTTCAATTTAGCAATATCTTTGCACAGAATGTATTAGATGGGTTATATGTTCCTCAACATACACCTGATCGTAAAGTAATACCTTACAGCCCATTAAGAAATGCAGATGTAATGTGGCAAAAGCGTATTTGGAGAGTAATTGATTTAAGAGAAAAAATCAATCATCCTTTATATTATCCAACTCAGCCTACAAACAATAGAAAGGCTATGTATGAATGGATAAAAGATGCTTTAGTTGTTGATGGAACTTTAGTAGCTTTTTCAGACAATTTTGATGATTTTAAAGTTCAGTTAACTAGAGCTGAAGTAATGCAGGTTATCGAAAAACCAGTCGAAAAAACGCAAGAAGACCCAGATAATCCTGGAACATATTATCAAGTGTTTGATACCATTCGTGTAGAGGCAAGGCAATTAGCATCATACATGCTTAAAGAAGACTGGTTTTTTGAAAAACAACGTTCCGTAATGGATGTGAGAATTTTAGGAATCGCGCCTATAATAAACGTGTTTGATGAAGAAGGTGCTTTAAAAGGTAAACAACGTTTATTTTGGTTATATTATCCATTCTGTAGAGAGTTGTTTGCAAAAGCTGAAACTTTTAATCGTTTTAACGATGCTGAAAGAAGAACAATAGAAGACATAATTTGGAAAAGAATGTTTTCAAGCTACATTTTTAAAGAATCAAATGTGTATGATCGTCAGATTGATGAGTACATGGCAGGAATGGATATACTTTTAGAAGGCGAGAAAATTAAAGAAGACATATTTAGTTTTGAACAAGATATGTGGCATTACTAACCTATTGCAAATAATTTTAAAAAAGGCAGCCAATTTGGCTGCCTTTTTTAGTGGCCTTTTTTTGAACAAAAAACAAAGTGATAAAACTTTATTTGTCCGCTTAAATCAACTATTTTTGCAAACTTCATATTATTTATACAAAAAAGCATGATTAATTCAATCCTAAAAAAAATTTTTGGCTCAAAGTCAGAAAGAGACTTAAAAGAAATAAATCCTTATATACAAAAAATCAAAGAAATATATCCTACAATAGAAAGATTAAGCAATGATGAATTAAGAGCCAAAACATCGGAGCTTAGAAAAAAAATAGCTGATTTTATAAATCCCGAGCAATCAGAAATAAACGAAATAAAGAAAAAAATTGAGTTAAGCCAAAATCCGGCCGAGACAGAAAATTTATATTCCAAAATTGATGAAATAGAAAAAAATATTACTAAAAAGATTGAAGAAAAATTAAACGATATACTTCCTGAGGCTTTCGCAATTGTTAAAGAAACTGCCAAACGTTTTGCACAGCATGATGAGATTGAAGTTACTGCTACGGAATATGATAAATATTTAGCCACTAAAAAATCTCATATTCGAATAGATGGAGATAAAGCTTATTGGGCAAATACATGGATTGCTGCTGATAATCCTGTTAAATGGGATATGGTACATTATGATGTACAGCTAATTGGCGGGGTAGTTTTACACCAAGGTAAAATTGCTGAAATGGCTACCGGTGAAGGAAAAACATTGGTAGCAACTTTACCTGTTTTTTTAAATGCCTTACCCGGCAGAGGAGTGCATGTAGTTACTGTAAACAACTACTTAGCAAAACGTGACTCCGAGTGGATGGGACCTTTATATGAATTTCATGGATTAACGGTTGATTGCATAGATAAACATGAACCAAATTCAGAAGCACGAAGAAATGCCTACTTGGCTGATATAACCTATGGCACAAATAATGAATTTGGCTTTGATTATTTAAGAGATAATATGGCGCGTCATCCACAAGATTTAGTTCAGCGTAAATTGAATTTTGCCATTGTAGACGAGGTTGACTCAGTTTTAATTGACGATGCAAGAACACCATTAATTATTTCCGGTCCTACACAGCAAGAAGATCGTCATGAATTTAATGAATTAAAACCTAAAGTAGAAAAGTTAGTTAATGCTCAAAAAAGTTTTGTAAATATATGCTTAGCGGATGCTAAAAAACATATAGCAGCTAACAATGAAAAAGAAGGAGGACTTGCACTTTTACGAGCCTATAGAGGATTGCCCAAAAACAAAGCATTAATAAAATATTTAAGCGAACCCGGAATAAAGCAATTATTGCAAAAAACTGAAGGGTATTACATGCAAGATCAAAATAAAGAAATGCACAAAGTAGATGCAGAACTTTATTTTGTAATTGATGAAAGAAATAATAGTATTGAATTAACCGAGAAAGGTATTGATTTAATAACTGGAGCTACCGATGATCCAAAGTTTTTCGTATTGCCGGATGTAGGATCGGAAATAGCCGAAATCGAAAAATCAAATTTAACCGCACAAGAAAAGCTTCAACGTAAAGAAGCATTAATGCGTGATTTTTCAATCAAATCAGAAAGAATTCATACCATTAATCAATTACTAAGAGCATATACACTTTATGAACGAGATGTTGAATATGTATTAATGGATGGCAAGGTAAAAATTGTAGATGAACAAACAGGCCGTATTTTAGAAGGAAGAAGATATTCTGATGGATTACATCAGGCTATTGAAGCAAAAGAAAATGTTAGAATTGAAGCTTCAACACAAACCTATGCTACCATTACCTTACAAAACTATTTCCGAATGTATAATAAATTGGCGGGAATGACTGGTACAGCAGAAACAGAAGCCGGTGAATTTTGGGATATATATAAATTAGATGTAGTTGTAATACCCACCAATAAACCAATTGCAAGAAAAGATAAAGAAGATTTAGTTTATAAAACAAAACGCGAAAAATATAATGCCGTAATAGAAGAAATTGAAAGGCTTAATAAAGAGGGAAGACCTGTACTCGTTGGTACAACATCGGTTGAAATATCAGAGTTGCTAAGTCGTATGCTTAAAATGAAAAATATTAAGCATAATGTGTTAAATGCCAAATTGCACCAAAAAGAAGCAGAAATAGTTGCAGAAGCAGGTAAAAAAGGTGCAGTAACTATTGCTACCAACATGGCGGGACGTGGAACAGATATTAAACTTACTCCTGAAACAAAAGAATTAGGTGGATTGGCTATAATTGGTACAGAACGTCATGAATCAAGACGCGTAGATCGTCAGTTGCGTGGTAGAGCCGGCCGCCAAGGAGATCCCGGAACATCACAATTTTTTGTATCGCTCGAAGATGATTTAATGCGATTATTTGGTTCGGATAGAATTGCCAAATTAATGGATAGAATGGGATTAGAAGAAGGTGAAGTTATTCAGCATTCTATGATTACCAAGTCTATCGAAAGAGCTCAAAAAAAAGTTGAAGAAAATAACTTTGGTATTCGTAAACGTTTATTGGAATATGATGACGTAATGAACTCACAGCGCGAGGTGATATATACTAAACGCAGACACGCATTATTTGGAGAGCGTTTAGATGTGGATATAAACAATATGATTTACGATGTATGTGAGCATATCGTTTCACAATTTCAAGAAGAAAGAGATTATGAGGGATTTAAATTAGAATTAATCAAAGTATTTGCTGTTGAAACATCAATTTCAGAACAAGATTTTTTAAAGAAAGATATTTCTGAGCTTACTAATAATCTACATGATTTCGTAATGCAACAATATCAATCTAAATCTGCATATATAGCTCAGAATATTTTCCCTGTAATTAAAAATGTGTTCGAAACGCAGGGGCATATGTACGAAAACATCTTAATACCTTTTACAGATGGCTTTAAAGGATTGCAGATTTCTTGTAATTTAAAAAGAGCCTACGAAACAGAAGGAAGAGAAGCCGTTAAAACGCTTGAAAAAACAGTTATTTTAATGCATATTGATGATGCTTGGAAAGAGCATTTAAGAGAAATGGATGATTTAAAACAATCTGTTCAAAATGCAGTATATGAACAAAAAGATCCATTGTTGATTTATAAGTTTGAATCGTTTGAACTATTTAAACAAGTATTACAAAAAATTAATAAAGAATCTGTAACATTCTTATTTAAAGCTTCATTACCGGTTGGGAATACAGCTCAAACAGCTCAAGCACAACAAGCACCTAAAGTACAACCTAAAGTAAATTTCCAAACAAGTCGCAGCGAAACTCCTAAGTTTTCTCAAGGGCATACTACTAATGGGGAAGAAAAGGCAAAACCACAACCTGTAAGAGTAGAACAAAAAATTGGTCGCAATGACCCTTGTCCCTGTGGCAGCGGGAAAAAATATAAACAATGTCACGGTAAAGATGCATTATAGAAAAAGCCCCGTTTTTCGGGGCTTTTTCTATTGTAAACTAATTTGTATTCCCACAATTAATCTTGGAAGTTCAGGATATGCAGCAATTTTTCCATTAAAAAGATTTGATATGCGATAGTTGCCAAAAAATACTAAGCGATTAAACCCTAAACGAGCATTGGCACCATAATTAAAATCACTAACATAAATTAAACCTTTATTAGTAACAGTAGTATTGCTTGCATTGGCATTGTTGGCAACTGTAAAATTATCATAAAAATTATGCGAAGCGCCAACTACCCAGGTCCCATATCCTCCAATATCTATAAAATTGCCTGTTCTACTTCCTCTTTTCCCGAAATTAAAACGATTATATAAGCTAATTCCTAATTCGTTGGTTCGAAAATTTTCACGAACATGTAAAAAAGAATTTGGAAAAATTTTAAAAGAATCTTGTTTAATACTAAAAGTACTAACGGTATAAAATAACTCATATCCTACTGCGTAAAAATTGGATAGTTTTCTTTTATATCTTAAACCGATATTCCAAGCACCGGATTTCCCATAGTTTATTGCTGCACCGGCACCTTCAGTAGCACCAAGTATTAAACCATAACCCATAAAAGCATGTAAAAAAGATTTTTGATTGGGTCCTTTCTTATCATCTTCTAATCTCTGAGGAACAGTTTCTTCAAAAACCGGATTTTGTGCCATTAAAAAGCTTGAAACGCTTATTGAAATTAAAAGGATAATTGATTTAAATTTATTCATAAATATTCGGTGTTAGTTAACTTGTGTGCTATAAGTATATCCTTTAAAATGAAATCGAATAGTGCTGCCTTTACTGTAATCTTTTTTATAAAGTTGTAAAATATTTTCGTTTTCTACATTTATAACGGCATATTTTTCAAGATGTCCGTTTGTATTTTCTATGTGATAATAAAAGTATTCTTTAGTATAAGGCTTATCAGGAGCCACTTTCGTGAATTCCGGTTTTAAGTATACGTTTATATATGGTCCATCATCAATTACTTTAAATGTTGCTTCAATAGTAGATTTTCCATTATTAATAAAATAATTCGCCTGAGGAATGCCATATCCATGAACATAATCGAAATATGGATATAAAGTTGATGAACGTTCTATCTCCTGAAATAATTCCATGTTTTTTAAATTGGGTTTAGCTTGTAATGCACAAGCTGCAAACCCTGCTACTAAAGGCGATGCAAACGATGTGCCTTGTGTTTTAGTAAAACCGTTTTTACTCTCTGCAATTACATAGCCATAAGCTGAAACATTTGGTTTTAAACGTTTATCAGCAGTTGGTCCGTAAGAACTAAATACGGCATGCAAATCTGTTTTTGGGTCTATTGCTCCTACGCTTAATACACTATCGGCATCAGCCGGTGTTCCAATGTATTTCCATTTGCTGTTTCCTTCGTTTCCGGCCGCATTAACTACCAATATGCCTTTAGAAGCTGCCATGTTTGCTGCACGGGCAACAAAACTTTTTTTACCATCCATATCGCTTACAAAATAGCGATGATGAGTATATCCTAGAGAACTATTTATGATGTGGGCTCCATGTTTATCAGCCCATTCTGCTGCAGCCAGCCAATTTTCTTCTTCTGAAAATGGTTCTCTCCAGCCAATTTCCGTGCGAGCTAATAAAAATTCTGCATCAGTAGCCAAGCCTAGTTTTTTGCCTTCAAACATTCCTGCAATACATGAAAGCACGTTTGTTCCATGTGCTGCATAAGCGTAAACAAATTCTTTATTTCTAACAAAGTCAAAGGTTTTAATAATGCGATTTTCTTTTCGTATGTGTTCAAAAACTGGGCTTTTATCTACATTTGGGAAACCTGCATCAAATATGGCTATACGAATACCTTTTCCTGTATAGCCATTGTCCCAAAAATAGTTGGCATTCATCCTATCGCATTGTTGAAATAACAATCTAGCTTCGGCTTCTGTTAGTTCACGGTTAATTGATGTTTCAACATCGAACGATGATAAATTTTGGATTGAATTATAAATTATTATTTCTTTTACAAACGATAAGTGTTTAATTTTATCAAGAGTATTTATATCAGCATAACCCACCACTGCGTTAAACCATCGAGAAACAACTTTGAGCTCAAAATCTAACTCTGTAAGTTGTTGAATATATTTATCGTTTACCGGAAAATCGCTGGAGTCATACAAGTTAATGCCATGTTTTATTCTTCTCTCAATGGCTTTTGAATCGAAATAAGTGTAAGGGTTAAAGCTGGTTTCATTTTTGTCGGTAAAAAAAATCCAAGCTTTTTCTTTGTTTTGTGCAAACGAACTAAAAATAGAAAAGATTAAAAGCGTAAATGTTATTTTTCGTAGCATTGCTTTATTTGATATTTTTACGAATGTATTAAATGGTATATGATTTAACAAGTAAATAGTATGATTGTTGATTTAAGAAGCGATACAGTTACTAAACCAACACCGGCTATGCTTGATGCAATGATGGCAGCCAAAGTTGGAGATGATGTTTTTGAAGAAGATGAAACAGTTTTAATACTCGAAAAAAAAGCTGCCGATATGTTTGGAAAAGATGCAGCACTTTTATGTCCTTCGGGAACCATGGCAAATCAAATAGCAATAAAATGTCATGTTCAACCTTCAGATGAGGTTATTTGTGATATATCTGCTCATGTGTATAATTACGAAGGAGGTGGAATTGCTTTTCATTCGGGTGCTTCAGTTAGATTAATTAATGGGAATAGAGGCGTATTTACAGCTAAAGATGTTTTACAATGTATTCAACCTGATAATATACATTACCCGGTTAGTAAATTAGTTTGTATTGAAAATACTTGTAATAGAGGAGGAGGCAAGTGTTGGGAATTGGAAGAAATGAAGCAGATAAAAGAAGTCTGTGATAAGCATCATTTAAAATTACATTTAGATGGCGCCAGAATATTTAATGCGATTATTCATAAAGGTTATTCGGCTAAACAAGTAGGCGAATTGTTTGACACAATTTCCATTTGTCTATCAAAAGGATTGGGAGCTCCGGTAGGTTCGCTTATTTTAGGAGATAAAGAAACAATTAATAGAGCAAAACGTTATCGTAAACTATTTGGAGGAGGAATGCGTCAGGTAGGCTATTTGGCAGCTGCCGGAATATTTGCTTTAGAGAATAATATTGAACGATTAAGAGAAGATCATATTCGGGCTAAACAATTAGAAGAGGTGTTAAATAAAATGCCTTATGTTACAGAAGTTTTTCCGGTAGAAACGAATATTGTGGTGTTTCGATTAAAACCTGAAATTGATGTAAATAATTTTCTTCAAATTTTAGCAGCAAAAAATATTAAAGCTGTAGGTTTTGGGCCGCAAGCAATACGCTTTGCAACCCATTTGGATATAAATGATGCTATGATTGATTATGTAGTAAGGGAGTTGAAAAATATTAATTAACTATTTTACAGCAGCTCTTTTCAGTCGGTCATTTAAAGCTCTGCCTATGCCTTCTTCAGGAAAGGTTTCGCAAATTATTATCTCTATATTTTCATTTGCATCCATTTGACGAATAGCAGCAAAAAAATGTTCAGCAGCTTCGTTTAATGATTTATTTTCCGATAGAACGATGTTGTAACAAGGATATTTTTTGTAAAAAGATATAACGCCAATTTTTTTGTCTTTATGCAATTCTAATAATGAGTCAATTTTCCCGTAAATTAACTCTTTTAGTGGAGCGTAATGGCTTTTAAGCATTCCCGGACTTATTGGATTTGAAGATGTATTTAGCTTAATAGACACTTTTCCTATGTGTTTTTCAATGTCTTCAATGGCAAGTCCACCAAGGCGATAAACTGTAGGAATTTCATTTTCAAAACCAATAATGGTAGATTCAACGCCCACTTTGCAAGCTCCACCATCTAAGATATATTCAATTTTATCTCCTAGTTGATCAAAAACGTGTTGAGCAGTTGTTGGACTAACATATCCGAATGGATTGGCACTTGGCGCTGCAAGTGGAAAGTCAATTTTTTTTAGCAATTCAAGTGTTAGAGGGTGATTAGGTATTCTAACTCCTACGGTAGTTAAGCCTGAAGTTACAATATCAGGAATAATATCTTTTTTCTCCAATAAAATTGTAAGCGGTCCGGGCCAAAACTTTTCCGCCAAAATTCTTGCTTTTTCAGGAATATGATTTACAAATTTTTCAACTTCCGATAAAGCAAATGTGTGAACAATAAGTGGGTCAAAAGTAGGGCGATTTTTTGCTTCAAAAATTTTAATTACAGCTTGTGCATCTAAAGCGTTAGCAGCTAATCCATAAACGGTTTCAGTAGGAATAGCAACCAATTTTCCTTCTTTTAAAAATTGAGCAGCTTGTTTTAAATCGCTTCCTATTTTAGTTAATTTATTCACTATGCTAAGGTATAAAAATTAAAGCCAATCTACTTTTTGCATTTTTTCTTCACAGCTTGCTAAAGTTTGGTTAAACTCATTTTCATCAATTATCTTCCAATGCTCTCCTTCATTATTTATCAAATCCATAATATAGTTTCTGTCAGGAAGAATAGTGGCTTTGTAATTTTTTAGCGAATAGTTATTTCCCATAATTTTCAATTCATCAAAATTATCAAATGCATTTACTCTAAAATAAGTATTGCCGTTTGCATATTTTCTAAACAAAGGGAAGTTAATGCTGTTTAATCTAGACATTATTAATTATCTTATTTTTGCAACACAAAGATACAATGGCAAATCAGGAAAATTTAAAAAAAGCACATCATTTAATGGCTCAAGGTAAATATGCCGATGCCATTCCATATCTTCAAAATGCATTGAAAAAAGGCGAAGCAGGTAATGCTTACATAATATCTCAAATGGCATGGGCTAAAATGAAAGCGGGAAGATTTGAAGATGCGCTAAAAGATTTTGATAAAGCCATAGAGATTGAACCATCCAATGCTCATTATATAAGTGAAAGAGCAGTATGTAAACATTTAATGGGCAAAAGTTCTTTGGCCTTATTTGATTTAGATTATGCATTAAAATTAGAGCCGGAAAATCCATATCGTTATTCCAGTAGAGCTTTTATAAAAGATTGCATTGGCGATACAGAAGGTGCTATACAAGATTATTTAAAAGCCATAGAGCTTGACCCTGAAGATAGCATTGCCTATAATAATTTAGGACTTCTTGAAGAGAAACTTGGAAGGATTGAAAGCGCTAAAAAACGTTTTCAAAAGGCTGATGAACTTGAGAAAAAAAAGCCACATGAAGCTTTTACGCCTTTACCATTAAATTTTCCAAATTCGGAGCAAGAAAGTTTAAAATCTTACAATACATCAATAAACAAAAAGCAATCTTATTTTTCTGTTATTATATCTGTTTTTACCACCAAACAAGGCTTGTTGGAGTTTATTAGTTTTATAAAAAAAGGTTTTAAGAAGTAATCAGTTAATAATTTACAGTAAGCAGTAGGCAGTAGGCAGTAGGCGTAAATTATTATTTGTGAATAATACACGTTCGACTGCTCTCTGTACAGACTTATTAAAAATCATCGGTTAAAAAGTTGTTCTAATCGAACGTAAAAAGCAAATAATGTTAAATTAGATTTGCTTATGCCTTCAATATTTGCCTATGTTTCGTAAAATATTAGCCCTTGTTTTAATACTGCTTTTTATGGCAGGGCTTGCTTATGTATATATGTACATTAAGCAAACAAAGGCACCTGTAAGTTATTCTCTTAATGCAGTACCCAACAATGCGGCAATTATTTTACAAACCCGAAATGCTACTGCCTTATGGGACAAGTTAGGTAAATCAAATATAATTTGGGAGGAATTAAGAAGTACAAACTATTTTTCACAACTTCATTTCCGACTGGTAACGCTTGATTCAATATTACGAAATAATGCAGAGGTTAACGAAATTATATCTTCAACTCCTTTAATTGTTTCGTTTCACAAATCAGGAGCAGAAAATTTTGATTTTTTATATCTTCTTAATTTGCCTCCTGTAAAAAATATTGCATTTGTAAACGACTTTATATCTGCTTCCGGAGGTTCTGTTGAAGGGCAAACTCGCAAATACGAACAAGAAGAAATATTTTCTGCACGTTTTAATGGAATTAATCAGCCATTTCAATACACACTTGTTCAGGGAATTTTTATGGGGTCATTTTCCGGAATGCTGCTGGAAGATGCCATTCGTCAAATTCATAACGGAACACCAATCACTAAAGATAAAACATTTGCAAAAGTTTACGATACAGTCGGAGAAAAAGTAGATGGCAATATTTTTATAAATTACAATGTATTTGCTGAAGTTTTAATGGCAATAACCGGTGATAATGGAAAACAAACATTACAACCGCTATCACAATTTGCCGGTTGGTCTGCTGTAGATATTAATTTGCGACCAAATATTTTAATGCTGAATGGTTTTACTTACAATAGCGATTCATTAGATTATTTTTTAAATTTATTTAAACGTCAAAAGCCTCAGCAATTAGAAATTTTAAGATATGTGCCTTCAAACACAGCCGTGTTAACAGTTTTTAGTTTTAGCAATTATTTAGCATTTCATAAAGATTTTCTTTTATATCAAGACAGAATTAACAGAAAAAATAATGCAAATGAAGTGCTGAAAGAATTAAATGCAAACTATGGAATTAATCTTCAAAAAAATATTATAGAACAAATAGGTGCAGAAGTGGCAATAGGTGTAATTGAATTACAAGAACAACAATTTCATGAAAAATGTTTTGCATTAATAAAAACGAACAGTATACAAGATGCAGTAAACGGTATAAATGAAGTTGCACAAGCAATAAATAAAAAAAATAATCAGAAAAATTTTGAGGAAAAATATCATGATTATACTATTGGTAAGCTTGATTTAAATGCAACTTTTTTTGATGCTGCATTTGGAAGTATATTCTCTGCTATTGATCAACCTTATTATTCGGCAATTGGAAGATATCTTGTATTTGCAAATTCTATTGAACAGTTAAAAGATTTATTAGATAGATTTAGTACTGATCGTACATTGGCTAAAGATCCCAATTTTAAACAATTTGCTGATAATTTATCAGATGAATCAAATGTATTTGTGTATTCCAATATTGCTCGTTCTCCGGAGCTATATAAGCGATATTTGAATCAAACATTCAGCGAAACAGTGGTACAACATACAGAATTACTCAGAAAATTTGAAGCCGTGGCCTTTCAGTTTGTAGCTGGGAATGATATGTTTTTTACTAACATCTCTTTAAAACACAATCCGGTATATAAAGAAGAACGCAGCACATTGTGGGAATTTCAGCTTGAAGCATCACTTGCAATAAAACCTAAAATAGTAATTAACCATAACGATAATACTAAAGAAATTTTTGTTCAAGATACAGAACATAATATCTATTTAATTTCTAATACAGGTAAAAAATTGTGGAGTAAAAATGTTGGAGGAGCCATTATGGGAGAGGTTTATCAGGTTGATGCATTAAAAAATGGGAAATTACAATATTTATTCAATACTTCCGAAAAGCTTTATTTAATCGACAGAAATGGAAATGATCTAATAGGATTTCCTGTTAAACTAAAAGAAAGTGCAACAGCTCCATTGTCAGTTTTTGATTATGATAATACTAAAGAATATCGCCTCATAATACCATGTGGCGATAAAATATTCAATTATAAAATAACAGGTGAGCCGGTGCAAGGGTGGATGTTTGATAAAGCAGAATCAACTATTCCATATGCAGTTCAACATGTTGCATTGTCGGGAAAAGATTATTTGATAACTATAGATGCAAATGGAAAAGTATATGTATTTGATAGAAAAGGCGAAGCTCGATTGGTACTAAAAGAAAAATTAAAATTACCTAAGAACGGTAGTTTTTATCTTGAAAAAGGAACTGATTTAAAATCAACCTTTATTGTTATTACAGATGAAAATGGCAATGTGCAAAAGCTAAGTTTGACAGATGAACTTGATATTGTGAGCATTAATGAAATGAGCAAAGAACATTTTTTTGATTACAAGGATATAAATAATGACAAGCAACGTGAATATATTTTTGCAGACGAACAATTTTTGCAAGTTTACGATAAAGAAAAAAATAAAATAATAGAATTTGAGTTTCCGGGTCAAGTAAAGCATTCATTACAATATTTTATGTTTCCTGATAATATGGGTAAGATAGGAGTGGTGTTAAAAGAACAACAGGAAATTTATCTTTTTAAAGAAAATGGATTACTCTTTGAAGGAATGCCATTAAAAGGGGATTCTCCTTTTACAGTTTCAGATATAAATGGAGATGGTCAATTTGAATTGATTGTGGGCAATGGAAGAAACCTTTTTGCGTATTCGTTGAAGTAATATTATAACTTACTACAAATTTCTGCCAACACACCTTCTTTAAGCGAGTAGGTAGATAATCTCATTTTATTAAGATTACATTCCTGTAGTATAAGCTGAATAAAAATGGAAGAAATTACAATCATATCCACACGCATGCTAACTAAGCCTTTCATTTGCATACGTTCTGCCTTTGTTGATTTTATAAGGATATCATGTATATGATAAAAATCTTCCAATTTAAAGGTGTAATGGGTGGTATCATTTAAGATGTCCGGGTTATAAAATTTATAAGCAATCATTTCAGCTAGCGAATCAAATGAACCGGATGAACCAATCAGCTCCTCGGAAGGATACTTTTCTAATGCATTAAATAAAGGAGTAAGTTCCGTTTTTAAATAATTGCGAATATTTTCTATTTCGCAAAGTAAAATTGGATCACTTGGATTAAATTTTTCAAGCAAGCGGGCTGCTCCTAAATTAAAACTGTATTTCCAAAATATTTCATCTTTATTTGCAATAATAAATTCCGTACTTCCTCCGCCAATATCCATTATTAATGATTTATGATTGTTAAGAGGAACAGCTTCTCTTACGCCTTTATAAATTAATTCAGCTTCACGGTTGCCATCTATTATTTCAACATTAATGTTAAAACGTTGTTTTATTGCATCGGCAAATTCTTTGCCATTATCGGCACTGCGAACAGCCGATGTAGCAAAAGCAAATATTTTTTCCGGATTAAATCGAGCTGCATTTTTTAAATGTTGCTCTATAGCATTAATACCTCTTTCGAAAGCTGCTTCTGTAATATGATTTTTTGATAAACCTCCTTCGCCAAGTTTAACCGGAATTTTTGTGCTTAAAATAATTTGATAGGGTTTTTCTTTTTCAATCTTAGCTACTAAAAGATTAAAGGTATTGGTTCCTAAATCTATGATAGCAATTATGCTCATACATTGCTTTTTTTAGATGTTGCAATATATATAAAAAAACGCCCAAATAATTATAATTATTTGGGCGTTTTTAAAAATTGTTTTTATCCCTTATAAAAAATCCATTTCCACATTTCTTTATAAGTAGGTTTTTTACCATACATTAAAATACCAACACGATAAATTCTTGCTGCAAGCCATGTCATTAAAATAAATGTTATGGTTAATAAAGTCATGGATAATATAAGTTCCCAAACCGGAACTGCATAAGCAATTCTGACCATCATTACAACCGGTGAAGTAAAAGGCACTATTGAAAACCAAAAAGCCATTGGGCCCTCAGGATTCTGCATAGCCATTTGAGCCACAATAAATGCAAATACCAAAGGGATTGTAATTGGAAGCATAAATTGCTGTGTGTCTGCTTCATTGTCTACTGCTGCACCAATGGCGGCAAACATAGCACCGTATAATAAATAACCTCCCATAAAATAGAAAAGAAATACCAGCAAAATAAAGGTGTAATTAATCTGTTTTAATACATCCATTATTTCATTTGTGTCTACTTTGGGGTTATTATTTAATTCTTGAGTTTGTTGCATGAGTTGTGTGGTCATGTTAACTTCTTTTAAAACCTCATCAGAGCCATATTTATCTTTTAATATAAAACTTTGAGCTGCAGTAGTTATGCTAAGAGTTAATATTATCCATAAAACAAATTGAGTTAGCCCAACAAGTGCAATTCCAATAATTTTTCCCATCATCAATTGGAAAGGTTTTACAGAAGATATTATCACTTCAATAATTCGGTTTGATTTTTCTTCAATAACCCCACGTAAAACCTGAACACCATACATAAAAATGAACATGTAAATAAGAATAGCAAAAACAAAACCTATAAAACCTGCCTCTTGTCCTTTGTTTTCTTCTTTCCCCGGTTCTTTAAAAGAAATTGTTCCAACATTAATATTGGTTTTAATGGTATAATATTTTTCTGGATCAATTTGATTAAAATCTAGTTTCATTTTCTCTACTCGTTCTTCAATTCGCGATTCTATTGTTTTTAAGGATGCAAAGCCGGGTTGGGTTTTAAAGAAAAGTAAAACCTTGTTAGAGCTTAGTAAATTTTCAGGGATGTATAAGATGCCGGTATATCCCGATTCGTGAAATACTTTTTTGGCTTCTTCAATACTTAAATCAGTAGGATAAAAACTTACGGTAGAAGAATTTTTTAAGTCTCCAAAAACTTTTAATTCGTCTACTACCAAAAGTTGATGGTGATCTTCGACAGTAAGGCTTAACCATACAGCACCGGTAATTAATCCTCCCATTAAAAGCGGACCGAGTATGGTCATTAAAATAAATGATTTTTTCTTTACTCGGGTTAAATATTCACGTTGTATTATTAATAATATTTTGTTCATGTTCTATATATTAATGTTGTAACATTAAATTAATTAAGCTTCATTTACTTTTTGAATAAAAATATCATTCATGCTTGGTATAAGCTCCTCAATATAATGTATTTCTACATAGGGCAGTATAGCTTTTAATAAGTCGTTTAAAGAATTGTTATGTAGTAGTTTTACTTCTGCTTCAATTATATCGTCATGCTTGGTGTGATTGATTAATTCTGCACCTGCCCAAAGTGCGTTTGTAAATGCAATGAGGTTGCCTTTAAATCCAATTTTGTAAGTATTGGTTCGATAGGTGTTTTTAATTTCTTTTACTGAACCTGATAATATACATTTCGATTTGTTAATTAAAGCAATATTGTCGCAAAGTTCTTCTACAGAACCCATGTTATGAGTTGAAAATATAATGGTAGTGCCTTTGTCTTTTAGGGTAATAATTTCTTGTTTAATTCTATCGGCATTTACAGGATCAAAACCACTAAACGGTTCATCTAAAATGAGCAAATCCGGTTCATGCAATACTGTTACGATAAATTGAACCTTTTGTGCCATTCCTTTCGATAATTCTTCAATTTTTTTATCCCACCAGGCTTGTATTTCAAATCGTTCGAACCAGTACTTTAATTTTTTTAATGCTTCTTTTTTGCTCAAGCCCTTTAATTGAGCTAAGTATAAGGCTTGCTCGCCCACTTTCATTTTTTTATAAAGCCCTCTTTCTTCGGGTAAATATCCAATTCGTTCAATATGTAAAGGATTTAATCTTTCACCATTAAATAATACTATTCCACTGTCAGGTGCTGTAATTTGATTGATGATTCTAATGAGAGATGTTTTACCGGCACCGTTAGGTCCTAATAAACCAAAAATTTTACCTCTGGGTACTTGTATGCTTACATCGTTTAAAGCGGTATGATTAGCATATTGTTTTACAATGTTTTTAGCTTCTAAAATGTATTCCATTTTTAATTGAGTATAAAAATTAAATGAGCGTGTAATTAATTACACGCTCATTTAGTTAATTAATCATTTTTATTCAAAATATTGACGCATTTTTTCGAAAAAGCTTTTTTCTTTTTTTCCGGGTGTGGGCTTAAAATTGTTCGATAATTTCAATTTTTCTAAAATTTGTTGTTCTTCTTTGCTTAAATTTTGAGGCACCCACACATTTACGTTTACCAATAAATCTCCTCGTCCATAGCCATTCATACTCGGAAAACCTTTCCCTTTTAATCGTAGTATTTTACCCGGTTGAGTGCCGGGTTCAATTTTAATTTTGGCACTTCCTTCTAATGTAGGAATTTCAACTTGAGTGCCTAGTGCCGCCTCAGGGAAAGAGATGTATAAATTATAAGTTAAATGATTGCCTTCTCTGTTTAATTTTTCGTGAGGAATTTCTTCTATCACTACAATTAAATCACCCGGAATTCCATTAAACGGGCCGGCATTTCCTTTTCCTCTAAAGTTTAATTGCATTCCATCTTCAACACCTGCCGGAATATTTAATTCTACAATTTCTTCTTTTCTAATTTGGCCGTTTTCGTCAGCCTCTTTGGGTTTATTACCTATTGTTTTACCGGTTCCATGACAGGTAGGACAAGTAGATGTGGTTTGCATTTGTCCTAAAAACGTGTTTGTAACTCTTACAACACGCCCGCTACCGTTACATGTTTTACAGGTATTAAAGGTAACATTATCGGCATTAACAAGGCGATTAATTTTAATTTTCTTTTCTACACCTTGTGCCATTTCTTCTAATGTAAGTTTTACTTTAATTCTAAGATTGCTGCCTTTTACTACACGCTCTCTTTGACGGCTGCTGCCAAATCCGCCAAATGCTCCTCCAAAAGCATCTCCAAATATGTCTCCAAACTGGCTAAAAATATCTTCCATATTGTTAAATCCACCTCCGGCAGCGCTTCCCATACCGGCATGACCAAATTGGTCATAACGCTGTCTTTTTTCAGGATTGCTTAGCACTTCATAAGCTTCGGCAGCTTCTTTAAACTTTTCTTCCGCTGCTTTATCGCCAGGATTTTTGTCGGGATGATATTTAATCGCCAGCTTTCTGTAAGCTTTTTTTATTTCATCGGCACTTGCGTTTTTGCTAACGCCCAACACCTCGTAGTAATCTCTCTTTGACATTTTTTATAAGATTAAAAGTTTTTAATTGAATTAAAAATTTCAGTTTTTCGACTTTAATTTTTAATAATGTTTGTTTAAATGCAATTAAAAAAAATTATGCACCAACTACCACTTTTGCAAATCGAATTACTTTACCGTTTAATAAATAACCTTTTTCAACTTCGTCAATAACTTTACCTTTTAAATCTTCGCTTGGCGCAGGGGCATTGGTGATAGCTTCGTGTAAATCTGGATTAAACTCTTTACCAATGGTTTCCATTGGTTCTAATCCTTTTTTGGTTAAAGTTGATGAAAATTTTTGATGTATCAGCTTTAAACCTTCTTTAATAGCATTGATGTCTTCGAGCGTTTCGTTTGATTTAATAGCTCGTTCAAAATCATCAATTACCGGAAGTATGGCTACAAATACATCTTGTGCTGCACTTTTGGCAAATTCAATGCGCTCTTTGGCAGTTCTTTTTTTATAATTATCAAATTCTGAATAAAGGCGAAGAAATTTATCATTTATTTCTTTATACTTTTCTTCCCAGTTAATAGTTTCAGCTTTTGTTTTATCAGCTGAATTTTCTTCTTTATTATTATTGTTTTGTTCAACAGTTGAGGCGTTTTCAGTTGAATTTTCAACTTGTTGTTGTTCGGTTGAAACATTTAATTCTTCTTGCTTTGATGTGTTTTCTGCTTCCATAAAATTGAAATTTTCTAATGTATATCAAATGTTTTGCCATTGTTCTAATGTGTCAATATGGCATAAAAAAAGCACCCTTTGGGTGCCGATTGTATAAATAAGTTGTTTTTTTTATTTCTTAACATATTTTTCTAATTCAAGATGCAAATTGCCACCTCTTAAGTTTTTTGCTATTATTTTTCCATCTGCATCTATTAAATAGTTAGCCGGAATGGATGATATTTGGTAAATTCGTCCTGCTTCGCTTTGCCAACCTTTTAAATCGCTAACATGGTATTCCCATTCTAAACCGTCTTGAGCTATTGCCATTTTCCATGCATCGGCATTCGTATCAAGCGAAACATTATAAATTTTAAATCCTTTGGCATTGATAAATTTTTGGTCTTTAAATTTATGCCAAGCAGCTACAACGTTTGGATTTTCTCTTCGGCATGGCCCACACCATGATGCCCAAAAATCAATTAAAACAATATTCCCTTTTAACGAAGAAAGAGCGATTTCTTTACCTTCAGGATTTTTAAATTTTAATTCAGGGGCTTTATCTCCGATATTTAGTCCAACTTGCGGTTGTTGTTTGGTTATAAAGCCTACTGCAATAAAACCTATAGCTAACAAAGCAAGCAGAGCGATTTTGATTTTTTTCATAAAATTAAAATTTATCAACGTTTTAATTTAAAACAATAATCATGCAAAAATACACTTTTTTATTCAATCCTAGTAATTTGAGCACCTATGGCATTAAGGCGTTTATCAATATGTTGATATCCTCTGTCGATTTGCTCGATATTATGAATGGTGCTTTTGCCTTCGGCTGATAATGCTGCAATAAGCAAAGATACTCCTGCTCGAATATCTGGCGATGACATGGTGATTCCTCTTAATTTATATTGGCGATTAATTCCAATAACAGTAGCTCTATGTGGATCGCAAAGTATTATTTGAGCGCCCATGTCAATTAACTTATCTACAAAAAATAGTCTGCTTTCAAACATTTTTTGATGTATCAATACGCTTCCTTTGGCTTGTGTTGCAACTACTAAAACTATTGATAATAAATCAGGGGTAAATAATGGCCAAGGCCCATCGGCTATAGTTAATATTGAGCCATCTATAAAACGTTGTATTTCGTAACATTCTTGATGAGGGATAAAAATATCATCACCACGAATTTCCATTTGTATTCCTAATTTTTCAAATACGGGTAATATGTTGCCCAACATATCTACACGGCAATTTTTAATATTGATTTCGCTTTGTGTCATGGCAGCAAGCCCAATAAAACTGCCTATTTCAATCATGTCAGGCAGCATGGTATGTTCTGTGCCTCCTAAATAATCTACGCCTTCAATGGTTAGTAAGTTTGAACCAATACCTGAAATTTTTGCACCCATTCGATTTAGCATACTGCATAATTGTTGTAAATATGGTTCGCAGGCTGCATTATAAATGGTGGTAGTGCCTTTTGCCATTACGGCTGTCATTACAATATTGGCGGTTCCGGTTACGGATGGTTCGTCTAATAGAATGTAAGTACCTTTTAAATTGTTGGCTTCAACACTGTAAAAGGTTTCGTTTGAATCGTAATTGAACTTTGCCCCTAACTTTTCAAATCCCAAAAAGTGGGTATCTAATCTTCTTCTTCCAATTTTATCGCCACCCGGTTTGGGTAAATATGCTTTTTTAAAGCGCGTAAGTAATGGCCCCATAATCATTATAGAACCTCTAAGTGATGCACCTTTTTTCTTGTATATATCTGTTTTTAAATAATCCAGATTTATATTATCAGCTTGAAAGGTGTAAGCGTCTTCTGCAATTTTTTCAACTTTTACTCCTAAATCTTTTAGAATATCTATCAATCCTAATACATCAACAATGGCGGGTACGTTTTTTACCGTTACTTTTTCAGGAGTTAATAAAACTGCACATAAAATTTGGAGTGCTTCGTTTTTGGCTCCTTGCACCTGTAATTCTCCTTTTAGTTTTTTACCGCCAATTATTTGAAATGAACTCATAGTAAACTGATTTTTAGGTTTGGTTAAAATTACATTGATAATGTTTAGCCTTTAAAACAAACAAGCCTCTGTTTTACACAGAGGCTTGTTGATTAGTATATGGTATTTCGCTAAAATTTTTTTTGCTTGTTTTTCTTTTTCATTTTTTTCTTTTGTCCGTTACCGTTGGTGTTGTGTTTGTTTCGATTTACAAGCTCATTTGCAGCACTAAGTTGCATGTTTTCTGTTTGTAATTTGCCGTTTGATAGAATGGAAATATGATTAAAAATAACATCATCGCTCACAGAGTCTCTGTTCCAATTTAAATAAAATCGTTTCATCAAGTTGGCAATGGTTAAAATAAATGCACTTTTAGCTTCTCCATCTTCCATTTCTACGGCCTTATTTATCATTTTTTCTATAATTTTTCCATAGTGCATAAATTTAATATCGTTTGATGGATAGCTGAGTTTTTCAGGCTTTTCTTTTAATGATTCGGGTGATGGTTTGGGGTATGGCGAATCAACATCCAGTTTAAAATCAGAAATAATAAATAAATGATCCCATAATTTGTGATTAAAGTCTGAAACATCGCGTAAATGGGGGTTTAGTTGTCCCATCACAGCAATTATGGCTTGTGCCAGTTTGTTACGTTCATCACGATTTTCAACCGTCATGGCGTATTCAATCATTTTTTGGATATTTCTTCCATATTCAGGCAAGCGTAAGCCGGGGCGTTGCGTATTGTATTCCATTAAGTTATAATGATTTTATCCTAATTTTTAAAGGAAATTATTTAACGGTAAAATTCTAAAAAAGAATTTGGTAAAAGATTTTTACAAACGTACATATTAATTTTTTACAACGCAAGATTTTCATAAATTAAGAAATTGAAAATTATAGATAGAAAGATTTTGAGTATTAATATTAGAACGTGTAAAGCATTCGGATGCATACGAATTTTGAATTCTTACAAATAAAAAATCATTAAAGAATTTAAACGAATTAAGAGAGTGTATAAATCAAAAATCTTAATTCTTAAATCAAACGTATAATTAGCTTTTTATTTTTGACTGTTTAAATGTTATTCTCACGTACAATAAGCGATTCTAAATTAATGTAAGTTTTGCAAATTTTAATAGTAATTGTTTATTGCCGACTCCTTCAAAATTTACAGTTGCTTTTTGATCGGGGAAGTTACCTTCTAATGCAATTACTGTGCCTTTGCCAAAGCGCTCGTGTTGCACACGATTTCCTACTTCAAGTCTTATAATATTACCATTTCCGGGCGATGGTTTAGTTGTTTGATTTTGATGGTCTATTTTAATTAGTTTTTTGGGTTTATTAAAGGTAGAAAAACTATCTAATTCACTTTTATCAATAGTGTTCCAAGTATTTCGTTCAAAATTTTCATTTTTTAATGGTGTAACACTAATCGGCATTTCTAAGTGTGTTGCATCAATTTCATCAATAAATCTACTTGGCTCGCTATGCGTTAAATTTCCCCAACGATAACGGCTTACTGCGTAAGCTAAAAATGCTTGTTTTTTAGCGCGTGTTAAAGCTACATAAAACAATCTGCGTTCTTCTTCCAGTTCTTCTCGAGAGTATAATGACATTTGAGATGGAAATAAATTTTCTTCCAAACCAACAATAAAAACGTATGGAAATTCTAATCCTTTGGCGGAATGTATGGTCATTAGCGAAACATGATCGTTGTTATTTTCATCATCTTTGGTGTCGTTATCGGTTAAAAGAGCAATATCTTGGATAAATTCTGTAAGTGTAGGTACGGTTCCATCTGCATTAGGGGTTTCTGCAAATTCTTTAATACCATTTAATAATTCTTCAATGTTTTCATAGCGACTTACTCCTTCAGGAGTTTTATCGGCATACAATTCTTTTAAAATTCCAGAGTGTGAAGCAATACGATGTGCAAGCTCATAGGCTCCTTCGTTATTTAAACCGGAATGAAAACTTTTAATCATGGTAACAAACTCGTTAATCTTAATGCGAGTTGAAGATGCTATGGAAGGAACCGTAAAATCAATCATTTCTACGATTTCCCAAAGGCTCTTGTTTTGCTCATTGGCTGCAAGAATTATTTTATCAATGCTTGTTTGACCAATGCCTCTTGCCGGGTAATTTATTATACGCTTAAGAGCTTCTTCATCTTTGGGATTGATGGTTAATCGAAAATAGGCAATTAAATCTTTTATTTCTTTACGTTGATAAAACGATAGTCCGCCATAAATTTTATATGGAATATTAAGTTTACGTAAGGCTTCTTCCATAGAACGCGATTGAGCATTGGTGCGGTAAAGTATTGCAAAATCTTTATATGAAGCCTGATGGTTTAAATGTAAATCATTGATATTTCTGGCAACAATTAACCCTTCTTCATTATCAGTTAAGGCTCTAAGAACCTTAATTTTTTCTCCTTTACCATTATCGGTCCAAACAACTTTTTTAATTTGGTCTTTATTTTTCCATATCACGCTATTGGCCGCTTCTACAATGGTTTGAGTTGAACGATAATTTTGTTCCAGTTTAAATAATTTTACATCAGGATAATCTTTTTTGAAATTCAAAATATTTTGAATGTTTGCTCCACGAAAAGCATATATACTTTGTGCATCATCACCTACAACACATATGTTTTCATGAACGGCAGCCAAACGCTTAACAATAAGGTATTGTGAGTAATTGGTGTCTTGATACTCATCTACCAATATATAACGAAATTTATGTTGATATTTAAGTAGTACGTCTGCAAAATCACGGAATAGAATATTGGTATTAAATAAAAGATCATCAAAATCCATGGCCCCCGATTTTTTTAAACGATTTTGGTAAGCCATGTAGATATCACCTATGCGTGGTTTTCCTGCAGAGCGGTCATCGGCCATTATATCGGTATTGTTTATATATGCTGTAGCCGATATTAAATTATTTTTAGCTGATGAAATTCTATTGTAAACCGTAGAGGGCTTATACGTTTTATCGTCTAATCCAAATTCTTTAATTATGGTTTTAATTAAATTTTTAGCATCATCAGTATCATAAATCGTAAAATTATTGGGGTAACCAAGTTTTTCGGCTTCAAAACGTAGAATACGAGCAAAGATTGAATGAAAGGTGCCCATCCAAATATTTTTAGCTTCTGATTCACCAACAATTTTTGCGATACGCTCCTTCATTTCTCGGGCAGCTTTATTGGTAAATGTTAATGCTAAAATGTTAAAAGGATCAATTCCTTTTTCAATAAGATGAGCAATTCGATAAGTTAAAACTCTTGTTTTGCCGGAACCTGCACCGGCAATCACCATTACCGGGCCTTCTGTATTAAGTACGGCTTCTTTTTGTACTTCGTTTAGTTCTTGTAAATACTGCATTTTATGTTTAAGAAAGACAATTGCAAATTTATTATTTTAAATCAGGTTAAAAGGGAGCTGTTGATAGATAAATTTTTATTAAGCGTTTAAAATTTAACAATCATGTTAATAACTTTTTTGCTTATTTCTTTAAGGGCTTTTCAGGCTTATAAAAGAAAAGTTTAAAATATTTTACGTAAAATGTTGATATTTTAAAATTTAATTGTACTTTTGCCGTCCCTTAAAACACAAGGTGGGTAAAATCAATTAAAAATTACATATAAATAATAATATGCCTACAATTCAACAATTAGTTAGAAAAGGTAGAACTAAAGCGGAAAACAGAAGCAAATCAGCAGCGTTGGATGCATGTCCTCAAAAAAGAGGAGTATGTTTAAGAGTTTACACTACAACTCCTAAAAAGCCAAATTCTGCTTTAAGGAAAGTAGCTAAAGTTAGATTAACTAATAAAGTAGAGGTTATTGCATATATTCCGGGTGAAGGACATAATTTGCAAGAACACTCAATCGTATTAGTAAGAGGTGGAAGGGTGAAAGATTTACCTGGTGTTCGTTACCATATTGTTCGTGGAACTTTAGATACACAAGGTGTAGAAGCAAGAAGACAAAGAAGATCAAAATATGGTGCAAAGCGTCCTAAACCGGGTGCTGCAGCTGCTCCAGCTAAAAAGAAATAAAAATATAAGGCTGATATAAATATTTTTAAGGTAAAACAATGAGAAAAGTAAAAGCCAAAAGAAGACCAGTAACTCCGGATCCAAAATTTAACGATGTTTTGGTAAGTCGTTTTGTTAACAATTTAATGATGGAGGGAAAAAAAACAGTTGCATTATCTATTTTCTATGAAGCAATTGAAATAGTTGAAAAGAGAGCTAATGAAAATGGATTAGAGGTATTTAAAAAAGCCTTAAATAATGTAACGCCTCAAGTAGAAGTTAGAAGCCGTAGAGTTGGTGGTGCAACTTATCAAATTCCACAAGAAATTCGCCCAGAAAGAAAAGTTTCAATGGCTATGAAATGGTTGATAGGTTTTGCACGTAAAAGAAACGAAAAGTCTATGGCTAACAAATTAGCGGCAGAAATTTTAGCTGCAGCTAAAGAAGAAGGTGCTACATTTAAAAAGAAAGAAGATACCCATCGTATGGCAGAAGCTAATAAAGCATACTCACATTTTAGATTTTAATACATACTACAATAAATTATGGCACACGATTTAAAATATACACGTAACATTGGTATCGCAGCTCATATTGATGCGGGTAAAACAACCACAACTGAGCGTATCTTATATTACACAGGTGTAAATCATAAAATTGGAGAAGTACACGATGGAGCAGCTACTATGGACTGGATGGTACAAGAGCAAGAAAGAGGTATTACCATTACTTCGGCTGCAACAACTTGTTTTTGGAATTATCGTGGAAATAAATATAAAATTAATATCATTGATACGCCCGGACACGTTGATTTTACTGTTGAAGTTAATCGTTCTTTACGTGTATTAGACGGTCTTGTATTTTTATTTTCTGCCGTTGATGGAGTAGAACCTCAATCCGAAACAAACTGGCGCCTGGCAGATGGATATAAAGTTTCTCGTATCGGATTTGTTAATAAAATGGACCGTCAAGGTGCGGATTTTCTTGCCGTGTGTCGCCAAGTAAAAGAAATTTTAGGAGGAAATCCAATTCCCTTACAATTGCCAATAGGAGCAGAAGATAACTTTAAAGGAGTAGTTGATTTGATTAATTTCCGTGGAATGATTTGGAACGAACATGATAAAGGTATGACTTATGAAGTAGTTCCAATCCCGGATGATATGTTGGAAGAGGCAAAAGAATATCGCGAAAAACTACTAGAGGCAGTTGCTGAGTTTGACGAGAGTTTAATGGAAAAATATTTTGAAGATCCTAACTCTATTACCGAAGCTGAAGTTTTATCAGCATTACGTCAAGCATGTATTGCTAATAAAGTGGTACCAATGGTTTGTGGCTCTTCATTTAAAAATAAGGGAGTTCAAACCATGTTAGACTTAGTAATGGAGTTATTACCAAGTCCACTAGACAAAGATGATATAAAAGGAACAAACCCAAATACCGGACAAGAAGAAGTACGTAAACCGGATCCTAAGGAACCTTTCTGTGCTTTAGCATTTAAAATTGCAACCGATCCATTTGTTGGTCGTTTATGTTATTTTCGTGCTTATTCAGGTAGATTAGAAGCCGGTTCTTATGTACTAAATACAAGAAGCGGTAATAAAGAACGCATTTCTCGTTTGTTCCAAATGCATGCAAATAAACAAAATCCAATCGAATACATTGAAGCAGGTGACATTGGGGCAGCAGTTGGATTTAAAGATATTAAAACTGGAGATACATTGTGCGATGAAAAACATCCAATTGTATTAGAAGCAATGGTATTCCCTGAACCGGTTATCGGTCTTGCCATTGAGCCAAAAACACAAGCAGATGTTGATAAACTTGGTATGGCTCTCTCAAAACTTGCTGAAGAAGATCCAACATTCCGTGTTAAAACAGACGAAGAAACTGGTCAAACCATCATTAGCGGAATGGGAGAGCTTCACTTAGAGATTATTGTAGATCGATTAAAACGCGAATTTAAAGTAGAATGTAATCAAGGAGCTCCTCAGGTAGCGTATAAAGAGGCTATTACATCTACAGTTGAACACAGAGAAGTATTTAAGAAACAAACCGGTGGTAGAGGTAAGTTTGCTGATATTGCAGTGGTTATTTCTCCGGTTGATCCTGATTTTGTTGTAGATTCTAAAAATGGTGGATTACAATTTGTTAATGAAATTGTGGGTGGAGCTATTCCTAAAGAATTTATACCATCCGTAGAAAAAGGTTTCAGAGCAGCTATGCAAAATGGTGTCTTAGCAGGATATCCTTTAGATAGTTTAAAAGTAAGGTTAGTTGATGGTTCATTCCATCCTGTTGACTCTGATGCATTATCCTTCGAGCTTTGTGCTAAAATGGCATATAAAGAAGCACTTAGCAAGGCTAAACCAATCTTGTTGGAGCCTATTATGAAAGTAGAAGTAATTACTCCTGAACAAAACATGGGTGATGTAGTAGGCGACTTAAATAAACGTAGAGGACAAATTGAAGGGATGGATTCTAAAGGCTCTGGACAAGTTGTAAAAGCAAAAGTTCCACTTTCAGAAATGTTTGGTTATGTAACACAGTTACGTACCATTACCTCAGGACGCGCAACTTCTACCATGGAATTTTCTCATTACAGTGAAGCTCCTAAAAATATTACAGACGAAGTAGTTGCAAAAGTAAAAGGTAAAGCAGAAAAAGTATAAAATATATAATAAACGTTCTTTATAAAATTTATATGAGTCAGAAAATTAGAATAAAACTAAAATCTTACGATTACAATTTAGTTGATAAATCAGCTGAAAAAATTGTAAAAACCGTAAAATTAACCGGAGCAGTGGTTAGTGGTCCAATTCCATTACCAACCGATAAGAAAATTTACACTGTTTTACGTTCACCACATGTAAATAAAAAATCGCGTGAACAATTTCAGTTATGCTCATACAAAAGATTGTTAGATATCTATAATGCTTCGGCAAAAACAGTTGATGCATTAGGTAAATTAGAATTACCAAGTGGAGTTGAAGTTGAAATAAAAGTTTAAGGAACTAACTACTTTGATTAAAATTTTAAACATTAATATATAACATTAACATGTCAGGATTAATTGGTAAAAAAATCGGAATGACCAGCGTGTTTGATGCCTCTGGAAAAAATATTCCATGCACGGTTATACAGGCAGGTCCTTGCGTAGTAACGCAAGTAAAAACCATTGAGAATGACGGATATGCTGCTCTTCAGTTATCGTATGACGAGAAAAAAGAAAAGCATACTTCGGCAGCAATGAAAGGGCATTTTGCCAAAGCTAACACCACTCCTAAAAGAAAATTAGTTGAGTTTAAACACTTCGAAGAACCTAAAAATCTTGGGGATGTGGTTACTGTTGAAATTTTTAACGAAGGTGAATACGTAGAAGTAGTTGGAACTTCAAAAGGAAAAGGGTTTCAAGGTGTTGTTAAACGTCATGGATTTAGTGGAGTTGGAATGGGAACTCACGGACAACACAACCGTATGCGCGCTCCCGGTTCAATGGGTGCATCTTCATGGCCATCACGCGTTCTAAAAGGTATGAGAATGGCTGGAAGAACCGGTGGAAAAAGAGTTAAAATTCAAAATTTACAAGTGGTAAAAGTTATGCCTGAACAAAACCTTTTAGTTGTTAAAGGTGCAGTTCCGGGTGCTAAAGGTTCATACGTAATTATAGAAAAGTAATCACATGGAATTATCAGTTTTAAATATAAAAGGTAGCGACACTAAACGCAAAGCGGTTTTGGTGGATGAAATCTATGGTGTTGAACCAAACGATCATGCAATATATTTAGATGTTAAACAGTATCTTGCTAATCAACGTCAAGGTACTCATAAATCAAAGCAACGTAACGAAGTATCCGGTTCAACAAGAAAATTACACAAACAAAAAGGTACCGGAGGCTCTCGTAAAGGAAGCATTAAAAATCCATTATTCAGAGGTGGTGGACGTGTTTTTGGTCCTCAACCAAGAGATTATAGTTTTAAATTAAATAAAAAGGTTAAGCGTTTAGCACGCGTATCAGCTTTAACCTATAAAGCTCAAAATAACGGTATTGTTGTAGTTGAAGACTTCAATTTTGAAGCACCTAAAACTAAACAATACGTTGAAATTCTAAATAATTTAAAATTAAACGATAAAAAAACATTATTAGTTATTGCAGAACCAAATAATAATGTATATTTGTCGTCCCGAAATTTACAGGGGGCAAGAGTTGTAACTGCTTCAGAATTAAATACTTATGATATTTTAAATGCAAATTATTTAATACTGGCAGAAAGCTCTGTAAAGAAAATTGAAGAGAATTTGTTAAGATAATGTAAAATGGGAGTAATTATTAAGCCGGCAATCACAGAAAAAAATACTGCTGCCACAGAAAAATTCAACCGATATGCATTTATTGTTGACCGTAAGGCAAACAAAGTGCAAATTAAAAACGAAGTAGAAAAAACCTACGGAGTTAAAGTTGAATCGGTTAATACCATGAACTATGGTAGAGATATAAAAATGAGATATACTAAAACCGGTATAATCTCAGGTACTACAAATGCTTATAAAAAAGCAATTGTAACTTTAGTTAAAGGTGATGTAATTGATTTTTATAGCAACATTTAATAAAACATGGCGGTTAAAAAATTAAGACCATTAACACCCGGTCAAAGAGGTAAAATAAAAGGAACTTTTGAAGAGCTAACTGCTAGTAAGCCTGAAAAAAGCCTTTTAGTTCCTGTTAAAAAAACAGGTGGTAGAAATTCAGACGGTAAAATGACCATGCGTTATATCGGTGGTGGTCATAAGCGTATGTTTAGATTGATAGACTTTAAAAGAGATAAACACGATATACCGGCTACCGTAAAAACCATAGAATACGATCCCAACCGTAGTGCACGTATAGCACTTGTGGTGTATAAAGACGGAGAAAAGAGATACATTATAGCTCCTAATGGTTTAAAAGTTGGACAAACAATTATTTCAGGAAATAACGTAGCACCTGAAATTGGAAATACCTTACCACTTAGTGAAATTCCATTAGGAACGCTTATTCATAATATTGAAATGCGTCCAGGACAAGGAGCTAAAATTGCAAGAAGTGCTGGTTCATATGCACAACTTGCAGCTAGAGATGGTAAATATGCAGTATTAAAAATGCCATCTGGCGAAACAAGATTAGTTCTATCTTCATGTTTAGCTACAATTGGAACCGTTTCAAATGCTGATCATAACTTAGAAAGAAGTGGAAAAGCTGGAAGAAGCAGATGGTTAGGAAGAAGACCTAGAACACGTGCAGTTGCTATGAACCCTGTGGATCATCCAATGGGTGGTGGTGAAGGTAGAGCATCAGGAGGTCATCCACGTTCAAGAAAAGGTATCAAAGCAAAAGGTTATAAAACACGTGCGGTTAATAAAACTACTAATAAGTATATTTTAGAGAGAAGGAAAAAATAATTATGGCTCGTTCACTTAAAAAAGGTCCATACGTTGACTATAAGCTTGACAGAAAAGTTAAGAAAAACATTGAGTCAGGTAAAAAAGTAGCAATTAAAACTTGGTCTAGAAGATCAATGATTACACCTGATTTTGTAGGGCAAACATTTGCTGTACACAACGGAAATAAATTTATTCCGGTATATGTAACCGAAAACATGGTTGGTCATAAACTTGGCGAGTTTGCACCTACCAGAACATGGAGAGGACATGCCGGACAAAAAGATAAAGGTAAAAAGTAATTAAAGAAATTAGCCAATTATGGGAGCAAGAAAGCAAAAAGTGGCTGAAGCACGAAAAGAAGCCCTTAAAACAACATACATAGCAAAGTTGAATAATTGTCCAACTTCTCCTCGTAAAATGAGATTAGTTGCTGATATGGTTCGCGGGATGGATGTATATAAAGCTTTAAGTTTACTACAATTTACACCAAAAGCAGCAGCCGGAAGATTGGAAAAATTAATAAGTTCAGCTATTGCTAACTATGAGCAAAAAACAGGTGCAAGTGCTGGTGATTCCAATTTATACATTAAGACTATTTATGTTGACAGCGCTAGACAATTAAAACGAGTACAACCTGCTCCACAAGGACGAGCTCATAGAATACGCAAACGTTCAAATCACGTAACAGTTATACTAGATACAAAAGCATAAATTTAAAATTATAAAGAATAATGGGACAAAAAACAAACCCAATAGGATTAAGGCTAGGAATCATCAAAGGATGGGATTCTAATTGGTATGGCGGAAAAAACTACGTTGACAAACTAGTTGAAGACGAAAAAATAAGAACTTATTTAAACGCCAGATTACCAAAAGGAAGTGTTTCTAAAATTGTTATTGAGCGCACACTTAAGCTTATAACAGTTACCATAAACACTGCTCGTCCGGGTATCATTATCGGTAAAGGGGGCAAAGAAGTTGATAAACTAAAAGAAGAATTAAAAAAGATAACAAAAAAAGATGTTCAAATTAACATCTTTGAAATTAAACGCCCTGAGTTAGATGCCCGCTTTTTAGCAGATAGTATAGCTCGTCAAATAGAAGGTCGTATTTCACACAAGCGTGCAGCTAAAATGGCAGTAGCATCTGCCATCAGAATGGGTGCTGAAGGCGTTAAGGTTCAAATTTCAGGTCGTTTAGCAGGAGCAGAAATGGCTCGAAGTGAAAGCTTTAAAGAAGGCCGAACTCCTTTACATACACTAAGAGCTGATATAGATTATGCACTAGCAGAAGCCCATACTACTTACGGTAGAATCGGAATAAAAGTTTGGGTTTGTAAAGGTGAAATTTATGGTAAAAGAGATTTATCTCCCAACTTTGGCCAAAGCAAAGAAAAACCTGCCCCCAAACAAGCTTCAAGCAGAGGCGCAAGAGAAAAAAAGAAAAAATAATTTAGATAAATAAAAGTTACACATTTTAACGTAAATAAAAATGTTACAGCCGAAGAGAACGAAATATAGAAAGATGCAGAAAATGGTCCAAAAGGGAAACGCCCAAAGAGGACATGAGATAGCATTCGGTTCTTTCGCCATTAAGTCAATGGAAAGCAAATGGCTTACTGCGCGCCAGATAGAAGCAGCACGTATTGCAATAACGCGTTATATGAAACGCGAAGGTCAATTATGGATTCGTGTATTCCCTGATAAACCTGTTACCAAAAAACCTGCTGAGGTACGTATGGGTAAAGGTAAGGGAGCTCCTGAATTATGGGTTGCTCCAATAAAACCGGGGCACATTATATTCGAAATGGATGGAGTGCCAATTGAAGTAGCTAAAGAAGCTATGCGTTTAGGTGCCCAAAAATTACCTGTAACTACAAAATTTATTGTTAGAAGAGATTATTCTCCAGAGATTTAATATATATATAACATGAAAGCTTCAGTGATAAGAGAGTTGACCGATGCTGAATTACAGCAAAAACTTGCAGAAGAAACTGCAAATTTAAACAGACTTGTTATGAATCATGCGGTATCTCCAATAGAAAATCCGCTAAGCATAAGAACAACAAGAAAAACGGTTGCAAGAATTAGAACCGAAATAAGAAAAAGAGAATTAGCAAAAATTGCTAAATAATAATAACCCCTTACAGAGGTATGGAAACTACTTTGAAAAGAAATTTAAGAAAAGAAAAAATTGGAATTGTTACCAGCAATAAAATGGAAAAATCCATAGTGGTAGCAGTTGAGCGAAAAGTAAAACATCCAAAATATAAGAAGTTCGTAAAAAGAACTTCTAAATTTATGGCTCATGATGAAAAAAATGAGTGCAATATTGGAGATGTAGTTCGCATCATGGAAACTCGACCATTGAGCAAAAACAAGTGCTGGAGATTAGTAGAAATTATAGAAAAAGCAAAATAATATTACAAACATCTATCAGGAATAATAAACCATGATACAGCAAGAAAGTAGATTATCGGTAGCAGATAACAGCGGTGCAAAAGAGGTTCTTTGTATCCGAGTACTTGGAGGTACTAAAAGAAGATATGCCGGAGTTGGCGATAAAATTATTGTAACCGTTAAAAGTGCTATACCTTCTGGTAATATTAAAAAAGGTACAGTAAGTAAAGCCGTTGTTGTTAGAACCAAAAAAGAAATAAGAAGACCTGACGGTTCATATATCCGTTTTGATGACAATGCTGTGGTATTACTTAATGCTGCCGAAGAAATGAGAGGTACCCGTATTTTTGGACCGGTAGCAAGAGAACTACGCGAAAAACAATTTATGAAAATAGTTTCACTTGCTCCCGAAGTTTTATAAGATATTAATTAGAAAAGAATATGTGCGCAAAATTAAAAATAAAAAAAGGCGATATAGTAAAAGTTATTGCCGGTGACGCTAAAGGTCAACAAGGAAAAGTGTTAGAAGTCATAAAAGATAAAAACAAAGTATTGATTGAAGGAGTAAATATGATTTCTAAGCATGCAAAACCAAATGCTAAAAATCCTCAAGGTGGAATTATTAAACAAGAGGCGCCAATACACATATCTAATGTAATGTTAGTTATAAATGGAACTACAACTCGTGTAGGAAGAAAATTAGAAGGCGATAAATTAGTACGTTATTCAAAAAAAACAGGGGAGGTAATTAAGTAATGAGCAAAGTAATAATACCAAGATTAAAATTAAAATATAAGAACGAAGTCGTTCCTGTGCTTGTTAAAGAATTCAAGTACAAGTCGCCCATGCAAGTTCCTGTTCTTAAAAAAATTGCAATTAACCAAGGAATTGGAGTAGGCGTTGGTGATAAAAAAATTATTGAATCAGCCATACAAGAGTTAACTTTAATAACCGGACAAAAAGCTGTTGCTACCAGATCCAAAAAAGATATATCAAACTTTAAGCTTAGAAAAGGAATGCCAATTGGAGCAAGAGTTACTCTAAGAGGCGACATTATGTATGAATTTTTAGATAGATTAGTATCTGTAGCCTTGCCTCGAATTCGTGATTTTAGAGGAATAAACCCAAAAGGCTTTGATGGCAAAGGTAACTATACAATGGGAGTTAATGAACAAATTATATTCCCTGAAATAGATATCGATAAGGTAAATAAAATTTTAGGAATGGATATTACCTTTGTAACATCAGCCAAAACTGACGAAGAAGCTAAAGCTTTATTAAAAGAATTAGGTTTACCATTTAGAGATAAAAAATAAATTAATAACATAATATATTATTTAAGAGTAGAATACTATGGCAAAAGAATCAATGAAGGCTAGAGAGGTAAAGAGACAAAAGCTTGTAGCCAAATATGCCGCAAAAAGAAAAGCTTTACTCGAAGCTGGTGATTACGAAGGTTTACAAAAATTACCTCGTAATGCTTCTCCGGTTCGTTTGAGAAACCGTTGTAAGCTTACCGGACGTCCACGAGGTTATATGCGTCAGTTTGGTATCTCTCGTGTTACATTCCGCGAAATGGCATTATTTGGAAAAATACCCGGTGTAACAAAAGCTAGTTGGTAATTAAGTTTATATAAATTTTAAAGAAATATAAAAATGACTGATCCAATTGCAGATTACTTAACAAGATTGAGAAACGCAGTAAAAGCAAATCATCGTGTGGTTGATATCCCTGCATCTAATATCAAAAAGGAAATTACTAAAATACTTTTTGATAAAGGGTACATATTAAGTTACAAATTTGAAGATACTCCCAATAAACAAGGGAATATTAAAATAGCTTTAAAATATCATCCCGTAAGCAAGGCCCCTGCCATTAAAAAACTAGAAAGAGTTAGTTCTCCAGGTTTAAGAAAATACGTTGGTGTTGATGCTATGCCACGTGTTATTAATGGTTTAGGTATTGCTATTTTATCAACATCTAAAGGGGTGATGACTGATAAGGAAGCTCGAAACCACAATGTTGGTGGTGAAGTATTATGTTATGTTTATTAATTGTAAAGGCAAATAGTTTATGTCACGAATAGGAAAATTGCCAATAGAATTACCCAAAGGAGTAGAAATTACGGTTTCTAACGATACTATTAACGTTAAAGGACCAAAGGGTAATTTGGTTCAAAAATTTGATGCCAATAGCGTTAGCATTAATGTAAATGGTTCAACTGTAACAGTAAACCGTGCTTCTGATGCAAAAGAACACCGTGCAAAACACGGCTTATACAGAGCATTAATTGCTAATATGGTTAAAGGTGTATCTCAAGGATTTACTATTGAGCAAGAATTGGTGGGGGTAGGATATAAAGCTACCAATAATGGACAATTATTAGAGCTTGCATTAGGTTACTCACACAACTTAGTATTTGAAATTCCTGCCGAAGTTAAAGTAAAAACAGCTACTGAAAAAGGTAAAAATCCAATCATTACACTTGAATCAGCCGATAAACAGTTAATCGGTCAAGTAGCTGCTAAAATACGTTCATTACGTAAACCTGAACCATATAAAGGAAAAGGAATTAAGTTTGTTGGTGAAGAATTAAGAAGAAAAGCAGGTAAATCTGCTGGTAAATAATTAAGAGCAATTTAAGTAAATTGTAGTTAAAATGGCGATTACAAAATCATACAGAAGAAACAGGATTAAGATGAGAATCCGCAAAATTGTTAGCGGAACTCCTGAAAGACCTAGAATGTCAGTATTTAGAAGCAATGTGCATATGTACGTTCAATTAATCGATGATACAACAGGAAGAACGTTAGTTGCAGCTTCTACTAGAGATAAAGATTTTCCTACTGCTAAACAAACAAAAGTAGAACAATCAGCAGTATTAGGTAAAATCATTGCTGAAAAAGCATTAAAAGCAGGAATAACTAAAGTTGCATTTGATAGAAACGGATATTTATATCATGGCAGAGTGAAATCTTTAGCTGAAGCAGCTAGAGAAGGAGGTTTAATTTTCTAAAAAGATATTATGTCAAACACGAACGTTAAAAAAGTTAAATCAAGCGAAATCGAGTTAAAAGACAGACTCGTAGCAGTACAACGCGTTACTAAAGTTACCAAAGGTGGTCGTACTTTCAGTTTCTCAGCTATTGTGGTAGTTGGAAACGAAAAAGGTGTTGTAGGATATGGTTTAGGCAAAGCAATGGAGGTAACCGATGCAATTACCAAAGGAATTGAAGACGCTAAGAAAAACTTGATTAAAGTGCCAATTATTAACGGTACTGTACCACACGAGCAATACGGAACTTTTGGCGGTGCCAAAGTATTTCTTAAACCTGCTGCTCATGGTACTGGTGTAATTGCCGGTGGTGCTATGCGTGCAGTTTTAGAAAGTGTGGGTGTAACAGACGTACTTGCCAAATCGCAAGGATCATCAAATCCTCATAACGTTGTTAAAGCAACCATTGACGCATTATCAAATTTACGTGATGCATATACTATTGCTCAACATAGAGGTGTAAGTTTAGAAAAAGTATTTAAAGGATAATTTCCCTACAAAACAAGCATTATGGCTAAGATAGTAATAAAACAAATTAAGAGTGGAATCGATAGGCCAAAGCGTCAAAAAGATACTCTTGTAGCTTTAGGTCTCAGAAAATTAAATCATACGGTAGAACATGAGGCAACTCCTCAAATATTAGGTATGATTGAAAAAGTAAAACATTTAGTGCAAGTAATTCAAAAGTAAGATTTAGATTTTTAAATTAAACAGCAATGAACTTAAATAATTTAAAACCGGCAGAAGGCTCAACTAAAACAAGAAAAAGAATTGGTAGAGGACAAGGCTCCGGAAGAGGCGGAACATCAACTCGTGGTCATAAAGGAGCAAAATCACGTTCAGGATATACTCAAAAATTTGGTTTTGAAGGTGGACAAATGCCTCTACAAAGACGCGTTCCAAAATATGGATTTAAAAATATTAACCGTGTTGAATATAGAGGAATTAATTTAGATATTCTTCAGAAATTAGTTGATACAAAAAATATTACTGATATAACACCCGAAATTTTAGTAGAAAATGGTTTGGCTTCCAAAAATCAATTAGTTAAAATTTTAGGAAGAGGCGAACTTAAATCTAAAATTAATATTAAAGCACACGCTTTTTCTGCTAAAGCACAATCAAACATAGAAGCTGTAGGCGGTAAAGCTGAAAAAATTTAATCAATGAAACGATTAATAGAAACCATACGCAACATATATAAGATTGAAGATTTAAGAGTTCGTATATTAAATACTCTTGGATTCTTACTTATATACCGCTTAGGTTCTTACGTTGTATTACCCGGTGTAGACTCAGCAGAATTAGAACGTGCAAGTGGCGATCCAACCGGAATAGCATCTTTAATAAACATGTTTGCAGGAGGTGCATTTTCAAGAGCCTCCATCTTTGCATTAGGAATAATGCCTTATATTTCTGCATCTATTGTTATTCAATTACTTGGAATGGCAATACCATACTTTCAACGTTTACAACGTGAAGGAGAAAGCGGAAGAAAAAAAATAAATCAAATTACCAGAGTTCTCACTATTTTTATAACATTAGGACAAGCTCCTGGTTATATTGCCACTCAAATTCCTGATAGTGCCATAACCAACCCCGGAACATTCTTTTGGGTTTCATCCTTAATTATTTTAGTTACGGGTACAATGTTTGTAATGTGGTTGGGCGAAAAAATAACCGACAAAGGAATTGGAAATGGTATCTCCCTAATTATTATGATAGGTATTATTGCCAATTTACCTTTCGCCTTTGCCGCTGAATTTGTATCAAGATTAGAAGAACAAGGTGGAGGTTTAGTTATTTTCTTGGTTGAAATAGTTTTCTTAATGTTTATCATTATTGGATCAATAATGTTGGTTCAAGGAACAAGAAGAATTCCTGTACAATTCGCTAAAAAAATAGTTGGTAACAAACAATATGGCGGTGTTCGTCAATACATACCTTTAAAAGTTAATGCAGCCGGAGTAATGCCAATTATTTTCGCTCAAGCCATTATGTTTGTTCCCATTACTTTAGCAGGATTTGCTGATTCTGAATCACTAACAGGCGTTGTATCTGCATTTGCTGATTTTACAGGATTTTGGTATAATTTCACCTTTGCTGTTTTAATTATATTATTTACATACTTTTACACAGCTGTTTCGGTTAACCCAAATCAAATGGCTGAAGATATGAAACGCAATGGAGGATTCATTCCCGGAGTTAAACCCGGTAAAAAAACAGCAGAGTTTATAGATACTGTAATGTCGAGAATTACATTACCCGGCTCTATCTTTCTTGCTATTGTTGCTATTTTACCGGCATTTGCAATGATTGCAGGAGTTAATAATCAATTTGCGCAGTTTTTTGGAGGAACTTCATTGTTAATTTTAGTGGGTGTAGTATTAGATACTTTACAACAAATTGAAAGTTATTTATTAATGCGCCATTATGATGGATTGATGAAATCAGGAAGAATTAAAGGAAGGTCATCTGTGGGCATGGCAAGCTAATTCCTTAAATGAAAGGAAGCATAGCAAATGATTAAGATTAAATCCGAAGAGGAAATTGAATTAATACGACAAAGTTCTTTACTTGTTGGTAAAACATTAGCGGAAGTTGCTAAGCACATAAAACCTGGTATTAAAACCATTGAGCTAGATACCATTGCAGAAAACTTTATTCGTGATAATGGTGCATTGCCGGGTTTTAAGGGAATGTATGGATACAAACATACGCTTTGTATTTCCGTAAATTCTCAAGTAGTTCACGGAATACCAGGTGATTACGAGTTAAAAGAAGGAGATATTATTTCTGTTGATTGCGGTGTGCTTAAAAATGGATATTATGGAGATGTTGCTTACACTTTTCCGGTAGGTAATATTTCTCCGGAAGTTAAACGATTACTCGATGTAACTAAAGAATGTTTAAACTTAGCTATTGAAAAAGCAATAGCAGGCAACAGAATAGGAGATATAGGTAGTGCCGTACAAGAACATGCCGAAAAAAATGGATATGGAGTAGTTAGAGAATTAGTTGGGCATGGATTAGGAAAAAACTTACATGAAGAACCTGAAGTTCCAAATTATGGAAGAAAAGGCAATGGAGTAAAATTAGTAGAAGGAATGGTGTTAGCAATAGAACCCATGATTAATATGGGAACAAAAAATGTGAAGCACGAAAAAGACGGATGGACCATAACAACAGCAGATGGAAAACCTTCTGCTCATTTTGAACACGATGTAGTGGTTAGAAAAGGGAAAGCAGAGGTGCTTTCAAGCTTTTCAGAAATAGAAGAAGTTTTAAAAACTATAAATAAATAAATGTCAAAACAAGGATTAATTGAGCAGGACGGAACTATAATTGAAGCATTGTCAAACGCAATGTTTCGAGTAGAATTAGAAAACGGACATGTGGTTACAGCCCATATTTCCGGTAAAATGCGAATGAATTATATTAAAATTCTTCCCGGAGATAAGGTTAAATTAGAAATATCTCCATACGACCTTACCAAAGGAAGAATTACATATAGATATAAATAAGGTTCAATACAGAATCAAACTAAAAATTAAAAGTATAATAAAATGAAAGTTAGAGTATCTATTAAGAAAAGAAGCGAAGAGTGTAAGATTGTTCGCAGAAAAGGGCGCTTGTATGTAATAAACAAGAAAAACCCAAAATTTAAGCAACGTCAAGGATAAAATAATTATAATACAACTATGGCAAGAATTGCAGGTATAGATTTACCAAAAAACAAAAGAGGAGTTATCGGATTAACCTATATCTTTGGAATAGGAAAATCAACCGCTCAACGAATTTTAAAAGAATGCGGTATAGATGAGAATAAAAAAGTTCAAGACTGGAACGATGAAGAATTAACCGCAATCCGTAATTACATTAACGATAAAGTTAAGGTAGAAGGAGCGCTACGTTCTGAAATCCAACTAAACATTAAACGTTTAATGGATATTGGATGTTATCGCGGAATTCGTCATAGAGTTGGTTTACCGGTTCGTGGACAAAGAACAAAAAATAACTCAAGAACAAGAAAAGGAAAACGTAAAACAGTTGCCAATAAGAAAAAAGCAACTAAATAAAAAATAAATAATTAAAATTAATATAGAGAAATGGCAAAACAAACGGCAGCTTCAGCAAAAAATGCGAAGAAAAAAGTTGTGAAGGTAGATGCAGTGGGTCAGGCCCACATCAATGCCACATTTAATAATATCATTATTTCCATGACAAACAATGCAGGGCAGGTTATTTCTTGGTCATCTGCAGGAAAAATGGGCTTCAGAGGTTCAAAAAAGAATACTCCTTATGCCGCACAAATGGCAGCCCAAGATTGTGCAAAAGTGGCATACGACCTTGGCTTAAGAAAAGTAAAAGTATTCGTTAAGGGACCGGGTGCAGGTAGAGAATCTGCAATCCGTTCAATTAACTCCGTGGGTATTGAAATAACCGAAATAATGGATGTTACTCCAATACCACATAACGGATGCCGTCCACCTAAAAGAAGAAGAGTATAAAAGTATCATATCAATAATCATTTAATTTAAGAAAGAATGGCAAGATATATTGGTCCTAAATCGAAAATTGCAAGAAGATTCAGAGATCCTATTTTTGGACCTGATAAGGCGTTGGAAAAGAAAAATTATCCTCCCGGACAACATGGTGTGTCTAAGCGTAGAGGTAAACAATCAGAATATGCAATACAGCTTTCTGAAAAACAAAAAGTAAAATACATTTACGGTATATTAGAACGCCAGTTCGCACTTATTTTTGACCGTGCTAACCGTTCCAGAGGTATTACAGGTGAGGTATTATTACAATTATTAGAATCCAGACTTGATAATTTAGTATATCGCTTAGGAATAGCTCCATCTAGAAGTGCAGCTCGTCAGTTGGTTTCTCATAAACACATTACAGTAAACGGTAAAGTGGTAAACATACCATCATATACTGTTAAAGTTGGTGATGTGATAGGTGTTCGTGAGCGTTCTAAAGCATTAGAATCCATAACTAATTCTATTGCTTCATCTAACATTAAAAAATATCCATGGTTAGATTTTGATAAAAATACCTTTACAGGAAAAATGATTTCTGTTCCTCAGCGCGATCAAATACCTGAAAATATTAAAGAACAACTAATTGTCGAGTTATATTCTAAATAATAACTTGCAAGCATTAATATAAACTTTAGAAAACAATAAAATTAAAATTATGGGAATCTTAGCATTTCAAAGACCAGACAAAGTTATAATGATAAATTCCACCGATTTTGAAGGTAAATTCGAATTCAGACCTTTAGAACCCGGTTATGGAATTACCATTGGTAATGCGCTTAGAAGGATTCTTTTATCATCATTAGAAGGTTATGCATTCACCTCAATTAAGATAGAAGGTATTGATCACGAATTTTCAACCATTAAAGGTGTTATCGAAGACGTAACAGAAATAATCTTAAATATTAAACAAATTCGCTTAAAAAAACAAATTGAAGGAACCGATACAGAACGTGTAAGCGTTACTTTTAGTGGTAAAAATCAATTAACAGCCGGTGATATTGGTAAATTTATTTCAGGTTTTCAAGTTTTAAATCCTGATTTAGTTATTTGTAACCTTGAACCAACCGTAAAAATTAAAATGGATTTAGTTATCGAAAAAGGTAGAGGATACGTACCTGCTGAAGAAAACAAAAATCCACATGCACCGGTTGGTGTAATAGCTATCGATTCTATTTTTACTCCAATTAAAAATGTAAAATACAGTATAGAAAACTATCGTGTAGAACAAAAAACCGATTACGAAAAATTAATAATCGAAATTGTTACAGATGGTTCTATTCATCCAAAAGATGCATTAAAAGAAGCAGCAAAAATTTTAATTCAACACTTTATGTTATTCTCTGACGAGAGAATTACATTAGATAGCGAGGAAAAATCTACTACTGAAGAATTCGATGAAGCATCATTACACATGCGTCAGTTATTAAAAACTAAATTAGTGGATATGGATCTTTCAGTAAGAGCATTAAATTGTTTAAAAGCTGCTGACGTAGAAACCTTAGGACAATTAGTTTCATTTAATAAGAATGATTTATTAAAATTCCGTAATTTCGGTAAAAAATCATTAACTGAGTTAGAAGACTTAGTAATTTCTAAAGGCTTGCACTTTGGAATGAATGTAGCTAAATATAAATTAGATAAAGATTAAAATGTTATTATTTGAAATAATTTTATAATACGAAGCGATGAGACACGGAAAAAAAGTAAACCATTTAGGCAGAAAAGCGGGGCATAGAAACGCGCTGTTGTCAAATTTAGCCTGTTCTTTAATTCTTCATAAAAGAATTAATACTACATTAGCTAAAGCTAAGGCTCTTAGAAAATACGTTGAGCCATTAATTACCAAATCAAAAAACGATACTACTCACTCCAGAAGAACTGTATTCAGCTATCTTGGAAACAAAGAAGTAGTTACCGAATTATTTAGAGATGTAGCACCTAAAATTGCTTCACGTCCGGGTGGATATACCAGAATAATAAAATTAGGTAATCGACTTGGAGATAATGCCGAAATGGCCATGATAGAATTGGTCGATTTTAATGAAATTTATGGAGGTAAAGTAGAGAAAAAAGTTAAAACAACCAGAAGAAGTCGTTCAAAAAAGAAATCTGAAACAACATCCGAATCTTCTGCAGAAACGAAAACAGAAGAATAATGTTATTAACAATTCTTTTAAAAGAAAAGGGGATAAAGTAATTTTGCTTTATCCCCTTTTTTAATGAAAAAATTACAACAAATAAAATGAAATATATACAAAGAAAACCGGCAATTTTAATGCTTCAAGACGGTACTATTTTTAAAGGGCATGCAGCCGGATATATTGGAACAACCACCGGTGAAATATGCTTTAATACCGGAATGACAGGTTATCAAGAAGTGTACACCGATCCATCTTATTATGGTCAAATATTAGTAAATACTACGGCACACATTGGTAATTATGGCGTAAACAAAAATGAAGTAGAATCGAATGGGGTTAAAATTTCAGGATTGGTTTGTAGAAATTTTAGCGATTATTTTTCAAGAACAAATGCAGACGATTCTTTACAAAACTATTTAGAAAAAGAAAAAATAGTAGTTATATGCGATGTTGATACTCGTGCATTAGTTAGATATATAAGAAATAAAGGCGTAATGAATGCTATTATTTCATCTGAAATAATGGATGAAAATGAGTTGAAAAAAATATTAGAAAAAGTACCTTCTATGGAAGGTTTAGAACTTTCCTCAAAAGTTTCGACCGATAAACCTTATTATTGGGGAAATGAGAATGCAAAATATAAAGTAGCAGCATTAGATTTAGGTATAAAACGTAGCATATTATCATGCCTTGCAGAACGAAATTGTTACATAAAAGTTTTTCCAATAAATACTTCATTAGAAGAAATGCAATCGTTTAATCCGGATGGATATTTTATTTCTAATGGTCCGGGAGATCCTGCAAGTTTGCCTCATATAGCTAATTTAGTAAAACAAATTTTGGAAATTAAAGCACCATTGTTTGGAATTTGCTTAGGTCATCAAATACTTTCAAAAGCAATGGGCTTAAGTACTTTTAAAATGCATAATGGACACAGAGGCTTAAATCATCCAATTAAAAATTTATTAACCGGAAAAGGAGAAATTACCTCTCAAAACCACGGTTTTGTAGTAAATATGGAAGAAGCTATTAAACACGAAAATATAATTGTTACTCACAAACATTTAAATGATGGAACTCTTGCAGGAATTAAAGTAAAAGATAAACCCGTATTTTCAGTTCAGTATCATCCGGAAGCATCTGCAGGACCTCACGATTCAAGGTATTTATTTGATGAATTTGTAAACTTAATGGACAAAGTTAAAGCGCTGGCATAATATTAATTGTAACTATTTGTTTCCGATTGCCTGAAAAATCAGTTTTTTCAGGCAATCAATTTTTGTATCTTGCCTGAAAATTAAATTAAAATTGAGAGGAAAAACTTATATAATAGTTTTAATACTTATAGTTCTGTGTTCAACCTTTAATTTGAATGCACAACAATGGAGTATTCCATACCTTAAAAATTACAGTCCAAAATTATACGAAGGCGGAACAGACAATTGGTCTATTGTTCAGGATAATCGTGGTGTCATGTTTTTTGCTAATGCAATTGGTGTATTAGAATATGATGGCACCAGATGGCGTTTGTATTCTGTTTCCAATCAATCAATGACACGCTCTTTGGCTATTGATGATAAAGGTCGTGTTTATGTTGGAGCAGTAGGAGAATTTGGATATTTAGAAGCTGATATTAAAGGGGAATTACATTACAAGTCATTAACAGAAAATCTAAATGAAGCTGATAAAGCATTTTCTGATATATGGAAAATTTATGTTATAAATGATGAGATTTATTTTCAATCCTTCGAAAAAATATTTTGTCTTAAAAATGGTAATATTAAAGTTTTTAATCCTCAAAATTTATTTCACCTGTCTTATGTAATTAATAACGAGCTGTGGGTTATTGATAGGGGAATTGGATTAAAAAGAATTGAAAATGGGAAATTAATAGATGCTCCTTCTTCATCTTTATTTGCAGATGAAAAAATATATGCAGCAATTCCATTTGATGCAAAGACATGGCTTATATCAACTCGTAATAAAGGCTTGCAATTGTATAAGCCATTTCCAAGAAATGGAGAACCAATGCTTTCTCCCTTTAATACGCCTGCTTCTGTTTATTTAGAAGAATCAGCCATATATCAAGGAATAGAAATAGATAATAATACTATTGCATTTGCAACTTTAGGAGGAGGTGTAGTTGTTCTAGAGAAAAACGGACGTGTAAAAAATATAATTAATAAGCTAAATGGACTTCAGGACGATAATGTTTATTTTATGTTCTTAGACAATAATAAATCATTATGGCTTGCATTAGACAATGGAATCTCTAAGATAGAAATAACTTCTCCTTTATCATGGTTTAATGATATTTCAGGTGTTAGTGGTTCTGTTGAGTCAATTATATTTTTTCAAAATAAATTATATATAGCAACTACTCAGGGAGTATTTATTCAAAATGCTTTAAAGGAAGATACGGAAATAAAAACAAAAGACGATGTGATTAAAAGGATTAAACGATTCTCTCAAATACCCGGTATATCTTCTCAAAGCTGGAGTTTAATTAAGATTAAAGAAGAAGGAGAAGATAAACTATTAATTGCAGGAACAAGTGATGGCGTTTATGAAATAAAGAGTGAAAAATCAAATCTAATAAGTAATTATTATACCTATAGCATACATCAATCAAGCAAAAATCCGGATATATTTTATTTAGGAACAGTTTCCGGTTTAGCTGTAATAAAAAGAGAAGGAAATAAATGGAAAGATTTAGGAGTTCTTGAGGGAATTCAAAGTTCAATTAGAAGCATTGTAGAAGATAAAAATGGAGATATATGGATGGGAATTCCATTTTTTGAAGGAGTTGCAAAAATTGAATTTAATAAAGATGGTTCTTATAAAACAAGCTGGGGAAATGCTTATAATGTTCAAACCTTCGATACAACCAGTGGATTAAATGATTTTAGGTATAATATCGTTTATAGTTTAAACAATGATATTTTAGTTGCAACTTATAAAGGGTTATATAAATGGGATTTTGAAAAACAAAAGTTTTTTCCGGAAAAACGTTTTGGAGATATTTTCTCAAATGGTTCAAGACAGGTTTTTTGTTTTACAAAAGGTCCTGAAAATACCTACTGGTTTTTTAATACAAATGATAAAATTAGAGAAACCGGTGTTGTAACATTAAAAAATAATAAGTTATACTGGCATACTACAACATTTAAACGTTTTTCTGAAAATGAGATTCATGTAATTTATATTACTCCGGATAAACGTGTTTGGTTTGGATCTCCTGATGGATTAATAGTTTTTAACAGTAAGGTTAAAAAAGATTATAATAAACCCTTTTTTAATATCATTAGTAAAGTAATTGTTGGAAAAGATTCAATAATATTTTATGGAAATTTCAGAAAGGATGAAAATAGACAAAAATCTTCATTAATTCAGTCGGAAAATGAAATTCCAATTCTTCCCTTTAATTTAAATTCTATAGTCTTCGAATTCTCATCTGTGAGTTTCGAAGAAGAAAAAAATAATCGTTATAAATGGTTTTTAGAAGGCTATGATAATGAATGGACCAATTGGACGAACGAAACCAAAGTTTCATATACAAATTTATCCGAAGGTAAATACACTTTTAGATTAATTTCAAAAAATATATATGATATAGAAAGTAAAGAAACTAAATATACATTTATTATATTGCCACCTTGGTATAGAACAATTTATGCATATTTTGCATATGTTATACTATTGGTATTATTTATATATGGAGTAATTCAATTATCCATATATCGATTAAAACGTTCGAAAGAACAGCTTGAATTGATAGTTAAAGAAAGAACGGCAGAAATTGTTAAACAAAAAGAACAAATCGAAATTCAAAAAGAATTAGTCGAAGAAAAAAATAAAGATATTACTGATAGTATTAACTATGCAAGTAGAATACAACAAGCCATTTTACCCATCATTGATGAAATTAAAAAAGTATTGCCCCAATCATTTGTATTTTATAGGCCCCGTGATATTGTTAGTGGTGATTTTTACTGGTTTGTAAGAAAAGGAAAAGATGTATATATAGCTGCGGCAGATTGTACGGGACATGGTGTTCCGGGTGCATTCATGAGTATGATAGGGCATACTTTATTAAATGAAATTTTAAATGAAAAAAATATTACTAATACAGGTGAAATTTTAACAGAACTTCATAAGCAAATAAGAATCTCTTTAAAACAAGATCAGCAAGAATCGAGAGACGGAATGGATATTGCATTATGTAAAATTAATGTTGAAACATTATTATTAGAATATAGTGGTGCCATGCGTCCATTATATTTAATAATTGATGGAGAACTTAAAGAGATTAAAGCGGATAAATTTCCTATTGGAGGATTACAAGAAAACGAAGAAATGCGAATTTTTAAATCGAATCAAATACAATTAAAAAAAGGAGATTTGTTTTATATTTTTTCTGATGGTTATGCAGATCAATTCGGAGGCAAGGAAGGTAAAAAATTTATGGTAAAAAGATTAAAAGAGTTATTGATAAGAGTTTCTATATTAGATATGGAAAAACAATACAACGAAATTGTTAATGCATATTTAGATTGGTTAGGCAATGGAGAACAAGTTGACGATATATTATTTATTGGCGTTAGAGTTTAATTATTTTATATGAAAAATAAACCATCCATCCATCTATTTATATTTCTTTCTATTCTTTTAGGAAATAACTCTCTGTACGCTCAATCAAATAATGAAATAGATTCATTAGAAAAACTTTTAAATAAAAATTTACACGATACATTAAAGCTTCAACTACTTACCGATTTAAATTGGGCATACATTAATTCCGATATACACAAATCCAAGATCTACGCAATTAAAGAAATTGAATTAGCGAAAAAAATTAATAACGATAAATGGATTGCTCAAGGTTACAATGATTTAGGTATGTCTTATTACAGACTAGGTCTCTTAGATAGTGCTTTACATTATTACTTACAATCATTACAAATTAGAGAGAAGTTAAATAATCCTGATTTATTGCTTTCATCATACAGCAAAATTGGACTGATTTATTATGAAAAAGGTAAACTAGCTGAAGCTTTAGATTTTCAGTTAAAAGCTTTGAAAATAATGGAACAGCAAGGCAATAAAAAATACATTGCCATGACATTTAACAACATCAGTCAAATATTTCATAAGCTGAAAAATTATGATAAAGAAATTGAATATTTGAATAAATCAGCTGAGATATATAGTGAAATAAATGATGAATATGCTGCAGCAAGTACATGGTCAAATTTAGGTAATGTGTATCGTATTAAAGGAGATTTTAAAAAATCTTATGAGTTTTTAAATAAAGCAATCGTTGTATTTAAAAAATACGATGATAAAGTAGCACTTTCAGGTGCTTATAATCATCTTGGTTTTAACTATAGATACGATAAAAAAAACAATGAAGCTTTACAGTATTATTTCAAAGCTTATGAACTATCAAAAGAATTAAATGATCGATTAGGAATCGCTCTCAATGCTCATAATATAAGTTGTGTATATACCGATTTAGCTAATTATAAAATGGCTGAAAAATTTTCCTTTGAAGCCTTAGCCAATACTGATAAAGATAATATTAGTCAATTAAGTAATACCTATAGGCAATTAGCAACTATTTACGGTTATTTAAATCAAGGTAAAAAGGCTGAAGAATATCTAACTAAATTTATTGAGCTAAAAGAAAAAACATTTAGTGAAGATTTTGCATCTAAAATAGCAGAAATGGAAACACGCTATGAAAGTGAAAAAAAAGAATTGGAAATTGCAAATCTTAAAAATGAACAACAAATAAAAGACCTTACAATTTCCAAACAAAAAACACGTAATTTCTATTTAATAATAATTGCTATTTCTCTTTTAGTATTAGTATTATTTATTTTTTATGCATTTAAAAGTAAAGCGAAAGCTAATATTTTAATTAGTGCACAAAAAGCGGAGGTCGAAAAGCAAAATGAAATTATTCAACATCAAAAGAAAATCGTAGAAGAAAAGAATAAAGAAATTGTTGATAGTATTAATTATGCAAAACGTATTCAAAATGCCATTCTTACTTCCGATAATGAATGGCGTAAAATCAGCAAAGATTACTTTATTCTTTACATGCCTAAAGATGTTGTAAGCGGTGATTTTTATTGGGCGATACAACTTGAAAATAATCTCGCAATTTGGGCTGTAGCTGATTGTACAGGGCACGGTGTACCTGGAGCATTAATGAGTATGATTGGAAACAGTTTATTAAACGAAGTGGTGGTTGAAAATAAAATTTATCAACCAGATGAAATTTTAAATAAAGTTAGAGAAAAGCTAATTAAAGCATTAGAGCAAAAAGGAGAGAGTCAAAATAGAGATGGAATGGATATTTCTATATGCGCTTGGGATAAAAATAAAAATGTTTTAAAATTTGCTGGAGCTAATAATCCGGTTTGGATAGTTAGAAAAATAAATGATGAATCTAATCCGGAGTTAATTGAATTAAAACCTGATAAGATGCCTGTTGGTTTGCATTTGGGAGAAATGCATCCATTTACGTTAAAAGAAATTGAACTAAAACCTAATGATAAAATATACTCATTTACAGATGGATTTGCAGATCAATTTGGAGGCGATAAAGGTAAAAAATACAAGTATAAAAAACTTCAGAATTTTATTTTATCAATATACAATGAACCCATGATTCAACAATTAAAATATCTTCAAAATGATTTTGAATTATGGAAAGGGAATTTTGAGCAGGTTGATGATGTATGCATAGTTGGAATTTCAATTTAGATTATTTATTTATCACAACTCTTTTAGTTGTTTTTTCTTTATTCTCGTTTTCAATTGCTATAATATAAACTCCATTATTCCAATGTTGAGTTGAAATATGAACTTGAGTGCTTTCATTTTTAATTTTGGCAATATTTTTACCCTTCATGTCATAAATTTTTATTTCACGATTTAGTGAAATGCCATCAAATTCAATGATTAAATCATTACTCGCAGGGTTGGGATAAATTTTAATTGTTTGATTGCTGTTTTCAGTTTTTATAACATTTGTAAAATTATCTCCATATGCAAAAACATATTCGCCTAATAATAATGAATCTAATTGCATATACCCATATTTAGGAGTGTTTGTACCAAGCATGTTTTGTGTGTAATATGGATAAATTCTCCAATTTTCTGTTGGATTTCTTCGATATAATAAAACAATACTGTCTTCGCTATTCCCTAATAAATTGTGGTCTAAATAGCCATTTCCATTAGAAGTAGTATTTGTTCTTCCGTCATAATACAATCGTGTGGTAGCTGAGAAATTAGAAGGTAAAATGCCATCTATTTTCCAATAGCGATCAGGAGAAATTGTTAAGTTTCCAATAGGCGTAGTTAATGCTCCCGGCCCTACCCATATGTGTTCTACTCTAATAAATGCAGAATCACTTATGCTATTTACAGTTAAATTCATTCGTCCTAAATTAAAATTATGTGAGCCTGTAGTTTTTATTGTTTTGTAATTATCGCTAATAGCAAGTGGAATACGATTATCTAAATTTAGCGTTGTATAAACCGGATTAAACGGTAAGGTAAAATTAAATATACCACCATTACCGGAAACAATAATTGTGTCATGAATCTGATTCCAATTATTATCCATAAATGTAATGCTTACCGGTACATTCGTAAAATTTGCAGGTGCTCCCTTTACAGTTTGTTTTACATAAACTGTTACATTGAAATTTCCGGAATTTGATGTTGTAACAACAGAATCAATAGTAATAGCCGTAAAACCCGGATTAAAAACCCAATCGTTAAAAAAATCATTAAGGATTAATCCGCTACTTGCATTAAATGTATTCATCATATCAACGCTGTTTACATGTCGGAATTGATATGTATTCATGTAATCCTTACACGCTTTAAAAAATAAGGAATCGCCCATGTAACCTCTCAATGCATGAGCAACCATTGCACCCTTTTTGTAAACATGGTCGCCATAAGTGTATTGATGAGGCACACCCGAAACAGCTCTATAGCCTCCTTCTTTTATATGTGCATACTGAATTACCGGATCGTAATTGGCTTTTACTTCGTCAATATAACGTTGTTTCCCGTAAATCCATTCTAAGAAAATGTGTTCTGAATATGTTGCCCAACCTTCATTTAGCCACATATCTTCAGCTGTTTCACAAGTTGCTAAATCGCCCCACCAATGATGAGCAAACTCATGAGCCATCAGTGTTTCATAAGTTAAGTTTCCATTAGCGGCAAGTCGAGGATAGGCAATAGCTGTGGCATGCTCCATAGCACCTGAACTAAATGGAACCAAATGATAACCTATTTTATTCCATTTATGTTCACCATATCTGTTTTCAAAAGCATCAATAGCATTACCTAAATTTATAAATGAATTTTTCATGGGTGTTGTATCGTTGGCTAATGCTGCTAATACGATTGAAATAGGTCCATTAATTCCGTTATGTGATAGGTTTACTTCTGCATAATTTGCAACCGATACGCAAGCCAGATAAGTAGGAATTTCATCATCCATATTCCATGTTCTAACAATGGTGTCGCTTGCAATTACATTTTCAGAAACTAAGTAGCCGTTACAATATGCTTTTCTACCTCCTGCTGTAATAATGTTAAATTCATAAGTAGAGCGCTCAACAAAATTATCGAAACATGGAAACCAAACTCGTCCAAAATTGTGAGGATTGGCAGCAAAGCCTACACCTAGATTAAAAGCATAACCGCTTTGAAAATAAAAGCCTCCCCAGCCTGATGCGTCTGTTTGCGGTTGTCCATTGTAAAAAACAGTTATCGTGTCATTATCATTTATATTTAATGTATTTGGAAGTTGAACAATTAATAATGTGTCGTTATAAGTATATGATAAAAGCTGATTTCCGTTTTTAATGGAATCGATGGTCATACGTAATAAATCAAGCGATATAGTATTGATGTTGTTTTGTTTAGATTTAAATGCAATACGACAATTTCCTTTTATACGTTTATTCGTAAAATCAATAATTTCTAAATTTATTTGATAATTAAGAATATCTATTGTATCGCTACGTTCGTTACCGCTTGAACTACTGCGGAGGCCTTGCATTAATTGTTTGCTTTGCTGGCAAGAATGTATTTGTTCTTCTGCCTTTAAATTAAGCGAAACAATAGTGAATATGATTAGAATAATGTTTTTCATAAATAATTAAGTAGTTATATGCTTTTATGATTGAGATATAAATTTACAAATTGATGTTGATTTTTAAATTATGATTTTTCTAAAATCATACGTTTTATTTCTTGCCATATTCTTACCATTGCCCAAGTGTCTAATTTGCTGTATGCTTCTAATTGTTCTTTTAATTCAAGAATTTTAAATAGGTCATTTTCTTGTTGTAGGCTTTCAAAGGCGATACTTGCTAATTGGCCATTGCTAATGGGTAATTCATCAAAATTTATATCATTGCAAAAAGCTTGCGCAACATTTTTAATAGAAGTCGAGCCTCGCATTTTAGGATGATACAAATAAAGCTCTCTAAATGGAATGGATAAATCTACAAGCCTGGAAATAATTGCTTGCAATGGTTTTTCATACTCAGGAAAAGCCTGAATTAATTGATTAATAATTGAACGTTCCGAAGTAATGTCATAAACGAAAATACTACCGCTGCTTCCACAAACTCGAATCAAAGCTTCTGTAAACGCTTTTCTTGGATCTTCGCCTGTTTCTGCTAAAAATGAATAATATAAATAATCTGAATTTTCATTTTCTTGTTGGTAAACCGAAAATTGTATTGGCAATTGCTGATAAGGGCTGGTATTTTCAAATAGAGGAACAGCCGTCATCATTATTTCAAAATCTATAAAGTGCAGAGGGTAATGTATGCTGTTTACATAATCTTGCAGTTTCTCTAAGTTTATTAGAACAGAATTTTTTCTTGCTGCTTCTGCCTGTTTTTTAAACGTTTCATTAGGTAGTTCATTTATTGGAATATCTTCAATTTTTTTCCATCCTTTGTTATACCATTCAAATTGTTGTTGTTTGTTTAATCCGTTAAATTCAAATATTTCAGCATCTTTCATGTCTTTCCAGCAATATCCTTTGAAATCGCAAGTATATGGGTCAAAACAATGTGGGCCGGGATTTATGGGTGGAGCCTCACTTGCTTGTAATGTTTCAAAAGCAAGCTGTAGAATTTGAGCAATATTTTCTTGTTGTTTTATAACTTCTTTTGTTACATCATTTATTTTAAAGAGCTCATGTACATTAATCGCCCCCTTTCTAATGTAAGAGGTATTAATATGAACGATGTGAAAATTTTCGATTTCAATACCATAACCATTTAAAACATAATATTGTAATGCTGCATCTGTAATATAGGTAGGAGTGATTTTTGCAGAGCTTTTTATTTCATACGCATTCCATTTTCCATCTTCATTCACTAAAATATCCAATGCGATTAAAACACCATTATGCTGAAACGCGGCTTCATATATAACTTTAGTTCCTGATTCAATTAATTCTTTTGTTTTAATAACTGATTCATGAAAAAGTGAAACATGCTTTGGCGATGCATCAATTCCATTAGGAAAAAGTTGCTGTGCTAAAAGACCAACATTTATTCCTCGATTAAAACGAGCTTGCTGCTCTTTACTGATTTTATCGCGTAAATAAATATTGTTTTTATATAAATAGAGCGATTTTAAACACTGTTTAGCGCGGATAAAGGTAGATTTACTAAGGATATGCTTTTCCATTACTACAAACCTATTAATATTTAAACACTTTATAAAAGTTTTGTTTTAGGTATATTGATATTTTTTAACTTAGGGCTTGTTATGAAACAAATCAATTCTTATCAATCAACTGTATTTATTGGTGAAGATGTTTTTGAATATTTGGAGGAGATACTAAAATCTAAATTTACTGATACATCTAAAAAAATCATATTGGTTGATACTAATACTTTACAACATTGTCTTCCGGTATTGATAAATAATGTTCCAATATTAAACGATGCAGAAATTTTAGAAGTTGAAAGTGGTGAAGATTCTAAATCTTTTGAGATTTTATCTGGATTAATAGAGGCGCTTGCAGATATGAATGCTAATAGAAAATCACTATTGCTTAATTTAGGAGGAGGCGTAATTTCTGATTTAGGTGGATTATTAGCTTCTTTATATAAAAGAGGAATAAATTATATTAATGTTCCAACATCGTTATTGGCAATGGCCGATGCTTCGGTAGGAGGAAAGGTTGCTGTAAACGTAAATCATATTAAAAATATTGCAGGTGTTTTTAATCCTCCGCAATTTGTATTTATCAATCCTGTTTTTTTACAAACTTTAGATGAAAGAGAATACTTGTCGGGTTATGCTGAAATTATTAAGCATGCATTAATTTATAGTAAAGAACATTGGAATTTATTAAAGTCAAGTAACTTGTTTTTAATTGAAAATTGGACAGAATTATTATATAAATCAGTTTCTATTAAAAATGATATTGTTTTAAAGGACCCACTTGAAAATAATGAACGTAAATTGTTAAATCTTGGTCACACCATTGGACATGGTATAGAGAGTTTAATGATGGATAAAGGCATGCCTGTTACGCATGGCGAAGCTGTTGCAGCCGGAATCTTAATTGAATCGAGAATTGCCCTTGAACATGGTCTTTTAAATAGTGATGATTTTAATTCTTTACAAGAAATTATTACCAAGTATTATAGTAAAGTCGCCATACTTAATGATGATATAGACAATCTAATTTCATATTTATATAATGATAAGAAAAATGAAAACGATGCAATTTCATTTGTATTACTATCAGAAATTGGTAAAGCGCATATAAACAAAACGGCTTCTATCGAACAGATAAAAGCCGCTTTAGAATTTTATATAAAGTTAGATTAGTGCTTTTGTTCCTGAGCTATTGCTCCTTTTTCATCAAACATGAACCAAGTACCTGCTTTTTGCCCTTTATTGTAAGAAAACTCATAACGTTTTATTCCGTTTTCGTCCCAAACCATCCATGTGCTGTCTTTTAATCCATGGTGATAGTAAGCAATAGCAGTTTTATTTCCTTTTTCATCAAAAGTAAGCCATTCTCCATGTTTTAAGCCATTATTAAAGTTTCTAATTTCTTTAATTTTCCCATTGGCATGATATATAGTTGTAGTACCATGTGGTAATCCTTTATTAAAATTATATTCAGCTTTTAAATTTCCATCGGGATATGTCTCTTTTATTAAACCATCGCATAAAATATGATTTTGGGTATAATAAAGGTTGTTTTTTTCTATAAAGAATGATTTTTCTTGTGCTGATACAGTAAGTATCAATAAGCCTAAGCCTATTCCTGCTATAATTTGTTTAATCATAATGTTACCCTCCCAATTATTAATTTAAACATTTATTATTACGTTAACAAAAATATAATAGTTACATAATATAAGCTTAATATTTAGAAAATTTAATATTTACATTAAATTAACATTGGGTTGGGATAGAAATAAAAAGCCCCGAAGTTATACTCGGGGCTTTTTAAAATTGTAAGTAGTAATATTATTTTGCTTCAGCAGCTTTTGCTTTGCAGCAAGATTTCATTTCACCTTCAGACTTACCGGCACAAGATTTAGCCTCACCACCTTCAGTTTTTCCGGCACAAGCTTTTGTTTCTGAAGCATGGCATTCTTTTTTCTTTTTCTTTTTTTCTTTTTCCTTAACTACAACTGCGGCTTTTTCAGAAGCAAAAGCGGGAGTTATGGTAGTTGTACCAACAAAAGTGGCAAGAGCAATCATTAAAAATACTTTTTTCATAGTCAGTTAATTTTAGGTTAAACTTAATAACACAAATATAACAAAAAATATGCTAAAAAAAGTGATGGAAATCACCAAATTATCATTTTAACACTTGTTAACGGCTAAAATCAAGATAAAAAGCACCTTTATCTCTTACGGAAAATGCATTAATACCGGCTTCAATAGCTTCTTTGAGCCAATTGTCTGTTTTGTAATTAGAATTTGAGCTATCAATGATGATTTTTTTAAAATTAAAGCATTTTACAATATCCGATAGCTTAATTTTTGCATTATTAGAAATGATAATATAATCAACATCTATTTTTTTACCGGGATTCAAATATTTGATTAAATCGTTATTTAAATAAAAGATGCGTTGAGCGTAAAATGAAATAAAATTTTGTCTAACATAAAGTCGTGTGTTATTTATAATGTAGAGTGTTTTAAAATTGATGGATTTATTTAATTCTTTTACTGAAACTACTTTTTCTTTATCAAGTCCGGCTTTAATCCAGTTATTTTTTAGATGAAAGGTGAGCTTATTTTCATCGTTCAATAATTTTAAATCTGTGAATAAAATATTGTCCTTGCCATCAATAAAATTAAAAGCTGATATTCCCGGTATATTATATACTGCAAATACTTTTTGTTGCTTTTGATTTAATTTTTCGTAAGCATTATATCCTAGTATAATAGCAGTCAAGAAAAGTGAAATGAATAAATATTTTATGTGTTTTTCGAATAGGTAAATTGAAATAAAAATAATAATCAAAAAAATGAGAATTGTTTCTGTAACTGTAATATATATGCCATCAGTAATAGCATAGGGTAGTTTTTCGAAATAATTTACGCTGTAATTTAATGTAAATAATAGTTTATCTGTTGCCCATGCTGCATATTTAGATAATAATGGAATGGGAGAAATAATAAACATTAAAATTCCTGCATGAATAATAAATGTTGCCAAGGGAATAACAACCAAATTTGATAATAAAAAATAATTCGGAAATTGATGAAAGTATAAAAGACCCAGCGGAAAAGTACTTATTTGAGCCGCAATAGACACGGTTGTTAGTTGCCATATTTTATCCAGCCATTTGTTTTTTACTTCAAATAAATCGTAAAATCCTTTTTGAAAAGCTACAATTCCTATTACTGCAAAATAAGAAAGTTGAAATCCAACTTCAGTTATCATATACGGATTTATAAGTAACAATAGAATGGCAGATGCTGCCAGCGTGTTATAAATATTGGTGTTTCTATTAAATGCTTTTCCAACAGCAACAAAGCTAAACATGGTAGATGCTCTTAATACCGAGGGGGATAAACCAGTTATAAAAGCAAATGCCCACAGAAATAGAAGAATAATAATAGTTTTAAAAATGATACCATGTTTTATTTTATCGAAAAAGAATAAAAGTGAACTTATTATTACATAAATTATTCCAACATGTAATCCTGAAACTGCCAAAACATGCATGGCTCCTGAGCTGGAATAAGCCCTAACAATTGACGCGTCCAGTTTGTCTTTATAACCAACTATTAGCGCAGAAAGTACCGCAGCTTCATTCCCTGTTATATTATTTTGTTCAATGATTGAAAGTAGTTTGTTTCTCCATGATTCTGCAATTCGTTTTAAATTATAATCATTTCCATTGTTCACTTTTTGCCACTTACCGCTTTTTAAATACGATTGCCTGTAAATTAAATGGAAGGCCAGGTATTGCTTATAATTAAATTCTGAAGGATTTTGCGGTCCTTTAATTTCTCTGAAATCGGGTTCGAATATTATTCTGTCGCCTGTTTTTAAATTGGCAACGGCACTGTCTTTCTGGAAGTATATTAAAGCTTTTCCTGTTGTATTAATCCAGTTATTATTGTTTTTAATTGCAAGTATATTAATGAGTGCTTTTGCTGAACTACCTTTAAATGTTAGGGGCTCTGCAATTTCTCCATAGGCCAATCCATCAATGTTGCTTTTTGTAAAATGTTGTTCGTGAAAATGAGCTGTTTTATTTACGGTGATACTATATCCTGAAGCTATAAAGAATGAATAAAAGATAAGTCCGTAAAACGGTTGAAATTGGTAAGAGGAATCTAATTTTTTTATAAATATAATCGTGCAGATGATTGCAAAAATGACAACCGGAACAGCAATAGTAAGCCAATGGTAAAAAGGAAAGTAAATGCCAATTATAATGCCGGCAATTAATGGCAAAAGTACACGAAGCAAAGGTGCTTGCTTAAACATGTTTATTTTACTTTAATTTCAATTGGATCGCCAAGAAATTTAGGAGAAGCGTGTAAAATATAAAGGTCGATAACTGCCAGAAATTTTGCAAAATATTCTCTTATATAGGTGTATATTCCATATTGTTGCGGAGCATCTTCAGCAATAAATCCAATAGCATCCATATCGTATTTGTGAGCAATAAATAGTGCCCGTTCTAAATGAAAGCGTTGAGAAACAATAGTAACTTTATTTTGTCCAAAAACTTTTTTGCATCGAACAACAGAATCGAGTGTTCTGAAACCTGCATAATCTAATGTAATACAAGAATCGGGAATTTGATTTGCCAAGAGTGCTTTTCGCATATCTCTTGGTTCATTGTAACTCATTTCTTTGTTATCGCCACTTACTATTATATGTTTTATTTTTCCGGTATGAAAAAGTGCTGTTACGGCTTCTATGCGATATTTGAAAAATAAATTAGGATTCCCGGAGCTGTTGTATTTACTTGTGCCTAATAACAATGCTACATTATTGAAAGGTACACTCTCTATGCTATTGTATAATCGGCTTTTGGCTATTTGTTTTACCCAAACATTTGACAAAAGAATTAACGATAAAAACAATATGATAAAAACTGTAAATGACAGTATTATCTTATTTTTTAAAGAAATATGTTTATTACGATTATTCAAGTTTAAAAATTACATTGTTTCCAGGTAGTTTAAATCCTTGGCAAAAGTTTCTTTACTGCGATAATTTGCCCATGCAGCCAATGCAACACAAATTATACCAACAATTAAAGCGCTATAAATATTATTTGATAAAACGGCAGTAAAAAATCCAAAAGAGCTGGTAATAATAGGGACAGAACCTCGCACAAAATTGGGGACTGTATTTGTAACGGTTGAGCGAATATTGGTTCCAAATTGTTCTGATGCAATGGTTACAAATATTGCCCAATATCCGCTTGCTGTTCCTAATAAAAATGAAATAAAATAATAATGTTCTACACTTGCACCTTTCATTAAAAATAAAAAGTAAAACATTAAAACTGCGGTAAATCCTAAATAAAGAAAAACTACTTTTTTTCTACTTCTTAAAAATTGACTAAGTAATCCACTTATCAAATCACCAAAGGATAGTCCTAAATAAGCATACATTAAGGCTTTTCCATTTATTACTTGTCCTTTTATTTCTAAATCTACAGCAAATACTTCTTGCGAATTGGCTACCAATAATCCAATAACATACCAGATAGGCACTCCAATTAAAATACAATTCAGATACTTGAAAAAACGCTCTTTGTTGTTAAATAATATTTTAATATCACCACGGCTGATTTCTTTATCCTGCATGCTCTTAAACATACCTGATTCTATTGTTCCTACTCTTAAAAGTAAAAGCAATAGCCCTAAAACTCCACCAATAATATAAGCTACTTGCCAGTTTGCAAATGGTGTTCCAAAAATTGAACTCAACCATTCTCCAACAATATGACCTTCAGCTCCGACTAATGCTGCAACCACAGCTCCCAGTGCACCAAAAGTTACAATTATCATGGTACCGTAACCTCTTTTTTCTTTGCTCATGGTTTCAGCCACTAAGGTAATTCCAGCTCCGAGTTCTCCTGCCAATCCAATACCGGCAAAAACTCTGATAATAGCATATAAAGGAATATCTGTTACAAAAGCATTTGCTATATTGGCAGATGAATACAATAATATAGAGCCAAATAATACAGATAGCCTTCCTTTTTTATCGCCCCAAATTCCCCATAAAATACCACCAATAAGCATACCAATCATTTGCATATTAAATAAAAAGATACCTGTATTTTTTCTTTCAGCGGCATCTGCAAATACCATAATCTGTTCCAGGCTTTCCTTCTTAACAACGTTGAATAAAATTAAATCATAGATGTCTACAAAGTAGCCAAGCGCAGCTACAATTATGATAAGAATATGCGGATTCTTTTTAAAATATGACATCGCTTAATAGTTTATAATTTAATAAAGAAATAAATCTGAAATAACAAATATTGCAAAAACTACACTTCCAATTCCATTGGTGGTAAAAAACGCTAAATTTACTTTGCTCAAATCATTAGGTTTTACAATACTGTGCTGATAAAAAAGTAATCCTCCAAAAAGTAATGCCCCAATCCAGTACAAATAACCGAAATTACCCAACCAACCTGCTGTTAAAATTAAAATAAAACTTATAATATGTAGAATTTCTGATAATCTTAAAGCACCTTTTTTGCCCATTAAAACAGGGATAGAGTGCAGACTTTGGCTGCGATCAAATTCTTCATCTTGTAAAGCGTATATAATATCGAATCCGCTAACCCAGGTTAAAACAATAAAGGAAAAAAGCAGAGGCAATAATTCAAATTTTCCGGTAACGGCTATATATGCCCCAATTGGTGCTAATGCCAGCCCAATACCTAAAACTATATGGCAAAGAGCTGTAAATCGCTTTGTTAAACTATATCCTAAAATTACAGCCAATGCTACCGGTGATAAGTAAAAGCATAGCGGATTAATAAACCATGTAGCACTGATAAATAATACTACATTCAAAATAATGAAGAATAACGCATTTTCTGGCTTAATAATACCGGAAGGGATTTCTCTTAAAGCAGTTCTTGGATTTGCTGCATCAAATTTTTTATCAATATATCTGTTAAATGCCATGGCAGAATTTCGAGCAGTAACCATACATACAATAATCAATAAAAAAAGCTTTAAAGGGAAAGTAATATTGTAAGCGCTTATTGCCAGCGAAAATCCTATTAATGCAAAGGGCATGGCAAAAATGGTATGGCTGAATTTTACAAGCGATAAATAGTTTTTAATGGTTGCTATCATAGTTTTATGAATTCGGTAAAATTAAGAATTTATAATATGTTAGAGAACATGTAAGTTTTAACTAATGTTTTCATAAAATATCCTTTTTTAAATGGCATTTTCTCAGTAATTTATAAACTTATTTTTACGATATTTGAAGCCTTCGTTGGTATAAGGCATAATAATTGCCCAATGCCAGATTGTATAAACTTATATTAATTTAATTATCATGAAACATTTCATTTTATTATTTACAGCTATTGTTACCGTTGCAACAGTATCAGCTCAGCATCTTATTTATTCTACTGCTACCATTGATCAGGCAGCACAAGCTATGAAAACAAAAACATATGTAGTGTTACTTGAACAAGAGCAAATCGAAAAAACCAATGTTTTGTATGAAAAAATACAAAGCGAAACAGTTGTTGAATCGGGTAAAAAAGCAGATTTATCTGAGTTTGAGGATAATGAATTTAATAAGCAATTGAAGTTTGGAATGAAAACATTTTGGAAAGCTACCAAGTTTGAATTTATTAAAGCCGATGAATTTGAGCAAAAAAGAATGGATCCTGCAAGTTCATTTATTTTTCTATACAATCATAAAACTAAATTTAAGGAAGAAAAAACATTTATTAATTATTTAGTTTTTGCATTAGGAGGTAAAGCCAAGAAAATCGATAAAATGCCATGGGTTGCAGCAGTTCCTCTATCCTACGGAAATGTAGGACCGGAATATTACACTTATAAAATTCCGGGTTTAATTCAATATTTACAAAATTTGGCCGATTATGTTGCTAATAATCCCAATCAAACAAAAGAAAGTATTGAAAAATATTTTAACAAGCGTAATAAAGAAGTTAAAGATTACAAATTATATGTTTTAGCAGATGATTTAACTAAAGCGGTTTATACCAATGAACAAATAGAAAAAATTTATCCAGGTGAAGTAGTAATTGTAGATCAAAAACAAATTGAAGAAGCTATTAAGAAACAAGATCCAAATGTAGCCTATGTTCATAAAGCGGGCCCTGAACGTACTAAAACAGAATTGGCATTTAATGTAAAAATGATACTAACTGCTAAAGGAGGCGAGTGTTTGTATATAAGAGAAGATGAAATCTGGAAAAAAGAACCGGAAGGTATGTTAGAAAAAGATTTTAAAGCACTTAAAAAGTAATATTGAAGTTAATAGGCAATAAGCCATTAGCCAATAGTTTAAAAAGTAATCACAATTAATTTCTATAAATCTCAATTAACTTATGTCTGACGATAAGAAAGTCATTTTTTCGATGGTAAAGGTTAGTAAAACCATTCCATCAGGCAAGCAAATTTTAAAAGACATTTATCTTTCATTTTTCTATGGAGCCAAAATTGGTATCATAGGTTTAAATGGTTCCGGAAAATCTACCTTACTAAAAATAATTGCAGGAGTAGATAAATCGTATCAAGGAGAAGTAGTTTTTTCTCCGGGATATTCAGTAGGTTATTTAGAGCAAGAGCCACAATTAGACGAAAACAAAACAGTAATAGAAGTGGTGCGCGAAGGTGTTCAGGAAATTATGGATTTGTTGAATGAATATAACAAAATAAATGACGATATGGGTTTGCCTGAAAATTACGAAGATGCCGATAAGATGGATAAACTATTGGCTCGTCAGGCAGTACTACAAGATAAAATTGATGCAGTTGGCGCATGGGAAATTGACAGTAAATTAGAGCGCGCCATGGATGCTTTACGCTGTCCCGATGGAGATACTCCTGTAAAAGTGCTTTCAGGTGGCGAGCGTAGAAGAGTTGCACTTTGTCGTTTATTATTAAAACAACCGGATATATTACTATTAGATGAGCCAACCAACCATTTAGATGCCGAGTCTATTGACTGGTTAGAACAACATCTGCAACAATATCCGGGAACTGTAATAGCCATAACCCACGACCGTTATTTCTTGGATAATGTTGCCGGTTGGATTTTAGAATTAGATAGAGGCGAAGGTATTCCATGGAAAGGTAATTACTCATCATGGTTAGAACAAAAAGCCATGCGTTTAGCTCAAGAAGAAAAAACAGAAAGTAAGCGAAGAAAAACTTTGGAGCGCGAGTTAGAATGGGTGCGTCAAGGAGCTAAAGGTCGTCAGGCTAAGCAAAAAGCGCGTTTAAAAGCTTACGATAAATTATTGAATGAAGATGTAAAAGAAAAAGAAGAAAAGCTTGAAATTTTTATTCCACCGGGGCCACGTTTAGGAACTGATGTTATAACAGCAATTCATGTGTCTAAAGCTTATGGTGATAAATTATTGTACGATGATTTAAATTTTTCTTTGCCTCCTGCCGGAATTGTTGGTATTATTGGTCCTAATGGAGCTGGGAAAACAACCATTTTTAAAATGATAATGGGGCAAGAAAAGCCTGATAAAGGAGAATTTAAAATTGGAGAAACTGTTAAAATAGGATACGTTGACCAAACTCATAAAGATATAGATCCTAATAAAACGGTTTTTGAAGTAATTTCAGGAGGTTTAGAAAATGTGGATGTGGGAGGAAGATTAATCAATGCCAGAGCTTATTTATCGCGATTTAACTTTTCAGGAGCTGATCAACAGAAAAAGTGTGGTGTCCTTTCCGGTGGTGAGCGTAACCGTTTGCACTTAGCCATGTGCTTGAAAATGGGCGCTAACGTTCTATTGCTGGATGAGCCAACTAACGATTTAGATGTAAATACCATGCGAGCTTTAGAAGAAGCATTAGAGAATTTTGCAGGATGTGCCGTAATTATTTCACACGATCGTTGGTTTTTGGATAGAGTATGTACGCATATCTTAGCATTTGAAGGCGATTCACAGGTATATTATTTCGAAGGCTCTTACAGCGAATACGAAGAGAATAAGAAAAAACGTTTAGGTGATATTGAACCTAAACGTATTCGTTATAAAAAATTAGTAAACTAATAATTGGTTTGAGAAATTGAGTATATAGAATGCTCACTTATCACTACTAAAATATCAATTCTAGTTAAAGAATGAAACCATCTATACCAAAAGGAACGCGTGATTTTTCACCTGTAGAAATGTCGCGCAGGAATTATATTTTCGATACCATTCGCGCTACATTTAAGCTATATGGTTATGCACCCATAGAAACACCGGCAATGGAAAATCTTTCTACACTGATGGGCAAGTATGGTGAAGAAGGCGATAGATTGATTTTTAAAATTTTAAATAGTGGGCCAGTAATTGAAGATATTCGTGAAAAAGCCAAAGAAATAAAACTGAGTGATATTTCTGAAAAAGCTCTTCGTTACGATTTAACCGTTCCATTTGCTCGCTACGTAGTACAGCATCAGCATGAAATTATATTCCCTTTTAAACGTTATCAGATTCAACCGGTGTGGCGTGCCGATAGACCGCAAAAAGGGCGATACCGAGAGTTTTATCAGTGCGATGCAGATGTAATTGGAAGTAATTCGCTGTTATATGAAATTGAGTTGATACAATTAATGGATGATGTGTTTTCGCAATTGCATTTACCGGTTATTATAAAAATGAATAACCGCAAAATATTAAGCGGAATAGCTGAATACATTGGTCATCCCGAAAAAATGATGGATATGACCATTGCTATTGACAAGCTGGAGAAAATAGGTTTAGATGGTGTAATAGCAGAGTTGACTGAAAGAGGATTTGGTGCTTCTTCTATAGAATTGTTGGTGGCCTTGCTAAAAGAAATGCAAAGTGAGGATAAACTTTCGCCACATGAAATTTTAAACACCATCGAAAAGTATATTCACTTTACAAAAGACGGACAAACCGGAATTAATGAAGTAAGAAAAGTGTTGTCTGCTTTTGAAGATAAGTTAGTGCTTCATAAAGCAACACTTGAATTGGATATTACCTTAGCACGTGGCTTAAATTATTACACAGGAGCAATTTTTGAAGTGAAAGCCGCTGTTGGTGAGTTTAAAAGTAGTATATGTGGAGGTGGTCGTTATGATGATTTAACAGGAATATTTGGTTTGCCAAATATGAGTGGAGTTGGTATTTCGTTCGGTGCTGACAGAATTTATGATGTATTGTTGGAACAAAATTTATTTCCGGAAGAAATCAGCGAATCATGCAAAGCCTTATTTGTGAATTTTGGCGAAACAGAAAGTTTATTTGCCCTGCAAATTATCAGTGATTTGCGTTCAAAAAATATTTCATGTGAAATTTATCCGGATGCTGTTAAAATGAAAAAGCAGTTTGAATATGCAGATAAAAAAGGTATTCCATATGTAATTATAATTGGAGAAGAAGAATTAAAAAACAAACAAGCATCCGTAAAAAACATGAAAGATGGCTCGCAGCAAAGTATGCCGATTGAGCAATTAGATAATTATTTGAAAGAAAAATAGTAAGCCTTTACGAAGGATAAAATTTAGAAAATAGAATGAAAGTACATCTCATAAGTCCTGAAAAAATAGATTTTACAACGCTTGAAAAAGTTCTTGCAGGAGACATACAGTTGCAATTATCAGATGCTTCAAAAAAGCTGATTGTTGATTGCAGGAATTATTTGGATGCTAAAATGGCAAAATCAAAATTGCCTATTTATGGTATTAATACCGGTTTTGGAGCTTTGTGCAATACACAAATTTCCGATAAAGATTTAGAGCGATTGCAACATAATTTAGTGATTTCGCATGCTTGCGGTATGGGAGAAGAAGTTCCTCAGGAGATTGTTAAGCTAATGCTCTTTTTAAAAATTCATGCTCTGTCACTTGGAAAATCTGCTGTTCAATTGCAAACAGTAGAACGTTTAATTTGGTTTTTTAATAATGATGTTTTACCGGTAGTATATCAGCAAGGTTCATTAGGAGCATCAGGCGATTTGGCACCTTTGGCGCATCTTTCATTACCATTAATTGGTTTAGGAGAAGTGTATCATAAAGGAGTAAGAAAGTCAACCGAGCAATTATATAATGAGGAAAAATTAGATGCCATTCGTTTAAAATCGAAAGAGGGATTGGCCTTATTAAACGGCACTCAATTTATGAGTGCTTATGGCAGTTGGTGTATTTTACAGGCAAAAAAAATAAGTTCATTAAGCGATAAAATTGCAGCAGTTTCATTAGATGCTTTTGATGGCAGAATTGAACCTTTTAATGAAAATATTCATTTGATTCGCCCGCATAAAGGACAATTAGAAACAGCTTCGTTTATTAAAAACTTTTTGGCAGGTAGCGAAATTGTAAAGCGAGAAAAAGCGCATGTACAAGATCCGTATTGTTTTCGTTGTGTGCCGCAAGTGCATGGGGCTTCTAAGGATGCCATCAATTATGTTACCTCTGTTTTTTTAACGGAGATAAATTCTGTTACCGATAATCCTACAGTTTTTCCGGAAGATGATGAAGTAATTTCCGGAGGTAATTTTCATGGGCAGCCATTAGCTATTGCATTAGACTTTTTGTGTATTGCTTTAGCAGAATTGGGGAGCATATCAGAGCGCAGAACCTATAAGTTAATTTCAGGACAAAGAGGATTACCTCACTTTTTAGCTGCTGATGCAGGATTAAATTCCGGATTTATGATTCCGCAATACACAGCTGCATCTATTGTGAGTCAGAATAAACAATTATGCACACCTGCATCCGTTGATACTATTGATTCTTCCAACGGACAAGAAGACCATGTAAGTATGGGGGCAAATGCAGCTACCAAATGTTATCGTGTAGTTGAAAATGTAAAAAAACTTTTAGCCATAGAGATGATGAATGCAGCACAAGCTTTGGAATTCAGAAAGCCATTGCGTTCATCGCACAAAGTAGAAAGTTTTGTAGCGCAGTTTAGAAAATATGTTGATTTTAATTTGCAGGATAAAGTAATGTATACCGAAATGCAAGCCGCATTACGTTTTATAAATGAAGTTAATTAATTAAAAAAAATATGAGTAACGAAAATATTTGGGATAAAGTAGCACTACGATATAAGTCGCATCCATGGCATGGAGTAAGTATCGGAGATAAAGCTCCTGAAATTGTTACCGCATTTATTGAGATAGTTCCTACGGATACGGTAAAATATGAGATTGATAAGGTTTCCGGATATTTAAAAGTAGACAGGCCTCAAAAATTTTCCAACATCGTTCCTGCTTTGTATGGATTTATTCCACAAACCTATTGCGATATTGATGTGGCATCCTATTGCATGGAAAAAACAGGTAGAACAAATATAGTTGGAGATCATGACCCGTTGGATATTTGTATTTTAACAGAACGCAACATTAGTCATGGAAATATTTTGGTACAGGCCATACCAATTGGTGGTTTTAGAATGATTGATGGAGGAGAGGCAGATGATAAAATAATTGCCATTTTAAAAGGGGATGAAGTATATCAGCAATGGGATGATATTGAAAAATGTCCGGAGGCTTTGGTAAAGCGTTTAAAGCATTATTTTTTAACCTATAAAGATTTGCCGGGAGCATCTACTCATCGCTGCGAAATAACTCATGTTTACGGGAAAACAGAAGCGCAGGAAATAATTGAAAAAAGTAGAAAAGATTATACGCGACTTTATGGAAATTTAGAAACAGAATTACTGGCAACTATTGATAAACTAGTTAACAGATAACAATATTAATACAATTCTGCATCAAAATAAAAATCAATAAGGTTATAAATAACTTGAGGAGATAATTGAATTTTTCCATCTAAAAAATCATCTATTGCAGCATAAACTTCATCAACATCAATACTATTATTTCCATCTTTATCAAACATTTGAAATTCTTCTTTAAGGTTATTTCTAACTATTACTGTTTCTATAATTTTTCCTCTTACTTCATTTAATTTCTCAACAACCAAATAAAGTATGCGATCATTTCTAATTTTTTCCTGACGCATAAATTCAAGCTCTTCATTTGCAAGCGATTTTTCTTCAAGGGTTAAACCTCCTCCTTTAAGCATTTTTTCTGTTTCTCGAATATTAATGGAAAGTATGCTATTATATTTTATATGTTCTTTCATAATGTTAAATAGGATGTTCTTATCTGTTTTTAGAATATCTAAAGAATCTATCTTTAAAGCATTTTTAGGCGCTTTGCTTTTTTTATCCACCGGTTCTTTGGAATATAATAAATAGGCATAATATATATCGGTAACCAACTCACCCGTGCTAAATATTAATTTTTCCATTTGAACATTTTTACTATCTCCCGAAACCATTTTTTTTACTTCTCTTGCCTTTGACTCAGTTTTTTCAATTTTTTTTATGCATTCTTTATGAACTCCAACTAATTCTTTATCTAAGTTAGGTTCGTTGCTAAGTACGGCACATGTAAATTTTAAATTATCTAACCAACGCATTAAGGAATCATGCATGGCATTTTTTTCCTTGGGCTTTTCAATTAAGTAATAACGTTTAGCAAATTCGTAAGTTTGGCGAGCTATTTCAGTGTTTTTTAAATAAAGATCTTCATAAATAATACCCTGTTCCAGTTTTTGAGAAAAAGAAACGGAATAGACTAATAAAAAGAATATGTAAATTAATATTCGCATTCAATTGATTAGTACGAATATAAAATAAAAAGGTTTAATTAATTTTTTCGCAAATAATTATTACTGGCTTATTTTGATAGTCGGTACAGGCAAATAAATAGTCGTTTCCACCATCTTTTATTCCAAGTTTCTTTTTTACAGCATCGGAATTGTCTTTAAAATTTCGTGTACTTAAATTTGCTTTTTGATTTTTTAAGTATTGAACTACCTTTTCTTTTTTGTAAGGGCAAACAGTGTTTACTTTAAAAACTCTACCCTGAAAATCTTCAATAAATTGATTGGAAGTGTATAAGTGTGTATTTGGATGAAGTTTTTTTACAGGATAAATTTTAGTTAAGTACTTAAATGCGCCTGCTTTTATAATTGCAGATGAAGGCTCATACAGATAACTTTCAATTTTCCCTGTTTCTACTGAAGTATTATTTTCACTGGAAAATGTAAAATCAAACTCCTTAATTAGTTCTCCTTTAATATCAACTGCTTTTATGCTTGCTTCTTTTATAGCTTGATTAAACTTAAGTTCAAATACTATTTCTTTACATTCATTTTCTATAGCGATAATTTTAATAGAGCATACATTTTTTAGTTCTTCAATGCTTTGTTTTATATCTAACATGGGCGATGCTTTAATAACTAAGCTATCGCATTTATTTTTAATAGTATCTAAAAGACGGAGCACATCCGGTTGTGTATTTTTTAATGCGCTAAGCTTTCGGTTGTTTTCATCTCTGCGCGATGGATCAATATAAATTAAGTCCGCCTTTTTATTGAATTCTAAAATAAACTCTTCTGCTGTTTTATTAACGTAAACAACATTTTTAACACCTAAAATTTGAAAGTTATGTTGTACAATATTTAGTAAGGAAAGATTTGGTTCAACATAAAAAAACTCATCGAATTTTTTTGATAAATAATAACTATCAATACCAAAACCACCTGTTAAATCTATACCAATTTTGCCTTTATAATTTTTCGATTTATAGGAGGCTGTAGCTTCTGATGAGCATTGCTCTAAGTTTATTTTAGGGGGAAAAATTATCCCTTTAGTTTTATGCCATAAGGGAAGCTTATCTTTACTTTTTTGCCAACCGCTTATTTGTTGAATTAATTCTTTTTTAAATGGAATATTTTTTGAAGAAAGCTTTAAAGCTATTTCATCTACATTTTGATGTTTGAACTGTTCAAAAAAAATGTTAAATTCTTGAGAAAAGTAAAATTCTTGTTTAAACATCAGTTAATCGGGTCATTGCCCATTAAAACATATTGAATAATGTTTGCACCCATTTGTAGTGCTTTAGTTCGGGTTTCTTCCGAATCGTTATGTACGCTGGCATCTTCCCAACCATCGCCTAAATCGCATTCATAATCATAAAATACAACTAATCTTCCTTTATAAATAAGACCAAAGCCTTGTGGAGGTTTATTGTCGTGTTCGTGTATTTTTGGTAAGCCATTTTTAAAACTATATTTTTGATGATATATCGGATGATTAAATGGAAGCTCCACAAAGTCTAATTCGGGAAAAACTTTTTTCATCTGTGGTCGAATAAATTTATCCATTCCATAATTATCTGATATGTGTAAAAAGCCTCCGGAAATTAAGTAATTGCGTAAGTTTTCTGCTTCGCTTTGCGAAAAAATTACATTACCATGGCCGGTCATATGTATAAACGGATAATTAAAAATATCACTGCTTCCTACTTCCACAATAGCTTGTTCAGGATTAATGTTGGTATTTAAATTCTTGTTACAAAATTTAATTAAGTTGGGAAGTGATGTAGCAAGATTGGCATACCAATCGCCACCTCCGCCATACTTTAAAACAGCCAATTGGTAAGTGTAACGGTTTTGAGCAACTATTAAAAGCGTAGAACTTAGTAAAAATATTAAGACGAATATTCTTTTCATAACTTAGCTAAAGTACAAAAATGAATCGAATATTAATCCTTAAAAAAATCAAGTACTGATAAATCTACCAGATGGATATCTTTATAATAGAAATGTAAAATTTGATTGTATTTATAACCTAATTCAGACATTCGCATTGCTCCTTCCTGGCAAAGTCCTAAGCCGTGACCAAAACCACGGCCAATAATTTTTATGGAATCTCCCTTTTCTTCCAATGAAAAATAACCCGAACGTAAATTAAAATCGGTTCTTAGCTTTTTAAAAGGAATTTTTAAATCATGAATAATTAAATCGCTTTCACGAAATGGTTGTTCGTAATTGGTATAGCAATCCGTATGTAATGTGTCGGTTAAATCGCATTTGTTTTTTAAGGTTAAATAGGTTAACCAATCTTTTTTGGTAATGGTGGTTTCCCAACGTGCATGGGGCATATTGGTACAAAATGTATCTTTAACCGATTTTAGATAGGTTGTAGGTAATGACCACACATCTTCTGAATTCATGGTTTGTCCACCACAATTAGAATGAAAGGCTGCAGTTATCAGTTTTATGTTGCTATCTACAATTACTATACCGGTAGTTGCTACTGCAGCCATTAAAATATCATCGTTGCGTTTGTTTTTACCTTTATAAACTTGACAATGCACCTTATCGCATAATTGATAGCCATCAGGTTCATGCCGCTTCAAATTACTTAATGCATACGTTCTGCAAATTATGGCTTTCGTTTTATAATATTCAAAATTTTGACCTATGCCATTTTCTGCTTCAACAACACCGGCAACATAATGGTCGATATTCACACGATTAATTAATTTCATTCCTTTGCCATTGGGTCGTATTTCTAAATTGTCATCATACGTTCTTTCGGGTAATGCCGGTTGAAGACACTTTATATTAAAACTATTGGGCGCATCTTTTCCAACTAATTTTACTTTTTTGCAAGTTGCTAATACTTCTCCATTTGTTTTTACCAATAATGAATCGCCAACTTTTGATACATGAATAGAACCCTTTCCATTAATGGTGTGAATTTTATTGTTATCAGCATAAATAAAATAGCTTCCTTGCGAAGCAGATATCCAAACCGATGTAATTGGAAATTCTGACATTATACCAATATTTACATAATTGGTTTGTTGAGCAATTGCCAATGAACTTAAAAGAAATAAAGTAATTATAATTTTAAAAATTTTCATTTCAAGATTTTAATAATGCATACATTTTTTCAGCTGCTCTTAACGATGCGCCTTCACCTCCTAATTTTTCTCTTAATTCTTTAAAGCCTTGCAACATGTTTTCTCTGTACGTTCTGTCATTTAGTAATTTATTTAATTCCTTATTTAGTGTTTTAACATTAAAATCGTGTTGAATTAATTCTTTAACCAGTTCTTTATCCATTATTAAGTTTACTAACGAAATATATTTTACTTTTATTAAGCTTCTGGCAATGTAATAAGATATAGTACCTCCTGTATAACAGACAACTTCAGGAATATTAAATAAGGCTGTTTCAAGTGTGGCTGTGCCGGATGTAACTAATGCCGCTTTAGATTGCTCTAATAATTCATAGGTAGCTCCCTGAATTATGGGAATTTCTTTTCCATCTAAAACCTCTTTGTAAAATTCAATTGGTATTGATGGTGCACCGGCAATAACGAATTGATAGTCTTTAAAGTTTTTTGTACATTCTGCCATAACCGGAAGCATTTTTTTAATTTCTTGTTTTCTGCTGCCGGGGAGCAGAGCAATAATAGGTTTTTCAGGTAACTTGTATTTTTTACAAAAATCACTATGGTTTAATTTTTCTTTCCTATTTGAAATAGCGTCTAATAAAGGATGTCCAACAAAATAAACTTGGTAGTTATGTTTTTTGTAAAATTCTTTTTCAAAAGGCAATATGGTAAACATGGCATCTACATTACGTTTTATTTGGTGTACACGGCTTTCTTTCCATGCCCATATTTGTGGCGAGATGTAATAAAAAACTTTAAATCCCTTTGCTTTTGCAAATTGAGCTATGCGTAAGTTAAATCCCGGATAATCCACCAATATCAATACATCGGGTTTATAAGTAAGTATGTCTTTTTTACAGAATTCAATGTTTTTAAGAATGGTTCTTAAATTAGCTACAACTTCCACAAAGCCCATAAAAGCTAAATCACGGTAGTGCTTTACAATTAGTCCGCCTTGTTGTTGCATTAAATTGCCACCCCAGCAACGAAATTCTGCATGGGCATCTATTTGTTTTAAATGCTTCATTAAGTTAGATGCATGCAAATCGCCTGAGGCTTCACCGGCTATTATATAATAACGCATTTTTAACTGAGTTTGTAAGCAAATACAATTATTGCATAAATTAATGTTGCAAAAATTATTCCTCGTGCAGCATAATATTTTTCTAATTGTATAAAGAGAAAAAATAATCCAAGATTAATAATCGTACATAAACTAAATAGGGGAATAAGCGCATTATGTTCCATGTATTTTGAAAGAAATCCAATAAAACTGATATGAGTATAATTTATAAGATAGAATATTGTTAAAACAATTATTGGACTTATTATGCCCAGTAAAGTTCCTATCCACATTTTATCTAATTTGTCTAACATTTGTTTTATTTATTTAGTCGTTAGGTACTAGCCAATAGCCATTAGTTAATTTCAAAATCATAAATCGTAATTCATAAATCTTAAATTTTTAGTTTCCAGCTTTCTATAGTTTTTAAATGCTGATGTGCTGTCATGTCAAAATGTATTGGAACCACAGAAACGTAATTGTGTGCTAATGCCCATTCGTCTGTATCATTCCCCTTATCGTAATTATTTAAACTTCCGGTTAACCAATAGTATTTTCTTCCATAAGGATCGGTGCGCTCATCAAAATCTTCATCCCAATAAGCTTTTGCTCCGCGACACACTTTAATGCCATTTATTAAATCTAATTCAATAGCCGGTATATTTACATTCAAACAGGTATGCTCAGGCATTTTTTGAGTTAATACATTTTCTACAATTTTATGTACAACATGTTTAGCGGCAGTAAAATCAGCTTCAATGGAATGGTCGCATAATGAAAACCCGATGGAAGGAATATTTTCTAATGCCCCTTCAACGGCAGCCGACATGGTACCGGAATAAATCACACTAATAGATGAATTAGAACCATGATTAATGCCTGAAACTAATAAATCCGGTTTTTTAGGCAATAGTTTTTTAATGGCAAGCTTTACACAATCTACGGGAGTTCCGGATGTACTATATTCTGGAAAGTTTAAATCATTTTTGTGTTTTTGTACTCTTAGTGTTGAGTTTAATGTAATGGCATGTCCCATACCTGATTGCGGTTTATCGGGAGCAACTACAAAAATTTCTCCAAGTGGATAAACCGCTTCAATCAAAGCTCTAATTCCCGGTGCATTAATACCATCATCATTAGTAATTAAAATTAATGGCTTCATTGAATTAAAATAATTTGTTTATAAAAATATCTATAAAAAGATAGTGTAGGATGAGTTAGATAGGGTAATAAATTAACAAAGGCGTTTCATAATGAAACGCCTTTGTTATCAATAGTTTTAAGATAAAATACAGAATTAATTAACAGTTATTTGTTTTACGTTATTTTTAACTTCTTTGATTTTTGGAAGTCTAAGATTTAAAATTCCATTTTCATAATTAGCTGAAATTTCATCCTCATTTATGTTTTCAGGCAAATTAAATGAACGAGAAAAACTTTGATGAGTAAATTCTCTTCGACTGTAATTTTTTTCTTCTGTTGAGCTATTTTCGCTAACTTCACCGGATACTGTTATAACATTATTTTCAATATTTATTTTAATATTTTCTTTTTTAAATCCGGGAATTGAAAATTCTAAGTTAAAAGCTTCATTATCTTCACTAATATTTACAGCAGGAACTCTAAAATATCTGTCATTGAAAAAGAAATCATCAATTAAAGATTTCATTTCAGGAAATAAGCTGTATGGTTTTAAAATTGAATTGTTGTTGTTTACTTTAACTAGTGTCATATGAACCTCCTTTTTTGTTTTCAAAGAGGTATTTTCAAATTAAGTACCATTTTAAAAAAATGAAGATTAAATGAAAAAATGACATTTAGTTAAATTTAAAAAAGCCATTTTGGCTTTAGTTTGTTAAATAATATGAAAAATATTCATGCTTTTAAATTGGAATAACATTTGATTTAACTTTGCAAAAAATTAAAAACTATGATGCTTTATTTAATTTTCGGTTTCTTTATGATATTAAGTTGGTTAATTGGTAGCCAACTTAAAAGAAGATTTGAAGAATATTCTCAAATTCCAAACAGCGCAGGACTTAGCGGCAAAGAAATTGCCGAAAAAATGTTGCGCGATAATGGAATTTATGATGTGCAAGTAATATCGGTTGAAGGACAGTTAACAGATCATTACAATCCACAAAAGAAAACAGTAAACTTAAGCCCTGAAGTGTTTTATGGCAGAAGTGTAGCTGCTGCAGCAGTTGCAGCTCATGAAGTTGGTCATGCTGTACAACATGCGCAAGCTTACATGTGGTTGCAAATGCGTTCTACTTTAGTTCCAATTGTTAGTGTTGCATCACAATGGATGCAATGGGTTTTATTGGCGGGAATAATTTTCTTTAATACTTTTCCTGAATTATTATTAATTGGAATTATAATGTTTGCTTCAACTACCTTATTTAGTATAATTACATTACCTGTTGAATTTGATGCAACAGCTCGCGGTTTAGCATGGATTAATAGAGCAGGAATAACAAGAGGAATTGAACATGAAAAAGCTAAAGATGCTTTAAAATGGGCTGCATTAACTTATGTTATAGCTGCTTTATCGTCTTTGGCTACTTTAATGTATTACATTATGATATATTTGGGTGGAAACAGAAGAGATTAATTTTTTTAATTGTTTAGCTACTAAAAATCCCGCTTATGCGGGATTTTTAGTTTAGATTTGTTGCTAAAATGAAACTTACTGAAGCGGATATAATTTTTGAAGATAACCATCTGATAGCGGTGAATAAAAAGCCCTCGCAAATTGTTCAGGGCGATAAAACCGGTGATAAGCCTTTGAGTGAACTGGTGAAAGATTTTTTAAAAGAAAAATACAATAAGCCAGGTAATGTATTTACAGGCGTGGTACATCGCTTAGACAGACCTGTGAGTGGAGTAGTGGTTTTTGCCAAAACAAGTAAAGCATTAAGCCGATTAAATGAACTTTTTAAAACGCGTGCTGTTACTAAAACATATTGGGCAGTGGTAAAAAACAAGCCACCACAAAATGAAGGCCATTTAGTACATTACATGATTAAAAACGAAGCTAAAAATATGTCGAAAGCTTTTAAAGAACCACGTCAAGGAGCTTTAAAAGCAGAATTGGATTACAAAATATTAGCTTCGTCAGATAATTATCATTTGCTGGAAGTTACTCCTTTAACCGGAAGGCATCACCAAATTAGAGTTCAATTATCATCCATAGGATGTCCGATAAAAGGCGATTTAAAATATGGATTCGATAGAAGTAATAAAGATGCTTCAATACTTTTACATGCTCGTAAATTAAGTTTTATTCATCCCATTAAAAACGAACAAGTAGAAATTATTGCTACTCCACCGGATGAAGCATTGTGGAATTTTTTTACCCAACAAGTTTCTGAATAAATGGCAATATCTCACCAAACAATAGCGCTTAGCGAAACAGGTTTATTTTCAAAACTGTTTACAGATTATCTCAATAATTCACCAAAACTGAATGAATTTGTCGCGTTTGAAAATTCATTAGAAGGATTTAAAAAAGCAATAGAATCAAGAGTAAATTTTTCGGTTGACAGATCTGTTTTAACAGAAACGCTAATTAATCAATATCAAAAAAATAAACTTCTTTCAGATAAAGTAAAATCAACTATTGACTTGCTGAAAGATGAAAATACGTTTACTGTTTGTACAGGTCACCAATTGTGTTTGTTTACCGGTCCGCTTTATTTTATTTATAAAATAGTTACAACCATAAATCTTGCTAAGCAGTTAAATGCAGCATTTCCGGATAAAAATTTTGTTCCTGTATATTGGATGGCGAGTGAAGATCATGATTTTGCTGAAATAAATCATTTGCATGTTTTTGGTAAAAGGGTAGAATGGACAAAATCAGAACATACCGGTGAAGAACCAGTTGGAGCACTTTCCAATAAAGGATTAGAAGAGGTGCTTTCAGCTTTGGCTTTATTTTGGGGAACAACTGAAAAAGCAGATGAGTTAAAACAATTATTTGAAAAAGCGTATCTGCAAACATCTAATTTGGCAGAAGCAACCAGATTACTGGTACATGAAATTTTTAAAGAAACAGATTTGCTGATTATTGAGCCGGATGATGCTAAGTTAAAAACACTTTTTGTTTCCTATATGCAACAAGATATTTTAGAACATACGGCATATAAAAAAGTAAATGAAAGTATAGAGAAATTAGAAAGTGCAGGCTACAAATCGCAGGTGCATCCCAGAGAAATTAATTTATTTTATTTCGATAATAAAAAACGAAAACGTATTGTAAAAAATCCGGATGATACTTTTCAGTTACATAATTCAGAAAAGCGATTTAGCAAAGATGATTTAATAAATGAGTTAAAAAAACACCCTGAAAAGTTTAGCCCTAATGTAACCTTACGCCCTCTATATCAGCAGATAATTTTACCAAATTTGGCTTATGTTGGAGGCCCCGGAGAGTTGGCATATTGGTTGGAGTATAAATCGTTTTTTGAAGCTGCAAAAGTTTTTTATCCTGTTTTAACACCTCGTAATTTTGCAACAGTTTTAGATGTACGAACACAACAATTAATTGAAAAAACTAATATCAGTATTGGTTTACTTTTTGCTTCAGAAGATGAAAAAGTAAAATATTTTATTCAGCATGCTACCGAATTGCCCGATACAGAAAGTATTAAAAAAGAAATTGAAAAAAGCTTTTCTATATTAATTCACGAAACGGAGAAAACAGATGTAACATTAAAACCTTTTGTAGAAGCAGAAATGCAAAAGGCATTCAAATCGGTTGATGCCATTAGGCATAAGCTGGAGCGTGCTCAAAAACAAAAGAATGAGAATTCCATAAATCAGATTAAAAAGTTACATGAAAAAATTTTTCCAAATGGAACCTTGCAAGAACGATACGAAAATTTTTCATCAATGTATTTAAGTGAAGGAGAAGATTTTTTTAATTATTTACTCACTAATTTTGATGCTTTTTCAAAAGAAATGTATTTACTAAAACTTAATACCAATTAAACATACATCATCCACTTGTTCTTCATTTCCTTTCCATTTATTAAATACATGTAGTATCATTTCTTTTTGTTTATCCATAGTTAACTTAGAAACAGATAAAAGCAATTCTTTTAGTCGTCTTCTGTTAAATTTTTTATTCTGCGGTCCACCAAATTGATCGGATAATCCATCAGAAAGTAAATAGATGATATCGTTTTTTTGAATATTTATAAAATGAGAAATAAAATTTCTTTCGCTTTCTATTTGCCATCCTGCAACCGGAAATTTATTCCCTTCGTATTCAAAAAAGTTTTCATTTCTAACTAAATATAAATTTTGCATGGCACCTGAAAATTCTAACATATTTGTTTTGTTGTTGTAACAACAAATTGAAATATCCATCCAATCGTTGTTAAAACGCTCTTCTTGTGCCATGTGAAAGGAGTCAATTACTTTTTGATCTAACTCTGTAATAATTTCTTTACAGGATAAAATGTTTTTTCCGTGTACAATGTAATTAAGTAAACTATGTCCAAGTACAGAAAGCAATGCACCGGGTACACCATGCCCTGTGCAATCTCCTAATATTACATAAGATAGCTCTTCAACTTTAGTAACCCAATAAAAATCTCCGCCAATAAAATCTTTCGGTTGATAGATATAAAATGATTCTTTAAATGCTCTATCGAAATGTCTTTGTTTAGGTAAAATAGCTTGGTGAATTAATCGCGCATATTGAATGGAATCAACAATTTCTTTGTTTTTATTATTTAAATCGTTGTTGGCGCGTTTTAAATCTTCATTTGTTTTTAGTAAATCATCTATTATAAAATTTAATTCAACATCGTTGTTTAAACGTTGATTGTAGGAAGTGTTTTGATAAATTTCAGTTGGCATTTTACACGGGGTTTGTGCAAAATTAAAATTGCATTTTTTCCTAAAGGCTAAGTAGTTGTTAAGATTTCTTTAGCTGTTTGAATAGAGCCCCATTTTATTCCCTTCAGAATCTAGAAAATATGCAAAGTAACCGGTATTGTTATCAATTAAAGTTTTAGCAATATAAACTTTGCCGTCTTCAGTAGAGTTTTTAATCAATGTTTTTTTTAATAAAACTTTACCACCATTTTGTTCTACTCGTTGTAAAATGTCATCCATTCCACTATCGGCATTAAAAAATAATATTCCTCCTAAATTGTTTTCAGGAAAGTCTTTTACTTCTACCAGTGCACCAGTTATTTCAAAATTATTTTCGCTGGTGTTTTTAAATATGGCATGGGGAACACCTCTGAATTCTTCGTATATAAAATCTACCCGTAACACTTTGGTATAAAATTTTACTGCGCGTTTAAAGTCTTTTACAGGAATTTCGAACCAGCGTATGAGTTTGGCCATAGGTGGAAAAGAAGATTATTTGTTTACAACAAATTTAAAAGATTTTTGAAAATTTGAATTTCTAACACTTGCAAAATAAATTCCATTTTCAAGCGAGTATGCAATCTCAATTTTTTCTTCTTTGTTATCAGTATTGATGTTTTTCATTAATATTAATCTTCCTCTTAAATCATATATTTCAATTGTTGTATTATATAGCGATTCATTGCTGCTTATATGCAAATAACTGTCATAGTAATATAAGCCTGATAAAGCATTGTCTTCAAAAGTAAGCGCTTTTATTTCAGAATAGGAATACGTGCCATCAAAATCAACTTGTTTTAAACGATAGTAATTAACTCCTTTTTTAGGTTCATAGTCTGTAATTAGATAATTTATGGTTTGATTACTATTACCGGCTCCTTTTATTTTGCTTATCTCTTCAAATATTTCCCCGTCAATTGAACGTTCCACTATAAAATAATCATTATTGGTTTCAGTTTGAGTAGTCCAATAGATATGGCTTTTATTGATTTCTTTTTTTACATGAAAGTTGGTTAATTGGATAGGGAGGGGATTCGTTACACAATTTACAGTAACATAATTTGTTGTATTGTATGCTCTACCTCTTGCAGAATTATAAGAATTGCCATTTAAATCATCTGTTTTATATCTGTAAGCATATACTCTATAACAAAAGGTACTGCTTGTATTTGCTCCAAAATCAGTATAAGAAATTGTACTAGTTCCCGGGTTATCGATATTAGCTAATACAGTACCTCCTCCTGTTATTGCATCACCAATATTATATGTAGTTCCATCTTGAGGAGTACCAAATATTCCTGTACTACTTCTAACAATCATATAACCTTGAGTTGAGTCAGTATGTACGGGGTCGGTTGCGCTATTCCATGTAAATGTAAGAGCTACGGTAGGATATGTTGTGGCTGTTGTAGCTGTAACAGTTTGCGATGTAAAAACAGGTTCACGCAATTGATTAATAAAGTTTGTATTGTCATTAGGAGCTGAACCACATGTATTGGGCAGTCCGAAAGTAATAGTAGTATTATTTTTTGATGTGTAAGCATTCCCGGTTCCTGGTCCATTATAATCAGAAATAATTCCACCTGGACAAACATATATTGCATCTCCACTACTTGCAATATTTGCATGATTAAGTTTTGGTGATGGTAAATTAATCCAGTCTGTTCCTGGTGTTGATAAATGACCTAATGCATGAATATGTGTTCCACTAGCATTTCTAAGTTGAATGATTTCTCCTGAACCGGCAATATTTAATGTGTTTCCAGCCCAAGTTGGGCTTGTACCAAATGCTCCTCCATTAAAATATGTAGTATTTTGTGCATTAATTTGAATGTATCCATCAGCTTTAGAAATATCTTCCGGGTTATTAACTCCAGACGAATTTATAATTCTATGCCAAATAATAATTATTGTACCAGCACGCATATTATTCCAAAATGCGATGTTGTTAAATGTAATTGGAGTTTGCCAACTTGTTTGTGACGAATTATTATCTCTTAATGTCCACTCTCTCATATCTACATTGTCATCTATTACTAATAATTCTGTCCACTCATCTCTTGGATCTGCAGCATTAAAATAACTGTTTATAACTACACTTTGAGCATTTACAGTGTTAGTTAGTAGTATCATTATCAATAAAAATAATATTACTGAAAATAATACTAACAATCGTTTTTGTAAATCCTGAATGGTTTTAATATTCTTAAACATAATTTTTAATGCATTAAGGTTATATGTCCGCTTTTAATGTCTTTAGTACCATTCATCCATTCTACATCCAATAAATAAAAATATACGCCATCGGTAACGCTTTCATTTTTATAGGTTCCATCCCAATTACCTTCTAATCCTTGCCATTGGTAAATTTCTTCCCCCCAGCGATTGTAAATTCTACAAACAATATCTTTTACTCTAACTCCTTTAATCTCAAAAACATCATTTACATTATCTCCATTAGGTGTAAATACATTGGGAATAAAAATCATTAAATAATCATGTACTTTAATAAATTCATAAATAGCTGTGTCTCTACATCCATAATTGTTTAAAGCAATGAGTGTTACGGTATATTCACCCGGTAAATTATAAATGGTTGATGGGTTTGTATCGGTAGAGGTATTATTGTTTCCGAAATCCCAATAATAATTATCGGCACTAATGCTATTATTAACAAAATTTACTTGAAGTGGAATTTGACCACTTGCCGGATTGGGCGTAAACGAAGCATCTATATTATTTACGTATATGGAATAATAGGCAGTATCGCTACCACAGCTATTGCTTGCAATTAAATAATAATTTCCGGCAGCATTTACAGTATATGTATTTGAAATATTGATGCTTCCATTCCAAGTAAATGTGCCGTTCCCGATTGCAGTTAAAGTGGTTGATTCGCCCGGACATAAAGTATCTCGACCTATGTTTATTATATTAGCATTTGGAACAGAATCTTGAGTTATGGTAATACTTGCAGTATCTAAGCCACAATTATTAGAACCTATTACAGTGTAAGTTCCCGCTGTATTTATTGTAATACTATTAGAATTATTTCCAGTGTTCCAAGTATATGAATTAGCTCCGCTTGCGGTCAGGGTAGCTGTTTGATTGCCACAAATACTAGTTTGAGAAGCATTTATACTAACATTAGGTAATGGATTTACTGTTATAGTTACAGGAGATGAAGTAGCACTACCACAATTATTAGAGGCAGTAACAGAATAATTACCTGCCGTACTTACATAAATTGATGTACTTGTACTTCCATTTGACCATACATAACTATTCCCTCCTGACGCAGTTAGTAAAACCGAATCACCTTGGCATATAGTTGTATTACCCGTTATACTTATATTTGCCGAAGGTAGAGAATCAATTATAATTTGTTGGCTAAGTGTATCAGAGTTACATGCATCACTAATGATAACCGTATATAACCCTGATGTTAAAACATTGATAGATGCTGTTTGAGCACCCGTATTCCACGTATATGAAGTCCCACCACTTGCAGTTATGGTAGCAGTTTGGCCTTGACAAATAGTATCATTAGGAGTTACTGAAATAGTTGCATTAAGCGAATTTTGAATAGTTATTTGAAGTGTATCTTTTATACTATCGTTGCAGGTGTAGGCAGTAAAATATAAATTAAATGTTCCAACATCATTTTGTCCTATAACATATTGTACTGTATCATTATTATTTTGTAAAAATGTGCCATCTCCGCCACTCCATAAATAGGAACTTGCATTACCTCCGGTTAAGGTGCCAACCAATGTTAGAGTATCACCAACACAATAGGGTGCTGCTGTTGTATTAATTGTGTTTGCATTTAAAGGAACTACAGGAGCTTGACAACCAAAGTTAACATACGTTGCATTCCCTGCCCAATCAAATATCACAGTAGAACCATCAGCATTGGTAGCACTTGGAATTCCTGATTGATTTACTAAAAGAGCTCTATCGTATGTAACTGCATCTGTACAACCTGCTCCAAAACTCATAGAAAGTGTTCTTAATCCGGTTCCGAAATTGGCAAAGTGCCCCGAAAAATTTCCCGGACATTGAAAAATTATATACATGGTATCTGCCAGGTTAGCAAATGAATTACCAACGGTACAGAAATCGGTTGATGTTATAAAAATAACATCAGCACCGGCTGGTAATATTCCCCCGGTAGGCTCAATTAAAAAACCACAACCTTGTATGGTACTGTTTAATGCAGCTGTATGTGCAGCTGTGGTAGCATTTTGGCAGATTCCTTGCCAACTATTATTTGGCCAATTAACAGTTAAATTTGAAAGATTTAAAGGATTAGGACCTACTTTGAAACGAACCATTTCATTTTTTCCTTCACAACTACAGGTAGGCGAATTTGCATTGGTACAACTACCTCCAGTAATACAGGCATCTACCAATATGCTTTCAATTTCAAAGCAAGTAGTTGGAATTTGTGCAAATAAGGCAAACTGAGTGCAAATGAATATCAGCGATAAAAATTTTTTCATAGAAAGTTATTTTAAAACTAAATTAGAAATTCAAAATTTCTTAATTGCTTCATTTTTATTATATTTTTGTGAAGTGTAGGTAAATTTCGCCCAAGCTAAGTTTTTAAAAGATGAATAAATTAAAACTACCTATTTGTTTTGTTAGGGCAATTGTTTTAGATAGCTATCTTTGTGTTTTAATTCCTCAAAAATGATTTTAATTATTGATTTTGGTTCACAATACACGCAGTTAATTGCTCGTAGAGTTAGAGAACTTAATGTTTATTGCGAGATACATCCCTATAACCATATTCCTGAAATTCATTCCGGAATTAAAGGGGTAATTTTATCCGGTAGCCCGTATTCTGTTAGAAATCCGGATGCTCCAAGGCCTGATTTAAATTTATTTCGAAATAAATTGCCATTATTAGGTATTTGTTACGGTGCACAATTAATTGCAGATATTAGTGGTGGAGAAGTGATGCGTTCTGAAACGCGAGAATATGGCCGTGCTCACTTAGATTTTGTAAACGACAAGCATGCTCTATTTAAAGGTGTAAGTCAAAATTCACAGGTGTGGATGAGTCATGGAGATACAATTAAAGTAATTCCTGACAATTTTGAAATTATTGCCAGTACACATGATGTAAAAGTGGCTGCTTATCATATAAAAGATGAAAATACTTATGGAATTCAATTTCACCCTGAAGTATATCATTCTACCGAAGGAACAAAAATTTTGAAAAACTTTGTAGTTGATATATGTGGTTGCAAACAAGACTGGACTCCTGCATCGTTTATAGAAACAACTGTTAATGACTTAAAACAAAAAATTGGAAATGATAAAGTGGTTTTGGGATTATCAGGCGGTGTAGATTCGAGTGTTGCGGCCATGTTGTTACACAAGGCAATTGGTAAAAATTTGTATTGCATATTTGTGGATAATGGCTTATTGCGTAAAAATGAATTTGAAAATGTATTACATTCTTACCAAGATATGGGATTGAATGTAAAAGGTGTAGATGCTAAAAATCGTTTTTATAAAGAACTTGCCGGGAAAACCGATCCGGAAGAAAAAAGAAAAATAATCGGTCGCGTATTTATCGAAGTATTTGACGAAGAAGCACATCGTATTGAAGATGTTAAGTGGTTGGCGCAAGGAACCATTTATCCGGATGTAATAGAATCGGTTTCAGTAAAAGGGCCATCAGCAACCATTAAATCACATCACAATGTGGGTGGATTACCTGATTTTATGAAATTGCAAGTAGTTGAACCTTTACGTTTGTTGTTTAAAGATGAAGTAAGAAGAGTTGGTAAAGCATTACAAATTCCTGATAATATTTTAAATCGTCATCCTTTCCCAGGGCCTGGTTTAGCAATAAGAATTTTAGGAGAGATAACTGCCGAAAAAGTTGCTCTGTTACAAGAAGTTGATTATATATTTATAGAAGGGCTTAAAAAAGCCGGCTTATACAATCAAGTATGGCAAGCAGGTGCCATATTATTACCGGTGCAATCGGTAGGTGTAATGGGTGATGAAAGAACATATGAAAATGCAGTTGCTTTAAGAGCTGTAACTTCTACTGATGGTATGACAGCAGACTGGTGTCATTTGCCTTATGAGTTTTTAGGAAAAATTTCGAATGAAATTATCAATAAAGTACGTGGTGTAAACCGTGTGGTGTATGATATTAGCTCCAAACCACCTGCAACCATAGAATGGGAATAGTTTTTGTTAGATAATTGAATTATGATTAGAAATATAGTTTTGATTATTTGTTTTATCCTTTCATTTCTTGTCGTTACTGCTCAGGAAAATACACCTATTCAGGTAATCAATGGCAAAAAGTATTATATCTATAAAGTTGAATCAAAAAACACCTTGTATTCTATTTCAAAACGTTTTAATGTAGAGCAGGAAACTATCATAAATGAAAATCCGGAAATAAAAGAAGGTTTAAAACCCGGCCAGGAATTAAAAATACCTGTTGCAGTTGCTTCAAAAGAAGTTGAAAAAACTCCCTTAAATACCAAAGAAAATTTTACCATACACAAAGTAGAGCAGGGGCAAACCTTGTATGCCATATCAAAATTGTATGATGTAAAAGTTGAAGAAATTTCAGCCTTAAATCCACAAACAGAGCAAGGATTAAAACCCGGTATGGAATTAAAAATTCCTACTAAAAAACTTGAGAAGCAAGCCATACCTGTTCAAAATTTGCAACCAACAACAAAAGAAAGTAAAAATACAGTTACCCATAAAGTTCAGAAAGGTGAAACACTTTACTCCATTTCTAAACAGTATGATGTAAGCCAGGAAGATATTCTGAAAGCCAATAATGATATGCCAAATGGATTAAGAGTGGATGATGAAATTGTAATTCCTGTTGCAACATCGAATCTTAAGCCGCAAAAAGCTCAGCAAGACACTATCTATAACTATGTTAAGCAAAAACTAAATCATGAAACAGCTCAGGATGATGAGGTGAAGCTAAATGATAATGAATTTGTTGTGGCCCTAATGTTGCCATTTTTTACTTATGAAAATAAGGTTTTCGAGCAAAATTTAAAACCCAATCAAAAAAATGAAGTGATTGCAAAATCATTGGTGGCGCTTCAGTTTTACAATGGTTTTTTAATGGCTGTTGATTCCATGATTCAAAAAGATTTTAAAGTAAAAGTATATGTTTACGACACTGCCAATGATTCCTCAACAATAGAAAAAATATTTAAAAAAGAAGAATCGTATCAATTCGATTTAATTGTAGGGCCATTATATGCCAATGGCTTTAATGTTGCAGCAAAGTTTGCCAAAGAAAGAAAAATACCAATTGTATCGCCTTTTGTCCAAACAACATCAATTTTAAGAAATAATGTATATACTAACAAAGTTACTCCATCTCAATCTGTTTTAATGCAGGAAACAGCCGGTTTTATTGCAGCTAATTATGCTTCTGAAAATGTAATAGTGCTTACACATAATAACTTAAAAGATAAATCATTGCTAAATACTTTTGTTACAACTTACAGAAATAAAACCAACAATCCTTTAAAAGAATTGAATTATTCGGTAAACGGTATTGCAGGAATCAGTAATTTATTACACCCATCAAAGAAAAATATCATTGTTATACCATCAAACGAACAATCAGTAGTAACTGATATCATTTCAAAAATTTATTTCTTAAATAAAGAAAATATCATACTTGTTGGAACTGAAGCCTGGCAAGCTTTTGAAAATATTGATATGGAATATATTAATAAGCTTCAATTACACTGGGCTACCTATTCTTATATAGATTTTGAATCAGATAAAGTTAAAGATTGGATAAGTAAATTTCGCTCTAAATTTGCTACTGAGCCTGATAATTATGCATTCCAAGCAAACGATTTAGCATGGTATTATTTTACCGCATTAAATAAAAATGGAATGACCTATCCAGCCAATATTCAAAATGTTCAATGGAAGGGGATGGCTGGTGGTTTTGAATTTGAAAAAACAGAAGATGGCGGTTTCGAAAATAAAAGTGTTTCAATCTTAAAAATTCAGGATTATATTCCGGTTAAGGCCAACTAATACTATTACTTGTATGTTTACTAAAGATAGCGCTACCGAATTTTTTATCAAACTGCAAAATGAAATTTGTTATTCTTTAGAACAAGTTGACGGCAAAGCAAAATTTCATGAAGATATTTGGGAAAGAGAAGGAGGAGGAGGGGGAAGAACGCGCGTAATGCAAAATGGAAATGTGATTGAAAAAGGAGGAGTAAATTTTTCTGCCGTTTATGGTAAGCTTCCTGAAAATATAAAAAAAGCACTACAGGTTAATGAAGAAGATTTTTTTGCGACAGGTGTTTCTATTGTAATGCATCCTGAAAATCCTTTTGTGCCAATTATTCACATGAATGTTCGCTATTTTGAATTGAGCGACAAAACACGTTGGTTTGGAGGAGGTATTGATTTAACACCGCATTATATTAATACAGAACAAGCAAAATATTTTCATCAGCAATTAAAAAACACTTGTGATAAATTTGACCCGGATTATTACCCTAAATTTAAAAAGTGGGCAGATGATTATTTCTTTATAAAACATAGAGGTGAGGCAAGAGGTATTGGAGGAATCTTTTTCGATCGATTATCGGATAATTCTACAAAAACTATTGAAGAAATTTTTGAATTTGTTAAAGCGGTAGGTGAAACATTTGTACCAACCTATTGCCATTTAATTGAATGGAATAAAAAAACTCCTTATACACAGCAGCATAAAGACTGGCAAATGATACGTAGAGGCCGTTATGTTGAATTTAATTTAGTGTATGACAAAGGAACTAAATTTGGATTAGACACCAATGGCCGCATAGAATCTATTTTGATGAGTTTGCCTCTTCAAGCAGGATGGCCTTATAATTTTATCCCGGAACCCCAATCAGAAGAAGAATTTACCACCAAACTACTTAAAAATCCGACTAATTGGATTTAATATCTGTTTAAAGGCAACCTATCTTAAAATTTCCGTTTATTTATTTAAAAATTAAATAAAAAATGAGGGGCTGCCCCTTATTGTATTTAATAGATTTTTAATTTACATTTACTTTATAAATCTTCATATTATGAGGGCATTAGTAAATAAAGTAATTATAACATTGCTTGTTAATTTTGCATTAATGTCAATATTGAATAATCGACTTAGTGCTCAAAATGGTTGTCCTAATGCCGATTTTTCTCAAAATAATTTTAATAATTGGCAAGGCTTTACTGGAAACTACAATAATCCTGCACAAAATACAGGTATTGTTAATGGTCGTCATACCATTATGACGGGTCCCGGTACCGATCCTAACTCTTGTGGTGGATTACCATTAGTTCCTCCCGGTTCAACATTTTCTGCAAGATTAGGAAATGCAAATTATGGTGCAGAAGCAGAGCGTTTAAGATATACCTTAACTGTTGACCCTTCAAATGTATTTTTTACATATAAATATGCGGTTGTATTTGAACAAGCAGGGCATTCACCGGCTGATCAGCCTAAATTTGATTTAAGAATTTTAAATAGCGCTAATCAAGTAATAAACCCAACTTGTGGCCAATATTCGGTTTATGAAGGTCAGCCCGGTTCTAATTATGTAAATTGTAGTTATTATCGTTATCAAAATTGGCGCACCGTTGGTTTAGATTTATCTCCTTACATGGGGCAAACAATTACCATTGAATTTACAACTTACGACTGTGCTTTAGGAGGACATTTCGGATATGCTTATGTGGCAGCTTCTTGTGGTCCATTAGAATTAGATGTGTCCTATTGCCCAGGATCAAATAGTGCAATATTAGAAGCTCCCGCAGGTTTTGCTACATATAATTGGTCGACAGGTCAAACTGGTCAGACGATAACTATTAATAATCCAAATGTAGGTCAAAATGTAACCGTTACAATGACATCAGTTGTTAGCCCATCATGTCAAGTAACGCTGAATACATTATTACAACCTACTACTGTAGATGCACATTTTAACTTTACAAGCGGATGTGTTTATGATACATTTAATTTTACGGATTCAACTATTGTAAATAATTCATCTGTTTCTACATGGTCTTGGAATTTTGGTGATCCGGGTTCAGGAGCAAATAATACTTCTAATTTGCAAAATCCTACACACGTATTTAGTACAGCCGGAACTTTTAATGTAACTCTCATCGCATTGGTTCCTGCAGGCTGTGGTGATACTATTACCAGACAAGTTGTTGTGCAGCCACAACCTACTCCTGCATTTAATGCACCTGCTGTATGTTTTGGTGTGGCTGCTAATTTTACTGATCAATCTATTTCCAACACTTCTAACCCCATCAGTTCGTGGAATTGGGATTTTGGAGACGGAAACACATCAACCGCTCAAAACCCTTCAAATACATATACTTCTCCCGGTAATTATAATGTTACATTAATCGTTTCTAATGATTTAGGTTGCTTAGATACCTTGCAACAGCAAATAACTGTTTATAATGTTCCTCAAGCTGACTTTAATTTTACATCTCAATGCGATGGAACAGCAATTCCATTTACTGATGCCAGTACAACTCCGGCTCCAACAACCATTAATTCATGGCAATGGAATTTTGGAAACAATACCAGCACATCTCAAAACCCAACTAATGTTTTTCCAAGTAATGGAACATTTAATGTACAACTTATTGTGGGGGCAAGTACCGGTTGCTACGATACAATAACCAAGCCTGTACGTGTTTACGCCAATCCATCGGCAGGTTTTTCTTATACGGATGTATGTTTGGGTAATGTGATGAGTTTAACGGATTCTTCGAGTATTGCAACCACAGATACGATAGTTTCATATTTATGGGCATTTGGCGATGGTTCACCTACAGACAATAATCAAAATACAACACATCTTTATAATAATGCGGGAGCCTATACGGTAACGTTAATAGTAACGGGCACGGGAGGATGTTCAGATGTACAAACACATACGGTAAATGTATATGATGCCCCGCAGGCTAATTTTACAACGAGCAATGTATGTTTAAACACGGCAGCAAGTTTTACAAATACCACTGTGAGTCCACAACATGGAGGCATGGGTAATTTTTCGTGGAATTTTGGAGATGGCTCGCCTTTGAATACAAATGACTGGAATGCTAATCATCAATATACTACACATGGCACTTATCAGGTAACATTAATTACACAAAATTCAAATTTAGGCTGTGCTGATACCATTACATTACCAATTATAATTCATCCCATGCCTGTACCAAACTTTACCTTTGTAAATCAATGTCAGGCAGATGCTTACACATTTACAAATACTTCAAGTATAGCGCAAGGAACGATAGCCTCCTATAATTGGAATTTTGGGGATAATAGTACAAGCACTGCGAGTTCACCAAGTCATACCTATAGTTCATCGGGTAATTACAGTGTAACGTTAACAGCAACGAGTGATAGTGGATGTGTAGCAAGTATAACACAACAAGTTACGGTATATCCGATGCCGAATGCAGATTTTACGGTTAATGAAGTATGCCATAATAGTCCCACAGAGTTTACAAGTACATCGAGTGTATTACCACCGGATAATATTACCACCTATCAATGGTTATTTGGAGATAATAATAGTTCAAGCCAACAAAATCCACAGCACACTTATAGCAGTGCAGGCTTATACAATGCTACCTTGATAGTAACCACGAATCACAATTGCAGCGATACGATAGTTTTACCTGTAACAGTAAATCCGAATCCGGTAGTAGATTTTGTGGCCAATAAAATAAACGGATGCTCACCATTGTGTATAGATTTTACACAACAGGCAACAATATCATCAGGAGTTAACAGTCAATATATTTGGAATTTTGGCGATGGAAATAATGGCAATGGAGCAGTAGTATCAAATTGTTATACCAATACAACTATCTACAATCCGATTAGCAGAGATATTACGTTAACTGTAGTATCGGATAAGGGTTGTAGCACAACGGTAACCAAGCCGAATTATATAACAGTGTATCCTTTGCCTGTAGCGGAGTTTACGCCTATACCGAAGGAGACGAGTATCTTAGATCCAATTATATATTTTGAAAATCAATCTTTAGGTTCGAATGCGTGGTTGTGGCATTTTGGAGAGGCGAATAATACGGGAGATACCATAAGTCAAAACCCATATCATACATACAAGGATACTGGGATTTATCAAGTTACATTAATATCCACGAATCAATGGGGATGTAAAGATACAGTAGTACATGATGTAGTAATAATAGGAGATTTTGCGTATTTTATACCGAATACCTTTACACCGAATGGGGATGGGGTAAATGATAGTTTTTATGGCAAGGGTTATGGTATAAAAGAGATCGTATTTCAGGTGTTTGACCGCTGGGGGTTGTTATTATTTGAAACAACCGATGTAAACGAAGGCTGGAAAGGTACTTATCAAGGAGAAAACTGTCAACAAGATGTATATGTTTATCAAGTAAGGATTGTGGATATATTTGATAGAAAACATCAGTATAGAGGGCATGTTAATTTGATTCGATAATTATACAATACCTATGAAAGCATTAATAAAAATTATATTTATTTTATACATAATTCTACCATATACATCTGCTTACTCTCAAAATTCTACAAAAGGAAAAGATTTTTGGTTTGGTTTTCTATCTAATTTTTATGGCCCGGGTGGTTCACCCAATATGATTTATATTACTTCTGACAGAAATGTAAATGGAAATATATCTGTTCCCGGTATTGGAGTTAATATTCCGTTTAGTGTTACAGCCAATGGAGTTTTTTCTGTAGATATGGCAGCTCAATTGGTAGAACCTCCCCAAAATGACGGAATACATAATTTGGCCATACATATTACTGCATGTGATACTATTACGGTTTATGCTCAGAATGCAGGTTCAGCTTCAAATGATGCTACGATTATTTATCCAACCGAATCGCTTGGTGATGATTATAGAATTTTAAATATTAATGGATGGCCGGGAGATTGGGGGGATGAAGCTTTGATAGTAGCTACAGAAAATAATACACAAATAGAAATAATCCCTTCAGTTGCAACTTCGGGTGGTTTGCCTGCCGGTGTTCCAACTGTTATCACATTAAATCAGGGACAAATGTATCAATTAAGTCATATTCCTGGTGGTAATAACTTATCCGGTACTATAATTAGAGGAGTAAATTCAGGAGTTTGTAAGCCATTTGCGGTTTTTTCAGGAAGTATATGTATAAATATAGGCGGATGCGTAGCTTGTGATCATCTGTATGAACAATTATTACCTGTATCAGCATGGGGGCTTGAATATATTTTAGTGCCCTTGAGCAATAAATCTCAAACTTATTATAGAATAATTGCATTAAATAATGGAACCAGCGTTTCCATAAACGGTGGAGCACCCATTAACTTAAATGCAGGTCAAGTTCATCAATTTTCAAATAATGTAGCCAGCTATGTACAATCCAATCAACCTATTCAGATAATGCAATATGCGCAAGGGAATGATTGTGACGGTGTTGGAGATCCTTTTCAAATTTTAATGTTTCCAATTGAGCAAACTATAGATAATATAACTTTTAATGCATTTGTTACACCTTTAATTACTCAATATTGGGTAAATATTGTAGCTCAAACAAGTGCAGTTGCTAATGTGGTATTAGATGGAAATAATATTGCAGCCCAGTTTAATCCCGTACCTTCAAATCCGGCATTTAGTTTTGCAAGAGTAAATATAACTCAAGGCAATCATACACTTACATGTCCAGATGGTGTATTGGCTTATATTTACGGTTGGGGAGGTTATGAATCTTTTGGATATTGTGCCGGAGCCTCATTGCGCGATTTAACAAATGATTTTACTATAACATCGGTACCAACTTGTGCAGGAAATTCAATTACGTTCAGTGCAATAAGCGATCCAAATACAACTAATTATATATGGAATTTTGGAGATAATACAACTGCAAATGGTCTAACCGTTAGTCATACTTATTCTAATCCTGGTACCTATCAAGTTACTTTAACCAAAGTAAATAATATAGGATGTGATAAAATCATACAGAAAAATGTATTAATAATGGATCCTCCTGTACAAATAGAACAAAATGATACTGTAATTTGTATCGGTGCAACGGTTAATTTGAATATTTTTTCAAATGATAGTATTCCAATTTATACACCAACAGGATGTGGAGATAGTTTATTAACATATATTTCATATCCTTATGATAGCATTGTATGGAGTACTGGACAAAATACATTTAATATTTCGATAACTCCAACTCAAGATACCACAATATATGTTTATGCATACGAAGGTAATTGTATAGGTGTTGACTCAATTCGAATAGCCGTTAAAGACATACACGCACAATTCAGTGTTCAAGATAATTGTTTTGGGGTGAGTAGTCAATTTAATAATACTTCATTTATTAATAATCCTCATCAAATAGATTCATATTTATGGAATTTTGGTGATGGAAATAATACAACGGCTCAAAATCCAACTCATACTTATGGTTCACCCGGAAATTATAATGTAACATTAATTGTTTCCACTATCGAAGGATGTAGCGATAGTATTACACAAAGTATTAATGTTTATGATGCTCCTGTTGCAGATTTTGAAACAGATTCAGTTTGCTTAGGAGTAGCAATATTATTTAATAATCTTACAAGTAATCCTTTACATGGTAATATAGGAAACTACTGGTGGGATTTTGGAGACGGATCTCCAATTAATACTTCCAATTGGTCGCCTAATTATATGTATAATCAATCAGGCGTTTTTAATGTTTCTTTAGTTGTTCAAAATTCACAATTAAATTGCTACGATACAATAACCAAGCCTGTACGTGTTTACGCCAATCCATCGGCAGGTTTTTCTTATACGGATGTATGTTTGGGTAATGTGATGAGTTTAACGGATTCTTCGAGTATTGCAACCACAGATACGATAGTTTCATATTTATGGGCATTTGGCGATGGTTCACCTACAGACAATAATCAAAATACAACACATCTTTATAATAATGCGGGAGCCTATACGGTAACGTTAATAGTAACGGGCACGGGAGGATGTTCAGATGTACAAACACATACGGTAAATGTATATGATGCCCCGCAGGCTAATTTTACAACGAGCAATGTATGTTTAAACACGGCAGCAAGTTTTACAAATACCACTGTGAGTCCACAACATGGAGGCATGGGTAATTTTTCGTGGAATTTTGGAGATGGCTCGCCTTTGAATACAAATGACTGGAATGCTAATCATCAATATACTACACATGGCACTTATCAGGTAACATTAATTACACAAAATTCAAATTTAGGCTGTGCTGATACCATTACATTACCAATTATAATTCATCCCATGCCTGTACCAAACTTTACCTTTGTAAATCAATGTCAGGCAGATGCTTACACATTTACAAATACTTCAAGTATAGCGCAAGGAACGATAGCCTCCTATAATTGGAATTTTGGGGATAATAGTACAAGCACTGCGAGTTCACCAAGTCATACCTATAGTTCATCGGGTAATTACAGTGTAACGTTAACAGCAACGAGTGATAGTGGATGTGTAGCAAGTATAACACAACAAGTTACGGTATATCCGATGCCGAATGCAGATTTTACGGTTAATGAAGTATGCCATAATAGTCCCACAGAGTTTACAAGTACATCGAGTGTATTACCACCGGATAATATTACCACCTATCAATGGTTATTTGGAGATAATAATAGTTCAAGCCAACAAAATCCACAGCACACTTATAGCAGTGCAGGCTTATACAATGCTACCTTGATAGTAACCACGAATCACAATTGCAGCGATACGATAGTTTTACCTGTAACAGTAAATCCGAATCCGGTAGTAGATTTTGTGGCCAATAAAATAAACGGATGCTCACCATTGTGTATAGATTTTACACAACAGGCAACAATATCATCAGGAGTTAACAGTCAATATATTTGGAATTTTGGCGATGGAAATAATGGCAATGGAGCAGTAGTATCAAATTGTTATACCAATACAACTATCTACAATCCGATTAGCAGAGATATTACGTTAACTGTAGTATCGGATAAGGGTTGTAGCACAACGGTAACCAAGCCGAATTATATAACAGTGTATCCTTTGCCTGTAGCGGAGTTTACGCCTATACCGAAGGAGACGAGTATCTTAGATCCAATTATATATTTTGAAAATCAATCTTTAGGTTCGAATGCGTGGTTGTGGCATTTTGGAGAGGCGAATAATACGGGAGATACCATAAGTCAAAACCCATATCATACATACAAGGATACTGGGATTTATCAAGTTACATTAATATCCACGAATCAATGGGGATGTAAAGATACAGTAGTACATGATGTAGTAATAATAGGAGATTTTGCGTATTTTATACCGAATACCTTTACACCGAATGGGGATGGGGTAAATGATAGTTTTTATGGCAAGGGTTATGGTATAAAAGAGATCGTATTTCAGGTGTTTGACCGCTGGGGGTTGTTATTATTTGAAACAACCGATGTGAACGAAGGCTGGAAAGGCACCTATCAAGGAGAAAACTGTCAGCAGGATGTGTATGTTTATCAGGTAAGAATTGTAGATATAAATAATAAAAAACATCAGTTTAGAGGGCATGTTAATTTGATTCGATAAAATTTTTTATCCATAAAAGCATTCTGCTAAATAATTTCATCGAATCAAATTAAATAATAGTCGAATTGGCAACCAAATGTTTATTTTAACGTTAATTAATATAATCTTTTAAATTACTTTCGTAAATTATATGTAAAACATTGTAGTGATGCCAATTAACAGAATTTTATTTCTTTTTATAATTTGTATTTTAAATCCAAGTTTTCTATCAGCTCAAAATACATGTCCTAATTCCGATTTTTCACAAGGCAATTTTAATAATTGGAATGGTTTTACAGGTAGTTATACTAATCCTGCTCAAACTCCCGGTATAGTTCCGGGCAGGCACACTATAATGAATGCTTCTGCATTAGATCCAAATACATGCAATGGCTTAAATGTATTACCTCCCGGATCTTCATTTTCGGCACGTTTGGGTAATGCAGGTACAAATGCACAAGGAGAGCAATTAAGATATACTTTAGCAGTTACCAACCAAAACGCTTTATTTGTATATAAATACGCAGTTGTATTAGAAAATCCATCCGGTCATGCCCCTAATGAACAACCTGAATTTAGAATGAGAATTTTAAACCAGTCAGGACAACAAATTGGAGGTAATTGCGGGCAATATACGGTTTATGGAGGTCAACCGGGGCAAAATTTTCAAGTTTGTGGAGGAGTTACTTGGTTACCCTGGACAATAGTTTCTGTAAACTTATCGCCCTATATCGGGCAAAATGTTACAATAGAATTTACAACAAAAGACTGTAGCTTAGGTGCACATTTTGGATACGCATACGTTGCTGCCGAATGTATGCCTTTAATGATTGATATTGAATATTGCCCGGGTGATAATTCTGTAGTATTAACTGCTCCTCCTGGCTTTCAATCTTACCAATGGAGTCCGGGGGGAGCTACAACACAATCTATAACCATAAATAATCCGGTTATTGGTTCTACCTATTCTTGTACATTAACTTCGTTTAGTAATCAAGGTTCTTGTCAGGTTACCTTAAGTGTTCAGATAGTACCAACAGTAGTTACGGCAGGTTTTTCTTTTTCACCGGCTTGTCAGGGAGTGCCAATACAATTTACAGATACTTCAACAGTAGCAAATGGAACACTAGGTTCCTGGCTTTGGGATTTTGGAGATGGAAACACTTCAACAGCACAAAACCCAACACATACCTATTCGAATAGTGGCACTTATAATGTAACCCTTATTGCATTTTCTACAGCGCAATGTAGCGATACAATTACTCAGCAAATTAATATTTTCCCAATTCCTGATGCTCAATTTACTTATGCTCCTGCTTGTCCCGGAGATGCTGTTCAATTTACTAATAACTCTACCGGTAATACAACTTTAACCTACAATTGGAATTTTGGAGATCCTGCTTCCGGTGCAAATAATACTTCAACTGATACAAATCCAAGTCATATATTTAATACAGCCGGAACGTATAATGTAACTTTGGTTGCAACTAATACCAATGGATGTGTTGATACTCTTGTTCAACAAGTCCAAGTTAATTCAGGTGCTACGCCAAATTTTACATTTACAAGTCAATGTCAGGGAACAGCAATAAACTTTAATAATACAAGTACTATAGCTCCTCCTAATACCATTACAAATTACAGTTGGAATTTTGGAGGAGGTAATACCGCAACCGGAGCTACAGCAAGTCATGTATTTAATACTCCCGGAATGAATAATGTTACATTAACGGTAACAACATCTTTAGGATGTAGCGATTCTATTACCATACCGGTGAGGGTATATGCTAATCCTGTTGCTAATTTTACACATCAAGATGTGTGTTTTGGTAATGTAATGAGTTTTACTAATACCTCTACAGTTACTAATACAGATACTATTACAAGTTATTTATGGGCATTTGGAAATGGTAATACATCTACAGCAACCAACCCAACTCAAAACTATGCAGCACCAGGCAGTTATAATGTTACTTTGATTGCCACTAGTACCGGTGGATGTTCAAATGTTGTTACTCATCAGGTTAATGTATATGATTTGCCAGTTGCCGACTTTATATTTGATAATAAATGTGAAAATATTCAAGCTACATTTACAAACATTACACAACAGCCACAATCCGGTAATGTTACGTCATGGTCATGGAATTATGGAGATGGTTCACCATTAGATGTTACCAATTGGAATGGAGTACATACTTATACAACAACAGGTACATATACTGTAACTTTAATTACTAATAATACTATCGGCTGTTCAGATACTGTAAGTCATCAAATATTAGTACATCCAACTCCTGTTGCAGATTTTAGTTTTACCAATAAATGTTTAGTAGATTCAGTTGTGTTTACAGATCTTTCAACCGGTGGAATCGCATCATATAACTGGAATTTTGGAGATGGAAATAATAGTACGCAATCTAATCCAACCCATATCTATTCAAATGCTGGATTTTATACCGTTACATTATCAGTAACAAGCGATAGCGGTTGTACACATTTTACAACTAAGCAAGTTGAAATATACCCAATGCCAAATGCTGATTTTTCTGCATTAAACGTTTGTCAGTATGATAGTATGAATTTTACTTCGTTGGCAACGGTTCAACCTCCAAGTAATATTGCAAATTGGAATTGGGATTTTGGAAATACAATAGGAACATCTACTCAAACCAATCCAGCTTATTTCTATGGTGCACCTGGAACTTACAATGTAACCTTAATAGTAAATACCAATAATAATTGTAAAGATACAGTTACAAAAACAGTTGTAGTAAACCCAATGCCGAATGTAAATTTTGAAGCGGATTTATTAAGTTCCTGTTCTCCATTATGTGTTAATTTAACAGACTTATCATCAGTAGTTTCAGGTAACAATACTTCTTTTGTGTGGAATTTTGGTGATGGAACAACAGGAAACGGAGTAACTACTAACCATTGCTATACCAACGATGGTGCTACTGAAAATGTATATAGAACAATAACGCTAACTGTTACTACCGATAGTGGTTGTGTTGGCATGCACACCAAAAACAATTATTTAACAATTTATCCTACCCCGATTGCTGAATTTTCATCATCTCCACAACCCACTACCATTAGAAATCCAATTATATATTTTAATAATGAAACAATTGGAGGATATTCTTATGTGTGGAATTTTGGTGATAATACAGCAACTTCTACTGAAACTAGTCCAACTCATACTTATGTAATGGTTGGTCAGTATGATGTTACATTAATATCTACCAATCAATGGGGATGTTCTGATACAATTATTCATACAGTATATATTGATGATGATTTTGCGTTTTATATACCAAATGCCTTTACTCCAAATGGTGATGGAATTAATGATATATTTTCAGGCAAAGGCTATGGTATTAAAGAGTATGTAATGTATGTTTTTGATCGGTGGGGTGAAAAACTTTATGAAACCACTGACTTAAATAAAGGGTGGGATGGGACCTTTAAAGGAGCGGAAGCTCAACAAGATGTATATGTTTATCGTGTAGATATTATAGATATTCACGGAGAAAAACACAAATATAAAGGACACTTTACATTAGTAAGATAATAAATAAAAATCCCCCGAAACCGGGGGATTTTTTTAGAATTTAATTAGAACAATGTTTTGACTTCTTTTTTTAAGATTTCCAATGCAAAATCAGATGGAATTTTTTCCAACTGACTACTCATATCAATAATCATTTTGCTTAATTCAGCGCCATTTGCATCATCTCCAACTCTTGCTGCAGCAATGTTTATAATTTTAATCGTTTCTTCTTTTGCAGCTTTTACTGCGTCCCACATAGGTTTCGACATATAAATTTGTTGTGCTACATTATGATCATATTCATTTCTGATATTTTTTAATAATTCAGCTTGTAATAAACGAGCACTCATACCTTGTTTAAAAATGCGCATTACTAAAGCATTTGGATGAATTCTTTCTAAAAAAATGGCAATTCTTTCATAAGCTTGTAAACGTAAAGGCAAAATATTTTTCTGATTGTTTGATTTAAATTCAATCATTTGTTTGCGATATTCATTTTCAGTCATTTTTTTTAAAAAGAAAAAAGCAGTTAGAAATACAATACCCGAAGGTAAAACTGCTATTAATACATCAAAAAGTGCATCCATAAATTGAACGTTTTAAACAAATTTAAAAATTAATATGATGATTTTAGAGTATTTTTAATAAAAAGCCTCATCAAATTATTTGATGAGGCTTCAATAAAAATTCTTCTTTGATTATGAATTAAGCATTATAGGCATAACCAACATTAATAAATCTTCTTCTTTATTATCATTATCAACCGGTAGCAAAATTCCTGCTCTGTTTGGAGCCGACATTTCTAAGTTTACATATTCGGTTTCAATATTATTAAGCATTTCTAATAAGAATTTTGAATTGAAACCTATTTCCATATCTTGCCCTTCGTATTGGCAAGGCAGGCGTTCTATTGCTTCGTTAGAAAAATCTAAATCTTGCGCAGAAACTTGTAATTGGTTACCGGTAATTTTTAAACGTATTTGATAAGTGGTTTTATTTGAGAAAATTGAAACACGTTTTAAAGAATTGGCTAATGCTTGCCTTTCGATAGTTAATTTATTGGGGTTTTCTTTTGGTATAACAGCTTCATAATTAGGATATTTTCCGTCAATTAATCTACAAATTAACTGTAAATTATTGTGTGCAAAAAAGGCACTGGTTGGATTATACTCTATTTTAACGTTTCCTTCTTCTCCTGAAAGTAAGTTGCGTAATAAGTTTAATGGTTTTTTGGGTAATATAAACGAAGCATTATTTGCTGATTTTACATCTAATCTTCTGTATCGAACTAATTTATGAGCATCGGTAGCTACGAAAATTACTCCACTATCAGTTAATTGGCAAAATACTCCCGACATTACAGGGCGCAAATCATCATTACCGGTAGCAAAAATGGTTTTATTAATTCCTGTTGCAAATGCAGAAGCGTCCATTTCAAAAGTGCTTGGAGATTCTACATTTGGAATTTTTGGATATTCATCAGCATTATGCCCTGATAATTTATATTTACCATAATCTGAAGCTATTTCTATTCCAAAGTTTTTTTCGTCAATCGTAAAAGTTAAGGGTTGTTCCGAAAAAGTTTTTAATGTATCCATTAAAAGCTTTGCAGGTACGGCAATTTTACCACTGTCTTTAGATTCTACCTCTAGGTAAGTAATCATGGTTGTTTCTAAATCGGAGGCGCAGATAGTTAATTTGCCCGGTGTAATATCAAATAAGAAATTATCTAAAATGGGTAAGGTATTACTGGAGTTTAATACTCCGTTTATCTGCGAAAGGTGTTTTAGTAATGTGGTACTCGAAACAATAAATTTCATGTCTTTTTGTATTTTTAGAAAACAAATTTAAAGGTTTAAACCTATAAGGATTTAAAATAAGAATTAACAATAAAGAGGAGTTTTTAACAAGTTGTTAATTCCTTAATTTACTTTAGCTATCCCTTTTAAAAAATTTTTTCGATAAGCCCATTTAAATAGCTCCATAATAGGTAGCATTAGTGCAGCAAGGCCAAAAAGCCAAATCCACTCATTTAGACTAACCATATCGCTTTCAAGTATTTTTTGCATAAATGGTATGTTTACAGTAATAATATGAATAGTTTGTGCTGCCAATACGCCAAATAAAATATAATAGTTTCTATTAATAGGAACCTTAAAAGCTGATGTTAGTTCAGAACGACAGTTAAATACATGAACATTTTCAGCAAGCACCATAAACATAAATACTAAGGTACGTGAATGAAGTTCAGTATATCCCATATCCAATAGTACGTACCATAATGTAAAACATATTAAGCCCATTGATGCTCCTGCGGTTAAGCTTTGAGAAATCATTAAGCGATTAAACAGCCCTTCGGTTGGTTTTCTGGGAGGCTTTTGCATGGTTTCAGGTTCGCCCCCTTCCATAGCAAGCACTACATCTTGTATGCCGTTTGTTACCAGATTTAACCATAATAGTTGAATAGCTGTTAATGGAATTGGAAGACCACTGCCTATTGCTAAAAAAAACAAAAGTATTTCTGCTGCGCCTGTAGAAACTAGTAAATAAACTACTTTCCGAATGTTGTCGTATGCAAATCGCCCTTCTTCAATTCCGGCTTCAATGGATTTAAAATTGTCATCGGTTACAATTATTGATGCAGTTTCTTTGGCCATATCTGTCCCTGAGCCCATTGCTATGCCAATGTTTGCTAATTTTAAGGCGGGGACATCATTTACTCCATCACCGGTTACCGCCACAAAATGACCAATTTTAGATAATCCGGATACAATTTGCATTTTTTGGATGGGTGATACGCGTGCAAATACAGTAGTTGATTTTAATTTTTCTAAAAATTCAGGACTTTCATCATTGCCAAGTTTTTCCAAGTCTAAACCGGTTAAAACTTGATTTTTATTTTCTGCAATACCTAATTCTTTTGCAATGGAAAATGCTGTAAGAGGATGATCGCCTGTTACCATTGCTACTTTTACACCTGCTCCATGGCATAGTTTTACGGCTTCAATTGCTTCTGGTCTTAGTGGGTCAATAAATCCTGCAAAACCTGCTAAGGTCATTTGATTAAAGTTATCATCTGATTCTGTATTGCTTACAGATAAGGTTTTATAAGCTAAAGCAAGTACTCTGTAACCTTTACCTGTTAATGTATTGGCTATTTCTTCGGCTTCTTTTATGTTTATATCTACAATGCCATTTTTTGTAAGCATTTTGCTGCATCTTGCTATAATAACCTCCGAAGCGCCTTTTGCAGCTGCCACAAGCTCATTGCTTGAATTTTGATATACAACAGCAGAATATTTTCGTTCGGACTCAAATGGGATTTGTTGAATAATTCTAAATTTACTTTTGTAGTTAATATCTTTTCCTGCCTTATATGCAAGTGCAATTAGTGCTACATCCATGGCATCGCCATGATGTACCCATTTGCCAGCTTCTTCATAAAGTTCAGCTTCGTTGCATAATAAGGCTATATCAGTAAATTCTTCAGGTAATGGGTAGTTTTTATTGTTCTCTTCAGCTTCAATTGTTCCTTTATTGTTATATCCTTCTCCGCTAACGCTAAATGATGTACCATCTGCTAAAGATATATGCTTTACTGTTTGCATATTAACAGTCAGCGTTCCCGTTTTATCGCTGGCAATAAATGTACAACTTCCTAATCCTTCTACAGCCGTAAGTTTTCTGACGATTACATTTCTTTTAGCCATTCTGCCTGTACCTATTGAAAGTGCTACGGTAACAGCTATAGGTAAACCCTCCGGAATGGCTGATACTGCCAATGCTACAGCAAGAAAAAATAATTCATACTGAGGAATTCCTTTTGCAATTCCAATAAACCATAGAATTACAATTGCAGCCATTACAACCCAGGCTACATGTTTAGCAAATTTTTCTAATCGAATTACTAAGGGAGGCTTAAGAGATGTGGATATACTTACTGCATGTGCAATGTTCCCTACTTCTGTGTGGTTCCCTGTTTGAACAACTATTCCAATGGCTCTTCCGGAGGTAACAGTAGATCCTGCATAGGCCATGTTTTTTCTGTCAGCAAGTGCGGTATTTTCGTCTTCCAGTTCAACCAGTTTTTCAACTGCTACTGATTCTCCTGTAAGTAGAGATTCGTCAATCTGTAATTGATTTGTATATAGCAAACGCAAGTCAGCAGGTACTCGATTGCCTGATTCTAGCATTACAATATCTCCCGGAACCAATTGTTCTGCATCTATAATTTGAGATTTACCGTTTCGCTTTACACTAACCATTATTTTGAACATTTTGTGCAAAGCTGCAGCCGACTTTTCAGCCTTATGTTCTTGTAATGTTCCAATTATTGAATTAATTAATAATACAATTACAATAAAAATAGCATCAGTATATTCTTCAAGCACCAATGAAACAATAGTGGCAGCACCAAGTATGTATATAAGCGGGTTTTTAAATTGCGATAAAAATATGTGAAATAAAGTAGGTGGCTCTTTTCCTGGTAAGCGATTAAATCCACATTTTTCCTGCCTTTTTGCTACTTCAAGGTCATCGAGCCCATTTGAATTTGAATGAAGAAGATTAAAAACTTCTTGTTCTGTTAATGAATGCCAGCTATGCTTTTGGTTACAGTTCATTATTGTTTTCTTAAAATATTTTGCAGTGTGATAAATTCCTTAATATTTTCTAAATCAACTACTCCAATAATTTTTCCATTTTCTTGTACCGGAACTATGCTATATTGATGTTTAAACATTGTTTCCATTAATTTATCAAGTGGTAAATCTTTATCGGCTATAAAATCTATTTCTGAAGCATATTGGCGAATAGTTATTTCATTTCCTTTTTCAGATAAAGCCTTTATAATATCTGTCTTAGTCAATACATATTTTATTTCGTTGTTTTCTTGTACTAAAAATCGTGTGTCTTGTCCATTTAATAAAGCGTTAACCGCAGATTGTATTGTATCGTTTGCATTTAAGATGGTAAAGTTTTTCATCAGTACGTCTTCTGTTTTATATTGGTTTAATATTCGTTGATTTTTTACTGCTTCAAATTCACTTTTAGAACCTATGTAAATAAATAATGCAATAAATACAAGCATAGGATTATTGAAAATTCCTATTAAAACAAAAATAATAGCAAAGATGGATGTAACTTTACTAGCCAGTTCAGTTGCGCTAACTCTATCCATTTTAAAAGCAAACAGCGCTCTTAATACTCTTCCTCCATCCATTGGAAAAGCAGGAGTAAGATTGAATAATCCCAAAAAAACATTAGCTATCATTAAATAAATAAGAAAATTATCATAGTTAATGATAGATGTCATAAACTTTTCAGGAACCAATTCTCCTCTATAAAACAAGTAAACAAAAATCACTGTACTTATTATCATATTTACAAAAGGACCTGCAAGTGCTACAAAAATTTCTTTTTTAGGTTCTTCAGGAATTTTTTCAAGACTTGCAACTCCTCCAATTGGAAGTAATACGATGCTTTTAGTTACTATACCAAATCGTTTGGCTGCTAATGCATGGCCTAATTCGTGTAAAAGTACACAGGCAAATATGCTTAAAACAAATATTCCGGACCAAATGGCAACATACAAAGGCTGACCTTTGTATAGATTCATTCCTACTATCCAAATTACTAAAATAAAAAATGTCCAATGTATAGCTATAGGAATTCCAAATGCCTTGCCTAGTTTTAACGAATTTTTAGATAGGTTCATTTTGCTTAGATTTTTTACAAAAATGTATTTAAGCCATAAATCAAAATCTGATGAAAATCATTTTTTAATCTGACATTTCTCATATTGTAGTGTAGATTCAATTTATTTCTTTGTTGCATAAATATAATGTACTGAAATTTAAAATGAAAACATTATTTGCTTCAATAATACTTCTTCTTGGTTTGTTTTCTTCGGCAATTGCTGATGGTAATATTCAAAATACTTACAAAAAAACCAGTTTAGTAATTATTAAAATAGATAAGCCTAATTCAGCAACTGTTAGTAAAGCTGTTGCTCTTACTGCTAAATATCAGGGAATGTCGCACGAATATAGTTGTTCTACATCGGGAATTATAGTATATCGTTATAATCATAATTTAAATGAGCGGGCTGATGTTATTCAATTTTTTCAGAAAATATTAGCTAAGGAAATCTCAGGAATTAAAACAGAGATTGTTTTTTGTGATATAATGAGTAATGAAAATATTGGTAAATGTTAAAATTAATACATTATGATAACTAAGGAATTTTACATCGCTTTTGGAAATTTATTATATGCTTTAGCTATGAGCGATGGTGCTGTTCAACCGCAAGAAAAAGAAAGCATTTTAAAATTAGTAAAAGAAAAACTAGTTCCCTTAGAAAATATTAAAGATGCAATGGGAACAGACTTAGCTTATTATACTGCTTTTGCATTTGAAACAGCTGATGAATTTGTAAAAAGTGTTGAAGATACATTGATACAATTTATTGATTATGTAAAAGAACATGAAGAAAAAATAAATAGAGAACAACTTAAAGTTTTAAATTCAATAATTAAAGAAGTGGCTAGATCATACGGAAGAGTTACCAAAAAAGAGCAAGAAATAATAGATGTTTTTAATGGAATGATGTACAATATTTAATTCCATATTTTCAATTTAAAAGATTTATAAATGAAAGTAGCAATTTTTTCTTATAAACCTTTTGAATACTTACAAATTGAAGAAGCTGAAAAAGTTGGAATTTCTTGTTTAGTTATAAACGAAAGATTAACGAAAAAATCTTTGATTGCGGCAAAAGGTTGTGTAGCAGTTTCGCTTTTTTCAAGCGATGAAGCAAATGAAGAAGTATTAGAGCAATTACATTTATTAGGAGTAAAGTATATTGCTTTAAGATCTACTGGATATAATCATGTTGATTTAGAGAAAGCAGAACAACTAGGTTTTAAAGTTGCAAATGTGCCCGCTTATTCGCCTAATGCAATTGCTGAACACGCCCTTACCATGATGATGGTATTAAATCGTAAAATTATAGAAGCCCACAAAAGAGTAACTGAAAATAATTTCCTCTTAGATGGTTTAACAGGCTTTGATATGAATGGTAAAACGGTTGGAATTATTGGTGTTGGCAAGATTGGAGCTGCATTAGCTCATATTTTAAATGGCTTTGGTTGCAAAGTATTAGGCTATGATTTGGAAGTAAATAATGAATTGAAGCAAAAAGGAATTGTACATTATGTATCAACTGATGAATTATTTAAACAATCAGATATTATTTCACTCCATGTGCCTTATAATAAAAGCACACATCATATTATAAATAGAAATAGTATTTCAAAAATGAAAGATGGTGTAATGCTTATTAATACAGGAAGAGGAGGGCTTATTAATACGCAAGATGTTATTGCAGCTGTTTATTCAGGTAAAATTGGATACCTTGGTTTGGACGTATATGAAAATGAAAGTGGATTGTTTTTTGAGGATAAATCAAATGAAGAAATAAATGATGAATTATTTTTAGAATTAAAAAAACTTCCAAATACTTTAATTACCGGACATCAAGCTTTTCTTACCAAAGAGGCTTTGTTAGGTATGGCCCAAACAACTGCGTATAATTTAAGTTGTTGGAAAAATGGGTTAAGATCAGAGAATGAATTGTACTAGTTATGGTTCAGTTTTTTCAAAATAGTTGATAATAGCATTGTAATAGGCATCAACAACATCTTCTATTCGAGATGAATATTTAATACCATCATGTGATTTAGTTTTATTCGATAATAAAATTACTTCGTTTATATTGTCCTGATAGAGCGTTTCGCCATATATTACAGCGCCTTTTACTAATCTCAATAAAGATAGATTTCGAATAAATACTCCGTCTTTTAATGCGGTGCAAAATTCATCCAAATATTTACATTCGTTTTGTTTAGCTAATGGAATTTTTAAAATCTTTGTAAAGCTTTCAGCTGTTAAATTTGCCAGCTGATTGGATTGATCTATATCGTCACATACCAATAGTCTTAAAAAGTGAAATCTATCCTCTATGTTTGATAATTCTCCCTTGGCAAAAGCTCCAGGAATAAAAACCATATTTAAATTTTTATTGCTTGGTTTATTCCATGGATTATTATCTGCATCTACATTGTAATGAATAATGATGGTAGCATCGGGATTAAAATCATTTATTTTTTCGGCTCTTTTTCTAAAGTCTAAATTGTTGTAAAGTTTAAATTTTGATCGAATATTATTTTTACTTAACAGCTCATTTTTTTCTTTTAAAGATATTTCTCCGATTTTAAACAGACTATCTACATCTTTTTGAAAATGTTTTTCAAGCCATGTGGTGAAGCTAATACCTTCAGCACCTCCACACATTTTTTCTCGAGTTAATAAAACCTTAGCACCTTGCGCTTCTAATTTTTCTTTTAAAAGCAATGATGTAATGTAGGTAAGTTCTGCTTCATAAAATTTTATAGTTTGAAATGTTCCATTTATTAACACACTATCCATTTCAATAAATTTTGCTTCCAATTTTGCTTCTTCAAAATTGCAGGCAGTGTGTCCGGCATCAATGGCTATTTTGTAGCCTTTTAATTTTTGTATTGTTCTGTCATAATATGGTGCAGTCCAAATGCTGGTATTATAGGAGGGTTTAAATAAAATTTCTTTTTTATATAAATCAAAACTTTCTTTTACACTTAAATGCTGCATTTGTATTCGAAATGCTTCTATATCTTTCCAGCGGATTATTTTCTCAGGATTTTTTTTATTGCTGTCAGCGTACATTATTAAGGCAGTATCGTTAAATGCTATGTAGTTATAAATACTTTTATCTTTAACTAAAATAGCATCCATTCTGCTTTTATATAAATCAATTTTGTCTGCTTGAGCATTTAAAAGAGAAAAGACGGCTGATGTAAGAAGAATTAAAACACAAGCTAAGTGTCGCATACTTATAGACTGTGTTTTTGGTTTTTTAAAATTACTTCTTTTGTCCAGGTAATTTGCTTTACAAAATCATGCTTGCGTTGAGCACAATTTTTAAGTGCGCAAATGTTGCACGAGTCAGGTAAACAAGGATCAGCATGTATAAAAACTTCTACATGATTTTCAGATTCTCTTGTAAGTATGGTTTCAACTTCGCTTACTACTTGGTGCGATTGTTCTAAACTGTAATACCATGGCAGGGTAATATGGCAATCGATGTGTAAATTAGAGCCATATTTAATAACTCTGAAATTATGGATATCTATCCACTCTTCTTTCCGGTTTTTATTTAATACATCTATTATTTCATCCACCAGTAAATAATCGGTTTCGTCTAATACTCCCGCTAAAGATTTACGCATTAATTTGTATCCTGTAAATAGTATAAATACACCAAAAAGTATAGCCACAGCACTATCCATCCAATTTATGCCGGAAATCCATATAAGTGCAATTCCTATAATTAATCCTGCACTTGAATAAGCATCGGAAATAATGTGTTTGCCATCAGCAACTAATGTAACGGAATGCAATTCTTTCCCCTTTTTTTGAAGATAAATTCCCATAAATAAGTTAATAAAACCGGTAAATAAGGTTAAGTACAAACCCAAGTTTAAGCTGTGTATTTCATGTGGGTAAAATAAGTTATAAACGGATTTGATTATAATGGAGACACCTGCAATAGCTATTAGTGTACCTTCAAGACCAACAGATAAAAATTCAATTTTACCATGTCCGTATGGATGATCTTCGTCTTTAGGTTTAGATGCATAATTTACACTGTATAAAGCAAAAGCTCCGGCAAATACATTTACTATACTTTCCAAAGCATCAGTAAGTATGGCATTAGAGTGTGTAATAATCCATGCAGCAAATTTTATAAGCATTAATGCTGTACTTATAAAAAGTGTTACGCTAAGTATTTTAATTTTTTTTCTATCGCGTTCCATTTTACTAAGGTAGAAAAGAATGTAAAATCCATCATAATCTTTAATATATTTGTTTATGCAAATAAATGAAAAAGAATTATTAAAAGAAGTTGAATTTAAAACCAGCCGTAGCGGAGGTAAAGGTGGTCAGCATGTAAATAAAGTTTCAACAAAGGTTGAACTGATTTTTAATTTACAAAATTCAAAGGTTTTTAATGATGAGCAAAAAAAGATACTATTGGAAAAGCTTTTTGAAAAGATAGACAGCGAAGGTTTTTTACACGTAGTATCGCAAGCAAGTCGGAGTCAAATTGAAAATAAAAAGATTGCAATATCTAAATTTATAAAACTGATTAAAAAAGCATTTATTATTAAGAAACCAAGAAAATCAACAAAACCTTCCATATCAGCCATTGATGATAGAATAAAAAATAAAAAAATAAAAGGAGAACAAAAAAAGTTGAGAGCTAAGCTAAAATTAGATTAAAAATAGTTATTTATTATCCTAAAAAATGAAAAACTGCTTAAATGACCGCCAAATTTAATATACAAGCTATACCTCTTTGGAAAAAAATACTATATTTTTTCCCTTTTCAATTATTGCTTGTTCATTTAAAGAAAAATTACATTTTATTATTTTACTGGATTATTTTATTTGGAATAATTACAGGTGCTTTTGCTGAAAAATATGGCGTTCCATATTTATTCTTATTACCCGAATATAGAGGAGAAGTAGGTTTTTTATCATATCTTTTATTAGGCTTTTCATGTGGCGGATTTATTATGGCATTTAATATATCCAGCTACATTATGAACGGTTTTCGTTTTCCGTTTTTAGCAACTACCGCTCGTCCATTTAATAAATACTGTTACAATAATTCCATTATTCCTATTGCATTTGTAATTACGTATTTATTCATGCTGTTTAATTATCAAATTAAAGATGAGTTTCTTCCTTTAAATATTGTATTATTTAATTGTTTAGGTTTTATAGCGGGGATACTTGTTTTTGTATTTATTGCATTTACATATTTTCTAAGTACCAACAAAGATTTATTAAAAATTTTAGGATTAAAATCAGAAGATGAATATAAACCGAAGCGCATAAGAGCAAGAGCTGTAAAGGATATTTTACATAGAAATGATAAGTGGTATAGAAGTATTGATAAATTACGCGAATGGCCGGTTACAACCTATTTAGCTCATCCGTTTAAAATTCAAATAGCAAGAGATTGTGATCATTACGATAGAGCAATGTTAGCTCAAGTACTTTCACAAAATCATTTAAATGCCGCATATTTTGAAATAGCAGTGGTGGTATCATTAATTGTGCTTGGCCTATTTCGCGAAAATGAATACATCATGCTACCTGCAGGAGCTACTATTTTTCTATTGTTTACCATGTTTTTAATGATAAGCAGCGCTATTTATTCATGGTTTAAAGGATGGTCGAATGCGGTATTTATCGGAACAATTATTTTACTAAATATACTGTCTGTATATGATGTTTTTAATTATCAAGAAAATGTTTACGGATTAAATTATAAAGGGAAAAAAGCACTGTATTCCACCGATGAAATAAGAAAATTAAGCGAAAATGAAAAGTTGCATCAAATTGATTACAATGCCGGAATAGAAGTTTTAAATAAGTGGAGATTAAAAAATGTAGTAACATCATTTCAAAAACAACGAAAACCTAAAATGGTTATTACCTGTGCCAGTGGAGGAGGTTTAAGAGCAGCTATGTGGGCCTTTTATTCACTACAATATGCCGATAGTTTGTTAAATGGCGAATTACTTAAACATACCCATATTATGACCGGCTCATCGGGTGGCATGATTGGAACTTCCTATTTACGCGATTTATATCATAAAAAAGTTTTAGATTCTACTTTTTCGTTTTATGATGAAAAATACCTCGATAATATTTCAAAAGATTTATTAAATCCTGTAGCTTTTAGTGTTGCAACAAATGATTTGTTTATTCGATTTCAAAAATTTAATGATGGTAAATATACCTATACCAAAGATCGAGCTTATGCATTTGAAAGACAACTTAACTTAAATACAGATAATAGTTTTCAAAAAAGACTTAACGATTATTTAAAAGATGAACAAGAAGCCCTTATTCCTACTATGTTTTTTACACCTTGTATAATTAATGATGGAAGAATGCTGTTAGTGGCTTCACAAAACATGTCGTTTTTATGTAATAACAAACCCATCAACCAAACATACAGTTCGCCTTTGCCTGAATATGTTGAGTTTAAACGATTTTTTAAAAATCAAGATGCCGGAAATACACGCTTAAGTAGCCTATTAAGAATTAATGCAACATTTCCTTACATTTTTCCGGTAGCTACTTTACCAAGCGTACCTGCAATTGAAATTATGGATGGTGGTATTAGAGATAATTATGGAATAAAAACAGCTCTTCGATATATTTTTACTTTTAGGAATTGGATTAGTACCAATACAAGTGGAGTAATTATTATTCAAATAAGAGATAAGTACAAAGAATTTGAGATTAATGATAATTCAAAAGGTGGTTTAATTGCAAATTTGGTTACACCATTAGAAAGTTTTTATGTAAATTTTGATAAGATTCAAAATTTTAATCATGACGAAATTATTCAATATGCTTCTTTATGGCTTGATGCACCTTTAGATGTAATAGATTTTCAATTAAAAAATGATGAGCAAACTAAAATAGCCATGAGTTGGCATTTAACAACTAAAGAAAAAAATGAAATTAAAAATGCCATTCATCAGCCAGAAAATAGAGTAGCCTTAGCACGTTTAAAACAGCTGTTGGAATAATTATTTTCTAATGGCAATAGAGTAGGGGTCGGTTGAAACTTCAGGTCTAAAGCCTTTTTTAAGTTCGAGCGTATTTAATTCAATAGCATTAATGTATCCGTTTCTTCCTCCACATTCGGTAGTGTGGTGTGGAGCAGGTCCGCTAATATCAATATTACGATGAGCTACATATACAATTCCCTTAGCATCATCAACAGCAATTCCGTGTGGTTGTGTTCCGGTTTGAATATGTTTTACAAATTGATTGGTTTTATAATTAACCACTGTTACTGAGCCAATATTCCCTGGGAATGTGGTTCTATCTTCCATACATGTTACAAATAGATAATCGGTAGAATGAGATAAGCTGAATTCTTGAGGATATTCACCCGTAGGTATGCGAGCAATTAATGAGTCGTTGCTTGTTTGCATCACTCTCAATTCATTAGATTTTTGACACGATACAAAATACTTACTGCCATCGGGCGAAAAAATTATTTCATGTGGATCTAACGATGAGATATTGGATGGTAAGTCACCGGGAACTAATGATATTTCTTCAAAATCAGGGAAGTTGGGATTTCGTATATCAATTTTATAAATATAATTTCCGGTTTGAGAGGTTACATATAAATATTTCTCATCAGGGCTTAAAGCAGAACCATGAGGCCATTTTAATAATCCGGAACCTTGATACATTTTTTTTAGGGTCATACTTTCTAAATCAACCCAAGCAATTCTTCCATCAAAACTCCAATCAACTACAAATGCATTTTTGCCATCTTTTGTAATTACAAATGTATTCCAGTTTCCAAGAGTAATATTGGCTTCACCAACAAAGCGATCATCACTGGTACGGTATTTTTGTATTACATTACTATTTGTAAAGCATACATACCAATAGTTACCATCAGGCGAAACTTTTACCATGTGTGGAGATTCAATAGCCTCATTATTCCCAACATCAATAATTCGCATAGCTAAATCGGTTTCGCTGTCAAATACATACACCAAGTCACATCCTTGATTTGTTACATAGTATTTTTTTCGATTAGGATTATCTGCAAATTTTATTTCTCCTTTATTGTTTGGAGCTCCTCTATCAATCCAATCAATTATTTGCATCATTTCTTCTCTACTGAGTGGCGAGCCATTGATAGGCATGGTCGGTAAGTTGCTTAATCCAAAATCTTCGTGCGTGTTTGTAAACAAAAATAAAGTGCTTAATGAATGTTTAAATGGAATTACCGCTGAACCGCTTCTGGCTCCTTGAAATAAGGAATTCCAAGTAGATAATGATAACCCGCTTGCTGCATTTTTACTAACATCATTATGACATCCGCTTACGGCACATTTTGTAATGAGTAATTTGCCTATTTTTTCCGGGTAACCGGTTTGGCTAATATCAATAATTTGTGGGTCTTTCCTGCACGAGGAAACGATTGTAAATATTGAAATAATTATAACTAAAAATTTTCTATTCATTAATCTCCTTCAGTAACAGGAACATCAATTAGTTTTTCACCGGCTTTTTGAAGCAATTGTACCGGAATTCCTCCAACTACAGTTTGTTTTATGGTACTATCATAACCAATACCATAAAAGTAATAATCACCGCGTTTTAGCCCTTCAAATTTAACTCTTCCGTCTTTTCCGGCAGTTTTATAGTCGTCATATAAAGAAAGGTTTTCTCCCGGAAATTCTTTTGCATTGTATTTGATATATATTGTAGCTTCAGGAATTATTAAGCCATGATGTTTAGCCGTAGCTATAATAGTATTATTTCCTCCTGTGCCTGCATTCTCTGCACAGCTATATAAAAGAAAAATTAATGTTGTAACAATAATTGTTATCTTTTGCATAATTAATAAACTGTAAGTTTTTGAGTGTTGGTTGATTTTCCATTTACTTGAAGATTTACAAAATATATTCCTTTTGAAAGATTAGGTATATCAACTTTGTGACTTATAAACCCTGAATAACGATTTCCTGCATCTATTTTAGCAACTTCTCGACCACTCATATCATATATTAGAATTTGTACATTTCCTGATTTTTCTAAAGCGTATTCTAAATTAATCCAGCCATTTGCCGGGTTAGGATAAACATTAAATAAAACAGAATTTTCAATGTAAGTGTTTAGTTTTTGTTCGGGTGCATCTGATGCTAAAACTGCACAATAATCTTGTAGCTTTAAAAGCATTTTGTGAATATTTAATCTGCCTTTTGTTTTAACTAAATTTTGTAATGACGCAATAGTATCAACTCCTTGAAACATAAAATCTCGAAAAATAAGTGCAAAAGAGTCAGGGTATGCTTTGTACTTTTCTAATAATGCAGGGCAAGCAGCAGCATACATTAAAGCAATAGCCCCTGCAACATGTGGTGTAGCCATAGAAGTTCCTGAGGATGTACTATAACCGCTTGAATTGTTACATGATAAAATATTTGTTCCTGGTGCGCCCAAATCAATGGTATTTATTCCATAACCGGCAAATTGCGTTTTTACATCGGTATTGGTTGTATTGGTAACTGAAATCATGTACTCGCTTGGGCATGCGGTAGGTATATCACCTTGTGTATCTACATTGGTATTTTGATTGGCAGTAGCACCTGCATTTAAAATGCCAATTCTGCCTAATGAGTCGTATATTCCACACCATAGTGGATAATTGGATGGTTGTCCAAAATCTACACCAAACGATGCATTAGTAGAAACAATAAAAGCTCCTTTTTGCCCATTAGTTGTATCGTACATCATACGATTGGTATATACATAATCGTATGCTCTAACAACTACAGCTTCGCTATTCGATGAGCCTCTTATTGCCATTACCTTTACTTTCCAGTTTACTCCTGTTACGCCTAAATTATTATTCCCAATTGCACCAACAGTACCTGAAACGTGTGTGCCGTGATAATCGCTTGCTATGGTTCCATTTTGTCCAACTGCATTCCAACCGTTTACATCATCAATATATCCATTACCGTCATCATCTATACCGTTACCGGCAATTTCATTGTAATTTTTCCAAAAATCCAAATCAGGATGATTTAATTGAAAACCTCCGTCAATAACTGCAACTACAATGGTATCTCCGGCTGCTGTTAATCCACCTGTGGTTATATCCCAAGCTAATGTAGCATCAATATCTGCTCCGGCAGTTCCTCCATTTTGACCGGTATTTCGCAAGCCCCATAATGAACTAAACTGTGTATCATTTGGTATAGAGGCTCTTTGTTCTATGGTATGATTGTATTGTGCTACCAATATTTTTGAATCGGCTTTTAATTTATTTAATAAATCTTCAGCATTTATTTGTGGATGAATATTTATTTGATAAATACTCCAATTTTGCGATAAAAGTTCATAACTAATTATTTCAGGATAATTTTTAAAAATATAGGCAGGGCTGTAACTTGCATCAATTTTTACTAACAACTCACCTGGAATAATATTTTTTTCAGGTTGTGAAAAAACCGTAAAAGTAATAATTGATATAATAACTGTAAGTAGAGCTTTTTTCATATAAAATTAAATTATATTTATGTATAAAATTAGGAAAATAAATTATAAAATAAAAGTTAAAAATTTCTCATAAAATATTACATGTTATATAACAAACCATTTAAAATTTATAAATCTTCTGCAGGTTCAGGCAAAACTTTTACTTTGGTAAAAGAATACCTAAAACTTGCATTATCAAGCAATCAAAAAGATTATTATCGTTACATACTGGCTATAACTTTTACCAATAAAGCTGCCGAAGAAATGAAAGCTCGTGTTTTTGTGAGCTTAAATGATATAAGTAAAAATTTAGATAAGAATCATAAAAATTACGCATTACAAAAATTATTATTGGATGAATTAAATATTCCGCTTCATGAATTGCAACATAGAGCTGAGCAAGTCTTTATTCATATGTTGCATCATTATTCTGATATTGCCATTAGCACTATTGATAAGTTTACACATAAAATAATTCGAACATTTGCTCATGATTTACATCTGCCTATAAATTTTGAAATTGAAATGGAAAGCCAAAATTTGATTAGTGAAGCTGTTGAAATTTTAATTTCGAAAGTTGGCGACAATAAATATTTGACAGACTTTTTAATTCAATTTGCAGAAAGCAAATCCGATGAAGATAAAAGTTGGAACATCGAAAATGATATTTTAAATTTTTCATACAATTTATTAAAAGACGATAATGAACACTATCTAAATTTATTGCGCTCAATAGTTATGCTTCAATATGTTGAAGCAATAAAAAAAATGCGCTCCATTCAAAGAAATTTTTTAAAAAGTATAAAAACAATCGGTGAAGAAGCTATAGAGCTAATTAAAAACAATGGAATAAAAGAAGAATCATTTTTCCAAGGTAAAAAAGGAATAGCTACCTATTTTAAAAATTTATCTAATCATATAATAATATCAAATCCTAATAGTTTTGTTGTTGCAACAATAGAAGAAAATAAATGGTTTGCAGGGAAAATTAGTGAAGAACAAAAGTCAAAAATTGAACAAATAAAAGATAAGTTAACTACACTTTACTTTAATGCAAAAAATATTATTGATGAAAATTATATACATTATTTAGCTATCAATGAACTGTTGGTTAATATTCATTCGATGGCATTATTGCAAGAATTAGAAAATATTTTAACAGAAATAAAAAAAGAACAAAATATATTGCCCATAGCAGAGTTTAATAAGCTTATTTCTAATATAGTTCAAAATGAATCAGCTCCATTTATATATGAGCGAATAGGTGAAAAATATCGTCATTATTTAATTGATGAATTTCAAGACACTTCGGTAATGCAATGGCATAATTTATTACCACTTATTCATAACTCTTTATCAAACGGTTATTTTAACATGGTAGTTGGCGATGCAAAACAAAGTATTTATCGATGGCGAGGGGGAGAAGTAGAGCAGTTTTCAAAACTCCCACATATCTATTCCAAGCAGCCTTTAAATAATATTTTAAAAGAACGTGAGCAAGCATTAGTTCAATCGCATGAAATTTTAAATCTTAGTAAAAATTGGCGTTCAAAAAAAGAAATTGTTCAATTCAATAATCAAATTTTTAAATTTTTTGCTGAAAATTATTTAGGTGAATTAAGTTATATATATCAAAATCATGAACAAGAATTTAATGAAAATAATGATGTTGCTTGGATAACGTTTGATATTATTGCTAATGAAAAAAAAGCTGCATCAGAAATAAATGAAGATGACGAAAATTCTTTTGATTCCAATCAAAAAGCATTACATCTTACCCTTGAGTATATTCAAAAGCACATAGCATTAGGATATCAACAAAAAGATATATGCATATTATGTAGAAAAAAGAAACAAGGACAAGAAGTCGCTGATTTTTTAATTAAACATAATTTTAATGTAATTTCACCTGATAGCTTATTATTAGCTTCAAATCCTACCATTCAATTTATTATACATCTTTTAACTTACTCCATAACTCCTGACAATAGGGCTATACAAGTAAAAATTTTAGAATTCATAATCGAAAATTCAATTATTAAACATTCTTTACCAGAAGAACTATACTTACAATTAAATAATGGTAAATTAAATGTTGAATCAATTCTTCATACATATAATATTGCTTTTTCAAAACTTAGGATAATTCAACAATCTTTATTTGATGCAGTTCAGTACATAATAAATTTATTTAATTTAAATGCAAGCCCTAACCCATATATACAATTTTTTTTAAATGCAGTTTTTGAATTTAGCACTCAAAAAAATAATAGCATACAAGACTTTTTAGAATGGTTTAATAATAAAGCCGATAAACTTTCTATAATTATTCCTGAAGGCTCAGACGCGATTCAAATAATGACTATACATAAATCAAAAGGCTTAGAGTTTCCTGTGGTTATTATGCCATTTACGAATGAGTACATAAAAAACAGTAATGATTTTTTATGGGTTGATGTACCTGATGATTTGAATATTGATATTCCGGTGGGCTTAGTTTCTTCCAAAAAATCAAACGAAAATAATTTTTTTCAAAGCGAGAAAATACATGAAAAAAATAAAACAAATTTAGACATAATTAATTTACTATATGTTGCTTTTACAAGAGCTGTGGATTCTTTGCATTTAATATTTACTGCAAAAACTAAAAGTAATACATACAGTTGGTTTCAAAAATATTTTCAAGTTAATTTTAGTGACTTTAGTACAGATAAAACTCATTTTGAAATAAGTCCATTATCAAATAAAATAACACCTCATCATAAGGTTGCAAAAAAATCAGAAACATTTAATACGATAATAAGTTCAAATTGGTATGAAAAGCTAAATTTAAGTCTAACAGCTCCAGAAGCATGGAATATTGATAATCCTGACCAAGCAAGCGAATATGGAAAACAATTTCATGATATTATTGCTATTATTAACAATGAAAATGATTTGATTGAAGTTTTTGAAAATTTTGTTTGGGAAGGAAATATTTCAAAAGAAGAAATTTTAATATTAAAAAATGAGATTGAAAAAATTGTTAAACATCCTTTGTTAAATAAATTTTTTTCATCTCAATATCAAGCCATAAATGAAGTAGATATAATTGATAAAAACGGAGTTACACATCGGCCTGATAAAATATTTATTAAAGGTAAGGAAGCTGTAATATTAGATTTTAAAACCGGCAGAAAAGCTGATAAGCATATTAGGCAAATTCATGCATACTCTACCTTGCTTAATGAATTAGGTTACATGGTAAACGAAAGATATCTTTGCTATACTCAATCATGTGAAATTATTAGTGTTTAAACATTGAATTAAAATGATTCTTACAAACAAAAAAATAAGCTATTTTATTATCCTCACTTTTGCAATAAGTTGGTTATCTATTTTATTTTTAAACTTATTGGGCTATTCCTACGGTTCAATTGAATTTACAATAACAACGGCCTTTTTATTTATGTGTGCACCTGCAATTTCTGTTTTTATTGTTAAAAAAATTGTATTTAAAGAAAATTTATTTGAGTACGGTTTACAGTTTAAAATGCTTGATTATAGATGGATTATACTATCTGCAATGGCAACAATTATTTTTATTTTTTTAACAATAGCAACAATTTACCTTTTTGGAAATATTTTTAAAATATCAAATTTTGGTTTTGTTGATATTTCAGAAAATGGATTGCATAATGCATTAAATAAATTAGCCGGAGATAAAGAGCATAATTTACAAGCACTTCCAAAACCATTAATTTTGTTGGTGATTTCAACCATTGGCGGAGTTGTTTCTGGAGCTTTTGTAAATTTACCGTTTACTTTTGGTGAGGAATTAGGATGGCGCGGTTTACTTCAGAAAGAAACAAAGTATTTAGGATTTATTAAAAGTTCAATCTTTATTGGATTAATATGGGGAATATGGCATGCTCCAGTAATTTTAATGGGGCATAATTATAACAATAACTCTATCATGGGAGTTTTTATGATGATTGCATTTTGTGTGGTGTTGTCATTCCCAATGTCGTATATTCGAATTAAAACCAAAAACATAATTGGTCCGTCTATGTTGCACGGTATGATTAATGGTTCAGCTAATGTATTATCAATGTTTGTACATGATGGTAATTTGATATTTAATGGTCCTGCTGGTATTGCAGGTATTTTGGTAATTACTGTATTTACTTTGGCGATATTTATTTTCGATAAAACAATTGTTAAGAATTATTCGGAGATAATAGAAAAATTTGATGAATAGACAAATAAAAAGGAGCTAATAAGCTCCTTTCAAAATTTACATTAAAAAATCTAACTATCACCATCTAAAAGATTTCCTAATCCTCCTAAAATGCTGCCTTCTTCTTTTCTTTGAGTAGTACCATATTGTATTATTCGTGAAGCTAATCGACTTATAGGTAAACTTTGTATCCATACTTTACCGGGTCCGGTTAAAGTTGCATAAAATACACCTTCTCCTCCAAATAATGTATTTTTTATTCCGCCCACAAATTGAATATCGTAGTTTACATCTTTGGTAAAGGCTACAATACAACCGGTATCTACTTTAAGTAATTCTCCCGGAGCTAAAGTTTTTTCAACAATTGTTCCTCCGGCATGAACAAAGGCCATTCCATCGCCTTCAAGTTTTTGCATAATAAATCCTTCACCACCAAATAGTCCTGTACCAAGTTTTCGTTGAAATTCAATTCCAACAGCAACCCCTTTTGCTGCACACAAAAATGCATCTTTTTGACAAATTACTTTTCCGCCTAAATGGTATAAATCTAAAGCAATAATTTTACCGGGATAAGGAGATGCAAATGTTGCTCTTTTTTTGCCACTACCAATATTGGTATAGGTAGTCATAAATAAATTTTCCCCGGTTAGCAGTCTTTTACCGGCTGAAAATAATTTTCCAATCAGTCCGCCTGAGTTGCTTGAGCCGTCTCCAAATATGGTTTCCATTTTTATTTGGTCGTCCATCATCATAAAACTACCAGGTTCGGCTATTACGGTTTCTTGCGGGTCGAGTTCTATTTCAACGCATTGCATTTCTTCGCCTATTATGCGATAGTCTATTTCATGGTTAGATATCATAAGCATTTTATTTTTAATATTCTCATCAAAAATAGATAATTGAATTTATATTCTAATCTTTTTAATGTTAATTTGAATAAAAATCATCCCACAATATTACTTTTCAAACCTTACCTTTGTGTTATGACAAAAAAGAAATATAAATACCGTGATCAAATTTTTCAAAATATTGAAATTATAGATGCTACCAGCGAAGGAAATAGTATAGCTAAAATAAACGATTTAGTTGTTTTTGTAAAATATGCTGTGCCGGGAGATATTGTTAATATTAAAATTATACGCGAACATAGAAGATATTTAGAAGCGAATGTAATAGAAATTATTAAGCCCTCTGAGCACCGTATTAAGCAAGTATGCGAACATTTTGGAATTTGTGGCGGTTGCAAGTGGCAAAATTTAAACTATCATCAACAATTGTTATATAAACAAAAACAAGTATTTGATGCTTTTTCGCGAATTGGAAAATTAACTTTCCCCGAAATTTTGCCAATTATTGCATCAAAACAAGTTTATCATTATCGCAATAAAATGGAATATGCATTTTCCAATAAAATGTGGCTAACTGATGAACAGATAAAATCAAATGAAAAATTTAGTAATAGAAATGCATTAGGATTTCATTTGCCCGGGATGTTTGATAAAATTTTAGATATACGTCAATGTTATTTACAAGATGAAAAAGGCAATGATATTAGAAATTTTGTTAAGCAATTTTGTGAAGAACATCATTATCCTTTTTTTGATAATAGAGAACAACATGGATTAATGCGTTCTCTTATTATTAGAACATCAAGTACAGGAGAATGGATGGTAATTCTTATTTTTTATGAAAAAGACTCAATTAAAATAGAAAAACTCCTAAATGCCATTGCTGATAAATTTCCTTTTATAACCTCTCTTTTATACATTATTAATCCCAAGCGTAATGATACTTATAATGATTTAGAAGTATTTGTACATAAAGGAAAAGAATATATGCTTGAAGAAATGGAAGGTTTAAAATTTAAAGTAGGCCCTAAATCTTTTTATCAAACCAATTCCATTCAAGCGTATGAATTGTATAAGGTAGCTCGCAATTTTGCCGATTTAAAAGGATACGAACTTGTTTATGATTTATATACCGGAACCGGAACCATAGCAAATTTTATAGCTAAAAAAGCTAAAAAAGTAATTGGAATTGAATATGTAGCTTCTGCAATTGATGACGCTAAAGTAAATTCTGAATTAAATAATATATCCAATACCTTGTTTTTTGCAGGCGATATGAAGGATGTTTTAACTGCAGAATTCGTAAAAACTCACGGAAAACCGGATGTGATTATAACTGATCCTCCAAGAGCAGGTATGCATGAAAGTGTGGTAAATTGTTTATTAGAAATAGCAGCGCCCAAAATAGTATATGTAAGTTGTAATCCGGCAACACAAGCCAGAGATTTACAAATTCTATCCGCTAAATATGAAATAACCAAAGTGCAACCTGTTGATATGTTTCCTCAAACACATCATGTTGAAAATGTAGTTTTACTTGAACTTAAGTAGCTTTTTGTAATTTCATCTTGCATTTCTAAAAAAAAAATTATTTTTAACAAGAAATTAAAACTTAAGCTATGAGAAAGATAATCTCAGTATTAATATTTGTGTTATTTGCATATATTGCTAATGCACAAGAAATGATAGTTGTTAAGGATACCACTTCCGAAAACTATCAAAAATCACAAATAAGTTATAATGACGGAATTCAATATTTCCAAAATAAGCAATATCAGCAAGCAATAGAAGCTTTTACTCAGTCCATTCAATTAGTTGGAAACTTTGATAAAGCATACTTTAATAGAGCAAATGCCTATTTTGAACTGCGTGATTTTAAATCGGCTAAAAACGATTTAAAAATGGCATTAGAGCTTAACCCAAATAATGAAAATGCTTATCAATTAAGAGGAGATATTTATATGGCAGAAAATAAAAATGAGAAAGCCAAAAAAGACTACTTAAAAGCTGTTGAACTTAATCCAAATAACGCACATTGTTTATATAATTTAGGAGTAATAAGTTTTACAGAGCAAGATTATAATGCTGCAATTAATTATTATACCCAAGCCATAAAAGCTAAACCCGACCACGCCTATGCATATAACGATAGAGCAGGGGCAAAAAGAGAATTAGGCGATTTGGATGGTGCTTTACAAGATTACAATCAGGCTATTAAATTAGATAATAAAATGGCTTTTGCCTATAACAACAGAGGAACAGTAAAACGTAGAAAAGGCGATTTTAAAGGAGCCATAGAAGATTATACCAAAGCAATTAACTTAAAGTCTGATTATTATATTGCATACAATAACCGTGGAAGTGCTAAGTTCGATAGTGGCGATTATGAGGGTGCCGTAGCCGATTTTACACAAGCTATTAAATTAAAACCCGATTACGCCTATGCTTATAATAACAGAGCAGCCGCTAAATTTAAATTAAAAGACTACAGAGGAAGCTTAGCCGATTGCAATGAAGCAATTAAACTCGATGCTAATTACGGTTATGCCTATTTAAATAGAGGAACAGCTAGAGAAATGCTTAGAGAATTTGAAAAAGCTTGTCAAGATTGGCAAAAAGCATCTGAATTAGGTGTTAGTAATGCTTCAAAATTTTTATTAGACTGTAATTAAAATTATTAATTTGATAATATTTATGAAAAATAGTGTTATAACAATAATTTTTGTTTTTATAACAAATCTTCTTTTTGCACAAAATAAAGAATTTTCAAAAGAATTCTTTCCAAATGATAAAGAAGGATTAAAGGCGGCAATTGCAGCAATTAAAGAAGGCGATAAATTATATATGGAAGGAGAGCACAAATATTCATTTGCGCTAAATTATTATTTAACTACTCAAAATTTTAATCCTGATAATGCAGAATTAAATTATAAAATAGGTGTTTGTTATTATTATTCAAGTTTTAAAATTAAATGTTTCGAATATTTTAAAAAAGCCAATGAATTAAAGCCTAATTTAACAAGCGATATTCGATTCTATTTAGGAAGAGGTTATCACTTAAAAGGCGAGTGGGATAAGGCTATTGCAGAATATAATGCTGCTAAATCAACCCTTAAACCAAAAGAAGATGAAGATAAATTAAAACAAATACCTAAGCTTATTGAAGAATGTAAGTACGGAAAAGAATTAGAACAAAAGCCTGTTAGAGTATTTATTGATAATATTGGTTCAGCTATTAACACAAAATATCCTGAATATGGCCCAATAATTTCTGCTGATGAATCTGTAATGTATTTTACTTCTCGTAGAGATAATACAACCGGTGGCAAAATTGATGAAAATTTAGGAGGATATTACGAAGACATTTATGTATCATACAAACAAAACGGAAAATGGACACCTGCACAAAACATTGGTGCTCCAATAAATACGCCTGAACACGATGCAACTATAAGTTTGTTTCCTGACGGACAAAAAATGTTTATTTACAAAGACGACAAGGGCGATGGAAATATTTATGAAACATCGTTAATAGGGAATACTTGGACAAAACCTCAAAAAGTTGATAAAGCTATTAATACATCATCTCACGAATCTTCAGCTTGCTTATCTCCAGATGGTAAAACGCTCTACTTTGTAAGTACTCGCCCGGATATGTCAATTGGAGGAAGAGATATTTTTGTTAGTACCAAAGATGAAAAAGGTCGTTGGATGAAACCCGTTAATATTGGCAGTACCATTAATACCCCATATAATGAAGAAAGTTTATTTCTTCACCCGGATGGTAAAACATTATATTTTTCATCGCAAGGCCATAATAGTATGGGAGGTTATGATATTTTTAAAACAGTTAATAATAATGGTATTTGGAGTAAACCCGAAAACATAGGATGGCCTATTAATACTCCCGATGACGATGTATTCTTTGTGCTTTCAGCAAGTGGCCGAAGAGGATACTATTCATCATTTAAAGCTGATGGATTAGGCGAAAAAGATATTTATGTTATAACATTTTTAGGCCCAGAAAAACCATTGCAACTTAATAATGAAGATAATTTAATTGCAAGTTTAGTAGCTCCTGTTAGAACGGCTGTTATCGAACCTAAGGTGGAAGTTGCTAAAGCTAAAACAACCATTCTTAAAGGAACAATTACTGATGCTATTACACAAAAACCTGTTGAAGCAGATATAGAATTAATTGATAATGTTAAAAATCAAACGCTGGCCGTATTCAAATCCAATTCAGCAACAGGTAAATATTTAGTTTCTTTACCATCCGGGAAAAACTATGGTATTGCAGTAAAAGCAGAAGGATATTTGTTTCATTCAGAAAATTTTGATTTGCCTGATACTGCCGATTATAACGAAGTTACCAAAGATATTCAGTTAAAAAATGTAGCCGTTGGAAGCAAAATTGTATTACGTAATATCTTTTTTGACTTTGGAAAATATACCCTTCGTCCCGAATCTACCAATGAGTTAGAACGCTTAATCAAATTATTAAACGATATTCCAACCATGCGTATTGAAATTTCTGGGCATACCGATAACAGAGGATCGGCTGAGTTAAACCAAAAACTTTCAGAAAATCGAGCTAAAGCTGTTGTAGATTATTTGGTAGAGCGAGGCATTAGTCCTTCTCGTTTAGAGTATAAAGGATATGGTAAAGATCAACCAATTGCTACAAATGACACCGAAGCCGGACGACAAGAAAACAGAAGAACAGAATTTAAAATTTTGAGCAGATAACATGCAGTTTAGAACTGAATTAAAAATTGAAGAATCAAAATTTAAAATAGAGCATCACGATGCTCTATTTTTTATGGGTTCTTGTTTTGCTGAAAATATTGCCGAAAAATCTCATTTGCTTTTGTTTAATACTTGTATCAATCCGCATGGCATATTATATAATCCTAAAAGTATAGCAATAGCAATTCGTGAGTATTGCACACAAAAAAAATATAAAGAAGACGATTTGTTTTTTTACGATAATTGGTGGCACAGTTGGAATCATCATAGCAGATTTTCGAATGCCGATATAAATTGTTGTTTAGAAAACATAAATAACAATTTATCCATAGCTTTTAATTTTTTAAAAAAGAGTAAATTTTTATTTATTACACTTGGCTCGGCATTTATTTATAAATATATAAAATCAAATAGTTACGTAGCTAACTGTCATAAAGTTCCCAATAAAGAGTTTGTAAAAGAATTATTAACTATTGAATCCATTATTTGTGATTTGCAATCGGCTATTAATGATTTAAATTACCTTAATAAAGAAATTAAAATAATATTTACGGTAAGCCCGGTAAGATATATACGTGATGGTATTGTTGAAAATACCTTGAGTAAAGCACGTTTGTTAGAGTCTGTACATCAGCTTTGTAATATAAATAAAAATTGTTATTACTTCCCGGCTTATGAATTAATTATGGATGATTTAAGAGATTATCGATTTTTTAAAGAAGATTTGGTGCATCCGTCTGAAATGGCAATAAATTATGTATGGGAAAAATTCTCAAAAAGTTTATTTTCTAATCAATGTTTAAACATTATTAAAGAAATAGAAGAAATTGCAAAAGCAGAAAATCATCAGCCAAGAAATATTAATTCTAAAAGTTATCTTTCATTTAAAAAAAATATTGAAGAAAAAAAACAAAAACTTTCTTCAATGTTTCCTTATATAAATTTTAATTAAGCGGAAGTTTAAAATATTCCATATTATTAATCGGAACTTTCTTTTTTAACATAAAATCTGCTACTTTATTAATAAAAGCTTTTCCTCCGCATACATAAAATATGGGTGCCTTATCTTTACAAGCAAATTCAAAAAGCTCATTCAATTTAGTTGTACTAAAAGTTTTTTTATTTATTTCCTGTTCATACTTTATTCTACCATGTACCATGTTTTTCAAAAAATCAATTTCATCAAACAATATTCCATTGCTATCTTTACATATTGTATATATAGAAGATTTACTCATGTTTTCAATATATAATAAAGATTTAAGCATAACATAAATTGGAATTACGCCTTCATCTTGAGCTAAAAAAATAAATGTTCGCTTGTAATTACTTATCGGATTTAGCGTAAAAGTTCCTTCAGGTTTGCTTAGTAATAATTCATCACCGTTTTTTAAAAATGATATTTCATTTTTATGTAAAATAATAGAAGGTAAATCGCCTCCAAAATGGTGCGATGCTATCCAATATTTTTTTATTTTATTGTTGAGATTTAAATACACATATTGCCCCGGCAAATATTCATTCCAAATGGGTGATTTAGAATAAAAAAATATTTGTAAATATTTACAGTAAATGGTTTTTATAGAATGAATTTTACAAGCATAAAAATCCTTAACTATTTCTATGGGCCTTTTATTATTCATGAAATACAAAGGTAAGGATATTTTCTGCCTTTAAGCCTTAATAAAAACCGATTATATAATTCATAAAATGCAATGTAAAAGATGATTATTTTTGTATAAATACCTTTAAAGTTGAATAAAACAAGTGTTTATTGGATTTGCCAAATTTTCGGATGGTTTTCTTTTGCATTTATCAATGCAGTTTTTATTGGTTTTAGTAACGATGCCGGTTTTAAAGAATATTTATCTTTAGTATTATTATTTGTATTAGGTATTTTTCTATCGCATTTATATCGAAACCTTATTATTCGATTTAAATGGCTTTCTGTAAAAACTATTGCATTAATCCCGCGTTTTTTATTTTCAGCTATTTTATTGGGTTTTTTTACTTATTTTTTTGAAAGTATTTTAATTTCGATTATAACATTTGATAATATTTTATTTACAAAAACAGATATAGCCGGAATACTTAATTTATCATTTGTTTATTTAGTTTGGTCTTTAATATATTTTTTAGTAAACTTTATAGAGAATTATCGTAAAGAAGAAATTAAAAATTTGAGGTATGAAGCAAGCATGAATGAAATTGAGTTGAATAACTTAAAAACTCAGTTAAACCCTCATTTTATGTTTAATGCAATGAACAGTATCAGAGCATTAATTGATGAAAATCCTGAAAAAGCAAAACAAGCTTTAACTAAATTTTCTAATATCTTACGAAATGCCCTTCAAATGGGAAAAACTAAATTAGTTCCGTTTTCGCAAGAGTTACAATTGGTTAAAGATTATTTAGATGTAGAAAGCATAAGATACGAAGAACGCTTAAATGTTAGTTATTCAATTGATAATTCATCTAATGATTTTTTTATACCTCCCATGATGTTGCAAACATTGGTTGAAAATGCCATAAAACATGGTATTTCAAAATTTGCAAAAGCTGGATACATATACATAAATACAAAAAAGATAAATAATGATTTACAAATTGAAATTATCAACTCAGGTGTTTTAGAAAATAACAATACATCCAATTCAGGTTTGGGATTAAATAATACTGTGCAACGACTACACTTAATATTTGGCGATGCTGCAAAATTTAAAATAGAACAATCTAACGCTAATGAGGTTAAATGTATTTTACTAATACCTTTAATAAGAAATATTAATATAAATTAAAAATCAAAACTTGTATGAAAGCATTAATTATTGACGATGAACGATTAGCACGACAAGAGTTAAAAAAACTATTAGAAAAATATCCGGAAATTGAAATAATAGGTGAATGTACTAATGCAGTGGAAGCTCTTGAAAGAATTCCGGTTTTAAATCCTGAATTAATTTTTTTAGATATTCAAATGCCTGAAATGACAGGATTTCAATTGCTTGAAAAGTTAGATGAAGTTCCTAAAGTTATTTTTGTTACAGCTTATGATGAATACGCTTTAAAAGCATTTGAATACAATGCGCTCGATTACCTTTTAAAACCAATACAATCTGAAAGATTAGATGAAACAATTAAAAAAGTTATAAACGAAAAAAATCTTTCTAATGATAAAAATTCCTCACAGGGCAATTATTTAACTGTAGAAAATCAAGTATTTTTAAAAGATGGAGATAAATGTTGGTTTGTAAAATTAGACGATATTCGTTTGTTTGAATCAGAAGGAAATTATGTAAGAGTTTATTTTCATAATTTTAAACCATTAATTTTAAAATCATTGAATAATTTAGAAGAGCGTTTGCATCCGCAGCAATTTTTCAGAGCAAGCAGAAAACATATAGTGAATTTAAAATGGATAGAAAGTGTTGAAAATTGGTTTAATGGTGGTTTAATGGCAAAACTTAAAAGTGGAGAGCAAGTTGAAATATCAAGAAGGCAATCAGCTAAATTTAAAGATATGATGAGTTTATGATGCTACGATTTAAAATATTAACCCTATTATTTTTATTTCAAAATAATTTTTTATTTTCCCAAGCAATTAGTAAAAAAATTTATGTTTTTGGCATACAGGATGAAATAGCTCCACCGGCTGTTAGAACTACGCATAAAGGTATAGAAGAAGCAAAGCGTATAAATGCCGATTATATTCTAATTGAGTTGAACACTTATGGAGGATTAGTTGATGCTGCAGATTCTATACGAACAAAAATTTTACATTGTCCCATTCCTGTAATGGTATACATTAAAAATAATGCTGCATCAGCAGGAGCATTAATTTCCATTGCCTGCGATAGTATTTATATGAGTCCCGGAGCAACTATAGGAGCTGCAACAGTGGTTGATCAAACAGGTCAACAAGTACCTGATAAATATCAATCGTATATGCGAAAAAAAATGCGTGCAACCGCTGAAATGAATAATAGGAATCCGGAAATGGCAGAAGCCATGGTAGATCCTGATGTTGTTATTCCGGGAATAATAGATTCAGGAAAAGTTTTAACCCTTACTACTCAAGAAGCAATTAAATATGGCTTTTGTAATGGCGAAGCCAATGATATAAGTGATGTTTTAAAACTTGCACAAATCAATAATTACGAAATAATACACTATAAACCCACCATTGTTGATAATATTATTGGTTTTTTAATTAAGCCCTTGGTTAGTGCTTTGCTTATAATGATTATTATAGGAGGCATTTATTTTGAACTGCAAACACCCGGCATTGGCTTTCCGCTTGGAGCAGCAGCAGTAGCAGCTATTTTATATTTTGCGCCACTTTACTTGGAAGGTTTAGCAGAACATTGGGAAATTTTAATTTTTATAATCGGGCTTATTTTAATTGGTATAGAAATATTTGTTACTCCCGGTTTTGGAATAATTGGTGTTAGCGGAATTATCTTATTAATACTATCATTAACATTAAGTATGATTGGTAATATAGGCTTTGAATTTCCACAAAATACAGCCACTACTATTGTTCGTTCATTATTAATTGTTATTGTTGCTATGGTAAGTTCCATTTCAATTTCTTTGTTTTTAAGCACAAAACTTACCAGTTGGCAATTATTTAAAAAATTTACTTTAGCAACCGAACTTAAGGGAAATATAAATAGTGAAGTAAATATAAATTCATCACTTTCGAATTTAATTGGAAAAACAGCAATAGTTTACAACGATTGTAAACCAAGCGGAAAAGCATTTATAGAGAATAAACTCTACGATGTAACCTTGGTAAACGGATATGCTGAAAAAGGAAATCAAGTTAAAGTGGTTGGAATAGAAGGAAATTATTTATTAGTTAAAAAAAATAATATATAGTTAATTTATAAGATGGAAATTAAAAACATAGAGCAACAGCTACTAAAAATTTTTGATAGTAATATCGTTGAAGAAATATTAAAAGTTGGTCAATTTTATGAATTTATGCCCGGTGAAGAAATAATGCGTCCCGGTCAATACATAAAATCAATACCACTAATTATTAAAGGTTCTGTAAAAATAATGCGTGAAGATAATGATGGTAAAGAAATACTTTTATATTACTTAGGAGATAATGATAGTTGCGCAATGTCGCTTACCTGTTGCATGTCATTACGCAAAAGTGAAGTAAGAGCAGTTGCTGAAGATAAAACTCAAATGCTGATGATACCTGTAGAATTTGTCGAAAAATGGATGGAGAAATATCCGGGTTGGAAAAGTTTCGTGTTTAGTACCTATCAAAAAAGATTTGAGGAAATGCTTTCAATAATTGATAGTATTGCATTTAAAAAGATGGATGAACGTTTACTGGAATACTTAGAGAAAAAAAGCAATACACTTTCAACTAAAGAAATAAATATTACACACGAAGAAATAGCAAGAGATTTAGGCACATCAAGAGAAGTAATATCCCGATTATTAAAACAACTGGAAAGAATGGGAGATGTAAAGCTATCCAGAAATAAGATAGAAATATTGTCATAGTTAATGTTTAAACATCAATCGTAAATGTCTTTTTTAACAAGTAAAAATTACATTAATGGCAATGATGTAAAGCTTATAAAAAGTGGTAATGATTATTTTAATACACTTGATAGAATTATAAATCACGCAAAACAAACAATTCATTTTCAAACATACATTTTTGAAGAAGATACAACCGGCAGACATGTTGCTGCACAATTGCTAAAAGCTGCTAAAAGAGGCGTAAAAGTATACTTATTGGTTGATGCTTATGCCAGTAGCAATTTAAGTTTAAAATTTACAAATCAATTAAAGCAATATGGAATTGAAATAAGAAGATTTTCTCCTATACATTTTTGGAAATTTGAAACAGGAAGAAGGTTGCATCATAAAATTGTGGTTGTTGATACTGATTTTGCTTTAATAGGAGGTATTAATATTGCCGATAAATATAAAGGAGTAAACGAACAGGCATGGCTTGATTATGCTGTATTATTACAAGGTAAAATTGTATGGGATGCATATATTTTATGTCATCAGATTTGGAATAAAAAACTTTATAAGCCTCGTTTAAAAAGAAAATTGAATATATCTTCTCATTCTTCTAATATAAAGGTTTTACTTGCTCAACATGATTTTTTTAGACGTAAATTAGATATTTCAAGAAGCTATTTAAGTGCAATTAAAAATGCGCAAAATGAAATTTATTTAGTTTCCAGTTATTTTATTCCGGGTAGAAAATATTTAAGAACATTAATTAAAGCTTCTAAAAGAGGTGTAAAAATACGTTTAATATTGGGTAAGCAATCAGATGTTCCAATTGCTCAAAAAGCCACTTATTACTTATATCGAACCCTATTAGAAAATGATATTGAAATTTATGAATATAAACCCAGTGTTGTTCATGCTAAAGTGATGATGGTAGATGAACAATGGAGTACAGTAGGTTCTTTTAACCTAAATTTTATTAGTGAATACAATAGTATTGAATTAAACGTAAATATTGCAGACAGTAATTTTGCTCAAATATTAAAAGCTGAACTATTAAATATTATTAAAAATGATTGTGAGTTTGTAGATAAACATGATTATTTTTCAAAGCAATCCTTATTGAATAATTTATTAAATCAGGTTTATTACAGCTTTGTTCGATTGTTATTTCGTATTTTATTTTTCTTTACAAAAAAAGATAAAACCTATGATATTGTTTAGTTATTAGTTTAAAGTCATTAACCATTAGTTAATTAATTTGTTGATTTGATGATTTTTTGAATTGTTGAATTGTTGAATTGTTGAATTGTTGAATTGTTGAATTTCAGATTTGAAAATTTATAACTCAATAACACAATAACTCAATAACTCAATAACACAATAACTCAATAACTCAGTTACCAATAACTCAATAATTCAATAATTCAATAATTCAATAACTCAATAACCAAACCTTCTAACTTTTGGGCAAACAAGCTATATTTAGTAACTTTGCATAAAATAGTTTGTTATGGAAACGCTTATGTTAGAAAAAATCACGAGTCAGCAGGCAATAGAATTGGAAGAAAAGTATGGAGCACATAATTATCATCCAATACCGGTAGTATTAGAAAGAGGTGAAGGTGTTTATTTATGGGATTTAGAGGGTAAACGTTATTATGATTTTCTTTCAGCTTATTCTGCCGTAAATCAGGGGCATTGCCACCCCAAAATTATTAAAGCACTTACAGAACAGGCAAAGAAACTCACGCTTACATCACGAGCGTTTTATAATGATAAATTAGGTTTAGCTGAAAAATATATTACCGAAACGTTTGGCTACGACAAAGCCTTGTTTATGAACAGTGGTGCCGAAGCCAATGAAACGGCCATAAAATTAGCCAGAAGATGGGGTTATGATGTAAAAGGAATTGAGAAAGATAAAGCAGTAATAATTGCTGTTGAAGGCAATTTTCATGGAAGAACAACTACTGTAATTTCTGCTTCTACCGACCCTGATTCAAGAGGAGGTTTTGGCCCATTTATGCCCGGTTTTGAAATTATACCTTACAATAATATTGAAGCATTAGAAAAAGCTTTGCAAAATAAAAATGTGTGTGCTTTTTGGCTTGAGCCAATACAAGGAGAAGCAGGCGTATATGTGCCCGAAGATGGTTATTTAGCTAAAGCAAGAGAGCTTTGTACTAAGTATAATGTATTATTAATGATTGATGAAGTACAAACAGGAATTGCCCGTACCGGAAAAATGCTTGCCAGCGACCATGAAAATGTGCGTGCCGATGTTTTAATTTTAGGTAAAGCCTTATCGGGTGGTGTATTGCCGGTATCTTGTGTGTTAGCAGATGATGAAATAATGCTAACAATAAAACCCGGACAACATGGTTCTACCTTTGGAGGTAATCCTTTAGCATGTGCTGTATGTATTGCATCGTTAGAGGTTGTAAAAGAAGAAAAACTAGCTGAGAATGCAGCGCTTTTGGGAGAACTATTTAGAGCTGAAATGCGCAAATTGCAAAGCGAGCGACCAGATTTAATTTCTTTAGTAAGAGGAAAAGGTTTATTGAATGCCGTTATTATAAAACCAACCAAAGATGGCAGAACAGCTTGGGATGTTTGTATTAATTTAAAAGAAAATGGTTTACTGGCTAAACCAACTCATGGCGATATAATTCGTTTTGCCCCACCATTAATAATTACTGAAGAACAATTAATGGATTGTGTAAATATTATAAGAAAAACAATTCTGGAGTTTTAAAAATAGATACACAATATAAAAAAGCCCGAAGTAATTCGGGCTTTTTTATTGTTTGAACATTGAAATCATTATTAATTTTAATTATTTAATATATTTAACAATGGCATCTGCCACTTCTTCAGCGTTATGATCTTTGATAGAAATTTTAAACTGACTTTGCGAATAGTAAAATTCACGTTCATCTAATAAATGAGATATATATTTTTTCATTTCTGATTCATTTTTGCCAAGCAATAAAGGGCGTTTATTAGAATCTTTTTGCAGACGGTCAAATAAACGTTCGCTGCTTAGTTTTAAATAAACGGTAATACCTTGATTGTTTAATTCTCTCATTAAATTATTATGACAAGGTAAACCGCCACCACAAGCAATTACACAATTATCTTTATTTTGTAAATTTTGTATAGTTAACTTTTCTAATTCTCTGAAATGTGATTCGCCATCTTTTTCAAAAATCTCGTTAATACTTTTTCCGGTAGATGCTACTATTTCATGATCCGTGTCAAAAAAACTTAGGTTTAATTTCTGAGCAAGTACTCTTGCAACAGAAGATTTTCCGCTGCCCATAAAACCTACCAAAAATATTTTCATATCAAATTAATAATTAAAATTCATCCCTAAATTATACATCATGAAGCTTAACACATCGGCCGATTCTTCAATTTGTTTGGAAGTAGGTTTACCTGCACCATGTCCTGCATTAACATCAATGCGGATTAATACAGGATTTGTTCCTTTGTGTTTTTCTTGTAAAGTAGCAGCAAATTTAAAAGAATGAGCTGGCACTACGCGGTCATCATGATCACCGGTAGTAATTAAAGTTGCAGGATAATTTATACCTTCTTTTATATTATGTAGTGGAGAATATTTAATTAAATTTTTAAAATGAATTTCTTCATCGCTTGTGCCATAATCTGTAGCCCATGCATAGCCAATGGTGAATTTATGATAGCGAAGCATATCTAATACGCCAACACCCGGTAAGGCTACTTTAAATAAGTCGGGTCTTTGTGTCATTACTGCACCAACAAGTAATCCACCGTTGGAACGTCCTTCAATGGCTAATTTTTCAGGAGATGTATATTTTTCGTTAATTAAGTATTCGGCTGCTGCTATAAAATCGTCAAACACATTTTGCTTTTGTAATTGCGTACCTGCTTTGTGCCATTCTTTTCCATATTCGCCACCACCGCGTATATTAGCAACTGCATAAATACCTCCTTGTTCCATAAACACTGCACGCGATACACTAAATGATGGTGTAACACTAATATTAAACCCTCCATATCCATATAACAGTGTAGGATTATTGCCATCAAGTTTTATTCCTTTTTTATATGTAATAAACATGGGAACTTTTGTACCATCTTTACTCGTGTAAAATATTTGTTTGGTTTCATAATCATCGGAATTAAATTTAATCTCCGGTTTTTTATAAAGACTTACTTCGTTCTTATCAATATCATATTTGTAAATACTGGTAGGAGCAGTAAAGGTACTGAACGAGAAAAATGCAATTGGTTCGTTTCTTTTTGCATTAAATCCACCAACAATTCCAACTCCCGGTAATTTGATTTCATGTTTAAAATTTCCGTCTAAATCATATACTTCCAATCGGCTTTGCACATCTTTCATATATTTTGCCACCAATAAATTATTGCAAATGGTAACGCTTTCTAATACATCATTTTTTTCAGGTAGTATATCTTTCCAATTTTTACGTTGTGGATTTTTAGTATCAATTGCTATCAATCTTCCTTTTGGAGCATTGTCGTTTGTGAATACTAAAAGTATATCATTGTTATTATCAATAACATCATAATCGTATTCAAAACCATCCGCAATTTTTATAAAGTTTTTATCATTAGATTTCTTTATATACAAGGCATTGCCACTTGTAGAGACTGATTCGCTCATATACACAAAACTTTCGTCCTCTGTTGTTCCTGCATAAAAGCTATTGAGTGGGTTTTTATCATCGCTGTAAACTAAAAAATCTTCGCTTTGTGGCGTTCCTATTCGATGATAATATACTTTGGCAAATTCATTTTTACCCGAAAAAGCTCTCTCTTTATTAGGTTCATCATATCTTGTGTAAAAAAATCCGTCTCCTAACCATGCTGCATTACTAAATTTTATCCATTTTAACGTATCTCTCAAAATTTTGCCTGAAGGTAATTCCATTACATAATATTCTTTCCAGTCACTTCCGGCTTTAGAAACAGAAAATGCAGCATATTTTCCGTTATTGGAAACATCAAAGTTGGTTAATGCCGAAGTTCCATCAATTGAGAATTTATTTGGGTCTATTAAAACCTTTGGCTCATCGTTTAGATTGTTTAATATGTATAACACGCTTTGATTTTGAACACCATCATTTTTATACATAAAATAAAAATTGCCCTTTTTAAAAGGAATACCGTATTTAGGAAAATCCCAAATTTCAGATAAACGTTCTTTAATTTTTTCTCGAAATGGAATTTTGCTTAAGTAACTAAAGGTAACATCGTTTTGTTGTTTTACCCATTCTGCGGTTTCTTCTGAATTATCGTCTTCCAACCAACGATAGGGATCTTCAACAGGTGTTCCAAAATAATCGTCTACTTGATCTACTTTTTTAGTTTTAGGATAATTCAATGCGATTTCTTTTACAGTAGATTCTGTTTTACATGAATTTAATATGTTAATTATAAAAAAAATGAATAGGAAGTAGTAATAAAAATTTTTATTCATCTTTATCAATTTATTTATTGCTAAATATATTATATGTTTGAATAAATAAAAAATTAAAGTTTATGAGAATTGTATTTTTTAATCTCATTTTAGTAATGGGCATTTTTGTAACAGCATGTAATGAGAATGCTAATAATAACAATCTTATGAATAAAAATGAAGATTTTAATAACTATAAAGAAAGTTTTATTGAGGAACTTTGGCAGCTTTATCCTGAATGGGCAAGCAGCGTAGGATATACAAAATACGATTCAGTTCTTAAAATACCGGATGAAAATTATCGCGAAGCGCAATTGCGATTTGCCAATAAGCATTTAGAAAAATTAAAATTGTTTACAGATGAAAGTCTTGATAATGGCAATAAAACAGATAAAGTAATGATGCAAAATTTTTTGCAAGGATTACTTTTTGAAATCAATGAATTTAAATCGTTTGAATGGAATCCTTCTAATTACAATGTAGCCGGAGCTATTGCCGATATTTTAAATGATAAAAAAAGACCTTTACAAGAAAAATTGCGATTGGTTTATTTACGCTTAAAAACTGTTCCTGATTATTATGTTGCAGCACAAAATAATATAAAAAATCCAACCTTAGAGCATACTGACTTGGCCATACAGCAAAATAAAGGAGCATTGGTTTATCTTCAAGGTACAGTGATGGATTCAATTAATAAAGCACAGTTTAAAGCGCACGAAGAGCAAAGTATGACTGCTGCGCTTGAATTGGCTGCTAATGCAGTAAAAGATTATATATCATTTTTGGAAAGTAAAATTAAACCAATGTTGCAACAAGGAAATGCACGAAATTTTAGAATTGGAAAAGATTTATATTTTAAAAAATTTAAATTAGACATTCAATCCGGATATAGTGCAGATGAAATATATGAAAAAGCGCTTAAAAGAAAAAATGAATTACATTATGAAATGTCGCGTATTGCTGATGAGTTGTGGTCAAAATACATGTCAAACACACGTCCGCCACGCGATGAAAAACAAAAAATAAAATTATTGATAGAGCGCATATCACTAAACCATGTTCATCGCGATTCATTTTTAAATGCTGTTGAAACACAAATTAAAGAGCTTGTAGATTTTGTTAATAAAAAGAATTTGATTTATCTCGATCCATCAAAACCGCTAATAGTTAGAAAAACTCCCGAATATATGGATGGAGTGGCAGGAGCTTCTATTTCTTCTCCGGGCCCTTATGATAAGGAAGGAAATACTTATTATAATGTTACGCCATTGAGTGCATATAGTGAGGCAGAAGCTGAGAGTTATTTGCGCGAATACAATCATTATATTTTGCAAATTTTAAATATTCATGAGGCTATTCCGGGTCATTATACTCAATTGGTTTATGCTAACCAATCGCCAAGTATTATTAAAAGTATATTAGGTAATGTTGCTATGATAGAGGGCTGGGCTGTGTATGCCGAACGTATGATGCTCGAAGAAGGTTATAACAATTCGCCTGAAATGTGGTTAATGTATTACAAATGGCATTTACGCGTTGTTTGTAATACCATTTTAGATTATAGTGTTCATGTTTTAAATATGAATGAAGAGGAGGCTTTGGAATTATTAATGAATGAAGCTTTTCAGGAAGAAGCTGAAGCCAAAGCAAAATGGAAGCGTGCAACCTTAACTTCGGTTCAATTATGTTCTTACTTTACAGGTTATACCGAAATATATGATTTGCGCGAAGAAATAAAGAAAAAGCAAGGAGATAAATTTAATCTAAAGCAATTCCATGAAACTTTTTTAAGTTTTGGAAGTGCACCGGTAAGAGAAATAAAAAAGCTTATGGGAAATTAGTTATTGGTTATAGTTATTGGTTATTAGTTATTAGTTATTGGCTATTGATGATATTAATTGAAACTAGTTGAAATTAGTAGAGATTAATTGTTTTATATACACATTTATATATTTATGCATTTACACATTGTCACAATGTGTTATAGAGAATTAATTTTTTCAATATAAAAAAATATTTACTTTTGCAACCACTAAGGGGTGCCTTTTCCGATTTATCGGAATGAAATAAAGGCTGAGATTATACCCTGGAAACAATAGATTCCTCAATCGAATTGTTTCCGCACCTGATCAGGATAATGCCTGCGAAGGGAAAAGGTATGTTAAGTAATGCGCGTGTTGGCTCCTTACATGCGTGCATGTTTAACAAAAAAATAATTAAAAATGAAAAAAAAATTATGCTGCTTCATGCAGTTAAAAACCTACGTGGTTTTTGCTATGGTTGTATTATGGCCAACATTATTATTTGCACAATTCACAATTAGTGGAAAAGTAAAAGACAAATCAACCGGAGAGAGTTTAGCCGGGGCTACTGTGTTATTTGAAAATTCATATCGGGCTACGGCAACTAATTCGCAAGGAGAATTTATTTTTAAAAATGTAAAAGCCGGTGATTATATTATTCAAATTTCATTTATTGGATATACAACCCAAAAAAAACAAATTACGTTACAAAACGATGTACAATTAGATATAGAATTAGAAAAAGCTGTTTTTCTTTCAGAAGAAGTAGTAATAAGTGCCACTCGAACAGATAAGCGTTCTGCATTAACTTTTACCAATGTAGAAAAAGAGCAAATTGAAAAAATAAATTTAGGACAAGATATCCCGATTTTACTTGATCAAACACCCTCGGTTGTTACGTATTCCGATGCAGGAGCCGGAGTAGGCTATACCGGTATTCGAATAAGAGGGAGCGATCCTACTCGTATTAATGTTACCATAAATGGTATTCCAATGAACGATGCAGAATCGCATGGAGTATGGTGGGTAAACATGCCTGACCTTGCAAGTTCGATAGATAACATTCAAATTCAACGTGGGGTAGGTACTTCAACCAATGGAGCTGCTGCATTTGGTGCAAGCATAAATATACAAACAACTAAAGTGGCAGATGCTCCTTATGCTGAAATATCTAACTCTTATGGGTCATTTAATACCTTAAAGCATACTGCTAATTTTGGTACAGGATTACTTCCAAATAAATGGAGTTTCGATGGTCGTTTATCTAAAATTACTTCCGATGGTTTTATTGATCGTGCTTCATCTGATTTAAAAGCCTATTTCCTGCAAGGGGGCTATTATGGCGAAAAAACAATGCTACGTTTAGTAGCATTTTCAGGGAAAGAAAAAACTTATCAGGCATGGTATGGTGTGCCTGAAGCTAAATTAAGAGGAGATGAAAATTCATTGTTAGAACATTATTATAATAATTTGGGTGTTGCTTATAAAACACCTTTAGATTCAATAAATCTTTTCTCATCAAATCCGAGAACCTATAATCCTTATACTTACAAAGACGAAACAGATAACTATCAGCAAGATAATTATCAGGTTCATTTTACTCAACAATTACATCCAAAATTAATATTTAATACCTCTTTACATTATACTTATGGTCGTGGATATTATGAGCAATTTCGAGTAAACGACCGTTTATCGCGTTATGGATTAGAAGATATAATAATAGATTCAACTGTTATTACTCAAACTGATTTAATTCGCAGACGATGGCTTGATAATGATTTTTATGGCTTGGTTTACTCTTTTAATTACAATAATCAAAAAGGACTAAATGTTATTTTGGGGGGCGGTTGGAACGAATATAAAGGAAAACATTTTGGCGAAGTAATTTGGGCACGTTTTGCAAGCAATGGTAATATTCGTCATCGCTACTATGATAATGATGCATTGAAAAATGATTTTAACACTTATTTGAAAGTAAATTATGAATTATTTTTAAATCTCTACACCTATGTTGATTTACAATATAGAGTAGTGCATTATTCATTTTTAGGTTTTGATAATGATTTAAGAAATGTGCAGCAAAGTGCTACTATGCCATTTTTTAATCCCAAAGCAGGTTTGGTGTATGAGTTAAATAGTAATAATTCATTCTATGCATCATATGCCGTTGCACATCGTGAACCAACTCGAAATGATTTTACAGAATCTACTCCCAATAGTCGTCCTAAACCCGAACGTTTAGAAAATGTTGAAGCCGGATATCGTTTTAAAGCATCAAATTTTCAAGTAAATGCGAATTACTTTTTAATGAATTATAAAAATCAATTGGTGCTAACAGGACAAATAAATGATGTTGGGGCATACACAAGAACCAATATAGATGACAGCTATAGAACAGGTATTGAGCTTGAAGCCGCATATAGAATTATTAAACAGTTAACCTTATCAGGTATTGTTACTTACAGTCAAAATAAAATAAAGCAGTTTAATGAATATGTTGATGATTATGATACCTACACACAGGTAATGAATACTTACACAAATACCGATATTGCTTTTTCACCCAATTTAATTGGTGGTGCAACATTGACTTATGCTGCTAAAGGATTTGAATTAGCATGGATGAGTAAATATGTAAGTGAACAATATCTGGATAATACCATGAATGCAAATAGAAAACTAGATGCTTTTTTTGTAAATAACCTACGTACATCATATAGTTTTAAAACAAAATGGGTGAAAGAAATTGTATTGAGTGCGCTCATAAATAATGTTTTAAACGAAGAGTATGAACCAAATGGATATACTTTTTCTTACATATTTGGCGGGCGAACAATAACTGAAAACTATTATTACCCAATGGCCGGAAGAAACTTTCTGGCTGCTTTAACTCTTAAATTTTAGTTGAATTTAAACTAATAGAAAGAGGCAATCAAGATTTAGTGATTGCCTCTTTTTTATGATTTGGAAATAAATCTTATTCCAGCATTTTTTGCAGTTTAAACATTTCATCACGCAAACGAGCTGCTTCCATAAAGTCCATTTCGCGGGCTGCTTTTTCCATAGCCTTTTTGGTTTTAGCTATTGCTTTTTCAATAGCTTCTTTAGATTGATATTGAAGTTGAGGTTCTTCGGCAGCTATGGATGCATTGCTTTCTTCTTCGGAATAGCTTTTAACTTTTCGTTTTTCTTTCAGTGGAGCTTTTTCGTTTTTACCGATTATCAGCATTCCGTCTTTTGATTTATTTATCTGCGTTGGTGTAATATTGTGAGCATAATTGTATTCGATTTGTTTTAATCGTCTGCGCTGAGTTTCATCAATAGTTTTTTGCATTGATTCAGTAATGGTATCAGCATACATAATTACTTTTCCATTTACATTTCTTGCAGCACGTCCTACGGTTTGAACTAACGAGCGTTCCGAACGCAAAAATCCTTCTTTATCGGCATCCATTATGGCTACCAGCGATACTTCCGGCAAATCTAAACCTTCGCGCAGTAGATTTACCCCTACCAACACATCAAATAAACCTTTCCTTAAATCTTGTAAAATTTCTACTCGTTCCAAAGTGTCAATATCAGAATGAATATATCTACATCTTACCCCGGCTTTGTGTAAAAATTTTGTGAGTTCTTCTGCCATGCGTTTGGTAAGTGTAGTAACTAAAACACGTTCATCTTTTTCTGCTACTTGTCTTATTTCTTCCAATAAATCATCAATTTGATTTAAACTTGGTCGCACTTCAATTATGGGGTCTAATAAGCCGGTAGGGCGAATTAATTGTTCTACAATAATACCACCTGATTGTTCTAATTCATATTCTGCAGGAGTGGCGCTAACAAAAATTACTTGGTTAATTAATGATTCAAATTCGTCAAATTTTAATGGTCTGTTATCTAATGCAGCAGGCAAACGAAAACCATATGTTACCAAATTTTCTTTACGAGAACGATCACCTCCGTACATGGCGCGTATTTGAGGAATAGTTACATGGCTTTCGTCTATTACCATTAAATAATCTTTAGGGAAATAATCCAGCAAACAGAAGGGGCGTGAACCGGGAGGTCGGCCATCAAAATAACGTGAATAGTTTTCTATTCCGCTACAGTAGCCTAATTCACGAATCATCTCCAAATCAAAATTTACGCGTTCTTCCAACCTTTTTGCTTCAAGATGTTGGCCGTTTTCTTTAAAAAAATCTACTTGTTTTACTAAGTCTTGTTGAATTTGCCAGATGGCATCTTTTGTTTTTTCTTTGGAGGTAACAAAAATATTGGCAGGATAAATATTTATGCTTTCAAAACTTTCGATATAAGTGCCATTATATGGATCAAAACTTTCTATACGTTCCACTTCATCTCCCCAAAAATAAATTCGCAAAGCATAATCAGCATATGCTATAAAAATATCTACCGTATCGCCTTTAACTCTAAATGAGCCACGATTAAAATCGGCCTCAGTTCTGGCATACAAAGCATTTACCAGCTGAAATAAAAATTTATTTCGACTGATGGTTTTTCCAACTTCAATACGAATTACATTACTATGAAAATCTGCCGGATTTCCAATACCATAAATACAAGATACCGATGAAACTACAATTACATCTCTTCTGCCTGAAAGTAATGCGGAAGTTGCACTGAGTCGTAATTTCTCAATATCGTCATTTATTGCTAAATCTTTTTCAATATAGGTATCGGTAGAGGGAATATATGCTTCCGGTTGATAATAATCGTAATACGAAACAAAATATTCTACGGCATTTTTAGGGAAAAATTGCTTGAATTCGCTGTATAGTTGGGCTGCCAGTGTTTTATTATGACTTAAAACAAGAGTTGGTTTTTGTACTTTTTCAATTACATTAGCTATTGTAAAAGTTTTTCCTGATCCCGTTACACCAAGTAAGGTTTGTGCTCGTAAGCCGTTTTCTATCCCCTCACTAAGCTGACGAATAGCTTCCGGCTGATCGCCCGTAGGTTTATAATCAGATACAATTTGAAATTTCACTTTACAAAGGTAAGTTATTTAAAAACTTAATTTTTTTAAGATTGTTTAATTTTATGATATTTTTACAAATATGTTTTATTTTATAACATTCAAAGATATTGCAGAGGTATTTTCCAATACATTTAACATGTATGCCGAATATACCATGCATTCCCTAAAAAATCCTTCTTGGGATAATCCATTTTACATTGTACCTTCTATTTGCATTATCACCTTTATTCTGGAGGTAATTTTACCCAAAAAGAAAGCCTACAGCACTATTGGTCGTAAAGGATTTTTTCTCGATTTGTTTTATGTTTTTTTTATTGATTTTCTCTTAAATATAATTGGCTTTTATGCCATGACCAGTGTAGTAGAATTTGTTTTCAGAAAATCATTAGCAGCTATTGGTATAGAATCTGTTATTGTGGCAGACATTCATAACTTACCATTTTTCTTTCAGTTTTTGGTTGCCTTTATATTAGTAGATTTTATGCAGTGGCTGGGGCATTTTATGTTGCATCGTTTTAATTTTTTATGGCATTTTCATAAAATCCACCATGCGCAAGAAGAGTTGGGTTTTGCATCAACGCGCCATTTTCATTGGTTTGAATATTTTGTGTTTAAACCACTTTTATACATTCCATTTAATTTTTTGAACTTTTCAGTAGCAGAGTTCGTGGGTATTTATCTTTGGTTTGGATTGTTTTTTACTTTCTTTTCGCATTGCAATGTAAAAGTTAAGTGGAAATGGTTTAATCTTATTTTTATCAGCCCCGAAACACATTATTGGCATCATGCTAAAAATATTCCGCATAAATACGGAGTAAATTACGCATCAACTTTAACGCTTTGGGATCATTTATTTGGTTTTTACTATTACCCTAAAGATAAAGAACCTATTCTTGGAGTGCCCGACCAAAAGGAAATTCCTACAACTTTTTTAGGACAAATGTTTTTTCCATTTAAAGAACTTTTGTTTACTAAAAAAGATAATATTCAAAAAATTGAAGAGCAAAGTATAAAAGTTAAATCAGATTTACCAAAATCGAATCTTTGGAAGAAAAAGAAAAAATAAATGGGTAGAATTTTAGCTATAGATTACGGAGAAAAACGCTGTGGAATTGCCGTTACCGATTCCTTGAAAATAATTGCCAATGGACTTCAAACGGTTGATACAAAAAACTTGATGGATTTTTTAAAAAATTACTTTCAAAAAGAAAATGTAGAAACCGTAGTGATTGGTGAACCCAAACGAATGAATAATCAACCATCGTTCATTACTCCAAAAATTGAAAAGTTTATTTTAGAATTGAGCCAAGCATTTCCAAATATAAAAATTGAGCGTATGGATGAGCGTTTTACTTCCAAAATGGCCTTTCAAACCATGATTGATGCAGGTTTAAAAAAGAAAGACCGCCAGAATAAAGCCCTGGTAGATACTATTAGCGCTACGATAATTCTACAATCATACCTCGAATCGAAGAGTTTTTAACCTTTTTATTTTATTTAAATAACTTTTTGGCTTGACCCAAAAAGCTACATAAAACTCAAGAGTCGCATAAGGCTCTTTTCGCTCAAAACTCTGCTTTCAAGTTAATTCCGCATTCGCTGCTTTTCATTTTGTCCATTTTTTTACCCACATGCAACCGCTTCAAAAATGAAAAAAGGCTAATACACACGTTCTCACCCTCCTTAACTTGATACTGAGCAGTATGCGACTCATATTTTTTCTAATTAATAGAATAAAAGTGCAAAGGCATAGGACGATTTGGAGCGGTGATGTGTGAAAATAGCGGTGATGACTGTGGCACGGCAAGCGTTGATTTGTGCGATAAACTTTCATCGCAGGGTTTTTTAAATCGTCCGATTTCTTTTGGTACTTTTCTTTTAAAGAATAGTACAAGGATTTTGCATGCTGATAAATTGGCCTTATTACACCAATAATCTATTTGATATAAAATAACTAAATTTGCATCCTTAAACTACTACGCATGATATTACCCATAGTAGCATACGGTGACGATGTGCTGAAACAAAAAGCAGAAACAATTACACCCGAATATCCGGATTTAAAACAATTAATTGCCGACATGTTCGAAACCATGTATAATGCGAAAGGCGTGGGTTTGGCAGCTCCGCAAATTGGAAAATCCATTCGATTGTTTATTGTAGATGCTTCACCTTTTGCCGATGATGAAGAAGAAGATTTAACCCATCTCGAAAATTTTAAAAAAGTATTTATCAACGCTCAAATAATTGAAGAAGAAGGCAAAGAATGGGCTTTTAATGAGGGCTGTTTAAGTATACCGGGTATTAGAGAAGATGTATATCGAAAACCATCAGTTTTATTACGATATCAAGATGAAAATTTTAACCAATTTGAAGAACGATTTGATGGCATTGCAGCACGAATAATTCAACATGAATACGATCATATTGAAGGAATTTTATTTATAGAACATCTAAATCCTTTAAAACGCAGATTATTAAAAAGTAAATTAAATAATATTTCAAAAGGAGAAGTAAAAGTAGATTACAAAATGCGATTTCCAAACAAAAAAAGATAAACTATGATAAAATACAGGAATCAATTTTTAATTACCATTGTTGTATTGGCTATTTATGCATGCAGCAGTGAAACCAAAAATTTAGAAATTGCCGATTCAAAAGAAACATTGTTAAAGCAAGTTGATTCGATAGAACAACTATTATTCAGTTACGAAGCAGGAAGTTTAGCCAGTAATCAAGCAGCTGCAAAAATTGTAAAACTTTATAATCAATTAGCAACCGAATATCCAAACGATCCAAATGCTCCGGAATATTTATTTAAAGCGGGTGAAGTATCTATGGGCATTAATATGGATTTTGATGCTTTAGGATATTTTCAACGATTAGAGCGCGATTATCCAAAATTTGATAAAGCTCCGCATGCCTTGTTTTTACAAGCTTTTATTTGGGATAATAAATTAAATGATGATGGCAAGGCAGAATTTTTATACAAACAATTTTTAGAAAAATATCCTATGCATGAAATGGCAAAGGATGCTCAATTCTCATTAGATAATTTAGGCAAAAGTGATGAAGAATTGATAAAAGAATTTGAGCAAAAGCAAAAACAGCAAGGGGTTTAGCATTCATGAAGGGAACTGTTATAAAATCTACCGGTAGTTGGTACCACGTACTTGCAGAAAACAACCAAAAGTATGAATGTCGTTTAAAAGGAAACTTTCGATTAAAAGGTCAAAAAAATACCAATCCCGTTACCGTTGGCGATCATGTTCAAATTGAAGTAGAATCAAATTCCAATATTGCTGTTATAACATCAATTGAAGAAAGAAAAAATTACATCATACGTAAAGCTACCAATCTTTCAAAGCAAACACACATTATAGCTTCTAATATTGATCAGGCTATTTTAGTAGTTACATTAGCTTATCCTCGTACTTCCACTGGTTTTATCGATCGTTTTTTAGTTACCGCAGAAGCTTATGGAATTCCGGTAGTTATTGTATTTAATAAAACGGATATATATGAAGGTGCAGGAATGGAAATAGTAAAAGAATTAGCAGCAGTGTATGAACATGCAGGATATAAAACTCTTTTTACATCAGCACTTAATAAAACAGGAATTAATGAATTAAAAGAAATAATGAAAAATAAAGTATCATTAATTTCAGGCCATTCCGGTGTTGGGAAATCAAGTTTAATCAATGCTTTAGATCCATCTTTAAACTTAAAAGTAGCAGAAATTTCCGAAACACACGAAAAAGGAATGCATACTACAACTTTTGCTGAAATGTTCCCGCTTCCATTTGGTGGATTTATTATTGATACACCAGGTATAAAAGAGTTTGGAATGGTGGATATAAAACCGGAAGAACTTGGTCATTTTTTTCCTGAAATACGTGAGTTAATGTATCATTGCAAATACAATAATTGTTTACATCAAAATGAACCGGGTTGTGCAGTACGTAATGCAGTAAAAGAAAATCTATTTGACGAAGAGCGCTACATCAATTATCTGAATATTTTAAATAGCGAAGAATTAAAAAAGAAACATTACGAGTAAAATTTATGCGAGTTGTTATTCAACGTGTTTCCGAAGCATTTGTTAAAGTTGATAATCAAATTACCGGTAGTATTAAAAAAAGGATTATTAATTTTAGTTGGGATAGAAGAAGCCGATACACAAGAAGATATAATTTGGCTGTGCAATAAAATTGTAAATCTTAGAATATTTCCTGATGCAGCTGGTATAATGAATATTTCTGCCAAAGATTGTGATGCAGAAATTTTGGTGGTAAGTCAATTTACTTTACATGCATCCACTAAAAAAGGTAACAGACCTTCCTATGTTAGAGCAGCAAAACCTGAAATTTCCATTCCATTGTACAATCAATTTTTAAAACAATTGGAACTTGATATAGGAAAAAAAGTACAAACAGGAATATTTGGAGCAGAAATGAAAGTTTCTCTCGTAAATGATGGACCTGTTACTATTATTATCGATTCAAAAAATAGAGAGTAAATAATTACCTTTACAAAAAACACTATTATTTATGGGAGCTGATAAAGTAATAATTCTAAATGCGCATCAAATAGAGCAAAAAATTAAACGTATTGCCTATCAGATTTATGAAAATAATCTGAATGAAGATGAAATAATAATTGCCGGTATTGCTCCAAACGGATTGGTTTTTGCTGATAAATTGGCTACGATTTTAAAAACTATTTCACCGCTTAAAATTACAGTTGCATCTATTACTTTAAACAAAAAAAATCCACTAAACGATGAAATTCTTGTTAATTTAAATGAGTCGGTTTGGAATGAAAAAAACATAATAATAGCAGATGATGTTCTAAATTCAGGAAAAACATTAGTGTATGCGGTGCATCATTTTTTAAAACAACCGGTAAAAAATATTCAAACAGCTGTTTTGGTTGATAGAAGTCACAAACAATTTCCTGTAAATGCAAACTATGTTGGATTATGCCTTGCGACTACCTTGCAAGAACATGTGGAAATAAATTTTGATGAAAATAAAAATGGGATGGCTTACCTTACATAGAAACTTATATAAAATTCAATTATGTAGTTAATATCAGATACTAAGCTCTCTAAGTATTTGCTCTTTTTTGGCAATGGTATATTCGTAGCCCATTTCAAAAATTTCTTTCGCATGATTTAAATCAAAAATTCCATAAGGTTTTTTATACATTGGTTCTAAAAGGATGTCTGCTATTGCAACAGATTCTTTAATATTGTTGTTGATAATGATATCAAAATTACGCTCAATGGTTTTTAATAAACCATCAATTTTATCGTTTTTAAAAATAGTATTTACGTTTACGGCTATAATTTTATTGCAGTGAGCTTTTAGGCATTGGACCGGTAAATTATTTAATAATCCACCATCTACCAGCATTTTATTATCTCTTTCAATTGGCGCAAACATTAGTGGAATGGATGAAGAGGCAATTATAGCTGATATTAATTCGCCATTATTAAATCTTATTGTTTCAACATTAATTATATCAGTTGCTTCAATAATTAGTGGAATTTTTAAACTATCAAATGAATTTTCTTTTAAGTATTTTTTATATACTTTCTCTGCTTTATCCATTTTAAGCAAGCCCTTCCAACTAAAGGCAGGACTTACCATTCCTAAAATTCCATTTTCGGAAAGTATCTTTAAGGTTTCCTCCGGTGAATAACCATAACAATAAAATGCTCCACCAATAGCACCGGCACTAACACCTGAAATCATATGCGGTTTAATACCTATTTCTTCTAATGCTTTTAATACACCTAAATGGGCAAATCCTCTTGCTCCTCCGCCTGATAATGCTATTCCTATTTTCATTGATTTTCTTTAAAAGTTGATATTAGTTGTGAGTTGTTTAATTAATGAGTTAATGAGTTATTGAATTATCAAATCATCAAATCTCCACATCACCCAATTATATTTCCTCAAATCGGAATGTTTCTTTCAATCGCACTCCTTTTTCGGTGTGTTGAACAGTGCAGCATTCATTTACTGCATCATGCTCAAAAAATAAAATGTAATTATTGTCAGCTGCTTCGTTTAAAAACTTTGCTTTCTCTTCCAGTGTAATAAGTGGACGTGTATCATAACCCATTACATAGGCTAATGGAATATGTCCTACCGATGGTAATAAATCGGCCATAAATACAATGGTTTTATCTTTGTATTTCAATACGGGCAACATCATACTGTCTGTATGTCCGTCAACAAAAATGATGGAGAAATTTTCTGAGAATTTTTCAGGATTTGAATTTCTTTCTACAAATTTCAACTGACCACTTTCTTGTATGGGTAAAATATTTTCTTTTAAAAAAGATGCTTTTTCTCTGGCATTAGGTTTGGTTGCCCATTCCCAGTGTCGTTCGTTACTCCAAAAAGTTGCATTTTTAAATGCAGGCTGTAAGCGATCTTTGCTACTATTCCATTCAATGCTACCGCCACAATGATCAAAATGCAGATGTGTTAAAAATACATCGGTAATATCATCTTTGTGAAATCCTAATTTTTGTAATGAATTGTCTAAACTGTCATTTCCGTGTAAATAATAATGCGAGAAAAATTTTTCATCTTGTTTGTTTCCTATTCCATTATCAATTAAAATTAAACGATTTCCATCTTCTATTAACATACAGCGCATAGCCCATGTACACATATTGTTTTCATCAGCAGGATTTGTTTTTTGCCAAATGGTTTTAGGAACTACGCCAAACATTGCGCCTCCATCTAATTTAAAATTGCCGGTTGCTATAGGGTAAATTTTCATAATAATTTATTGATTAATATATGGGTGAAGTTATTAATTTATTGCTACTTTTGCAGCCAAATTTAAAATTTATCAAAAAATGAAACATAAATTACTTTCAGTCGCTTTAGCTGTATTAATTACATCAAATCTTTTTGCACAAGATCAAAATCAGGAAATAAAAAAAGACACAGTTTGGAAAAAAGGTGGATTTTTCTCTTTAAGTTTTTCGCAAGTATCACTTACCAATTGGGCTGCCGGTGGTGAAAATTCTGTGTCAACAATTGCAATTGCTAATTTCTTTGCAAATTATTCCAAAGGAAAAACTAAATGGGATAATAACTTAGATTTAGGATATGGTTTAATGAAACAAGGAGAAACGGGATGGAGAAAGACGGATGATAAATTGGATTTGAATTCTAAATTCAGTCATAATGCTAAAGGCAAATTTTATTATTCAGCACTTGGAAATTTTAGAACACAGTTAGCACCGGGTTATAATTATCCAAACGATTCGGTGGTTATTTCTCGTTGGATGGCTCCCGGATATTTGGTTGGTGCCTTAGGTATGACCTATAAACCAAATGATGTATTTTCATTATTTATTTCTCCTGCAACCGGTAAATTTACTTTTGTATTAGCACAAACTTTGGCTGATATGGGAGCATTTGGAGTTGATGCAGCAGAGTTTGATCCTGCAACAGGTGAAAAAATAAAAAATGGGAAAAATATTCGTCCTGAATTTGGTGCTTATCTTCAATCGCGTTTTCAAAAAGATATTGTAAAGAATGTAAACCTATTGGTTAAGCTGGATTTGTTTAACAACTATACGGATAAGGTAGCTCAAAACAGAGGGAATATTGATGTAAACTGGGAAACATTAGTTACCATGAAAATTAATAAATACATGAGTGCAAGTATTTTTACTCATGTAATTTACGATCATGATATTGATTTACCTACTTATGGTTTTCAAGGCGCCAATGCTGAAAAGTGGTAATAGGAAAAGGCCCGAAAACACAGTTTAAAGAAGTTTTTGGTGCAGGTTTTTCATATAAGTTTTAGAAAAAGCTGATTAATCCAAAGTGTACTTTAGCTGCTCTAATGTCAATAGGATTATTGAATTGGCGACCAATAGCATAGTTCAATGAAAATATACCGGCCTTAGTTTCAAAGCTAAGGCCTAAGCCAAATCCGTAAGGTGTGTCATGAATAAATTTATTGTTCGTTCTGTTTTCGTAGTATGCGCCATTCCAGAAAAGATAGGCGTATGAATTTTGCTCTAATAAATAGCGCCACTCTATATGAGTAATGGTGTAAAACGATGCAAATATGGATTCTTCATCAAAACCTCTTAGGGTGCGGAAACCTCCAATACGATATAATTCATTTTCGAATAAATTAGTTCCGATTAAATAAGCTGCTTGTTGTCCAATTCTAATGGTGCTTCTTTTAGAGGTTGGAATAAATGCATCTCCATTAAACTCTGTGTCGTATTGCATGGCGCTTAGTTCAATATTATTGTATAGTTCTTCTTTTATTTTTGGATTTTTTAAAATCTTTCTTCTTCCTCCTGCGCCATTAAATTGCATTCTAAAACCTTTTCGTGGATTTAATCGGTAATCCGTTTTTTCTGTTCTAAAACCTACGCCATACAAAAGTGTTCTGGAGTCAGCATAATCCGGAAGCGCACTTAAATTTTCTAATCCATTATCAGATATAATAGATGAGCTTTTAGATTGTATATAGGTTTTTATGTAATTACCACCTGTAAATAAATATTGAATACCACCAATTCGGTTTACATTTATAAATGAACTGTCTCTTCGGTAAATATCTAGCTTACCTTCAAATGCAAGCGGAGTATTTAATAAATATGGGTAAATTAATGAGGTACGTAAATCTTGTGTTTGCGTTTGCAGCCTTCTGAAGTTAATATCAATTAATTCTCCTCTTCCAAAGGAGTTTAAAAGTTTTAGTCGTATATCACCGGTTAAGATAATTTTCCCGGGATTATTATCATCAGGTAAAATGCCTAATACACCATCAAAAGTGCTGGCTTTCTTTTTATCGAGATAGAGATATAGTTTGTTTTTTTCAGAGGTAAATAATAAATCAAAAGCTTTGTTTTCTTTAACAAATGCTAATTCTTTAATACGAGTTCCAACCTTCGATAAATTACTTTCATTATAAGCATCACCTGGTTTTATATTAAGATAATTATAAATGTAAATTGGGTTAATCTTTGCATCTCCTTTAATTATTATGCTGTCTATAACGATGTATTTGTTTTTTTCGAGTAGCAAGTTTGCACTAAGGCTGTTTTGTTGAATTATTACACTATCTAATTTAACTTTTGCAAAAGGATATCCTTGATTTTGGCAAATACTAAGTATTCGTTGCATTAAACGCTCTAACTGACGATAGTTGATGGTTTGATGGCGATATATTTTTTCTCTATATCCTGCTTGGCTTAATATTCCTTCATCTAGCGTATTGGTTTTAATTTGTAACCATTTATAAGTATTTCCGGTTTTTATATAAATTGTTTGTTTTAAGCTATCATTTTTAATGCTATCAATTCCAGCAGATAAAAATCCTTTTCCGTATAAATTTATAAATACCTGATTAATTTCCTTATCACGTTCAGTTGTATTTCTAAACTTTTTGTTGTATTTAATTTTATGATTTAATTCTAACGAATCGTTTACCACTATTTCTAATGTGTAAACTTGAGCAAAAGAGCTTACCGCAATTAAGATAAAAGTTATTAATATGAATGATTTTTTTAGCAAGTAAAGTATAACGAAAAGTTGATAGATTTATTCTATTTTCCAATCAATAGGGCTTAATCCTTTATTTGTAAGAATTTCGTTGGTTTTTGAAAAATGCTTACATCCGAAAAATCCATTGTGTGCTGAAAAAGGTGAGGGGTGAGCCGCCTTTAATATAAAATGTTTGCTATTGTCAATTAAGGCTGCTTTATCTTGAGCAAACTTCCCCCAGAGCAAAAAAATCAATCCATCCTTTTTCTCTGATAGTTTTTTAATAACGGTATCGGTAAATTCTTCCCATCCTTGTTTTTGGTGCGATCCGGCTTGATTAGCTCTTACTGTTAAGGTAGCATTTAATAGCAGCACACCTTGATTAGCCCATTTTTCCAAATTGCCGCTTTTAGGCATAGGTATATTTAAATCACTGTTCAGTTCCTTAAAAATATTCACTAATGATGGTGGTTGTTTTATTCCTTCCGATACAGAAAAACATAATCCATTAGCTTGGCCTTCTCCGTGATAAGGATCCTGCCCTATAATTACAACTTTAACTTTATCAACAGGTGTGTGATTAAATGCAGAAAATATTTTGTTGCCCGGAGGATAAACGATATATTTTTCTTTTTCCGACTTTAAAAAAAATTTCAATCGGATAAAATAATCTTTTTCAAATTCTTCTTTTAATAATTCATACCAACTGTCTTCGATGGCTACTTTTTTTTCAGAATTTGAGCTCATTTTATATTATTTTTTTGCAGAAATATTAGCAAAATTAAGCATTTTAGAGCTTAGTAATATATTTAAAAAAAACTTAGTCAAACTATTGGATGATATGTTACTTTACTTTATATTTGTCAATATATTAGTGTATATACAACATTTATTTTATTTAATTAATTAATTTTTATGAAAAAAGTTATTGTTTTATCGTTAGTAGCTATATTTTCAATAGCCCTTTTATCATCTTGCAAGAGTCATGAAAAATGCCCGGCTTATGGCAAGGTTAACACAACTGCTGTTGTTAAAGCATGATGAATTGGAATAAATTAGAATCAATTTCTGACTTACTTAATTTAATTAATCTTTCTAAAACTTATCCCGATAAATATTATTTAATATTTAAGCATAGCACTCGCTGTCCTGTGAGTGCTATGTCATTAAATAGACTGGAGAAAAATTGGTTATTAATAAACAATCAAATCCAGCCTTATTTTTTAGATTTAATTCAATATCGTTCTGTTTCAAATCAAATCGAAAATTTGTTGGGAGTAAGACACGAATCACCACAAATATTATTGATTAAAAACGGAAAATGTATTTACAACGAGTCACATCATCTTATTTCGGTTGAAGAATTGGCAAAGCATGTAAATTAATAATTAAAAATAATGGTTTGTTTTAAATCAGGATGTAAACTTTTTGCAACCGGGCAGTTTTCTGCGGCAATTTTTAAAATTTCTTTCTGTTTATTGGTATAATTATTTTTAGGCATTTCAAATTCTACAATCACTTCGCCAACCCTTCTTGGATCAGCTTTCATAATTTTTGTTACCTTTACTTTTGTGCCATCAATATTAAATTGATGTGTATTAGCACTAATTCCCATTATAGTAAGCATACATGTTCCTAATGCAGTACACAATAAATCGGTGGGTGAAAACGATTCTCCTTTACCATGATTATCAACGGGAGCATCGGTATGTATTATTACCTGCGATTTTACATGTTTAGCCTGAACCCTCAACTCACCTATATATTCTAATTGTATAGTTTCCATTTTAATTTTTTTTATCAAAATTACACATAAAAATGAACTATTTAATGCTATATTTGTAAGTTAAGTATGTATTTAATTTGTTTCAAATGCTAAAACGTATTTTAGTATTAATTTTTTTAAAAGTAATAAGTGTTGAATTTATATATGCTCAAGATATTTTAAGCAATGCTCCAATGGAAAATCCGGGAGCTGAAGTGCTTTACAGAAAAGAAAAACATGGAGGCTTATTAATGCATTCTAATGGTTGGGGTGGTTTTTATAGAACAGGTAAACATGTAACCGGAAAAATAAAACGATTTTTTGAATTTGAAATCGTTTCAATGAAACACCCTAAAGAAGTAAAAACTGTAAATCCATATTATGAAAATACTAAGGGCTATGTTTATGGTAAACTAAATTCTCTTTCAGTTTGGAGAGCCGGATTTGGATTACAGCGAAAATTGCATGGAAAAGACGGAATCAAAGGTATCGAAGTTAGATATCATCATTTTTTAGGAGCTTCTTTTGGAATGGCAAAGCCGGTGTATCTTGAAATTGGATATCCAACAATTCCTTATCAATATATAAGAACTGAAAGGTACGATCCTACTAAACATTTTACCGATAATATTTACGGCAGAGCTCCAATGCTAAGAGGAATTGAAAACTTACGTCCTTACCCTGGATTATATACTAAATTCGGATTTGCCTTTGATTATGCAGGAGCATTTAATGCGGTAAAAGGTATTGAAGTTGGAGCAACATTCGATATTTATCCACAGGCCATTCCATTGATGGCCAATACACAAAACAATAATTACTTTTTAAACTTTTATTTAAGCATTTTTATAGGAAATAAAGAATATTAATTATGTCCGGAAAAATTATACCCTCTGTGCAAAATAATTCTGATCAAGCAGAAAAGTCTTTAGAAGTTAAAACTAAAAAACCGCATTGGCTTCGAGTAAAGTTACCGACTGGCGAAGAATATGCAAAAGTTAGAAAACTTGTTGATGAACATAAACTACACACCATTTGTGAGAGCGGTAATTGTCCAAACATGGGAGAATGTTGGGGGGCAGGAACAGCTACTTTTATGATTTTAGGTAATATTTGCACCCGTTCATGCCAGTTTTGTGCCGTAGCTACCGGAAGACCAAAAGCTGTTGATAAAGGCGAACCCGATAGAGTGGCAAATTCGGTAAAATTAATGGGTGTAAAGCATTGTGTAATTACCTCTGTTGACAGAGATGATTTAAAAGATGGAGGTTCTGAAATATGGGTAGAAACCATAAAAGCTATTCGTAGAGAATGTCCTGGAACTACCATAGAAACATTAATACCCGATTTTAAAGGCGATTGGAATAATTTACAACGTATTATAGATGTTGCTCCTGAAATAGTATCACACAATATTGAAACAGTAAAACGATTAACACGCCAAGTTAGAGTACAAGCAAAGTATGAGCGCAGTTTAGAAGTTTTAAAGCGCTTAAGCGATGCTGGTTTAAAAACCAAATCAGGATTAATGTTGGGTTTGGGCGAAACGGATGAAGAAATATTAGAAACAATGGACGACTTAAGAGCTTCGGGAGTAATGATACTTACATTAGGACAGTATTTGCAACCAACTCCCAAACATTTACCGGTAGCCGAATTTGTAACTCCTGAAAAATTTGATGAATTAAAACAAATTGCGCTTAATAAAGGCTTTAAATATGTAGAAAGCGGTCCTTTAGTACGTTCATCTTATCATGCAGAAAAACATTTAATTTAAACACATAATAATTTTTTTAATCATTATTTAATTATTAAATTTGTAGTTCATCGTTCAATAAAAATAGAATTATTATAAAATGAAAAAAACAAACATTTTTGCTTTTACAGGAATAGTTGCAGTAGCATCAATTTCTGTAATATCTTTAAGTTCATTTTTTAGTCCTTCCTATCAGCCTAGAGAAAAGGCGTATCAACCATTAAGCTATGTTAAAAAATCAGCTTTAGGAGCAGCAGAATATAATAGAATGCTAAGAGCGAATCCTCTTACCGGAGAAATTGATATAGAAGAGGTTTTGCGAGTTAGAGAGCAAGTAGAAGCTGCTTCAACAAGTAGTAGATCTGCAGGCTTAGACTTAGTTTGGCAAAGTTTAGGCCCTGATAACGTTGGCGGAAGAACCAGAGCATTTTTTATTAATCCCAATAATCCTTCCATTATGTTTGCAGCCGGTGTTTCGGGTGGCTTGTTTAAATCAACCAATGGGGGAGCAATATGGTATCCGGTTGACGATCAAATGGCCAACTTAGCAGTATCGTGGATGGCATTTGCAAGCGATGGTACCATTTATTTAGCTACCGGTGAAGGTTTAGCACAAGCCCAGCAAAATGGAGCAAACTTCAACTCAGGAGCAATAGGTGGGGGAATTTTTAAATCAACGGATGGTGGAAATACCTTTACCTTACTTACATCAACTAAGCCTACCCCTAATTCTACTGGAGCTAATTTTGCAATAACAAATTCCATTGCAGTAGATCCAAATAATCCAAACAGAGTATATGCCGGAACATCTTTAGGTTTAAGAGTTAGTGAAGATGGCGGGCAAACATGGTCGAGTAATTATATAGTAAACTCCAACAATATACCTATTAGTGGTGTAGTTAGAGATATTGCAGTTGCTAAAGATGGTACAGTGGCAGTTTCATTAAACAATAGATGTTATGTTTCGCCAAATGGAGATGCAGGTACCTTTACTGCAACCAGTTTAAGCATAACAGGTTTTAGTGCACGATTAGAACTTGGTATAGCTCCCAATAATTCAAATATAATTTATGCTGCCTTAGCTAATGGAAGCGGACAATTAGCAAGTGTACAATATTCTTCTGATAAGGGACAGACTTGGACTTCCATTGGAAATGGCCTACCGGGAGTTTTTGATCCATTTGGTTCAAACGGACAAGGTTGGTATGATAATATCATTGAGGTTAATCCTTATGATGATGGAGATGTAATATTTGGAGGTGTTGAATTATGGCGTTGGAAAAGAGTTTCAACCAATCCTGTTTCAGGACAATGGACACGTATAGCATTTGAATTTCCTGATTCACCACAAAATCCATTTTATGTTCATTCTGATAAACATAATGTACAATGGCATCCAACTAATCAAAATACCATATATGTTACAACAGATGGTGGTGTAAGCATGTCGCCTAATAATGGTCAAACATGGATTACTTTAAATAAAAATTATGTAACCACTCAATTCTATGGCTTTGCTTTTTCAGGAATTGGCGAAATTTTAGGAGGTACCCAAGATAACGGAAGTCAATACATTGATTATTCTAATGGCTTATCTGCAAAAGAAATTACCGGTGGTGATGGAGGACATTGCGCAATTTCACAATTAGATAATAGAATTATTTTTACAACGATATATTATGGAAGTGTTTATCGTTCAAACGATAAAGGAAATTCAACCATTAATGATTTTTCACCTTCAAATACAGTTAGTGGTACTTTAAATGCATCGTTTGTAACCCCAATTCGCTTATGGGAATCTAAAAATGATCCATTAAGTACCGATTCAATTTGGTTTAAAAATACAACCAATTCTAATATTCCTGCAGGTGCAACAGTTACATTGCTAAGTAATACAGCTTCATATCCATTTCAGTATACTTTAAATGCTTTATTAACACCCGGAGATTCTATCAGAGTAAAAGATCCAGTACAGGCAAGATTTGTAATGGGAGCAAGCAATAGTGTATGGTTAAGCAGAAGAGCTTTAGATTTTGGAGCTAATCCTTCGTGGATAAAAATAGCAAACATAAGTGGTACTGCTCAACATTTGGCATTTAGCAAAGATGGCAATACATTGTGGGTAGGTACACAAGGAGGTGCATTGTACAGAATTACCGGATTAGCCAATTTAAAAGATTCTATGGCAACAGCTAATGTTAGCGATGCACCTGCATCTGTTGTTACAACACAACAAATTACTATACCTTCCAACTCGAGACCTGTAACCGATATAGCTGTAGATCCAAATAATCCGGCTCATGTAATTGTAACTTTAGGCGGGTATGGTTCAACACAACCATACATAATACGCTCAACCAACGCTACATCGCCTACTCCAACTTTTAGTGGAACAGGTTTACATGGTACCGGAACAAATGCTTTACCTCAAATGCCTATTTATTCATGTGTTATAGATCAAGCTGACGGGAAACGAATTATTTTAGGTACTGAATATGGAATTTGGACATGTAATGATATAACTGCTGCAACCAAAGTATGGACAAGAAATACCAATGGTATTCCAAATGTGCCAATTCATATGGTGCGTCAGCAAGATTGGACTAACAACTGGCCACATATCACTAATCAAGGTGTAATATATGCAGCTACACATGGTAGAGGTTTCTTTAAAACAAATACTTTAGCTGCTCCAACAACAGGAGTAAATGAGGTAGCAAAAACTGAACTTGTAAATGGTTTTACTGCTTATCCTAACCCTGTAAATGCAATGGGTAAATTAAATATTGAACTTGCAAATAACATTGATAAAGCAGAAGTTAAATTCTTTAATATTGATGGTAAGCAGGTAAAAAATATACCACTCAATAATTTAAGAGCTGGTAACAATACTGTTGATTACACAGTAAATGAATTACCAACGGGAACTTATTTTGTAAGATTTGAAGGCGCCAATGTGGTTAAAACTACTAAATTGGTAGTAGTTAAATAATTTTAAATTTCATTAATATTTAATAGACCCCGCCTCTAAAGCGGGGTTTATTTTTTTTATTTTTGTTCAAAATCAAATACTATTTTCTATGTCAAAAAAGAATGTTGTTATTAATGGTTTTGGTAGAATTGGAAGAGTAACACTCCGAATTCTTCTTAACCATACCGATAAATTTAATATTGTAGCAATAAATGATTTAACCGACAGTAAAACATTGGCTCATTTATTTAAATACGATTCTGTTCATGGCTCTTTTAATGGAACAGTAAGCCATACAGAAAATAGTATTATAATAAATGGAATTGAAATAAAATGTTTTGCTGAAAAAGATCCTTCTGTTTTACCGTGGAACAATTTAAATATTGATTATGTTTTAGAATGTACAGGATTATTTTTATCAAAAGATAAAGCAAGTTTACATTTGAAAGCCGGTGCTAAAAAAGTTATAATTTCAGCTCCGGCAAAAGATGATGATATTAAATCGGTTGTAATGGGAGTAAATGATAATATTTTAAATAATAATGATATTATCATTTCAAATGCATCGTGCACAACCAACTGTGCTGCGCCAATGGTTAAAGTGCTTTTAGATAAGTTTAATATGGAATCATGTTTCATTAGTACAGTACACTCATATACCGGTGATCAGCGTTTACACGATTCTCCTCACAAAGATTTAAGGAGAGCCAGAGCTGCTGCATTATCAATTATTCCTACAAGTACCGGAGCTGCAAAAGCTATTACTAAAATTTTTCCGCACATGGAAGGTAAAATGGGTGGTGCAGGAATTAGAGTTCCAGTACCTAATGGTTCATTAACGGATATGACTTGTATAATTAATGGTACAACATCGGTTGAAGAGGTTAATGAAGCATTTAAAATAGCTGCAAATTCATCTTTAAAAGGAATTTTGCAATATACAGAAGATCCGATAGTTTCGTCTGATATAGTTGGAAATCCTCATTCCTGTATTTTTGATCCTGAACTTACCTCTGTTATTGGTAATATGGTAAAAGTAGTCGGATGGTATGATAATGAATATGGATATTCTAATCGTTTAGTAGATTTATTAATTAAACTTAATACTTTGTAAACTATAAATCTTCGTTAAGTTTTACTTTTAATAGAAAATCATCAAACACTTGCGATATATATATATTTCCATTGTAAATAAGTGCAGTAGAAGCTGCACTTATTTTTTTACCATTGTCTGAAAACAGAATTTTACATTCTCCTGTTTTTCTATTAATAGCATATACATTAGATGGAGATTTATTTTTACTATTTGAGGCATGTTTAATAAATTTTAAAAAATTTGAATGAGCAGTTATTATTAACCAATCATTGTAAATTGAAATATTGTCCATGCCCTTTATTGGAGCAAGGTTTTTTATTTTCAATAAAGTACCGTTAGCAAGAATTTTATATTTATTTAGTTCTTTTAATTGTGTAGTGGATATATAAACTATACTGTCGAGAACTAAAATTCCGTTGGCAAAAGCAAGCTTTTGAGCGGCAATTTTGGTTTCTCCATTCAACTGTGTTTGCATATATATAATAGTAGAATTTCGTTTAGCAAAAATTTTTTCTAAATTATTGTTTCGTTTTTTAGCATCATTTGTAATGTAAAATGAACCGTCAGAAGCTATGCCGATATCATTTGGAGAAACTATTAAAGGATGTGTATAGGTTTGTATATATACTAAACTATTTTCATAAACTTTGTAAGTAATAACTTCTTGTTTGTTTTCATTGTCATTGTGAGATATTACATATAACCAAACCTCATCTCCGATTTTACGAATATCTATGCCATGTGGATTAAAGTATTTAGTTGAATCATTTATTCTTTTTAAAATACTTGTTTCTCCTGAAGTTAAATCATATTGCATTATTTCAGAAAATGTTTTTTCATTTTTTCTACGTGAATTGCATGATATAATTAATCTTGCTTGAGTAAAAAAAGTATCTAAAACCATATCTTCCGGACCTGGGGCAATAGTAATTTTTTCGATTGATGTTGGAACAACAGTTGACGTTGAAATTGATTTACATGAAAATAAAACTAAAGTAATTACTATGTATATAATTATTTTCATTAATTAAAATTATTCCCATTAAACTGTAATTCAAACAAGCGTTTGTATTTTCCATTTTGCTTAAGTAATTCCTGATGCGAACCTTGCTCAATTACTTCGCCTTGATCGAGTACAATTATTTTATCAACTTTTTGAATGGTAGCCAAACGATGAGCAATAATAATAGAAGTTCTATTCTCGGTAAGTTTATTTGTAGCTTGTTGAATGAGCTGTTCAGTTTCTGTATCTACCGAAGAGGTAGCCTCATCTAAAACTAAAATTTTAGGATTTTGAACATAAGCTCTTATAAAGGCAATTAATTGTCTTTGACCAACCGATAACATACTTCCTCGTTCCATAACGTTAAAATCATAATTTCCCGGAAGATTCATAATAAAATTGTGAGCTCCAACAGTTTTAGCTGCTTCAATAATTTCTTCTCTGGTAATTTTAGGGTCGTTTAAACTAATATTATTGGCAATGGTATCTGAAAATAGAAAAACATCTTGTAATACAAAGGCAATGTTTTTTCTTATTGAACTTATTTCGTACTCTCTTAAATCATGGTCATCAACTAATATTTTACCTTTTTGGTATTCATAATATCTACCAAAAAGATTTATAACTGAAGTTTTTCCCGCTCCGGTAGGACCAACTAATGCAAGGCTTTTCCCTTCTGGAATAGAGAAAGAAACGTTTTTTAAAACCCAATCATCATTATTATATGCAAACCATACATTTTGAAAATCAATATTTCCTTTTACATTATCCATTTTTAATCTTCCGGTGTTTTTAATTGATTCATGGGTATTTAATATTTTAAAAACACGATCACCGGCTACCATTCCCATTTGAAGTGTATTAAATTTATCTGCTAATTCGCGTATGGGTCTAAAAAGCATGTGTATATAAAGAATAAAGGCTATTAAAGTTCCTAAGCTAACTTCGTTTTTTATAACACTTCCTGCTCCCCACCATACAAGTAATCCTATAGAAGCTGCTAATAACAATTCAACAATTGGGAAAAATATTGAATAATACCAAATAGAATCTATATTGGCATCGCGATGTTTTGCATTGATGGCTTTAAATTTTTCGAATTCTATTTCTTCGCGATTAAATATTTGTACTACACTCATTCCACTTATATGTTCTTGAACAAATGAATTTAGTTGGGCAATTTGCGTACGCACATCTTGAAAAGCTTTTTTGATGGATTTTTGAAACCACGAGGTAGCCCAAAATAGTATGGGTAAAACAGAAAGGCTTACCAAAGTAAGTTTTACATCGGCATAAAGCATAAAAATTATAACAGCTAATATTTTTAGCAAATCGCCAATCATTACTAAAAGCCCTTCCGAGAAAATATCGGCTATGGCTTCTATATCTGAAATTACACGAGTTACAAGAGTTCCAATTGGAGTATTATCAAAATACTTTAATCGAAAATTTAAAATGTGACGAAACAGATTTATTCTTAAATCTTTAATTACGTTTTGCCCTAACCAATTAGTATAATAGGTATAAAAAAATTGAATAATTGATTCGAGTATGAGTAATGAAATCATAAGCAAAACCATGATGAATAGTTGTTTTGCATTTGGTATTGCCACATAATTATCAATGGTATATTGTATAAGCCATGGCCTTAATGGCGATAATATGGCAAGTAATATTGTGCTGATAATAGTTAATATAAAAACTATTTTATAGGGTTTTGTGTAAGCTAAAACCCTTTTTAAAAGATTAAAATCAAAAGCTTTTCCGCTTATGTTAGACATTAAATATAGTTTGTGGATAATTAACTTTAGTTAAAAATAGTGCATGTGCTGGAACGGAATTACCGGCATTACAACGATTTTTGCTTTCTATTACTTGTTTAAATTCTTCTAAATTCATATTTCTCTTTCCAACTTCAAGCAATGTGCCTACTATAGCCCTTACCATATTTCGTAAAAAACGATTGGCTCTAATTTCAAAAATTAATATGTGCTCTTTTATTGTCCAATTGGCTTGGTATATATGACAGATATAATTATTTACCTGTGTATTGGTTTTGCTAAATGCTTCAAAATCTTTGTAGCTTAACAAGATATGAGCAGCCTTGTTCATTAATTCAATATCTAAATTTCCGTAATAATAATAAGCGCTTTCTGTTAGAAACGGATCTTTTTGAGTTGTGATATAATATTTATATGTTCTGTCTATTGCATCAAATCGAGCATTAGCATCGTTTTTAACTTTTATAATATTGTATATGGCAATATTTTGAGAAAGTATTTTATTTAGTTTAAAAATTAATTGAGGAATATCTGAAACAATTTTATTGCTATCAAAATGTGCATAATATTCTGTTGCATGTACTCCTGTATCGGTTCTGCCGCATCCTACTGTTTCAATAGTTTGGTTTAAAAGTAAAGAAAGGGATTTATTTAACTCTGCTTGAACGCTGTGGGCATTGTCTTGTACTTGCCAACCGTGATAGTTTGTTCCCTTAAAAGCTAGTTTTATAAAATATCGTTGCATGATTTGTGTGCAAAAGTAAAAAAATAAAGCCGATGAATTTTCATCGGCTCTATTTGAAGAGTTTAATTAGTTATTAGAATTTTGCTCTCGAACCTCTTTTCTTTAATCTGTAAGAAGCGGTAATTGTAACAAATCCGTAAGAATCTTTGTCTTTAGGATCTCCACGTTGTAATCCGGCTCTGGTTCTACCTGTTGCAGGATCATATTGAGCATCGGCAAATACACCCTTGCTTGGATCAGCCAAAGTTGCTGCTACAATTCCTCTTTCTTGTAAAATAACTTTATTATCATAATAATTTCCACTTACATCATCTAAATAATCGGTAAATGTTTTACGCATTCCTACTTCTAAACCTATTTTCCAATCTCTGTTTACAGCATAACGTATACCTAAACCGTAGGGAATTACAACTGTAACTCGTGAATATTTTCTTCCACCACCCGGTAAACCTTGACCTTCAGTACCTAATGGTTGTAAAGCAATCCAATTACCATTGTATTGAGCTTTTGGATTGAAGTAGATTAAGCCAACACCACCAAATGCATAATAAGTTAAGCCTTTAGCTCTCATTCCCTTAGCACCTTTAATATTATATCGATGTCCTGATTGTTCTTGATTGAAATAATATTCGTAAAGTGCACTTAACTCTACTATTCTTGAGCGAAAATGAAGATTTCGGTTATTTCTAAATGGTTCTATAGTTAGATTGTCATCTCCTTTAAGAGTTCCTAAAAATAAAGAGCCTCTTACTTTTGAATAAGCTGAGACATTGTAGCGATAACCTGCCGTAAGAGTAGGTCGGGTTGTTGTAATTTCTAAGTCGCGAACAAAGTTGGTTCCTATTTGATTGGCACCGCCTAGTTCTCCTAAAAAGTAATTTGCTCCAAGTCCGAAATGAACTTCTTTGCGATATCTTTTCCATTGCTGTGCATGAGTATCAATAGTTAAAATGACTAATGCAATAGCCGGAAATAAAAATTTTAATTTGTTTTTCGAAGATATAATCCTCATTTTCTTCGTTTATTTTGTAATTAACTGATATTCAGTGAATGAATAATTTAAACCTTGTAAAATTATAAAAAAATACGAACCTGACAAATTTAATTTATAAGAAAAAGGACTTAGTTAAGCGAATGTTAAAGCTTTTTTGTCATTAAATAATGCTGTATAGAATTAAAAAGAAGAAATGTTTTTTCAACGATTTGGTAGTTACATGATAAATAAAAAGGAACTGCATTTTCGCGGGCTTGTAAAATAATCTTTTCAAGCCCAATTTCTTTAGCTTTTAGTTCGGCTGCTTGGATTAATTTTTTACCAACTCCTTTTCCCTGAGCTTTTTCTAAAACAGCCATAAATCGAATTTGGCCTTCTTTATTAGAATTTTTTTGTAATCGGCATACTCCCAAAATGTCATTTTTATCATCAATGGCCATAAAATGCAATGAAGTTTCTTCCGCATTATCTTTTTCACTGCCTTTGGGTTGATTCCATGGTTTTCTTAATACTTCCCATCGTAATTGGAAGTATTTTTCCCACTCTTCTTTTGTTTTAGGGCTGCGTATTTCAATCATTTAAAAGCAGTAATATTAAAAATACAAGTTTTAACTCGAGAGCCTATTTTATCATTTAATATTAATGATTTGCTATGTTCATCCTCAAATACTTCTTTGATGTTTTTAATTAATCCGGCCGGAATTTGATGGTAATTTAATTTTTCCATCAAATCGCTTGCTTTGTATTTAGAAATTTTTGTTTTTAATAATTGTTGTAATTCATTTCTGTTTTTAACTCTAAGTGTATTGGTTGCAAATCGTTTATCTTCAATTAATTCATTTAAATTTAACACTTTGCAAAGTGATTGAAATTGTTTATCGTTGCCAACGGCCAATACAATAAATTTATCATCATAGGTTTTAAAAGTTTCACCATAGGGAGCGATGTTTGGATGAAGCGAGCCTGCTGGTTTAGCTAAATGAGACGCTGTAAGCCAATTACTTGCTTGATTGGCTAATGATGCTAATGCAGCATCGTATAATGATACTTCAACTAAAGCACCTTTGTTAGTTTTTTCGCGTTGCAAAAGTGCAATTAAAATACCTTCTTTTAATTGATGTGCTGCTAAAATATCTATTAATGCAACCGGCATTTTTATTGGTCCGCTTTCAGGAGTACCGTTCATGCTCATAAAACCGCTCTCGGCTTGAAGTACAACATCAAATGCAGTTCGAGCATCATTGGCACCAAATCCTGAAATAGAACCAATTATTAATTTTGGATTGAGTTTTTCTACATCTTTAGCACTTAGTTTAAATTTTTCTGCATCACCGGGTTTAAAATTAGTGATTAATATATCCGATTCTTTTATTAATTGTATAATCTTTTCATAGCCTTCAATAGAGGTAATGTCTTCAAACAAGACTTCTTTATTATAATTTACCGAAGCATAGTAAGCAGAATAAGGATTTTCAGGATTTTCGCTGCTTAATTTCCAGTGTCGAGTTACATCGCCTTTGGTTTTGGGATTTTCAATTTTTATCACTTTTGCTCCAAGTTCTGCAAAAAACATTCCAACGGCCGGACCGGCTAAAACACTGGCTAATTCTAAAACTTTTAAATGTTGAAACATTTAGAAAAGAAAAGTGCCCGGGACCGGATTCGAACCAGCACGCCCTTTCAGGCGCCACCACCTCAAAGTGGTGCGTCTACCAATTTCGCCACCCGGGCAATTGTAACTGCAAATCTACATATTATTTTTTGTACCTTGCGATGCTTTATAAAATATTGTGCTATGCAAAATTTATTAGCCGAATTTTCTCCCATTAATAAACACGAATGGTTAAAACAAATTGAAAAGGAACTTAAAGGTAAAAGTATTGATTCGTTGGATTGGAAAGTAGCCGAAAATGTTATTTTAAAACCATTTTATTTGGCTGATGACTTAAAAGATTATCCCAACAAAATAAAAATAGAACTTACTCAACATAGAGAAATTTGTGAGTATATTACTGTTTTAAATGCTGAAAAGGCTAATAAAAGAGCGCTTAATGCTTTAATGCAAGGAGCTAATGCAATACATTTTGATTGTATCAATTGCGAAGTAAGTCTTGATTTTTTTAATCAGTTATTAAATGGAATTCGTTGGGAATTTATATCGATACATTTTGTAACCAATTTAGGAACCGATTTTGTAAATCATTTATATGAATGGTGTAGCAAAAATAATTTAGAAACTACGGAGCTAAAGGGAAGTATTTGTTTTGATGTATATCATCGGGAACTTTTAAAAGGGTTTACGGCTGATGAAGACGATTTTAAAAATTTTATTCTTACTTCTAATAAATTATTTCCAAACCTAAGTAATTTGGTCGTAAACGCCACCTCTTATTTAAATGCGGGTGCCAATGTTTTACAAGAATTAGCTTATACTACGGCTCATATTAATGAATATTTAAATTTACTAAAAAATTCAAGTTTACTCAATGCTATAACTTCTATTACTGTTCAAGTAGCAATAGGTTCTTCTTATTTACAAGAAATTTCTAAACTAAGAGCATTACGTATTTTATTACAAACTGTTATTGATAAATATAACATAAATAACGAAATTAAAATAAATGCTTTAACTGCCACTATAAACAAGAGTCATAAAGATGCGTATAATAACATGCTAAGAGCTACTACAGAGGTAATGGCAGCAATTATAGGAGGAGCCAATTCAATTGCAGCAATGCCTTATGATCAAATTACATTAGAAACTACTGAGTTTTCGGAGAGAATAGCAAGAAATATTCATTTGATATTATCAGAAGAATCATATTTAGATAAAGTGATTGATCCTGCTGCAGGCTCGTATTTTATAGAAACTTTAACTCAATTGTTAGCTGAAAATGCATGGGAAAAGTACTGTGAAATTGAAGAGTCCGGAGGTTGGAAACATGCATTACATAACGGACAAATGATAAATGAAATTGAAAAAAATGCTGAAAAAGTGATTGAAGAATATAGAGAAAACAAAAAAGTATTAATTGGAGTAAATAAATATCCCAATAAAAACGATAATGAGTTAAATATTTCTAATGATTTAGCAATCGCTACATCTGAACCAAATACTTTAACTGAGTTTGTTATTTCATCTATGTTATAACATTGAAATATGAGTAGAGTAAAATTTAATAAAGATGATTTAAAATTAGGTTTGTCATTTCAACCTAAAGAAGCCCAAGATTTTATAACTTCTGAACAAATTCATATAAAACCACATTATAGCAAAGAAGATATAATAAATTCTCCCTATTTGAATTTTGGAGCCGGTAAAGCGCCTTTTTTAAGAGGTCCTTATGCTTCTATGTACACCATTCGTCCATGGACTATTCGCCAATATGCCGGTTTTTCTACAGCTGAAGAGTCGAATGCATTTTATCGCAGAAATTTAGCTGCCGGACAAAAAGGACTTTCCGTAGCTTTTGATTTGGCAACACACAGAGGGTATGATTCTGATCATGAACGAGTAGTAGGGGATGTTGGAAAAGCAGGAGTAGCCATTGATTCGGTGCTGGATATGAAAATTTTATTCGATCAGATTCCGCTTGATGAAATGTCCGTTTCAATGACTATGAATGGTGCCGTGCTTCCAATTATGGCATTTTATATAGTAGCAGCCGAAGAGCAAGGAGTAAAACCTGAACAGTTAAGTGGTACTATACAAAATGATATTTTAAAAGAATTTATGGTGCGCAATACTTACATCTATCCTCCCGCACCAAGTATGAAAATTATAGCCGATATTTTTGAATACACTTCGCGCCATATGCCAAAGTTTAATTCTATCAGTATTTCCGGATACCACATGCAAGAAGCAGGTGCAACGGCAGATATTGAACTGGCATATACCTTAGCTGATGGATTAGAATATTTACGCACCGGAATAAAAGCAGGATTAGATATAGATGATTTTGCTCCGCGTCTTTCATTTTTCTGGGCTATAGGAATGAATCATTTTATGGAAATTGCCAAGATGCGAGCAGGAAGATTATTGTGGGCAAAAATTGTAAAACAGTTTAATCCGAAAGATGAAAAATCAATGGCTTTGCGAACACATTGCCAAACTTCTGGTTGGAGTCTTACTGAGCAAGATCCGTTTAATAACGTTGCGCGTACGTGCATTGAAGCATTGGCTGCTGCATTCGGAGGTACACAATCATTACATACCAACGCATTGGATGAAGCAATTGCTTTACCAACTGATTTTTCGGCACGTATTGCGCGTAATACGCAACTATATTTACAAGAAGAAACGGAAATATGCAAAGCAATTGATCCTTGGGCAGGCTCCTATTATGTTGAATATTTAACAGCTCAATTAGTTGAAAAAGCATGGAAGCTGATAGAAGAAGTTGAAGCCTTAGGAGGCATGGCAAAGGCAATTGAAACCGGTCTCCCTAAAATGCGTATTGAAGAAGCAGCAGCACGAAAACAAGCGCGCATTGACAGCGGAAAAGATATTATTGTAGGAGTTAATTATAATAGAGTAGAAGAAGAAAGTAAAATAGAAATTTTAGAAGTAGATAATACCAAGGTACGATTAGCTCAAATTGAACGATTGAAAAAGTTAAAAGCAGAAAGAAACGAAAACGATGTTCAAACATCGTTAGAGGCATTAACTAAAGCTGCAGAAACAGGAAAAAGTAATTTATTAGAGTTGGCTGTTGATGCAGCCCGTAAAAGAGCTACTTTGGGAGAAATTTCTTTTGCATTAGAAAAAGTTTATGGTAGATATAAAGCAACTATTCGCTCTTTAGCCGGTGTTTACTCTTCAGAAATTATGAATAATACCGAACTTAAAAAGGCACAAGAACTAACTGCAGAATTTGCAAAAAAAGAAGGACGCAGACCTCGTATTATGATTGCTAAAATGGGACAAGATGGACATGACCGAGGAGCTAAAGTAATTGCTACTTCATTTGCCGATATTGGTTTTGATGTAGATATTGGTCCATTGTTTCAAACACCGGCAGAGGTTGCGAAACAAGCAGTAGAAAACGATGTGCACATTGTGGGCGTTTCATCACTTGCAGCAGGACATAAAACATTAGTTCCCCAATTAGCAGAAGAATTAAAAAAATGGGGAAGAGATGATATTATGATTATTGTTGGTGGAGTTATTCCTAAACAAGATTATGATTATTTATACGAAAATGGAGCTTCCGGCATATTTGGCCCTGGAACTAATATTCCTAAAGCAGCTCAGGAAATAATAAAAGCTTTGATGCAGAGATAAAAATTTGTTAAATTATTTAGATTTTAGGGTAACTAAATTTGCTCTACATCTGCAGCTTTTATCCAGCCGCTATTGCCATTGCTTAGTTTAATTTGTATCCAATCGTTTTCTTTGTTGGTTATTTTTACTTTTATGCCTTCGTGTATTACAAATAAGCGGGTGGCTTTTTCATCAGGAGATGATAATACATTAACACTTGGAGCCATTAAAATTGCATAGGAATTATCTACTTCATTTTTCTTTTGTTCAAAACCAAGTATAGTAAATAATATAGATAAAATAACTATTGCAATGCCTGAAAAAAATCCAATTTTTTTGTAAAGACTATTGGATGAAAATAAAAACAATAAAAATCCTGCCAATGCCAGTAACATGGTTTTAATCGCCAACCATCCCCATCTATCGGCAGTTTTTGATTTTATTAATTCGTTTATTACAGATGTTATGAATAGTTGAGGTAATTCTTCTACTTTATCCTTAATATGTGTATTGGCTAATTTTAAATTGTGTAAAAGTTCTTCATCTGCTGCATTTATTTTTTTTGCTTTTTCATAATATAATATTGCCTTAGGATATTCTTGTAATTTGTAATAACAATTACCTAAGTTGTAGTATAATTCAAACGAATAAAAATTGTCGTTTATTAATTTTTGATAGCTTTCTATTGCTTCTTTGTATTTTCCTTCTTTATATAAATTGTTACCAATGGCAAAATAGTCTTCAGAGCCTGCTAATGTTATAAGCGGGAAAAGTAATAATGCTAATATAAATTTATGTTTCAACATCATTTTATCTCCTCCTCTAATTTATGAATACATTGTTCTGCTTGTGCAAATATTTGTTGCATTGGCAATGCTGCAGATGGGGCGAATCGTGCAAACTCGCACTGGTCAAGAGTATCAATTAAATACTTTATACTTTCTGAACTTACTTTTTTCTCTTGTAATTTTTCTTTGATACTTTCTTTATTCAATTGGGATTTTTCGATATTCAGTTTAAATGAAATATAATCGTATAAAGCTTTAAAAACTTCTTCATAAAATAAATTTGCGGCATTTGATTCCATTTGTTTTTTAGCTTGTGCTAAATGCTTGGAAGCTATTTTATTTGCTTTTTTAAAGTTTACTTTAGCGGTGTCTTTTTGATTTTCAAAATATTGATTGCGAATAATCCAAATGCTTATAAAAATAAATATGGGTAATATCCATAGTATATAAAAAAGTAATGAACCAATAAAATGATTTTTTTTCTGTTCCAGAATGGTAGTTGTTTTTATATAATTGATATCGCTTGCAAGAACTTGAATATCTTGTTTTGAAATACCACTGCTTACTACTATTTCTTCGTTATCACCTTTTTCAACTTCAATTACAATATCATCTGTTTTAATAGTTTCGTATTTCCCGTTTTCATTGTTAAAATATGAAAAATATAAGCCCGGAATAGTGTAAATACCCTGATGACGAGGAATTAATAAATATTCAAATGTTCTGCTACCAGAAACTCCTGAGGCACTTACGCTAATATTATCTTTAACTTTAGGTTCATAACTCTCTATATCGGTTGGAAATTCAGGTTTAGGAGCTTCAATAAGTTTTAGATTACCCTTTCCACTTAAAATGTAGCTTAGGCTTATGGCTTCATTGGCTTTTAATTTGGTTTTATTTATTTTACTTTCAAATTGAAATTTACCTACGGCACCGTTAAAACCATCGGGCTTGTTTTTTTCAGGAAGGGGTTTAACTTCAATTTTTACAGGCTTGCTTTTTACGGTGTATGCTACATCCTGATAGCTTCCAAAGAATTGATCGAAAATGCTTCTTGAGCGGTTATTGTTTCTAATACGTAATACCAAATCCATTTCAATAGGGTCTATTTCTAAAGTACCCGTTCTTTGAGGAAACAAAATAGTTTTTTTTAGTTCGGCAACATAATATTGCACGCCATCAATATTTTCTTTTACTAATTGTGCTTGACCTTTGTTATCAATGTCCTGACTCCAAAATCCATTTAATACCGGAAGTTTTTTTACATTGTTGCTAACAATATCAACTCGAGTATAAATTTTATAAGTAGCGGTTATTTGTTCTCCAATATATGCGCTTTTTTTATCTACATTGACTTTTAAAAATATTTCTTCTTTTAAATTTACTGTTTGTGGTTTTTGTTTTTGTGTTTGATTGGAATAAGGGTCAAATGGATCAAAAGGGTCAAAAGGATCAAAAAATGGATGTTGATGAGGTTGTGCTTGTTGCTTTTGTTGTTGAGGAGGAGTTCCTTTAATAACTTCAATTGTTAATTCATTGGAAGTATATGTTTTTCCACCAACTTCGATACTGGCACTTTTTATGGTATATATACCTTCCTTTTCGGCTAATAAGATATAAGTAAATGAAAGTGACTGTGATGACTTGCCATTAATCCATTGGAAACTTGATGATTGATTAGGACCGCCAACAACACGTAATCCATTAAATGCCGGAGCTTTAAAATTATTCCCATTACTATTAATTGTAAATGTAACTTGAAATGTTTCTCCTGTTACTACTTTGTTTTTATTTACTTTAGCGGTAAAGCTTACATCATCAGCAAAGGTTAATAAAGCAAGAAATATTCCTGCTAAAAATATAAATGTTCGTTTTATATCAATGTTGTAACACATAAATTTATTACCAATCTTTTTCTATTTGAACTTTTACAGCTTCTTTGCTTTTATTGCGTTTTTCTTGTGTATTTTTTTCTTCATTTTGCAAAGCTTCCAACATTCGCTTGGCATCTTCTTTCGACATCTGATTTTGTTGCTGCTGCTGTTGTTGTTCCTGATTTGTTTGTTCTTGTTTTTGTTCTTCTTTCTTTTCTTCTTGTTTATTTTGTTGCTGTTGTTGCTGATTTTGATTTTGCTGCTGTTGCTGTTGTTGTTTTAATTTTTCTAAAGCATAAGCTAAATTATAACGAGTATCTTCATCCTTTGGATTAAGCTTTAGCGATTGCTTATAAGCCTTTACAGCTTCTTGCAGCTTTTCAGTTTTTAAATAAGCATTTCCAATGTTGTGATAAGCTTTTGCTTGTTTTTCTTTATCATTAGCAGTGTTTGCAAATGTATTAAACTGTTGCAGCGCTTCATCAAATTTGTTTTGTTTGTAAAAAGCATTACCTAAATTATAATTACTGACATTATTATTAGGATTTTTTTCAATAGCTTTTAAGTAGCTTTGTTCTGCTTCGGCAAATTTGTTTTCTTTATACAGTTTATTGCCTTCGCGAATAAATTTATTTTCTTGTTGTGCTAAAGACAACGAGCTGCTCAAAACAAAAGTTACTATAAACAGGCATTCTCTCATTTTTTATCTCCAAATAAATTTATCTGAGCAATCCATTTACTTTTAATGCGAGGAATAAAATACTCAATCGTTAATAAAATTAAAGCTAATGCAATTAAGTATTGAAATCTGCTTTCATATTCGGTAAATATTTGTGATGCAAGTTCTGTTTTTTCCAATTTATTAATTTCATCTAAAAATGAGTTAAGACTAGCATTTGAATTTGTTCCTCTTATATAAATACCATTTCCAATAGATGCAATTTGTTGTAAAAGCGATTCATTAAGTTTTGTTATAACAGTATTACCATCTTTATCAGTTTTGTATCCTACCATTTTATTGTTTTTATAAACGGGAATAGGCACCCCATTTGGAGAACCAAATCCCATGGTATGAATTATAATCCCGTTTTCTGATGCATTTTTAGCTGCAGATATTGCATCGTCTTCGTGATTTTCACCATCTGTAATAACTAAAATTACTTTACTTCGTTGTTGTTCTTCTTCTCGTGCAGTTAATGATTTTGTTGCTAGTTCAATGGCATTTCCAATAGCTGTACCTTGAGTAGGAATGTAACCTGTATTAATGGTATTTAAAAATAATTTGGCAGCGGCATAATCGCTTGTAATAGGTAATTGAATATATGCTTCACCAGCAAAAACAATTATTCCTATTCGGTCTCCTTTTAAATTATCTACAATTTTGGTGATAATTTGCTTTGCTCTTTCTAATCGGTTGGGTTGTAAATCTTCAGCATTCATACTGTTGGAAACATCCAAAGCAATCATTAAATCAATGCCTTCTCGTTTTACTTCTTCAAGTTTTGAACCCAGTTGAGGATTTGCCATTGCAATAACTACTAATGCAAAAACAATTATTTGCAACCAAACTTTTAAACGGGTTTTACGCTCGGATAAGTTGGGCATTATTTTTTGAAGTAGGTTTAATTCAGCAAAACGGGAAAAAGCTTTTTTACGCCAGCGAAGCATCATAATGTAAATGATGATCATCACCGGAATAAGCCAAAGCAGCTGCAAATATTCAATATGTTCAAACTTAAACATTTATGGTATGCTTCTGAATAAAGTATTTCGTAATATAAATTCTAACAAAATGCATAATGCTGCTAATGCAGCTAATGGCAAAAATGCCTCAGTTTTTTTTCTGAATTCAACTACATCAATTTTTGATTTTTCTAATAAATCAATTTCTCTGTAAATCTCTTTTAATTTTTCGTTTCCGGTAGCACGATAATATTTTCCTCCCGTCATATCAGCAATTTTTTGAAGCATTGGTTCATCAATATTTACTTCTTGATATTGATATTGTGTTGTTCCGAATGGAGTTTTTACAGGGAATGGGGCAGAACCGTGTGTACCAATACCAATTGTATATACTCTTATTCCATATTCTTTAGCTATTTCAGCTGCAGTAAGTGGAGCAATAGAACCTGCAGTATTAACGCCATCAGTTAAAAGAATAATGACTTTACTCACCGCTTCGCTGTCTTTTAAACGATTAACAGCTGTTCCTAAGCCCATACCAATTGCTGTTCCATCTTCGATCATCCCGTTTTTTATTTCCATAAATAAATTACGTAAAACGGTATGATCATTTGTAAGCGGGCATTGTGTAAATGCTTCACCGCTAAATACTACTAAACCAATGCGGTCATTTTTTCTTCCTGCTATAAAATCAACGGCAATTTTTTTTGCGGCTTCCAAACGATTAGGTTTAAAATCTTCAGCCAGCATACTTCCTGAAATATCAAAAGCTATTACAATATCAATACCTTCGGTAGTTACATTTTGCCAGTTGCTGCGTGTTTGTGGACGAGCCAATGCAATTATTAAAAAAACAATTGCTGCTAATCGTAATACAAATAGACTATGCCTGAAATTAACTTTTACACCACGTTTTATGCCTTCAAAATTTCTAAAGGATGATAAGCGTATTTCAGGATGTGTTTTAGCTTCTTTAAACCAGTAAATAATTACTGCTATTGGAATTATTAATAGCAGATAGAGATATTCAGGATTATTCCAGCTTACATTATCTATCATGGCTTCACCTCCTGTTCTTTAATTTCTTCTTTAATTTCTTCAACTTTTGTAAGCTGAATAAAATCTATTGCATTTTGTAAGCTTAATTCGTGCTCTTGAGGCAATGGTTGCGCCTTTGCAAATTTTACTAAATCAGACAGCGATAATACTTGTTGTAATTTTTCTCTTAATTCTACTGAAAGCGCAAGACTACGAATACTCAATAAAATTTCTCCGGTTGTTTGCTCTAATGCAGAAATATGATAACGCTCTTCGATATACCAGCGTAATATTTCAGAAATTTCAGAATAATATTCTTTGATTTTTCCTTGTTGCCATAATTTTTTCTTATTAAGCTCATCTAATCTGCGCAATGCAATAACATGAGGAGGTTCAATAATTTTAACTTCTTCAACAACTTCGGTAGTTTTCTTTTTACGTTTTAAGAAATATAAAACAATAAGTAGAATGATTATGATAGCTACCAGTCCACCAATAAAGTAGGGTAGTAGCTCTTTAAGTGTAAATGGAATATCAATTGGTTCTTTAATATCTTTTATTTCCTGTGTGGTATCAACGGCTACGGTTTGAACTTCTATCAGTAAGGGTTGAGTTTCAAATGGGCGAGTAGTATCTAATGAATTATAAAATGTAAAAGGAGGTATAACAACAAATCCGCTATCAAATGATGTTATAACATAGGTTTTACTTAACAGAATAGTTTTTTGATCGGTAGAAAGGGAGGTGTCTATTTCACTTTGTTCTACAATTTCAATTTTTTCTGTAATAGTATCCGTAAAAGTAGGCCAGATAATGGTATGTGCAGTATTGTTTTTTAATTCTGCCGGATAACGAACATCAATTTTTAATTTGATATGTTCGCCAATTAAAATTTTTGCGGTATCAATTTTTGCAACGGCTGTGTGTATCTGAGCATAGGTATTTAATGCTACAATCCAAAGAGCCAAAAATAAAAATGCTGAAATTAATTTCTTAATTCCAGTTTTTAAAAATGTGGTATGTTGCTTTATGCAAATCATTATCTCAAACTCCGCTCGCGCTTTTTAAATAGGTTTACCAAAGGTTTTATGTAAGGTTGATGGGTAGCTATTTCGGTAAAATCTACACCGCTTTTCATAAAAAGCGTAGATAGTTTTTCATCACGTTGTTTTGCATTTAAGGCATATTGTTTTCTTACTCTTTCATCTGATGTATTTATCCATCTTACTTCTCCGCTTTCGGCATCAATTAATCGTATCATTCCAACATCAGGAAGAATATGTTCTCGTTCATCATAAATTTTTAATGCTACGATATCGTGTTTTTTATTGGCAATTTTTAAAGCATCATCAAAGTTTTCATCATCAAAATCGGAAATGACAAATGCAATGCAACGTTGTTTAATAATATTGGTTAAGTACTTTAGTGCTCCTGAAATATCAGTGCCTTTGTGCTCAGGTTCAAATTCAATTAGCTCACGAATAATACGTAGGATATGACTTTTTCCTTTTTTGGGTGGAATAAATTTTTCGATTTTATCGCTGAAAAAGATTACTCCAATTTTATCATTATTCTGAATAGCAGAAAAAGAAAGAACGGCACATAATTCAGTAATTAAATCTTGCTTTAGCTGAGTTCTTGTTCCAAAAGCTCTGGATCCACTTACATCAACTAATAACATTACAGTTAATTCACGTTCTTCTTCAAATACTTTTACAAATGGATGATTGTATCGGGCGGTAACGTTCCATTCGATAGAGCGCACATCATCACCGGGTTGATATTCGCGCACTTCGCTAAAGGTCATTCCCTTTCCCTTAAAGGCACTATGATAGCTTCCGGAGAATACCTGTGAAGATAATCCTCTGGTTTTAATTTCTATTTTTCGTACTTTTTTTAGTAGTTCAGCCGTTTCCATGCATTTTAATATTCATCCATCAACAATCTATCAAGGAATATTTTAAGGTACTTCAACCGTATTTAAAATTTCATTGATGATGTGTTCAACTGAAATGTTTTCAGCTTCGGCTTCGTAAGATAAACCAATACGGTGGCGTAAAACATCATGGCAAACAGCTCTCACATCTTCAGGTATTACATAGCCTCTTCGTTTAATAAATGCATACGCTTTTGCTGCAATAGCCATGCTGATACTTGCACGAGGCGATGCACCAAAACTAATTAGTCCATCAAATTTTTCGAGTTTATTTTCTTTAGGGAAACGCGTAGCAAAAATTATATCTACAATGTATTGTTCAATTTTTTCATCCATGTAAACATCACGCACCAGTTTGCGAGCAGTGAGAATTTGTTCCGGAGAAATTACTTTTTTTACATTGGAGCCTAAATCACCGCTCATGTTGCTGCGCAAGATTTTTTTCTCATCCTCTTTTTTAGGATAACTTAAAACTACTTTCAGCATAAAACGGTCAACTTGCGCTTCAGGTAACTGATAGGTTCCTTCTTGTTCAATAGGGTTTTGAGTAGCCAATACTAAAAAGGGCTCGGGTAATTTAAATGTTTGTTCGCCAATGGTAACCTGACGTTCCTGCATAGCTTCCAATAATGCTGATTGCACTTTTGCAGGGGCACGGTTAATCTCGTCTGCTAATACAAAGTTTGAAAATATAGGCCCTTTTTTGATGGTAAACTCTTCCTTTTTCTGATTGTAAATCATCGTTCCGATAAGGTCGGCAGGAAGTAAATCAGGAGTAAACTGTATACGGCTAAACTGTACATCAATAGCTGATGAAAGTGTTTTAATGGCTAAAGTTTTAGCTAATCCCGGAACACCTTCTAATAAAATGTGTCCATTAGCTAAAAGTCCTATTAAAAGGCGCTCTACCATGTGGCGTTGCCCTACAATAACTTTGTCCATTTCCAGCATCAGTAAGTCCACAAAGGCACTTTCGCGCTGGATACGTTCATTCAATTCTTTAATATCAAACGATGATGCGGATGATGTTACATCACTTGTATTTTCTAACATATCAGGAAATTTTAAAGGTATTTAATAGCAACGCAAATTTGTTAAAAAAAAGCGCTTACTAAGCCCTTTCCCTGTTAAGAATTGTTAAGCTTTTTTTGTTGATAACTAAGGTGTTTAAGTATTTTAATGATTAAATTACAATTGTATAATTTTCTGAATGGAGACATGCCCATTTTTATAGGTAGCTTTAATACATATAATACCAGGCTTAATATCTTGTAATTTTAGTTCTATTGTGTTTTTAAACTCTTTATTAAACTGTGTATAAATTAGCCTAGCTTGAATATCGTAAATTTCGATTAATGCAATGTTTTCTGTATTTGTGATATTTAATGATTGCCCATTTTTTAATGGATTAGGGTATAATTGAATAGATGTATTTATGTCAAAATTTTCTATTGTATTAATAGCAATAGTATAACAAGTTGATGTATCTATACAGCCGTTTTGATTAATGATTACTGCATAATTACCGCTTTGTGTTGGACTAAAATATTGACTATTTGCAGCATTAATTAAACTATTTGTATTGCAATCCATCCATTGATAACTATTTGCATTGTTATTTATAGCTTGAAGCGTATTCCCAACCACTGTTACATTTACATCAGGAATTACAACTGTAAGATTGGTTATTACTATACTATCGTTATTATTTATATCATTAAATATATCAATATAAGTACCACTTGTATTATATATATTATTGCCAACAATTACACTATCTCCGTTACAAATAGTAATATTTTGGGATGTTACATTTGAATAATATCCAAAGGTGAAAATTCCTAAATCATTTATTTGATTATTAGAATTTATTTTGCCGTTTCCATTTCCTGAACATGTACCATTGGCTGTACTAATAATATTATCCCAAGATGCTTCATTCCATCGGGCAATAGAAAGTTCATTACAATCGGTAATTGCACTTATTGATGCATCTTCCCAATATAAAGCTATTTGAACAGTACTAGTTGAGTTGATTCTTTCTAAACTCCAATATTCTATATTGCTAACTGCAGAAAGCGGAGAATTAACTGGAGTAATTTGACTAAATGAATTATCAAAGTATTCTGCTTTAATAATATCGTTGATAGTAGATGGAGCAGAGATTTCAATTCTTCTCCATTTTTGATTTTTACCAATAGGAAAAATAAATGAATCATTTCCTTTTTTAAGCAATGGTCCATTTACAAAGCTCACAGAGTTTCCCGCACTAGATGAAGCGTTATCTTCGATTGTTATTGTGAAATTATTGTTAGAGTTGATTTTTCCTGAATTTAGCTGTAAATGGCCAAATATTTTTATAATATTATTTAATGTAATACCTAAAACTGAATTATTATTTATGGTCAAATTATGAAAGTTAATTGGACTGTTTCCACTTATTATTTGATTTATATTTCCATTAAGCTCAATTTCATTGTTATTAGTTATAAAAGTTCCATTTGCAATTACATCTCCGCTTATTTTTAAAACTGAGGAAGTAAGGTGATTGACTGTTTTATTAGCATTTATTTGGATGGTATTAAATTGAAATTGTCCATTGCCTTGCAATGTGCTGTTTCCATTAAACAATGTACTTACGTTATCAGCCTGGATAACCCCTGAATTATTTATTGAATGAGTACTATTTAAAATTAGCTGACTATTGCCGGTTTGAATAATACTATCTTGTGGATGTATGTTTTCAATTAAAGTTCCTGAAAAATTAAGTTGAGAATTGCCATCTAATTTTAAATACATATTTACAGTACTTAGCGGCATATTTTGAATAATTCCACTAATATTAGCTGTACCTCCATTCATTACAAACTTTGGAGTGCCTGCACCGGGCAATTCACCAAACCAAATCAAATCACCATTTAAATTTAATGTTCCACCATTAATTATAATAGTAGGATCGTAAATTCCAAATTCATTTTCTAATGCAATTTCTCCGTTGACGTTTAATGTTCCTCCATTCATTATAAATTGGCAAGAACCATTTGCATTGCCATCTGCTAATGCCATGGTTTGGGCTACAGTAATATTTCCTCCATTAAAATTAAAAACTCCACCTAGGTCTAATAATAATCTTTGTCCGCAAGTTACTGTACCATTTTGCATGGTTGTAATACTGTTTTCACCGGTTATAAAACGTTGGCCAACGTTAATAGTTCCATTATTAATATTCATGGTTGCACCTAAATCAATTATTAAACGTCCATTATTACTTGGTGCAATTTGAAAAGTTCCAGAATTTACCGTAATGTTTGAGTTATTCCCAGTAACAGTTACATTATCAGTTGTTGAAAGATTAGCATTAATAGTAAGTTGCCCACCATTTGTAATGTTTAAAGTACTGGCAGTAAAGTTAGAATTTGTACTAATTACAGGATGTTGAGCCGCTCCTGTATAATTAACCGGATTGATATTTTTGGGAGTGTTATTAGTAGGAGTAGCAGACCAGTTGGAAGGGTTATTCCAATCGGAATTTACTGCACCGGTCCAATTTTGTGCTAATGAATTTAGTGTAAACGAAATTAAAGTTAATGCTGTTAAAAATGTTTTCATGTTTTTTAATTAAAGATTATTCTTCTGTATTTTTCATTGCCATCAGTAATTGATAAGCTCCTCTGATAACAATTTTTTTATTTTTTAGTTCATTGATTTTATCGCTTATTATTTCTGTATAATTATTTTCAGAGTTTCCTGTTTTTATTGGAATCAGTTCAAAGGTATTCGATTTATTTTGTACAAAAATATAACTTATTCCATTATAATTTACGATGGCATCATTAGGCAGAACGGGAGCATTTTTAGTATTAATTTCAATTAATGCATTCATATACATTCCCGGTATAAGACTATGGTCGTATTTGTCGAAATGGCAATGAGCCGTAATGTTTTTATCATTTGAAAAATCTTTACCAATTAATATTATTTCACATTGGTATTTTTTATCAGGATTATTATTGGTAAAGGCGAGTACTTTTTGTCCAATAAATAGTTTGTCTATATCTTTTTCGTAAACATTTAAGGCTAAGTGAATGTCTTCAGGATTTACTAGTTCAAAAAGTATATCACTTGGCTCTACATGTTTACCAATATTGATATTTACTTTGGATACATATCCATCAATAGGAGAGAGTAAGTTAATACTTTTGCTGATGGAGTTTTCATCGAGTTTATCAGTATTGATGAAAATTAGTTTTAATTTTTCACTTAAAGATTTAACTCTGATTTTTTGTGTTTGATATTCACTTAAAGCCAGTTGATAAACCTTATCGCTGCTTGCCTGATTTTTATTTAACTCTTTTTGGCGTTCGTATTCTTTTTCTAAAAATTCCAATTTAGATTTTGCGGTTAAAAATTCTTCTTGCAATTGAACATATTGTTCATCTTCCATTATAGCAATTACTTCTCCTTTTTTTACATGCATGCCCGGTAATAGATGCGTTGATTTTAAATATCCTCCTAAAGGCATACTCACCGAAATCATATTTTGTGGTGGAACATCAATTTTTCCACTTAATTGTAATTGTGATGATAAAGTTTTATAGCTAATAGTATCGGTTTCTATTCCAATATTTTTTATTTGGTCATCACTAAGTACAATTTTATTTTCATTTGTTATTTCATTGTTGTTTTGATTTTCATTTTTATTGCCACAAGCGCTTAAAATGATAAGTAAAATCAATATATTATATATGCTTTTCATTTTAGTAAATTTTAGTTGTTCATTAATAGTTCCAATTCAATTACACTTTCGTTGTATTTTTTAATATTGTCAAGATATTGGCTTTGTATGCTAATTGCATTATTAATGAGCAATACCCATTCGATATAATTTATTTCTCCATTTTTAAATTGAAGATTAGCTGTTGTAATAATTTTATCAGCATTTTTTAAAGCAGATTCTTCAAAGTATTGAATAGTTTTATTGTAATAATTAATGTTTGAAATGCTTTGTCGATAAAGTGTTTTAAATGATTGCAGTTCGCTCTTAAAATTATTTTCAGCAATGGAGTAATTTATTTTTTCGGCAGCAATACTTGCTTTTTGCGCATTAAAAAATAAAGGGATACCAACACCGATTTGCATGGATTTAAAACGTTGAGTTCTATCATTGTAGTAAATATTATCTGCACCGGTACCAAGCATACTCATATTATTATATCCAAACATAATATCCGGCAATAATTTTTGCCTTTCAATATTTAATCTTTTTTTACTTATACTTTGATTGCTTTTTAAATATTGAATTTTTGGATTTTGTTCTAGTATAATTGAATCTAAAATATCTTTAGTAGCAATTTTTAATGAAGTATATTCTGGAGTATAAGTTATATCGGTATTCAACAGCCACTTTAATTGAAATAGAGATATAGCAATATCCTTTTCTACTTCATTTAATTGAAGCTTAATTTGTCCGCTTTGATTTTCGGCCAATGATTTTTCAATTAAATTACTTTCTCCTTTTTCAAATTTCAGTATTGCGCTTTTTTCAAAAGAGCGATAAATGCTATCTGCTTTTGTTAAAAGTTTTCTTTTTTCAATTAAATATACCAATTCATAGAAGCATTTTTTTACTTCTTTTTTTAACTCGTTTTCTTTTTGTTGAAGATTATAAACACTTGCTTTTACTTCTTCATTAAATAATTTTTGTTGCGATAGGTAAATGCTTGGAAATTTAATATTTTGAGATACAGCAAATCGATTATCATTAAAAGAAGAGTTTATATTTCCATACTCGTAATTAATGTATGTATTACCCAAATTCCAAGCTGTTCCTTTTATTTTTTCTTGATATTCTTTTTTTAATATTTCGCTTTTTAATTGCTGATTATTTTTAATGGCAAGTTCTATAGCGTTATCAAGAGTTATATTTTCTTGTGCAGATAAATTATTTGTAAAAGAAAAAATAAATAACAAAGTAATTACAGAAAGTGTGGTTTTTGATTTTACACCTTTTTCAAAAATGGTAAATAGTATAGGTAATACAAATAGTGTTAAAAAGGTAGCAAGCATTAATCCTCCAATAACTACTGTAGCGAGTGGTCTTTGTACTTCTGCTCCTTCACCATTGCTTAATGCCATTGGTAAGAAACCAAAGGAAGCTACAAAGGCCGTCATTAATACCGGACGTAATCGAATTTTACCACCATTTAATACTATTTGATTAATATCATTTACACCTTCTTTTTTTTGTCGATTAAATTCTGCAATAAGTACAATTCCATTTAAAACGGCTACACCAAATAATGCAATAAAACCTACTCCTGCAGAAATACTAAATGGCATATCGCGTAGGGTTAATGCAAGTATTCCTCCAATAGCGGAAAGTGGGATTGCAGTATAAATTAGCAAACCATATTTTACCGAGCGAAACGCAAAGTATAACAATATAAAAATGAGAATAAGTGATACAGGAACAGCAATACTCAATCGTTCTTTAGCTTCGTTTAAGTTTTGAAAAGAACCTCCATAACTTATGTAATAACCGCTTGGAAGTTTTATTTCTTTTTCAATTATTTTCTGTAATTCATTTACTGTACTTTCAATGTCTCTGTTTCTAACATTAAATCCTACAATTATTCTTCTATGTGCATTTTCGCGCTGAATCTGATTTACTCCATTTTCTAATTTTATATCAGCAATCTGATTTAGATTAATAGTTCTACCATTGGAATTTATAATCAGATTTTTTACATCTTCAATACTATTTCTATTTTCTTTTTCCAAGCGAACTACTAAATCAAATCGTTTTTCATCTTCATATACAGCGCCAGTTGTTTGTCCTGCAAAAGCTGTATTTACAGCGTTATTAATATCGCTTATCTTTAATCCGTAATTGGCAATAGCCTCTCTTTTATAACGAATAATTATTTGTGGCATTCCCGAAATAGGCTCTACATAAATGTTTTGGATGCCTTCTACTTTACTAATAATATTTCCAATTTTTTCTGCATAATAGGATAAGGTGTCTAAATTTTCACCAAAAATCTTGCACACGATATCTTGTCGAGCACCGGTCATTAATTCATTAAAACGCATAGCAACCGGATATTGAAAAGAGTAAGTAACTCCCGGATAATTTTCTAATTCTTTCGACATTAATTCTGCTAATTCATCATAGGTTTCAGCACTTGTCCATTCTTCTCTTGGTTTTAAAATAACCATCATATCACTTGCTTCAATAGGCATTGGATCGGTTGGTATTTCGCTGCTTCCAGTTTTGCCAACTATTTTTTCTATTTCAGGAAATTTGGCTAATAAGATTTGTTGACTTTTTAATACGGCATCTACCGATGTTTTTAAATTACTTCCTTGTAAAACTCTTGTTTCAACAGCAAAATCGCCTTCCGGTAAACTTGGTATGAATTCGCCTCCTAATTGTGTAAGCAAGAAAATTGATATAAAAAATAATAAACTAACTATTGAAATAATTATAGATTTATGATGTAATGCTTTAGTTAGCATCTTTTCATACATGTTTTCGATATAATTCATTAGTTTATCGGAAAGATTTTTTTTGTGTTCTGTGTTTTTTGAAATAAATAAACTACTAATCATAGGAATGTAAGTAAGTGATAGTATAAATGCCCCTATTAAAGCAAAGGCTACAGTTTGAGCCATTGGTTTGAACATTTTTCCTTCAATTCCTTGTAAACTCAATATGGGTAAGTAAACAATTAATATAATAATCTGACCAAAGACAGCGCTATTCATCATTTTACTCGCAGATGTGCTAACTTCATCATCCATTTCTTTTTGGCTAAGCACTTTGTTTTTATAAATATTAGATTGTGTTAAATGATGTAAAACTGATTCTACTATAATTACTGCACCATCTACAATTAATCCGAAATCTAAAGCACCTAAACTCATCAGATTTCCACTTACACCAAATAAGTTCATCATAATTATGGCAAACAACATGGATAAAGGAATAACTGATGCTACAATAAAACCGGCTCTTAAATTTCCAAGAAATAAAACGAGTACAAAAATTACGATTAGTGCACCTTCGGTTAAATTTTTTATTACAGTAGAAATGGCATTATTCACCATTTTAGTTCTGTCTAAAAAGGGTTCAAGAACAACACCTTTTGGAAGTGTTTTTTTAATTTCTTCAATTTTTATTTTTACATTTTTAATTACCTCACTACTGTTTGCTCCTTTTAACATCATTACAACTGCGCCTGCTACTTCGCCTTCTCCATTATAGGTCATTGCACCATAGCGAATGGCATGTCCGATTTTTACTGTTGCAACATCTTTTATTAATAGAGGAATTCCATTGTTTAAAATTTTAATAACAATATTTTCAATGTCGGCAATAGAGCTTACCAAACCTTCGCTACGGATAAATTGAACTTGTGGCCCTTTTTCAATATAAGCACCACCTGTATTTTGATTGTTATTTTCAAGCGCTGTAAAAACATCTTGTATGCTAATATTATGAGCAGCGAGTTTGGAAGTATTTACAGCTACTTCGTATTGTTTTAATTTTCCGCCAAAACTTGCAACATCAGCTACACCTTTCACTCCAAGTAATTGTCTTCGAACTATCCAGTCTTGTATGGTTCTTAATTCAGTTGCATCGTATTTTTCTTCGTAACCTTTTTCGGGACGTATGATATACTGATATATTTCCCCTAAGCCTGTTGTAATTGGAGCCAATTCAGGTATTCCTAATTCAGCCGGAATTTCTTGTTGAACTTTTTGTAATCGTTCGGCTACTTGTTGTCGTGCCCAGTAAATATCTACATCATCGTTAAAAACAATTGTTATTACAGAAAGTCCAAATCTGGAAAAGCTACGTATTTGTTTTAATCCGGGTATATTACTATTGGCTTGTTCAATAGGAAAAGTAATAAAACGTTCTACATCGGGAGCTCCCAATGAGGGGGAGGTAGTAATAATTTGCACCTGATTATCGGTAATATCCGGAACTGCATCAATAGGAAGCTTGCCGGTTTCGTATATACCATAACTAACTAGTCCTAAAATTAAAAGCGCAACAATGAGTTTATTTTGAATTGAAAACTCAATAATTTTATTAAGCATAAATTTCTGATTTAATAATATGATTAAATAGTTATACCGTGGTTACGATATTAAAATTTATTAAATCAGAATTTTGGAGGTTGCCAGATAGTATGAATAAAGAGAGAGGATTTTTTTTGTTCGTTGTTTATAACAAAAGCTTTGTTAAGATGCTTAATGCTTAATGTATAGTTAAAAAATTGTTTTGAAAAATTTACTTTAAAAAGTTTAGCAATAAAATTCAAATCATGTTGTGTTTTAAAGGGTAGTTTATTTTCATGCCCATCAAAATGATTCTCGTTAGAATAATGTAAGGCGATAAAATCGAAAATATCTAAATTCTTATCGTTTTGTTTATGTTCAAAATAATGTTCAATTAATGAAGAAATCTTAAACATCTCATGTAATTCAGTAGATGTAATTAAAAATGAAGATAGTAATATGATTAATAAAGATTTTTTCATTTATGATGCAAAGATAATCCTTATAAGTAAAAAATTTAGTTTTAATAATTGATTTATATCAGAATTAAACTAAATTAACTTTTATCAGTGTCAGCAAACCTATAATTAATATAAGCAAAAGCGATATTTTTTTAAAATTTTCTTGTGAAATAAATGTAAGTAAATATCGCCCAATATAGGTGCCTAAATAACCTATTAATAGTAAAAATGGAATGTAGATAAGTGTTTGCTGCTTAATATAACCATTAAAAAAATACACGATTGTTCGGGTAAAATCTACTCCAAAGTCTATAAATGCAGAAGTTGCCACAAATACACTTTTTTCAAGATTAAAAGCTGCCATGGTTAAACCCCTGATAGCTCCACCAGTTCCCAATAAACCTGCTATAAAACCCGATAATGAACCACCAATTATGCTTTCTTTTTTTCCTTGCTTAATTACCAGTTTTTTGTTTATCAGAAAAACAATACTTAATACAATTAAGAATATCCCTAATGCTGTTTCGAGATAAACTGTGCTGAAATATTTACTTGCAACAGCTCCTGCAACTACAAAAATTACAGAAGGCAAGCCAATATTTAGAAGTAATTTTTTATCTAATCCTTTTCTAAAAAGTGCAATTTTACTGATATTACTGGATAAGTGAAATACAGCAGTAATTCCAAGCACCGTTTGAAAATCGAAATAAAAATTGGCAATAGGGACAAAAAAAACGGATGAACCGAAACCGCCTACCGTACCAATAATTTCAGCTATGAGGGCAAATAGTAAAAAGAGAAATTGGAAGTTGGAAAACATGGAAGAGTGAAGAATTAAAAATTACTCCGATTTCTTCAAATCGTCTAACTGCTTACGTAATGCTTCAATCTCTTTCATTAATTCAGCTTCGCGGTGAGCACTAATATCTTGAGTGTAATATTTTTGTTCTTTGCTATAATATTTTATTTCAAAATTGGGGTCACGGAAAAAACTGTATAATGGTATTCGCAATTCTTTTGAAATGAGTTCTAAAACACGAATTTGTAATGCTTCACTTTCTAATGCTTCTAATAATAGTTCTTCTGAAAGCCCTATAGAATCTGCTAACATTTTAAAATCAGCATTGTGCTCCTTTAATACATTTTCTACAATGTTTTTAATATTTATCATTGCCCCGTATTAATAGGTTTTGAAATAGATTTTTGAAACTCTTCTATAGTCATATTTTTATAAGCATTTTCTCCATAATATTTTAAATATATAAGTAATTCTTCAGCTGTTCTGTATCCGGGAATTGGATGAATGTTATTCCCCTCATACCAAATAACTACAGTAGGATAAGACATTTGTCCGTTTAAAATAGAATAGGCCAGTTGATGAGTAGAACGTTTAACTCCCGGATTTGGATTTACATAAGCTGTTCCAGCAAAATGTATAGTATCCTTAGTTTCTGCATCTAATTTTACGGCATAATATTTTTCATTCATATATTTGACTAGTGTCGGATCAATAAATGTTGTAACATCTAATTTTTTACACCATCCGCACCAATCGGTATAAACATCAATAAATATTTTCTTTGGATTTTTTTGAGTTGCAGCTACAGCTTCTTCAAAACTCATCCAATTTATTTTTTCTTGTCCTATTCCACTTACAGCTATAAATAGCGTGAGGATTAGTATGATTTTATGTTTATTCATTTTTAAAAATTTTTAATTAAATATGATGCAAGACTTTCATTTCTAAGGTTTGCACCAATTCATTTTGTGTGTCTTTAAATTCAAAGAGCCAAGTAACAGCAGCCCATTTTTTCTCTAAATTTTCTTTAACCTCTTTTATGCTAACGGTTGTTTTAATTTCTTGATTAGCATAAACCGGTTTTAAAAATTTCCAGTTGGTAACTTCTAAACCACAAATTACAGATTTTCCAAATAAGGGAACCCATTTTTCTTTATAATTTTTGTTAAACAGATGTGGCCCGCTTGCTATTAAACCTTTAAAGCGACTTTTCATGGCACTTTCGATATTGGTATGAAAATCAAGCGGGTCATACTTTTTGGCAAAAGCAATAATTTCTTCTTCGCTTAATTGTGTAGTTCCAAAATCGTATGTTTTGCCTTCTTCAAAAATCATTTTTAAAATATCCTCAGTCCTTTATCTTATTATCTTTAGTCTTTCTGACTTCTCTATTGTATTCCGTGCATTTTCTTTTTCAGGAACCCGTTTAAGGCAATCATGATTAATCCGGCCAATACTGGTAAAGCTGTAAAGATTAAGAAAAAACCGGATAATGAATATTCAGCACTTATTTTATCAATTAAACTTCCCGTTTGTCCTGCTAACCAATTGGCAATAGCTGTTGCCGTAAACCATACACCAAACATTAATCCAACTAATCGAGCTGGAGATAATTTACTGATATAAGATAAACCAACCGGTGATACGAATAATTCACCTAAGGTATGAAGCAGATATGCTAATACTAACCAAATCATACTTACTGAAGCTGCACTTGCTCCTTTATCGATGCTTGATGCACCTAAAGCTAATACAGCAAATCCGGCACCTAATAATATTAAACCTAATCCAAATTTTACCGGTGCAGAAGGATTTAATCTACTTGCCCATATCTTTGAAATAAGTGGGGCAAATCCAATTATAAATAATGAATTTAAAATTCCAAACCATGAAGCAGGCACTTCTACCTCATTTGATTTTTCTCTGATAATTGTTGCCTGTACTTTGGTTTCAATTTTTTCGGCTTTTTCATTATCAATGTATTTGTAGTTTCCTTTTTGGTCTAAATCAACTATATAAATTTGTTCGCCTTCGGTAAAGCCTTTATCGTGTCGTATAATGGTAGTTTCATCACCATATTGTACTTCGTAAGCTTTGGTATTAAATTCTTTTTTTACCATCCACAATACAATACCCCAAATTATTACAAAGCTTAATCCTAAAAACAAGTTAGAAAGCGCATAATTTTTAAAGGTTGCTTTAAATAACAAAAACAATACCCATGTTATAACAGCTAAAGGAATAATAGCCATTAATGCATTAATAGCGGTAAAAATGCTTGCCTCAGTTCCTGATAAAATACGATTGGTATAATCTTTTGCAAAAATGGTCATTGAGCCACCGGCTTGTTCAAATGCCATCCAGAAAAAGATGGTTGAAACTGCTAAAATTCCAATTACGATTAATCTGTCGCGTACAACATTAGATGGTGTGTTATCTGTTTCTTCGTTTGATTTATCTCCATTTTTAGTGGGTTTCAATCCAATATTTCCAAATATTTTTTGAGCAAACCAAAATTGCAACATTCCGAAAAACATAAAAATACCGGCTAATCCAAAGCCATAGCTCCATCCAACTTTTTCACCTACATATCCGCATAATAAAATTCCCATAAATGCACCTGCATTTATACCCATGTAAAAAATGGTGTAGGCGGCATCTTTTTTATCAGCATCATTTTTATATAATCCACCTACAATAGATGAAATGTTTGGTTTGAAAAATCCATTTCCTACAATTAGTAATCCTAAACCTAAGTAAAAGAAAAAGCTTGTTTCAAAAGCCATGGATGCATGTCCTAAGGTCATTAAAACAGCGCCAAGAATTATGGCATTTCTGTGTCCTAATAAACGGTCGGCAAGAAATCCACCTAAAATAGGAGTGATGTAAACCAATCCGGTGTATAAGCCATATAATTCTAATGCTTTTTCTCTCGACCATTCCCAACCTCCTAAGCCGGCAGAACTTACAAGAAAAAGTACTAATAAGGCGCGCATGCCATAATAACTAAAGCGCTCCCACATTTCGGTAAAGAATAATACAAATAATGCTGCAGGATGATCCATAATGGTTCCTACGCGTTCCTGAAAAGATGGATTGTTGTTCATTTTATGTTTTTTATTAAGATTAAAATTAAAGATACAAAATACAAAAAATGCAATTGCAAGTATACAATTTTAGCGGAAGTATAGGAAACAATAAAAAAGCGCATACTTGTTATGCGCTTTTTTAGAAAATTAAAATGTAGGTTTACTTAATCCCGTGCATGTACTTTTTAAGGATTGGAGAAATGGCTGCCAGTAAAACACCAAAGCCTAAGCCCATCCAAAGTAATAAGGAAAACAATTCGTTGTAATTGGCTAATGCTACAGAGCTGTCAGCTACTTCGCCTTCAATGGTTTCTACACTGGCTATATTGGCAAGTAAAGCGGCAATGTATTCAGAACCTGCTGTTGCCAAGAACCATGTTCCCATCATTACACCAACTATGCTTTGAACAGAAAGTTTTGTAACAGCCGATAATCCTACCGGAGATAAACAAAGCTCGCCAAATGTGTGTAACAAATATGCTCCTACCAACCAAATCATAGCAACTTTTCCTGCATCATCAGCAAATTTTATTCCCAGTACCAACATGCCAAATCCTAATCCTGCCAATATAATTCCAAAAGCAAACTTCATGGGAACATTTGGATTGAGCTTTCCTAATTTAACCCAAAACCAAGCTAATATTGGTGCAAAAATGATGATGAAAATAGCATTTAAACTAAGGAATGAAGAAGCCGGGATTTCTTTAGCATTAATAAAACTTAAATTGATACTCCTATCAATAATCCTATCGGCAAAGAGATTCATGGAAGTATAAGCTTGTTCAAACAATGCCCAAAATATAACAGTGAAAATAATGAGTACAATTAAAACGCCCATTCTTGCTCGCTCAATTGGATTACATTTCGCAATTAAAAACCAAGCCAAGAAAACTGCAGCTGCAATGGATATGGTAGTTAAGGTATAACCAACTACAACATGGTATTGCACCATTTGCCAAGCAATAAATACACCACCAATACCTCCTAAATAAATTAACCATTCGCGAGAAATTAATCCACCTACTTTTTCTTTTAAGACAGCAGGATTACTTGGCTCAGCTTTCCCCATCAGGAATTTTTGCCCCCAAAGGAATGTGATTAAACCTCCAATCATACCAATGCCGGCAGCGCCAAATCCATAACTCCATCCGTAGTTTTCGCCCAGCCATCCACAAATAATGGTTGCCAATGCAGAACCTAAATTAATACCCATGTAAAAAATGGTAAAGCCTGAATCTCTTCGTGGATCACCTTCTTCATACAATGCTCCTACGATAGTTGAAATGTTTGGTTTTAGAAATCCAACACCCATAATAATTAATGCTAAGGAAAAATAAAATACCTGTAAGGCTCTCTCATCTCTTACAATACTATCGTTCTCCATGTAAGCTTGATGACCTTCATAAGCCATACCAAGATGACCTAATACAAGTAAAATAGCTCCAAAAGTTACTGCTTTTCTAAAGCCTAAATATTTATCAGCCAGCATTCCGCCTATTACCGGCATAGCGTAAACTAATGCTGCATAGCTACCTACTAAATGATTCCCTTCGTTATCGCTGAAAAAATGATATTTGGTTAAATAAAATATCAATAAGGCTTTCATACCATAGAAACTGAAACGTTCCCACATTTCGGTAAAAAAGCAGATGTATAAGCCTACAGGATGCCCTAATAAATTTTTTTGTTCGTTGCTCATTTTAAATTTTGTTTCGTTGTTGTAACATTAAATATTTCTAACAATAAAATCTGTCATTAAAGTATATAAATGTAAGCGCGTTGTGCCGCCATAAATACCATGATTTCTATCAGGGTAGGTAAATTCTTCAAATTGTTTATTGGCTTTAACCAGTGCATTTATCATTTCAGCTGCGTTTTGATAATGTACATTATCATCAGCTGTACCATGAATTAATAAATATTTTCCTTTTAATTTTTTTACATGATTGATGGGAGAATTTTCATCATATCCGCTTGCATTTTCCTGAGGAGTGCGCATATAACGTTCTGTGTAAATAGAATCATAAAAACGCCAGTTAGTTACCGGTGCAACTGCAATAGCTGCTTTAAATACATCCGCACCTTTTGTTATACAAAGCGATGACATGTATCCGCCATAGCTCCATCCCTGAATTCCAATTCTGTTTTTATCTACATAATTTAAAGTTCCTAAATATTGCGCAGCTGCAATTTGATCTTCGGTTTCTAATTTGCCTAATTGTAAGTAAGTACACTTTTTAAATTTCTCACCTCTAAATCCTGTTCCTCGATTATCAACCGAAACAACTATGTAGCCCATTTGAGCTAATAGTTGATGCCATAAATAATTGGGCCCATCCCAGCGATCATTTACAGTATTATGTCCAGGCCCTCCGTAAACGGTCATAAATACCGGATATTTTTTAGTTGCATCAAAATTATGAGGCTTAATCATCCAGGCATTTAGTGTTACATCATAGTTGGTTTTAATGGTAAAGAATTCTTTTTTGCTGAAATTATAATTTTTCAAGGTGTTTTTTAAATCAGCATTATCTTCTAAAATGCGTATAAGTTTTCCATCAGAACTGTGTAGGGTTACAGTTTGTGGGGTATTTGCATCAGAATGATAGTTTACAAAATATTTAAAACTCTTGCTGAAAAAGGCGTTATTAGTGCCTTTGTTGGGTGATAGTTTTTTCTTTCCGCTTCCGTCTAATTTAATGGCATAAACATCTCTTTCCATTGGACTTGATTCGGCTGAGATGTAGTAAACTGTTTTAGTTTTTTCATCAATACCCAATAAATTATCAATATCCCAATCGCCTTTAGTTATTTGATTAACCAGTTTCCCTTCCATGTTGTATAAATACAAATGATGAAAACCGCTTTGTTCGCTCGACCAGATAAAATGTTGCTTATCTTTAAGAAAGGTTAGGTTATCAGTAATTTCTATATATGCATCATTTTTTTCTGATAATAAAATTTGTGTTTTTCCGCTTTCTGCATCAGCCAACATTAAATCTAACTTGTTTTGCCAACGGTTCATACGAATAAACGAAAACTTACCGGGAATTTCTGTCCATTTTAATCTTGGTATGTATTCATATTCGCCTCCATCTATAGCAACAGTTTTGCCTGAATTAATGTTATAACAGTGAAGTTTTACTTTAGCATTAACTTCACCTGCTTTAGGATATTTAAAACGATAATCTTTTGGATATAAATTCCCTTGATAGATTGGCATGTTAAATTCTTTTACGGCACTTTCATCAAATTCGTAAAATGCAATGTACTTTCCATCAGGGCTCCAAAAAAATGCTTTATCGAATGAAAATTCTTCTTCATAAACCCAATCTGTTGCACCGTAAATAATATGATTGTATTTTCCGTTAAACGTAATTTGCGTTTCTTTTTGTGCATCTACATCAAACATAAATAAGTTGTTGTCCTTTACATAAGCAACTTTGTTTTCGGTTGGTGAAAAGTTTGCTAAACGAACTTTTTCTTTATTGGCAATTGGCGCAATTTTCTTGCTTTTTAAATCTACCACCCAGTAATTTGATTTGGTCGAATGGCGAAAAATCTGTTCTGTTTCGGTTGAAATTAAAACCTTTGTCTCATTAGTATTAAAGGCATATTCATCAAATTCTAATGGTTTACCTTCAAATTTTAAATCGCCAGGTAATAATAATGTTTTTACAAGTTTTCCTGTTTTAAAGGAATATTGCTGTAAATAAGGTCCATCTTCTTTGTATTCTAAGGTGGTATAATGTTCACCATCATTCATGGAGTTAATACCGGTAACGGTTTTGGAAGCAAAGGTTCTGCTTGCCCATATATCCTCCAATTTAAGTTCTTTTTTGCTTTGCTGCGCAATTGAAAAATGCGTAATTGCAGAAATAATTAATAGTGCTATGAATCTTTGCATAAAATTTTCTATTATTGTTTGAATTAAGAATTTCGAAAGTAATCAAAATTTTTATTTACAAGCTAGTTTCAAAAAATCATTCCTTGCATGAAATATCATAAAATTTCCAAAGACGACATTCAATTTTTTGTGGGTATAATAGGAAACGAAAATGTGTTTATTGATAAAGAAAGTCTTTTAAACTATTCGCATGACGAAACAGAAGATTTGTCTTTTCTACCTGAAGTTGTTCTAAAACCTAAATCAGCAGAGGAGATTTCGAAAATTTTAAAATATTGTAATGAACATTTGATTCCGGTTACTCCACGAGCTGCAGGTACAGGATTAAGTGGAGGAGCTTTGCCTGTAATGGGAGGTGTATTATTATCGATTGAGCGATTAAATAAAATAATAGAAATTGATGAACGTAATTTGCAAGTTATAACCGAACCGGCTGTTATTACACAAGTTCTTCAAGAAACAGTAGCTGCCAAAGGATTGTTTTATCCTCCAGATCCATCAAGCAGAGGTAGTTGTTTTATTGGAGGTAATGTATCTGAAAATGCCGGGGGTCCCAAAGCGGTTAAGTACGGAGTTACTAAAGATTATGTATTGAATCTCGAAGTTGTGTTGCCAAATGGAGAAATTGTTTGGACAGGAGCTAATGTTTTAAAAAATGCCACAGGCTATAATCTTACACAATTAATGATTGGTAGCGAAGGCACTTTAGGAATTATTACCAAAATAGTTTTAAAATTAATTCCATTGCCTCAGCATAATTTATTAATGTTGGTTCCATTCTTTTCGGCAGAAAAAGCCTGTGAAGCTGTATCTGCAATATTTAGAGCAGGAATTACTCCTTCTGCATTAGAATTTATGGAGCGCGATGCTATTGACTGGACTTTGCGTTTTGTTGATAATGTTAATTTGCCGGTTAAAGATGAAATTCAGGCGCATTTATTAATAGAAGTAGATGGTAATAATTTGGAAACTTTAATGATTGATTGTGAAAAGATTTCAGAAGTTGTGATGCAATTTGAATGTGATGAAATTTTATTTGCTGAAAATGAAAAACAAAAAGAAGATTTATGGCGATTAAGGAGAAGGGTAGGAGAGGCAGTAAAATCTCATTCAATATACAAAGAAGAAGACACCGTTGTGCCACGCGCTGAATTACCTAAATTACTTAAGGGAGTGAAAGAAATTGGGAAAAAATATGGTTTTAAATCGGTGTGTTATGGGCATGCCGGTGATGGTAATTTGCATGTAAATATTATTAAAGGAGATATGAGCGATGATGCTTGGAATAATGAATTAACAAAAGCCATTAGAGAGATTTTTCAACTAACAGTTTCTCTTGGAGGAACCCTTTCAGGTGAGCACGGTATCGGCTATGTCCAAAAGGGGTATATGGATATTGCCTTTAATCAGCAATTAATTGATATTCAGAAGCAAATTAAAAAAATCTTTGACCCTAATGAAATTTTAAATCCGGGTAAAATTTTTGTTTAAAACATGTTAATAGAATATAGGCAACCTTATATTATTATATCGTTTATAATTTGAATTTTCGAAAATAAAATCTATCCAATAATGAAAAAAATATTACTTGCACTAACCTTTACTATTGCATTAGTAAATTTTTCTAATGCTCAAAGTATTGATGATAAAATTATTGAAGTATATGGTGATTTGAATGGTAGCTTTTTTAAAGGCAATAAATCATTATATGAGAGTTTTGAGAATTTACTAAGCAAAAGAATTAAAATTGAAGAAATGCCTTATCGTAATGATGAAAAATTTATAAAAATTTCAAGTCTTCAAATACTTAATAAATACAACTCGAATTTAAAACATGAGAAATTTGAAAGTATTGAAAAGTTTAATCCGCTTAAGTATAATATGGAATTTTTTTCAAATTCAATGAAAGTGTATCGCATAGACGATACGAATTTTATTTTAATTATAAACCCACAATAATTAAATATTTAAAGTATATAAAGCTAATATGAAAAAATATTTATTCCTTCTACAATTTTTAATTTTAATATTATTAATAAGTATAAAGCTTAGAGCACAAACTTACAATATGAGTAATGGCTCGGTTAATACTTGTTCCGGTACATTTTACGATAGTGGAGGAAGCGGAGGAAATTATGGTAATAACCAAACTTTAGTATATACCATATGTCCTTCTACTCCCGGAGCTAAAGTCATAGTTAATTTTACATCATTTAATTTAGAGAATAACTATGATTTTTTAGAAGTTTTTGATGGCCCAAATACGGCTTCACCATCACTTGGAACATATACCGGAACTTCCGGACCAGGTATTGCTCAAGCTACCGTTGGAAATACATCAGGATGTTTAACATTTAGATTTACTTCAGATGGTTCTGTAACATACAGTGGTTGGACAGGTAATATTTCTTGTACTACTCCTTGTCAAACTATTACTGCAAATTTTTTAAGTTCAACACCTGCAGCAAGTGGAGGTGTAATTAGAATCTGTCCCGGCCAAACCGTTACATTTAATGGAAGCGGAACTTTTTCAAATTCAGGTGCAGGTGCTACATATACCTGGAGCTTTGGAGATGCTTCAACAGCTAATGGAACAACCGTTAGTAAAACTTATAATAATCCCGGTAGCTATCAAGTTAATTTAACTATAACTGATCCCAATGGATGTACAAGTTCAAATAATATTGGAATAACTGTTCAGGTTTCTACAACCCCAACTTTAACTACAAATGCTTCACCTGCAACTATTTGTTTAGGTCAATCAACTACCATAACAGGAAGCGTTACTCAAACTCCCTTCGTACCAAATTGCACGCCACCGGTAAGCGGAACAACATTTTTACCTGATGGTTCCGGTGTATCTTATACTACTTCTATAAATGTAAATTGTTATGCTTCCGGTCAAACGGTAACAAATGTGAACGATATACAAAACATTTGTTTAAACATGGAGCACTCTTATTTGGGCGATTTGCAGATTAGAATTATTTGTCCTAATGGTCAATCTCAGGTATTAAAACCATATACAGGTACCGGAGGAGGTGGTGGAGGATTGTATTTAGGATGTCCATTAGACGATCCTGCTGTTGGGCCGGGTACGGGGGCTCAATATTGTTTTACTCCTTCTGCAACAACTTATTTAGTTAATGGACCTACTTCAAATTGTGGTACGCCAAGTTCTGCATCGATTAATCCAGGAAATTATATGCCATCACAACCTTTTACTAATTTAATAGGTTGCCCATTGAATGGAAATTGGACCATAGAGGTTACAGATAATTTAGCAGCGGATAATGGTTATATATTTAATTGGGATGTTAATTTTACTGTTGCACCTGCTAATGGTTCGTTTACACCAACTACATCTTCGCAAGGATTTATACCCGCTGCAGGTTTAACCGTAACCGGAACAACATCAAGTTCAACAACAGCAACCTTTACTCCAACAACAACAGGTAATCATTGTTTTACCTATACTACTACAAACAATTTTGGATGTACACATACTCAAAATGTTTGTGTAAATGTTACACCTGGTCCAACGGTAACGATAACTCCAAGTAATCCTACTATATGTGCAGGTCAATCTGTAACATTAACAGCTACAGGAGGAGGAACATATTCTTGGAACACGGGCCAAACAACAGCGTCTATTACAGTAAGTCCAACTTCAACTACTACTTATACTGTTAATGTTACAAATGGAGGTTGTACAACAACACAATCTGTTACAGTAACAGTTAATCCATTACCGGTTGTAAGTGTAACTCCTGCTAGCTCTTCAATTTGTGTGGGTCAATCGGTTAGTTTAACGGCTAATGGAGCATCTACATATTCTTGGTCTCCAGCTACCGGATTATCATCTACAACAGGAGCTACAGTTACAGCAAGCCCAACAACTAATATAACTTATACAGTTACAGGAACAAGTTTAGGTTGTTCAAATACAGCAACGGCAACAATAAATATTATACCTAATACAACTCCTACCATAACTCCGGCCGGTCCATTTTGTATTAACGCGGCCCCTGTTACGTTAAATGCTTCTGTTACGGGTGGAACATGGAGTGGTCCGGGAGTAAATCCAAGCACTGGAGAATTTAATCCTGCCACTGCCGGTGCTGGTACTCATACCATTACTTATACAACACCTCCACCTTGCGGTGGAACCGCTACTACAACTATAACTGTTAATACACTTCCAAATGTTACAGTAAACCCTACAAGTATTTCGATTTGTCAAGGACAAGGTACAAATTTAGTTGCTGGTGGAGCAACATCTTATTCTTGGAGTCCCGCAACAGGATTAAGCTCAACAACTACTGCAACTGTTACAGCAAGTCCTACAACTACCACTACCTATACTGTAACAGGAACAACCAATGGATGTACCAATACGGCTTCAACAACTGTTACGGTAATTCCTCCAAATATTCCAACAATTAATCCTGCAGGACCATTTTGTACAGATAATGGTGTTGTAACATTAAATGCAAGTGTGGCAGGTGGTGTTTGGTCGGGACCTGGTATAACAAACACATCAACCGGGACTTTTGATCCTGCAATTGCCGGTCCAGGATCTCATACCATTACTTATACTACACCTGCGCCATGTGGAGGTACAGCAACTGCAACAATAGTTGTAAATGCAGTACCTGTTGTTACTGTTAATCCGGCTTCTATTACAATTTGTCAAGGGCAATCATTAAATATAACTTCAAGCGGAGCTACAACGTATAGTTGGTCACCTGCTACTGGTTTAAATACAACAACAGGAAACTCTGTTATTGCCACACCATCAACTACTACTACTTACACAGTTACTGGAACAACAAATGGATGTTCAGCATCAGCTAGTAGTGTTATAACTGTTGTGCCGCCTACTACACCGGTAATTACACCTGCAGGTCCATTTTGCATTAATGATCCTGCGGTTAATCTAAGTGTTTCTGTTGCGGGAGGAACCTGGAGTGGAAATGGAATTACTGATGCCGTAAATGGTACTTTTGATCCATCTGTTGCAGGAGCGGGTACACATACTATTTCTTATACTACTCCAGGTGCATGCGGTATGTCAGTTACAACAAATATTACAGTTAATCCGCAACCTGTTTTAGCAGTTACCCCATCAGCACCGCAAATTTGTATAGGTACTTCAGTATCATTAACAGCATCGGGAGCAAGCACTTACTCTTGGACTCCTTCAACAGGATTATCAAGTACTACAGGTGCTTCTGTATCAGCAAATCCAACTACAACAACTACTTATACTGTTTCAGGAACAGATGCAAATGGTTGTTCAAGTAGTCAATCAGTAACAGTTACTGTTAATCCTTTACCAATAATTTCTATTACTCCAAATAATCCAACAATTTGTAATGGACAAAGTGTTACTTTAACGGCTTCTGGTGCTAATACTTATAGTTGGAGTCCATCTACAGGATTAAGTGCTACAAATACTGCAACAGTTACAGCAAATCCAAGCAGTACTACCAGCTATATTGTTATAGGTACAAGTACAGTAGGATGTACTAATACAGGAACTGTAACTGTTAATGTAAATAATAATCCAACCATATCTGTAACTCCTGGCAATCCTACAATTTGTGTTGGACAAAGTGTTAGTTTAACAGCAAGTGGCGCAACTACATATACATGGTCACCAGCTACAGGGCTTTCATCAACAAGTGGAGCTACAGTTACGGCTAATCCAACATCAACTACAGCTTACACTATAAATGGTATAGATGCAAATGGATGTAGTGCTTCTGGTACTGTTACAGTAACCGTAAATCCTCTTCCAACGTTAACAATAACTCCTAATAATCCTTCAATTTGTATAGGAAATAGTGTTTCTTTGACTGCTAATGGAGCTTCCACTTATTCTTGGTCACCTGCAGCAGGGTTAAATCAAACAAATACAGCTAATGTTACAGCAAGTCCATTAACAACTTCTACTTATACTATTACAGGTACTGATATAAATGGTTGTGTAAATACAGCCAGTGTAACAGTAAATGTTAATCAATTACCTAATATTTCAATCAGTCCAAATAATCCTCAAATTTGTTTAGGAAATAATATAACGCTTACAGCAACTGGAGCAAGTTCTTATTCTTGGTCTCCGGCTACAGGATTAAATCAAACATCCGGTAGCTCAGTAATTGCATCACCGGGATCAACCACTCAATATACTGTAGTAGGTACCGATGCCAATGGCTGTGTGAATACGGGCAATATAACGGTAACGGTAAATCCATTACCAACGTTATCGGTTACCCCTAATTCACCGAGTATATGTGTAGGTTCCAATACTACGTTAACAGCCAGTGGAGCAAGTACCTATACTTGGGCACCGACTACAGGATTATCATCTGGATCAGGCTCAAGCGTTACGGCAAGTCCTGCTAATACTACAACATACACCATAACAGGAACAGATGTAAATGGATGTACCAATACCACATCGGTAACAGTAACGGTAAATTCCTTACCAAACGTTACGGCTAATGCAGCTCCAGCCACCATATGTTCAGGAACAACCACTACCTTAACGGCTAATGGAGCGGTGATGTATAGTTGGACTCCATCAGGAAGTTTATCTTCATCGAGCGGTTCAACCGTAACGGGTCAACCGATGAGCACAACGACCTATACCGTAACAGGAACAGATGCGAATGGATGTGTTAATACCTCAACGGTAACGGTAACGGTAAATCCATCACCAACGATAAGTACCACAGCGAGTCCGAGCACGATATGTATGGGAGGCGTATCGATATTAACAGCGAGCGGAGGAGCAACGTATACATGGAGTCCTGCAACAGGATTATCAAGTACAACAGGAGCGAGTGTAAATGCAAGTCCATCAGTTACAACCACATATACCGTAACAGGAACAACGGTAGGGGGCTGTTCGGGCACAGCCACAGTAACGGTGAATGTATATCCTGTCATATCGGTAACAGCCTTGGGCAGTGGAGCGATATGTGCGGGCAATTCAACGAGCTTAACAGCCATAGCCAGTGGAGGTAATGGAGGGCCGTATTATTATTTATGGACACCTGCAACAGGTTTAAATACGACCACATCAGCCACAGTAACAGCAAGTCCAACCGTAACAACCACATATACAGTAACCGTTACGGACAATTGTGGTTCACCTCAGGGTACTGCACAGGTAACTGTAACTGTAAATCCTTTGCCAGAGGTTAGTTTTACAGCTGATACCCTAAGTGGATGTGCTCCTGTAACGGTTAATTTTACCAATACTTCACCAACATCATTTGCATGTGCATGGGATTTTGGAGATAATACCTACTCCAATTTCTGTGCACCAACACATACATTTAATGAGGTAGGATCATATCCAATAAGTTTAACTGTAACCGATGCAAATGGTTGTGTAAACACACAAGGTGGTATGACGGTAAATGTATATGGCTATCCAACGGCAGAATTTAACATGGGTCCGCAACCAACTACAATAGTAAGGCCATTGATAAGTTTTGATGGTACAGTATCGAGCAGTGATGTAGTAGATTGGACATGGCATATAGCTAACATGGATACATTAACAGGGAATCAAGTACAATATGCTTTTGCCGACACGGGTAGTTATCCAGTAACTTTGTATGTAGTAAATGAATATGGTTGTTTAGACAGTATAGTAAAAGAGGTAGTGATATTAGGAGATTATACCTTGTTTATACCGAATGCCTTTACGCCCAATGAAGATGGGATAAATGATACGTGGGGACCGGAGGGAGTAGGGATAGGTACACAGCCCGGAGATTACATATTATACATTTTTAACCGATGGGGAGAAATGATATTTGTATCAGAAGATATAAATAAGCAATGGAATGGAATACCGCAAGGAGCATCAGATGTAGCACAACAAGATAGCTACATGTATCGAATAATAGTTAAAAATTCACTTGGCGAAAAGAAAGAGTATGTTGGGCACTTTTCTCTTGTTAAATAATTAATGTATTTTTGTGAAAAATATAGTTAATATATTAAGTATGAACAAAATATTATTTAAATCGATTGTTTCTTTAACATTTGCTATAACAATAAATTGGGCAAATGCACAAGATAACGTAGGTATTGGAACAAATACACCAAATGCTTCTGCAAAATTACATGTAGATGCTAACGATAAAGGTGTATTAATTCCACGCTTAACAGCAGCTCAGCGTTTAGCAATTCCTGCTCCTGCCAATGGTTTATTGGTGTATGATACTGATTCTGCATGCTTTTTCTTTTATAATCAAGTAGCAACTAACTGGCAATCTTTATGTACAGGAGGCTCAGGAACCGGTTCGGGAGCCACAGGACCAACAGGAGCAATCGGACCTACCGGACCTACGGGACCAACTGGACCAACTGGAGCTAATGGAACACCTTGTTGGGATTTAAACGGAAATGGTATTAATGATCCTTCTGAAGATATTGATGGAAATGGAATTTTTAATGCTAACGACTGTGCCGGAACAGCGTCTATTGGACCAACCGGTGCCACAGGAGCTACCGGAAATACAGGCACAACAGGTGTTACTGGTGCTACCGGAGTAACAGGAAATACAGGTGCTACCGGTAATACAGGAGCTACCGGAAATACAGGCGCAACAGGTAACACTGGTGCTACCGGAGCAACAGGTGTTACAGGGCCAACAGGTACTTTTTCAGTTAATGCCTGGTTAATTACAGGTAATGCAGGAACAACTGCCGGAACAAACTATATAGGTACCAACGATAATCAAGCATTTGTTACAAAAACTGGTGGTACAGCTGCTACCAATGAGCGTATGCGAATTTTAGCTACGGGGCCTGCTGTTTATAATAGAACAACAGCGGCTACCGGTGATGTATTTTCTGTATATGCTACCGGCACTAATAGTGCTATAAATCCTTTAGGAGATTATGCTATAAGTGGATATAGTTCAGGATCTAATGGAATTGGGGTATATGGAGAAAATACAGGTACTTCATCTAATGGAACCGGAGTTTATGGAAGTAGTGTATCAGGCGGTGTGGGAGTTATTGGTGATAATAATGGAGGTGGTTTAGGAGTATTTGGTTACAATAATTCAACCGGTATTGGAGTATATGGTTGGAATGATTTAAGAAATATTGGGGTTGAAGGTGATGTTTATAACGCAACACCACAAGCCATTACAACTGGAACAAGTATAGGTGTTTTTGGTTACAATAATAATAATCCAAGTGCATCGGGTGCTGCTGTTGGTGTATATGGTTTACCAGTTGCAACCTCAGGCACTACTTATGGAGTTCTTGGTTCAGCTGCATCGGCTACTGGTTTTGGTGTAAGAGGGGGAAATACCAACACTTCAGGAACAGGAGTTATAGGAGTAGGTAATAATGCAACCGGACAATACTTAACTAACGGTAGTGGTGGAGCATTTACAGGTACTCAAACAGGTATATATGCGCGAACTACATCAACTACTCTTGCTTCAAGAGGGGCTGAAATTCAAGTAGCTGCAACAACAGGTGTTGGAAGTGTTGGAGTTTTTTCTGATAATGCATCAACAACTGCAGGTGCAATGGGTATTTTAGGTCAAACTGCAGCATCATCGGGAACAGGAACAGGTGCAGGAGTTGTAGGGGTTAGTACAGCTGCTCCTGCTAGTGCTACAACAAATATTGGTACAGTAGGTGTAGTTGGTTATGTAACATCAGCAGCTACTACTCCGGGAGGGGTGTATTCTTTATTGAAATCTGGAGGGTACTTTGAAACACCTGAAGGATATGCATATATTGGAGCGAATACAAATAATACTCAATATAAAGTATTAGGTACAGGAACGGTTTCTACAATCGTGAATGATTTAAATGAAAAGCCTGTTACCATGTTTGCTCCTGAAGCCCCTGAAGTTTTATTTCAAGATTATGGAAAAGGAAAATTGGTAAAAGGAAGAGCTACTGTTTTATTAGATCCAATTTTTTCGAAAAATATAATAGTTGATGAAAAACACGATTTAAGAGTATTTATCCAACTAGAAGGCGATTGTAAAGGTGTTTATGTTAAAAATAAATCAATTAATGGATTTGATGTAATTGAATTAGATAATGGTCAATCTGATGTTGAATTTACATATACTGTAATTGCTAATAGAAAAGATGAACCTAAATCTAAATATCAAGATTTAAGATTCCCTCCTGCTCCTAGAGGAGGTATTAATTTTAAACCAATTGGTGAAAACGGTTTGTTAAAACCTTTAGAGAGCAAAGATGTTCAGAGAATTGAAACTTTAGAACCAGCTGCCAAAAAAGTTAAAGAACCTAAAAAGAAAAATAAATAATAATTTCTAATAATAACGATATAAAATAAAATAGCCTCAATTTTGGGGCTATTTTATTTACAAAAAAAATAATTAAAATTGCTTAAATCAAAATTTGTTTTAAATTTGCCTATAAATAAGTTTTGAAAATTCTTAATCTTATGAAGATTAATATTATACTAATTAGTGCACTTATTACATTTTTAATTATTTCAAAAACTGCACTTTCGCAAGATAATGTAGGCATTGGAACTAATACTCCAAATGCATCAGCTAAATTACACGTAGATGCTAACGATAAAGGTGTATTAATACCTCGTTTAACAGCAGCACAACGATTAGCAATTCCAGCTCCTGCAAATGGTTTGTTAGTTTATGATACCGATTCATCGTGTTTCTTCTTTTATAATCAAACACTAACAAACTGGCAATCGCTTTGCACTTCATTAACGCCCGGCCAAATGGGACCAACAGGACCGACCGGAGCCATAGGGTCTACAGGTGCAACGGGTAATACTGGAGCAACAGGGAATACTGGTGCAACAGGCGACACAGGACCAACCGGTTCAACCGGGGCAACTGGAAATACTGGTGCAACTGGTAATACCGGTGCCACAGGTAACACAGGAGCAACTGGTAATACGGGAGCAACAGGAAACACAGGAGCAACAGGTAATACTGGTGCAACTGGAAATACAGGAGCAACAGGTAACACAGGAGCAACTGGTAATACGGGAGCAACTGGTAATACGGGAGCAACAGGTAACACAGGAGCAACTGGAAACACCGGGGCAACAGGTAATACAGGTGCAACTGGAAATACAGGAGCAACTGGTAACACAGGCGCAACAGGTAATACCGGTGCAACTGGTAATACAGGGGCAACAGGTAACACAGGAGCAACAGGTAACACAGGAGCAACAGGTAACACAGGAGCAACAGGTAATACAGGTGCAACTGGCAACACAGGAGCAACAGGGAATACAGGTGCAACTGGAAATACAGGTGTTACAGGACCAACCGGAGCCACAGGTAATACCGGGACAACTGGTAACACAGGACCAACTGGAAACACAGGAGCCACAGGTAATACCGGGACAACTGGTAACACAGGACCAACTGGTGCTACAGGAGCAACTGGAAATACAGGTGCTACAGGACCAACCGGAGCCACAGGCAATACCGGGGCAACTGGTAACACAGGTGCAACTGGTGCTACTGGACCAACAGGAGTAACTTTTAAACAAGGTGTTTTTTTAGGAAGTTCAGTTACAATTAATTCAGCTACTTGGTCTAATGTTGCTGGTATGACTTTTACATTCACAGCTCAAAATACATCTGCTTTAATAATATTTAGTGCTTCAGGATATGGATACACAAATTCAATGTCTTATGTACAATTTAGAGTTTTAAACAATGGAACTCCAATAGGAAGTACAAATGAAAAAATTCAAAATTATGATGATGTGACTGGTACAGTTACTCCTTGGAGTTGTTCTTTTACTAGATTATTAACCGGTTTAGTTGTTGGGAATAACTATACTTTACAAGTTCAAGCACAAAGAAGTGGGATTTATGGAACGTATGATGCTATTGTAAATCCAACTTTAGACGGACACCATATGTCATTATCGGTTGTTCAATAAAACTAAAACTTATGAAAAAAGGATTTTTAGTATTATTATTTTTTTCTTCTTTTTTAGCTTATTCTGGGCAAGAAAAGCCTGAGTTAGCTACATCTGGTAAAAAAACTATTAAGAAAGAAAAAAAGAGCATTAACTCAAATGAAAATAACACTCCTCAGCTATTCATAAGTGATAGAAAAAGTAATAATCAAACTAATACAAATGATAATGCGGAACCTAAACCTGCATTAATGGAAAAGAAATCTAATGATTAGTATATTAAAAAAAATCCCTCCGAATTCGGAGGGATTTTTTTATTGTAGTAAGTGTATGTTTTTTAAACATCAATCTTAGCATATTTAGCATTCTTTTCAATAAATTCTCTGCGTGGTGGTACATCATCTCCCATCAACATAGAGAAAATTCTATCTGCTTCGGCTGCACTTTCAATAGTTACCTGGCGTAGGGTTCGTGTGGCAGGATTCATGGTTGTTTCCCACAATTGCTCGGCATTCATTTCTCCTAATCCTTTATAACGTTGTACAGTTACTGTATTTTCTCTTCCTCCGCCTAGTTCGGCTATGGCTTTGTTGCGCTCTTCATCATTCCAGCAATAACGTTGTTCTTTCCCTTTTTTTACTAAGTAAAGCGGAGGTGTAGCAATATACAAGTATCCATTTTCTATTAATTCTTTCATATGGCGGAAAAAGAAGGTCATAATTAAGGTAGTAATGTGGCTACCATCCACATCGGCATCGCACATGATGATGATTTTATGGTATCTTAATTTTTCTAAATTCAGGGCTTTACTATCGTCTTGTGTACCTAAGCTTACTCCAAGTGCGGTGAAAATATTTTTTATCTCTTCGTTCTCAAAAATTTTGTGTTGCATGGCTTTTTCAACGTTCAAAATTTTACCACGCAATGGCATAATGGCTTGAAAACGTCTGTCGCGACCTTGCTTGGCTGTTCCACCCGCTGAATCTCCCTCAACAAAGTATATTTCACATTGCGATGGGTCGCGTTCTGAACAATCTGCCAATTTACCCGGTAAACCTGAGCCTGTCATTACACTTTTGCGTTGAACCATTTCACGGGCTTTTCGTGCTGCATGACGGGCTGTTGCTGCTAATATTACTTTATCGGTAATTACTTTTGCTTCTCTGGGATGTTCTTCCAAATAGTTATTTAACATTTCGCCAACTGCTTGGTCAACCATCCCCATAACTTCCGTATTTCCCAGTTTGGTTTTTGTTTGACCTTCAAATTGAGGTTCGGCTACTTTTACGGAAATAACAGCTGTTAATCCTTCTCTAAAATCATCGCCACTAATATCAAATTTTAATTTTGATAGAAATCCTTGCTTTTCTGCGTATGATTTCAATGTTCTGGTTAATGCTCTTCTAAAACCTGCTAAGTGTGTTCCTCCTTCGTGCGTATTAATATTGTTTACGTATGAATGAACGTTTTCGCTAAATGATGAATTATACGTCATTGCAATTTCAATGGGAATGCCGTATTTATCGCTTTCTAAATAAATACAATCGGGAATTAATTTTTCTCTATTGGCATCTAAATATTCAACAAACTCTTTTAAACCGCCTTCGGAATAAAAACGTTCAGATTTAGGGTTTCCGTTTTCATCTTTTTCTCTTAAGTCGGTAATGGTAATGCTAATACCTTTGTTTAAATAGGCTAATTCGCGCATTCGAGCCGAAAGGGTTTCATAGCTGTATATGGTAGAGGTAAAAATACTTTCATCAGGTTTAAAGGTTACAATGGTACCTCTGTAATTGGTTGGCCCAAGTTCTTTAACCGGATAAAGGGGTTTTCCGATGGAATATTCTTGAACATATTCTTTTCCGCCTCTATGAACGTTTACTTTTAAATGGGTAGAAAGTGCATTAACGCATGATACTCCAACACCATGCAAACCACCTGAAACTTTATAGGAATCTTTATCGAATTTACCTCCGGCATGTAATACAGTCATTACTACCTCTAAGGCAGAACGTTTTTCTTTGGGATGTATATCTACCGGAATCCCTCTACCGTCATCTTTTACAGTAATGGAATTATCTTCATTTATGGTAACAAAAATATTTTTACAATATCCTGCTAATGCTTCATCAATTGAGTTATCTACCACTTCGTAAACTAAGTGATGAAGACCTTTAATTCCAATATCGCCTATATACATGGCTGGACGCTTGCGTACGGCTTCTAATCCTTCAAGTACTTGAATGCTATCGGCTGAATAGTCACTTTTATTTACTTTTTCGTTGGTTATATCGCTCATAAAATTTAAAAGGTTTTGGTATGATTGTTATACGAAACAAATATACTTAAAATTAGCCTAAATAAGGGCTGAAAGCCTCGTAAAATCAATGGTTTTTATTAACATGCTAAAATTTAAATGTTGATAAAATTTAATGCTTTGTTGCTTTCAAATTTGCATGTTTTAAATGGTTTAAAATGAATAGGTTAATCCTCCTAAAATATTTATACGTTGCGAAGGATACTGATACCAGCGTTGATAGCGGTACGATGTAATGTTATTAAAGTTTATGAAAGCTGATAAGCGATGCGAATATCTGTATTCAAATCCTAAATTAAAATCATATATGGCCGGCAATTTAACTGCATGTGGTTCGGTATAAATTGGTAATCCCGGGAAATAACTTTTTTGAGCATATCGTTCACCTATAAGAAATACATCGGCTTTGGTAATTATCTTATCTCGTAGATTATACTGTGCTGAAAGGCTAATTTCCAAATTGGGCATATGCCAAGCATATTGTTGATTTCTCATATTGTATTTAAAATAATCTCCACGAGCTATTAAGCGTAATTTTTCGCTTTGCTGCCATGCAATTTCACCATGAACATTATATACTTCTGCCGTATCGTAAATGAGTAAAAATTTATTATCCGGACGAAAAGGACTATCATCTTCTGTATTCACAAATAAACCCATATTGTTAATTCGGCTATATGCAAAATAGGAATTAAACGAAATTTCTTTACTTATACTTCCTCTAAAACCTCCGTAAGCTTTAATTGGATTATCGGTATTTAATAATTGTGCTGTATCGCTTATAAATGGATTAATTGTACTAATTGTTTTATATGAATTACGATTTAAATCTCCGGTAATACCTATAAATGGAACTAAAATATGATCAATGATATTGTAGTTAAAATCTACATCCGGATAAAAGTGAGCTTTGGTAATTTGATTTGTTTGCGATTCTAAAGCAATGCGTAAACCGGCTTTTAATTGCCATTTATTTCCTCTTGATAGTACTTGAGGATTTGCCTTTACGATAATATTTGCAAGTGTATCAGCTTGCGATAAATTTTTAAAATAATCTGCCTGAATATTTAATCGGAAAAATTCTTTTAAATGATATTTGCCAATGTATGCATTTAATGAAACATTATTTTCTTGTGCTTTATAATAATCACTTAAATTGTAATAGGATAAATCGGCAAGGTAATGTATTTGCGATGAGTCGTTAGTTGGATTTTCAATACTACCGTTTAATCCAATTAAATTAAAACGCTGACGAATGTCATTACGTGTTTTTATAATGTTTTCGGCATCATATCCATAATAGTGTACTACATTTCTTTTATACTCTATGTTTCCTTTTAATGTATATTCGTCTTGATAGTTTTTCCCATTAATTAATAAATGATTATTGCTAAAACCGCTATATCCTAAATTTTTTAAAGTAGCCGATGATGAAAGATGTTTGTAGTGTAAGCTATAAAAGCTTTGTTTTGAACGCAAACTTCCAATAAATAATTCACCTAATCCTGTGGAATAATTTCCTCCTCCAATTTTAGCATAGGCTCTTTCTAATTTTGGAAGCGCTTCGCTTTTAATTTTAGCTGCTTGAATTTGCTCTGCGGTATATTGAGTAGGATATAGCTTTGTAATAAAATTATAGTTGGGTACTTCTTTTCTTTTAGTGCTGTCGTTTATGCTTGGCTGTGATGAAATTTTACTTGCTTCGTTTATAATGGGGTTATAATCTCCTGTAATATTTATTTGTTCTTCTTTTAAATTACTTTGAGCCAAAGTAAAATTTAAAAATAATATGAAAATAAATATTAATGAGAATATTTTCATTGCTAAATTTGATGTTATAACATTGATTTCGGAAATTTTATTCATAAATTTTTTCAATTAGTTTAAATCAATATTACTTTCTGAAGGTATTTCGTTTAATTCAATTTCAATTGGTTCTAAAGATTTTTCCGGTTCTTTAGGTTTTTCGCTTTCAATTATGGTATTTAATTTTTGAATGGCAATATTTTTTAATTCTTCTCCATCGTAGTTATCGATTATACTTTGTAATGTGTGTTTTGCTTGAAAAGTGTTATTGAGAGCAACATAATTATCGGCTAATAAAATAAATGCTTTTGCAACCCAATAATCATGATTAGCATAGTTTTCAGCCAATTCAAAAATGATTTTTTCTGATTCTTTATAATTCTTTAGGTTATATTGTATATGTGCTAATAAATATTTAGCTTCTGCTCCTATTGCAGATTTGGTTCGCTTGGTAATCTCTTCTAATATCATTTGTGCATCAGATATTCGATTGGCCATAATATTAAATTTAGCAATTATCAATTCTGCTTCATTTCTAATATTTTCGGGTAATTTATCGATATTTAAAACTTTTTGAGCATAGTTAAACGCTTCTTGACTATCACCTAATTTTTCGTTGCATCGCATTAAACCTATACGTGCTTCGTTTTTATTTTCATGTTGTTGTGCAATTTCTTCTAATCGTGTATATGATTCTTTGGCTTCTGCATAATTTTTATTACTGTAATGTATGCGCGAAGTATTCAATAAAGCTCTTTCTGTAAATTGTGAAGCAGGAAATACAAGAACGATGGCATAATTTTCTAAAGCTTTATCGAATTCTTTAGCTCGATAATGACAATCGGCTTTATAATAGTTAGCATTTAGTTTAAAAATTCCATCCGGGTAGTTTGATAAGTATTTTTCAAACATTTTTATCGATTCAGTACAATTCCCTTTCATGTATTGTAGTTCGGCAGCTTGATAGGTAGTTGAATCTAAAGCAGCACTTGAAATATTTATATATGAAACTCCTTTTACAAATGCTGCATATTCATCACCTCTTCCGTTCTCTACATAAATATTTTTAATACCGTTTAGCGCTTCAAATGCTTCTTCTGTATTAGGAAAATCGTTTACTACTTTTTTATAAATATTTAAGGCTTCATCGTCTTTTTGTATATTGTAAAATGAAAGCCCTTGTAAAACCCATGCTTTGCGGACTAAATTACTATTAGGAAATTCATTAATATATTGCTTAAATTGATTTATGGCATTTTCGTGTTGATTAATTTTTTGATAGGTTTGAGCTATTTCGAAACGTGCATCATCTCTGTAATTTGATTCAGGATAGGTGTTGATCAATTTTTCTAATACTTTTATTTTTTCTTCGTTTTTAGCGGTTAATCCAAGGGTTATAGCATATTGATACAAGCCATAATCGCTACTGTTACTTCCTTTTTCAGATGCCAATAAATAATAATCGTTAGCATTATGGTAATCTTTAGTTATGTAATAGCAATCAGCTATTCTCAGCAAAGCATCGGTAATTCGATTATTATCGTTGGTAGGATTTAAAGTGGTATATTTTCTAAACCACGATATGGCTGTAGGATAATCTTTTAATTTATAATAACAATAACCTAAATTATAATTAGCTGTGTAGAATTCAGTAAAGTTGATAGCGCCCGGCTCAAATAAAAATTTCTTGAAATGTTCTGCCGATTCATCATATTTTTTAAGTTGAAATAAAGCTTCAGCTTTCCAGTATAATGAAAGCGCATTTATGTTTTTATCTAATGGAGTACTTAAAGCTTTGTCAAAGTGTACAATTGCCTGTGTATATGATAATGCATTGTATAATTCAATTCCTCTATAGTAACATACCTTTTGATAGGCATATTCCATTTCTTTTGTTTTGTTTTTAATTTCTTCGATAGTACTAATAGCTTCTTTATAGTTTTTGGTTGTTAAAAAAACGCTAATCAAATAACTTTGAATGATGGTATTTCTATAACCTGATTGATAATCGCGTAAATATTGTTTAAAAGCATCAATAGCTTCATAATAGGGATGATATGAAAGTTCATAGGCTAACATGGCTTGATTAAATAGAGCATCTTCATGTAATTCGGTATCGAAATTAAATTTAGCAGAATATCCAAATGAATTTCGAGCAAACGCTTTTTGGTTAGTTTTTAAATAACACTCACCTAAATGATAGTAGGCTATTTGTGTTAATGTATCTGCATCTCCAACAGCCTCTTTAAAATAATCAATAGCGTTTAAACATTGATTGGTTTTATAGTATGCAAATCCTATCATGTAAGCATCTTGTCGAGTTATTCGTCCTTGAGCTTTTTTATATTTTTCAAACCAAGGTATGGCTTCTTCAAAACGATTGGTTTTAAAATACGATTCAGCTAATATGCGTGTAATTTCTGTTGAGCGTTTAACATTAGCTGAATCAAGAAGTGCGGGAGCATAAGCTATTACTTCATCATACTTTTGTTGATAGAAATATATTTGTACAATGTAATAAGGTACAACACTTCCAAAAGTCGCATCATTTTTTAATTTTAAAAATCCTTGTAGTGCTGTTTCATAATTTTTATTTTGATATTCGATATGTGAAAAATAGTAACGGGCAGGGGCGGTATATCGAGTATCAATATCTTTAATTTCGTAAAATTTTTTAGAAGCTTCTTTAAAATTACCTTCTTCAAAATAGGAATACCCAAGTTTAAAATAATATTCGGCTAATTGTTCGTTGTTTAAATCATATAAGTCAATTTTTTCAAACCAATAAATACTTTTAGGATATTTTTTTAAGCGATAATAATGACGTGCTAAGTGGTACGGAGCAATTTTTACTTTTGGACTTTCAGGATAAGTTTTTATAAACTGAATCATTTGTACAACTGCATCTTTATGCTGTAGTTCAATAGCACATAAAGCAGAATAATAAGAGGCATTTACTTTAATTTCAGAATGTATATCCTGATTTTCTTTTAATGCTTTTTGAAACAAGGTATAGGCATTCGCATATTTTTGTTTTTGAAATAATTCCAAAGCATTTTTATAGATAGCATCTTTATCGCTATATATAAGCGATTGTTGCGATACTGCCGAACCGGCTATTACCAAAAGAAAAGCTAATAATATTAGGGTTAATACAATTTTAATTTTATTCATGCTTAAAAGGCTATTTTTAACAAAGTTAGTTTGATGAAAGGGAGCTTAATTTTAATTTGATATAAGTTATTAACGTTGGGATGTTAAAATTAATTGTAGAATATAATGCATTAAAAATTTAATATGTTTCAATTTTATAACTTTGTAAAACTATCTAAATATTTCATCATGGGGCTTGATACGATTATTGAATTTAAAAATGTTTCCATATTTCAGAAAAAAAATTTGATATTGTCAAACATAAACTTTTCAATTCAAAAAGGAGAGTTTGTATATTTAATTGGCAAAACCGGCAGTGGGAAAAGTAGTATTATGCGTACGCTTTATGCCGATTTAAAACTAACTCAAGGAGAAGCTCATATTGCAGGATTTGATTTACATAAATTAAAATCGAAAGATATTCCTTTTTTAAGAAGAAAATTAGGAATAGTATTTCAAGATTTTCAATTATTAACCGATAGAAGTGTATATGATAATTTGCTTTTTGTAATGAAAGCAACCGGTTGGAAAAAAAAGCAAGAAATTGACCAGCGAATTTCTGATGTGTTGGATAAAGTAGGTTTAGCAACCAAAGGTTATAAAATGCCTCATGAATTATCGGGCGGAGAACAACAAAGAGTGGCTATAGCAAGAGCGTTAGTTAATAATCCTGATGTAATACTTGCTGATGAACCAACCGGAAATTTAGATCCTGATACTTCTAATGAGATTATAAAACTATTATTTGATATAAGTAAAAACGGAAGAGCAGTTTTAATGGCTACTCACGATTATGCCTTAATGAATCGCTTCCCTTCACGTACACTTAAATGTGAAAATGGAATTTTAACAGATTCAATATAAAACCATTTAAACTAAAAACTCAGTTGTATATTTAATAATAAACTTATTTTACTAAATCATATCAATAATTATTGTTAAAACATCGTTTATGATTGCTATAATTGATTATGGATGCGGTAATTTGGGGTCTATTCAAAATATGTTAAAGAAATTAGGAGCCGAATCAATTATTACTTCAGACATTGAACAAATAAAAAATGCAAATAAATTAATACTACCGGGTGTTGGAGCATTTGATACCGGAATAAAAAATCTTCACGAAAAAGGCATATGGGATATTTTAAATAAAAAAGTTTTGGAACAAAATGTTCCCATTCTTGGAATTTGTTTAGGTATGCAATTAATGACTAAAAATAGTGAAGAAGGAAAATTAAACGGCTTAGGCTGGATTGATGCTTTAACCATACGCTTTAATTTTAAACATGATAATGAGAAAAAAAAGATTCCAAACATGGGTTGGAATTATATTGAAATAAAAAAGCCGAGTAAATTATTTACAGATATGTATGAAAATCCTAAATTCTATTTTGTACATTCTTATCATGTAAAATGTAATGTTAGCAACGATGTATCAGCAACTGCCAATTACGGCTATAACTTCGATTGTGCTTTTGAGCACGAAAATATATATGGAGTGCAATTTCATCCTGAAAAAAGTCATAAATATGGCATGAAGTTGCTACAAAATTTCATTAAGCTATAATCATGAAAGCTATTCCAAGAGTTATCCCTGTATTGTTATTACAAAATTCAGGTCTTGTAAAAACACAGAAATTTAAAAATCCAAAGTATGTTGGAGACCCAATAAATGCAGTTAAAATTTTTAATGAAAAAGAAGTAGATGAATTAATTTTTTTAGACATCACAGCAACCAAAGAAAATAGAAAACCTAATTATAAGTTATTAAACGAAATTGCTACAGAGTGTTTTATGCCTTTATGTTATGGCGGGGGTATTAATTCGATAAATGATATTAAAAATGTAATTAATGCAGGGGTTGAAAAAGTATCAATAAATACTGCCGCCATTGAAAATCCGGAATTTATTAAAGAGGCATCTGATAAATTTGGCAGCTCAACAATTGTTGTTTCAATAGATGTTAAAAAAACATTTTGGGGTAAGAAAACCATTCATGTTTATTCGGGTTCAAAAAATACAGGTTTAGATCCTATACAGTTTGCTATAAAAATGCAAGAAAAAGGGGCGGGTGAGCTACTTTTAAATGCTATTGATAGAGATGGTTTAATGAATTCCTATGATTTAGAATTGATTGAAATGATTTCAAGAGAAGTAGATATTCCCGTAATAGCATGTGGTGGAGCAGGAAATTTAAAGCATTTTAAAGAGGCAATTCATTCAGGAGCTTCAGCAGTAGCAGCTGGGAGTATGTTTGTGTTTCACGGTAGGCACAGAGCTGTATTGATTAATTATCCTTCTCAAAAAGAACTACAAACACTTTTTTCATAAAAAATCCCCACCTTTTATAGATGGGGATTTTTTAGCTATTTAATTTCAGTAAATATTATCTAACAATACGCTGAGTTAAAATTTCTCCGTTTACTTCTACTTTTATAATGTAAACTTGTGTTGTTGCAGGCAAGTTTAATATTACACGGTCGCTGCTGATATTCTGACTAAGTGGCTGGCTTATTAGTTGACCTAATGTATTGTAAACACTAATGTTTGCTTTTACAGTTTCACTATAGCCAAATACCACAACAGCACCTTGCTCATGACCAAATACTCCTACTTTGTTTTCTATAGCACTGTTGTAAATACCACTTGGAGCTTCGCTGGCAGGGCAATCGTCTTTGCTTATATGTAAAATAAAACGATTGTCTATTTTTTCGTTATTATTTAAAGCTACCTCATAATATGCCCCATCACTTACGTTTACAATTTTATTTAGTTTTTTATCTTCAATCATGTAGCAATTATAACCATTGATTATATTTTGCTTGTTTACGCTAATCTGATAAATACCTTGAGAGCCTGATTTAATAGAAAACGGTAAAGAATAGTTGTTTTCATATTCATTAACGCTATTTACAATTAGTTTTTTGTTTTCATCAGTAATAAAACTGATTGTTGGAATATTAGGAGGAACTGGTAAATGGAACTGTTTATCGTATTCGTCAAAATTCTTTGTTGAAACATCGTTAAAGCGAATGAATGCTCTTGAGCCTTTAGGGCTGTTTTGCTTGTTAATTCTTACAGATAACTCAGGTAATTCTTGTTTGCCAACAAAATTACTTGTATTAGTTGTTGTTTTAGCGCTTTCAGGAATTGTAATGGTAGAAGTACTATTTGCATATACCCAAAAACCTTGATGAGCAGGTATAATACCATTAGAGCTTGCTAAATCTCCGGTTCCTGTTTGAGATCCTGAATCCCAAAAAGCATAATAATCAGGAGAACCAATATCTTCATCAAAAATATAAAAAGTAGTTTCAATATCGCCTCCTGTTATTAAATCTAAATCAATATGAGATGCAAATGGATTTGCAATTAAATTATATCCATCACCTGTATTGTAAACAGTTAAATTTAAATCACCAACATATGGATTACTTATTGTTGTTAATACTATGTTTGAGAATGAACCTGTATCGTCATAGGTTGGACCACAAATCCACACTTCATAACCTGTACCAGGTGATAAAGTTGTTGAAGTGCTGGTAATATTAACATAATCAGGGATGCTTTCATCATATTTGTATATCGAATAAAATGGGTCACCGGGGAAAAAACCTTCACCACCTCCAACACCACTTAAAAGCAGTTCATTATCCCAGTCAGCAACGGTTGTGGTAGCAGGTGCTCCCATTGTTCTCCAGCCATTGCTGCCTGATGCTATAAATCGCTGAATAGTAAAGTTACCTGTTATGCTACCACCGGGTGCAACCGGTGCTATTCTGGCAGTACTTATTGAATCTGATACAAGAATAAATGTTTTTCCGTTGGTATTAAAGTTTGTAGCACTATTAATAGCTAATGCTCCTCTTAATCTGTAAGTTGCATTAGTGGTATTAGCTAAAAATACTCCACCTGAACTTTTATTAATGGTTAAGTTATTTAATTCTACAGTTGTTGAATTGGGAGAGCTTATTGTTTGATTAACAGTTCCATTCAAAATAATTGTACTATTGGTTGCAACAATAGTAGCTGTGCTTTGAAAAGTTAAATCTCTTTGAATATTTATTGGGTTTGAAGTATCAAATGTTTTAGTACCGCTTCCACTTGTTCTTAAATCAAAATAAGTGAATGCAGGTATAGTTTGAGGACTATTTCCATTAAAATTTACAGCACTATTAGATATATTGTATGTATTGGTACCCGGATTAAATGTTCCGGCAATATTTATTATTTGGCTTGAAATAGAACGAGTACCCGTGTTGGAAGAAGTTAAATTAAAATAATTAAAACCGGGGATATTTTGAGATCCGGAACCATTAAACTCTACAGTGCTGCCTGTTGTGGTATAAGTATTAGAGCCTTTTGTAAAAACTCCTGCAATGCCTATCGTTCCTGAAGAAGCTAAAATTCTGGCTCCGGTATTAGATGAGGTTAAATTATTATAATTAAAAGCAGGAATAGTTTGAGTTCCACTTCCGTTAAAGTTTATTGTGCTTCCTGTAATAGTGTAAGAATTAGTACCGGGAGTAAAGGTACCTGCAATACCAATAGTACCAGAAGAAGCTAAAATTCTCGCTCCGGTATTTGAAGAAGTTAAATTATTATAATTAAATGCAGGGATTGTTTGCGTTCCTGTTCCATTAAAATTAATTGTACTACCGGTAATGGTGTAAGAATTAGTTCCCGGAGTAAAAGTACCTGCTATACCAATTGTTCCGGATGAAGATAATATTCTGCTTCCTGTTCCGGTTGATGTTAAATTATAGTAATTTATTGGTGCTATAGTTTGTGTAGATGATGAATTGTAAATTACTGTTCCTGTTCCGGGGTTAAATGTGCCATCAACCAATAAATTCCCTTCAATAGTTAAATTAAAGCTTCCGTTTACAGTTAAAGTACCTGTAGAATTTATGGTTAAATCTTTTGTTGAACGATTAGAGTTTAATGTAACGGTATGTCCATTATCAATAGTTACATTAGCTCCAGTTCCCGGAACACAGCCACAATTCCAGGTACTGTTCGATTCCCAGTTTCCTGAAGTTATACTTATAATATCTACATCAGTAGCTGTAGAAGCTAAAGTGATGTAATCTCCATCATTTAATGTTACACCATTAAATGTTAAATAAGTTCCATCAAATCCGCTTGATGGAATTGCTGTAGCATTTGAAAACGTACCATCATCATCAATTAATAGGGCATAGCTAGTTGGATCAGCCCAGCTAATTGAACTTATATCAATTCTTACAGTAACATTGCCAATACTTCCGGTTTTATCAACCCGCCAATTACGAGTAAGGCGTGTGCCATAACCAGCAGGAACATCTCCTACTTGAGGAGACATGGCTGAATTATCATGTCCCCATAATAAAAAGCTTCCGTTTGATATACTTGATGGATTACTTATTTCAATAATACTGCTTCCTTTTGAAGTTAAATGATTATCACTTGCAGAAGTTTGTCCAATACCAGCAATTTCGTAGGGATGTGTATTTTCATAAGCATAAAAATCGTTTGAAAAAGAAATTCCATATTTATTACCTAAATAATTTTCTATTATAATTCTTTGTGTTTCATTTAATACCTGTGTGTAAACAATAATTTCGGATATTTTACCATTAAAAAAGTATGCAGGTGATGATTGCGAATCTGCTCCAATGCGTGTTCTAATATGACCCGTTGGAACTGCATTTGCTAATGTGCTAGTTGATATTAATGTGCCATTAAAATATCGATTAAAAATTTGACTACTTCCATTCCAAATATTTGTTAAAATATTAAAATTAGTATTAAACCCAACTACTCCACCTATAATATTAGAATTACTTCTTCTAACATGACTATTGTATTGACTGTTAGCAGTATGAACATAACTACCCCACATTTGAGATGAACCTACTCCAGCTCCACTATTGTAAGCATTTCTAATAATTACTCCTGTATGAATTAAACTTGTTTTTGAAATAGCAAACCACGTTAAATTATTGGTTTCTAAATCGGAAATTGAAGTGATTTCTAAAAAATCATTTGTACCATCAAAATTTATTGCAGGCATCCCGTTTGCCTGATTAGTTTGGAAAGTGGGTCGATTAGATGAATTGCTTTGAGTTGCATCATTCGAATTACCAGAGAAATCAGTTAAAGTTGATACAGATGAACCATTGGTTAAATTTTGTTGAAAGGCATCATACCATATTTTGTTATTTGTACTACTACCAACTCCTCCCGGACCAGTTTGAGCATAATTAATATTTGTTACTATAACAATCGAAAATAGTAGAGTAAGATGTTTCATTTTCATCATTTTTAATTTACATTATAAAATTAGTAAGTATAAATTTTAAAAACAATAGATTGTAAAAAAAATTACTAATTAAATTTACTAAGTTTGCAAAACTTAATTAGTAATTATGTCGCAGCAAGCGCAATCAACAAATCAAACTTTTGATATATTAATTTCTTATTTTTTTAAAGGATTAAAATATTGGTACATTCCTATTTTATTTGTTTTAATCGGCTTATCATTAGCTTATTATAAAGTAAGATACTATGTGCCTCAATATGAAGCTAGTGGAAGAATTTTGGTAAAAGACGAATATTCGTCATGGGGGCAAGAGTATTTTGTGAAAGGATTAGAGTTAGTTAGTTCTCGAAATCGATTGGTAAATGAAATTGGTATTATAAAATCTTTTCCATTAATGGAAAGGGTTGCCAATAAATATCCTGAATTTTATATAAACTATTTTGATATTGGAAATGTTAAAAGTATTGAAATATACAAAAACTCACCTTTTAGAGTAAATTTCGACAGTATAAAAGATAGCAGAATTATTGGAAAAAGATTTTTTATTAAATACAATGATGAAGAATATTTTTATTTAAGTGAGGATAAAGAAAGTAATGAAAGTTCATGGCGTAAAATAAAGTTTAATAAGTACTTTAACTTATATGAAAATAACATTTCCATTGAATTAAAGAATGATTTAATTCTTCCCGATAAACTATATGCATTCGTAATTCATTACCCTTCAGATGTTGCTAATAATTTACAGCAAAAAATAATTGTAAAACCGGAAGATAAAGAATCTTCTGTTTTAATACTATCTATAACCGGATTTAACAGTCAAAAACAAATAGATTTAATTAATACGTTAATTGAAGAATATATTCAATTTGGTTTAGATAAAAGTAATGAAATTGTTAATAATACAGCTGCATTTATTGATGGTCAATTAAAAATTGTATTAGACTCGCTAATTTCGAATGAGGCCAGATTGGAACTATTTAAAAAAAATGTAAATTCTAATAAAATACAGCTTAAATTAAATGAAGGAATCATTCCCTTGGTGTATGACTTGGAAAAAGAAAAAATCATGTTGGAATATAAAAAAAATTATTATGAATATACCATTAATTATTTAAAAAATAATGACGATTCGAAAGGCATAGTAATACCAACAGTTGCAGACGTAAGTATTAATGATGTTTTATATAAAACACTTTCTAATTTAATGGAATTATATGCCAAAAGAGAACAATTAAAATCATCGGTTAAAGAAAATAATATCGCTATCAATTCATTAAATAAAGAAATTGAAATAGCTAAACAAATTTTAATAGATAACTTAAGAACACGGTTAGATAAGGTAAAATTTGAATTACAACAAATTTCGCAGCAAATAAATAATTACGATTCAAAACTTTTACAAATTCCCAGCGCAGAAAGAACTTTTGCAAATATAGAACGTACCTACAGGCTTTATAATGATTTATATAATTACTTATTACAAAAGCGCTCTGAAGCCAGTTTAGCTGCTGCATCCAATGTTTCTAAAGTAGAAGTTTTGGATTGGGCTAGTAAATATAAAGTTAAACAATTAAATATAAATGCAACATCAGAATATATCAATAAAATTTCAGTTTCCATTATTTTAGCTTTTGGAATTATTTTTTTACTTATCAAATTAAATAATAAAATTCAAGATAAAGTAGATTTAGAAAGAATTACTAAAATACCAGTAATTGGATTAATTGGTCATAATTCAAACATCAATAATTTAGTTGTTTTAAACAATCCAAAATCTATCATTACAGAATCATATCGAAGCCTAAAAACAAACATTTCTTTTGTTTGTGAAGGCAAAGAAAAAATTACTATCATGCTTACGTCATCGGTAAGTGGTGAAGGAAAGTCGTTTACAGCATCTAATTTAGCTTCATTATACTCAATGGGTGGTTATAAAACTGTTTTGGTTGGAGCTGATTTGCGAAAACCTAGATTATTTCAAGATTTTGGATTAGCAAATAATAAGGGCCTCTCTAACTATTTAATACATAAAGCAAGCATAGAAGAAATTCTTCAATTTACGGGTTATGATAATTTATATTTAATATCATCAGGCCCAATACCTCCCAATCCAGCTGAATTATTGGAAGGGAAAGCATTTTACGATTTATTAGAAAATTTAAAAAAACAATTTGATGTAGTAATTATTGATACACCTCCCTTAGGCTTGGTAACTGATGCAGTTTTGCTTTCAAAATATGCAGATGTAACTTTGTACATGGTTCGCCATAATTATACTAATGCAAAACATTTAGATGCAATTAATGAATATTATTTAAATAAAAAAATTGGTCATATTGGAATCGTAATTAATGATTATAAAACTGCTCAAATAGGATATGGTAAATATGCATATAATTACGGCTATGGTTATGGTTATGGTTACGGTTATGGTTATGGATACGGTTATGGTGGTTATTATGAAGAAGAAATAGATAGTTTTAAATTATGAATTCAATCAATAAAACTTTAATTATTACAGATTCTTTGGGTTTACCAAGAGATTTTCCTGAAAATGTTAATTATTCTAAGACTTGGCCAAAATTATTATCAAGAAGTTTTGAAATATATCAAATTTCTAAATGGGGAGCTACAATTGAAGATTTATATAATCAAGTTGTATATTCAAAATCTTTTAATCCGGATATAGTGATTATTCAAGCTGGAATTGTTGATTGCGCGCCCAGGGCATTGTCTAAATTAGAGTCTGATATTATTAATAAATTCAAGATATTTAGTTTTGTTTTTTCAAAATTAATAAATAAAAAAAGTATTTATTTTTTAAGAAAGTATAGAAACATAAATTATACATCAATATCAAAATTTGAAGAATTTATTATTAAACTTAATAACGAGTTTAATAATTTGATATGGATCCCAATTATACCTGCGTGTAAAGATTATGAGTCATTAGTTCCAAATATTTCAATAAATATTAATAAATATAATAACTTATTAAATCAAGAATTGGTGACAAATTGTTGGAAATTAATGAATTAAATCAAAGGGAGCATTTAAAGTCAGACTTTATTCATTTAAATGAAGCAGGACATTTATTTATTTTTAATAAAATTTTAAATAAGATTAATGAAAATAATTGCTGAAAGCGCCTTTAATCATCAGGGCAATATTGATTATCTTAAACAACTAGCCTTAAAATCTAAAGAACACGGGGCTCATTACTTTACTGTTCAAGTAATGCATGTTGATACTTTTTGTGTTTCAAAATATAAAAAGTATCAACTATACAAGGAAACTGAAATTACTTTTAATAAATGGGAAGAATTTTTTAGATTTTGTGATGAAAATTATATAAAAGTCATTCCATGTACTTTAGAAGAAACTTCATTTGATTTCATCTATAGCCTTGGTTTTAGGTTGATTAAAATACATGCAACCGATATTTCTAATTTACCATTTTTGAAAAAAATTAGCTATCATAATGATATTAAAGTATTACTTGAAACACAATGTGCAACTTTGTTTGAAGTAAAAAATGCAATAAAAATTTTAGGTGATGAAAAAATTGAGGCATTATTTACAGGCTACAGTAATTATCCTTCAGAAGTTGAAGAGCTAAATTTAAATGTAATAGATTTTTTTAAAACCGAGTTTAATTATAAAATAGGATTTGCAGACCATTCATTAGATACACAAAACATACCTTTAATGATTTTGGCAAAAGGATGTGATTATATTGAAAAGCATATTACATTGTCAAGAAATCATAGGAATTATGATTGGCAAGTATCCTTATATCCAGAAGAGTTTGGAATAATGTGTAATGTAATTAAGCACTATACTAAAGCTTTAGGGAACAAATTTAAACACCCAACTAAATACGAGAAGTCTTACAGGGGAGTTATGTATAAGAAAGTATTAAAAGGTGATAATTTTCTTAAAAGGTCGGATGAAGGCTTGACATTTATTGAAAATGAAATAAAAGAATTTGATAGAAAAAATCATATTGTTGCATTAATTGCAAGACTAAAATCTAAACGATTAAAACAAAAAGTTTTATTACCGTTTTTACAAAATGAATTAATAATTGATCTTTATGATAAAATTAACAATTCTAATTTTAAAGTTTTTTTAGCAACATCAAATTTAATTGAAGACAAACCACTGACAGAGTTATTTAAACTTAAAGGTTACAATTTTTATGAAGGCGATCCAATATCTGTAATTGACAGAATGTTACATCTTGCATATGAAAACAAAGCAAGCGCAATTTTTAGAGTTACAGGAGATAACCCTTTTACTGATACTGATCTTATGAGAGAAATGTCCAGTATGATGTTAGAAGATGATTTAGATTATGTTAGAATAAATAACGCTCCTTTTGGTGTTGCAGCAGAATTGTTTTCTACAAAATATTTATGGGAACTATATTTAAAAATTGATAATCCATGGGAATCAGAATATTTGACATGGTTTGTACTTAATGATGAGGATGTTAAAATTGGAGCAATTGATTTGGAATATTCTAAAGTAAATAAATTAATTAATTTGTCAATTGATTACCAAGAAGATTATGAAAGAGCAATTAATTTATTGAAATTACTAAATCCAAAATCAATAAACGAAATCAATTTAAAGAACATTGTAAGGTATATCGAAAAATTTGAAGAAGTAGATGTTTTTAAGGAAATTAAATTGCCAAATAATAATTCCATTAGATTAATTGATTTCCTTAATTCTTTTAATAATAAAAAATATTTTACAAGGAAGAAATTATTAATACAATGATATATATTATAGGTGAAATAGGTCAAAATCATAATGGTTCGGTTGACTTAGCAAAACTATTGGTTGAAATTGCTTCTCGCCCAGTAAAAGATGAATTATTTGGTCTTCAATTAAAGCCAATGGATGCAGTTAAATTAACTAAAAGAGATTTAAATGAAGAGTTATCTGCATCTCAAATGGCAGCGCCTTACAATAGCCCACATTCTTTTGGAAAAACTTATGGCGAACATAGAGCCTTTCTGGAATTAAGTGACGAACAACATTTTGAAATTTATAAATATGCAAAAAGTTTAGGATTAGATTTTGTTGAAACACTTTGTGCGATAGGTTGTTTAAGCATTTTAAAATTATTTACCCCTGACAAGCTAAAAGTTGCCAGCAGAGATTTAACGAACTTGCCATTATTAAATGCCTTAGCTGAAACCAAAATCCCCATAATTTTATCAACAGGTATGGGGGGTAAAAAGGAATTAGATGATGCTCTTAATGTAATTACAAAACACCATTCAAATATTTCTATATTACATTGCGTTTCTCAATATCCAACACATCCTCAAAATACTAATTTAAGGTCAATTACATATTTAATAAAAAATTATGGTAATTATACAATTGGTTATTCCGACCATACTATTGGTATATCAGCCCCGGTAGCAGCAGTAGCAATGGGGGCTAAAATAATTGAAAAACACATAACTATTGATAGAAATATGAAAGGTACAGATCAGGCTGGGTCTTTGGGAATTGATGGAATAAAAAGAATGGTAAGGGATATTAGAATTATAGAAATGTCGCTTGGTAAAGAAGAAATTTTTATAGATGATGTTGTAATGTCTGCAAAAATTAAATTAGAACGTTCAATTGCAACTAATAGGAACATGAAAGCAGGAGAAATTATTACAGAAAAAGATATTCACCTGTTATCTCCCGGTGATGGATTTAAATGGACGGAAAAAGATAAAGTAATTAATAAAGTTTTATTAAAAGATATTGGAAAAGATGAAATTATATACTCAAATTATATAAATACAAATAATGAAAATAAAAATTAAAAGTATAGCTTCTGAAAAAGAACTTAACATAAGAAAAGATTTTTTAGAATTGTATAAAAAAAGCCCAATTCCTGAAAATGAAATCTTATCAAATTTAGGATTATATATTAAGCGTCAAGAATTCAGTAAATTTTTATTTTTTAATGAAATTTATCAGCAAGTTTTAAAAATACCAGGAATTATAGTAGAATTTGGTGTTCGTTGGGGGCAAAATTTAGTTACATTTAACAATCTCAGGGGAATTTATGAACCTTATAATTATGGTAGAAAAATAATTGGATTTGATACATTTGAAGGTTTTGCTTCTATAAGTAAAAAGGATGGCAAACATAAGATTATAGAAAATGGAGCATTTTCGGTTACGAAAAATTATGAAGACTATTTAATTAAAATTTTAAATTATCATGAAAATGAAAGTCCCTTAAATCACATAAATAAAAACTTTATAATTAAAGGAAATGCTATTGATACTTTGGCTAAATATCTTAATGAACATCCTGAAACGATTATTGCATTTGCCTATTTTGATATGGATATTTACGAACCAACTAAAGAATGTTTAAAACTAATAAAACCCCATTTAATTAAAGGTTCAGTTATTGGTTTTGATGAATTAAATGATCCTCAATTTCCCGGTGAAACAATCGCATTAAAAGAAATATTTAATTTAAATGAAATTAATTTACAAAAAAATAAATTTGGCGGTATTCAATCATATTTTATTTATTAAATATGCTTCCTAAATTAATAATTACTGATATTGACGGAGTATGGACCGATGGAGGAATGTACTATGATCAATTAGGTAATGAATTAAAGAAATTTAACACCTATGATAGTGCCGGTGTAGTATTTTGTAAAAAATTAAAAATTCCTGTATGTATCATCACAGGAGAAGATACTAGTATAGTTAAAAGAAGAGCAGAAAAGTTAAAAATAGATTTTGTTTTTCAAGGAGTCATCGATAAATTAAAGGTTGCCGAAGAATTATGTAATAAATTGAATTTAGATTTATCACAAGTTGCATATATTGGAGATGATATAAATGATATAGAATTATTAAAAAATGTGGGATACTCAGGAGCGCCTTTTAATGCTCCTATTTATATTAAAAAGTATGTAAACTATGTTACAACATTAAAAGGGGGAGAAGGTGCGTTTAGAGAGTTTGTAGAACATATTTTAGAAAAAGAAAATATGCTTGAAAATATTTTAAAAATCTAAACAAATCATGCTTCTTATTACATTCTCTAAAGTTTCTGATAAATTTTATGAAGAAGCTAACATTCCTGATAAATATGAATTTGTAATTGATTTGTATAATCAAGTTGACCATTCCAAAATTAAAATTCAAGTATATAAAAGAAATGACTTCCCTGAGTTAACTTTATGGATTAAAAATGCTAGAAAAAATTATTTAGATTTTTTAGCTCAATTGTCAATCTCCAAAATTTCAAAAAATAAAAGTATACGAGATTTTAAATTATATAATTTTCCAATTTACTGGCTAACTTCAATTTCAGAAAAACATCCGCGTAATCACTGGTTATACTCTTTTTTTTTATTTCAAGAATTTTTAAAAAGTAATTATTATATAGATAAAGAACTGGTTATTTATTTAAATAATCAAACAAGTGAATTAAAAAAAAATATTTTAGAAATAAACTTAGAGAATGAACATAAAAGAAATATTAGTTTCATTATTCTTGAAAAAAGAAATACACTAAGAATTTTATTGGGAATATTAAAAAGTCAAATATTATCATTTCATTTTAAATTAGAAAGCTCAAATTCTGAAAAACAATTTGAAAAAGCACAAATTCAAGTAATATCTCAAAAATGTAATAGAGTTTTTTATACTCAATTTAAAAATGCTGATTTTTTTAAAGACTACCAGATAGCATTTAAACCGTTAAATTATTTTTCTTTACAACAAGAAACTTATAATCATATTTCTTCAGATTTCTCTAATTTTTTACCGGGTACTAAGAAAAAAATAGAAATTTTTTTGAAGTCTTTTTTATTATTCTTAAGAATAACAGTGCTTCTCAAAAAAATAAAATTTAATAAAATTAAGTTCCCATCTACTATACTAAAAGATGAGTTTTATGATGTTTTAAAAAATGCTCAGCTTTATTTTTCAATTTATTTTACATATATATATTTTTTTAAAGGGATAAAAAAAAGAACAATATTTTTTTTAGAAGATGAATTTTACAATCATGGAAGAATTATTTGTAAAGCATTTAATGATGCGCAAAATAAGAATGTAAAATTATTTGGAATGCAACATGGAATGTTTTCCGAATCGCATACGGTCTATTCTATTTTAAACGAAGAGATTATAGATATTCATAAAGGCGATGCAATTCCTTTGCCCGAAAAATTTATAGTTTGGGGAGATTTTTTTAAAAATTTATTTCATAAAAAAAATCAGCTTAATACAAATTTTACTGAAGTATTAGGCTGCCCTCATTATATTCATCTAAAATCACATATCAATACATTAAAAAAAGATAATAAAAACGTAAATTACATTTTATGGTGTACTACAGGAGTTGAGCAATTTTTATTTGAGTTGCCTTTTGTATTAAAATTATTAGAATTTTATTCATTACCTATAGTTATAAGATATCATCCATTAGGTCATATAAGCAAAGAATTTATTGAAAAAAAACTACATGGTGTAACATATACATTCGATTCTGAAAAAGAAATTTATAATTCAATAATTAATTCATATTTTGTAATTACTAGCGCACATTCAACGGTGGTATTAGATTGCTTGGTTTGTGAGAAGAAAGTATATAGAATTATATTTGACCGCTCAGACGAAGAATTTACAGAACCTTCAGAATTCATTATAAATGTTAAAAAAATGGAGGATTTGGAAAGTACTCATAATAATATTTTCTTGAAAGATTATACAAATAAATACTTGTATTTAAAAGAAGATCGCTGGAATTCCTTTTTAAATAGAAATTTAAAAGAATGCTAAAAAAACTTTTTACCCACTCATTTTTATACGCAATAGGCCCTCAAATTCCAAGATTAGCCAGTATTTTTATTTTGCCATTAACCACCGCTTATTTAACCCCAAAAGATTATGGAATATCCGCTCTTTTAATGGCATATACCGGAGCAATTTCTGCCTTAAAAGATTTAGGAATAGTAATTTTGCTTGTAAATTATTTTTATCAACGTAAATTAAAATGGGTTATTTTATGGAGAAGATTATATGGTTATATATTACTTTGGACACCGTTTTACTTAATCATACAATCTTTTATTATTTATTTAGCATTACCTAGCGATGAAATTGATAATTTTTATATTATTTTATTAATTTATGCAATAACTAATTTAATATTTGATTATCCCATATTATTTGCAAGTAGGTATTTGCAATTTTCTCAAAGACCTCTTCCCATTGCTTTAATTACGGCAATAGTAGGTTTAGTAGCCGTAATTTTAAATTATATTACAATAGTAGAGTATAAAATGGGATATATGGGTTGGATTGTTTCATCATTTTTAGCCTCCTTTATTTCATTTATATTTTATGGATATTATACATTTATAAAATTAAATTTATGGCCGGTTTTTAAAATTCAAATTGTTCATGTAAAAAATTTACTTAAAATAACAATACCTGTAATACCCCATAATTATTCTTCATATCTGCTAAATACATCAGATAGATTAATATTAAATTCTTATAATGTTAGTATAACTCAAATTGGTAAATATAATTTAGCATATAGTTTTGCGAGTTATTTTGAAGTTTTTACCACTGCAGTTGGAATGGCTGTTAGTCCAATGTATTCTCAAATGTTCTCCAGTAATTCGGAAAATAAAAATAAATCCATTAAAAAATTTACCTATTTGTTACAATACATATTCATAGCAATAGCATTTTTAGCTTCATTATGGATTTATGAAATTTTCAATTTATTAATTTCTAATCAAGATTTAAAAGAAGCTTATCTGTATTGTCCAATTTTAATTATGTCATTTGCAGCAAAACCTTTTTATTGGTCATCTATTAATTTGTTAATTTATCATACCAAAACAAATAAACTTTGGAGAATTACTTTTATTGGTGGTATAATTAATATTTTATTAAATATAATATTAATTCCTATTTTTGGTGTTTGGGCTGCAGTTATTAATACTTTTATAACAAATATGTTTATAAATTTTATTGGTGGACAATTAAAAGAAGTAAAAGAATTAGGACGTAAAAATTATAATGATTCATTATGGGTTATTTTAATAGTTATACTAACAATACTTTCAATAATTTTTATAAAACAATCAATTCTTAATAAACTTATTATAAGTTTTATTTTTGTAATAATTACAACAATTAAGATAAAATTTTTAAGCACTGAACTAAATAATTAAAGATATATGGCATTTGAATTTTTGTATGATTTAGAAAAATTAAAAAGTGATACAGAAGCTAATTTCGGAAGACCATATCAGCAATGTGCCATAAGCGTAATGGATACCATTGCTGATCCTAATATTAGATTTGATGAAAATGGTATTTGTAATTATTACTATGAATATAAAAAAACTATAAATGATTTAAGGCTTACAGATTCTGAATATAGAGAAATAAAATTACAAGAGACTATTCAATTAATAAAAGCAAATAAAGGCAAAAATAAATACGATTGTATTTTAGGATTAAGCGGAGGCGTAGATAGTTCTTATCTATGCATTTTAGCTAAAGAATATGAATTAAATCCGTTGGTGGTACATTTTGATAATGGCTGGAATTCAGAATTAGCCCAAAAAAATATCGAACATTTAATTAAAATTACAGGATTTGATTTGTATACATATGTGGTAGATTGGGAAGAATTTAAAGAATTACAATTGTCATATTTAAAAGCATCAGTAGTAGATATTGAAGTATTGACAGACCACGCATTTATGGCTGTATTATTTGAGCAGGCAAAAAAATGGAATATTAAATACATGCTTGCAGGTATGAATTTGGTTACCGAGTTTGTTTTACCATCCTATTGGATTTATAATAAAGGAGACTTACAAAATATTATTAATATTCAAAATAGATTTGGAAATAAACCTTTCTCAAAACTTAAAACATATCCAAAGCTTAGTGTTGAAACATCATTTTATTGCAAAAATATTTTAAAAATGGAAGTTTTAGCACCATTAAATTATATTGACTATACTTATCAAGATGCTAAAAAAATATTAGTCGAAAAATACTCTTGGAAAGATTATGGAGGGAAACATTTTGAATCAATATTTACAAGATTTTACCAAGGATATATATTGCCTTGTAAGTTTAATATAGATAAACGTAAAGCACATTTATCTAACTTAATATTTTCGAATCAATTAACCAAATCAGAGGCAGAATCTATTTTAAAAAATCCACCATATGATTTAAAAATTATGGAAGAAGATTATTATTACATTCTTAAAAAATTTAATTTAAGTGAAGAAGAATTTTCAAAATTAATGCAAAGCCCAAGAATTGAACACGAATTTTATGGTAAAGGAATAAACATAGTTGAAAAATACAAATTTTTATCTTTGCTTAAACCGGTTTATAAATTAATTTTAAATAAGTAAAAGTTGTTAACAAATAAGGTTATTCTAATTATTTCTCCTCAGGAATGGAATTCAATTAAAATATCAAAGCATTATTATGCAAAAGAGTTATCAAACTTAAATAATAAGGTTTATTTTCTAAATCCAATTAAAACAGGACTTTTTTCTAATATTAGAAATGTTGATAAAAATATATGGGTGATAGATTTTAAACTACCAATCCCATATGTTTTTAAATTTAAATTTAGACCAATATATGATTTTATTTTAACTAATTATTTTAGTTTTTTTTTAAATAAAAAAAAGATACTTCCTCAAATAATTTGGGATTTTGACAATACCCATCAATTTAATAATTATTTGATTTTTAAAGGTGCAGTTAAAATTTTTCATCCTGTTGATGCTTTATGCATTGATAGCAAAAAAATAAACAAAAAACCGGATATAATATTTTCAGTTTCAACTTTAATACTTAATAAAATAAATATTAATGTTCCCAAATATTTTATAAATCATGGGTTATCAAACACTTTTTTAAAAAGAGCTTATAAAAATTTAGAAGAAAATATTTTTGTAAAATCTATTAAAAATATTGGGTATAGTGGAAATTTAAATATTACAGCATTAAATTATAAACTGTTTGAAAGTATAGTTGAAAAATATAATCAAATAAATTTTCATTTTATCGGGCCTTGTGATAATACTACTAAATTATATTCTATATTAAAAAAATATACGAACACTCATTTCACCGGAAATTTATTTGATAATGATTTAGTTGAAAAATTAAATCAAATGGATATTTTATTTTACAATTATATTAGTAACAATAAAAACTATTTTTCAGATAATTCTCATAAGATTTTAGAATATTTATCAACCGGTAAAATTATAATAGGAAATAAACTTTTAGTTTATGAAAATTCAGATTTAATACTACAATCAAACAATGATAAAGAATTTATTGAACAACTAAATGAAATTATAAAAAATCCAACTAATTTTAATAGTATTGATTTGAATAAAAAAAAGATTCAATTTGCAATATCAAATTCTTATTACAATCAAGTAAAAAAGATTGAAAAGATTTTAATTGATAATAAATTAATTTAAAATATAACTTGCTCTTTTTAACCCTACATACATTTCAATCTAAAGGAGGTATTGAAACTTTTAATCAATACTTTATTCATGCATTAATTAAAAATAAATTTATTTTTTATTCAATTTCTTTGCATGATAAAAAAGATGCTTCAATAAATCATCAACATAAGTCATGTAAAGGAAGTTACGTAAAATTTTTATGGAATATTATTAAATATTCAAAACAATCAAAAATCATAATTTGGGGACATATTAATTTATTACCGTTATTTATACTTTTTTATCCCTTATTTAAAAACAAACGTAATATATTAATTATTCATGGAATTGATGTTTGGAATCCATTGTTTAGAACTAAATTAAAATTTAATGGAGTAAAAAAAATTGACGAAGTTTGGAGCGTAAGTCATTACACAAAAAAAAAATTTGTTGAAAATTATTCATTCCCTTTTGAAAAAATACACGTTTTTCCAAACACAATACAACCTAAACCATTTCAAAACCCAAATCCATATAATTTCAATCAAATAAAAATACTGAGTATATTACGTTTACAAAGCAAAGAAAAAGTGCTTTCTGTTTTACGAGTAATTGATGTTTTACCTGAAATATTAAAAAAACATGAAGTACAATTTTATATTATAGGTGACGGTAAATATAAAACACAATTAGTTCAACACGTTTATCTTAAAGGATTAGAAAAAAATGTTTTTCTTCTTGGCTATGTTGATAATACTGCGCCTTATTTGGAACATTGCGATATTTTTACATTAGTGAGCGATACAGAAGGTTTTGGAATAGTATTGCTAGAAGCTATGCAATTTGCCAAACCCTGTATTGCCGCTAAAAATACAGGTTCAGAAGATGTTGTAATAACCGGTGAATCAGGATTTTTGGTTAATCCCGATGATGATTTTGATTTATATCAAAAACTATTACTTTTAATCGAAAATAAAGAGTTAAGAATAAAAATGGGGGAAAAAGGAAAGGAGATATTTAAAAGTACATTTACATTTGAACATTTTTGTGAAAAACAAAAGCAATTATTGCTATTTTAGAACTTTAATTTTATTTTCATGAATCGTTTTATACCCATTTCACAACCTTCAATTACAGCAAAAGAAATTGACTATGTTACCGATGCTGTTAAATCAGGTTGGGTATCATCACTAGGTAAATATATTGATCGTTTTGAAACCCAATTTGCACAATTTTGCGGCACTAAGCATGCTATATCTGTTGCTAATGGTACTGTGGCCATACACTTAGCACTGGTTGCATTAGGAATTAAAGAAGGTGATGAAGTAATTATCCCTGATTTTTCATTTATAGCCACCGCTAATGCTGTAAAACATGCAGGAGCAACTCCTGTATTTGCAGATATCGACCCATACAATTTGTGTATAAGTGTTGAGTCAATTCGAAAAAAAATTGGTCCTAAAACCAAGGCTATAATGCCGGTTCATATTTACGGTCATCCTGCTGATATGCCTGCTATAAATGCAATAGCTCAAGAATTTAATTTATTTGTTATTGAAGATGCTGCAGAGGCGCATGGTTCCTCAGTAAATAATCAAAAAACTGGTTCATGGGGAATTTGTGGTACCTTTAGTTTTTATGGTAATAAAAACATTACTTCCGGTGAAGGCGGAATGATAACTACCAATTCGGATGAACTTAATGAACGATTGCGTTTTTTACGAGACCATGCTATGAGTAAACAAAAACGCTATTGGCATACAGAAGTTGGTTATAATTATCGAATGACCAATTTACAAGCTGCTTTGGGAGTGGCTCAATTAGAAAGAGCCAATGAATTAATCTTAAAACGAAAAGAAATTTTTAATTGGTATAAAAAATATCTAAACGATATTAATGGTATAACATTAAATAAAACTTACCACTGGGCTGATAATACCTATTGGCTCGTTTGCATAGAATTAAATGGATACAATGAAGAAAAAAGGGCAGATTTTATGGCAAAAATGAAAGATGCAGGAATTGATACACGCCCATATTTCTATCCAATGTCTATGATGCCCATGTATCAAAAAGCCGATAATCCTATTACTTATTCAATATATCAAAAAGGAATTAATCTGCCTACTTTTTTTGATTTAACAGAGGATGATGTAAAATATATTTGTGAAAAAATAAAAGAATTATATTGAAAATTATAGAAGAAATATTTTTATGGATTGAATTTTTAATTCGAAATCTTCCGGGATGGCTTGGAAGAAAAATAAGATATTTATACTATAAATACAGGCTTGGTAAATGTGGCAAAAATGTAATAATAGATACTGGTGTACACATACAAAACCCAAAAGATGTTTACATAGGTGATAATGTTTGGATAGATAAAAACGTCATACTAATTGCTGGTAAATTAAATCATTTAACTCCTCAAAATACATTAGGTTTAGATTCAATAAATATAGAAAATTTTGGGAAAATAAAAATTGGTTCAAATTCCCATATAGGGATAAATACAATAATTCAAGGACATGGAGGGGTAGTAATTTTAAATAATTTTACATGTTCAGCGCATTGTAAAATATATACTTTATCTAATGATGTTCAAAAATCATATAATGGAACTTTTAGTGTGTCTAATAGATATATATTGAACCAGATTTTTATTGAAGAAAACGTTTGGTTAGGATTAAATGTATCTGTTATAAAAGGGAAAATCCAAAAAAACTCTTTTATTAAACCAAATTCAGTTGTTGTTTCATTAATTAATGAGAATTCAATAGCTGAGGGCTTTCCTGCTAGAGAAATTAAAAAAAGATTTGAATGAAAGTACTAATTGTTGCAACAGGAGTTTTTTTGAAAGGAGGTATAGAACGTTATACTCGCTACCAATATGCCGCTTTACAAAAGATACTTGGAAGTGAAAATGTGTACCTTGTTTCACTTTTGGGTAATAATACAGAAGGTGTATTTGAAGAAGAAATTGAAGTAGCTTACATTCAAGGAGGATTAACCTGGAAAGACAAGCTAATGTTTATCGTTAATTGTATTCGATTAGTTAAAAATAAGGGAATACGATTATTAATAATAAATCATCGGCAATTATCTATAATAGGATGGTTAAGCAAATTTTTATACAACACTAAATATTTTACCAACGTATATGGACTGGAAATTTGGAGTGGAATGAATGTAATAGAACGCTTTGCATTATTACGTTCCGATGCATTAATTGGTGATTGTAATTTTATTATTAATTATTTACAAAAACATTTCGATTATCCTAAAGAAAGAATGTTTTTGCTATATGATGCAGTAGATACCCAACGTTTTAAACCCAAAGAAAAAAATAAGGAACTCTTTAATAAATATAATATCCCCTCCGATAAATTTTTAATTGGAACAATAGGAAGACTGGCAAGAAACAAAGGTCATGAAATTATCATACATACTTTAAAAGAACTCCCAGACAATATTTTTTATATAATTGTTGGAGGTGGAAATCAAATGAATTATTTAAAGGACTTGGCTAAAAAAAACAATGTCGCTAATAGAGTTATATTTACCGGGCGAGTTCCGGAAGATGAATTGGTAGATTTTTATAATTTGATGGATGTAGTCGTGCTCTTAAGTACATTTGATAAAAATGAAGGAGAAGGATTACCGCTTGGATTAATTGAAGCAAGTGCTTGTGCTAAACCAATAATTTGTGGTAATGAAGATGGTTCGCAGGATGCTATCAGTCATGAATTTAAAAATGGATTTTTAATTAATCCCAGAAGTAAATCAGAATTAAAAGATGCTATATTAAAATTAAAGAATGATAATAAATTATGCAGCGATATGGGATTAAACGGCAGAAAATATGTACTTGAAAATTTTGACTTTATTATTTTTACGAAAAGCTTAGAAAATATAATAAAATGAAAAATTTGTTTAATAAAATATTATCTCCTATTGGATTAGAAATTCATGGAAAAAATTATATAGCAAAACTAAAAGCCGAATCTAATTCAAAAAATCCTTTCGAAGTTCAAAGAGAATATTTTAATCAAAAATCAATTAATGTTCAAACAATATTTGATTTAGGCGCTAATACGGGTATTACTATAAAAAAATATATCACTTATTTTCCTAATACAAAAATTCATGCTTTTGAACCAACTATTGAAATTAGAGATGAACTAAAAAACAATTTTTCAAACAATAAAAACATCATACTAAATTTTAAGGCTGTTTCTGATAAAAATGCTTCAGTTATTTTTTATAAAAATAAAAAAAACGATACTAATTCTATTTTTCCATCTGTAAAAATAGGCGCTTCATCAGATAATGCTTGCACGAACGAATATAGTTATCATGTAGAAACTATAACTCTTGATGAGTATTGTTTAAATTCAAAAATCAATGAAATTGATATTTTAAAAATGGATATTCAAGGTGCAGAACTTTTAGCTTTAAAAGGCGCTCAAAAACTTTTAGAAAATAAAAAAATAAAATTAATTTTTACAGAACTATATTTTAAAGAACAATATAAAAATCAAGCTTTATTTAACGATATTTATTCTTATTTAAAAACTTTTGGTTATAAGCTTCAAGATTTTTATAACCCATATTTTGTTGATAATCATATTGCATGGTGTGATGTAATTTTTACTCATGATGAAAAATAAAATTTTAAAATTAATTGCTCAAAAATTTCCTTATTTAGGTAAGTTTAAAAGATTTTTAACGGCATTAATACATGCAATTTCTCCTATTAAAAAAACTTATGCACAACATAAGGAAGATGAATATATATTCAATTTGTTAAAATACTATAACTTAAAAAACGCAATATATATTGATGTAGGAGCCAATCACCCAACTTCTATTTCTAATACCTATTTGTTTTATAGAATTGGATTGAACGGAATTGTTATTGAACCCAACAAAGAATTAATACAACTACATAAAATTTTTAGAAAAAAAGACATTCCTTTACAAGTTGGATGTAGTAATGAGCCTGGAATTTTTCCCTTTTATCATTCAAAAATTCCTGTTTTAAGTTCTTTTGATTATAGTACATTTAAAAACAATAAAATTCAATCTGAAAAAAATTATTGGTATAAAGAATACATTCCGATTTTAAAATTAGATGATATCATTAAACACATTGATATTAAATTTAATTTTATTTTTTTATTAAATATTGATGTTGAAGGGCTTGATTATAAAGTATTGCTCGGAGCCGAAAATACAATTACTAAAACACTTTTTGTTTGCATTGAATTTAATAATGAAGAGCAAAAAAAACAAATAAATGACTTTTTAGAAAATAGAAATTTTACTTTAATGAACCAAATTAGTTGTAATTTAATTTTTAAAAATAAAGACTTAAAATTTGAAAGTTATTTAAAAAAATGAATTTTGTTATAGCCAATATACCACGAACCGGACTGGGGAATAAGCTATTTGTATGGGCTAATGCATACATCTTTGCAAAAAAAAATCAAAAAAAAATAATTGTTTGGGGTTGGGTGCATATCTCAAAAAATAACTTAATGTTTTGGAGAAAAAATAATAGAATATATGCCGGATACTTTAATAATAAATTAAACCTTTGGTATTTAATTGAATATTGGATTAGATTAATTTTATTTCGAAAATCTATATGTAATGAAAATCAACTGGAAAATTGTAAGAATAGTAAAATAGTAGAATTTGATAAAATTCCGCACTGGAGCGATTTTTTTAAAGGCATAAGAGAAAATTATGAGTTAGTAACGGAAGGATTTTTTAATATGCTAAAAAAGGATATATTAAATGAATATAAAAAACTTAAAAATCCGATTATTGCAGTGCATATCAGAATGGGTGATTTTAGAAAATTAAAACCGGGCGAAGATTTTAAAAAAGTAGGAGGAGTTAGAACTCCAATGGAATATTTTATAAATTGCATACAAGAAATAAGAAAAAAAACTCATCAAAACTTACCGGTTACAGTATTTTCTGATGGCAATAACGATGAATTAAAAGAAATATTAATGCTCCCTAATGTTGAAAAATCTGAAAACTCAAAAGATATATTGGATTTACTTCAAATGAGTAAGGCAGAAGTAATAGTTTGCTCAGCAGGAAGCACGTTTAGTTTTTGGGCATCATTTTTTTCTAAAGCAATTGTATTAATTCATCCCGATCATTTTCATGCATATATTCGCCCTAATAGTATAAATTCTCAAATTTATGAGGGGCCTACACCCAACAACTGGAATAATTGTCCTGATTTATTAGAAAAAAATTTACAATCTTTAAAAAATAAATATTCAAATCAAATATGAAAGTACTCATTTTGGCAGGAGGTTTTGGCTCGCGACTTAGCGAAGAAACCGATATACGTCCTAAACCTATGGCTGAAATTGGAGGCAAGCCAATCTTATGGCATATCATGAAACATTATTCCTATTATGGATTTAATGAGTTTGTTATTTTGCTTGGTTACAAAGGTTATTATATAAAAGAATATTTTGCTAATTATTTTTTACATCAAAGTGATGTTACTATTGATTTATCTAATAACCAAATGCAAGTTCACAACAATACATCCGAGCCATGGAAAGTAACTTTATTGGATACCGGATTAAACACTATGACAGGTGGTAGAATTAAGCGAGCTAAAGATTTTATAAATAACCAAACGTTTATGCTTACTTATGGCGATGGTGTATCTAATGTTAATTTACTCGAATTGCTTAAATTTCACAAAAATCATGGCAAAGCTATAACCATGACTTCTGTTCAGCCTGAGGGTCGTTTTGGTGCATTACAAATTGATGCATCTCAAAAAGTATTATCGTTTATGGAAAAACCAAAAGGTGATGGTAGCTGGATAAATGGAGGTTTTTTTGTGTGTGAACCTAAAGTTATAGATTATATAACCGATGATGATACAATTTTTGAAAGAGAACCATTAGAAAATTTAGCTAAAGATGGCGAATTATACACTTATCGTCATGATGGCTTTTGGAAATGCATGGATACATTAAGAGATAAAAATCAACTTAATGAGCTTTGGAATTCGAATAATGCAAAATGGAAAATTTGGGATTAAATTATGTTTAAAAATATCTACCAAAATAAAAAGGTAATTATTACCGGCAATACGGGTTTTAAAGGCGCATGGCTATCTGTTTGGTTACTCAAATTAGGAGCTAAAGTTTATGGCATATCAAAAGATATTCCTACCAATCCCTCTATTTTTGAAGTTTGTAATTTAAAAAGTCATCTTCACTATTTTGAACTCGATATCAGAGATAATGAAAAATTAATGAATGTTATAACATCAATCGAACCTGATTATATTTTTCATTTAGCTGCTCAGCCTATTGTTAGTGAATCTTATCAAAATCCGATTGATACTTTTACTTCCAATATAATAGGTACTGCCAACGTTTTAGAATGTTTACGGAAAATAAATAAACCATGTAAAGCAATTATAATAACAAGCGATAAGTGTTATGAAAATGTTGAATGGACATGGGGTTATCGTGAAAACGACCGTTTAGGAGGAAAAGACCCATACAGCGCATCAAAGGGTGCAGCTGAATTAATTATTCATAGTTATTATGAGTCATTTTTTAAAAATGAATCATCCAATGTGCAATTAGTTTCAGTAAGAGCAGGTAATGTAATAGGTGGAGGCGATTGGGCACTAAATCGAATTGTGCCCGATGCTATGCGTTCTTGGAGTAAAAAACAATCAGTTATTATCAGAAGTCCCCAAGCTACTCGTCCCTGGCAACATGTTCTGGAACCTTTAAGCGGATATTTGGTAGCTGGAATGAAACTGACTGAAAACAAAAATTTAAGTGGAGAATCATTTAATTTTGGTCCTAATGCCGACCAAAATCATACGGTTTTGGAATTATTAAATGAACTTTCAAAACATTGGAATTTTAGTAATGATTTTAATACTATAGAAATACAACCATCAATACAATTTCACGAAGCAGGTCTTTTAAAATTAAATTGCGATAAAGCTTTGCACATGCTTAACTGGAAACCGGTTTGGAATTTTGAAGATACAACAAAATATACTTCACAATGGTATTTCGATTATTACAATAATCATCAGGTTAATATTGAGTACTTAGAAAATCAATTGAATGAATACTTAAAAAGTGCAACAAATAAAAACTTAGAGTGGACAATATAATTTCAAATATCGATGGTGTAACATTAACTCCTTTAAAAATTATTAAGGGCGAAAAAGGAGATGTTATGCACGCTCTCAAAGTTGATGAAAAATCGTTTAAATCTTTTGGTGAGGCATATTTTTCTACAGTTAATTATCAACAAATAAAAGGTTGGAAAAAGCATCATCAAATGACATTAAATATTATTGTTCCTGTTGGTAAAATAAAATTTGTAATATATGATGATCGAATAAATAGTAAAACCCGAAATTGCTTTTACGAACAGATATTGTCACCTGAAAATTATTTTCGATTAACAGTTGAACCCGGTTTATGGATGGCATTTAAAGGATTTGGAAAAAATATAAATCTTTTGTTAAACATAGCAAGTATTCCTCATAATCCGAGCGAGGCCGAAAACGTTTCCTTAGAAACATTTAATTATACAAACTGGTAATGAGCATATTAATTACAGGTGGATTAGGATATTTAGGTGCAAGAATTGTTAAAGCTTTTGCTCAAAAATATCCTGATAGAAAAATTATTTATACTCACCATCAACATATAACTACCAATTATTTTTCTGAATATAAAAATGTTTCATATAGAAAATTAAGGTTATCGGAATATACCGATTTTAATACACTTTGCAGTGGAATAAAAACCATCATTCACTTAGCATTTCCTAACGAGATAGTGTGCAAACAAAATGTAGAAATGGCAATTGATTCAGGAATTAGAGGAACATACTATTTACTTTCAGAAGCAAAAAGACACAAGGTAAGTAATTTTATTTTTGTTTCAACTGCTCATGTTTATGGTTCTCCATTAGAAGGTGAAATTACTGAAAAAACTTTGCCTCAGCCTGTTCATCCATATGCAATTTCAAAAAGAGCTGCAGAGGATTTTGTGCTTTCATTTAGAAAAGAATATGATTTTAATGCAGTTGTTATTCGTTTATCTAATGGATTTGGTTATCCAATACATAAAGATATAAATCGTTGGTCTTTGTTGGTAAATGATCTCTGTCGTCAGGCTGTTTTAAACAAGAAAATGGAATTATCAAGCTCCGGCCTGCAATATCGCGATTTTATACCTTTCGATGATATTATAGATGCAATATTCTTGTTGGATAAACTTAATAAAAATGAAACGTTAGACGGTTTATTCAATTTAGGAAGTGGTAAATCTGTTACTGTGTTCGAATTTGCCAAGCAAATTGCTGTGTGTGCAGAAAAAGTTTTAGGATACAATGTGCCTTTATTTAGAAAAGAACCTCAACCCAATGAAATGCCTAAAAAGCTAATTTATAACTGCAATAAAATTTCTTCGATCGGATATAAACCCAAAGGAAATGTTAATTTTGAGATCGAAGAAACCTTACGTTTTTGTAAAGCTTTTTTAAATTCAAATGGCTAAAAAAATAGTAGTAGTATCACATACTTCGTTTAGAAGGGTAGGTAGAGCAGTTTATGTAGAATTCTTTAAAAAAGGATTAGATATTACAATTATTCATCCCATTACATTATATGCAGCCGATGGAACTCTTATGCATCATGAACCAAAATCTGAAGATGACCCCCCGTTAATTGCCTTACATCAAACAACACGCAATCCTCGCATACACACCTATAAAGGAATTTTGAAACACTTAAATAAAATTAAACCGAATATTATAATATTAGAAAATGACCCAATTTCTTTTCTTGCATTACAAATAGGACTTTGGGCAAAATTTAAACACGTAAAATTACTTTGTATTACAAACGATAATGTATCGCGAACATTAAAAAATTCCTATAAAAGACAAGGTTTTAAAGGTCTGCTTTATAGCATGTTACTCCAATGTGTAAATTTTTTTACACGACCATTGATTCATCATTTATTTGTAATAAGTAATGCAGGTTTAAAGGTGTTTGTTGAATTAGGTTATGCCCATAAAATATCAAAAATTCCTTTAGGTTTTGATACTAAAATTTTTTATAAAGATGACGTAAAAAGAACAGAAAAAAGAGAAGAATTAGGCCTTACCAAAGAACCGGTAATTGCATATTTCGGAAGAATGAAATTTCAAAAAGGAATTCATGTTTTAATAGAAGCCTTGGCTCTTATTAAAGAAAAGCCATGGAAATTTATGCTTGATTATTTCGAAGAAGGTGGAGACGAATACAAAAAATTGCTATTTGATTTAATTAAAAAGTATAATTTGGGAGAACGAATTTTATGGGTACATGCTAATCATTTAGAAGTTGCCAATTATATGCGTGCGGCAGATATTATTGTGGTACCATCATTAGAAACCAGCTATTTTGTGGAACAATATGGTAGAGTAGTACCCGAATCAATGGCTTGTGGAGCATTAACAATTGTTAGTAATACAGGTGCATTACCAGAATTACTTAATAATTATGGTTGGAAATTTGAACAAGGAAATGCAATGGAATTATCTAAAATTTTATGTTCTGTGTTAGAATTAAATAGTGACCAAAAAAATAAGATGAGTGAACGTGCAAGCAGTTATGCGCTTTTAAATTTAAGTATTAATAAACAAAGTGAATTAATGGAAAAATTTTTAGCGAACTAAAATGTTTTATTCTGATAAAATAAAAATATTATTTATAGTAGATTACAGTACTCCAATATATACAGGATTACTAAGCTCTTATAAAAAGTCTTTTGATAAACTAAATATTAAAAACGAAGTTTTTTCTTTTAATATTAATAATCAATTTCTACGTGTAGCCAAGTATAACAATTTTTTGCTTAAATCATTAGTTAAAAAACAGCAAGACATATTAATTTCATATATTGAAAAAAAATCTTTTTCACATATTATAGTTATAAAAGGAAGTTTTTTATTAGCCGAAACTATAGATTATATTAAAAGTAAAGGAATAATTATTTCTAATATAAATCCTGACAACCCATTTAATACTCAAAGTTTAATTTCTTCAAATTATATTATAAGAGAAACTATTAAGAATTATGATTTTTATTTTATATGGAGTAAAGCAATCAAAAATCAAATTTCTACAATCTATCCAAAGTTAAAGGTAATATACCTACCATTTGCTGTTGATCAAAGTTTAATACCAACATTTAATTCAAATAAAATACATTATAATTATCATATATCTTTTATTGCCAATGCTGATAATGAAAGAAAAAAAGTTATTAGTAGATTATTAAAAGATAATTTTATATATAAAAACTTAAACTTATTTGGAGATGGTTGGAATAATATAAATTCAATTAATAATCCTATAAAGCTAATTGATATAAATTATTTTGAAACTATTCATCAATCAAAAATTAATATTAATATTTTAAGGTTACAAAATAAAAATTCGCATAATATGCGAACTTTCGAAATACCTGCATGTGCAGGATTCATGTTGCATGAATATAGCGAAGAAGCTGATGAGTTTTTTAAAAGTGGAATAGAAGCAGAATATTTTAAAACAATTGAAGAATGTATAGATAAATGTCATTTTTATTTAAAAAATGAAAATGTTAGACAAAAAATATTAATGAATGGTTATGAAAAAACTAAACAAAAATCATATAGCTATTTACATAGAGCTGAAACAGTTTTAAAATCAATTACTTCTTAGAAATGAAAATATCCATATTAGTACCGGGCAGATTTCATGCATTTAATTTGGCTTATGAATTACAAAAACAAAATGTTTTACATTGTTTGGTTACCAGCTATCCTTATTCTGAAGTAAAGAAATACGGTATTAAAAAGGAATATGTAAAATCTGTAGTTTCAAAAGAAATTATTCAGCGTATATTTTTAAAGCTTTTTAAAACCTATCCTCCCTTTGCTCTTATAAATCGATGGTTTGGATATTTAGCTTCATACAAATTACCAATGGATAGCGATATTTATGTTTTATGGTCAGGAGTGGCTTTATGGAGCATTAAACGAATCAGAAAAAAAAATCCTAAGGCAAAGATAATTATAGAAAGAGGCTCATCACACATACAAAAGCAAGATGAACTTTTAAAATTAGTGTATAAAAAAAATATTGTTTCAAAACATGTAATAGAAATAGAATTAAAAGAATATGATTTGGCAGACTACATTTCTATACCCAGTATTTTTGCTCAAAATTCATTTATTGAAAAAGGTTTTAAAAAAGAAAAATTATTACTTAATAATTATGGAGTTGATTTAAAAGATTTTTATCCTATTGAAGAAAATACATCTAGCATTGATAAAAATGAATTAATAGTAGGGTATGCCGGTTATCTTAGTGCCCGAAAAAATATTAATGGCTTAATCGAATCGCTGGAAGAATTGAATATTGATGGATACAATATTAAATTATATTTAATTGGAAGTATTGATAAATCATCCTTTAATCAAAAGACATTAACTAAAAATTTTATAAAATATTTTGAAAAAGTACCACAAAAAGAGTTGATACAATTTTATCAACAAATAGACGTATTTGTACAAAATTCGGTTGAAGAAGGATTGTCAATGGTAATTTTACAAGCCATGGCATGTGGTAAGCCTATAATTGCTACTGAAAACAGTGGTGCTGCTGATTTTATAGAAAATGGGAAAGAAGGCTTTATTATACCAATAATGAATAATTTCATATTAAAAGAAAAAATTAAATATTTTTATGAAAACAAATCAGTGATTAAACAATTTGGAGATAGTTCAATTTTAAGAGTAAAAAAGGGATTTACTTGGGAAGATTATGGTAGCAGAGCAATAAAAATCTATAATAAAATTTTATGAAAGAAAAATTAAAATTCATATCAAGAACGCTTGCTCATTATTTTAATAAAGCAATTTGTCCTTCATGTAAATCTAAAAATTGTATTGTAATTGACAGAAAATATCTTATTTCTAGATTATTCGAATGCCAAAACTGCCATTTATATTTTCGTCATCCCGTGGATAATGTTGACTTTAATAAAAATTATTATCAGGAAGAATATAAACAAAAAGGTGAAGGGATTACCACCGATATACCTTTGCCTGATGAATTAGAAGTATTAAAGCGGAACAATTTTCAAGGAACATCAAAATCAATAAGCGAGTATATAAATATATTTAACTCAATGTTTAAACATAAAATTAAAATTATTGATTTTGGAGCTAATTGGGGATATCATTCATACCAATTTAAAAATGCCGGATTTGATGTTAATAGTTATGAAATATCAGTACCAAGAGCAAAATTAGGCAAAAAGCTTTTAGATATTGAAATTAAAACAAGTGTAGAAGAATTACCTTCTGATAATGATATATTTTTCAGTTCGCATGTTATAGAACATTTGCCCGATATTCCATTTATGATTCAACTGGCTAAAGAAAAGTTAAAAAAGGAAGGTATTTTTGTTGCCGAATGTCCAAATGGTTCAAAAGAGTTTCGAGAAAAAAATCCTAAAGCTTTTACTTTAAGCTGGGGAGAAGTACATCCTAATTTAATAAGTGCAGATTATTATAAATTTATATTTAAAGATAATCCTTATTTTATTACATCAACACCATTAAATATACATGATATAATTTCTTGGGATAAATCTTCTCAAATTTCAACCAATCTTAGTGGTGGACAATTAGTAATTTTTGCAATGCCAAATAAAAATTTACAATAATGTATTTTTATTTCATTTCAATTTCTTCATTATCTTTTTTCCCGGTTTTTAAGTATATATTAGAATGCTTTATTAATTCAAACATAAACAACGATAATTTTTATCTGGTTGAATCTCATTTAAAAGGATTCCCATCTTACAGTAGTATTGTAAATACAAGATATTTTCATCAATTTAAAAGCATTGATGATTTCAATAATATGTCTTTAAAACTTAAAATTAAGAGATATGTATGGGCATTTTATTATATTATGGTAGCGAGATTAAAAAAAAAATCCATTATATATACATCAGATTTTCAGGTTTTATTTATAGCTTTTACAATATTTAAATTGTTGGGGAAATCGAATGTAAAGCTGATTTATCATCAATATGAACTGATTCAAAAAAAAGGGAATAATGATATTTTATCAAAAATTACAAAAAATATTAAGTTTATTGATTTAGTAATAATTCCAGAAATTAATAGACTAAATTATTTTGTAGAAAATACTCATATAGCTACAAATAAAACTTTATTGTTTCCAAACACTTGTAAAATCGAAAATAATATCACAAACAAACATTCATATTTAAAAACTTTTAATGAAAATGATATAATTATAGCACATATTGGAAATATTGGCTTTAATCACTTTTTAAAAGAATTTATTAATCATTTTAACTCTCAAAGATTACCTGATAATTATAAATTAATTTTTATCGGTAAACAATCTGCTCAGGTAAGACAATTTGTTTCTAAAGAGAATTTTAAAAACATTTATTTTTTTAATGAAATACCACATGATGAATTAAGTTCAGTATATAATTATATTGATTATGGTCTTATTTTATATAAACCTGTAGATTTGAATTTTGAAAATTGTGCTCCTAATAAATTATACGAATATTGGGCTCATGGAGTGCCTGTTATAGCTCATAAATTAAAAGGGTTGCAAGGGTTAATTACAGATGAAATGGGTAATTTAGTTGATTTTTTTAATTTAAATGAATTTGATATAAAAAAGCTCACTAAATTAAGTGAGTTGAAAAGAAATAAAATTAAACACAATTTTAGTATTAATTTTGATGTACAAAATTTTAATAAAGAATTAGAGAATAAATTAAAAAAAATAATAGCTTGAAAAAAAAAATATTGATAGTTATAGGCACCCGTCCGGAATTAATAAAATTAGCTCCGGTTATTATCGAATTAAAAAAAAAATTTAAAAGGCCTTCCATAATAATATTAAACACTGCCCAACATAAAGAACTATTAAATCCATATTGGAAAATATTTAATATTAAAGCTGATTATCAATTAAATTTTATGAAACCCGGGCAAAGCCTTAGTGAATTAACTTACAGAGGGATTCAACAATTTGATAACTTTATTGAAAGTTTATATAAAAAAGGAGAAAGTTTAAATGGCATTATAGCTCAAGGTGATACAACAACTGTTATGGTTAGTTCTATAGTTGCATTTTATAAAAACATTCCCTTTTTTCACATAGAAGCAGGCCTAAGAACATTTGATTTGCAAAATCCATTTCCGGAAGAATTTAATAGAAAAGTAGCGGCTATATCTGCTAAAATACATTTTGCACCTACTTTAGTTTCAAAAAATAATCTATATAACGAAGGAATTAAAAAAAATGTGATTGTAACCGGTAACACAATTGTAGATTCAGTTGAATTATTTAAAAAAAATTTTAAAAATTATAAACTTAACAATAAGACCCTCTCAGGAATTATTGAAAAAAAATCTCAAAAAAAATTAATTTTAATTACTTGTCATAGAAGAGAAAATCATGGCGAAAATTTAAAAAATATTATAGAAGCTGTATGTGATTTAGCTGAAATGTATAATGATTATTTCTTTATATGGCCCCTACATCCCAATCCAAATGTTTTAAATGTAGTCAAAAATTCAAAGATTGATGACCATAAAAATATAATTAAAACAGAACCTTTAGATTATTTGGATTTATTATATGTGCTTAGTAAATCAAAATTAGTTTTAACAGATTCCGGTGGAATCCAAGAAGAAGCACCATCTTTTAATGTTCCGGTTTTAATTTTAAGAAATAAAACTGAAAGACCTGAAGGGGTAAATTCTGGTATTGCAATTTTAGTTGGCACCGATAAATTTAAAATAATTAAAAAAGCAAAGGAAATATTATCAAAAGATAACTTTATATTTAAAAATCCTTATGGTGATGGAAAGGCTTCAAAAAAAATTGTACGTGCACTTATTAAATATTTATCAATTAAATGAATGGTATAATTTCATTTAAATATCTATTACCGTTAGTTTCATTAACAATCTATTTATTGTTTTTTTCAATCCATTTAAACAATAACGAAATTATTGGTTTTGTAATTTTTGGCTACATCCTTTTAAGGTTAATTTATAATTCCGGCAAAGAAATACCCATTAAAGAAATTTTACTGGTATTATTAATATTACAATATTTTGTAGCACCATCTGTTGTTTATAATAAATTTAATAATGATGTTGGTGACTTTGGTTATGAAATGAAAGTAGATAAAGAATTTTATTTTTCATTTTTAATAAATTCTATCATTGCTATTTCTGTTGGTTTGTATTTTCCAATTTTTAAAACAAACATAAAAACTACTGAACTTTTCAATAAAATAAATAATTTGAAAGATAATTTTAAAATCGGAATACTATTATTAGGCATTGGCTTTATTTCACATATTTTTATTCCCTTTTTCCCATCTACATTTGCTTTTCTAGCCATATTTTTAACTAATCTAAAATATGTAGGTATATTTTTTATTTATTTTTCAAACAATCCTTATCGAATTGTATATATATTTTTGGTATTATCTTATTTAGTATTAAATATTATTTCGGGTGGAGTGTTTATTGATTTATTTATTTGGGGATTATTTATTGCATCCTATTTTATTTTAAATAAAAAAATAAGTACTGCTATTAAAATAGCATTTTTAGTATTTGGTGCTTTTACAGCACTTTTAATTCAATCAATCAAAGCTGATTACAGAAAAGAAATATGGGATGACGACAATAACGAAGAGTTAAACGAGGAACAAGTTTTTATTAATTTAACCAGTGCTAAATTAGAAAACGCATCTACCATTTTTGAGGAAGATAATTTAAAGTCTTTTTATTCAAGAATTAATCAAGGTTGGATTTTAAGTAATGTTTTAGAGCATGTGCCCAAATATCAAGACTTTTCAAATGGTGAAATTTTTTGGAGAGAATTACAGGGAATTATATTACCTCGAATTATTGCACCAAATAAAATTACTGCAAGTGGAAAAGATGCAAAAGATAAGTTTATTAAATATACCGGCAGATTATTGCATGGTAATACTACCATGAACATAGGGCTTATAGCTGACGGTTATATTAATTTCGGACAAATAGGTTGTTGGATTTATTTATTTTTTATTGGATTATTTTTAAATTATGTTTTATACAAAATAAATGAACTTTGTAAAAATTATCCAACATTAATATTTTTTATTCCAATCTTATTTTTTTATGTATTGCGTACAGGTAATGATTTTTATATGATAATGAATTATTTGGTTAAGTCATCAATGTTACTTGCTGTTTTTATTTATTTATTTAAACAAATATTTTATAAACCCGAAATTGAAAAAAACTAAAATCGTCATATTTATCGATTGGTATTTACCGGCATATAAAGCAGGAGGGCCTGTAAAATCTATTGCTAATCTTATTGAATTATTAAAAGATAAAGCAGAATTTTATTTAATTACAGGTGACAGAGATTTAGGGGACAATGTTCCATTTGAAGGTATAGAACTAAATAAATGGACAAGCAATAACGGAGTTAATTTATTATATCTAAACAAAAAAAAACAATCAATATATACTTATAAAGAACAATTAAATTTAATACAACCCGATATTGTATACATCAACGGAATATTCTCAATTAATTTTAGTATTAAACCTTTATTTGCTTCAAAAAATAAAACAAAAACTATCATTGCACCTCGCGGTATGTTAGGCGAAGGGGCTTTGAAAATTAAATCATTTAAAAAAAGATTTTTTTTAAAACTAACAAATTTTCTGGGGCTTTATAAAAATGTTATATGGCATGTAACCGATGATACTGAAAAGAATGAAGTTCAAATAAATATAAATAACTATAAAGAAGTTTATGTTATTCCCAATGTGCCAATAAAGGTGAATAAAGAGATCTTTCAATTGAAAGAAAAAAGTGAAAATAAACTCAAACTTGTATTTATATCAAGAATTTCTAAAAAGAAAAATTTATATTTCTTATTAGAATTAATTAATGATTTAAAAAGTAATCAGAATATAGAGCTAGATATTTGGGGACCTATTGAAGATAAATATTATTTTAATAAATGCAAAAATTTAATAGATACTATTAATCAATATAATAAAAATACGGTTTATTATAAAGGTGAACTTATATGGAACGAAATTGAGAATACAATTAAAAAATATGATTTTTTTATTTTACCAACTTTACATGAAAATTTTGGTCATGTCATTTTTGAATCTCTTACATTTGGAGTGCCTGTAATTATCAGCAATAACACACCTTGGAGAAATTTACAGCAACTAAAAATGGGATGGGATTTAGATTTAAATAATAAAGATGAATGGATTAGAGCTATTACAGCAGCATTAAAAATGACTAAATATGAATATAATGAATATTGTATAAAATGTATTGATTTTACAAAAAAATGGTTTAGTGAACAAAAATTATCTGATAAATATTCGATTCTTTTTAATCTATAATAATGAAAAATAAAATACAATTAAGCCAATTCAATAATCAATGGTATAATCCCGGTAGAGGTATTTTATTAAGAATTATTTGGTATTGCGTAAATGTATGTTTTATAAAAAGTTCACATCCTTTTTCATTTTTAAGGGTTTATTTACTGCGTTTATTCGGTTCTAAAATTGGTAAAGGAGTAGTTATTAAACCCTCTGTAAATATAAAATATCCTTGGCGTTTAATTATTGGAAATTATGTTTGGATTGGTGAAAATGTGTGGATAGATAATTTAGATAATATTGAAATAGGGAATAATGTTTGTATATCGCAAGGCGCAATGCTTTTAAGTGGTAATCATAATTATAAGAAACATAGTTTCGACTTAATAATTGCGCCTATTATTTTAGAAGATGGAGTATGGATTGGGGCTAAAGCTATTGTTACAGGAGGTACTATTTGCAAAAATCATTCAATGCTAGCTGTGGCATCTGTTGCCCCAAAAATAATGGAAGCTTTTTCAATTTATAGAGGAAACCCTGCAATTAAAATTAGAGAAAGAATAATTGAAGCTTAACATGCTTAAAATCTCCATCATTACAGTTTCATTTAATAGCGCCAATACCATTGAATATACAATACAATCGGTGTTACAACAACAATATTCCAATATTGAATACATTATCATTGATGGAGCTTCAACTGATAATACATTAAATATAATTAATAAATATCGAGATAAAATTTCTGTAATAGTTTCAGAAAAAGATAATGGCATTTACCATGCCATGAATAAAGGCTTAAAATTGGCTACAGGCGATATAATTGGCATTTTAAACAGCGATGATTTTTATGCAGATGAATTTGTGCTAAGCGATGTTGTAAAATTATTTGAAAAAACACATGCTGATGCAATATATGCCGATTTGCAATATGTTGATGCAATTGACACTCGAAAGGTAAAACGCCATTGGAAATCCGGGAAATATAAACCCGGTGATTTTTTATTTGGTTGGATGCCGCCACACCCCACCTTTTTTGTTAGGAAAGAAGTGTATGAAAAATACGGAATGTTCAATGAAAGCCTTCGTTCAGCTGCCGATTATGAATTAATGCTGCGTTTTATTCATAAACATCAAATAAGTATAGATTATTTACCGCGCGTTATTGTAAAAATGCGTAGTGGAGGGCAAAGTAATATAACGGTAAAAAATCGAATAAATGCCAATATCGAAGACCGCAAGGCATGGGAAATAAATGGTATAAAACCCTATTTTTTTACCCTTTATTTAAAACCTCTCAGAAAGTTGAAACAATTTATATAGGCGTAAGTCGTAAGTTGTAAGTCATAAGGAGTAAGGCAAAGGGGTAATTTGTGAATTAGAAATTTAATGAATTGGTGATTTGAAATTGTGAAAATTTGTGGATGTGTCAATGAATCAATAAATCTCCAACTTTAACACTTTAAAACCTTCTAACTTTTTATACCTGAAATCAATCTCAATTAGTTTCAAGCAATCTCAATAACCAGTAACCAATAACCACTAACCACTAACAAATAACAAATAACAAATAACCAATAACCATTAACCATTAATCATTAACTATTTGTCAATCTATAACTTTAACACGTTCCAACTTTTTAACCAATCTGCAATCTTCTAATCTGTAATCTTCAAACAAATACTTAATTTTATTACCTTGCAAGCTAATTTATGCGTAAGCTAATAATTACATACAAGGCTATTGTTTTCCTCCTTTTTTTAGGAACTAAAATGACTTATGCTCAGAGCGAGTTAGATAGTTTATTTAAAATTCTACCTAATGAAAAGAATTTAAAACGAGTAGAAATTATATGCCAAATATCTAAACTATATAGAGGTATTGATGCCGACTCAGTTAAAATACTTGCAGAAGAAGCATTAATGATAGCTAAACAATTTAACAATCCATCATACATAGCCGAAGCCTATAATGCCTTGGGAGGAGCTTTTTTGTTTAAAGGTGATTTTAATAAAGCTATTGATAATTTTCAATTAGCACTCCTAAATTTTTCAAACATTAATGATTTAAATCGTACAGCCGATATGATGAATAATTTGGGAGTAGTACACCGTAAAATGGGTAAATATGAAAAGGCAATTCGTTATTACATTGAGGCTCTTAAAATAAAGGAGAAAAGTGAAGATAAAACAGAATTAATTTCATTGTTAAATAATATAGGAGGAATCTATTATTATCAAAAAAATTATAAAAAAGCAGAAGAATATTATTCCAGAGTACTCGAATTATCGCTTCAAACAGGAGATAATGTTGGGATAGCAGCTTCCTATAATAACTTATCGCTCATTGCTTTTGAACAAAAGAAATTCGATAAAGCGCTGGAATTAAATAAAAAAGCATTAGAATTAAGAAAATTAAATAACGACCAACATGGAATAGCTGTTAGTTTAAATAATATGGGTAGAATTTACCAAGCTATTCACGATTATAATCAAGCAGTTTATTATTTTTTACAAGCATTTGAGCGCTATCAAAAATCAGGCGACTGGGATGGAGCCGCCAATACTTTATATAACATCGGTTCAATTTATCACGAAAAAAAAGAATTTAAAACAGCATTAAATTTTTTAGAAAAAAGTGCACGCATATCCGATTCATTAGAAGCAAACGTAAACTTAAGAGATAATTACAAAGTAATGGCAGAGTGCTACAGCGCATTGGGGAATATAACAAAAGCTTACGAGTGCCTTAGAGAATTTGTAATTCTTAACGACTCCATCATGAACGAACAAATTTTAAAACAAACTGCTGAACTCGAAGCGCAATATGAATCAGGAAGAAAAGAATCGGAAATTAAATTATTAAAACAAGAAAAATTAATTCAGCAAAAAGATAATGAAAGGCAAAAGGCCGAAATAAATCGCCAGCGCATATTACGTAATTCTCTTTTGGCGGGTTTAGGATTTATTATCATAATTGTAATATTGGTTTTAATTCAATATTCTCAAAAACAAAAAGCTAATAAAAAATTACAAAAACAAAATGAGGAAATTAACCAGCAAAAAATATTAATAGAACAAAAAAGTAACGAGATTGCCGAAAAAAATAAAGAAATTACCGATAGTATTAGGTATGCACAACGTATTCAACATGCCATTTTTCCGGTTGAAAGTTTAATAAAAACATATCTGCCACAATCTTTTGTTTTATTTAAACCTAAAGATATTGTAAGTGGCGATTTTTATTGGTTTCAACCAAGTTTTTTAAACAATGATTTATTTTACATAGCAGCCGTTGATTGTACAGGACATGGCGTTCCCGGAGCTTTTATGAGTATTGTTGGAAATAATTTATTGACAGAGGCAGTTAAGGTTTCCGGAAAAATACAACCATCAGAAATTTTAGACGAACTCAACAAGAATTTAACGATACATCTTCATCAAAAAAACGATAATTCAGGAATAAAAGATGGAATGGATATAGCATTATGTGCTATTGATAAAGACAAAAAAATACTCTCATTTGCAGGAGCATACAATAATCTTTATATGATAAGAAATAATGAGCTTCTAATTTTTAATGCTGATAAAAAAGCCATTGGAACGTGGTCGCAAGATAATTATACACCATTTAATCAACACGAAATAGCAATACAACAAGATGATGTGTTTTATATATTTTCTGATGGATATGCCGATCAATTTGGTGGTCCAAAAGGAAAGAAATTTAAAGCAGCACAATTAAGGGATTTCCTATTACATATTCATAAGCATGAATTTGAAACCCAACAAAAACTCTTAAGTCAAAAATTCGAAAGCTGGAAAGGGAATCTTGAACAAGTGGATGATGTTTTAATTATAGGATTTAAAGTAGTATAAATTATAAAATAAATTAGGTAAATTCGCAACTTCCCACCTTAATTGAACTTTTTATAAAAGATGTTAGCCTTATTTAGAAAAGAAATCAGCAGTTTTTTAAATTCATTAATCGGCTATATTGTAATAGTAGTATTTCTTGCAATTGTAAGTTTGTTTATGTGGGTTTTTCCGGGAGAAATGAATATACTCGATGCCGGTTATGCTAATATTGATACCTTATTTGTTATTGCTCCATGGGTATTTATGTTTTTAGTTCCTGCCATTACCATGCGTTCTTTTGCTGATGAAAAAAAAACAGGAACTATTGAACTTTTACTTACCCGACCATTAAGCGATTTTCAAATAATTATGGCCAAATATCTTGCCGGTGTTACCTTAGTTTTATTATCATTAATACCCACCTTGGTTTATTATATTTCTGTTCACCTATTAGGAAATCCAATTGGAAATATTGATACAGGAGGTATGTGGGGTTCCTATATAGGTTTGTTTTTTTTAGCATCAGGTTTTGTTGCAATTGGAATTTTTTCATCATCCATAACCGAAAATCAAATCATTTCATTTATTGTAGCAGTTTTTTTATCATTCTTTTTTTACATAGGTTTCGATTCTATAAGTAACCTCGCATTATTTGGTAAAATTGATGCGCTTATTTTACAACTTGGAATACAAGAACATTATTTATCCATGAGCCGAGGTGTAATCGATACACGCGATGTGGTTTATTTTTTCAGTTTAGCAGCATTGTTTCTCTTATTAACTAAAACCGTGTTGGAGAGTAGAAAATGGTAAAAAAGGGAAGTAATAAGCGTAATGATTTACTAAACTTATTTTTAGGTTTAGCAATCATCATTTTAATCAACATTATTTCGACATATACATTTAAACGATTTGATTTAACTACTGAAAAACGATTTACTTTATCAGATGCAACGGTTGAAATGCTTAAAAAATTAGATGATGTAGTATTTGTGCGTGTTTATTTAGAAGGCGAATTCCCGGCAGGATTTAAACGCTTGAGAAACGCAACTAAAGAAATGTTGGATGAATTTAGAGCCATTGCGGGTGAAAATATACAATACGAATTTATCGACCCATCTGCCAATCCAGATGTTAAAGAACGTAATGCCTTATACGCGCAACTTACCAAACAAGGAATTCAATATACCAATTTAGAATACCGTGAGGGCGAAAGTAAATCGGAAAAAATCATTTTTCCCGGAGCAATTGTAGCATATAAAGAAAAAGAAGCAGCTGTTCAAATTTTAAAAAGTCAAATAGGAGTACCTCCGGAAGTAATGTTAAACAATTCTATTCAACAATTAGAATATGAATTCGCAAATACGATTAGAAAATTAGCAAGCGATAAAGTAAGTAATGTAGCCTTTATTGAAGGTCATGGAGAGCTTGATTCGCTTCACACTGCAGATATAATGAAATCATTATCGGAGTACTATAATGTTTCTCGCATTAAATTAAATGAGCAATTAAAAGCCTTGCAAAATATAGATGCCATTGTAATTGCAAAACCAGATTCAGCATTTTCTGAAAAAGATAAGTTTATAATAGATCAATTTATAATGCGTGGAGGTAAAGTTTTGTGGATGATTGATCGTACCGATGCCAATATGGATAGTTTAAGTAAATCGCCCAACCAAATGGCTCTTACAAAAGATTTAAATTTAGATGATATGCTATTTAATTATGGAGTTAGAATCAATACTAATCTTGTTCAAGATATTCAAGCAGTTCCAATACCAATAGTAATTGGGTATATAGGTAATCAACCACAACAAAAGTTTTTTCCTTGGTATTACTTTCCTTTAATTATGCCTTATTCAAAACATCCGATAGTTAGAAATTTAAATGCCATAAAAGCCGAGTTTATTAGTACCATCGATACAGTTGGAGCAAAAAACATTGTTAAAACACCAATTTTACATAGTTCAAAATATACTAAAGTTTTACCAACACCTGTTAGAATAAGTATTAATATGCTTCGTGAAGAACCCAAAATGGAACAATTTAATAAATCATTTCAACCATTGGCGGTATTGTTAGAAGGAGAATTTGAATCGAATTTTAAAAATAGATTAGCACCTGAATTAGTTGACAGCAAAGAAATAAATTATAGAGAAAAGGGAGTTGCAACTAAGATGATTGTAGTGGCAGATGGTGATATTATAAAAAATCAAATTCAATATTCAACCGGAAGAGCTATGCCTTTAGGTTATGATAAATATACCAATGAAGTTTACGGAAATAAAAATTTTATCTTAAATGCCATGAATTATTTACTCGATGATTCGGGATTAATTGGCGCTCGCTCAAAAGAAATAAAGCTACGATTACTCGATATAGATAAATTGAGAAAAGAACGTGCACGCTGGCAATTTATAAATATTGTTTTGCCTATATTATTGGTAGTTGTATATGGATTAATACGATTTTACTGGAGAAAAAGAAAATATACAACCGCCTTTTAATAATTAGTTACGATTAAATTTATACCTATGAAAAAAAATAAATACAGCATTATTGCAGTAATTTTATTAGCAATTATAGCCGCTTATTTAATTTATACGCAAAGTGTTGGAACTATAAAAAAAGAATTAAAAGATTTTGCAGTACAAGATACGAATGCCATAACCAAGATATTTTTAGCTGATAGAGAGGGGCATTCCGTTATGCTCGAAAGACAAGAAGACAATTCATGGATGGTAAATAATAAATATAAAGCTCGCAAAGATGCAATTTCGATTTTACTTAAAACCATGAATAAAGTGGAGGTAAAAGCACCGGTTGCAAAAAGTGCTTTTGAAAATACAGTAGCTTTGCTTTCAACCAAAGGAGTAAAAGTTGAAATATATACCGGAGGAAATAAACCATCTAAGGTATATTATGTAGGGAATGCCACATCCGATAAATTCGGTACATACATGCTTTTAGAAAATTCATCCGTTCCATTTATAACACATATACCGGGATTTTATGGATTTTTAACTCCCCGTTATTTTACTGATGAAGAAGATTGGCGTTCTACAGAATTATTTGCATATAATGTAAACGATTTAAAAATGATAGAATTTATTAATCACGAAAGCCCTGATAGTTCATTTGTAATTGCCGATATTGATACAGAAAACCCAATATTAAAATCTCCAATAGATGGTAAGGTGTTTAATAATATTGATACTACAAAAATTTTAGGGTACTTACAGTTATTTGAATCGATAAATATTGAGTTTTATTTAAACAATAAAGTTCCAAAATCGGAAAAAGATTCGGTGATAAAATGTTGTAGAAAATTCGATTTAACCGTTACCGATGTATTAGGAAATAAAAAAACAATTAAAGCATTCAATAAACCTTTACCCGAAGGTAATACTGATATTTACGGTAAGCCGTTAAAGTATGATTATGATAAAATGTATGCCCTTATAAATGACGATAAAGATTTTGTTTCCATTCAGTATTATGTGTTTGACCCACTCATGCAACCGATTACTTTCTTTTTGAAAAATAGTCCTTAGGCATTAGTCCTTAGGCATTAGTCGTTAGGCGTAAGTGGAAATAAGAAAAATTTGATAATTTGATAATTTGATAATTTGATAATGTGTAAATATGTAAATATGTAAATATGTAAATATGTAATTGAATTTATTACAAACAATCTCTACTAATATCAATTAGTTTCAATAAATTTAAATAACCAATAACCAATAACCAATAACCAATAACCAATCTTCTAATCTGTAATCTACTAATCTGTAATCTACTAATCTGTAATCTTCAATCTGTATTCTTCAATCTGTAATCTTCAATCTGTAATCTTCAATCTGTAATCTTCAATCTTCAATTAACTTTAATTTCCAATAATTTTTTACCGTTTAAAAAACCTTCCAATACATCACCTTCTTTTACAGCTGCTACTCCTGAAGGTGTTCCGGTATAAATTAAATCACCTGTTTTTATGGTTACAAATTTAGATACATACGAAATAATCTGCGCTATATTAAATAGCATATCTCGTGTATTGCCTTTTTGGCGGATGTTGCCGTTTACCAGTAATTCAAAATCAATATTTCCTAAATCATTTATTTCACTTTTGGGAATAAAATCACCAACCGGTGCAGAACCATCAAAAGCTTTTGCTTTTTCCCAAGGCAACCCTTTTTCTTTACATTTTTGCTGAACATCACGAGCCGTAAAATCAATTCCTAAGCCAATTTCATCAAAATACTTGTGAGCAAAATCCGGTTCAATAAATTTACCAGCCTTTGAAATTTTTATTACAACTTCCAGCTCATGATGTATATCGTTAGAAAAATCAGGAAGATAAAAGGTGCTGCCGTTTTTTAATATGGCAGTATCCGGTTTCAAGAAAAAAACAGGTTCAGTAGGAACAGCGTTATTTAGTTCTTTTGCATGTTCCGCATAATTTCGTCCAATACAGATGATTTTCATAATAAATTTTTTGTCAAACCTACGTAATTTTTTATTACAGATTATTTAAATCCTTGGTAATATCTACCATTTTTTTATCACTATTTTTGTAGAAATTAGTTTTTGATATGCAAAAAATATTAACCATACTATTAAGTATTATTTGTTTTAATAATTACATTTTTTCTCAAAAAACTCAAGATAAACAAATAACAACCATACCTGCAAAACCTAAATTAATTGTAGGAATTATTGTTGACCAAATGCGCTATGATTATTTGTATAAGTATGAAAATAAATTTGGCGCAAATGGTTTTAAAAAGTTGATGCAACAAGGTTTTAATTGTAAAAATAACCATTACAATTACGTGCCTACTTACACAGGACCGGGACATGCTTCTGTTTACACAGGTACTACGCCTGCTATTCATGGCATAATTGCAAACGACTGGTATGTGCGCGAAACAGATAAAATGATGTATTGTGCACAAGATGATAAAGTAGAAACGGTTGGAAGTTCAACAAAAAAAGTAGGAAAGATGTCGCCTCGAAATATGCTTACCACCACCATTACCGATGAGTTGAAAATGGCAACCAATATGAAATCTAAAACCATTGGTATTGCTTTAAAAGATAGAGGTGCCATACTTCCTGCCGGTCACATGGCCAATGCAGCCTATTGGTTTGATGGTGCTACCGGAAATTGGGTAAGCAGTACGTTTTATATGGAAACACTTCCAACTTGGGTAGATAGTTTTAATGCTAAAAAAGTGTATGAAAATTATCTTTCTAAACCTTGGGAACCTCTTTTACCTATTCATCAATATACTGAAAGTTTAGCAGATGATAATGCTTACGAAGGAAGATTAAAAGGGGAGGAGCGTCCGGTGTTCCCGCACGATTTACCAAAATTGTACAAAGAAGAAGGAGCAGGAGTAATTCGTTACACACCTTTTGGAAATTCATTTACCAAAGATTTTGCTGTTACAACAATAAAATCTGAACAATTAGGGAAAAGAGAGGTAACCGATTTCTTAACAGTAAGTTTTTCTTCACCTGATTATATTGGGCATAATTGGGGCCCACATTCTATCGAAATTCAGGATAATTATTTACGATTAGATAGAGATTTAGCCGATTTTATTAGCTTTTTAGAAACATGGGTGGGGAAAGAAAATTTATTAATATTTCTTACAGCCGACCATGGCGGAGCTAATGTACCTCAATATTTAATTGACCATAATGCACCTGCCGGAATTTTTAAATCAGAAGCTCTGGTTGATACGGCTATGAAATATATGAAAGCCTTATACGGAAATGAACGCTGGATTTTAAATTATGAAAACGAACAATTCTTTTTAAACCGAAAATTGATTTTAGATAAACGAATGAATCTTCGAGAAATGCAAGATAAGTTGGCTGAGTTTTGCTTGCATTATAAAGGAGTATCGGCTGTATACACTGCACATGCATTATCCAATACCTCTTTTCATAATTTACCAGGTGAATTGGTTCAAATGGGTTTCCATCAAAAACGTTCAGGCGATGTAGCTTTGGTTTTAGAACCCGGATGGATGGAATACTCCTCAACCGGAACAACGCATGGAACAGTATATAATTACGACACACACGTACCATTGCTTTGGTATGGATGGAAAATTAATCATGGAGAAACTTTTCAAAAAACATATATTACCGATATCGCACCAACTATTTCAGCATTGCTTAACATACCATTTCCTAATGGATGTATTGGCAAGCCTTTAGTTGATTTAATATGTAAATAACTACTGTTAATAGACGTCTATAAACCATTCAGCTATATTGTTTTTTAGTATAAAAATTCATTTTTAGCTTAGTGTAAAAATTTATAACTATGAAGATAACAAATCTATTTATTGTTGTTGTAACATTAATTTTGTTTTCATGCCAATCATCCAATAATGAAAATGCTGAAAACAAATCTATAAATGAAAATTCTCAATTTGAAGAAAATACCACACCCGTTGAATTTCGCGAAGTTTATACCGATTTTTTTACAGCCATTAAAGATATTAATGAAAAACGCTTTAATCAGTATATTCATCCTGATCTTGGATTATTTATCATTCAACAAGACGGTGCAATGCCTAATATTACGCATGTTTTAGATATTTCTAAATTTAAGAGAAGTTATGATAACAAATATTTTTTTGCTATAAATATGGATGTTATCGGAGTTGAATTAATTGAACAAACTTTACCTAAAATTAACTGCGAAGAATATAACGGATATGATAAACAAGGATGTTTTTCGCAACAAATAAACAATTTGGCATCAACAAAATTTTGGGAATATACCGATGCAAGCGCTGATTTAAAAGCGAAATGCGAAAAAGCTGCGAATACCATTAATTGGACAGTAATTAATACTGCAAATTACGCATATTATTTTTCTCAAATTGATGGGAAATGGTATATCACCTTTATTGATATGCGCCAGCCATGTTCGGCTTAATTAGGAAATTCTTCCCCAACCTTCGCTTTTCTTTTGAAGATAATTTAGTTGTTTTAATAAAATTTGATGATGAGTTTGCTGCAGTTGAGGGTCTTTTTGCAATAATTCGGTAGCTATATTTCTGGCTGTTTGTAATATTTGTTGGTCTTTACTTAAATCGGCAATATGCAAATCGAGTAAACCGCTTTGAGCTGTTCCTTCAATATCTCCCGGCCCGCGAAGTTTTAAATCAACTTCCGAAATTTCAAAACCATCGTTGGTACGTACCATAGTATCCATTCGCAGTCGTGCTTCTGATGTAAGTTTTACACCTGTCATTAAAATACAGTAGGATTGTTCAGCTCCACGACCAACACGCCCTCTTAATTGATGTAATTGAGATAAACCAAATCGTTCGGCACTCTCAATTACCATTACCGAAGCATTTGGAACATTTACGCCAACTTCTATAACTGTGGTAGCTACCATTATATGTGTTTCTCCATTAATAAATCGTTGCATTTCGTAATCTTTGGCCTCATTTTTCATTTTTCCATGTACGATACTAACTTTATATTCCGGTGGTGGAAATGCTCTGCAAATGCTTTCATAACCATCTTCTAAATCTTTATAATCTAGCTTTTCCGACTCTTTAATAAGCGGATATACCACGTATATTTGTCGTCCTAATGCTATTTGTTCTTTCATAAAACCAAATACTCTTAAGCGTTGCGCATCGGTCATATGTATGGTTTTAACGGGTTTTCTTCCGGGAGGTAATTCATCTATAACAGATACATCTAAATCTCCATATAAGGTCATTGCTAATGTACGTGGAATGGGAGTTGCTGTCATTACCAATACATGAGGAGCTTGAGTGTTTTTAGACCAAAGTTTAGCACGTTGTGCCACACCAAAACGATGCTGCTCGTCTATAATAACCATTCCTAAGTTTTTAAAAATTACATTATCTTCAAGTAGAGCGTGAGTTCCGATAATAATCGAAATTTCACCATTTATTAATCCTTCAAGTATTTTTTTTCGTTCTGATAACTTTGTTGACCCTGTTAATAATGCAATTTTTAAATCCAGTTTTTTTATTAATTCCTGAATAGTATTAAAATGTTGGGAGGCTAATATTTCGGTAGGAGCCATCATGCAACTTTGAAAACCATTGTCGATTGCCATGAGCATAGTCATTAGGGCTACTACTGTTTTTCCGCTACCAACATCGCCTTGCAATAAACGATTCATTTGTTTATTGCTGCCTACATCATTTCTTATTTCTCTTAATACACGTTTTTGCGCTTCAGTTAATGAAAATGGCAGGCATTCTTTATAAAAGGTATTGAAATATTTACCAATGCTACTAAAATTAAAGCCTTTGTATTGTTGTATGCGTATGTTTTTATTGCGTAAAAGTTTTAATTGTATAAAAAATAATTCTTCGAATTTTAATCGGAGTTTAGCTTTATTTAATAATTCAGGATTTTGTGGTTGATGAATATTTTTTAAAGCTTGTTCTCTTGGAATGAGTTTTAAATAATCAATAATATCGCTAGAAAGTGTTTCTTCTATTTTCCCGCTTATTTGTTGTAAAAGAGTTATTATAATTTTTGAAATGGCTTTAGAATCTAATCCTTTTGATTTTAATTTTTCGGTTGTATTGTAAACAGGTTCTAATGAACTTGCAAAGGATTTTTCTGCTTCTGAAACTAATTCAAGTTCCGGATGGGCAATATTGTAAGAGTTATTAAATCTTGTAGGACGCCCAAAAATGATATAAGGTATGTTCAACTGAATTTTTTTTTCTATCCATTGCAATCCTTTAAACCAAACGAGTTCTAATTTACCGGTTTCATCCTCAAAATGCGCAATCAATCTTCGGCTTCTTCCTTCGCCTTTTTTTTCAAGTCTTGTAATTATTCCTTTTAATTGTACATATGGCAATTCGTCTTTAATTTCTTTTACACTGTAAAATTTTGTTTTATCAACATATCTATAAGGATAGTGTTGCAATAAATCTCCAAAAGTGAAAATACCTAATTCGCTTTTTAGTAGTTCAGCTTTTACAGGGCCTACTCCTTTTATAAATTCAATACTATTGTCTAATATGTTGTTATTATAAGCCATGAATAGGGTAAAAATATAAAAGCCTTCCAACATTATTGGAAGGCTTAAAAAAACTTTTTCAACACCGCTTTTTTTAAATATCGCTTTCGAGCAATTTATTTAATCCTGTTGGTTTTCTTTTTTCTATTAGTTGATTTCGGTAATTTATTAACTTTTGGAATTGTTCTTTATTTAAAACTAATTTTAAATGATCGTCTACGTATTTTCTTCTGTTCATTTCTGCCTTTTGATATGCTTCCGAATTAGGCTCTAAATCTTTAGAATCGTTTACATACATTATCTCTTGTTTTAGATAAATTTGATAAACATTATTTTTTTGTTGTTCATTTAATGAAACCAATTTATCTAATTCATTTAACTTTTTTTCTGCTTTTTGTTCAGGAGTTAGAAGGTGATTGATTTTATTATTTTGTGCTACTGTTGCAAAAGCTGAAAATAAAATCAATACAATAAAAACTATTTTTTTCATACGCTACTTTTTTTATAAAGACTTAATTTTTCCTGAACAGTTGCCTTAATTAATCATATAATTCATCATTACTATCATCGGCAGGTACAGACTCTTTTTTACCCTTTTGTTCTTTATTTGCCTTGCCTTGTTTGTTTTGTTGGCGTTTTTGCATCATTTCTTTTCTATGAGCCATCACTTTTTCATATTGATCAGGCGATAATACTTCTTTTAATCGGGCATCAGAGTTAGCTCTTCTGTTTTTTGCGGCTTCTTTCATTTTTTCTTTATCACCGGCAAATTTTTGTCTGTCAGCTTCCGCTTGTTTATCATGCTCAGCTAAAATGGCTTTAACGCGTGTTTTTTGAGCATCTGTTAAACCTCCTGAAACTTCGTTAATTTTATTTAATCTTCTTTCAATTCGTTCTTCCTGTGATAGTGGCTTTTTCCCATTATTGGGCTGTGCTTTTTGTGCATTTACATTAATCATTGTAATTAATGCAAATAAAGATAAAATCAATTTTTTCATATTGGTTAATTTTTGGTTAGCAGATATTTAATAACAATTTATATGCCAATCATTAATACCGGATTTTCTAACATTTGTTTTAATGTTTGTAAAAATGCAGCGCCAAGAGCGCCATCAACAACTCTATGGTCGCACGATAGGGTAACTTTCATAATATTACCCGGAACTATTTGACCGTTTTTAACAACCGGGGTTTGTTTTATGGCGCCAACTGCTAATATGCAAGAATCAGGAGGATTAATAATTGCAGTAAATTCTTCTATACCAAACATTCCTAAATTGGAAATAGTAAAGGTATTGCCTTCCCAGTCGGATGGTTGAAGTTTTTTATCTTTAGCTTTTTGTGCAAAGTATTTTACTTCTTCAGCAATTTGTGAAATGGATTTACTGTCGGCAAATCTGATAACAGGAACTAATAAACCTTCGTCAACTGCTACGGCAACTCCAATATGAATGTGCTCGTTATAGCGAATTTTATCGCCCAACCATGATGAATTAATTTTTGGATGTTTTCGCAATGAGGCTGCAACAGCTTTAATAACAATATCATTAAATGAAACTTTTACCGGAGATATGGCATTAATGGCAGCTCGTGCTTCAATGGCTTTATCCATGTCAATTTCCATGGTTAAATAGAAATGTGGGGCCGAAAATTTGCTTTCTGCCAATCTACGGGCAATGGTTTTACGCATTTGCGATACATTTTCTTCTGTATAACTTTCTTTTCCTGGAATGTATGCAGGTGCTTTAGCTGAAGTTCCAACACTCGTAGATTTGAAGTTTTCTATATCGCGTTTGATGATTCGTCCACCATCACCGCTACCATTTATGGCGCTTATATCTATTCCTTTTTCGGCAGCTAATTTTTTAGCTAATGGCGATACTTTAACTCTACCATCGTTTGGTGTGGGAATAGGTGTATTTACAACAGATGTAGAAGTTTGATTAACTACTGCCGGTGTACTTTCTTTAGCAATTTCTTTTTTCTCTTCAGTTTTTTCAATAACAGGGGCTGGTGCTCCTTGAGATTTTTTATATTGTTCTATTAATCCGCTTATATCTTCTCCTTCTTTTCCAAGAATTGCCAAAATGGAATCTACCGGAGCGCTTTGACCTTTTTCTACGCCAATGTATAATAATACACCGTCTTGAAACGATTCAAATTCCATAGTGGCTTTGTCAGTTTCAATTTCTGCAAGTAATTCGCCTGATTTTACTTTATCGCCCACTTTTTTATGCCATTCTGCTACCACTCCTTCAGTCATGGTATCACTTAGTTTGGGCATTTTTACTATTTCAGCCATATTTTGATAGTTAAAATGTTAGAAATATTTTTTTATTATATCTTATATGATTATTCTCGAATAAAAGGATAATCAGCTTGAACGTATACGTCTTTGTATAAATCTTCTGCAGCCGGAAATGGAGAATCTTCTGCAAATTTTACAGATTCTTCTACCTGTTGTTTTACACGCTCTTCAATAGCTACTATTTCTTGCTCGGTAGCATATTTGTTTTTGCGAATGGTAGCTAATACTTGTTCAATAGGGTCTTTTTGTTTGTATTCTTCTACTTCTTCTTTGGTACGATATTTTGCCGGGTCGCTCATGGAGTGGCCACGGTAGCGATATGTTTTCATTTCAAGCAAAGTAGGTCCATCTCCTTTTCTTGCTCTTTCTGCTGCATCAGCAATTGCTTCATGAACGGCTTCGCAGCTCATTCCGTCAACTTGAAATGAAGGCATATCGTATGCTAATCCGATTTTATATAAATCATGCACATTAGACGTTCTTTCAACCGATGTTCCCATGGCATAATTATTATTTTCGATGATAAAAATAACAGGAAGTTTCCAAAGCATAGCCATGTTGAATGTTTCGTGCAATGCTCCTTGTCGAACCGCTCCATCGCCCATATAGCATAAGGTTACCAATTTTTCGCCACGATATTTATCGGCAAATGCAATTCCTGCTCCTAAAGGAATTTGTCCCCCCACAATTCCATGTCCACCAAAGAAATTGCGCTCTTTGTCAAACATGTGCATAGAGCCGCCTTTCCCTTTTGAACAGCCTGTTACTTTACCAAACAACTCAGCCATTACAGCATTAGGGCTCATACCTCTTCCGATTGGATGAGCATGGTCGCGGTAAGCTGTTATTACTCGGTCATTTTTGGTAATGGCTGATTCTGCTCCTGCTACTAATGCTTCCTGCCCAATGTATAAGTGGCAGAAACCTCTGATTTTTTGTTGTATATATAGTTGGCCTGCTTTTTCTTCAAACCTGCGCATAAGTAACATGCTTTCGAACCATTGTAGGTAAGTCTCTTTGGTAAATTTTTTCTTTGCCATAGTTTTTTAGATAGTGTGTAAACGCACAAATCTACATGATTTTTCTATGATATTCAAAGAAGAAATTTGATAATACAAAAGCAGTAAAAAAATTACTTCTTTTTTAATCTGCTTTCGTTAAAAAGTAGAGGTAAAAGGTCGTTCATAGAATTAACAAGATATATTGGACCTTTTTCACCTTTTAGGATTAGTTGTATGTTTTGGTTGTAACGACTTTCGTATTCTGCAACAGCCTGCCGGCAAGCACCGCATGGAGAGATTGGGTAATCTACGGTATAATTTTCTGAACGAGCAAAAATGGCAATTGCTTTAATTTTAACATCAGGATATTGCGCTCCGGCAGCAAAAATGGCCACTCGTTCGGCACATAAGCCGGATGGATAAGCTACATTTTCCTGATTATTTCCTGTAACTATTATGCCGTTTTCTAATAATAAAGCTGCTCCCACATGAAACAAAGAGTAGGGGGCGTAAGCATTATTTGCAGCTTCTTCAGCTTTTTTAAGCAAATCTTGTTGCCAGCTTTCCAGTTCTTGGGCAGAATCAAATTCTTCAACGTTAATTTGAATGCTTATTTTTTTGCTCATTATTTATCTTACCTTTTCAATTAAGGCTACAGCATAGGCATTTACACCCTCTTCGCGTCCTACATAGCCCAATTTTTCGTTGGTAGTAGCTTTTATAGAAATATCATCTTCCGGAATATTCATGGTGTTAGCTAAGGCTTTTACCATTTCTGGAATATGTGGATTTATTTTCGGTTTTTCAAGTGCTAATGTGGCATCAATATTACCAATTTCGTAGCCTTTTTCTCGAATTAATACAACAGTTTCAGCCAGCAATTTTTTTGAATCTATGCCTTTGTATTTTGGGTTGGTATTCGGGAAATGAAAACCAATATCTCTCATATTGGCTGCTCCTAATAAGGCATCGCAAATAGCATGAATTAATACATCTGCATCGGAATGACCAACTGCACCTTTTGAATGTTTAATTTTAATGCCTCCCAACCATAAATCATAACCTTCTGATAGTGGATGAACATCGTATCCAAAACCAACTCTGATTTTAGTCATTCGCTTTTTTGTTTTGTTCTTTAAAAGAATCGAAATCGAAATGAAGGGTAAATCGAAGGGTATTTGCTAATGGATTTCTTTGCTGAACTGCTACCAGATATGTTAAATCTAAGCCAAATACACTATATTTCAAGCCTGCTCCAACTGTTACAAATTGACGATTTCCTTTGGTGGGATGCTCGTAAAAATACCCTGCTCTAAGTGCAAATTGATTATCGTACCAGTATTCAATACCAATAGAAGGGTTTATTTCTCTAAGTTCTTCTTTGGTTTTGTTATAGGTTCCATCATCACGTTTTACTCCGGGAGCATCATAAAACGATTGAATAATTCCGTTTACAACACTTACATTTGGGTCCATTCCCACAGCAATAGAATCTCTGTTTGTTGTAGAGTAAATGGGGGGAGTTGGTACTAATAATTTGGTGGCTTCAAAAGTAAATGATATGGTATTGGCATCATCGGGTTTTAAGGTAAGTGTGCTTCCTAAACGCAAATTGGTAGGTATAAAATCTCTCTTACCGGCATTAGAATACGACATTTTAGCACCTAAATTATTAACGGCTAATCCTGCACGAAGTTCAGCATTTTTATTTCCTATTTCTATATCTTTGTTTTGATAAAACATTGATACATCTGAAGCAACTGTTTGCCCCGGTTTGGTTTGAGCTCCTTGCACAACTTGTCCGAAAGTTAGGTTAGAATAGATATATTTTACGGTAATACCTCCCGAAAAATATTCTGATAATTTGGTTGAATAGGCTGTAGTAACAGCAAATTCATTTGGCCTGAATTGCCCCACAGTGAGGCCTTGCTCATCTGTAAAAGTGATATTTCCTAATGAAGAATAAAATAGCGACATACCTAAAGCTTGTCGGTTGCCAATTTTTTTATATCCTGATAAATAAGATAAGTTGATATCAGGAACTAATGCTCTTAACCAAGGAATGTAGGAAATGGCAAATCCCATTTCTTTTTTCGACATAGCCAGTTTTGAGGCATTCCAATAAACTGCATTGGCATCAGGTGAAATTGAAACACCGGCATCTCCCATAGCACCGGAGCGTGAATCAGGTGCTATCATTAAAAAAGGAACTGCGGTAGTTATGGTGTTTAAACGTTCGTTTTCTCCTAAATTAAAATTTTGGGCATTTATGTATTGTATCGAAAAAACAATAATAAGTAATCCAATAAAAAACTTTCTCAAATTCATATTAAACAAGCAATGGGCAGCAAATATAGTTAATTTATTTATCCTCTAATATAAATAAAAAGACAAGATTAAACGGTGTTTTTTTATAAATATTGTGTGTATTAGCTTTTAATTTAAAATAACTAGTTTTTCAAATTTTTCGGCAATAGCTCCTTCTTGTGTTTTTACTTTAACTCTATATATATAAACTCCACGTCCAATTTTATCTCCATATTCGTCTTTACCGTCCCAATTAATACCGTCTATTCTAAAACCATCTTTATTTGAAAATGTTTCGATGGTTTTAACGAGTTTTCCTGATACCGTAAAAATTTGAATTTGTATGTCTAACCTTGTTCCGGGTTGATTGTGTTCAAACATAAACTGAGTGTTGGTTGTAAAAGGATTGGGATAATTAAGAACATGGTTTAATGCAAGTTTGGCCGATTTTGCTACTACAAATTCTGTGTAGGCATCTCCCGGATTATTATATACATCCCAGGCTTTGAATTTTAAACTATATCTCCCTTCTTCTAGATTGTAAAAAGGATATTTTACTTTACCGCTTTGGTAGCTGTCTAAATCTGCTTCATAATAATCGTTTAATATGATGGTTTTTGCTGTTTCGTTATTTTTAACAACGGTAATATCGTGTCCAATTCCTGAACCTGTGGTATTAATTCCATTTTCATCTTCTATGTATGCTAAAAGTCGCGGATTTTCGTTGGTAGTGCCGCCAAATACAAATTTTTCATCGTTCATGTAAAGCTTGATTTTAGGCCCGGTATTATCCACTGGTGCATTTTCATTAAATCCGCCCACAATAAATTTTTCAAAATATCCGTGTGCATCATATTCTTGATTTTCGGCATAATAGCTTATGCGTCCAATATCATAATTATAGGCTATATCTTTAGGAACTATAAAGGTAAAAGTAAAATCACCGTTTTTTACGCTGGCTTTTCCACGGTAAAGTATGTTTCGCCATACTTTAAAATATACTTTAGGGCTTTTGGTTGAACCATCATTTTCAATCGTTTCAAGATTTAATTTTTTGTCGTACACAGTAGGATAGATAATTCCGTTAAAGCTTGAAATTTTTTGTCCGTTTTTATCACTTATATATCCCTTTACTGTTACTTTCGACAAAGCCTTTAATGTATCTGTAATAGAAATTACGGGATTATTATTAATGTGTGTGGTGGTAACTTTTTCTTTTGGATAAGCTAATCTAATAGCAGGGTCGCCTAAAAAGGTAAAATTTCGATGGTTTAAATCTCCACCAGCCGAATTTTTGGTTAATCGAAACACATCTCCCATTCGGGGCATTTCTCCATTATATTCTTCAAAAACGTTTTCATAAAAACATTTATTTAAAATGTAATTTGGAAATGAATAAACTAATCGAACGGTAGTAAATAAACCAATGCCCCCTCCTTGCGGATTTAATAATACCAATTCTCCGGCTGAGGTTCTGTTAGGGTCGTCAAAACGGCTAAATTCGCAAGTGGCAGTAAAAAATAAAGGCAAATTTTTATTTTTCCAACTATCTATCTCTTGAACGGTTAAAACTCTTTCGTGAGCCCAACCGGTTTCTCCTCCATGACCGGTATAATTAATTATTAAACTTCCTTGTTCTACTCGTCTTCTTATAGCATCATTTATCTCCGGATAACGCTGTCCTCCCGGAGTAGATTCTTGTCTGTAAGCATCCAAATAAATTTTTTCTATATTGTAACTTTTATAGGTGGTATCTACCAAAGTGGCTAATTTTTCTGCATCTTGTGTATGCAAACTTCCATCTTCATCGTCTCCAACAAAAGCAATTATATTTCGCCAATTAAGCATGGTAGTGGTGGTGTTATATGATTTAATTTTATTAACCATGGCTTGTGCTTCGTTTCGGTTTTTAACAGGAAATCTTCCTATCCCAATATCAATTAATTCTATTCCGGATGATAGCCAACCGCCCTCGTTCGTATCAAGTAATCCAAAAAAATCATCCGAAACATAAGATGCAGTTGGGTCTAATGAATTAAAAGATTGATAAGTAGGAATAAAATTAGTGTTATTACCTCCTGAATTTCTATTATTAAATGAACCATCTCCGAACAGAAGCAGATATTTGGGCATTTCTGCCATGTTAGAGGCTCTTTCGTAAAACATTCTTACAAAATTTCTGATAGCTGAAATATCTCTCGAACCGGATGAAAATTCGTTATAAATTTCATCAACGTTTACAACATGTACGCTTAATCCGTCATTTCTGTGAAAATCGGCTAATTCGTTTGCTTGTTGTATAAATAAGGGATGTGTAACAATTAAAAAATCGGCAAAATTTAAAGCATGTAAATTTTGATTATTGATTCTACCGACTTTGATTGGAGTTAAATAATTTTGGTTTTTAAAAGCTATAAACTCTCTAAGCACAGAACTATTTAATCTGAAAATAAAATTTGACCCGCTAACATTTCCACTTATTCTATTGATATTGAATGGATCAGTAATATCCCAAACTTGAGTATTGTTGGAATAATTTCCTAAAATATATTCCGCTACATTTCCAGCCCCAACACTTGCGGTATGTCTAAAAATCATCTGATCGCCAGCCATTAATAATTGTCGCATACAATTTACTTCGATATAGTCTAACCAACCCGTTGCTGAACCTGTTTTAGCATATTGAATATTTACATTAATGGCATTTCCGGGTGGTGTATTAAACGTAAGTGTACCATTATTTATCGAAGCATAAGTAGCATAATACAACGATGTTAAAACTCCGTTAATTGGTATAATTAATGAATTACCGTGGGCATTTACGGTAAATTGAGTGCTATTATCATGTCGTGCAGCTACTTGAACTTTAACATGGGTAGTTGAATTTATATCTAAGTTAGGAAAATTAAAGCCAAAATTATAGTTTGTAACGGCATCAAAAGTTTCTCCAAACCAAATTCTGCCTGATTTTAATAGATTTATATTTTCTTTTTCATAAAAGGCATAATCATTAAACGAGGTTATTGTATGTGTAGCCGGCAGTTGGGTTGATGTTACGGTGGGAATTCTTTTTCCGGGTCCTAAATCAATATTCAAAAAATAAAAACTTGTATCCGAATACAAATGAAGTTGATGCTCAAATAAACCATTGCTATTGTTTAGTTTCCAACTATGAGGTTCTTGACCATAAAAAAGAATGTAATCTTGTGTATCAAACTTCCCGTCATTCTCCCCTTCAACATAAATGGCGTTTTCAATCAAATCGTCATACGTAAAATCAGAATTTTTTTCAGGAAGCATTTTTCCACCGTTACCATATATTCTTATATGTTTGGGATTGATTGATTCCGGTTGAATACCCAAGCTGATTAAAAAATTATAATCAATTTTATATATTCCGTTTTTCAGTACACCAATCTTAAACCAGTTTCCACTTGAAAGAACAGAATTACTTGTAAACGATTTTACATTTATTGATGATTTATAAGTTGATTTTGAAGTAACCTGAATATCAAATGCAATTAAACGCTCATATTTTCCGCTTAACTCATTTTTTCTGATTGGAATTACATAAATATACGCTAAAGGTTTTTTTTGTTGATAAACAATGTTGGAATTTACAATTGGTTCTGATTGAATTAAATTAATACCTTTAATTTTTTTCAAATCAACATTTTCTGGAAATGTTTCATAAATAGGATTAATTATTTTTACATCTATTGAAGTGGTATTTTCAGAAACATTCTTTTTAATAAGCAGGCTTGGTAAAAAATTAAATTCTTGAAGATACGATGCGTTTTCAAAACCAATATTATAATACGATTCTACATCTGTAAACTTAATAGTAAAAGGCTCTATCCATTGTAAATTAAATTCTTGATTTATATTTTTTGTTTGATTTAAGTTTCTAATTTCAATAGAGGTTATATTTTTTTGAGCCCAAGATTGGAAACAAATTAAAAAGATTGAAACTAAATTTAAAATAACTCGTTTCATGTAAGTAATATCGGCTAACAAATTAATGAATTAAAAAGTTCTTAAAATTATGACAAAAATGCTTTTTTAAAACGAAATCACAACGAATATATTTTGTTAGATGAATAATTTTGTAATTGAATTTTGAAATGTTTAAAAAATATTTTGTATCATTGCCCGATTAAGGTAAAGATACCTTCGACAAATTTTAGAGCACAAATTACGGGTATGACTAAACTCAAACTCTCTATATACTTAGCAATTGTGCTGGTTTTAGTAGTTATAGGTACTCAAAATACCTATGCACAAGACCCGCAGTTTACGCAGTTTTATGCAAATCCATTGTATTTAAATCCAGCCTTTGCAGGTACAGCGCGTTGTCCGCGTGTAATTATGAATTATCGTCATCAATGGCCTGGAATACCAACTACTGCAGGTAAAACTTTTGTAACATATGCTGCTTCTTACGATCAACATATTGATGCTATAGCCGGTGGAATAGGTGCTCAAATTTTAACCGATAGAGCTGGAGATGGAACTTTAAACACAACTACTGCAAGTTTAATTTACTCTTATCAGTTACCCGTTAGCAGAACTTTTTCATTAAAATTTGGCGGGCAAGCAACTTATTTGCAAAAACGCTTAGACAGAAGCAAACTTACCTTTGGCGATATGATAGATCCTCGAAGAGGATTTGTTTATAATACCCAAGATATTATTCCGTCCGATACAAAAACAGCTGTTGATTTTTCAGCGGGCGCTCTAGGATACAGTAAATTATTCTTTGTTGGATTTGCAGCACACCATCTAACACAACCGGATGAGGGTTTTATTTCTCAATCACGTTTACCAATGAAAATAACAGGACATGCAGGTGCTGTAATACCGGTTGACGGAAGAAATGGAGAAGTATCAGTTTCTCCAAATATTTTATATCAACGACAACAAAATTTCCAACAAATAAATTTGGGCGTTTATTTTAATAAAGGTGCATTTGTAGCAGGAATGTGGTACCGAAATCAAGATGCGGTTATTGTTTTATTTGGTGTACAGCAAAGTATGTATAAATTTGGATACAGTTACGATGTTACAGTATCGAAATTAACAACCAAATCAGCCGGTTCGCATGAAATTTCGTTTGCATTGCAATTTGATTGTAAACCAAAGAAAAAGAAATTCCGTACAATAAGTTGTCCATCATTTTAGTTAAATATAGCAAATAACAAATACCATATATGAAACGTGTAGTTTATAGTTTGATTTTACTTTCAGCCATTGTGATTAGCTCATGCAGTAAAGAGCGTTCAAGTATTACCGGCTGGAATTATAATGATCCTAAAAATGGAGGATTTGAAAAAGTACCTTACGAAGAACAAGAAACCGGTCCCGGTTTGGTACTTATTGAAGGTGGGCGCTTTACAATGGGGCGTGTAGAACAAGATGTGATGTATGAATGGAATAATATTCCAAGAACTGTAACGGTTTCTTCGTTTTACATGGATGAAACAGAAATTTCAAATTTTCACTATTTGGAATATCTATATTGGTTAGAACGTGTTTACTTGGCTGATTATCCTGAAATTGTTAAAAAAGCACTTCCTGATACATTGGTATGGCGTGATAAATTAGCTTTTAACGAACCTTATGTTGAATATTATCTTCGTCATCCTGCTTATAGAGATTATCCTGTTGTAGGAGTTAGCTGGTTACAAGCCAACGATTTTTGTTATTGGAGAACCAATCGTGTAAACGAATTTATTTTAGTTCGTGAAGGTTTGTTTGAATGGAACCCTCAACAACGAAACGAAGATAACTTTGATACCGATTCATACTTGGCAGGACAATACGAAAGTGGTAAAGCTGTTCAAGGAATTCCAAGTTACAATCCTGATGTTGAATATAGAAACGTGAAAATGGAAGACGGAATCTTATTACCAAGATACCGACTCCCCACAGAAGCAGAATGGGAATATGCAGCATACGGTTTAATTGGAAATACAATAGGAGAATTAGTAGTTGAAAGAAAATTATATCCATGGAATGGGCATGCAATAAGGAATGCGGATGAAAAATATATAGGTGAAATTTTAGCTAATTTAAAACGTGGCGCAGGTGATAACATGGGAGTTGCCGGAAGATTAAATGATAACGCAGATATAACAGCCCCTGTTTATTCCTATTGGCCAAATGATTATGGATTATACAATATGGCAGGAAATGTGTCTGAGTGGGTAATGGATGTGTATCGTCCGCTTTCTCCTGAAGACAAAGCAGATTTTCGACCATTTAGAGGAAACGTATTTAAAACAATTGTTAAAGATGAAGAAGATAATCCTGCTGAAAAATTAGATGCCATTCAATACGATAAAGATAGTAATATTGTTGGATTGCCAGGACAACTACAATGGAGAAATGTAGATCCTGAAAAAGATAATTTAGCAGCAAGAAGAAATTATCGTAAAGCTGATAACATTAATTATTTAGATGGAGATTTTGCATCAAGTATTTATTATGCAACTCCTGATCAAGAGCAAGACGTATTAGCTGATAAAGGAGATAAACTAATGTATGAGTGGGGAGTATCATCTATGATTAATGATAAAGCTCGTGTTTATAAAGGAGGTTCATGGAGAGACCGTGTATTTTATATGAATCCGGGAGCAAGAAGATTTTTAGATGAACGTCTTTCTACAAACTATATTGGTTTCCGTTGCGCAATGACACGCGTTGGAAGCCCAGTTGGTTTAGGTAGATAAATTATTTTATTAATTAGTAAAGCCCCAGGTCATACTTGGGGCTTTTTTATTAAGTTTTTATAATATGCCTTCAAATTTTACTATTAAAGAGTTGTATAATATTTATTTAAAGCATTCGAATATCTCAACCGATACCAGAAGTATCATACCTAATTCAATCTTTTTTGCATTAAAAGGACAAAATTTTGACGGAAATAAATTTGCCTTACAAGCCCTTGATTTAGGAGCTGCTTACGCAGTAATTGATGATAAAACATTTGAAACATCAGAAAAAACAATATTAGTAGATGATGTACTAAAAGCACTTCAAAATTTGGCAAATTTTCATAGAAAGCAATTAAAAATTCCTTTTTTAGCTATCACGGGAAGTAATGGAAAAACAACAACTAAAGAATTAGTAAATGCCGTATTATCAAAAAAATTCAAAACATTAGCAACCAAAGGAAACTTAAATAATCATATCGGGGTACCATTAACAATTTTATCAATTCGTAATGACATAGAGTTTGCAATAATTGAAATGGGAGCAAATCATCAAAGAGAAATAGCATTACTTTGTGAAATTGCAAATCCTGATTATGGTATCATAACCAATATAGGAAAAGCTCACTTAGAAGGGTTTGGAGGTATTGAAGGTATTAAAAAAGGGAAAGGTGAAATGTATGATTACATTAAGTCTAAAAATGGGAAAGTTTTTGTAAATTCAGATAGCGAAGTATTAATTGAAATGCTAAATAATAGAGGATTAGAAGGTATTACCTACGGAAGTAATTCAAATGCGTTTTTACAAGGAGATATTTTAAATGATCAACCAACATTGTCATTTACTTGGAAATGGAAAAATGGTCCAACTAATATTGTTACATCAAAACTACCTGGAGCATATAATTTACCCAATTTTTTATGTGCTGCTTGTGTCGGCTCTTATTTTGGTGTTTCAGAAAATGATATCAATGATGCTTTATCAAACTATGTGGCTGAAAATAATCGTTCGCAATTAATAATTAAAAATGACAAACAAATTTTACTGGATGCATATAACGCCAATCCAAGCAGCATGGAAGCTGCATTAATAAATTTTTCAAAAAATAACGCTCAACGAAAAATTGTGTTTTTAGGGAACATGCTGGAATTGGGTGAAGACGCTAAAATAGAACATCAAAACCTCATAAACTTAGTAAAGAGTTTAAAATTTAATGAAGTTTATTTAGTTGGTAGTTTATTTAAAAACGTTGATACGGGAACGTTTAATTATTTTGAAAATATTGAGCAATGTATAGCATCTATTAAAGATATTGATTTTAGCAATTCCTTTATATTAATTAAAGGTTCACGTGGTTCGAAAATGGAAAAACTTCTTGATTTTTTATAAATTAAAAAAGCTTTTAATTTATTTATGCTTCTAAAGAATAATTTAATTAGAACTTAGCACGTGTTCTACGCTTCTTCTTTTTTCCTTTTAGCAAATAAGAATATTGGGATCTATAAAAATTACTTTTACCTCTTTCTACATATGAATAATTAACGGTAAGAAATAGGTAACCATCATTATCTTTTGGATTTCCTCTAATTGAACCTGGGCCGGGTCTCCAAGTAAAATCGGCCGGAACGGCTGAAGGTTCCATTTCAGATGTTCTGTTAGAAAGTTCAACAGCTTTTGGGTCTGTTAATACACCTGCTTTAGGATGACGAGTACTAATATCGTCTAAATAGTCAGTAAACGTAAATCGATAAGCTAATTCAGCTCCAATTCTGTATTTTCTTTTAAAGGTATAATGAAAGCCTGAACCTATTGGTATTACGGGTTGAATGCGACTATAAGGTTTTGTACCGGGGATTATACCCTGACCTTCTGTTCTTAAAGGTTGCAAAGCATACCATTTTCCATCAACTTTAGATTTTGCTTTAGGATTATGGTATAATACCCCTAATCCGGTAAAAGCATAGGCTCTAAAATCAATTCTATAACGTCCTGTTCTGCCCACATCATTTACTCCATATAAATTTACCTCACTTATTCCGGCTAATTCAAACATATCATTTCTAAAACTTAAATTCCTTGCAACTCTTCCCGGATTAGTTGAGTTAGCATCATTACCGGTAATTCTTCCATAAGTCAGCATACCTCTTAAGTTAATCATCGGGTGAACTTTGTAACGTACAAAACCACCTAAAGCCCAACGGGTATGAACCATTTTCATATCTAATAAGAATTCACGATTCTCTTTTTCTTTTCCTCCAATCTCGCCTAGATAATTACTTGCTCCAACAACTACGCCATAATCTAAAGCATATTGAGAAAAGGCTACTGTAGAAAATAAAATTAAAATATATAAAATTAAAAGTTGTTTATTCATTGTTAAATTGTAACGAGCGAATTTAGAAATTATGTTTGAATAAACAAAAAATCCCCAAAATTTGGGGATTTAATTATGTCATTTTAAATATTAAATTATAAGTGGATAACTTCTCCGTATGCAGCAGCGGCCGCTTCCATCACAGCTTCGCTCATAGTTGGATGCGGGTGAACAGCTTTAATAATTTCATGTCCTGTTGTCTCTAATTTTCTGGCAGCAACTATTTCGGCAATCATTTCAGTAACATTTGCACCTATCATGTGAGCCCCCAATAACTCTCCGTATTTGGCATCAAAAATAAGTTTTACAAAGCCATCATTATACCCTGCTGCACTTGCTTTGCCGGAAGCAGAAAAAGGAAATTTACCAACTTTTATTTCATATCCTGCTTCTTTAGCTGCTTTTTCTGTATAACCTACAGATGCTATTTCGGGCCAGCAATAGGTACATCCCGGAATGTTATTATAATCAATAGGTTCAGGATGATGTCCTGCAATTTTTTCTACACAGGTTATACCTTCTGCACTTGCAACATGTGCCAATGCTTGTCCACCTACACAATCTCCAATGGCATAATAACCCGGTACATTGGTTTGATAATATTTATCAACCACAATTTTACCTTTATCGGTTGCTATTCCTACATCTTCTAATCCTATTCCTTCTAAATTAGCTTGTATGCCAACAGCCGATAAAACTATATCGCATTCTATTATTTGCTCTCCTTTAGCACTTTTTATTTTTACTTTGCATCCTTTTCCGCTAGTATCAACTGATAGAACTTCAGAAGATGTTAATACTTCCATTCCAATTTTCTTAAACGATTTTTCTAAAGTTTTCGAAACTTCTTCATCTTCTAATGGAACTATATTAGGTTGGTATTCAACAAGGGTAACTTTTGTGCCAATTGTTTGATAAAAGTAGGCAAATTCAGATCCGATTGCTCCACTTCCAACAACTACCATTGATTTAGGTTGTTCAGGTAATGTCATTGCTTCGCGATAACCAATAATTTTTTTCCCATCTTGCGGTAAATTGGGTAAAACTCTTGAACGAGCGCCTACCGCAATAATTATATGATTGGCGGAATACTCGGTAGTTTTACCGTTTTCATCAGATACACTTACTTTTTTTCCTGGTTTTACTTTCCCGAAACCTTTTATAACATCAATTTTATTTTTTTTAACTAAAAATTGAACCCCTTTGCTCATTTTATCTGCAACTCCACGACTTCTTTGAATAATCGCTTTAAAATCTACTGATGATGTTCCGGCTATGTTAATTCCATAATCTTTAGCATGGTTTAAATATTCAAATACTTGTGCACTTTTTAACAATGCTTTAGTAGGAATACATCCCCAATTGAGGCATATGCCTCCTAATTCTGCTTTTTCTACAATAGCTGTTTTTAATCCTAATTGAGAAGCGCGAATGGCAGCAACATATCCTCCCGGACCGCTACCTATAATAATTACATCGTAGTTCATTAGATTATTGTTTTTAAATGTGGGCTTAAAAATACAAAGCTATTTTTAAAATGGCTAAAAATAAATCAAATAAACGTTTAAAAAAAAAGGAGCTCGAATAGAGCTCCTTTTTATAAGTATGTTTAAATATTATTGTTTAGTATATGTTGCAGATCCGTTTCCGTATAAAGCATTAGAACAAGAATAATTTATACTAGTAATTTTAAATTGACCACCATTATATGTACCAGTTCCACTTACATTGGAAGCACCTGAACCGGAAAATTGAGGATCTCCAGTTAATGCTTGGGATGGAATGGTAATATTACTTCCTTCTACATATGCATATACACTTACACCTGTTCCAAAACCACCAAAATTTGAAATTAAAATTTTATTGTATTCAGATGTAGATTGAGTAACCGTTACTATATATGAATAAGTACCATTTCCTGATGGAGGGTTAGCACCTGTTACAACATCAGACACATTGTAGGTACCAGCTAATTTATCAGATTTAACTTTTACGGTTCTTTTTACTTCTGTAGCCGGATTTCCTGCTTCATCAGATACGTTGTAGGTAATAATATATGTGCCGCATTTTGTATTATCAACAGTTCCAGTAGTAACAACTCTACTTTGAATATCTTTGTCTCTATCATCTGTTGCAGTAACACCTGCATCATTGTAAGTGTCACCTAAGTTAATTGAAATTTCAGCATCTCCATTTAATGCTAATTCTGGAGGAGTAGTGTCATCTTTTTTACAAGATGTAAATACTGTTGCTGTAGCAATTACGATTGCTCCTAAAACTAAAATGTTCTTTTTCATTTTTTTTAAATTTTTAAAATTGATTGCAAATTTATGATTGAAAATTATTAATGACAAATAAGACAGATTAATTTAATTGAATAAAACTTGTAAAATAGTTGAATTTCAGTTAATTAAAATTTAGGTATTAATTTTTGATATATGAAAATTTGAATATACATTTGCAACGATTTTTAAACTTTAAAAACCCAAACAGAAAATGAAAAAATCTTTATTATCAGTAGCTATTGCCGGATTAATGTTGGTAGTAGCATGTGGACCAAGCGAAGAAGAAATCGCTGCAGAAAAAAAACGTGTAGAAGATTCAATTGCTGCAGTTAAAGCTGCAGAAGAAGCTGAAGCAAAGAGAGTAGCTGATTCAATTGCTACTGCTGAAGCTGCTGCTGCTGAAGAAGCAAAAAGAGTAGCTGACTCAATTGCTGCTGCAGAAGCTGCTGCTGCCGAAGCTAAAGCTAAAAAATCTTCAGGTGCTTCTAAAAAATCTTCAACAACAACTACTCCTACAGCTCCTGCTACTCCTGGTGGTCGTGGTGGTGCTACAAAAGTTAACTAATTTAAGTTATGATTTTTTTAAAAAAACCTCTCAATTTTTGAGAGGTTTTTTTATGGACATTTGTCACAGTTCTTTTTATTGTTTCTTTTAATTAAATTATAAATCAATCCTGTGACTGCAATAACAAATAATAAAATAACAAATAGATTTTGCAATTTCTTTGTTTTTAAAAATAATTTGTTTCAAAAATAAAGAAAAATTAGCCTTAATTTAGCTCCAATAATTTTCTAAATTTATGATTACATCTGAAACCCCAATTCGTTTTAAAAGAAAAAAATATTCTAATGATACACTTTTGCAACTTTATAAAGCTATTTTAAAACCCCGACTAATTGAGGAAAAAATGTTAATAATGCTTCGTCAAGGAAGAATTTCAAAATGGTTTTCAAGTTTTGGACAAGAAGCAATTTCTGTTGGGGCTACTTTAGCAGTTGATAAAGATGAATATATACTTCCCATGCATCGCAACTTGGGGGTTTTTACATCCAGAGAAATACCATTAAGAAGATTATTTGCACAGTTTCAAGGCAAAATGAGTGGTTTTACTAAAGGCCGCGATCGCTCATTTCATTTTGGAACGCAAGAGTATAAAATTGTAGGAATGATTTCTCATTTAGGCCCACAAATGGGAGTTGCAGACGGTATTGCTCTTGCATACAAATTAAGAAAAGAAAAAAAAGTAGTAACGGTTTATACCGGTGATGGAGGTGCTAGTGAAGGAGATTTTCATGAATCAATAAATGTTGCAGCAGTTTGGGACTTACCGGTAATTTTTATCATAGAAAATAATTGTTGGGGTTTATCAACTCCATCCAGCGAACAATTTCGTTGTAAACAATTTATTGACAAAGCTATAGGATATGGCATTGAAGGAATTCAAATAGATGGGAATAATGTGTTGGAAGTTTATGATACCGTAAAAATGTTGGCCGAAGAGTTAAGAAAAAATCCTCGTCCGGTAATTTTAGAGTGTATGACATTTAGAATGAGGGGGCATGAAGAAGCATCGGGCACTAAATATTATCCCGAAGGATTACAAGAAATGTGGGCGAAAAAAGATCCTGTAGATAATTATGAACAATTTTTATTAGAAGAAAAAATTATTTCTGAAGCAGATAAAATTTTAATAAGAGAAACCATAAAAAAAGAAATAGCAGAAGAACTTGAAATTGCTTTTGCAGAAGAAAAAATTAAACCTTCAATAGAACAAGAATTAGCCGATGTTTATAAACCTCATGTTAGTATTACAACATTAAATGAAAATTTACCAAAAAAAGAAATACGATTTATAGATGCCATTTCAGATGGACTTAGACTTGCCATGAGAAAGTTTGATAATTTGGTTTTAATGGGGCAAGATATTGCAGAATATGGAGGTGTATTTAAAATTACAGATGGATTTGTAAAAGAGTTTGGTAAAGAAAGAGTTCGTAACACCCCATTATGCGAATCGGCAATTTTAGGAGCAGGTTTAGGCTTATCCATAAATGGCTTTAAAGCAATGGTTGAAATGCAATTTGCCGACTTTGTTAGCGAAGGTTTTACTCAAATTGTAAATAATTTAGCAAAAATTCATTGGCGTTGGGGGCAACATGCAGATGTAGTTGTGAGAATGCCAACAGGAGCAGGTGTGGCAGCTGGTCCATATCATTCGCAATCGAATGAAGCTTGGTTTTTTAAAGTACCGGGATTAAAAATTGTTTATCCAGCATTTCCGGTCGATGCAAAAGGTTTATTAACAGCGTCATTTGAAGATCCGAATCCCGTTATGTTTTTTGAACATAAAGCCTTATATCGAAGCGTATCAGGATTAGTACCTGAAGATTATTATACTATAGAAATTGGTAAAGCCAATTTAGTTAGAAAAGGCAATGATATAAGTATTATAACCTATGGATATGGAGTACATTGGGCATTAGAATTTTTAAATCAACATCCGGAGATAAGTGCCGATTTACTTGATTTAAGAACATTACTTCCTTTAGATAAAGAAGCAATTTATGAAACGGCTAAAAAAACTGGAAAAATTTTAATATTACATGAAGATACTTTAACCGGAGGAATTGGTGCTGAAGTTGCAGCATTAATTACTGAAAATTGTTTTGAATATTTAGATGCTCCTGTAATGCGAGTAGCAAGTTTAGATACACCGGTGCCATTTGCGGTTGAGTTAGAAAACCAGTTTTTACCTAAAAACAGACTAAAAGAAAAAATATTTGAATTATTAGCTTACTAGAGTTAATGATAAAAAAAATTTTTATAGTAATTTTATTAATTAATGTTGTAACATTAAATGCTTTTTCGCAAGAAGAAGAACCCTATCAAAAAAAAGGTTTTTTCTTGGGCTTAGGTTTTGGAGCACATTTTGCTAACCGAAATACCGCTATAATATACGATGGTGTAAGCAAATTTTCTTTTGTAGGAATTGGATATTATTTTACAACAGAACCTTTTAGAACACAATTTGAAGAATATTTTAAATATCCGTATGAAATTGTTGAATTGCCAACTGATATCAAATATCGTCCCGGAAGAGAAATTAGTTGGCAATTAGGTTATCGATTCGAAGAAGGAAGCACTTTTTATTTAGAAGCAAATTTCGCTCAATTATCTATTCAAGATGCATTTGTTGTGGCTATTAATGATCCCAACAGAAAAAGCCCCGAAAAATTGTTGCAGCAAATACCTGTGTTTGGTAAAGAACAAAGATTAAATATCAATACAGGTTTTCAAATTCCATTTGTTCAAGAACATGGTTTTACGGCTTATTTCCCTTTATTTGCTAATATTAATAGTACAAAGTTAGAGCGAAATTATTTTGTAATTAATAATCAACAATATCAAATAATGCATAATTTTCCGGGAGTTACCAATACAAGAATAGGAGGAATGGGTTATGGTGCAGGCTCAGGATTAGGGATTAAAATGAAATTTAATAAAAATTTGACTTTAGATATAGCATATAACTTAATATATTCAAGAATAAGAATGACTGACGATTTACGTCCCTTCGGAAGCCATCACAGTATATTTGCCAAAATAATTTGGGGTTGATTTATTCTAAAATTTTTTTTCGCAACAAATTTAAAGCTGAAATCGCTGATTTTTGAATATTTCTCCCTCTATGTTCGCCCATGTAAAATACTTGAGCATTTATACTTTTTTTATCAGCTACCGCTATCCATACCATTCCTACAGGTTTATCTTTAGTACCACCATCAGGGCCTGCTATACCTGAAGTAGCTATAGCAAAATCAGTGTTAAATTTTAATAATATGTTTTTAGCCATTTGTTCAACTACTTCTTTACTTACAGCTCCATATCTTTTTAATGTTTCTTCATCTACATTTAGCTCATGCATTTTTATTTCATTAGCATACGATATAATGCTTCCTTTAAAATAATTAGAACTACCGGGTACAGATGTAATTAAATGCGAAAGGTATCCTCCAGTGCAACTCTCAGCAATAGCTAAAGTTTTATTTTTTTCTTTTAATAGTTTTCCAACTATTTCTTCTAAAGTATCATTGTCATATCCAAAAATATATTCTGAAATAATTTCTTTCAGCTCATCAATTTTTAATGAAATTAACTCATTTAGTTTTTCTTTTTCTTCGCCTTTAGCACTTAATCTAAGTCGAACTATACCCGGTGATGGTAAATAGGCTAATGATATGTTTGACGGTAAATTATTTTCCCATTTTTCAATTTTTTCAGCTAAAAATGATTCGCCTATTCCTTGCGTTAAAATTGTTTTATGAACTACATAAGGAAGATTAAATTCATTTTGAAGTTCTTTCAAAATAAATTTTTCCATCATGGTTTTCATTTCATAAGGTACTCCCGGCATCGAAATTATTATACATTCATCTTTTCTAAATAACATACCACTTGCAGTTCCTTCAATATTGGGTATAACCTTACAATTATCCGGTAAATATGCTTGTAATTTGTTTAGCTCAGATACTTGTAAATTACGTCTTTTAAAAATGGCTTCTATGTTTTTAAAAGCATCTTCATTAAAAATCAATTTACTATCAAAAAAATCTGCTAATGTTTGTTTGGTAATATCATCTTTAGTTGGGCCTAAACCTCCTGTAATTAATATTATTTTGCTTCTTTTAATTGCATTTTTTAGAGTATCAATAATCTGTTCTTTATTATCTGAAATTGATGTTATTTGTTTTACACTTATTCCAATTAAATTGAGTTGCTCGCTTATCCAAGCTGAATTTGTATCAATAACTTGTCCAATTAAAAGTTCTTCTCCAATGGTAATTATTTCGGCATGTATCATTTTGGCAAAGTATTTGTTTTAAAACATAAAAGTAAACACAAATTTTTTTACATTTATATTCAAAATTTATAATCTATGAAAAATAGTATTTTTTTAGGACTAATGTCTTTTTTTGTAATACATTCTATGGCACAAATAAACATAGATAAACTTAAAAATACCGTAACAGGAGGTGCAACATCTGCAAATAATTTAACAAATGATGAAGTAATAAAAGGATTGAAAGAAGCCTTGACTGTTGGAACAAATAATGCTACCAATTTGGTTTCTAAAACAGATGGTTTTTATAAAAATCCCAACATTAAAATTCCATTTCCCGAAGATGCCATAAAAGTTAAAAATGTTTGTGAAAGTATAGGAATGAAAGCTCAGGTAGATAAATTTGTTTTAACATTAAATAGAGCTGCTGAAGAAGCTTCTAAAGAGGCTGCTCCAATTTTTATTAATGCTATAAAAACCATGAGTATCAGCGATGGTTTTAGTATTTTAAAAGGAGCTGATAATGCTGCAACAAAATATTTACAAGATAAAACTACTGCAGAGTTAAAGCAGAAATTTAAACCCATAGTTCAGAATGCACTAAAAAAAGTAGAAATTACTAAATATTGGACTCCTTTAATTACAGTCTACAATAAAACTCCCGGTGCTCAAAAAATTAATCCTAATTTAGATGAATATGTTACCAATAAAGCTTTAGAAGGCTTATTTAAAATGCTTGCACAAGAAGAATTAAAAATTAGAAAAGATCCGGCAGCAAGAGTGAGTGATTTATTGAAAAAAGTTTTTGGATAAAATTACTGAGGTATTATATTCATTACCGGCAAATCAGAATTTATGATTATTTGCCAGCCATTTTCATCTATATTGTGTTTATTATTTTTATTATCTGATGAAGACATAATCATAATAAGATCAGCTTCTGATTTATGCGCATAGTCAACAATTACGCTTCCTAATCCATCGTCTTCAGGCGAGGCCTTAACAATTTCGGCAGTGCACTCAACTCCTGACTTTTCAATTTCTGATTTTACATCAATCATTTGACGAGTTAATCTATTAATATCGAATTGATCGTCAGTAAATAATACCGATAAAACGTTTATGGTAGCTCCTTCTGAAAGTTTTGCCAATTCAATTGCTTTACTAACTTTTTGGGTTGTAACTTTTGTTAAATCTAATGGTAAAATGATGTGTTTATAATTCTTATTAAAATTTGCATGTCGAATGGTAACTACAGGAACGTCAATTTTTTCAAGTATTTTATTGAATTGCAGAATATCTTCTTTTTGTTTTTTGCGTCCGTTTGTTTTTAAACCTAAAACAATAAGGATGTTATTTTTATTTTTTTTTATTGCTTTAATAATTTCTTCGTATGTTGAAAGATGAGTAATACTATTTATTCTTTTTGAAATTTTATAAATAGCATCAATTTCAACTATTGGGTTTATGGAATAAACATTTAAAAAAGTATCATAGTATTGGGCTAATAAATTGGCATGATGTATTGCAGCTTTAGAAATGTCGTTCAAATCATTAATGATTACGCTTATTGAATGTGATAAATTATTCATTATTTGAAAAGTATTAGTAATTACGTTTTTTGTATTTTTAAACCGTATAAATATTCATAAATAATATGAGCAAAAGTAATAATATGCAAACTGCAACACAAATAGCCCCTTCCGAATTAATAATAAATCCGGATGGAAGCATCTATCATTTAAAGTTAAAGCCTGAACATATAGCTACAAATGTAATAGTAGTTGGAGATCCGGGTAGAGTAGAATTGATATCTTCAAAATTTAATAAAATAGAATATAAAATTCAAAATAGAGAGTTTATTACACATACGGGTACATATAAGGGAAAAAGAATAACAGTAATAGCAACAGGAATTGGTACCGATAATATTGATATAGTATTAAACGAGTTGGATGCAGCTGTAAATATTGATTTAGAAAAAAGAATTATAAAAGAAAAACATACTCAACTAAATATAATTAGAATAGGAACATCCGGAGCATTACAAGAGGATATACCCGTAGATAGTTTTGTGGCTTCAACACATGGTTTAGGATTAGATGGCTTACTGCCATTCTACAAAGATTTATCCAAAATTAATGAAGAAGAAATAACCTTTGAATTTATTTCACAAACAAAGTGGAATAATGAATTTAACCGTCCTTACATAATAAAAGGCTCTGAAGAATTATTAAATAAAATTGCTTTCGATTTTCATAAAGGAATAACAGCAACGGCCAATGGGTTTTATGGACCTCAAGGAAGAAAGCTTCGATTAGAATTACAAAGAGATGATTTGAATGAATTATTAAACAGGTTTTCATATAAAAATTTACGAATTACGAATTTTGAAATGGAAACATCTGCCCTATATGGATTAGGTAAATTATTAGGACACAATACATGCACCGTTTGTGCTATTGTAGCAAACAGAATGGCCCAACAATACAGCAAAGATTATAAAACTGCAATTGATAAACTTGTTACTATTGTTTTAGAAAGATTGTAAAAGCTAACCCTTTTATGTTAAAAACTTTTTAAATAAGTACTTTAATAAGTATAAATTGAAACTATTTTTGAAAATAGTTGTTTAAACAATTAAAAAAATTGCCTTTTGACCCCAGCAGAATTAAAAGCATTAATTAATCTTTTAGACGATCCGGATGAGGAAGTATATACTCATGTTAAGGAGCGTTTAATAGATTTAGGAGATGAAGTTATACCATTGCTTGAAAATGTTTGGGAAATGGGAGATCCATTTAACAACGTTGTTCAAACACGAATAGAAAATATAATACACGACATACAATTTTCAAGTATTAAAAAGGCATTAGTAAATTGGGCTAAAAATGAATCTGACGACTTATTAAAAGGAATAATTTTAGTAGCCAAATATCAATATCCTGATTTAGATGAAAAAAATATTTACCGAAAAATAGATCAAATTATTCAAGATGTTTGGATAGAATTTAACGACAATCTTACAGGTATAGAAAAAGTTAAGGTAATTAACCATATACTTTTTGATGTGCATGGTTTTAGTGGAAACACCACCAATTATCATGCACCCCAAAATTCATTTATAAACAATGTTCTTGAAAGTAAAAAAGGTAATCCATTATCGCTGGCAATATTATATGCTGTAATTGCTCATCGTTTGGATTTACCAATTTATGGAGTAAATCTACCCGAACATTTTATATTAGCATATGTGGCAGATAATGAGGTATTGAGGTTAATTACACAATCAGATAATGAATATGGGGTTTTATTTTATATCAATCCTTTTAGCAGAGGAGCAGCATTTAGTAAAAAAGAAATTGATGCTTTCTTAGCTCAACTAAAATTAAAACCTAAGGACAGTTATTTTAAGCCTTGTACAAATATTGATATCATTAAAAGAACACTAAATAATTTAATATTTTCCTACGAAAAATTGGGCTATCCCCAAAAAAGTGAAGAATTAAGCCAATTACTTAAGGCAATTTCTAATTTCGAATAAATATTCGTTTTATTGTTTTAAAAATAATTTTTAGGTCAACAAAAATATTTTGCTCTTCTATGTATTTTAGGTTTAATTGTAATTTATGAGGCATAATTTCTTGGATGTATGTTTTTTCAGGATTTGTTGATTTTTCTAAAATCTCATTTTCGTTAAAATATTCAATCGAAGCATAATCGGTAATTCCCGGTTTTACAGTTAGTACTTTTTTTTGTTCATCATTATATAAATCAACATATTTTTTTACTTCGGGTCTGGGACCAACAAAGCTCATATCTCCTATAAGCACATTAATCAATTGTGCCAATTCATCCAATTTATATTTTCTAATAAAATATCCGGAACGTGTTATGCGCTTGTCTTTATTTCCAACGGTTAATAAACCTTTTATATCAGACCCACTATACATGCTCCTGAATTTGTAAAGTTTAAAAGGTTTAAAATCTTTTCCAATCCTTTCTTGTAGATAAAAAATACTACCTGGGCTATCAAGCTTTATCCAGATGGAAAGAAAAAGGAAAATAGGAAAAACTAAAACTAAACCAATTAAAGAAAAAACGATATCGAAAACACGTTTTAACATTTTATAAACCAATTTATCTGTTTGCAAATGTATTTGTTTTGAATTTTAAGCAATTATTAATTTGTTATTATTTTTTTGAATCACTAAATTTGAAAACTACTAAAAAATTAAGTTTAACCTTATATTTCAAAAAGATGAAAAAACTACTACTTGTTTTATGTACATTTGGAATTAGCTCTATTACTATGGCACAGAGAGCTTCAATTCAATCTGATGTAAAAAATCATGCAAAGCTCTACATTAAAAAAGCTTATGCAGGAAATGAAAAAACTCACAATTTGGTAAGGCCAAATAATCCAAGAGTTACAACACCAAATCAGCAAAAAGCTGTTACAGAAATTGTAATTGGTGGTACTACTTACGATTTACAATCAAATGCAGCGGTACAAAATCGTTTATTCAGACACTCGGATGGAACAATGTCTGCAGCTTGGACGTTTAGTAATTCCGGAGACATAGCTGCTCCTGACCGTGGTACCGGTTATGCTTATTTTGATGGTGTAGCATGGTCAACACCGCCAACAGCCAGAATTGAACCTCAAAGAAATGGTTGGCCATCTATTTCAGCAACTAATACCGGAAAAGAAATTGTTGTTAGTCACAATAATACAGCAGCTAATTTATATGTTACTTCACGTGCTTCAAAAGGTACCGGTTCTTGGTCGCATTCATCTATCAATGGTCCTACAGCCAATGGAAATTTATGGCCAAGAATGGTAGTTGGTGGCGCAAATGGACAAACAGTTCACGTGATTTCAGTAACTACTCCAACTGCTAACCAAGGTGTTGTTTACCAAGGTTTAGACGGTGCATTAACTTACAGCCGTTCAACCGATGGTGGAAATACTTGGGATATCAATCAAGTGGTTTTACCGCAATTAACTGCATCTGCCGGTTTTTATGGATTTAGCGGTGATCAATACTCCATCGATGCTAAAGGCGATACGGTGGCATTTGTATTTGGTGGATTTGAAGAATCTGTAGTTTTAATGAAATCTACCGATAATGGTAATACTTGGACAATGACAGTAGTTTATGGTCATCCAATGGGATTAGCATGGAATCAAACAAATGCAATATCTGATTTTGATGGTGATGCAGTTGCTGATACATTAAATGTTTGCGATGGTTCTGTAAATGTATTGTTAGACAATAATGGTATAGCTCACGTTGCTTTTGGGATAATGCGTATATTAAAAGATGATCCTTCTGCTCAAGGGGTATCATATTTCCCAGCTACAAGTGGTTTAGCATATTGGAATGAAACAATGGTTGATTCAACTACAAACGAACCGCTTTGTCCAAATATTATAATTGATGTAGAAGATAGAGATGGAAGCGGAATAGTATTTGATGATTTAAGCAATATAGACCAAATTGCAACTTATTTTATATCATTAACAAGCCAGCCAAGTATGGGTATTGATGCCAATGGTACATTATATATGGCATATTCTGCATTAATGGAAGGTACAAATAATGGTAATGGCCAATATTACAGAAATATCCATATCATGAAATCAACTGATAATGGTGCAAATTGGTCAATTCCATTAAATGTAACTGATGATGATTTTTCTGAAGGTGTATTTGCATCTGTAGCTAAAAATGTAGGAACTGAAGTACATTTAATATATCAAAGAGATACAGAACCCGGATTAGCTGTTAGAGGAGATGAAGATCCTTATGGTCCAAATGAAATTGTATATGCTCGCATTCCTGTAGGTGATATACCTTCTACACCAAACGGGATAAATGTACCGTTTTGTGGTGATGATGTAGTAATTAATTCAGTAAGTAAAATCACTTCAAAAATTAATAGTTTACAAGTATTTCCTAACCCAACTAATGGATTATTGAATATTTCTTACATTTCAGAGGTAAATGGAGATGTTAGTGTAAGATTAGTTAACTTGAATGGTCAAGAAGTAATGAACCAAACATTTAATAAAGCTAATGGAGAATTTTTTAATACTATAAACATGAACAACTTTGCAAAAGGTGTTTACATGTTACAAGTAATGACTCCTGAACGTACAATTACAGAAAAAGTAGTTAGCTACTAATTAAAGTATTTTAGAATAAAAAAGAGCGGCCGCCCGAAATTCGGGCGGCCGCTCTTTTTTTAAAATTAACCAATTAAAAAATAAATTACTTATTTGCTGTTGCCGCTATTTTAAATTTTACATAAAAATCATTATCAATAGCTTTATCGCCTAAACCTTCGAAAAAGTTTGAAGAACCATATTTGATATCAAATTTTGTTCTGTCAATTTTAGCTTCACCATTTGCAACCAAATTTGCTCCTCTAATTTCAATAATTGCAGGAAACTCAATTTCATTGGTAATTCCTTTAATGGTTAAATCTCCTTTAATAGTTGCATTGTTAGTTCCTGCTTTTGCTCCTTTTATAGGTGTTACATTTTTAATAGTAAAAGTAGATGTAGGATGCTTTTCAACAGAAAAAAAGTCATCAGATTTTAAGTGCCCAACTAATTTATCTGCCCATTCGCCTTGCATATCTAAACATGTAATGGTATTCATATCAATGGTAACTGATCCACCGTTAACTAAACCGTTTGTTGCAGTAATTTCTCCTTTAGCAATTTTTATTTCACCATTGTGTTGGCCTGTTACTTTTTTACCAATCCATTCAACTTTGCTTTTTTCAGTGTTAATTTTAAATGTTTGCTTTTCATTTTTACTTTGTCCATTTGCTTTAATTGATAATACAGAAGTTGTAATAATGGCAATGGATAATACTAATTGTTTCATAGATTTTTAAATTTTTAAGTTAAACTTTGCAAATGTATGTATAAACAATCAATGTATATACATCAAAATTGTTAATTTGTATTAAAAAACTTAAAATGAATGCGTTTAAAATTTATGTAAGATGTTTAAGAATTAGAATTTTTGCTTAAGAAATACAGTTAGGCAACTCTAATTTTTTTACCGGCTTTGATGACAGAATTGGGTTTTATTTTATTCAATTTACAAAGTGTTTTAACCGATGTTTTATATTTTCTTGCAATGGAAGATAAAGTTTCGCCTTTTCTTACAGTGTGATATTTTATTGATTTGATCTCTTTTAAATAAGAAAAATGAGATTTATTTAAAGCAAGCATATCGGCTTTTAATTTTCCATCTTTAAAATCAATAATGCTATGAGGGTTAATAGGTTCACCTTTGTATCTAACTTCAAAATGTAAATGACTACCTGTTGAACGTCCAGTATTTCCGCCTAATCCAATAGCTTGTCCTGTAACTACTTCTTGCCCAATCTCAACATCTATTTTGGATAAATGGGCATATAATGTTTCCAGCCCATTAAAATGACGAATAAGCACAACATTGCCATAAGTTTTGCTGTATTTAGCAATTCTTACAACACCATCAAAAGCAGCAAAAACGGTATCTCCTGTTTCTAATTTTATATCAATACCATAGTGATATCTATATTTTCTGGGTCCGAAATCTGAAGTTACTTCACCAAAATATGGATGAGTGTAATCACATTCAAATTCTTTATCAATTAAAGCAATTTGAATGGTATCATTCAAATTTGTTAAATCAGTTCTTAATGGATGTATTACTTCAGTATTCCAATGTTGATAAATATCCCAAGCGGGAATAAGCATGGAGTCGGAAAAATAATTTTTAGCTGATGCAATGGATTTTAAAATGGAGGTTGTATCTGCATCTTCTTCAAATTCTTCTTCATCTTCAATATCTCCTCCTATAGAAGGTTGTTCTACTTTAACTGATTTTTTCTTTACGGTTAAAGAATCTCCTGAATTTTTATTTTCTCCAATAGCCCAAGCTATCGATGAAATAAATAGAAACAATACTATTATTAGTAACTTTTTCATTCGTTAAAGTCGCCAAAAATAGTATTTTGAATAAAAAATGAATTAATAAATACGTTAATTTATCTACAGTGTCTTGTTAGTTATGTGTTAAGAAATTTTTTATGTGCTTGATTATTAATGCTTTAAAAATTATTAACAGCTTTTATTAAATCAGGTAAAAACTCTTGAAATTCTTCTAAATAAATAAAATAATCTTTTTTAAAGTCTTCAATTGCATGTTCCATTTGAGAATCAAAGCGAGTACGTTTACTCAAACCATTAAGGGAACGTTCAATACCATTTAAAGTTGCATAAGCACAAAGCCAATCTTGTTTTTTCATGGTTGGTAATATTAATTCACTGCAAATTTTAGGCATAAAAGAGGTATGAGATTCAAGAATCGAATACACATTTTTTGAAAAGCATTTTAAGTCTATCTCGGAATATTGCTCCCAATAAGCTGCTAAAAAGTGATCATAAAAAATATCTACAATTACACCGGCATATTTTCTATAACGATATCTTAGTCGAGCTTTACTTTGTGAAACAACAGGATGTTTATCGGTAAAATCATCAATAAATCTATGTAATCTAACACCATGAGCTATAGGAGTAGGAAGCAAATCAATTTGCTTACCTTTAATTTGATCAGCTATGAAATTTCCAACCAATAAATGAGGTTGGTTATCAGATAAGTAAAAATGTGCCAGATAGTTCAAGTAAAAAGTATTAACAATTTTAAAATTTGTTGAAAACTGTATTCTGCAAAATAAGGCATTTTTATAAGCTTATTCTATTTTAGCCCACATTAAAATCTAATATCATGAATCATATGCGTTTTTCTTTTTTAATTCTATTTCTCATTATTAATTTTTTGGTTAGCGCTCAAAACGATCCTTCAAAAGAGATTGAAGTTAATAATTTTAGTGAAGAAACATTAACTAAAAGTATAATTGACAAATTAAACGAAATTAGAAAAACAGCAAAGTTAGATCCGCTGCGAGATAATGAAATTTTAAAAAAGGCTTCAGCAGATCATGCAACATACATGGCTAAAAATGAAAAAGCCGACCCTAATCAAAGCGGTAAAAAAGCTACTGTGGGTAAACGTGTAAAATATTATGGAGGTTCTGAAAAGGCTTCGGAACTTATAATTGCATTACCTATAGGTAAAGGTAAATCAAATTTTACTTATGATAAAATTGCTGAAGATGCAATAGCTAAATGGCAAAAAAGTAAAGTTGATAAACCTCTTTTAACTGACGCAAAGTTTGTTTATGCCGGATATGCCGCCAAACTTGATAAAGAAAAAAAGAAAGTTTATATATCGGTTGTATTAGGGGGATTCGATTCGTTTAATGAAGGTGCCAGTAAAAAAGCTCGAAAAGAATTAACCATACCTTATACCACTAAAAAATATGGATTAAAGCCAGCTCAAGATGCAAAAGCTTGTAAAAATTGTGATAAGTTTAAAAATATTGAAGACTTACAACAAGGCCTGTATGTAAAAGATGGTAATATTTACTTTAAGCACGATAATGTAAAAATATTGAAAAAATTATTAAAGGGGAGCAGCGATGGTTTAGCAGTAGATATTGTACAACGCGAGCAATTTAAATGTGATAAACCATATAATATTTATGATAACAACAGAGTTAATCGTGGGGTAATGACAAAAAAAATGTACGCCCCCAAAATATTTGCTAAAAATACTTTGCTTAAAGAAGATAAAAAATCAAAGAAATTAAATGTGATGTTAGGTAAATTACCAAAAGGAATAGGCGATGATTATGAATTAAATTTAATTATTATTCAAAATAATCAGGTTTGTAAAAATATCACTCCAAGATACTATGGAGATGGAAAAGCTCAATCAAGCACACCAATAGGCATATTACCCGATACCAGTATACAAGCTTTTGATTTAAAATCAGAAAAACAAGTAGTTTCGTTCAGAGTACCTTTCACACGAGGAAAAGCGGAGTATAATATTAAAGATATTGAACCTATCATTAAATCATTAAATGAACCAAATTTTATAATTAATAATGTAAAAATTTATGCCTATACTTCTATTGAAGGTAGTGAAGAACAAAATGCAGCTTTGCAAAAAAAACGTGCAGAAAGTATTGTGAAAGCATTGGAGCAAATGCAAAATAAAAAATTACCCAAAGAAATTATTACAAGCGATACTTGGGAAATGTTTAAGAACGATGTAAAAGGCACCAATTTCGAAGTGCTTTCTACCATGGAATCAAAAGAACAAGCTTTAAAAGAAATTAAAGCTAAAGGTTGGTTAAAAGAATTGGAACCTATATTAGAAAAGCATCGTTTTGGACAGGTTGAAATTGATGCCAAATTTGATTTAAGTACAAAAGAAAATGAACAAAAATTTGTAGTAAATACGCAAAAAAAAGCAATTGATAAAGCAAATCCAGAAAAAGCCCTTGCAGTACAAAAATATGCTATTCAAAAAATTGAGAAAGGAGAATATCCAATTAGTGTTATAACATCGGTTGATTATCCAAATACAGCTGAATATGCCAAGCATAATAATAACAAAATTTGGGCTGAAGAATATGGAAGCAAAGATGTTGATTCGCTCAACTGTGTTAAGATTGATGAATTATTAAAATTTAACTCCGATAATAAAATCTTTAAGTTTAATCAAGTTTATTGTTTTATTAAAAATGGCGAATTAACTTCCACTTCCGATATTGCTAAATGGCAAAAAGTAATTGATGGATTGTATGGTTCTGAAATTCCAAAGAAAACAGTTGACGGATTAAATCTTGAATTTCAGTTTAAAGTTATTGATACCTATGATACAACCGAAGCTGGCGATGCAATTGTAGAAGCAGCTACTAATAAAATAAAAAGCTTCTTTAATTTAGAAGAAGCAACATGGCAAAATGCCTATAAGCTGGCATTGGTATTTATGCAACATAAAGATCCAAAATTTGCACTTAGTCTTATGGAACCTTTTATAGAAAATAAAAAAGTGAGTAAAAACTTCGTGTTTACTTATGTAGGTTTATGTACCAATTTTAAAGAAAAAATAATGAGCGATTCATTTGTTAAAGCTATGAGAATTGCTGCTAAAAAAGATAAAGACCGTTATTGCAAATTATTTGGAGCTCCCAATTTAAGTTTTCAAATATTAGAAAATCCGTTTATTAAAGAAGACTATTGTAAAATTTGTGGAGGTAAGTAGTTTTTAGAAATAAACATCAGCTATTACTTATATAATTTTAGTGAGAAATAGACTATAAATTAATTTATCATAAGATGAAAAAAATAATGCTTTTAGGCTCCGGTGAGCTTGGAAAAGAATTTGTAATAGCAGTTAAGCGTTTAGGGCAATATGTAATAGCTGTAGATAGTTATGATAATGCTCCCGCTATGCAAGTGGCAGACGAACGTGAAGTAATAAATATGTTAGCCGCATCGCAACTGGATAGTATTGTTGAAAAGCATAAACCGGATATTATAGTGCCTGAAATTGAAGCGATAAGAACCGAACGCTTTTACGAATACGAGAAAAATGGAATACAAGTAGTACCCAGTGCAAAAGCAGCCAATTATACCATGAACAGAAAAGCTATTCGTGATTTGGCGGCAAAAGAATTGGGTGTAAAAACTGCTCCTTATGCTTATGCTAAAAGTTTGGAAGAATTAGCAGAAGCGGTAGAAAAAATAGGATTGCCATGCGTAGTAAAACCTTTGATGTCATCATCTGGGAAAGGACAATCTGTAATAAGAAAAAAAGATGAAGTTGCTACTGCGTGGAAATATGCGGTTGAAGGCTCCAGAGGCGATATAGTGGAAGTAATAGCAGAAGCATTTATCAATTTCGATTTTGAAATTACCTTACTTACAGTTACTCAAAAGAATGGCGAGACCTTATTTTGTCCGCCTATTGGACACCGACAAGAACGAGGCGATTATCAAGAAAGTTGGCAGCCGGTTCCTATGAAAGAAGAGCATTTGGAAACTGCCCGACAAATGGCTGCTAAAGTTACTAAAGCATTAACCGGTGCAGGTATATGGGGAGTTGAATTTTTTATATCAGAAAAAGAGGGCGTGTATTTTTCTGAACTATCACCACGGCCACATGATACTGGAATGGTAACTTTGGCCGGTAGTCAAAATTTTTCAGAATTTGAACTGCATGCTCGTGCCGTTTTAGGCTTGCCTATTCCAGAAATTACCCTCGAGCGTGCTGCTGCCAGTGCTGTAATATTAGCCAATACAGAAAATAACAAATGGCCGGAGTTTATTGGAGTAGAGAAGGCTTGTTCATATACTAAGTCAGATATTCGCATATTTGGTAAGCCTAATACACGTAAGTATAGAAGGATGGGAGTTGTATTAACTTGGGATAAACCCAATACCGATGTTGTAACATTGGTTGAAAAAGCTAAAGAAATTGCTGCTCAGGTTAGTGTAAAATAAATTTTTATTTTTAATACAAAACCTGTTTTTGTCAAAGAGCTAAAAAATAATAACTTTGCAAGTGTTAATGAAATACAAAGTCTCTACAAATAATTTTCTGCAATACTCCTTCACAAAGTAGCGCATTTCTAAGTAATTTGTTTGTTTGTCTTTCACGGATTTTTTTAATTCCGTTAAGCTTTAACTATTATTAATTTTTAATGAAGAAGAATTTTAATTTATTTGATTTAACACAAAAAGTTGATTACAAAACAGTAGTATTATCAGGTCTAACTGTTGCATTAGCTTTGGTTCCCGAAGCTGTTGCGTTTGCTTTAATTGCTGGTCTCTCGCCATTAACCGGATTATATGCAGCCTTTATGATGGGGTTAGTTACTTCAATATTTGGAGGTCGTCCTGGAATGATATCTGGTGCTACTGGAGCTATAGCTGTTGTGTTAGTTACATTAGCAAAATCTCATGGGGAGGAATATATTTTTGCAACAGTTGTATTGGTAGGAATTATACAAATGTCAGCAGGATTTTAAAATTGGGGAAATTAATTCGTTTAGTTCCGCATCCTGTTATTTTTGGATTTGTAAACGGTTTGGCAATTATTATTATTATGCCCAACTAGACCAATTCAAAGACGCTTCCGGTAATTGGTTATCTGGTGAGCCACTTTATATTTTACTAGGGTTAGTGTTTCTTACAATGCTTATTATTTTTTCTTTGCCAAAACTTACCAAGGCTATTCCTGCTTCACTTACTGCTATTTTAGTAGTATTTGGTATAGTCACATTTTTCGATATTGAAACTAAAACTGTTGGAGATATTCCATCTATACAAGGAAGTTTTCCGCCATTTCATATTCCAAATATTCCTTTTTTACCTGGGAAACATTAACGTTGATTTTTCCTTATGCTGCAATTGTTGCAGGTGTTGGTTTAATTGAAAGGTTACTTACATTAAATATTGTAGATGAAATTACAGAAACAAGAGGTAGGGGAAATAAAGAAGCATTGGCACAAGGTGCAGCTAATATTTTGTCGGGTTTATTTTCAGGAATGGGTGGTTGTGCTATGATAGGTCAAAGTTTAATTAATGTTTCAAATGGAGCACGAGCAAGATTATCTGGTATAGTTGCCGCTGTTATGTTACTTATATTTGTGATGTTTGCTTCTAGTTTAATTGAAAAAGTACCAATGGCAGTATTTACAGGGTTAATGATAATGGTAGCTATAGGAACATTTGAATGGGCAAGTTTAAAAACATTCAACAAATTTCCTAAATCAGATATTTTTGTAATGATTGTTGTAACACTAGTAACTGTTTTATTACATAATTTAGCTTTGGCAGTAATTATTGGGGTTATAATATCAGCATTGGTATTTGCATGGGACAATGCAAAACGTATTATAGCAAGAAAATCATTTGATGAAAACGGTGTTAAGCATTACGAAATATGCGGTCCTCTTTTCTTTGGTTCAGTTACAGCCTTTAATGAATAATTTGATGTGTTAAACGATCCGGATGAAGTTATTATTGACTTCGCTGAAAGTAGAGTAGTGGATATGTCGGCTATTGAAGCATTAAATAAAATTACAGAACGTTATTAAAAGTAGGTAAGAAAATACATTTAAAGCATTTAAGTCCTGATTGTAAAAAGTTGTTGAAAAATGCAGAAGATATTATTGATGTGAATGTATTAGAAGACCCTACCTATAAAGTTGTAACAGATGATTTGTAAAATAATAAAGGGCGGATAAACCGCTCTTTATTATAGATTTTCATTCAGTTTATTTTAATATCAAGCGGTTATTTTAAAAAGTTTAATTTCTCTCACAAAAATTTTAAAGTAATTTAAAATAGATGTTGATATAATATAATCCTGTTAGGATAAAAACCAAACCCGCAATAAAACGCATCACTTTTTCTACTTTAGTTATTGCTTTAAAATATATGCCTAATTTTTCCATACTGAATGCTATAACAAAAGCAAAAAGTATTACGGGTAAGCCTGTACCTAATGAAAAAATAATAGGCAAGGCAAGACTTGCATCAGCTGATAGTGTCATAGGAATCAGCATTCCAAAATATAAGGCGCCACTATAAGGGCAAAATGCTAATGCAAATAAAGCCCCTAATAAAAATGAACCAAGTAAGCCTTTTGTTTTAAACTTATCAGATAGCTTATCGGTAAAATTTCCACCTTTAATAAAATTGAGTTTTATAAAATCAAGCATTATCAAACCAATGATAATTAGTACAAAACCGATGTACTTTTCTCCATTGCCCTGAAATAGTTTTGCTATCTGAAACTTACTAGCACCAAAAAATATAATTGCACCAATTAAAGTATAAGAAAATACTCTTCCTAAAGTATAAAGAATTCCACTTAACAAAACTTTTTTCTTGTTTGTGATTGTTTTAGCAATATAAGCGGTAGCTGTAACATTTGTTGCTAAGGGACAAGGTGCAATAGCTGTTAATAGTCCCAATGCAAATGCAGCTAAAACTGGTGCATCATGGTTTTGTGCTAATTCATTTAACCATTCCATATTGTCAATTTGATAATGTTTTAATTTGGAAATTTGGAAATGTTTTTCTTTGAAGTGCCAATTATTTTTGAAAGTATAAGAATTAACTCCTTACAATCAGCCTGAAGTTGGTCGCAGTTAGGATAATTTGAAGAATTTTGACAAAGCAATAGCCAATATTCTGTTTCATCTGCTTCTTTGGCTGCAATTTTTAATTTATGAATGAAATCGGCCTTGCTCTCTGCGTTTTGTGCTTCCCTAATGTTTGCACCAATCGAAGTTCCTGATTTTAGCAATTGACGAGCAATCACAAACTTTTTCAATTCTTCAAGTTGATCGCAATATTGAATCACTTTTAATGCAAACTCAAATGATTTTTGAACAATAATATTCTCTTTATTCCCTTGCATAGTTTAATGCGCTGATTTGGAAATTTGAAAATGTACTAATTGCTCAATTATCTTACTTCCAACTAGTCCCATTTCCAAATTGACTAATTTCTTTCTTCAATCCATCTATAAACTTTTCTTTATTTCCTGCATTCATAAAGGCAAAGTCTGTTAAGTCTTTTTTCTTCCCTGTTTTTCGATTGTATAGAAATAAAGCCGTACCTGTTGCTTCAAAATAAGTTGCTTTTTTTTCATTCTTTTTATCATCTACATTCACCAGCGAAAATTTAATGGAAGGATAACTTTTTAATGTTTCTTTTGTTAAGGCTTCAATTTTGTTACAGGTCATACAACGGTGTTCTGAGTGAAACTGAATGACTTCAATTTTAGTATCAGATGTTGCAGTAGAATTTTGCTTGGTATTTTGTGCTTCGCTTTTAATAGCGGTAAAAAACAACATCATTAGTGTTGCAAGTGATAAAAAGATGTTTTTTGTATTCATTGTATGTTAATTTTAAATGTTTCCGTATTTATTGATGATGGCTAATTGACCAGCATGGTAAGCTGTGTGTGAAATAATTCTGCCAAAGGCTTCAGCTTTGGTTTTTGTACCAAATTCTTGCGTTTTAATTATGCATTCCCAATCTTCATCGGTTTGTTTTTCTACAATTGATTTTAATTTCTCAAACGAATCAGCTACATAGTTTTTCAAAGCTTCTAAATTTGTCCATTCACCTGTATCCATTTTATCAATTACAGTTTTGGCACTTACTTTTACTGAACTATCGCCAAATACATTTTTAGCAAACAGTAATTCCACATCTCCGATATGGCGAATTAAGAATCCAACCGAATTCGGTGAATTACCCAATTTCTTTTGCAAATCTTTTTCAGATAGATTTTCAAGTTGATTGGTAAATCGTGTTCGGGCTTCTATCCAAAGTTCAAGTAATAGTTCTGTTTTTATTTTCATTTTTTTGTAGCGATTAATCTAATTATATCTGCTTTACCTTTATGATATTTTCCTTCTGCTAAAGTTGTTTGTGTTGATTGTAATAAATCTATATTCATTCCTTCAAAATCTTTTCTCAGCATATCCTCTGTATATAACATTGAAATATCTTTTGGTCCTCCAGAAGTATTGGATAGCTGCATAGGATTAAAGGCTTCTAAAATAATTTTACCACCAGGCTTAAGCCATGAAATGGCTTTTTGATGTATCTTTTTTCTGTTTTGAGCAGGGAAGTGTGCATAAATAAAAGCTACTACATCTGCGCTATTTTCAGAATAGTTAATTACTTCGGCATCATCAATAATGTAATTGATATTAACCTTTTTTTCATGACATAATTTTAAAGCTTTTGTTTTAGCTATTTCACTTGAATCAAATGAATAAATTTCCCATCCTAGTGATGCTGCATATACTCCGTTTCTTCCCTCTCCTTCGCATGGTAAGATAATTTTCCCTACCGGTAGTTTACTAATTGTTTCTGCAAAAAATATATTTGCTTCTTTGCCATAAACAAATTCTTGTTCGCTATAGCGTTCATTCCAAAATTGTTTCATAGTAGTACATTAAATAAAAAACCGGAAAGAATGATAAATATAGTAACCACTCCAAAGTAGATGGTAATCAATTTCATTGTCATAACTTTTTTAAGCAAAGTTGCTTCGGGAATAGATAAACCAACAGTTGCCATCATAAATGCTATGGCTGTTCCTAGAGGAACACCTTTTGCAACAAATACTTGAATTACGGGAACAATACCTGCTGCATTGGCATACATTGGTACGGCAAGAATAACTGCAAGCGGAACTGTCCACCATTGGCCGCCACCTAAGTATTGTGCAAAAAAGTTTTCGGGCACATAGCCGTGCATAGCTGCTCCAATGGCAATTCCTATAATCACATATAATACAACACCTTTTACAATATCCCAAGCACCACGCGAAATATCAGGCAGTCGTTGGCGAAATGTTAATTTTTCTTCTTCATATTCGCCCTGCTGCATTTTGTTTTCAAGGATTTTTTTTACCCAATCCGAAAGTAAAGGTTCAAGGTTCATTTTCCCTAAAATCCATCCACCTATAGTGCCTAATAAAATTCCTGATGTTGCATAAATCAATGTAGCTTTTATACCAAACATTCCTATAAACATTGCGATGGCTACTTCATTCACCAATGGTGATGTAATTAGAAAAGCAAACGTTACTCCTAATGGAATACCTCCTTGTACAAAACCAATAAATAATGGCACTGATGAACATGAGCAAAAAGGTGTTATTGCTCCAAAAATGGAAGCAAATAAATATTCCAGACCATATAGTTTTTTACTATTTAGATAATTTTTTAGCTTTTCAATAGGGAAATAAGCATTTACGATACCCATTAAAAAAACTATCAGAAATAGAAGTATAAGAATTTTTATAGTGTCGTACACAAAGAAATTCAGGGCTTTTCCTAAATGAGTTTCTGCTCCTAAACCAAATACGGAATAGATGAGCCAATCTGCTATATGTTGTAACCAATCAAACATCTTTAATTATTTAAATTGCTAATTTGAAAATTTATCAATTGTTCCATTGCCAAATTTCCATATTGAATCATTTTCAAATTGACTAACAGCATCCCGAAGTTGAACAACAAGAATCACCACCAGTGATATTTGATGTATTACCCTTAGTTGGAAATCCTTTTTGTACCCAACGAATGATACCGTGTTGCATATTCACCACATTGTTGTAACCATGGTTAACTAAGAATCCCGCAGCTCTTAAACTTCTACCTCCACTTCTACATACCATTACTACGTCTTTATCTTTTGGAATTTCATTAAATCGTTCTTCAAATTCGCTAAGAGGTATATTAATTATATTGGGTACATCATAAGATAATTCTGCTACTTCATCTTTTTCACGAACATCTACTAATAATGCTCCTTTTTTAACCCATTCTTGCGTGGTGGTTGGGCAAATTTCTTTTACTAATGTTTGATTTTCCATCTTGTTATTGCTTTAAGAGTTCAACTATTTCATTTACTTGTGCTACTCTGCCTTTGATTTTGATTTGTTCGTCAATCATCAATACAGGAGTAGTTAGTACATTGTATTTCATCATTTCTTCAATGTCTTCTACCTTTTCTACTTTGGCTTCTACATTACTTTGTTTAAGCGCTTCCATTACATTTTCGTAAGTGGTTTTACATTTTGGACATCCAGGCCCTAATACTTTTATGTTTTTCATAAATTTTGTTTTTTAATTTTTAAAGTTAGTTGCAACTATTTGTTCTTATAATGACGAATATCATGTTTGTAAAAATTATTCTAATACTTTGTTCAATAATTTTTTTGCTAATGCAAAGTTTTTTCTGTTTATACAATACTTTGTACTTGGGGGAATTATATCTCCTTGAATAAGACCTGCATCTTTCAATTCTTTTAAATGTTGCGAAAGAGTAGATTTTGCAATTGGTAGTTCTACTGCCATATCCCCGTGATAGCAACAAGCTTGAGCGTTGAGCAATTGTAATATTGCAATACGAACAGGATGCGACAAAGCTTTAGCAAACATAGCTGTTTGTTCCTGTTCTTTTGTATATTTTGTATTACTTGACATAATAACTTTATAATTGTTCGTAAAATTACGAACTAATATAAAGTTGAATATGTGATATTTGTCACATATTAAGGTTTTAGGACTTTTTTGGGATGGTTTATTTTATTGAAGTAATACTGAAGTTGCTTCAGTCTTTAGTGTTTTGTATCGTGTTCTTAACCTACAGTCTAAACATCTTTACTGTAATTAAAGAGCATTTCTTTTTCTTCTTTGCTAAGGCTTTCGTAACCCGATTGGGAGATTTTATCTAAAATAGCATCAATGCGTTTTTGTATTTCTGCTTTATCTTTTTTTGATGGTTGAGCATTATGTACATTTTTATGAGCTACTTTTAATTTGCTCTTTGGTTTGTTTAGGTTTGCCAAGCTATCTAAAAGTGTGTTAAACCAACTACCTATATCTCTGCCTTTTTGCAATTGTTTGCTAAATACAAAACCATACAAAGCGCCACCTATATGTGCTATATGTCCACCCGCATTGCCACCTTCTATACTTAGTAAATCTATAAGTACCATTACTATGGCAATGTATTTTAATCGGGTAGGGCCAAAGAACATTAGATTTACGGTGTAATTAGGTAAATAGGTTGCAATGGCAATAAATATGGCAAGTACCGAGGCCGATGCGCCAATGGCTCGGCTTTGAATGGCATAATCAGAAAATACGGGCAATAAATTAAATACGGCAATATACATTATGGCTCCAGCTATGCCTCCCAAAAAATAGGTTGCCACCAACTTGCGTGTTCCTAAATATTCGAGAAAAATAAGTCCGCCCCAATAGAGCAGCAGCATGTTAAAGAAAATATGAAACAAACCTTTATGTGTAAACATATAGGTAAGCAATGTCCAAGGATGATAGGCGAGTTCTTTTAAATCTGCAGGAACTGCTAACCAGGGTAAAATAGCATTTGCCGCATTAAATCCGCTTTGTGAAAGAAATAAAATAAGACTGATGATATTTATTACTATAAACACAGCCGCGTTTACAATGATAAATTTTTGCACCACTGTGCCGTATCTAAAAAAGTTTTGTAAGTCGTTCGCTATTTTATTCATAAGGATTAAAATAGTCTTTTTTCTTCCAAAGTTTAATTAAAATAAATCCGAAAATCATTCCTCCTAAATGAGCAAAGTGTGCTACATTACTTCCATGATTTGATAAACCTGAATATAATTCTAATACACCATAAAGTATTACAAAGTATTTAGCTTTAATTGGTATGGCAAAATATAAATAAATAACATTGTTTGGAAATAACATACCATATGCCAACAATATTCCAAATAAAGCTCCCGAAGCACCAACTACCACAGGTAGATTTAATAAATCAGCTTTATATCTAAGTAAGTAGGCAATTGACAAATTGTTGGCATCTTCTGTTAATCCGGATTGAATAAGCTCATTGTAGGATTGCTGAAACAATGCAAATTGCTCTTTCATCTCAAAGCTACGAATTGAAAAATATTCAGAATTAATAAAGGCATTTAAACTATCGAATGATGGATTGGAAATATAATGATCAATAGCGCTAAATATGGGGAAAAATTCATAATACATAATGGCATAATGAGTAATAGCTGCGCCAATTCCGGTTATTACATAATAAATTATAAATTTTTTAGGTCCCCAGTAGTTTTCTAATACAGCGCCAAACATCCAAACGGCAAACATATTAAAGAAAATATGTGCAAAGCTGCCGTGCATAAACATATAGGTTAAAAATTGCCACCAATGAAATTTTTCTGCACCCGGAAAATGCAAACCTAAAATATCTATTAAATCAATACCAAAGCGATTATCAAATACAATGGTTGCCAAGAAAAATAAGCCATTTATAATGAGCAAATTTTTTACAACATCCGGCAATAATTTAAAACTTTGAAAATACATGTATATAGTTTATCGTTGAAATTTTTTTGCTATTTCTTCTAATGTTATTGTTTGAACAATAATTTTTCCGTTTACGGTATAATTGGGCACTTCGCAAGCGAATAATAAATCAATCAAAGCATTCATTTCTTCGTTATTTAGTACTTTACCTCTTTTAATACCTATATTTTTTGCTAAAGCTAATGCTAATTTTTGCTGACGATTAAATTTTAGTTCATCTGTATTTAAACGATAACTTTCTAAAATTTCTTCCAATAAATTTTTACATTCTTGTTCCGAAGCACCAGATGGTATTCCATTAATAACAAAAGTGTTGTTTCCAAAAGGGCTAATATCAAAACCTAAATTTTTTAAATCTTCTAAAACTTCATTAAGCAATAAGGTATCATTTGATGAAAGTTCTACGGTTTGAGGAAATAAAAGCTGCTGACAAGAGCTTTTTTGCATTGCCAATGAACGACAAAATTCTTCATATAATATACGTTCATGTGCTAATTGCTGATCAATTATCATCATCCCTGATTTTATTTGGGTGATGATATAACTTCGATGCAGTTGATAACATATTCTACTTTCGATATTGCTTTCCTTGTCAAGAGGGTGTTCAATTTTTAATTGTTCTATAGTTTCTTGCTCGGTGTTTTTTATTTTTTCAAAATCCGATTGTGAAGGATAAAGTTTTTCCCAATGTTTTACATTTTTATCTTTCGGAATCGGATTACCATTGAAGCTAAGTGGTAACTCGCGTTCAAATGGATTATAATTGGGATTAACTTTTATTTTTGGTATTACCACTTCGTTTTGTTCATAATTGTGAGGAAGTGTAAAACTATTTTCTACTTCAAAATCAAGGGTTGGAGCAATTTGATACTTTCCTAATGATTGTTTAACAGCCGTACGTAGAATTGCATAAATAGCTTTTTCATCTTCAAATTTTACTTCTGTTTTAGTTGGATGTATGTTTACGTCAATACTTGCCGGATTAACTTCTAATTGTATAAAGTACGAAGCATGACTGTCGTGCGGAATTAAATCTTCAAAGGCATGTTGTATGGCATGGTGTAAGTAGTTGCTTTTAATAAATCGTTGATTAACAAAAAGAAATTGTTCCCCCCTTGTTTTTTTAGCAAACTCCGGTTTACAAACATAACCTGATATTTTTACAATTTCAGTTTGTTCTTCAACCGGCACCAAGCGCTCATTGTAATTATTCCCCATCAATCCCACAATGCGTTGTTTGAAATTTCCGCGTTCTAACGAAAGTTGAATATGATCATTGTGATATAGTTCAAAACTAACTTCAGGATGTATTAATGCTACACGCTGAAATTCGTCCATAATATGACGAAATTCTACTTGATTTGATTTTAAAAAATTCCTGCGTGCCGGAACATTAAAAAACAGATTTTTAACGGCAATAGAAGTTCCTTTGCTTGTATGACAAGGTTCTTGACTTTTTACTTCAGAACCTTCGATAATAATTTTTGTTCCGATTTCATCCGATGAACGCATCGTTTTTAGTTCAACTTGTGCCACAGCTGCAATTGAAGCCAATGCTTCACCTCTAAATCCTTTGGTTCGAATATTAAACAAATCATCGGCTGTTTTTAATTTCGATGTGGCATGTCGTTCAAAACACATACGTGCATCGGTAGGGCTCATGCCAATACCATTATCAATAACTTGTATTAAAGTTCTTCCGGCATCTTTTAAAATTAATTGTATATGCGTGCTATTGGCATCAATACTATTTTCAAGTAATTCTTTAACAGCCGATGCAGGGCGCTGTATTACCTCACCAGCTGCTATTTGGTTGGCTACAGAATCGGGAAGAAGTTGAATAATATCACTCATGCACTGCTAATCCTATTATTTAAAAATATAGTAAAGTACCAATAAAATCAAAACTATTACTAATATAATTCTGATATTTGATTGTTTAATACCTTGCCGGTATTGTTGACGCTGAAATTTTTGATTGATTCGGTATTTAATTAAACCAATTTTTTCATCATCGCTTGCCCAACCTTCTTTTTTTAACTGTTCTCTTCGTTCATTGATTCGTTCTTTTGCTTCGTTATAATAACGAGGTTTAAACTCAAATTGCTTATGACGAGGTGTTTTAAATAATGAAGGTATTTTGGGTGCGTTCATACTTAAATTAAATACTTCACAAAGATACAAATTAAAATGCCTGCCAATAGTTTAAACTACTTTTAACAATTATTATGTTGAAAACAAAAAGATGGCTAAAAATTTGCCGCTTTTTTATAGTGTAAATTTAAACCGCACAATTAAAGTTATGTTTAAAATTATTCAGAATAAGTTTTTTTATTTTATCTTATGTTGGGTATTAACCGCTTTTGTACCTATTACAGATAAATCAAAACAAGAACCTGTTATCTATAATGTTGATACTCGTTGGGTTGACTCTTTAATGAATGTACTTACTCCGGATGAACGTATTGCGCAGTTATTTATGGTGGCTGCATATTCTAACAAAGATGAAGCCCACAAACAAGCTATATTAAAATTAGTAAGCGAATATAAAATTGGCGGTTTAATTTTTATGCAAGGCGGTCCTGTGCGTCAGGCTCAATTATGTAATCTTTATCAATCAAAATCCAAAGTTCCATTAATGATTGCCATAGATGGTGAGTGGGGATTAGCCATGCGATTAGATAGTACAATTAAATATCCGCGTCAGATGACTTTGGGTGCCATTCAAAATGATACGCTAATTTATTTAATGGGTGCAGAAATTGCCCGTCAATGCAGACGTTTAGGTATTCACGTAAATTTTGCTCCTGTAGTAGATGTAAATAATAATCCACTTAATCCGGTAATTAGTAATCGTTCGTTTGGTGAAGATAAAGAGCTTGTAACTAAAAAAGCATCAGCCTACATGCGTGGCATGCAAGATAATAGGGTGTTAGCAAATGCAAAGCATTTTCCGGGGCATGGCGATACTGATAGCGATTCACATAAAACATTACCTATAATCAATCATCCTTTTAGTAGAATAGACACTTTGGAATTATATCCCTTTAAGCAATTGTTTAATCAGGGACTGGGAAGTATAATGGTTGCACACTTATACATTCCTGCTTTAGATACTACTACCAATCTTGCTTCTACCTTATCTCCAAAAGTGGTAAATGGTTTACTTAAAGATAGTCTGGGTTTTAAAGGTTTAATATTTACGGATGCTTTAAACATGAAAGGGGTAAGTAAATTTTATAAGCCCGGATATGTTGACGTAAAAGCAATTTTAGCAGGAAATGACGTATTACTTTTTTCAGAAGATGTACCTACTGCAATGACTGAAATTAAAAAGGCTATTGCAAATGGAGAAATAACTCAAGAACAAATTGATGAGCGTTGCCGAAAAATTTTAATGGCCAAAAAGTGGTTGGGCTTGGATAATTATAAGCCTATTAAAATTGAAAATTTATACAATGATTTGAATAACACTCATGCAGAATTAATAAATAGAAAATTATCGGAAGCTGCAATTACTTTATTAAAAAACGAAAAGAATTTAATTCCGCTAATGCGCTTGGATACTTTGCGAGTTGCTACTTTAACAATTGGTTATAAAGAACCTAATAAATTTCAATCCACTATAGATTTGTATATGGCATCCGATCATTATTTTCTACATCGCGATGCACAAAGGGTAGAAGTAGATACCATGCTTTCTAAATTAAGTGCTTACAATTTATTAATAGTAAATATCAATAATACCAATAATAGTCCAACCAAAGATTTTGGATTAAGTGCGCATGTAAATTATGTTTTACAAAAATTAGATAGCAGTGCTGATGTAATAGTAAATATAGCTGCAAACCCATATATACTTGCCAAAATTCCTGAACTAAAAAAATGTGAAGCAGTAATCATGTCGTATGAAGATAATGAGTATACTCAAACATACGCTGCACAAGCAATTTTTGGTGGAATTTCCATAAGTGGCAAGCTTCCAATTAATGCAACTGAAGACTTTAAGTTAGGTACCGGTATTACAATACAAAAAATTCGATTTAAATATACTATCCCTGAAGATATAGGCATTTCATCAAAATATTTAAGTGAGATAGACAGTATTGCTTTATTAGGTATTAGAGAACGCGCATATCCCGGATGTCAGGTGTTGGTTGCAAAAGATGGAAATGTTATTTATCAAAAATCATTTGGCTATCATACATATGAAAATAAAAGAAAAGTAAACAATAGCGATATTTTTGATTTGGCTTCCATAACTAAAATAGCAGGAGCTTTACCGGCTATTATGAAATTAGTGGATGAAAAAAAAATAAATATTGATGATCCTCTTGTTTATTACATGCCTCAAGTAAAAGGAAGCAATAAACAATACATGTGTTTGCGTGAAATTTTAGCACATCAAGCAGGATTAAAAGATTGGATTCCATTTTATCTTGCTACCTTAAAACAAGGCCAATACAAAGAAGGAATTTATGATACAAAAGCCTCTGATGAATTTCCTTACAGAGTAGCTGAAAAATTATATATTCATAAATCATACAAAGACACTATCTATAAAAAAATTATTGAATCGCCCATAAATCCAAAGTTTGATTATAAATACAGCGATTTGGGATATTATTTTTTTCATCACATCATTGAAGATATTACAAAAGAAAAATTAGATGAATATGTTTATAAAAATTTTTATTTACCTCTTGGAATGACTACAACCGGATATAATCCACGCAACCGTTTTGATTTACGTCAAATCGTTCCTACCGAGTATGATATGGCTTTTAGAAAGCAATTGGTACATGGCGATGTGCATGATCAAGGAGCAGCTATGTTAGGAGGTGTTGCCGGGCATGCAGGATTATTTTCTTGTGCAAATGATTTAGCTAAATTAATGCAAATGTATTTGCAATACGGAGAGTATGGCGGGAAGCAATATATCAGTCGCGAAGTGGTAGATGAGTTTATTCGTTGTCAATTTTGTGAAAATAATAATCGTAGGGGAGCAGGATTTGATAAACCTGAACCAGATTCATCTAAAGATGGTCCAACTTGCAAGTGCGTTTCCTACATGAGTTTTGGTCATAGTGGATTTACAGGTACTTATGCATGGGCAGATCCGGAATATGGCATTGTTTATATTTTTCTTTCTAATCGCGTATATCCCGATGCTGAAAATAAAAAACTTATAAAAATGGGAATTCGTACGCGTATTCAACAAGTTATTTATGATGCAGTAAATGCACAAGCAAAAACAATTTGGTAAATTTTTGAAAATAGTTTAATGGCTTAATAATTTAAAAATCTTATCCCACAACAAATGTTGTACATTTGTTGTTACAATAAAAAAAAACAATTATGAATATTGGCATAGTAGGTTATCCAACATTTGGAGGCAGTGGAGTAGTAGCAACTGAGTTAGGAAAAGCATTAGCAAAAAAAGGTCATAACATTCATTTTATAAGCTATAATCAACCTGCGAGATTAGAAGAATTAACTCCACATATTTTTTTTCATGAAGTAAATCCGGCAGATTATCCCTTATTTGATTATTTACCCTATGAAGCAGCATTGTCAAGTAAAATTGTTGATGTAGCTCGTTTTGAAAAGTTAGACATATTACATGTGCATTATGCAATACCGCATGCTTCAGCAGCTTATATGGCAAAAGAAATTTTAAAAACTCACGGAATTCATTTACCTTTTATAACTACTTTGCATGGAACTGACATTACTCTGGTGGGTAGAGACCCATCTTATGAACCAGTAATTACGTTTGCTATAAACCATTCTGATGTTGTAACATCAGTTTCAGAATCGTTAAAAGAAGATACTTATAAACATTTTAAAATTACCCGAGAAATAAAAGTAATACCAAATTTTGTTTGTACAGATGTTTTTAAAGATGCAAGAGAAAAATTATCACCTGAAGTAGTAAAGCAATACGCTCCCAAAGGAGAAAAAATTTTGATGCACATATCAAATTTTCGTAAAGTAAAAAGGGTAGAAGATGTGGTGTATGTTTTTGATAAAGTAAGAAAAAAAATACCTTCTAAATTACTTTTAGTAGGCGATGGCCCTGAGCGACAAAAAGTAGAAAATTTATGTCGTGAGTTAGGAACTTGTAACGATATTTATTTTATTGGAAAAATTAAGTCAACCGAACATGCATTAGCAATGGCTGATTTATTTTTATTACCATCAGAATTTGAAAGTTTTGGTCTTGCCGCCTTAGAAGCTATGGCTTCCGGAGTACCCGTAATATCATCAAATACTGGTGGTTTACCTGAAGTAAATCAACATAGTAAAAGCGGATTTTTAGCAAATGTGGGCGATGTAGAGGCAATGGCTAATTTTGCCATTCAAATTCTGGAAAATGAAAATACATTAAAGCAATTTAGAAAAGGCGCTTTTGAACAGGCTTTGAAATTTGATATTCGTAAAATTTTGCCTTTATACGAAGATTTATATAAAAGTTTAATTAAATAAAATTAAGCAATTTAAAATCGCATATTTTATTAAGATGCATTTAAAATTTTAAATGCATTAAAACCAATAAAAATATCCTCTAAATAATTAGTTAATATCTATCATATTTCATTAATATTATCCTCCGGCCTTTTTGGCTTTATATCCGGCAGCAATTAATAGTTGTAATATTTTATCTCGATGATCGCCTTGAATTAATATTTCTCCATCTTTAACACTTCCACCCACACCACATTTTTGTTTTAGCATTTTTCCTAAACTTTCTAAATCATTTGTATTGCCAATAAAGTCAGAAATACGTGTAACCAATTTTCCACCTCCTTTTCTATCAAGATAAATTTTTAAATTTTGTTGTTGCGGTGGCAGTGTTTCGGCTTCCTTATTTTCTTCATATTCGTATTTAAAATCAGGATTTGTTGAGTAAACAACATTTATTTTATTTTTTTTTGACATAGTAAATAATTTTAAGGTGTTATTATATACAATGAGTTTGGTACAATTTTGATTTGAATATTTTTACCCGCTTCAAAAGCTTCTCCATCGTATTGAGCAATTGTATTTTTATGTTTTATTTCTATTTCTTTTCCTTTAAATGTTTCAACAAACTTTGATTTATGAATGGTTTTTAAAAATAATCGTCTTACTAAAGATGGTGCATAAAAAGGCAAAAATGGTTTTATAAGTGTTATATTTAAAATTCCATCATTCGATTTAGCTTGTGGTGCTATCCATGCATTATTCCCAAATTGAGAGCAATTAGCTATGCTTATTAAAAAGGCCTTTTTTTCAATTTTTTTGCCATCAATTTTTAACTCATATTTTAATGGTTTATAAATTGAAAATTCATGTGCAATTATTTTAATATAAGTTTTAAGACCTCTTTTATTTTCTTTGGAAAATAGATAAGCAACGTGAGCATCAAAACCAACTCCTGCGCACATTATAAAAGGTTTTGAGTTTATTAAACCGGTATCATGTAAATTCGTATTACCTTGATTAATTAGTTTTAATGCCTTTTTTGTATTTATTGGAATTTTTAAATGTCGCGCTATACCATTACCTGAACCACTTGGTATAATAGCAAGTTTTTTATCAGTTCCAATTAATTTTTTAGAAACTTCATTTACAGTTCCATCACCACCTACAGCTGCAAATATGTTTATTCCTTGTTTAATTCCATTTTCTACTATTACTCCTACGTCATCCCATTTTTCCCAAATTTTAATTTCATATTCATAATTTTTTTTATCAATTATTTTGTCAATTAATGTTAAAACATTATTTTTTTTACCTTTTCCGGCTATTGGATTAACTATAAATAAGAGTTTTGTTTTCATTGAGCTGGTGGGATAAGTTGGTTAGAAATCATTTTTTGCTGATAATTTTGAATAAATGCTTTTAAAGTATTGGCAGGTATTTCAGGAATATTATTTTTTTGAATAAGATTATTTTTTAATAAACTATCTTCTTTATATCGATATAAACCGGTAAAATTTTGTCCATTAAACTGTAAATGAATGGAATCGTCATTTAATTGAAAAATTCCATTGTAGTAATTTACCGCATATTGATATATAGTGGTATCGAGTGCATTTTTACCAAATGAAAAAAATGGTTTTTGAAATTTTAATAAATATAAAATAGTTGGTATAATATCTATTTGTTGAGTTGCAGAGGTGTTTTGTCCTTTTAAGTTAATTGATTTGCTATAAAAAATAATGGGTATTTGAAACATACCAACACTATTTTTATAAAATTCATTTTCTGCCAATGATGTATGATCGGCAGTTATTATGAATAAAGTATTCTTAAACCATGCTTGTTTAGTTGCTTTTTCGAAGAATTTTTTTAAAGCATAATCAGCATATTGTACTGATTTATGAATGGGCAATGTTCCTTCTTTGAATTTATTTTCAAACTCTTTTGGAACATTATACGGATGATGTGATGATAATGAAAATATAACACTGTAAAACGGTTCTTTTGTATTGTTTAATTCATCAGCTACATAATTAAAATAAGGTAAATCAAAAATACCCCAGTGTCCATCATAATCGCTTGAAGGGCCTTTGTAATCTTCTTTCCCATAGTAATAATCAAATCCGGCTGATTTGGTATAGGCATCAAAACCCATAGTTCCAGTTTTACCACCATGATAAAAAGATGTTACATATCCTTCTTCTTTTAAAATATGTGCTAATGTCTGTGTTTTATTGGTAGAATAGGGCGATATTATATAAGAAATATCCATCATTAACGGAATACTTGAGAGAATTGCAGGAATTCCATCCATTGATTTTTGAGCATTTGCAAAAGCATTTTTAAATACATAACTTTCTTTTATTAATGAATCTAAAAATGGTGTATAACTTTTGTATCCGCTTAATGCACCAATATATTCTTTTGAAAAACTTTCCATTATTATAATTACAACGTTGAGTGGAATAAATTTTTCATCAAATCTGTATTGATGAATGGTATTTATTTTTGATTTTAATTCATTTTCATTGAAATAAACTAATGGATGAATATGTTGATTTTCTATTGATTTAATTATTGTAAAAGGAGTATTTAGAACTAATGCAGTATTGTTTGCCGTTGTGAATTTTGATGCATGCATTATATGCAAAGGAATGTATTGTATTCCACCACGTGCCCCTATTATACAAATTAAGCTAATTAGAATAAAAATAAATGATTTTTTCCAAAATGGTAAATTAGAATTAATCTTGCTATTAGAGAGTTTTTTTTCAAAAAAATATAATAAAATTATAACTAATAAAAAGATAACGAATAAATACCAAAAATCTAATAAGTAAGAAGGCACCAGTTTCCAAAAATCATTTCTGCTGCTTACAATTTTAAAAATTTCAGCAGTTGAGCGTTTATAAGTAAATGGATAATAAGCAATGTCTGCTATATTAAATGCAAATGCCAAAATATTTAAAAAAATAAATAATGTTGAAACAGTATTTTTGTATATTTTGTTTTGAATAAAGTTAATTGGTAATGATTGTAAAAGAAATATCGGAAAGTTAAGGATGAAAATTGCACTTAAATCAAATCTTAATCCAACAATAAATTCAAAAAGACCGATATCTGCAAAAGCATTTTTATTGTATATATAAAAAAATATTCTACATAATGAATAGAGCAGTGATAAAACTAAAATTCTATAGATAAAATTTTTTAATACTTGCAATTTAAATAACTAATTTTATTGATATCTGGTTAGTATAATATTACACGTATCGGTAATACTATTAATTTGACGATGTAAAATAATTTCAATTTTATTTCCTGCTTCATCAATTTGACCATCTCCATAAAAGGTAGTATCAGTAAAACTTTGAATGGGTATTTTCAATTTTCTTTTATTATTCCCATAAATGTATCCATTTAAGGTTCTTTGAATTTCAATCAATCCATTAATCCTTAAATCAGTATTAGAACCTCCTTTATAATTGATGGTTACATTATCATTTAAAACATTACTGTTAAAACAGGTTGTATTTTTGTTATAAACATCAGTAAGAAATTGGCTGGTATGATATACTTCTACAATTCGATATGCTTGATTAGCTTTATTACCCGATGCATCAGTAACATTATAATATACAAAGTAATATTTTGCTAATGAAGTATTAATTGAATCTGTTATTTCAACTAAATATGATAAATCTCCATCCCTATCATCAATTGCTTTGTATCCGGGTTCAATATAGTTTGAATTAATAGGTATTTGTATTTGCAAACTTCCACTCAAAAATATTTTTGGCGGATTTTTATCCGGCTTAAAACAACTATTAAGTAAAAATATTGCGATAAAAACTAAAATGATATGTATTGTTTTTTTTAGCACAATCTGGATTTTTTTACAAAAATATAATTTAAAGTTTAGTATAAATACAGCTTACTGTATCTATTCCTCCATTAAAATAACTACATATAAACTCAATAGAATAAATATTATTGTTTTTAATTTCTCCATTTCCGCTTATGGTACCCTCACTCCCTATTGGCATTCCTGAAGGATTTTGTAATGGAATTGATATATTATTGCCGTTTATTTGAGCTTTAACATTTACATAAACTCCATATGAGCCAAAATTATTTATTTCAATTTGTTGATTTTGAGTTTCAGAGCTTTTCACTTTAACAGTGTAATTAAATTGACCTGGATTCGCCCCTTTTACTATTTCGTTTACCTGATAATTCCCTTCTAAATAATTGGCTTTATTTATTACATAAACACTTCGTTCAGCTTTAGCCATATTACCGGATTTATCTATCACTTCATACCGTATAATATAATTTCCTGTTTTATTTATATTAACAGAGCCATTTACAATAACTTTATCGGTTAAATCGCCATCTTTTTTATCTTTAGCTACAAATCCCGGCTCTTCATATTTTGTATTTAATTCAATAGTATCGTTAATTTTACCATTTAATATAATTTCAGGTGCTTTAACATCATTATTGCAAGAAATAATTATGCATAATAATGTTACAATTAGTATATATTTAAACGATTTATATAGCATATTGCTAAGATATAAAATATTTATACAAGGATATTTTAGAGTAATTTAATTAAATTAAAATATTTACGAATAATGCTTCTATGACATCAAAAAGATATATTAAATTGTTAGATACACTTCATATTCCACTATGGTTAATTAAAGATATTAGTTGGTTAATGTTTTGGAAACCTGTAGGAATATTTATGATATTTCCCACTGTATTTGTTGCATTATTGCTTTGTATTGCTACTCGACATGTAACAGATAAGCTAATGCTTAATTTTTCTATTTTGTGTTGGATTGTGGCTAATTCAAATTGGATGTTGGGTGAATTTTTTGAATTGAATTTTCGTCCTTTATCGTTTGTTTTTTTTAGTATTGGTATAGTAACAATGACTATTTATTTTATTCTATTTGGTAAACAGAAATTTGGTAGCGAGTAGATTTTTTAATCTAAAAACAGTTTAAGACTTTTATAATCAATTATAGCATTAAATTGATGTAATAAATCACTTCCCAAAACTCCTTGTATTTTCTTGAAACCTAATTTTTCATAGCTTTCATTTACATGGCTTAAATCAATTATTGCAATTGAAATATTTTCTATTTTTTTATCTCCAATTTCAAATAAATCAATTTTAGTTTGATGTATATCCATGCTGTTGGTTCCAAGTCCGGTTGACTTTTCTTCCAATAATTCAATTTCTTGATTGGGATTAAATAAATGTATTTGATTTTTATCCAAAACAGTTTTTGAAGCTCCCGTGTCTAAAATGAAATGAGCATTTTTATCATTTATTTTTACTCTTAAACTTAAATGATAGCCTCCGTTTTCTATGGTTAATAAGTCAATATTAATACAATGCATATACGTATTATTAAACATAAAAAAGGCTGCTTTAAGCAGCCTTTTAAGAATAATTACATTAAAAAATTAATTGGTTACAGTGCTTAAAACATTATTCATATTTCTTACTGCATCAGCACTTTTTGCAAATAGTGCTTTTTCTTCTTCGTTAAGATTTAAGTCAATTATTTTTTCCCATCCATTTTTTCCAATAATTACAGGAACACCTAAGCAAATATCTTTTTGGCCATATTCACCGTCTAAATATACACAGCATGGGAATAAGCGTTTTTGATCATTTAAGATGCTATCCACTAAAACAGCAACAGCAGCACCGGGAGCATACCAAGCAGAGGTGCCAAGCATTGCGGTTAATGTTGCACCACCAACCATAGTGTCAGCTGCAATTTTCTTTAAAGTTTCTGTGTTTAAAAATTGCGAAACAGGAACCCCTTTGTATGAAGCTAAGCGTGTTAAAGGAATCATTGTTGTATCTCCATGTCCGCCAATAACCATTCCATCAATATCGTTAGCAGGCGCATTTAATGCTACCGACAAATAGTGGCGGAATCGAGAACTATCCAATATACCTCCCATACCAATGATTCTATTTTTAGGCAACTTACTTTCTTTAAGGGCAAGGTATGTCATGGTATCCATTGGATTACTAACTACAACAATTATTGCATTAGGTGAATATTTTAAAACATTTTCAGTAACACCTTTTACAATCCCGGCATTAATTCCAATTAATTCTTCGCGAGTCATACCGGGTTTACGTGGTACCCCACTGGTTATAACAACTACATCGCTATTCGATGTTTTAGTATAATCATTTGTACTTCCAATAATTCGGGTGTTAAAACCATTAAGTGTGGCGGTTTGCATCATATCAAGTGCTTTACCCTCTGCAAAGTTTTCGCGAATGTCTAATAAAACTATTTCGCTTGCTATTCGTTGATGAGCTAAAACATCGGCACAGGTTGCTCCCACATTTCCTGCACCTACAATGGTTACTTTCATAGATTTATGTTTTATTATTTATAGGTTAATTTTTTGAATGGTGGCTAAATTAGAAATTAGCTTTAAAATTCAGAAAAATTGCCTGATTAAACTTTTAAAAACTTTTCAACTTCAATGTTTATTAACTTGGTTAAAAAGATATTTTTGTTTTTAATAAAATATTTGGCAACCACCATTAAACTCATTCGTCTTAAAGGCAAGTTTTAAATGAAAATTGAAGATCCCGAAAAGTTAAAAGCTATTGTTCAAGGCTGTGTGCGTGAAGAACGTAAATGCCAAAAAATGATCTTTGAAATGTACTATGGTAAAATGATGAGTGCCTGTTTGAGATATATTTCTGATAAAGATGAGGCGCAAGATGTATTGCAAGACGGATTTATAAAAGTATTTAGCAATATTTCAAAATTTGATTTTAATGGCTCGTTTGAGGGGTGGGTAAGAAGAATTATTGTGAATACAGCAATTGATTATATCCGAAAAAAAAAGAAAGATATTTTTCAGGTTACTGATCATGAATTTATAATGGTTAATTATTCGGAAGAAGCTGATAAAACGGATGATGAAAATATGTATGCCAACTTGAAAAAAAATGAAATTTTAGATGCCATACAGCAACTATCACCGGCATACAAAACCGTTTTTAATATGTATGTAATTGATGGTTATACACATCAACAAATAGCCGAACTTTTGAATATTAACATAGGTACATCAAAATCAAATTTGGCAAAAGCCAGAATGAATTTGCAAAAAATTTTAAAAGAGAAACTATTTAAGTATAATAAATAAGATTTTTTTAGATTGTTATGGAAAATAAATTGGATGAAATTATTAAAAAAGCGGCATTAGAACAGGAAGAAGTTTATCACCCTGAATATTGGGATGCCTTTGAAAAAAAACTCAATGCCTATAAAAAGCCAAATAATAATTGGATGAAATATGCTGCTGGTGCAGCGGTGGTTGTTGCTACCGTAGCTATTATTAATTATTTTACAAATAGTAATGAACTTAATGTACCGGTTACAGAAAATAAAACCAATACAACTGAAAAGTTAAGTAAAACTAAAGAAACTGAAAAAAATACAGTTGAATCGGAAAGAATCAATACTAATCAACCGGTTGAAAATAAGGTAGTAAATCAAAACAAGACATCGGTTTTAGTAATTGAAAAAGAAGGTGTTAGGTCAGATTCGCCCATCGAAAATAAGTTACAAACAACTAACGAAGAAAAAACAAATTTATCTCCTAAAAATGAAATTGTAAGCAATAATATTATTGAGCAGAATTTGCCAAAGATTACTATAGACCTTAAAAAGTCAATCGTTTGCGAAGGTGAACAATTTAATGTTTATGCATTAAATATTCCTGAAAATGCTGTTGTTTCATGGGATTTTGGGGATGGAAAATCTTCGAGCAAAATTCAAGCAACACATGTTTACAACAAAGCCGGAAGCTATCAAATAGAACTAAATTGTTTCAAGGATAAAAAGTTAATTCATAAAGAGTCCTTACCAATTACCGTTGTGTCGAATCCTAAAGCCGATTTTGAATGGACTGATAAAAATTCAGAATTAGAAGAAAATTATACAATTTCCTTTAAGGATAAGAGTTATGACGCAATTTCTTGGGAATGGAATTTTGGTGATAAAACAGTTGATAATACAAGTAATCCAATTCACACTTACAAAGGTCAAGGTACTTATGCAGTCTCATTAACTGTAACTAATATGAATGGATGCAAAGACCAAAAAACAGAATTTGTATCGGTAGTTGATCAAAATCCTTTGCTAGCTCCAAATAGTTTTTCACCAAACGGAGATGGTTTAAATGATTATTTTATGCCAAAACTTCTTGAAACTAATAACATTAATTTTGAATTAAAAATTTTAGATAGAGCCGGTAATATTATTTATGTTACAAACGACAGTAATAAACCATGGAATGGCAGATTTAACAATACAGGCGAGTTAATGAATAATGGAACACCTTATTTTTGGATGGTAACTATTTTTGGAACTGAGGGTAAAATTAAACGTTTTAATGGAACAATTAATATTGTAAATTAGTAAAATATTAAATGTATAAAATCTTCACTTTTATTTATGTCGAGAAAAATTTATATAAAGATTTTACCTTTTTTACTTAGTTTATCAGGCTTAGTGTTAATCAACAAAAACACTGAAGCTTGTCATGCGTTAGCATTAGTTAGTTACTCTGCCGTAACTAGTGCTACAGGTGTTACAGTAAGTGGTAGTTCTGATTCACCGACTTGTGGGTGTGGACCTTATTATATGGAAATTCAATTGGGCTGTGGAGGAAATTTTGCAACAAGCGATGGTTTATACCCTGATTGTAATGGAGCTGGATGGAATACTCAATTTTGGTGGAGGAGTATAATAACCGGAAATACAGGAAAACCTAATTGCCAGGTTGTTGCTTATAATACAATTTTTATTCCTTATTCAGCACTTTGTCCTGGAACAACTTATGCTTTGCGTTCGAGGGAGCGTTTATGTGGAGGAGGAGGTCAAGGCCCATGGAGTCCTGTAATAACATTTACAACACCTGGAACTCCTCCGGCATTAACAGGTACATTAACAGCAAGCGCAAATCCTATATGTTCTCCAAACTCTACTACACTAACGGCTAATTTTTCGGGTGGATGTGGAAATATTACTTATTCATGGAGTCATGGTTTAGGAACCGGTGCTGTAAAAACTGTAAATCCAACCACAACAACTACATATACTGTAACTGCTACAACAACCTGTGGACAAACTGCAACTCAATCTATTACAATAACTGTTAATACACCATCAACACCGGCTACAAGCATTACTGCTACTCCAGCAACTATTTGTGCGGGGCAATCGTCTACTTTAACATTAAACGGAGGTTCGCTTGGATTAGGCGCAACATGGCAATGGTATTCTGGAAGTTGTGGAGGCACACCGGTCGGTAGCGGAACATCCATAACGGTAACACCAGGAACTACAACAACTTATTTTGTAAGAGCCGAAGGAACTTGTAATACAACTACTTGTGCATCAGTTACTGTTACAGTTAATCCCGGTCCTACGGTTACCGTTTCTCCAACCAATCCTTCTATTTGTGCGGGTTCGTCTGTTAGTTTATCAGCATCCGGAGCAACATCTTATACTTGGACACCTGCTACAGGATTATCAAGTACTACCGGAGCAAATGTAACTGCAAATCCATCAACCACAACAACATATACTGTAACAGGTACTACCAGTGGTTGTTCGGGCACAGCTAATGTAACCGTTACTGTTAATCCTTTACCTACGGTAACAATTACACCTGCAAATCCCACAATCTGCAGCGGTCAATCTGTTACTCTTACTGCTAATGGTGCAGATTCATATAGCTGGAGTCCTGCTTCTGGCTTAAGTTCTACTAATACTGCTTCCGTTTCTGCTAGCCCTACAACTACTACCACCTATACTATAATTGGAACAACAACAGCTGGGTGTACTAATACCGGAACAGTAACTGTTAGTGTTACAGCGAATCCGGTAGTTAGTGTTACTCCTAATAACCCTGCAATATGCAGTGGACAAAGTGTTACTTTATCAGCAAGTGGAGCTACTACTTACGATTGGTCTCCTGCAACTGGATTATCATCAACTACAGGTGCATCAGTTACAGCAAGTCCAGCAACAACTACAACATATACAGTTACAGGATATAATGGAACGTGTTCATCAACTGCGACAACTACTGTTACAGTAAATCCCACTCCAATTGTAACTGTAACACCTGCTACGTCATCTATTTGTATTGGCAATAACGTTACTTTAACGGCTAATGGAGCTTCCACTTATTCTTGGTCTCCTGCAACCGGATTAAATCAAACTACAGGTGCTACTGTAACAAGTCAGCCATCTTCTGCAGGTACTTATACTTATACCGTAACAGGTACTAGTGCTGCAGGTTGTATAAGTACAGCAACTGCAACCGTTACTGTAAATCCATTACCCGTAATCTCTTTAGGACCTAATAATCCTACCATATGTGCTGGTGGAAATATTGGACTCACAGCAAGTGGTGCCAGCGCTTATACTTGGGCACCTTCATCCGGATTATCCGCAACAACCGGAACTAATGTTACTGCAACTCCATCTGCTACCACGCAATACACCGTAGTAGGGACCGATGCCAATGGCTGTGTGAATACGGGCAATATAACGGTAACGGTAAATCCATTACCAACGTTATCGGTAACCCCTAATTCACCGAGTATATGTGTAGGTTCAAATACTACGTTAACAGCCAGTGGAGCAAGTACCTATACTTGGGCACCGACTACAGGATTATCATCTGGCTCAGGCTCAAGCGTTACGGCAAGTCCTGCAAATACTACAACATACACCATAACAGGAACAGATGTAAATGGATGTACCAATACCACATCGGTAACAGTAACGGTAAATTCCTTACCAAACGTTACGGCTAATGCAGCTCCGGCCACCATATGTTCAGGAACAACCACTACCTTAACGGCTAATGGAGCTGTGATGTATAGTTGGACTCCATCAGGAAGTTTATCTTCATCGAGCGGTTCAACCGTAACGGGTCAACCGATGAGCACAACGACCTATACAGTAACGGGAACAGATGCGAATGGATGTGTTAATACCTCAACGGTAACGGTAACGGTAAATCCATCACCAACGATAAGTACCACAGCGAGTCCGAGTACGATATGTATGGGAGGCGTATCGATATTAACAGCGAGCGGAGGAGCAACGTATACATGGAGTCCTGCAACAGGATTATCAAGTACAACAGGAGCGAGTGTAAATGCAAGTCCATCAGTTACAACCACATATACCGTAACAGGAACAACGGTAGGGGGCTGTTCGGGCACAGCCACAGTAACGGTGAATGTATATCCTGTCATATCGGTAACAGCCTTGGGCAGTGGAGCGATATGTGCGGGCAATTCAACGAGCTTAACAGCCATAGCCAGTGGAGGTAATGGAGGGCCGTATTATTATTTATGGACACCTGCAACAGGTTTAAATACGACCACATCAGCCACAGTAACAGCAAGTCCAACCGTAACAACCACATATACAGTAACCGTTACGGACAATTGTGGTTCACCTCAGGGTACTGCACAGGTAACTGTAACTGTAAATCCTTTGCCAGAGGTTAGTTTTACAGCTGATACCCTAAGTGGATGTGCTCCTGTAACGGTTAATTTTACCAATACTTCACCAACATCATTTGCATGTGCATGGGATTTTGGAGATAATACCTACTCCAATTTCTGTGCACCAACACATACATTTAATGAGGTAGGATCATATCCAATAAGTTTAACTGTAACCGATGCAAATGGTTGTGTAAACACACAAGGTGGTATGACGGTAAATGTATATGGCTATCCAACGGCAGAATTTAACATGGGTCCGCAACCAACTACAATAGTAAGGCCATTGATAAGTTTTGATGGTACAGTATCGAGCAGTGATGTAGTAGATTGGACATGGCATATAGCTAACATGGATACATTAACAGGGAATCAAGTACAATATGCTTTTGCCGACACGGGTAGTTATCCAGTAACTTTGTATGTAGTAAATGAATATGGTTGTTTAGACAGTATAGTAAAAGAGGTAGTGATATTAGGAGATTATACCTTGTTTATACCGAATGCCTTTACGCCCAATGAAGATGGGATAAATGATACGTGGGGACCGGAGGGAGTAGGGATAGGTACACAGCCCGGAGATTACATATTATACATTTTTAACCGATGGGGAGAAATGATATTTGTATCAGAAGATATAAATAAGCAATGGAATGGAATACCGCAAGGAGCATCAGATGTAGCACAACAAGATAGCTACATGTATCGAATAATAGTTAAAAATTCACTTGGAGAAAAAAATCAATACATTGGTCATTTTAATTTAGTTAAGTAGCAACGAAAGATGAGAAAAATTTTAATAATATTATTTTTATTAAGTAATCTAAAGATATTTTCACAAAGTATTATAAATGCCGGAAATGACACAAATATATGTGGAGGCCCATATGTGCTTAATGCAACTTTATCGCCAATAGTAACAGTAGCTAATCCAACACAAATCAGCTTATCAGATGACCAATTTAGTGGAGTAATAAATATTGGATTTCCTTTTACATATTATGGAACAACTTATACAACATGTTTAATATCGTCCAATAATTACATTTCATTTAATACCCAACATGCCAATGGTTATTCTCCATGGTCAATTGGAGGTAATGTTCCAACAACAACTCCTGCAGAAATTCTTAATTCAGTTTTAGGGCCTTGGCAGGATATAAATCCTGGAGTAGGCGGTACCATTCGCTATGCAACAGTTGGTAATGCTCCTAATAGAATCTTTGTTGTGGAGTATTGTAATATACCAATGTTTAGTTGTACCAATCTTCAATTCTCAAGTCAGATACTTTTGTTTGAAGGTTCAAATTATATTGAAACACATATAATAAATAAACCTTTATGTACTTCATGGAATAGCGGTCAGGCAATTCATGCAACGCATAATAATGGAGGAACTATTGCTCATGTAGTACCGGGTAGAAATTCAGGAACACAATGGACAGCTGCAAGCGAAGGTAGAAGATGGGTACCTATTAGTGCAACAAATTATAATATTCAAACAATACCTTATAATCCAATAATATTAGGTAATCCGGGTAATATTCAATGGTCAATTGTTGGAAATCCAACAGTTATTGGAACAGGAGCTTCAATTACAGTTTCACCTACAGTTACTACAAGTTATGTAGCTTCTATAAGTGGAGGTTGCAGCGGAATAGCATTCAGAGATACTGTTCAAATTACAGTGGGCTCAGCACAAGTAAGTGCAGGTGCTGATGTTACCATTTGTCAAGGAAACTCTACACAATTAAATGCAACTTTTAACAACGATTTTATTTATAACTGGACACCCAACATCGCATTAAATAATTCTACTATACATAATCCGGTTGCAAATCCAACAGCCACTACAAGCTATGTTGTGCAAGTTACAAGTATATCCAATCCAAGCTGTGTATCGTATGATACTGTAGTTGTAAATGTGGTTGTACCTCCTAATATTTCAGTAACAGATACAGCTATTTGTATTGGTAATTCAGCCATATTACAAGCTTTTGTAACAGAACCAAATGGAAACTTTTTATGGCAACCCATAGGAGCTAACACTTCAACGGTTACAGTAAATCCTACACAAATATCAAATTATATTGTTTCATATACACTTTCTGTATGTCCAACAGTATATGATACTGCAACAGTTACGGTTTATAATTTACCTACAATTTCTGTTACGGCACAGCAAAATCCGATTTGTTCCGGAACTTCAACGGTGCTAACCGCAAATGGAGGAGTAAGTTATGTATGGCAATTATCGCCAAATATAAGTGATACTATTGGAGCGGGTGTAATTGTAAATCCGGCAACAGATGAACGATTTTATGTAAGGGGTACTGATGCTAACGGATGTTCGGATACTTCATCTATTTTTATAAATGTATATCCGGAGTTATCAATTATTGGGTCAAATGATACGGCAATTTGTTTTGGTGATACTACTCAACTTTTATTTGTATCTGCAAGCGGAGGTAATGGTGGGCCGTATACTTATACTTGGTTACCATCAAATAGTTTAACATTTTTAAATGATACCTTAGTTAAAGCACATCCGCCAGTTACCACATCGTATGTAATTACTGTTACTGATAATTGTACAGTAACGCCAGCTTCTGATACTATTACAGTAACAATTAATCCGCTTCCCCTTGTAAATATTGATACAGACACAACTCAAGGATGTTTGCCTTTAAAAATTAATTTTAAAAATTTAACTACCCCTGCACCAGCATCATGTTTCTGGAATTTTGGTAATGGGAATTATTCTACTACCTGTGGCGATCAGGTAAATACTTATAAAGAAGAAGGGATTTTTTCTGTTTCATTATTAGTTACAGATGTAAATGGCTGTAAAAACAAATTAGAAAATTATCCTATTTCAGTTTTCCCATTACCTAAAGCAGACTTTTTATATACGCCACAACCTGTAAATGTTTTAGATCAGTATACGCAATTTGTAGATACTTCAAGTGCTGATGTAATTACATGGTGGTGGGATTTTGGCGGTTTAGGATACGATAGCATTCAGCATCCATATTTTAAATTTGAAGAGGCTGGAGAATTTGCTGTAAAGCAAGTTGTGATGAATGGATATGGGTGTTATGATTCAATTACAAGAATTATTGAAGTAAATGATAATTTATCATTATGGATACCTAATTCATTTACACCCGGTAATAAAGATGGTTTAAATGATTATTTTATGCCTATGGGGCTTAGTATGTATAATGGTAATTTTGAATTAAGGATTTTTAATCGTTGGGGAGAAGAAATTTTCAAAACCAATACAATAGAAAATCCTTGGAAAGGGGATAATTGCCAATCGGGTGTATATACATGGCGATTAGATATTACCGACCCACAAGGAAAATCAATTGTAAAATACGGACATGTAAATTTAATACGTTAATGAAGAATATCGTTTTAAAAGCATTTTTAGCTATTGCAATTATAGTTGCAATGGGTTTTGAGGTAACTCATCAATTTATAGATTTTGAAGCAAAAAATTATAATGGAATTAATGTTGCAACATCGAGTATTCAGGATAAAATTATAGTTCTACATACTATTTCATCTAAGTCAATTTCTTACAAAAAAGATTTATCTGTTTACAAAGAATTGCAAGGTATTTACCAAAAAGCTTTTTTTGACAGATATGCCAAAAAAGGATTAGTTGTAATAACCATTACGGATAAAATTTTAGACAATACCATTTTACCTAATTCAGATTTCACATTTTTATTAAATGATAAAACAATTAAATCAATACTTAAAAAATATAATCTAAATAAAAATGGAGGTAATATAATTGTTAACGGTAAAAGAGAAATAGTACATTCCAATATTCCTACTGAAAAAATTAAATCTATGGTTGCTTCATTATTAACCAGAGATAGGGCTGCAATTAATTATTTTGAATAATAATTTATGATAAACAAAGCTAATATTCTATTTATAATAATTCTAATATTTTCAAATAGAATTCTATTTGCTCAGGTAACTGCTCCTGACTGCAATGTGGCTGTAAATATATGTTCCAATGCTAACTTTGCCATTGATCCAAATGGCCCAGGAGCGGTTAATGATTTTACTTCATTTTCGCATGGAGTTTCAAACCCCTTAACTAATCCTGCAAGTACTAATTCTGGTTGCTTATTTTCAGGTGAACTTAATCCAACCTGGATGATAATTAATGTTGCAACATCGGGTAATTTAGAGTTTAATTTTGGTGCAGGAACTCAAAGTGGTTGTTATGATTGGATAATGTGGCCTTATAATGCCAATACATGTAGCGGTATATTTAATAATACTTTACCTCCCGTAAGATGTAATTGGAATGGAAATTGTGCAGATTGTGGAACCGGTATAGGCCCTGTACCTCCTAACGCAACTGGATTTAATTGTCAATCTAACTATGAACCAACTTTGCCGGTTACTGCCGGTCAGCAATTTATTATTTGTTTTTCAAATTATAGTGGAGTTTATACCAATGTGCCATTAAGTTTTACTGGAACGGCTCAAGTAAGTTGTAATCCCGTAAATGTTATTGGTGGAACAATTTGTCCCGGGCAATGTATTAATTTATTAGCCACAGGAGGTTTGAGCGGTCATACATGGACTCCTGCTACAGGATTAAATACTACAACTGGTACTTCGGTACAAGCTTGCCCAACAACTACTACAACTTATACCGTAACTGCAAACATATTACCAAGCGGAACTGCCAGCGATACAGCTATTGTTACCGTTTTACCTGCAAATGATCCTCAATGTTCAAGTACATGTTCTGTAACTGCAAGTAGTAATTCTCCAATTTGCGAAGGACAAACCTTAAATTTAACATCAACTAATCTAACAGGTTATACATATAGTTGGACAGGCCCCAATGGTTTTACATCTACAAACCAAAATCCAACCATTTCAAATGCAACGGCAGCAGCTTCCGGAACTTATACCGTAGTAGCTACATCAGGTACTGTTCAATGTTCCAGTTCTGTGAATGTAATTGTAAATCCTAAACCGGTGGTTTCTGTTACTCCTGCAAGTGCAAGTATATGTCAAGGAAATAACGTTTCACTTACGGCAAGTGGCGCAGATGGATATATTTGGAGTCCTGCGACAGGTTTGTCAGGAACAACAATTGCTAATCCTGTAGCTAATCCTACAACTACTACTACTTATACTGTGATTGGAGCAAATTTAACCGGCTGTTCAGATACAACAAATGTTACTGTAACGGTAAATCCTCTTCCTGTAATTACATTTACTCCGGCTAATCCTTCAATATGCGTTGGACAATCTGTAAATATTACTGCAAATGGGGCTAACTCGTATAATTGGTCGCCTTCAAGTGGTTTAAATAATACCACATCGGCAGCTGTAGTAGCTAATCCATTAAATTCTACAAACTATACAGTAGTTGGTACTTCAGCAGCTGGTTGCACTAATACTGCAAACGTAACAGTTACAGTAAATGCGGTTCCAACTATTACAATAACTCCATCCAATCCTACCATTTGTAGTGGAGCGAGTACAAATTTAGTAGCATCTGGTGCAAGTAATTATGTTTGGTCTCCTGCAACCGGATTAAATACAACCACATCGGCAAGTGTTACAGCTTCGCCATCAAATACAACAGTTTATCAAGTTATTGGCTCAACAGCTCAAGGCTGTGCTGATACTGCTTCAGTAACATTAACAGTAAATCCATCACCGGTTGTAACGGTTACACCGAATAATCCAACTATTTGCCTGGGTAATAGCACAGTTTTAAATTTCGGTGGAGCGATTACTTATACAGTTTCTCCTCTTACCGGATTATCTGGTTTTACAGGAACAAGTGTTAATGCATCTCCTCAAACTACTACTACTTATACCATTACGGGAACCGATGCCAATGGATGTGTAAATACTGCAACTGCAACAGTTACAATATTAAATTTGCCCAATATTGCTATAAACCCACCAAACCCTCAAATTTGTATCAATGGAAATATTGATATAACAGCTGTTGGGGCAGATACTTATACTTGGTCACCGGCAATTGGTTTGTCATCTACTACCGGAGCAACGGTTAATGCAAGTCCATTAAATTCTACTACTTATACAATTACAGGAACAGATTTATTTGGATGTGTAAATACATTTACATTTAACTTAAATGTAAATCCATTACCCATAATTCAAGTAAATCCATCCGTAGCATATACTTGTCCGGGTGATTTTGTTTCACTTGTTGCCGGAGGTGCTGTAAATTATGTTTGGAGCCCTGCTACCGGATTAAATCAAACGTTAGGACCACAAGTTTTATCTAATCCTCCTTCTCCTATAACTTATACTGTTGTTGGAACAGATGCAAATGGTTGTGTCGATTCAACCACAGTTTCAGTAGATTTTTATGATGTTCCAACAGCAAGTTTTACAGTTGATAAAACAGAAAGTTGCCCACCGCTTGAAGTAAATTTAACATCCACATCAAGTACAAATTTTGCATGCAATTGGACTTTAGGTGATGGCAATTTTTCTACAGATTGTAATTTATCGTATAGCTATTCTGCTCCAGGTGAATATTCAGTGTTCTTAATGGTTACCGATTCAAATGGGTGCAGACATACTAGCCCTCCGCAACTATTAACAGTTTATGCATTACCTGAGGCACAATTTAATATTACTCCTCAAACTACTACCATTGTTTCTCCAACGGTATTTTTAGACGGATTATTTTCATCTGAAAATACTACTTCATGGAGCTGGTTAATAAATAATTCAGATTCATTAATCGGAGCACAGGTAAATTATACTTTTCAAGATACCGGTTTATTCCCAATAACCTTGTATGTAACTAATAGTTTGGGATGCATGGATTCGGTAACATACTATGCTAAAGTTTTGGATGATTTTACGTTTTTTATTCCAAATGCATTTACAGTAAATAATGATGGATTAAATGAAACCTTTGGTCCGAAAGGAATTGGAATTAGCCCTTCAACAGAGGATTATGAGTTTATGATTTTTAATCGTTGGGGAGAAAAAATATTTGAAACAAATGATTTTAACCAACATTGGGACGGAAAGAAAAATGGAGCATTATGTGAAGCCGGTGTATATACTTACAAAATACGTTTAGTAAATATTTATCGCCAACCAAAAGTTTACTATGGCCACTTTACTTTAATTAGATAATATTTACTTCGCGTTCTAATCGAACTCCAAATTTATTAAATACAGATTGCAAAATATCTTCAGAAAGGCGGTAAATATCACCGCCTTTTGCATTTCCATAATTTACTAAAACAAGTGCTTGCAACTTATGCACTCCAAAATCATCTTTTCTAAATCCTTTCCAGCCACATTGTTCAATTAACCAGCCTGCTGCCAGTTTTACGCTCCCATCATATTGAGGATAATTTGGAATATCCGGAAATTTAGATTTTAAATTTTCAAAAGTGCTCTTATCTACAGTTGGATTTTTGAAAAAACTTCCTGCATTTCCAATCTCTGCAGGGTTGGGCAGTTTACTTTTTCTGATATTGATAACCGCATCACTTATCGCCTTAATACTTAAATCTTTTATCCCCATTTTTTCTAACTCCTGTTCAATAGCACCATAGGAAGTGTTAAACTTAGGAGTTTTATTAAGGCGATAAATAACATGAGTTATAATGGCTTTATTTTTTAATTCATGTTTAAAGATGCTTTCTCTGTAAGCAAAATTGCATTGAGAATTATTTAATGAAAAATCAGTTAAATCTTCTGTAAAAATTCCATGTACACTTTCAATCACATCTTTTACTTCTACTCCATATGCACCAATATTTTGCATAGGACTTGCTCCTACATTACCCGGTATTAATGATAAATTTTCAACTCCGGCCAGATTGTTTTCAATACAATACATTACAAAGCTATGCCAGTTTACACCTGCGCCTACCTTTAGATAAACATGCTTTTCGTCTTCATTTATTTTTTCAATTCCTGAAATATTATTTTTTAGAACCAAGCCATCAAAATCTTTAGTAAACAAAATATTGCTTCCTCCACCTAATACTAGCTTATTATTTTGTTTTGCTAAAGGATGCTCAAGTATATTTTTTAATGCATTAATATTTTCAAATTCGGTGAAATAATGGCAAAAGGCATTTATACCAAAGGTATTAAAGCTTTTAAGCGAGAAGTTTTCTTTAAATTCCATCGTAAATATTTGCGTAAATTTACATTGTTTTTATTAATACTTTTACGAATATAAATCTATAGCTTTGCCACGCGTAATTTTATCTGTTACTAACGATATAGCCACAGACCAAAGGGTGTATAAAGTGGCACTTACTTTACAAAAATATGGTTACGATGTAGAAGTAGTGGGGAGAAAATTAAAGAATAGCCTTCCTGTAAATCATTTACCATTTAAAACAAAACGATTTTCTTTATTTTTTAATAAAAAAGTTTTCTTTTATGCCGAATATAATTTAAGACTATTTTTCTTTCTATTATTTAATAAATCGGATGTTTTACATGCCAATGATTTAGATACTTTATTGCCGAACTATTTGGTTTCAAAAATTAAAGGAATTCCATTGGTTTATGATTCGCATGAATACTTTTGTTATGTTCCTGAACTGATTGAAAGGCCAACTGTTCAGAAAGTTTGGTTAGCAATTGAAAAAGCAATTTTCCCAAAACTTAAACATGTATTAACGGTTAATAATTCCATTGCTCGATTATATGAGCAGCAATACCATGTTCCAGTAAAAGTTTTAAAGAATGTACCTTATAAATCGGTATATGAAAATAGGGTAATTAAAAGTAAAAAAGATTTAGGATTACCTGAAGATAAAGCCATCATTATACTACAAGGTTCAGGAATCAACATAAATAGGGGAGCAGAAGAGGCCGTAGAAGCCATGCAATTTATAGATAATGCTATATTGTTGATAATTGGAGGTGGAGATGTTTTTTCAAATCTTCAAAAAATAGTGTTAAAACATCAATTACAAGAAAAAGTAATTTTGAAAAATAAAATGCCTTTTGATGAGTTAATACATTTTACTTTTAATGCTACTATTGGTTTAAGTATAGATAAACCCGGAAATCCAAACTATGAGAATAGTTTACCCAATAAACTGTTTGATTATATACATGCCGGAATACCTGTTTTAGTTTCACCGCTACATGAAGTTAAAAAGGTTGTTTTACAATATAATATTGGTTGTGTAATTGATAATCATGACCCACAACATATTGCTGAAAAGTTGAATTATATGTTAAATAGTGGAATGGCATATCAATCATGGAAAGAGAATTGTAAAAAAGCAGCTTTGGAAAATTGTTGGGAAAATCAGGAACATGTTTTAAAAGAAATTTATCAATCGTTGTGACAGAAAAGTACCTGCATATTATATCATTTAATGTACCATATCCTGCTAATTATGGTGGAGTGATTGATGTTTTTTACAAAATAAAAAAATTACATGAAGTAGGTGTGAAAATTATTCTCCACTGTTTTGTGTATGACCGACCTGAAGCTAAAGAACTTGAAAAATATTGCTTAAAAGTTTATTATTATAAACGAAAATTAGGGCTTTTAAACGCCTTATCTTTTACGCCATATATTATCGGTTCGCGTAATTCAGAAGAGCTTTTGAATAATTTATTAAAAGACAATTACCCCATTGTTTTTGAAGGTTTACATTCCTGTTTTTATTTGAATCATCCTTTGTTAAAGAATAGAAAGAAGATTTACCGTGAAAGCAATATTGAACACCATTATTATTATCATTTATATAAAGCTGAGAAGAATATCTTTAAGAAGCTATATTTTTTAAGCGAAGCGATTAAACTGTATTTCTTTCAATCAAAATTAAAATATGCAGATGAAATATTGGTAGTTTCTAAAGAAGATGCCTACTATTTGTCTGAAAAATTTCCGGAAAAAGAAATCAAGTTTATTCCGAGCTTTCACGCATTTGATCAATTGAGCTATAGCCAAAAAAATGGCAATTATGTTTTGTATCATGGAAATTTTTCGGTTGCTGAAAATGCCATAGCAGCTCATTATTTAATAGATGAGGTATATTCTAAATTGCCTGAAATTAAATTTGTGATGGCCGGATTAAACCCTTCGAATGAATTAAAAAAGAAGATTGACAAATATTCTAATATTACATTAATCCCTAATCCTGATGATGAACAAATGCAAAGATTAATTTCTGAAGCATCAATTAATACCTTGATTACCTTTCAGGCAACGGGGCTTAAATTAAAATTATTGAACGTATTGTTCTGCGGTAAACATTGTATCGTTAATTCTAAAATGCTTGTCGGTACCGATTTACATAATGCTTGTATTATTGCTGATACTGCCGATGAAATGATACATTCAATAAAGAAATGGATTTCAATTCCTTTTACGGAAGTTGATTTACGAAATAGAGAGGCTTTTATAAAAGATTTTATGAATGATCAGAAAACACATGCTTTTTTAAAAGCAGTATTTGATTAATATTTACCATTTTTTAAAAATAAAAATTACTGCCAGTACTATAAAAATAAAACCGACTATATAATTCCAGCGAACTTCTTCTTTTAAGTAAACTACTGCAAAACCTACAAAAACTAGTAAGCTCAATACTTCTTGAATAGTTTTTAATTGAAAGGCATTAAACTGATAATGTCCAATTCTATTGGCCGGAACTTGAAAGCAATACTCCACAAAAGCAATGAGCCAACTTATTAAAATCACTTTCCATAAACTTACATCTTTAAATCGTAAATGACCATACCAGGCAATAGTCATAAAAATGTTTGAAATTAGAAGTAATGCAACTGTTTTCATAGTTTAAATAAATTTCATTAATTCTTCATACACTTCCTTAACGGGTAAGCCCATTACATTAAAATATGAACCTTCAATTTTTTCGATAGCTACATAACCAATCCATTCCTGCGCTCCGTAAGCTCCAGCTTTATCAAAGGGTTTATAATTTTTTATATAGTACCAAATTTCTTCATCGCTTAGTTTTTTAAAGTAAACATTGGTCTTACTATAAAAAGATTGATGTTTAAACTTTGAACTTATAGTTACTCCGGTAAAAACTTCATGCATGTTTCCTGATAATAACTTAAGCATATTGTATGCTTCTTCTTCATTTTCAGGTTTATTTAAGACCTTATCATTTATCCAAACTACCGTGTCGGCTGTTATTACTACTGTATTATTATCCAATAAATCATTAAACGCCTCAGCTTTAATTTTGGATAAATACAATGGTATTTCTTGCGCTTTTAAATGAGGAGGAAAACTTTCATCAACTTCGCGCGTTACAATTTCAAATTCAAATCCTAAGCCGTTTAATAGTTGCTGCCTACGGGGCGACTTGGATGCTAATATCAGTCGGTGCGGGAATGTTTTCAATTTGTTTAGATTTTTGAATGTTGATATATACTAATATGGAAGATAGAACTCCTGCAAGCATAATTGCTTTAACTATTTTACTAATAAATGCAAACTGTGATGGTTCCTTTGCTTTAATAAGTTTAATAATTAAATACAGCATTGGAAATTGCACTGTTATCAATAGATAAGTAAAGAAAAGCAAATCGTTTGCAGTGTATTGTAAATATTGTATGTAGGCTAAGCCAACAATTAAAATTAAGCTTAATGCAACAATAATTAATTTGCTTTTTTCTATTCCAATTGCAATAGGTATGGTACTTCTTCCAAATGATGTATCACCATTCATATCTTCAATATCTTTTATAATTTCTCGTATCAAGCTACTTATAAACGCGAATAAAGAATATGCACCAATAAATCGAATAAGAAATGTAAAATCGGCATTGGCTTCTAATAATATCTCACCATAAGCTTTATTTAATAAAGGAATTTCAAACAGCGGAACCATGATAGGTACTAAGGCCGTTAAAAAAGAGATAACCAGATTGCCAATTAAAAGTTGGCGTTTAAAATCGGTTGAGTAGAACCAAAGCATACCACTGCTAATGGCATAAATAAAGCCTAATTGGTAAACACCGGCTTTATAAGCTACGTAAAATCCTAATAAGATACCAGCAATACTGGATACCAAATGGGCACCCATGGCAACTCTTCGTTTTATATAAGTATCAATTACTACTAAATCTGGACGATTTATTCTATCAATTCGAGTATCAAAATAATCATTGATGATGTAGCCACCTGCTGCAACTAATACGGTTGCCAAGGACATTAAGAAAAAATCAAAATGTGATAATTGCAGTTCAAACGATGATAGACTAATCATCGGTTCAATTATTGCGTAGCGCATTAAGTATTGCGTAATAGCAATGATGATTAAGTTTTTTAATCTAATCAGTATAAAGAATGCTTTTAGTTGTTGCATCTATTGGTTTTTATTTGGGTAAAAATATAAAATTAATATCAATAATAATAAATATATAAAATATATAAATAAAATAAAAAAGTGTATATAAAAAAGTTGCAAATTTGATTTTGATTTTATAATTTTGTTTTATGAAAACATGAAAAAAGAGTCAATTATTAATAAGATTGTAAAGCTGCATTCGCTTCAACTTCAAATAGATGTAAGTGGAGGACCTGAAAAATGCATGTCTATTTTTGATAAGTATTGTCAGCTTAGAGATAAGATATTATTTAAGTTTGGTTTACCTTATTCATATGAATATGGGAAAATTTTATTTGTTGAGAATTACGAAAATAGTAGAAATCCGTTTGAGACTTATTTTAATTTAAAATTTGCAGCGGAGAAATTTCTTCTCGAAGATGTTAAGAGCGATTTGGAATTTTTGACCGAATGTGTTAATGATAATATTGAATGGGATATTGTTTTACCTAAGATTGATTTGCCGGTTCATATTTACAATAAGTTTGTGTATAATGAAATATTAATAAATAATAGAGATACCATCAAAAATGGATTGAATGCTATGAGAATGGTAAGAGATAAAAATTTATTAAATGATTTGGGGATAATAGCATTAAGTAAAGAAATTTCCAATGAAGAAATTCTAATTCTTAAAAAACTAAAGAAAAGTAAAATTAAATATTTAAATGAGTATATATTTTATTACAAAAATCGACTTTTATGAACTCTAAAGAACAAATGGTTGCACAATTTCAAAATTTATTAAATAGTCATGATAGAAGTGATTATGAAAAATGGTTTGAAGAAATAGCAAATATGCTAATGAATAATTTCTGTATAAAATCAGGTGAAAATTTATATAGAGTTGTTGAGTGTGAATTCTATTATCACAATGAAAAAAATCATTATGATATAAATACTCATCAGAAAGACGAACAATTAAAATTTTGTACATGGTATTTTAATGATTTTGGTTTAGATCTAACTTTTGGTTCAATTTCACAAAATATACATGCAGGAATATTAATTAGAGGAATTAGAAATATAAATAAAAGTATTTCTCTTGAAAAATGTTACCATAGCGGACCAATGAAAGTATTAAGAGAGCTTATTGATAATTCCGGTTCAGTTTTTAATAATACAGGAATTAATTTAATTCCATATGATGATAAATTTGAGGATAATAGAATTTATAAATCAATAAGAGTAAATTTATCAAAAGATGATAATAAAGATAAAAAATATAGATTTCTTGTAGAATTTAATAAATATCATGATTTTAAAGAAAAAGAAAATGTTGTTTTAAATAGTGGTCTTAGCAAAGAAGAACAAAAAGAATTATTAGGTTATTCTTTAAATGATAACAGATAACGAATCTAATTTTCTTTACTTATCGGATTTACTACCAAAAAGGTTCCCTGATTTTTATCGTGATTTAACGCATATATTAAATCAACATAAAATCAATTTTGGTTTATTATCAGGCACAAAAGATATTTGGGCAGTTGATTATATGCCAATTCAGATTGACAAAGATACTTTTGTTCAATTTAAATATTCCCCAGATTATTTAAATACAATTAAATGGTCAAAAACAATTACGGATGTCGATTTAGTATGTGATAATATAAATTTAAATACTAAAAAATCGCCCATCGTTTTAGATGGTGGTAATATTATTAAGTGGACAAATAAGATAATAATGTGTGATAAAGTTTTTGATGAAAATCCGCATTATAAGCAAGATGAATTAATCAGAGAAATATGTAGTTTCCTTGAAGTAGATGAAATTATTTTTGTACCTAAACACCCAAAAGATTTTATAGGCCATGCGGATGCAATGGTTCGATTCGTTGATGAGAAAACAGTATTGATAAATGACTATTCAAAAGAAAGTAATTCATATTATAAAAGTTTCAGGCTTTCATTACACAATGCAGGTTTGGATTGTATTGAGTTTCCATATAATCCATACAATAATAAAAATTATGAAGATGCTACAGGTGAATATATTAATTTTTTACAAATGAAAAATTTTATTTTACTACCTGTATTTAATCTTAAAGAAGATATTCTGGCATATAATTTAATAAAGTCAATTTTCCCTAATTATAAAATTGATACAATAGATTCTATAGAATTGGCAAAGATGGGTGGTGTATTAAATTGTATTTCGTGGAATATTTTAAAATAAATATCCACGAAATACAATTTATGTTTAAACATTAAAACGCTCTATTAATTCCAACTACCCAACGCATTTGAATAAAATCATTATCTAAGGCAGGAGGAGTATTTAAGAATATAGGCATATCAAAACGTATGGTAAGAGGTTTTACCATTTGTAATGGCCCCCATTTTTTTATAGTTAGTGCAGTTCCTACACCTGCATCGGCTCGTAAATTGGCAAATGCATTTTGACTATAATTGATAATACCTGCATCAGCAAAAAGATAAGTGTCAATGCTAATATAATCACGAATATATTTTGGACGTATAAATGAAAAGAATCGATCAAAATCTAATTCCATATTAATAGCGGCTCCTGACAAGCCTCTATAAGTATAATGTAAGTCTCCGTTTTTATCTTCATAAGGAGCAAGATATCCGGCATATCCGCGAAGATTTAATCCCCCGCCATGTTGAAAGTTATTTGAAACAGGGCCGTATCTGGCCCAAATTTCCGGAAAGAAACCTCTTGAGCGTACAAATTTATTATCCATCATTTCTTCCGGGTTTGCGCCTGCAAGGAATAATGATGATTCAAGCGGAATATTATAACCTGTTCCATATTGCGCAAATAATCGCGTATTAAATTCCAGCTTTTTTAATATTACATTTTTATTTATCGCTGTTAATGAAAAAGTTGCAAAATCATAATCACTGCCAAGTGCAGATGAGCGCATGTGAATGTTAATGTGTCCGTTTCCTCTTACATAATTATAGTAATGGTCCCAACCTAAATTAAGCGTATTGTTTAAATAACCATATTTCCACTGGTCTCTATACAATAAATAATTTAAATCGCTTGTATCAGGGCGAATCATACTTTTAAAATAAATATAGAATCGTTCTTTTTCTTCGCGTGCAAATTTTTCAAAACCGATATTTCCGGCATATAATCCGTCTAGAGCAGTACCGGAAAATTTAAAATATGTTTTCGGTAATATTTTATGAATATTGCTTCTGTAATTTATTCTTACAGATGCTCTGTCAAATTCGTTTATTTGATTGAATGATGGGAAAACGTATTGCCCTATTCCCGTATTAAACCATGTTGTAACATCAAATACATGTTTTTCATTCATGTAACCGCCATTTACATGAAAACCGGCTTTAATTCCATCAAACCCATTATACCAAATTTCAGGGCGACCAAAAATTTCATAAGCATTTCTGTCTGGTTGATTATAAATGCGATGATCAAGCGAAATATTTACAGGAGTTCGTTTGGCATTATCCATCGGATAAATATCTGCAAGACGTTGAGTAGGGTCGATGCGTACATCATAAATCCCTGAAGGAATTTTTACGGTTGCATCGTAGGTTGGTTTTAATTTGTCCCAACCAATCCATCGAGGTAATACTGTTGCATCAGTTTGTTTTACAAACCATCCGTTTGGAATATGAAATTTATAAATCGAATCATTTTTTGCTTCCACTTCAAAATCTATAGGCATTTGCATTCTTCCTTTTCGTTTAAAGGTGATGATGTATTCATCTTTTTCTTTCCCTTTTCGGATGCGTTTTATTCCATAATCAATGTTTTTAGTTGTTTCAAACCATTGGTCGAAAAACCAGTTTAAATCAACTTTAGTGTATTGAATAATGGAATTTCTGAAATCTTCCATGTAAGGATGCGCAAATTTCCATTGATTAAAATAGTGCTGCATTGCTTTTAAAAATAAAGAGTCGCCTAAAACATATTGCAAATTATAAAGCATGGTAGCAGTTTTATAATATACATGTCGGTATCCGCCTCCGTGACGCAGTGCTCCATTAAACCCATCGGAATGAGTGTTTAAGAATGCATCTTCTCCAATAACAGCATCTTGCATATAGCCATAATAAACTATTCGCTCGCGGACAATTTTGGGTTTGGTAAATTTTTGAGCATATTTAGATTTAGGTTTTGAAACTACCATTTCCGGTCCATCAATTTTTTCAAGCGCCCATGCATTTAAGAATTGAGTAAATCCTTCATCCAATGCAGCGCGATAGGTTTCATTACTTCCTACCATTCCAAAAAACCAATTATGAGCTATTTCGTGAGCGAATAAGCTTCTGTAATCAGGATCAAAACCGCCATCGAGTGTAAGCATTGGATATTCCATACCATCTCTGGCATCGGCTACAATCATTTTAGGATATTCGTACATTCCAAAATCGCGTGAGTACACTTCAATAATTTTTGCAGTGTATTCTGCAGCATTTTGCCAGCGTGCAGCATGCGGTTCTTGTGCTAAGGCGATACATTTTATGCCATTCCATTCTGCTTCTCCAATGCGATAAGTAGGGTCTGCCGTAAATGCAAAATCATGTACGTTTTCTGCATGAAATTTCCATATTTTTCTTTGAGTAGAATCATATGGTATAATTACCGATGGTTTTTCATAGAGAGGTTTATCTTTAAAATTTTTAATATCTAATTTAGCTCTTAAATCAGCCGGTAGCACTTCGTCTTTATTTAATAAATTACCTGTAGCTTCTACAATAAATGAGGAATTAAAATTTAATTCAACATCAAAAGTTCCATAGTCACCATAAAATTCTCTTCCCAAGTGCTGATCGGTATCCCATCCCATTTTTCGGTCATACACAGATATGCGAGGATACCAGTGTACTCCATCATAATGTTTCCATCCGTAAGGATAAAACATTTTCATACGTCTTCTTATATTTCCTCCTGCATCGAAAAATGTTTTGAACTTTATTTCAAAGCGACAACTTTGTCCGCTTTTTATTGGATAAGGTAATTTTACTTTAAGAATAGTATTGTCCAATTCAGTTTCAACAGGCAAATTATTATATTTTATTTTTTCGATTTTAGTTCCGAGTCCTTGCGATTCATATCTTCCATATTTAGTTGGCACTTTATTGTTTTTTGATAAATCATCATGATAGGAATTGGGTAAAAATGCATTCTGATATAAATGGAAATACACGAATTCTAAATCATCGGGAGAGTTATTCCAATATTCTAAAACCATATCAGCAGAAATAACATCTGTGCGTTCATCTATATAAGCATTAATCATATAGTGCACATCTTGCTGCCAGTAGCCCGGAAAAGGTTTTCTGTTTTTCCAGTAAAGCGGATTATCAGGCGAATTAAAAGTGTTGGGTGGATTAAGTGGATCGTATCCTTGGGCAATAACAAAATTTAGTGTTGCAACAACAATTATATAAATAAGAATAAAATACTTTTTCATATTCAATACTATATTATGATACTTCTTCTTCAATTATTTTGTTATTTATGTTTCCTAAACTGTCTTTTGCTCTGCTAATGCTGGCGTTTAATTCAAAACCAATTAATAATACCAGTGAAGTGATATATAGCCAAAGCATTACCACAATTAAAGTACCAATAGAGCCATACAATTTGTTGTATTGTCCGAAATTATTTACAAAATAAGCAAATCCTAATGATGAAGCAATGGTTAAAAGGGTTGCTAATGTAGAACCTGCAGAAATAAAGCGATATTTCATTCGCTTACTAGGTCCATAATAGTATAGAAATGAGTAGGCAAAAAAGAAAAGTGCAAGTATTATTAACCATTCGCCAATTTGTAAAATAATTAGTGTAAAAGAATCTTTTATAATATTAAATTCAACTAAATAATATACAGCTGTTGAACTAAAAATTATTAATGAAACTGCAATGAGTAGTAAGGTACTTAAAATAATTACAAGCCCTAAAGCTACAAGACGTTGCTGCCATACGCTTCGAGTTTCAATACTGTAATATGATACGTTGAAAGCATTCATCATGGCTAATACGCCATTGGTAGCAAAGTATAATGCAAAAATAAATCCAAATGAAAGTAAGCCTCCTCTTTGTTGTTTTAATATATCTTCGATAGTTGATTTTGTTGCTTCGAAGGCATTATGAGGCAAAACATCTTCGAGTAAGTGAAAAATTTCATCTTGAAAATTATCAATTGGAATATAAGGTATGAGGGTAAATATGAAAATAATGGCAGGAAAAATTGCCATTAAATAATTAAAAGCAAGAGCCGAAGCTCTTGTGGTAAGTGCTCCTTTTTGTATTGCTTTTATAAAAAAAGTTACCACATAATACAATGGAAGACCATCAAATCCGGGTAATATTGTTTTTTTTGACCATTCAATAAGAATAATTACGATTTTATGTTTATATATATAGTCTTTTAAATTGAAGGACATTATTGATGGTTACTGGTTACTGGTTATTTGTTATTGGTTATTAAAGTGTAAACGTTTTAAAGTTTTAAAGTGCATACGAATATTAAATCTTAACGAATAAAAACAAATTTAAAGATTACAGATTGCAAATTAAAAATTCAAAAAATCATCAAATCAATAATTCAAAAATTAAAGAGCTCTTTTGTCTTTTCACTTTTTGTCTTTTATCAAAGTTTGCCATTTTTTTTCTGATTACTGTCAACTTACGTCTAACGCCTTATGACTATCGACTTTCGCCTAATTCCTAAATTGCTTTCAAACTTAAATCCAAACTTTTTATCTGATGCGTTAATGCTCCTACAGAAATAAAATCTACTCCGCTTTCTGCATAGGCTCTAATGGTATTTTCTGTTATGCCTCCAGAGGCTTCGGTTTCATATTTTTTATTAATTAAGTTTATTGCTTCTTTAAGTTTTTCAGGAGTAAAATTATCTAACATTATTCGGTGAATACCTCCTTCATCTAAAATTTCAATAACATCTTGTATTGTTCGAGCTTCTACTTCAATCTTTAAGTTCAGATTATTTTCCTTTAAATAAGATTTTGTTTTTTGAATAGCGGGCTTTATACCTCCTGAAAAATCAATATGATTATCTTTGATTAAAATCATATCATATAATCCAAAACGATGATTTTCGCCACCTCCTATTTTTACTGCCCATTTTTCAAAGAATCGAAAACCGGGAGTTGTTTTTCGTGTGTCTAATAATTTGGTATGCAATCCTTGCAATTTTGAGTTTAAGTAATGCGTATAAGTAGCAATACCACTCATACGTTGCATGCAGTTTAATACCAATCGTTCAGCTTGTAATATTTTTTGTATATTACCTTCTACTTCAAAAGCAATATCACCTTTGTTGATTTTTGCGCCATCATTTATAAAAACGCTAATTTTAAAATTAGGGTCTAAATATTTAAATATTTTTTCTGCAAGTTCAACACCTGCAATTATTCCGTTTTCTTTAATTAACAATTGAGCTTTCCCAATTGCATCAGATGGTATGGTGGCTAAGGTAGTATGATCGCCATTTCCAATATCTTCTGCTAAAAAATGTGCGATTTCTTTATTTAATTCAAATGAATACATGTGAAATTTGTAAAGTATTATTCTTCGCTTTCAATACGAAATTCTTGAATTTGAATACTGTCTGAATTTTTTTTAATGAAATAATAAGTTCTGAAATTTCCATTAGCTGTAACTAAAGTGCCAATAGTATATTGTGCACCGTTTTTAGAAGTGCCATTATGTTTAGGGGTAAAGTTTTTTACAGGATTTTTGGTAAAAAAATCTTTAATAATCATTTCTGCTTGATTTTTTGAGTAAATATCTTCTTGATTTAAGATTTTTAGATTTACATTGCTTCCAAAATATTTCGCAATTTCTTTAGCATTGCCCGATTTTAACGCTACTGCAATATTTTCTTCAGTTTGAGCAAATACTCCTGAAATAATAAAAAGAAATAAAAATAAACTTGTAATTTGTTTCATAAATTATTGATTAACAAATATCACGCCATAGTTGACAGATATTATTTACCTTCGTGAAGGTACAAAAAAGCTTTTAATTAATGCTATGCGCATAAAGTTAATCTTAAATGGTAAAACAGAAGAGGCTTACTTGCTCGATGGTATAACTATTTATGAGAAAAGATTAAAGCATTACTGCAGTTTTGAGCAATTAGTTATACCATCTGTAAAAGCCGGTACTATGTCGGTTGAACAGCTAAAGGAAAAAGAGGCCGAATTGATATTAAAAAATATTGATAATACGGATTTTATGGTTTTGCTGGATGAAAAAGGAAAACAATTTTCTTCAGTCGAATTTGCTGAATTTATTCAAAAGCAGCAATTGGCATCCGTAAAAAATCTCGTTTTTGTTGTAGGTGGCCCTTTTGGATTTGCAGAAAGCGTTTACAAACGCTCAAACTTAAAATTGTCCTTATCTAAAATGACCTTTTCGCACCAAATGATACGCCTTTTATTTATCGAACAGCTATATAGGGCTTTTACTATTATTAAGGGTGAAAAATATCATCATGAGTGATATTTATTACAAATGAAATATTCAGATAAAGGAAAAATTATTACTTTGCAGCATTAATAAGTAAAAATGCAAACAGTAATAGTAACAGGTGGTGCAGGTTATATAGGTTCGCATACCATTATAGAACTTTTAGAAAATACCGATTTTCATGTAGTTTCAGTAGATAATTACGCCAATTCTACTTCTGATACCTATCAACGTATAAAACAAATTGTAAATAAAAATTTTGACATTGCAGAGATTGATTTATGTGACAAGGATAAAGTTTATAAGTTATTTGAATCATGTAAAAGTATTGTAGGAGTAATTCATTTTGCAGCATTTAAATCAGTACCGGAGTCGGTTGCTAATCCTTATAAATACTATTATAATAATATTAATTCTCAGCTGAATGTTTTGGAAGCCTGCCTGAAATTTGGGGTAAATAATTTTATTTTTTCTTCTTCTTGTTCGGTATATGGAAATATTGATACCTTACCTGTTAGTGAAAAAACACCTTTAAATAAGGCAGAATCGCCTTACGCTTATACCAAGCAAGTAGGGGAGGAGATATTAAAAGATTATAGTAAAGCCTTTCCTCAATTGCAAAGCATAGCATTGCGTTATTTTAATCCGGTTGGGGCACATATAAGCGGTTTAATTGGCGAAAACCCTATAAATAAAGCCACTAATATTGTGCCTGTTATTACTCAAACAGCTATTGGTAAAATACCTGAAATGACTGTATTTGGAAGTGATTACGCTACACGCGATGGTTCTTGCATACGAGATTATGTGCATGTGTCGGATATTGCAGAAGCACATGTGTTGGCGCTAAAATATTTATTGGATAAGAAACAAAAATCAAATTTTACTATCTTTAACCTTGGTAGTGGAAAAGGTGTAAGTGTGCTGGAAGCCATAGCTGCTTTTGAAAAAGTAAGTGGTATAAAATTAAATTATAAAATAGGAGCTCGCAGGGAAGGAGATGTTGCAGCTATTTATAGTGACTGCGCTTTTGCAGAAAAAGAATTAGGTTGGAAAGCAAAATACACCCTTGAAGAAATGATGCAAAGTGCATGGGAGTGGGAGAGGAATTTGAATTGTTAAATAAAAGAGAATTGTTAAATGGAATATGAAATAAAGCCTAAAGAAAAGCTTAGCTTAGGGCTTGATGAATTGTGGCAATACAGAGAATTATTTTACTTTTTTACCTGGAGAGATGTAAAAGTAAAATATAAGCAAACAGTTTTAGGATTTGCATGGGCAGTTCTTCAGCCTTTGTTTATGGCGCTTATTTTTACTCTTTTTTTAGGCGATGTTATTGCTTCAAAAGTAGAATTATCTTTACCCTATCCGGTATTTGTTCTCTCAGGAATGATATTGTGGAATGTTTTCTCCAATGGTTTATCCAATGCGGCAAATAGCATGGTAAATAATGCCAACATTATTAAGAAGATTTACTTTCCAAGGCTAATTATACCAATGTCAGCTATATTAGTTGCATTGTTCGACTTTATAATGGCGTTCATTGTATTTATCCCTTTTTTGTTTTACTATAAAATTTTTTTTCAACTCAAAGCTATTTTATTTATTCCGCTTTCATTACTAATTACCATTTTAGCAAGTTTTGGAATAGGAACTTTTCTTTCTGCGTTAAATATTAAATACAGAGATTTTAGGTATGTAATTCCATTTTTAATACAGGCATTATTATTTATAACTCCCGTAATATATCCATCCAATATAACTTCTAATATATTTATTAAATGGATAGTTAAAATAAATCCCATGACATCTGCTATTGAAGCTTTTAGAGCTTCATTTATTAAAGAATATACTCTAACAGGAGATTTTTATTTTAGTTTAAGTATAGCTTTAGCTATGTTTTTTGTCGGTTTGTATTATTTTAGAAAAACAGAACATTATTTTGCGGATTTAGCCTAAGTGAAACCCATTTTAGAAATAAAAAATATCAGCAAGAAGTTCATGATTAATCATGAACATCAGCCTTATTTAAGTTTAAGAGATAAGTTTACGGGCATTTTTAAACCTACTCTTCCAAAAGAAGAATTTTGGGCATTAAAAGATGTGAGTTTTGATGTATATCCAGGCGAAAGCATTGGTATTATTGGTAAGAATGGAGCAGGCAAATCAACATTGCTTAAAATTTTATCAAAAATTACTCCTCCAACAAGTGGCAAAATAATTTCAAGAGGTAGAATTGCCAGCTTATTGGAAGTTGGTACCGGTTTTCATCCAGAGCTTACAGGAAGAGAAAATATTTACATGAATGGCTCCATTTTGGGAATGCGCAGAAAAGAAATTCAAAAAAACTTTGATGCAATTGTTGATTTTGCCGGAGTGGAAAAATTTATAGATACCCCACTAAAGCATTACAGCAGCGGCATGCAATTACGATTAGCTTTTGCAGTAGCAGCCTTTTTAGAGAACGAAATTTTAATTATTGATGAAGTATTAGCGGTAGGTGATGCAGAGTTTCAGAAAAAGTGTATGGGCAAAATGGAAGACGTAAGCAAAAGTGGTAGAACCGTTTTGTTTGTGAGTCATAATATAGGGGCTGTTAGAATTTTATGTAAAAAATCAATTCTATTAAATAATGGTTTTTTAGCAGATTTTTCTGATACTAATAGTACTATCGAAAAATATTTACAATTCGGAACACATTTTCATCAAACCGGAAAAGTTAAACTTAAAAAAGATTGTATAATTAAAGAAGTAGAGGTTAAATGTGATGGTATTTCTACTAATATTCTTTATTCCGGTTGTAAATTCGAATTTTCTATTACTTTTGATAGTAATTACCTTTTAGATTTTCCTGTTTTAGGATTAATATTCAGAGATGAGTATAATCAACCTGTAATTGGAATTAATAACAAACATTATTCTTCAAACTTAATTCAAAAGAAAATTTCTAAAGGACAAATGAACCTTAAAATAGATTTTTTTCCATTATACGTAGGTAATTATTCTATTGATCTTTATTTTGGCGAACAGCATAAAGATATTGAAATTCACAAAAATATTATTACTGTTAAAGTTGAACTTAAAGGTTTGCCTTTTGGAATTGAAGCCCCCGATCAAAATTATAATAAATTCATAATTAAAGATGCGCAATGGTCTATAGTAGAAGCACAATAAATAAAATAAAAAATAAATTTTTGTTATCTTTTGAGTTGTATTTTTTAAATCAACATAAAGAATCATTAAATATTAATAAAGTTGATATAGATAATTCATTAAAAAATACTATTGAACAAAAATATAATGAATATATAAATACAATTTCGTCTCCTGAAATGGCTATTTCATTTGAAATGGCTATGTTCATTTTCAAATATTGTGTTCAATATAAGCCATCAAAAATTGTAGATTTAGGTTCAGGATTTAGCTCATTTATATTACGACTATATCAAAAGATGTATGGTAATGAAAACACCATAATTTATTCTGTTGATGATAGTAAAGAGTGGCTATTAAAAACAAAAGAATTCATTCAACAACAAGATTTAAACACATCTAATCTTTTTTTTATTGATGAATTTATTAATGTCACAAAGAATAATACTTTTGATTTAGTAATACTGGACTTAAATTTTGTTGATGTTAGAAAAAAATATTTACAATTTTCCATAGATATTACTTCAGATAATGGATTATTAATTATAGATGATGTGCACAAGATAGAATTTTTAAGAGAGGTAAAGAATGTCTTGAAGCGAAACAATGTTCACATTATCGATTTAAAAAATATAACTTTTGACAGTTATGGTCGTTTTGCGCTTGGAGTTAGAATAAGATAATTTACATTTTTTATGACCGAGTTATCTATCATTATACCTACCTTCAACAGAGAAAATATCATTAAAAATACAATAATTGAATTAGTAAAATCAATTAAAAATATAAATGCAGAAATTATCATAATTAATGACGGGAACAAAGATTTTAAACTTTCCATTGATGATGCACGAATAAAAATTTTTAATAATAAAGGGAAAGGTGCAGCTGCTGCCAGAAATACTGGCGCTCAACTTGCAACATCAGATATTATCTTATTTCTTGACGATGATATTATTCTTTCAGAAGTTGCATTAAAAACATTATTATCATATACATTAAAAAATCCCCAAAATATCTATTTAACGAATTGGGAATATCCTGGTTATTTATTAAAATCATTGAAGAATCATTCATTCGGAAGATATTTAATAAATAAAAACTTGACCAATCTTAAAGGTTGGGCAAAAATTAATGTTACAGAAAATGATTCATTAATAGAGTTACCTAATGGAGCAAGCTATTGTTTAATGATTCATAAAAATGTTTTTTTTAAAGTTGGAGGTTATAACCAACAATTTCCTTACGCTGGGGCAGAAGATTTTGAATTTTGTCAAAGGTTAAAAACAAATGGCATTAAATTTTATCTTATTCCTAATATAACTGTGCTTCACAATGAATCAGACAGAACTGAATTAATAAATTGGTTAGAGAGAAAAGAACGTGATAGTTTAACTAAAAGAATTTTAGTTGGATTGGGATATACGGAATATCAAATCAATTACTCATTAACTAAATCTTTTTTATTAAGGATAATCTATCATACAAAATCTGTATATCTTTTCACTTTAAAATTTATTCCAAATATTTATTTTTTTGATGCATTATATTTTAAATTAGTTGATATAATACTTGCGTCATACATATATTATGGGTATAATAAAAAGTATGAAAAATAAACTGCGAAAAATAATTAAAACAATATATAATTGTTTCCCATTTAAAAAATACATATTTATTGTAATTAAATTTCTTTTTAATCCTTCCCAAGATATTTATAAGCACTTGCACTTTAAAGGCATTTTTAGAGTTAAGATAAATGAATCAAATAGTTTTCTTATCCAACACTATGGCTATGAATTGGAGAATGATTTATTCTGGAAAGGTCTTGAAGACGGATGGGAAAAAACATCAATAAAATTATGGCAATTACTTTCAAAAAATGCGAATGTTATTTTTGATATTGGAGCCAATACCGGCTTGTATTCATTAATTTCAAAGACAATTAATCCTGATGCCGATGTTCATTGTTTTGAACCCATACCCAAAGTTTTTGATAAACTAAAAAATAATGTAAATATAAATAAGTATAATATTCACTGTATTCAAAAAGCAGTATCTGATTGTACCGGCAGTGCAATTATTTATTTACCCAAAAATTACGAACACGTTTATTCAGTAACTGTAAATAAGAACTTAAATAATAATCCAACAATAGATTTAGAATGTTTTGAAATTACAACAATTACGCTATATGATTATATTCAACAAAACAACATAAAAAAAATTGATTTAATGAAAATTGATGTTGAAACTCACGAATTTGAAGTATTAACCGGAATGAAAGAATATTTGTTTTCAATGTATCCTACTTTGCTTATTGAAATTCTAAATAACGATATTGCTGAAAAAATCAATCGATTACTAAAAGATTCAGATTATTTATTTTTTGATATAGATGACAAAACAGGAATTATAAGTAAGAAGGACAAGATTGAGAAAAGTTCATTCTATAATTACTTAATTTGTACTCAATCCGTAGCTGAATATCTAAAATTAATTTAATGAAAACTTTCGTTTTGAATCTCATTAGATCATTATTATTCAAAAATACAATATCTGAGAAATGTTTATTCTATCTTACCAACGGTAGAAAATGGAACCATTTCTTTGCTAAGCTTCCTGCTAACTACTATCAGTATAGCAAAAATTCCATCCGAAAGGTTATTCGAAATGGTATCATTTATGAACTTGATATCAGTGATTATATGGAATGGTTAATTTATTTCGGTATTATTGCTGAACCAAGAGAAGTGTTGTATTCATTGATTAAACCGGGTTTTATAATTTTTGATATAGGTAGTAATATAGGGGAAACAACATTAAATTTTGCAAAACTAACAGGAACGTCAGGGATGGTATATTCATTTGAACCAGATAAATATTGCTTTGATAAATTATTAAAAAACATTTCCAATAATTCGTTTAAAAATATAAAACCTATTAATATTGGATTGGGAAATGAAGAGGGCGATTTTTTTCTAGCATCAGAAAATCCATATAACAAAGGAGGTAATAAAGTTATTAGAAATGCTGACAAGAAGCCAAACATCATAATTAAAACCCTTGATAGTTTTGTAAATTCTGAAAATATTTCAAAAATAGATTTCATTAAAATTGATGTGGAAGGGTTTGAATATAATGTACTTAAAGGTGGTATCAATGCTATTGCAAAATTTAGACCGATACTCTTCATTGAAATTAATGACAAACTTTTAAGAATGCAATCTTCATCTGCACAACAAGTAGTAAATCTACTTGAGAAATACTATAGTAATATAGTAATCGCAGAGACAAATGAAAAAATTACTTCAACATATCCTTTTAATGAAAAGCACTTTGATATCATAGCAAAACCATGAGTAAAAAAAATATAGTTTATATTATTTCGCACGTATATAAGTCCTTAATGTTTGAATGGACATTTGAATATTTATTAAAAAAAAATAAATATAACTTAGCCGTAATTCTCTTAAATAATAAGGAATCCGAATTAGAGAATTTTCTAAAAAAAAATAATGTACCAGTATTAAGAATCAGATTAGCTAATAAAATTGATTATATCATTTCTTTCATTAAAATATTAAAATACTTTTTACAACATAAAACAGACATCGTACATACTCATCTTTTCGAAGCATCATTCATTGGACTTTTAGCGGCCAGATTATCAGGAATAAAATGCAGAATTCATACCAGACACAATGGAACAGTAAACCATGAATATTATCCACATGCAGTAAAATACGATAAGTTAATAAACAGATTATCTACGGACATCATTGCGATAAGCAAAATCGTAAAAAATATCCTTGTAGATATGGAAAATGTTAATGAAAATAAAATAACTATTATTTATCATGGTTTTAAACTACAATGTTTTAACCAAGTGTCAGAAAGTAGATTAATACAAATTAGGGAAAAATATCAAATTCAATCATCAGCATATCCAATTATTGGAGTTATATCAAGATATATACATTGGAAAGGTATTCAATATATCATTCCTGCATTCATTAAACTAAAACAAGAATATCCCCACGCTCATTTAATCTTATGTAATGCCAACGGTCCATATTCGAATGATATAAAAAAGCAATTATCTGAACTTCCCTCAGATTCTTACACTGAAATTGACTTTGAATCAGACATTACAGCTCTTTACAAAGTATTTGATATTTTTGTTCATGTTCCAATTAATCCTCATAGTGAAGCGTTCGGACAAGTTTACATTGAATCCATGGCATCTGGAGTACCTTTAGTTGCAACACTATCCGGTATTGCTCAGGAATTTATTGTTGATAAAAAAAATGCTCTGGTTGTGCCTTTCAAAAATTCAGAATCTATATATCAAAGTATTTTACTTTTATTAAATGAAAAAGAACTTAAAAATAATTTAATTAATAACGCACTGAAAGATGTTCAACAATTCAGTGTAGAAAACATGATTGAAAATCTTGAAAGATTATACGATAAATAATAGATATGTTCTCCTTCATAATACCTACATATAATCGTGGACATTTAATTGTTAATACTTTACAATCATTAATAACTCAAACCTACCCCCATTTCGAAATTATTGTTGTTGACGATGGAAGCACCGACAATACAGAAGAAATTGTAAAGTCCATCCATTCCGATAAAATCCGTTACTTTAAAATCCCAAACAGTGAACGTGGTTATGCCAGAAATTTCGGGGCAAGTAAAGCTACCGGCTTGTATCTGAATTTTTTTGATTCAGATGATATTGCCTATCCTAATCACCTTCAAACTGCTTATCAGATTATTTCTGAAAACAATAACATTCCTTTTTTTCATCTTGGATACGATTCTCTTGGTCACTCTAAAAAAAATACCTCTTTTTCGGGCAATAAACAATTACTAAACAAAAATTTAATCAAAGGAAACCCGTTAAGTTGTAATGCCGTTTTCATTCACAAGGACATCTTCCAGCAATTCCGATTCAATGAAGACCGCACCATCTCAGGCCTCGAAGATTGGGAACTTTGGCTTCGCATTTCTACAAAATATGAAATTAAACATTTTCCTATCATAACATCTGCCATCATTCAACACGAAAATAGAAGCGTCCTTCAAACAGATAAAAATAAATTAATCCAACGTGTAACAACATTTATGAATATTGTTTTGAACAATAAAAATATTATTGATAATTACCGACCTCAATTACACCTATTCAAATGTAGTTGTTATACCTATATCTCCTTGCATCTTGCGCTCACCGGTAAACATAAAAAAGATACTCTCTACTATCTGCTTAAAGGAATAAAAGAAAATCCATCATTCATTTTTCAAAGACGTTTTTTTGCCATTCTAAAACATCTGCTAAAATGAATAAATCTAAAAACATACTTGTAATTACATATTGGGATTTCAATGATGCACTCATTCAAACTTATACTTTGCCTTATCTTCATATTATTGCTAATCTTATTCCTGCTCATTCAAAAATTTATCTTGTTACACTCAATAAAAAAACAATTCAAAATACTTTTAATCATGATAAAATAAAAATTTTCTCTTTTAAATATTATCCATTCGGATTGAAAGCTATATTTTACTATTCTTTTGTCCTTTTATATCTTTTTATTTTTACTTTAATTAAGCAAATAAAATATATTCATACTTGGTGTACTCCAGCCGGTACATTTGGGTATATACTATCAAAACTAACCTTTAAATCACTAATAATTGATAGTTACGAACCACATGCTGAAGCAATGGTAGAATGTAATGAATGGAAGCCTAATGCTTTATCATACAAACTACTTTTCTTTTTTGAGAAGAAAATGACTCATCATGCAAAATATTTGATTGCTACAACAGAAAGTATGATTATTGAATATGCAGCACAAAAATTCAATTATTTACCTAAAAAGAATAATTGGTTTGTAAAGCCTGCTTGTGTTGATTTCAATTTGTTTCAACCCAACGAGAATGAAAGAATTTTTTTAAAAAAGAAATTAAATCTTGAAAATAAGATTATTGGAATATATGCCGGAAAATTCGGAGGAATATACTGGGAAGATGAATTTTTCTCATGGTTAAATGTTGCGTATAATTTCTGGAAAGATAAATTTTACTTTATTTTACTTTCATCTCATTCAAAGGAGTTTATTGATAAAAAATGTAAACAATATGGCATACCTGCTAATCAAATACTACACTTATTTGTGCCTCATGCTCAAGTAAATCAATATTTAAACGTTGCAGATTATGCTATATCCCCTATAAAACCCGTTTATACTAAAAAATTTTGCTCACCCATTAAAGATGGAGAATATTGGGCAATGGGCTTGCCTGTGGTTATTACCAAAGATATTTCAGACGATTCAAAAATTATAGATAACTATGAAGTTGGAGCTGTTATTAAACAATTAAATAATGAAGAATATTTAAATTCGATAATTAAAATAGATAAATTATTAAACACTCATACAAAAGAAGAACTTTATAATAAAATTAGACAAATCGCTTATAAATACAGAAATTTTCAATTAGCACATGATATTTACAAAAAGATTTATAGTTTTGAAAAAATGAAAGGGAAATTATGATTATAAAAATATTATATATCGATCCAGGAACTGGAAGTCTTATTTTACAAATGCTTATAGGAGGTATTGTAGCTTCAGCTCTTTTTTTTAAAAGAGGATGGAGAAAAATTATTTCTTTTTTTAATAAAGAAAATAATCCAGAAAAGTAATGAATTATCAAATTGATTCTGCTTCATTTAGAGATAAGGATGCTACTATAATTTATTTTGAAAACAAGGTATTTCGGCTAATTTTCGATTCTTATAAGAGTAATTACGATTTATTTTTATCAAGTGGTTTATACAAAAATCTGTTATCTGAAAATAAAATAGTATCTCATATAGAAATTGACAATTTTCAATTTATAAATAATCAAATTGATAATAAAACAATATATAAAGTATTAGAAGTAGATAAAATTCCTTTTATATCTTATCCATACGAATGGTCGTTTGAACATTTAAAGCAAGCGGCTTTATTAACACTGGAGATTCAAAAAAAATCATTAGAACATGGATTAACATTAAAAGATGCTTCTGCTTACAATGTTCAATTTATTGGAAATAGGCCTATTTTTATTGATACAAGTTCGTTTGAAAAATACAACGAAGGCTCTCCCTGGATTGCCTATCGCCAATTTTGCATGCATTTTTTAGCTCCTCTATTGCTGTACTACTATAAAATACCTCATGCTTTAAAGTTAAGTCAGCTTGATATAAATGGAGTTTCGTTAGATTTTGCTTCAAAAGTGCTTCCATTCAAGTCTAAGTTAAATTTATCTGTATTAATGCACATTCATTGGCATGCAAAATCAGAAATTAAAAACAAACAAATAAATAATAAAGAATTACCTGCAATTCATGTTTCTAAAAGAAAATTGATAAACATTATCGATCATCTATTAGAAACAATTAGTAATTTAAATGTTCATACACAAACTGAATGGACTGACTATTATAACACATTTTCATATTCTGAAAGTAGTTTTAAGATTAAGAAAGAAATTATAGAAAAATGGTTAGCAATAAGTGAAATTGAAAATATTGTAGATGCCGGTTGTAATGAAGGTGAGTTTTCTTTTATTGCATCGAAATTTGCCAAAAATGTTATTTCTTTTGATTTTGATGAATCCGTAATTAGAAATCTTTTTTTTAGAAGTAAAAAGCAAAAAACAGATAATATATATTCATTGGTTGTAGATTTATCATCACCAAGTCCTTCAATTGGTTGGAATAATAAAGAGCGAAAGTCACTTATAGAAAGATTGGGTAAAAATAATACTACAATGGCGCTGGCATTGATGCATCATTTAACTATTGGTAATAATGTCCCTTTTATAAAGCAAGCAGAATTTTTCGCTTCTTTTTCTAAAAGTTTAATTATTGAATTTGTACCTAAGAACGATGTTCAGGTGAGCCGACTTTTAGTAAGCAGAAAGGATATATTTTCAGATTATAATTTAGAAAATTTCATAAATGATTTTACAAATTATTTTACTCTTGAAAATCAAGCTAAAATTGAAGACACAGAAAGAGTATTACTTTATTTAAAAAGAAAGTAATTCTATTAAGCAATAAAAGTAAAAATGAATAATAAAATTAAAGAATTTTTTAATACATATCCAATACACACTTTTCTTTTAATACCTTTTTTATCTCTTTTTTTATATGCAAATAATACTGAGTTTATAGCTTTTTTTATGCTTAAGCGCACTTTAATCTGGGGTGCACTATTTACAATTATTATATTTTTTTTAATTTATTTCATATTAAAAAAAGATAAAATTAAATCAGGCGTTTTTGTTAGTTTATTTCTTATTTTATTTTTTAATTATGGAGTAATTTATGATTATTTAGAAACAATGTATTATAAAGGTTTATGGCCTTTTAAGAATATTCACAGATATTTAGCTCTGTTTTATATTATTTTAAATTCATTATTGATTTACTTTTTTTATAAATCGAAAAGAAAATTTATAAGTGTAAATTATGCCCTCAATTTAATAATTGTTGGATTGTTTATTTGGAATGGAACTTTTCTAATATATCAGTTAAAAAATAAAAATAATATTTCAATAAAAAATAATATTGATATTAAACATAATTCTTTTAATACTATTCAGAAACACTTGGAAGATAAACCAGATATATATTTTATTGTACTAGATGGATATGCCAATGAGAATGTATTAAAAAAGTATTACAATTATGACAATTCAAAATTTATTGATTTTTTAAAAAAAAATAATTTTCAAGTTATTGATTCTTGCAGAAGTAATTATTATGGAACATTATTATCACTTTCATCAACATTAAATATTAAGTATTTTAATGATGAAGAACTTGAAAATTCTCAAGAAATCATAAATCAATTAAGAGATAACTATGTTTTTAGAGAGTTTAAAAAAAATGGATATAGTATAGTACAATTAAAATCCGGATATAGTGTAACTTCATTTTTCAATTTAACAGATTCAACAATACTTATAGATGCACCAAATGAATTTGAGAGAGCAATATTAAGATATAGCATGTTTCGATTGGATGATATTTTTGGTCAAATACCATACTTACGCTTAAAGAGTCAATTTGAAATCTTTACAAATTGGAAAGTTAATAGTTTAGTACCTACATTTAATTTTATTCATATAGTTTGTCCTCATCCTCCCTACATTTTTAATGCGAAGGGAGAAAGATTTTATAAAAGCAATTATACCGATAATTCATGGGAGCCTAAAGAAAATTATATAGAGCAGTTAGCTTTTGTGAATAATCACGTAGAAAAATTCCTCAATAATATAAATACTCAATATAAAAAACTAAATAAAGAACCAATAATAGTATTGCTTTCTGATCATGGTCCATACTTAAAATCAAACAATAAAGAGGATGTTTTTGAAATTCGTTCTAAAATACTTTATGCTATTAAAACTCCAAGTTCTGAATTAATTCTAAACTATAATACTTCGGTTAACACTTTTCCTTTTGTATTAAATAATTTTTTAGGATATAATTTAAACTATTTACCGGATTCACTTGCAGGAGAGGCTATTTTTAAAGAATCGACTCAATTTAAAAATTTGATTAATTAATTCTCTTCTTATTTTTTTCTTTAGAATATAAATAGAAGATGATAAAGATACTTGAAACGTAAAAAGGCATGGCCGGTGTCTTTAGTCTTACCAGAGCACCAAAATTTGAAATTGTCATTCCTACTGAATAGGCAAATATTAAAGAAAATAAGATAGAAAATAATAATAATGGATTTTTAAATATGTATTTAAAAAATCCTATGAATTTTAATTTTAATAAAAGAAATAGAGTAAGTCCAAGTATAAAAATATTTTCTAATCCGGCTAAAATCATTACAGGGTTTCTTGCTTCCCAAATATAAGGTCTAAATAAAGCTGCATTAATTGCTAGAGGAGCTTTTGATAAATAGCTTTGAAACGAACCGTCAAATTCTCCAATATCAAAGCTATTTGCTGAATATTCTATTCTTTTAAGGTCTTGCTGAGTTATGATTGCCTTTTTATTAATATTTTCAATACTATAATCACCTAATACACTTCCAAACTGAGTAATAGTAAATATCCCTATTCCAATTGAAATAATAAAGAAGAAAGGGATGATAAAAAACTTAATCACATTATTTTTTATTCTAATTGCTCTATCGTAAAATATCCAAATAATAGTTCCAGGCAGAAGAGCTATAATTACATATGGTTTAATATTAATTATAATGAATATAAAAAATAATATTCCTAATAAATATTTTATTTTAAATGTTTTTTCAATAAAAAATTTATATATACAATAAGTAAACCAGCCAGCTGAAGAAAGAATTAGACTGTCTTTTAAAATTCCCGAAGCCCAAAAAACAACTGATGGAATAAAAAATATTGCAATAGCTAAATTTTTTTTAACATCAGGAAATTCCTTTTTGAAAACATAAAACAATTTCCAGTATCCAGAAAAAACAATTACAGAAGTTAAAATAGATAATCCTATATAAGAATTGAACGTAAAAATATTAATTAAACTAAAAATTTTTGAAGTGAAAATTGCATACTTATCATTTACAGCAAACCAAATATATCCTGTTTCCTTATCAAAATAAAATGGTAGTTCATAATCTTTTGCAAATAAAGCCTTGTAATATGAAATTGGATCTTTAAAAAATAACTTTGTAAAAGCCTTACTTGTTTCAAAATACGATTGTGTATCTCCTCCATATCCATAGTAATAGTAAAAGACAAGTCCCAAGGATATTCCTCCAATAATTTTAATATAAATTCCGGTAAATAAATATTCATTCTTAGGATCACGAGCATTAAAAAAAAGATGAAGTATAATAAAAATTAGTACTAAATATATAATACCAACTATTATATCGAAAAATTCTAACAATGTAATTAAGTATTGATTTTACAATATTAATTATAATATTAATATCTTTGAGAGGCTCAATTATTTTAATGCGTAAACTCTTAATAATATCTCCATACCCTCTTAATCAAGCTCCTAGTCAACGTTTTAGATTTGAACAATATTTTAATTTTTTCAAACAAAATAATATAATTGTTTCTCATCAATCCTTTTTAGATATAAATACATGGCATATTTTTTATAAAAAGGGCTACTTTTTTTTAAAGTTACTGGGTATTTTAAAAGGCTTATACAAACGTTTTGTTTTATTATTTAATATAAATAAATATGATATAATTTTTATTCATCGCGAAGCATGTTTTTTGGGAGGAGCATTTTTTGAACTATTATATTCAAAAAAAAATAGCAACATTATTTTTGATTTTGATGATGCAATTTGGTTACATGATGTATCAAAAGCAAATGATTCATTAGGCTGGTTAAAACAACCTGAAAAAACCTCAAAAATCATCTCCTATTCAAAACTGGTAATAGCCGGTAATTCTTATTTAGCGGATTATGCTAAAAAATACAATTCAAATGTTGTAATTATTCCCACTACTATTGATACAAACTATCATTATAGAAAAAATCAGAAAATATTGAAAAATGAAGTTATAATAGGATGGACAGGTTCATCCACTACCAATCGCCATTTGAAAACACTAATCCCTGTTATTAATAAACTCAAAAATAAGTATAGTGAAAAAATAAAATTTGTAATGATTTCAAATATACCTTTAGAAGAATCTTCCGAGCTCATTGAATTTTTACCATGGAACAAGCAAACCGAAATTAACGATCTTTTAACTTTTGATATTGGCATTATGCCATTGCCTGATGATGAATGGACACGCGGTAAATGCGGATTTAAAGGTTTGCAATATATGGCATTAGAAATACCTACCATTATGTCGCCAGTTGGAGTTAATACCGAAATTATTCAAGATGGCCAAAACGGATTTTTGGCTGCTACAGAAGAAGAATGGATTGAAAAACTTTCACTTTTAATAGAATCAACTGAATTAAGAGAAAAACTTGGAAAAGCCGGTCGTAAAACTGTTGTAGAAAAATATTCGGTAGAAGCCAATAAACAAAAGTATTTAGAGGCCTTTAAAAGGGTGCTAAACATTAAATAAAATAATTTATGCAACAACTTATATTTGCCTCCAACAACCAACATAAAATTGAAGAAGTTTCTGCTATTTTAAAACCATTTGGATTTAACGTTGTAGGATTATCTGATGCCGGTATTAATGAAGAAATTCCTGAAACAGCAGATACCATTGAAGGTAATGCTTCTTTAAAAGCTAAATATATATATGATAAATATAATAAAGACTGTTTTGCTGATGACACAGGATTAGAAGTTGAGTCTTTGAATAATGCTCCGGGAGTTTATTCTGCTCGATATGCAGGTGCACAAAAAAGTGCAGAAGATAATATGAATAAACTTTTATCAGAACTTGAAGGAAAATCAAATCGAAAAGCTCGCTTTAAAACTATTATTGCATTAATATTAAATGGAAAAGAATACATTTTTGAAGGTGTAATTAATGGTAAAATTTCTCTAGAAAAAAAGGGCGATAAAGGTTTTGGTTACGACCCCATTTTTATTCCTAATGGATATGATAAAACCTTTGCAGAAATGAGTGCTGCTGAAAAAAATAAAATATCACATCGAGCAATTGCAGTACAAAAATTAGCTGATTTTCTCTCTAAGAATAGGTAGTCATTCTATCTTTTGTTTTTTTTTCGTCATTGCGAGGGAGCGTAGCGACTGAAGCAATCTTTTTTATTTTCCGATTACTTCTCCACTTTTGGCAGATAGTAATGACGGTTGTAATAGTTAAAAACTACGTTAAAAAAAACGTTTTTAGCTACGCTTTTTGACTTTATTTAAGTTAAATTTACACCTTTCAATAAATAGCATAAATGAAAACCAAAATAGGTGTCATATTTGGCGGTGTATCGCGCGAAAGAGAAATTTCTTTTGCCGGTGGAAGAACCGTTTACGATAATCTCAATAAATCGCTTTTTGAAGCCATTCCCATCTTTGTTGATAGTTTTGGAAATTTTGTATTGCTCAATTGGCAATATATTTACAAAGGAAGTATTCGCGACTTTTATCCTCCTGTTGAATTTATTCCTCAAAACAAAGGCGATTTTCAAATTTATGCTGAATCATTAGGCAATTTAAATAAAACTGAACAACTTACCTTAATTGAAAAAATAGGCAAAAAAATAGCTGTTGAAGAGCTTTCTCAGCTGATAGATTTTGCATTCTTATGTTTGCATGGACCTTATGGCGAAGATGGCACCATTCAAGGAATTTTTGACTATTACCATATTCCTTATTCCGGTTCAGGAATATTCCCTTCGGCTTTTGGCGTAAATAAAGCAATTCAAAAACGTTTAATGGTAAATGCCGGATTCAATAGTCCTGCTTTTATGAGTGTTAAACGTGCGGAATATATCTCCGGAAATTGTAAAAGCCTTTATACACAGGCAAAATCTCAGGTAGGTTTACCTATGGTTATTAAACCCGCCAATCAAGGTTCATCTATTGGTGTTACAATATTACATCAAGATGATGAGATGTCATTTATGCAAGCTGTAGAAAAAGCATTCTTTACAAAATGGATAGATGCTAATGAATGGAATCTATTATCCGATGAAAGTAAAAATAAACTAATAAAAGAATTAACCGATATTCGAGAAGGAATAGGTCTCCCCATAAAAATAGAAAATGAAATTCTCTACCATCCATATGATTTAAAGAAGTTTATTGATGAAAGATTAAAAACCAAAAACGATGGATTAATTTTAGAAGCTATTGATGGTGAAAGCGAAGTTTTAATAGAAGGATTTATTAAAGGTAGAGAATTTTCATGTATAGTTGTTCAAGATGAGCATGGAGTTCCGGTAGCCTTACCACCAACTGAAATTAAAAAAGGAACAGATTTATTTGATTATCGCTCCAAATATTTACCCGGATTATCACGTAAAATTACTCCTATAGATTTGCCTGAAGAACAAATAGAAGCAATTCGTAAAGAATGTGAGCGTTTGTTTACTACGTTTAATTTTGATGTTTATGCCCGTATTGATGGTTTTATAACAGCAGATAATACTATTTACTTAAACGACCCAAATACCACATCGGGAATGATGCCTTCATCATTCTTTTTCCATCAAGCAGCCGAAATAGGTTTAAATCCGTCCCAATTTTTAACCTATATAATTCGCACCTCTTTAAAGCAGCGTGTTGCTCGAGGAGGAAAAAACTTGATATATCAAAATTTACTCTCAAATCTTGATGCGGCTATTAAAACAAATACTGAACTACGTTCAAAAAAAATTAAAATAGCAGTCATCTTAGGCGGATATTCATCCGAAAGACATATTTCTGTTGAGAGTGGAAGAAATATTTACGAGAAACTTTCATCATCTGAAAAATATGAACCATTCCCTGTTTTTTTAACCGGTAACGACCAAAAGCATGAGTTATTTTTAATACCTGTAAATGTTCTCTTAAAAGATAATGCTGATGATATAAAAGAAAAAGTATATCATTACAAACAGCATCCGATTATTAAAAAAATAATTGCTGAATCGGGTACAATAACCAATAAATATGTTGGAGAGAATACTTTATTTATCCCGCAAAAAATTTCATACGAGCAATTAGCCAAAATGGCTGATGGTGTATTTATAGCGTTACACGGACGTCCAGGAGAAGACGGTGCCTTACAAAAAGAATTAGAAAGAGTTGGTTTGCCCTATAACGGTTCAGGGCAAGAAAGTTCTTCGATTACCATCAATAAATTTAAAACCAATGAAATTTTAAAACTACATGGTTTATTAGTAGCTGAACATACCATTCTAACAAAACAAGAGTGGATAAGTAATAAAGAAAAAGCATTAGCACGTATTAAATCTCAATTCAATTTTCCATTTATAGCCAAGCCCGTAGATGATGGTTGCAGTTCTGCTGTTAAGAAAATTAAAAATGAAAAAGAGTTTGAGGCATTTGCTAATCAAATGTTTCGCGATATAGACGAATTATTGCCTAATGAAGCAGAAATTTTACAGTTAAAAGCAAATGAAGAATTTCCTCGCAAAAATGAAATGTTAATTGAAGAATTAATAAGTAAAAAAGATGCGAAACATTTTTTAGAAATTACGGGAGGAATGTTAACTCGTTTTAATGAAAAAGGTGAAATAGAATATGAAGTTTTTGAAGCATCTGAAGCGCTTGTTGAAGGAGAAGTATTATCACTCGAAGAAAAATTTTTAGCAGGACAAGGTCAAAACATTACTCCCGCTCGATATGCCATTGACCCTATTGAAAGACAAGCCATATCTGATAAAGTAAAACAGCAATTAGAAAAGGCAGCACGTATTTTAAATGTTGTAGGATATTGTAGAATTGATGCATTTGTAAGAATTTATGATATGAATAGAGTAGAGGTAATTTTTATAGAAGTAAATTCCTTACCGGGCATGACTCCCGCAACTTGTATCTTTCATCAAACAGCTATTCAAGGCTATAAACCATACGATTTTATTGACCGTATTTTAGATTTCGGATTTAAAAAAAGTGCATTATTAAAAAACTAATGTAACAATGAGTTTCTTGAGCTTTATTAAAACCAAAACATTTTTTATACATCTTTCATTGGCAATATTGTTTTTAATAATATTTTTTAGTGCCATATTATTTTGGCTCGATTCTTATACCATGCATGGCGAAAGTATAACGGTACCTGAATTAATCGGTTTAACTAAAGAACAAGCTGAAAAAATTTTAACTGAAAAAGGCTTACGATTATACATAGCCGATTCTCTTTATAATCCAAAATCCATTAAAGGAAGTGTGTTAGAACAAGACCCCAAAGCAAATACACAAGTTAAACACAATAGAACTATATACGTTACCGTTAATGCAATGCGTCCACCATTGGTAAAAATGCCCGATTTGCACGATTTAACTTTAAGAGATGCCAAAGCACGATTAGAAACCTATGGTTTACAATTAGGTAATATACGCTATGTTCCCGATATTGCTTTCAATGCAGTTGTTTTTCAAGAGTATAAAGGGAAAAAAATTGAACCCGGAACAATGATTGAAAGAGGTTCTATTATTGATTTAGCATTAGGCCAAGGCGAAAGTGATGAAATGGTTAAAGTACCACAATTAGTTGGATTAAGCATTAAAGAAGCTATTGCCGAATTACAGGCAAATTCATTAAATTTAGGAGCTATTATTAAAGACGAAACGGTGAAAGACTCAACACAAGCAAAAGTATACAAACAAATTCCTCCTTTTGGAGAAGATGCATTTATAAATGTGGGTAAATCAATTGATATATTTGTTACCCAATCAAAAGAAAAAATTCAGAATTAAAAAATTGAGAAAACTATTAATTCATATAGCTATTCTATTATTATTCCAAAGCCTGCCTGCTTTGGCTCAACAGTTCGAAATAGAAGAACCGCTATTAGAAAATTATATTCAAAAAAAATATTACATCGAAAATCCTCCATCAGTTTCTCGTTCGGGACCGGATACATTATCACTGCCTTTTTTAGATGATTTTTCATTCTCAAGAGTTATTCCTCATGATTCACTTTGGGCAGATAGATATGCTTTTGTAAATGTAAATTTTGGTGTAAATCCACCCACAATTGGTGTTGCAACATTAGATGGCTTAAAAGATAATGGACAACCCTATGTATCCTCATTTCAAACTCCTGAACCTTACGGAGTAGCCGACTATTTAACATCAAAACCATTTTATATGAGTGGTTTGTCCCCGGCTGATTCAGTTTATCTATCTTTTTATTATCAACCACAAGGAACTGGTAACGAACCACTCGGAAAAGATTCATTAGTACTCGAATTTTTTAATCCTATTGATAGCATTTGGGTATGGGCATGGTCAAAAGCCGGTTCACCATCAACAGCATTTCAGGCTGCCATTATTCCAATTACCAATCCTATTTTTTTTAACAATGGTTTTCGTTTTAGATTTAAAAATTATGCTTCACTTTCGTGCAATTGCGATCATTGGAACATAGATTATGTTTGGCTCGATAAAAACAGAACTGCCAATGTTACCATAATGGATGATGTAGCATTTGTTTACGAACCTAACTCCTTACTCAATCGTTATAGAGAAATGCCGTGGACTCAATACAAAGCAAATGCTCTCGGTGAGTTTAATAATAGTTTACAAGTAACCTTACGAAACAATAATTCAATCCCTAAAAATTTTACATATTCGTTTAATATTTATGATAGATTAGGAAATTTACTTTCAAATAAACCTCCTACGAATGATAATATAAATGCATTATCTAACTATACCATCACAAACTCTACCAATTTACCGGGAGGTGCTTTTCCAACCACATCCGGCAATAGTTATGAAACATTTTTAGTTGAAAATATAATCTCAACTGCAGGAGATACCGTTAAAACAAATGACACTTTAAGAACTGAAATAAAATTCGACCGTCATTTTGCTTATGATGACGGTTCAGCAGAGGCCGTTTACGGTATTAATGTTTCAGGTGGTAAAATTGCAGCTCGATACGATTTAAATACAGCCGAACAAATTACCGGAATTGCCATACATTTTGCCAATTTTAAAGGAAACGTAAGCAACGCACCATTTAGAATTACTATTTGGAAAAGTTTAAATCCCGAAGAAATTATTTATCAAAAAGATTCTGTTTCCTATCCGGTTTATGAAGAATCGGTTAACGGGTATCACTTTTATCCTATTTTTAATGGTCCTATTTTAAATGGAACAATCTATATCGGATGGGTACAAGTTAATAATACCAATTTAAGACTCGGACTTGATAAAAATACCTCCCTATCATCAAAACAATACTTTAATGCCAGTGGTACTTGGAATGAAACAATGATTCAGGGAGCATGGATGTTTCGCCCTGTTTTTGGCGGTTATCCCAATTTGCCCATTAGCGATGAAGAAATTAATGTAAATACAAATAATTTAATTATATATCCCAATCCTGCATCAAATCAATTAAATGTTGTTGGATTTAATGATTATATTCAGGTACAAGTTTTTTCGATGCATGGAAAATTAATGTTGCAACAACAATTAAACGAATCTGAAAAGTTAGACATTTCTTCACTTTCACAAGGTATGTATCTCATAAAGATAGCTGATAATACAGGCAAAATAATTACACATAAATTATCGGTAGTTCGTTAAAAATGATGCAGGAAGAAGATTTAGAATTTGAACAAGACAATGAACAAGACGAACTCTATGAGCATTTTCGTTTAGAAGTAACCAAAGGTCAAGTGCCTATTCGTATTGATAAATTTTTAGTTAATCGAATAGAAAATGTAACCAGAACAAAAATTCAAAATGCAGCCGATGCAGGAAATATATTAGTAAATGGTAAACCAGTAAAATCTAACTATCGCATAAAGCCATTAGATGTTATTACGATTGTAATGGCTCATCCTCCTCGTGAAAAAGAATTAATACCTGAAAATATTCCTATCAATATAGTTTATGAAGATGAAGAAGTTGTATTAGTAAATAAAGAACCCGGTATGGTTGTTCATCCCGGATTTGGTAATTATTCCGGTACTTTATTGAATGCTATAGTATATCATTTTAAACACTTGCCATCACATCAGGGTAAGAAAGCCGAACATGACGAATTGCGCCCGGGACTTGTTCATCGAATTGATAAAAATACATCAGGTATTGTAATTTTAGCAAAGTCTGAATACTCATTAGCACACTTAGCAAAACAGTTTTTTGATAAAACTACCAAAAGAACCTACGTAGCATTGGTTTGGGGCGATTTAAAAAATGATAGTGGAACAATAATTGGCCACGTTGGAAGAGATTTGAAAGACCGTAAAAAAATGGCTGTTTTCCCTGATGGTTCGCATGGTAAACATGCCATTACACATTATAAAGTTTTAGAACGATTTGGCTATGTAACCTTAGTTGAATGTAACTTAGAAACAGGCAGAACACATCAAATTAGAGTACATTTCAAACACATTGGTCATCCCTTATTTAACGATGATACTTATGGCGGTAATAAAATTTTAAAAGGGAATAACACAACAAAATACAAGCAATTTATTGAAAACTGTTTTGACATAATGCCTCGACATGCGTTACATGCTAAATCACTTGGTTTTATTCATCCGATAACAAAAAAAGAAATGTTTTTTGATTCAGAGTTGCCATTTGATATGCTTCAGGTTATAGAAAAGTGGAGGAATTACACTAAAAACAATAAATAGAAATTACTTTTTATAACCTAAAAATGTTTCAAATCTCTTTAAAAATAGGTAGGTTTGCTAAAATTTTGCAACATCATGAATTTACCAATTAAAATTTTATTAATCCACATTTTTGTTGCATCATCAATTTCAGCACAAATTTCATTTGGCCCTAAAATAGGTTGGAATACCAACTTTAACGAAAAAACAAGTACGAGAGGTTCTAATTTTTACATGGGCTTTAATGGAGGCGCTACAGTACAATATAAAATTAAACCATGGCTTTCAATTCAATCTGGAATAGAGTATAGCAATCGTAAAAATACCTATCAAGATACAACTACAAAATCTATTTTAAATCTTTTACGCTTAGTTAATATCGACCCCAATGATTCAACCATTCAGCAATTTGTTGGCGCTTTAAATACCAATGTTTTTGAAGAAACTAATGGTTACAGCTCTCGTCATCATATCGATATTCCATTAAATATTATTATACATACCGGCAGAGTAGAATGGATGTTTGGAGCTTATGCTTCATTACTTGCAAATGCCCGAAACAGAGAAGAATTTAAACAAGATATACCATTACTAGATGCCATTGCCTTAGATGATACCAGCGCTCAAGCACGATTGGCAATAAGTTTTTTATATCCATCATATTATTCAGCTACAAGTAGCGACTTTAATGGTAAAGCTCGATATGTTCCTTTTCATTATGGATTAAATTTTGGTATAGCCTATAAAACATTTGACGGATGGATATTTGGAAGTCGCTTTTCTTATGGCTTAAACGAAATAATGGCTAATCCTATTGGAAACAAACGTAGCGATTTATTTGTAAATGTATACATGGCCTACAGTCTTGATAAATTAATTTTTAGAAATAGAGTTGAACCAAGCTTTAAATAAATTGATATGACAAAAGTTCACAATTTCAGTGCCGGTCCGGGCATTTTACCACAAGAAGTTCTAAAGCAAGCTTCCGAAGCGGTTTTAAATTTTAATAATTTAAATCTTTCATTGCTTGAGATATCGCATCGTAGCAAAGATTTTATAGCGGTTATGGAAGAAGCTCGTTCTTTAGTTAAAGAATTATTAGGTTTAGATAATAATTATCATGTATTATTTTTAGGAGGCGGAGCAAGTTTACAATTTGCAATGGTGCCTTATAATTTGCTTAGAGAAAAGGGTAAAGCAGCCTATGTAAATACCGGAGTATGGGCCAGCAAAGCTATTAAAGAAGCCAAGTTAATTGGTAATACGGAAGTTATTGCAAGCTCTGAAGATAGAAAATTTGCATACATTCCAAAAGGATATGCCATACCTGCCGATGCTGATTATTTACATATAACATCTAATAATACAATTTATGGTACACAATTACAGGAATTTCCTGAAAGTCCAATACCATTGGTTTGCGATATGTCGAGCGATATTTTTTCGCGAAAAGTAGATGGTAAAAAGTTTGCACTAATATATGCCGGAGCACAAAAAAATATGGGTCCTGCAGGTACAACCATGGTTGCTGTGAGAGAAGATGTTTTAGGGAAAGTTGAACGCAAAATGCTTTCAATGCTTGATTACAGAGTTCATATTAAGGGTGAATCTATGTATAATACACCACCCGTATATCCGGTTTATGTTTCAATGCTTACTTTAAAATGGTTAAAGAACAATGGAGGAGTAGAGTGGATTGAAAAAATAAATAATCAAAAAGCTGATTTGCTTTATAAGGAAATTGATAGAAACTCAATGTTTAAAGGCACTGTAGAAGCAAAAGAAGATCGTTCAAAAATGAATGTTACATTTGTATTAAATAAACCAGAGCTTGAACCGGAATTCGATAAAATGACTAAAGAAGCAAACCTAAGCGGTTTAAAAGGTCATAGAGATGTTGGCGGATACAGAGCTTCTTTATACAATGCTTTACCATTAGAAAGTGTACAAGTATTAGTTGATGTAATGAAAGAATTTGAAAACAAATTTGCATAATCTAAAACACAATAACTTTATGAAATTATTAGAAGGAAAAGTTGCGTTAATTACCGGAGCTACCCGAGGAATTGGTAGAGGTATTGCCATAAAATTTGCCGAGCATGGCGCTCATGTAGTATTTACCTATGTATCATCAGAAGAAAAAGCTAAAGCTTTAGAAACCGAATTGCAACAAATGGGTGTAAAAGCAAAAGGTTACAAATCAGATGCGGCAGATTTTAAAGCGTCTGAAGAATTAGTAAACCATGTTGTAGCAGAATTCGGTACATTAGATATTTTAGTGAATAATGCCGGAATAACACGTGATACATTGTTAATGCGAATGACAGAGCAACAGTGGGATGAAGTAATTAATGCCAATTTAAAATCGGTATTTAATTTAACTAAGGCTGCACAAAAACCAATGTTAAAACAACGAAAAGGAAGTATAATAAACATGAGTTCTGTAGTTGGAGTAAGAGGTAATGCAGGTCAAGCCAATTATGCAGCATCAAAAGCAGGAATTATTGGTTTTACTAAATCGGTAGCATTAGAATTAGGTTCGCGAAATATACGTTGTAATGCTATAGCTCCCGGATTTATTGAAACTGAAATGACAGGAGCATTAGACCCTAAAGTAGTACAACAATGGAGAGAATCTATACCATTAAAAAGAGGAGGTACTGCCGAAGATGTAGCTAATTTAACTCTGTTTCTTGCTTCAGATATGTCAGCATATATTACCGGTCAATGTATAAATGTATGTGGGGGAATGTTAACTTAAAAATAAGCTAACATCACTTGAAACTACAACTTATTACAGAATATCCATTATGGCTTATAGGGCTGTGCTTGCTTACAGGTGCAGCCTATGCTTTTTTATTGTACTATCGCGAAAGAAATTTAATTGATATTTCAAAGTATTTAAAATTAATATTATTGACGTTTCGTTTTTTAGCTGTTTCAATTTTAGCATTTTTATTATTAAATCCATTATTAAAATCGTGGACAAAAACAGTTGAAAAACCAATATTAATTATTGCTCAGGATAATAGTGCTTCAATTTTATCTAATGGAGATTCTGCATATTATCTAAATCAATACAAAATTGATCTTGAAAATTTTAAAAATAATCTTTCAGATAAATTTGAAATAAAACAGCTTTTATTTGGTTCAAATGTAAGAGAAGAAAGTGAAATCAATTATAACGATAAACAAACAGATATTTCTGAACTAATACGCGAAACAGAAAATAAATTTGCTAATAGAAATATTGGAGCACTCATAATTGCATCTGATGGAATTTATAATAAAGGAGCAAATCCATTATACCAACCATATAAATTTAAATCACCAATATATACAGTTGGCTTAGGAGATACTACCGATAAAAAGGATATAATTCTTTCTAAAGTATATTACAATAAAATAGCTTATTTAGGAAATTCATTTCCATTAGAAATTTTATCAGAAGTAAACAAATGTAAAGGCTGTACTTTTCAGTTAAGTATTAAAAAGAATGGGCAGCAATTATTTAATAAAACAATCATATCCGACAGCGAGCATTTTTTTAGTACTACCCAAGTTCAGTTAGAAGCGCGTGAAAAAGGTTTACAACGTTATTCAATTTTATTAAGCAGAGTAGAAGGAGAAGTAACATACGATAATAATCAGCAGGATATTTATATTGATGTTTTGGATAGTCGTCAAAAAATAGCTTTAGTTGCATCGGCTCCCCATCCTGATATTGCAGCAATCAAATCGGCTATTGAGCAAAACGAAAATTACCAAGTTGAATCATTTTTAATAAATGAATTTAATAAAAACTTAAGCGAATATAATCTTGCTATTTTTTATCAATTACCAGATATATCAGGAAACGGTTTAAATTTGATTGAAGCTGCTCAAAAAAATAATGTTCCAACATTGTTTATTTTAGGATTAAATGTATCCTATGCTCAATTTAACAAACTTCAAACAGGAGTTAATGTTAATGCATTACCGGGCAAATCAAACGAAATACAAGCCATAAAAAATAAAAATTTCACGCTTTTTTCAGGCAATGAAAGTTTTAATAAAGTATATGCAGAACTGCCTGCATTATCTGCTCCTTTTGGCAATATTAAATATTCAAATGCTTTTATTCCATTATTTTTTCAAAAAATCGGTATGGTAGAAACCGAAGAACCAATAGTTTTATTTAATTCTCAAAGTGAACCTAAAACCGGTGTTATTATTGCTGAAGGTTGGTGGCGATGGAAATTAGCAAATTATGCACGATATCAAAATCATGATGCATTTAATGAATGGATTCAAAAATCGGTTCAGTTTTTATCGGTTAAGCAAGAAAAAAATAAATTTAGAGTTTTTACAAAAAATTTATTTAACGAAAATGAACCTATTGAAATGGAGGCCGAGCTTTATAATGATGCTTTTGAGTTATTTAATGAACCTGAAGTAACCATTAATATTTTTGATTCAAATAAAAAGCGCTACCCTTTTACATTTGTTAAAACATCCAATGCCTATCGTTTAAATGCCGGGTTTTTGCCGGTAGGTGACTATACCTATGAAGCCTTTGTAAAATATGGAGATAAAATACTAAAGCAATCCGGTAGTTTTTCTATTTCAGCAATTGTTATAGAGCAATTAAATACAAAAGCAAATCATCAACTTTTATATAGCCTTTCAGAAAAACATGGTGGTAAATTATTTTTGTCAGCACAATTAACAGAATTAAAAGATGAATTATTGCAAAGAGAAGATTTATTACCCATTGCTTATTCAGAGCAAAAACTTAATGAATTGATAAATCTTAAATGGATTTTCTTTTTAATACTTACGCTTTTAAGTATAGAATGGTTTATAAGAAAAAGGTTTGGAGGGTATTAACACTTTAAAGTTTATAAAAAAATATAATTCATAACAAAAAGTATATTATTCATTTAAAACAATTTATACATTTGTTCGTATAACTACTACAAAACAAAATTATAAGCTATGAAAATAATTTTTGATACAAAAGTGCTAAAGAGTATAGCTTTACTTATGGCTTTAATGCTCACTATTACTGTTTTTGAAGGTTGCTCTTCCGGAAAAAAAGGAGGCAAAGTTCAATCATCCGGTAAAATGGCAGGTGCTAAAAGATAAAAAAATCCCCGAAATATTTCGGGGATTTTTTTTGAATAGATTTTTTTTACAACAAAGTTGATGGACAAACGTAATCGGATACTTTTACTTTTCCGGTTTCCTTAATGGCTTTAAAGCCACCGGCTATGTCAATTAATTTCTCAAATCCACGTGCTTTTAATATTGATGCTGCAATCATAGAACGGTAACCACCGGCACAATGAATATAATATTCTTTATTTCTATCAATTTCTGACATGTTTTGATTTATATAGTCTAATGGGAAATTTTGAACTCCAATAACATGTTCGCTATCATACTCGCTTTTCTTTCTAACATCTAAAACATTTATAGATGGATTGCTATTGTAAATTTGAGCAAATTCTTCAGCACTGATAGATTTAATAGTATCAATTTCTTTACCGGCTGCTTTCCATGCTGCAAAACCACCTTTTAAATATCCAATACAGTTATCGTATCCTACACGAGCTAAACGAATTACTGTTTCTTCTTCTCTTCCTTCGGGAGCAATAACTAAAATTGGTTGTTTTAAATCTGTTATAAGTGCACCAACCCATGGAGCAAACTGCCCATCAAGACCAATATTAATTGAATTTGGAATAAATCCTTTAGCAAATTCTTGTGCAGCTCTAACATCTAATAAAATGGCTCCTGTTTCGTTTGCTGCTGCTTCAAAAGCTTCAGGTGATAATGCTTGATGACCTCTTTCTAAAACAGTGTCGATGCTTTCGTAGCCTTTTATATTCATCAGTACATTGGCAGGGAAATATCCCGGAGGTGGCGTTAAACCGCTTGTTACTTCTTTAATAAATTCTTCTTTAGTCATGTCAGCTCTTAGTGCATAATTTGTTTTCTTTTGGTTACCAAGCGTATCAAAAGTTTCTTTGCTCATATTTTTACCACACGCAGAACCTGCACCGTGAGCCGGATATACAATAATATCATCACTTAAAGGCATTATTTTGTTTCGTAATGAATCGTATAAATAACCGGCAAGTTTATCTTGTGTTAAATCTTCTACTACTTTTTGAGCTAAGTCAGGACGTCCTACATCACCAATAAATAATGTATCTCCGGTAAATAATGCAACGTCTTTACCATTTTCATCGGTTAATAAATAACAGGTACTCTCCATGGTATGACCGGGTGTATGTATTGCTGTAATGGTAACATTACCTAATTTGAATTTTTGACCATCTTCTGCTATTATAGCATCAAATTCAGGTTTAATCATTACAGGTCCATATACAATTGGGGCTCCTGTTTTTTTGCTTAAATCAATGTGGCCTGAAACAAAATCGGCATGGTAATGTGTTTCAAATACATACTTTATTTTGGCATTACGTTTATTGGCCATATCAATATATGGTTGAACCTCTCTTAATGGGTCTATTATTGCAGCTTCCCCATTACTTTCGATGTAATAAGCACCTTGTGCTAAACATCCGGTGTAAATTTGTTCTACTTTCATGTTAATAGAATTTTAAATTGTTTAACTTTTATGCAAATACTAATGTTCCGTTTTTTGTTTTTGATATTAATTAGAACATTTAATTTTTGCTTTTATAAATTAATTTAACGATACAAAGGTACAGCTTGTTTGAAGGGTTTACAGTGATTTTTGTCACCTTTGAATAAATTATTTTAAAACTATTTCTTTTAACAAAATGTAAATTGCCATTACAACTACAAACCAACCAAATCCTTTTTTAAGTTTATTTCCCGGGATAAATTTAGATAACCATGTACCTACAAATATACCAATAATTGATAAAGAAGTAAAGAGCAGTAAAAAGCCCCATTCAATCGGTTGTGTGCCTAAATCACCTAAAAATCCAATTAGTGATTTTGCAGCAATAATTAATAAAGATGAGCCAACCGCCATTTTCATGGGAAGTTTAGCTAATAATACCAATGCCGGTATAATTAAAAAACCACCTCCGGCTCCTACTATTCCTGTTAATACTCCAACAACTCCGCCTTCTAAGGCAATCATAGGGAAATTAAATTTTAGTGGTGCATTTTCATCTTCAGGCTCGTTTGATTTCTTCTTATCTTTAATCATAGAATACGATGCCGCCAACATAATTAAAGCGAAGAATATCATTATCCCTATATTTTTACTTACTTCGAACGAACCTAAATTAAATATTGGGTCAGGAATTGCCGGTACTAAATATTTTCGTGTTAGAAATACTGCTGTAAATGATGGTATAGCAAATACAATAGCAGCTTTATAATTTACTAATTTTTTTTGCATGTATTGTATAGCTCCTACTAATGAGGTGCTACCAACAATGAACAAAGAATAAGCAGTTGATAATACAGGATCTACTCCTAACATATAAACCAATACGGGAACAGTTAAGATGGAGCCTCCTCCACCTATTAAACCTAAACTTACACCAATTAATGTAGCTGCGGCAAAACCTAAAATTTCAAGTACTGTCATATGCATTTTAATTTTTGCGCAAAATTATGGTGTAAGTCAGGCCTGTTTCCGTAATAAAAGTTACATAATGAAAAATTATGCTGTTCCTTTTAATATTTTATTCCAATACATCCATGGTAAAATGTATTTCTTTAATATCCACATGGTCCAACGTTCTTTCGATTGGTCGAACGGGAAAGTTTCTACAGGATTATTATTGTAATCAAATTCAGCCATCACTAATTTTCCATATCCGGTAACTAAAGGACAAGAGCCATAACCATTATAACTTGCTTTCATTTCTTTACCTTCCATTAGTGCCAATAAATTGGCAACTAAAACGGGAGCTTGCTTTCTTACAGCCGCACCTGTTTTGGCGTTGGGAGTGCTGGTTGCATCGCCACAAGCAAAAATATTTTTATAGTGATTATGTTGCAAAGTGTGCTTGTTTACATCTATCCAACCAAGTGGATTATCTTTTACAGCTAAGGGACTATTTTTTATAAAGTCTGGTGCGCTTTGTGGTGGCACTACGTGTATCAAATCGAATTTTTGTTCAATGTGCTGCGTTACTCCATTGGAATCTACTGTTTCAAATATGGCAATTTTTTCATCGCCTTTAATTTCAATTAAATTATGTTTAAAGTGGGTATTGATGTTGTAACGTTGAATTACTTTATTTAATGTTTTTGCATATTTTTCGATACCAAAAATTACACCACCACCTGAATAAAAGTGAATGCTACTTTTGTTTTGCAGTTGATGTTTTCTTAAATAATCAGCAACTAAATACATAATTTTTTGAGGAGCACCTCCGCATTTTATAGGCGTATTTGGATTGGTAAATATTGCATTTCCACCTTTAAAGTTTTTTAATAACTCCCACGTGTATGTAACATATTGAGGAAGATAATTTGTGGTAACACCATTTTTACCTAAATTTTCTTTTGCGCCTTTTATTTTATGCCAATCCAATTGGATGCCGGGAGCTGCAATTAAATAATCGTAAGTGTATGTTACACCCGATTTACAAATAACTTTATTCTCTTCAGGAATAAATTTTTCGGCAGCATCTTTAATCCATTCTGCCCCGTGAGGCATACATGATTTTTGATCGCGTATAGTTTTTTCCATTTTAAATGTACCACCACCCACAAGTGTCCATGCAGGTTGGTAATAATGTTTTTCCGAAGGTTCAATAATGGCTATATCAATTCCGGGTTTTTTATTTATAATTTGTGCAGCAATGGAAATACCTGCATTTCCTCCGCCAATAATTAAGATTTTAAAATGTGTTTTCATATTAATTAGTTTTAATACGAAATAAGCACATTCCATTTCTTTTTTTTGTGATAATTGTCACAATTTAAAACTGATTTCTTTAATCTTTTTATTTCGATTTATTATATGGCGGTAGCTATTAATAAGTCATTTTGGATTTTAAGTTCTGCCCCTAAAAGCCATTCTTTTTCATGTTCTTTCGAAAGTATTACAGGCATTCTGTTTTTGCTGTTGTGTATTTCGCTCATTAAGCCTGTAGCTTCGGTAGTAAGTATAGTGTAAGAGTGTATAATTTCTCCACTGCTTTTATCTACCCATTCACTCCAAAGTCCGGCAAATGCAAAGGCTTCATCATTGGGTAGAGTGAGTAAATATTTTTGTTTGTTTTTTCCTTTTGGGTCGAGCCATTTCCATTCATAAAAGCCATCGCATAATACCATGCAACGCTTGTTAGCTACATTTCTAAAAGCAGGTTTCTCATGTATGCTTTCTATGCGTGCATTCAGTGTATTTTTTTTAATACTGTCATCTTTGGCCCATGATGGTATTAAACCCCATTGAAAAAGTTGTATCATATCCGGTTGTTGGTTACAAATAACCGGAGTATGAGGATGCTGAAAACCATTGTAAACAGAAGCCTTGTAAAGAGCTTTATCAATGAATTTGGCGTTGAAACGATGTTCAAGTTCCTGAGCACATTTAGATTGTCGCGAGTGGAAACACATAAATTAAAAGTATGTATAAAATTTTAATTTAACATAAATGCGCCTTATAACAAGGTATATTTTGAAAATACAAAACTTTTACTAAATTAGTTATAATTAATAATAAGGGTATGGACCAAAATTATATTTGCCCGGAATTCCGAACTAAAAAATAAGCCTATGAAAAAGCTCAGTTATTTAATATTACTTTTTTTAATTATTGCTGCTTGTAAAAAAGAAAGAATAGAACCGAATGATTATCCTTTTGTTTTTGGCAGTACTAATAAAGGTTCTATTACCTGTGATAAATGTAATAATATTGATAAACTTGATGAATTTATAGAAATCGATAAAAATTTTAACATTTATGTAAGAAATGAAGATGGAAAAATACTTTATAAAGGTAAATTTAATAGATTTAAACTTGTTAATAAAGAATTTAAAGTCAATATTGTATACAACGAGTATGATGCAAGGCTTCCATCATATATAGATCATTATAATTATGTTTTTAGTGTAAGAATCAATAGTTTTTATACTAATAAATATTCAAAAGTATTAGACAATATCTTACAATTTAGATTTGAAATAATCCCTAGGTATAAAACTGAGCTTATAAATGGGGATTATATTCCTCATATAGATTACTATTCAATTATATTAAAATTTGAAAGTAACTATAGGTGGGATTTAAGACAAAAAATGGAAATTAAGTATCAGTATGGATTTACAAAAAAATTAAATATATGAAAAAATCATTAATCATATTATTAATTCTTCGAACAATAATTATACATTCACAACCAACTCAAGTTATTCCAGTTATAGAATGTAATAATGATATTAATATTAATTTAAATAATGGAAGAGTATTAAAATTTATTTGTGATGAAAAAAATCTCGATGTAAATAAAAGAATTAAGGCTATCACTTTAAATAATAATTATTATTTACAAATAGTTAAAAATTACAATAGCAGTTACTATGATTTAATTTGGGAAGATGATTTTAATGATGCAATAATAAATGAAAAAAACTGGCGAGGTGATTTACCTTATCATTATCATTATGGATTATTAAATAAAGATAATGTTACAGTTATTCAAAATCCTAAAGGCCCTACCAGTCTTGAATATGGAGCCGGATTTAATGAATTGCCTAATTTATTTAATAGTAGTAACGGTACAATAAAATTAATTACTGCATACAATCCGCAATGGCGTAATGTATTTGATTATCATGAAAACGGATGCAATACTGCTACTCCGTTAAACACATGTATTTTAAAAGACGGAGTGCAAAATTATAGAAGATTTAAATACGAAACAGCACGATTAGAATCTATTCAAAATTTTAAACACGGAAATTTATGAAAAAAATTAGCCTTATAGTTTTATTGTGTTTAATTATTGCTGCTTGTAAAAAAGAAAGAATAGAACCGAATGATTATCCTTTTGTTTTTGGGAGCTCTGATTTAGGAGAGGTTTCTTGTTTAGAAGGATGTAATCCTACAACATTAAATATTTTTGATTTAGATTTTTACATGGAAATAGACCGAAAATTTAATATTTTCTTAAGAAATCGAACAGGAGGTATTTTATACAGAGGAAAGTTTACAAGATTTAAATTAAAAGAGGTAAGAGAAAAATTTGAATATATATCCGAATATGATGCCCCTTTGCCGGAGTATATAAAATATTTAAAATATACGTTTGACGTAAATATCATGAGCTATTCAGTTAATAAATATACAAGAATGATGAATGATGTTAAAGAAATAAAATTTGTTATAGGGCCAACAAAAAAGGGGAAAATGGTTAATGGGAATGTAGTTTATTATTATACAGATTATAAATTAAATTATGGTTTTCGAAGCAAATATTTTTGGAAAGATGGTAAAAAATCTAATTATTATTTTAGTTATAGTTTTTATAAAAACATTTAAATATGTTATATGAAAAAAATAATATTGATAATAATGCTATTAAGGTTACATATAGTATTTGCGCAGCCAAGTTTTACAATTCCTGTAGCAGAATGTAATGGAGATGTAACAATAACTTTTTCAAATGGCAATATACTTAAGCTTATTTGCCAAGAAAAAACACTTGATAATCCAATCAGAGCAATACCGTTTATTAATAATTTTCAATTTCCACAGCCCAAAAATTATAATCAAAATTCCTATGATTTAATTTGGGAAGATGATTTTAATGATGCAATAATAAATGAAAAAAACTGGCGAGGTGATTTACCTTATCATTATGGATTATTAAATAAAGATAATGTTACAGATATTCAAAATCCTAAAGGTCCTACCAATCTTGAATATGGAGCCGGATTTAATGAGTTGCCTAATTTATTTAATAGTAGTAATGGTACAATAAAATTAATTACTGCATACAATCCGCAATGGCTTAATGTATTTGATTATCATGAAAACGGATGCAATACTGCTACTCCGTTAAACACATGTATTTTAAAAGACGGAGTGCAAAATTATAGAAGATTTAAATACGAAACAGCACGATTAGAATCTATTCAAAATTTTAAACACGGAAATTTATGAAAAAAATTAGCCTTATAGTTTTATTGTGTTTAATTATTGCTGCTTGTAAAAAAGAAAGAATAGAACCGAATGATTATCCTTTTGTTTTTGGGAGCTCTGATTTAGGAGAGGTTTCTTGTTTAGAAGGATGTAATCCTACAACATTAAATATTTTTGATTTAGATTTTTACATAGAAATAGATAGAAAATTTAATATTTATTTAAAAAATCAATCAGGAGATAATTTATACAGAGGAAAGTTTACAAGATTTAAATTAAAAGAGGTAAGAGAAAAATTTGAATATATATCCGAATATGATGCCCCTTTGCCGGAGTATATAAAATATTTAATATATACGTTTGACGTAAATATCATGAGCTATTCAATTAATAAATATACAAGAATGATGAATGATATTAAAGAAATAAAATTTGTTTTATGGCCAACAAAAAAGGGGAAAATGGTTAATGGGAATGTAGTTTATTATTATACAGATTATAAATTAGGTTATGGTTTTGAAAGCAAATATTTTTGGAAAGATGGTAAAAAATCTAATTATTATTTTAGTTATGGTTTTTATAAAAACATTTAAATAAGTTATATAAAAAAAATAATATTGATATTATTACTATTAAGGCTACATATGGCAATTTCGCAACCAAGTTTTACTATTCCTGTAGCAGAATGTACTGGAGATGTAACAATAACTTTTTCAAATGGCAATATACTTAAGTTTATTTGCCAAGAAAAAACACTTGATAATCCAATCAGAGCAATACCGTTTATTAATAATTTTCAATTTCCACAGCCCAAAAATTATAATCAAAATTCCTATGATTTAATTTGGGAAGATGAATTTAATTCAGGAATATTAGACGGAAAGAAATGGAAACGCGATATAGGCGATCATTTTGGATTGCAAAATAATGGCAACAATGGCCCTAATAATTTAGCATACGAAGCAGCCATAGACGAACGACCTCATTTGTTTGAAATAAGTAACGGTATCTTAAAACTAAAAATGCGTTATCACGAACAAATGGCTAATGTGTTTGATTATCCTAAAAATTGTAGTAATACTATTCCTCTTGAAGATTGTATATTACCAGATGGTATCGTTAATCAACGTTTATTTAAATACGAAACAGCACGATTAGAATCTATTCAAAATATTAAACACGGATATTTATGAAAAAAATTAGCCTTATAGTTTTATTGTGTTTAATTATTACTGCTTGTAAAAAAGAAAAAGTTCAAATGAATGAAGAAAACCAAGGTTTTGATGTTGGCGCTACACAAATAAAGCTTTTAGAAAAAGATGAAGAAATGATGTTGTATATTATTGAACTTAAAAAAGAAAATGAAGCTTTGAAGCAAGATATAATTAGTTTAAAAAATAAATATTATTCGTAAAATATTTATCTTATTAATTATGGTTTTTGTTTATACATCATGCCGCAAATATGAGGAAGACCCATATACGGTTATTTTTCAAGAGCCTCAAAAACGTATTGTTGGAGAATGGATATGTGAATCAATTGTTATCGATGGTATTGATTCTACTAATTACTTAAAAGACACGGTTGGTTTATGGACTATTGGATATTATCCCCAATTTGGATTTAGTAGAATGTTGTGGATGAATACCTTTAAGTATGAATATACTTTTATAGATAAACATCGAAAATTGATTTTCCGAAAAGAGCGACCTAATAATGATTCACTTTGGTTGTTAAATAAAACAAGATGGTTGGAAGAGTTTTCAGAATGGGAAATAATACAACTAAATAAACAAAAGTTTAAAATTTTTTCAAATGATATAAATAGTAAAAGCTATGAAATCACTTTTAATAAAAAATAATAAAGCACTACTCTTTATACTTTTTTGCTTTACCCTTTCAATCTTTTGGTCATAAGGCCAACAAAGGATGATAAACTGCATTATGCTTTAACTGTAATAATATCACTTAGTCTGGTAGTATAGCAAGGCGATAATTTTTCTTGTTTCATTTTCCAAACGCGTTTAGGATCTTGCGATGCTAAACGTACTTTTTGTTGTCCCATGCTGTTATTAATTACATCTATTGCTTTCATTAATGCACGGTGGCGCTCATGGCTGTTTTCAAATATGTTTAATTGCGGAAGTGTGGCGGGTGTAAAATCTTGTACAATTACGCCAGCTTTTTTGTAATGGTATCCTTTTTTATAAATATGCTTGAGCGCTTGTGTAGCGAATTTGGAGAGCTCTATAGAGGAGTTGGTAGGGTAGGGAAGTTTTATCACAATGTTTCTGCTGTATTGCGGTAAATCTTTGCGATGCCCGTTGGTGTGTATAAATACCATGAGCGAGTTACAACACGAATTTTGTTTTCTGAGTTTTTCTGCACAGGATACGGCAAAGGTGCTTATGCGTTCGCTTAGTTCTTCAAATTCGGTATAATTTTTTTCAAACGAACGAGTGGTAGCAATATTTTTTTTGGCTTCCGGCTCTTCCAAATTAAGTGTGGGAATGCCTTGCAAATCGTGCTTAAGGCGTAATCCTACAATACTCATGTTTTTCTTTACCCAGTTATCATCCAGTTGCGTAAAATCAAATGCTGTTATAACACCGATTTTATTCAGGCGTTTGGCATGTTGCCTTCCAATTCCCCATACATCTTCAATTTTAAGCCATTTAAGTGCTTTTATGCGTTTTTCTTCGCTGTCAATAATATGCACACCGGTGGTTTGTTCAGGATATTTTTTTGCAATACGGTTGGCTACTTTTGCTAATACCTTGGTGGGTGCTATACCCACACTAATGGGTATTCCTGTCCATTTTAAAACTTTTTGTCGCATGCTTATGCCATGCTCTTTAAGATTTATAAAATCAAAACCTGTGAGTTTTAAAAAGGCTTCATCAATACTGTATATTTCTATATCGGGGCTGTAGTCGGCCAGAATACTCATTACACGCTGGCTCATATCGCCATACAAGGCAAAGTTGGCAGAAAAAACGTGTACGTGATGTTTGTCAAATAAGTCTTGATATTGAAAGGCGGGTGCTCCCATGGGAATTCCAAGCGCTTTTGCTTCGTTGCTGCGAGCAATAACACATCCGTCATTATTAGAAAGTACAACAATAGGTTTTCCTTGCAAATCGGGGCGAAATACCCGTTCGCAGGAAGCGTAAAAGTTGTTACAGTCTATTAATGCAAACATGTTAGAATGATTTAATAACGTGTGTTACAATTCCCCACACAATAAAATTATTTTCTTCGGTAATTTTTATGGGTTGATAGTCTTCGTTTTCCGGCATCAGCCAAACTTGTTTTTTTTCTATTTTAATACGCTTTGCAGTAAATTTTCCATCAATACAACATACCGCAATTTTTCCATTGGCGGGTTCGAGGCTGCGATCGATAATTAATAAATCGCCATCATTTATTCCTGCATTTTTTAAAGATTCGCCTTTTACTCTTCCGTAAAAGGTAGCAGAAGGATGTTTTATCAAGTGTTTGTTTAAGTCAATGGAAATATCTACAAAATCGAGGGCAGGAGAGGGGAATCCGGCACTAATACTTTCTGATACCAATGGAAGCTCCAGCTCGGTATCGGTAAGAGCGGAATAGATATCTAACAATTTGCTGCTATGTAATTTTAATGGAGTCATTTTTTGATGATTGAAAGAAGGAGGTTTAAATATAATTGATCAAACTTAATGAAAATAGTGCTTTAAATCAATTAATGATTTAGCAAAAAAGCCTTCTGAAATACAGAAGGCTTTAAGTAATTAATAACCAATGAAAAAAATTAATGAGGTAATTTTTCTCTGAATTTACCGTAAACCCAGGTGCCTGCAATAGCGCTAAGCAATGTTACAATGATAACGGTTGCTCCGGTTCCAATTTGAGCAAATAATGGTCCCGGGCAAGCCCCTGTAATAGCCCATCCTAATCCAAACATAAGTCCGCCAAAAATTTGTCCTTTGTTAAAGGTTTTTGGATGAAACTCTACGGTTTCGCCATAAATGGTTTTTATGTTGAATTTTTTGATTAAGAATACGGAAATCATTCCGACTAAAACAGCGCTACCAATTACACCATACATATGAAAAGACTGTAAGCGAAACATTTCTTGTATTCTAAACCATGAAATAATTTCGGCCTTTACGAAAATTATTCCGAATAAAATTCCTACTACAGTGTATTTTAAATTATACCACCAAGGATGTTTTAATTCTGATTCATTTACACACATGGTGTCTAATGAACGCACTTGAAAATCTTTGTCGTTTGCTTTATTTTGCATAATTCTAATTTTTTAAAGTGATAAAATAAATGGTAAAATAACATTTGCCATAAAGAAACCACCAGCCATAAAGCAGCAGGTAGCAACTAATGAAGGCCATTGTAAGGTGGATAATCCCATAATGGCATGGCCGGAAGTACATCCTCCTGCGTAGCGTGTTCCAAATCCAACTAAAAATCCACCAACAATCATCATGATAAATCCTTTAAGGGTTAGTAAATTTGCCCAGCTAAATAGTTGCTTTGGAACTAATCCGGTATAATCATTAATACCATAGTTAGCAAGTTCATTTACTAAATTAGGATGTACATCTATGGGCTCAGGATTCATTAAAAATAATCCTGAAATAATTCCTCCAATTAAAATTCCTGCTACGAAAAATAAGTTCCATACTTCTTTTTTCCAATCGTATTTAAAAAACGGAATATTAGCCGGTACGCACGCTGCACATACGTGACGTAGAGATGATGAAATTCCAAAAGATTTGTTTCCAATTAATAACAGTGTTGGAACTGTTAGGCCGATGAGCGGCCCTGCAACATACCAAGGCCAGGGTTGTAATAGTACTTCTTTCATACTGATTTGATTTAGGGGTTAAAAGTGATAATTGATTATTAAATTATAGTTTGACATATTTACTTTGTTTGCTATATAACGACCTTCGTTATAAGTGTTGCCTAAAGCACCTTTATATACATATAATGCTTGTACATTAAATCCTTTTAAGTATCCATCAAATTCGTAATTGAAAAATACATTAAGTTGATTGAATGATGGTATTGTATACTTGTTTTGTGCTACATGTTTTTTTACATCCGGCATATAAAAGTGTCCGTATGCAATTCCTGTACGTAAGTGTTTTTCTATTTTAAATTCTGATTTAAATACCAGTGCTTTACTGTTGGCTGAGCCTTCCATACGCTCTCTTGGAAGAAAGGTATAAAATGGTTCAGTGCCCCATTCGCGTGGCATTAAAAAGCGATCTTCATCAGCAATGTGCGTGTAGTTAAGTGTAAATTCAAATTGGGATGTTTTATAGCCTGCACGTGCACTATAAAATTTCGATTCACTGTCTTTATGCAAGTATGCTTTCAAGCTATCTTCATTACCACCATTATTTAGTGCGTTTTGATATCCTCCTTGAATGCCAAGTAAAATGGCTTTTTCTTTTTCTTTGTTTACAGGGATTTGTGCATCTATTTGTGCAAAAGCGGTATTGAAAATATTTTCTACATAATAATTCCATACGTTAATTTTTAGTTCCCTAACAGGAGTATATGCTATATTGGCAATTGCAATTCCCATACTACTCAATTGATTTCTATAGCCAGATGGATTTCCGTAAATATCTCTTCCTACCGGATAAGTACCAATACTTTTACCAACGCTAAACCATCTAACCGTAGAGCGTGGGCTTATTCCATGTATCCATCCTCCATTAAACTGAAGTCTTTCCCATTCTTTTATTTCAATCCATAAGCCATCTTCAAGGGTTGGTCGCATACGTCCATCTTGTGGGTTAATAAATGGCGTTTTTAAATTTTGGCGTCCGAATATAATGCGTGATTTGCTAAAATGGTATTTAATATTAAGATTTTCCAGACGATCTAAATCATCATGATTTTCGGGGTCTTGCATATCAAAGTTGCCTAATTCATAACGGCTACGGGTTCCGCTTTTTGGATCAATTGCCCCCAAATGATTTGACCAAATGTTAAAAATAAAAAAGCCACTCATACCAAATTGAAATCCGTAAAATTTTGCACTTTCATATCCAATACCTGCACCTACTGCTAATGCATGATAGTCGATTAATCCAGGTGCATTATCAGTGGCCATAAAGTAATTGCGCGAATGGCCATGAAAATGTCCTTTCATCATAAAGTCTTTCAAAGTTTTGGTATCAGTACTATCATGCTCATTATTGTTAGCTAATACTATATTAGCAAGCAATATCGATAGCGATAACGCAATAATTTTTTTAATAAACATGGCAGCGGGTTGATTTACTTTTTAGAATCCTGCTTTTAAATAAGAATAGCCTTCCTCTTGTTTGGTTACAATAGCAATTAATCCGTAAGGTGTATAAAAGGCATCATTTAATATTTGAGATTTTTCAAGTTTCATTTGTTCCATGGTAAATTCACAAACTACAAAACGCACACCCTTTTTGCTTAATGCTGTAATCTCTTCAGCTACATTGCTGCTTTCTTTTTTCATCATCGCTATTCCTTTGTTGTGAATAATTACTTCAATTTTTGCATTAGGCCATATTTTAGTCATATTGCCTAATTGTTTTACAAGCGCTCTGTATGCTAAGGTATCACCGGTGGTTAATTGCATTACTACTTTGTGTTCTTTGGTATCAGTTTGTTGAGCCAAAGTTGCATTGCTAAACCAGCTAATAAGTATTGCAATAATCAGGAATAAATTCTTCATGTTTTTTTATTTTGTTTATTCTTTTTTACTTTTCTTTTGTATCTCTTCTATCTAAATTCATAATCTACACCAAAAACTTGTGTTAATAAAGTTTGTGGTGCATCTAAAATTTTTGCTGCCTGTGGAGGAGTAGGTGTTACCGGTGAATTATTTTTTAAATAATCTATCATTACTGAGTGCAAGGTATATGGTGTGTTTTTTGCATTTTTTACGCCTTTAATTCTACATAACATATCTTCAGGATCGCCATCACGCTCACAGGCTGCTATACGGTAAGTTTTATTTTCATCTAAAGGGTGTCCGGCAATTTTTACTTCTTGCACTCGCTTCCCATTTTCTTCGAATGCTTTAAACGACATTTCCATTCCTTTAAATTTTATTACCCATCCACCAAAGCGTTTTGAGGCATCTTTTGCAAATACATTATTTAATTCTTTTTCCAGCCAGTCTTTTATTTGTTTTCCGGTAACGGTACCGGTACGAACAGTGCTATCAACTGGCAACATATCAAAAACAAATCCTTCCGTAATTGGAATGTTTCCTGTTTTATCTCTTGTAGTTCTTGGAGGACAAAAACGGAAACCATTCGATAATACAATATCTACATCATCGCCCAGTTTCCATTTTAATGCATCCAAAATCATTGTATCTATTGGGTTTTCAACTACAAAATAGCGATACAATGGAATGGTACTATAACCAATTACATTGTAAATATTCTTTTCAAAAGGTGCTTCGTTTTGTTTAATAACTTCAGTTATGTGTTTATCGGCTTTAATTTTATCAGCATTAATTTCTACTAATTCGTATTGGTCAGCTATTACTTTTCCATTTTGAATTTTTAATTCCAGCTTTCCAACAAACGAACCAAATGCACCGGGTTCAACTACTTTTGCATATTTTCCTTGTATTGGTTTACGAACTCGCTCATGCGTATCGCCTCCTAAAATGTAATCTACACCTTTACATTCGGGCAAATTAGAAAGATGTATTTGCTGCGATAAACCTAAATGTGCAATCATTATTACATAAGCACATTGTTCCTGATTTCGTAATACATCAACATAATGTGCCAGATTTTCTTCTGGCGCAGTGTAAACTATACCCTTGCTATAATTGGGTGATTGGCGTAATGGAACCAATGGATCGGTGTATCCAATAAAACCAATTTTTACACCTGCTACATGCCATATATGATAAGGTTGAAAAATTAATTCTCCTTTTTTACCATCACCTAAATCGTGATACATATTTGCGCAAATTTTTGGAGCATTTAGTGCACCCATTAATTTTTGCATGTTTTGTTTATAGTATATTACTTCCCAATTTCCCGGCAAATACAAATCATAGTTTATAGCATTTAAAATGGGAACTATTGCTTTTCCTGTAGTTTTTACAGAAAGCTCGCTTCCTTGAAACATATCTCCTGTATCTATGATAAATGTATTTTTATTTTTCTTTTTTTCTTGTTTGAAAAATGTTGCAAGTTGAGCATAACCACCTGTTTTTCTGAATACAGTTTGATTGTTTTCCCAAAACAATTCATCGTGCGGATGTACCTGACAGTGTACATCGGTAGTTTGTAAAATATTTAATGTTATAACATCATTTGGATTATGATTTTCTTCATGAGTTATTTTTTCATCAGTTTGATTTATAGAAGCCAAAAGAGGATTAGCTGAAATTACGCCTGCGCCCACTCCAAGAGTTCCCAGTTGTTTTAAAAATGTTCTGCGTTGCTTTGTCATAACTAATCTTCTTTATAAAATTTATAAAAATTTATTTTTTATTTTTCTTTTTGGCTTCAGCAATAGGTTGAAATGGTCCGTATTTGTGTTGTTCTTCGCTAAATTCATCTGCATAAGGACCAAATGGATGATCAATAGGTTTCCCTGAAATATCTGGCCAATCTTTGCTTAAATCTTTAGATGGGCGTGGCTGTGAGTTTACAAAAGCTGCCACATCCCATGCTTCTTCATCGGTTAATTCAGGATTGGTATGATTTACGCCTTGAGGCATATTGTATTTTACATAGCCGGCAAATCTTGATAAACGATATAAACCTGCACCAATATTATAACTATTTTCTCCCCATAATGGAGGGTAAGTATATCCCCACCCTTCCGGATTTTTTAATCCTTGTCCATCCGGTTGATGACAGCTTTGGCATTTTTCTTTATATACCAATTTCCCTTTTTCAGGATTAGCCGCTCTGTTTAAATAAGGAACTTTGTAAATCCCTGTTCCATTTGGTGTTACTCCCTTTGGAACTCCTGTTCCTAACCAATTAATGTAAGCTACAATAGCTCTCATTTCTTTGCTATTTTCATCAAGAGCTTTGCCATTTAAACTACGTTCAAAACAATCGTTTACTCGTTTTTCAATACTTTCAATTGTACCTGAACGTTCTCTGAATTTTGGATAAGTTGAAGCTACAGCAAAATAATTATTTCCCCATGGTTTTGTACCTGCATCTTGATGGCAATTTTGGCAATTTAAACCATTGCTTACTTGTGCAACTTTTCCTTTTGGGCCTAAATAATAAGCTGTATTTCGAATTAAATCGCTTCCGTACTTAACTAATTCACCTTCTTTGCCAAATGGTAATGTAGAAGCATCGGGAACTTTATGCATGCTTAAATTTATTTCGCTTTGGTTTATTTCTGATACTGTTTCGCTCGATTCTAATGAAATTACTGTTGATACAATAATAGCAACAACAGCAAGCAAAGTTACAATTGCAACTACTTCACCTTTGGCTAAGTCGGCTCCTATTTTAGATAAAATTTCACCTTTATTTTTCATAAATATTTTAAATTATTTAGCTAAAGGTTTATTGTTTGACTGCCAAGCACCAATTCCTCCTTGTAAATCGTAAATGGTTTTAAAGCCATTTTTAGATAATATTTGTGCAGCACTTTTGCTTCTATTTCCTGAACGGCAGTATATATACACTGGTTTAGTTTTATCTAATTTATTTATTTCTTGTTCAAATGTAGAACTATAAATATTAATATTTTTAGCCCCTTTTATGTAGCCTTGTTGAAATTCTTCTGGAGTGCGTACATCGATTAATTGTATATTCTTTTCAGAAAGAATTTTCTTTTCAAAATCATTTGCATTTAAAACATTAGCTTGTTGAGCAAAATTGCAATTTGTAAAAAACAATAATGCAATCACTGTAATTGGGGTATACTTTTTCATAAGTTATAATTTTTATGCAAAAATACTTTTGACAAATTATAATTTCTGTAACAAGTATCACATTTAATGAAATTACTTTTATAATTTCATTTACAATTACAAGCTAACTTTTGATTTTACTAAGTATTTAATTAATTCGATTTTTGTTTAAAATTTACTTTTAAAATAACTTAAGAATCAGCTAAGAATGATTTACAATTCAATTAACCGTGCTCTTTGGGTATTTACTATAGGCATAATTATACTATTAATTCTCCCACGTCTTATCCAAGATGGAATGTTCTTGGATGGAATGTTATACAGTGCTGTTTCTCATAATTTTGCTAAAGGTCACGGTACTTTCTGGTTTCCTCATTTTAGCTTTACACATCATAATCACTTTCATGAACAACCGCCCTTAATGTTTGCATTACAAGGATGGTTTTTTAAAATTTTGGGCGATAGCATGTATGTTGAGCGTTTTTATTCATTCCTTTTTGCTTTACTGAATGCATTTCTAATTCATAAAATTTGGTTGCTACTTTTTAAAAACGATGTTAAAACACAGAAATTGAGTTGGCTTCCTGTATTGCTTTGGATAATTATTCCTGTTTGTTTTTGGGGATTTGCCAACAATATTGAAGAGAATACCATGTCGTTTTTTTGCTTGCTAAGTGTATTTTTTACTTTAAAATCAATTTTATCTAATAATATATTTTGGTTATTTTTATCCGGAATAGCAATTGTTTTAGCAACATTAACCAAAGGGCTTCAAGGCTCATTTGTTTTAATGTTTCCTTTCTTTTGGTCTGTTTTTAATTACGATAAATTTTCTTTTAAAAAAGGATTTTTGTGGAGCTTAATATTGTATATAATTCCTGCAATCATTTATTTATTATTGTTGTTAGATGATTCTATTAAAGAAAGTTTAACACGCTATTTCGTAAATAGAGTTTTAAACTCTATACAAAATGTTTCAAATGTTGAAAATCGCTTTTATTTATTAGGAAGACTATTTGTTGAGCTTTCAATTCCTTTAGTAATTGCATTTATTATTTGGCTAATCAACAAAAAGGAAAATCAAAAAATAAATTTTAAACTTTATAAAAATGAAGCTTTATCATTTATGTTACTAGGTTTTTCAGGTTCATTGCCATTAATGATTACCTTAGAACAAAGAGGTTTTTATTTAAATAATTCGTTTCCATATTTTGCCATTGCTATTGCTTTAACTATTGCTCCTAAAGTATTGCTACTGATTTCACATTTGGAATTAAATAGTAAAGCAAAAAAGATTCTCTTAAGTATTTCTGTTTTAGTTTTACTTAGTAGTATTTTAATGACAGTTTTAAATTTTGGTAAAACAGGTCGCGATGCAGATAAATTACACGATGTATATTTAATTGGTAAGCATGTTCCTTATGGAAGTATAATTAGCGTTCCTCACTTTATGCATAGCGAATGGACTTTGCAGTGTTATTTTATTAGATATTTTTATATCAGTTTAGATTCAAAAAATAGTGAGCAAGCTTATTTTTTAAAATATAAAAAAGATGACGTTAGAGTTCCAGATGGTTATCAATTATTAGATATTGGAACAATAACATTTGATGTATATAAAAAAGCCCATTCTTAAGAATGGGCTTTTTTAAGGAAAATGAATATTAATTTATTCTGTAATTAATTTTTCTAAAGCATTATCATAAATAGAGGCAGCTTCTTCTACGGTCATGTATGTTTCATCATCAATTACAAATTTCCCTTTTTTGGTAACTTCTCCTAAAACGATAAAAGGAATTTTAGATTTAACCATATAATCAACAAAGGCATCTTCTTGTTTTTTAGAAACAGAAACGATTACTCTTCCTTGTGATTCACCAAATAAAAAGGCATCTTGACGAATTTCGCTGTCGGTTAAAACATCAAATCCTAATTTATTGGGCATAGCAGCTTCTGCCAATGCAACAAATATACCACCTTCAGAAACATCGTGCGCTGATTGTATTAAACCTTTTTCAATTACTTTAATTAAGGTTTGTTGCATATCGTATTCTTTATCTAAATCAAAATATGGAGCAGGAGATAGTTTTACTCCATGATACGAATACAAATATTCTGAGCAGTTAATATCTTCAACACGCTCTCCAATTAAATATATTTTATCACCGGCATTTTTAAAGGCTAAGCTTGTAGCTGTTTTTTTATTAGGTAAAATACCCAACATACCAATTGTTGGAGTAGGGAATACCGCATTGCTTACATTTCCGCCCGCTTTACCTACACTTGATGATTGATTGTAAAAACTCACATTTCCGCCTGTTACAGGGGTTTTAAATTTAGTACAAGCTTTACCCATTCCTTTTATAGAACCCACAAACTGCCAGTAAACTTCAGGGTTATACGGGTTACCAAAATTTAAACAATTGGTAATGGCGCTTGGTAAACCTCCGGAGCAAACAATATTTCTGGCTGCTTCAGCAACTGCAATAGCACAGCCTGTTTCAGGATCAGCATATATGTAGCGGCTATTGCAATCTACTGTTAGAGCAATAGCTTTTTCTGTTCCTTTAATATTTACAATAGCTGCATCAGTAGGGAAGTTAGTACTCATATTTACAGTTCCTACCATGCTGTCATATTGTTCGTAAACCCAACGTTTAGAAGCAATGTTAGGATGAGCCAATAAGAATTTTGCAACCTCTTTTAAATTTTCAGGTTCTTCCACTTGGTTAATGTTGAATTTTTTTGTTTCAGCAAAATAGGCAGGTTCTTTATATTCTCGATGATATACGGGAGCTCCCCCACCTAATACTAATGATTCAGCAGGTACATCTGCAACTAATTCGCCATTCATGTAATATTTTAAACGGTCGCTTTTGGTAACTTCTCCAATTTGCGCACAGTTTAAATCCCATTTTTCAAATATTTTTTTTACTTCTTCTTCACGTCCTTTTTTAACAACAATCAACATGCGTTCTTGCGATTCCGATAGTAAAAATTCATAAGGCTTCATTCCTTCTTGACGTGCCGGAACTTTATCTAAATAGATATTCATTCCATGTTTCCCTTTAGCGCTCATTTCAGAGGTTGAGCAAGCTATCCCTGCTGCTCCCATATCTTGCATACCAACAACAGCACCGGTCTTAATAACTTCTAATGTCGCTTCTAGTAGTAATTTTTCTTGAAAAGGATCTCCTACTTGTACTGCCGGTAAATCATTAGCAGAATCTTCTGTAATATCTTTTGATGCAAATGCAGCACCGTGAATACCATCTTTTCCGGTTGATGAACCTACAATAAAAACAGGATTTCCTTCGCCATAAGAAATTGCTGAAACAGTTTCTCCAACCTTAACTATTCCAACCGACATGGCGTTTACTAAAGGATTAGTGTTGTAACAATCATCAAAAAATACTTCTCCACCAACAGTAGGAACTCCAAATGCATTTCCATAATCTCCAATACCTTTTACAACACCTTTAATCAGCCATTTTGTTCTATCTAGTTTTAAATTACCAAAACGAAGTGAGTTTAATTGAGCAATTGGGCGAGCTCCCATTGTAAAAATATCACGGTTAATACCTCCTACACCTGTTGCTGCCCCTTGGTATGGCTCTAATGCACTGGGATGATTATGCGATTCAATTTTAAATGCACAAGCTAATCCATCTCCAATATCAACTAAACCGGCATTTTCTTCACCGGCTTTTGCTAACATATGAGGTCCGTCTTTGGGCAATGTTTTTAACCAAACTATTGAGTTTTTATATGAGCAGTGCTCACTCCACATCACTGAGTAAATACTCAATTCTGTAAAATTGGGCGTTCGCCCTAGTATTTCTTTTATTTTTTCAAATTCTTCAGGTAATAAACCTAATTCTTTTGCTGTTTCAACGGTTACTTGTACTTGTTCTGTTGTTGTTGACATTTTTTATTGTATTAATTTTAAATGAAAAATTAGAAATTTAAGATTGAAAATTATGATGCTAAATTTTGTATAATAAATCATCTTCGTCTTTCGTCATTTTGTCTTTTGTCTTATTTTTTATAAATATTTGCTAACTGTTAACTGTTATGTGCCAATTGTGCATTAACTTTCCAGTTTCTCTCTTACTAATTGATTGGTTAATTTAGGATCGGCTTTCCCTTTTGAAAGTTTCATTACTTCTCCAACAAATAAACCAAGTAATCCCTTTTTTCCTGCTTTGTATTCTTCAACTTTTTCGGGATATTTAGCTAAGACTTCTTCAATCATTGGCAGAATAGAATCTGCATTACTTTCCTGTATCAAATTGTTTTCCTGCGCAATTTCCAATGGCAATTTTGAAGGATTTTCAATCAATAATGGAAATATTTTTTGCGATGCTGTACTATGACTTACCTTTCCTTCTTCAATTAGATTTATCAATGATGCAATTGTTTGAGGGCTTAAAGGGAAATTGTTTATATGCAAGGCTCGTTCATTTAAATATGATTTGATTTCACCCATTACCCAATTTGCTGCAGCTTTATAATTATTGCAATATTTTATAAGTTCTTCAAAATATAGTGCAATTTCTTTCGATTCGGTAAGCACAGCTGCATCATATGTACTTAGTTTAAATGTTTCTGTATATTTTTTGAATAATTCATCGGGTAATGGTGGTAATGTAGATTTAATTTTTTGCTTATATTCTTCAGTAACAATTACGGGTTGCAAATCAGGTTCAGGAAAATAGCGGTAATCATCAGCACCTTCTTTACTTCTTAAACTAAAGGTAGTGCCAGATACGGCATCAAAACTACGAGTTTCTTGAATAATTTTTTCTCCTTTTTCGAGTAATTCCGCTTGGCGTTTTATTTCGTACTCTATCGCACGTTGAACATTGCGAATTGAGTTCATGTTTTTAACTTCTACTTTTGTTCCAAATACTTTACTTCCTTTGGGCATTATGGAAATATTGGCATCGCAACGCATGCTTCCTTCTTCCATATTCCCATCGCAAATTTCAAGATATCTTACTAATTTTCTAACTTCTGTAACGTATTGATATGCTTCTTCTCCCGACTTTATTTCCGGTTCTGAAACCATTTCTAATAATGGAACTCCGGCACGGTTTAAATCAATAAGGGTATCGTAAGGGTCTTGATCGTGCAGGCTTTTGCCGGCATCTTCTTCCATGTGTATTCGTGTAAGGTGAATGCGTTTTTCAACACCATCTTTGTTTTTAATGGTAATATAACCTCCGGTACAAATAGGTGTTTTATCTTGAGTTATTTGGTATCCTTTAGGTAAATCCGCATAAAAATAATTTTTACGGGCATATCCGTTAAATTCGGTAATTTTGCAATTACATGCTAATCCAAGTTTAACGGCATACTCAATAACTTTTTTATTGGCTTTGGGTAAGGTACCGGGGTGCCCTAAAGAAATTACACTAACATTGGTATTGGGCAAATTCCCAAATTCAGTAGAGTCGGATGAATATGCTTTAGATAAAGTGTTTAATTGTATATGAATTTCTAATCCGATTACGGCTTCGTATTTGTCTGTCATTTTGTATATAATAATAGGGGTGCAATTTACAAATTTTAAATTTTGTTATTCAATTCAATTTATTGAATGTTTATATGTTTAATATCTCCCTTTTGTTTTTTAAAATTATGCACGCATAATTTAGTTATATTATTAACATATTATGGGAAAAATCGATCGATTAAATTTGAATTTACTTGGATAAAATATTAAATTTGAACTTCTAAAAAAATGAGGATGAATAAAATTATTTTTTTGCTTCTAATTTTTCCATTAGCAAGCTTATCGAACAATGCTTTGGTTATAGAAGGAAAATATCAAAATAAAAATTTATATGTACAAAATGCCTTTGCATCATCAGGTGTTGGTTTTTGTGTATATGAAGTAAGGGTTAATGGAGAAGTTACCACTGATGAATTAAACTCAAGCGCTTTTGAAATTGATTTGGCACAAAGAAATTTAAAACCCGGTGATAATGTTTCAATAACCATAAAACACAAAGACGGATGTGCTCCTAAAATACTAAATCCTGATGCATTAAAACCCACTCCAACTTTTGAAACTATAGATATTAATGTAAATTCTAATGGTTTATTAACATGGAAAACAAAAGGAGAGATAGGTTCATTACCTTTTATTATTGAACAATATAAATGGAATAAATGGGTAAGCGTTGGCGAAGTTCAAGGAAAAGGTACACCTGATGAAAATGAATATAGCTTTAATATAGCTTTAATAAGTGGAGAAAATAAATTTAGAGTAAAACAAATTGGTTTAAATAAAAAGCCTCGTTATTCAAAAGAAGCATCTTTTAAAAATAATCGAGCAGCAATTTCATATAACTATGATAAAAATAAACAATCGTTAATTTTTTCGGATAATACAGATTATGAAATTTATGATCGCTTTGGTAATTTAGTTAAAAAAGGTTTTGGTAAAAACGTAGATATTTCAAATCTTGATAATTCAATACATTATTTAAATTTTGATAATCAAACTACACAATTTATCAAAAACTAAACATTACACATTAAATGTTGTTTTTAAAGCGGGAGTATCCCGCTTTTGTATTTTGTTTACTTTTGAAACATGAATAAATTATCGGTATTATTAGTTTCGTTTACAAAAGAGCAATTAATTTTTGCAGCATTATTTGCTATAGTATTTGTTATTGCTATGATTTGGGCTTATCGAAAAGATATGAATACTTATTTGACAAAGTATTATAAAAATACTTACATGATATTAGTAGGTATAATTGTTCTTATATTCTGCCTTTGGTTATATGTAAAGCTCAGCACCTGACGATTTTATTATTTCTTTTAGTTCGCTTAAAATCATAGCAGTTGCTCCCCACACATTTTTCCCTGATAAATTAAAGCAAGGCACATTATAGGTTAACCCATTAAAAATTGTAACATTAATGTTACTTATATTTTTATTATCTAAAATCATTGAAATTGGTGTTTCCAGAATAGCCGCTACTTCTCTGCGATTTGGAATAAAAACAGGCTGATAATTACACCAAGCTAAAAATGGGAATACTTCAAAATTGCTTGCCGGAATATATAATGATGTTAATTCGGCAATAATATTCTCTTGAGAAATATTTACTCCAATTTCTTCAAATGTTTCTCTAATGGCTGTATGTGTAGGTGAACAATCATTAGCATCTATTTTTCCACCCGGAAAAGAAATTTGTCCACTATGTGTTCCTTGATATTTGGGGCGTTCAATTAAAACAAAATATATTGTATTATTTTTGGGATAAAGTAAGATAAGTACACTACTTTTGGGCGCAGCTTGTTTTTTTTGATAATATGATTCATCCGGCTTTAATCTTCGAGTTGGCGCCATTTTATATTGAGCATCTACTCCGGGTATTCCTAATTTAATTTGGTGTATAAGCTTATGAATAAAATCATGCATTAAAATTTCGATTTAATATATCCTATAATTGCTAAAGTTAAAAAGATAAAAAATATACTTAAAACAGTATATCTAACAGCATTATCAGGAATAAATGCTTTTTTATATTTGGCAAAACTATCTGCATTTATTTTTTGTGCTTTTTCGAAAAGCGTGTTTTTTATTCCAAACATCATAATCTTTTCTTCCTCATCAATTGCTTTTTCAAAAGGGATATTTTGAGCAATTAATTCTGACTCGAAAAAATTTCCTTGTTCAAAATTTTTAAAGGTGAAAACAATATAGTCTTTGTGTTGAGGATGTGTATGATAATTAGCCAAACGTATCATATTGCAAAAATAAATAAATTAAACAACAAAGGCTGCCAATCGGGCAGCCTTTAAGAGAGTTGGGAAGGGAAGTTGGGGGGTGGGACTAAAATTTTTTAATAAAACGGAAAGTGTTTACTTCTCCATTATTATTTAATTGCATTAAATAAATACCATTTGTTAAATCACTTACATCAATTGAATTTACAGCAGAAGCAGAAGTATTAAATGTATATTGTTTTACAGCTCTTCCGCTTATATCCATAATGATAATTTGTGCATTAACTAAATCTTTATCAGCAACAAAATTAATAATGGTGTTTACCGGGTTTGGATAAAGATTAACATTTAGAATAGAGTTATTTTCGTTTAATCCTGATGGTGTTGGTAATACAGGTAAAGCAACTAATGCACCACCTGCAGCAGTAGCAGCATATAATCCAAATGCGGGGCCATTGCTGTTAGCAGAAGGATTTACAAATCCTGAAGCAAGAACGGTAATTGCAGCACCTTGTAAATTTAATGCACTTAAAGGTGCTCCAAATTTGGCAATTGGTGTTGCTCCGGCTGAATCTGTTAATAGTAATTCGTAGTTATTAGTTGGCAATGATAAATATCCTGCAAATTCGGTGTATGCTAAATCATCTACTAGTAAACCATTTCCGGTAGCAACTACATCCACTGTAGGAGCATCTGTTGCACCATGAAATACCAATACATCTGTGTTTGAAGATGAGTTTGCAACTTCTCTTGCAGTTGGGTATACATACAAGTTAAATGGTTTGTTAGGGCTGTATCCACTACTGCTTACAATACCATTCGCAACTACTATATATTTTCCGTTTCCGTTTAATGTTACAGGGAAAGTAGCAATAGCTTGAGAGGATGAAGTACTATTAGCTGGTGCAATTCCAATAGTAAAAGGACTTCCTGCAGGAGCATCAACAAAAGGAGATGCGGTTCTGAAAGCAAAATTATCTAACAATAAAGTATTGTTTAACCAAACATCTACTGTTTGAGCAGCAGCATCGGCTGAATTATGAATAACCTGAACACGAGCTGTAGAAATTGCTGTACTTGGAAGTTGCACTAAATTACCTCCTGTAACCGGAGCTGCATACAATCCAAATGCAGGGCCGTTGCTATTATTGGCGGGATTTAAAAATCCTGATGCAACTACTACCAATGCCTCACCATCTAAGTTTAAAGATTGTAGTGGAGCTAAATATTCTGCAACAACATCAGTTCCTGCTTGATTACGAATTTGTACATTATAATCAGCAGTAGGTAATTGTAAGTAACCATTCGAAAACTGTGCATAAGCTAAGTTATCTACTAAAGTTCCTGCTCCAACACCTACTACATCCACTATTGGAGCATCAGTTGCACCATGAAATACTAATACGTCTGTATTAGATGAGTTTGATGCAGTTTCTCTACCCATGTTATAAATATGTAAATTAAATGGAGTTGCAGGAGAATACCCTGTTGCACTTACAATACCATTTGCAACAACTACATATTTACCGTTTCCATTTAATGTTACAGGGAATGTAGCAATAGCTTGAGATGATGAAGTACTATTTGCAGGTGCAATTCCTATTGTAAATTGAGTTCCTGCAGGAGCGTCAATAAATGGTGAAGATGTTCTGAAAGCAAAATCATCTATAATTAAAGTATTGTCTAACCATACATCAACTGTTTGAGCAGCAGCATCGGCTGAGTTATGAATTACCTGAACACGAGCAGTTGTAATTGGGCTACTTGGTAAAGCAATTAAGCTACCACCTGTAACTGGAGCTGCATATAAACCAAAAGCTGGTCCATTGCTGTTATTGGCGGGATTTAAAAATCCTGATGCAACTACTACCAATGCCTCACCATCTAAGTTTAAAGATTGTAGTGGAGCTAAATATTCTGCAACAACATCAGTTCCAGCTTGATTACGAATTTGTACATTATAATCAGCAGTAGGTAATTGTAAGTAACCATTCGAAAACTGTGCATAAGCTAAGTTATCTACTAAAGTTCCAGCTCCAACACCTACTACATCAACTGTTGGAGCATCTGTAGCGCCATGAAATACTAATACGTCTGTATTAGATGAGTTTGATGCAGTTTCTCTACCCATGTTATAAATATGTAAATTAAATGGAGTTGCAGGAGAATACCCTGTTGCACTTACAATACCATTTGCAACCACTACATATGTTTCATTGGCTGCTAATGTTACAGGAAATGTTGCAATAGATTGAGCTGCAGATGTACTGTTAGCAGGAGCAATACCAATTGTAAGTGGTGTTCCTGCAGGTGCATTTATGAATGGAGATGCCGTTCTGAATTGGAAGTTATCAATAAGAAGGGTATTGTCTAGCCATACATCTACAGTTTGAGCGGCTAAATCAGCAGAGTTGTGAATAACCTGCACTCTGGCAGTTTGTGCAAATGAGCTTAAAATTCCCAAGCTCATTGCCATGGTTGTTAAGAGTAAGTTCTTTCTTTTCATGATTTTTGTTTTTTTTATGATTTATGTTATCACAACACTTGTTATAAATATTTTGTTTAATTAAAAACTTATTAAAGTTAAACAAAGTGAACTAATAGTCTGATAATTAGAATTTAGTATGGTTTTAAATGTTTGATTTTAATTATTTTTAACATTCACGTTATCAGGAATTTAAATAATGAGCAATGTCATGACAAACATCATATAATAAAAGTGCTGTTTGCTAGTACATTTGCCAAAATAGAAACCAATTTGTTGCAGCATTTAGATATATGGAAATTTTTAGCCGGACTGGGTATTTTTATGTTCGGTATGTTTTTATTGGAAGAAGCAGTTAAGCAGCTTTCCGGCAGAACATTTAAACGTTTAATTAAAAAAACTACCACGGGGAAAATACGATCTGTTTTTTCAGGAATTTTTGCAACAGCTGTTCTTCAAAGCAGCTCTGCAGTTTCATTAATAACTTTAGCTTTTGTTGGTGCTGGAGTTATGAGCATGCAAAATGCCATTGGGGTAATTATGGGAACCAATGTTGGAACAACGTTTACCGGATGGATTGTTGCAACGCTTGGATTTAAATTAAAAATAGAAGCATTTTCATTACCCTTAATTGGCATTGGTGGTTTAGGTTTAATTTTTTTAAGTTCTTTTCCTCGATATTTAGGATTTAGTAAATTAATAGTGGGTCTTGGCTTTCTATTTATGGGGCTTGATTATATGAAGCTTAGTGTAGAAAAGTTTGCCAATTCTATTGACATAACGGCTTTCCCACATTATGGTACTTGGTTTTATGTGATTATTGGTTTTATTCTTACAGCATTAATGCAGTCAAGCTCTGCAACACTGGCAATAATTCTAACAGCTGTAAATTCAAAAGTTATCTTTTTTAGCGAAGGTGCAGCAATGGTAATTGGAGCAAATATTGGTACTACCGTTACTATATTACTTGGAGTAATTGGAGGCGTTCAAATAAAGAAACAGGTTGCGTTTAGTCATGTAATATTTAATGTTGGAACAGGGATAATAGCATTTCTTATTTTACCTTTTTTTCTCAATCTGGTAGAATGGTTAGTGCCGGATCAAAACAGTGATGTAGTTGGTATAGCCATTTTTCATACTTTATTTAACGTATTGGGAGTACTAATTTTTCTTCCTTTTATCAATATAATGGTTAAATGGCTCGAACGTATGTTCCCTGTTAAATCTGATGAGGTAACTATTTTTATAAATAATGTTTCGCATGATTTACCGGAAGCGGCATTAAAAGCTTTAAATGAAGAAACAAAACATTTATTTCACGAAACTGTTCGCTTGGGAATGATGGTTTTAAGAATTGATAATAAAGAAATGAGTGCATCACAACATTTAGTACCTATTGAATTGCTTGCAAAAAAAGAGAAGAATAATCCTGAGGCGCAGTTAAATCAAATTAATCAACTGCAAAAAGAGATTACAATATATGCTGCTAATTTCAGACAAGATGAAGTAGAATCAGAAGATGCTGCTCGCTTACATCAGTTGATACATGCTTGCATGATGTTGAGTCAAGTTTCTAAAACTATATGGAGTGTAAGAGATAATGCTGAGGAATTATATTCTTCCAGTACCGACAAAGCTCGAGAATATTATGATATCATAAAACAGAATCATTCAAATTTCTGGTTTAATATTGAAGCGGCAATTATCGAAAATAGCGCATCTAAAAAAGGTATTCCTGATGAACTGATACAAGAAATTGAACAACAATATGAAGCATTTATAACGCGAGTTGCAGGTGCATTGGAAAAAGGACTTATTAAAGAAAAACATGCATCTTCGCTGTTACTCATTAATGGATTATTAACTCAGTCTAACCGTCAGGTATTTAATACAGCTCAGATTATTGTATCTAAATAAAAATCCCTTCCAACAGGAAGGGATTTTTTAATTACCCAAGATGTAAACTTTGTTTTTTAGCTAAAAGCTCTTCTTTGCTTTCTCTCCAATTTGGATCATCCACACAGCAATCAACCGGACACACTGCAGCGCATTGTGGCTCATCATGAAAACCTACACATTCGGTACATTTATCGGAAACAATGTAATAAGTATCCATTTTTATGGGAGCCTGAGCTGCATCTGCATCAACAGTTAATCCGCTTTTTCCGGTAAACATGCCTTTTAATGATGTTCCATCAGAAAAACGCCATTCAACACCACCTTCGTAAATAGCGTTATTAGGACATTCAGGTTCGCATGCTCCGCAATTTATGCATTCATCTGTAATTGTAATTGCCATAGTATCTGATTTTTGTTTTGTAAATTTGTGTGCAAAGATATAAATAAATCAATTTTAATGAATCTTAAACAACGTACAGAAGCTTTTGTTCAATTAGGTCATATTATTAATTTTTATCTGGGAAACTCATTTGATGATAATGATGTTGAAACAGATAAACTTTTAAATAATCTACCCAAAATAAATCAGGTAATTGAACAAGCTTATTATCAAAATGGATGGTTTACTAAAGATAATGTTCATAAATCATTATTTCAAATAGCTCAGATGCTTCAAAAAAAGGAGCTTGAACAATGGTTAAATTCATACACATTTAAAGATAATGCTCCTAAAAATATTGGAATTATTATGGCGGGTAATATTCCAATGGTAGGTTTTCATGATTTATTATGTGTTTTATTAAGCGGAAATAAAGCTATTGTACGATTATCATCACAAGATAAATTATTAATTCCATTACTTACTGATTTTCTTATCGAAATTGAACCACAATTTCAAAACTACATATTTTTTACCGAAACACCTTTTAAATCAATACATGCAATAATTGCTACCGGAAGTAATAACAGTGCCAGATATTTTGAACATTATTTTAGCAATTATCCTCATATAATTCGTAAAAACAGAAATTCTATAGCTGTATTAGATGGCTCTGAAACCGAAAATGATTTATATAATTTAGGAAGTGATATTTTCACTTATTTTGGATTAGGATGCAGAAATGTATCCAAAATTTATGTTCCGGAGCAATATAATTTTGATAAATTTTTTAATGCAATTTATGATTTTAACCCTGTTATAAACAATAAGAAATATGGAAATAATTACGATTACAACAAAACTATTTACTTACTAAATAAAGAAAAATTACTTGATAATGGATTTTTAATACTAAAACAAGATACCCAATTAACATCACCTGTTGGGGTTTTGTTTTACGAATATTACGCAGATAAAACCCATCTCGAAACTCAATTAATAAATATTAAAGAACAGCTGCAATGTGTAGTAGCCAATCAATTTAATCATCCGGCAAAAGTTAATTTTGGCGAAACACAATCGCCTAAATTATCTGATTATGCAGATGGTATTGATACCATGAACTTCTTATTAAGTCTATAGCAGTAATATTGTATTAACACCTGTTAGCAAAATTATTCCTTATTTAATCTTGTTTTAAAACGCCTTTTTTTATATTTGAAAGATAGACATTATAAATCTTCAATTACACGAAAAATGAGCGTAACCAGATTATTTGATTTATTAGACAATTACAAGAAAAATTATGGGAATAAGCAAGATGCTCTTGCGGCTAAGGTAAATGGCCAGTGGGTAAAACACAGCATTGATGATTTCATTGAAACATCTACCTCTATGGCATATGCCTTTCTTCATCTTGGATTACAGCCGGGTGATAAAGTTGCTTTAATAGCCAATAACCGACCGGAATGGAATTTTTCGGATTTTGGAATGCAAATGGCAGGCGTTATCAATGTGCCCATTTATCCTACCATTAGTGACAATGATTTACGCTTTATTTTAAATGATGCAGAAATTAAATACGTTCTTGTATCCGGAAAAGATTTATATGAAAAAGTTAAAAAAGTATTGGCTGATACTCCTACCGTTAAAGACATTTACACCTTTGATAAAGTTGACGGTGCAAAACATTATTCAGAACTTTTAAATTTTGGAAAACAAAATCCTTGCGAAGAAAAAGTAAAAGAAATAAAATCAAAAATTCAAGCAAACGATTTAGCAACTATTCTTTACACTTCAGGAACAACCGGAAATCCTAAAGGTGTTATGCTTTCACATAATAATTTAGTTAGTAATTTTTATGCAGTTAGAAATTTACCTCCGGTTGACTCATCTTGTAGAGCACTAAGTTTTTTACCTTTAAATCACGTATATGAACGAATGCTTACCTATTTGTGGATGTATCTGGGAGTATCTATTTATTATGCAGAAAGCTTAGAAACCATTGCAGATAATTTAAAAGAAGTTAAACCACATGTTTTCTCAACCGTACCGCGATTACTCGAAAAAGTATATGATAAAATTGTAACAAAAGGAACTGAACTTACCGGAATAAAACACAAATTATTTTTCTGGGCCTTAGATTTAGGACTGCGATACGAATTAAACGGAGCAAATGGCTGGTGGTACGAAACACAATTAAAATTAGCTAATAAATTAATTTTTAGTAAATGGCGCGAGGCATTAGGCGGAAATGTTAGAGCTATTGTTTCCGGAGGTGCTGCCTTGCAGCCTCGATTAGCGCGTGTATTTTGGGCAGCTCAAATACGTGTTCTTGAAGGATACGGTCTTACCGAAACTTCACCGGTTATTGCTGTCAATAATTTAAAACCGGGTGGAACTAAATTTGGTACGGTAGGTGAAGTAATTGAAGGTGTCACCGTAAAAATTGCAGATGATGGCGAAATATTATGCAAAGGACCCAATGTGATGTTAGGATATTATAAACGTCCTGATTTAACGGCAGAAGTTATTGATAGCGAAGGCTGGTTTCATACCGGAGACATAGGTGTTTTAGAAGAGGGCAGATATTTAAAAATAACCGATCGTAAAAAAGAAATTTTTAAAACTTCAGGTGGAAAGTATATAGCTCCTCAAATAATCGAAAACAAATTAAAAGAATCCATGTTTATTGAGCAAGCTATGGTAATAGGCGAAAATCAAAAATTTGCTGCTGCTCTAATTGTTCCTTCGTTTCAATATTTAAAAGACTGGTGTGCTAAAAATGGAATCCCTTATACGTCAAACGAAGAAATTATTAAAGACGATAGAATAATCAAGCAAATTTCTAACGAAATAGCCGAAGTAAATAAAGGTTTAGCTCAATACGAAACAATTAAAAAGTTTCGATTATTGCCAAGAGAGTGGAGTATTGACAGAGGTGAAATGACACCAAAATTAAGTTTAAAACGAAAAGTTATTTTAAAAGATAACGAAGCACTTATTCAATCAATCTATAACAACGAAAACGGAGCATAATATTAAATTAATTCTTAACCCCCATGATAAAATTTTATAGATTAATAGCATTATTAATAGCGCTTTTAGTAGCAAGTACATCCGTATTTGCTTACAGTAATAAAGAAAAGAAAAAGAAAAAAAATCAGTCTGTAAATACAAATTCCACCTCAACAGAAAGCAATACAAAAAAAGATGAAATAAAAACAATAGAAGAGGCTACAAAAAAATGTGTAAAAACAGAAGGCTTATTTACATTTTATCAAGATACAACCAACGGCTCATTGTATTTATTGATTAAAAAGGAACAGATAGGAAAAGAATATATCTACTTTACACACACGGTTGATGGCATACTTTCAGCCGGACATTATCGAGGAGCTTATCGTGAAAATGCCATTTTTTCTATAAAACAATATTTTAATAAAATTGAATTTATAAAGGAAAATAATAATTATTATTTCGATCCAAAAAATCCAATCAGTAAAGCAGCCGATGCCAATATTTCTAAAGCTGTATTAGCGTCCATGACAATTGTTGGACAAAATAAAGATAAAACAGAATTTTTAATAAAAGCTGATGATTTATTTTTAACCGAAGCATTGCATCAAGTTAAAGAATCTTCAAATCCAAATGCTAAACCCGGTACCAGTTATTCTTTAGGAACATTAAGTAAAGATAAGACCAAGTATATAAAACTATCAAATTACCCGCAAAACAGCGATGTTGTTGTAGAATATGTTTATGATAATCCAAGTCCGGTTGTTAGGAGTGGAGGTCATGCAGCAGACGATCGTTCAGTAAGTATAAAACTGCAACATAGTATAATTGAAATGCCCCAAAATAACTTCAAACCAAGATTTGATGATCCAAGAGTTGGCTATTTTATTACACAAAAAAACGATATGACCAGCACTTCTGCCACTCCATATCGAGATATGATTCATCGCTGGAATTTGGAAAAGAAAGATAAAAATGCTGAAATATCAGAACCTGTTGAACCTATTGTTTGGTGGATTGAAAATACCACTCCCCACGAATACAGAGATATAATTGCAGAAGCTGTTTTAAAGTGGAACGAAGCTTTTGAAAAAGCAGGTTTTAAAAATGCAATTCAAGTGAAAATTCAGCCCGATGATGCAACTTGGGATGCCGGTGATATACGTTATAATGTATTACGTTGGACATCATCACCACAACCACCTTTTGGAGGCTATGGACCAAGCTTTGTAAATCCTAGAACCGGACAAATTTTAGGAGCTGATATAATGTTGGAATATGTTTATCTAACCAATCGTTTACGTCAGCAAAGTGTTTTCGAAACCTATGGCTTATTGCATTTAGAAGAATATAATACCCATCCGGAATATACTTGTTTGGCTGGTCATTATTTACATCATAATGCCATGTTAGGCATGTGGCAACTAAATTTAAATAATGCTACTGAAGCAGAAAAATCAGAATACATAAAACACGCTTTATATTATTTAGTAATGCATGAAGTAGGACATACACTTGGGTTAAATCACAATATGAAAGCAAGTCAGTTGCACATGCCTGATAAAATAAATGACACAACTCTTACAAGAAAAGTAGGTTTAATAGCATCTGTAATGGATTATCCGGCTGTAAATTTAGCTTTTGATAAAGCTAAACAGGGAGATTATTTTACTACTAAAGTAGGCCCTTATGATATATGGGCTATTGAATTTGGTTATACACCTGCTTTAGAAGATGAAAATGCAGAAAAAGAAAGATTAAACAAAATATTAGAACGTTCAACCGAGCATCAACTTATGTTTGGAAACGATGCAGATGATATGCGAGCTCCCGGAAAAGCTATCGATCCGAGAGTAATGGTAAACGATTTATCGGGCGATGCCATTACTTATTCGATAGAAAGAATGAAAATTATAAATAAAATGATGGCCGATTTAAAAAAGAAATACAGTAAACCCGGACAATCTTATCAAGAATTAAGAAATGCATATTTATTATTAACTACCGAAGCAAACAATGTTGTAACAACGATTTCGAGATACATTGGTGGAGTTTATGTTGACAGAGCCTTTGAAGGACAAAAAGGTGCCTCTTCAAAACCTTTTACACCGGTAAGCTACAAAGATCAAAAAAGAGCAATGGATGCTTTAGCAAAATTAGCCTTTGCTCCTAATGCTTTCGAATTGCCCGAAGAACTTTATCCATATTTGCAACAACAACGTAGAGGTTTTGGCTTTTTCTCATCTACTGAAGACCCAAAATTTCATGCACGAAATTTACTTATTCAAAAAGGCGTGTTGATGCATTTATTACATCCAAGCGTAATGCAACGATTAACCGACAGTGAATTATATGGTAATCAATATAAACTATCAGAAATGTTAAACGATTTGACAGCTGCCATTTTTAAAGCAGATTTAATGGGAAAAGTAAATTCATTTCGACAAAACTTGCAAACAGAATACGTCTCAATGTTAATTGATATTGCTAAAGATACAACGCAATATGATAATCGTTCGCGTAATTTGGCAGTTTTTCAATTGAAGCAAATAGAACGTCAATTAAATGCAAACAAAGGAGCAGATATAGATACACAAGCTCATAGAGAAGCCTTGGTAATGAAAATTAAGAAATCATTTGAGAAAGCTTAATCCTAAAAATTGAAACTTAAGTAAATAAAAAAGGCTGAATTTTATTCAGCCTTTTTTTGGATTATTTCTCAACAGGTCTTTTAGAATCTCTCCAGCCACTCATTCCTTCGTGCATTTCGTAAACAGTTTGATAGCCTTCACTTTTCAATCGTTCAAACACTTGACCACTTCTTCCTCCTGATTCGCAGTATATAAAAAGCGGAGTATCTTTTGGATATTTTAAAAGTTGATCATAAAAACCTTTAGCAAAAAAATCTAAATTTTTTGCGCCTTTTATGTGTCCGCTTTTAAATTCTTTTGGAGTTCTTAAATCAATTAAAACTGCATTTTGAGTAGTTTTAATTTTTTCTTCAAATTCTTGTATATAAAGCTGTTTGCAGTTTTGTGATTGTGCAAATAAAGTAATGCTTGTTGTTAAAACAACAATTGTTATCATTAAACTTTTCATTTTAAAGCATCTTAGAATTTACGATGCTAAGGTATATTGTTTAATGATATTTTCTAAATAATTTGCCGGAACAACTCCCGATTGTCTCCACTTAATTTCACCATTTTGAAATAATATCAATGTAGGTACTCCACTAATATGAAATGCTGCGGCTGCTGCCGGATTTTTATCTACATCAACTTTTATTATGCGAGCTTTTTCTCCAATTTTAGCTGCTAATTCTTGTAAAATAGGCTTCATCATTTTACAAGGGCCACACCACTCTGCATAAAAATCTACCAATACAGGAGTGCTGCTTTTAATTAAATCATTAAATGTTTCCATTTTCTTTTGTTTTAGATTTTTTGTCAAATATACTTAAACCTAAAGCACCCATTAATGCACCATACATTGTGCTTGTATGCCATTGCGAAGTTATGGCGCATCCTTCTGTGCATCCTACAAAATGCCAATAGGCAAACCCGGCTATTGCTCCAATGGGTATGCCTATAAGCATTAATTTATTATCATTTACCCAATTCTTCATATTGAATTTCTTTATTGTTTTTCATTTCTTTTACCGGAATATTGCAGCTGTTTAAAGGGCATCCTAAATTTAATACAGCTTGAATGAGCAAAATACCTGATGGAATAAAAAGCCACCATGTATTGCTGTATATGGCTTCTAAGCTAATTATAACGGCAAATATAAGCCTTAAAATTCGAACTAAATTCCAATTATTAGATAGCATTATTTTTTTATTTTATTTTTTAAAGAATCCCAAGGCCCGCCATTATATGCTTCTATTCCTTTTGACTTTAATATAGATGCTGCCATTCCGCTTCTTGCTCCACTTCTACAACAGGTAATTACAGGTTTTTCGTATTTTTTTATTTTTTCAATTTGATTTCCGATTTTATCAACCGGAATATTTATGGAGCCTTTAATATGACCTGATGAAAATTCAGCAGGTGTTCTAACATCTATAATTACGGCACCATTATTTACTAATTCTACGAAGTCAACTTTTGACCCGAAAATTTTCTGAAAAAAATTAATCATAAGTTATTTACCCATTAAGTCATACATATCATACAAACCACCGCCATTGTATATTTCGGTAATTCCATGTTGGCGTAAAAACATTTGAGCTTGGCCACTTCTATTTCCACTTCTGCAATATACTACAATTGGTTGCTTCATTTTTTTAAAGTCGTCAATTCGTTGAGGAATTTCTTGCAGAGGTATATTTATGGCGCCTTCAATATGTTCTTCTTCATATTCAAAAGGCATTCTAACATCAACTATTGTTGTGTTAGGGTTATTAACTAATTCTTGTAAGTTCATAGTTTATAATTTTAAATTTACAATGCAAAATTACTATGAAACATAGGCTTAAGTCGGTGATAATTGTTACAATGTAAAACAAATATCAATTTCTGATGTTTTTTTATGTATAAAAGCTAATTAAGAATGGAGCAAGATAACAACAGAAGAAGCTTTTTGAGTAAACTCACTCTTAGCTTATCCGCTTTATTTACCATGCCCGAATTGGGTGCATTAGCTAATAATGCTGCTGATAAACAAAAAACTATGAAAAATATAATTAAACATGTAAAGCCATTGGGCTTTCAGTGGGAAACAGCCGATCCTTTTTTATTTTGTGTACATCATGAAGATAAGTTTCCTAAGGGAAATGACGAAATGGGGCCTGCTGTATCTCTATCTGGTAGAAATATTGGTAACGATTTTATTATAAAAGATGGTTTTAGAATGTATCATGGTAAAAAAGTACCGGGTTTTCCGGGGCATCCGCATAGAGGTTTTGAAACTATAACCATTGTTAAAGAAGGTTTTGTAGATCATGCCGACTCCATGGGAGCTGCCGGAAGATATGGAAATGGAGATGTGCAATGGATGACTGCCGGTAAAGGAGTGCAACACTCAGAGATGTTTCCGTTAATCTATAAGGATAAAGAAAATCCCTTAGAATTATTTCAAATTTGGTTGAATTTACCTAAGAAAAGCAAATTTGCTGAACCACATTTTAAAATGTTTTGGAAAGAAGAAGTCCCAAAATACATTGGTAAAGATTCGGATGGTAATGAAATTAAAATTGAAATTATAGCCGGTAATCTATTTGGATTGAATGCTCCGGCACCTCCTCCTGCTTCTTGGGCAGCCGATCCTAAAAACGAAGTAGCTGTTTGGAACATTCATTTAAGTCCTAATGCTCAACTAACTTTACCAAAAGCTTCAAGTGGAGTAAATAGAACACTTTATTTTTATGTGGGTGACGAAATAAATATTGCCGGAAAATCAATTAAAAAATATCATTCGGTAGAAGTTGAGGCAGATGTAGATTTATTAATTAAAAATTATAATCACGAATCTAAAATATTAGTTTTGCAAGGAAGGCCAATAAACGAACCAGTTATTCAATACGGGCCATTTGTAATGAATTCCAAAGAAGAAATTCAGCAAGCTTTTGAAGACTATCACAAAACACAATTTGGTGGATGGCCATGGCCAAAATTAGATCAGGTTCACGAACGAAATTCGGGTAGATTTGCCATACACGCTGATGGTAGAAAAGAAATAAAAGGTTAATAAATTCATTAACCTTTTATTTTATATAACTAATAAATGTTAATAGCTAATTAATTTCTCAGCGTGTAATTCTAATGCTTTAAGAGTTGCATCGTCAACCACCGTATTGTTTTGAATTAACGTATCAATACGTGAAATAGGTAGTTTATAAGCCATAACTTCAGTTTGTAAATAATTTAGCATGGCTGATAAATGATCTAAACCTCTTAAATTCCCTGAACGACCGGATGCAACACCTATTAATCCGGCTTTTTTACTATTAAAAATTTTGGGATCAACAGAATCGATAAATAATTTTAATATGCCCGGAACACCACCATTATATTCCGGAATTATAAATGCAAATTTTTCAGCAGGTAGAATATACTTTTCAACAAGTTTGTTAATTTCAGGATGGTTGTATTGGTAAATTTCATGAACCGACAAATTGTCGGGATATTCTTCCAAAGAAAAAATTTGACTTTCTATGCCTTTATTTTTCAATATATTATAATATAATTGAGCAAAAAACAAACTTCTGCTATTTTTTCGGTTGGTACCGCTAATAATTGTAATCATAAGGTTTTCAATATTCGATTAACATTTTTCTGTTTAAAAAACACAACAAAGTTCAATAAAAAGAGTTCTAAAACATTGCTAAATTTATTCCTTTAAAACTTAAAACAAGCAAAATTAAAACTCAATTTCTGTTAAGTATTTGATAAATATATAATTATGATTAAAGTAACCTATTACGGACATTCTTGCTTTGGAATTGAAGTAAATGGAAAGCATTTATTATTCGATCCATTTATCACTCCAAACGAATTGGCTAAAAATATTGATGTAAATAATGTTAGAGCTGATTATATGCTTATTTCGCATGGCCACTTTGATCATGTTGCTGATGCTGTAAACATTGCTAAGCGTACAGGATGTAAGGTAATTTGTTCGTGGGAAATACATGAATGGTTAAATAAACAAGGCGTTGAAAACACTCACCCCATGAATATTGGAGGAAAATGGCCATTTGATTTTGGGAATGTAAAATGCGTAGTAGCGGTACATTCCAGCGGCTTGCCTGATGGAACATACGGAGGCAATCCTATGGGATTTATAATAGAATCAACCGCAGGAAATTTTTATTATGCAGGTGATACTGCTTTAACTTATGATATGAAATTAATTGGCGAATACAGGTCATTAGATTTTGCTATATTACCAATAGGAAACAATTTTACCATGGGAGTAGATAATGCCATATTAGCAGCAGAATTTATCAATTGCAATAAAATAATTGGAATGCACTATGATACCTTTGGATTTATAAAAATAAATAAAGAAGAAGCCATTGCAAAATTTAAGGCCAACGGAAAAAGTCTTGAACTTTTAACTATTGGAGAAACAAGACAATATTAAAAATAACAAGGATAAGCAAAACATAAATTGTAACTTTACAAAACAATAACCGCGAAATTGAAATATGGGAAAGATAATTGCAATAGCTAATCAAAAAGGAGGAGTTGGAAAAACCACAACTGCCATAAATTTGGCAGCCAGCCTTGCTGTTTTAGAACATAAAACTTTGTTAATAGATGCCGATCCGCAAGCAAACTCAACTTCAGGTGTGGGTTTTGATCCAAAAAATATTAAAACAAGTATTTACGAATGCATCATACATCAAATAGAACCTAAAGATATTATCTTAAATACGAGTACGCCTAATTTAGATTTGCTACCGGCACATATAGACTTAGTAGCGGCTGAAATTGAATTGATTGATTTACCCAATCGTGAAAAAATGATGCGAGCAAGCATCTCAAAACTAAAAGACCAATACGATTTTATAATAATTGATTGTTCACCATCATTAGGCTTAGTAACCGTAAATGCATTAACAGCAGCAGACTCAGTAATTGTTCCTGTTCAATGCGAATATTTTGCCTTAGAAGGATTAGGTAAATTATTAAACACCATTAAAATTGTACAGTCGCGTTTAAATCCCGATTTAGAAATAGAAGGTATTTTATTAACTATGTACGATGCGCGCTTACGATTATCCAATCAAGTTGTGGAAGAGGTAAAAACGCATTTTCAACAATTGGTATTCGATACCATCATCCAACGAAATACAAAATTAGGAGAAGCACCAAGTTTTGGAGAAACAATTATTATGCACGATGCCGCATCTAAAGGCGCCATTAATTATTTGAATTTAGCACGAGAAATACTTCAAAAAAATAATTTAACCAAAATTAAAACAAACGAAAAAATAATTGATATTAAAGATGAGCTCGAATAAGAAGAATGCATTAGGAAGAGGATTGAGTGCGTTGCTTGAAAATGCCAGTACTGATATTACAACAAAAGCAACTTCATCATCCGAAGCTGCATTAGCAGGTAGTATTTCAAATATTGCAATAGAAAAAATTGAGACCAATCCTTTTCAGCCTCGAACACATTTTGAGGAAGAAGCTTTAAATGAGTTAGCCGCATCTATTAAAGAGCATGGAATAATTCAACCCATTACATTAAGAAAAATGGGAAATGATAAATACCAGCTCATATCAGGCGAAAGAAGATTTAGAGCGGCACAAATAGCCGGATTAAAAGAAATACCTGCTTACATTCGCATAGCTAACGACCAAAGTATGCTTGAAATGGCATTGGTTGAAAATATTCAACGCGAAAATTTAGATGCCATTGAGGTTGCCATAAGCTTTAAGCGATTAATGGATGAATGTAATTTAACACAAGAAGAATTAAGCCAAAAAGTTGGAAAAAACAGAACTACCGTTACTAACTTTTTGCGTTTGCTAAAACTTCCGGCATTAATTCAAGTGGGTATTAGAACCAAACAAATTACAATGGGACATGCCCGTGCTTTAATTAATATTGAAGATGAAAATAAACAATTAGAAATTTTTAAAGCTATTATTGAAAACGATTTATCGGTTCGTCAAGCTGAGGAACTTGCCAGAGAAAGCAAAAAAGAATCAAGTACTGATAAAAAAAATGTAGAGAAAAAAAGTAAAAGCGAAACTCCTGTTTTATCGTTAGAACATCAAAAAATAGTAGATGACTTAAAACATATTTTTAATACAGATATTCAATTAGTAATTAACGAGAACGGCAAAGGAAAACTATCTTTTTCTTTTTCATCAAAAGAAGATTTACAGCGTATTTTAGATATACTGGATGCTTAATAATAAAATTCGTTTAACTTTAAAAAGCAGGCTATTCTTAACATATAGAATAGCTTTGCTTTTTATTATACATAATGTTAATGCACAAGATACACTTACATCAACTATCAATAAAATTGAATCTGATACAGCATTAACTCAAAAAAACGATACATTAAATATAACTCATTCCCCCAAAAAAGCTGCAATTATGTCGGCAGTGCTTCCGGGATTAGGTCAGATATATAATCGAAAATATTGGAAAGTACCTATCATTTATGCCGGTTTAGGAACCTTAGGGTATTTTATAACTTTTAATAACGCACAATATAGATTATATAGAAATGCTTATTTAGCCAAAATAGATGACGATCCATTAACTGTTGACCAATATCCTTTTGCATCAGCCGATGGTTTACTACAACAATTAAATCAATATAGAAGAACCAGGGATATATTAATTGCCGGAGCCGTTATTGTATATGCTTTGAATGTTATAGATGCCAGTGTAGATGCACATTTATTTGAGTTTGATGTAAGTGATGATTTATCAATACGTTTTGAGCCTAATTTTTTCACAAATTTTACATATGGATATACTCAAAAAAATATAACACTAAAAATTTGTTTTTAGAATAATGAAAATAGCATTAATAGGTTACGGAAAAATGGGAAAAGAGATTGAGCAAATTGCTTTATCTCGCGGCCATGAAGTTGTATTAAAAATTAGTTTAGATAATATAGAAGATTGTAATTCAGAAAATTTAAAGAAAGCAGATGTAGCTATAGAGTTTACTGCTCCGCATGCAGCATTGCAAAATATGTATAGGTGTTTTGAAGCTGCTGTACCGGTTGTAGTTGGAACAACAGGATGGTATAAACATTTAGAGGAGGTAAAAAAAGAGTGTAAGAAATACAATGCTACATTATTGTATGCATCCAATTTTAGTATTGGAGTAAATTTATTTTTTGCATTAAATAAAAAATTAGCTCAGCTAATGGCTCCTTATAGACAATATGATGTTACAATAGAAGAAATTCATCATACTCAAAAATTAGATGCACCAAGCGGTACAGCCATAACTTTAGCTAATGATATTATAGCATTTCATCCAACCAAAAAACAATGGAGTTTAGAAAAAAACGATAAAGAAAATTTATACATAAAAGCAAAACGTATCGATCCGTGTCCGGGAACACATAGCATTAAGTATTCATCAGATATTGACGATATAGAAATAATTCATACCGCACACAATAGAAAAGGATTTGCAACAGGAGCCGTATTAGCCGCAGAATGGCTGGTGGGTAAAAACGGAATTTTTACCATGAACGATGTTTTAAATATTGCATAAAGTATGGAAATTATTTATTTAATAATCGGAATTTTATTAGGAGCAACAGCAACTTGGTTTTATGCTAAATCGCAAAAAACTGTTAGTGCTGAAGAAAAACGTCTAAATGAAAAATTAATTGAAGAAGAAAAACAAAAACTAGTTTTACAAACTCAAATAGAAAATTTACAAAAGGAAATTGACCGTTTAGCAAAAGAATTACAAGATGAAAGAGAATATCATCAGTCAGTATTATCTACAGAGCGTGCTAAGTATGAGCAAGAAATAAATACATTGAGAAATGATTATATAGAATCTACAAAAAAACTGGAAAGCGCAAGAACTCATTTCCAAAATCAGGAACAAAAAATAAAAGAACAAAAGGAACAAATAGAAGAACTGCATAAAAAATTAACAACAGAGTTTGAAAACATAGCAAACAAAATATTGGATGAAAAATCACAAAAGTTTACCGAACAGAATAAAAATAACCTTGATATAATTTTAAATCCATTAAAAGATAAAATAAAACAATTTGAAGAAAAAGTAGAAAAAGCATACAACGATGAAACCAAAGAAAGAATTTCATTAAAAACAGAAATTAAAAATTTAATTGAACTCAATAACAAAATAAATGAAGAAGCAAAAAAACTTGCAGTTGCATTAAAGGGCGATACCAAAAAGCAAGGGAATTGGGGAGAAATAATTTTAGAAAAAGTGTTAGAGCGTTCAGGACTTATTAAAGGCCAAGAATATAAAACTCAGTACAGCACTACTAATTATGAAGGAAACAGAGTGCAACCTGATGTAGTGGTATTTTTACCGGATAATAAACATATAGTAATAGATTCAAAAGTGTCATTAACGGCTTATGAAGCTTTTGTTAATGCAGAATTAGAAGCCGATAAAAATAAATTTATAAAAGCCCATGTCGATTCAATAAAAAATCATGTAAATCAATTAAGCGAAAAAAATTATCAAACCTCCTCCGATTTTAATACACCTGATTTTGTTTTAATGTTTATGCCTATTGAATCTGCTTTTAGTGCAGCAATTCAATATGATACTGATTTATTTGCTTATGCTTGGGATAAAAAAATTGTACTCGTTAGTCCAACAACTTTGTTGGCAACATTAAGAACCATTGCTTCCATTTGGAAACATGAGCGACAAACAAAAAATGCACTTGAAATTGCCAAACAAAGCGGTGCTTTGTTTGATAAATTTGTTGGATTTTTAGAAGATTTAGAAAAAATTGGAAAAAACATAGATGCATCAAAAAATGCGTATGATGCAGCATTAAATAAATTAAAAACAGGTAGTGGAAATATTATAAGTCGAACATTAAAAATACAACAATTAGGAGCTAAAACTCAAAAGCAAATACCCGATAAATTTATTTCGGATGATGATATAAATTTTTTATCCGATAGTGAAAATGCTTAGACTTAATTTGCATATACTTATAATTGTATTAGCTTGTTTTTTTATTGCATGTTCCGGAAATAAAAATTTTCAAAGACAAAATTATTCATACCTCTATAAGCCTGTTAAAGAGTTAAATCCGGAGTATAGTGTATTTCATTTATCTGCAAATACTTCAAGACTTTATTTTAGGATACCGGTAAATGACATTGAATTTAAAAAAAATTCTGTTGATGAGGAAGCTATTGCAAGAATAAGATTAAATGCAAAGTTATATTCAACCTTCGATAATCAAACTGTAATTGATACTGTTTCGGGTGTATTTACAAAATCGTTAAATGATGTTGCAACAATAAATACTAGAAATTATATTTTAGATTCTATTGATATTCGTGTGCAGATGGGAGCTAATTATATGTTTCAAATAATGTTTACCGATTTAAATCAAAGTAAGTTTTTTAATTATTCAATTAACATTGAAAAAACAAGTATAAATAATCGTCAACAATTTAGAATTACGGACGAGAATAATTTTATTCATTTTGGTTATATTGTAAATAAATATGATTTGATAAATATAGAGCATTTTAAAAATCCTTTACAGCTATTTGTAAGATATTATAAACGTGATTTTCCGCTTGCTGCACCTGCTTTTGTTACTACAAATTATCAGCCATTTAACTATACTGCCGATAGTACTTTTTTAATTCTTAATACGAATAACATTTTTCAATTTATTCCATCAAAAGAAGGTTTTTACCATATTCAAGTTGATAGTTTGCATGATAAAGAAGGCTTAACATTTTTTGTGTTTGGGAATAATTTTCCTCATGTAAGTTCGCCCGAAAATTTATTAGAGCCTCTTCGATACATTACCAGTAAAGAGGAATACGAAAACATTAAAATGGCTGAAAATATTAAAATGCATGTTGAAAAATTTTGGTTAAATGCAGCTGGAAGCACAGATAGAGCCCGTGAATTAATTAAAAAATATTATGGAAGAGTTTATCAAGCAAATCTTTTATTTTCTTCATATAAAGAAGGATGGAAAACAGACAGAGGCTTAATTTATATAATTTTTGGCATACCAAATGTTGTACATCGTACTTCCTCGTCAGAAATTTGGATTTATGGCGAAGAAAATAACATGATGTCATTAAGTTTTACTTTTTACAAGGTTATAAATCCATTTACAGATAATGATTATATATTAGATCGTTCCGTAATTTATAAAAACAATTGGTATAGAGGAGTTGAAAGCTGGCGTCAAGGAAGAATATATTAGCATATATGAAAAAAGAAAAAAATAGGAGTGAAGAAAAAAATGATTTTATTGTCGGCTTTAGACCGATAATTGAAGCAATTAAATCAGGTAAAGATTTGGATAAAGTTTTTATTCAAAATGGTCTGCAAAGCCCTTTATTTAAAGAGTTAATGGGCTTATTAAAAGAAAAGGAAATTCCTTATCAATTTGTCCCTGTTGAAAAGTTAAATCGTATCAATCGTATCAATCATCAAGGAGTAGCTGCAAGTATATCGCAAGCAAGTTTTTATAAAATAGAAGAGTTACTGCCCGAATTATTTGAAAAAGGTAAAAATCCTTTATTGTTAATTTTAGACAGAATAACAGATGTGCGAAATTTTGGTGCAATAGCCCGTTCGGCAGAATGCGCAGGTGTAGATGCAATTATTATTCCCCACAAAGGAGGAGCAAGCATAAATTCCGATGCTTTAAAAACTTCAGCAGGTGCATTACATAAAATAAAAGTTTGCAGAGAACATAATTTAAAAAATACTATTGATTATTTAAAAGAAAGCGGTATTCAAGTAATTGCTTGTACCGAAAAAGCAAACGATTTTTATTATCAAGTTGATTATACTATTCCAACAGCCATCATTATGGGCTCAGAAGAAAACGGAATTTCAGAAGAATATTTAAAACGTAGTGATAAAAAAGTTAAGATACCAATGCTTGGAACCATAGAATCGCTTAATGTTTCTGTTGCTACCGGTATAATACTTTTCGAAACAGTAAAGCAGCGTATAAAAAATTAAATGAAAGATAAATCCTATATTAATTGGTATTTAATTTTTTTAATCGTTTGTGGTGCAATAATTAGATTTTATAATCTTGCTAATCTTTCATTATCCAATGATGAGCTTAGTGCTTTAAGCAGATTACAATTTAATTCATGGAGTGATATTTTTTATTATGGTGTAGGTATTGACTATCATCCTGCAGGAATTCAGTTTTTATTATATATTATTACTTCTCTGTTTGGTTTTTCAGAATTAGCAATAAGAATACCTTTTGCATTAATGGGTATTTTTTCAATAATATTAATTTATCAAATAGGTAAAATTTGGTTTAATAAACAAGTAGGTTTAATAGCTGCTGCATTTCTTACTTTTTTAGAATTCCCAATTTTATATAGTCAAATTATTAGGCCATACAGTAGCGGACTTTTCTTTTCACTTGGTATGATTTTTTGCTTATCTAAGCTTATTAATTCTGATTCTAAAAATAAAATATTATACATGCTTGGTTATAGTTTATTTACAGCAGCATGTATGTATAATCATTATTTCAGTTTTTTATTTGCCGCTATAGTTGGATTTACAGCCTTGATAATTGGCAAAGAAAAAAGAACTTATATCTTTTTTGGAGGGATTTTTTCTATTCTACTTTTTGTACCACATATTCAAATGACAATATATCAATTGTCGAAGGGGGGACTATCTGATTGGCTTGAAATTCCGAAATTCTCTGTACTATACAAGCATTTATTCTTTATTTTTAATGAATCATGGATTATTATTTCATTGGTAATAGTATCTTTTACCATTAATTTATATTTAAATAAAGAAATTTTATTTCAAAATAATAGATTTCGAATCATTAGTTTTTTCTGGTTTATTATTCCTGTATTAATTGCATTCTTTTATTCAAAATATATCAACCCTGTTTTTCAACATTCAATTTTAATTTTTTCGTTTCCGTTTCTAATTCTTTTTATTTCATCATTTATAACTTTTACTAATTCAAAATTGTTTACTGTTCAATTTTTTGCAATATCGTTTATTCTAGTATCATCTACATTGTTTGAAAAACGCTATTATAAATCGACACATTTTGCTCAGTTTAAAGAAGTGACCAATACACTTTGTATGTTACAAAATAAGTTAGGAAAAGATAATATAACATTTACTGCTAATCTGCATAATCCATATTACATTCAGTATTATTTAAAAAAGAATAACTGTAAAATAAAATTTAAGTCGTACGAGTTTTTAAATAGTGGAAGTGATATTTTAAAAATGCAAGATATAATTAAAGATGTTAAAACTCCCTATTTTATTCATGTTTGGATAAATCATTTTGATCCTTATGAAATTCATGAAGTATTAAAAAAAGAATATAATAAAGTAAAAGTATTTCCATTTTATAATGCTGAAATACGTTTGTATTATAAAACAAATGAAAATATAAAAAGTAAAAAATTATTTAATTCTATAAATAATTTTGATAATCAATCAAGATTTTGGAGTGGTAATGAAAATACGATTAAGAATGATTTAAATGATACTTTAAATAAAGTATGTATTCTTGATAGCATTAATCTATACAGCCCAAATTTTAATGCAAAAGTGAAAGATGTTTTTGTGGAAAATAAAAAGCACGTTATAATTAAAGCCAATTATTATTTAAGTGAAAATGCCAGGGTTAATTTGGTAATAGATTTTTTAAGAAATGGAGAGAGCTATGAGTGGTATGGTCCTTCCATACATGAGTATATGAATGAAAGAAATCAATGGAAAGAAATAGTTATAGTAAAGAAATTACCTAAAAATGCCGGTCCTGAAGATGATATCAAAATATACTTCTGGAATACAGGAGATGCGCCAGTAATGATAGATAATGTTTCTGTTAATATATTTGAAAATACAAATTACAGCTGGTAAACCTTTAGTTTTTCTTAACTCGTTTAAGAGTTAGAAGATTCATAGGATTAATTTCTAAACCTTCGATATTTTTGGGATGAAACTTTATGGCTTCATCGTAATATAAGTTTACTACAGGAGCTTCTTCAACGATTATTCTATCCATTTCCTGATACAATTCAATACGTTTATCAAAATCTAAAGTTTGCTTGGCTGTTTCGTACAGCTTATCATATAAGCGATTATTAAAGTGTGTATAGTTAGGGCCAATTGGCGCAAAGTTTTTACTGTAAAATAATGCCAGATAATTTTCTGCATCCGGATAATCAGCTACCCACGATTTTCTAAAAAATTGTAATTTGCCTCTTGCTGCACTTTCTGAATGAATAGCAGCCGGCAAAACTTCTATTTTAATTTTTATTCCAATATCATAAAGTTGTTTTTGAATATACTCGCATAAATCTAAATAGGCAGAAGTAGTACTTAATGTAATTTCAGGTAAACCCTTGCCTTCAGGAAATCCTGCTTGAAAAAGTAAATCGCGAGCTTTATCTGGATCGTATCTGTAGCCTTTTACTTTTGCAGGATCGTAACCCGGCATACCCATAGGAATAAAACCGGCATGAGCGGCTTGCCCAATATTATTTCTAAGATAACGTACCATTTCATCACGATTAATTCCATAATTTATAGCCTGGCGTAATTGCTTCAACTTTATAGGAGAGTTTTTTACTTTTTCGTTTCTTTCATCTAAGTAAAAGGCTATATAATCAGTTTTTAAGAATGGAACTTTTCTTAATTCCAGCTTATCTTTATAGGTGTCTTTTAATTCTCCTTGTTGGGTTAATAGCTCATCTTTATAGCTTCCATCTAAGCCAGAGAGCAAATCAAATTCACCACGAATAAAAGAAAGGAATTCTGAATGCCTGTCTTTAATAAACGAAATTGAAACGGCATCTAAATAAGGAAGAGCATTACCATTCTCATCTTTTTCAAAGTAATTTTCATTTTTTACGAATACGAGTTTAACACCTTCTTTCCACGTTTTAAATTTAAAAGGTCCTGTACCAACAGGATTTGAACGGAAATCTTCGCCATATTTTTCTACCACTTCATGGGGTACTACACTACAATATTGCATAGTTAATATACCTAAAAAAGGAGGGAAGGGATTTTTAAGTATTATTTTTAAAGTACTATCATCAACGGCTATAAAACCACTGTAATCGCTTTTTTCAGAAAAATCTACATCATTAAAAATCCATGCTCCGGGTGATGCTAATTTCGGGTCAATAATTCTGTAAAAGCTATTAACAAAATCTTGCGCTACTACTTTTCTTCCTTTTCCATCAGGAAAAACAGGATGATCATGAAAATATACATCGTTTCTTAAATGAAAGGTGTATTCTTTACCATCTTCAGAAATTTCCCAAGATTTTGCAATACAAGGAATAACTTCTAAACGATCGTTCATTTGTACCAAACCATTGAATAACTGATTAACGGCCATTATATTTTCAAAACTTCGTGCAAAAGCAGGATCTAACGAAGTAATTCCGGTTGCTTCATTTATTCTAAATATTTTTTTGTTTTCGAGGGGCTTATTTTCAGTAGTTTCATTTTTATGTGAACAACTCAAAATAATTAAAGAAACAAAGGAGATGGTGAATATTTGGGAATATACATTTTTCATATTACAGTTATTTTTTCTTAAGTGAAAATACGGAAGTCATTAATAAGCTTTCACATTTATGCAGCTTTATTATCAACACTTTTTTTAACATCTGATATTTTTATGATGAACGGTGATTTTTTTTTCACCACAAACAATTATTTTTGATAAATAAAAATATAATAACTATGAGAAAATTTATACTTACTGTTTTAACATTAGCAGGTATTCTAATAAAGCTAAATATTGTTAGTGCTCAAATTACAATTAATGATACTCACTTTCTTCAAATAGGAAGTAAAGTGTATCAGGTAACAGATACTTTACCTGTAAATCCTAATATTGGTCCTGCCGGCCCGAATCAAACCTGGACTTTTACCAATTTAAATGTACATACATTTGATTCTATCGAAGCTGTTAATCCCGCATCAACACCTAGTGGAGCATTATTTCCTACTGCCAATATTGCTTTAAAACAACAAGGTAGTACTTATATTTACTTGAATAATTCTCCAACTGAAAATAACCTTTTAGGAGTAACCATTCCTGATTTTAATGTAATTTTTCCTTATTCAAATCCGGAAAAAATATTAGTTTATCCAACAACTTATTTAACATCATTTTCCGATACTTCAGAAGGAATGATTACTGTTGCAGGTCAGCCTTTAGGTTTTCCCGTTGATTCTGTTCGATATAAACAAATCAGATACAGAACAAGTTTAATTGATGCTTATGGTAGTTTAACAACTGATGAAGGTACTTTTAATAATACTATTCGTGCTAATGATACTATTTTGCAAATTGATTCTATATGGATTAAACCTAGTGCATTTTTACCATGGCAATTTTTACAAGAGCAACAAACTACAACTTTTGAAACTTCATGGATAACAAATGATGCAAATTATGGATTCCCTCTTTTACAAATTACAAATGATGGAACAAGTATAGAAATGAAATGGTTAACATTATCTCCTCCATGTAGTGATCCATCTACTCCAGCAAGCTCAATTGGTTTTTCATCCGTAACTTCAAATACTGCTAATATCGATTGGGTAAATGGAGATGGGGGAGCTCGTATTGTAGTTATGAGAGCAGGCGCTCCTGTTGCTGCTACTCCGGTAGATGGACAAACATACACTGCAAGTGCTAATTATGGAGATCCTGCATCTGCATTAGGAAGTGGATATGTTGTATATGACGGTACAGGAACAAATGTTTCTGTAACAGGTTTAACTCCTGGTACAACCTATCATGTAGCAGTTTTTGAATATAACTGTACTCCTAAATATTATAATACCGATGCTTATCCCAATGCATCTTTTAATACAACAGGAACAGGAATATTTAATGCTATAAAAAATAATGTTGCATTATCGGTATTCCCTAATCCGGTTGGATTATCTCAAGTATTAAACTTAAATAAATCGGTTGATTTTACAGTTTATAATGCTATTGGTAAAGTAGTAATAATGAAGAATAATTCTAATGTTATCGAAACATCTCAACTCTCTAAGGGTGTTTATTTTATTGTAACATCTGAGGGTGAAAAAGTGAAGTTTGTTGTAGAATAAATTGAATTATATTTTTATATGGAGGGGGCATCTGAAAAGATTGCCCCCTTTTTTATATTTTAGCTTATTAAATTCATAATATGAAGAAATTTCTTATTGTTGTTAACTTTCTTGTTTTTGTATTTGGAGTTAAAGCTCAAATAACATTTACAAGTAATAATGTAATGGCAGTTGGAACAAAAGTTTATGTTCATAAAGATACATTGCCATCAATTACAAGTCCCGGCAATTCTGGAGCAAATCAGGTTTGGAATTTTACAGGTGTTGCTACAATTATTTATGATTCAATCAGAGCATTAAACCCTTCGTCAACACCTTATGGAAGTTTTTTCCCTTCATCTAATTTAGTATTTATACAAGGAGCTGATTATGTATATTTAAAAAAACAGACCACACAACTAGAAGCAATTGGAGCATATATTAGCCAATTAAATACAACGGCTACCTTTCAAAATACAGATATTATTTCAAAATTTCCAACTACTTACTTATCTGCTTATTCAGATACTTCAGTTGTTGTAGGTCAAACAACGGGGGCTGCTATTGGAGTTTCTTCTGTTGATTCTGTTAAATTAAAAAGAACCGTGTATAAAAAAAGTTTTACCGATGCCTGGGGACAAATTACAACCGATGTTGCAACATTTAATTCGTTAAGAATTTGCGATACCATAAATCAAATTGATACCATTTGGGCAAAAACATCAACCTTTGGATGGGTAATGTTTTCTGCTACTGATTCATTAACGTATAATTATACCTGGATAACAGATGATAGTAATTATGGAGGCCCTATATTTCGTTTAGTATTTGATAATTTGATGCAAATAAAAAGTGCTACTTATTATGCTGCTGTGCCCTGTGCAAAGCCTTTGCAATCTTCATCAAATATTTCTTTTACTAATATAACAGGTAATTCTTTCAAGATAAATTGGATTAATGGACAAGGTGACGATAGAATTGTTGTTTTAAGAAGTGGTAGTACACCTTTAACCATTCCACAAGATAGTGTTGAATATTTGGCAAATGCTCAATATGGTGATCCAAATTCAGCTATAGGTGCATGTTATGTAGTATATAATGGACCCGGAAATAATGTAACAGTTACCGGATTAAATCCAATGACACAATACCATGTTGCTATTTTTGATTATAAATGCGATCCACCATTATATAGAATTTCACAATATCCAATGGCAAGTCAATTTACTAATAATAATGTTGGTATAGAAAGTGAAGAAAAAAATCAAGTTGGATTTAAAATTTTTCCAAATCCTGTTAAGCAAGGAGAGCGCTTATATTTAGATAAAGAAACAAGCATTGAGGTGTATAGTATTTTAGGTAATTTTATAACTAGTATGAAAAATGCTTCATACTTAGATATTATAGATTTTAAATCAGGTATTTATTTTATAAAAAACAGCGAAGGAGATATTTTAAAATTTATTGTGGAGTAAAATTTAGATTTTATTTTTTGATTGACTTTTATAGGCATCATTTAATCCCTCTCCATTCATAATTTTTTCTCGGCACTTTTCAATTCTATATATTTTAGATTGCGACTGTTTGGGTTGTGTGAAATAGATAATATATCCTCTTTGCCTTCCCGGTGTTAGCGCAAAAAAAGCTTTTTTATATTCTAAATCGTTATTAAAAATATTTTCTAGTTCTTCCGGCAGCGTTGGTATATTTTCAGTTTTGGCAATTTTTAAACCTTTCTTTTCAATTTCAATAGCTGCATTAATAAACATGCGAATATCCTTCTCCAGTTTATTGATTTGCTCTACACTTGTTAGTTTTATTATTCGCGCAATATGTGAGTTCTCTCCAGCTTTGGATAGTATATTCTTTTTATCTTCCAATAATGAACCTTTTAAAAAGCTTATACAAACCGCATCTTTTAAAGCGCTTAATAAAATTACGTTTTTATTTTTATAGGTGTAGCATGGAGCTCCCCATTTTAATTCTTCTTTTAATTCACTTTCGAGCAAAATGTTGCGTAATATTTCCAGTTCGGTACGCCATTTATTTACTTTACATTTTGGAGTTGCACCATATTTACAGCGCATACACCCATCTATTAAATAGTTATCTACTTGAGGATTTATCTTACTCATTGAATTTATTTTTCAAGATGAATAAACTTATAAACTTTTAAAAAATTATTCATTCGCTTTTCATTTCCTTTGATTAATGAAAATGTTTTCTCACATAATTCAAGATGAAATTTTTCCAGCATTATATCTGAAACATAAATACAATTATTCCTATGTTCAAACAGTGAATTTATGTTTGAATTTATTTCAAATCGAAATTTTTTATTGGCTAAATGATTATAGCTAAATGTACCAAAGTGATGATTTAAGGCATTTCTAAATTGATATAATAGTTCTGCTGTTTCATTTGAAATTTTACCACATTCTATTAGTAGTTCTTTAAATCGTTTAGATGTACGATTGTTTTTTAAATCGCCACTATAATATTGAGCAAGCATATCAATACAATTTGCAATGAGCAGGCATTTTATGGTTTTATTTTCAGCAGATTTTATTGCATTAATTAATTGAATAAATACCGATTCATTATCTGTAAAAAAATATTCAATCTTTTTAAGCGCTAACTCTTTTTGTTGATTTGTCATGCAATAAAGCTAAACCTAAAAATGTTAAAATTCCGTTTATTAATAATAATTCAAAGCCTATTTGATAGCCATTAAATATTTCTTTTGAATATATATTTAAAAAATAACATACAATTGGCGAAAGAATACAAACAATTGGTACTAATTTGTCTTTAATAGTTATTTTTGTTATTAAACCGAATGCAAATAAGCCAAGCAATGGGCCATAGGTATAACCTGCGGCAGTAAATACAGCGCTTATTACACTGTCATCATTAATTAAGCGAAATATTATAATTACAAGTGCCATTAATAATGAAATTCCAATATGCACTTGTTTTCGAATTTTTTCCTGCTTTTCAATCGGCTTATTTTTTATATCTATTATATCAATACAGAAAGAGGTAGTTAATGCAGTTAATGCAGAATCGGCACTGGAGTAGGCAGCAGCTATTAATCCAATAATGAAAAACACTCCTACTGTAATATTCAAATAGCCTTGTGTAGCAAGCATTGGGTATAAATCATCGCTGCGTTGTGGTAATGCTATTCCTTTGTTTTCTGCATAAATGTAAAGTAGCGCTCCTAAAGCCAAAAAGAATAAGTTGACAAAAATCAATACAAAACTAAAGGAGAACATATTAATTTGTGCTTCTTTTAAATTTTTACACGAAAGATTTTTTTGCATCATATCCTGGTCAAGTCCCGTCATACTGATAGCTATAAACATTCCGCTAATAAACTGTTTCCAGAAGTAACGCTTATCATTTATATCATCAAAAAAGAATATTTGAGAATATTTGCTTTCGCTAATTACTTGAATCATTTCGCCTAATCCCATTCCTAAATCTTTACTTATGAGCCAAATACTTAGGCCAACAGCAAGCAGCATAAATAAGGTTTGTAAGGTGTCTGTCCAGATAATGGTTTTAATGCCTCCTTTAAACGTGTATAGCCAGATAAATAAAATGGTAATAAGTACTGTTATTTCAAATGGCACATTCCATTTATCAAAAACTGTCAATTGTAAAACATTGGCAACTATGTATAATCTGAATGCCGAACCAATAGTACGAGACAACAAAAAGAAGGAGGCACCGGTTTTATAGGAAGCCACTCCAAATCGTTCTTTCAAATAGGAATAGATAGTTGTTAGATTTAATTTATAGTATAAAGGCATTAAAATAGTAGCTATTACAAAATATCCTACTAAATATCCTAATACTACCTGCATGTATGAAAACTGGCTATTACCTACCCATCCGGGCACGGAGATAAAAGTTACACCGGATAACGAGGCACCTATCATTCCAAAGGCTACTACATACCATGGCGATTTTCTGTCGGCTAAAAAGAAGGAATTATTATCGGCATCTTTTCCGGTAAAAAATGATATGGCAATTAATATTGCAAAGTAGATTAATATAAATAATACAATGGTTTGAGGATGTAGCATTTTTAAATGATATTCCTCAAACCTACTATATTTTTTTATTTTTTAAAATTATTTTAGCAATTGAACAAATCCATTTAATTTTTCAATAGAGCCATTTTTCGTTTGTATTATTGCAGTATAATAATACACTCCTTCGGAAACTAATCTTTTTATTCTAATAGACGTTCCATCCCAATATCCTTCCGGTGAATTATAATTATATATTAGATTACCCCATCTATCAAAAATTTCAACTTCCAAATTTTCTATATCTCTTCCAATAATTCTAAAATAATCATTCATGCCATCACCATTGGGGGTAAATATATTTGGTGCCTGAATGTATGAACAATTTTCTAAATTGATATAAATACTATCAGATGCCCAGCAATAATAATTATTTGAAACATAAACAAAGTATAATCCACTATCATTTACTGTAATTTGTGGTGTTGTGTCGTTATTATTCCAATAGTAATAATTATAATTACCCGGATTTAATATAATTTCATCTCCACTACAAATTGTAGTATCATTTCCTAAATTTAATGTTGGAACATCATGAACAATTACTTTTAATGAATCGCTATTGTTACTGCAATTCCCTAATGTAGCAGTTAAGTAATAAGTACCGGAATGTGACGGATTAAAAATTAATCCGTTAAAGGGATTACAGTTGTTTGAACTAAATCCATTAGGTCCTGTCCATTGATAAATAATATTTGTAGGACAGTTAAATGGAAGAGATATACTATCTCCATCACAAACATTTATTTCTTGATAGGTAAATAAGCTACCGGATGTTGGTAATACTATTACTAAATTATTTACTGTATCGCTTTGACATTGATTTATTTCTATTTGTAAAGTGTATATTCCGTTGTTGCTTGAATCTGCATTAGGTATTATTAAGTTTTGTAATGTTGAAATTAAATTACCATTGTAGTACCAATAATAATTTGCATTTGCAACAGAATCAGATAATATAATAATACTATCACCACTACAAACAGGAGAATTGTTTGACATAATTGTTGCAATAGGGATAGGAGAAATTGTTATATTTATTGAATCTTCAATGCTACAAAATGCATTACTTGCAATTACGTTATAGATACCACTATTATTGTTTGAAGCATTATTTATTATAAGATGATTTCCTGAATTTAATAATTGATTATTATAATACCAATTAATCAACCCATTATTGCTGACAGCATTTAATTGAATGGTTTCTCCAACGCATAAATTTGTATCGCCAGATATGGTTAAAGAAGGTGTATTGTAAATTATTACATTGATAGTTTGTACGGAACTGCTACATCCATTTAATTCAAGATATAAGGAATAATTACCGCCATTCGATGTTGTAACATTATTTATAACCGGATTATTTTGATTACTACTAAAATTTTGAGGTCCATTCCAAAAATATGTGGCTCCAATAGTTGCATTAGCATTTAAGACTAATGAATCACCTTCGCAAATTGGCGCATTACTTGAAATTGATATAATTTGAGGAGCCGGTAATACATTTATTAAAACTGAATCTACTAAACTTGTACAAGCACCTGTTACATAATATCCATAATAATAGCCTTGTTGAAAGGTTTGAATATTTAGTAATGTTACATTTGCAGTATTAAAATTAATTCCATTTGGCCCATACCAAAAGCTTTGAGCATTGTTTGGTATGCCATTCATATTTAAAAATAATGTATCTCCTTCGCAAACATTCGTATTTGCTATTAATGATGGTGCAGGTAAATTGCTTACAACTTGTATGTTTACACTTGATGTATTGCTTATACAACCATTAGCCATAATATATAAGCTATACGTTCCGCTATCTTGAAAGCTTACATTTAAAATAGTTATGCTATCTGCATTGGATGTAAAATTATTAGGACCTGTCCAAAAATATTGTGCATTAGAATAATAAGGTGTAGTTAATGTAATTGTACCTCCAACGCATGTTAAATTATTTGCATTTATCGGTGGACTTAAAGATAAAGAATCAATGTAAATATGTAATGGAACTCTATTACTAAAGCAAGTATCATATGCAGCTACATATAATACTGTATCATTGTAGATGGGACCAACAGTTATTTGCTGGTTGTTTCCAATTATATTTCCACCATTTGGCTGGTCGTACCATTGAATATTTCCGTTTGAAATAGCAGTAAGTGTAATTGTACTGCCATAGCAAATTGTGGTATCGTTTATAATTGGATTAGGAAATGAATTTACATTAATTTGTACAGCTGATGAAATTGTATCACATCCGTCCATATTAGTTGTTTTAACATAATATGTGCCAGCATTAGTAACACTTATACTTGGAGTGTTTTGACCTCCGGGAAACCATTCATAATTTACCATTCCCGGATTTGCAACTAATGTTACAGAATCTCCATTGCAAATATCTATACTTCCATTAGGAGTAATAGTTGCAATTGGATTAGAGTGTGTAATGGTAGCTGTTAGTAAAGTGTTGATGTTGCAACTTAAAACATTACAAGAATAGGTGCCGGGTTGTAAAATTTGCTTAATACTATCATTTCCGCTTAATGGTGTATTCCATGAAATAATGCTACCATTACTCGATGTTACCTCAAGCGTAACTATTTCTCCCGGACAAACATGCGGACCCGGTGTTATAATTAAATCAGGTGTTCCATATTGTTTTATCTCAAACATGTTTGATACTAATTCGCAGCCTGAACTGTCTATCATTATAACATGATAAAATCCGGGTGCATTAACATAAATACTATTTGTAGATGTAGTAGTAATATAACCAAGCGGGCCATACCATTCGTAATTTACTCCTGGTGGTGCTATTAGTAATACGGAATCATTAGGACAAATTAATGCATTAACTGGAAGCGAAGTTAGTATTGCTTTTTTCTCTATTACATTAAAATTTACGGTTACATAATTTGTACAACCGGTAATAGAATCAACAGTATTTGTTGTTACATAATAAGTTCCCTGACTTACGATATATGCCATAGAATCGCCTACCATCATTACTATTCCCGGTCCTGACCATGTATAATTACCGGTGCCGGTAGCTATTAATAAATTTGTATCTCCCGGACATAATAATGAATTGCCTGTTAAACTTGCAAAAGCAGGTGGTAGCGGATTAACGTTCATATATATAGAATCAGATAAAAAATAAATTATAGTATCCATTCCACATGCATTTATAACCATACGTTTAACTATAAAATTATATGTATACCAACCACTTTGCGAATGAGTAAATGGGCCATAGGTGCAAGAATTCAATGGGTTAGGGCTAAATGTATTATAGTTAGAGTTATTTATGGATAGTTGTACTTGACTTATATCCGAAAGACAATTACCGGTTAGGCTATCTAAAATATCTATTGTGAAATTTTGTCCTGCACAAAATGTTATTGTATCATTTAAAAAATTGGGTGAATTTATATGTAAGTATGGTATCGCATAACTTAATACGGGAGGTGCAGTATCTATTGTAACAGTGATATTTTTATAATTACTGCATCCTGCCGGAGTAATGGTACTAAAGGTATAAATGCCATTTTGAGAAACTGTAATTATTGAATCATTAATGCCTCCCGATGGTAAATTGCCACCGGACCAGTTTACACTGCTATTTGCAAAATTTGAACCTGATAGTGTAATGGTATCCGGGCCACAAATTCTTATGGAATAATGTTGATGAGAATTTGTTTGGATTGGAATATCATCCGAAACTGTAATATGCGGAGTTGTATTTACATTTACATAAATACTATCATCAAATGAAAAACATCCATCTTCAGTAATTGTATTAACTGTATATAATCCGCTTTGATAAATTTTTAATGCTCTATTTAATGAATCTCCTGTTGACCAATAATATTTAAAGTTAGGACCAACACCACCACATCCACTCATCATTGAAGTATGAGTAGCTACATAAATAATAGTACTGTCACAAACACTTATTGTATCATTAGCACATGTATTATCAATTCCTCCCCAACATTGATTATTGTAATATATAACATTAATTGCTGACATATTATTAATGCATCCTTTTACCGGTAACGGATTACACGATGCAAGTGTAGAGGCATAGTAATTATAGGGAAGACGAGTTAAGTCTATAGCATCAGCTATAAAAATATCCGATAAACCATTGGTATGAAATTGCATGTATTTATTATACGACATATCGTTACAATTAAATGGTAATGCATGGCTAATGGTATTTGAATTAAAACTTTGAGAAGGTATATTTAAATTTCTTCTAAAGCTTCCGGCTAAAATGGGTCTATCAATATTATTAACCACTATTCCATATCCAAAGTCTTGGTTTTTACCTCCAATATGCCTTGCCCATTCAAAATCGCCCGATGGAGAATATTTTACGGTATAGATATCATTATATCCAACACTGTTAAATGTTGCTTGACCATAAACAGAGGCAAACTCGTCTAATTTACATTCAAAATGACCAATAATATATACGTTTCCAAAACTATCAGTAGCAACATTTCTTGAGGTAATTTTATTACTGCTCCCAATTGATTTTGCCCATAATAAATTTCCGTTTAAATTATATTTTGCAGTAAATACATTATGGGTGTTTACTGCATTAAGTGTAGTGTTAGTTGGGCTATTAAAAAAGATGATATTTCCTTTGTAATCACCGGTTAATAACAATTCTGAATTATTATGAATAGAAATATTATATCCAATTTGCAGGTTACCTCCGCCAATTTTTTTAAACCAAATTTCATTCCCCGCACTATCAAGTTTTAGAATACCAATGGCATTGTAGATACTATTATTGTAAACATTATTAAATGTTATAGTGTCAGAAAATTGAAGCACTACATACGCATTAGAATTACTATCCATAGTTACAGACATTCCTCTGTCAGTATAAGGAGCTAAACCATGTTTGAACCACATTAAATTACCGGCTGAGTCATAGCGAGCAATAAAAATATCATAAGTAAATTGATTGGTAATTGGATGTAAATGTGTTGTAAAATTATTTCCTGCAAAATTACCTGAATTTATTATTTGACCGGTAACTACACAGTTCCCATTAGCATCTGTTGAAATTCCATTTGCAATATCAATACCGTTACCACCACCGCTTTTAACCCATTGTAATTGTCCATTTGTATTATATTTAGCTATAAATATATCTTGCGAATTATTTACTGCATTTATTATAGTATTATCAAAATTTGCGGTTTTATTATAAAAGCCTGTTACATAACAATCGCCATTGGGAGTTACAGCTACCGAATAGGCTTTATCTGCTGAAGTACCTCCTGCTTTTTTTGCCCATATTAAATTTCCGTTGGCAGAATATTTTACAATTAATATATCATCCCCACCATTTGAGTTTAATATAACATTTGGATTGGTTTGTAAAACACAAGTTCCGGTAAAATATCCAACGGCATATAAATTGCCATTTGCATCTTTGTCCATATCCAATATTTCATCCATTCCCTGTCCTCCACCTGTTTTTACCCAATAACTTTGAGATTGAACAAATAAAGATGCGTTGAGTAATAAAAATAAAATGTATATTTTTTTTACTCTATTGTATAAATGTATTGTTCCCATAGGCGAAGTATTTTAAACCAATATTATGCTCATTATTTAATAAATAGAACCTATTATTAGTAATAGGCTATAACTATTTATTAAGTGGTAGCATTTTTCTGATAAAAGGTTTTGTTACCTCAAATTTTGTTAAATAGGAACAGAATTGAAACTTAAATAATTTAAAAAATTACGCGTTCAAATATTTATAAAACAAATTTGTCTACAATCCAATCATAGTAATTTATTATCCCTTTGTTTTGTTTAAATATTTTTGAAATACCTTTTATATTATTACTTATGTGAGTATTTATTTTATTATTAGTTTGAGATTTTATTAGGTTTTTTATAAGAGCTAAAAATTCTTTTTCGTGATTATTTTCTGACTCATTCAAAATAGATTTAAACTCTCTTTTTAGTTGTTCAATTTTTGATAATATATAATCAAAGTCATTAATTTCATATCTAATTATTAATTCTGTAACATTAATTTTTAATTTCAGTTCGTTGTTGATAGATTGATAACCGCTTAATAAGTAAATTTTACTAATGTTCTTAATTGAATTTTTAAAATCTTTTATATCAAAATAAAGTACTGATAAATTTAAATAAACAAATAATTCATAATAGCCGACTTTTTTAAAAATAGAATTATTTTTTAAGCTTTCCAGCAGTTGTATTGCCTCGTCTTTATTAAGTACGGAATAATTAATAACGAGTATATTTATATAAAAGAAATAATATTGCTGATAAAGTAATTTATTATACTGCAACATTTCTTTATGAAGTATATCAGCAGTTTCTAATGATTTTTTATATTTTTTATTTTTGAAATAACTATTACCCAAATAGGTAAGTATTTGCAATTTAATTTCGTGAGTACTTTCATCAAATAAGTTTTCTTTTTTAAAATATCGATACGTTTTTAATAAATACTTTTCTAAATTGTTATAATCTTCATCATTCAATAATTTTTTACTAATTAATTCATATAGTTTAACATTAAATCGTTTTGATGATTTTGTATTATTATCAAGGTTGAATGAATTAATTAAATTTTCTATCTTTTCAATTAATTGTATGTTTTTTTGGGAGTAATTTTGTGTAGTTTTTAACTCATAATTTACTACTGCTAATACCTCATCAACCTTTCTTAATTCATTAATTTTTTGTGAATTTTTATTTCGCTTTTCAATAATTTCTCTTGGATTAATATTTAAATCTTTTAATGATAAGTTTAAGAATTCGGCATAAATAATTTCCAGTAATTCGAAGTATTCATTTTCTAATGCAAGTTTTTCGGCTTTTTTTAAATAATATTTTACTACTTCATAATTGTTCTTCTTTGTAAAAAGTTTGTTTAAATAAAGATATTTAGTTGTTTTTAAAAAGCTATCTTTATCAATGTTTTGATATAATAAGCTATTAGAAATATTTGAAATAATTCTGTTTTTTAAACGATAAAATGAGTTTTTATTTTTTCCCTTATAAATAAAGTCAAATGCTTTATCGTCATCGTAATCTGTGATATGTTTTTTAGTATAATCAAATAGTTTCTCGTCTAATCTTTTTAAATCTATTTGATAAGTATTATTTAATAATTTATAATACCTAATTTCATCTTTGTTTAAATTGAAAATTATTTGCTGAAATATTTCCATAATGATTTTGAATGAGTAAGAAATAAGTAAAAATAATTCGTTTTTTAAATTTAATAAAACTATTTTTACTTCGTTATCTTTTAAAGTTATAATGCATATGAAATCTGTTATAAATTATCTTAAAAATATTCTAAATAGATTCGCTTTAATAAGTGTTTTTGTAATAGCACTTTTTAATGTTTCTAATGCTCAGTTTTTGCATATAGAAGATATTTCTGTACCATTTTATGTAAATGAAAATTCACCTGTTAGTATGACATTTAAAATTAAGAACACAGGTTTTAATTCATATAATGGTACTATGATTGTTTATATGGCAGAATTATCTTTAGATTTTCCAAAAGATATATATAGTACACAAATTTCATTAAATCCTAATGATAGTATTTTTATAAATCCTAACGATGTTACTTTTCAAAATTTCTTTTTTCAATATGGTAATAATATTGTAGTTGTTTGGCCTAAAGGTATTGGAGTACAAAATGACTCTGTTACTTTTCAATTATATATGGATTATAGTTTAATGATAGAAGAAAATAATCAAGCAAGCATACTTATCTATCCTAATCCGGTTGTTAATGAATTAAATATTTTGAATTTGAATAATCATAAAGCTATTGAACACGTAAGAATATTTGATACGATTGGCAAAAATATTTTATGTTTTAAAAATGTAAATCATTCAATTGATTTATCCGGATTAAAACAAGGTTTACATTTTATTGAAATAACCTTTAACACAGGAGAAGTTTTAATTAATAAAATTCAGAAACTATAATATTTTATAAATATCTATCAATACATTTCCATCAATATCGTGTTTGCCTTCAAATGTATGCAATTGATAATTGATTTTTTCTGAATCTAACCATTTAATTTTTTCTTGCATTTCTTCTGCTGAAATAAATTCATCTTTATTTCCAATTACCAGCAATGGATTTAGTTGATTTATTTTATTTAAACAATTTTCAAAAGGTAAATCAGGAGGAAAAACTCCGGCCCATAAGATTAATTTATCAATTTTAGATTTACCCATTGCTGCCCATCTGCTCGCTGTTGCAGCACCTTGAGAAAAACCTAATAGTATAATTTTTGCCTTTGTGTTTTTAACATTTTCAAAATAAACGCTATCTAAAAATTGAATATAATTTTCAATATCTGTTAGCCTGTCTTCTTTGGTCATCCATGATGCTCCAACACGCCCGCTATGTCCGTTTAAATAAAATCGATGTAAGCCCTCCGGTACAATTACAAAATTTTCGTCAGGATTTAGAATATAAAATTTCCTGATAAAGTATTCTGCCAACTGTCCATATCCATGACAAACAAACCAAATGTTTTTTGTTGTATCGCTTAGATTTCCGTAAGTAAAATAACGCGCTTTGTAGTTTATATGAATGTAATGTTGCATTTTATTTTTACAACTGTTCTAATTGTTGAGCTTGCTTAATCAATTGATTTCTATATTCTGTAAATATTTTAGATTTTGAAACAAATCCAATGTATTTACCATTTTCAGTAACAGGTAAATTCCAGACTTTATATATTTCAAAATAATCCATCACTTTTTGCATATCGGTATTAATATCAATTATAATCGTAGGTTGTTGCATTAAGTTTTCCACTTTTATAACATTATATTTTTCTTGTTGGAACATTATTTCTCGAATATTATCTAAATTAATAATTCCAATAATTTCATTATTATCATTTAAAACGGGAAAAATATTACGTTTAGAACGAGAAATAATTTCTACTAATTCTCCTAAACTCATTTGTTTATTGATACTTGTAAAATCTGTTTCAATAAGTTTTTTTAGTTTCATTTGATTTAGAACGGCTTTATCTTTATTGCCACCCGGCAGTTGGCCTTTTAAAGCCAATTTTTTAGTATATACCGTATATGGTTCCAAGTATCGGGCAATAAAATAGGAGAGGGCAGAAACAATCATTAATGGAACAAATAAGGCATAGCCACCCGTAACTTCAGCAATTAAGAATATAGCTGTAAGTGGCGCATGCACCACTCCGCTTAATACTCCTGCCATCCCTACTACTATAAAATTGGGAATGGTAAGGATAGAAAGTCCGGTTATATTTACACCATATGAAAAGAAAAATCCGGTTAATGCACCTGTAAAGAGCGATGGTGCAAATATTCCTCCATTACCTCCGGAGCCTATCGTAATGGAGGTAGCAATAATTTTTATTAATATAATAACACCAACAAATCCTAATATAGCCCAATCATGTCCTACATAATCATAAATAAAACTATTAGCTAATACTTTTTCATAATCACCATCCAATAATTGTTTAATGGTAATGTAACCTTCGCCATATAAAGGAGGGAAAAAGAAAATCATTATTCCTAAAATAACACCTCCTGTTATAGCTTTTTTGTATGGTTCATTCCATTTGTTTAATAAGCCTTCAACTTTTAAAGTTGTTCTGGTTAGATAAACTGATAGCATTCCTGTTACCAAACCAAGCATAACGTAAAATGGGAGCGCTTCTACATTCCATCCTCTGGTAATAAGGAAAAATAGTTTTTCGCTATACAATACATTTGAAACTACTGCTGCTGTTGCTGAGGCAATAAGCAAAGGAATAAAGGCAGGAATGGTAAATTCAGCCAATAAAACTTCCATTGCAAAAATTACTCCTGCAATAGGGCTGTTAAATACGGCAGATATTCCGGCTGCTGCGCCACTTGCTAATAATAATGTTCTTTCGTTAGTTTTTAATTTTAATATTCTGGCAATATTTGAACCAATGGCAGAACCCGTAACAACAATAGGTGCTTCCAGTCCTGCAGAACCTCCAAATCCAACAGTAATACCACTACTAATTACATGAGAATACATTTTATCAGGTGCTACCTGCGATTGTTTTTTTGATATAGAAAGTAATATATTACTAATACCCCTTCCCAGTTTTCCATTTCTGAAAATTTGAACATATAAAACCGTAAGTAATATGCCTATTAGTGGGAAAAAGAAAAATAAAAGATTACGATTTTGGGCACTTTCACTTTCCTGTAGGGTTACTTGTATGTAATGAACAAAAACTTTTAAAAAAACTGCTGCTAGCCCGGCAACCAGACCAACTAAAATACTGGAAATAACCAAAAAGTTTTTGTTACTGATATGCTTTATGCGCCATTTTAAAAATTGCGCCAGCATAGCATTTATAAATACCAATAACTTATCTTTTATTTGATTTAGTTGCTCCATTATGGGAATGCTAATGTAACGTTTTTTGTTTTGTTTTTTATTAGGCATTTTTTGGTTTTTAATACTATTTTATTGTATTTTTAGAACAATAAATCAACACCAGCACACTATGATAAACCGTTTACTATTTTTCTTTTCTTTTTTATTAATTCAATATATTGTTTTTGCCCAAACAACTACGCATACTATTACTATTGGTTCTGATGTAAGAACTTATTATGTATATCGTCCTACAGGATTTAATCAACAAACAGAGAGTTTGCCTGTAATTTTTGCTTTACATGGCTTAGGTGGCAATGCCAGTCAAATGATGTTAACCGGATTTAATCAAATTGCAGATACTGCCCGAATTATTATGGTCTATCCTGAAGGGAAACTAAATGCTTACAACCAACAGGCATGGGCAAATGGTACGGCTTTACAATCAAATGCTAATGATGTACAACTAATAAATGTTTTAATCGATACATTATATTATCGTTATAACATTGATTTATCAAAAGTTTATGTTGCAGGTTTATCTATGGGAGGTATTATGGCACATCGCCTTGGATGCAGATTGAGCAACAGAATTGCTGCTATTGCATCTATGACGGGGACTATTTCTACCGATGATTTAACTAATTGTACTCCTGCATTTCCTATGCCTGTTATACATTGGCATGGTACAGCCGATGCAACAGTGCCTTATAATAGTGGGCAGTTACCTACATTAGAGTTAGTACCTGCTACCATGCATTATTGGTTGTCAAAAAATAATTGTACTCCTGTAGATTCTGTCATTACTGCCATTCCTAATAATGCAATGGATGGATATACGATTGATAAAATTGAATATTCTAATTGTCCCGGAACGGTTAAGGTTGAATTATGGAGAATTAATAATGGTCCTCATACCTGGTATTATCAACCGGCTAATGATGCAGATGGAGCTAAAGAATTCTGGAAGTTTTTCCGTCAGTTTCAGCATCCTTCACCGGCTCCTGCCAGTGTTAAAGAAATTGCAGAAACAAAACATGTTTCTGTTTATCCAAATCCTTCTTCCAATGGTTGGATACAATTGGAGGGTATAAAAAATTCTGCAAAAATTGAAGTGTATTATTTACAGGGTAAGTTATTGCTACAATCATCTATGCATTCATCGGAAAAGCTTTTATTGGATCAAAAAGGAATTTATTTAATTAAAGTAGTTCAAGAGAATACTATTTCTACTCATAAAGTTATTGTTGAATAAATTTTATGTCGAAACAAAAAGCAAGATGCTCCTGGTGCATCGGTAATGAGTTGTATGAAAAATATCACGATGAAGAATGGGGCGTTCCTGTTTATGACGATAAAATATTATTTGAATTTTTAATTTTAGAATCTTTTCAGGCTGGCTTAAGCTGGCTTACAGTGCTAAAGAAGCGCGAAAATTTCAGAAAAGCATTTGCTAATTTTGATGTAAAGAAAGTAGCTAAATTCAATCAGGATAAGGTAGCTGAATTAATGCAAAACGAAGGTATAATACGTAATCGTTTAAAAATTGAAGCAGCTATTAATAATGCATCTCGCTTTATGGAAATTCAGAATGAGTTTGGTTCTTTTAGTAATTATGTTTGGTCTTTTGTAAGTGATACACCAATAATCAATTATCCAAAATCAATTAAAGATTTACCAGCAAAAACAGAAATTTCTGATGCCATGAGCAAAGACATGGGTAAAAGAGGTTTAAAATTCAGAGGTTCAACTATTTGCTATGCCTTTATGCAGGCCGTAGGAATGGTAGACGACCATATGGTAGATTGCTGGAAAAAATCTACTTCAAAAAAGGCTGCTGTTTTGTAGGAACAGAATTGTCAATTTTAAAGTTATGTCTTCTTGCAAAATTCTTTTGTTCTCTTTCAAAAGCCTCCATTACATCTCCTTCTTCTTTATAAGATTCTCTTAATAAAAAATCTATAAAAGCTTCAGCTTCTACGCTAAGTGTATCAGAAGAAGTAATTAATAATAATATTTTTTGATAGTCTTCGGTAATAATTCTATTATAAAATTTATGTACCTCAATGGCTTTTTGTTTTAACGAATCTCCATCTAAATATGCCGGTAATTTTTCTAATGCATTTAAACTTGAATCTGAAAAAGTTTTCATCTCGTTGTACATTTCTTCTAATGGCGCTTCTTCATCGTAAATAGCCATTTCAAATTCAATCATTCTATCAATAACAGGGTCGAAACTTTTTATGAGTGTATCATTAAAGGCAACTGCTTCATTTAATTGTTTAGTGTTACACGAAGTAATTACTATCAAAGTAATGATGGAACACAAAAGAAATTTTTTCTTCATGATTAAAAAAATAAAAATGTGAAGTTATGAAATATTTATTTCCCAAATAATAATTGTTTTATCATCTCCTGTTGAAACAAGATAGTTATGGTAATTCGACCAAAATATTCTATTTACAGAATTTACATGTCCTCCATAGTTTTTAGTATCTAGTTTGGCTAATACTTCAATTTTTTCTGCATCCCAAATTTTTATGCTTTTATCTCTGCTGGCTGTTGCAAAAATATTTTCTGTTGGATGAAAGCTAATGCCATATAATGCAAAATTATGTGCAGGTAGTGATTTAGTTAAACCAAAATTTTCAGTATCCCAAATGTTTAAAAAAGCATCTTTTCCTCCGCTCAATAAATACTTGTTTTGGGGATGAAAGCACACGCAATTAACCGACATGTTGTGTGCATAAATTTTTCGAGTTTCTTTAAAGTTTTCTGTTTCATATAATCTTATGGTACAATCGCCAACAGCTGCTGCCATTGTTTTTTTATCGGGTGATAAAGCAATGTTTCTTACTTTAAAATTACTGACATGAATTATTTTTTTGCAAGTAAAATCATCAAGTGAGTTTATCGAAATTAAACCATCGCTGCCCGCAGTAATAAAACAATTTAAGTTTAAATCGTAAATAATATCAAAAACAGGAGCACTATGATTTTGTATTAATTTCAGTTCTTTTTTTTCTTTAATACTGATGATATGAATACCTCCATTTCCATTTCCTGCTAATAAAATATCTTTTTCAGGAATGTATTGTAAACTATAGATAGGAGCATCTGTTTTAATTGAAAATGGTTGCGATTCACTTTTATTAAAATCCCATTCAGCTATAAAACAATCACTGCTTCCGCTAAAAAATAAATTTTCTTTTCGCCCTTTACTTAATGCATATACCGAGCCGGAATGACCTGATAGTTGTGCTTTTTTTATAACATTAACTTTCATGCTTTTCTTCTTCGGGTTTTAAAAGTTTAGCATCCAGCACAAATGTTCCAAAGGGTAGGAGAGAAGCGATAAAGGCTCCAACTATTTTTAAAAAATTCCATTTTAATGGAATTGCATTTTGAATTAATGCAAGTTGATAAAGTACAAAAAATAAACCATGTATCCAACCGGTAAATTTAACAGCTTCTGGAATATTAAAGCTATATTTTAATGGCATAGCAATAAATAGTAGAAGGATATATGATAAGCCTTCGATAAAAGCAATTAAACGAAATCGCCCAATGGCAGTGCTAAGTTTAAATTTAAGCATGTTTAAATTTTGTGGTAAAATTATAAAAGCTTTAGTTTAAAAAATTGGATGAATATTTTATTTAACATCATTTAAATGAATTACCGGTATATTTTTTTGTCCAAAACATCATTAAAGGAACAAGCAAAATAGTAGGTGCTAACCAAATGAGCCATCCCGGCTGAAAGCTCTTTACATTAACTACTAAAAATGCAGTAAGTGTAGCTATATATGCGCCCATCATCATACCAATATGTTGCCTTAGCCAAAGTTTTTTCGATACTTCTTGTTTTTTTAATGTTGCAACATAGAGTTTAATTTGTCCGATACATAACATAACGGATATTCCACCAAAAACCATTAAAACCGGCATAAAAGATATTAGCATAAATATGCTATTAATACAAGCTATCAAAAGCATAGCTTTATCGATATTTTTATAATTAAGTGATTTGTTTATGATGGCTCTAAATCCAAAATAATTTTGAAATAAAGCAAAAATTCCAATCATTAAAAGGAATGGAATGTTTTTTAAAATAGATATGCTAATGGCAGAAAAGCAAACCAAAAGCATACTGTAAAAAAACACTTTTCCTGATGTACGATGTGTACTTTTTCCTTTTTTGGAAAGCATAGCAATGCTTCCGCCTATAAGGGCTAAACCACCGGTTATGATGTGTATATAAAGTAATATTTTATACAACAATTCCATTAGTGGGTGGATGTTTGTGAATCATAATCAATTCCTTGTTTTTTAAGTATACCTCTAACGCTCCAACCATAGTAAGCCAAATAAATAAATCCGATTAAAGGAACAATATAGGAAATATGAATATTTAACTTGTCCGCTATAAAACCTTGCAATGGCGGAATAATGGCTCCGCCTAAAATCATCATAATTAATAATGCAGAACCTTGGTTGGTATATTTTCCCAATCCGGCAATAGATAAAGAGAAAATACATGGCCACATAATTGAACAAAATAATCCACCACTTAAAAAACAATATAATGCTGTTTCACCGCTTGTAAATAGCCCAATTGTCATCATAATTACAGCCATTATGCTAAATAACATAAGTGTGCGTGCCGGTTTTTCTTTGCCTAAAAAGAATCCAACAATTAATAAAATTACCAGTGGCAAGTAGTCTATAAATGCATCAATAGGACTTCCTTTTATATAATTTACCAATGTTAAAACAGCATATGCAAGCAAAGGAAGAATTACCATCATAGCATTTTTCAAACCACCTTTAAAATTAAAAACGGTTATGGCACCTGCCCATCTTCCAATCATTAATCCTCCCCAGTATAAAGAAATAAAATGTACTGTTTGTTCCGGTTGTAAACCTAATATGTAATCTTGTTTCATCAACTCCGGTAAATTACTTTGAATGGTAACTTCTACACCTACATATACAAATATGGCAATCATACCTAAAACGAGCTGAGGGTATTTTAGTGCCCCCATATTTTTTTCTATATTTTCGTTATTGGTTATTGCCGGAAGCTTTGAAATACCTAGTATTCCGGCAAATACTAAAAATGCAATGGCTAATATAAAATAAGGAGTTTTTACGGCTTCAATTTGTGCTGTATCGCTTGCTCCATCAATGTTTCCAAATATGGCGTAGCTTACTAAAAGCGGACCAATAGTTGTGCCGAATGAATTAATTCCGCCTGCAAGACTTACTCGATGCGCCCCGGTTTCAGGAGCGCCTAATGCAATAACATATGGATTGGCCACTATTTGCTGTAAGGCAAAACCTAATCCTACTACAAAAAGAGAAAGCAACATCAGTTCAAATGAGTGAAAACTTGCAGCAGGTATAAAACCAAATGCACCAATAGCAGAAATAATTAATCCAGTTATTAAGCCTTTTTTATATCCTATTTTATTTAGAGGGTCACCGCTTGCAATAGAGGTAATAAAATAAATTAGTGAGCCAATAAAATATGCAGCATAAAATGCAAAATCTACCAATTGGCTTTGCATTTGACTTAACTCAAAATTTTTTTTGAATAAAGGAATTAATATGGTGTTGGAAGCAGCAACAAATCCCCAGAAGAAGAATACAGAGATAAGTGTATAAAGCGAAAAATTATGTGTGTTGTTTGTTTGCATACATTTAATTTTATTAATAAAAGTATGAAAGCTATATTCTAGAATTTATATGTAAGATAAATTGTTTTAAACAAGTAAAGGTTAATCAAAAAAAATCCCCTCTTAAGAGGGGATTTTGGAGTGTGTTAAATTAGGCTAATTTTATTCTTCTTCAGTTTTCTTTTTTTTCTTTCCACTTTGCTTTTGTGGTTTAATGGATATTTCTTGTTTTTCTTTATCTAAATCAATTAATATCACATCTCCTTCTTGTAGTTGAGCATGAATAATTTGTTCAGCTAAGGGGTCTTCAATGTTTTTTTGAATGGCACGTTTTAAGTGGCGTGCTCCAAAATTTTCGTCAAAGCCTTTGCTTAATATAAAATCTTTTGCTTCATCAGTTATCTTAACTTCATAACCGATGGTGTTAATTCTTGAGAATAATTTACCAAGTTCAATATCGATGATTTTATGTATGTCTTCACGTTTTAAATGATTAAACATGATAATATCATCTATACGATTTAGGAATTCGGGAGCAAATGCTTTTTTTAGCGCGTTTTCAATTACACCTTTGGCATGTGTATCTGCTTGTTGAGCTTTTGCGCTGGTTGTAAATCCAACTCCCTGTCCAAAATCTTTTAGCTGGCGTGCTCCAATATTGGAAGTCATTATTATAATAGTATTTTTAAAATCTATTTTTCTACCTAAGCTATCGGTCATTTGCCCATCATCCAATGCTTGTAATAATAAATTGAAAACGTCAGGGTGAGCTTTTTCAATTTCATCTAATAAAACAACGGAATAAGGGCGTCTTCTAACTTTTTCGGTTAATTGTCCGCCTTCTTCATATCCAACATATCCGGGAGGTGCTCCAACTAAGCGAGACACGGCAAATTTTTCCATGTATTCGCTCATGTCAATTCTTATCAAGGCATCTTCATTATCAAATAAAAATTTTGCCAACTCTTTTGCTAATTGTGTTTTTCCAACACCTGTTGGCCCTAAGAAAATAAATGAACCAATTGGTTTGTTCGGGTCTTTCAATCCGGCACGGTTTCTTTGAATGGCTTTTACAACTTTTTCTACAGCTTCGTCTTGGCCAATAACTTTCCCTTTAAGTTGTTCTGCCATTTTAGCCAATTTAGCACTTTCGGCTTGTGCTACGCGTTGCACCGGTATGCCCGTCATCATGGCTACAACATCAGCAACATGTTCTTCAGTAACTAATATTCTATTGCTTTTGGTTTCTTCTTCCCATGCTTTTTTGGCAGCTTCCAATTGTTCTAATAGTTGTCTTTCTGTATCGCGTAATTTAGCAGCTTCTTCATACTTCTGACTGCGCACTACACGATTTTTTTCTTCCTTAATGTCTTCAATTTTCTTTTCAATGTCTAATATATTTTGCGGAACATTAATGTTGGTAATATGTACACGTGCACCAACTTCATCTAATGCATCTATGGCTTTATCCGGCAAATGTCTGTCGGTAATATAGCGTTCTGTTAATTTAACACATGCTTCAATAGCTTCGGGTGAATAGGTTACGTTGTGATGTTCTTCGTATTTGCTTTTAATGTTATTTAAAATTTGAATGGTTTCTTCTACGGTTGTTGGTTCAACCATTACTTTTTGGAAGCGTCTTTCTAATGCACCGTCTTTTTCAATGTATTGGCGATATTCATCTAAGGTTGTAGCACCAATGCATTGAATTTCGCCACGGGCTAATGCCGGTTTAAACATGTTTGATGCGTCTAATGAACCACTTGCTCCACCTGCTCCAATTATAGTGTGAATTTCGTCAATAAATAAAATTACATCAGGCGATTTTTCCAATTCGTTCATAACGGCCTTCATGCGTTCTTCAAATTGGCCGCGATATTTAGTTCCGGCAACAAGCGAAGCTAAATCTAATGATACAACACGTTTACCAAATAAAACGCGCGAAACTTTCTTTTGAACTATTCGTAAGGCTAAACCTTCGGCAATAGCTGATTTTCCAACACCGGGTTCTCCAATTAATATGGGGTTATTTTTCTTTCTACGGCTTAATATTTGAGAAACTCTTTCAATTTCTTTTTCTCGTCCAACAATGGGGTCGAGTTTTCCTTCTTCTGCCATTTTGGTTAAATCTCTGCCAAAATTATCGAGTACAGGCGTTTTAGATTTACTGTCAACAGCTTTTTTAGGAGTAGAACCCATAAATGATGAACCTTCATCGGCATCATCATCGTCTGAAGGATTAGACATATCGGCTCTTGGCTCTTGATAATTTTTTCGCATTCCTTCAAGTTCTTCTCTAACAGTATCGTAATCTATATTAAATTTCATGAGTGATTGAGTTGCTATATTGTCTTCATCTTTTAATATGGAAAGTAATAAATGTTCTGTTCCTATTATAGGGCTTTGAAAAACTTTAGCTTCTAAATAGGTAATTTTTAAAGCTTTTTCAGCTTGTTTAACAAGCGGAATAGTGCTGTTAGGAGGAAGTTTTTTGGCCGTAACTTTTATGGATTGTTCTACCAATTTTCTTAATTCCATTAAATCAACTCCTAAATTTTTTAATATTTTAATTGCTACACCTTCTCCTTCTCTTATTAAGCCTAATAAAAGATGTTCTGTACCTATATAATCGTGCCCAAGGCGCAAAGCTTCTTCTCTACTGAAATTAATTACATCTTTAACTCTGGGGGAAAATTTTGCTTCCATGTTAATATTTTTGTTGGTGAATAAATTTTCGCTTTAAAAATACTTAAAATTCAAGTATTCCAAAAGTAATAGCGATTATTTGTCAAGTGTTGTGCCAATAGCTTATTTTTTTAACTAAATTTTGTTAATAAGTAAGCTGTTTTTCAACAGTGCTAATCTTTAAGGAATATGTATTTTCGAGCTCTTATAATAGTAAATAATTGTAAAATTTTTAAGATTCAGATAAAATGGCAGAAGGTGAAAAAATAATTAAAATTAATATTGAAGACGAAATGAAAACCGCCTACATCGATTATTCGATGTCGGTAATTGTATCTCGTGCTTTACCTGATGTAAGAGATGGTTTAAAACCGGTACATCGTAGAGTATTGTATGGAATGTATGAGTTAGGAGTATTGTCAAATCGTCCTTATAAAAAATCGGCCAGAATTGTTGGTGAAGTATTGGGTAAATATCATCCGCATGGTGATTCATCGGTTTACGATACCATGGTGCGTATGGCACAGCCTTGGTCGCTTCGTTATCCTTTAGTAGATGGGCAAGGTAACTTTGGTTCAATTGATGGTGACAGTCCGGCAGCTATGCGTTATACCGAAGCTCGATTAAAAAAGATTGCAGAAGAAATGCTGTTGGATATTGACAAAAATACCGTTGATTTTCGTTTAAATTTTGATGATTCCTTAGAAGAACCTACTGTTTTACCAGCCAATTTACCTAATTTATTAATAAACGGTTCGGCAGGAATTGCTGTGGGAATGGCAACTAATATGCCACCACATAATTTGTCGGAAGTGGTTGATGGTATAGTTGCATATATTGATAATCGCAATATTACAATTGAAGAATTGATGAAATATATTAAAGCCCCTGATTTCCCTACAGGAGGTTACATATATGGATACGAAGGTGTTAGAGATGCATACTTAACAGGTAGGGGTAGAGTTGTAATGCGTGCACGATCAACCGTTGAAGAAATTGGAAATGGACGAGAAGCCATTATTGTTACCGAAATTCCTTATCAAATAAATAAAGCCGAATTAATTAAGCGAATTGCCGAATTAGTAGAAGAAAAGAAAATAGAAGGTATTGCCGATATACGCGATGAATCAGATCGTGAGGGAATGCGTATTGTTTTTGAACTAAAACGCGATGCCATAACCAATGTTGTATTAAATAATTTATACAAGCATTCTGCTTTACAAACGTCATTTGGGGTAAATAATATTGCTTTGGTGAATGGCCGCCCCATGACCTTAAACTTAAAAGAATTAATTCAACATTTTGTTGAACATAGACATGAAGTTGTTATTCGAAGAACAAAATATGAATTAGAACAAGCCGAAAAAAGAGCGCACATTTTAGAAGGATTACTCATTGCCTTAGACCATCTTGATGCCGTAATTACTTTAATTAGAAATTCCGAAACTCCTGAAGAAGCTAAAAATGGTTTAATGGCAAATTTCGGATTAACAGAAATACAAGCTAAAGCCATACTTGATTTACGATTACAAAAATTAACCGGTCTTGAACGCGAAGGCATTAAGCAAGAACATACAGAATTAATGAAACAAATTGAATACTTGCGAAATGTACTTGCCGATGAAAATTTAAGAATGAACATAATTAAAGGCGAATTACTTGAACTTAAAGAAAAATATGGCGATGAGCGTAGAAGCGAAATAGTTTATTCTGCTGATGATTTAAAAATTGAAGATATGATTGCAGACGAAATGGTAGTAGTTACCATTTCGCACATGGGATATATAAAACGCACTTCGTTAGACGAATATAAAGTACAAAAAAGAGGTGGCAGCGGTAGCAGAGGAAGCGCTACACGCGATGAAGACTTTTTGGAACATATATTCGTAGCAAGCGCACATAATTATATGTTATTCTTCACAGAACAGGGCAAATGTTATTGGTTGCGTGTTTTTGAAATACCGGAGGGCAATAAAACTTCAAAAGGACGTCCAATTCAAAATTTAATCAATATTGCTCAAGATGACAAGATAAAAGCCTATATCAATGTAAAAGATTTGAATGATGAGGAATACGTAAATAATAATTACATTATTATGTGTACCCAAAAAGGTACTATTAAAAAAACAACGCTTGAAGCATACTCCCGTCCTCGTCAAAACGGTATAAATGCCATAAATGTACGTGAAGGAGATATGTTATTGGAAGTAAAATTAACCGGTGGAAATGACGAAATAATGCTTGCTTCAAAATCAGGAAAATTAGTTCGCTTTAACGAATCAAATGTTCGTCCTATGGGTAGAACTGCAACTGGAGTAAAAGGTATTACTTTATCAAGCGATAAAGATGAAGTAATTGGCATGGTTACGGTTAATGACCCATCGCAAACTATTTTAGTAGTGTCAGAAAACGGCTACGGAAAACGTTCTGAAGTGGAAGAATATAGAGTTACCAACAGAGGAGCAAAAGGCGTTAAAACAATAAATATTACTGAAAAAACCGGTGAATTAATTGCCATAAAAAACGTTACCGATGATGACGATTTAATGATAATTAACAAATCGGGTATTGTATTACGTATGGCAATTAAAGATATTCGCGTTATGGGACGCAATACACAAGGAGTTCGTTTAATTAATTTGAAAAATAATGATAGCATTGCAGCAGTTACAGTTGTACCTAAAGACGAAGAGGAAGAAGTAGTAAAACCTGATGGAGAAATTTTAGAAGGCCCTGTTGATAATGGCACCGATTTTGAAGATGACAATAAAGCCGATGAATTAAATGAATCTGAAAATTAATTTTATAACAAACTAAACTAATTAAAAATGAAGAAACTAATTTTAGCAATTACAGCCTTTATTTCGATGGTTTCAATTTATGCACAGCCTGCTAAAGTGGTGAGTGCTTATAATTATTTACGTTACTACGATCAAAACAAAAAAGTTCAGGATTTATTAGATGCCCAAAAAAATATTGATGAAGCAATAGCTCACGAAAAATCGATGAACGAAGCTAAAACCTGGTACTATAGAGGAAATGTATATTTTGCCATTGCTAACTCAAAAGCCCCAGAATTTGCAAATCAAAAAGCCAGTGCAAATGAAACCGCTTTAAAATCGTACATGAAAGCCTTAGTATTAAATTTTAAAGATCCTGAATTACAAAAGCTCGATTTAGAAAAAAATCCTGCAGATGTAATGAAATTTTTTACGGCTTTAAACGATAAAAGTACCAAGTATGTTGACCAAATGTGGACAGCCGACATTATTGGTCAAAAGTTTCCGTACATGGCCAATAGTTTTTTAAATCAAGGAGTAGATTATTTTACAAAATCTAAAGACTATCAAAAAGCCATGGAGTCGTTTGAAGCTGCTGTTGGTGTAGCTGCCTTAACCGGAAAAGTAGATACCATGAGTATGTATTATACCGCCATGGCTGCCGAAAAAGCCGGTAATAAAGATAAAGCCATTCAATTATATGAGGGGCTTACTCAAATGAAATACCAAGGAGATGGCGATGGCCCGAGAATTTATTTGGCTTTATCACAACTTTACAAAGAAAAAGGAGATAAAGATAAAAGTTTGAAAGTACTGCAAGCTGGGCGAAAAGCTTATCCGGATGATAAAAACTTAATTTTAGAAGAATTAAATCACTATTTATCTGCAGGAAAATTAAATGAAGCATTAGATAATTTGAATTTGGCGGTTAGTAAAGACCCTAACAACCATACCTTACATTTTGCATTAGGAACGGTTTACGACAATTTAGCAAATCCCGAAAAAGATAAAAAGCAACCAAGTGATGCAGAATATAAAGATTACATAGCTAAAGCAGAGCAAGCATATAAAAAAGCCATAGAAATTAAACCTGATTATTTTGATGCGATTTACAACCTTGGAGCTTTATATTTTAATCAAGGAGTAAAAATAAATGATGCAGCACAAACCATTGCCGACAATGCTAAATATGCTGCCGAAATTAAAAAAGCCGATGAAAAATTTAACATAGCCTTACCATACCTAGAAAAAGCATTGGAAATTCAACCCAACGATAAGAACACCCTTTTATCGTTAAAACAATTGTATGCGCGTACCGGCCAAACCGATAAATACAAACAAGTAAATGAAAAATTGAAAAATTAGTTTTTAAGTGTTAACATAAATTTGATGCGGGCTGCCCTTTAGGGCAGCCCGCTTTGCATATAAACCTATTTGATAATATTTATAAGAAACGGTTATTACGAATGGTAGCAATTAATCTGTTGATTTGTTTCCATTGAATCAGTGATATTGCTTCTTCGCCTATGGCGGATAGCTATGAAGCGATTAAAAATAACCCTCATTACAAGTAAGTGAAAAGATCATCCTAATCTATATTAAATTTAAGAGCTTGCTTTTACCTTTGGCTGTTGGCAATGACCAATAAATTTTAACTCTTTAAGGTAATGCTTCTTCTCGATACAAATAAAACCAAACCCCGAGTGTTTCACTCGGGGTTTGGTTTAGATTAAAAAAGTTAATAATTAATTATTGTATTACTAGCTTTTTCTTTACAATTCCATTGTCGGTTTGTATAAATACTATGTACATTCCATTATTAAAGTTATTTGTTTCAATAATGGTTTTAGGTGCATTAACAGCGTCTAACATCATAACTTCTTTGCCTGTTAAATCAACAATTTTTATAGTTTGAATGGTTAAATTTTCTGCTTCAACAGTAACGTTAGAATAATTACTTGCAGGGTTTGGATATACATGAATCATTTCTGCAGCATAAGTTTCATCAATGCTTGCAGCCACTGCAACATGAATATCATCGATGTATAAATTATTAGATTGACCACCATTAATATATTCAAAACGGAAAATAGTATTGTTGCTAATAGCTGCTGCAGGTATATTAAAACTTCTTAATCTCCATTGTGAAGCATTATTTGGAACATAAAATGTACTAGATTGTCCACCGGTTATTAAATCTACTTTTTCAATTTTCCCGATGTTAATCCAAGTTTTACCGCAATCTTTACTTGCATGAATGTTTAAAACATCATTCATATTAGCAACTTGAGTTGCTTGTGTTGCACATGAATAACGAAATGCAATTCTATTTCCGCTTGCTGTAGTTAAGTTTACAGGTGGAGTATAAAAATAATCTCTTTCGTTTTTCTTATTAGGAGTAAATGGAGGAATGGTTTGAGGAGGGTCAAAAGAATTAATTCTTATACTTCTGTTTCCTGTATAACCGACATTTGATACAATTTCAAATTTTGATTCATCGGTTATAGGGCTATCAAATAACCACCAATCATAATTACTGTTTGCATCTTCAAAACTTTCCCAAAAATTATTTAATCCGGCAGCAGAATTTTCTCTTACATAAATGTATTGAGTTTTAACACTAATATCTGAACCGGCTGCGTTTTGAACAGTTAATTTAATAGATTTCCAGCCCGGGGTATTAAATGTAACGTTTGCAGTTGCTGTAGTAGCATTTGATGGATTTCCATCATCAAATTCCCAATAATATGAACTTGGAGTACCTCTCCAGCTTCTATCGGTAAAAGTAATGTTATCGCCCACACACACAAATCTTCTATTAGCTGAAAAATCTGCTACCGGTGTACAAATAGGAGGTGATGTAACATCCACTCCTGTTAAGCTTAAATTGGAAGTTTGCCATAATTTATCACGATCAGATGCCGGATTTTGTAATGCTACTCGCATGGCATAAACTTGATCTTCAGTAAACATTCTGGAGCAATAAGCATACTCCATAAAATTTTGTACATTTTCTATGATGGGCGGATTGCAAATTGAACCGCTTAAATTACAAGTTGTCCATCCTCTTGTTATGGGAGTATCATTAATGCCATCATCACCACATGCAACACCCGGATTATTAGTAGCCCCCCATGGATGATCTAATGATAATGAGTGTCCTACTTCATGGGTAAGTGCTCTGGAACGTCCGGGACTTCCTGTTCCAATAGAACCTACATAATCATGTAAAATAATTACACCATCTACTAATGCAAAAAACGGTGATGAGGCAGAAGCCGGTTTGTAAGCATATCCGGCTACCCCTTGTGAACCAATAGTTTTTACAATCCAAATATTCAAATATTTATCTCTTGGCCATGCTACAATTTTAGATTGGTCATCAGCATTGTTGGTTTTAAAACTTGGATAACGAACAATTCCGTTTGTACAATTTCCAAGCGGGTCTTTTGTTGGGAGTTTAAATTCTATATTGGCATTACCTATAATATTTTTAAATGCCAATACTACTGAGCTTGTATCACTGTTTTGCTTTTGGAAATCGCGATTTAATATGTTTAAAGCATCTAAAATTTGAGCATCAGAAATATTTTCTGTGCCATATTCATGTATTACATGAAATACAATTGGAATGGTTAATTTGGGGTAGTTTGATTTTTGTTGTTTGGCAATAATCATTAATGAATCGCGCCAACGCATAAATTCCTGGTTTCTAATTAAAGCATTGGGATCGATTTCAAATAATTTTTGCTCATACTCATGCGATGCACAATTAAAATGCTGCGCGTATGTATATGGTGCAATACCCAAATAAATTAAGGTAATCAGGAAAAAGATAGTTTGTTTCATGGGTAAAAGTTTTTATTTACAATGTAAATTTAACTTAAATAGTCTTAATAAGAAATTAAAATTTTGATCTTAAGGTTATAACAAAGTTTCTACCGGGAGCTGATATTCCGGAAGCAAAAACTCTGTAGTTTTGATCTAAAATATTTTCTAGTGCTAATTGCATTTGAAAATAATTGTTGAATTGATAAGAGGTACGCAAATTTAAAGTAATCCATGCCGGATTACCCCATGCTGTTGCGTAGCCAAAATTATCTTCACCAAACATGTTGTAATCTTTTTTTCTTTTCCAGCCATTGTAGAGCATAAAAAACTCACCTTTAAATTTTTTAAGTTTTAAAATAAAGCTTGTTTTACCAAATACTGGAGGAATGTGGTCTAATGGATAGTCGGTAGTATCTGTTTTAATTCTACCATAGGTATAGTTTACACTGCTAAAAATTGAAAAGGATTCCGTAATATCTGCATTTAATCCTGTATTAAAGCCATAGATATAGGCATTATCTTTATTTTGATTTGCAACTACTTGGCTCATTACACCTTGGTATAAAATGCTATCTTGATTATTATAAGTGAATTTATCAGTTGCAATTAAATCTTGAATAATTGTATAAAATGCAGTTCCATGCAGAGTTACTTGTTTATTTATGGTTTTAGAAATTCCTAAATCAGCATTGTAAGTATATTCGGGTTTAATACCCGGGTTTGGTACAATTACAAGTCCCGGTTGTGTATCAAAAACTTTTCCTAAATCATCTACATTGGGATTTCTAAAACCTGATGAACCTAAAATTGAAAAACGCCAGTCGGCACCGGGCATATAAACCAATCCTATATTTCCATTTATAGAATTTGTATTTTGCGAATAATCAAGTGGTGCAATTTTGTAAAATGTAGTATCCGTAAATTTTGCATTTAATGTTACAACATTATATCTTACACCTTGAGAAAAAATCAGTTTTGGACTTATTTCCCATGAATGTGTAAAATAAGCTGCCATAGTTGTATAGTCCGAACCACCGTTTGGATATCTGGTTGCTGCCGGGCGTGTATCGTTTGTAACAATATTTAATTCGCTTGCTTTAGATGTAATTTGATTATACATCCCTTCAATACCATAACGAATTTCATGTTTGTTTAATTTTTTCTCAAAATCGGCATTTAAGGTGTAAACTTTAACATCTTCTATTTGGCTTCGTTTCCAGTTACTTCCTCTTCTACGCGTATTTCTCGATTCTTCAATATCTTGAAATGCTAAAGTAATGCGAGCTTTTGAATAAATTCCATTTTCTGCATTTAAGTCAAGATGATAGGCTGCAAAAAGTCGTTCTTGTGGGCCGTAATACCATTCGGCATCTCTTAAAAATCCACCTGAATAGGTATTTAATCGGTCATATCGCGGTAGGTTTGAAGTGGTAGAATATTGCAGGTTAAGTGTATGTGAAATTTTATCACTTTGTTTATACAAAATTTTTTGCATTACATCATACTGTTTGTATGCGCTCTGAGTTTGTAAATTAATATTGTTAGTTAAGACCATTGAATCTTTGTTGTCGATTCGTATTATTTCATGTCTTCTTTGTCCCCAATTTCCATAGAAATCGTTTCTTATATTTCCTTGCATAACATCACCAAAATCGGAATAGGTAATGCTTGTTAAAAATGCAATTTTATTTAAGCCAATGTTAAAGTCGATATGGCCTGATTTTTCTTGGTTAGCTGTGGAATAACGAGTAAATGCATTGCCTTGAAAAAAAACTTTATTGGTTTCTGATAGTATTGGTTTTTTTGTATGAAAATGCATTACCCCTCCCAATGCATCACTTCCATAAATTACAGAACCGGGGCCAAATACAATTTCTAAATTATCCAGCATGTTGTTATCTATGGTCATAGAATTTTGAAGGTGTCCGCCTCGATATATTGCATTGTTCATTCGAACTCCGTCAACTACCAATAAAACTTTGTTGGCTTCAAAGCCTCTAATTATGGGACTTCCACCACCTGCTTGACTTTTTTGTACTAATACATTTCCGCTTTGTTGCAATAAGTCAGGTGTTGTTTGTTGGCTCAAAAATTCAATATCTTTTGAACTTATAACCTGAATTTGTTGAGGTACATCTTTTCTTTTTTCTTCAAATTTGCTGGCAGAAACAACAATTTCGTTTAAATCATAACTTTTTTCAGTAAGATATACTTTAAAATTTTGTTCTTCAATTTGCTTAATGGTTAATGTTTGAGGGTAGTATCCCACCAATTGAAAGCTAATTGAATCTTCTTTATTAAATTGAGAAATATCTGCTTCTCCTTTTTGATTTGTTATATTACCAGTATTATTAGATTTATTATAAACGGCAACATTTTGAAGTGCTTTTAAATTGCTTTTGTTAACAACTTTTACGGTTTGGGCAATAACAGAAATACTTATACAGATCAGTATTACTGATAAAAAATTTTTCATAGTTAATTAAATTAAGTTAATTTAATTTATTAATAAAAGATCAAGCCAGCATAAATTAAATTGTGCGGCTAACAATTATTGATGGTATTAACTATGCTACAGGAGGAGGACATTCTCGTAAAAGTGTTATACTTTTATAAAATGTTTTTTTCTCGAAAAAACTAATACTGTTTTTTAAAAGGTAAATTTCTGTTTCATTGAATGTATTAAAATAATCCTTCTTATACTTTTTTATTTCTTTTTTTGATTTTGATAGCGGATTATGATGAGTATCCCAATCATTGTATTTTTTTAAATGTTCGTCAAGTTGGGCAAACAGGTTGGTTTCTTTAGGGTCGTGAATTACTATGTAGTGTGTGGTGTCTGATTCTTCTTTAGCATATAAAATATCATACATTTCACCTTTGTATTTAAATTCACCTTTATGAATTCGTTTAAAAACTTTATTAGGAGTTTCTTCCATCCATTTAGGAATAGAAATTAATAAGCGTTCATTTTTGGGAACTCCAAACTTTATTCTTCTTTTAATTTCTTTTCTAACCAGAGTTTGTTCATATTTAAAAATGATAAAAACGCCCATACTGTTAAACAACAGAATTATTAAAATTAATAGTACGGATAGTTTTTTTATCATTTTAAATAATTAGCAATTGCATTTAAAGTTTACTGTTACTATACTTAATTCAGTGTTACCAATTTCAATAGACAATTGAATTTCCTGGTTATTATATATTGTGTTTAATTCGTAAATAGGAAAGGGTTTTTGAGCTACTAAACTTTTACTGAAATTAACATCTGCATTAGCTAAAATTTTTTTTAAGTTACTTGTATCAGTGTTTAAACATTGAATATAACAAATAGTTTTTTCATTTTGGCTAAATTGTTTTCCTTTAATTTCTGTTAAAATTCTTTGTTCCGGTAACCAAGCTGTAAAATTTCTATCACGTTTATAAATCAATAAAAAGTAAACTGCTACACAACCAAGTAAAACTCCTGTAAGATATAAGCGTAATCTTTTTCCGAAATCCATTTATTTTAATACTATTTTCAAAAATTATTTTTTAACTGTCTTTTATGTATAATCTTCTTTATCTTATAAATCAAAATATTCTAAAATGCGGTAATTAATAAATCTAAGTCTTTATAAGGTATATTAAATGTTTCACCAAGGTACTTATTGGTTAAAATGCCATTATAAATGTATATGCCACTTCTTAATCCTTTGTGTTTCCTGATAAAATTTTCAATACCGCCTTCTTCACCTGTTTCAAGTAATATTGGTGTTAATACATTGCTTAGTGCATAAGAAGCTGTTCTGGCAACGCGTGAAGCAATGTTTGGTACGCAATAATGAATTACTCCGTATTTGCGAAATACCGGATTGGTATGCGATGTAACTTTGGATGTTTCAAAACAACCACCTTGGTCTATGCTAACATCCACTATAACTGAGCCTGCCTTCATATCGCTTACCATTTGTTCGGTAACCACACAAGGAGTTCTTCCTTGCGGAGCACGAATGGCGCCAACCACTACATCGGCATTTTGTAAGGCTTTTGAAAGTTCATTGGGCTGTAATACTGATGTAAATAATCGCGTACCAAGTTGATTTTGTAGTCTGCGTAATTTATAAATTGAATTATCGAAAATTTTTACCGATGCTCCTAAGCCTAGTGCAGCGCGCGTAGCAAATTGTCCAACTGTTCCTGCTCCAATTATAACTACTTCGGTAGGTGCTACTCCAGAAATTCCTCCCAGCATTAATCCTTGTCCGTTATTTACATTGCTAAGATATTCTGCGGCTATAAGTATGGCTGTATTTCCGGCAATTTCACTCATAGAACGAACTATGGGGAATATGCCTTCATCGTCTTTTATAAAATCAAATGCTACAGCCGTTACGCGTTTGGCCATTAATTTTTTTACATATTCTGCATTTTGAGTAGAAAGTTGTAAGGCAGAAATAATGGTTTGCCTATGTTGCATTAAATCAATTTCTTGTAATGATGGTGGCTCAACTTTAATAATTACATTGGCTTTATATACCTCTTCGGTGGAATAGGCTATTCGTGCACCGGCTTCGCTATAATCTTTATCTTGAAAGTTGGAAGCAATACCGGCATTGGTTTCTATTACAACTTCGTGTCCATTTCCAACTAATACATGAACAGCTTCAGGAGTTAGAGCTACTCGATTTTCTTGAAATGAAGTTTCTTTAGGAATTCCAATAAATAACGAACCTTTTTTCTTTGCGATTTCCAGCATTTCTTCCTGCGGCATCATAGCTGCAGAACGTGCCAGCGATTGAATAATATCCTGAGCAGAACCCATTTTATGAAATACTTTTTATTGATTAAGATAGCGTAAATATACGTTCTTTATCGTGTACTTCAATTGTAATTTTTAGATATTTTTCAGGTAGTAGTTGTTCAATTTTTTCGGGCCATTCAATAAGGCATAAATGACCACTATAAAAATATTCTTCATAGCCCATATCAAAGGCTTCTTGTATTGAATTAATACGGTAAAAATCGAAATGAAATATTTTTTCTCCTAAAGCAGTATGGTATTCGTTTACTAATGAAAAAGTTGGACTGTTCGGTTTATCTTTAACACCTAATTTTTTGCACAAGGCTTTTATAAAAGTTGTTTTCCCGGCTCCCATTGTACCATAAAATGCCCATATTTTATATTTGTGAGTATAGGGTATTAGCTTGTCGGCTAAATTATCTATTTCATCAATAGATTGAATTTTAAATTTTTGGTGCATTGATTATGCCTTTGGATTTAATACTACAAAAGGAATTATCATTTCTTCTAAAGATATTCCTCCATGTTGAAAAGTATTTTTATAATAACTTACATAATAATTGTAGTTATTTGGATAAGCAAAGAATTTATCTTCTTTTGCAAAAATGAAGGTATCGCTTAAGTTATTTTTAGGAAGAAATATCTCTTCAGGCTTTTTAACTTCAAAAACCTCTTTTTTATTGTAATCAAGACTTTTACCAACTTTATAACGCAAATTAGTATTGGTGTTTTTATCGCCCACAACTTTTGATGCTTCAGTTACTTTAATGGTTCCATGGTCGGTAGTAATAGCAATTTTTATTTTCTTTTCAGCCAGTTGTTTAATTATATCCAATAATGGCGAATGTTCAAACCATGAAAGTGTGAGCGAACGATAAGCTGCATCATCATTGGCAAGTTCACGAATTACTTCCATTTCGGTTCTTGCATGCGAAAGCATATCCACAAAATTATAAACTAATACATTAAAAGGATTACTCAAAAGATTATTCAGGTTTTCAGCTACTTTTTTTCCAAAGCTTAAATTGAGCACTTTAGTATATGAGTGCTTAATGTTTTTGCCTAATCGTTTTAAATTTTCAGCCAGGAATTCAGCCTCAAATTGGTTTTTGCTTCCTTCATCATCTTCGTTTAGCCACATTTTGGGAAAACGTTTTTGAATTTCGCTGGGCATTAAGCCGGCAAACAAAGCATTTCGTGCATAGTGTGTAGCGGTAGGTAATATGCTGTAAAATGTTTCCTCGCTTTCAGTTCTGTAAAAATTATTAATTACTTGTTGTATTACTTTCCATTGGTCGTATCGAAGATTGTCAATTACAATTAAAAATAAGGGTTCGTTTAATAAGGGGATTACCTTGTTTTTTATTAAAGTATGCGACATGGTGGGAATTTCATCTGATTTTCCGTTTACCCAATCGGTATAATTATTTTCAATGAATCGACTAAACAAATTATTGGCTTCTTTTTTTTGCATGGTTAATATTTCGCTCATGCCGCTATCTTGAACTTTTTCAAGTTCCAACTCCCAAAACACCAGTTTTTTATATACTTCAGCCCATTCTTTATGATTAAGGTTATCGCTCAAGGTCATACCTATTTGACGAAATTCCTGCTGATAATTAGAAGTTGTTTTTTCGCTAACTAATCGTTTATTATCTAAATTCTTTTTGATGGTAAGTAATATCTGTTTGGGATTAACAGGTTTTATTAAGTAGTCAGCAATTTTAGAACCAATAGCGTCTTCCATTATATGTTCTTCTTCGCTTTTGGTAATCATCACAACTGGAACATCATTACGCAGCGATTTTATGCGTGTTAGCGTTTCTAGTCCTGAAATTCCCGGCATGTTTTCATCCAAAAAAACTATATCAAAATTGTTTTTTTCAAAAAGTTCTAAAGCATCAATTCCGCTGGTGGCAGTGGTAACTTTAAAACCTTTTTCATTTAAAAATAAAATATGAGGGCGTAATAGTTCTATTTCATCATCAGCCCAAAGAATTGTTACATTGTCCATAATATACTAACTTAACCGCAAAATTTAGTTTTTAAAGTTAAGCATTTTAAACGTGATGTATTGATTCTTATTGTTATCTTATGTTATAAAACATTAAGTTGAAAATTTTAATCCTTAAACAAAAAAAAATAAAATGACTAAAAATAAAACTAATAAGCTTAAAATTTTTAATGACCCAATTTATGGTTTCATTACAATTCCTTTTCCCATTATACATGATTTAATTGAGCATCCCTATTTTCAGCGATTGCGAAGAATAAAGCAAGTAGGAATGTCGCACATGGTTTATCCGGGAGCTTTGCATACACGTTTTCATCACGCCATGGGTGCCATGCATCTAATGACTCAAGCTATTGAAGTATTACGATTTAAAGGAGTAAGAATAAGCGATGATGAAGCGAAAGGAGTAACCATTGCCATATTATTACACGATATAGGTCATGGGCCATTTTCGCATGCACTTGAACATAGTATTGTAAGCGGAGTACATCACGAAGATTTATCAAGCTTGTTTATGCAGCGCTTGAATGAAAAATTTAAAGGACAATTAGATACTGCTATTCGTATTTTTAATAATACCTATCCTAAAAAGTTTTTACATCAATTAGTATCCGGACAATTGGATATGGACAGAATGGATTATTTGAATCGTGATAGTTTTTACTCCGGTGTATCAGAAGGTGTAATTAGTTACGACCGTATAATTAAAATGCTGAATGTACACAAAGACCAATTAGTGGTAGAAGATAAAGGAATATATTCAATCGAAAAATTTATTGTAGCGCGCAGATTAATGTATTGGCAAGTTTACTTGCACAAAACAGTTTTATCGGCTGAAAACTTATTGGTAAATATTTTGTCAAGAGCAAAGTTTTTAGCCAATAAAGGCGAAGAGCTTTTTGCTACACCTGCATTTCATTATTTTTTATACAATAAGGTTAGTAAAAAAGATTTTGAAAAAAATCCTGCTTTGCTTGATTTATTTGCACAATTAGATGATTACGATATTCATACATCTATTAAAGTTTGGATGAATCATCATGATAAAGTACTGGCTCGTTTGTGTTCAAACATGGTTGAACGTAAGTTATTCCGAATTGAATTGCAAGCTAAGAAAATTGATACTGCTTATGTAAACGCAAAAAAATCAGAAGTGATTAAAAAATATAAAATTGAAAAAGAAGAAGCTGATTATTTTGTATTTACAGGCAGTATTTCCAATAATGCCTATAATCCGCAAAGCGACAAAATAAATATTTTATTTAAAGACGGACAGCTTAAAGATATTACCGAAGCATCTGACCAATTAAATATTAGAGCACTTTCTACTCCTGTAGAGAAATTTTTTATTTGTTATCCGAAGGATTGTTAGTTTTTTTATTTACTTTTTTTTATTTCTAATCCTAAATTCAAACCAAAATGCAATGAAGGTAAAAGTACAAATCCTTGATCTTTATGATAGCTATGAAATTCATAGTCTATAAAACCTTCATAAGTATAAAATTGAATATACTTTAGTCTCGCACCCAAACCCCAATAAATATCCAAATATGGTTGATATTTGTGCTTTCTATTTATATTAAATGAGCATCCAATTAAAAATTTTGTACCAAATACATGTTGTTTTTCTGTTCGAATACCTTCAAAGCTATAGTTCATATAATTATCAAAACTTGCATATTTGTTTTTAAACCACCAATAGCGGTAAAATATTACGGGTTCAATGAATAATATATTGTAATTTTTTATTAAATAAATTTTTGAATTTAAACCAATTGTAAAGGCATTGTTTAAGTCATTTATAAAATTCGTATATAAATAACTACTTGTTAAACCAACTCCCATACTTGGAATTGTTCCAGATTTTTTGGTACTTGGTTTAAAAGAAAAATGTAAACCAATAGATTTGTTTTTATAAATTTTTTCAATGGTTATCGGATAAGTATTAAAAATGTAATATCCCGGATTTGTTGTTACTCTTAATGATTGGTAATTAGTTGAATCATTTGCAGCTATAAATTTAATATTTGCAGCAAAAAATAATATTGTACTAAAAATATTTATATACTTTTTATAATGTAACACTTTGAATTAAAAATGCATGAATTTAATCCAATTTTTCAAAATCATACAATTTCTTATCAAACAAATGCGATGGATGCACATTTTTTAATGCTGTAAAAATAATTTCATTACGGTCTGGAAATTGGTTGCTCCATTCCTTCATCATTTGTTTAATTTTTTTGCGCTGCAAATTTTCCTGAGAACCACATAAATTACATGGTATTATTGGAAAGTTTTTGTATTGAGCATAAAGTTCAATATCATCTTCATTACAAAAAGCTAATGGCCGAATAACGATATGGCGTTTATCATCTGTTTTATAAATGGCAGGCATGGTTTCTATTTTTCCTGCAAAAAATAAATTCAGAAAAAAAGTTTCCAAAATGTCATTTTTATGATGTCCTAAAGCAATTTTGGTAATTCCCATTTCAGAGGCTACATCGTACAAAGTCCCTCTACGCAATCGAGAGCAAAGGCTACACATGGTTTTTCCTTCAGGAATTTTTTCTTTTACAATCGAATATGTATCGCGTTCTATAATTCTATATGGAATATTTCGAGCACTTAAATATTCCGGCAAAATATGTTCCGGGAAACCGGGTTGTTTTTGGTCGAGATTTACTGCGATTAATTCAAAACTATTGTTCATTACCATTTGCACATGCAGTAAAATATCCAACATGGTAAAACTATCTTTACCCCCCGAGATGCATACCATAACTTTATCACCGGGCTGTATTAAATTAAATTCTTCAATGGCATTCCAAACATTTTTTCTAAGCTTTCTTGCTACCTTTTCAGCTATTTCAGGATTTATTTTTGTTTTAATATTATTTTCAAAAAACATAATTTCATTGCTTAAATTATACAAAAGTAGCGCTATTTAACAATATCATTATATTTAGTTGAGTTTATAAAGCATGAAAATAGAATGTTTTAAATTGAAAATGAATTGAAATAAATGTGTAATTAATTGAAAATCATAGAATAAAATGTGTGGTATATGAATTATTCTAATTTGAATGTTAAAAAAAAATAGCAAATATCATTTAATGCCATTTATTAATATGTATTTTTGAACAATGGAATTTAGTGCAACTCAAATAGCTCAACTATTAGGAGGAACCATAGAGGGTAATCCGAATGTAAAGGTAAACAGACTTTCAAAAATTGAAGAAGGGATACAAGGCGGAATATCATTTTTAGCCAATCCTCAGTATGCACCATATATTTATACTACCGATGCTTCCATAGTTATAGTAAATAAAGACTTTAATCTTGAAAAAGCTGTAAAAGAAACTTGTACGCTTATTCGTGTTGACAATGCATACCAAGCATTTACCAAGTTATTAGAAATGTATAGCCAACTTCAACGCGATAAAAAAGGGATTGAACAAGGTTCATTTATAGATGAAACAGCTAAAATTGGTAAGGATGTTTACATTGCAGCAACCGCATATATTGGTAAAAACTGTAAAATAGGTAATCAAGTTAAAATTTATCCTCATACATATGTTGGCGATAATGTTGAAATAGGCGACAATACAACATTATTTTCCGGAGTAAAGATTTATTCAGACTGTATAATAGGGAAAGAGTGTATGATACATTCAGGAGTTGTAATTGGAGGTGATGGCTTTGGTTTTGCACCTAATTCGGAAAATAATTATAAAAAGGTACCTCAAATTGGCAACGTAATTATTGAAGATTTTGTTGAAATTGGAGCAAATACCACCATAGATAGAGCGACATTAGGATCTACCATAATTCGTAAAGGTGTAAAATTAGACAATCTCATTCAGATTGCACACAATGTAGAAATTGGAGAAAATACTGTAATAGCTGCTCAAACCGGTATTGCAGGTTCAACCAAAATAGGAAGAGATTGCATGATTGGAGGGCAAGTAGGAATTGTGGGACACATAACAATTGCCAATAAAGTAAAAATAGCCGCACAATCGGGAATAGGTTCTAGCATAACAGAAGAAGGCACCATTGTGCAAGGCTCTCCGGCATTTTCAATTGGTGATTATAAACGCTCCTATGTTGTATTTAGAAATTTACCTGACATCAATTCAAAATTAAAAGAACTGGAAAAATTAATAAAAGAATTAAAAGAATTACAAAACAATAATATTTAGCTCATGCAAACTGCAGAAAAAATTGCTCCTGTGGCTTCTGAAGAAAAACATACACAGAAAAAAGTAATGCAAACTACATTAAAAAAAGAAGTTTCGTTGAGTGGTGTTGGTTTACATACCGGGCAAAAAGCTACTATAACTTTTAAACCTGCACCGGCCAATCATTGGTATAAATTTAAACGTGTAGACATAGAAGGGCAACCCATAATTGAGGCCGATGCCGATAATGTAATTGATACATCAAGAGGTACAACGCTTGCCAAAAATGGAGCTAAAGTTCATACAACAGAACATGTATTGGCAGCTTTAATTGGTTGTGAAATTGATAATGTATTAATAGAAATTGATGGACCTGAAATTCCAATTATGGATGGAAGTTCGGCACCATTTGTTAAATTATTTAAAGAAGTAGGAGTGCAGGAATTAGATGTTGAACGCGATTATTTTGTAATAAAAGAAAATTTAACCTACGAAGATCTAGAGCGAAACATAGAAATGTTAGCCGTGCCGCAAGATGAATTTAGAATTACCGTAATGGTTGATTATCATTCTAAAATTTTAGGCACACAGCATGCTTCAATGTATAATGTTCGTGAATTTGCTACTGATATTGCTCCTTGCAGAACATTCTGTTTTTTACATGAAATTGAACCATTGTTTAAACAAGGATTAATAAAAGGAGGCGATTTAAATAATGCAATAGTACTTGTTGCTAAAGAAATGCCTCAAAGCGAGTTAGATAAACTAGCTGATTTATTTGGAAAGCCACACATGGAGTTAAAAGGCATCGGTGTTTTAAACAATACTGAAATGCATTTTGATAATGAGCCTGCACGTCATAAACTATTAGATATAGTTGGCGATTTAGCTTTAGTTGGTAAACCAATTAAAGGACATATTTTGGCTGCACGTCCGGGGCATCATGGAAATGTAGCATTTGCAAAAAAAATAAAACAAGCTATAAAAGAACAAGAGAAAAAGAAAGCTCCTAAATACGATCCTGATAAACCTCCAATATTTGATATTACAGCCATTGAAAAAATGCTTCCTCATCGACAACCATTTTTATTGGTTGATAAAGTAATTGAGTTAAGCGATAATCATGTGGTTGGAATAAAAAATGTTACCATGAATGAAGAGTTTTTCAGAGGGCATTTTCCCGGAAATCCGGTAATGCCGGGTGTTTTGTTAGTGGAAGCAATGGCACAAACGGGTGGAATTTTTGTTTTAAGTTCCAGCTCTATACCCGACCCTGAAAACTATTTAACTTACTTCATGAAAATTGATGGCGTAAAGTTTAAACAAAAAGTTGTTCCAGGAGATACCGTAATATTCAGACTAGAACTTGCTTCACCAATCAGAAGAGGTATTTGTCATATGCGCGGAGAGGCCTATGTGGGAAGCAAATGCGTAATGGAAGGAGAAATGATAGCACAAATAGTAAAAGTTAAAGGCAACGATAAATAATGATTCACAAATTTACCGACATACATCCCAATGCCAAGATTGGCGAAAATGTAAAAATAGATGCTTTCTCAGTAATACATGATAATGTGGAGATAGGCGATGGTACATGGATAGGCTCAAATGTTACCATAATGCCCGGTGCTCGCATAGGGAAAAATTGTAAAATTTTTCCCGGTGCAGTAATATCGGCCATTCCTCAAGATTTAAAATTTGCAGGTGAAAATACAACCGCAGAAATTGGTGATAATACAACCATTAGAGAATTTGTTACCATAAATCGCGGTACAGTTGAAAAAATGACTACAAAGGTGGGCTCTAATTGTTTAATTATGGCCTATGCCCACGTAGCTCACGATTGTATTGTTGGGAATAATGTAATTCTTGCTAACTGTGTTAATTTAGCAGGGCACGTTATTATACATGATTATGCCATATTAGAAGGTTTAGTTGCAGTGCAACAATTTGTTACTATTGGCGCTCATGCATTTGTTACAGGAGGTTCATTAGTTCGTAAAAATGTTCCACCATTTGTAAAAGCTGCTCGCGAACCACTATCATTTGTAGGTGTAAATGCTGTTGGACTTAGAAGAAGAGGCTTTTCTAACGAAACCATTATGCAAATAGAAGATATTTACAGAACCCTTTATGTAAGAGGATACAATATTTCCAATGCCCTTACTATTATTGAACAAGAAGCTCCGGTATCAAAAGAAAAAGATTTAATTCTTGAATTTATCAGAGCATCTAAAAATGGTATTATGAGAGGATTATCGAACGATTAACCTTGATAATTAACCTATCTTAAATGCAAATATCACTCAGCAATATTGGTAAAAGATATAATTATGAGTGGATTTTTAGAAATATAAATTACCAAATTAATGCAGGCGAAAAACATGTTTTACTTGGAGCCAATGGCTCCGGTAAATCAACATTATTACAAATAATTGCAGGAAATTATTTACCATCAAATGGTTCAATTACCTATCTGTTAAATAATCAGGAAATATTATCAGAAAAAATTTTTCAACACATCACAATTGTAGCACCCTATCTTGAGTTATTTGAAGAATTTACATTTGAAGAACTGATAGATTTACAACAAAAATTCAAACCATTTTTGATTCCTAAAAAAGAAATTATTGAAACTTCTGGCTTACAAAGGGTAAAAAATAAAGCGATTAAAAACTATTCTTCAGGAATGAAACAAAGAGCTAAGATTTCTTTGGCAGTGTTAGCAGATGTACCATTATTATTATTAGATGAACCTACTTCTAACTTAGATCATGTAGCAATAAAATGGTACTCCCAGCTTATAAATGAATTTGCACTTTATAAAACAATAATTGTTGCCTCAAACAAACAAGAATCCGAATATTCATTTTGTAATTATTGTTTAAACATTGAAGATTTTAAAAAATAAACTTTCCTAGCAGAAATATAGCGCTAGTCATCAATACAATTCCAATTAAATTCAGCCAAATTCCAATTCGTATCATATCTTTTGATTGAATTAATTCTGTCCCAAATACAATTGTATTGGGAGGAGTAGCAACCGGCAACATAAAAGCAAAGGATGCTGAAAAAACCACAGGAATCATAATAATTAATGGTCCAACATTGGTTGATTTTGCAAGTGCAATTAAAATTGGAAGAACTAAGTAGGTTGCAGCCGTATTGGATGATATCTCTGTGAAAAATGTCATAATAGTGCATAAGATGATTACCATAATTACCGGATGTATACCTTCCAGTCCTTTTAAGTTTTCTCCAAGCCAGTCTGATAGACCGGAAGCTGATATGCCTTTAGCAAGCGCAAATCCGCCACCAAATAAAAACAAAATTCCCATGGGAATTTTTTTACCTTCTTCCCATGTTAAAATATTTTCATTTTTTGAAGAAGGAATTAAAAACAATACTGAAGCCATAAACATAGCCACTGTACTGTCTGTTATAAACTTACTCTCTGGAAATAAATTACTCCAACCTTTAATTTGTATAATTCCTAAATCGATATTTTCTCTAAATAACCATAGTGAAATTGTAATTATAAATACTATTGATACAGTAATTTCTTCACGACTCATTTTGCCAAGTTTTGTGTATTCCTGCTGACAATAATTAAGACTTACGGAAGCTAGTTTTAGATTTTTTAAAAGCAGTTTTTTAAATAAAAGATAAGCTATTATGAAAAATAAAGCTGATACGGGGAGTCCAAATAGCATCCATTTCGCAAAACTCATGGGTGGAAGTTCAGGGAAATTTTCATTATAAAAACCCATAAAAATTATATTGGGAGCTGTTCCTACTAATGTTGCTGTACCACCTATTGATGAAGCATATGCAATACCTAAAAGCAATGCCGTTGAAAAACGAAGAAATGATTTTTTGTCATCGCATTCAAATTGTTTTACAATAGATAATGCTGCGGGTAATAGCATCATTGTTGTTGCAACATTAGAAATCCACATGGAAAGTACATAGCTGGAAAGCATCATGCCCAACAATATTTTTTCGGGTTCAGAACCAATTGCAAGCATTATTCTAAGCGCAATCCTCCTATGTAAATTCCATTTTTCTATGGCAAACGCAATTAGAAAACCGCCAGTAAATAAAAAGATGATGTCATTTGCATAAGCAGGTGCAATTTCACGCATATCCATTAAACCCAAAATTGGAAAAAGAGAAAGTGGAATAAGCGCAGTAAAGTAAATACTAAAAGCCTCTAATATCCACCAAGTTCCCATAAGTGCAACTACAAAAACTGTTTTAGCCATTAAATCATTTCCTGTGCTTTGCAACATGAGTGAATAAAGCAATGCACCAATTGCCGGGCCTGCCAGAATTTTTAAAGGGTTATTATAGTTTCTAATAAATTCCACTATTTTTTAGATGTTAGGCTATTACGTAAGTTTTTATGTTCTTTTAGGTAAACTTTAATATTTCCAACTAAAATTTTTGATTCAATATATAATGGTATTTTATTTAAATCATCAGTTACGTATACACTCATATGTTCGCCCGATTTAAAAATAGTTCCTTCTATAAGCATGGCACTAAATTTAATACAATTAAATGTTCCAAGATATGGACTTGTATAGCTTTCTTTTCCCAGATAACGGATATAAATCTGATGCGCTTCGTTATCAAGAAAGATTTTTACAGGAATGGTGTCATTTATTTTATAATTATCAAAATTTATATTTCGTGAAAAATAAATAAGAGAAAGTACATCAAAGGTGCAATCAGAAACGGAAATTGTATCGCGTTTTGCTTCTTTCTTCCCCTTTTTTAGGTATGTGTAAACTTTATTTTTAGATGGAAAGAATAAGTTTTCTTCATAATAGTAATTTCCTCCTTCACTAACATCTCTAATAAAACGAATAGGTTTTAAACTAATACTATCCGTGTAGGCTTCATAACGGTCGTTTACTTTAAAAAACCAATCATATTTTGGATAAGTACTTCCAATGCCTTTATAATTAAAATATGTTTTACCAAGCCATTCTTTTTCATTTACACTAAATGTAACTTTACCAGCTTCTGCCCAAAAAGGCCCCCAGTTATATTCTATATGATATGTTAGTTCTTCACCTGCTTTAAAGGCCTGATTAATAGTTTTACATTCTTGAGCAAAACAATTTTGGAGTTTTAAAAAGAGTAAATAAAAAATAAGACAGTATAAATATTGTTTATTATGCAAAATGTAATTGTTTTTATTACTTTTTCTAAAAATAAAAAAATTAAACGGAATTATATTTTTAATTTCGGATTTAAATATGCAATATTTTAAAATCATACTTGTAATATTATTTTTAAATAATGTCTCAATATGTCTTTTAGCACAGAATGGCACTATTGATTCATTGAAAAATATTGTTAATGTTGAAATAAACGATACTAATAAAGTATACCATTTATTAGAGCTTTCAGAATTGTTTTATGAAATTAATGTTGATTCCGCATATTATTATGTTGATAAGGCCTATCAATTGGTATTGAACTTAAACGATTCAAATTACATAGCAATGTCGCTTGGAGAATTGGCATGGTATGTTTTTGAAAAGGTCGATTTTTATACTGCTAAAAATTATTATCAAAAAGCATTTTAAAATTCATTATAAGCTTGGTTATCGTTTAAAGGCATTAAAGCATCTTGGAAATCTGGGAATCATGTATAAAAAACAAGGACTCTATTCCAAGGCATTGGATTGCTATTTTACCACCCTTAAAATTGCGGAAGAAGAGAACAATAAGAAATTTATATCTACAGTATGTGGTAAAATTGGAAATATTTATACCCAACTTGGAAATTATGATAATGCAATTAAGTATCATTTAAAAGCACTGCATTTTGATAGTTTATTAGAAAATAAAAAAGGGATAGCACGACATTTTGGAAATTTAGGAATTGTATATAGAAATCAATCCAATTTCGATAAAGCCTTTGATAGTTTTTCTAAAGCATTTGAGATAGATTCTTTGCTTGATAATAAACATAGAAAAGCATTGCATTTATATAATTTGGGTAATATTCATGGTGATATTAAAAAGTATGATGTTGCACTAAATTATTATCAAAGAGCCTTAGATATCGAAAAAGAATTAAATGACAACTATGGAATTGCAAGCAATTTAACCAGTATAGCACAGATTTATATTTTTCAAAAAAAATATCAGCAAGCACTTATTAATTTAAATAATGCATATAAAATAGCATCTGAAATTGATTCTAAATACTTATTAAAAAGCATACATGAAAATTATTATTTATTATATGAAAATACACATAACTACATTGATGCTTTTGAAAACTACAAAAAATACATTTCATTAAGAGATACATTGTTAAGCGAGGAGAATACTAAAGCATCATTGCAAAAAGAATTGCAATATGAATATGAAAAGAAAGAATCTTTAATTTTATTGGAACAAGAAAAAAACAAGCTTTATATAAAGCTGAAACAAAAAGACAAAATTTGTTATTATGGTTAATATTTGCTGTATCTATTGCTATTTCATTAATAGCAGCCATTATTTATAAATCATTAAAAACAACAAAAAATCAAAAGAGACTAATTGAGAAGCAAAAAGCCGATGTGGAAGAAAAGCAAAAAAAATAATAGATTCAATATATTATGCTAAAAGAATTCAAGAGGCCATGCTTACCAGCGAAAGGTATATAGAACGCAATTTGATTCGATTATTAAAAAAATAACCTACTGACATTTTGTCTTTTTAATATTGTGTGGCATATACTTTGCCAAAAAATCGTGAACTTTAAATTTTATATTATGGCAACTCAAACCGGAAAAATTAATGTTCAAACCGAAAACATTTTCCCAATTATAAAAAAATTTCTTTACTCAGATCACGAGATATTTTTACGCGAATTAGTTTCAAATGCTGTTGATGCAACTCAAAAATTAATTACTCTTTCATCACTTGGTGAGTACAAAGGAAAATTAGATGACACTTCAATAGAAATTTCTTTAGATAAAGATAAAAAAACACTCACCATTAAAGATAAAGGAATTGGAATGACAGCCGAAGAAGTTGAAAAATACATCAATCAAATTGCTTTTTCGGGTGCTAAAGAATTTATGGAAAAATATAAAGACAAAGTTGATGGAAATCCTATTATTGGAAACTTTGGGCTTGGTTTTTATTCTGCCTTTATGGTAGCATCAAAAGTTGAGTTAAAAACATTATCATATAAAGAAGGAGCTCAAGCCGTTAGCTGGACATGCGATGGAAGCCCCGAATATACCCTCGAAGAAATTAAAAAGAAAGATAGAGGAACCGAAATAATTTTACATATTGCCGATGACTCTGTTGAATTTTTAGAAGAATATAGAATAAAAGAAATATTAAAAAAATATTGCCGTTTTTTACCTATTGAAATTAAATTTAAAAACGAAGTAATTAATAATACCAAAGCAGCTTGGACACGTAAGCCTGCTGATTTAAAGGATGAAGATTACAAAAACTTTTACAACGAGTTATATCCATTTGCCGAAGAACCATTATTTCATATTCATCTAAATGTTGATTATCCTTTCAATCTTACAGGAATTCTATATTTCCCTAAGTTGAAAAACAATATAGAAGTTCAAAAAAATAAAATTCAACTTTACAGTCGTCAGGTTTTTATTACTGATTCAGTTGAGGGTATTGTTCCAGATTTCTTAACCCTGTTGCATGGAGTAATAGATTCACCGGATATTCCTTTAAATGTATCCAGAAGCTATTTACAAAGCGATAGTAATGTAAAGAAAATATCATCGCACATTACCAAAAAAGTAGCTGATAAATTAGAAGAATTATATAAAAATCAAAAAGAAGATTTTGAGAAAAAATGGGATGATATTAAACTTTTTATTGAATATGGAATGCTTACAGATGAGAAGTTTTTTGAGCGTTCCCCAAAATTTTATGTATTAAAAAATACTGAAGGTAAATTTTTTACTCAAGACGAATATTTAGAAAAAATTAAACCATTACAAACCGATAAAGATAAAAAAGTTGTTTTCTTATACACTAATAACCCTACTGAACAACATGCTTTTATTCAACAAGCAAAAGAAAAAGGATACGATGTATTAGTTATGGACACTCCATTTACCGCTCATTTGGTTGGAAAATTAGAGCAAAAAATAGAAAATGCATCTTTTGTAAGGGTAGATGCAGATGTAATTGATAAATTGATTAAAAAAGAAGAAAACACCATTTCAAAATTATCGGATAAAGAAAAAGAAAGAGTTAAAGAAGCAATTGAAACAATAATTCCTAAAGAAAAGTACAACGTAATATTTGAAAATTTAAGTGAAAGCGATCAGCCTATAACCATTACCCAGCCCGAATTTATGAGAAGAATGAAAGAAATGTCGGCAATAGGTGGAGGAATGTTTGGTGCAGGTATGCCCGAAATGTATAATATGGTGGTAAATGCTAATCATCCATTAATAAGCAGAATAGCTGCCGAAGCCAATCCTGAGCAAAGAAAATCTATAACCAAGCAAGCTACAGATTTAGCCCTTTTATCACAAGGATTATTAAAAGGTGAGGAATTAACAAATTTTATTAAACGAAGTGTTGAGTTAATATCAAAACAATAAATACCTTTGAATTATAAACCTAAAAAATTAAATCAATGAAAAAAGTATTAATTGGAATTGGAGCCGTAGTACTCCTGATTGTGATGATATTTATGTATTACAAATCAGTTTATGATACGGCCGTTAAATTAGATGAAGCCGTTCAAACAGCATGGGGAAATGTATCTGCCGATTATCAAAGAAGAGCTGATTTAATACCCGGATTAATTGAAACGGTAAAAGGTGCAGCGGCCAATGAAAAAGAAATTTTAACTGCTGTTACCAACGCACGTGCAGGAATTGTAAATGCCAAAACTCCTGAAGATTTAGAAATAGCAGGGAAAAAAATAAATACTGCAATTAATCTTGCATTCGAAGCGTATCCGCAAATTCGTTCTACACAGAATTTTTCAGAATTTCAAGCTCAATTAGAAGGAACAGAAAATAGAATAAATGTATCTCGAAAAAATTATAATGAAGCTGTAAAAGCATATAACAGTCATGTTCGCAGCCTTATTCCTTCTATTTTGATTGGAGGAAAATTCCCACCAAAAGAAATGTTTAAAGAAGCAGCAGGTGCCGAAGTAGCCCCATCCGTAAAATTTTAAATAAACAGAAAAATAATGCCTAAAGAACTATTTAGTAAAGAGGAAATAAAACAAATTGAAGCTGCCATTAAACAAGCCGAAACAAACACTTCAGGTGAAATAAGAGTTCATATAGAACGACATATAAAAGAAGACGTACTCGATCATGCTGCTTTTATTTTTGAAAAATTAGAAATGCATAAAACAGAACTCCGTAATGGAGTTCTGTTTTTAGTAGTAATAGATGACAGACAATTGGCCATTATTGGAGATGCAGGAATTAACGCTAAAGTTAAAGAAGGCTTTTGGGACGAAATACGAGACCACATGGTAGAAAATTTCAAACAAGGAAAATATACTAAAGGCCTTATTGATGGTATTTTAATGGCCGGTAAAGCACTAAAAGAACATTTTCCATACGATAAAAAAAGTGATAAAAACGAACTATCTGACGAAATTTCGTTCGGGAAATAAAATTTAAGCTATGAATTTAATAAAGAAAATTTCTGTCTTCTTACTTCTCTTTACTGTATGTTTCTCTTATGGACAGAGTGGAATTCCTGAACGACCTAATCCTCCTCGTTTAGTAAATGATTTGGCAGATGTATTATCTCCTCAAGAAGAAAATATACTCGAAAGTAAATTAGTAGCATTTAATGATAGTACAGGAACTCAAATTGTTGTTGTAACAGTAAATGATTTAGGAGATTACGATAAAGCCGAATTTACCTATACCTTAGGCGAAAAATGGGGGGTAGGTCAAAAAGGATTTAATAATGGAGTGGTAGTAATGGTAAAACCTCATGGTGGGCAAGGTCAACGTCACGCTTTTATTGCTACAGGTTACGGTTTAGAAGGTGTAATACCCGATGCTATTGCTAAACGAATTGTTGAAAATGAAATGATTCCTTATTTTAAAGAAAATAAATTTTTTGAAGGAATTGATGCTGCTACAAATATTATAATGGGTTTAGCATCGAAAGAATTTACAGCCGAAGCCTACGCTAATAAAAAAAATACTACAAAAGGAATACCGGTTTTTGTTATTTTATTTTTTATCATACTATTTTTTATCCTAATCGGTGCTGCAAAAAAAAGTCATACTACTTTAGGACACAAACCAGATTTATGGACATTATTATGGCTAATGAGCCAAGCTAATCGCTCGCATAGCGGACATTTTGGTAACTTTACCGGAGGAAGAGGTAGTTTTGGTGGTGGCGGTGGCGGCTTTGGAGGATTTGGTGGCGGTAGTTTTGGTGGTGGTGGAGCAGGAGGTAGCTGGTAATTTTTTATTTTTCTCTCGGTGGCAAAATCGAAAAAAAAATCAGGTTTAGTAAAAATAATTTTGGCGGTATTAGTTTTATTAATAGCCGGTGCAGCTTTTGTAGCTTACGATTTTTATAAAAAAATTTATAAGCCTAATATAAAACTTAGTACAGGACAAGATTACACTTTTATTTATATACCTACCGGAGCAAATTTTGAAACTGTAATTAAACTTCTAACAGATGAAAATTTGCTTTCTAACCGTGCCTCTTTCGAATGGTTAGCTCAAACTAAAGGTTATGTAAATAATGTAAAACCGGGCAGGTATCGCATTAAAAGAAACATGAGTAATAATGAATTAATCAATCATTTAAAAGCCGGATTACAAGAACCTGTTCAATTATCATTACATAATATAAGAACCAAAAAACAATTAATAAATCGTGTATCAATAAAATTGGAAGCAAGTGCAGATGAATTAAATAAACTTCTAAATGATGATAATTATTTATCACAAAATTTTGGTTTAAACAAGCATACCATTTTAACCATGTTTATTCCTGATATCTATCAATTTTATTGGAATACAAGTGCTGAAGATTTTTTAAAACGAATGGCAGATGAATACAAAAAGTTTTGGACACCTGATAGAAAGGCAAAAGCAAAAGCTCTAAACTTATCACAATCAGAAGTGAGTATTTTAGCCTCCATAGTTCAAGCCGAACAACAATTACGAAAAGATGAACGACCCATTATTGCAGGTTTGTATTTAAATCGTTTGCGCATGGGAATGCGTTTAGAATCCGATCCTACTTTAGTTTTTGCACATGGCGATTTTTCAATTAAGCGTGTTTATAATATTCATAAAGAAATAGAATCGCCTTACAATACTTATAAATATGCGGGTTTACCTCCGGGCCCGATATTAATTCCTGAAATTAACAGTATTGATGCCGTTTTAAATGCCGCTAAGCATAATTATCTTTTTATGTGTGCCAAAGAAGATTTCTCCGGATATCACAACTTTGCACGTACATTAGATGAACACAACATCAATGCAGCTCGCTATCGCAAAGAGCTAAATCGAAGAGGTATTAAATAAAAATATTTCATTTAAAATTAAAATCAAACAATTGCATAGCATACAATTAATGCTATTTTTGTGCCTATTGAAAAAAATAATATTATGACTAAAATTAAATTCGGAACTGACGGTTGGAGAGCTATTATAGCCAAGGATTTTACCGCAGAAAATGTAGCAAGAGTTAGTTATGCTACTGCTCAATGGTTAAAAAAGAATTTTGATAAACCAAGTATTGTTGTTGGTCATGATTGTCGTTTTGCTGGTGAGCTGTTTGCAGAAACAGTTGCCAAAGTTATGGCTCATGAGGGTATTATCGTTAAAATGTCGCGCGGATTTGTTTCAACTCCAATGGTATCATTGGGGGCAAAACAATTAAATACTTCACTTGGAATAATTATTACAGCAAGTCATAATCCTCCGGCATATAATGGTTTTAAGTTAAAAGGTGGATATGGAGGTCCATTATTACCGGATAAAGTTCAAGAAATTGAAGATATAATACCCGATACTAATCCAATAAATTTAGATGCTCTAAACATAGATGAATTAATAGCAGCTAAGCAAGTAGAAATTGTAGATTTAGAGGATATGTACTGCAGGCATGCAGAAAAACATTTCGATTTAGATGCTATTAGAAATTCCGGATTAGAATTGGCTTATGATGCCATGTATGGTGCAGGTCAAAATGTTTTAAGACGTTTATTGCCTGATATTACATTTTTACATTGCGAACACAATCCATCTTTTGATGGAACAGCTCCCGAACCTATTTTGAAAAATTTAAAAGAGTTTTCTGAAATGATTCGAATTTCAGAAAACATTGATTGTGGCTTAGCTACCGATGGAGATGCCGATAGAATTGGTTTATTCGATAGTAAAGGTAATTTTGTGGATTCACATCATATAATTCTATTACTTATACATTATTTATGTAAATACAAAGGTTTAAAAGGTAAGGTTTGTACTGCTTTTTCAACTACAGTAAAAATTAAAAACATTTGCCAACATTACAATTTGCCTTTAGAAGTTGTAAAAATTGGCTTTAAATACATTGCCGGTATAATGTTAAAAGAAGATGTGTTATTAGGCGGTGAAGAATCGGGAGGTATTGCTATTAAAGGACATATTCCGGAACGAGATGGTATTTGGATGGGATTAACTATTTGGGAATTTATGGCTAAATCCGGAAAAACATTAGAACAGTTAATAGAAGAAGTGTATGAAATAACCGGACGATTTGCTTTTGAACGTTCTGATTTACATATCAAAGAAGAATTAAAGCAGTCTATTCTAAATAAATGTTTGAACAATGAATTTACTTCTTTTGGTCCATATAAAGTTCAACGGGTTGAAGATTTAGACGGATGGAAATATTTCTTTAACGATAATGAATGGTTAATGATACGCGCCTCTGGAACAGAGCCTGTTTTAAGAACCTATGCAGAATCATCAAGTAGAGAAGAAGCATTAAAAATATTGGAAGAAGCAAAGAAAACCTTGTTAGGATAATATTTTTTCATTTCGTCATTGCGAGGGAGCTTTGCGACCGAAGCAATCAGTTTCTTGAGATTACTTCTCCGCCTAAGGCGGATCGTAATGACGTTTTAAGAAATAAATCTAAAGGAAAATTATTTAGACTATTCTACTCTTAATGCTTCTATCGGATCGAGCTTAGCAGCTTTGTTTGCAGGGTAAATTCCTGCAAAAATCCCTACAATATAACAAATAATTACACCGGTAATTATCCATGTCCATGGAATAATAAATCCGCCATCTACTAAAATGGAAATTCCATTTCCAATTAAAATTCCTAAAATAATTCCAAGCAATCCTCCTAATTGGCATATTACAATAGCTTCGGTTAAAAATTGATGTTTTATCATTTTACTTGTGGCTCCAATAGATTTTCTAATTCCAATTTCTCTGGTGCGTTCGGTTACAGCAACCAACATAATGTTCATTAAACCTACGGCAGCACCTAATAAAGTTATAAATCCAATAAGCGTAGCAGCTAAGGTTACATACTTAATGTTGTCAATTAATATGTTTGCCAAGTTATCGCTTTTAATTATTTCAAAATTATCTTCTTCATAAATATCTACTTTTCTAACTAATCTAAAAATACCCGATGCCTCTCCAATTAAAATAGGAAGAATATTTGCATTTGGTGCTAATACATTAATTACATACGATAAATCAGGACGAGAAAAATTTTGTCGCATGTTGTTTAAAGGAATGATACAGTTTTGGTCACCACCAAAACCCATACTGGCACCTTTTTCTTTTAATACACCAATAATTAAATACTTATTATTCCCAATAGCAACAGTTTTACCAATTGGATCTATATTCCCTTTAAATAAATTTTTTGCCAATGTACCACCAATTATCACAACGTTTGCGGTTGTTTGCTGTTCAATAGAAGAAAAATTCCTTCCACTGCTTAATTGATATCCCATGGTTAGAAGGTAATTTTCATCAGCTCCAAAAACTGAAATGTTAGGATTAGATTTTTCTGAACCATATTTTACAGTTGCTGAAAATGTTGCTAATCCCGATACAGAAGTTGTTGCAATTTTACTAAACAACTCTTTAAATCGAATAGCCTCGGCATAGCTGATAGAACGATAGGTTTTGGCTTTTCCTCCACCACGTCCAATACGCACATTTTGTCCTTTATTTCTAATAGTAAAAGTATTGGCACCCATACTTGTAAAATTACTGTTGATGGATTGTTTAATAGCATCAATTGCCGTTAATATTCCCACCAAAGCGGTAATGCCAATTGCAATTATCATTATTGTGAGTGAGGTACGTAATAACTGCCCTCTTATAGCACGTAATGCAATATAAATATTTTCAATAATAAGTTGATTCATGAATAGGTAAAGTTAGCTATTAATATAATTTCCATTCTGCCTTTCAAACTTATTAATTACCGATAGTAAAACAGTATTATTTTTTTAGTTTAATAATAGCTTCATGTTTTTTGTAATCGCTACTGATTTGTGAAGAAATAGTTTCCCACATTTTTATTTCAGTAATTTGAATTGGTTGAAGATTTATTTTTTCTATTTCCGGAATAAAAATTTTATTATTATTCAATTTTGAAAAACGGGCAAGCGTAATATGTGGAATAGGCTCATTATATATTTGTTCGGATGATAATTTAAAATCTTTTAATGCATAATGTAGCAAATGATACAACTCTGTGAAAATAGGATTTGTTTTATATTTTATCCATATCATTCGTGGATGTTGTATGGGCATTAAGCATACATTTTCCGGATATATTGTAAAGCTTGAGAAATTTGAAATAATGTTTTGGGATATTTCGTATATTTTGTCAAAATTATTTTGATGAGTGTTGCCAATAAAATAAATTGTTAAATGCAAATTTTGTAATCGCATCCATCTTATGTTTTTTAAATATGGATTTTCTTTATTGATTAATTTAATAATTTCTGATGCTTCTAATGGCGCATCTATTGCAAGAAATAATCTGCGAAATTTTTCACCTATTAACATAAATAATTCTTTATTATCAATAAAATTGCAAAATATAATTTATAACTATACATATGAATTCTGAAATTTCTACACTTGCTAATGTTTTAGATAGTACACGACAATTAACATTATTTTATTGGAAGAAATTAGTCGATAAAGATGTTTTTAAAACATTTGAATGTAATGGTGTGCAATTAAACAATGCCTATTGGATTATGGCACATTTAGCAGTTACTGAAAATTTTTTGGTACTTCGTTCAACAGGCGGTGAAATGCTAAAATTTTCGTGGGCAAAATTGTTTGGATTAGGATCGGCTATTCCAGCTAAAGAGGTGTGTCCTCCAGTTGATGAAATGCTGGAAACCTTTCATTTAGTACATAAAAAATCGATGGAACATTTGCTTAGTTTAACAAATGAAGATCTTAGCAAACCTACAATAACGGGGGCAAATTTTGGTGGTGAAGATTCCTATAGAGCCATTATTACACATGCGATAAGACATGAAGGAACACATGCAGGCCATTTAGGTTGGTTATGTAAATTACATGGAATTAAAACCATTTAATGGAAATAAATTGCCCATTATGTTTAAGTTCTAATTCAGCAAATCCAATTAAAGGAGCTGATGATAGAGTATATTACAAGTGCGAAAATTGTTTTTTGATATTTGTAGACAAGCAATTTTTACCATTACCCGAAAATGAATTAAAGCGATACAATCAACATCAAAATTCTATTGATGATAAGGAGTATGTTGATTTTTTAAATCAAGCTATACACCCGGCATTAAAATATATTCAACCAAATTTTATAGGATTAGATTACGGATGCGGTAAAAATGCTGTTCTTTCACAATTGCTATCAAAGTATGGAATAACATGCCAAAATTATGATGTGTATTTTTCCCCTAAATGGCCTGAAAATTCATTCGATTTTATTTTCTGTACAGAAACAACGGAGCATTTCTTTTTCCCGGAAAGAGAGTTTTTAAAAATGATTGCTCATTTGAAAAAAGGTGGATTATTAATAATCATGACAGAGTTATGGACAAGTATAGATGATTTTAAAAATTGGTATTATACAAGAGATTTTACACATGTTTGTTTTTATCATCAAAACACCATTAATTATTTAGCACAAAAATTTAATCTTACAATGCTTTTTAACGATGCTAAAAGAGTTGTTATCTTTAGCAAAAATTAATTTTATATGATACAAATAGGCGTAATTGGTTCCGGAGCTATGGGCAGCGGTATTGCCCAAGTTGCTGCTATGGCAGGTCACAAAGTAAAAGTTTATGATAATAATGCCGCAGCACTTCAAAAAGCAGAAGCAAACTTAAAATCAACATTGGTTAAGTTAGTCGAAAAACAAAAAATAGATGAAAGCAAGGCCAATGAAATTATTCTAAATACACATTTTACTTTATCGTTAAACGATTTTAAAGATTGTGGATTAATTATTGAAGCAATTGTAGAAATATTGGAAGTTAAACAAAAAGTTTTTGCAGACTTAGAGTCAATTGTTAATGATAGCTGCATACTTGCATCTAATACATCATCTTTATCTATTGCATCCATATCTTCAGCTTGTAAAAAGCAAGACAGGGTTATTGGAATTCATTTTTTTAATCCGGCACCATTAATGCCTTTGGTAGAAATAATTCCCTCTATAACTACATCAAACGAAGTTTTAAATTTTTCGAAACAATTAATTGATAGCTGGGGAAAAACTACCGTAATTGCAAAAGATACACCCGGCTTTATTGTTAACCGTGTGGCACGTTCGTATTACGGAGAATCTATTAGAATTTATGAAGAAGGAATGGCAGATTTTGCAACCATCGACTGGGCATTGAAAACTTTTGGTGGATTTAAAATGGGACCTTTTGAATTAATGGATTTTATTGGAAATGATGTTAATTATAAAGTTACTGAATCAGTATGGACACAGTTTTTCTATGAGCCTCGTTTTAAACCATCCTTAACTCAAAAACGTTTGTTTGAAGCAGGTTGGTATGGTAGAAAATCTGGAAAAGGATATTATAACTATGCAGAAGGAGTATTAATGCCTACACCTAAACAAGACGAAGCATTGGGTAAATATATTTTTAACAGAGTAATTTGTATGTTGATTAATGAAGCGGTGGATACAATGTATTTAAATATTGCATCAAGAGAAGATATTGAAATTGCTATGACAAAAGGAGTAAATTATCCGAAAGGATTAATACAATGGGGCGAAGAAATTGGTTGGATGAATGTTTTAACAACGATTCAAAATCTTTATGAAGAATATCAGGAAGATCGATACCGACCAAGCGTTATGCTGAAACGTTTAGCTCAAAAATCATAATTTATAAATTATGATTTTAAAAGTGCAATTTATCATATTCATCATTTTATTTTTTGAAGTAAGTTTTAGCTTTGCTCAACGCCCTTTTGAAATTATTCAAACAGTTTATTTTATTGGCGATGCAGGCAAATATGAAACTACCAACGAACTATTAAAACGTTTGAAAACAGAAATTGAAAACGATGAATTAAGTACGGTTGTGTTTTTAGGTGATAATGTGTATCCTCAAGGTTTAGATGGTAAAAAATCATCAGAAAATAAATTAGTTGCGCAACTCTCAATTTTACAAAATTACAAAGGCAATGTATATGTAATTCCCGGAAATCATGATTGGAAAATGGGTAAACCGGGTGGTTATAAAACCGTATTGCGTCAAGCGGAATTTGTAGAAAATTATTTGAATAACACTACAATTGCTAATAAAAACGCTCCAAATTTTTTACCAACTAATGCACTGCCGGGCCCTTATGATACCTTAATTGCAGAAAACTTACGAATGGTGTTTATTGATTCGCAATGGTTTTTACATTCGCAGATAATTCATAAAACAGGGAAAATAGGCAGTAGAAAAAATACCAAGAAATTATTTTATGCTGCTTTAGATAGTACCTTAAATGCTGCACATAAAAGGGGAGAGCGCGTAATAATAAATATGCATCATCCAATTTTTACCAATGGACATCATGCCTTATTTAATGAGCCTTTTCGTTCGCTCATAAACTATACTCCTTTTCAAATATTTGGTTTAATAGGATTGAATAAAGCTTTATTGCAAGATATGCCACAGCCGCGTAATAAGCGTATGCGTAAGCAAATGCTGGCTATTTTCGATAAATATCCAAACATAGTTCACGCTTGCGGACATGACCATAACATACAGTATTTTCGACATAATGAAAATCATTACATCGTAAGTGGTTCAGGAAGTAAATTATCGAGCATTAAAAAGAAAAAGTATCCGGATTTGTATCGCAACGATTCTAAAAAAGGCTATGTAAAAGCAGTATTTTTTAAAGATGGGAATGTTACATTTGAAGCCTTTTATGAAGACGGAACAGAAGAAGTAATCAGGGGAATAAGATAAGCTATCGGATTATAATTTTTTGAGTAAGCGATTTTTCTCCATCTATCACCTGAATAAAATAAATTCCGCTTTTAGCATTTATATTTATTTTAACAAGATTGTTTTTTAATTCAGAAATTTCAAAAGAGTTTAGCTCTTCGCCAAGTAAAGTATAAACTTTTAAAATAGCATTTGATGTATTTTTATACTCAAAATAAAATTCACCATTACCGGGATTCGGGAAAATAGTTAGTTCATTTTTTTCATTTAAAATAGTTGGCTCAATGCTAAGTAAGGAATCGTTTAAAACATTTAAATTTTGTATTTGATTAGCTTTTACAGTATCTAAACGAATCATTAAAGCATCAAAATTTCCTGTTCCAAAACTTTCTGTTGCTCCAAAAATAATGATTGATCCATTTGGAAGTAAGGTATTCGCATAACCAATATCGTTTCTTATAGAGCCGTAGGTATTAGATGCCGGTGACCACCAGCCGTTGAAATATGCATTAAAGGTATACACATCTTTCATTCCGGCTCCAAAACCAGTATAGCCAGTAAATATTAGAGAACCATCTGGTTTTTCTAATACATCATATCCTATATCTTCTTTAGTGTTTTCTCCATAAATATGATACCATTGAAATATACCTGAACTATCAGTTTTTAGAGAATGCATTTCTAAATCTCCCTCCGGAGAATAACTTTCAGCATAACCTACCATTACATAACCAAAATCTTGTGTTTGTATTAATCTGTAAGCACATTCGTTTAGTGTATCTCCAAATGTTTTTGTCCATAATGTATCACCTTGTAGATTGGTTTTTATTAAATACATATCTTCTTGTCCGTTGCCAAAACTTTTTGTTTTACCAACTATAACTAGCATGGTGTCTTTGTCTAAAATTAAATCATTAGCAACATCTTGTTGAGTGCCACCAATATTTTTCTGCCATAATAAATTTCCTTTTTTATCGGTGCGAAATAAATACACATCTGAGTTACCAAGTGAATTGGTATAAGTTTCGCCACACACGGCAAAACCACTATCGGGCAATTCTACAATGGCATACGCAAAGTCCCAATCATTTCCACCGTAGGTTTGTTCCCAAATTAAATTTCCACTCGAATCAATTTTTATTAAATATGCATCATATCCACCGGCTCCTATTGAATTGGTAAAACCGGCAATAACATAAGCCCCGTCTTTGGTGTTTTTAATACTGTATCCTTGTTCAATATTATTTCTGCCAAATGTTTTCGACCATATTCTGTTGCAAAGCGAGTCTGTTTTTACTATATATATATCCGTATTTCCTGCACCGAAAGAACTTGTTGTTCCAACAGCAATTATTCCGGTATCAGGTGTAGCAATTCCATCTCTGAACATATCCATATTTTGTCCTCCAAATAAATGCAAGTAGGCCGTATCTGTTGTTTGCCCGCTTACATTCATAAAGAAAATGCTTAATAGCAATATGCTCAAAAATCGAATCATAAAATTGCTTTACGAATTTTTACCAACTTAGTTAATAAATCTTCCAGTTTATCTAAATGCAGCATGTTTGCTCCGTCTGATTTGGCTTCATGAGGTCGCGGATGTGTTTCAATAAATAAACCATCAGCGCCTACTGCAATTGCAGCTTTTGCTATAGTTTCAATGAGTTCAGGTTTCCCTCCTGTAACACCGCTTAATTGATTGGGTTGTTGTAGCGAGTGTGTAACATCCATAACAACAGGTACATTGTTTTGCTGCATAATAGGTATACCTCTAAAATCAACCACTAAATCTTGATAGCCAAATGTGGTTCCTCTATCGGTAAGTATTACATTTTTATTTCCTGAAGCTATAATTTTATCCACACTGTGTTTCATGGCTTCTGGCGACATAAACTGCCCTTTTTTAATGTTTACATATTTGCCTGTTTTGGCAGCGGCTACTAATAAATCAGTCTGGCGACAAAGAAATGCAGGTATTTGCAAAACATCAACATATTTTGCAGCCAAGTCTGCATCATTTTCGGTATGAATATCGGTTAGTGTTGGAACATTAAATGTTTTAGCCACTTTTGCAATTAATTGCAATGCCGCTTCATCGCCAATTCCGGTAAAAGAATCTAAACGACTACGATTGGCTTTTTTAAATGAAGCTTTGAATATATAAGGTATTTCTAATTTGTTGGTAATGGAAACAACTCGTTCGGCAATTTCCATTACAGTTTTTTCATCTTCTACCACGCAAGGCCCTGCCATTAAGAAAAAGTTGTTGGAATTGTATTTTTTTAGATTTGGTATATTCATGTTAGTTAATGGTATTATGTATAAAGTCCTTGTTCTTTTATCTTAAAATCTTTTTTCTTTATTAAATTCAAAATTCCTTCGCTAATCGAATGCTCATTCCATTTCCGCCCATGTATTTAGGTGCAATAAATCCTTCCAAATTATCAACAGTAAAACCAAGGTGCCATTTATCTTTTATTTTACCATTTATTCCTGTTGCAAAATGAAATCTTCCATAACCTCCAAAGGCTGCTCTTGCAATTAATTTGATATGTTCATTTAGTTTATATTGCGGTTGAAGGTATAAAAATGGAATATGCTGTGCTGCAATTCGGTATATAACTCCATTTATTAAAGTGAATTTATCATTTAGTTTATGATAATATGAGAGATGAAAACTAAGTGGAACAAATGTAGTGGAAGCTACTTGTTTTACGTTTGAAAAGCGATTAATTAAACTGTCTTCGCTAGTATTATTGCCAATTTCATTTCCATTTATGCTAAGTAGATTGTTAACCGTAACTCCTTCGAATGTAAAGGTAGTATCAAAAGAACGGATTATGCTTTTATTATTCCATCTGATAAAACCAAAATCATTCATTTCAATATTTATAAAACGACTTTCATCTTCTTTAAAAGTATATTTATAAAACAAACTCAAGCTGGCACCATGTCCATTAAATGCTTTCAATTTTCTATTGTTTGTATCAGATATTTGCCAATAGCCATTAATATTCAAATTAAGCATGGTGGCTTCTTCAGAGGTGTATAAAGTGGCATTAGGTATTTCTACATTTAAAAATTGTTCACCTTTTAAATAGGCAAGTGAAATACCAAATTTTTTGTTGGGTGTAAATAAACCTCCTTCTATTTTCTGATATCGTAAAAGTTGACCTCTTAATGAACCGAAATTAGCAGTATCGCCTTTAAAACGAGCGTTTCCATACATGGCTAGTTTAAATAAATCATCGTTAAATGTAAAATCCAAATGTTCTACATCTCTTATTGCTCCAAAAAATACTAAGCCGGGTTTTAAAGTGTCTTGTTGCTTTATAGAAAAATAAATACCTGTATTTATATCTCCTCCTAAATAATTTTTTCCTGACAATTTTTTCTCAACGCGTTCTTTAACTTCGTTCCCAAGATAACCGCCATTAATAAAATAACTGTAAAATTCATTGGTAAAGGCGGTAGAATTAATGTTGTAAAATCCACTTATTCCTGTTTTGTAGTTTTGTTTTGTGTAATATTCTCCAATTCCACCAACAGGTTGAGCTATGGTTTTAGTTACTGTTACAACATTAATTAATGTAAGTAAAATAATATGTAAATATTTGTTTTTCAAAAGTACTATTGCTGATTGTTAACTCTATAAGAAAAATCACCGGTAAGATGTAGTTTCATTTTATAATCGCTGTAAATTTTTAAAAGTTCGTTTTGGGGTTGTGTAGTAAGCGAAATGGTGATAATCATTTTTTCGGCTTCTTTTAATTGTTCAAGTTTCGCTTTGTCTAACGGTATTTTTAAGGTACTTATTTTTGTTTTTTCAACTTTATAGGCAGCATTTACATCTGCTGCTTTTATTGGGTTATTGCTAAATAATGGTTCTAATAAACTTCCATCTTTTAATACCGGTGTCAACTGAACTTCAGCATCAAATGGAAATCCGTTTTCAGCAATAAGTGTCAATAATGCAGATTGAACATTATCATATTCTTTGATATCACTAAAATTCACTTTAGTAGTATCTGTTAATGTTAGCTTGTTTGAAGAAAAACTCAATGGCATTTCCAATAATAGATTAACATTTAATCCATGGTCGGCATGAATAAAATCATTTCCACCTGATACATTTCCAAGCGGATTTAAGGCAATATCAATATCGTACTTAAGTTTTCCGGGCAATAATTCCAGCATACTTATAAAATTTGAATTCGAATTATTGAATTCATTGTAATAATAGGTGCTGATTGCAGCAGGAGTATTCCATAATTTATCTATCGCTCTATTAAGGTTTATAGTACTTCCTATAATTGAATGATTAAGTTGAATGGTATTTCCAGTTCTGTTGTTTTGAGCAGAAAAGGAGTTTATTTTAAAACTTGCATCTGCGCCAATTCCATTTTCTACACTAAATGTTAGTTTTGCTTTTTCTAATGATAATGTTCCATTTGTAATTTTATTAAAAAGAGAAAAATCACTTTCTCCTATTCCGCTGTTAAAGTTTACTTGTCCAAAATAGCCTTTAGCGTAGTAGGGTACTAAATCTTTAAAAACAGTTTGCATTATTAAGCTGTCGCCCAAATAAACAGTTACAGGATTTCCTGAAGGGCTTATTCTTGCAAATATTTGCGCTTCGAATGTGTTATAAGTGTTTCCGAATGGACCGGTTAAATCAAATTCGTAGCCTGATAAATCAACATATTCAGAATGTAGGGCTTTACCTCCTGGAGGAGCAGCAGGCACCGTAATTATTTTTTGAAAGCTTTGATTATTTTTTTTTGCTTTAGAAATGATATAAGTAAATTCTGTTTTTTCTTGAATTTCACTAGACGCTTTAAAATAAACGCCACCGGATTTTATAATTATTTTGCTGATTTGTGCCCCATTTAAAGCGTATGAATTTGTTTGGGTTTGATTTAAAAAATATTGTCCGGGATTAAATGTGTAACTGTTAAGCAGCATTCCGTATGCATTTACAATGGTAGTGTCAGGAATTTTTACCATCTCATCCATGTCAAAACGAAATACGGTACTATTGTAAACCAAATTCAATGCATTATTAGTATCTGTTTGAATAAGTGAATCGGGTAGTAAATTACCCATTCCAAGCTCTGATTTTAAAATTGGGGTAGAAAAATCCGCATCCCAATAAGGTCTTTTCAAATCTTTTCTACATGAAAAAAGAACTATAGAGGAAATTATTATGAAAAGATATTTTAAAAATTTTAGCACGATGCTAATTTAATTAAAAAAGAGGATAAAAGAAGTATGATAATTTACCAAAATAAAAACGCTCCCTGAATTAGGAAGCGTTTTTATATATAAAACCATTAATTTTATTTAACAGCATCAACAACAGCTTTGAAAGCTGCAGGGTGGTTCATGGCTAAATCTGCTAAAACTTTTCTATTTAGCTCAATACCTTTAGCATGTACTTTTCCCATAAATTCAGAGTAAGACATACCGTATTGACGAACACCTGCGTTGATACGTTGAATCCACAATGCGCGGTATTCTCTTTTTTTAGCTTTACGGTCGCGGTAAGCGTACTGTAAACCTTTTTCTAACGTGTTTTTGGCTACTGTCCAAACGTTTTTTCTGGCACCCCAGTATCCACGGGTGAGTTTCATAATTTTTTTTCTGCGAGCTCTTGAGGCTACTGCATTTACTGAACGTGGCATAGTTCTTAAGTTTTGTGGGCGTCAGCGTTCTTGTTTAGAATCTTTAAGCTGAACGTCCTGGTTAAACATTAATTTTAATTAAATTCCCAAAAGTTTTTTTATTCTGGGTTCATCAACTTTGCTAACAATAGCAAATTTTGATAAAGCTTCCTTACGTTTCTTTTCTTTTTTGGTAAGGATGTGATTTTTAAACGCATGTTTGCGTTTAATTTTTCCTGAGCCGGTTATTGCAAACCTTTTTTTGGCACTGGAATTGGTTTTTACTTTAGGCATTGTGTTTGGTTTTATGATTTAACGTTTGTTACTTTTTTTTGGGTGCTACGGTAAGCATCATTCTTTTACCATCCATTTGAGGCAATCCTTCTACTTTCCCAATATCTTCTAATGCTTGGGCGAAGCGAAGCAGCAATATTTCACCTTGTTCTTTATACACAATCGAGCGTCCTTTAAAAAAAACGTAGGCCTTAACTTTTGCTCCTTCTTCTAAAAATTTTTGAGCATGTTTTAATTTGAAATTAAAATCGTGCTCGTCTGTATTTGGACCAAAACGTATCTCTTTTACAACAACTTTTGCGGTTTTGGCCTTTATTTCTTTTTGTTTCTTTTTTTGTTCGTAAAGAAACTTTTTATAATCAATAATTTTACAAACCGGAGGGTCTGCATTGGGTGAAATTTCAACCAAATCTAATCCTAATTCTTGAGCCATTTCCAAAGCTTTGGAAAGCTCGTAAATGTCTGATTGAACATTATCACCAACTACACGAACTCGTGCAGCTTTTATTTTTTCATTTATACGGTGCGCTTCTTCTTTTTTTTGGTTATTGCGTAAGCGACTTCCCGATTTTTCATTAGTTGCTATAGGGCAATCCTCCTTTTTAAATAGTTAAATTAAAATTGAGCCAAACGGCTATTTATTTCATTTTTAATTAATTCACTAAATTGTTCTATGCTCATGCTTCCTAAATCTCCTTCACCGTGTTTTCTAACCGAAACAGAATTACCTTCCTGCTCTTTTTCCCCTACTATAAGCATATACGGAATTTTTTTAACTTCTGTATCGCGTATTTTTTTACCTATTTTTTCTGAACGGTCGTCAACGAGCCCGCGAATATCGTAATTTTTTAGCAAATTCAAAACATTCTGAGCATATTCGTTGTATTTATCGCTAATTGGTAGTATGCAAACTTGCTCCGGAGTGAGCCATAATGGAAAATTACCTCCACAATGCTCAATCAGTACAGCTACAAATCTTTCTAATGAGCCAAATGGGGCTCTATGAATCATTACAGGTCGATGTTTTTGATTATCGCTTCCGGTATATTCTAATTCAAATCGTTCAGGTAAATTGTAATCTACTTGTATGGTGCCCAGTTGCCATTTTCTACCTAAAGCATCTTTAACCATAAAATCAAGCTTAGGTCCATAAAAAGCTGCTTCACCATACTCTATTACTGTTTTTAATCCTTTTTCGTTTGCAGCTTCAATAATGGCTTGTTCGGCTTTGTTCCAATTTTCTTCGCTACCGATGTATTTTGATTTGTTTTCAGGATCTCTTAATGAAACTTGAGCTGTGTAATCGTTAAAATCGAGAGCTTTAAAAACGTATAATACAAGGTCAATAACTTTACAGAATTCTTCTTTTACTTGATCGGGTCTGCAAAATAAGTGAGCATCATCTTGTGTAAAACCTCTTACACGTGTTAAGCCGTGCAATTCACCGCTTTGTTCGTAACGATATACGGTGCCAAATTCAGCAAATCGAATGGGTAAATCTTTATAAGAACGTGGGCGGCTTTTATAAATCTCGCAATGGTGAGGGCAATTCATCGGTTTTAAGAAAAATTCTTCTCCTTCTTGCGGTGTTTTAATAGGTTGAAATGAGTCGGCTCCATATTTTTCATAATGCCCCGATGTAACATATAATTGCTTGTGTCCAATATGAGGGGTAATTACCGGTTCGTATCCGGCTTTAATTTGTGCTTTTTGTAAAAATTGTGTTAATCGTTCGCGTAATGCAGCTCCTTTTGGTAGCCATAAGGGTAAACCCATTCCAACTTTTTCAGAAAAAGTAAAAAGTTCAAGTTCTTTTCCTAGTTTGCGATGATCGCGTTTTTTAGCTTCTTCTAATAATTTTAAATATTCGTCTAATTCTTTTTGTTTTGGAAATGAAATGCCATAAATACGTGTAAGTTGTTTGCGTTTTTCATCGCCACGCCAATAGGCTCCGGCTACATTTAAAAGTTTTACGGCTTTAATAAAACTTGTGTCAGGTATGTGTGGACCACGGCATAAATCAGTAAAATTTCCTGAATGGTAAAATGTAATGTTTCCATCTTCTAATCCTTCTAACAATTCCAGTTTATATTCATCGTTTTTATTTTTAAAATACGCAATAGCATCCTTTTTTGAAATTTCCTGACGTATATATGCATTGTTTTTGCGAGCAATTTCCATCATTTTATCTTCAATTTTTTTAAAATCTTCAGAAGATAAAACTTTATCGCCTAAATCAATGTCGTAATAAAAACCATTTTCAATTGCAGGACCAATTCCAAATTTTGCACCGGGATAAAGCGCTTCCACTGCTTCGGCTAATAGGTGAGCCGAAGAATGCCATAAGGTTGATTTGCCTTCGGCATCATTCCATGTTAATAATTGAATGGTAGCATCTTGATATATAGGTCGTGTGGCATCCCAAACTTCACCGTTTACTTTAGCAGAAAGTACATTACGAGCTAATCCTTCGCTAATACTTTTGGCGATTTCAAGCCCGGTTACTCCTTCGGGAAATTCTCTAATAGAGCCGTCTGGTAATGTAATTTTAATCATACCTACGATTGTTGATTAATTTTAAAGGTTAAAAATTAAGATGGCAAACTTAATGGAAATTCACGCATTATCAAAAGAATTAAAAGGATAAAGAAATCAAATTAAGATTAATGTAAATTTGCAGTTAAAATTTAAAAAATGATTCCATTTTCCCCCCCGAGAATTGATAAAGAAATTACCGATGCAGTTGTAGCGGCTTTAAATTCAGGTTGGATTACAACCGGCCCAAAAACCAAAGAATTTGAAAAACAAATTACAGCTTATTGTGGTCATAAAAACACTTTGTGTTTAAATTCAGCTACTGCCGGATTAGAGCTAATTTTACGTTGGTTTGGCGTTAAAGAAGGTGATGAAGTAATATTACCGGCTTATACGTATTGTGCCACAGCTAATGTAGTAATTCATTGTGGTGCTACTCCGGTTTTGGTGGATGTAGAAGAAGATTTTAATATTTCTCTTGATGCTGTTGAAAGAGCTATAACAGACAAAACAAAAGTAATAATGCCGGTTGATTTTGCAGGTTATCCGTGTGATTATGATAAATTAAATTATTTGGTAACCAAACCTGAAATTAAAAATAAATTCAAAGCAACTACCATTGAACAAGAAAAATTAGGTAGAATATTAATTCTATCCGATGCAGCGCATTCGTTTGGTGCTGAATATAAAGGGAAAAAAACCGGTGCTTTAACCGATGTTACTGTTTTTTCATTTCATGCGGTTAAAAATTTAACTACAGCCGAAGGAGGAGCCATTGCTCTTAATCTTCCTGAACCTTTTGATAATAAAGCCATTTATGATTATTTGTGTGTGTTTTCTTTACATGGACAAAACAAAGATGCATTAGCCAAAATGCAAAAAGGTAATTGGAAATACGATGTTATTGTAGCCGGATATAAGTGTAATATGACCGATATGGCTGCTGCTATTGGACTAATTGAATTAAGCAGATATGAAAATGATACCCTTGTTAAACGAATGAAAATATTTGAAACCTACGATATAGCTTTTAAAAATAAATCATGGGCTGTATTACCGGAATATTTTAATAAAGAAAAAAAATCATCTTTTCATTTATATCCCTTAAGAATTAAAGGAATTACAGAAGAACAGCGCGATTTAATTATTCAAAAAATTTTCGATCAAGATGTATCCGTAAATGTTCATTTTATTCCAATACCATTATTAAGTTACTACAGACATAAAGGATATAAAATTGAAAATTATCCTATTGCCTATAAAAATTTTAGTACTGAAATAACACTTCCTGTTTTTTATAATTTAAGTATAGAACAGCAAAAGCAAGTAATAGAGGCGGTAGAAAATGCGGTAGAATCAGTTTTAAAATAAATTAAATAAAAGAAGAAATTTCATTTCTCCATACCAGCATTATAACTCCCAAGGTAGCAATTAAAGCACCTAAAAGTGCTTTGATGGAAATTTTTTCTTTATAAATCCAATATGCAATGGGCAAAACAAAAACAGGAACTAACGAAAAAATGGTTTGTGCCATAGATACGTTTAAAATGGAAATAGTGTATAATGACATACTAACCCCTATTACAGGGCCAAAAATGGTTCCTGCAATCATATATTTAATTCCATTGTTTTGATTGTTTATTAGAGGTTGTGAAATGGTTTTAAATTTCCCTGCAATGATCGAAATTAGAAAAATTGTTATTGTAGCAGTTAACATTCTAATCCAAGTAGCGTGTATTGGATTTATTTCTTCGTTTAATTTGGGATTATAAAATCCTTTTTTAGCTAATACTAAACCAACTCCTTGACATATGGCTGATAACACTCCAAATAAAATTCCTTTACTGATTTTTCCATGCCCATAATTGGGTATTTGCGCATGTTCAGCTTTACTTAATGAAATCCATGCAACTCCTAATGATGTAATAATGATACCTAAAATTCCTATGTAATTGACTTGTTCTCCCAGTAAAACATAACCAAAGATTAATGCTGCTCCGGGTGAGAGTGAAGCAAAAAGACTTCCTAATCGAGTTCCCACAATTGCATACATGGTAAATCCAAAATAATCACCCAGCGTTAAACCAATCACTCCTGATAATCCTAGCCAAATCCAGTTGTTTAAATGTGTTTTAGTAAAAAGTTCTAAAAAAACAAATCCTTTAAAAGCAATTAAAATGATGCTTAATAAGATAACTGCCAATAATAATCTATAATGGTTAACGGTGTTAGGCCCAAGTCGTCTGGAAGCTTCGGTAAATGGGAAAATACAAATCGTCCATGAAAGTGTGGTGAGAATAGCCATTAATTCACCGTAATATTGGAATTGCATGTAATGATAAATTTTTAGGGATGATATTTTTATTTAGAATAGTTTCTTAAGCCAAAAATACTGCTACCAATTCTTACCATATTACTTCCGCATTCTACAGCTAAAAGATAATCATTGCTCATCCCCATACTTAATGTTGTAACATTAATGTTGAAACTTTTATAAGCTGTTTGAATTGAATCGAAAAGTTTTTTTAAAAATAAGAATTCATTTTTAATTTCATGGGCATTGTTGGTTTTACTTGCCATTCCCATTAATCCTGTAATATTTATGAATTGTAACTTTTTTAATTCTTCAGAATTTAAAATTTCAAAAAGCTCAGTTTCATTTAATCCAAATTTTGTTTCTTCTTTGGCAATGTGAATTTGAAGTAGGCATTTTATAATTCGATTATTTTTTTCTCCTTGTTTATTAATTTCCTTCAGCAATTTTAAGCTGTCAACTCCATGAATAAGGTAAACAAACGGTGCAATATATTTTACTTTGTTGCTTTGTAAATGACCAATAAAATGCCATTCAATATCATTGGGTAAAGAGTTGGCTTTGTTAACTAATTCTTGAACATAATTTTCGCCAAAAATTTTATGACCTGCTTGATAAGCTTCTAAAATTTTTTCATTTGGTTGCGTTTTAGATACCGCAACCAAGGTTACATTTTGAGGTAAAGTTTTTTTAATAAACAATAAATTTTCAGCTACAGACATGTTAAGGATTGTTTAAGCTATATATAATTAAGCCACTTCTTAATTTGGGTTCAATCCAAGTACTTTTGGGAGGCATAATAGCGCCTGCATCAGCTACTTCTTTGAGTTGTTTCATCGAAACAGGAAATAAACCAAATGCTATTTTCATTTTACCACTATCTACTTCTGCTTTTAAACCCTCCATTCCTTTTAATCCATTTATAAATGAAATGCGTTTATCAGTTCTTAAATCATGAATATCCAGTATTGGAGAAAGCACATGTTCTGAAAGTAAAGAAGCATCTAAAGTGCCTGCAGGATCTTTTTTATGAATGAATGATTTTTTTAAAGTTAATGAATACCAGTTGCCTGATAAATACATACTGAAATTATGCAATTTTTTAGGACGATAGATTTCTTTTCCTTTCAACTCAATTTCAAATTTTTCAGCAAGTTTTTTTAAAAATTCTTTATCGGTTAAGCCATTTAAATCTTTAACAACTCGGTTATAATCGAAAATTTTTAATTCATGATCAGGGAATAAAATTGAAAGGAAAAAGTTGTAGCCTTCATCACCGGTGTGATTTTTGTTTTTTTCTTTTTTCTGTTTTGCTAAAAGGGCCGAAGAAGCTGTTCGATGATGACCATCGGCAATATATACGGCAGGAATTTTTTCAAATCTTTTTTCAATGAATTTTATATGTTCTTTTTTATTTACTATCCATATTTGATGGCGAATTCTATCAGTTGTAGTAAAATCGTATATGGGTTCTTGAGATATGATTTTTTCCGTCAAAGAATCAATTTCAGCATCTGCCGGATATGTTAAGTTAACGGGCTCTGCATTAAAATCGCAAACTTCTAAATAGTTTTTTAAAGTTTCTTCTTTAGCTGCTAATGTTTGTTCATGTTTTTTTATAACTCCATTAAAATAATCTTCTGCTGAACAACATGCAATTATACCGGTAAATGACATATCCGGTTTTATTTGGCGATATATGTAAAACGATGGTTTCTCGTCTTGAACAAAATAGTTAAATTTTAAAAATTCGTTGTACTTATTTTTTACTTTTTGTAATAATTCGGGTGTATATTTTTTATTTCGTTTGTCTTGCAAAAAATCGGGTTTTATGATGTGAAGGAAAGTGTAAGGATTTTCAGCAAGTTTAGCATATAGTTCATTGGGTTTATAGCTATCAACCGATCGCGAAGCAATTAAATGAACTTTATCTTTTACGGGTCGAATGGCTCTAAAAGGTCGTACAATTGTCATATAAATTTATCTTAACGCCACGAATATAAGAAGAGTTCTAATTGAAAAGAAAAAAGCAGCGTTAAGCTGCTTTTTTGGAGAATTTACAGAACATCGTAATCTACAGTAACTTCAGGACTTTGTGGATGAGCTTGGCAAGTTAAAATATAGCCCTCTGCCACTTCATCATCGGTAAGGGCATAATTCATATCCATACTTACAGAGCCATTTAATACTTTTGCTTTACAAGTACAGCAAACAGCTCCTTTACAAGCAAATGGAGCATCTAATCCGGCATCCATAGCGGCATCTAAAATAGTTTTTCCGTTAGATGCAAGATTTATGGTTGTTTCTACACCATCCATAATAATAGTAACCTTGCTTTCAATTACTCCACCTGTTGATACTGATTTTTCAGCTGGTTTAGCTTCTTGTGCCGTAAAATATTCTATATGAATTTTGTTTTTATCTACTTTTAATTCTTCCAGTACTTCACGCACATTATCCATCATTGGTGTTGGGCCACAAATAAAGAATTCATTATTTAAATTTATTCCAACATGGTTTTCAATTAAAGCTTTAACTTTATCTTTAGTTAAAATACCTTTATATAGGTCCGCATGACCAGTAGGTGCAGAATCTAAAATGTGATAAACTTTAAATCTGTTACTATTTTTTTCTTCAATTTCCTTTAAACCATTTTTAAAAATTATCGACTCTTCGTTTCTGTTGGCATAAAATAAAGTAACAGTACTCTTAGGTTCTGCAGCCAATACCGTTTTTAAAATTGAATACATCGGAGTAATACCGCTTCCACCGGCAAAAAGCACATAATGTTTAGCATTATTAATGTTCATTTCGCTATAAAAGTTACCCATTGGCGGCATAACTTCTAAAGTATCACCAACTTTTGCTTCTCTGTTTAGCCATGTTGAAAATTTACCACCCGGAACTTCTTTTACTGCTACTCGTAATTCATTTTCTGTAATGGGGCTGCTGCAAATAGAGTAGGAGCGCCTTACATCTTCACCATTAAATAAGCGCTTAAGTGTTATATATTGTCCTTGAATAAATTTATATTCAGATTTTAAGTGTTCAGGAATTTCAAATGCTACCGATACACAGTCAGCTGTTTCTCGATGAATGTCTTTAATTCTTAGAGTATTAAATTTAGCCATGATAGAGTTATTGTTTTGATTTTAAATGTTTGCAAAAATATAATTTACTTTTAAAAGTGATATTTTAAGATTAACTTTATAACATTATTCACTCCATAAACAAATAAATAATCCATCTGTTTAAAAGATGACGAAGGTCATTGATTTAAAAAATTATAATTTTTATTATTGCAAACAATTCAACTTATACATCATGGAAAATACGTACAATATTGCTGAAATGGAGGAAAAATTTCAGGCAAGAATTGATAGAGGAGAAATTATAGAACCGAAAGATTGGATGCCGGAAATTTATCGTAAGCACTTAATTCGACAAATATCACAACATGCTCATTCTGAAATTATAGGAATGTTGCCCGAAGGGAATTGGATTACCCGCGCTCCCAGTTTAAGAGCAAAAATGGTGTTACTCGCCAAAGTACAAGACGAAGGAGGGCATGGTTTATATTTATACACAGCAGCCGAAACATTAGGAATTGATAGAGATACCATGCTTGAGCAATTACACACCGGAAAAGCAAAATATTCGAGCATATTTAATTATCCTACTCTAACCTGGGCTGATATTGGAGCAATTGGTTGGTTAGTTGATGGTGCAGCAATTATGAATCAAGTAATGTTACAAAGAACTTCATACGGCCCTTATGCAAGAGCTATGGTAAGAATTTGTAAAGAAGAGAGCTTTCATCAACGTCAAGGATATGAAATTATGTGCAAATTAGCCAATGGAACTCCTGAACAAAGAGCCATGGCGCAAGATGCCCTTAATCGTTGGTGGTGGCCTTCGCTTATGATGTTTGGCCCAAATGACGAAAATTCGCCAAATTCTGCCAATGCTATAAAATGGAAAATAAAGCGCGAGTCAAACGATCAGTTACGTCAACGTTTTGTAAATCAAACTGTACCTCAAGCAGAATATTTAGGTTTAAAAATTCCGGATGACAAACTAAAATGGAATCCTGAGAAAAACGGATATGATTTCGGAGAAATTGATTGGGAAGAGTTTAACAGAGTAATTAGTGGAAACGGTCCTTGTAACAAAGAACGATTAGCAGCCAGAATTGCAGCACATGAAAATGGAAGATGGGTTAGAGAAGCAGCAGCAGCTCATGCCGCTAAGAAAAAAGAAACTTTATTTGCAGCGTAAAATTATACAACAATGAGTGAAGTAAAAGATTCTCAAGGCCCTTTATGGGAAGTGTTTATTCAAACCAAACCAGGGCAGCCATTTAAACATGCAGGAAGTTTGCATGCTTTTGATAAAGAAATGGCATTGCAAAATGCCCGCGATTTATACACTCGCAGAGGCGAAGGAACCGCAATTTGGGTGGTACCGGCTGCAGCTATTGTAGCGAGCACTCCGGAAGATGTCGGGCCATTTTTCGATCCGCAAAACGATAAAATTTATCGTCACCCTACATTTTATGTAGTTCCTGAAGGAATTAAACACATGTAATATTTAAAAATAAATATAATGAATAAGCAACAAGCTTTGTTTACATATTGCTTGCGATTAGCCGATACGAGCTTAATACATGGTCAACGATTAGCAGAATGGTGCGGACATGGCCCGTTTTTAGAAGAAGATTTAGCCATTACCAATATTTCGCTCGACTTGGTTGGTAGGGCAAGTGCCATTTATAAATATGCGGCCGAAGTTCAAGGGCTTGGAAAAACGGAAGACGATTTAGCCTTTTTTAGAAATGAGAGAGAGTTTTACAATTTGCTAATTTCCGAATTACCCAAAGGAGATTTTGCTTATACCATATCAAGAACTTTTTTTATAAGTGCTTTTGATTATTTATACTACAATGAATTATTAAAAAGCAATGACGAAACCCTTGCAGGTATAGCGGCTAAATCAATTAAAGAAATTACTTATCATTTACGCCATACCACATCATGGATGGAACGTTTAGGCGATGGAACCGAAGAAAGTAACAAACGTCTGCAAAATGCTATAAACGACCAATATCGATTTACTGGTGAGATGTTCGAAATGGATGAAGTTGATAATTTGATGTTAGAACATGGAATTGGAGTGGATGCTAAATCATTACAATCAAAGTGGCAAAATATAATTGACGAAACATTTTCGAAATCTAATTTAGTTAAGCCTGAAAATGTTGTTATGCAAACAGGCTCACGCAAAGGTTTACATACCGAAAACTTAGGCTATATTTTAGCCATAATGCAATCCTTGCCTCGCGCTTACCCCGAAGCTAAATGGTAAATGCCAACAAAGAAAATATTATACAATTATTACGCGAAATTCCTGACCCTGAAATACCTGTAATTGATATCTGGGAGTTGGGAATTTTGCGTGATGTAACTATTTTAGATGATAAAGTAGAGGTTGTAATTACGCCTACCTACAGCGGATGTCCTGCCATGAAACAAATCGAAGATGATATTGTAAAAAAAATGCAGGATAACGGATTTAAAAATGTTGCTGTAAAAATGATTTATAATCCACCTTGGACAACCGATTGGATAACTGATGAAGCAAAAGAAAAACTAAGAAAATACGGAATAGCACCTCCTGAAAAAACAAGCGTTGATAAAGGTATACTTCTTGGAAAAACTAAAACTATTGCTTGCCCTCGTTGCGGATCTAAAAACACCGAAATGATTTCTCAATTTGGCTCTACTGCTTGTAAAGCCTTATATCAATGCAAAGATTGTATGGAACCATTCGATTATTTTAAGTGTATATAATCAAATAAATCAAGAAAAACAGGTTAATATACTTTAAGGGAGTGATCCCGACAGGATTCGAATCATTTTTTTTTGATGTATTTACACTATTCTAATATTTCTTTAAAGCCTATATAAATAAATATATTCAATACAAGTAAGTACAAGTAGGTTAAAATAAGTATTAAAAAAGTTGGGGTAAAACGTGGGGTAAACTATATTTGTAAAAACATTACAGATATGCCAACAATCAATTTTAGATTAAATAGGGGTAAAGCAATAAAAAATAATAGTGAGCCTCAACCGATATATGTCCGATATAGATACGGTCGCGGTATTGATTTTGATGCGGTAATCAAAGGGGTAAAAGTATTACCAGAGAATTGGAATGTAGATAAAGAGCGAGTTAAAAAAGGTAATGATAAAGTAAGGGTAAACAGCATTCTGGATTCAATACAAAGCCATTTCAGCGACTTTGCAACAGAATGCACAAACAATAAGATTAAGCCCACCTACAACGATGTAAAGAATCATTTTGCAAGTTTTTTTAATACATCTGAAATTGAAGAAAACAAAAAAGTGAACTTTTTTAATTTTTTTAAAGAGTTTATAGAGAATGCAAAAACCAGTATAAACTCACAAACCAAAAAACCTTTATCATCTGGCACTATTAGGTCTTATATAGTAACCTACAATGTTTTATTAAACTTTAGTAAAAATCATTATAAAACAGATTTTGATAATATAAACCTTGACTGGTATAATGAGTTTGTAGAATGGTGCAAAGAGCAAAACTATTCACAAAACTATATTGGTAAACACATCAAGGTTGTAAAAACTTTAATGAATCTGGCGGTCGAGCGCGAATTAACAACCAATTTAAGTTTTAAAAGGAGGGGGTTTGTTAAACTTTCAGAGGAATCAGAGAACATATATTTAAACATGGATGAGTTAAACAATATTTGGCAAATTGATTTAAAAGATAAACCTCAACTTGAAAGAGCCAGAGATTTGTTTTTAATTGGTGCTTATACTGGTTTAAGGGTATCAAATTACAACAATATCAAAAAGCATAATGTCGTAGAAATTGAGGGGGTGCAAATGATTAAAATAAAATCATCAAAAACTGGTAAAGATGTTGCAATTCCATTGCATCCAGTTGTTAAAGCAATATTGAATAAATACGATTTTAACACACCTCCGCGAATGCCAGAGCAAAAAATAAACAACTATATCAAAGATGTTGCAAAAATGGCGCGTATTGATTCAGATGTTTTTAAAAGCATAACAAAAGGCGGAGTGAATAGAACAATCAAATTTAAAAAATATGAGTTGGTACAAAGCCATACAGCGCGGAGGTCTTTTTGTACTAATGCTTATTTATCTGGAATGGATTCAATAGATATAATGTCGATAAGCGGACATAAAACTGAAAAGGTCTTTTTAAATTATATCAAGGTCGAGCCAGAGCAACGAGCAATAAAAATAAGCAAACAGAAATTTTTTACAGATAACAATTTAATGAAAGTTGTATGAGTATCTTAAATAGGTTTATAGAACAACTAAATAATAATGAGTTTCAAAAATTTGAGGCATTATTATTTATAAAAAATAATATTCCAGAGGATGTTCTTGATGAGTTCTTAGAGGAATTTAAAACACGTTTTTATAGTGAAAAAATATGGGAGATAGTTCAAAATATTCCAGAGGAAGAGTTATTGGATTTAACACAATGGGCAATGGAAAATAATTGCTTGCCAGTTTTAAAAATTGATTCTGAATCAGATTTTTCAAAATATGTAGTTAAATATCTTACTTTCAAATTACATTTTTACAATTATGTTTTTAATGTAAGCGGTTTTACAGATACTCAAAATAATATTTATGAAGAATACATTAATTTTAACAAGTTGTTTGAAAATGCAATTAGTAAAAGTTATTTTTTTGATTCTACTATACGTTCAATAATAACTCCATTAGAAGTTTATTATTACATCATTGAAAAATTAGGTAAAGAGAACAAGAAACAATCAATTGATTTAATTCAAAATCCTTTTAAAGATGATAAAACGTTAAAAATTTTTAATTCTTTAAATCAAAACTGGAAGTATGATAAAGATTTAAAATATTCATATTTATTTAATTTTTTAGAAGATAAAGAACTTGGAGTAAGATATAAAAATGATTATGAATCTTATGTAAGGGGTAACTTTGGGTTTAAGGGTAAATTTCAATATGAGAAAGCAACTGCAAAAAAAATACTAAATGAATTAGAGGAAGTTTTTAGTAAAATTTAGACCTAATTTAGGTTTCCATTTTAGACACATTTGCGTAATTTCTTTGTGGTTAATTTTTAAATTTTACCACAATGAAACACATTCAAGTAACAAATGTATCTCCAGAGGAATTAGTAAATCTAATTACGGAGGGTATCAAAATCCAATTGCAGCAATATTCTGTTTTTGCTGCAAACAAAAGTGAGGGGTTAAATAATCCACATTTAACCAGAAAAGAAACTGCCAGATTTTTTAATGTAAGTTTAAACTGCATTAATGACTGGTGCAAAAAAGGGATTCTAAAATCCTACAAGGTGGGCAATCGCACCTATTTTAAGCGTGATGAGTGTTTACAAGTATTGTTTAACAACTCAAATGCTGCTTAGTATGGAAACGATTCTACCAAAAAAAATCAATTACAAGGCGGTAAAAGTCAATAAGACATCAACCATTTATCAAACAGATGATTTGGTAAACCTCCGCGATACATTCCTAACAGAGTTTGTAAGGGTTGAAAAATTTCAAGGGTTTTCTAATGCCTACAATTTAGCCTTGTATTTTAGAATCAAAAACGAATCCAGTTGGCAAAAGAGTAAACAAGTAACTGGATTATGGAAAACAAGCCTCAAAAACGCGTTTTACGGAGATTATTTGTCAGGAATGGGTAAATCTTTAATCCTATTCAAGATGATGCCAGAAAACGAATTTATGAGCGTTTATGTTTATCCAGAGGGTTATTATCCAAGTATGCCAGTAATTGAAAGTTTAATTAAAAATAACTTTTAATATGGCGGAGGTAACAAATTACAATAAAATGGGGGGTGAAATTGAGCCTCCCATTTATTACATTCCAGTTGATTTTTTAAAGGCGGAGGTTATCGGACTGCATAAAGAATATTTTTTTAATAACCGATGTCTTGTATTTACGCCAGTTATAAAAAAAGGTACATCAGAGGAATTGAATTATGAGTATTTAGAACATAAAAACCTAAAACTAAAAGTTTATACATCTGGCAGAATAACCTTGTCTGGTAGTTTGCATAAATATTACAACGGTGGTATGCATAATTATAATGATTTTAATGCGGTTATGTATCAAAATGTATTGGATGAGATTAATATAAAGTTTGGGATATTGCCAGAAAATTTAAGGATTCTACAAATAGAGTATGGAGTAAATATTAATCCAGAAATACCAACCGATGAGGTATTAAAGGGGCTTTTGCAGCATAAAAGAAAAGATTTTGAGTTAAAAATCAGTAACGATAGGGGCAAATATTATCAAGTAATGCATGAGCAATATATCATCAAAATTTATGATAAAGCAAAGCAATACAAACTTGATAAAAAGATATTAAGAATTGAAATAAAACAAACTAACTGGAGTAAATACAGACTTGAAAAAAAACTGATAACACTAAAAGATTTTAACGATGTCGATAAACAACTTTTTTTATCTAATCTTTTACAAAAATGGGATGAGGTTTTGTTTTATGATTCAACAATTACAACCGTTAATCGTTGGCACAAATATTCTAATATAAATTTCTGGCAAAGCCTTATAAAAAAGAGCGTTTCAAATAAAACATTTGCAAAGCATAGGAACAAACTAAAAGAGATAAACCAAAAATTTGGACTTAATATCCAGAATAGGATTTACAACCTCATCAAAGAAAAAGTACATAGTTTGCAAGGGGTAACTAATTTCATGTTTAGTAATTTTAAAGAAGAAAATAAAAAGAAATGCAAACTTACTGGAGTGGATATTTCTATACAGCGTGATGATAGTTTTTTACTATCTCACAAAGGATTAAAACATTTAATTAGTCAGGATTATTTCGAGTTTGAACGGATGCGAGAATTGTTTTTACCTCCACAATACTGGCAAAGTGATGCAAAAACGCAAATAAAAAGAATTGCCCACAATATACGGTCGCGGTATAATTACAGAGATAAATCAGAGATAAATCAGTTATCAATATTTGATAATTGTGCATGATATAAAACAGAGTAGGGGGTAATTATTTTCACCTTTAATTATAGTTGCAATCAGTTACCCTCCCATTTAAAAGTAACTTATATGAGTGGCGCAAAAAAGATTATAGAACAAAAGAAACAAAAGGAACAAAAGGAACGGTATAAAAATATAATTGTTTGGGATATTGAATTACCAGAGTGGGATATTGAACTGCCAGAATGGGATTTAGATTTACCCGAGTGGGATTTGGATTTGCCCAATTGGGATGATTTATTAGATTAAATAAATCTTATTTCATGGTGGTATTTTTTGAATATTCAAATTTATTCAAGTTGGTAAATACAATTGAATAACAACGAAATAACAGCCAGAGAACAGACAGAAATTAATATTGTAGTATCTGTCGCGCGTATAGTGTTTTTTGAAAATCGGACAAATCGGACAAGTATAAAAATAATATTGTACTATCTGATACGCGCGTACAATGTTTATATCTAATGCAATTTTAAATAACTATTTGGGTATCAATACGCGTGTGTAATTTTCACAACTCATTACGCGTATATATTAAATTCGTACCTATCTATAAGCGCGTGTAATAAGTTCTTGCCTATCAATTATGCACGTTTAAAAAATTTGCACCTATCAATACGCGCGTGAATAGATACCAATATTAGTAAACTGAAATAAACTGATTTTAGATATTTTAAATTAAATTATATTTTTGATAAAAAAAGAATATGAAAACACTATTTGCAGTATTACTATTTACGTTTTCTTTAAATGCCTTTTGTCAGGATACTATCATGACAAAAAACTTACAGACATTTATTGGTAAGGTTTATGAAATAGACCGAACAAATAAAGAAATTAAAATTTTAACCAATAAAGGTAATTCTGCAATAATTCCTTTTGATAGGGTAAAAACATTGTCGGTTGATTTGGCAAATAGAGTTAATAATAAACAACCAGAAATTAAAAAAACAGAATCTCAAATAACTGAAAAGCAAAAAGAATCTCCAGAGCAAGTATTGACAAACGAACAGAAATTGGAAATATTAAGGCAAGAAATACTAAATATGCAAGTAAACCTTAATGATTATTATGTAGACCGTAGAGATGCAAGAATGTGGAGTTATGCAGCATTAGGGGGCGGTTTATTGTCGAGTGTTATTATAGGAGTTGGAGCAGCGGAGGGTGAAGAAAGTATTTTGTTTGTTGGCGGAACTCTTTCTTTTTTTAGTGCATTAACTGGAATTATTAGTTATGTTAAATTTGTTGAGGCTGAAAAGAATTTAAAAAATGCCTCAATATCTCCTAATGGTATAAAATTCAAGTTTTAAAGAGAATTACACAACCTTTACGCGCGTAGGACTTAATAAAGTTTTACGCGTTTTTTATTTGTGGCAATCGTAGTTTTAAAATCCAGTATTGATGCCAACTATCAAAATAAAGATAATAAAGGAGTAAAAAAGAATTAATTCAAGGTTCGAAAAATTATCTTTACCCAAAATTAAGGATGCGAAATCGACTAAATATTGCCTCACTTTATTTATGATTTTTCACAAAGTAGGGGTAATTTGTGGGGTAAAAATAGAATTAAAAAGTCTAAACTATTGATTTATAATGAGTTTAAGTGATCCCGACAGGATTCGAACCTGTGACCTACTGCTTAGAAGGCAGTTGCTCTATCCAGCTGAGCTACGGGATCAGCAATTAAAAAAAATAAAAGTGATGGGTGGATGAGTGAGCTCAGATGTATAAAACATCAAAAAAATTAAAAGTCGGGGTGGCAAGATTCGAACTTGCGACCTCCTGGTCCCAAACCAGGCGCGATAACCGGGCTACGCTACACCCCGAGCGGTGAGGGGGGGATTCGAACCCCCGGTACCGGTTGCCCAGTACGACAGTTTAGCAAACTGTTGGTTTCAGCCACTCACCCACCTCACCATATTTTTAAAGATCGTTTTTCTGAAGCGGGACGCAAAAGTAAAAAAAGGTTTTTATCTTCCAAAATTATAAGCTTATTTTTCAGAATTAATTTACTAAATAAATCGCCAACACTTTGTTTTATATTGAGTTGAATTTTTATTCATCCTTTGATGAACATATTTTGTCTATAATTTAAATCATTTTTCATTTGGAATGTTATATTTGCACCTCATCAAAAAATTAACGTTACAAAAATGAAGCTTAATATTCAATCTGCATTTATTGCAGTCTCACTTTCCACACTTACTCTTATATCTTGTAAATCTTCTGATGAAAACGCTGCAAGTAATTTAAATCCGGAAGTTACCATTCATGAACTTTCTGATGCAGATATGTTAAATCCGGTTAATTACACCGATGCAGGAGCGGGGTACATTTTAATGAATACCCATCAACCATTACTCGGTATTGATTTTAAAACATTAGAATTAGTTCCGATTTTAGCTCAATCGCGTCCTGAAATTGAAAAAAGACCGGAGGGTGGTATGCTTATCACTTACAAAATTCGTCCTGAAGCACGTTGGGACGATGGATCTCCCATTACTGCAAAAGATGTGGAATTTACATTAAAAGTTATTAAAAATCCTAAAGTTGACAATCAAAACAGAAAGCCTTACTACGAATTTATTGAAGATATTAAGTTTTATGAAGATGATCCATTAAAATTTACCTTCATTTGTAAAGACGTATATATTTTGGCTGAAGCCTCCAGTGGCGATTTTGCTATTCTGCCCTCGAAAGTTTACGACCCAAAAGGATTGATGAATGAATTTACCATAAAACAATTAAATAACGAAAAAGATAAATTAGCCAATCATCCCAAAATAATTGAATTTGCTACAGATTTTAATTCTGAAAAATATCAACGTGAGAAAGATTTTATTGTGGGCTCAGGAGCTTATAAATTAGAAGAATGGTTAACCGGTCAACGAATTGTTTTAAAGAAAAAAGATAATTGGTGGGGCGATCAGTTAAAAAATGAAAATGTTTATTTTCAAGCCAATGCTCCAAAATTAATTTATCAAACCATTAATGATCAAACAACTGCCATTGTTGCATTAAAAGCGGGTAATATAGATGTAATGCGTTCTATAAAAGCAAAAGATTTTGTTGATCTGCCCAAATCTGACAAGTTTACAGCAAATTATTATGCTCATACTCCTATGCAATTGGAGTATAATTACATAGGTTTAAACACAAAATCGCCCATTTTTTCTGATAAAAAAACACGTAAAGCAATTGCTCATTTATTTGATGTACCTAAAATAATTGAAATTGTTCAATATGGTTTGGCTGAAAGAGTAATAGGTCCGATACATCCATCCAATAAAAAGGAGTATAATACCGATATTAAACCTTATGAATTTAGTATTGAAAAAGCCAAAGCATTGCTTGCCGAAGCCGGTTGGAGCGATAGCAATGGAAATGGAATTTTAGATAAAAACATTAATGGCGAACAAAAAGAATTTGAAGTAACATTTACTTATAATTCAGGAAACGATGAGCGTAAAGCGGTAGCCCTTATGTTTCAAGAAGAAGCTCGTAAAGCGGGAATAAAGGTAAATGTTCAAGCACAAGAATGGTCGATATTTTTGGATAATACGAAAAATCATAAATTTGATATGTATTTTGGGGCATGGATATCTACTCCATTACCAAGCGATCATAAACAAATATATCATACCGAATCGTATAATGGTGGTTCGAATTATGTAGGTTTTGGTGACGATAAATCAGATGCTTTGATTGATTCGATAAGAGTAGAATTAGATGAAGATAAACGTGCAGAAATGAATAAGCGTTTTCAGCAAATACTGCATGATGAAGTTTCTTACGTGTATTTATACGCAAGAAATAATAAGATAGCCATTCATAAACGTTTTTCAAACGCAGAACCATCAGTTATGCGTCCTGGATACTGGGAAGCCGGATTTACGGTTAATCAAACAGCTGTACAATAAATATCATGCTTAAATACATTATTAAGCGTTTAATAATTTTTATACCCACGTTAATAGTAATTTCACTATTAACCTTTATTATTAGTATCAATGCTCCCGGTGATCCGGTAGATACCATGCTGAATAAAACCAGCGGGGGAGAGGGGCAAGCATCGCAAAAATTAGCTACCGAAAAAGCATACAACGCTTTAAGACATCAGCTGGGATTAGATTTGCCGGTTTTCTATTTTAGTTTTACCAATAGTACTGTTCCGGATACTCTATATAAAATTCCTAAAGCCAATCATCGTAAAACTTTAGAACGATTAGCTCATCAATATGGCGTATGGAAAAATGTTGCCGATTATTACCACGATATTCATGAGTTTGAAATGGCTTTGCTTTTTATGGAGAGAGACTCTCTTAATTCGCAAGGTTTAAGAATGGCAAGAGATTATGTGAATACCTTATATGATACCTACGATGATGCTAAAATTCAGAATATTTTTTCGAGTTTAGATTTTACATTTTCTCAAACTCCCGGATTAGCAAAGGTATTGCCCTACTATAATGCCTTAAAAAATGCCTACAATCGCATGCTAAGCGAAAAAAACAGTTGGGCCAAATATGTTCCCGCATTTCATTGGCATGGATTAAATAATCAATATCACCGTTGGTTGTTTGGCGATAAGCCTTGGTTATCATCTTTGCCATGGGTTGATGATTCAAACATTCAATATACTTCTAAAGGATTTTTAAGAGGCGATTTTGGAATATCTTATCAAGATAAAAGACCGGTATCGTCCGTAATTTGGGATGCCATGCGCTGGACATTTATTTTAAGTACACTATCTATTATTCTAGCTTATTTAATTGCTATTCCTTTAGGAGTTACATCGGCAGTAAAAAAAGGAACTACCACTGAACGTACCATTACAACCGTTTTATTTGTTTTATATTCATTACCGAGTTTTTGGATTGCAACCATGTTGATTACCTTTTTTTGCGGGGGCGATTATTTCGATTGGTTTCCTGCCTTTGGTTTAGGTTCCTTGCCCGAAACTGCACCATTTTGGGATCGTTTTTTCGAAACAGCCTATCACATGGTATTGCCTTTGTTTTGTTTAACCTATTCTTCTTTTGCTTTTATTTCGCGACAAATGCGTGGAGGTATGCTTAGTGTATTAGGTCAAGATTTTATACGTACTGCACGTGCAAAAGGATTGGACGAAAAAAATGTAATTTGGAAACATGCTTTCCGTAATTCTTTAATACCTATAATTACGCTTTTTGCAAGTGTGTTTCCATTAGCCATTTCAGGTTCATTTGTAATTGAAATTATTTTCTCTATTCCCGGAATGGGTAAAACTACATTAGAAGCCTTGGTAGCGAGAAATTATCCCATAGTATTTACCGTAATGCTATTAACAGCTATACTTACGCTTATCGGTAATTTAGTAGCTGATGTTTTATATGCCGTGGTTGATCCAAGAATTTCATTTAATAAAAAAGGTTCTTAGTAAATGAGCGATGCTAACATACATATTCAACAAAAGCCTTCAGAAAGTTTCTGGAAAAGGGTACGCAAGCAATTTGTAAAAAATAAATTGGCTCTGTATTCTTTTCGCTTTATTATCTTTTTGGTATTTATAGCTTTGTTTGCTGATTTTATAGCCAACGAAAAACCTTTGATAGCTAAGTATAAAGGCGAAATAATTTTTCCTGTTTTTAAAGAATATTTAGTGGATATGGGCATAAGTGAGTGGCCCGAAGACTTTCAAAATGCAGAATGGCGCAAAATACAATTCGATTGGGCTGTTTTTCCTCCAGTACCTTATTTACCAAAAAATATTGATTTTGCCAATGCACAATCAGTTGGCCCTTTTGATGAACAAAGAATTGAATCGCTAAGATGGAAGCACTGGCTGGGTACAGATGAATTAGGCCACGATGTTTTAGCGGGTATGATTCATGGAACAAGAATTGCTCTATTGGTTGGCTTGGTATCAATGAGTATTGCTGCATTTATAGGAATTTTACTTGGTTCAATGGCAGGATATTTTGGCGATACCAAATTACAAATGTCACGTATTAGGGTTATTTTAAATTTGATTGTTTTACCATTTGCTTTATTTTACGCTTTTGGCACAAGAGCCTATGTTTTACAAGATGCATTAGGTAAGTCTTTCTTCTCGTTTATTGTTCAGCTTGTTGTAAGCATAATAATTCTTGCAGCTATTTTATTTGTATTGAATTATCTCATTGTGCCTCGATTAAAATCTGTTAAAGCATTTTCAAAACGAATAAATATTCCCGTTGATATATTAATTTCACGATTGATAGAGGTGATGGTATCCATCCCAACCTTGTTTTTAATTATTTCCATTATTGCTATTGCCAAGCCATCTATTTTTATTGTAATGGCAGTAATAGGGTTAACATCGTGGACGGGTATTGCCCGATTTATACGTGCAGAACTTTTACGTGTAAGAAGTTTAGAATACATTGAAGCTGCCAATGCCTTAGGTTATTCTGAATTCAGAACTATTTTCAGACATGCCATACCTAATGCACTTTCACCGGTATTAATTGCAGTAGCCTTTGGTATTGCATCGGCTATATTAATTGAATCAACTTTATCCTTTATTGGTATTGGTGTTCCTCCGGAAACCATGACCTGGGGCTCATTATTATCATCAGCTCGCCAATCAACAGCAGCATGGTGGCTTGCCATATTTCCGGGTTTTGCCATTTTCTTAACCGTTACCGTTTACAACTTAGTAGGAGAGGGTTTAACCGATGCACTCGACCCAAGATTAAAGAAATAAAAAAAGGGAGCAATTTGCTCCCTTTTTTGTTAGAGTATCTTTAATATATTTTATAACGGTTTGTAAGTTTGTGCTGCATGTGATTTTTAAATACAAAATCATCTGCTATTACAAAATTAAACCGAAAATACAATTATTCAATTTAAAAGACCGCCCGCGTAGAACAAATTTACTGTGCCTGTTACACAATTAATTAAAAATAGTGAAAAATTATGTTAGAATCAATCGTAAAAGGAGGCAATCAGCAATTAGCTTTACAGTATGCAAGGCAAAAAAGAAATCACCCCAAAAATGCTCTATCAGGTGAATTTAGATGAGCCGTTTTATAGGATGTATTTACAAGCATATATTGATGACGGCATTTTTTTAGAAGTGAAAAAGAATAAGAGAAATTTAATGCTCGTTTAAAACGCCAATAAATTAAGCTGTTTTTTTGAATCAATAAATTTTTAAAAGAGGTTGTGCATCAGTTACCATTGTTTACTGTTAGTACAATTAGTCTTTTCAATAATATATAGAGGTCGTTTCAGTACATTTTTATTGATTCTACTAATGTATTCTCCTATTATACCAATAGAGATTAATTGAATTCCGCCAATAAACATAGAACTAATAATAAGAGACGTCCAACCTGTTATGGTTCGCTCTAAAATAAAATGAGAATAAATAGCGTAAAGAATGATGATAAATGACACAAAAGAGATGGTAAATCCTAGTTTAGTCACTAGTTGTAGAGGTATGTCTGAAAAGCTAGTAATGCCATCCATTGCAAGCCGTAGCATTTTACCAAGGGAATAGCCTGTTTTCCCATATTTCCGCTTATCTCTATTGAATAGCACTTCGGTTTGTTTAAACCCCAACCATGCGATCTGTCCTCGCAGAAATTTGTTTTGTTCAGGCATCTGATTGAGGTAATTCACCACCTTTCGATCAATAAGTCTAAAATCACCTGTATCTAATGGTATATCAATATCTGTAATTCGTTTCAGAATGCGGTAAAATAGCTTGGCTGTTACTTTTTTAAAGGCACTTTCACCTCTTCTTTCTTTTCGTTTAGCATAAACTACGTCATACCCCTCTTTGTATTTAGCATATAAATCGGTGATTAATTCAGGAGGGTCTTGTAAATCTCCGTCAATGATTACAACAGCTTGTCCATTGGAAGCATCTAAACCAGCTGTAACTGCAATTTGATGACCGAAATTTCGACTAAAATTGATGTAGAAAACACGTGGATCTTGTTCAGATAATTTCAATAACTCGAGCAATGAGTGGTCTTTACTCCCATCATTGACAAAAATGAGTTCATAATTCTTGGAAATTTGAGTTACGGTTTTTTGAAGTCTGCTGTATAACTCAGAAATTATCTGTTCCTCATTATAAATAGGAACAATCACAGAAATGTCTATATTTTTATTCTTTTCTTCCATATATCTTATACGTTACTACATTTCCTACAGTGTGTATCACATCATGCTTATAGTGTTCTTCTACATATTTCTTTACATGATTTTGGTATGCAATAGTGATGTCCATAGGGTTTAAATGTCTCCAATCCTTAAATGAAATTTGAGTCCCTTTATCATTCAGCACATTTAAGTAAAACAAAATGTGAGCATTGTATCCATCATAAAGCAGATAATGATTGTTAAGTTCGTATTTACCTTTAACAGCGTCTTTTAGAAAATAACTAATTTCATAAAAATCTTTATCCCAGCTATATTCTTTGGGTTTATAGGTTTTATCTAAAATCTTTTGATAAGGCGTAGTTCCAATGATAAAAAGAAAAAGAAAAGGTGTAACATTAATGGTAAGCTTTTGATTCATCCACTTAAGATTTTGTAATAAATCAAATACAAAAAAGATAAAAATGGCAATTAATATTGCTAAGAAAGGGTAGAGAGGAACATCATACCACTCTAGTTTTGTTTGAGCAATAGAAATTACTAAAAAGAATGTAATAGCCATTAAAAAAGAAAAAAGCGTTATCCTGTTAATCTTTATGTTTTTATTAACAAACCCAATAACTAAACCACAGGGTATTAATAGATACCAATTGGAAATCCGAAAATCTATAAAGTTGTTGAAGTAATACCAAAATCCATGCTGATGATTTTCAATAACGTTTAAAAACCTACCACCTAATTCATTTTCTTGTACAGCTGCTATGTATCCTGGGTTATAAGCCTCTCGTATTAAATAATAGCTAACTACTATTCCCAGAAAAGAAAGTAATCCTATGTAAAAGTGCTTGTTTTTTAGTAATGGTATCAACTGTTTCCGAACGATACTGTATATTAACATAGCTGGTAAAAACAATAAACCTGCAACACCCTTAGTGAGTACGGCTAATGCTGTAAATAGGAAAAACAGATACAAATGCCTGTAGTTTTGTTTTTCACAGTAGGAAAAAAAAAGTAATCCACTTAGTGTCGTAAATAAGGTAAGTAAAGCGTCATAATCTCCAGTTCTTGTTGCGTGTAAATTAATGTACCCGTGAGAAGTAATTAAAATAAGCACAGCTATGAAACCAAACCAAGAATTTTTTAGATATCTGTGAGAAAAAATGAGCAATATAATACAAGTGAAAAAAGCAGCAATGGCTGAAGGTAAACGAACAGCTAATTCATTTACTCCCATTATTTTCATAAAAAGGACCTGAATCCAAATAAGCAAAGGAGGTTTCGTATTCCACATATCGGGGTTTCCATCAAAGTGTGTAACGATAAAATCCCCATTATTAAGCATCTCATATGCGTTAATAGCTAACCTTGATTCATCCCAAATCCGAATGGGAAGTGTATCTAAATGTCCAAAAATGGGCATATAAATCAGTGTTGCTAAAACTATGTATTTTATGTATGTTTCTATTTTTTCCATGTTTTTTTTGTATTACACACAACGGTTTTCGGCTTGCCGCAGTGGCGGAATTTTAGCACTAAAGTTAAATTGAAACACTGCTCTTTGTTTAACCACAAAACTATCATACGAAGCACTGTACCCGCCATTACGCCAAACGGCTGTTGTGAGCTGCTCTTCTTGTTTTATCGTCTGTTTATCAGTTATTTAATGTCGGTTTTTGTCGTCCTATGGCTTGGTGGCTCTTTTGCATTTTTTTGTTTGGATTTGTGTATTGGCAAAAATGCAAATGTGCCACCAAAAGCGTTGGCTTACCGTGTCGGCCTATGTAAAGAAACCAAAGTCTTTGTCTATTAGTAATGCTCTGTCTAAAAAGCTATTAAACTCTTCGCAAGATGTTTCAGGTAATAGCGAACAAGAATAACAAGCTGCTAAATTCAATCCTCCAATCCCTTGACCGTCTGAATGATAACATACAGGGTCAGAAGCACAATCTTGACTTCGGAACAATGCTGACTCTAAAATCTTCCTGAATGATGACGGATCCGACTGTGAGATAAGCCCACCATAACTACCTTCTGAACCTGCAATCGTATATAGCAAAACTCCTTGCATATTTTCGCAATCAACAAACAATCTCTCATTCAACGAGGTTGCTGCATACCCACAAAGAAATTCTAATTCCTTTGTTAGTAAATGCGATAGCGTATGAACCAAAACAAACTTTGCTAAATGTTTGTTATCTAAAAATTTGGTTTTTTGAATGATTTCAGATTGAGAAATTCTGTCCTGCAAAATGTCAATACGTTCTTTAAATGCAGCTGAATTTTTGTAATGTGTGTAAAACCATTCATCGACTTTTGTTTTGTCAAGGTCAATAAAAATTCCTTCACCAAAACTTTCAGTGGCTAAAAGATATTTTGTATTGGGACCTTGTGAGGAAGTATATTTTATTTTGACATGCGAATTAACATCACCATCTCTTAAAAACAAATCTTTATCAAAAGGCTCTTGTCTAGTGTATCCTGTTTGAACTGTAGTAAGTTTTAAGCGTTTAACTTTTATAAGTGTTGAAATTCCAAGGTCTGAAAGCGTATCTGTAACCTGATTTTCGTATGTAAGATTACTATTTTTTTCCTCTTTGTAATTTGGGTGTTCAATGATGAACTTATATTCTTTCAAACGATATTGAATTTCTGCTTCAAATATTGCTTCATCTTTTTCATCAACAAAATCATCAATCGCTTGCTTGTCATAACGGTTTTGAAATGTTGTATATATAATTTCTATGCCTACTCCATTTGCTAACAAATTTCTGATTGTCGCTTTATCGTCTTGATTTATCACTTGATTTTTCTTGGGCAAATAAATACTATTAATACAAATCGGATAATAAACGCTGTTACTAGTTCGAATTACAGGTTTAAATAACCTCGATTTATCTTTAGATATTCTGGCTTCATTATTCGCGTATACCCTCAAACCAAACAAACCCGCAAGCGTTACTTCTCGTCCGTTTGCTTTGCAACCTTTGTTCACGCACTTTACACGAATACCTGCTAAGTCAGCAAAAGTTTCTGAACGCAAGTATCTTAAATCCTGATTATCGCAACATTTTTCAGTCCAATCAATGCGAATATTTCCACCGTCTGCATCTTCTTCTTTCACATTCTTTTCTGCCCGATTCCAATACTCCCAAGGCAAGTCCCGTATTTCTCCATTTGGTGCAGTCATAATGAAGCGGACTTGTTCCAATTCATAATATTTCTTCTTCTTGTTTTTGGTTTTCGCTTCTTCAAAACAGTGGTAACATTTTGGTTTAATGAATTTATCTCCTGCATCAGGTTCGTTTAATTTTTCCAAAGTTTGCTTCCAATAGCGCCACCAATCTTTGATGTGTTTAAACCTTTCACAGTTAGGGCAGTACATCCATTCGGGAAAATATCTTGCACTTGCAATTTTTCTTGTTTCCAATGGAATACAGTCATTTTGAATATGCGGATTGGCAATATTGGTCGGGACACGAATAAATTTCTGAAGTTCTTTGAAATGAACCTGTAAGCGTTTCAGTAAACGATTATCTTCAATAATAAATTCCTCTTGGTCAAAAATTCTTGAACCGTCCGAAAAGAATTTCCATTTATCAAATTCCTCTACAATTAAAGCACCTTTTGAAGTTTCTAAAATTGAACCTACTCCACCATAGGCAGTAAGCATTTTTCTTGTTTGTGATGTAATATATTTATCTTTTGCCATATTATTTCTAGAATTCAATGAATGATTTTTTAATTATAATGAATGTTTCTTCATCAACTTCCCGCATTGATTGCATTACAATCCAATCATTACTATCCGTATCATCAACTTGTGTCGGACGTTTCAACAATTCTTCATATTGATTCAAACCAATATTCTGAACTCGTTCTTCCCAGTCATTAGCCAAATAGTCAATTCGACTTTCAAAAAATTCATACTCAGCTGTATTGTTTTGGAAGCGCTCTTTTAAAAATTGTTTAAGTTCATCTATGTGTTCTTTCTGGAAATATTGTGCGTCATTATTTTGGTTCAATCCTGAAATTTTATGTCTTACATACGCTACCATTAAAGTAGTGAGCATTTTATCAATCGTATTTTCAGTAAATGGCGTTACGCTTAAGGGTTCAATACTTTTATAAAACGCCTGATGAAATGGAATGTAATGTTCAAAATAAGATTTATCTCTTGCTTGATTTGGGTTTAAGAGAGTAATAACCAAACCTTCAACTTTTCGTCCTACACGGCTTGAAGCCTGAATATATTCTGCAATGTTTTTAGGCATTCCGTTAATCAACATCAAGTTTAATCTGCCAATATCAATTCCTACAGAAAACATATTGGTTGCAAGAACCAAATCAATTACACCAGATTTTACTGCTTTATATACATCTCTTTTTTCTGAAACCCTATCAACTAACTCAACACTGTTTTCCAATTGCTTCAATACTATTTTAATTTTACTACTTTCAACTCTTGCCGTTAACTCTTCAGTTCTATCTTCTAAACCAAAATGATTGTAGGTCCAATCATTATTTCTTCCAAATAGTCTTGACTGCAACGTAGCTGTATTTACAATAATCTCATCACCAACTTTGTTTCTAATTTTACCAACATCTTTCAGCGAATTGTAATAGGAAACAATAGTCCAATAATTATCATTGATTTGTCCGTTGTTCTCAATTCTTGCTTCCAACAAATGGGCAATTACTTGAAGTTGTGTATCAATAGCCGTTTTGCCAACAGGCATAAAGCCAATATATTTTCTTCGGCTTTTTTCTTTTGATTCTTTGGCAAAAAAACTATCGCTATAACTTAAACCTGATGGTGGGAAAATATTTACACTTCTACCACCGTAAAGCTGCCGTATTTGTTGTGTTGTGTTTCTCGTTGTCGCTGTGGAAGCAATAATTTTTGGGTTAAGATTTTGATTTTCTTTGGTACAAAGTTTCTCAACAACACTTTCAAAAAGTCCAACAATAGAGCCTAACGGTCCACTCAATAAGTGTAACTCGTCCTGAATAATTAAATCAGGCGGAAGTTTATTATCGTCTAAACTATTGAAAAACCTATGTGCTTCGCCTTTCCAAGCTAATTGAGCGAATTTGTCAACGGTTGCAAACAAAAGGGTGGGCGGATTGCTGAAGAGCATTTCATCTACAACCTGAACAGGAATTTGGTTGTGATAAGTGCATTTTGTGTTAAGACATTTTATTTTGAAGCTTTTTGTATTAAAATCAAAACCATAGTCACCTTCGGAAACTAATTTTGTTCCACACCAAGGACAGGATGAAATTTGTAAAGTATTTTTTGTTTCTGGTTTTCCGTTTTGCTTGCGACATTCTCTTTCAATTTCATCAACGATTTCTTTTGCGTCAGAAATTTTTCCGGGCGTTAATTGATTCCCTACCCACAATCCAATGCTGATAGTTTCCTTTTTTAATTCATCTGTAAAATTCTTTCTTAAAAACTCTAATGAAGCAATTAATTTTGATGCTCTTTCAAATTGTTGCGCTGTTAGCAAACGTAAGGTATAACGCATAATTACAGAAACACCTTGCGATGCCTTTTCATCGTTCATCATTCGTCTCCAAATAATGGTAAAAGCAGTGACGGCTAAATAGGCTTCGGTTTTCCCGCCACCTGTCGGAAACCAAATTAAGTCCACAATATTTTTTCTCTCGTCTGATTGTGGTTCAGTAATTCCCTTAATGCTCAACAAGAGAAACGCCAATTGAAAGGGCCTGTATTTTGGCTTAAATCCTAAACGTGAGTAATCATAGTTTTTAAAGAAATTCAAATCGTTGTAAGGAATACTTTCATTGATTTGTGATTTATCTTTTTCTTTCTTAGTAAAATCGGTATCATTTGAGATAATAATTTGAATGAGCATTGCTGTATTTGCCAACTGAAAAGCACGAAAAACTTTGTCATCATTAAGGTAATTTATATTTGATTTTAGGCGATTGTAGTTGTAATCAAGACGCTCAATGATTCGTTGCCCGATTTCTTTTTCTTTTGCTGTTCCTGATTCGTTTTTTGATTTCTGCTCTTTAATCCATTTTCCGTAAAGTTCTACGAAGCTTTGTAAAAGTTTAATCGTTTCCGTTTTTTCAATATCACTGAATATTGATAGATTTTTTATATCAAGCGATTGATTTAGTAATTTAAAATCATCAGGATTTTCAAAGTCGGTTTCGTTAAATTCATTTTTTATATCTTTTACATTAAATTCAGGCAGAAACGTTGTTTGCAGTATGTTTCCTTCGCTATTCCAAGTAACAGAACAATTATGTCCAATACCGTAATTTTTCACTTCACGATAAAGAAAATTCAATTCTTCTGCTTCGGGGTCAAACGGATTTAGTTCCTGATTGGATTTATAAGGCAGTATTTTGTCCGACTTAACTTTTATTTCTGCTTGGAATAAACATTTTGAATTCAGTTCAGGTGTTTTAGGTGTGAAACGTTTTGTTGATTGTTCTTTTGAAGTGTTTACTAACTGAATTTTTACATACTTGTTTCCTTTGGCAAAGTAGGTTTTAACATTGTAACCTAATTTAGTCTCCTTGTGAGTTTTATCAGTAAGCGGAATTTCAATTGGTTGTAGTGTGTCTTCAATTTTAATGGTTGCAGAATACGAAAACGGTTTTCGCTTCCAAATACGTCCGATAAGTTTTTGAAAATACTCAATATAATTAGCAGAACTGTCTTTATAATTGTCTGTTTTTTTGAATTCGTCAAATTGTAAATATTCACCACTACGTTGATTTTTTCCGCCTTTATCTCCTTTCAATTCTCTTGAGAGAGACAAATAACCATTTTCATAAACCAAAATATCCTTAAAAGGAAACCCTAACTTTTCATCAACTAAAGCCTGATAACCCGCTTCTGGTATTTTTATTTTTATATCGGATTGCTTTTCAGGAACATAGTAAAAGCCGCCATTAAATTCTACCTCAATTGTTTCAACTTTTGGGTCAATACAAAAAGTCAGACCAATATTATTGGGGTAAAAATGATTTTGATTGACTTTGTTTTCGTCTTCTGTAATATTATCCTTTGTAAATTCGTCATCTAATCTTTTTTCATTTTCGTGATTAATTTCCTCTGGTGTTAGATAATCGGGTTCCTCTGTCATTGATATTGTTTCTAAATCATCTTCTTCATTTTCTGATTTTGAAAATTTCTTTTCAGGAAATATGACTGCCGAAAAATAGCGTTGTAAAGGATAATCCGATAAAATTTCTTCTTCATCAGGTAATCCAAAACTGTCCGAACCTGGACCAATTAAACCTTTTAGAAGGCGTTCCTGAAATGTGTCTCTAATTTTACTGCTCATAATTCTATTTCTTCTTCATCTATAAGTTTAATGGATTTAATTGTTCTCAATGGTGCACCATCGGACACAATTTGCTCAATATGTTCATCTGAAAGCCAATCTAACATTTTGCCTTTTTCTTTGGTTAAAATGTAATGGTCTATTTCATTGCTAAAGTTTCTTCCAGCTTTATTAAGCCGCCCGTTATATTCTTTTTTTAATGCAATAATTACTCCGATATTGCTATTCAGTTCTGAGTTTTCAACCGTTTTAATGATTGCCAAAATATCTCTACGTTCCTGCGGAAATTTAATTTTACAATCTTCTTTTAACCACATTTCCAAAGTCACTTTACTAACCGATAGTCCATTACTTTTTAGTTCCTCATATAAACTCTCAAAATGATATCCAAGGCCTTTACTTGAGAAATAACTTCTCAGTGCGTTTTTCCATAATGCGGAAAAGTAATCAACCCTTGAGAAAAGCTCTTTTTCATCGGTCATTTTTATAATGTCGTGAAGAGTTTCTTTATCTGGATTGTGATAAATTCTTACTCGGTCGCCCTTTTGAAGTTGTTTTATTTCCTTATATAATTCATCGTATCCGTCAACAAATACTTTTTTTGATTCTCTCTCTATGGTGTTACTTCCATCTTCAAACACAATTTCATATCGTTGTTCGTCTGTTCTTGTGTATTTCTGTTCGTCAAGTTCAATTAAATGTTTGATCCATTCATCAATATTTTCATCATTTATTGAAGGTGTATCTGGAAAATTAATTCCACAAAGTATTTCTCTATGAGCAGAGCGAAATTCTTTTTCATCTTTATTTTGAAAGCTATTCAAATACATTTGTAATGCTTTAGCCTCTTCTGGATAACAAAGGATTTTTGTTTTATGATTTGTTAAAAGAATTTTTTGCAATAGGATATCTGTGTAAATACCATTTCCATAAAGTGAAACAAACAGATGTGTTTTGCCGTCTGGTTCTTTTTTGAAATAATCTGAAACGGTAATGATTTTCGTATCTTTTAACCCCGTATAATTACCGCTTACATTTTGCTCAGGCTGTTTTAATAGTTCGGCAATATTTCCAAAACTGTCTAATCTTAAACCTTTTTGTTTGGTTTCAAAACAATTTTGAATTTCTTTTTCGTAATGTTTCTTAATAGATTTTGGAACAACGATATAATCAATGTCTGCTGCATTTTTGAACCAATTATCTTTTGCATTTGAGTTTTTAATCAGGTCAATGATATTCTTTGTTATTGATTTTAATTGCTCCAAATCTTCTTGGTAGTCTGTATCTATGTTGTAATATTCATCTTGAAAAACTTCTTCTGCTTCGCTTTCAAAATTTGCATAAACTTCATTAGCTCTTTCTCGAATTCTGTTTTCATTACCTATTGCTGTAATTGGATATATTCTGCGAATGAACTTTAAAAGTCGTTTTAGGTTTATCTGATTTTTGTAACGCTTTTCAGTTTCGGCAATGAAATTTGTAAATTCCAATGTTGCTTCGCTTAACTCTGAGTTGCTTATAATTTCAGGTGTTAGGTTTTGATATTGCTGTTGATTAAAGAATTTTATTTCTGGCAAAGTCCAATTCCATTTCAGGACTTCGAAGTATTCTCCTGTTTCAATGTCTTGTGTTCCAATAAAAATACAGTGGTTGAATTTTTGCTGTCTATATGCCTTAGATATTGCAGAAATGGATTGTTGATATTTATTGTCGCCAATGAAAGCGATTGTATCAATCGGAATGCCTTTTTCAATAAAAAATTCTTTTACGGTATTGAAATCATTTACTACAATTAGTAAAGGGTCAAAAGGTGTATCAGGATATACTTCACCACTTTTGTTTACATACTGAAATGGAATACAACTAGGAATTTTGGGGAGAATTTCGTTTTTTAAAGCAACGATTATGACTTTGTTTTTGTTATTTACTGGAAGTTTAAAATCTGTTGTATTAAAATAGGAAAGTATAGAGCAATATTCTTTAATTTGTTTTAGTATTTTTGCTTCAAAATTGCTAATTCTCTTCTTTTTAAATCTTATTTCCTCTAATCGATCTAAATATTTTTTTGTGGAAATTTGAACGTATTCTGATAGATTTTCAAGGGCGAGACGTTTCGTGGTTCCTAATGGCAAAATACGAACTGAGCATTCGTTTACCTCTTTTACAGTTGAAACTCTACCTTCTGCTTTTGAAACCAAGATGTCGCCTACTTCTAATTCCGTTTCACTATTGCTGTTCTTTGTTAGGCAATGTAATGAAGTAGTAAGGATTGTTGGAAGTAGGAATTCGTTTACTCTGTCTTTTGAAGGTGTTGTAATAAGAATATTTTTTCGGTCAGATTTTAACGTTTGGTCAATAAGAAAAGAATTAGTCATGTCAAAATTGGAAAAATTGACTTTTTGGAAATTGAAAGTCTGATTGAGCGATTGTCTGCTATGCTCAATTAAATCCTTTAAATATTCCTTGTTTAATACTTCCATGACCAAACTAAAAGATTCTGTTGTTACTTGGGTTGTGAGTTGGGGCAAAAGCAAATGTGCTGCATTAGGGCTGCTTTGAGCTTGGGGAAGCAGCTCTTTTGATTTTGCTGAAGCGTTGGCATTTTGTCTTTCATTTTACTGCTTGATTATTGTCGGTCTTGTCGTCTTTTAGGGTTGCACACAACTTATTACTTATATGTCTGATAATATCATCCTTATATTCCCATATTGGGTTGTATAAGTCTGATAAACATTAGACAATTTCCTAATTTCAAATCTAATATTTTTCTTCTATTCATCATCAAAAATGAGTGTGTTGATTTTTTTGTTTTCATCTTAATTGAGGATAATAAAAAAAGGGAGCAATTTGCTCCCTTTTTTGCTTACGGTAAAATGCTTAATTGTTTGTCTTTATCATGTTTAATTTCAAAGCTGTATTTTATCGTTTTATTTTCTTTGGCTTTAAGTTTTAAATCCCACGTTAGCATGCCTGTATGTTCGTTTACTTCTGCTTTGCCATTATCGGTTAATTCAACTTTTATTTGTTGATTGTTAGAAATGGGTATTTGGTCTTCAACCACTAATCGTATGTTTGAATTTTTGCCGTTTCTTACAGTTATTTCGTAGGCATAGGTAAGCACTTTCTGGTCATTTAAAAATTTTTCTTTTTCAAAATTCTTTAAACGCTTTCTGCTTATCTGAATGCTGTTGTCTCTGCCAAGCGCAATATCCAGCGTGTCTTTTGTTTCATCCGCATTAATAAATGTTTCTCCCACATACATATTTTCGAAATAAATGTTTGCTTTTGCCGACATAAGATTTAAATCATCCCATCCCGTAATGCGCGCCATTATAAAGGCATCCGAATCTAATTTTGGTACCGCACGATATTCATAGCTGGTGTTTATCTCTTTTTGCAGCACCGTAATAGAATGTTGCTTGCCATCGGCAGGAATGCTGCATGGAATTTTTACATCGTACTGAATATTTACCAATGCTTCTTTTACACTGGTATAATCAGCTATTGTCAGTGCATCCATGCTAGAATAATCATCTTCAGATTTAGATTGTTCTTCGCGGGCTACTGTTGTGGGAATTTGTTCTGCTACTTTGCCTCTTTTATCGTAATTATAATATCGGTTAGGATTATAAAAACTCAAATACCATGGATTTAAATTGGGTTTATGATTATTCTTTTGAGGATTGGAAGTAGATAGCACTAATTTAATTCCATTCCAGTCAAGCCCACTTTGCTGATACACCTGCGCTTTATAGGTTAATTTTACAGGGTTTTCGGTGTTTGTAGCTCTTATATCGTAATGAGGATTCCATCCGGCATTGCTGATAAAATAATTTAAAAGAATAGTTGCTGTTACGGGAGCATCGGCCATTACATTCACTTTAATTTTATGCACAGGTTGATTGGAATTACTCTTTTTTTGTTGCGTGTTCGAATAATTTTTTAGTTCGTACAATCTGTTTTGTTGTCTGTTTTTCTTTTCCTGCAATTGATTTTCTTCTTTTTTTAGTTTAAGTAGTTCGTTGTTTATTTCGTTTAATTTTTTGTGATAAAATTCAATAGCACTGGCAAATAATTGTAAGCTATCGCTTTTGCCTTCGCCCTTGTAGAGCTTATTATTATTGATGATGTTCTTTTCAGTGAGCAATAGATTTTTTTTATCGCTTAGCAATTCAATGTCATAACTTAGATTTAATATAGAATCTTCCAATAGTTTTATTTCGCGTTTTATGTGAATTGGCAGCGAGTTTTCTTCTTCATTTACTGGTTCAGGATAATGTATGTAATGCTCTACATCCAGAATTATAAAATCGCCTTTACCTCCAGCCTGAAGACTTTGCGGATTTAGATAAGGCGAAATTCCTTCAATATACACGGTAGTATTTCCAGCCGGTAATTGCACATTGGCGCTATGAAACAACTGTGCACCATTTAAAAATACATTTGCCTGAGTAATTTTACTGTTTACATTTTTTTCGGCTGCTATGCTGAACATGCTTGATAATAGTAACGTTCCTGCTACTATTATTTGTTTTATCGGTTTTGTAGTTTTCATAATAAGCGATGTTTAAGAGTTAATATTTATTTGATTTTGATAATTTGATGCAGCACAATTTTAAATTCCATAATTTTTTAAAAAATATTTTTTCACCTTCTTGAAATATTTTCTCTAACATAATATTGAACATGATTTTTATTAGTTGTTTATATGTACTTTTCTTTATCAAGAAAGAAAAATAAGGGAGATGATTTTTTTTGCCCTTTTTAGTGAATTCACAAACAAAAAACAGAACAACTATTTTTAATTTTGTTTATATGTACTTTTCTTTATCAAGAAAGAAAAATAAGGGAGATGATTTTTTTTGCCCTTTTTAGTGAATTCACAAACAAAAAACAGAACAACTATTTTTAATTTTGCTTATACGTACTTTTCTTTAGAAGAAAAGTACCAAAAGAAATCGGACGATTTAAAAACCCTGCGATGGCTGTTTGTCGCACAATCAACGCTATCCGGGCTACAGCCATCACGGCTATTTTCGCACATCTCCGCTCCAAATCGTCCATAGCCTGCGCACTAATAAAAATTAAAACATTTTTGGCCTTCTGATTTTTCGATAGAAAAACAAGGGATTGTTTGGTAGGGAAGGTTTAAGTAAGCGTCCCAGAAATGAAGTGGCTTGGGACGCGTGGCATCAAACAAAACCGTAGCTTTTTCAAGAAAAATCAGTAAGCCTTGACCTTCCTGCTTGCCAGCAGGCAGGTTTGAAACTTTTTGGGTCAAGCCAAAAAGTTTAAGAAATAAGAAGACAATCTCTGTACTTTTCTTTAGAAGAAAAGTACCAAAAGAAATCGGACGATTTAAAAACCCTGCGATGGCTTTTTGTTGCACACATTTACGCTATCCGGGCTACAGCCATCACGGCTATTTTCGCACATCTCCGCTCCAAATCGTCCATTGCCAGCGCACTTAAAAAATGCTAATTATTATTAAATTGATAAAACATGAAATTAATGAGTGTTATATATGTTAATTTTTGTTTGAATTTTATAAATACATTTAACTCAAAAATTATAATCCATAACTTTGTAAAAAATATTTTATGAGCAAGCCTACAACTCTTGTTATTGGCGCTAGTGAAAATACCGACAGATATTCCAACATGGCTATAAAAATGCTGAGGAGGTATGATTATCCTGTAAAAGCAATAGGCTTAAGAGAAGGTAAGGTATTGGATGTAGAAATTAAAAAGCCGGGTTATAAATTTGATAATATTGATACTGTTACATTATACGTGGGGCCTCAAAATCAGCCTGCTTATTACGATTATATTTTAGACTTAAAACCTCGAAGAGTAATATTTAATCCCGGTACGGAAAATCCGGCATTTGAACAAGCGCTAAATATTGCCGGAATAGAAACTGAAGAAGCATGTACGCTGGTTTTATTAAGCACAGGCGCTTATTGATTTTAAAATAATTTCGCAAGCCAAATCAATTTCTTCATTCGAAATGATAAGTGGTGGCGCTATTCGCATGCTTGAATCATTAAATAAAAACCAGTCGGTTAATAAACCATTTTCGATACAGGTATCAATTACCTTTTTATTGAATTCATAATTTTCAAATTGCACAGCAATTAATAATCCGTTGCTTCTTACTTCTTTTATAAGCGGATGCTTTAATTGCGATACAAATCGTTGTGATTTTTCTTCAACTTTATTCAATAAATTTTCTTCGAGAATAACTTCTAAGCATGCTTTAGAAGCAGCGCAGCAAACAGGATGACCACCAAAGGTGGTGATGTGGCCTAATACCGGATTGTGTGTTAAAACACGCATGATTTCTTTAGATGCAATAAATGCGCCAATAGGCATGCCGCCCCCCATACCTTTGGCAATGGTTATAATATCGGGTACAACATTAAATTTTTGAAAAGCAAAAAGTTTACCTGTTCTTCCAAAGCCTGTTTGTATTTCGTCAAAAATTAAAAGTGTTCCGGTTTCATTACATCTCTCTCGTAAAGCATCCAGATAGCCTTTTGCAGGTGAAACGATTCCTGCTTCACCTTGAACAGGTTCAACAATTACGCAAGCAGTTTTTGTTGTTATAACATCTAAATCATCAAATGAATTAAAGTTGATGTTTTTAGTTTCAGGCAATAATGGTTGATAACCTTGCTTAAAAAAATCGCTTCCAATAATACTTAAAACACCTTGCGTGCTTCCATGATAAGCATTATTACAAGCAATAATTTCTTTTCTTCCTGTAAATCGTTTAGCAAGTTTTAATGCACCTTCGTTGGCTTCACTTCCTGAATTGGTAAAATAAACAGAGGATAATGTTTCCGGTAATTGCTCACAAAGTTTATAAGCTAGCTCTGTTTGAGGAGATTGAATAAATTCGCCATACACCATTAAGTGCATGTATTTATCTACTTGATTTTTTATGGCTTCAACTACTTTAGGGTGTCTGTGTCCAACATTACTTACCGATATTCCTGAAATTAAATCCATGATTTTTTTTCCATCAGATGTATACATATACATTCCTTCTGCTTTTTCAATTTCAAGCATTAAAGGAGCATCCGAGGTTTGAGCTACATATTTCAGAAACAGTTGTCTGTTATTCATTTTTGTTTAATTGGGCGATAAGTTATACCAACAAAAAAATCGGAGCCTATAATGTTGGCAGAGCGATTTTGACTTTTTAAATTAAATCGTTCCCCATTTTCTGAATAATTTATTAAATCAAATGAATAATTATTCAATGCAAGACCGGAGAAAAATGCCATATTATCAGTTGGAAATACTCTTATCAAAAAGTCTGCTCCGTAATTTATTCCAGAACCTATCATTGTTCGCTTTATGTCGAGATAATTCAAATTTTGTTCAAAATAACCTAAACCATATTGAATGGAAATTGAAAAATCAAATTGTTTAATATTTATAACATGAATGTTGTTAGTAAACATAAAGCTATTGGAGTTGGATGTTTTTCTGGAGTCAATACCGGGGGCATCCATGGTATATAAATTTCGTTTAAAAAATATTCCAATTCCCAATTGGTTTAAAAGCGCATATTCTACACGTATAGGTAAAACAACTGTTCCGGTTTTCCATTCATACACATTTTCTTTAACCTGAAGATTGATAGTATTTGTTCCAACACCAAAACCAAAATCCATATACCAGTTTTTTTTCTCAAAAGATTGGGCATGGATTTCAAAAGTAATGAAAACAAAAAGGCTTATGCTTAGTACTATTTTGCATAAGCCTTTATGTAAATACAAAATCATTTATTGTTTTTTTCTTGCAATAACTTTTAAAGCTGCCTCAACAATATTAGGTGTGTCTAAGCCATATTTTATCATTAACTCATCCGGTGTTCCACTTTCTCCAAATGAATCATTTACGGCCACCATTTCGAGAGGTGTCGGTAATTGTCGAGATAGTAATTGTGCAATACTATCTCCTAAACCTCCATTCATTTGATGCTCTTCTGCCGTTACCACACATCCTGTTTTTTTAACTGATGTTATAACAGCGTTTTCGTCTAAAGGTTTGATGGTATGAATATTTATTACTTCTGCACTTATTCCTTTTTCATTTAAAATTTCGGCTGCTTGTATAGCCTTCCATACTAAATGTCCGGTTGCAAATATGGATACATCTGTTCCTTCAATTAAATGCAGCGCTTTACCTATTTCAAATTTTTGATCGGCAGGAGTAAAGTTAGGTACTTTAGGGCGGCCAAATCGTAAATAAACCGGGCCTTCATAATCTGCAATAGCTATGGTAGCCGCTTTGGTTTGATTGTAATCGCAAGGATTAATAACTACCATGCCGGGAAGCATTTTCATTAAACCAATATCTTCTAAAATTTGATGTGTTGCACCGTCTTCTCCTAAAGTTAATCCAGCATGCGAAGCGCATATTTTTACATTTTTACCGGAGTAGGCTACCGATTGGCGAATTTGATCATATACACGTCCGGTAGAGAAATTGGCAAATGTACCGGTATATGGAATTTTTCCTCCAATAGTTAATCCTGCTGCAATACCGATCATATTGGCTTCTGCTATTCCAACTTGAAAAAATCGGTTGGGAAATTCCTTTTCAAAGGCATCCATTTTTAATGAGCCTGTTAAATCGGCACATAATGCAACAACATTTGTTTTTTTTCGTCCAACTTCAAGTAAACCTGCTCCAAATCCTGAGCGAGTATCTTTTTCATCAATTATTGCAATTTTTTTCATAATGGGATTTTATAATTTTAATGTAACCGACTGTCCTGATTCAATTTTAAATTGTCTTTCAACTGTGTAAATTGTTTCTTTGGCTCCTTTAGGACGATATATTAAGCGATACTTACCCGGTTGTAAAACAATATTATGCATGGTTTGATTTTCATCTAAATTATAAATCCACTTTAATTCATTTTTTTCTTCCACATACAAACTTGCATGTCCGGGTGAAGGCATATTTACTACTGCCATGCCCGGCTGTGGGATTTCTACCGTTGTAGTATGACTTTGAGCTATATCTACATTGTTAACGTAAGTTCTTGGTAATGTAAGAATTTCTAAATCGTATTTACCCACCAAATATTTGTGTGAAACGTTAAAGTCTTGAATATTAAGAGTGTTGAATTCGCCTTTTTTACGAACAATGGTTTTTAAATTTTTATATTCATTTAAACCGTTCATTTTTAAAAGTAACATACCTTGAGGTGCATCTACCGCAATAATATTATGTTTACCGGGAGTTAATGAAATACTATCTTTAATAACAGGAGGGGTAGTATGCACTACCATTCTATATTTACCGAGTGGATCAATTTGTATGGTGTCAGGGTTACCTCTATGGTTGATAGTGTGCATGTAATTATAGCGAATAGCCCCTGTGTGTTGGTCGTAAAAGGTCATGTTTACATTGCTTTCGGTAGGCTTCCCATAAATGTCTAATAAATTTACTTGTGCTGTAGTATTGTTTAATGCTTGCGATATTACTACACCTAAAATATTATTAAAAGCTTCTTCGGTGTTTGCATCAAAATAATTTCCAACGCATTCAAATGCTTGTCGTACTTCCGGTCCAAGCCCCATCCCGATAATAAATGGTTTTAGAATAATATTGTTTTTTTGCAGAGCTTGTGAAACAAGACATGGATCTCCATCACATTCTTCAATACCATCGGTAATCAAAATAATAATATTTCTGCAGTCTTTACATGTAGGGAAATCGCCTGCAGTTTGTTCCAGCGTATAAGCAATAGGAGTGGTGCCTTTGGGTTGTAATTCAAGAATACGTTTTTTTATTTTACCGGCATTGTAAGGAGCAAAAGGAACTTCGAGTTTAGTATCTTTACAATCTCTGTCGGTTTTCGAACGCACCGGTGATTGATGCCCATATACTCGTAAAGCTAATTCTAAATTTGAAACCTTATCTAAGCTATCGAGCATAGAAGACATGAGTTTTTTGGCAATATCAATTTTTTTTCCTGTTTGCCATTCGCCCCACATACTTTGTGAATCATCAAAAATAAATAGGATGCGTGTTTTCTGAATAGGTGGAAGCAATTTGGGTTGAGCGTTTATTTTAAACCCAATTATGAAAAAAAGAAACAGGTATTTGAATTTTTTTATCATTTAATAATCGCCCAATGTTTCCGGTAGTTGAGCTAAGGCTTTTTGTAGTTGTTCATCATTTGGAGCAGAACCGTGCCACTTGTGTGTTCCCATCATAAAATCTACACCTGCACCCATTTCTGTTTTCATTACAATTAATACAGGTTTGCCTTTACCTGTATGATTTTTAGCTTCTTTTAAAACGTTGATAACTTCTTCAATGTTGTTACCGTCATTTATTTTTAAAACGTCCCAACCAAATACTTCAAATTTTTTGCCAATATCGCCTAAAGGCATTACATGGTCGGTATCGCCATCAATCTGACGACCATTTGCATCAATAGTAGCAATAATATTATCTACTCCTTTAGAGCCTGCATACATAGCTGCTTCCCAAATTTGCCCTTCTTGAATTTCTCCATCGCCATGAAGAGAATATACTAAATGTTGGTCGTTATTTAATTTTTTTGATAATGCTGCACCAATAGCAACGGATAAGCCTTGTCCAAGTGAACCTGATGCAATTCTAACTCCCGGTAAACCTTCATGAGTGGTTGGATGTCCTTGCAAGCGTGAATTTATTCTGCGAAATGTTTTTAATTCTTCAATCGGGAAGTAGCCTGTTCGTGCTAAAACACTATAGTAAACGGGCGAAATATGACCATTGGATAATATAAAAATATCTTCATTCAATCCATCCATTTCAAATTTTGATGGATTATGCTTCATTATAACATTATATAATGCAACAAAGTATTCGGTACATCCTAAGGAGCCACCCGGATGACCCGATTGTACGGCATGAACCATTCGTAAAATATCGCGTCTAACTTGCGTACATAAATCTTTTAATTCAGCAATTGTAGCCATTTAATTTATGATTGATGGTTTTATCTATTCTTATTTATGGCTTCAAAAATACGTGAAAATACAGAAGTATCAGGGTATTTGTTAATAACTTAAAGGAATGTTGATATTTTATAATTTATTCATTTATTGACCTAACAATCGCCATGATTTTAAAATTATTTGTAAGTCGTTAATAATCTTATAATCTTTAGCATATAATTGATTTAGTCGATAAATAGTTGTTTCATCAGGTAGAGATGATAGATAATCAACGGGGTTTAAAACACCTTCTTTAATTTTAGGTAATTCTTGTTTTTGATTTGTTTTTTTATAACCTACCCATGATTTTTTACCAATTAATACCCGAAAAATATTTTTTAATAGTCCTTTTCGGGTAGGGATAATTAGAATTAAAACAGGAGATATGATAAATAAAACAAATGAAACAATGATATCTAACAATCGCTTGTTTCGCTTATTGGCTGCTTTATTAATGGAGTTAATATTTATAACATATAATTGACCATTGGTGTTGATGGAGTTGCTGCCAATTATAAATAAACTTTCAGGAGGAGCAATTTTAAATTCAATATCTGTGTTTGAAATTCTGCTCATTTGTTCAATTATGGTTTGAGCCGGAATATCTTTAGCGCAAAATATAACTTCATCAATTTGATAAATAGCTATTAATTCTATTAGTTGTGAAAAGTTACCTATGCTATCTTCATATTTAGTTGATTGTTCATTTAAACCAATATGTCCGATAAATGATGTTTTAACATCGCTTAATCGAATAAAATCAAGAACTCTCAAATATTCTTCTCTGCTGCCAATAACTGCAATTCGTTTTTTTAAGTCAGTATCGAGTTCTACCAATTTATTATTTAGTAAATGTAAAATATAACGATAAGCAGGCAAAGCAAAAACAGACCATGCAGCACCTAATAAAACCATGGCTCTGGAAAAACGTAATGATTCAGGTAAAAGGGCATAGGCTACTAAAATTAAAATAGCACCGCTTAATACTCCTCTAGTTACATTAATGGTTTTTACAGGTTTATCGTAGCCACCGTTGAGATAAATAGAAATTAACCAAACTACCACAAAAATTGGAAAGGCTATGGATATAATTTTTTCATCAAAATGAAAATTTTCGTCTGCTCTTACTACATTTTCCCAATAATATTTTAAAAATAAAAGACCTCCAAAAATTACTAAAGCATCTAAAGTTGGTAAAAATATTTGTTTTAAAAATCTGTTTAAAATGGCTATTCCGGCTCGCAAATAAATAGCTAAATTAATAAGGAAACTAAATATACTGGCATGCTTTTGCGAGAAATGTTTTTTCGCAAAAATGATCATTGCATTGTAGAAAACAAATACATAGTTGATACTGCTTTTTTTAGTGCTTTCTCCTTTGTAATGAATAATGCGTGTTTCGGGAAAATAATAATTTTTAAAACCTCCTTTTATAATTCGGTAAGAAAGGTCTATATCTTCGCCATACATAAAAAAATCTTCATCAAGTAGTCCTACTTTATCGAGTGCTTTTTTACGAAGTAGCATAAAAGCTCCTGATAATATTTCAACTTCATGAATTTTATTTTTATCTAAGTAGCCTAGATGATATTTACCAAAAAGTTTTGATTTTGGGAATAATGCCGATAAACCAAAAATTTTATAGAAAGCAACTAAAGGAGTGGGTAAGCCTCTTTTCGATTCGGGTAAAAAATTTCCTTTACCATCAATCATATACACACCTAAGCCTCCTGCCTCCGGATGTTCGTCCATAAATTGAATTATTTTTTTAAAAGTGTCTTCTTCTACAACGGTATCCGGATTAAGCAATAATTGATATTCGCCTTGTGCTATGCGTAATGCTTGATTATTAGCTTTTGAAAAACCAACATTTTCTTTGTTGGCAATAATTTTTACTTGTGGAAATTTTTCTCGTACCATTTCCACTGAATTATCTACGGAATTATTATCCACTACAAATACTTCAACATCCAAATTCTTAGCAGCATTCATAACAGAATGAAGACACTGCTCTAAAAAGTGTCGTACATTGTAATTAACTATAATAACGGATAGTTTCAATTTATCGAATAAATGAATTTTCGTATGGTACGCGATTAATAATTGAACGACCTAATGTTACTTCATCTGTATATTCCAAATCATCGCCAATGGCAACCCCCCTTGCAATTACAGATGTTTTTATATTGTAATCTTTTATGCGTTTGAAAATATAAAAATTGGTAGTATCACCTTCCATGGTTGCACTAAGAGCAAAAATCATTTCGTTTATGTTGCCGCTTGCAGCTTTTTGTATTAATGATTCGATATTGAGCTCATTGGGTCCAATGCCATTCATGGGAGAAATTACACCTCCCAAAACATGATACACCCCTTTGTATTGCATGGTGTTTTCAATGGCCATTACATCGCGAATGTCTTCAACTACGCATATAATGGAATGGTCTCGTTTGCTATCGGAACAAATTTCACAAATTTCTTTTTCTGAAATATTGTGGCAATTTTTGCAATATTTTATATTATTAATTAAATCAATAAAAGTGTTTGCAAAGTTATTTACATCTTGTTTGTTTTGCTTTAATAAATGCAAAACTAAGCGTAAAGCAGTACGCTTACCAATACCGGGTAATGTAGCAAATTGCTCAACGGCTGCTTCCAGAAGTTTTGATGGGAGATTCAATTTTTTAATGATTTAAAATTCGAAACTAAATTACACGTTGTGTATTTATTTAGCAATTTACACATTTGTAATATATAAACATATAATTGTTTATAGCGTTTAATTTACAAAAAAATGGAAAGTATTATTTTATTGCATGGTGCTATAGGTGCTAAAAATCAACTATTAAGCTTAGCTGAAATACTAAAAGTGCATATTGATGTACATTTGATAGAATTTTCCGGTCATGGCAGTTCAAATAATTCTTGTGAATTTAGTATTCAAGAATTTTCTAATGATATAATAAATTATATAAGACTATTTCCAGATAAAAAATTTCATGTGTTTGGGTATAGTATGGGCGGATATGTTGCTTTATATACTGAATTGAAACATCCGGGCACATTTAGTTCGATATTTACATATGGAACTAAATTTAAATGGGATAAAGAAACAGCTGAAAAAGAAATCAAATTGCTTAATCCTGAAAAAATACAAGAAAAAATACCGGCATTTGCTAACGAATTGGCTATAAGGCATGGAAAAGAAAATTGGAAAGATGTATTGCATAAAACAGCTCAAATGATGTTGAAGATGGGAGAGAATCCACCCTTAAATGACGATGATTTTTCAAAAATAAAGATACCGGTAATTATTACTTGGGGCGATGCAGATAAAATGGTAAGTAAAGAAGAAAGCGTAAAAGTAAAAAATAGACTAAGCAATGGCTTTTTTAAAAGCTATACCAATTGGCCTCATCCCATAGAAAAGTTAGATTATAAAGCATTGGCAAATGATATTGAGCGTTTTACAAAATAAGGTTATTCACAAATACTTGTTATCTACTAAAAAGCAGCTTTTATAATTCCTCAATAATATTATTCTATTTTTGCTTAAAATTTTTGAAATATGTTACACGGAAAAAAAGTAGCTGTTGTAGTACCTTGCTACAACGAAGAAACTCAAATAGGTATGGTAATTGAAACCATGCCGGCATTTGTGGATAGAATTGTAATTGTAAATGATAAATCGAAAGACCGAACTGCAGAAGTAGTTTTAGATTACATTGCAAAAGATAATAGCCCTAAAGTTGAAATTCTTCCTTTTCCTAACAGAGTGGTGCCCAACCGCTACAACGAAGCCGACCAGGTGGTTGAAAAAATGAATATGGAAGAAATAAAATATTATAAAAAGCAAGAAATAGCGAATAAAAATCCCAATACCGATAGAATTATTCTAATAAATCATTTAGAAAATGGAGGCGTGGGTGCAGCAATTTCAAGTGGATATAAATGGTGCAAAGATCATGAAATTGAATGTGTAGCGGTTATGGCAGGCGATGGTCAAATGGATCCAAGCGAGTTGGAAGATATTTGTACACCTGTAATTTTAGATGATGTAGATTATGTAAAAGGAAATCGTTTGCGCCATCCCAGTGCAAAATTTGTAATACCAAAAATTCGCTTTTTCGGCAATTCGGTATTATCTATGCTAACTAAAATTGCATCAGGTTATTGGAAAATTTCAGATACACAAACCGGTTATACAGCCATATCGTTACGAGCCTTAAATGCTATTAAAATATATGAAATATATCCAAGTTATGGCATGCCCAACGATTTATTGGTAAAATTAAATATTGCCGGCTGTAGTTTAAAAGAAATTACCATTAAGCCTGTATATAGAGTTGGCGAACAAAGTAAAATGAAAGTAGGTCGCGTTATTAGAAGAGTATCATGGTTATTACTGAAATTATTTTTCCATCGTTTGTGGACAAAATACTTTTTCCGTGATTTTCATCCATTGTTCTTGTTGTACAACTTGTCTTTTGTGTTGGGTATATTTTGCATACCATATTTCTTAAAAATTGCAAAGGCATTTATATTAGGTCAAACATTATCGTATGAGCCTATTTTAGCATTTTTCTTCTTATTTTCAAGCGCATTTCAGTCTTTGTTTTTTGCCATGTGGATGGATATTCAGGATAATGAGCGTTTGTATAAGTAATGACAAAAAATGTAATTCTTCTTTTTGATGGTGAATGCAACTTGTGCAATGGCACGGTTCAATTTGTCATTAAAAGAGATAAAAAAGCTATTATAAAGTTTGCTTCGCTTCAGTCTGAGATTGGAAAGCAATTAATGCAAAAATTTAATATTCCAACAGAGTATATAGATTCTATTATTTTGGTAGAAAACAATAAGGTATTTTATAAATCAACTGCCGCATTGCGATTAAGCAAAAAAATGGATGGATTATGGCCATTGATTTATGTATTTATTATCATTCCTGCATTTATCAGAAATTTTGTATATGATTTTATAGCCCGCAATCGTATAAAGTGGTTTGGAAAAGCGGATAGCTGCTGGGTAATGACTCTGGAGTTGAGAGAAAGGTTTATTGAAAAATATTATTAACAAAACTTTCTAAATATTATCATTATAGCATAGTTTTTAAGTCTTAGGACTATTGTTAACTTTGCTCGAAACTTTATACATATAATATGTGTGGAATATTTGGCTTAATAGCTAATCCTTCTTCAGGACTTACTCAAAGCAAGAGCAACGAAATTATTAAGAAACTTTTTATTCTTTCCGAGTCAAGAGGAAAAGAATCTGCTGGTATTGCAGTTAAAAATACAGCTGACAAAAAAATACAGGTAGTAAAACATTCTATTCCTGCTTCGCAATTGGTAAGAAGCGAAGAGTATAAAAAGTTTATTCAAAATACGCTACAATCAGCATTTGATAGCAATAAAAAAATAAGCCATCCATTTGCGGTAATAGCACATGCACGTTTGGTAACCAATGGCTCGCAGGAAAATAATAATAACAATCAGCCTGTAATTAAATCCGGTTCGGTTGCCGTACACAATGGCATAATTACTAACGTTGATGAATTGTGGCAAAAATATCAGCATTTAGGTAGAGAGTTTGAAGTAGATACCGAAATATTCATTGCCATTATTAAGCATTACATAGCTTCCGGAAAATCAATAATTGATGCTGTTCAATTAGCCTATCAGGAAATTAAAGGAACAGCAAGCACCGCCATTTTATTTAGCGAGTTTAATAAAGTTATTTTAGCAAGCAACAATGCTTCTTTGTATTATGCATATAATAATGAAAAAGGAATATTAATATTTGCTTCTGAAAATTATATTTTACAAACCGCTATTAACGAATTAAATTTAAAAGCAGAATATGGTTTATCCGATTCAATATGGTCTGAACCATTCAGCGGTAAAATAATTGATATAGAGTCATTTCATATTGAAAAGTTTAAACTTAAAGCATGTAATAATGCTCCGGTCGATGTTCAAACATCAATTAAAGACGAAATTATCAATCACTCTCCTGATAAACCGGTAGATTTAGAGGAAGCCAAACGTCAGTTAGAATATTTAAAAGATTCGCCATTACGTAAATTATTGCAGTTTAATATTGATGCTATCAGTAAATTAAAGCGTTGTACTAAATGTTTGTTACCTGAAACATTTCCTTTTATACAATACGATTCTCAAGGAGTTTGCAATTACTGTCATAAATATATTGTAAAAAAACAAGGAGCAAGAGAGCAAGAATTTAAGGAATTAATGAAGCAGTATAGAAGTAAAGATGGCAAACCGGATTGTATTATCCCATTTAGTGGTGGTAGAGATAGTAGTTACGGATTACATTACATTGTAAACGAATTAGAGTTACATCCCATTACCTATACTTACGATTGGGGAATGGTAACAGATTTAGCAAGAAGAAATATTGCCAGAGTTTGTGGAAAATTGGGGATAGAAAATATAATAGTATCAGCAGATATTCATATGAAACGAAAAAATATACGTATGAATGTCGAAGCTTGGCTTAAAAAGCCACAATTAGGGATGATTCCTTTGTTTATGGCTGGTGATAAACAGTTTTTTTATTATGTAAATCAAATTAAAAAACAAACAGGAATAAAGCTTGATATCTGGAGTACCAATATTTTAGAAAATACTGATTTTAAAGTTGGCTTTTGTGGTATATCTCCAAATTTTGATAAAACACGCCCCGATTATTTACCATTTTCCAGCAAAGTAGGTTTGGCATGGTATTATGCAAAAAACTTTTTAACTAACCCTGCTTATTTGAATTCATCAATTTTTGATACTTTATCTTCATTTTATTCATATTATGCGGAACCAAGAATCCATTTTTACCAATTGTTTGATTGGATTAAATGGGACGAGAAAAAAATTGAAAAAACTTTATTTGAAGAATATGATTGGGAAGTATCTCCAGATACTACTACTACTTGGCGAATAGGCGATGGTACAGCTGCATTTTATAATTACATTTATTACACTGTGGCAGGATTCAGTGAGTTCGATACATTTAGAAGTAATCAAATTCGCGAAGGATTAATTACCCGCGAAGAAGGTTTAAAATACATTAATCAGGAAAATCGCCCACGCTTCGAAAGTATGAAATGGTATTTCAACACCATTGGTGTTGATTTTGAAAAAGCAGTAAAAGTGGTAAATGCTATTCCTAAAATGTATAGGATGGATTAGATATTTAGTTATCTAGCAAATAGCCATTAGTTGATTGGGTAACTTGATGATTTGTTTCTGTGATTCTTTGAGAAAAACTTTGTGTTCTCTGAGGTTTAATACAGAAGACATAAGTTAGAATATGTAAAGATGATAAAATAAGTTTGTGATTTAAGAATTAAGAATTTTAGAAATAAGAATTTGCAATCTTTAATTTGCAATTTTTTAATATTTAACCAGTGATAAGCGCTTTTTTTGTATTTCTATTATTGTTTGTTTTAACCAATGGAGTTTTTTCATTAGCGGTATCATTATGCTTATTTAGGTTTGACAAAGAGCAAATAATAGCACCATTTCAAAAATTAGTATTCTCATTAGCCTTGGGTCCATTTTTTACTTCACTATTATTGTATTATTTACTTTGGTTAGTTCCGGGTTTAGCTCCCATATTTTATGTTAGTGTTATAACACTGTTTTTTATTGTATTAGCTTTAATAAATATTAAGTATTTACCTTCCTTAATTTCAGCAATTCAAACACGATTTCATTTTATAAACAGAACAAGCGAAAATGATAAAAACAAATTTTTGCTCGATTTAAAATTTATAAAATTATACAGTTCAGACTATACACTAAATTATTTTAATATCATCACATTTATAGTATTAATAATACTTTTATGGAAATGGATGTGGCGATTAATTTCCGAACCAATTATAGGGCATGATATGCTGGAATATGCCATACAGGCAAAGTACTTTGCACTGCATCGTTTAATTGAATATGTTGAAAATCGATACCATCCCGAAACAGAATTTTTTTATGTAGGATTGCATGGTTTTTCATTTCCGCTTTTAGGTTCATGGGAAGTATTGTTTTCTGAATTGTTTGGTAAAACAGAAAACGATTATTATTTTAAAAGTATTACAGGCTATTATAGTTTCTTAATCTTTTTTACACAGTTTTTTTGGTTAAAACGTGTGAATATATGGCTTGCAACCGTTGCATCCATTGCTTTGTTTTTTACTTATGGTTTCTTTATAACGATAACCGAATATCACATTGATAGCTATCGTATTTTTATGATTATTGCAGCATTAATTTCGCTGGCTTATGCTATTAATTATCATTCTGGTTTAACTTTAGTTTTGTTGGGAATATTTGCAGGAGCTCAGGCTTTCATTCATTCATTTGGAGTTTTTGTATCGGTATTTATTGTAATAGCTTTTTTCCTTTTTTATAAAAGTACCTGGCAGAAAAAAATTATACATACGCTTTTAATTACAGCAATTATAATGTTGATGGGAGGAATCCACTATGTAATGGATGTGTTGTTTGGAACAGGTTGGATTTTTCAGGAAATTAAATATTACTAAATGCAATGAGTAATAAAGTAAAATTATATCTGTACATTATTTTATCGCTGGCATTTATCTGTCTGGTTTATTTTTTTCAGGCACAAGTAGATGAAACTGTAACAGATGTAAATTTAATACACCGTAGAATTGAAACCCCGATTAAATTTTGGATGAATGGCTATCTTGGCCATTTCTTCAATTTTAAGTATTTAGGAAGCATTAACTGGTTGTTGATTCCGCTTGCCTTATTTGCCTTTTTAAAATTAAAATACTTTAATCAAGAATGGAAAAAATCATTGGCGGTAGCCTATATATTAGCTTTGATTTTAATTTCAGTTAAAGGATATTTTAATGCCCGTTATCAGCTCACTTTATTACCTATAACACTTTCAGCCTTATTATATTTTTTGTGGTTATACCTCGAACATCAGGATTTACATACTTTTAAAAAGTTTGTATTAATACTTATTGTTGGATTAGTATTTAGCAACGATGTTTTTGGATTGTTGTTTCTTAGAGAAAGCTCACAAAGTATTTTGCAACAAGATAGACAAGGATTGGTAGAACGCCTGGTAAATTATATAGACAGCCTACCCGCAAAAATTGCTTATTTAGAAAAGAAAAGTAAAACTCCGGCTTATCCCGTAATAGATTTTATTCGCAAAGAAATACCAGATGATAAACATTTTTTAGTAAATAATTTACCCATGCTTTATTATTACACTAACAAAAAAGGTATTTACTATTGGTGTGGAGACGACACATATTATACACAAAATGGTCGAAAGCGATTAATGGAAAACAGAAGCATTGATGAAATGATGCTGTTTATAAAAGACTCATTGCATTGCGATTACTTACTTTCTACACCGGGTTATAATAAGTATGATCCAAAATTTGAAGAATTTACCAAAGCTTATTGTAAACCAATATTTTTAGATTTAGGAGAGTTTGCAGTGTATGAAATAACTCGTGAAAAAGGTGAGTATAGCATAGAGCCAATGGCAAAAGTATTATCAAAACGATTAAGCAAAGGTGTTCCACCATTTTATGTAACTCCGCAAGATGTTGAATAAGAATACAGCATCCTCTAAATTTAATATTGATTTATTGTGGAATATGGGGGCATTTGCCCTTTCTGCAGTAATTGGAGTATTGCTCAATGTTATTATCATAAAGTTTTATGACTCCGAAGTTTTAGGAGTATTTAACCAGATTTATGCAGTTTATATTTTATTGTCGCAGCTTGCGGTTAGTGGCGTACATCTTTCAGTACAAAAGTATATTCCCGAATATCACAGCGATAAAAATAATTTAAATCATATTGTAACATCTGCTTTAGTAATTACTGTTGTAACATCAATTATTACCATTTTAGCAGCTTATTTATTACATCAGTTACCGGGTAGAATAACCAAAAGCGAAGGTGTTTTACAAGGCTTTAAGTATGTAATATGGGGCTTGCTTTTTTTCTCCTTAAATAAAGTGTTGCTTTCGTTTTTAAACGGTATCAGAGAAATGAAAGCCTTTGCTTTATTTCAATTGCTGCGATTTGTGTTTATGCTCACTTTTTTAATGTACTTTATTTTTACCAATAAAGAAGGTTACCTTCTTGCATTAATGCTTCCTTTTACTGAATTATGTTTGTTTTTTATTGTTTTCATTTATGCAATTAGATTTTTTAAAATCAGTATTCATAATGGTTTCAGAAAATGGTTAAGCGAAAATTATCGTTTTGGCAACAAAGCCTTGCTTGGCAATTTCTTATTTGACATAAATACCAAAGTAGATGTATTTATGTTGGGTGTTTTTTTAACCGATAGTATGGTGGGTATTTATAGTATTGCTGCAACTATTGCCGAAGGCTTTTTACAATTGCCGGTTTTAATGCGTAATAATATAAATCCGGTAATAACAAAAGCTCATACCAAAAAAGGCTACGAAATATTAAATCAGGTAATCAGAAAAAGCAAAAAGGGATTTTATAAAATAATAGGTTTATTAGGATTGGTAAGTATTGCTGGATTTCCAATATTTTTATGGGTATTTGGAATAAATGAAGATTTTTATTTAATCTGGTCAATTTATGCAGTGCTCACTTTGGGTGTAATCATTACAGGCGGATATTTACCTTTCCAGATGATATTTAATCAATTGGGTCATCCTTTAAATCAAACCTTGTTTATTTTTCTTTTGTTTTTATCCAATGTTATAATGAATGCCATTTTCATTCCTTTAACAGGAGTTATTGGAGCAGCCATAGGCACTTCTGTTTCTATGATAATTCAAATTTTTATCATGAAATATCTTGTTTCAAAAATTACACAAAAACAATTAATAATATAATCAGAAGAGCCTCCAATTTAGGAGGCTCTTCTGCAATATAACTTACGGCTAATAAGTTTCTATTATTTAAAATCCGATAAATCTGTTTAGTTCATTTATGCTGCTGTTAAAGCTAAATCCTTTGTTTACTATAAAATAGTTGTTAGGATCGGCAACATATCGGTAAGCAAATTTGGCTAAATCCAATCGGTTCGATTCAAACGTTAACATACCCATTATTTCCAATATTTGTTGAGCGGTAGCACCATTACTCATGATGGCTTGTTTTGCAATGTTCAATCGCGTATTGTCAAATGGAGTACTATTAATACTTATCATTAATTGTTGAAAGGTTTGTGGTGCCATTCCAAAAACCGGTGCAGGAGGAGGTGGTGGGGGAGGATTCCAACTCCATATTGGATTTGAAGCCATTAGCATTAATTGATTATAAAAATTGATGCTATATATAACTTCGCTTGCAGGTGGCACATTTATAAAACCATTATACACAAGCCTTGATTTCCAGTGTCCACCCGGATTAATGTAATGTTTAAAAATTTTAACTTTATGATTACCTGGCATTAAGTTGGTAAAATTAATTTGTGAAGATGGAGCAACAGGGGCACTGTTATTAATAGCTACACTTATAAAACTATTATCAGTGCTGTTTATAATTAGGTTAGACGTTGCTATGTAGTTAGCATTTGCACTAAAACCTATTAAGGCAACAAGTATTGTTGATATTAGAGTTCTCATAATTTTGTCCTCCATAATTTTTACAATATAATTGTTCAACATTTATGCCAAAGTGAATTAGTTAAATAAGTTTAAATATCTTTTAATTACTTTTAGAGTGCAGAATACATCTTATATTTACACTCTGTTTATAGGTTTTATATGAAGCAATTTTTATTAGTTTTTACAGGATTACTTTTTTCAATTTTTGTTCATGCGCAATCCACAACTAAAGCAGCAGAAAAATTCAGGACAACTTTAAATATTGTTTCTGCGGCCTATGTAGATACGGTTGATGCCGATAAGTTAGTAGAAGATGCTATCATAGGTATGTTAGATAAGCTTGACCCACATTCTGTTTATATATCAAAAGAAGAAGTTAAAGAAATGAACGAACCTTTGATTGGTAATTTTGAAGGAGTAGGCATTCAATTTCAAATTTTAAAAGATACTATTCTGGTTGTTAATGCTATACCCGGTGGCCCTTCTGAAAAGCTTGGCATACAAGCCGGAGATAAAATTATTAAAGTAAACGATACGCTTGTAGCAGGTGTAGGAATTAAAAATAATGATGTATTAAAAAAACTAAGGGGCGATAAAGGCACTAAAGTAAAAGTTGCCATTCAAAGAGGAAACAACAAGGAATTGATAGATTATGTAATTATTAGAGATAAAATTCCTATTTACAGTGTTGATGCTTGGTATATGGCTACTCCTGAAATTGGATATATACGCATTACTCGATTTGCCCAAACTACGATGGAAGAATATGAAAAAGCTATTCGTGAATTAAAATCACAAGGAATGAAAAACTTAATTTTAGATTTACGTGGAAATGGTGGTGGATTTTTACACGTAGCAACTGCATTGGCCGATGAATTTTTACCTGATAAAAAATTAATTGTTTACACCGAAGGCTCTAAGCAGGTACGTCAAGACTCATATGCTACATCTAAAGGCAATTTTGAAAGCGGAAAATTAGTAATATTGATTGATGAAGCTTCCGCCTCAGCCAGCGAAATAGTTTCAGGTGCAGTACAAGATTGGGACAGAGGTTTAATCATAGGACGCAGATCATTTGGAAAAGGATTGGTTCAAAAACCTTACAATTTACCCGATGGTTCAATGATTCGATTAACAACGGCAAGATATTATACTCCAAGCGGAAGATGTATTCAAAAACCTTATGAGGAAGGCAAAGAAGCTTATAATAAAGATTTATCAGAACGCTTTAAACATGGTGAACATTTATATGCTGATAGTATAAAACTTCCGGATTCACTCAAATATCAAACATTAGTAAATAAAAGAACAGTGTATGGCGGTGGAGGAATTATGCCTGATATTTTTGTGCCTGTTGATACTTCATTTACATCAGAATTTTTTACCAAAATTCAAAGCAAAGGATTACAAAGCCAGTTTGTTTTAACCTATCTTGAAAAAAACAGAGAAGAATTAAAAAAGCAATTTACCGATGCTAAAATGTTTAGAGAAAAATTTACGGTTACTCCAGAATTGTTTAATGAATTTTTAGCCTATGCAGAAAAAGAAAATATTAAAGCAGAAGAAGAACATTTAAAACGCTCTCGCAAAGTAATAGAAATGCAAATAAAAGCATTAATTGGGCGTAATTTATTTAACGAATCTTTATCAGCTCAAATATTTAATGATAGTAACGAAGCGTATTTAAAAGCATTGGAAGTTTTACAAGACAAAACTTTTGAAAAAATGAAAATAAAATCAGATGGTAAATACAAATAAAATATAAAAATTAATTTTGCGTGTAATTAAAATTTTACAACAATGGATGCTATGAAAGAAAATATCAAAATTGCATTATTAGCTGTAATAGCAGTTACTTTATCAGTAAATACTTATCTGCAATTAGAAAAATCAAGCGAAAATCATTCACAAACAACAACTACAAGTTCATTGCCTCCGGGGCATTCGGAAAACGATGGGCATAATCATGGTACAAGTCCTAATAATTTTAAACCCGGCACAAACGAATTATTACCGGATGGGGTTAAACCTCAAGATGTACCGCCAGGTCCAACAACCACCATTCAATTTGAAACCTACAGCCACGATTTTGGAAAAATAAAACAAGACACTAAAAATAAAAAAATTTTTAAATTTAAAAATACAGGAAAAGAACCTTTAATCATTCAAAATGCAACAGGTTCTTGCGGTTGTACAGTTCCTAAATATCCCAAAGAACCAATTCCTCCGGGAGGTAGCGGTGAAATTGAAGTAGAATACAGTCCGGGTAAACAACAAGGTTTACAAAATAAAACAGTTACTATTACAGCTAATACAAACCCTCCAACTACTACACTTAATATTAGTGCAGACGTTCAAGTTGTAAATTAATAGTTATTAAACTAATGCCATATCGGTTATTAAAAGAATATCCGATATGGCTTTTTCTTTTTATTGGATGAAATTACAATTTATACATTGCGATAATGAAAAAATCAATACAATAGCTCAATTAGCCAATGAGATTTGGAATGAATATTACCCGCCCATTATTGGACAGCAACAAGTTAACTATATGCTTAGTAAACTGTATAATACAGATGCTATACAAGAACAAATGAGCAATGGGCAAATCTTCTATTTAATTTCTGTTAATGACAATAATATTGGATTCTTTTCATATAGTTTAAAAAATGATGGGAGTGGTTTTTTACATAAATTCTATTTGTTAAAATCATATAGAGGAAAAAATTATGCTTCAATAACTTTAAACTTTTTGGAATTAGTTTTTAAAAATATGAATATTAAAGAATATCGATTAACTGTAAATCGTCAAAATGCGCAAGCAATAAATTTTTATTTCAAATCAGGTTTTAAAATAGAGCAAGTTGCCGATTTTGATATTGGGAATGGATTTTTTATGAATGATTTTGTGATGATTAAAAAAATTAACTAATGCTATCTCCCATACTAGTAATTGATAATTACGATAGTTTTACTTATAACCTGATACATTACTTAGATAAATTTAGTGATTTCGAAATTCATGTTTTTAGAAATGATGAAATTTTACTTTCACAAATAGAAAATTACTCAAACATTGTTTTATCACCCGGTCCCGGACTGCCCAAAAATGCAGGAATAATGTGCGATGTAATTAATAAATTTTCCGCAACTAAAAATATTTTAGGAATTTGCTTAGGTCATCAAGCAATTGCTGAAGTTTTTGGAGCACATTTATATAATTTATCTCAAGTATATCACGGGGTAGCGCATAGGGTAAAGGTTTTAAAGACTTCAAATTTAAGTTTGGGAATTCCTGATACATTTATTGCTGGACGTTATCATTCATGGGCCGTTGATAAAAATAATTTCCCTGATTGTTTAGAGATATTGATGGAAGATGAAAATGGTGTAATCATGGCTATTAAACATAAATATTATAATGTGTATGGTTTACAATTTCATCCTGAGAGTATATTAACCGAATTCGGTGAAAGATTTATTGAAAACTGGCTAAAATATTGCATACTGTAGCAAAAAATAAATAAATAATATTCGCTTAAAATTCAGAATAATATTATCATTACTTTTGTAATTAATGCAAATTAGTTATTGTTTAAATTTGAAATTTACTGGTAAATAAAAAATGATGAAAAATTGTTTATTGTTATTTCTATTGTTTATTCAATCGTTTTTAAACATTGCCCAAACAGCAAAAACCGAGACTATTGCCAACGATAAATTTTCGAAAGGAAATTACGAAGCAGCATTAGAAGATTATTTAGCCTTATTGGAAAAAGAACCTACCAATAATAAATATTTATTTAGAATTGGTGTTTGCTATTTAAACTCTAATATCGATAAAACAAAAGCCGTATCTTATTTTGAACGAATTATTCAATCAGGAAAAGTTGAAACACCTTCTACTTACTATTTATTAGGAAGAGCCTACCATTTTGCAGGCAGATACGATGATGCTATCCGTATGTTTAATCGCTTCAAAGAAATTGATAAATATAACGCATCAAATATTCAGGATGTAGATAAACAAATAGAATATTGTTATAACGCTAAAGAATTAGTTAAATATCCGTTAGATGTTACATTTCAAAACTTAGGAGATAATATAAATTCAAATTATGCGGATTATTATCCCTTTGTTCCCGAAGATGAAACTTTTTTGGTTTTTAATAGTCGCAGAGACGAAGGTTCAGAAGTGGAAGAAGATGGACAATATAAATCCAATATTTATATATCAAAAGTAAAAGATGGAATTTTTGGCCCGGCAAAACCAATTGAAAATATTAATACCAAAGACAGAAATCAAGAAGTAATAGGTTTGTCAAACAATGGCGACCACATGCTATTGTTTATAGAAGATAAAGATTATAACGGAAAAATTTATATATCAGAAATAACTAAAAACGGAGTTAAAAAGCCTGAATTACTTCCGGCAGAAATTAATATGAAAGATGAAATAGCTGCTTCCATTACCAATGATGGAGATGCTATTTTCTTTGCAAGTAACCGCCCGGGCGGAATTGGAGGTGTTGATATTTGGGTTTCACGCAAATTACCTAATGGAAAATGGGGACCCGCTCAAAATTTGGGACCTACCATAAATACTCCTTATGATGAAGATTTCCCAAATATTTCATCAGATGGAAAGACTTTATACTTTAGTTCCAAAGGACATACAAGCATGGGTGGATACGATATATTTAAAGCAGAATATGATGAAACAAGCAAAACTTGGGGAAAGGTTAGAAATGTTGGTTATCCTGTAAACACTGCTGGCGATGACATGAATTTGCGCATGTCTGAAACCGGTCGTCATGGTTATATGTCATCATTACGCAAAGGTGGTAAAGGCGATATGGATATATATCGAGTTACCTTTAATCAAGTTGAGCCTAAATTTATGGTGATAAAAGGGCATATAACTTCTGAAAATCCTGACATTTCGCTTAAAAATATTAGTATTCAAGCCCAAATACCCGAAACAGGTGATGTATTTGGCGATTATCTTCCCAATCCGAATACAGGAAGATACATTATAATACTTCCCCCGGGAACTTATGATTTACTCTTTAGCGCTGATGGACATAAACCCTTATTAGAAACAGTTTCTGTTCAAGATATCAGCAATATAGAATCAGAAATAGAGCGTAATATAGTACTTAAATTAAAATAGTTTAACGCTTCAATGACTTTTTACATAATAATTTTTACGGTAATTACATCCGTTATTGCATTTAATAAAGAAGAATTGTTTTACCGTTTTCAGTTTAATGCCTACCAAATTAAATACCATAAACAATATTTTCGTTTTTTAACACATGCCTTTATCCATGCCGACTGGGTGCATTTATTAATGAACATGTTTGTTTTATTCTTTTTTGGAACTGCTGTTGAAGAATATTTTAACATATTATTTCAAGAAAAAGGATTTTTTTATTTTATACTTCTTTATGTAGGAGGAATTTTATTTGCAGCATTGCCAAGTTATAAACGTCATCAGGAACATAGCTATTACAATTCTGTTGGAGCTTCAGGAGCGGTTTCGGCTATAGTTTTTTCAAGCGTTATTTTCGATCCTGTTAGAAGCATTTGTTTGTATGGAGTATTATGTTTTCCGGGCATATTATGGGCTATAGCCTATTTGATATATTCTTATTATAAAGGTAAACAAGAAAATGATTTTATAAATCATGATGCTCACTTTTTGGGAGCAGTATTTGGAGCTCTCTTTACCATAGCATTAAAACCAACTTTAGCGTTGTATTTTTTCAGTCGATTAATGGATTTATTCTAATTTGCACAAATTCGCATATTTTCTTTACTTTTATTAAATTCGCATCGCGTCAAAAAAATTGCGTTAAACTTTTAAAACTCTTTTACATCATGGCATTTGATATTGAAATGATTAAAAAAGTGTATGCCGAATTACCTGCTAAGGTAGAAGCTGCACGAAAATTAGTAGGTCGTCCGCTAACATTAGCTGAAAAAATTCTTTATGCACATTTACATAAAGATCAGAAACCTGAAGTTTTTGAAAGAGGAAAATCCTATGTAGATTTTGCTCCCGACAGAGTGGCCATGCAAGATGCAACAGCTCAAATGGCCTTATTGCAATTTATGCAATCCGGTCGTCCTAAAGTAGCAGTTCCTTCAACTGTTCACTGCGACCATTTAATTACTGCTAAAGTTGGTGCAAAAGAAGATTTAGAAGTTGCAAATAAAGAAAGTAAAGAGGTTTATGATTTCTTAGCCTCTGTTTCAAAAAAATATGGAATTGGTTTTTGGAAACCCGGAGCCGGTATTATTCATCAAGTAGTTTTAGAAAATTATGCATTTCCTGGAGGAATGATGATAGGAACTGACTCCCATACTGTGAATGCAGGCGGTTTAGGAATGATTGCTATTGGTGTTGGTGGTGCTGATGCCTGCGATGTAATGGCAGGATTACCCTGGGAGCTTAAAATGCCTAAACTTATTGGAATTAAACTTACCGGAAAATTAAATGGATGGACAGCGCCCAAAGACGTAATTTTAAAAGTAGCAGGCATTCTAACAGTAAAAGGAGGAACCGATGCCATTGTAGAATATTTTGGTGAAGGAGCTTTATCTATGAGTTGTACCGGAAAAGGTACTATATGCAACATGGGTGCAGAAATTGGAGCAACCACATCTACTTTTGGATACGATGAAAGTATGGAGCGATATTTACGTGCTACCGGAAGAGCCGATGTTGCTGATTTAGCCAATACAGTAAAAGAACATTTAACTGCCGATCCGGAAGTTTATGCAAATCCTGAAAAATACTTCGATCAAGTAATTGAAATTAATTTATCAGAATTAGAACCTCACTTAAATGGTCCTTTTACACCTGATTTGGCAACTCCAATTTCTAAAATGAAAGAAGCTGCAGCTAAAAATGGCTGGCCTACAAAAGTTGAAGTTGGTTTAATTGGTTCTTGTACTAACTCTTCTTACGAAGATATTTCTCGTGCGGTTAGTTTAGCTAAGCAAGTAACAGAAAAGAATTTAAAAACCAAAGCCGAATTTACCATTACTCCCGGCTCTGAACAAGTACGATATACCATTGAAAGAGATGGTTTCTTAGATATTTTTGATAAAATTGGTGCTAAAGTTTTTGCAAATGCATGTGGCCCATGTATTGGAATGTGGAATAGAATGGGGGCTGAAAAACAAGAAAAAAATACAATTGTACACTCATTTAACAGAAATTTTGCAAAACGTGCCGATGGTAATCCTAATACCTATGCATTTGTTGCTTCTCCTGAAATAGTTACTGCACTTGCCATTGCAGGTGATTTAACTTTCAATCCTATAACCGATACTTTAACCAACGAAAAAGGAGAACAAGTAAAATTAGATCCTCCGGTAGGTGACGAATTACCTAAAAAAGGATTTGCTGTAGAAGACCCGGGATATATTGCTCCTGCTGAAGATGGAAGTAAAGTTGAGGTGATTGTATCTCCAACATCAGATCGTTTACAATTATTAGAGCCATTTCCGGCTTGGGAAGGTACCGACTTAAAAGGATTAAAACTTTTAATTAAAGTGAAAGGTAAATGTACTACAGACCATATATCAATGGCCGGACCATGGTTAAAATATCGTGGGCATTTAGATAACATATCCAATAACTTATTAATTGGTGCAGTTAACTTTTTTAACGATAAAACCGATTGTGTTAAAAATCAATTAACAGGTCAATACGAAAGTGTACCAAAGGTACAACGCCAATATAAAGCAAAAGGAATTGGTTCAATTGTAGTTGGTGATGAAAACTATGGTGAAGGTTCATCAAGAGAACATGCTGCAATGGAACCAAGACATTTAGGGGTTCGTGCAGTATTGGTAAAATCATTTGCACGTATTCACGAAACTAATCTAAAGAAACAAGGCATGTTGGCTTTAACCTTTGCTAATAAGGATGATTATAACAAAATTTTAGAAGACGATACCATTGATATTATTGGTTTAACCAACTTTACCCCTGGAGTTCCATTAACAATTGTACTTCACCATGCTGATGGAACAACAGAAGAAATTAAAGCTAATCACAGTTATAATGCGCAACAAATAGAATGGTTTAAAGCAGGTGGTGCATTAAATATTATACGTTCTATTATAAAAGCGTAAATATTTTAATTAAATAAAAAAATCCCCGATTTTTCGGGGATTTTTTATTTATATGAGTTTTGGATATTATTAGAAGTAGAAAAAGAAATTAATAGCCGCGTTTAAATTGTCTAATCCCATACCTATACTACTTAATTTAGCCGGGTTTCTTGGGGTTGTAATAGTTTCTACCTGCATGGTTTCACTATTCCAATATTCGTTGGTAGTGTATCCTCTTCCAACTATACTAAAACCACCGGTGTATCCAAATTCACCTCCTAAAGAAGCTTTAGCTGAGAAGAAATATTCAACACCCACAAAACCACGAGCACCCATAAAAAAGGTGTTTCCATTAAATACTTCGATTGGACGACTTGCTAAAGTACCCAAATAAGTTTGAGGTGCAGTAAAATCGGCATTAATTGGATTTCCATATTGTGTTCTAATAGTTGAACGGCTAAATCCTATTAAACCTTCATATCCATAAACACCTTGAAAGCGACTTTTACCTCTTCTGTTTTCAATACCTATAGCAAGTGTACCGTTAACAAAATTTGTTTTTAAATTATCTTCCACAAATGTGGGATTATCAGGGTCGAATGTTAATACACTTTGCGGTACTGTAAAATTAGCATTTAATTCACCGGCTCCTACACCAACTCTAGATCGTAAAGCTTTGGTATCGCTTTTCATTTTTTTAACCCAAATACCGGTTTGATTGGGTCCTGTAAAAATTGATACAGGTTGAGCAGCATGATTCATTTGAAATAAAAGCACGGTAGGAGCATAAACTCCAATTGCCCATTCCCCTTGTTCAGGGAAAATATATGTTCCTTTTTTTGAAACATATTTGGATTTATCATTTTCTGTAGTTTGACTATAGGTGAGCGAGCTACTAAAAATTAAAAATGATAAACCTATTATCAATTGTTTTTTCATATTTATTCGATTTTAAAAGTCAATAAAAAAGATTAAATTATCCAACTAAACCTTAATTGTAAATAAGGAGAAAAGATTTAGTTAAAATATAAATCTTCTATTACAGTTTGATCCTTACTAACTTGAACAGTAACAGGAGTTAATGAATATACTTTTCTATTCGATTGAGCGGGAGAAATGCTTGTAATTTGATCTGCAGTAAAATCATCGGCATAAATTGTTAAGTTTACAACTTTATAACGAGCAGGTACTGTAAGCATATATTCGCCTTTTGAGTCAACTGTTGTTTTTACAATTGCATCTGCATATGTTCCACTTGGGTTAGTTATCAAATCTGATGAATTAAAACGTGCATAAATCACTGTTCCTGCCGGTACGTTTTCAAAATTTTGATACATTGTTGTAAGAGTATCGTTGGTTGTGTTTAGGTTGGCTTTTACAGCTCCTTTTACAAAGGCTAATTCGGGTTTGTAATTAAAAGTTAATTCTTCTTTTTCTTTTTTAGAACAAGAAACAATTAAAGTTATACTTGCTATAACAAGTAAACTTAAAAACTTAAATTTTTTCATAAAGCTTTAAATTTTATTGGTTAACAAAGCAAATTTAGATAAAACTAAATTGTTTAAACTATGATTTTCATCATTTTACTAAAAAGTAATTATTTAAAATAAAAAAAAAAGAGGCAATAATGCCTCTTTTAAAATGTATTATATTTAGAAAATTAATGTTTGGCCAGATATTCAGCAATTCCTTCGTGAGTTGCTTTTAAACCTTCAGAGCCTTTTCTCCAGTTTGCAGGGCAAACCTCACCTTTTTCTTCAAAATATTGAAGAGCATCTACCATACGAAGCGCTTCTTCAACACTTCTACCTAAAGGAAAGTTATTTACAATTTGATGTTGTACAATACCATTTTTGTCAATTAAAAATAAACCACGGTATGCAATCATAGGTCCGCTGGTGGTCATTTCACCTTCTTCGTTGTATTCATATTCTCCGGCTAATACTCCGTAGTTGATAGAAATGGTTTTAGTAGTATCAGCTACAATAGGATAGGTTATTCCTTTAATACCACCTTTGTCTTTTGGTACTTGCAACCATCCCCAGTGTGATTGCTCTGTATCGGTTGAGCAAGCAACAACAGCTACATTTCTTTTTTCAAATTCAGGTAGAGCTTCCTGAAAAGCATGCAATTCTGTTGGACAAACAAACGTAAAGTCTTTTGGATAGAAGAAAAACACAACGTGTTTTTTACCTAAGTATTGGTCTAATGAGAAGTTTTCTACAATTTCTTCTCCGTTAATTACTGCCTGTGCTTTAAAAACAGGCGCTTTTTTTCCTACTAATACTGACATGATTATAATTTATTAAAGGTTTAACATTATGAACTTTTAGGTTACAAAGTTAAATATTTATGCTTTGTGATTATATTAACATGTAATTAAGAATTATGTTTTATGGTATTGTAATTATTGCCAAAATAATTCCAATGATTATGGTAAAAAATTTATACATGCTAAAACGATGGTTTTCTGTACTTTCAAATAAAATTGTTGTTGATACATGTAAAAATATTCCACAAACAATACCCAGTAATTGTGTATAAAATTCATTACCCGGAGCTACTGATAATTGTATTAACCCCCAGCTTGTAAAAGCACCTAAGGGGGCCATTGTTGCAAAAATTAATAGCCATAGAATACTTTTTGTTTTCGATGCATGAACATTCATTAGCATAGTCATAAGAATAAGTGTGATAGGTATTTTATGTAAAACTATACCTATTAGCATGGGTTTGGTGATTATGTCGGCTGTATAGGTATGTATGTGCTCCACTGCAGTATCGGAATTTTCAATATGCCATCCACCTGAAAGTGGCATAGCCTCAATAAATGAATGTATGCATAAACTTATAAACATGGCATAAGGCAATTTGTGGCCGTGATGATGTATGTGTCCATGTTCTAAACCTTCAGAAAAAAATTCAAGTAAAATTTGAAGCAGAAATCCTCCTAAAATATAGTACCCTATATTGTTGACATTGTGTTCATAAATTTCAGGAAGTAAATGAAGTATAACCAAAGCAAGCAAATAGGCTCCACTAAAAGCAATGAGCAATTTTACATATTGTTTATCTGCTTTTTTTAAAACAAATAATGCTAAACCGCTAAAAAAAACAACAAAAAATAAAATTGTAGTAACTAATATGGCCATTTATTTTTGAGCAAATAAAATTAATCTGTCAGACTCGATTTCGTTGTATGGATTTAAAGCATAATCGCCATATACATTAATAATTTGCAAACCGGCTCTTTTTAAAAAGAGCTCAAAATCTTTAAATGTAAAAGCTTTTACACTTTCTACAAAGTTATATTTTTTATCACCGTCTGTTACTTCTATACTTTTAATAATATTTCCTTTAAAGAAATTTCGTTCAATTTTAAAATGAATATTATCTATAATTTTTTCTTCGGCAGGTACTAGCTTATTTATAACCTTAAATGCATTTAAAAAGTCAATAATTAAATACCCTCCGGGTTTTAAGCATTTATACATGTTATTAATAGCCTGCTGATGTTCTTTTTCTGTTTTAAAATATCCAAAGCTTGAAAATAAATTTACTGCTAAATTGTAATAATTTATTCTAAACAATTTTCGCATGTCATGCACATAAAACTGAAGGGTAGGATTTGCATGCTTTTGTGCTTCTTTAATGCTTTCAGACGAAATATCTATACCGTTTACAAAAAATCCAAGTTTGTTAAAAATAATGCTATGCCGACCTTTGCCACAAGCAATATCTAATACCTTGTCGTTTGGATTTAGATGAATTTTCTGAGTAATATTATTAATAAAGAAAGCAGCCTCTATTTCATCTCGATTTTTGTACAAAATATGATAATAAGGACTATTAAACCAACTTTCAAACCATTCCTGTTCTTTCATGAAAATGCGAGGTAAAAGTTTGCAAATGTAATAAAATATGCAGCATATATTTTAAATAATTCTGCACCCACATTTTTATAAATCAATAGAATGTAGTAATTACATATTTTGTTACATTTACTCCACAAAATTATTATGAAACATATCCTTCGTCTGTTTTTATTATTTTTTGCATTAGTTGTTTTTTCATTATCGTTAATAGCTCAGGAATTACGCTTTACGCATATAAATTCTGATAATGGTTTGTCGATGAGCGTTGTAAATACAATTCATCAAGATAAAAAAGGATTTATATGGATGGGAACGGAAGATGGCTTAAATCGATATGACGGTAGAAATATTATAGTTTTTAAAAACAAACCCGGTGATTCATTAACTATTTCAGATAATTGGATAACATCTATCGTATCAGACAACAATAATAATTTATGGATAGGAACAAAAGGTGGAGGGTTAAATCTATACGATTATCGAAAAAATAATTTTAAATCATTTACTCATAATGATTCTATCGAAACATCTGTTTCGAGTGATTGGATAACAACTCTATTACTTGATGAAGACAAAATTTGGGTTGGAACCGATAATGGATTAAATCTGTTTGACATAAAAAAACAAACATTTAAAAATATTCCAATTGGCAGCAAACCTGAAGAACGTAACATATTAAGTTTATATGAAGATAAAAGCGGAATAATTTGGATAGGTACATTTAATGGTTTTTTTGCATTTAATCCAAAAACAAATAAAGCAAAATTATATAAAGATGTAGATGCATTTGGAGAACCCAAAGTGAAATTTAGCGAACGTGTTTATGCATTTTTAGAAGATAATGAAAATAATTTTTGGATCGGAACAGATGCCACTTTAATTAAGTTTGACAGAAAGTTTAATACCTTTAAATATTACAAATTAAATAATGAACTAAATAATAATGATAGAATTAGAGCTATTATTCAAGATTCTTACGGTTGGATATGGGTTTCTACATTAGGAGCTGGTGTAAATATTTACGATAGAAAAACAGATTCGTTTAAATCATATAAAAATCAAGTTAATAATAATAGTTCAATTTCAAACAATAATATCCGTTGTATTTTCGAAGATAAAGCTGGTTCAGTATGGATAGGAACAAATGGAGGAGGAGCCAATATTTATCATCGTTCAAACAATCAATTTTATTTCTTTAAAAAAGAATCTGATAATCCAAATGGGCTAAGGCACTTTCCGATGGCATTATTAGAAGATTCAAAAGGTAATTTGTGGATTGGAACCTATGAAGGGGGCGTTGTAAAAAAAGATGTTGAAACAAATACTTATCAATATTTTCCAAGAGAGATAAATAAAAATCATTATAGTTTTTTGTCATTGTATGAAACAACTGACGGAAAAATATGGATGGGATCATGGGGAGGAGGTTTAAATTATTATGATCCTTCAACCCAAAGCTTTTCCAACCCAATTATTGAAGGAACTAAAGAAACAGATTTGCTGGATAATAACATATTGTGTTTATTACAAACCGATGAAAACACGCTTTGGGCAGGTACTTTAAAAGGACTGAATAAAATAAATTTAAACGATTTTAAAATCAAAAAATACACAACATTCGAAGGTCTTTCGTCCAATGCGGTTTTTTGTTTATATTTTGACAAAGCTGCCAATAAATTGTGGATAGGATTAAACAATGGTGGTATTAATTGTTTAAATTTATCTGATAACTCTATTAAGCAATATAAAAAACAAAAAAATAATTCTTCAAATTCAATAAGTAATAATACCGTAACATGTATTTTTGATGACGGTGCGGGAAATTTATGGATAGGAACTCGTGGAGGTTTAAATAAGTTTGATAAAAAAACAGAAAAATTTCAACATTACTTCGAAAAAGATGGACTTCCGAATGATTACATTTATGGAATACTTGGCGATAAAAATGGTAATTTATGGATAAGTACCAATAACGGTTTAAGCAAGTTTAATCCCAACTTAAAAGAAAACGCATTTCGCAACTACTTCGAAATTGATGGAATTCAAGGAAATGAATTTAATCAAGGAGCATTTCATAAAGGGAAAAGCGGTAAACTATACTTTGGAGGTGTTAACGGATATAATGCGTTTTATCCCGAAGAAATAAAAAATAACACACATGTTCCACCCATTGTAATTACATCATTTGTAAAAGCCGGTAAAGAAGCAGTTTTAGACACAATTATTTCAGAAAAAAAATATTTAGAATTATCATATAAAGATTACTTTTTCGAATTTGAATTTGTTGCACTCGACTTTGTATCGCCTTCTAAAAACATGTACTCATACAAATTAGAAGGTTTTGATTTAGATTGGTCGCAACCTTCAACCCGAAACTATGCAAGCTATACGAATATTGGCGGAGGCGATTATATTTTTAGAGTAAAAGGTTCAAATAACGATGGTGTTTGGAATGAAGAAGGAGTAGCCATACATATAAAAATTATACCACCTTTTTATAAAACGAATACATTTATTATTGCATCCATATTAATTGGAATACTTTCAATTATATTATTTTTCAGATATCGAACCAATAGAATTAGAGAAGAAAAAAGAGTATTAGAATTAAAAGTACAAGAACGCACCCTCGAATTAGCGCAAAAAAATAAAGATATTACCAGCTCAATCGAATATGCTAAACGCATACAAGAAGCCATTTTACCACAACAAGAAGTAATTTTTAAAAATTTCCCACGCTCGTTTATATTATATAAGCCAAAAGATATTGTTAGTGGCGATTTTTATTGGTTTGCCTCAAAGAACAACAAAAAAATAATTGCAGCAGTAGATTGCACCGGACATGGAGTACCGGGAGCATTTATGAGTATGATTGGTCATAATTTACTCAATCAAATTGTAATTGAAAACGGAATAACATCTGCAGCTGAAATTTTAAATCAATTAAATTTAGGAGTTCAGCAGGCATTAAAACAAAATCAAAACTCAGAAACTCGCGATGGAATGGACGTATGCTTATGTATTTTTGATGACGAAAAAATGAAATTAGAATTTGCCGGAGCATACAGACCACTTTACATCATTGATAAAAATAAAAATTTACAAATTATCGAAGGCAATAAATTCCCTATTGGCGGAAATCAAATAAGCGGTGAAAGAAGATACAACAGCCATACAATAGATATTAAATCAGGAGATACTTTTTACATGTTTAGCGATGGCTATGCCGACCAATTTGGCGGTGAAAAAGGAAAAAAATTTATGTTAAAACGTTTCCAGCAATTATTGATAGATATTTATGATTACAGCTTAAAAGGTCAAGGAGAATTATTAGATAAAAATATTGAACAATGGAAAAACGGAGCCGAACAAGTAGATGATATATTAGTAATTGGTATTAGATATTGATAAATAAAACTTTTTGATATAAAAATTTTAATTAAATTTGTTTTTGTTAAAAATTAAAAATTATGAAAATACTTAAATATTCAACAATTGCAGTTGTGCTTTCATTGACTGTAATTTCATGTACTAAAAAAGAAGAAGCCGAAGTAGATATTGAAACACAAACCAGTGTTGATAACTCTATTGCAGAGCAAGCATTTGTAGAAGTTGTACCCGTTGTTAATCAAATAGGCGTTAACGAGCCGGGAGTAAATAAAACCGATACCAATTCTTTAAATTTTAGCTGTGCAAAATATACCATTACAGGAGATACAGCCAACTTCCCATCCGGTGGAGCAGTTACCATTACAATAGATTACGGTGATGCAGGTTGCATGGATAATGATGGAAGAGTTAGAAAAGGAAAAATTATTGCCGTATTTAATAATAAATGGAATGTTGACGGTGCCACAGCTAACATTACGTTAGAAAATTATTCCGTTGGAAATATCAAATATTCCGGTTCAATGCTTTTAACCAGAAATAATGCAACATCACTAACCTATGTTGTATCTAACGCCAATTGTACCGATGGAACTTTTACTATAAGTTACGAATGCAATAAAACTATAGAAAAAATTCAAGGAGCATCAACCGATTCAATTTGGATTGACGATGTTTATAAATTTACCGGTACATCAGCTGGTACAAATAGAAATGGTAAAAAATATTCAACTAAAATTGTAGAGCCATTAATAAAGAAAAATAACTGTAAATGGATTGATACCGGAGTAATAGAAGTTACTCCAGAAGGTTTGGCTACCAGAACTTTTAATTTTGGTAACGGCACATGCGATGATAAAGCCACAGTTACCATAAATGGAAATACCTATAATTTTGTATTGAGATAAAAGAATATAAAACAAGAAATAAAAAAAGTTTTATATTTGTATTTATAATTTTCCACTATATGATTCGGAAAATAGTATCAAACCTAAAACAATCAATTAAATAAAAGAAGCAATGTTGGATATATACGATTTCTACGATAAAATGGAGCGTAACAACATTATGCTTTCTTTTAAAGGGAACATTACCTCCGATTTATTAACCTCCATTCTTCAAATCATGGAATCAAAAATGGATAACATGCAAGAAGAACCAAAGGTTAAGAAAAAAGTTTATAATGTTTTGGTAGAGTGTTTGCAAAATCTTTATCACCATATGGATGATATGCCTAATGATAAAGATATTTCTGAACAGGAACGCTCAGCTATATTTATGATTGGTAAGAAAAATAACGAATATACCATTTACACAGGTAACTATATCTTGTCGGAAAATGTTGAAAAACTTAAAGTAAGGCTTGATACGGTAAACAGTATGACCAAAGATGAATTAAAGGAATATTACAAAACTATTTTAAATAATGGTGAAATGTCAGAAAAAGGAGGAGGAGGTTTAGGAATGATTGACATTGCCAGAAAATCGGGTCAAAAATTAAATTATAGTTTTATACCTGTAGATGATAAAAACCATTTTTTTAGTTTAAATGTAAAAATCTCACAATAAATTTTAAAACATGGAAGCAATAAGCATTGAAGGAACTCCTAAAACACCAACTGTAAAATTCGATCCAGCTACTGGAGTATTAGAACTAAAAGGACGTTCAATCCCTGAAAATTCAATCGAATTTTACAAGCCGGTTATTGATATGTTAGATAAATATGCATCAAATCCAAAGCCGGTTACCAATGTTAATGTACAATTAGAATATTTTAATACCAGCTCTTCTAAATGTATTTTAGATTTATTTAAAAAATTGGAAGCCATAAATAATAATGGTAGTTCAGTAACCATTAATTGGCATTATGAAGAAGATGATGAAGATATGTTAGAGGCAGGTGAAGATTATCAAGCTATCATAAATGTGCCCTTTAAAATGATTGAAATACAAGAGTAATTTATTTACAAAATAAAATTAATAAAGAGCTTACTGATAATAGTGAGCTCTTTATTTTTTTGTAAACGCACTTAAACCAATTAAAATCCAGGCCCCCATTAATAATAATCCACCTATGGGAGTCACAGGTCCTAAAAATTTCATTCCGCTTTTACTAATGATATGTGCAGTATTTAATAAATATATAGAGCCTGAAAAACAAAGAATGCCGGCAATAGTTAGATAAGAAGCCCATTTGAGTTTTAAATCATTATTTTGAGCATATAAAATACCCGTAATTAACAATACAATTGCATGATAAAAATGATATTTAACACCGGTTTCAAAACTTTGCATCTGAGTATCCGAAAGAAATGGCTTTAAAGCATGAGCTCCCATTGCTCCTACTGCTACAGCCGTAAACCCGGCTATTGCAGCAAATAATATAATTGTATTTACACGTTTCATAAAAATTTAGCTCAAAATTACATCAATTTATTCTAATTTTAGGACATGGTAAATATTCCTTTAGCTGAGCGTATGCGGCCAGTGTCGCTTGACACATATATTGGGCAAAAACATTTGGTAGGAACCAATGCCATTCTACGAAAAGTAATAGAATCAGGTAATATTCCTTCTATGATTTTTTGGGGGCCACCGGGAGTAGGTAAAACAACCCTTGCTAATATTATTTCGCATCAGCTAAACAGACCATTTTATGCATTAAGCGCAATTAATTCTGGAGTAAAAGAAGTAAGAGATGTAATAGAAAAAGCAAAAAATGAACATTTTTTTGGTACCAATAAACCAATTTTATTCATTGATGAAATACATCGTTTTAGCAAATCGCAGCAAGATTCGTTACTGGGTGCCGTAGAAAAAGGTATTGTAACATTAATAGGGGCAACAACCGAAAACCCTTCGTTTGAAATTATATCAGCTCTTTTGTCTCGATGTCAGATTTATGTATTAAAACATCTCGAAAAAAATGATTTGTTAGATTTACTCAATCAAGCGATTCAAAATGATGAAGTTCTAAAAAATAAAAAAATTAATTTAACTGAAACCGATGCGCTTTTAAGGCTTTCGGGAGGTGATGCACGAAAGCTATTAAATACATTTGAGTTGGTTGTAAATAATATGAATGCTGATGAAATTAATATTACGAATGAGCGAGTAATGGAGATGGTACAGCAAAATTTTGCCATGTACGATAAATCAGGAGAACAGCATTATGATATTATTTCAGCTTTTATAAAATCTATTCGAGGAAGTGACCCTAATGCGGCAGTTTATTGGTTGGCACGAATGATTGAAGGTGGAGAAGACCCATTATTTATAGCCCGAAGATTATTGATTTTAGCATCAGAAGATATTGGAAATGCCAATCCCAATGCTTTGCTATTAGCCAATAACTGTTTTCAGGCTGTAAATGTTATTGGATGGCCCGAATCAAGAATTATATTATCGCAAACGGCTATTTATTTAGCTTCATCGCCCAAAAGCAATGCTTCCTATGAAGCTATTAATAAGGCTCAGCAATTGGTAAAAGAAACCGGTGATTTGCCAGTTCCTCCTCATTTAAGAAATGCACCAACCCAATTAATGAAAGATTTAGGTTACGGAAAAGAATATCAATATTCGCACAATTACGAAAACAATTTTAGTATGCAAGAATATTTACCAGAAAAAATATCCGGTACTAAATTATATGAACCCGGTAATAATTCTCGAGAAATGGATTTACGAAATTATTTAAAAAGTCTTTGGAAAAATAAATATAGATATTAATCAAAATTCATTTGAGGAAGTTTTTCTGCTAACATATTAAAAAAATTAGTCAACGGAGTTTCTACCATCATTTTTACAAAAGGATTTACATCGGCATCAAATATTATCATTGCTTCGCAAGAATTTTCTGTTTTTTCTTCAAGCAAAATAGTCAATGAAAAATTAAAAGGATTTTTCCCGTCTGAAACTACTTCCAGTTTATTGTTAGGAATTTTGTTTTTAATACGCATGCTTATTGTAGCCATTCCGTTTATGTTAAACGAACAGCTGTCGGATGTTGATTTATAATCACTTATTTTATCTTTAGGTAAAAGATTTTGAAAATTATTAAAATTGGAAATAAAGCTAAATGCCTTCTCTGCCGATGTGTTTACAATTGCTTTTTTACTTTCGATTTTCATTATATAAACCTTAATTTATTGATTCCAAGTATCAGGGCTTTGTTTCCAAGCTTTTAAGGTATCAATATCGTTTTTAGTTATATATTTAGTTTTAAGAGCTTGATTAATAAGCGTATCATAATCGCTTAGAGCAATTACATCACATTTATTTTTTTTGAAATTTTCATCTGCTATTTCAAAACCGTAAGTAAAAATAGCCACCATTCCTTTTACTTCACAGCCTGCATCTCGAATAGCTTCAACAGCATTAATACTACTTTTGCCGGTAGAAATTAAATCTTCTATTAATACTACACTTTGCCCTTTTTCAATAACACCTTCTACTTGATTGCCCAATCCATGTTTTTTAGGCTCCGGTCTTACATAAACAAAGGGTAAGTTTAATTCTTGGGCAACCAAAGCTCCCTGTGCAATACCACCGGTAGCAACACCGGCTATTACATCAGGCTTACCATATTCTTCTTGAATAGCTTTTGCTAATTGTTGCCTTATATATGTTCTAATTTTAGGATATGATAAAGATTTACGGTTATCGCAATAAATAGGTGATTTCCATCCTGATGCCCATGTGAATGGCTTTTGGGGTTGAAGTTGGATTGCTTTTATTTGTAATAAAAACTCTGCTACTTTTAGAGCAGATTCCTCATAAATCTTCATATTCGTGAAAAAAATAGAAATCGTGCAAACCTACCAAATTTTAATTAGAAAAATAAAAGTTTATTATTGCTTTTATAAACAATATGTAAAAATTATTTTTCGACTAATTCAGCATATTACCAGACTGATTGTTATATAAAATGAACACTTTTCAATTTAGCATTTTATAAATTTGTAAAACATTATACCCTCATTCCCTTCTTATTAAATGCTTACAATATTTATTTTAGATAAAAAAATTTATATACCTCTTTCACATTCAGATATTAAAAAATGTGATAACATTGTATTTGTATCAAACGTACAAGAGGTAGAAAAGGCCTTTTTAAATTTTATCGCTTCAACAGATAAAGAAATTTGTTTTAGTTGTAAAAATCTTAAAATGTTGCCCGACTTGTTTTATTCGGCATTTAAGTTAATAGAAGCGGCAGGTGGTATTGTTAAAAATAAAGACGGAAAATATCTTTTTATATATCGTAACGGTTATTGGGATTTGCCAAAGGGAAAACTAGAAAAAGGAGAAGATATAAAATCATGTGCTTTAAGAGAAGTGGAAGAAGAGTGTTCAATAAATGGATTAGAAGTAATTAGAGATTTATCGCCTACGTATCATATGTACGAATTACAAAAAAATAAATGGGCGTTAAAAATTACCTATTGGTTTGAAATGTTTACAAGCGAAACAAAAGCACCTAAACCTCAGGTTGAAGAAGGAATAATAGAAGCAGTGTGGTTAGCACCTGATGAAATAGATAAAGTAAAATTAAATACCTATCCTTCAATTTTACAGCTGATAAATGAAGCTATTAAAAAATAAAAAAGCCCCCAAAACAGGGGCTAAGCAAGGGGTGGAAGATGGGACTCGAACCCACGACCCTCAGAACCACAATCTGATGCTCTAACCGACTGAGCTACATCCACCGTTTTGAGGCCGCAAATATAATTAATTCTTTTATCAATTTGCAAAATTGCCTGTTATTTTCAGCTATCTTTGCATTTGTTATGAGTCAAAAGCCTGATATTGTTGTACTAAAAGTTGAAGGAATGGATTGCACTAATTGTGCACTGGGAATTACTCGTTCCCTTGAAAAAAAAGGTTTTAAAAATGTTTACACTAATTTTAGTACCGGTGAAGTTACTTTCGAATCAATAAAATCTGAAAATGAAATACCACTTGCAAAAGAAACTATTCATAAGCTTGGATATACGGTAGTGAGTGAAGAAAAGCAAGGCCGATTTTCGGTAATTGAAAAAAAGTTTGCCTTTACACTTCCATTTACCATTCCTCTTTTATTACACATGTTTTTACCCTATGGATGGCTTCACCATCCAATAGTTCAGTTGGCTTTATGTTTACCTGTATATATACTCGGTTTTTGGCATTTTGGAAAAAGCGCTTTTAACAGCTTAAAAGCGGGAGTGAGTAATATGGATGTATTGATTTTTATTGGTTCAAACGCAGCTTTCTTTTACAGTTTAGCCGGTACTATAATACATTACGGTACTCATGAGGTGCATAACTATTTATTTTATGAAACTACGGCTACCATTATTACATTAGTACTTTTAGGAAATGTATTGGAACATCGTTCAGTTAAAACTACTACCAATGCAATTTCTGAATTAAGCAAACTACGCCCAGAAAAAGCTACAAAAATAGAAGGAAATTCTATTATTGAAATTAGTACTACTGAAATTAAACAAGGTGATTTATTACAAATCAACACGGGCGATAAAGTTGCAGTTGATGGAATAATCGTAAAAGGAAATTGTCAAGTTGATGAATCGATGATTACAGGAGAAAGTATTCCGGTAGAAAAAAAGATAGGTGATGAATTAATAGGTGGAACGGTTATAATTGAAGGTGCCGTTCAGCTAAGAGCTGAAAAGGTTGGTAGAGACACCATGCTTTCTCAAATAATTGAATTGGTTAAAAATGCACAACAATCAAAACCGGAGTTGCAAAAATTAGGAGATAAGATAAGTGCAATTTTTGTTCCAATAGTAGTTGCCATATCAATTATAACTTTTATATCTGCTTTTTTCATATTTGGAATAGAACTCCAAAAAGCTTTAATGAATAGCATTGCTGTATTGGTAATTTCTTGTCCATGCGCAATGGGTTTAGCTACTCCAACAGCTGTTATGGTTGGTATTGGCAGAGCAGCTAAAAGCGGAATTCTAATTAAAGGTGGAAATACCTTAGAAATATTAGCCGGTATAAAAAAGGTTGTATTTGATAAAACAGGCACGCTTACCACAGGTAATTTTAAAATTCAACACATTAAATTATATGCTCAATTTAATGAAACTGAAGTAAAATCAATATTACTATCTCTTGAAAAACATAGTTCGCACCCCATAGCAAAGTCATTAACACACGAATTAAATTTAGAAAATATTCAACCCATCGAACTTGTAACAGTTAGTGAAAAAAAAGGCCTTGGATTAATGGGAATTGATAATTTAGGAAATACATATATGACAGGTTCCTACAAAATATTAGATAATCAAAAAGAATATCCCAAACATTCTATATATGTAACATTGAATAATTTATTAATTGCAGGAATTGATATTGAAGACGAAATAAAAGAAACGGCCATTACGGTTATTAATCAACTTAAAAATAATTTAATAAGACCTGTGCTTTTAAGTGGCGACAGAATAGAAAAATGTGTTTCTATTTCACAAAAATTGGGCATTGATGAAGTATATGCAGAATTTAGTCCGGAGCAAAAATTAACCAAAATAGAAAGCTTAAATAATGAGTGTCCTACTGCAATGGTTGGCGATGGAATAAATGATGCACCGGCTCTTGCAAAAGCAGCTGTTGGAATTTCGCTTGGAAATGCTTCTCAGGTTGCTATACAATCGGCTCAGGTAGTTATATTAAATGGCAATGATTTGGAAAAAGTAAATCAGGCCATCTTAATTGGAAAGCATACATTAATTACTATTAAACAAAATTTATTTTGGGCATTTTTTTACAATGTAATAGCAATACCAATTGCCGCATTTGGATTTTTAAATCCGATGATTGGAGCTTTAGCTATGGCTTTTTCTGATATTGTTGTGATAGGAAATTCCATTCGTTTACGCACTAAGAAATTAAAATAAAATTGTGGTAATGAATAATTCAAAAATTAGTAAGTCTTTGCCACATATTTTATTTCTTACAAAGTGGTATCCCAATAAAAGCGATGTTCAACTAGGCGTATTTATTCGCAAACATGCAAAGGCGGTTTCACCTTATTGCAAAGTAAGTGTGTTGTATGTGTGGGGCGATTATAATTTAAATGGTCCACCCACTATTGAAGAAAATCAAAATGGTAATTTTTCAGAAACCATTATTTTTTATCAACGAAATAAAGGGCCATTTAAACTACTTGTAAATTTATATTTGTATATAAAACATGTATTCTTGGGATATCATCATATTCTTCAAAAACAGGGCAAGATTGATTTAATTCATGTACATATTTTAATAAGAACAGGATTAGCCGCATTACTTCTTAAATTAAAATATAAAATTCCATATATAATTTCAGAGCAGTGGTCGGGGTATGTAACCGGAGAATATCAAAGATTTTCTTGGCTAAAAAAAGCTCTTGTAAAAATAATAGTAAGCCAAGCAGATAAGATTACGGTTGTTTCAGAAATTTTAAAAAATAGCATGCTACGATTAGGTTTAAAGAATGATTATATAATTATTCACAATATTATTGAAAACATAGATTTACCAAAGCCTACACACAATAATAAAGTAAAAATTTTAACGGTAGCCGATTTAAATGATAAAATTAAAAATATTAGCGGTACCATAAAAGCTATTTCTGAAGTTTATAAAATTCGACAAGATTTTGAATTTCATATTATCGGAGGCGGAAAGGATGAAACATTATTAAAATCTCTTGTAGAATCCTATGGATTATTAAATAAAGCAATTTTATTTCATGGTAGAAAACCCAATGAAGACGTTTATGAATTTTTTAAGCAAATAGATTTTGTAATTATTAATAGTAATGTGGAAACATTTTGTGTAGCAGCTGCCGAAGCCCTTGTAAATGGAAAGCCACAAATTACAACTATTTGCGGTGGCCCTGAGGAATTTGTTAAACCCGAACATGGTATATTGATAGAAAAAGCAAATCATAAACAGCTTGTTGAATCTATTATATACATGCTTGATAATTATAAAAATTATGATAGTGAACATATGCATGAATATGCAAAAACTAATTTCAGTTATTCCGGTGTAGGAAAGAAGTTTTTTGAAATTTATCAGCAGATACTTAAATTAAATTAATGTTCAGAGCTATTGCCAATACTGTATTTACACGTTTCTTTTTTGCCATAGTAAATTTTGTGGTGGTTATAGGCACTGCACGATTTTTAGGTGCTGAGGTAAGAGGGGTTATTAGTTTGATTGGTGTTGGAACATCTGTTTTGCATGTTTTAAGTAATTTGGTAGGAGGTACTTCATTGGTGTATTTTGGAGCACGGCAAAATAAACGCGAATTACTATATATTTCTTATGTCTGGTGTATTATATCTTCAGTTATTGGAACATTTTTATTATCTATTTTTAATGTTATTCCTAAAGAACATCTTTTTGATGTTTTCTTTTTAGGTGTATTATTGTGTTTAGGAAGTATCAATCAGCAATTATTGCTTGCTGATAAAAAGATTTTAGGATATAATGTTTCATCATTTGTACAGGCGCTATTACTAGTAGTAGTTTTTCTTTTCATGGTCTTTATTCAGGAAGATAAAAACATTCAAAGTTTTTTAATAGCGCTTTATACAAGTTATTCAGCATGTTTTATTGCAACTATTTTTGCAGGATTAGATTTAAAAAAATCAGAAAATAGAATAGGATTTTCGCACTTATTCAAACAGCTTGTTCAGCATGGTTTTGTAATACAGCTTGCATCTTTATTGCAATTAATTAATTATCGATTTAGCTTTTATTTGCTCGAAAAAAACTTTGGCAGCAAAACACTTGGTGTATTTTCTGTCACCATTGCATTGTCAGAAGCACTTTGGATTTTAAGCAGAAGCATGGCAACAGTACAATATTCCTATATTTCTAACAGCGATGATAAAAAAGAACATGTAAGGATAACTGTCATCTTTTCAAAACTTGTTTTCCTATTAACGTTAATTACAATTTTGGCAATGATGATTTTGCCTGACAGTATTTACATATGGCTTTTAGGTAAGGATTTTCAAGGTATTAAACACCTAATATTTTTAATGATTCCTGGAATTTTATGGCATAGCATCACATCTATTTTAGCTCATTATTTTTCAGGAAATGCCAATTTTAAAATTAATACCTATGCTTCAGGTATTGCTTCTATTGTGTCATTATTTGCTTATTCATTTTTTATTCCATTGTGGGGAATTAAAGGGGCTTGTATAGCTTCCAATATGGTATATTTTACCTCATTTGCTTATAGTATTTTTAAGTTCCATCAATTAAGCAATACTTCGTTTAGTATTTGGATGCCCGGTAAACACGATAAGCAAGGCATTCAGAAAGTTTTATATTTACTACGAATAAAAAAGAAACAATAATTTTTTAAATATGTATACTCAACAATTTGATTCCATAATAGAAAGAAGACGTTCTAACAGAAAGTTTGACCCTAATGTAATTGTGCCGGATGATGTCATACAAAGAAGTTTAGAAAGAGCTATTCTTTCGCCCAATAGTAGTAACATGCAGTTATGGGAATTTTATATTGTTAAATCAGAAGAAAAAAAGAAAAAATTTGTTTCATATTGCTTAAATCAGTCAGCTGCAAGAACTGCACAACAATTTGTTGTTTTTGTTACACGTCAGGATTTGTGGCGTAAACGTGCAAAGTGGAATATGGAACGTATTAAGGAAAGTGCAGATGCAAATCCTGAAAATTTATTAATTAAAAGAGGTTTAGATTATTATGGTAAATTAATGCCAATAACCTATTTTAATGACTGGTTAGGAATTGCTGGCTGTATTAGATGGTTAATTTGTACTGTAGTTGGATTGTTTCGCCCCATGATGCGTTTTGGTGGTAAAGCCGATCAGCGGGTTATGGTTCATAAATCATGCGCTTTAGCTGCACAAACATTTATGTTGTCCATGGCAGCTGAAGATTTTGATACATGCCCTATGGAAGGTTTTGATAAAGTTCGAGTAAAACGGGCATTAAATTTGCCACATAATGCCGAAATAAATATGATAATTGCAGTTGGCAAAGGAACAAATGAAGGTATATGGGGAAAACGATATAGAGTGCCTTATAATGAAGTAGTTTTTACTGTTTAAAATCTTAAACATTTATATTCAAAAGCCTAAGTTAATTGTTTAAAATTTTCTAAAAATTTCATCTTTTAAAATCTTATTTTAGCAAATAATAGAATTTTATAAATTCTAAATAAGTATTTTTTTTAAATTAATGTTTAAACATGAAATTTTCACATTTACACGTTCATACTCAGTTTTCGCTTTTGGATGGAGCAGCCGATATTTCTAATTTGTATAAAAAAGCGGTAGCTGATAAAATGCCAGGATTGGCCATCACCGATCATGGTAATATGTTTGGTGTATTTAAGTTTGTTGCAGAAGCAGCTAAATATAACACTCCTGAAAATCCAAATACTATAAAACCTATTGTTGGTTGTGAGTTTTATTTAGTTGAAAATCGTCATAAAAAGAATTTTACGAAAGATGATAAAGACATACGTTATCATCAATTATTTCTGGCAAAAAATGCAGAAGGGTATAAAAATCTTATAAAGCTTTGCTCATTAGGTTATATTGATGGTTTGTATGGAAAATATCCCAGAATAGATAAAGAACTGGTTTTACAATATCACAAAGGATTGATAGCTACCACCTGTTGTTTAGCAGCCGAAGTGCCTCGAGCAATAATTCGTAAAGGAGAAGAAGAAGCTGAAAAAATATTTAAGTGGTGGCTCGATTTATTTGGCGAAGATTATTATGTAGAGCTTCAACGACACGATATCCCTGAGCAGGCTATTGTTAATGAAGTATTATTAAAGTTTGCTAAAAAATATAATGTAAAAATTATTGCTTCAAACGATTCGCATTATGTAGATCAACAAGATTATAATGCTCACGATATTTTACTTTGTATAAATACGGGAGAAAAACAAAGTACTCCCAGCATGAAAGAATTTGCCGATGATGATGCATCAACCAAAGGCAAACGCTTTGCATTTTATAACGATCAATTTTATTTTAAGAAAACGGAAGAAATGCAAGCGCTTTTTCATGATTTACCCGAAGCTCTTGACAATACCAATGAAATTGTAGATAAAGTAGAAACTCTAAAATTAAAGACAGATATTTTATTGCCCAATTTCCCTATTCCGCAAGAGTTTCAGATACATGAAGATAATAATTTAAACCAATGGGAATATTTAAAGCATTTAACTTTTTCAGGAGCAAAAATTAGATATGGCGATATAACTCCTGAAATTGAAGAGCGATTGAATTTTGAATTATTTACAATCAAAACCATGGGGTTTGCGGGCTACTTTTTAATTGTAGCCGATTTTATAAAAGCCGGTAGAAATTTAGGTGTTTTTGTTGGTCCTGGTCGTGGTTCAGCAGCAGGTTCAGCGGTAGCGTATTGTATAGGAATAACCAATATCGATCCAATTAAATATAACTTACTATTTGAACGTTTCTTAAATCCTGATCGTAAATCAATGCCCGATATTGATACCGATTTTGATGATGAAGGAAGACAAAAAGTAATTGATTATGTAGTTGAAAAATATGGGAAACATCAAGTCGCGCAAATTATTACTTATGGAACCATGGCTGCTAAAATGAGTATTAAAGATGTGGCACGTGTACTTGATTTACCTTTACCTGAATCCAATGCTTTAGCCAAACTTGTTCCCGAAAAACCCGGAATATCGCTAAACAGAATATTAAATGCTCCAATTGAAGGGGAAAAGGGGCTTAAAGATAAAGAAGGGCTCACCAATGATGAAATTGAAAATGTAAAACGATTACGTGAAATTTTAGCAGGCGATGATTTGCAGGCAAATGTTTTGCGCGAAGCTCAAATTCTTGAAGGATCAGTAAGAGGAACAGGAATTCATGCAGCAGGAATTATTATTGCTCCTAAAGATTTAACCGAAATAGTACCGGTTGCTACCTCTAAAGAAACCAACTTGTACATAACTCAATACGATGGAAAAGTAATTGAAGATGCCGGTGTTATTAAAATGGATTTCTTAGGTTTAAAAACCCTTACCATCATACGCGATGCATTAAATCTTATAAAACAAAATCATGGTGTAGAATTAAATATCGATACCATTCCATTAGACGATAAAAAAACATTCGAACTCTATCAAAAAGGCGAAACAAACGGAACCTTCCAGTTCGAATCGGCCGGAATGCAAAAATATTTGAAAGAACTTAAGCCCGATAAGTTCGAAGATTTAATAGCCATGAATGCACTTTATCGTCCGGGCCCACTTGAATACATCCCTAACTTTATAAAACGTAAACATGGATTAGAAGAAATAACATACGATTTGCCCGAAATGGAAGAATATTTGGCCGATACCTACGGCATTACAGTCTATCAGGAGCAAGTGATGTTGTTGTCGCAAAAATTAGCAGGATTTACCAAAGGCGATGCCGATGTTTTACGTAAAGCAATGGGGAAAAAAGATCGAGCTACACTCGATAGAATGAAGAGCAAATTTATGGAAGGTGCAAAAGCAAAAGGATTACCTGAAGATAAACTAGAAAAAGTTTGGACCGACTGGGAAGCCTTTGCACAATACGCTTTTAATAAATCACATTCAACTTGTTATGCATTTGTAGCTTATCAAACAGCCTATTTAAAAGCGCATTACCCGGCCGAATACATGGCATCTGTATTAACACACAATCAGCACAATATCGAAAAAGTTACATTTTTTATGGAAGAATGTAAACGTATGGGAATTCCGGTATTAGGGCCTGATATTAACGAAAGTGAATTGCAATTTTCAGTAAATAAAAACGGGCAAATTCGATTTGGTATGGCTGCTATTAAAGGTGTTGGCGAAGCAGCCGTTAATTCTATTATTGAAGAAAGAAAAATGAACGGGCCATTTAAAAACTTTTTCGATGTTGTAAAACGTGTAAATCTTAGAACGGCTAATAAAAAAACATTTGAAAGCCTTGTTTATGCCGGGGCATTTGATTCATTTGAAAAAATAAATAGAGCAACCTATTTTGCTATTGATGGTGAAACAACATTTTTAGAAAAGGCAATTCGCTTTGGAGCTAAATTTCAAGAAGGAGAAACTTCAGCTCAAGCTTCTTTATTTGATATGAACGAAGAAGTTGAATTACCGGAGCCAAATATTCCAACAGTTGAAGATTGGGGCACCTTACAAAAACTAAAATTTGAAAAAGAAGTAGTTGGATTTTATATATCCGGACATCCTCTCGATGATTATCGCTTCGAAATAAAACATTTTTGCAATACCAACCTTAAAGATTTAAAAAAAATATCCGATATAATTAAAGAGTTTGAAGTACAAAATCAATCAAATGAAAATTCGATAGAAGCTCAACAAAAGAAAAATATTGAATCTGTTTACGAAAAAATAAAAAAGAAAATTTCTTCATTAAGCACTGATGAAGCAGATGAATACAATAATTTATTACCTCTTTTAACACAAGAAATAAGTTTTGCAGGAATAATAACCGATATTGCTCATAGAATTACAAAAAACGGAAAGCCATTTGGTTCAATTACCATAGAAGATTACTTTGATTCATACCAAATAATGCTATTTGGAGAAGATTACCTAAAGTTTAAACACTTTATGGAAATTAATCAATTCCTATACATAAGGGGAAAGTTTGAAAAACGATTTAAAAATACAGAGCAATTGGAGTTCAAAGTTTTAAACATTCAAATACTTTCCGATGTTAGAGATAGCAAGGTAAAACAAGTACATCTTCAAATTGATTTAAAAGAAATTTCTTCAAATTTTATTGAAAATTTAATTGAGGTAATTACAAGTAATAAGGGAGATTGTAATGTTAAACTGTCAGTTATTGACAGTAGTGAAAGATTAAAAATAGATATGGCTTCAAAAACTTATAAAATAAGCGCTTCCAATAATTTTTTTGATGCCTTGCAAAAATTACCGGGTGTAAAATACGATATTAATTAAATGACAAAAAGACTATTTCTATAAATGGTCTTATATTTGCCAATTAAATTACAATTATTATTTATTAATCATAAAAACAAATCATCATGGCACTAGAATTAACAGATTCAAATTTTGAAGAACTTGTATTAAAATCCGACAAACCTGTTTTGGTTGATTTTTGGGCAGTATGGTGTGGCCCATGTAGAATGGTTGCACCTATTGTAGAAGAATTGGCAAAAGATTATGAAGGAAGAGCCGTTGTTGGTAAGTTAGATGTGGATAATAATCCAAATGTATCCGCTCAGTTTGGAATAAGAAATATTCCTACATTACTTATTTTTAAAAACGGTCAAGTAGTAGATAAACAAGTTGGAGCAGTTCCAAAATCTGTTTTAGCTGCAAAAATTGACGCTCAACTTTAAAACCTTATTTTAAATTTCTAAATTCAAAGTTAATGTGTTTACTACATTAGCTTTGAATTTTTTTATTATTTGAAAAATGGAACAATTCGATCGTCAAACCATTGAAATGGTTAGTAAGCTTGAATTTAATGCCCGACAAGTAGTTGAAGGCTTTATAACAGGCTTACATAAAAGTCCCTTTCATGGATTTTCGGTTGAATTTGCAGAGCACCGATTATACAATACCGGAGAGTCAACACGTCATATAGATTGGAAACTTTATGCCCGTACGGAAAAACTTTTTATTAAGCGTTATGAAGAAGAAACAAATTTGCGTTGTCAGTTAATTATCGACCAATCTTCGTCCATGAATTATCCGGATAAGAAAACTAAAAATGAGTTAACTAAATTAGAATTTGCCGTTAATGCAGCAGCCGTTCTTGCTGAACTTTTTAAAAAACAAAGAGATGCTGTTGGCATTAGTTTTTTCGATGAAAAAATGCAGCATATACCCAGCAAGGGCAATGCATCGCACTTTCGATTAATTTATCATCAATTATCAAAAATTATTACCGACAATAATTCTAATACATTTCATAAAACCTCCTTAGCAAAAGCGCTTCATGAAATTGCCGATATCCTGCATCGAAGGTCTTTGGTAATAATATTTAGCGATATGCTAGATAGTATGGGCGATGAAAAGGAAGTTTTAAATGCTTTGCAACACCTTCGCTACAATAAACATGAGGTGATTTTGTTTTATGTGGTAGATAAAAATACCGAGTTAGATTTTAATTTTGATAACAGACCTTATCGCTTTGTTGACAGTGAAAGTGGAGAAGAAGTAAAAGTTAATCCTATACAGATAAAGGAAGCCTATCATAAGGCTATAAATTCCTTTAAGAAAGAATTGGAGCTAAAGTGTGCACAGTATAAAATTGATTTTGTTGAAGCCGATATTAAGCAGGGATATGACACTATCTTATTGACTTACTTACACAAACGAAATAAAATGATATAAAATTTCAATTTTTTTTGTCACATTCATAAAAACAATTATTTTTGCACTCCGTTTGAAATACAAACGATTTATTGGTCTGGTAGTTCAGCTGGTTAGAATACATGCCTGTCACGCATGGGGTCGCGGGTTCGAGCCCCGTCCAGACCGCAAAGTCCTGAGAAAACCTCAGGACTTTTTTATTTTAATTCAATAAACATGTTTTACGTATATATACTTTATTCAGAGAGTCATAACCGATACTACATAGGACAAACGCAGGATGTAAGATGATTATAATTAATTCGTGTAATTGTTGATTCTGTTTAAAATAAGTTTTATTTTTTATTCAATATGTTTTTTTTACAATAAATTAGGATATTTAGGAATAAAAACATACATTTGCAACCCAATTTCGATAAAATAAAATAAAATGGCAAAGAAAGGTAATAGAGTACAAGTAATATTAGAGTGTACTGAGCATAAAGAAAGTGGTTTACCCGGAACTTCTCGTTACATAACCACTAAAAATAAAAAAAATACACCCGATAGATTGGAATTAAAAAAATACAATCCAATCTTAAAGCGTAAAACAATTCACAAAGAAATTAAGTAATTCATTAAAATACTTTTAGAAATGGCTAAGAAAGTAGTTGCAACATTAAAAACCGGTAAAGGAAAAGAGTTTACTCGTGTTATAAAAATGGTAAAAACTAAAAACGGTACTTACTCTTTTAAAGAAGAAGTTGTTCACAACGATCACGTGAAAGACTTTCTTTCTCAAAAATAATTTGAATGATTTTGCTAATAGATTAAGCTTCTTCTCATTCGAGGAGAAGCTTTTTTAGCTTTAATAAATATCAACTATGGGCTTGTTTAGTTTTTTTAGCAAAGAAAAAAAAGAAAGTTTAGATAAAGGTTTAGAAAAAACCAAAGAAAGTATATTTAGTAAAATTACAAGAGCTATTATTGGTAAATCCACAGTTGATGCTGAGGTACTCGACAATTTAGAGGAAGTATTAGTTACATCGGATGTTGGTGTAGATACAACTTTAAAAATTATAAAACGTATTGAGGAACGTGTGGAGCGTGATAAATATGTAAATACGGCAGAGCTCAATCGTATATTAAAAGAAGAAATTGTAGCTTTACTCAAAGAAAATGATGAAGAGCAAGCCGTTGATTTTACAATTCCTGCCGGTAAAAAACCTTATGTAATAATGGTTGTTGGAGTAAACGGAGTTGGTAAAACCACAACCATTGGCAAATTAGCTTATCAATTTAAACAAAAAGGATATAATGTATTATTGGGAGCTGCCGATACCTTTAGAGCTGCAGCCGTTGATCAATTAAATATTTGGGCAAATAGAGTAAATGTTCCTATTGTAGCTCAAGGTATGGGAGCTGATCCGGCTTCAGTAGCTTTTGATACTTTAAAATCGGCAATTTCTAAAAATACCGATGTAGTTATTATTGATACAGCAGGGCGTTTGCATAATAAAACAGGATTAATGGAAGAGCTTGGTAAAATAAAAAGAGTTATGCAAAAAGTAGTACCTGATGCCCCTCACGAAATTTTATTGGTTCTTGACGCATCAACCGGTCAAAATGCTATTGAGCAAGCAAAACAGTTTACAAAAGTAACTCAAGTAAATGCGCTTGCGCTAACTAAATTAGATGGAACAGCCAAAGGAGGTGTTGTTATTGGCATTTCAGATACCTTTAAAATTCCGGTAAAATATATTGGAGTAGGCGAAAAAATGGATGATTTACAAGTGTTTAATAAAGAAGAATTTGTAGATTCTTTATTCAAATCTTAAAATGAAAACAAAAACATTAAAGAAAAATAAAGTCAATGTTGTAACATTGGGTTGTTCCAAAAATCTCTTCGATTCGGAAGTGCTGATGGCACAATTAAAAGCTAACAAATTTGAAGTAGAACACGAATCGCAAACAGACGATGCTTCGATTGTAATTATAAATACTTGCGGATTTATTGATAATGCTAAACAAGAAAGTATTGATACCATTTTACGTTTTGCCGATGCAAAAGAAGCCGGATTAGTTGATAAAGTGTATGTTACAGGTTGTCTTTCAGAACGATATAAAGAAGATTTAGAAAAAGAAATTCCAAATGTAGATGCTTATTTTGGAACTCGCGATTTACCTCGTTTATTAAAAACATTAAAAGCTGATTATAAACACGAATTAGTTGGAGAACGTTTACTTACAACTCCTCAGCATTATGCTTATTTTAAAATATCTGAAGGATGTGATAGGCCTTGTTCATTTTGCGCCATTCCTTTAATGCGAGGTAAACATGTATCAGTTCCAATGGAAGATTTGGTGCAAAATGCCAAAAATTTAGTTAAAAATGGAACAAAAGAATTATTAATTATTGCGCAAGACAGCACCTATTATGGATTAGACCTATATAAAGAGCGCAAATTAGCCGAGCTTTTAAAGCGTCTTTCCGATATTAACGGTTTAGAATGGATTCGACTACATTATGCTTTCCCAAGTGGTTTTCCAATGGATGTTTTGGACGTTATGCGTGAGAGAGAAAATATTTGTAACTATTTAGATATGCCATTGCAGCACATTTCAGATAATATGCTCAAAAGCATGCGTAGAGGAATTACGAAACAAAAAACTATCGAGTTAGTAAATACCATTCGTGATAAAGTACCAGGTATTGCCTTAAGAACAACGCTTATTGCCGGTTATCCGGGCGAAACAGAACAAGATTTTGAAGAAATGTTAGCATGGGTAGAACAAACAAAATTTGACAGACTTGGAATTTTTACATATTCGCATGAAGAAAATACTCACGCTTTTACTTTAAAAGATGATGTTTCAGAAAAAATAAAACAAGCAAGAGCTCAGCGTGTAATGGAAATACAACAAGGAATTTCATTTGAGTTAAATCAGCAAAAAGTTGGTAAAGTATTTAAGGTGTTGATTGATAGAAAAGAAGGAAATTATTTTATCGGTAGAACAGAGTTTGATTCACCTGAAGTGGATAATGAAGTATTAGTAGATGCTCGAAAGCATTTTTTACGAGTGGGAGATTTTGCTAAAGTAAAAATTAACAGCGCTGAAGAATTTGATTTATATGGTGAACCTATTTAAAAATAATTACTTGTCTAACTTTAATTGGTGTCCCATTTTATCTCGCTTTGTTTTTAAATAGTTTAAATTATATTGATTAGCTTTTATTTCTAAAGGAACATTTTCAACAATCTCTAAACCATAGCCAATAAGTCCAACACGTTTTTTAGGGTTATTACTCATTAAACGGATTTTTGAAACACCCATATCTCTTAAAATTTGAGCGCCAATGCCGTAGTCGCGTTCATCCATTTTAAAACCTAATTTTTCGTTAGCCTCCACAGTATCGTATCCTTCCTCTTGAAGTTTATAAGCTTTTAATTTATTTAATAATCCAATCCCTCTCCCTTCTTGATTCATATAAACAATAATGCCTTTCCCTTCTTTTTCAATCATTTCCATAGCTTTATGTAATTGAGGTCCACAATCGCATCTGCAGGAACCAAAAATATCTCCCGTCATACACGATGAGTGAACCCTAACCAATACAGGGTCATCTTCTTTCCATTCGCCTTTATGAATAACCAAATGTTCTTGACCCGTTGTAATTTGAGTGTATGCTGTTAGTATAAAATCGCCCCATTCGGTAGGTAAATGAACGGAAACTTCTTTTTTAATTAATGTTTCGTTTTTTAAACGATAGGCAATTAAATCTTTAATGGTAATAATTTTTAAATTAAAGCGTTCGGCAATTTTCATTAAATCAGGAACTCGAGCCATGCTTCCGTCATCATTCATTATTTCTACAATTACTCCGGCTGGTTCAAATCCGGCTAATCTTGCTAAATCTATTGCTGCTTCGGTATGACCGGCTCTTCTAAGCACTCCGCCACGTTTGGCTCTTAATGGAAATATGTGACCGGGTTTAGCAAAATCTTCGGGTTTTGATTGCGGGTTAATCAGTGCTAATACGGTTTTTGCTCTATCCGAAGCTGAAATTCCTGTAGTACAACCATGCCCAATTAAATCAACTGAAACCGTAAATGGTGTTTCATATAAAGAATTATTGCTACTTACCATTAAATCTAAGCCAAGTTCATCGCAACGGTCTTCTATTAAAGGGGCACAAATTAACCCTCGACCATGTGTGGCCATAAAATTTATTACTTCCGGAGTTACACAGCGCGCTGCAATTACAAAATCGCCTTCATTTTCGCGGTCTTCATCATCTACTACAATTAATATTTTCCCGGCTTTAATATCTTCAATTCCTTCTTCTACAGTGTTAAATTTATATTCCATTTCCTCAAATTTATTTGGCTGCAAAGTTACTAAACGTTTTAGTTTAAAATAAGTTTTATTAATTCATTCGTACTTTGCTCCCAATTAAATTTTTTAGAAACAAACAAAAATGCTCTATTAGCAATATTCTCAGCTTCATGATAATTTTCTAAGAAGTAAATTATTTTTTCAGCAAATTGGTCAGCGGTGTTGGCTATTATTATTTCTTCATTTTCTTTTGCACCAATTGAAGCATTTACCAATGAGGTGGTAATACACGGTATTTTCATAGCCATAGCTTCTAAAATTTTATTTTGAAGCCCCGTACCCATATGTAATGGAGCAACAAATAATTTTGCAGATGAATATGAATTTCGAATGTCGTCAACCCATCCTGTAATATGACATGATTCAGATTGAAGTAAAATAACTTCTTTTTGAGGCTGTGCTCCGGATATAAGTATTTTAATTTTTTTATCCATTAATGGTGCAATTTTTTGAACCAAAAACTGAGCCGCCTTAACATTTGGCGGATAACTCATATTTCCGGTAAATACTATGTCGTATTTTTTTTCGGTTTCAATTGGTTTAAAAAAATCTAAATCAATTCCATTCGGAATAATTTTTATGTTTTTATGATGTGGGTGCTGAATATATTTTTGGTCTTCGGTAGAAATTATACAGTGATTATTAAAATAATTAAAAACAGCTGATTCAAATTTTATTAATCGTTTAGTTTCGGTTTTTAAAATCCATTTCATCCAAATTGAAGCGTGTTCAATTCTTCGTTCCGTGCCTTTTGATAAGGCATCCATATAATCCAATGTTTTAGAATGAGGATATTTAAGCGCGTATTTGGCTGTTCGTATAAGTTGACAAAAAATAAAATCAGGCTGAAAGCTTTTAACCACCTTATCTAATTTAGATTGTATGGATGAATGATAAAAATACCCTACCTGTAAAGGTTCTCCATTAAAAAATGATTTTATAATTCCACCTGCGATTTGAAATTTATGGATATTTAAAAAATGAATTTCGTTACAATATTTTTTTAATTCATATTCTGCTTTTGGGTGAATTTTCGAATCGTTTATTGCGCATAAACATATTTTAAAATGCCGGGATAAATATTTTAGCTGGTGATAAATACGCAACTTATCGCCCTTTTCGAGCGGATAAGGAATGCGTGATGTAATAACCAGCAGTTTTTGCATTTTAATTATTTAAAATTTTGTTATAAAAATCAATTATTTTTTGACTGCATTTATCTTGTTCAAAGTGTTGTAAAGCAAAATGGTGCGCATTTTTACTTATTTCATTTTTTAAGTTTTCATTTTCGAGTAAGAGTAAAATTTTTTCTGCAAAATCAAATGCATTATCGGCTATTAATATTTCCTTATTACTCAAATTTTCAATACCGGAAGCTCCAATTGATGTTGAAACAATGGCTTTTCCCATCATCATGGCTTCAGCTAATTTAATACGTATGCCACTTGCCCGATGCACCGGTATTATCATTATACCTTTATCGGCAGCAAATTTTTCTGAATTTTCTACTTCGCCATATACGATTACGTTTTTATAGTTGCTGTATTTTTCTTTTGGCATGTTTCTTCCCGCAAGATGAAGTTCTGCACCGGTTTTTTTATCTAATACTAACGACCATACATTTTCTAAAAACCAATTTAAACCTTCTACATTAGGTTGCCAATCCATAGCGCCTATATGATAGATGGAATTTGATGTGTTTTCTTGGAATTCTTTCTCAGTTATACCAACAGGAACGGTAATGAGTTTTGTTTTTATTCCTGATTGTTGAATAAAATTGCTATCGCTACTGCTAATACTAATTATACCATCAGCCATTGAAAAGCTTTTCAATTCAAATTGTTTAAGCTGTTTTGCTAAAATTTGGAGATATATTTTTTTAATAATATTAGATTCTTTTTGAGCTTTTTGTTCCCACAAATGATGCTCGATATTGTGCGAACGTAATATAATTTTTGCTTTTGTATTTTTTTTTATATCAATTGCATAAGGCATTCCATATAAACTTTCTATATGAACTAAATCTATTTTTTCTTTTTGAATGAATTGAATTATTTGATTAGATAAAATCTGATTATAAAATCGAGAAATATTGTAAGAATTGTTTTTAATTAAAGCTTTTAAAGCTTTTAATGCATTTATTTTAGTATCAATAAAAAATGAAAAATTTTTATTTTCAATTTCCTTTGGAAAATAGTCTTTATTAAACGGATGTTTGTGCGTAGCAATATTATAAATCCATAAATCTATTCCTTGTTGAATTAAACCGTTGGTTACAGCTGCCATAGCCACACAACCACCATCAACAGGAGGGAAGGGGGGCTTATGACATAGCTGTAATACACGCATGAAAATTAAGTGTTTTTTGTTTTTTTAAATTTTTTGAAAAAATCTAAGTAGTATTGAATATCAAATAATGAAGAATCGCGACTTGCTTTGTAAGTTAAAAATATACCTAATGGAAGTAAAATAAAAGTTGCCATCCACATTCCCCAGAATGCTGAAATAACTCCCTCTCTTGCTGATTTTTCACCGGTTATGGATATAATGTGAAAAATTAAAAAGAAGATTACTGATACAACAACAGGCATCCCTAATCCACCTTTGCGTATAATTGCTCCCAAAGGTGCACCAATAAAGAATAGTACTATACACGCAACGGAAAGGGTTAATTTTCTATGCCATTCAATATTATGACGATTGATAAATTTAATTCTATTATCTAAATCGTTTTCTAAATTTTCAACATACAATTTAGCGGTACGAGCTGCATTTAAAGCTCCTTCAACAATCATTAATTTTTCATTTTTAGAAAAATTTTCAAAGTGTATTAATGTATCAAATTGAGGTCGGAGTGTATATGATTGTTGATATAAGGTATCAGAAAAATAACGTTGATAATTAGAGTTCCCTTTGATAATTTTTTGAATATTTTCTTTGCTTTTAATTTGTTCAACATATAAATCAACAACTGCGGTTTTTAATTGACTTAAATTTAGCATTCCGTAATGATCTTTGAACATGCCTTCGTCTGTTCGAGATAGCTTAAATTGGGATAAATCAAACCGAACAATTTGCTTTTTAAACTTACTTCTTAATAAAGGCATTTCATTGCTACGATGATCAGCTTTGTAATCATCATAACTATACCCATTTTCAAGTTCTAATATCATGAATTGTTTATCGGGTGTAACAGTCATTTTTCCTTTTTCGGCTAATATTACTTTTGTATTACCGCTTTTATTCGTATGATCGTAAATCATGATATCTTTTAAAATTTCTCCGCCTTTTTCTTTCTTTTTAACCCGAATTGAAAAACCTTCTATTCCATTGTAAAAAATACCTTCTTTTAAATCAATACCTGGTTTTTGTTGTGTAATATCGTATAATAAGGCTCCAAATTTTAAATTAGCAACCGGTAAAATATTATTTGAAAAATAAAATGCACCTAATGAAGTAAGAACAGTTACCACTATCAGCCATTTCATGATATTGGGTAGTGATAATCCAACCGATTTCATGGCAATTAATTCATAGCGCTCGGCTAAATTTCCAAATGTCATAATTGAGGCTAAAAGTATGGCTAATGGAAGCGCGAGAGGAACTAAACTGGCAGATGCATATACCAATAATTCGGCTATGATATACCATTCTAATCCCTTTCCAACTAAGTCTTCTAAATATTTCCATAAAAATTGCATGAGCAAAACAAATAGAGCAATGGTAAATGTAAGCACAAATGGCCCCAGGTAAGATTTTACCACGTACAGATGTATTCGTTTAATCATGCAAATAAAAATTGGAGCTCAAATGTACTAATTTTAGTGCTTTACACAGATTTGCTTGTGTTAATAGCTATTAGTAGCTTTGTTGCAAATTATAAATATGCTTAACGGAAAAAAAATTGTTGTAGTATTACCGGCATATAACGCAGCGCTTACATTAGAAAAAACTTATCAAGAAATACCTTTTGATATTGTAGATGAAGTAGTGTTGGTGGATGATGCCAGCAAAGATAATACTTCTGAAATTGCTTCTAAACTTGGAATTAAACATATAATTCGCCATGAAAAAAATAAAGGTTATGGCGGAAATCAAAAAACCTGCTATAAAAGAGCTTTAGAATTAGGTGCGGATATCATTATTATGTTACATCCCGATTATCAATATACTCCTAAATTAATACATGCTATGGCAGGAGTTATAGCTTATGATGTTTATCCGGTAGTTTTAGGTTCGCGTATATTAGGAAAAGGTGCGTTAAAAGGAGGCATGCCTTTATATAAATATATTTCTAATCGTTTTTTAACGCTTACACAAAATATATTGATGAATCAAAAGTTATCTGAATATCATACCGGTTATAGAGCTTTTTCAAAAGAAATATTTACAAAAATTAATATTGAAGCCAATTCAGATGATTTTGTTTTTGATAACCAAATGTTAGCTCAAATATTCTATGCAGGTTATGAAATTGGAGAAATAACATGCCCGACCAAATATTTTGATGAAGCATCATCCATTAATTTTAGCAGAAGCGTTAAATATGGATTAGGAGTTTTAAATGTTTCGTTTGCTTATTTATTATCGAAACTTGGAATATATAAAGCTTCAATTTTTAAATAAATTATTAATATAGTTAAAACAAAAAAGCTCCGAAAAATCGGAGCTTTTTTTGTGATCCCGCTGGGACTCGAACCCAGGACCCATACATTAAAAGTGTATTGCTCTACCAACTGAGCTACGGAATCTCCCGAATTGGGAGTGCAAATATATTAGTCTTTTTTTTACTCCAAAAGTTTTTACAAAATATTTTCTTTACTTTTTTTTAAAATGTTGGTTTTTAGTGGCTAAAACTACTTAATTAGCCTGAAAATATTTTTAGAGGCACTGTTATAAACTTCAATTATAAACATGCCATTAGGAAGTGATTCGTATTCAATTATAAACTTGTTAGAGATATTTTCATTGTTACTTATTTGTCGGCCTGTTACATCATAGATATTTATGGAATATTTATTCATGTCATCAATTGTAATAATTGCCTTTTCTCTTTGATGAGTGAAATTATAGCTATTTAGTAGTCTTACATTATTAGAATTTTTAAGTTTAATTTCAGATATCGATTGCACACAGGAATTAACTAAACCACGTTGCAAAAAATAATTACAAATAATGGGGTAATTATCGCCATTAAACAATAAACTGTCGGCTTGAATAAAAAGTGTGGCAGCTTGAGGCATGGTCATATTGGCACTGTAGTTGTACATGGATTGAAACAAGATACTATCGGTTTTTTCTCTGCCAATACTATTGTGAATTTGCATTAATACAGACGACCATATTTCTCCATTGGCATGAATTGAACCTGTGAGATTAGAAGGATATATTTTGCTACTTGCAGCGTTTCTTCCGGCCCAAAATTGGTTATGTCCATCCCAGGTAAAAACATCGGTATTTCGGAAGTTATTAATAGATTTTGAATAAGAAGCAGCCAAATAATCTCCAAAGCCTTCGTCCAATGCCTGGCGCTGAGAACCGATGTTAGTGTTAGGAGCTGCACTATGGCTAATGGCATGGCCATATTCATGAATAATTACATCAGCATCCTCTGCATCATCAACACCGCCTTCGCCAAAAGTTAAGCGGGGAGGGGAAAATGAAGCTGTAAATGCAGATTGGTCGGCTCCATTAAATCCATGCGCATCTACATTAATTTGATAATTTACCAGATTGGTAAAACCTAAACTATTCAAATAGTTTTTATAATTATTCAAATGGAAAAATGCATTTACATCTTCAAATTCATTTTGCGAACGGCTGTAATGGAAGGAGGGAGTACTTGAGCTGGCAGGTATTGTGGCGGGCGATGAAAATTCTGTAATTAATACATAATTACTTTCTAACCTAAACGTACCATTATCAAAATAGGCAGGAAAATTAACCTGTTCTCTTTGTGCGTTTAACTCAGGTACATCACTATCATTATTGTCAATATAAGGAGCACCGTAATTTACTCCTGCTCTGGTTAATGGATCTGGATTAAAAATAAGCATAGATACTAATGAGTCGCCATTTGTTTGTAAAGCTTTATGGTAGGCATTCAAATCACGATAGTAAAGAACTCCATTTTCATTTACAACTAATTCATAATTGTTTTCAACGCTTTCAATATTTTCAATACGCCATGCCGGAATTAATGTTGCACCATCAAAATACCAAACTTTTTCAATATGGTTTTTATATGAGTTTTTTTCAAGATAATTTACTGTAATTTGTTGGTTCGGGAAATCTTTTTCTGAGAAAGTTTTTGTGGAAAAATCAGTTAATAAAATACTCGTTATAAAGCCATTTAAATCGGTATTTATTTTTAAAAATGAGTGAAATATTTTTTCGTTATTATAATAGGCTTGTAGCAAGAAATGTTTACCATACATGCTTTCGGTAATGGTATCAATTTTAAACGAAATACTTTTTTTAATATCAGAAAAATTTTGATTAGCAAAATTTTCAACTTGTTTAATATCTCTTCCCGCAAATTGTTTAGTGATTATAAGCTTTGCTTGAACTGTATCAATAGGATAATATGAAGCATTGCTGTTTTTTTGAGCAGTTAAATTTGTATAGCTATGTATTGTAAATAGAAGAAGGATAATTTTTTTTATCAATAAAAAATTATAATTTAGATATATGAAAAAATACTTAGCAGTATTCATTTCTATAATTATTGTATTGGCAAGTAAAAAAATATATTGTCAAGATACGATTTTTTTTAAAAATAAAGTTGAAGTTGGTAAAGTTCTGAGTATTGAAAAATCAACGGATGGCCATTTAATTAATTTCAAATCAATAACTTCAGATAAAAATAAGTTATATCTATATGGTATAAAAAGAATAAAATTTGAAAATGGAACGGAAGAAGTATTTGTAAAAAAAACGTTCAATAAGCAAGCTATTTGTTCAAATGCTATCGGAATAAATAGTTTAAAAATGATTTTTGGAATTTTTGAATTTCATTATCACAGAAAAATAAATAATTATTTGCTGTTAAGATTCCCATTAAGTATGGCCTTTCCAGGGGTTCAACATCCATTTCCGCTATATCAAACGGCACATCAAGTTCATAGTATAGGTGTGGAATTATTATACTATCCCAATAGTTCAAATATTTTTTTTATTGGTCCATCATATAGATTTGGATTAATAGAACAAAAAGAATTATATGTAGAATATAGATATGAAACGTATTATAGCAGTTACTTTAATCAATATTTTACAAAAAAAATTGAGTTATACAAGCCTACTTATGTAGTAACTTATTTTAATTCTCTCAATTTTTTGATGGGTATAAATCCAATCAATACTAATTTTTTATTTACGTCTCTTTATTGGGGTATGGGACTAAATTATTATTTTAAAGATGGATACTTAAACAATGATTACTACATTCAAAAAGATACTTTTCAATCGAAAAAGAAGCTTCTATTGAGTGGTATATTAGGAGTTTCTATTAATTATAAATTTTAAATTATGAAAAAAATTATATTCATTATTATTCTGATTTTTAGTATTTGTAAACAAATTCATGCGCAAGACACGATATATTTTACCAATGGAAGCATCTGGATTGTAAAATTAGAAATGATAAATACTCAAAAAATACATTTTAAGCGATTTGATAATCTTTCAGGACCACAATACATTTATCCTAAATCTGAAATCCACAAAATAATTTATAAAGATGGTTTTACTGAAGCTTACACTCCAATTAAAAAAATAAGTCAAGACACAATTTCCAATATTTATTTTAATAAGTATAAAAATTCAGTTGGGTTTAATACATTAAATTTATTATTTGCACAAGCTTATATTTTTGGCGAAAGAAAGTTGCATAATAATTTTTCCATTAGATTTCCTTTTAGTATGGGATTCAGTCATACATATTTTAGTGATTTTTTATTAAACAGTAATAAATATTCAAAATCAAATTTTAAAGTTGGCTTAGAGCTAATGAATTATTTTAACCCTAAACAAGAATTATATGTTGGATTATCTACAAGATATGGAGTTCATGAAATTAAAGAGAGGGTCTATAATCTGGGAAGTTATTATATTACAAGATATTTTAAGAATTCAATTACTTTTACAACCATTGCAGGTGTTCAAGCAAACATAACTCCTCGTTTTTCAATTTTATTACAAAGCGGACTTGGATGTATTTGGTATCAAAATGGAATAGTTGTAAATGGTATTAAATATTATTTCTTTCCTCATATACAATTTGGGATTATGCCCGTATTAAAATTTTAAAAATGATAAAAAAATTCTTGTTTGTTTTTTGTTTTTTAATTAGTCAGGCATTACATGCACAAGATACCATTTATTTAAAAAATAATAATGCAACATTGCAAGTAAAGGTTATTGAAATAAATGATACCGCAGTTGTTTACAAAAGATACGCATCGGATGATTTACCTTTAATCATATTAAATAAAGCAAAAGTACAAAAGGTAGTCTTTGAAAATGGTAATATTTACGAAGTTGATTTTAAAAAATTAGACAAAAAAATTTTTGATAATTCAATATATAAAAATGGGATTGGAATTAGCGCAAATACGCTTTTAAGAGCTATAATTTTTGTTGGCTATCAAAGACGAATTGGACAAAATTCTTTTTTAAGATTCCCAATTTCTTTCAGTTTTTATAAGCATTATATAAGCTATGAGTATGCAAATTATGTATTCTTTTCAGGTGTTGGATACCATTACCATAAACAATTCGATAATTTTACAATATTATATGGATTTACAACGAGTGGAGGTTTTATTGATCATACCTATAAGTATAATGATAAAAATAAAAATGTATTGAATTATGACCGATTTATATATCAACATCAGTTGTCGTTTGATTGCGGTGTTTATTCAAAAATTACGAAAAAATTAGATTTATGTTATAACATAAGTCTTGGACTAATATGGTATAGTGGAGGCTATATCAATTCACCTTATTGGAACTCATATGAAGATCAAAAGCCAATATTTTTTTCACCTTTCTTAAGGGCAAATTTAATTCCATATTATTTATTTTAATTAAACATTCATCATAATTAAAATAATAGCAATAACTGACAGCACTACGCCAATCCAGTTAATTCTACTCAAATAATTTTTAAATACGAAATGTGAAATAAAAGCAGAGGCAATTACTATACCCACATTATTTAATGAAAACAAAACAGAACTTTCCATATTTGGTATTTGCAGCGACTTTAGTAAAAAGTAAATTGAGGCATAGTTACATGTTCCTAAAATAATTCCTGCCGGAATACTCTTCCATTGAAATTTAGACGGATTTAATGCTAACTGCCAAAAAAGTATTATAATTCCGGTAAATGCAGCTATGGAAAATAAAACGGGAATAAAGTAAATGGTATCAGCATTGCTTAAATAATAGTGTTGCGTATATTTCATATACGTGTCTAAAAAGCCGCTGCCAATAAATAATAAAATTGGCCAAAAATATGCCCGCAAATTAAATTTACTTTCTTCTTTTTTTACACTTGCTAAAACAACACCTAATAGTGCAAGTAAAATACCGCCAATTTTACTCCAGGTTGCTGTATCGTTGTACAAATAAAAAGCTGCACCTACCGGAATTACAACCGACATTTTATTAGCTACCGATGCTACCGAAACACTTATTTGTTGTGCAGTAAGTGCAATAACATAAAAAAGCGCAATAAATAAAATTCCAATTAATACCGCGTTTGGAAACCAATAACGATGAGTTAATTCATTAATTGAAATATTTAATCCCGTAAGTGAAAAGCCTAATGTGGCAGCTGTTAAATAATTAAATACTATGGCCTGAAAAGTTGGTATGCGATACTTATCAAATAATTTAAAAATAACGACTAAAAGTGTAGAAAATAAAATACTTAGTAATAGATAAAACATTTTTCCTTAGTTAATTTTATTCAAGTTTGGATGAAAATAGATGGCTAAATTATCTGTTCCAATAATTTCTGTATGCTTTGGAATAAATGGAAAATCAGGAGCTTTTATTCCTCCTTTTAATTCATTGGGGGATGTGAAAATTCGTGCTTCGTCCCACCAATTATTTTTTATACAATAATTAAGCAAGTATGCACCTCCTTCAATGATAATTGATTGTATGCCTCTGTTGTATAAATCTTTTAAAATATCTTCTAAAATCTTTTCGCTCCACGGCATTTTGATATATTCCACGTTATTTAAAATTTCTGATTTTATGGAATTATAAATAAGAGTCGGGGCAGTTTCATTTTTAATTTTATTATCGGCAGGTAATAGTAAATTTTTATCAAGAGTTATTCTTGTTGGGTTTTTACCAGGATATAAACGACAATTTAATTCAGGATTATCACTTAATACCGTATTGGTGCCAACCATTATTGCAGCCTCTTCACTGCGCCATTTATGCACTAGTTTTAAGCTTTCAGTGCATGATATGTAGTTTATTTTTCCTTTTTCTTTTTCATCAGGAGCTAAATCTATAAAACCATCTTTGCTTTGTGCAAACTTTAGAATTATATATGGTCTTTTTTGTGTTTGATAGACCATAAATCTCCTGTTCATCATCCAACATTCTTTTTCTAAAACCGATGTTTTAACATCAATTCCGGCTGCTTTTAGTTTTTCAATTCCTTTTCCGGCAACTTTTTCAAAGGGATCTATGTTTCCTATTATTACTCTTTTAAAGCCATAGTGTATAATGGCATCTGCGCAGGGAGGAGTTTTTCCAAAATGAGAACAAGGCTCAAGTGAAACATAAATAGTGCTTTCTTTTAATAAGCTTTTATCTTTTACATTATTTATGGCATTTATTTCTGCATGCGCTTGTCCGAATTGTTGATGATACCCTTCACCAATAATTTTATCATTATGTACAATTACAGCTCCTACTAAAGGGTTAGGTGCAACATTGCCAAGCCCTTTTTGAGCTAGTTCAATGCAACGGTACATGTATTTTTCGTCCGTGTTCATCTGCATTGCAAAAGTAGTGTATTTTTGCGGCATGCAGATTCCGAGTAATAAAATTGCCGATATAAAAAGTTTTTTTGTTCAAAGTCTTTCCCATCTATATGATAGGGAAGAAGCAGCGTCAATATTCTTTATAGTCATTGAGCATTTATTACATATTACTCGAAATGATTATATGCTAAATAAATCTGCAACTATTAGCGAATCAGAATTACTGAATATTCACTTTGTTTTAAAAGATTTAAAAAAGGGAATACCTATACAGTATATTTTGGGCGAAACACAATTTATGGGACTAAAATTAAAAGTAAATTCTGCAGTTTTAATTCCGCGTCCCGAAACGGAAGAATTAGTTGATTGGATTATTCAAAGTCATAAAAGTGAAAAAATAAATCGAATAGTAGATATTGGAACAGGTAGTGGATGTATAGCTCTAGCAATTAAAAAACATTTTTTTAATACAGAAGTTTTTGCTTTGGATATTTCAGAAAGCGTATTGCAAGTAGCAAAAGAAAATGCTTTGATAAATAACGTAGAGATTAATTTTCAACAAATAGATATTTTAACCGATATCAGCATTCCTAATCAAATAGATATTATAGTAAGTAATCCGCCTTACGTAACTCGAAAAGAAGCGGAAAGTATGCATGCAAATGTTTTAGAACATGAACCACATTTGGCACTCTTTGTTCCGGATAATGATGCATTGCTATTTTATAAACGAATAATTGAATTGGCTAAAGAAAATTTGCTAAGAAGTGGCTGGCTTTACTTTGAAATAAATCAATATTTAGCCAATGAAATGAAAGAGTTGTTCCTGCAAAACAATTTTAAAAATGTAGAACTTAAAAAAGACCTTTCAGGGAACTACAGAATGATAAGAGGGAGGTATGAAAATCTTTAATTTTTAATTCCACTATCTCTATTTAATTATTTAATTTAGCTTTTATAAATTAGCTAATGTTTTATTTTACTAATCGAAAACTTTACTTATTTATCTTTTCTTTTTTAACGTTTTCATCTTTTTCAAATGTTGATACTTCTAAATTTTATCAACTTATCCCTAGAGAACGTGAATTAATTAATAATTATTTTGCAACCATTGATACCTGCACAACTGATTCATCCAGGATTGTGGCTATACGCAAAATGTATATGCAAATGAATGATAATGACGTTTGGATTTTATTTGCCGATGAAACAAAAAAGTACCTTGATAAATATTTAAAAGAAAATGGTAAAACAGAGTTTTATAAAGAGCATATTTTAAATTATTACAATGATAAAGCTTATTACGAAGCATATAAAGACAATGATAAAGCAGCGATAAAATATTACATAAAAGCTTATTATTTAGCAAAAGAACTTAATAGATATGATAAAGTATATACCTATCTAAATAACATTGGGCAATATCTGCATAAAATTGGACAATTTGAGAAAGCCGTTACACTTATTAATGAAGCATTTAAGATATTAGAAAACAGTGGACAATTTTCAGAAAAAGCCTTACTGCTAAATAATTTAGCATATATGTATTATGAACAAGGTGAAAATCCACAGGCATTGGAATATTATAAACAAGCTCTGGATTTAGGGCATAAACAAAAAGATTCATCATTATTAGGACTCATACATAATAACTTGTCTTTAATTTATTTTGATGAATCAGATTTTATAAAGGCAGAAGAACATATTCAAAAATCAGTTTTTTATAGGAAATTAATAGGAGAAGAAATAAAGTATGCACAATCGCTAAATAATTTGGCTTCACTATATATAAAACAAAATAGGTTAGATGAAGCTATTCCCATTATTTATGATGTAATAAATATTAAAAAGAAAAATCAGGATTTTGAATCATTAAACTATACATATTTTACATTATCCAATGTTTTTTTACAAAAAGATAAATGGGATAGTGCTTATTACTATGCACAAAAAGCTATGCAAGTAGCAGACTTTTACAAATATCCATATATGTATAAAGATGCATCAGGTATTTTATATCAGATATTTGATAAAAATAAACAGCTTGATTCAGCTTATATATATTATCGCTTACACGTTACCATGCGCGATAGTATTTATAATGAAAAAAATATTAATGCTACCATTAAACAAAAGCTTAAAAACGATTTTGAAAAACGAGAAGCAATTTTAAAAGCGCAAAAAGAAAGTGAATTAGCCATAGCCAATAGCGAAAAACAAAAACAAAAAATTTTAAATTACTTTATATTTTTTGTGCTTCTGGCTGTAAGTATTATAACGTTTATAACGTATAGGTCGTTAAAATTATCACAACGCCAAAAACATATCATTCAATTACAAAAAGAAAACTCAGAACAACAAAGAAAAATTGTTGAAGAAAAAAATAAAGAAATATTAGATTCCATTCATTATGCTAAGCGTATTCAACAAGCATTAATTACATCAGAACTCTACATTGATAAGCATTTGAAAAGATTAATGAAAAGAAATTAGTATGTTTTATATTTACTGCTATTAAATAAGTCTTTTTATAATTCTTAAATTATGCGTGTACTGATGAGTTTCTTTATTAAATATTCCGTAATGGTCTAATCGATCAATTCTAACTTTTCCGGATGCATGAATTATATAACCATCGGCCATTACAATTCCCACATGAATAATTTGTCCAAGTTCATTATCAAAAAAAGCTAAATCTCCAGGTTCTGCTTCTTCTACAAAGCTTAAAGTAGTACCTATTTCAGCTTGTTGATAGGCATCGCGAGGAATTTTAATTCCTCCTAGTTTATAAACCAATTGAGTAAATCCTGAACAATCTATACCAAATGGAGAGCGTCCACCCCACAAATAGGGTGTGTTTAAGTAACTAAGTGCAAATTCTATGAGTTGGTTTTTAGAAAATTTTGATGTTGGAGAATTTGCTAGTCCTTCGTATAAAAATTCGACACCTTGAAGATTAATACTTTCTCCATCATAAAAAGGAAGAGTGCTACCCATAACAATAGGTAGCACTTCTTGTTTTTCCTTGTGTGTGATTAGTTGAATCATATCTACCGCAACATGCATGGGTATTTCCTGAAGTTCATTGTATGTTTCTTCAGAAATCAGCATGCATTGTTTTGCATCAATCCAGCAATCGTAATTATCATATGCAGTTCGAATATAAAGCCACTTTTTTTGTGCTTCAATAATTTGAAAATGTTCGCCAAACAGCAGCTGTGTAACCATCTCGCTTTTATCAGATGCTTCAGCTCTGCAGGGTACAATACTCAAATTACAAATGCCGTACTGCATTTTTAATTTATATTTTCAATTATCATAGCACTTGCTCCACCGCCTCCATTGCAAATTCCGGCAGCACCGTATTTACCGTTATTTTGTTTTAATACATTAATTAGCGTAACAATTATTCGGCAGCCTGAACTTCCTAATGGATGCCCTAAAGCAACAGCACCACCATTTACATCTACTTTTTCAGGATTTAAACCTAGTTCTTTTATATTGGCTAAGCCTACTACCGAGAATGCTTGATTTAATTCCCAGTAATCAATGTCGCTTATTTTTAAGTTAGCTTTTTTTAATGCTTTTGGAATAGCTACCGAAGGGGCTGTGGTAAACCACTCCGGAGCTTGTTCGGCATCAGCAAAGCTTATAATTTTGGCCAAAGGTTTTATTCCAAGAGCATCCGCTTTTTCTTTACTCATTAAAATAACAGCCGATGCACCATCGTTTAATGTTGAAGCATTTGCAGCTGTAACTGTACCATCTTTTTGAAATACGGGTGAAAGAGTAGGAATTTTGTCTAATTTAACATTGGTGTATTCTTCATCTTTAGTTACAATTACAGGGTCGCCTTTGCGTTGTGGAACTGAAACCGGAATTACTTCGTTATCAAATTTTCCACTTTCCCAAGCAGCTGCAGCTCGTTTGTATGAGTTAATGGCAAATTGGTCTTGTTCTTCGCGTGAAATATTTTTTTCTTTGGCACATATTTCAGCGCAATTACCCATGTGTTGGCGATTATAAACATCTATTAATCCATCATATACCATTCCGTCAATTAATTTAGCATCTCCTAATCTGAAACCTGTTCTTGAGCCTGGTAAATAATGTGGTACTTGACTCATGTTTTCCATTCCTCCTGCCACAACCACATCATTATCACCTAACATAATACTTTGTGCTGCCAAAGCTATTGATTTCATTCCCGAAGCACAAACTTTATTAACGGTTGTACAAACAACACTATCAGGCAATCCGGCAAATTTAGCAGCCTGACGAGCAGGTGCTTGCCCTAATCCGGCTTGTAATACATTACCCATATATACTTCTTGCACTTCTTTAGGGTCTAATTTTATTTTTTCTAAAGCGCCTTTAATGGCTGCTGCTCCCAATTGAGTGGCTGATAAGCTTGCTAATGCACCATTAAAACTTCCCATTGGAGTTCGAACGGCAGAAACTATATAAACTTCTTTCATGTTATTATATTTAATTGTTTAACAAAAATTCAAAAGCAGACAAATGTAATTATTAAAAACTTAAAAATTAAGTCTGATTAAGGTTTATTAATTGTTTATTTTCGTATCGCAAAGCATAAATAAATTATGATGAATAAAATTTTTGATACAATTAGAAATCTTCACGAACAAATATTTAAAACTCTTTTGTTTTTAATTGCTTTGTTTTTAATTGTGTATTGGATTCCCGGTGAACGTAAGTTTTCTTTTGACTATTCTAAAAATAAACCATGGCAACATGAGGAGCTAGTTGCTCCTTTTGATTTTGCAATATATAAAAACGAAAATGAAATTAATCAAGAAAAAGAACTTGTTATAAATTCTTCATATTACTACTTTAATAAAGATATAGATTTAATCAATAAAAAAATAAGTGAATTTTCAACAACTTTTATAATAAAATGGAATGATAAATATGGAGTATCGAACAATAATCAAAAAGCAATATTGCTTAAGGTTGGAAATGAATTATTAAATGAAATTTATACCAAAGGAGTTATTTCGGCTCCTGATGAAATAATGGAAGATTTAAAAAAAGGAAAATCTTTTTATATAATTAAAAATCAAATAGCCGAATTAGCTTCAATTAATGATGTTTTTACACTCAAATCAGCATATTTATACTGCGAAAATAAACTTAAAGAAATACAAGGTGGCGAATTTTTGTTAAGTGTTATCAATGAAAATATTGTTGCAAATGTTTGGTATAATAAAGAATACACCGATGAAATTTTAAAACAAAAAATAGAAAACATATCGCTTACTAAAGGGCTGATTCAAAAAGGGGAGCGTATTATATCGAAAGGAGAAATTGTTAACGATGAAAAGTTTGAAATTCTTGAATCGTTAAAAAAAGAGTATATACATCAAAAACAACATCGTTTTTCAAAATGGTATATTTTTTTGGGACAATTAATATTAATTTCTTTGGCTTTAGCTTCTATTTATTTATTCCTTTATCATTTTAGAAAAGATATTGCAGCAGATAACAAGCGTATTGTATTTTTATTAATCCTTATGTTATTAATGCACTTTTTAGTGTATGTTTCTAATAATACCAATTATATAAGTATTTATATCATTCCATTTTGTATTTTGCCAATTATAATACGAACTTTCTACGATACGCGATTAGCCTCATTTGTTCATACTATTTGTATTCTAACACTTGGCTTTTCTGTATCAAATAGTTTTGAATTTATTTTTCTGCAAATTATTGCCGGTACTCTTACAATTTTCAGCATAGTAAATATGAATAGGCGTTCACAATTATTTGGTACAAGTTTGGTAATTTTTGTGGCTTATTTATTAGGTTATATTAGTTTTCAATTAATTTATGAAGGTTCAATTACAGAGCTAAAATATAGCCACATTGGTTACTTTGCATTTAATGCCATGCTTACATTATTTACTTATCCGTTAATCTATTTATTTGAAAAAATATTCGGATTTGTTTCAGATGTAACCTTAATGGAATTGTCAGATACGAATAATCCCTTATTAAGAGAATTATCTAATAAGGCTCCGGGAACATTTCAACATTCATTACAAGTTGCCAATTTAGCCGAATCAGCTATTTTTGAAATAGGAGGTAATGCTTTGTTAACAAGAGCAGGTGCTTTATATCATGATATTGGAAAAATGGATAATCCGCTATATTTTATCGAAAATCAAACATCCGGTATCAATCCTCATAATGAACTCGATTTTGAAGAAAGTGCTGAAATCATTATAAGTCATGTAAAAAAAGGAGTAGAAAAAGCCAAAAAACATAATTTGCCTGACAGTGTGATAGATTTTATACGTACGCATCATGGCGATTCAGTAGTTCAATATTTTTATCGTTCCTACTTAAAGCATTTTCCGGACGAAATAGTGGATGAAAATAAATTTAGATATCCCGGACCTCGTCCTTATTCAAAAGAAACAGCAGTGCTTATGATGGCAGATTCAGTTGAAGCAGCATCAAGAAGTTTAGCTAAAAAGGATGCAGAAAGTTTAGAAAATTTAGTTGACTCAATTATTGATTATCAAATTAAAGAACAGCAATTTGTAAATGCTGATATAACCTTTAAGGACATTACCCGAATTAAAAAAATATTTAAAAAGAAGCTTCAGAATATCTATCATACCCGCATCGAATATTAATCTGATTTGATTATTTAGAATAGTTAGTTAATCGTTATATACATTTTGTCTGTCGAAACTTGTTAAAAACTTTTAAAGTTAAATCAAGCAACCTATTGATTAACAAACGTTTTTTACTAAATTGCAATTAATAATTCAATAAAATTTTCAATTAATCAATATTAATTAACTACTACTTGCTTTTATATGAAAAGAATTAAATTCCCTTATTTTACATTTCTTTTAATTGTTACTTTATTTATTTCGGGAACCCTATTTTCTCAAACCGTTTACGAATGGTATCAAGATGGGAAGGTTATTTTTCAATTAAAAACAGAAACTTCCTATAAATTCCCCAAAGCCGATAAATATAAGTCTGTAAATATAAATGAAGTTGAATTTTTAGCAGCCATTGCTGAAAAATATAAAATTAGAAGACTTGTACATTTACATCCGGAAGTAAAAGATGAAAAATTAGTTAGAACCTATCAAATTGAATTTGATAATTATGAAAAAGTAGATGAATTAATCAAAGAACTGAATAAATATGATTTTATTGAATACGCAGAGAAAAAAGAATTGCATAAAACATTTTTTACTCCCAATGATCCACAATATACCAATCAATGGCATTTAACCAAAATACAAGCAGGATTGGCTTGGGATATATCTCAAGGTTCATCAAGTATAATAGTTGCTGTAACTGATAATGCTATAAGAACAACCCACCCTGATTTGCAAAACAAATTAGTAGCAGGTAGAGATGTGGTAGATAATGATAACGATCCAAATCCATGTGGAAGTAATGATGGATTGCATGGTTCGCATGTTTCGGGAATTGTTGGAGCACAAACTAATAATGGTATAGGTATAGCTTCAATTGGGTTTAATATAAGAATAATGCCGATAAAAATTGGTGATTGTTCAGGAGCATTAACCAATGCATATGATGGTATAATATGGGCATATCAAAATGGAGCACATATTATAAACTGTTCATGGGGTGGAGCAGGATATTCTACTTATGGACAAAATGTGGTAAATGCAGCATGGAATGCAGGTTCTATAGTAGTAGCTGCAGCGGGTAATGATAATGTTTCCACACAATTTTATCCGGCAGCTTATAATAACGTAATATCAGTAGCATCTACGGCCAGTACTGATGCAAAATCAAGTTTTTCTAACTATGGTACATGGATAGATATTTCTGCACCCGGCTCCAGTATTTTAAGTTGTAATGCTACAACCGGATATACTACTCTTCAAGGAACCTCTATGGCTTGTCCATTGGTTTCAGGATTATTAGGTTTAATGAAATCGCATGGACCAACATTGAGCAATACACAATTAATAAATTGTTTATACAGCAGTGCAGACAACATTGATGCTCAAAATTCAGGTTATATTGGGCAATTAGGAGCAGGCAGAATTAATGCTTATCAAGCCCTTTTGTGCGTAAATGCAGCAACTGTTGCAAGAGATGCTGGTATTTCTCAAATTATTACACCTCGAGGTATAATTTGTACAGCAACATTTACGCCTCAAGTTACATTAAGAAATTTCGGATCGAATACATTAACATCTGCAACTATTAATTATAGAATTGATAATAATCCAATTCAAACATTTAACTGGACAGGAAGTTTAGCTACAGGAGCAACTACAAATATTACATTGCCCAATATGACAACAACTAATGGGCAACATACATTTACAGCTTATACAACAAATCCAAATAATAATTCCGATCAAAATAATTTAAATGATACAACTGTTTCTTCTTTTGGGGTTTATACTACGGGATTAAATTTACCTTTTACAGAAACATTTGAGTCAAATTCAACTACACGCTCATTATGGTCGGTTGATAATCCGGATGGAGGGATAACCTGGGCTCTTTATACTATAGCAGGAACTACACCAGGTAATACTGCTGCCGGTATAGATTTTTATAATTATGCTTCAACCGGACAAAGAGATGGTTTGATAAGCCCACCTCTAAATTTCTCTAATTTATCATCAGCCCAACTATATTTTGAACATGCCTACAGAAGATATAATACATCTAGTACTGATTCATTAATTATATATGTTTCGACCGATTGTGGTCAAACATTTACCAGAATTTGGGCTAGAGGTGAAAATGGTTCATTTACTTTAGCAACTCAAAATCCAAGCACAACAGCATTTTCGCCTTCAAATTCTAATCAATGGTGCATGGGTAGTTCTTCTCCTCCATGTAATACCATCAGTTTAAATTCATTTATTGGTAATCCAAATGTTATTTTAAAGTTTGAAGGTTTTAATAATTATGGCAACAATTTATTTTTAGATAATATTAATGTTACGGGAACAGTAGCCTCTGTTGGCCCTACCGCAAGTTTTACTTCCAATACAGCAACTGTTTGTGCAGGTCAATCGGTGAACTTTACTGATCAGTCTAGTCCGAATATTACATCTTGGAGCTGGTCGTTTCCAGGTGGCACGCCTTCAACATCAACACAACAAAACCCTACTGTTACTTATAATACACCCGGTACTTATAATGTGTCTTTAACGGTAACTAATGCCAATGGCAGCAATACTGTTACAATGAATAATTATATAACTGTAAATGCTCTACCAACAGTTACAGCAAGCGCATCACCATCTACTATTTGCGCAGGCTCATCTACAACCCTAACGGCAAGTGGTGCAAATACCTATTCTTGGAATAATGGCTTAGGAACCGGTGCTACTAAAACGGCATCACCAACTACAACTACAACATATACCGTAACAGGAACTAGTGTGGCAGGATGTACAAATACGGCCAATGTTACTGTAACAGTTAATCCATTACCAACAGTAACAGCAACAGGTTCTCCAACTACTATTTGTGCTGGCGCAAGTGCAAATTTAACAGCATCAGGAGCCAATAGTTACACTTGGGATAATGGTTTAGGAACAGGTGCAAATAAAACTGTAAATCCTACTAATAATACAACTTATACTGTAACCGGAACAAATACTACTACAGGATGTACTAACACGGCAAGCGTTACAATTAATGTTAACCCATTGCCAAATGTTACCCTTACAGCCTCTAACAGTTCTATTTGTGTTGGAGGTTCTGTTACTTTAACAGCCGGAGGTGCTAATTCATATTCGTGGAGCAATGGTTTAGGCACAGGTTCAACAAAAACAGTTTCACCTACTACAACCACTACATATACTGTAACCGGAACAAATACTACAACAGGTTGTAGTAATTCTGCAAGTATAACCATTACGGTTAATCCTCTACCAACAATAAGTGCAACTGCATCACCAAGTACAATTTGTGCAGGTGCTTCAGCTACATTAACAGCATCCGGAGCAAATTCTTATACGTGGAATAATGGCTTAGGAAATGGTGCTACTAAAACAGTTACACCAACTACAACTACTACTTATACCGTAACAGGTACCAGTACAACTACAGGTTGTAGTAATACAGCCAATGTAACGGTTACAGTAAATCCATTACCAAATGTAACGGCAACAGGTTCACCATTATCTATTTGTGTTGGTCAGTCAGCTACATTAACGGCATCCGGAGCAAATTCTTATTCTTGGAGCAATGGTTTAGGTACCGGAGCTAATAAAACCGTTACCCCTACATCAACTACCACATATACCGTTACCGGAACAAATAGCACTACCGGATGTACCAATACTGCTAATGTAACAATTACAGTAAATCCCTTACCAACAATTACAGCAACTGCATCACCCGCATCTATTTGTATTGGTTCATCAACTACACTTAATGCAATTGGAGCAAGTACCTATACTTGGAATAATGGTTTAGGCTCTGGAGCATCACATACAGTATCACCAACAGCTAATACAACTTATACGGTTACTGGTACAAGTGCTGCAGGCTGTGTCAATACCGGAAGCGTTACGGTAACTGTTAATCCTTTGCCAACAGTAAATGCATCTGCTACTCAAACTACGATATGTGCAGGCGGAACAACAACTTTAAGTGCTGCCGGAGCAAATACCTATGTTTGGAATAATGGATTGGGTAATGGTGCAACTCATACGGTAAATCCAACTACTACAACTACTTATACAGTTACAGGAACTTCTGCAGCCGGTTGTTCAAACACTGCATCTATTACAATTAATGTGAATCCCCTTCCAAATGTAACGGCTATTGCAAATCCTTTGGTAATTTGCATAGGAAGTTCAACAATTATATCTGCAACCGGAGCTGATTCTTACACTTGGGATAATGGTTTAGGAGCAGGAGTGTCACATACGGTTTCTCCAACATTTAACACAACATTTACAGTTACAGGTACTAATACAACAACTGGATGTTCCAATACAGCTTCTGTAACCATAACGGTTGATAATAATGCACCAATAGTAAATGCTACAGTATCTGCAACCAGTGTTTGTGTTGGAGAAGTAGTTACTGTTGATGCATCTACAAGTCCGAATATTGATACCTATAATTGGTCTTTTGTCGGAGCTAATCCTTCAACAAGTAATAATGCTATTGAACAAATTACTTATTCAACCCCCGGAACATATACTATCAGTTTAATTGCTTCTAATACTTGCGGTTCAAATAATTCATTTTCGCAGCAAATCACAGTAAATTCATTACCTGATATTTCTGCCATTGCAGCCAACGATAAAATATGTGTAGGTTCTTCTACAACCATTTTAGCATCAGGAGCGGTTAATTATTTATGGTCGCCTTCAATAGGCTTAAATACAACCAGCGGAAATTTAGTAACTGCATCACCTTCTGTAACTACAACATATATCGTTACAGGTTTTGATAGTAATGGATGTTCTGATTCAGCTTCAGTTACAATTATGGTAGATGATTGTTTAGGCATTACTGAACAAAACGGCAATTCGGTTTATGCTTATTACAACCCTGAAAGCAGAAATATTGTGGTAAAAGTAATTAGTACCAAGAATAAAAATTATCAAATTAACATTACTAATAATGTTGGTCAATTAGTTTATTCAACAAGAGAAACCATTGTGTCGGGTGATAATATCATTCAAATACCATTTAATAATTATGCTACAGGAGTATATATCATCCATTTATTTAATGAATCTGAAATGCATAATAGCAAGTTTTTTCAGCCTTAATTATAGAATTTTAATTGTTAACCTCAAGGGCTGCATTATAGCAGCCCTTTTTTAATTTTCACCTTTTGTTTTAATCTGAAAAATGTATCTTTACGCCTTAAATGAATTTTATTTACCCCACATTTTTATTTGCACTTTCGGCTTTAGCCATTCCCATTATAGTACATTTATTTAATTTCAGGAAGTATAAAAAAATTTACTTTCCTAACGTTCGTTTTTTAAAGGCTGTAAAAGAAGAAACACAATCTCAATCGCGCTTAAAACATTTGTTAATTCTTGCAGCTCGGCTATTAGCCATAACCTGCTTGGTTTTTGCCTTTGCACAGCCATATATACCTTTAGCCGAAAATCAAATTATAAAGGGTGAGCAATATGTTGGAATTTATATTGACAATTCCTTTAGCATGGTTAATGTAAGTGAAAACGGAAGATTACTAGATGATGCAAGAAACAAAGCAAAAGAAATTATAAAAGCATATAGCCCCAATGATAAGTTTCTATTAACTACGAATGATTTTGAAGGGCGACATCAACGTTTGGCAAGCAGAGACGATGTTTTGGAGTGGATTGATGAGATTAAAGAAAGTGCCATACATAGAAAGTTAGATGAAATTTTAAGCAGGCAAAAAGATGTTTTAAAATCGAATGAATCATCCAAAGCAATTTCATATATTTTGTCTGACTTTCAAACCAATTTTGTAAATGCTGATAAACTTAAATTAGATACACTTTCACAAATTAGATTAATACCTATCTCAACCCTCAATAATAATAATCTTTATATAGACTCGATTGCTTTTGCAACACCCTATCGTCAACTTAATCAACCCGAAGAATTATGGGTAAGAGTAATAAATAAGGGTGATAAAAAAGCAGATAATGTTTCGTTAAAGCTATTTGTTAATGGTAAACAAAAAGCTATTGCCGCAACCAATATAGAAGCCGGGGAAAGCCAAATGGTAAAACTCGGATTTACCATTTCAGAACCCGGTTGGCAGCAAGCTCAAATTAAATTAACGGATTATCCTATTACCTATGATGATGATTTATATTTTAGTTTTAATGTAGCAGATAAGATAAATGTATTGTGTATAAATGGAGAAAAAGAAAGTCCCTATATTAATAAATTATTTAAAGATGATGCCTATTTTAATTTTAATAATATCAACGAAAAGCAGATTAATTATGCAGATTTTGCAACATATTCATTCATTATTTTAAACGAAATAAACTCCATATCATCAGGCCTTGCACAAGAGTTACAACGATTTATTCAAAATGGCGGAAGTGTATTTTTAATCCCTAATATTAATGCAGATATTGTTAGTTATAATTTTTTTACACAAAACTTAAATGCCTGTACCTTTCAAAACCTTGATACCTTTGATGTTAAAACTACACGCATAAATTCAGCACACCCAATATATGCCAATGTATTTGAACGAATACCTGAAAATATCGATTTACCCATATGTTTATCGCATTATCCCTTACTTATCACATCAAAGACTAATTTCGATTGGTTGTTGATGCTTGCTAATAATCGTCCGTTAATTACTTCACATGCTTATCAAAAAGGAAAATTGTATGTAAGTGCAGTTTCTTTAAATGCAGCATTTGGTAATTTAGCCCGACATGCCATTTTTGTTCCAACACTCTATAAAATGGCCTTAAACAGTGTTTTAAACACACCATTGTTTTATACCATAGGTAAAGATGAAGTTATAGAATTATCGGGAATTAATCTTAAAGGAGAAAATATTTTGGAATTAAAAAATGATAAATTAAAAACAGAATTAATTCCTGAAATTAAATGGGAGCAAGGAAATATAAAGTTATATGTTTACAATCTAATACAAAATGCGGCCAATTTTGATGTACTTTCAGAAAAACAAAAAGTAGCATCGGTATCATTTAATTTCGACAGAAACGAATCGGATTTAAATTTTTTAAATAAAACAGATTTAGAACAGCTTATTGAAAAAAATGGATGGACTAATGTAGCTGTTTTAGAAGCCATGAGCGGAAACTTAGCTCAAACAATACAAAAATTAAATAAAGGAATACCACTTTGGAAATGGTTTATACTGCTTACTTTAGTATTTTTAGCCATAGAAATTTTATTGATTAAATTTTATAAATAAAGATGAAATTACTCATTAAATCAGCCAAAATAGTTTGTAAAAAACATTCATTAAACGGAAAAATTACCGACATATTAATTGAAAACGGTGTTATAACATCAATTGGAACTAATATTGAAAATAAGGAAGCTCAAATTTTTACAGCTGATAATTTACATGTATCGATAGGATGGATGGATATGCGCGCAAATTTTTGTGACCCCGGATATGAACATCGTGAAGATTTAAAAACCGGTATCAAAGCTGCAGCAAAAGGCGGATTTACGGCTGTAGCACTTATGCCCTCTACTAATCCTCCCGTTCATAGCAAAAGCCAAGTAGAGTATATTATTAAAAATACCTTAGGGGCTATTACGCAGGTTTACCCTATGGGATGCATATCGCAAAACAGAGAAGGAAAAGACATGGCCGAAATGTACGATATGAAATTAGCAGGAGCGGTTGCTTTTACAGATGATAAGCGCCCGATAGAACATGCCGGATTATTATTGAGAGCTTTACAATACAACAAAATATTCAACGGATTAGTAATTAATTTTGCAGAAGATAAATCCATAGCAGGAAACGGAATGGTAAATGAAGGCATAACAGCCACCAAATTAGGATTAAAATCAATACCGTCTATTGCAGAAGAAATAATGATAGAACGTGATATTGCCATAGCCGAATATGCCGATGCGCCACTTCATTTTACTTGTATATCAAGTGCTAAAAGTGTTGATATAATTGAAAAAGCTCAACATAAAGGTTTGAAAATTACAGCCGATGTAGCAGCTCATAATCTTTATTTTGACGATTCGGTTTTAGAAACCTTCGACAGTAATTATAAAGTAAAACCTCCATTTAGAACAAAAATTGATATTGAAAAATTGATAGAAGGAATTAAAAAGGGCGTAATTTCAGTTATTTGCTCCGATCATACACCTTTAGAGGTAGAAATGAAAGAACGAGAATTTGACCATGCCGGGTTTGGTATTATTGCATTACAAACAGCCTTTGCCACTGCTAATGAAGCTTTAAAAAATATACTCAATTTAGATGATTGGATTACAACCATTACTACCAACCCACGCAAAATATTAAATATCGAAATTCCAGAAATAAAAGAAGGTGCCAAAGCAAACCTTACCTTATTTAATCCCGATTTAACATGGGAGTTGAAAGAAGAAGACATTGTATCAAAATCTAAAAACTCTCCATTTATTGGTAAAAAGTTAATAGGAAAAGCCTTAGCAATAATTAATAATAATCAATTTCAAACTTGCTAAAAAAATAATGCCTCTCGGATGAGAGGCATTATTTCAGATAATATAAATTCAATTAAAACTTATCCATTTCAGCAAAGAAGAAAGAACCTTCAATAGCGGCATTTTCATCGCTGTCGGAGCCATGAATGGCATTAGCAGCAATAGAAGTAGCAAACATTTTGCGTATGGTGCCTTCTTCAGCTTTTGCAGGGTCGGTAGCACCAATTAGTTTACGAAAATCTTCTACTGCATTTTCTTTTTCTAAAATTGCAGCTACTATTGGTCCTGAAGTCATATAATCTACTAACTCGCCAAAAAAAGGACGCTCTTTATGAACAGCATAAAATTTACCTGCCGTATCTTTACTTAAACGTGTCATTCGCATAGCTACTATGCGAAAACCGGCTTCATTTATTTTAGCTAAAATAGCCCCAATGTGTCCGTTTTGAACAGCATCGGGCTTAATCATGGTAAAAGTTCTGTTTGTTGCCATTTTATATCTTTATAAATTAATTTTTTTAAAAGCGAGTGCAAAATTAGAAATTAAAAGCATTCCATAGCTATACCAATTCAATTTTTTATCTTTACGAAATAAATCCTAAATAAGTATGTTCAAAGCAAAAGACCTCGAAAAATTAAAAAAATTATTATCTGAAACTCGTTCTGTAGTTATATTAAGTCACAAAAATCCTGATGGCGATGCAGTAGGCTCTGCTTTGGGCTTATATCATTACTTAGTACAATTAAAGCATAAAGTTACGGTAATATTACCCGATGCATTTCCTGAATATTTAGCATGGATGCCCGATAGCTCAAAAATTTTAATTTACGAAGAACACCCTAAAAAATGTGTAACAAAAATTAATGAAGCCGAATTAATTTTTTGTGTAGATTTTAATACCTTAAACAGAGTGGGTGATTTAGACGAACCTGTACGTTTGTCTAATGTTCCTAAAGTATTAATTGATCATCATCCGCAACCCGAAAATTTTGCAACATGGGTTAATTCTGATGTTAAATCAAGTTCTACCTCTCAACTAATATATGAAACCATTGTTCAACTTGGTGATAAGAAGAAAATAAATAAAAAAGTTGCAAATTGCCTTTATACCGGAATAATGACCGACACCGGTTCATTTCGTTTTCCATCTACAAAATCGGAAACCCACAGAATTGCAGCTGAGTTAATAGATGCAGGAGCCGATAATTGTATGGTACACGATAAAGTTTTTGACCAAAATACCGAAAGTAGAATGCGTTTATTAGGCTATTGCTTAAGCGAAAAACTAAAAATATTCGAAGAGTTTGGAACAGCCTACATTACCTTATCAAAAGACGAATTACAACATTTTAATTATCAAAAAGGAGATACCGAGGGAGTTGTAAATTATGCACTCTCTATAAAAGGAATTAAGTTTGCAGCCATATTTAAAGAAAACGAAGATCATATTCGTATTTCATTTCGTTCTAAAGGAAAATTTTCTGTTAATGATTTTGCAAGAAAACACTTTAATGGTGGCGGTCACATCAATGCTGCAGGTGGCAATTCCGATCTTTCATTAGATGAAACCATCAGTAAATTTGTTTCATTATTACCGGAATATAGAAAAGAATTAACATCAAAATAAAGTATGAAGTTTTTATTATCGTGTTTGATGCTAATTTTTATGTTGTCCTGCGTTGAAGAAAAAAAGCAAACCCCACATTTTAGCGAACGCGAATTTAGGGATACCATGATTAAGGTAAATAAAAAATTTGTCGAAACAGAAAACGATCGTATAAACAAATACATTCAACGTAGAGGACTAAAAGTAACTGAAACAGGAACCGGATTACGTTATGTTATTACTCATAAAGGCACAGGTATGCAAGCCAAAAACGGCATGATTGCAAGAGTGAAGTACAAAGTAAGTTTGTTAAACGGTACCGTGTGCTATGATAAAACTAATACTTACGAAGAATTTTTAATCGGAATGGACGATGTAGAAAGCGGATTACACGAAGGGATAACTTACATGCATGTAGGCGATAAAGCTATTTTAATTTTACCCACTCATTTAGCTCATGGATTAATTGGCGATTTGAATAAAATTCCTCCACAATCAACCATTATTTACGAAATTGAATTACTTGCTCTTTTTTAATTTGAAAAACCATTAACCAATAACTAATAACTAATAACTAATAACTAATAACCAATAGCTAATAACCAATAACCGGTAAATTACATTTAATGAAAAAACTACTCCTTTTAATTTTTGTTGTTTTCGGTTTAAGCGCTTGTTTTCAATCGCCATACGAGGGTTTTTCATATGGAGGCGATTTTTATTATAAACGCATCACCTTTGGCGATGGAGAAACCTATCCTCGAAAAGATGAATACATTGTTTCGTATTTTCAATTTAAAGATAAAAACGGCAATTTAATAGATAATAATAAACTAAGAATTCGGCAAGGTTCATATATGAATCATTTTGATAAATTAAAAAATGAAACTTTGCAAGATGCACTTAAACTGATGAGTGGAGGCGATAGTGTTCATTTTATTTTTAATGCTCAAGATATATTACGCCCTCATATTAAAGATATTGATACCGTTTTTGCAGAAGTAAAAATGTTTGCAGTATATTCAAACGAAGAATATCAAAAAGTATTAGCCGATTTTGAAAAATGGAATCAGTCGGAAGATAAATATGAAAAAAAATTACTTAAAAAATATTTAGTAAAAAATAAAATAAAAATTAAACCAGAAGAAGAAGGGTTGTATATAATTCCAATTAAAGAAGGAAAAGGTAAAACACCGCAAATGGGCGATGTAGCTTATATACATTACAAAGGATATTTTTTAGACGGAACTGAATTTGATAATACTTACAATCGCGAACCATTAGAGTATCGTATTGGCGAAAAAGACCAAGTAATTAGAGGATTTGAAATAGCCATACCAAAATTAAATAAAGGAGCTAAAGCAAAACTCATAATTCCTTCTTATCTTGCATTCGGAAAAAATGGCTCATCCTCCGGAATTGTGCCACCCAATACTACTTTAATTTATGAAGTTGAACTAATTAAAATTCTTTAAATTAAACACATGAATAAACTAAAAATGTGGGCAATTACAGCCCTTGTAGCCGGTATAGCGGCATGCAACAATGGTCCTTATACTGGATACGAAAAAACCGAAACAGGATTATTATATAAATTTTATCGAAAAAATAGTGATGCCCAAAAGCCTAATGTTGGCGATTTTGCTCACATGGAAATAAGCTATTTTACCGATAAAGATTCGCTGTTATTTTCAAGCGAAAAGTTCGGGTCGAAATTTGTTATAAAAGTTGACAGCCCCTTATATAAAGGCGATATTATGGAAGGAATTGCCATGATGGCAACAGGCGATTCTGCTTCATTTTTAGTAACAGCCGATTCATTTTACGTACATAATGTAGGAGGTATGCTACCAAGCGATATTACTCCCGGCTCAAAAATTAGATTTGAAATAAGAATGGATAAAGTTCAAACATTCGAAGAGCTTGAAAAAGAAAGACAAGAAAATGCTCGCGCTCAAAAAGAAAAAGAAAAACAAGAAATTGATAAGTATTTAGCCGACAATAATATTTCTGCTCAACCTTTAGAAAGCGGATTAATAATTATCGAAAAAGTTAAAGGCAATGGTAAAAAACCTCAAAATGGACAAAAAGTAAAAGTTAACTACACTGGAAAATTGATAAGCGGAAAAGTATTTGATACCAGTATCGAAGCTGAGGCTAAAGCTGCAGGAGTTTTTAATCCCAATCGTCCGTATCAACCCTTTGAATTTACCTTAGGAGCCGGACAAGTAATTAGAGGATGGGACGAAGGTATTGCTCAACTTAGTCAAGGCTCAAAAGCTACACTCATAATTCCATCCGACTTAGGGTATGGTTCACAAGATATGGGTATTATACCTCCCAATTCAACATTAATATTTGAAGTTGAATTAGTTGGAATTAATTAACTAAATTAGCTTATGCAAAAAAAAATCATAATATCATCATTAGCGGCTATGCTAATACTAAGCGTACCGGCCATAGCTCAAAAAAAAGAAAAAAATAAAAAAGTAAAAGAACCCAAAAAATTTTCTGTTTTGAATAAAGAATTTACCACCGAATCAGGCCTTAAATATAAAATTATACACGAAGGCAACGGACAACGTGCAAAAGCAGGTGATATGGTGAGTGTACACTACACCGGAAAATTAACAAACGATTCTATTTTTGATAGTTCTTATAAACGTAATCAACCTATAAAATTTAAATTGGGGGCCGGTCAGGTAATTAAAGGTTGGGACGAAGGAATTGCATTGCTTAATGTAGGCGATAAAGCTATATTTACAATTCCGCCTGAATTAGGTTATGGCTCCAGAGCAGTAGGTCCAATACCTGCCAATTCTACTTTAATATTCGAAGTAGAATTATTACAAATTATAGAACGTCCAAAACCTTTTGATGTAAAAGGAAAAGATACTCTTAGCACGGCAAGCGGCTTAAAGTATATTAAAATAAATACAACCGAAGAAGAAAGTCCAAAAGCAGGCGATAGAGTTTTTGTTCACTACACCGGATTTTTTGAAGATGGTAAAATATTCGACTCATCAGTTGAGCGTGGACAAGTATTTAATTTTGTATTAGGACAAGGACAAGTAATTGCCGGTTGGGACGAAGGTATAGCATTATTAAAAAAAGGTGAAAAAGCACGATTAATAGTGCCTTATCAATTAGCATATGGAGAAAACGGATATCCGCCTCATATCCCTCCTAAAGCAACTTTAATTTTTGATGTTGAATTAATGGATATAACTTCATCATCGAACAACGGACATAGTCCGGGCGATGGACATAATCATTAATACTTTTCATGTATAGTAGTGAAGATTTTAAAAAATTATCGCTCGAAAAAAAATACCGCGAACTTCAAAAAAGCGGGAACTTTGTGGCCTCCAGATTTTATGGTGGTCATATTGTTTCTTTATTTACCTATAATGGTTTTTTTGTAGAGATGTGGAAACGTACTGCGCTTAATTATATAGATTGGATTGAAGTTGTAAATAACGATGCCTCTTTACGAGCTTATTTAGATTCAATTAATATCAATATGGATGATTTATTTAATTAAAAAAGCCCTGATATATCAGGGCTTTTTTGAGAGATATTTTTTAATTGCTTGTAAGTTGAATTTATTTAATTTCCTAATACTGCAACAATTAATCTCAACAAATTTCTATCAATTTCTTAAAATTAATTTATCAACTTAATTTCAACTCTTCTGTTTAGTTGTCTATTATCAGGATTATCGCTTCCATCTTCGTTGGTATTGGGTACTGCAGGTTTTGATTTACCATACATTTCTAATTTTGACCTTGATGCAGCAATGCCTTTGTTTACAATGTAGTTGCGCGCTGCAAATGCTCTTCGTTTTGAAAGCTCCATGTTATATTCATCCGAACCTTTTGAATCGGTATGTGCAGAAAATTCAACTTTAGCATTTGGATTGGCTTTCATTATAGCAATGAGTTTATCTAATTCTTTTATAGAAGCTTCTCTTAGTGTAGATTTGTCAAAATCAAAATAAATATTGTTTAATTGTATGGTTTCGCCTTCTTTTAATATTAAAGCAGGGTCAATACTTTTGGAAGTTTTATCTTTATCTTTTCCTTTACCTTTAGATTTAGTTTCAGTTGCAGCAATCAATGCTTCTTTATCAGGACAAGGTAAATTTAACCCCTTAGGATTCGTAACCAATCTAACCGGAACCATGGTAACTGAACGTTCAATTTTGTAAAATGAATCTTTTTCTTTTGCTACAATGGTGTCGGTACGCAAGGTATAACCGTCTGATTCAAACGAAACGCTGTAAGTGGTACCGGGTGGAAGAATTAAAACATAATTACCTGTTTGGCTGTTGGGAGTATAAACTCCATATAATTCTTGTGTAGATTCATCAGTTATTGAAATGGTAATATTGGCAGGTATATTTCCATCACAATCATTGATAGTTCCTTGATAAAGCACTAAGTCAGGTTCAACTGCATCTAAGAAATTTATCATGTAAATATCTTTTTCTCCAAATCCTTTTTCATTAAAGGATGAGTAATATCCACGTTTACCATCAGGAGATAAAACAAAAAACACATCATCATCGGTGGTATTAACAGGATATCCAATATTTACAGGTTTACTCCATTCTCCATTTTCATTACGCACTGAATAAAATATATCATACCCCCCCATGGTGGTATGACCTTTGGAGCTAAAGTAAAGTGTTTTTCCATCAGGATGTATAAAAGGGCCATCTTCATCAAATGGTGTATTAATATTTGGGCCTAAATTGGTTGGTAAAGACCATTCTCCATTTGGTAATTTTTTACTAACCCAAATATCGCTTCCTCCAAGCCCATCCGCTCTATCGCTGGTAAAGTAAAGATAATTTCCATCGCTCGAAATGCTGGCACTGGGTTCCCAATTACGCGTGTTTACATTTTCGGTTAGTTTTATCGGTTTCGACCATGAATCGCCTTTTAATTTACTTTCATAAATATTTCCATCACCATAATCGTCAATATAAATATATAATGTTTGTCCATCTACCGAAAGACCAATACTTGCTTCATGTCCTGCAGTATTTATATTGTCGCCAATAGATTTAGCGGAAGTCCATTTACCGTTTTGAAAATAGGAAATGTATATATCTTCAAAAGGCATTCCATCTGGAGCTATTTGCTGCCCAACATTTTCTTTTCTACGGGCGGTAAAAATCAGTGTTTTTTCATCGGCAGAAATTACCGGAGCATATTCAGGAGCAGCTGTATTTATATTTTCGCCTAAATTAGTTATTTCAATATTTATAGGTTGTTTAACCATTTGTTTGGCATTATTCGAAATTTGTATGTAGTGATTTAATTCAGCAGTTAATTCTGGATTTTCATCACCAACCATATTTTTTAATTTTTCATAATTTTTAATAGCATCATCAAATTTATACCCTACGTGGTATGCTAATCCTAAATATTTATAAATCATTAATGGCGCTTTCTTTTCGCCAAAGAATTCTTCTCGGTAACGAGGGTTTGTTTTTTGGGAAGCTTCTTCTAAATAGGGTATAGCTCTTTCTTTTTTGTAAGGTGCATTTAAATAACATAAGCCAATATGAAATTTAATATTGGCATTGTTTATGCCCATTGAGTCCAATTTTAAGAAATAGGGAAGAGCTGTTTGATAGTCTTCCATATCCATGTATTTTACTCCTTCATAAAAGAGTTTTTTAGGTTTTTGTGCTAAACAAATATTAATAATAAATATAAAGGCGAAAAGGGTTAAACTTATGTTTAACCCTTTAAATTCCATATTTTTCATAATAGTTATTATATTGTTCTATTAATATCAAATTCCTCTAAAATATCAGCTACTCTTCGAATAAATTTACCACCTAATGAACCGTCAACAACTCTGTGGTCATACGACATAGAAATAAACATCATATGACGAATTCCAATGGTGTCTCCATAAGGAGTTTCAATTACTGCAGGTTTTTTACGAATGGCTCCTGTTGCCATAATAGCAACTTGAGGTTGGTTAATAATTGGTGTACCCATTACATTTCCAAAGGTACCTACATTGGTTAGTGTAAATGTTCCTCCTTGAATTTCTTCGGGCTTTAATTTGTTTTGACGGGCGCGATTGGCCAAATCGTTAACTTGTTTAGTTAATCCAACTAAATTTAATTGATCGGCATTTTTAATAACAGGTACAATAAGGTTACCGGTTGGAAGTGCGGTAGCCATTCCTATATTTATGTTTTTTCGTTTAATTATATTGTGTCCGCTTACCGATACATTAATCATCGGCATTTCTTTAATAGCCTTGCAGATAGCTTCGATAAAAATAGGTGTAAAGGTAATTTTTTCACCTTCTCGCTTTTCAAATTCTTTTTTAACTTTTTCTCTCCAAAGTACTAAGTTGGTTACATCGCATTCAACAAATGAAGTTACATGAGGCGAAACATGTTTACTCATAACCATATGCTCAGCAATAAGCTTACGCATACGATCCATTTCAATTATTTCATCTCCTTCATTTATTGTAATAGACGGAGCTTGAATATTTATGGTAGTTGGTGAAGATGTTGTTTGTGTGTTTGTTGTTGCAGCTACAGCCGATGGAGTTTCGCTAACGGCCGGAGTAGATGGGGCAGAAGCTGCAGGTTGAGTAACAACTTTATTTCTATTAGGTAAATAATTTAATATATCGTTTTTAGTTACTCTGCCATGTAAACCTGTTCCGGCAATGCTTTCTAATTCTTGAACACTAATTCCTTCTGCTTTGGCTATGTTACGTACAAGTGGGGAATAAAATTTATTTCCTTCACCATTTTTAGGAATATCGCTAACTGTAACTGTTTGCGAAGAAACATTTGTTTGTGGAGCAACAACAGCTTCCGTAGAACTACTAACCGGAGTGGCAGGAGTTTGAGCAGATGCCCCGGCATTAGCTTCGGTTGAAATAATAGCTATGGGTGAACCAACTTGTACAACGTCTCCTTCTTTATATAATATTTTTGTAATTACTCCGCTTGCTGTAGAAGGTACTTCAGAATCAACTTTATCGGTTGCAATTTCTAATACCGTTTCTTCTGCTTCTACTTTATCGCCTTCTTTTTTCAACCATTTAATAATTGTTGCTTCTGCAACACTTTCTCCCATTTTTGGTAATAATAATTCTACTTGAGCCATGTTAATATTGATATTTTATGAGATGGATGTTTATTGTGATAACATGCAAACCTAATGGATTTTTTGAAAAAAAAAAAGCCCGATTTTATATATCGGGCAAAAATTAAAAATGATAAACTATTTAATAAACTTAGCAAATGTACTTCCATTATCGGTTTCTACTCTAACTATGTAAGTGCCTGAACTTAAATTATAGGTTGGTATTGTAATGTTAAAAATTCCTTCCGGCCTGGTTCCATCATTATAATTTGCAATTAATCTTCCATTTAAATCAAATATTTTTATATCAATAAATGATGAAGAATGATTGAAATATTGAATTAGCATATATTCATTTACCGGATTTGGATGTATTCCAATAATAACCGGACGTTCATATTGTTGGATTGAACTGGGTGGAGGTGGGGGAGGGGTAACGATTACTCGGGGGCAATCATTGCTTTGTATATGGTTTAGTTCGGGTTTGGGAAAACTAACGGTAGAAGTATTTCTGATAAAACGTTCGTTATTATTAACATAATGCGAACGTGCATGCGAAAAAACGCCTGAAGGTTGTTCAATGGTACTTACAAAAAACCAGTCTGCTTGTGTACGATTTTTATTAACATCTAATATTATAAACCCTTTTTGATTTAAATTACAAAATTTTACATGGCTGTTTGCTAATTGAACAGCCGTAGCTCCACCGGGCAAATTTAAACCGGGCGATGTAACACTTGGAGTAACAAATTCTACCCCGACAGAGCCTGCACCTGTTGAGCTGTTGTATGACGATGTTGGCAAATCATTAGCCCATGAAGAATGTATATCTCCTGTAATTACAACCACATTATTAATATTATTTTGAATAATATGATTATAAACTCTTGTTCGTTCTGCCGGATATCCATCCCATTGGTCGCCATTTACGGGTACACCGGCTATTTGCAATGGTGCCATCATTACTTGTTGTGCCAATATTTTCCATCTTGCAGTTGAATTGCTTAAACGATTTCCCAACCATGTAAATTGGTCGCTACCTAATAATTGTCTATTTGGATCATTAACTACGCTTCCGGTTGTTCCTGCTTGTTCATCGCGACCATGAAGACGTGTATCTAACATTATTAACTCCAACAAATCACCATATTGAATATTTCTAAAAATTTGGTATGGGTCGTTTTGAGGTCCTGTTTGTCGAATAGGTAGCCATTCAAAAAATGCTTGTTTTGCATTATTTTTTCTAATAGACCAACTACCTTCGTTTGATTGATGATTTTCTGCTCCATTCATCCATGCATCATTGGCAGATTCATGATCGTCCCAAACTACAATAAAAGGAAATTGCTGATGCAACTTTCTTAAATCTTCATCTAAATGATAAGATGAATAACGAGTTCTGTAATCGGTTAATGTTATAATTTCATTTGCCGGTTCCCAAGATCTGTTGGCTGTGGGGCTTTGTGCGTATCCTCCTGTTTCATATTCATAAATATAATCTCCTAAATGTATAACGGCATCAATGTCGTTTCTGTTTTTTATAACTTTATAAACATTAAAAAATCCTGCTTCAAAATTTGCGCAAGAAATAACAGCAAAACGGCAACTATCAGCATTGCCGGATGGTGCTGTTCTGGTTCTTCCAACAACAGAATTTTTACCAAAAGCGCTAAATTCGTAAAAATAAAATTGGGATGGTTGTAATCCGGTAACATCTACTTTAACAGTATAGTCTTTTGAAGCATCGGTTAATACACTGCCGCTTGCCACAATATTTAGCATACTGGTATCAGTTGCCATTCTCCAACTAACGGCAATAGGGCCACCATTGTGAGTAGAATCAGGGGTAACTCTCGTCCAAATAATTACCCTATCGCTCAATGGATCGCCCGATGCTACTCCATGATAAAAAGGTTCCAAACAAGGTTCAAGTGTAACTTGACGATTAACCTGTGCTAATGAATTTAATGAAATTAAAACTACAGTTATTAAAAATTGATGTTTAAACATAAATTATTGTTTGATGAATTTTTTTATCAATTGATAACCATCTGCCTCTAAACGTAAAACATATATTCCTTTGTTAAATTCGTTAATATTTATGATTTGAAGATTTTGTTCTTGCAATATACAATTTTCTTGTAACAAAAGCCTTCCGTTTATATCATAAATTTCAATTTGAGCATTATTGTAAGTAACATCAGAATTTTTGAAACGAATATGAATGCTTTCATTTGCAGGATTAGGAAATATTTCAAAATCGAAATAGTTTTCGCCAAGCGTTTCAATGGAAACCGGGCTGCAAATTATATTATAAGTACCATTGTATCCTGTTGTTTGTCCATTACCTCCGTTTAATAGGAGAGTAGGATTTAATTCTCCCATATTACATACAGGAATTACTACTTTAATTCTTCCGCCACCACCGCCACCACCATATCCACCAAGACTTCCATCATTGGTTGAAATGGAATTACCGCTGCAAAATAAATTTCCATTATAGGAACAAGATGCGCCATTGCCTTTTTGCCCTGTCATACCTCCATTTCCACCTTTAGAAGAAAGTGTACCTATAATTTTTGCATGAGTATTTGATTTTAAGAAAATACCCCCTCCTGATCCACCACCGCCACCTGAACCGGCACCTGCCCCTGCTGAGAGGGTTGCTTCTCCACAATCGTCACAACCATCGCTGCAACATTTGGGTGTTTCTCCGCCATTACCGCCATTACCGCCCGGAGCACCATTATCGCCATTGGCAGTAATAATACCTGTTATTATTAATGAATCTGATGCCTCTAAAATTATAAGTCCACCGCCTGCTCCACCATATCCACCTTGCATACCAATAGAGTAGGAGCGTCCACCGCCACCACCACCGGCTCCACCTGAACCTAAATCAATGTCTAATCCGGTATCGGTACCGTATATACTTCCATTATTTCCTCCTGTTCCACCATTACCTCCTACCACATTGTATGCAGTAGAAATATTTACTCCTTGAGTTTGATAAGTTGCTGAGCCATTACCACCATTTGCTCCACTTGTACCGTTTCCTCCATAAGATGCGCCACCGCCACCACCTCCACCACCGGCACCGCCAATTAATCCGGCTGCATCACTACTGCTTAAACATTGTTGTTTAGGTCCGGAACCATTTGCCCCAAATGTGCCCGGTTGGCCTGCTCCGGGACCTTGTCCTGCTGTTCCGCCTTGCCCTCCTTGAACTATGATATGGCCTGTATTGTCTTTATTGCTACAGCCTGTTAGTCCTGCCGTATCACCGGTTACGCTGTAAACTGCTGTTCCACCCATTCCGCCGGTACCTCCGGGATATCCTGCAAAATCACCATTTATTGTTCCTTCTATTAATATTTTATTGGCTATTACTTCTAACTTTCCGCAATTACCATAGTTATATGATTGTACATATACCGTTACTCCGGGTTTTACTCTAAATGTTCCGTTTACAATGTATTTTCCTGATAAAATAATATCGCTGTTTTGAATAAAATCTCCATTAATGGTTGTTTCTTGACATTGCGAAAAAGCGTAATTAAATAGTATTAAAAGGTTTAAGGTGAGATAAATTTTCTTCATAAAAAGGTTTATTTATTAAATTTAATGAATTTGAATTTTATGAGCAAATTTTGTTGTTCCCGTTTCAATTAAAATAAGATAAATTCCGGTTTGACAACAAGAAGTATTGATGGTATTTAAATTTTCTCCTCTATTAAGTGGAGTTATAATTTCATCTATTGTTTTACCCTGCATATCAATAATTTTTATGCTTCCGTTTTGGTTTGAATTTGAGAAAATATTAATTAATATCTGTTTTCCATGCTCTACGATACTTGGATAAATTTTTACAGTTTCAATTGTTTCTTGTTCTATTAAAGCTGTTGTATTGGTTGAACAAGGAGGAGAGGGAAGTATATTTATGGTAAAAGTATCTTTTATACATTGTAGCGAATCACTTACAAAATAATTGGTATTAACCGTTGGATAGATTTCTAGTGAATCGGAAGTACCACCCGGAAACCATTGATTAGCACCAAACCACGATGGTTTTAAGATTACTTTTTCACCGGCACAGGTATTAATAGTGTCTTTTTTTCCTGCATTTTTAACAATGGTAAATGAATCATAAATACTTCCGGTTGAGGTTATAAATTTGGCATCTAAACGATTATCATTTACCTCGATTAGCATGGAACCTAATTGAGTATTAGTGTAGCTATGCATTACGGGATGTGGCCAACCATTTGAGGTATCACTTAATTTTCCTGAACAACCCACTACTGCATAAACAGCTCCTTTGTGAGCTCTGTTAATCATGTCATGCTTCTGGTATGGACAAACTGTTGGGAAACTACCACTTGTATTATTTTTAATCATGCTTTGTGTAAGCGAACCAGAATTACCATAATGCCCATCAATTAAATAAGAACGTTCATAACAATGGCTGTGTCCGTTTAATACTAAATCAACTCCATATTGTTCTAAAATTGGTACTATATTTTCACGCATATCTACCAATTCAAAATCATAGAATAATGGATTATCAGAATCGTGAGAACCTTTAGTGTAGGGAGGATGATGCCAGTAGGCAATAACCCATGGTAAAGTATTAGCTGCTAAATCTGCTTGCAGCCATGAGGCCATTGCTCCTGTTGTTGATCGAGGAACACTGTATGAATCAAGTGAAATGAAATGTACATTTCCGAAATTCCAGGAATAATATTTTTCAGTTCCCGATGGTACACCACCTGCTTCGCCATTGGTAGGTAATGTAAAGATATCGAAGTAGGCCGGAGGTCCAGAAAATGGAATATTATTATTGTAATCGTGATTTCCGGGAGCGGGCCATAATACGGTATTTTTTAAAACTTGTTCGTACATGTTTTCAAATACTCCAGCTTGATATTCATTATCAAAGCCACCATCATATGCATTATCACCAAGCATTAACCAACCATCTATATGTTTATTATTATTAAAGTTATAAAAAGCATTTCTAGCATCTCTTTGATTATTATTACCGGTTCCGGCATCGCCAATTACCCAAAAACGATAATTACCTTTTTCTCCTTCTAAGGGATGTGTTTTAAAATAAGTGTTTGCATCAGCAGTTATTAATTGATTTTGATTGGTGCCAATGGTGTAATAATATTTAGTATTTGGATTTAAACCTGTAATTAATACTTCATGTTCGGTAGTAAAATTAGTGTTTACGGCTGTTTGATTTAGATTATTAAGTGATGTACCATAAATAACACGACTATCGCATGCAACATTTGTTCTCCAGCGAATAACTATACCATTTTGATTGGCTCTTTGTAAATAAGGGCCTCTGGTAATGGTGGCATTAATGGGAGCAGTGTTTCCAATTAGTTTTAAATTAAAGCTAATATCAGAGCTTGATACAGATGATTGATGTATTTCAACTGCAATAACATTTGTTCCTGCAATTAGGTGAGCTGCGCTAATGGTAAATGAATTCCAATCGTCTTCATTAGGCCAAAAAATATCATTATTTGCTAAAGTTGTATAAGTGATATTTCCTGATGGCATATTGCTTCTAACTACTTCTTGTCCGTTTATATAAACAACAGCACCATCGTCCCTAACCAATTCTAAGGTTAAACTTGAAAATTGAGCCGGGTTGGTAACATTAAAGCTTTTTCTAAAATAGGTTGTAATATGTTTATTATTTGAATTTCCTCCATAGCTTACTACGGTTGCTTCATCTCCATCGCCATATCCAAGTTCAGCATTTCCGCTAGCCCATGAAGCATCGTTAAAATTACTTTGTCGCCAAGCTGTACCTTGGTCGCTTCCATTATCAAGATATTTCCACGATGCACCTGCACCAATTATAGTGGTTTGAGAAAAAAGTTTTATAGATAAAATATATAGGATAATTAAAATACTAAATTTTTTCATAGGTGCATTTTTGTTTTACAAAAATAAAGCATACACAGTATAGTATGCTTTATCAAATGGGAATTTTTACAAGAAAAAAGAGTTATTTTTAAGTTAATAAAGTTAAATTAATCTTATCCGATACCAATCATCCTTTTTAAATTGTTTTTTTCTTCTATACTGTAATTGCTGCGTTCAATAAACGATTCAATAATTAATTTATAATTATTTTGATTATAGAAATGTTTTAAAACTTCTGCAGCAGGATTGGCTAAACGTGTATTGAATGATAGCATTGCTTGCGTAATATTTTCAATTAAAATTTCATCAAAAAAGTTTAAACGTTGCAAGGCTTCCATCGCATTTTTTCTTGTAGTAAATTCATACGATTGCGAAGTGTACGAAATTAATTCCAGCATGGCATTATTATTTTTAGGCGCTGAAAGTTCCAACCATTTTATTCTAACATTTAAACCTCTTGTGCCATAGGTTTTTTCTGTCAATTCTAAATACTTAATGCGTTGCTCAGGAAATTGATGATATAATTTTTCTAAAGCAATGGTAATAGTTTCGTATGAACTATCGGATAATAATTTTTCAAATTCTAAAATTAAACTTTCAGGGATTTTATTTATATTTTGAATTACGCTTTTTCTTACGCTTGCTTCTTTATCATTGAGCGCCATTTTAATTATTTCAAAACTTTCTAAATCTGTATTATTGGCTACTTGATAAACAATTTCGCCCTTTATAGCATGAAATTTTTCTTTAGCCATTAATTCTTTAAAAAGATTAATTTTTTTATCCAATGGGTAATTTCTCAATGCTACAACAGCATCATATCTATCAAGCAAATGTGGTGCTTTTGCAGCTTGTTCTAACAACATTTGTAATGGTTTTTCAAATGTTACGCTTTTCATAATTTTTCCTTCCGCATCAAACAAAACAAAAGCAATTTCTTTGTTAGAAGTGTTGGGAATTTTAACCTGATGATAAAAATTTTCAATTATTACTTTTAAGCTGTCTTTACTTCCGTCTTTATAATGTACTTCAAATTGGATGGGCATTTTAAATAATCCGCAAAACTCATTCATTGGATGAACCTGCGAGACATTAAACAAGGTAAATCTTTTACCATTTGATGTTATATCATCAAAACTAACATGATATGCCGGTTCTCCGCCTTTGTAAATCCATTGTTCCCAAAACCAGTCTAAAGAAAGTCCGAGCGTTTCATGAAATGCCATTAACAAATCATCAGAGTTTACATTTTGATACTTATGTTTAGTTAAATAGTGTTTAATGGCTTTATTATAAGACTCTCTTCCTACCACATAGCTTAGCATATCTAATACTATAGCACCTTTTGGATAGTGCCGAGTACTTCCACCAAGTGAATGTGCTACCGGATATAAATTAGTTTTAGTTGCATTCAAGGCCGCGTTAATAGCAATTCTTCTCCCCCAATCAAAGTAATCTTTTCCAAAAGCTTCTTTATCAAAAAGTAATGAATAATAGGTAGCAAAACTTTCCTGAAGCCAATGATGTTTGGTGCTCCATGCAGTAATTAAATCGCCAAACCATTGATGTGCCAATTCATGTGCATTGGTTCCTACATAATTTTTATCTAAAAAAGATCTTTCATCTACACAACTAAAATCTCCAAAAATAGTTGCTGTTGTATTTTCCATGGCTCCATACATAAAATCTTGTACAGGTACTTGTGAATATTGTTCCCATGGATATGGCACACCAATTTCATTTTCAAAAAAATCCATCATTTGTTCAGTGTAGCGAAAAGTAGCTTCATTCCTATTTTTCCAATCAGGATAATACCAGTTATTAATAATAACTCCATTTTTCGATTTTGATGTTTGAACATCGTATTCTCCAATAGCTAACATTACTAAATAAGTGGTATGAGGGTGTGTCATACGATAATGCCAGGTAGTAGTACCATCTTTATTCTTACGTTCCGCAATCTTTTTACCATTAGATAATACTTTATATTTTGAATCAAATGTGATGATGGTTTCAGTGGTAAGTTTGTCGTTTAGCTCATCATAACATGGAATCCAATGACGATTATCAATACCTTGTCCTTGTGTCCATATTTGTTTTCGGCTAATGTTTTTTGGATCGTTCCAACCTATAAAATAAATTCCTTTTTTAGGATATGCTTCGTAGGTAATATTCAAACTGTCTTTACTTCCCCATGTAAGTGATTTTTCAGGATAGAAAGTAATACCCGAAGATGAATTTTGAAAGCGAATATTCTTGCCGTTAAGTTTTGCTTCTTTTATAATAATTCCAGGTCCATCCAGAAAAAATGAATCTACTTTTGCCTGCAATGGCGTAAAGAAATGCGTTACTTTACCTTTTACCAATCCTTTTTGAGGCTCAAATGAAAGTTCTAATCGCATATGTTGCATGTCAAGCGGATGTTCTCTCGGTGCTTGATTATCATCTGCAATATGTATTCGTTTAGGGTACTGTGCTATGCTAATGGCAGCTATGCAAGTAAAAAAGGTGATTGTAATTACTTTCTTCATTATAAGTCTTTTTTCTTTTCTCATTATATCTTTATATTCTGTTACTTAAATTTATCTTTCAACGCAGCCAGTTTTGCAGCAAAGTCGCTTTCGTACACCTGATTTTTTGTGTTTTTATTTCCTTGTCTTTGTGTAGGTGCATTAGGATCTTTTTTCAAGGAAAGTGAAATTCTTCTTCTGGCAACATCCACATCAATAACCGTTACGAATACTTTTTGATGTACTTTAACTACTTCGTTTGGATCATCAACATAGGTATCGGAAATTTGGCTGATATGAACCAATCCATCTTGATGAACACCTATATCTACAAACGCGCCAAAATTAGTTACATTGGTAACAATTCCCGGAAGTTTCATTCCTGCTCGTAAATCGGTAATGTCATGTACTGATTTGTCAAACTCAAATGCTTCAAATGATTTACGTGGGTCACGACCCGGTTTGTCTAATTCATTTAAAATATCTGTTAGTGTTGGTAAACCAACTTTATCGGAAATATATTTTGAAAGAACTATTTTGTTGCGTAAATCTTTATTGTTCATTAAATCTTCAATGCTGCATTTTAAATCGGCAGCCATTTTTTCTACAATTTCGTAGCTTTCAGGATGCACAGCACTTTTATCTAATGGATGCTTCCCATTATTGATTCGTAAAAATCCTGCTGCTTGTTCAAATGCTTTTTCGCCCATTCTGGGAACTTTTAATAGTTCTTTACGTGTTTTAAATGGGCCATTTTCGTTTCTATATTTTACAATGTTTTCGGCCAGTTGAGGCCCTAATCCTGAAACATAAGTGAGTAATTGTTTGCTTGCTGTATTTACTTCAACGCCTACTTTGTTTACACAACTTTCAACTACTTCATCCAGTTTTCGTTTAAGTGCGTATTGGTCTACATCGTGCTGATATTGTCCTACTCCGATTGATTTTGGATCAATTTTAACTAATTCTGCTAAAGGGTCTGCCAATCTGCGACCAATAGAAACAGCACCTCTAACAGTTACATCTTTATCAGGAAACTCTTCGCGAGCAACTTCGGAAGCAGAATAAATAGAAGCTCCGCTTTCATTTACCATTACTATTGGAATATTGTTGGGTATTTCTTCGATTTTTCTGATAAACTCTTCTGTTTCGCGGCCGGCAGTTCCATTACCTATTGCTATGGCTTCTATATTATGTTTAGCACAAAAAGCCAAAACAATCAATTTTGCTTCTTCTGCTTTATTTTTTTCAAATGGGTAAATTACCGTGTCTTCTAATAATTTGCCTTGCTTATCTAATGCAACTACTTTACATCCGGTTCTATATCCAGGGTCAATAGCAAGAATGGCTTTTTGTCCTAAAGGTGATGCTAATAATAATTCACGTAAGTTATCAGCAAATACCTGTATGGCCTTGTCGTCAGCAATTTTTTTAGCTTCTAATCTTATTTCTGATTCAATGGATGATTTCATTAATCGATGATAAGCGTCTTCAACTGCAAGTTTTACTTGCTCAGATGAACTATTAGTTGTTTTAACAAATATTCGGTTAAGTAATTCTATGGCTGTATCTTCATCAGGCTCAATGCTTAGAGAAAGTATACCTTCGTTTTCGCCTCTTCGCATGGCAAGGTAACGATGCGATGGGCATTGATTGAGTTTTTCTTCCCAATCAAAATAATCTTTAAATTTTTCTCCTTCTTGTTCCTTGCCTTTTACAACTTTACTTTTAATAAATGCTTGCTCTTTAAAAAGCTGACGTATTTTTTCTCTGGCTTCAGCATTTTCGTTTATCCATTCTGCAATAATATCTCTGGCACCGGAAAGCACATCATCCTGATTTTTTAATTCATGTTCATCAGAAAAATATTTTTCTGCTTCTGTTTCCAAATCAATTTTATCTTGCTTAAAAATTAATTCGGCCAATGGTTCTAAACCTTTTTCACGGGCAATGGTTGCACGGGTTCTGCGTTTTGGTTTATATGGAAGATAAATGTCTTCTAATTGTGAAAGTGTTTCAGCAGCTACTATTTGTGCTATCAATTCAGGTGTAAGTTTACCCTGACTTTCAATAGATTCCATAATGCTTTCGCGTCTTTTATCCAATAAGCGTAAGCGTTCAATTTCATCGCGAATGGCAGCTACTTGTACTTCATCTAAACTACCTGTCATTTCTTTTCGATAGCGCGATATAAATGGAATAGTAGCGCCTTCATCTAATAGTTGTACGGTAGCTTTTACCTGTGATTCTGCAATGGAAAGTTGCGTTGCAATTTTTCTTAATAATCTGCTTTCTTCGTTCATTTTTTAATTTTTTAGAGAGATAAAAATAAGATTTTAGCCTTTTAAAATGGGCAATCTAACGGCATTTAGCCGATAAAATTTATCAACCATTGTTAGTATTATAAAACTTTTAAAACGAATTATTTAGGGGCAATTTTTAGGAGATAAAGTCCCAAAATAAGATATAAAGCATTGGGTATCCACATAGCTATCATAGCAGATAGCCCTGCATTGGTTGCAAATGTTATGGCTATTTGCTGAAACATGATGTAAGAGAAAGCAATTAATAAACCAATACCGATGTGTAAGCCAATACCACCACGCACTTTTCGGCTGGCAACAGCTACTCCAATAATAGTAAGTATAAATGTAGCAAATGGCATGGCAATGCGTTTATGCTTTTCAATTTCGTAATACACCACGTTTTCTGAACCTTTGTATTTTTCTTCTGCAATGAAATGGTCAAGTTCAAATATGTTCATAGTTTCTACATTATCTACGCGTCTGTTAAACTCATCTGGAGATAAATTAATTTCTATAAATTTTTTCTGTCCACTTTCAACTTTTTCATTCATACCTTCAATTTGTCGGATAAAATAATTTTCTACTTCCCATTTATTTACAAGGGTATCCCAACGAATGTATTCAGCAGAAAGTTTGTATGTAAGGTTGTTTTCTTCAAATTTTTCAAGGGTAAATTTGTAGCCCATGTTACGTTGATTATTGTAACTTTCAAAGTACACAAAAGTTCCGGGGCTTACTTGTCGGTGTATGTTTCTATCGCTAAAATAAAATGCATTTCGAATATAGGTGTTTTCAAATTCTAATCGCTTTGCATTAGCAGGTGGGATTATTAAATTATTGAGTAGGAGTGACAATATGGTAAGTACCGTTGCTGAATACATGTAAGGTCTGAGCAAACGGTTAAAACTTACTCCGCTTGATAAAATGGCAATAATTTCGGTATTATAAGCCATTCGTGAAGTAAAAAATATTACAGCTATGAATGTGAATAATGGGCTAAAAAGATTAACGAAATAAGGAATAAAATTTAAGTAGTAATCGAAAATAATTGCAGAAATTGGTGCATCTTTCGATATAAAATCCTCAATTTTTTCAGAAATATCAAATACAATGGTTATGGCGATAATGAGAATTATCGAATAGAAAAAAGTTCCTAAAAACTTTTTAATGATATATCTGTCTATTATTTTTAAATGATTCTTCATTATAATCTATTCGATAATTGCTTCACCATTTTATCTTTCCAAGGTTTAAAGGTGCCTTCTAGGATATGTTTTCTTGCTTCTCCAACCAACCACAAATAAAAACCTAAATTATGTACAGAGGCAATTTGTGCGGCTAATATTTCTTTTGAAATGGTTAAATGGCGTAAATAAGCTTTTGTGTAGTAAGTATCAACAAATGTAATACCATCTTCATCAATGGGTGAAAAATCGTTTTTCCATTTTTCATTTCGGATATTGATGATTCCTTTGCTGGTAAAGAGCATACCATTGCGTGCATTGCGTGTAGGCATTACACAATCAAACATATCTACACCCAATGCTATACATTCCAGAATATTTACCGGTGTACCAACACCCATTAAATAGCGAGGTTTATCATGAGGTAAAATATCGCATACAAGTTCTGTCATTTCATACATTTGTTCTGCGGGTTCCCCAACAGATAAACCACCAATAGCGTTTCCGGGTCTATTAAAAGAAGCAATGGTTTCAGCGGATTGAATGCGTAAATCTTTGTAAACACTTCCTTGAACAATTGGAAATAGCGTTTGATTGTAACCATACAAAGGCTCTGTACTGTCAAAGCGGTCAATACAGCGCTTTAACCAGCGATGTGTCATTTCCATTGATTTTTTTGCGTATTGATGATCGCAAGGGTAGGGAGTGCATTCATCAAAAGCCATTATTATATCTGCTCCAATAATGCGCTGTGTATCCATTACATTTTCAGGAGTAAAAAAATGTTTACTTCCATCAATATGCGAGGTAAATTTTACACCTTCTTCCGTAATTTTTCTTTTTTCTGCCAGTGAATATACCTGGTAGCCACCGCTGTCTGTTAATATTGGATGATTCCAATTATTGAATTTATGTAATCCCCCAGCTTTATTTAAAGTATCTAAGCCCGGACGTAAATAAAGGTGATAGGTATTTCCTAAAATAATTTTTGCCTTAATATCATTTTCGAGTTCGCGTTGGTGAACTGCTTTAACTGAACCAAGTGTACCAACAGGCATAAAAATAGGAGTAGGAATACTTCCATGGTCTGTTAATATCTCACCGGCTCTTGCTTTACTTTCTTTGTCAGTTTTGGAAATTGTAAATTTCATTAAGGTTGTTTATAAGTCGGTCAAAGATACAGATATTACCGTATAATCTTATATTAGATTTGTGCATTATATTTTATGCAGAAAGTATGTGGATACAACCTGAATTAACACTTGAATTTTTCTTATTGTGTGCCTTTGTTATAGTTGTTATACTTCAAGTTTGTTTATATTTATTTACATATGGGACCTTTGCATTTCATCAGCCCTCTTCAGATTCATCTCAAATTAATTTGAAGCCCCTATCGGTTATTATTTGTGCTAAAAACGAAGAAATGCATTTAATTAAAAATTTACCTTTAATATTGAAACAAGATTATCCGGAATATGAGGTTATTGTTGTAGATGACTATTCTCAAGATGACAGTAAAATTATTTTGGAAGATTTTGAACGTAAATATTCTCATCTTCGAATTATTTCGGTTAAGGAAGATAGACCTTATAAAATTGGTAAAAAATTTCCTCTAACTTTAGGAATAAAAGGAGCTAAATACGATACAGTTGTTTTAACCGATGCAGATTGTGTACCTGCAAGCAACAAATGGCTTAAAGAAATAAATGCTCAATTTAATGATAAAACTGAAATTGTATTAGGTTATGGAGCTTATGAAAAACAACCGAGTTTTTTAAATAAGCTAATTCGTTTTGATACATTTACTATAGCCATGCAATATTTTGCTTATGCATTAAAAGGCAAAACCTATATGGGGGTTGGAAGAAATTTAGCATATAAAACAGAGGTTTTTTTTAGAAATAAAGGTTTTGCCAATCATTCGCATATAGCTTCGGGTGACGATGATTTATTTATTCACAGAGTTGCTAAAAAAGATAATGTGGCTATTGTATATTCATATGATTCGCATACTATTTCAGAACCTAAAAAAACATTTACAGAATGGGCTTGGCAGAAAAAGCGTCATTTAACCACGGCACCTTTGTACAAAAGTTCTGTAAAGTTCTTTTTAGGCTATACTTATTTTTTAAACGTTTTATTTTATTCGATTACAGCTATTTTGGTGGCTTTGCAGTATGCGCTTTATATTTTACTTGTATTATTTTTACTTAGATTTATTACTCAGTTAATAGTTTTCAGAAAGTCCATGATAAAACTTAATGAAAAAGATTTATTATTTTATACTCCTTTATTAGAGATTTTATTTATATTTATACAACCATATCTGTATATATCTTCCAAACTAACGAAAAACGTTCCATGGAACTAGATAATTTATCATCGAAAGCACAATACGATTACCAGTTGGTAAAAAGAGCTGTTGAACAAGGCGATCAAAAAGCTTATGCCGAATTAATGGCTCGTTATCGCGATTCCATTTATTTTATGTTATTAAAAATGGTTAATAATAAAGACGATGCAGACGATTTAACCATTGAAGCCTTTGGCAAAGCATTTAGTAGATTACATCAATATACGCCAAACTATGCTTTTAGTACATGGTTGTTTAAAATAGCCTCAAATAACGGAATTGATTTTATTAGAAAGCGAAAACTGGAAAATTTAACTTCGATTGATAAACCTTTCGCAAATGATGATAACAATGAAATGACGATTGATATTAAGTCAAGTAATTTAGACCCTGAGGAAAGTGCCATAAAAAAACAAAAAATAAAAATGATGCGAGATGTGGTTGAAAAACTTAAACCTCGTTATCGTCAATTAGTTGAATTACGTTATTTTAATGAATATTCTTACGAAGAAATAGCCGAACAACTTGAATTACCAATAGGAACAGTAAAGGCACAATTGTTTAGAGCCAGAGAGTTTTTATTTAATATACTTAAAAACACCGAAGACAAAATTTAAAAATACATGTTGCAAGGTGTTGACTTAATTAAAAAATATTTTCCTGAAATTACTCCTCAACAAGAGCATCAATTTGCTCAACTTATGCCCTTGTATAAAGATTGGAATGATAAAATAAATGTGATTTCAAGAAAAGATATTGATGAACTTTATGAAAGGCATGTTTTACATTCGTTGGGAATAGCAAAAGTTATACAATTTGCTTTAGGCAGTAAAATTTTGGATGTTGGAACAGGCGGTGGTTTTCCGGGTATTCCATTAGCGATTTTATTTCCCGAATGTAATTTTCATTTAGTTGATTCAATAGGGAAAAAAATAAAAGTAGTAAACGATGTTGCAACATCATTAGGGTTAAAAAATGTAAATGCAACCCATGCGCGTGTTGAGCAAATAAATGAAAAATTTGATTTTATTGTTAGTCGCGCTGTTACACAGTTTCCTGAATTTGTTAATTGGGTAAAAAATAAAATAACTAAAGAACAAAAGAATACATTACCCAATGGAATTCTCTATTTGAAAGGTGGTGATTTAAGCGAAGAGATAAAACCTTTTAAACAAAAAGTAAAAATTTTTGAATTAAAAGAATATTTTAATTCGGAATTTTTTGAAACTAAAAAGGTAGTATATATGCCTTTATAGTTTATATTCAATTTTATTTCCAGCCTCCACCTAAAGCCTTGTATAAGTTAATGGATGAAATAAATAATTCTTTTCTGGTTTGAGTAAGTTCTAACTCAGATTCCAATCGGCTTTGGCGGGTCATTAATACTTCCATATAATTTGCAAAACCCGTTAAAAACAATTCGTTTGAAATGGCAACAGCTTCTTTCATGGTTTTTACTTCTTCTTGTTTTAGCGCTGCAGCTTTTTCGTAATTCTTAAAACGATTTAGTTCTGTATTAACTTCTTCAACACTTTTTAAAAGTGTTTTTTGGTAATTTAAAAAAGCTTCGTTTTTTTGAGTTAGCGCTAATTTATAAGCAGCCATAATTTGTTGACGATTTAATAAAGGATTGGTTAAACTACCGGCAACAACATAAGCAATAGAGGCAGGAGTACTAAATAAAAGAGCCGACTTAAATGCATTTAATCCATAATTGGCATTAATGTTTATGCTTGGATAAAATGCTGCTTTAGATGATTTTAATTCAGCTTTGGATGACAACCACTCTTTTTCTGCCATGATAACATCAGGACGATTTTTTAATAATTCAGATGGAACGCCAATTTTTAAAGGTTCCGGAAGATCATTAATTTCAATAGTATCTTTTCTGATAATTTTTTGCGGGTATCTGCCTAATAAGTAATTCAAATTATTTTCTAATGCAATTTGTTCTTGAATTTTTATTGCCTCCATAGTTTTTGCATGGAGTAATTGTGCTTGAAATTGTTTAACCGCAAGCTCATTTATTCGACCGCTTTGTTTTTGAATTTCAATTATCTCGAAAGCCTTTTCTTGTAATGCAATATTGTTTTTTAAAATTTCAACTTCGGTATCAACCGATAGCAGTTCATAATATTGACGTGCAACTTCGGCAACAATTTGTGTGGTAATTAAATGTTTGCCCTGTTCGCTGGCAAGCATTTTGAAAAAAGCCGCTTTTTTTCTATTACGCAACTTACCAAAAAATCCAATTTCCCAACTGGTATTTAATCCCAGCATATAATCAGGAATAGGATTTGGAATGCGTTGATCTTCATTAATATTTTGTGAAAAATTAGTATCAAAATTTCCAACACCGTCTATGGTATAATCACCAAACCGCGTTAAACCTAAATTCCCTGTTGCATTTAAGTTAGGAAATAGGGCATTTCTATTAACTTTAAAATTAGAACGAGCAAAATATAATCGCTGATAAGCAATTTTCATATCAGGATTATTTACTAATGCAGAATCAATTAAGGCTACCAGTAATTTGTCTTTAAAAAACTCTTTCCAATTAATTAAATTTATTGCTCCTGTATCATTTTGATTGGTAAAATAATTTTGAGGCAAATTAATTTTTTCGCTTAGTTGTATTTCTTTTGGAATTCCGCATGAAAAGGTAATAGATATAATTAAAATAAGTCCTATGGATTTATGTAAGTTTTTCATTTTTCTTTTAAATTAAAAATTAAGTTAAGCTTCAATTTCGCTCATGTTATCACTTGTTTGATGATTTTCAGGTTCGTTACCGCTTTTACGCCATTTATTTTCGAGTAATGCAAAAATGTAATATAGCCCGGGTATGATAAATAGTCCGAATACAGTACCTATTAACATACCGCCAGCAGCAGATGTACCAATTGAACGATTACCTAACTCACCGGGTCCACTTGCAATTACTAATGGAATTAAGCCTGCAATAAATGCAAAAGAGGTCATTAAGATTGGGCGGAAACGTGCTGCAGCTCCTTCAATAGTTGCTTCTAATACGCTTAATCCTTCTTTTTGTTTTAAAATAGCAAATTCAACTATTAATATGGCATTTTTCCCAAGCAAGCCTATCAGCATTACTAACGCTACTTGCGCATAAATGTTATTTTCTAAACCTAATGCTGCAAGCGATATAAAAGCACCAAATACTCCTGTTGGTAATGATAAAATTACCGGAAGAGGTAATAAAAAGCTTTCGTATTGTGCTGCTAAAAGTAAATAAACAAACACCAAGCAGATGATGAAAATAAAAATTGCTTGATTCCCTGAAAGTATTTCTTCTCGGGTCATACCTGACCATTCATAAATAAAACCTCTAGGTAATTCTTTTGCAACTTCTTCTATGGCTTTAATTGCCTCACCACTACTGTATCCTTTAGCAGCATCACCATTTATCATTATTGCGTTTGACATATTATAACGTGTAATTTGTTCAGGACCGTAAACGCGTTCTAATTTTATAAAAGTGCTAAACGGAACCATTTCACCTCGTGTGTTTTTTACATATAAGTTTAAAATATCTTCAGGTTTAGCTCTGTATTCCGGAGCTGCTTGTACCATTACTTTGTACATTTGTCCAAAACGAACAAAGTTGCTCGCATAATAACTTCCTATTAAAGCTTGTAAGGTATTCATGGCGTTATCAACGGTTATATCTTTTTTAGCCGCCATTTCATAATCTACTTTTATTAAATATTGTGGAAAACTTGGGTCAAAGCTGGTGAATGCATTCTCAATTTCAGAACGTGCTTTTATTTTTTCGATAAATTCTTTTCCAACCTCGTCCAAACGATTTAATGATGCGCTTCCGCTTTTATCAATTAAACGTAGTTCAAAACCGCTGGCATTTCCAAATCCGGGAACTGTGGGCGGTGGAAAAAATTCTATAATGGCATCATTAATATGTTGAGTTTTTTGTTCTAAAATTTCAATTACTTCTTTTAATTTTTCTTTTCGTTCGTTCCATGGTTTTAAATTTATCATAGCCATACCGTACGAAGCACCTGCAGATTCGGTTATTAAACTATAACCGCCAAGAGAGGATATATTTTCTACAATATCCAATTCTTTAGCTATTCGGGTAATTTCGTCTAATACTTTACCTGTTCGTTCAACAGTTGAGCCGGGCGGGGTTGTTACATTTACATAAATTACACCTTGATCTTCTGTTGGGATAAATCCTGAGGGTAAAATAAAGGTAGTTAACCATGTTCCTAAAACGAATAAAATTAGGATTGAAAGTGTAAGTAGTTTTTTGGAACCATATCGCTCAACTAAATTTTTGTAACGAATTGTTAACTTGTTGTAATATGTATTAAAACTATCAAAGAATTTTTGGATGAATTTAATTTTAGAACCATGAGATGGTTTTAATAGAATGGCACATAATGCAGGTGTTAAAGTTAAGGCATTAATACCTGAAATAACAATGGCAATGGCTAATGTTAAAGAAAATTGACGATAAAAAATTCCAACCGGACCTGACATAAATGCAACGGGAATAAATACAGCCGACATTACTAATGTAATGGCCACTATGGCTCCACCTATTTCGCGCATGGCTTCCATGGTAGCAGGTAGAGCCGGTATATGTTTTTCGTGCATTTTTGCGTGTACGGCTTCAACTACCACAATAGCATTATCTACAACAATACCAATGGCTAAAACCATAGCAAACAAGGTGAGTAAGTTGATGGAAAAACCCAGCATTTGCATAAAAGCAAATGTTCCGATAAGAGCTACCGGAACAGCGAGTGCAGGTATTAAAGTAGAACGAAAATCTTGTAAGAAAATAAATACAACCAAAGAAACTAATATAAAAGCTTCAACAAGTGTTCTTAATACTTCTGCAATTGATGCATCTAAAAAGCGAGATACGTCATAGGCTACATTGTATTTCATTTTTGGAGGGAAAGCTGTTGCTTCCAATTCTTTCATTCTTTTCTTAACATTATTAATAACTTCTCTCGCATTCGAACCCGGACGTTGTTTTAACATGATGGAAGCGGAGGGTCTTCCATCTGTTTTAGAATCCATGTGATAACTAAATGAATCGAATTCAATGTCAGCTAAGTCTTTTAGTTTTAGAAAAGATCCATCAGCATTCGCACGAATGATAATGTTTTCATATTGCTCTGGTTCAAAGAATTTACCGGTATAACGTAATACATATTGCATTACCTGAGCTCGTTTGTCAGAACTTTCTCCTGTTTTTCCGGGTGCTGCTTCTACATTTTGCCCTCTTATTGCAGCAATAATTTCGTCTGTTGAAACATTGTATGCCGCCAATTTATCAGGTTTTAGCCATACACGCATGGAGTAATCGCGCGAACCCATAATCTCGGCAAACCCAACTCCATCAATACGTTTTAATTCCGGCAAAATATTAATGTCGGCAAAATTGTAAACAAATTTTTCATCGGCACTTTCATCTTCGCTGTAAAGATTTAAGTACAGTAACATACTATTTACTTCTTTCTCTGTTTGAACACCGGCTTTAATAACTTCTTCCGGAAGTTCATCCAATACAGTTGTTACACGATTTTGAACGTTAACGGCTGCTACATCCGGATCAGTTCCAACTTGAAAGAAAACGGTAATTATTGTTGTACCATTATTTGAAGAAACAGATGACATGTAGGTCATTCCGGGAACTCCGTTAATAGCTCTTTCAATAGGAGTAGCAACTGCTTTTGAACATACTTCTGCATTAGCTCCGGTATATTTTGCAGTAACGGTAACAGATGGTGGTACAATATCGGGAAATTGTGTTACAGGTAAACCTAATAAAGCCAGTAACCCCACCAGTGTAATTAATAAAGAAATTACTAATGAAAGTATCGGACGATTTATAAACAAATTGAGCATAGCAATAGGGTATAAATTATTTATTTAATTCTTTTAAAATTTCATTCATTTCAACCATTTTAGGTTTAATTACTTTACCCTCTTTTAAACTTTGAATTCCTTCATAAATAATTACATCCCCTTCTTTTAATCCTTCATCCACAATGTAAAAATCGCCATAGCGTTGTAATGGTTTAAAGCTTTTCATAATCAGCATATTATTTTTATCTACCAGAAATACATAATATTTATCTTGTATTTCCATGGTTGATTTTTGAGGAATGATAATTGCGTTTTTCATTACTTCATTTATCACAACTTTTCCTGTAGAACCATGTTTTAATATTTTGTCAGGGTTTTTAAATTTTGCTCTAACTGCTAAGGCTCCGGTTCCAATTTCAAACTCTGTTTCCATGGTTTCAATTTTTCCATTGTATGGATATACCGAACCATCTGCTAATACTAATTGAACACGAGCATTAAATAAAGAGTCGTTATTTTTATTATTAAAATATTTTAAATATTCAATTTCTGAAACTTTAAAATATGCATTCACAAATTCAACATCTGAAATGGTTGTTAGCAAGGTACCTTCGGAAATTAAACTTCCAATTTTATATGGGATACGGTCAATAATTCCGTTGAATGGTGAACGAATATTGGTATTGGCTAATTTAACAGATGCTGCAATTTCATCGGCTTTTGCTTGTTCTATTTTAGCTTTGGCAATTTCCAGTTTTGATTCTGCTAAATCTAATTCGGTTTTAGCTATTACATTTTTATCAACCAGTAATTTTACACGTTCTAACTCAACTTCGGCTGATCTTTTTTCGGCTTCTGCACTTTTTAAATTGGCTTTAGCTCTGTTTAATTCTGCTTGATATTCTTCTTGATTGATTTGAAATAATAATTGACCTTTGGTTACTGATTTACCTTCGTCAACCAAAATAGATTCGAGATATCCTTCTACTCTTGCTCTAATTTCAACGTTTTGAACAGCATGTATATCGGCTACATATTCTAATTTACTGATAATATCTTTTGTAAAAACTTTAATAACCGGATATTCTTTACTTGTTTCTAACGTTTCTTCTTCTATATTATTAGTGTTATTGTTACAATTGATTAGTAATAAACTTAAAAATAGAAATATGGATAAATTTCTCTTTGTCATGTAAAATGTAGTTTAAATTAAAGGTGAATAAAAAGTTTTTAGAACATAAAGTGCTTAATAGTTCTAAAAGGGAGTGAGTCGAAATATAAAACTATATCCGGAGGAAATTATAAATTTAGAATTGTAGAAGTTTAAAAAGGATTTTTCAGAGAGATGTTTATAAACATTGATTTTTGTTGAAAAATAAGATAAATTATAACAATAAGAAAATGAACTTCTATTAATTCGTTTGGTTAAAAAATCTTTTTCAAAGATGGCAGCTTCTTCATCTACAGGAAGATTTATTTCCGTATCAAATACTGCTTCACAAATTAATTCAATAACCGATTGAATTTCATTTTCAGTGTGTTCAGTTGTACTGTAAATGGTAAAGTCTTTATTAAAAAAAAATTCATTTTGCTGTGGTACACAGAAAAATAAATTGATAGTTGCTATAAGCGTAAAATAGAGTATGGCTTTTTTCAAAAACACGTGCAAAATTAATTTTTTTGAAAAATTATTAAAGCTATTTATAATAATTTAATCTTTTATTTATTTCCGATTGAATAGATTGAAATAACTGAATAGGGGATAAGCTACTCCAGTTCATGTTCTCAAATTTTCCCCCCATATTTATAAAATAATCTATTCCATATTGTTTAAATTCCATAATAACATGTGGCCTAAAATTTAAAAAAGTAATCCATCCATCTTCTACATCTTCAAACCATTCTTCATAGTAGCTGTCATCCGATGCGTGAAAATTTAATACATTTTCTCCAATAATAATGTATTTATTAATTCCATGATGTAACATGGTATCAACAATATCACGTTTTAAAAACATAATATCATTGTTTAAACAATCATTCCATTCGCCAATCATTTCAAAAATTGCAAAACCTTCTTTATAATCGGCATACAAAATTTTCATAAATAGGGTTTGTGAACCAAAATCGTCCCACTGGGGGTGGATTAAATAATTATATACTGCATGTGTAAATTCAAATTCGCTATATTCTCGGCCATAGAAGGGAGAGCGTTCGTCTTCTGATGCAATATATAAATGACGCCAGCTATAATGAGGTTCTATATCGTGCATATTTATTTATTGGAATCAATAGCTTTTCTAACACTACCGAATTTTTTTAATAATTCATTGGCTTCATCATAGCCAATATTTAATGCTTCCATCACCATTTTGGTGCCTCTGTCAATCAATTTATTATTACTTAATTGCATATCTACCATACGATTGCCTTTAACCCTTCCTAATTGAATCATAACAGACGTTGAAATCATGTTCAATACTAGTTTTTGTGCAGTACCCGATTTCATTCGCGTGCTGCCGGTAACAAATTCAGGACCTACAACAATTTCAATGGGATAATCGCAGTGTTGTGATAATATACTGTTGGGATTGCACGAAATGCCTCCTGTTATTATATTGTGTTCTTTACATTTATCAATAGCTCCAATTACATATGGAGTTGTTCCAGATGCGGTGATTCCTATTACCACATCTTCTTTAGATATTGCATGTTCTTGTAAATCTTTCCATCCTTGTTCACGGTCGTCTTCTGCAAATTCTACTGCTTTTCGAATAGCAGTATCTCCACCTGCAATAATACCAATTACTAATCCATAAGGAACACCATAAGTTGGCGGACATTCTGATGCATCAACAATTCCTAATCTGCCACTGGTACCTGCTCCAATATAAAAGAGTCGACCGCCATTTTTCATTTTTTCTACAATTACTTTTACAAGTTTTTCTATTTGTGGTATCGCTTTTTCTATGGCTTGAGGAACTTTGTGGTCTTCTTTATTCATATTCACCAATAATTCGTGAATACTCATTTTTTCTAAATCGTTATATAACGAGGGTTGTTCAGTAACTTTCTGGCTCATCTTTTTCAATTAAATTAAAGAGTTCATTATTTATTTTTTTCGTTTCTGCCCATGACCAATTTTGCTTTGGATATAAATTTTTGTAGTTCTGTTTAAAGAAATCGATAACAATATTTGTAAAGGTATCCGAATCAATTGTGCTTGATATAATAGGGCGTTTATAAGGACTTTCAAAACGAGTTTCTTTATCTAATTCCGCACTGTTTAAACTAAGCATTGCACCTGTATCGGTATAATGATTAGCGCTCCATTGATTATTGCTTTTTTCTTCTTTGTTCAAATTATCCGCCAAAGGTTTTAGGTGTAATCTTGGATACGTTGGCCTGCTTACTATATCAACCCAAGTAGTATATTTATGTTCAATTTCGTATCGATTATTTTCATACATACTAATAACTACGTCATATCCTTTTGTAACTGAAAAGAGTGCATAATAATGAAGTGGTTCAGGAATTTCAATAAAAATGATTTTTAAATCATCCAGCTTGGTGATTTTTGCCTGTTTTATTTTTTCTAAATCATCTATAACCTTTTGATATTCTTCTTCCCAGTCGTAAGTGTATTTTTCTGTATTAATTAACACATCGCTAAAATGCTTTAAACAATATTCAAATTTATCAGCACAAGCTTCCATTTCATTTAAGCCTAAACGCAGGTAGCCGAAGGGTTTATAAAAGTTGGCCGCTTCAATTTTATTTAACCAGCAAACTAATTGTAAGGCATGTTTGGTGTCAGGATGCTTAATGTTTAATTCTCTGAAATCGCCAATGCTGGCAACTTCTTTCAAAGTATTTTTATATTGTAAAGCAAGTTCTGGATTAAACAAAGCCCACACTCCAATAAATCCATCAATGTCAAAATGAGTAGCTGAAACAATTTCTATATCTAACCCATTTATATTTTTTTCCAAAGCATTTAAAACAATAGCAGCACTGGTGTCGTCTTTTATTTCATTTATAGTATTGGCTCCTTTCCAATGTGAAAGCACTAAACCATTATGATAATAACCATCTACAACAATTGCTTTTTGTCCATTTAAGAGATGATATGGAATAAATTTTTTCAAACTGTTAATATATATTAAATGCTTTGTTTTACATACAAAGTTATTTACTTTGCAAACATGAATGCACGAATATTAGTTTTTTTGATATTTATTTTTTTAAATATCATTGTACATGCTCAATCCATCCCTATCGTTAAATTTGATTTTTACGAGAATTTAAGAGCTAAGCAAAACGATACCACTTATATAGTAAATTTTTGGGCTACTTGGTGTAAGCCTTGTGTAAATGAGCTCCCATATTTTGAACAAATTAAGGAAACATATAAAAACGATAAAGTGCAAGTTGTTTTAATTTCGCTTGATTTTATAAAACAATATGATTCTAAGTTGAAACCGTTTGTAGAAAAGCGTAAAATACAATCGCAAGTAGTATTATTAGATGAACCAAATTATAATATTTGGATTGATAAAGTAGATAGTACTTGGGGAGGAGCAATACCTGCAACAGTTATTTTTAATAACAATAAAAAATTTTATCAGTTTTTTGAACGGGAATTTACATTTGACGAGTTAAACCAAATTATAAAACCGATAATTCAATAAATTATGAAAACTTTAATTTTAGCCACAGTATTTGCGTTTAGCAGTTTATCATTAAAATTTATTTCGAACCAATCAGGCTATAAAGTAGGCGATAAGGTAGAAGATTTTAAGTTGAAAAATATAGATGGAAAAATGCTGTCTATGGCAGATTATAAAGAAGCCAAAGGAATAATCGTTATTTTTACCTGTAATCATTGCCCCTTTTCTGTCGCTTATGAAGACAGAATAATTGATATACACAAACGTTATGCTCCTAAAGGATATCCGGTTATAGCCATTAATCCGAATGATGCAACAATTCAACCCGATGATTCATTCGACAAAATGAAAGAACGCGCAAAAAAGAAAAAATTCCCCTTTGCCTATTTATATGACGAAACTCAAGAAGTAGCTAAGCGCTTTGGAGCTACAAGGACACCGCACGTTTTTGTAGTGAGTAAAAAAGATACTGAATTTATTGTTGATTACATTGGAGCTATTGATGATAATTCTAACGAACCACAAAATGTAAAAACAAAATATCTGGAAAACGCCTTGAACGAATTACTTGAAGGTAAGCCTGTATCGCAAAACTTTACCAAAGCAATAGGTTGTACCATTAAATGGAAGAAAGAGTAATTTTATTTTCCAAATAACATGTTATTTAACCATTAATGTAAAATACATTAGTATTAATGGCTATAAAATTTATATTTGACAAATAACACAATTCCCAAAATCAATGATTAGAAAAAGTTTATTTATTGTAGCTGCCATAGCATTAAGTTATGTTGCATATGGCCAGGCTCAACCCAAAATTAAGTTTGTTGAATATCAGCTTAAAAACGGTTTGAATGTTATTTTACATCAAGACAATACCACTCCAATAGTGGCTGTTACGGTTTTGTATCATGTAGGTTCCAAAAATGAAGATCCTCAACGCACCGGTTTTGCTCATTTTTTTGAGCATTTAATGTTCGAAGGCTCCGAAAATATTGGTCGAGGTGAGTTTGCAAAAATAGTTCAACAAAATGGAGGCGTACTTAATGCTAATACAAGTTTCGACAGGACATTTTATTATGAAGTACTTCCTTCTAATCAGCTTGAATTAGGACTTTGGTTAGAATCAGAACGAATGCTGCATGCTAAAATTGATATTGAAGGAGTAGAAACTCAACGTGCCGTGGTAAAAGAAGAATTAAAAGAGCGTAATGAAAATACTCCTTACGGCTCAGTTTTTAACGAAATTTTTGCTCATGCATACAAAGAGCATCCATATCGTTGGACTCCTGGTGGTTCTCCGGAATATATCAATAAAGCTGAATTAAGCGAATTTATTGAGTTTTACAAAACATTTTATGTTCCAAACAATGCCACATTATCTATAGCAGGTGATATTGATATTGAACAAACTAAAAAATGGATTGATAAATATTTTTCAGGAATTCCAAGAGGAACGAAAGAGATACCTCGCCCAAAAATTGTTGAACCTGTAAAAACTGCCGAAGTACGCGATACCGTGTATGATAATATTCAACTTCCGGCTGTAATAATGGCTTACCATATTCCAGCTCAAGGAACAGATGACTTTTATGCAGTAAGCATGTTAGCAAAGCTATTATCAGATGGTAAAAGCTCTCGTTTGCAAAAAGAAGTTGTCGATAAACAACAAAAAGCTTTATTTGCCGGAGCTTTTGCATTTCCTACCGAAGATCCGGGTTTGGCCATTATGTTTAGTATTGCAAACATGAATGTAAATATTTTGGATTTAGAAGCTGCAATTAATACAGAAATTGAAAAGGTTAGAAATGAAATGATTTCGGAAGAAGAGTTACAAAAAATTAAAAATCAGGTAGAGTCAGATTTTATTAACAGAAACTCGAGTGTAGCCGGTATTGCAGAAACATTGGCTAATTATAAAGTTTATTATGGCGATGCTAACTTAATTAACACCGAAATAAATCGGTATTTAAAAGTAACTCGCGAAGATATTTTACGTGTTGCAAAAAAATATTTTGTAAAAGAAAATAGGGTAGTATTACATTATTTACCTAAGCAATCTAATTAATTCCAATTTTAAAAATCAGAAACTATGCTAAGATATATTTCCATACTAATTGCATTTTGTTTTACGCTACAAATTTCTTTTGCTCAGAAATTTGACAGAAGCGTGCGTCCAAAGCCTGCTGCAGCACCTGTTATTAAACTTGGTGATACAAAAACATTTGAACTTGAAAACGGATTAAAAGTGTTTGTAGTTGAAAATACGAAATTACCTCGCGTTTCATTTTCGTTGGTTTTAGACATCGATCCCGAATTAGAAGGCAATTCAGCCGGTTTGCAAAATGCTTTTGGCGAATTAATGAGTTCAGGTACCTTAAATCGCTCTAAAGAGCAATTAAACAATGAAATTGATTTTATGGGGGCAAGTTTAAATACTTCCGCAACCGGATTAAATGCTTCTTCGCTAAAAAAACATACAGAAAAGTTACTTGCAATTATGGCAGATGTGGTGATGAATCCGGATTTTAAAAACGAAGAATTAGAAAAAATAAAAACTAATATGCTTTCGAGTTTAGCTGCTGAAAAGGATAACCCCGATGCCATTATTGCCAAAGTTCAAAGCGCTTTAGTTTTTGGAAAAAATCATCCTTATGGAGAAATAGAAACCGAAGAAACAGTAAACAACATTAGTTTAGATAAATGCAAAAATTTTTATAATACTTATTGGAAACCTAATGTAGCATATTTAGCAGTTGTAGGCGATATTACATTGGAAGAAGCAAAAAAGCTAATTGAAAAATATTTTTTAGCTTGGAAAAGAGCAGAAGTACCAAAAACAAATTATCCAATTCCTTCAAAATTATCAGAACGTAATATTGCTCTTGTTCACAAAACGGGTGCGGTTCAATCAGTTATAAATGTCTCAAATTATGTTAATCTTAAGCCGGGTTCACCGGATGAAATAAAAGTTCGCGTAATGAATAATATACTGGGAGGAGGCATGTCATCTCGATTATTTATGAACTTACGTGAAACTCATGGCTGGACTTATGGTTCTTATTCAAGAATAAGTTCCGATCGTTTAGCTTCGAGTTTTACAGCTTATGCAAAAGTTAGAAATGCTGTTACTGATAGTTCCATTCATGAAATTTTTAATGAGCTCAATCGAATTAGAAATGAAGTTCCAACCAAAGAGGAAGTAGAAGGTATTAAAAATTATTTAACAGGTACATTCGCCATGTCGTTAGAAGACCCAAAAACAATAGCCAACTTTGCCATTAATATAGAACGATATGGATTACCTAAAGATTATTATGCTAATTATTTAAAACGCTTATCAGATGTAACTCCTGACGATGTAAAAGAAATGGCACAGAAATACATTCAGCCTGAAAATTGTTGGATTATTGTGGTTGGAAATAGAGATGAAATTAAAGATAAAATTTCGAAATTTTCTAAAAATGGTAAAGTCGATTTGTATGATATATATGCCAATCCGGTAAGTGATATAAAACCTGCGCCAAAGGGAATTTCCTCTCAAACTGTGGTTAACAACTATATTGAAGCAATTGGAGGACAAAAATCTATTTCTAAAATTAAAGATTTAAGTATGGTTTATAATGCAACGATACAAGGTATGAGTATAGAAATGAAATCCTATCAAAAAGCCCCTAATAAATACATGATGCAGATAGGAATGGGTGAAATGATTTTCCAAAAAATGGTTTACGATGGTGTTAAAGGACGTGCCAGTGGAATGCAGGGAACTCAAGATTTACAAGGCGAAGACTTGGAAGAATTACAATATCAAGCCATTATGTTTCCAGAAACACAATATGAAAAATTAGGATTTAAAATTAATTTAAAAGGTGTTGATGCAATAGATGGCAAAGATGCCTATGTGTTAGAAATTACCAACCCTAAAGGCAGTAAATCAACCGAATATTTTGATGTAAAATCAGGTTTGAAATTACGTTCGGTAAGAACATCTGATTCGCCTCAGGGACCTATTACTCAAACAACCGACTATGCTGATTACAAAGATGTGAAAGGAGTTAAATTCCCGCACGAAATTAATCAGACAGCAGGACCGCAATCATTTAAGTTGAAAGCAAAAACAATAGAAGTAAATAAAAAACTAAAAGATACATTATTTGAAATCAAATAGTAGATAGCTATAACGCTTTAAAACGCCTCCCATCAGGAGGCGTTTTTTGTTGCCTGAATTATCTGTATTTTTAGCCTTTAAATATTACCAAATGACAGAACCTCTTGCTGATAAAGTAATTGATAATTACCATTACACCTGCCAAAAACAAAAGGTTGATTTAAAACTGGTTGCTTCTGAATTAAACAAAACCTATTGGATTAGAAATTATACCGAAAAAGAAGTTGCTAAAAGCATTGAACATTGTATAGCATTTTCTGTGTTCAATAAAAACAATCAACAAGTTGCTTTTGCACGTGTAATTACAGATAGATTTACATTTGCCTATCTTTCTGATGTATTTGTAATTAAAAGCGAAAGAGGAAAAGGTATTTCAAAACATTTAATGCAATACATTCTTTCTCACCCGCATTTACAAGAACTAAGGCGCTTTATGTTAGCCACACTGGATGCTCATGGACTATATGCTCAGTTTGGTTTTAAACAAATAGCCCATCCTGAGCGTTTTATGGAGATAAATAATTCTACTTTTTACGAACCCATCAATGAATAAGATTGTATTAATTACCGGTTCATCTACCGGAATTGGAAGAGAAACCGCATTGTATTTTGCTCAAAAGGGCTGGCAGGTTGCTGCTACCATGCGTAATCCGGATAAGGAAACGGAACTACAAAAATATCCTAATATTCATTTATTTCAGTTAGATGTTACCAGTAAACAATCTATTCAACAAGCAGTAGAAAAGGTTATTCAAAAGTTTGGAAAAATAGATGTATTGGTAAATAATGCAGGTTTTTCTGTAACAGGAATTTTTGAAGGCATTTCGGAAGAAGATTTAAAGCGTCAGTTTGATACCAATGTATTTGGCTTAATGCAACTGACTAAGGAAGTTTTGCCACACATGCGTCATCAGAAATCCGGATGTATTATTAATGTAAGTTCTATTGCAGGCAAATTAGCCTTACCATTGTTCAGCGTATATCATGCTACTAAGTTTGCAGTAGAAGGTTTTTCAGAATCATTACAATATGAGTTAAGGCCATTTAATATTAAAATAAAATTGATAGAGCCCGGAATTATTTATACCGATTTTTATGAACGCTCAATGATTTTGGCTAAGAAAGATGATGTAAAGGAGTATGAAATATTTTTTAGAAAAGTAAAAAAAATGATGGACACATCATCCGGCATCAGTGGTTCTAAAGCTATTGTGGTTGCCAAAGAAATCTATGCTGCAGCTGTTTCGGATAATTATCGTTTGCGCTATCCTGTGGGCGGGGGGGCAGTACCCTTTTTGTTTTTACGAAAAATTTTACCGGGCAGATTATTTCGTAAAGTTGTTTATACCTTAATGTATCGTTAATTGCTACGCTGGTCAAAACATATTATTATTGGTATAACACTAATTAGTGTAGTATGCGTATTCTTAGCTTCTCGCTTAGGCTTTGATTACAATTTTGAAAACTACTTTCCAAAGGGCGATCCGGAGTTGGAGTTTTTTCTTCAATACCGCGAAAAATTTGATAATGACAATGATTATGTACTTATCGGTTTAAAAAACAATGCTGGAATTTTTCAAAAAGATTTTTTACAAAAAATAGTTCAGCTTACTGATTCTTTAAGAGAAATACCCTATATTGAAAATGTTACTTCGCCTGTAAATTTAAAACAGATAATTGTTGGTCCGCTTGGTCCGGTAGAAGTTCCTTATTTACATCCTGATGAAGAAGAACGATATGGAGACGATTCAGCAAAAGTTTATTCCAACAAAGAATTGGTTGGAACCTTTTTCTCTCCTCAAGGTAAAGCAGTAACCATACTTTTAAAAACTGCATACAATCCCTCTAAAGAAAAATCGGATATCATTGCAGAAAGCGTTAAAAAAACAGTTACACAGTTTCAGTTCGATGAAACTCATATTGCAGGAAAAGTAATTGCTCAAAAAGTTTATATTGATAAAATGCAATGGGAACTCATGGTATTTATATCCATTGCCATTGTACTCATTATTATTTTTCTGTATGTAGCATTTAAAGCGCTGTGGGCTATACTTATTCCGCTGGTGGTGGTATTTATTTCTGTATTGTGGTTGTTGGGCTTTATGAGTATTACCAATCAACCAATTGATTTGTTAATGACCTTGATGCCTACCATCATGTTTGTTGTTGGTATGAGCGATGTGGTGCATATCATTACACGTTATGTAGAAGAGTTGCGTATTGGAAGAAATAAGCGTGATGCATTAAACATTACTATTAAAGAAGTGGGGCTGGCTACTTTTTTTACTTCCTTTACTACAGCTGTTGGTTTTATAACGCTCATCACTATAAAAATTAAACCGGTACAACAGTTTGGTTGGTATATGGCAGCGGGTGTTTTCTTTGCATTTGTGGTTGCTTTTACTTTGCTTCCATCAATTTTATTGTATTTAAAAACTCCTCGTGTTGCAGAAAAAAGCATACATAGTGTTTACTGGAATAAAATTTTAAGAGGACTTTTTGTTTGGATTATTCGCAATCAAAAAAAGATTGTAAGCACTTTTGTATTGCTTGTTATTATCGCATTTATTGGCATTTCAAAAATTGAAATCAATAATTATATATTGGAAGATTTAAGAGATAGCGATCCGCTAAAAAAAGACTTTGTGTATTTCGAAGAAAATTTTTCTGGAGTTCGACCTTTTGAATTGTATCTAAAATCAAGTGATAGCTCACAATCTCTATTATCGCTGGAGGCATTAAAAGAAATTGAAAAAATACAATTTTTTTTGGAAACTGAATATGGAACAGGCTTTATAGTTTCACCTGTTACACTGGTAAAAACCATTTACAAAGCTTTAAATGGAGGAGGAGAAGCCTATTATAAATTACCTGAAAGTAATGAAGAAATGGAGCGGGTGATGGCTTTTATTCAAAAATTCAAGAAACGTAAAGAGTTTGCGTCACTTATTTCAGCTGATAATACAGAAGCTCGCATTACAGGTAAGATGCATGATATGGGAAGTAAAAATGTTGCCAAAAAAAATCAAGCGCTCGAAAAATTTATAGCTGAAAATATCAATCAAAAAATAATTACTGCTCAATTAACCGGAAGTGCTCATCTAATTGATAAAAATAATGCTTATTTGGCAAGAAATCTGGTAGGTGGATTGTCCATCGCTTTTTTAATAATTGCGCTTTTAACGGCTATTTTTTATCGCTCTTATGTAATGGTGTTAATTGCTTTAATTCCTAATTTAATTCCATTGGTATTTATAGCAGGAATAATAGGATTTGCAGGTATTTATCTTAAAATTTCGACCGGAATTATTTTTACCATTGCTTTTGGTATTGCAGTAGATGATACCATACATTTTTTAAGCAAACTAAAACTCGAACTCGATAAAGGCAAAAGTTTGGTGTATGCTGTAAAACGTACATTTTTATCAACCGGAAAAGCCATAATAATTACTTCAATTATTTTATGCGGTGGCTTTTTATCCTTAATTCTTTCCAGTTTTGAAGGCACATTCTTAGTTGGATTATTAATAAGTCTTACCTTGCTTTTTGCAGTTATTGCTGATTTGTTTTTACTTCCAATATTGATATTTGCTTGGTATAAACGAAGAAGAATTGTTTAGTATTGGTTATTGAAATTAATAGAGATTGGTTGTTTTATTGAATTCAAAAATTGCAGATTTCAGATTAGAAAATTCTAAATTCTAAGCACTAAATTCTAAAAAAACATTAATGATTTTATTATTTCATTTACACATTATCTCATTATCAAATCAACTAATGGCTAATGGCTACTGACTATTTACTCTTCATCAAATCACTAACTATCAATTTTCCTGAAGATTTATCTCAAATTTATCTTTCGAAGTTTTGCGATGTATTTCATAGAAAATGCCCACTTGTAAAAAATATCTACCAGTTTCATCGTTTATGCGGTAATCAAACTGGTGCAGATAACCCAGCATTAAGCTGATATTTTTAACAGGTTTGTAATTAAAATTAAATGCTACACGATTACGCTCAAAATAAGGTTCACGGTCGGTAAAAAAAAGCTCATTACTAAACCCAACCTGAAAAGGCTGAAAAGAATCACGTGTTTTCCCAAAAGGATAGGAGAGGCCAATTCGAAAACGAAAACGATTGCGATAGCCATTGCTGGTAAATCGAAATTCTGAACGGTAACGATGCTCAATACGCAGTTTGCCAATATTTTCAAAAAAGATGAGCTGAGGCCATAAGCGAAATTCATCATTGTTTTTAGGGGTAACAAAATCTCCGCCTTCTGCATAAGTCTGATAGCTACCTGCTCCTAATGCGGCAGCTGCATTATCGTGAAAACGATAGCTAATCCAGCCTTTATATTCGTAATAATGAAAATGATCGTAAAATTTTAGCGAACGCAACTGAGCTTCTGCATTGGCATCCCACTTTGAATCTAATTTATAACGCACATTTAAAATATTCCAGCTGCCTAAATCGAATGGTTGCGTATAACTATAGTTAACCAATAATAACAGCGTTATAACACTGATTTTTTTCATACACTATTAGTAAGATGCCTAAATTAAGCATTAGAAGAATGTAAAAGAGTTAAAATTTATTTAATCCTCTAAATTTATGAGGATGTAAAAAGAAGTTAAGTTTATGGTTTACTTTTTCAACTTCGATTCATAAAGCGCAATCCAATCATTTACACTCATTTTTTTCATGAGTTCTCCAATAAGCTGGTAGGGGATATCCTCAGTTTTTTTAAAACGTACACAGCTTTTTCCCATATCCAGTTTTTGTTTGCTGTGTTTAGGGTATTCACTTACAAACCATTCCATTAATTCCGGATTTGCATAAATACCCATATGGTAAAAATTAATAGAGTTTTTTTGCGAAGCAATTCCGGCAAAGGGAAGGGGTTCACTTGGTTTACAATGATATCCGGCAGGATAAATACTATGTGGTACTACATAGCCCAATCCTCCATAGCTAATAGCTGGTTCAAAACCTTTTGGCAGATTTTTTACAATTACTTGGTGTAGTTTATTAAATGCTGCTGCTCTCTCTGCCGGTACATTAGCCAATATTTCTTCTACTGTTTTTCCTTCTGCTTTCATAAAAAATTCTATTTAAATTTCGCAATTACTTTTACGTTTATAAGACGCCCTGTTAGATAGTTGGGCACGGCATACTGGTTATTGTAAATATCTTTTATCCACAAATACGAAACAGTATTGTTTACTCCCAATAAGTTAAATACTTCTGCACTAATCCAAAGGCTGTTAAAATGCTTGTATTCGCGCTTTTGTTTTTTTGCTTTTTCTTCACCTAATACATGATATGAAAATCCTATATCAACTCTACGATAAAATGGCATTCGAAGTGTATCTCTAAAGCGGTCGTTGGTTGGTGGACCAAATGGATATCCTGTTCCAAAATATAATCCTAAGTGCATTTTAAAATCAGGAAGTTTTGGAATATAATCCTGAAAGAAAATACCTGCTGTTACACGTTGGTCGGTAGGGCGGGGGATATATCCCGGAAAAAAGGTGGTGCTATCTACAATGGTATTATTTGTTGTATATCCGGGGCGTATTACTTCGCCATCAGAATTGTAATAGAGCGTGTACGAATCGTTGGTTAAATTCTCTTTGGCTTGCATAATCGATAAGCTAAACCATGATTCTACGCCTTTTACAAATTCGCCATTTACTTTAAAATCAGAACCTATTACATAACCAATGGCATTGTTTTGTGCATAGTAACGTATGCGCACATTGTCGTATTCGTAAGGAACCAGATTATCCAACTTTTTATAATATAACTCAGTAATAAATTTAAACGGTCTTCCCCAGGCGTAAAAATTATAATCGCTACCCAGCACAAAATGGATAGAGCGCTGTGCTTTTAAGTTAGGGTTAACTTCTCCCTGAAAATTACGCAGTTCGCGGTAAAATGGCGGCTGATAATAGTATCCGGTAGAAAAGCGAAACAAAACATCTCGCTCCCAGTTGGGAATAATTGAAAAAGTAGCGCGCGGGCTCACGAGAAATTGATTATTTAAATCCCAATAATTAGCTCTTAGTCCTAAAGTAAAATTATATTGAGTTGAATCGCCTAATTCCCATGTGTTTTGTGCGTACGCTGTGTAGCGATTGCTTTGCAATGCAATTTTTGCTTTTACTACATTTTGCAGTAAAATCATATTTGATGGATACTGTGGAATGGAATAATCGGCAGAGTCAATCATGGTCCATTCGCTTAATTTATCATCAATTATTTCATGCTGATAGCGCGCACCCCATTGTAAAAATTTATTTTCTTTATCTAAATATCCTTTATGCTCCATGCTGAAAACATTTGCCTGAAGCTGATTTCGGGCATGCTGTAAAAATGTTCCTACACCACGGTTAAATTTTACTTCACCAAAATCATCTTTGCTGATGTCTTTTTCCAGCTCATCTAACCAATATTGACCTTGTATGTCAAATCCTTCGCTTTCGTTCGATTGAAAAGCGGAAGCAATATATTTTAAAGTTAGTCCCGGTCGTACTTTATTAATGGCAGATACAGCACCCATCATGGTATTAAAGCGGTCTTTTTCTTCTCCATCAAAATAAACCGTAAGGCGCAACGCTTCATTTACATGCCCAAATTCGGTTTCTCTGTTTTTAGGAATAAAGCGATAGGTATTTCTGGAAACATTGCCTAAGAAATTTAGTTCCCATTTATCGTTTACATCGTATGTAATAAATGTTTGAACATCGGTAAAATTAGGGCGATAATCACCTGAGGTTTCCAGCGAGTTTAAAAGGTATTGATTGGCTTTATGTCTAACTCCCAGCTGATAGGTAAGGCGGTAATTTTTGGTTAAGCCCTCAACATGCACCGACCCGCCCAATAAACTGGCAGAAGCAGTACTGCTGAATTCCATAGGTTTTCGATATTGAATATCGAGCACAGACGACATTTTATCGCCATACTTGGCATCAAAGCCACCGGATGAAAACAAAATTCCCGAAACCATATCGCTGTTTACAAAGCTTAATCCTTCTTGCTGTCCGGCACGAATCAATAAAGGGCGAAAAATTTCTATATCGTTTACATACACCAAATTTTCATCAAAATTTCCACCTCTTACCGAATATTGCGAAGTCAATTCATTATTGGAACTTACACCGGGTAAGGTTTTTAAGATAGCTTCCACGCCACCGGTAGCACTGGGTAGTGCAGTAATTATTTTAGGGTCGATACGTTGCAATGGGCGACTGCGCGTCATTTCATCTTCTATGGTTACTTGACCAATTGAAGTTGAAGTTTGCTTTAATGTAAAGTTGATTTTTTTTACTTCGCCTGAATTTAGCTTTAATACCATTTTTTCTTTGCTGTATCCTACAAAAGATGCAACAATAGTTATTTCTTTACCTGCCGGAACTTCTAACGAAAATTCACCAAAACGATTTGTGCTGGTTCCTGTTGATGTGCCAAAAATAGATACCGAAGCAGCTTCTATTGCGCTGCCATCTGGCTCGGTAATTTTCCCTTCTATACGAGCGGTACTTTTAACCTGCGAATTTCCTCCCAGCGATAAAAAAAGTAAGACAATACAAAAACTAAATTGAAAAAATCGCATCTAAGAAATTATTGCTTTTTACGGCTTAATTCACCGGCACGCCATGCTTGTACAAATTTAGCCCAAGCTACCGGATTTAATAAACTAATGGTTGGTGCTTGTCCTGCACTATATAGCCGACTTTGATATTGATTCATAGTTTGCTTGTAGGCCATGCTTCCATCGTTTGGAGTAGCATTAGCTCTTTCGCGCATATCAGCAATGGCTAAGTTTTTCATAGCTCGTTGAAAGTCATCATCAGGAACATTTAGATTTAAAAATGCTTCGCGGAATTGCTCTTTGGTAGGCCATGGATAAATTACGGTTTCTCTTAATAAAATGGTATCGGTAAACAACATTTGAATTAAGGAATATCTATTCTCTTCTAATGAATCAGGGATGACAAAATATGCCGATTTATAACCTACCGATGAAAAATCGATGGTATCGCCATTTTGAGCAACAAAAGAAAAATAACCGTAATAATCAGCAATGGTACCTCTATTGCTTCCTCTAACTATAATGGTAGTAAAGGGAATAGGAGCAAGGCTATCACCATCTACAATTACACCCGAAAATTGAATGGGAGTTCGTTTTGCATTTTGTGCATTTGTAAAGCTAAAACTAAAAATAGAAAGAAAAATAAGTATGTAGCGCATTTACAATAATATTAGTCTTCAAAAATAACTAAAAACAAGCGTAAAAGGAATTTATTGTTTTATCGAACCAGATTTTTTTGATAGCGAGTTGTATTTCCTCTTGTATCTTCTACCACTAATACAAAATCCAATTTTCCTTTAGGTAAAGGTTTATGAAAATCGTAGGTTAGTAATCCACTTTTAGCGTCAAATTCCATACATATCCATTCACCATTAACAAAGGCATTATAATTGCCAATACCTGAAAGTCCATCACCAATCTTAAATTTAATTTCGCGCAAAGTACTTATTACTCCGGTTGCAGGAATATTTATTGGCGTAATTACCGGTGGAACCGTATCAACAGTTATGGCATATCCACCGAAACGTTTTACTTGTGAAATAACATATCCATTTTGCCAGGTACCACCTGCAGCAGAACTATTTCCTTTATCGTCATAGTGCATTAGCATTACTTTGCTATACAAAGTGCTATCAATAATCGGAGCTTTTATTTTTATGGTAATATTTTTATGTAAAGGAACTTTATCGTAATGCAATTGATAAATTGGACTAAGGTTTTTTCGCAAGGTATCGCCAATTGAAAATTCAAAAGCTACATCTTCATACAAAACCCCAAGAGGTAATTCCATTTGCACCCATTCATTCTTAAATATATTGTTAATATCATATCGAAAAATAGAAGAGGGTTTAACACTTATCTTGTCTTTGGTGGTTTTGGCAACCGGCATGGAATGGCTTTTTACGGTTAATTGTGCAGTTGATGAATTACCATATAAATCGTTAATAATTATAGTTACTAAGTGCTCATTATCGTTTCTGAATTTATAAATTCCTTGATTTTCAAGAATACGGTAATTATTAAGCTTATTTCCCGGCAATACATAGCAGCGATGTATCATTTTTTTATTCTCTTTGTATTGAGGGTAATCTATAAGTGCATTTATATAACGGGTGTCGTCAAATGGTAATTTATCAAATTCAATTTGATAGATAATTTTATCATCAATTTTTAATTGAATACTATGTAAACCAAGATGATTACCATGTCCGTTCATTTGGTCAATTGCATCAATTCCAAAGCCAATTTCACCATGTACATGTAATGGTTTAGAAGAAGCTATTTTATATATACCATTTTGTTTTACAAGGGGATATCGAACCGGAATTTTCCCAAAATTAACTTCACCGCTTTCTCCAAGAGGATAAATCGTAATGTCTTTAAATATAGGTGCAATGTTATCTTGAACTTCAAAACCCCATAGCAACGGATTAACTGGTATTTCAGTTTTTTCTTCTCTTATTTCAAAATGAAGATGAGGTGCTGCAGAGCTTCCCGAATTGCCGGAAAGAGCAATTATTTCCCCTTTTTTAACACTTAATACACTGCTATCAGGGAAAAGCTCAATTTCAAATTTTTGATTTAGGTATTGAGCCTCTTTTACATATTTCTCAATTTTAGGAGAAAAGGTTTTTAAATGAGCGTAAACTGAAACATAACCATTTGGATGTGTGATGTATAAAGCCTTACCATAGCCGGTTGATGATACTTTTATGCGAGAAACATAACCATCAGCAACGGCATACATATTTTTCCCTTCAACTCCTTGAGTTTTAATGTCAATCCCCATGTGAAAATGATTATTTCGCAGTTCGCAAAAATTTCCGGCTATTCCTATTGGAAAATCAACAGGCGAACGAAAATATCCTTTTTCAATAGTTTGAGCCGAAAGCTCAATGGGTATCAGAATAAAGAAGGTAAAAAAATATAAAACAGAATGACGCATAATTTTAACAATGGCAAAAATAATGGATAAAATATGGCTAAGTAAGTTTGTTAAAGAATTGTTGAAAACATGTTTGTTTCTTGTATATATAAATTTAAAGTATTAGATTCGCATAAATTTATAAATGCTTGTTATTAAGTAATATGCAAGATTTGATTAAACAATTGCTTGAAAAAACAAAATTGCTGTCAGAAAAATATCAACAGCTGCTAATAAGAAATAATGAGCTTGAATTTCAGTTGGCTGAACTTAAATTAAAAATAGAACAACAAAACGAAATCATAAAAGATTTAGAAGAACGAAATAAAATTCTTAAACTTGCAAAATCTTTAAACGGAAATGCTGACGAAAATATTTCGGGTATAAAGTTAAAGATAAATGAACTGGTGAAAGAAATTGATAAGTGTGTGGCCTTGCTAAACAGGTAAAGGTAAGTTAAACAAGCATAACTCCAATAAATGGGAGAAATTTCCATAAAAGTTGCAATTGCTGGTCGTGTTTATCCAATAACGGTTAAGCACGAAGATGAGGAACGAATTAGAAAATCAGCCCGTATGATTGATGAAAAAATACGGGAATATGAAATGACATATTCTGTTCGCGACAAACAAGATTTGTTGGCAATGAGTGCATTGCAGTTTGCAGCCCAAGCTTTAGAATCGGAAGAAAAAGCAACATTATTTAATCATTCTGCCGAAGCACAGCTAATGGAGTTAAATAACTTACTCGATGCTTGTTTGGCAAAATCATAAAAACTCTTCACATACTTAGCGCTTCAATCATCAGTTTATGTTTAATTATTTATAAACTGATAAACAATGGATTACGTAATTTTGATTACAGTGGCGCTTGTTGCAATCGGTGTCGGAATAGGAATTGGCCTGACTATTCTTAAAAAAGCCACAGAAGAAAAAGCAAAAGCCATTATTAAAGAAGCCGAAGCTGAAGCAGAGGTTATTAAAAAGGATAAAATTTTACAGGCCAAAGAAAAATTTCTTCAACTTAAAGCCGAACACGAAAAATATATTAATGAAAAAAATCAGGCTTTAATTAATGCGGAGAACAAATTAAAGCAAAAAGAAACAGTTGTAAATCAGAAGCTGGAAGAATTAAAAAGAAAAGAAAACGAAGTAAACCAATTACGGGAAAATTTTACGGCTCAATTAGAAGCGGTAAATAAGAAAAACGAAGAAATTGAAAAGGTACGCAAAAAACAGATTCAACAATTAGAAGTTATTTCCGGACTTTCAGTTGAAGAAGCTAAGGCGCAATTGGTAGAGCAAGTTAAAGCTGAAGCAAAAACGGAAGCCATGGCATATATTCGTGATACCATGGAGGAGGCCAAAATGACGGCTAATAAAGAAGCCAAAAAAATTGTTCTTCAAACCATTCAACGCGTTGCTACTGAGCATGCTATTGAAAATTCTGTTACTGTATTCAACATCGAAAGCGATGAGATAAAGGGTAGAATTATTGGTCGAGAAGGAAGAAATATCAGAGCATTGGAAGCTGCAACAGGAGTTGAAATTATTGTAGATGATACTCCCGAAGCAATAATTTTATCATGTTTCGACCCGATTAGACGTGAAATTGCAAGATTATCGTTACATCAGTTAGTTTCTGACGGTCGTATTCACCCTGCGCGTATTGAAGAGGTAGTTGAGAAAACCCGTAAAATGCTGGAAGATGAGATTATTGAAACCGGAAAACGTACCTGTATTGATTTAGGAATTCATGGATTACATCCTGAATTAATTAGAATGGTGGGACGTATGAAATACCGTTCATCATACGGACAAAACCTATTACAGCACTCACGTGAAGTTGCCAATTTATGTGCTATCATGGCGAGTGAATTAGGCTTAAATCCAAAAATTGCTAAACGTGCCGGTTTATTACATGATATTGGAAAAGTGCCGGATGATGAACCTGAATTACCTCACGCTATTTTGGGAATGAAAATGGCTGAAAAATACAAAGAGAAACCTGAGGTATGTAATGCTATTGGTGCTCACCACGATGAAATAGAAATGAATACCTTGTATGCTCCAATTGTGCAGGTGTGTGATGCTATATCAGGAGCAAGACCGGGCGCAAGACGTGAAGTGGCTGAAGCCTACATACAACGTTTAAAAGATTTAGAAAATTTAGCATTGTCTTATCCGGGTGTGAATAAAACTTATGCCATTCAGGCGGGTAGAGAATTACGTGTAATTGTAGAAAGCGAAAAAGTAAGCGATAAAGATGCCGAAACGCTGGCTTACGAAATTTCGCAAAGAATTCAAACAGAAATGACTTATCCGGGTCAAATTAAAGTAACCGTAATTCGTGAAACCAGAGCTGTTGGAATAGCTAAATAAACTTAATGTATTTTAAAGTGATAAAAAGCCGATGAATTTTACTCATCGGCTTTTGTTATTTTACTTAGTAAATGTTTGTTAAATAATGCTACTCCGGAAGCATTTAAATGGTCATCATCAAAAAAATGCTGTGCATCATTTAAATTATGATTACGCCCCCAATTTAAAAATTCAACTTGATGCTTCTTTGCCAATTTATTTAATTTATAAATGGCATAATTCTCATTTTCAATTTTTAATTTAGAAGGTATTGGGGCGTATACCAAGGTAATTGATACATTGTATTTTTTACATAGTAAAATGGCTTTTTCAATGTAATTTGTTTGAACATCAATATTTTTTTTATTTAAAATTATTGAATCGTATGTTGTATTAGGCTTTACAGAATCATATGTAGCAATATATCCTTTATAAAAATTGGTAGTATCAAGCGGTAAATTTTGAATAGATGCTTTTAACCAATCATGAATGCTTAATAAATTATATGTTCTGAAATTGTTGATATAAAATGCCATTTTACTGAGGATGGAAAAGTTTTCCAAATCATTGTTTAAAATATAAAAGGCTTCTGTTCCATCAATAGCAAGTGTTACCGGATAAACCTCATAAATAACATTTTTGCATTTTGAAATATATTGTTCAAGCAGGGCATATGAAATTGATGGTGTTTGAGAACTGCTTCCAATATTAAAACAGGTAAAACCATTTTGCTCAAAAATGGAAGGATTAAAATTTCTATAGGCATGCGAAGAGCCTATTATTAAAAAATCTACCTGATTTAAAGTATCTATTGTTTTAAAAGTAATTTCACTTGGAAACCTGTGAAAAAGTAATTCTTTTTGCCATTCCGTAATAATTGGTCTTCCTAATTTATTATGGGTATGCGTTAGCCAGTAATAAGTAGTCGAGTAAAATATTACAAAGCTAATTATCAATATGCTTAAATATATCAGCGAGCGCTTTAGCATCATTAAAACTGAAAATAAATAAATTGTTCACCTCCGGTATTTCCAAATACAAACATTAATACCGATAAAATAGCAATCATCAAGACTTTAATATAGTAAAATTTTTGAATACTTACTTTTTTATAGTATCGCTCTGTAATGAGCATAAGAATAATAAAGTATGGGATAACATTTCTTACTTGTAATGTTTCAGGGTGATAAGAAGTAAAAAAGAACCATTTTACGCCCAGTACAGAAAGCTTTAAAATGCCGTTTTGTATTATTTCAGAAAAAGCAAAATAGCACTTATATAAAATTAACCATGCTTTTTTTAAATCAGATGCTCTAAAAAATATCCAACCGATAACTACTAAATGAAATGTAAAAATTGTAGAAAAGAATGTTTCTAAATTATCTAAAAGTGCAATTTTGTGATTGAATGAAATTCGTTTTTTAATTTCTTGAAATAAATTTTCTAATAAAAGCAAAGTTCCATGATAAAGTCCCCAAACGATGTATGTATAGTTGGCTCCATGCCACAATCCGCTTAAAAAGAAAACAATAAAAATATTTCTGTTTTGTTTAAGTTTTCCCTTTCGGTTACCTCCTAAAGGAATGTAAACATAATCTCTAAACCATGTTGAAAGCGATATATGCCATCTGCTCCAAAAATCTGAAATTGATTTGGCAAGATAAGGCGAATTAAAATTCTCCATTATATCATAGCCCAAAATTCTCGCAGAACCAATAGCAATATCAGAATATCCTGAAAAGTCGCAATAAATTTGAAAAGTAAATGCATAAGCCGCTTTTATTAAATCTAAGCTGCTACTATCTTCCGGATTATTAAAAAATTGATTGGTAATAAGAGCTAATGAATCGGCAATAACTACTTTTTTAAACAAGCCCCAAAAAATTAAGACTAATCCATCTACCGTTCTTTCGGGGTTAAATGCAAATGTTTTATCAAATTGTGGTAATAAGTGTTTGGCTCTTTCAATAGGCCCTGCTACTAATTGAGGAAAAAAAGAAACAAATAGCGCAAATTTTATAAAGTTTGTTTCGGCTTTAAGTTCTCCTTTATAAACATCTATTGTATAAGAAAGCGTTTGAAAAGTATAAAAAGAAATCCCTACGGGTAACAGCAATTCAACAATAGGTGGGGTATATGAATGATTGAATAAATTAAAGGTATCTGCTATTACAGTATTGAAAAAATTAAAATACTTAAATGTAAATAGTAAGCCAAGATTAGAACACAAACTAATTATTAGCCATGTTTTTCGCCACAAAAAATCTTTGGAATGTTCAATTTTTAATGCGGCCGAATAGTCAATTATTGTTGAGAATATTATAAGTATAATGTATTCTGGTTTCCAATAACCATAAAAAAAATAGCTGGAAACAAGCAAAAATACCCAACGACCTTTAATTGGCAGCAAGAAATAAAATAAGCATACCAAGGGTAGAAAAAAGAAGTATTCAATAGAGTTAAAAAGCATTTAAACGCTATTTTTTTTCAAACCTACTTTAATTTGTCAAATATTAAAATATGTAAGTATGTATTTTGATAAAGAATTATTGAATTAGCTTTATCTTCGTGTTGTGTTAATGTCTTTTCTATTAAAGTTTTTATTGTTTTTTATAATTCCCTTAATACCGGGATATTATTTATTTGCATTTGTATTTAAAGAAGAACATAATCCTGCTAAAGCAATAGTTTACAGTATTGGTTTTGTGCCGGTTTTTAATTTATTGATATTTTATTATTTGCTTTTACTCTTACCGGGTTTGCCAATTTTATTTTATGTATTAGCCCCCTTATTGTTTATTAGCTTATTGTTTTTATTTATTCCCGAAAAGAACAAAAAGAAATTGCAATTACCAAACTCAAGTCTTTCTTACCTTGGTATTCTAATTTTTTCAATAGTAATTTCTTATATATATGCACAGGCTAAACCTGTATCTGAACATGATACCTTAGAATATGCCTTACAAGGCCGGCATTTTTTTAATACACGTTCAGTTTATTATACATCCTATCCTTTTCATGCTGAAAATGGCTTTTATTATGTAGGATTACATGGATTTGCTTTCCCGCTTATCTATACTTGGGAATTAATGTTTAACCAATTGATAGGTTCGGATAGTATAATTTTATTCAAGTTTATTAATCCTTTTTACGCAACACTATTATTAGGCTTGGTGTATGAAGAGGTAAAAATAGTTGGAAAAAAATACGCTTTTTGGGCTGTATTAGTTTTATTATTTACTACAGGATTTATTTTTAATGCCTTACAATTTCATTTAGAAATGCTTCGCCAGTATTTGTTTTTAGCATTTGCTGCTTCGTTTATTAAAGCTCTAAAAAATAATTCTATAAAAAATATACTACTCTTTTCTGTAATTGCCGGTTTACAAAGTACCGTTCATTCTATTGGTGCTATTGCATCTGCAATAGCCATAGTAATATTGATGGCTTATGCAATTTTTCAAAAAACTGATAAAAAGTATATTCATGCTATTTATAGTGTGATTGCTTTAGTTTTATTTGGTTGGATACATTATATTTTAGATATATTAATTGGTACAGGGTGGATTTTAAAGTAAATCAAAATTGTAAAGTAAATGTATTAGCGCTGTTTTCAGTGCTTGTTATTTCTTTTATTTATTTTGTTGTTACAACATCATATACCGGTTTACCTTTAAGTGATGCTGAAAATAGAGGTATAGACACTCCACTTAAATTATGGTTGAATGGCTATCTGGGAGTTTTCTTTGGCTTTAAAAGTAATGGAAATATTATCTGGTTACTGCCTGTTTTTATAATAATTGCATGGAACAAAGTGAAGTCAAACATACAGGTAAAATATTTTATAGCATTTTATGTTTTACTTTTCTTGCTTATTGCTGTTAAGGGTTATATCAATGGTCGTTATCAGTTTACATTGGTTCCTATAAGCATTATTTCAATGGTTTTTTTAATAAAAGAAGTTTTTGATGAAAGCAACCAAAAGAAACTTTTTTATCTATTAATTGCATTAAGCTTGTTTAATACTTTATACTTTACAGCAATCGATTATTGGCCTCGTTATAAAGACCGCTTTTATTTACTATTTAATAGTAATGCAAAACAATCATCTGAAAATTCTAAACAGATGGATTATTTAACATATATCAAAAATCATATTCCCGAAAATGAAAATGTATTAGTAAATAATTTACCGGAATACTTTTATTACACGAATCGAAAAGGTTTATTTTGTTGGACAGGGCAAGATGTTGTTTATACTCCCAATGGTGAGCAAAATTTTTCTTCAAAAGCTACTTCAGAAGAATTAAAGAAATTTATTCTTGAAGAATTAAACTGCAAGTATTTTTTTACTACCATTCAATTAAATAATTATAATCCTCAATTCACCGCATTTTTAGAAAAGGAAGCCGATTTAGTATTTAATGATGGCAGTAAATATTTAATCTATAAATTTAAATCGTGAGCTTGTTTAAAAAGAATAATCTCTTTCATAACCTTGCCAAAATATTTTCGGCAACTGTACTTGCTCATGCTATTACATTAGCTTTTTCGCCTATTCTTACACGTTTGTATTTACCCGAAGCATTTGGATTATTAGCATTTGTATTATCTGTTTCCAATCCTTTTTCTTCTTTTTCAACATTTCGTTTAGAGCAGGCTGTAGTATTGCCCAAAAACAATAACGATGCATTAAAAATTGCCAATACGGTTATAATTTTAAATACCTTTTTTTCGCTTTTGCTTTTACTTTTTATTCTAATTTTTGGAAAAACTTTATTTCAAAAACCTATTGGAGTTTTGCTATATATTCCCCTGATAGTTTTTATTACGGGCTTTCAAATGCCTTTAAATTCATGGTTGCAGCGCTATAAAAAATACAACAGTATTGCTAATGGCAAATTAATTCAAACCATAGCCATATCTGTTTTTTCAATTTTGTTTTACTGGTATAATACAAGCTATGGTTTATTGGCAGGCTATCTTACCGGGTGGATTTTTTACAGTGTTTATATGTATTATCAAGCCAATAAAAATCAATTTTATCTTCAATATGCAGCAATTGTTAATGATGTTAAAACAACTATTATTCAGTATAAAGATTTTCCATTGTACCACGTATTGCCTTCGGTAGCGGTTTCGTTTACACTTTCCATACCAGTATATTATTTTAGCTCATACTATTCAGAAGCAGAAATAGGTTGGTTTAATTTTGCAAGACAAATGTTAATGGTGCCTGTATCGCTTGTTACGGCCGCTTTTTCGCAAGTATATTATGCCAGAGTGGTTGAAATAATCAATCACCGCAAAAAAATTTTTCCTGAATTTAAAAAGCTGGTTAGCCTATTATTTTTGATTTCTTTAGCCATGACAGTTGCCTTGTTTTTTTTCGGAGAGCTTTTATTTACATTTATTTTTGGAAAACAATGGTCTACTGCAGGAATGTATGCATCTGTTCTAGTTTTCTCAGCAGCATTACAATTAATGGTATGGCCATTAAATTCAATTCCGGTAGCATTGGGTAAAATTAAATTCAATAGCATGTTACAATTATCACACTTTGTGCTAACACTATGTCTTTTTTTATTACATAATTTATTACCACTGGAATTTATTTATTTTGTAGTAGCGGTAGATGTATTGTTTTTTATTAGTTACTTTATTTTTATTTATTATCAAATTTCAGCGCACGACAAAGCATGATTAAAATATTAACCATAGTAGGAGCAAGGCCTCAGTTTATTAAAGCAGCAGCTGTTAGCCGAGCATTTTCAAAGCATAAAGAAATTGTGGAAATTATTGTGCATACCGGTCAGCACTTTGATAAAAACATGAGTGATGTTTTTTTTGAAGAGATGCAAATTCCTAAACCGCATTATAATTTGAATATTCATGGTTTATCGCATGGAGCCATGACAGGGCAAATGTTAGAAGGTATCGAAAAAATTATCCTAAAAGAAAATCCCGATTATGTATTGGTGTATGGCGATACTAACTCTACCATTGCCGGAGCTTTAGCAGCTAAAAAACTGCATGTAAAAGTAATACATGTTGAAGCGGGTTTGCGTTCGTTTAACATGGAAATGCCCGAAGAAATAAATAGAATTGTAACCGACAGAATTTCAGATATTTTATTTTGTCCTACGGATGCTGCTGTTGAAAATTTGAAAAAAGAAGGGATGGATAAAATGCAGGTAAGTATTATCAAAAATGGTGATGTAATGCAAGATGCAGCTTTGTTTTATGCAGAACAAGCAGAAAAAAAATCAACTATTATAAAAGATTTATCTTTAAATGATTTTGTGCTTTGCACCATACATAGAGCTGAAAATACCGACAATGTTGAGAATTTAAAAAACATCATTAAAGGATTAAATAAAATTAATTCTGAAATTCAAGTGTTGGTGCCATTACATCCACGTACCAAAAATATTCTTGAAAAGGAAAATATCCCAATTGATTTTAAATTGATTGAACCTGTTGGATATTTTGATATGATAATGCTTTTAAAGCATTGTAAACTGGTAATAACCGATAGCGGAGGCTTGCAAAAAGAAGCATTTTTCTTTCAGAAAAATTGCGTAACACTTCGTAATGAAACAGAGTGGGTGGAGTTGGTTGAAAATGGCTACAATGAATTAGCCGGAAACAATTCCGATAAAATTTATCAGGCCTATCAAAAAATGATTGTTAAGAAAAATGATTTTTCTAAAAATTTATATGGAAATGGTAAAGCATGCGATATAATAGTAGATAAAATTTTATCGCACAACATTCCAGTCAACTAAATGATACACCTTGTATCCCAAAATACTATCAGGAATTTCTACTTTAACTATTCCACAGTCTCTGTTAAAGTAGTAATATGTGCTATCTAATAATGTTGTATCATATTTAGTTGTGCTATCGTGTTTAAATAGCTGTTTTGATATTTTATAAAATGTTTTACCTGAAAGGCTTAATGAGTCATAATTAACAATAGCATTTCTTGATATAAATCCATTGGTATAATTGTAATCAAAATGTAATAAAACCCAATTTCCAGGCCCTGCCGGGGTATATGGATAAACTGCAGCCCCGCTAAGTTTATATTTTTTAATGAAATGATTTATTTGATGAGAAAATACTGTTTCAACATATTCGTAATAATAAGTAGGGCCTGCAGGACCTTGTCCGGGACCGGCCGGGCCGGGCGTAAAAGAGCCGGTGCTGGGTAATGAAGAAGCGCTAATTACTGTAAATGTATCAAGAGTTAAAGTATCTACATATTTCCACCACGAACCTGATTTAAAAGCAAGTGTGGCTAATAATTCTGCATTAACCGGACCACTGTAAACCGGCTCGTAAGGTTTTTGGGTATTTCCGGTGTTATTATTGGCAGTTGGAATTGCAGGATCTTTTTTACAAGCAAATAGCAGTAGAGAAAACGATATTAATAAATAAAAAATCTTCATAAAGCAATTTTTAAATTAAATTTACGCATATTTTTTTAAAATGCAACTATCCATTATCTGTCCAACATACAACGAAATAAACTACATCGAAAAGGTATGCTTATCGCTCAATGTTGACGATGGAATTGAAAAAGAAATTTTATTTGCTGACGGTGGTTCAAACGATGGAACAAGAGAAAAGATTATACAATTAAAATCAATTTATCAGAATGTTCATTTAATAGATAATCCGCTAAAGTCAGCAACACATGGTTTTAATATCGCCTTTCAACATGCCAAAGGAAAATATATTGCCTTTGTTGGTGCACATGCAGAATATGATAAAGATTATTTTAAACAGGCATTATTTTATTTAGAAAAAGATGAATGCGATGCAGTAGGTGGACCGCTTGTTCAAAAAGGTAAAGGATTGCAAGGACAAGCCATTGCATGTGTAATGAGTTCAAAATTTGGTGTCGGCAATACCGAATTCAGAACAATGAAACAAAAAATGTATGTAGATAGTGTTGCTTTTGCGGTATATAAACGCGAAGTGTTTGAAAAGGCAGGATTAATGGATACATCACTTAGAGTAAATCAGGATGACGAATTTCACTATCGTTTAAATAAATTAGGATTTCGTATTTTAATGGTTCCTGAAATGAAAGCAACGTATTATGTTCGTAACACTTTAAGTTCGTTGTTTAAACAATATTTTAATTACGGATTATTTAAACCCCTTGTATTTAAAAAAGTTGGTGGTAATATCCGTTTCCGTCATTTAGTTCCCAGTTTTTTTGTACTCTATCTTTTTTTGCTTCCTTTGGCAAACTTCGCTCCAATTCTACTTTTACCTTTGTTGATTTATTTGTTATTAATTATTGCAGTTTCTTTTTCTTTTACGGTCGATTTTAATATTAGATTAAGAGCTATACCGGTATTTCCGGTTTTACATATTAGTTATGGTTTTGGGTTTATTTTAGGATTATTCAAAAAGGGATAAAATAAGTGGATAAGATTTTTCAAAATATTCAAATTAATTTTAGTGAACAGGGCACAATTCATGATTTCTTTTCAGCATATCCTCATGTATTAGAAAATGAAGAATATGGCTGGATGAAATACGAAAAGTTTGCTTATGTAAAATATCCCGTATATCATTTCGAGAAAGTGGATAAGGATGAATTATATCGAATTTTAAAAAAAACGAATGCTCCTGTTCTATCATACAGTATTTTAAATCCAAATGGTAACGTGTTTTGGTATGTGTGTAAACACATTTCTTTTGAAAGTCTAAAAGCTACACAGAGAAGAGATATTAGCAAAGCCGCAAATGATTTAGTAATTAAAGATATTGATATTGAAACGCTAATTAATTCAGGTTTTGAGGCATATTCAGATACGCGTAAAAGAGTTGGTTTGAGTGATTTTAACAAAATTGATTTTAGCAATCGTTTTTCAAAACAAAAACATACACAAGCTAATTTTTATATCGGTGCATTTCAGGGAGAACAATTACAGGCCTTTGTTTCATTAATTATTTTTAATAATAAAGTTGAAATTGAAGGCGTATTTTCAAGAAATGAAGCCTTGCCTTTATGTGTGAATAATTATTTAAATTTTGCCATTACACATTATTTTTTGAATGTTCAAAAAATGGAATTGGTGAGTTATGGCTTTTCATCCATTCAAGAAGGTGATTTCGAAGGTTTGCATCGTTTTAAATTAAAGTGCGGTTTTGAAGCCATTCCCGTTCAACGTATTTTTGTTGTAAATCCTAAGTATAAAATTTTTATAAACAGTATTAGCTTAAAATTGGCAAAATCAATTTTACAACTATTTCCTGATAACAGAATTACAAGAAAACTAAACGGAGTAATTAATATTTTATCAAATTAATGGAGTTACTTTCACAACATAGTAAGCAAAAGTATTTTGAATACATACATTATGTGTTTGTTTTCTTATTGCCAATTGCTCCTAAAATGCTGCCTGTTTTAATTATTTTAATTAGTCTGCTTTGGTTATTGGAAGGTGATTTTAAAACTAAGTTTCAACAAATTATATCATCCAAATTACTTTGGGTATTTATTTCAATATATCTTATCTATTTGCTTGGAATGACATATACCTTCAACACCTTACATGGTTGGAAAGACTTAGAAACAAAATTTACTTTATTGCTATTTCCTTTAATATATGCTACATCCATTAATGCCAAAAAGATTCAGTTTTTTAATGTATTCAAATATTTAGCTTATGGCTGTTCTTTGGCTGCATTAGTAGGTTTAGGAGATTCAACCTATAATTTCATTTATGAATTATATGCACGAGCTAATAATATAGTGCTCGATACTTCTTATCCTTATACCAATTACTTTTTTTCTGCCTATGTGTCGCCATTTTTGCATACCGGATATTTTGCTCTTTATATCAATGTCTCTATTGCTTTTTTGTTGTATCATTTATTGTTTAAACATCAATCTTTAAGTTTAAATATAAAAAGAAGGTTCATATTTATACTGATTTTTCTTAGCTGTTATAATGTATTGTTATTATCAAAAATCGGTTTAATAAGCATGATTGGTATTTATGTTTTTATTATTTATTTATGGACAAAACAAAAATTTAGTTTTTATAAACAATTGCTTATTGTTTCATTGTTTCTTATATTTATAATTGGTGTTTCTTTGGCTATTCCAAAAGTTCGATTAAATTTTGAACATTTAATTGAAACTACTTTTTCGAAAAATGAAAGTGAATTAGACAGCGAAGATGGTTCTGCCTCCCGTTTAGTGGCATGGAAAACATCTTTTGATTTGGCTAAAATTTATTTTTTAACAGGAGTAGGAACAGGAGATGTAAAACAAACTTTGACAGATGAATATAAAAAAAGAGGATATCAAAATGCTTATGAAATCCAATTAAATTCGCATAATCAGTATATACAAACTACTTTAGCCGTTGGTTTGGCGGGTCTTTTGGCTTTGTTATTATTGGTATTTTTCAATATTAGAAATGCCATTCGCAAAAAAGATTACATCCATTTTATTTTTATTTTACTTGTAAGTACACAATTTTTCGTGGAGGCATCTTTAGAAACGCAAGCCGGAGTTATATTTATTTCGTTTTTTAATTCAGCCTTTAACTTTATATTTACAACCTCTGAATCATCTATTAAAACAATACACCAATGAAACGTAATTTAATTCTTGTTTTATCATCTTTATTCATTCTTCTATCTTCTCATTTATTAAGAGCTGATGAAGGCATGTGGATTCCTATGCTTCTGAAACAATTAAATGAAGCCGATATGCAAGCAAAGGGATTGAAATTGACTGCCGAAGATTTATATAGTATTAATAAATCCAGCTTGAAAGATGCCATTGTACATTTTGGCGGTGGTTGCACGGGAGAAATAATTTCTGCAGAAGGATTAATGCTTACTAATCATCACTGCGGCTATAGCCAGATACAAAGCCATAGCTCGGTAGAAAAAGATTATTTAACGCATGGTTTTTGGGCAATGAATAAAAGTGAAGAATTACCAAATCCGGGTTTAACGGCTACCATTATTGTAAGAATGGAAGACGTAACAAATCTTGTTTTAAAAGGTGTTAGAGACGATATGACTGAAAAAGTGAGAGATTCAATCATAAATATCAATATTAAATATATTGAAAAAGATGCCGTAAAAGGTACACATTACGAAGCAAAAATTCGTCCTTTTTATCATGGTAATGAATACTACATGTTTATTACTGAAACATTTAAAGATGTACGTTTAGTAGGAGCTCCACCATCGTCTATTGGTAAATTTGGTGGCGATACCGACAACTGGATGTGGCCTCGTCATACAGGCGATTTTGCTGTTTTTAGAATATATGCCGACAAAGACAATAAACCTGCCGAATATTCAAAAGATAATGTTCCCTATAAGCCGAAACATTTCTTCCCAATTTCATTAAAAGGCGTAAAAGAAAATGACTTTACCATGGTTTATGGTTTTCCCGGTAGAACAAATGAATATTTACCCTCTTATGCAGTAGATATGATTGTGAATGTTTCAAACCCTGCTCGTATAAAAGTACGCAATGAGCGTTTGGCAATTTGGGATGGCGAAATGAAAAAGAATGACACCATTCGTATTCAGTATGCAGCTAAATACGCATCAGTTGCCAATGCATGGAAAAAATGGATAGGAGAGAGCAAGGGTATAAAACGTTTTAATGGAATAGAGAAAAAAGAAGAATTGGAAAAAGAATTTACTAAACGTATTCTAGCCAATAATGAGTGGAATATTAAATATGCAGGATTGCTGGATAAATTCAAATTAGCATACAATGAGCTTACCTATTATACCATTCCAAACGATTATTTTGTGGAAGCTATAATGGGTATTGAATCTTTTTCGCTGGCAAGAGGGGCTATGCCTTTATTAGAGCTTAGTGCAAAACAGCCTGTGAATAATGAAGATATAAAAAAGCAAACTGAAAAAATGATTCAGGGCGCAGAAGGATTTTTTAAAAATTACAACTCAAATACCGATAAGAAGATTTTTGCTGCCATGATGGAGCTTTATATTCGCAATGTAGATAAAGCTTTTTATCCTTCAGTAATTAATGATTTACAAAAGAAATACAAATTGGATTTTAATCGTATAGCTGATGAAGTGTATGCAAAATCAATATTTACAGATAAAAAGCGTTATGCTGATTTTATGGCTTCATACGATGCAAAAAAATCTAAAAAGATAACCAAAGATCCATTATATGTAATTTTCGAAAGTTTTTGGAAACTATACATAAATCAAATTGCGCCAAATATTCAGCGTTTAAACACTGAAATTTCTTTATTACAACGAAATTACATGAAAGCCCTAAAAGAAGTTATGCCTGAAAAGAAATACTATCCTGATGCAAATTCTACATTACGAGTTGCTTATGGAAAAGTAGAAGGATATGAACCAATGGATGCTGTAAAGTATAATTACTTTACTACTTTAAACGGTATAATGGAAAAAGAAGATCCGAAAAATGATGAGTTTGTTGTACCTGAAAAATTAAAAGAATTATTTGATAAAAAAGATTTTGGGCCTTATGGCGTAAATGGTGTAATGCCTGTAGCCTTTGTAGCTTCCAATCACACTACTGGTGGAAACTCCGGAAGCCCTGTATTAGATGCAGAAGGGAATTTAATAGGAACAAATTTCGATCGCGTTTGGGAAGGTACCATGAGCGATATAATGTTCGATCCGGATCGTTGCAGAAATATCTCGGTGGATGTTCGCTACACCTTATTTATTATCGATAAGTTTGCCGGTGCCGGCTACTTGTTAAATGAAATGAAGTTGGTTAAATAAATTATTTTCATTTTATCGTTTCATATTATCAAATTGTAATGGAATACCAAAGTCAGTTTGGCGACATAAGGCTATAACAGCCTGTAAGTCGTCAATCTGCTTTCCGGTAACACGAATTTGATCATCCATAATTTGCGCTTGAACTTTTAAGCCGGAATCTTTTATGGCTTTTACAATTTTTTTTGCTTCTTCTTTTCCTATACCTTGACGTATTTTAATATCCTTGCGCAGCATATTTCCCGAAGCATATTGCTCTTTCCCAAAATCAAGACAAAGCGGATCTATTTTTTGTTTGATTAATCGGCTGCGTAAAATATCTTCAACTGCTGTTAGTCGCATATCAGTTTCTGTAATGATTTGAACGATTAGATTTTTTTTATCTAATTCAATTTGAGTTTTAGAATCTCTGAAATCCCAACGGGTAACAATTTCTTTTTTTGCTACGTTTATTGCGTTATCTAAACTTTGAACATCTACTTTGCTTACAATATCAAATGAGGCCATAATGATAATTTATTTATAACGGATTCCAATTATACAAATATCATCAACTTGATCCAAATCTCCTTTCCAAGCAACAAATTCTTTTTCTAATTCAATTTTTTGTTCGTACATACTTAACAATTGTTTACTGTGTAAAAATTCTTTTAAACGTTTGTATTTATATTTTTTCCCTTCCGGTCCGCCAAATTGATCCGCAAATCCATCGGTAAACACATATAGCGAATCGCCTTTATTTAAATAAAATGAATGATTGGTAAAAGGTTTATGTTCTATTATATCTACCGCTCCAATAGGTTGTTTATCACCTTTAATTTCTTCAAACTCAAAAAGTGCATTTTCTTTTTTCCTGAAAATCCAAACAGGATTATTGGCACCGGCAAATTGTGTTAATCCGGTTTCTAAATCTATTGCTATCATGGCAATATCCATTCCGTCTCTGATATGTTCATTTTCGGAGTTTTTAGCTGATAATGCTTCGGAAACTTTTTGATGCAAATAATCTAATGCTTCAGCGGGAGAATTAACACTTTCTTCATTCGTACTCGCTTTAAGTATATTAGAACCAATTATACTCATAAATGCTCCGGGTACTCCATGCCCCGTACAATCTACTGCGGCAAATACCACTATTGGTTTTAATATTTTTTCTTCATTATTAACTTTAATTAAACTTCTTAATGCCGCAAACCAATAAAAGTCTCCACTAACTATGTCTTTGGGTTTAAAAAATATAAAGCTGTCTTCAATCAGTTTATTAAAGTTAGATGTATCAGGTAAGATTGCTTCTTGGATGCGTTTTGCATAACGTATACTATCTGTAATATCCTTGTTTTTTTCTTCTATTAACTCTTTTTGTTTGTTAATTTCCTCGGTACGTTGTTTAACTTGTTTTTCAAGTTCAATGTTTATATTCTCGGTTATTTTGTTTACTTCTTGTAACTTTTCAAAGGCTAATTTTTGAGCTTTTTCTTTTTCTTGTTGTATTTCTCTAAATTTATTAGCCATTGATAATGAAAGAAAAATTACCTCCAATCCGGAGCCGAATTTTAAACCGTTTTCGGTTAAAAATGAATTTGGAATTAAACTTAAATTATTCACTATAAAAACTCCAACGCCAATAATTAATAAGGTAAATGCAGTAATAAAGTAGGGACATACATGAAATTTTTTACTTCTTAAAATCCAAATTATAATAAATATACAAAGAGTAGAAAGTAGGCTAAAAACATTAATAATAGGGAAAGTTATTTCATAGGTAGTTTGTGAGGAAATTGTCATTATTACGCATAAAATTCCAACTCCAATAAAAAAATTAAATACATAATTAATCTTAGGTAAGCGATTTTTAATATCCAAAAATGTTTTAGTGTACATCATTACAAAAATCAATGCACCACATGCGGCTATTAATAGTAATTTATTAGATAGCCAAGTATTAAATGGGAATAGCAATTGATAAGTATATCCATCTAACGAAAATTGTAATAATGCAATATGAAGCACATAAACTACATAGAAAATAAAAGATTTTTCATTTAAAGCAGCAAAAAAGAATAAATAGATAATTACTACAAAAAATAAAACACCATAGTATATACCATTAATAAATTGTTCTTTATAATCGTTTTGACGAAAAGCTTCTTTTTTCCATAATTTAATAGGAAGATTAATAACTTCTCCATCACTTTTAAGTTTTACATAAAAAGTATTTGAAATATTGGGGTAAAGGGTAATTTTAAAAACAGATTTTCGGTGAGGTATATCTCTTTGGTCAAATTCAATTTCATCGCCTGATAATTTTATTGAGTAATGGCCAAATTGGTCGGGATGATACAATTGAACAATATTGGTAATTGGACGGGCTATCTCCAAATAATAATTTTCGGGAAATTCTCCCAGAAAATTAATCTTAAATTTAACCCAATAGGTTTTATTAGTAAAACCAAGATTTAAATTATTACTTGTAATTCTTTTAAATAAGTTACTGTAGGTTCTAATTTGATGAAAGTTGTAAACATCGTTTGTATCGCAAAATATATATGAATCAGTAGCTATGTGTAGATAATTTTCGATACTCTCAGGGCTTACAATAATAGTTTTAATATCTGAAGTGTAGCCTCTGTTAAAAGCAATTAAAAACAGAATAATTGAAAAATATAATTTTTTGATGGACATAATTTATAAATCGAAAGATAGTAATAACTAAGAATTATTTTGATGTTTTAAGAATAATTTAATTCAATTAATAGGTTTTACGAAATTACTTAAGTACATTTGTTAATTATTAATACATTTTTATTTTTTTTATGAAAACCGGAACAATTAAATTTTTCAATGAAGCTAAAGGTTTTGGCTTTATTAAAGAAGATGGAACAGGTCGCGAAGTGTTTGTACACATAAGCGGATTATCAGAACCTGTAGCTCAAAACGACAAGGTATCTTTTGATGAAACAGAAGGTAGAAAGGGCGTTAATGCAATTAATGTAAAGAAAATATAATAAGTACTTACAATTGCAAAAAGGCGATACATACATTGTATCGCCTTTTTTGTTTTTAAATCGTTTTATTATAATTCTAATGAGTTTTTGTCATACTTTCTGGTGTGCAAATAATAAAGTTTGCAAGATTGTAATTCTCTTTATACAATTTACTCACATGATCTTGCTCAACAGCTGCAATGGTAATAATTTTTAATTCCGGTCTTTCTTGTTTTAAATACCAGTAAATACTTTCAAAATTGTTACTGTGGTAAGAACCATTATAATGTATAAACGTATGACCTGGTTTTAAATTTTTTAATAAAAAATACGACATTGTTGCATCTTTTAATGCTTGAGCCTTGGGCATATTACTATTGGAATGATCTCCCATCATAGTTAGCATATCTTTATAACATTTTAAAGTGCTGTCGTATTTAAAGGGTAAGGGGGCCATCCATTGTTTTTCTTCCTCGCTTATTTGCATTAAAGCTGCTTCGCCTTGTTTAAACAATAAACTGGCGTACTTGCGGGGCACATTGGTAGCTATAAAAGGTAATTGGTGTTTTTTTGCAAATTCAACCAAAGGCTTATAATCATTTGAATAATTGGGCCAAAGTCTGCATTTCTCTTTAAATTCTTTTTCATCAATTTTTCCTGAAATATAATCACTTAAAACTTGTTGATTGTCGGCTTCAAACATTTCAGCACCAAGAATTAATTTCTGATTGTAAAGATTAAAAATATCTTTAGTGAGTTCATATTGCAACCAATGGTTGATTGGATTATTATGATACTCCCCAAATAATATAACATCAGCTTTAGAGGCTTCATTCAACATTTTTTTATAGGATACAACTTTCCCTTTGGCATCAAATAAGCGATAGGCTACTTTTTCTTTTTCTATTGTAAATGCAGAAACAAAGGCTGCAATCAGAATAAGTGCAACTGATTTTAGTGAGATTCTCATAAAAGAAAAGGATTATTTTTTTAAAACTTGTTCTGGGGCTTCCAAGTCAAAACGGATAAGTGTTTTTCTAGAACCTCCTAACAAAAATGAAGTATCTGAGATTTTTTCTACCTCATATAAATTGTAATCTGCAGTAGAATGCATTTCCTGCCAGTTTGTATTATTGGTTGATTTTATTCTATATACTATCCAGCCTTTACTACAAGAAGCAATATCTATTTCAGGAGTACTTACTATATCCCAAACGAAATAGGTTGTGGTGTGTTTTATATATTCATTACCATTAATTTCATAAATAGCACCTTTACCGCCATTATTAGAATAATTTCCTCCACTAATCATTATTTTACCATCGCTAGTAATATATAGTGCATGAAATAAATCTTTTTTTTCACTCTTTAAAATGGTTTTCCAAGTTTTACCTTCATTAGAAGAGGAAAGTAGTTTGGAACCAAAAGGAGAATAAACAATAGCATACAGCTTTTCATCAGCTGGATTGAATTTTACATCCCAAACCATTTTACTAAATCTACTATAAATTTTTTCCCAATTTTTACCTCCATCAGTTGATTTTAAGATAAACCCATGAGGAACTGCAGCTTGTCCGCAAGCAATTTTTGAATGACCACCATTAATATACAAGTTTCCATTTTTGTCGGAACAAGTATTATATAAAGCTTTATTTTCAAACCTTGACAAAAAGGTTTCATTCCATGTATTATCATTGGTATTTAGCGTATATATTCTTCCTTTATCACCAATTACCATAATGAGCGAATCATTAATTCTAATAGATTTTAATAGGTTTGCTGAATTGCTATTTTCTTTTAGTAATTGCATGTTTCCATCTTTGTTACATGCAGAAATAACCCCATTTTTACCTGCTAGGATAAATTGATTTTCATTTAAGGGATATATGTCATAAAATGAAGTAGAAGGAATATTTGCCGTATTAAAACGTTTTATATGTTGTGCAACTATAGTTGAGTTTGCAAAACAAATAAGTGCCAGTATATAAAATGCTTTAGGCATACTTTTCAAGATGGTTTCAAACATACTAATTATTGCCCAAATATTAAAATCTTTATTGTACTCTATTATGGAAGCAATTAGCTGATTTTTTATTTATGAAAATGAATTATTACTAAAATTCATTAATATAAAATTTTGACATTTTTATTTAATTAATACATTTGCAGTGTAAACATGAATTATACTTTAAATATACATCACCATAGTACACTTACCCTGAGGTAAGCTGAAAAGCTATTGTGAATAAATATAGACTGGCTTACCTAATAGGTAAGCCTTTTTTTATTATAAATGCATATATGGAAAAATTAAAAATTGCAATTCAAAAATCAGGACGATTAAATGAAGATTCCATTAAGCTTTTAAAAGAGTGCGGAATCAATTTAAGTAATGGTGTTAATAAGCTAAAAACGGAAGCTTCAAATTTCCCTATGGAAGTGTTTTTTTTACGCGATGATGATATTCCACAGTATGTTGAAGATGGTGTGGCTGATATAGGAATAGTGGGAGAAAATGTATTTCTCGAAAAAAACAAAAAAGTTAAAATAATAGATCGCTTAGGTTTTGCTAAATGTCGCTTATCCATTGCGATTCCTAAAAATGAAACATATAATTCTATTAAAGATTTAGAAGGAAAAAGAATAGCAACAAGTTATTCGGTAATACTTTCTGACTTTTTAAAGAAACATAAGGTGATTGCCGAAATACATGACATAAGTGGTTCGGTAGAAATTGCTCCCGGAATTGGTCTTGCTGATGCAATTTGCGACTTAGTAAGTTCCGGAAGTACTTTGTTTATGAACGGATTAAAAGAGGTAGAAGTAATTTTAAAATCTGAAGCGGTACTTATTGGAAATGCTATCATTTCTTCAGAAAAGAAAAATATACTGAACAAGCTTTTATTTAGAATAAAAGCCGTAAGAAATGCAAAAAATAACAAGTATATTTTATTAAATGCTCCAAATGAAAAACTGGATGAAATTTGCAAAATACTACCCGGCATGAAAAGCCCTACTATATTGCCATTAGCTGAAAAAGGATGGAGTTCGGTGCATTCGGTTGTAAATGAAGACGATTTTTGGGAAATAATCGAAAACCTGAAAGCCAATGGGGCACAGGGAATTTTAGTAGTTCCAATTGAAAAAATGATTGTTTAAACTTAGATTATATGCAAGTAATTATTAATCCTGATAAAAAATCCTGGAAAGAAATTTTAAAGCGCCCGGTAATTGATACTACTTCGCTTGAAACAACTGTAAGAGGTATTTTAAATAATGTGAAACAATATGGAGATAAAGCACTAATTAAATATACTGAGCAATTTGATAAGGTTAAATTAACTTCTTTAAAAGTAAGTGCTGAAGAAATTGAAATGGCTTGTAATGGCTTGGATGAAGCATTAAAATTATCGATTGAAAAAGCTAAACGAAATATTGAAAAATTTCATTTACCTCAAATTCAAAAAGCAGAAATAATTGAAACCACACAAGGTGTAAAATGCTGGCGCAAAAGTGTAGGAATTGAAAAAGTTGGATTTTATATACCGGGAGGTTCAGCACCACTTTTTTCTACTATCTTAATGCTTGCGGTTCCTGCAAAAATTGCCGAATGCAAGGAAATTATTTTATGTACGCCTCCTCAAAAAGATGGATCTATTCATCCTGCCATTTTATTTACGGCTCATTTGGTAGGTATTACCCAAATTTATAAAGTTGGCGGAGTACAAGCTATTGCTGCAATGACTTATGGAACTGAAACTATACCACAGGTTTACAAAATTTTTGGTCCGGGAAATCAATATGTAACGTGTGCTAAGCAATTGGTGAGTAATGAAGGTGTAGCGATTGACATGCCTGCCGGGCCATCAGAAGTGGCCATATTAGCTGACAATTCATGTGTTCCTCAATTTGTGGCTGCCGATTTGTTATCTCAGGCAGAACATGGACCTGACAGTCAGGTATTATTGGTAGCGCTTAATGAAGAGATAGTAACATCTGTAAAAGAAGAAGTAGAAAAGCAATTAGCTCTTTTGCCTCGAAAAGAAATTGCTCAAAAAGCTCTTGAAAATAGCAAAGCTATTGTAATTAGCGATTATAATGTAGCTATGGAATTATTAAACGAATATGCACCTGAGCATTTAATAATGGCTTGTGAGCATACGGATGTTTTGCTTGATAAAGTAGTGAATGCAGGTTCTGTTTTTGTTGGTAATTATGCGCCTGAAAGCCTTGGAGATTATGCTTCAGGGACTAATCATACGCTCCCTACCAATGGATATGCCCGAATGTATAGCGGAGTTTCGGTAGATAGTTTTGTAAAGAAAATTACCTTTCAGCAGGTAGATGCAAAAGGTATAAAATTACTTGGAAACGTAGTGGAAATTATGGCAGAGGCAGAAGGTTTACACGCACATAAAAATGCAGTAAGTGTTCGATTAGACTATATTAAAAATAATCGTTTAAACATTGAAGAATGAATCTTGAAAAATTAGTCAGAAAAAATATTTGGTCGCTAAAGCCATATTCTTCTGCAAGAGATGAATTTAAAGGCGAAGCTGAAGTTTATTTAGATGCCAATGAAAGCCCTTTTAATACCGGTTTAAATCGTTATCCTGACCCCTATCAATGGAAATTGAAAGAAGTACTTTCCAAAGAAAAAAATGTCCCCGTAAAAAATATTTTGTTAGGCAATGGTAGTGATGAAGTAATTGACTTGTTGTATAGAACCTTTTGCAATCCGGGAATTGATAATGTTATAATTTGTCCGCCAACTTACGGAATGTATGAGGTATCAGCCAATATAAATGATATTGATGTCAAAAAGGTAAATCTTAATCATGATTTTCAGTTAAATGTATCTGCTATTATAGATGCTATTGACCAAGAGAAAACCAAGTTGATTTTTATTTGTTCTCCCAACAATCCAACGGCAAATAGTATTTATAAAAACGATGTTTTAACATTAATTGAAAAATTTAATGGAATAGTGGTGGTGGATGAAGCTTATATTGACTTTACTTCAGAGAAAAGTTTTACGGAATATTTAGATAAATATCCCAATCTGGTTGTTATGCAAACACTTTCAAAAGCATGGGGATTGGCTGCAATTCGCTTAGGAATTTTATTTGCGCAGAAGGAAATAATTAACATCATGAACAAAGTTAAACCTCCCTATAATGTGAATGAACTTACACAAAAGGCAGCTATTGAAGCTCTAAGTAATAAGCAGCAAAAAGAACAGTGGGTAAAAGAAATTTTAGCAGAAAGAAATAATCTTGAAAAACAATTAGCTGAACTGAGTTGTGTAGAAAAGTTGTATCCAAGCGATGCTAATTTTATATTAGCTAAAGTAACAGATGCTAAAGGTATTTATAACTATTTGGTTGAAAGAAAAATTATAGTACGTGACAGAAGCAATGTAAGCCTATGCGAAAATTGCTTACGCATTACCGTTGGAACTAAACAAGAAAATGAAAAATTAATAGCTGCATTAAAATCATATTTATAAAATGAAGAAAAAAGCCTTGTTTATTGACAGAGATGGTACAATTATAGTTGAACCTCCTGTTACTTTTCAAATTGATACATTAAAAAAATTAGAATTTTTACCGGGTGTAATTCGTAATCTATATAAAATCTGTAACGAATTAGATTATGATTTGGTAATGGTAACCAATCAGGATGGTCTTGGAACACCTGCATATCCGCAGGAAAGTTTTGATTTGGTTCATGGAAAAATGATGCAAGTTTTAATGAATGAAGACATTCATTTTAAATCGGTTCATGTGGATTGTTCTTTTGAATATGAAAACAAACCTACCAGAAAACCCGGAACAGCCATGTTAGTTGATTATATGAATGGAGATTATGATTTAGCAAATTCCTATGTAATAGGCGATAGATTAACCGATGTAAAATTGGCAATGAACTTAGGCGCAAAAGCCATTTTTATTCGCAATTACGATAATCCGGAGGGTTGGGAAGATAAAATATCACTTGTTGCAAACCATTGGGATGAAATTTATGATTTTTTAAAATTACCACATAGAAGCATTGATCATTTAAGAAAAACAAGCGAAACGGATGTATTTATACACTTAAACCTTGATGGCAAAGGTAAAGCTCAAATAACTACAGGTTTAGGATTTTTCGATCACATGCTGGAGCAAATAGCTCGACATGGAAATATTGATTTATATGTCATTGTAAAAGGTGATTTACATATAGATGAACATCATACCATTGAAGACACGGCCATAACTTTAGGTGAAGCATTTTTAAAAGCATTGGGTGATAAAAAGGGAATTGAACGTTATGGTTTTTGTTTGCCAATGGACGATTGCTTGGCTCAAGTAGCGCTTGATTTTGGAGGTCGACCATGGTTAGAGTGGAATGCTGAATTTAAGCGCGAAAAAGTGGGAGATATGCCTACAGAAATGTTTAAACATTTTTTTAAATCCTTTAGCGATGCTGCAAAATGTAATCTGAATATAAAAGCAGAAGGGGAAAATGAGCATCATAAAATTGAGGCTATTTTTAAAGCTTTTGCAAAATCTATTAAAATGGCGGTAAAACGCGATGCCTCTAATATGCAGTTGCCAAGCACTAAGGGAATTATTTAATGAATATATTAGGAATCTTTCGTTCTGCCGAAGCTACAGCTGTTTTTAAACACAAAGAATTTAATCTTTTAGTAAGTGCACGTGTGTTGATTACACTTGCCTTTTTAGCTCAAAATGTTACGCTTTATTGGCAAATGTTTGAGTTGACGGGCGATGCGCTTTCACTGGGAATGATTGGACTATCTGAAGCTATCCCTGCTTTAGGGGTTGCCTTATATGCCGGACATTTAGCCGATACCATGGATAGGCGAAAATTGGCTGTTTGGTCATATTTTGTTTTCTGGCTTTGTTCCCTTACCTTATTGTTAGTTGCCTATTTTGTCTCAAAAGAATTTTTAAAGGCTCATACTTATATCATTTATGCAATCATATTTATTAGTGGTTTGGCAAGAGGATTTTATCGTCCAACTTCCTTTGCCTTATTAACGCAGGTTTTACCACGTAATTTATATGCCAGTGGTGTAGCTTGGAACAGTACCTTCTGGCAAACAGCATCGGTAGGAGGTTCCGCTATCGGAGGTTTAATTATCGGGAGTTATGGTATTTCCTACAGCTTTTTATTTACCGTTATTTTATCATTGGCAGGCTGGATATTAATTTCGAATATTTCACCCAAACCTCCTGTTGAGAAAAAAGAAAAACAGTCGCTGGCTGAAAGTCTTTCTGCGGGTGTAAAATTTGTGTTTAAAAGCCAGATTTTTTTAGGAGCCATGCTTTTAGATTTAGTAGCGGTATTATTTGGAGGTGCAGTAGCATTACTTTCGGTTTTTGCCAAAGATATTTTACATGTAGGAGCTTTTGAATTTGGTTTACTAAACTCCGCACCATCGCTTGGCGCAATTATTACAGCTGCGTTTTTAGCTTATAAGCCCCCTCTTAGATATGCCGGAAAAGCCTTAATAATTGCTGTTTCAGGATTTGGATTTTGTATGATTGGCTTTGCATTATCTACCAGTTTTTATCTTTCATTATTTATGCTATTATTAAGCGGAATGTTTGATTCTGTAAGTGTAGTAGTACGTTCTTCCATTATGCAATTACTCACTCCTGATGATATGCGAGGTAGAGTATCTGCTGTTAATACCATGTTCATAGGTTCGTCAAACGAATTAGGTGCTTTCGAATCAGGTGTTGCAGCACGTATATTAGGAGTAGTTCCTTCTGTTGTTTTTGGCGGATCAGTGGCTGTTGTATCGTCTATTATTGCTGCATTTTCTGCCCCTAAACTCAGAAATTTGAATCTTAAAGAAAATGCTATGCAAGAATAATATATTTTTGTTCATATAATATTTTTACATTCATGAAACGATTTGCCATATTACTATTCTTGTGTATTTATTTTTTTCAATCTCAAGCACAGATAAATCCCGATAACATTAAAATTGTTCGCGATTCTTTTGGTGTACCACATATTATGGCTCCAACCGATGCTGAAGTAGCCTACGGTTTGGCTTGGGCTCATGCAGAAGATGATTTTAAAAGTATTCAGCGTATGCTTATGCTTGCAAAAGGAAGATTAGGTGAGGTAGAAGGAAAAGATGGAGCCGTATCTGATTATTTTGTTCAGTTTATAAAAGCAAAAGAATTAGTTGATCAGCGTTATGACATCGATATTTCAGCTGATTTTAAAAAAGTGTTGGAGGGCTATGCAGCAGGCCTTTCTGCATATGCTGCCAAACATAAAAAGGAAGTTGTTTTAAAAGATTTTTTCCCTGTTACAGGAAAAGATATTGTGATGGGTTATACGGTAATTTTAACCAGCATGGTGGGTTTAACCAAAGCTATGCAGTTTACCATGCAAGGTAGGCCTGATGATTATATTTTTAATGCCAACTTAGGCTCTAATGCATTTGCCATTAATTCAAAGCTTTCAGATAACGGACATACTTTTTTAGCCATAAATCCTCATATACCCTTAGAAGGGCCTATGTCGTGGTACGAAGCACATTTGCAAAGTGAAGAAGGCTGGAATATGTATGGTGCTTTATTTCCGGGAATGGTAAGTCCTGCTATGGGATGTAATGATAATTTGGGCTGGGGAGTTACATTTAACTGGCCTGATTATGTGGATATATATCGTATGAAGTTAAATCCGAAAAATAAAAATCAATATTGGTACGATGGTAAATGGCATAATTTTGAAGTAAGAAAAGTTCCTTTGAAAGTTAAAACTAAAATGGGAAAAATCACGGTAAAACGTGAGGCTTTATGGTGTAAATATGGCCCGGCAATGCGCGTAAAAGATGAAGTATATGCATTTCGTCATAATGCCATGTTTAATGTAAAAGGAGCGGAGCAATGGTATCGTATGGGGAAAGCGCAAAATTTTTCGCAGTATAAAGCAGCTTTGGAAGTTCAGGGAATTCCACTGTTTAATTTTGTGTACGGTGATAAAAATGATACCATACATTATATTTTTAGTGGATTATTACCCAAGCGAACACCCGGTTACAACTGGCAAAAAACATTACCGGGCGATACTTCTGCCACTTTATGGAATGAAATGTATAAAGTAGATGAATTGCCTCAGGTGTTAAATCTCGATTGTGGTTATGTGTATAACACGAATAATACCCCTTTTCGTTCATCTTGTGAAGAAAACTGTCCTAAAGAAAATTATTTCGATACACTTTCCGGATTTTACTGGAATAGAACTAATAATCGCGATTTACGTTTCCGTGAATTGATTGAAAGCCGCTCACAATTCAATTATCAGCAAATAAAAGAAATTAAATACGATGTACAATATCCGACAAAAAAAGGTGGTATTTATAACTCATTTCTTCCTGTTTATAATTTAGACGAATCAAAGTATCCGGAAATAGCGGATGCCATTGCTCATCTTAAAAAATGGGATTTCAGCGGTAAAAAGGAAAATAGACATACCGCATTGGCACTTATAACTTTTAACTATTTGTTTAAAGCCATAGGCGCAGGATACAAAGAAATGGAGTTAGGAATAAGCTATTCTGAAGAATTATTGGTTCAATCTATAAAGCAGGCAAAGGAGTATTTAATAAAACATCATGGAACATTTGATTTGCCATTAGGTGATGTGCAGAAATTAATAAGAGGAGATAAAAAATTGCCTTTACAAGGCATGCCCGAAACTTTAGGATCTTTATATGCTGTTAGAACAGATGATGGATATTTAAAAGGAGTAAATGGCGATACATTTGTAATGTTTGCCGATTTTTCTAAAGAAGGAAATTCTTTTGAAGCGGTGGTGCCATTTGGAGCTTCACGTCATCCGGATAGCCCTCATTATACCGACCAAATGGAATTATACAGCAATCAGCAATTGAAAAAAGTTTCGCTCGATAAAAATCTGGTGATAAAAAATGCTATAAGAATATACAGTCCGAAGTAATTTATTCAATAATTAAAAATACTTCTTCTTTTTTCAATCGCATTTTCGCCCAGTTTTTAATTTTTTCTTTTTCTGTTTCATTTATTTTTCCATTAATGGTTTTAATGAATAACACAGGTGTATTAACTCCATTTGAATTATCCGGATTTGAAAATAACTTAGTCTCTGCGTAAAAACATTGTTCAACCTGAGGATAGATAGCTTTTAATTCTATCAAAAGTAAATAACCAATGTTTGAAATATTTTTAATACTGTCAATTGAAAAGTTTTTTTCTGTTATAGATTGTTTTAATCTTTCAACTTCTTTCTGAAGATTTATTGTTTCTAATTTTTGTGCATCTATCTCATCAAAAGTAAGTCCCTGATTAAAAATTATGGATGATTTTTGTAATTTGAAATTTTGAGATAAGCTTTTGATTTTTTCTTTTTGAGTATCACTCAAACTGCTTCCAGCAAAAGTTAATGATATAGTTTTTTTATTTGCATCTATTTTGCTTGAAAGCAAATAATTACCCTCAAAATAACTGATACTTTCAATAAACTTACTTGCATTTTCATTAAATCGTTCTTTTTGAACTAATAGGTATCCAAAATAAATACTAGGAACAGTAACGATAACAATTACAATAGAAATCCATCTGTTTACACGTTTTTTGGCATTTATATCTACTAATGTGGTAATGGGGAATTTTAAATATTGTGAAATAGCAACGGATGCAAGTGCAATAAAAACAGTATTGATAGTAAATAAATAGATGGCACCTAAAAAAAAGTCGAACTGTGCTGTTGCAATTCCATACCCTGCTGTACACAATGGTGGCATTAATGCAGTTGCAATGGCTACACCCGGAATTACATTTCCTTTTTGTTTGGTGCTTATAGCTACTATTCCTGCTAAACCACCGAAAAGAGCAATTAATACATCATAAATGCTAGGGCTTGTTCTTGCAAGAAGCTCTGAGTGAGCGGTTGAAATAGGACTAATGGCAAAATAAATACTTGATGTAACTAAGCTTGTAATTACTGCAAACGTAAAATTTTTAACAGCTTTTCTAAATAAAGGGAAATTATATGTTGCAATGCTATAGCCCATTCCATTTATAGGTCCCATGAGAGGTGAAATAAGCATGGCTCCAATAATTACAGCAGTAGAGTTCATATTTAAACCCACAGAAGCAATAATTATAGCAAAGGCCAAAATCCAGAGATTAGTTCCTTTAAAAACAATCCCTTTTTCAATTTCTTCATGAATTACTTCATGGTTTTCGAGCTCAGATTCGAGATTAAAATAATAAATTACTTTTCTTATTATTTTAAAAGGTGTAGGCATAAACTATTCTATTCTATTATTATTGTTATTTAATCCTCCTATAGCTTCAAACACAGATGTGGTAAGCGAAAGTATTAAACTAAATAAAAGCGCCCACCAAAAATTTCGAACTTCAAATCCATCAATCAGATTATCTGTTACAATTATTATTACTGCATTAATTACCAATAAAAATAAACCTAAAGTTATTACGGTAAAAGGAATGGTAAATATGATTAATAGTGGTTTTAAAAATGCATTTAAAAAAGCTAAAACAGCAGCTACCACTAATGCCGTAGTGAAGTTTTCTACATGAACTCCCGGTAATATATATGCGCTGGTTAATACAGCTATGGATGAAATAATGAGTTTAGTGATAAACTGAAAGGCCTTGTTGTTTTCCATAATTCACAAATATTTACTGCAATTTTAAGCATTAGCTTCTTGAAAAGCATTATTTAAAATGTAATTTTGTGAAAACTCATCAAATTAATTTTTAATAAAATGAATACAAACCTAAATAAAAGCTGGATAGATGTTCCTGCTCAATCTGACTTCCCGCTTCAAAATATTCCTTTTGGAATTATTACATCAGATAAACTTTCACCTCGTGTTGCCACCATTATAGGTAATACTGTGATTGATATTGCAGCTTTAAACAGTTTGGGATATTTAAAAGGCTTAAATATTCCTAAACATGTTTTAGAAAGTCAAAGCCTCAATAAATTTATAGCACTTGGAAAGTCTGTTACTACAAAGGTTCGTGAGCAATTAATGCAATTGTTTTCAGTAAATAATACTGAACTAAAAAATAATGCAGAACATAAAAACAATGTTTTGATAGATGCTGCAAATGTTCAAAATTTATTGCCGGTTGAAGTAGGCGATTATACCGATTTTTATTCCAGTATGGAACATGCCACCAATGTAGGCAAAATGTTTCGTGACCCTGCTAATGCTTTATTGCCTAACTGGAAACATTTACCGGTGGGATATCATGGGCGTGCAAGTTCTATATTTGTATCAGGTACACCATTTCATCGACCTAAAGGGCAAAGCAAAGCACCTGATGCGGAATTGCCAACTTTTGGTCCAACCAAATTATTGGATTTTGAATTGGAAATGGCTTTTATTATTGGTAAAGAAAACAAATTAGGGGAAAGTATATCTACCGAAAAAGCTGAAGAATATATTTTTGGAATGGTGCTATTTAACGACTGGAGTGCGCGTGATATACAAGCATGGGAATATGTTCCTCTTGGACCATTTTTAGCCAAAAACTTTTTCTCATCTGTATCGCCATGGGTAGTTACCTTAGAAGCCTTAGAACCATTCCGAGTGCAAGGGCCTGTGCAAGAACCCAAAGTTTTACCTTACTTAGAATATAGCGGTGCCAAAAATTACGATATTCAGTTAGATGTATTTATTCAACCCGAAAATGGTGAAGAAAACAAAGTTTGTCGCTCTAATTTTAAATACATGTATTGGAATATGTGCCAGCAATTAGCGCATCATACCATTAATGGCTGTAATGTAAGAATAGGAGATATGATGGCCTCCGGCACCATAAGCGGACCTACTGAAGATTCATTCGGTTCTATGCTTGAATTAACTTGGAGAGGTACTAAGCCCATTAAATTAAAAGATGGTTCTGAGCGAAAATTTATTAACGATTTTGATACGGTAATTATTAGAGGTTATGCAGATAAAGAAGGGTTGAGAATTGGTTTTGGAGAAGTTAAAAACAAAGCTTTACCCGCTTTGTAATTAATTAATTTGTAAATATGAATATGTAAATTAATCACAAAAAAACACTTCTCATTTCAACTTTTTAACTATTTAACTATTTAACTTTTATACTTTAATACTTTCTAACATTAACACGAATATTCAAAGATGCAAACCATCGATCAAACTGCCGAGCGAAAAGAATTATTAAGAAGATACAGAGCATTATTAAGTGCTTGCAAAAAAATAATGAAGCCGGGCGATGAAAAAATTATTCGAAAAGCATTTGATGTTGCAGCAGACGCCCATAAAGATATGCGCAGAAAATCGGGCGAACCTTATATTTTTCATCCCATTTCGGTAGCAATGATTTGTGTAAATGAAATAGGATTAGGAACAACAGCAGTGGTATGCGCATTATTACATGATGTAGTTGAAGATACCGACATAAGTTTAGATGATATTGAGCGCATGTTCGGTAAAAAGGTTGCCACAATTATTGATGGTTTAACAAAAATTTCCGGAGTATTTGATCATACTTCGTCCATTCAGGCAGAAAATTTCAGAAAGATGTTACTTACACTTTCTGATGATGTACGTGTTATATTAATCAAGCTGGCAGACCGTCTGGATAACATGCGCACATTAGATGCTATGGCCGATTACAAGCAACGAAAAATAGCTTCAGAAACGTTGTACTTATATGCTCCTTTAGCGCATCGTTTAGGATTATATGCCATTAAAACCGAACTTGAAGATTTAGGATTAAAATATACCGAACCCGAAGCTTATAAAGAAATTGAAAGCAAATTAAAAAAAGGGAAAGCGGTTAGAACGCGTTTTATTAATCAATTTATTTCTCCCATCAAACGTGCACTCCAAGAAAATGGATTCAAATTTGAAATCAAAGGACGACCTAAATCCATTTACTCCATATGGAATAAAATTAAAAATAAAGGAGTGCCATTTGAAGAAATATACGACCTTTTTGCCATTCGAATAATAATTGATACCGAATATGAAAAAGAAAAATCAGATTGTTGGAAAGTTTATTCATTAGTTACCGATTTTTATAAACCAAGTCCTGAACGTTTGCGCGATTGGATTTCAACCCCCAAAGCCAATGGTTACGAAGCTCTGCATACAACTGTTATGAGTCCAACCGGAAAGTGGGTAGAAGTTCAAATAAGAACCAAACGGATGGATGAAATAGCCGAAAAGGGATATGCTGCTCACTGGAAATACAAAGAAGCCGGAACTTCAAGTACCAGTGCTTTAGACCAATGGATAGATCGTATTCGTCAATTACTTGAAAATCCTGAACCTAATGCCCTTGATTTTATTGATGATTTTAAATTAAATCTTTTTGCTGACGAAATTTATGTTTTTACACCAAAAGGCGAATTAAAAACTTTACCCCAAGGTTCAACCGCTTTAGATTTTGCTTTTGATGTACATACCGATGTTGGCATACATTGCATTGGTGCAAAAGTTAATCAAAAATTAGTGCCACTTAGCCATCGCTTAAATAGTGGCGATCAGGTTGAAATATTAACATCCAAAAAGCAATTTCCTAAAGAAGAATGGCTCGACTATGTGGTAACAGCCAAAGCAAAAGGAAGAATTAAAAATGCACTTAAAGAAGAAAAACGAAAATTAGCCGAAAAAGGAAAAATTTTATTGGAAAAAAAATTCAATCAAATTAAAGTGGATATGTCGGTACAAAACATTGAAACTTTAATTAATGAGTTAAAAATTCCATCACCACAAGACCTATTTTATAGAGTAGCCATTGATAAATTTGATTTTAAAAAACTTAAAGATTTTAAAATCGTTGGCGGAAGATTAATCGGTAAAGAGAAAAAGGAAGAAACAAAAGAATCACTTGATTCCATATTAAAAAAATTTAAAGGACAAGAGGGTGATAAATTAATTATAGGTGAAAATTTAGATAAAATAGAATATCATTTGGCAAAATGTTGTAATCCAATACCCGGTGATGATGTTTTTGGTTTTATTACTATCAATGAAGGAATTAAAATACATCGTGTTAATTGCCCTAACGCTATTGAATTAATGTCGAATTATGCATATCGTATTGTAAAAGCTCGCTGGACAAGTCAAAAAAATATTGCCTTTTTGGCAGGTATTAAAATTACCGGTTTCGATAAAGTAGGAATCGTTAATCAAATAACACGAATTATTTCCGACCAATTGCATGTTAATATGCGATCCATTAGTTTTGATAGTAACGATGGAATTTTTGAAGGTAAAATAATGGTCTATGTGGATGATACAGAGCACTTAAAATCGCTAATAAGAAAGCTAAAAGCTGTTGAAGGGGTGCAGGATGTTATCAGAATTGATGGAAATAAATAGATGGAATATTTATTGCTGCAATTTTCATTAAAAAAATGTAATTTTACGAGTTAATTGAAAATACATGTCAAACTCTAACACCGAACTTCAAGAAAAAGTAAAAAACTTGTTTTCGCATTACTTAGAACAACAAGGGCATAGAAAAACCCCAGAGCGTTATGCTATTTTAAATGAAATTTATTCTCATGACGGTCATTTTGATGTAGAGTCGCTCTACATTCAAATGAAAAATAAAAAGTATCGTGTTAGTCGTGCAACTTTATACAATACCATCGAACTTTTACTCGATTGCAACTTAGTTCGTAAACATCAATTTGGTAAAAATATCGCACAATTTGAACGTGCTTACGAGTTTAAACAACACGATCATTTAATTTGCGTTAAATGCGGAAAAGTTATTGAATTCTGCGATCCACGCATTCAAAATATTAAATCAACCGTTTCGCAATTATTTAATTTTAAGATACACTATCATTCACTTAATCTATTTGGTGAATGTAAGTCTTGTGAATCTAAAAAATAAGTTTTCTTATGTCTTTTTCATACAATATTGTACCTAAGTCAGATTTTATTTTGCTTGAATTAAAAGGTGAGTTACTTGATGCATTTACATCAAAAGAAATGTTAGATAAAGTTGATGAAATATTAAACCAACAAAAAGAGGTTAAAAACATTATTATTGATTTACATCAATTAAATTTTATTAATAGTACAGGTTTGGGCGTATTAATTAAAGTGCTTACTAAAGCAAGAAACACCGGAGGAGAGGTAATAATTACTCGCGTTGAAAAAAGAGTAAAAGATTTATTGGTAATAACAAAACTAAACTCGGTATTTAAAGTGGTAAATACATTAAAAGAAGCAAAAGAATATTTAAAACCTAAAGAAGTATAAACTATAAAAATGCAAATAAAATTAGATAATGAAAGCAGATGTATTATTGGGCCTGCAATGGGGCGATGAAGGAAAAGGTAAAATAGTTGATGTTCTAACACCGAATTATGATATTGTTGCCCGTTTTCAGGGTGGACCTAATGCCGGACATACACTTGAATTTAACGGTCAAAAACATGTGTTGCATACTGTACCATCCGGAATTTTTCATGATAGGTGTGTAAATATTATTGGAAACGGTGTAGTTATTGACCCTGTAACACTTTTCAAAAAAGAAGCTGCTAACCTTATTAAAGCAGGTGTAGATATTAAAAGCAAATTATTGATTTCAAAAAAAGCACATTTAATTTTACCTACCCATCGCTTTTTAGATGCTGCTTCCGAAGCTGCTAAAGGAAAAGAAAAAATTGGCTCAACCTTAAAGGGTATTGGACCAACTTACATGGATAAAACAGGTAGAAATGGTTTACGTGTAGGGGATATTACTAGTCCTGATTTTAAAAAGAAATATGATTTTTTAGTGGCAAAACATGCTCAGTTATTAAAGTTTTATGAGTTTGAATACGATTTAGCTGCTGCTGAAAAAGAATGGTTCGAAGGCATTGAATTTTTAAAAGAATTACAACATATCGATAGCGAAATTTACATCAATCATGCGCTATCTACCGGAAAATCAGTATTGGCAGAAGGTGCGCAAGGTTCTTTATTAGACATTGAATTCGGCTCTTATCCTTTTGTTACTTCATCAAACACTATTTGCGCAGGTGCTTGTACAGGTCTTGGTTTAGCACCATCTAAAATTGGTGAAGTGTATGGTATTTTTAAAGCTTATTGCACTCGCGTTGGTAGTGGTCCCTTTCCAACGGAATTGAATGATGAAACAGGACAAGCTTTAAGAGATAAAGGAAATGAATATGGCTCTACTACCGGCCGCCCAAGACGTTGCGGTTGGTTAGATTTACCTGCATTAAAATATGCTATCATGCTAAATGGCGTTACACGTCTTCTTATGATGAAAGCAGATGTATTAAGTGGCTTTGATACCATTAAAGTGTGTACCCATTATAAATACCAAGGTACCACTATTGATTATATGCCCTATAATGTAAATGATGGCGAATTAGTTCCTGTTTACCGCGATTTTAAAGGCTGGAAACAAGATTTAACTGGTGCTTCCTCTGTGGCAGATTTACCTGCTGAATTAGAATTATATATTCAGTATATCGAATCGCAATTGAATGTACCAATCACATTAGTATCGGTTGGGCCTGATAGAAAACAAACACTTCACAGAGAAAATGTTACTGTGTAACTAATGTTGCAACAACGAAAATATCATGCAGTTACAAGGGTGAGTATAAAATTACTCACCCTCGCTGTTTTATTTGTTGTTATGGCATTTCATTCATTTGCTCAAAAGAAAACCAAAGTAGAATTGCTAAATGCCAATACCTTGGAATATGATGAAAGTTTGGGTAAAAATGTAAGACGATTAATTGGTGATGTACGCTTGAAACACGAAGATGCCATTATGACCTGTGATAGTGCATATATGTATGCTGAAACCAATAGTTTTGATGCATTTGGCAATGTGCATATTTTTCAGGGCGATTCGGTTCAGTTGTTTGGAGATTCATTAAAATACAATGGGAATACGCGCAAGGCACAACTCAATGGAAATGTAAAGCTGATTGATAAAGACATGACGCTTACATCTACCAACCTTAATTACGATATGAAAAGTAAAATGGGTTATTACCACAGTGGAGGAACCATTATTAGCAATAAAAACAGCATTAATTTAAAAAGTAATCAGGGTTATTATTATACTAATAGCAAAGAGTTTTTCTTTAAGGATAAAGTAGTTTTAAAACATCCGCAGTATGAAATGTTTTCAGATACCTTAAAGTACAACACTTTTTCGGAAATAACTTATTTCTATGGTCCAACACGCATTATCAGCGATTCAAATTTAATTTATTGCGAAAACGGTTGGTACGATACCCGCAAAGATGTTTCGCAATACAGTAAAAACGCATATTTATTTTCTAAAGAACAGAAATTGTATGGCGATAGTTTGTATTACAATCGAAAAGCTGGCTATGGCAAAGCTTTTAGAAATATAACTATAATAGATACCGTTCAAAAAATTATGGTAAATGGCGATTATGCCATTCATTACGAAAAAGAAAATCGCTCGCTGGTTACCGGTAAAGCCATGCTTACCATGATGTTTGAGAATGATTCACTTTATCTTCATGCAGATACCTTGCTTTCTGTTTTCGATTCTACTCAAACTCACCGAACCTTATATGCTTTTCATAAAGTGAAATTTTTTAAAAACGATATGCAGGGCAAATGCGATTCGCTGGTATATACCATGCAGGATTCTTTAATACGCTTGTATTACGACCCTGTACTGTGGAGCGATGAAAACCAATTGACGGCAGATTATATTGAGATAAAAATGCACGATGGCAAGGCCGAAAAACTGGAAATGATAAACACTTCATTTATTATTACACAAGAAGACAGTGTGAAATTCAATCAGATTAAAGGAAAGAAAATGACGGGTTATTTTGTCAATAATCAGTTGAGTGTGGTAGATGTGCGTGAAGATGGAGAAACCGTGTATTATGCCAAAGAAGACAAAGGTGGCTATATTGGTGTAAATAAAGCACAAAGTACCGATATTAGAATTTATCTGGAAGATAAAGCAGTAAATAAAATTACATTTTTAAAAAAGCCCCAAGCCACGCTTTATCCATTAGAACAAATAAAATCAGATGAATTGATTTTGAATGGATTTAATTGGCGCTCTGCTATTCGTCCAAAAAGCAAAGAAGAAATTTTTATATGGCAGGAGTAAAGCAAATAAATTTCAACTTGCTTTTTGAATCCTTTCCTGAATTAATGTCAGAACATTATTTATTGCGCGATATTATACATGCTAATCCCCAGCAATTATTTCAATTGTATAGCCATCCTGAAGTGGTGCGTTATATTGATATGCCTCCATTACATACACTACAAGATGCTCAGAAATATATTTTTAATGCAGCCGATTTGTTTGAAAAACAACAAAAAGTGATATGGGCTATATTTGATAAAGAACAGAAAAAATTAGTAGGTATAATTCGTTTGTATGGTATAAATAAAGAACATCATTTTGCGGATATAGGTTTTGAGCTAAACAGAAATTATTGGGGCAAAGGAATTATAAGCGAGTGTTTGCAAACGGTATTAAATTTCTTGTTTACCCAAATACAGTTTAAGCGCATAGAAGCACAAACCTTTGTGGGCAACCAGCGCTCTATAAAACTGCTCGAACGCTTAGGTTTTATAAGAGAAGGTCGCTTGCAGCAAAATTTTTTAATTAATGGCCAATACGAAGATTCGTATATGTATGCCAAGGTAAATTAATAATTTTTTATCTTAATAATATGGCTAAAAATATAGTATATCTTATTGGTGCTGGCGCAAGTTACAATTGCTTGCCTATTGTTTCTGATATGCATGTTAGAATGAGTTTGTTTATTAAAATATTTAAAGAAGCATTTCCTGAATTTTCTAATTTTATTGATAATAAATATTCTCCAATTTTAAATGAAATTAAAAAATCGACTACACCTGATGTCTTTGCAAAAACTTTGTTTTTAAAACTTTCTGAAAAAAATCAAGAATTGTCAGATTTGAAAATTCTTCTGTCATCATATATGATGTTTGAACAACTTGAAAAAGCAGGTAAAATAAAAAATATAATTGAAGACTTAAGAGTTGGAATTTCTAAAACAAATAAACTTTATGAAAGTTATGAAAAGTTATTTAATACTATGGATAGTAGATATACCAATTTTTTATGTAAGCTACTAGAAGATGAAATAGCTCAAATGCCTAAAAATATTTCTATTTTAACTTGGAATTATGATATTCAATTTGAATTAGCTATACAAAAAATTAAAAATTTCAATTTTAATCAAGCTCAACAATTTTTAAAAGTAAATTCTTTAGATACTAATGCAATTATATATAGATTAAATGGAATTGGTTTAATTTATAATAATGAAGATATATTATTAGACATTTTTCACAGTAAATCAAGTGATGATGTAAATAAATTATTTCTTGAAATATTGAACAATCATTCAATTAGTAATTATCAAAATAAATTATTTTTTGCATGGGAAAAAAATAATGAGTTTGTAGAAAAAACAAGAATTAATGCATTAAAAAAAATTAAGAATGCTGATGTTTTGGTTGTAATAGGATATTCATTTCCTGATTTCAATAGAAAAATTGATGAACAGATATTAAAGTCTATTAATGCTAATAAGAATTATATAAAAATATATATCCAAGATCCTAATGCAAATATTATTTTAAATAAAATAAATGAAATAAGACCTGGTATTTCAAAAGTATGTAAAATAGCAAATGAAGACTTGTCAAACTTTTATCTACCAAATGAATTTTGGTGGAATTAATATTTTTAATTTAATAATTCTTTTTCTTTTTGTCGGCTGTTCCTGGCAGGAGTATTTTCTTATTGCCAATCATACCAACAAAGACATTAGCATTACATATACATTGGCAGAAATACAATCCGGTTTCCCAATTTTTACTGAACGGGCAGAGATTTTTAAAATGAACAAATCAGGCGATATTATTTGGGAAAACAGAAGCCCTATTACCGATTTAGATACTTCTTTACAAACGGTTAAAGTTATTTTACACCCCAATTGTATTCTAAATTTCGGGCATTTATCAAATGACCATTACTCGGCATACAACCAGTATTTTATAAACGACCGTAAGTTTAATCTCGAAAAACTATTTGTAAACAAAACAGAAATAATACCTGAAACTTTTGATAAATATTTTAAAAAGGATGATGGTTCAATAGTGTATCGTATCAAATAAAAATCTATGCGCATGAAATATTTATTAATCTTACTTATGAGCCTTACAGGATTTGCAATAGCGCAAAATCCTAACTATGATGAAGAGTTAGCCAAAAAGTTGGGAGCTGATGATTATGGTATGAAAAATTACATTTTTGTTATTTTAAAAACAGGTAGCAATCAAAGTGCCAACAAATCTTTTGTAGATAGTTGTTTTAAAGGACATATGAGTAATATGGGAGTATTGATAGAACAAGGAAAGTTAATTGTGGCCGGTCCGTTTGGTAAAAATGACAAAAGCTATCGTGGGATTTTTATTTTAAATGCAAAAGATTTTGAAGAGGCACAAACTATTTTACAAAGCGATCCGGCAATAAAAGAAAATTTATTAGAAGCAGAATTATATAAATGGTATGGTTCTGCCGCACTCCCTGAATATTTAAAAACAGTTGATAAAATTCAGAAATCAAAGTTTTAGATTAGTTTTAATCTTTTTAAGAGAACGATTTTTAAACTTGTCAAGTTTATTACACCATTTATTTCCTCCAATGATGGCGCTCATAAAATGAAAAATATTAAAAAATATATAAGCCCAATAATAAAACTATTTCGCATTAGCTTTCGTAAATTTGTAGTATGAGAAAACTAAGATTAGTATTTGTCTCTGTAATTATTATTACACTGGCAGCTATCAATCCACCAACAGCTTTTTCGTTAAAATCTGCAGAACATGCTGTTGCATCAAATGCCCTATCTAAAGCAAAAGAAATATATGCACAAGCAATTTTAGGCGATTATAATTTAAGTTACAAAGCTTTTGAACAAGCTTATAAAGGGTATTTGCATTTATTATCTCAAGGTAAAATTAAAAATGCTCAATATTTAATAATTACCGATTTTACCAGTTCTTCCAATACAGAGCGTTTTTATGTTATTGATTTAGAAAACAGAAAAGTAATATTTAATGAGCTGGTAGCACATGGCAGAAATAGCGGAGAAGAATTTGCTCAAAGCTTTTCTAACGAAGTCAATTCATATAAAAGCTCACCTGGATTTTATATAACTGCAGAAACCTATAACGGAAAGCATGGCTTATCGCTTCGTTTAGATGGAATGGAAAAAGGGATTAATGATAAAGCGCGTGAGCGTGCAGTGGTTATTCATGCTGCTGATTATGTTTCGTATGATTTTATAAATAAACATGGGCGCTTAGGCAGAAGTTTCGGTTGTCCCGCATTACCTAAAGACAATTACGATAAAATTGTAGATGTGATAAAGGAGGGTGCATGTCTTTATATTCATACCAACGATAAAAAATATCAATCAACATCTTTATTGCTTAATAGTTAATGAGAGCTTCAACTTTAGAACTTTTAAAAGAAGTTGAGATGCTTATTTATGCTAATGCCGATACCAATCAGGCACCGGCAATGCAAGCATATATGAAACATTTATTTCCATTTGCAGGCATTAAGAAACCAATTCGTGAAAGCATTTTAAAAGATGTAAACAAAGCACTTTTAAAATGTATCGATGAGCTGCAGCCAATAACAGAATATTTGTGGCAAAAGCCGGAAAGAGAATTTCAATACATCGCTTTAAAACTATTAGAGAAAAGTGCTAAGAAATTAAACATTGAAGATTTAAAATGGATTGAAAATTTAATCATTACAAAGTCGTGGTGGGATACAGTTGATGCATTAGCTGCCAATGTAGTTGGTGTAATTTTATTAAAGGATGAAAAAGCATTAATGCGTTATTCCGAAAAATGGAATAAATCTGAAAATATGTGGCTCAATAGAACAGCCATTTTGGCTCAACTTACCTACAAGCAAAAAACAAATACGGAACTCTTGGCATCTACCATCGAGAAGCATATTTATTCTAACGAGTTTTTTATAAAGAAAGCAATAGGCTGGGTACTTCGACAATATTCTAAAAGCAATCCGGAATGGGTGAGAGCTTTTGTAAAATCTCATCCTGATTTAAAAGCACTAAGCGTAAAAGAAGCCACAAAGTATATTTAACAAACTTATATTACATCTCCTTTCTGTATAAATCTTTAAAGAAAAATACATTGCCATTTTCGCTTCCTAATGCAGTAAAATAAGTAACATACACCGGTATTTGTTTTTTAAGCGGAAGATTTCTGTTTAGTTCTTTTTGTGCCATCATTCTTAACGTATCTGCAGGAATAGAATCACCGGAAAGATCAAGTATTCGTGCAGCAAATTGAAAAGTATTATCAATTCGCATACAGCCATGACTAAATGCTCTCACATCTTTTGCAAATAAATTGCGCGAAGGGGTATCATGCATATACACCGAATATTTATTATGAAACTGAATTTTTATCAATCCTAAATCATTATGTACACCGGCTTCTCGAACCAATCTGTAAGGGAAATTATTGGCAGAATATTTATTCCAGTTTACTTCTGTACTGTTTATTTCTTTGTTGTTTTTATCATAAGCTCTATATTTTTTCTTAATTAAATAATTTGGGTCCTTTTTTAAATGAGGTAATATTTCTTTTGATGCTATAGAGTAGGGAACATTCCATTCCGGAAAAGTATTGATGTTGTAAATTTTTGAATGCAAAGTAGGAGTAGGGGTTTCAGGTTTTCCAACAATAGCTCTAAAAGTATCGGTAATCATATTGTTAACCACAACAAAAGCCTGAAATGAGGGTATATTCAATAATACATATACACTGTCTTGTATGTTATTTTCTCTAATTTCTTTCAAAGTGAAATTTATTTTTTTCATTCGGTAAGCATTATCCCAGCTTAAAAATTCATCGCAAGTACCCGAAAAATTTTCTTTATTAAATAAACCGTGTTGGTTACAGAAATTCTGAATTAGTAAACTATCCATTTCAGTATTGCCGGTACTATCGGCACAAAAATATTTTCGTATATAATTTAATTTTTCAGTATGGTAGTTCTCTCTGTTTATTCCTTTTAATGAAATATCCTGATGCAATAAAAACTGTCGATACGATTTTATTAATGATTGATAGAAAATATTTTGTGGCTCGAGCTCAAAAAATTTTTCAATCAATAAATTAGCTTTGCCATACATTGAAAAATGTTTTTTCAATTGCTTTTCAATTAGTGCGCTTTCTCCTATTTCTATTGCTTTATCAATATAAGTAGCAGTAAAGGCAAGTTCTAATTCAATAATTGATTCAAAGTCGTCAATTCCGGCATGTTCTGCATAATAATAAAGCAAGGGTAAATGCAATATAGGTTCATATCCTGAATCAGGTAAGGATTGAAAAAGCCTTAGGATTGATTCATCTTTTATTTTATTCGAAAGTGTATCCCACCAAAGGTATTCGTAGTCGAGTTCGGAATAAATGTCAGAAATAAGTTGTTTAATTAATTTTTCCTTTTCGATAGATGTTAAAAAAGGGAAGTGCCAATTTCCTTCTGAAATTTCTTTTTGTAAAGCAGTTTTATAAAAGGGATTTTCAAAATGTTGTATAAACGGACGCTCAATGTAATGTGTGTTTTTCTTACTTTTATTAGTAGAAATAACAATAACTGCTACAATTATAAATGCTATTGCAAAAAGCCAAGTCCATTTTTTAAATAATGAGGGCATAGATAATTGTAAATATGGAAGATTTTTTAAAATTTATTTCGGATTGCACAATAATTTGCAAAACAATAGCGTTAAAGTGTTGTAAAAATAAATATTAAAATCTGCCTATGGTAAATAATTACACGCTTAAAACACAATTTGAACTTATTGCATCAGAAGAATTGAAACTTGAATTAGAGTTCATTGAAAAGTTTCAAGAACCAAAAGAACCTTCTCAAGATTGTTTAAATGCAATTATGCAATTTGGAGCCGCTTTTAATGCTCACACATCATCCATGTTAAAAGATGTGAGTTATTTGGCGAATTAACAAATAATTAATCCCGATGCACATCGGGATTTTTTTTTGATTTTATTCATCTTTTTCCTATATCTTCGTGTACCATAAATTTTAAGGTATATGTCAGTAGGATTAGTATTAGCTGTTATTGTTGTTGGATTAGTTTTAATACTTTTGGAAGTATTGGTAATACCCGGAGTTGGTGTTTCAGGTATTCTTGGAGGAATGTTGGTTATTGGAGGTGTAGCTTTAGCCTATACTAAGAGTATGGCCTTTGGTCATGGAATGCTGGCTTTTAGTGTAGTCTTATCAGGTATTTCATTCTATTTTTCATTAAAGGCAAAAACATGGAATAAAGTAAGCTTAAAAGAAAGTATTGATACCCGTGTAAACGAACTCAGCGGAATTGAAGCAGGTAATAAAGGAATTGCTTTATCCAGATTAGCTCCCATTGGCAAAGCCGAAATTAATGGCTTAGAATGTGAAGTGGAATCTATTGAAGGTTTAATAGAAGAAAATTCAGCAATTGAAGTGATAAATGTTGAAGGAAATAAAGTTTGGGTTAAAAAAATCAATTAATTAAAAATGACAAATCATAAATTTTAAATCTCAAATCTTAAATTATGTCTATGGCACCAGGAATTGGAATTATTGTAGCAATTGTATTTGCGTCCTTAATAGGACTTTGGATTTTATTTTATTTTATCCCCGTTGGATTATGGTTTCAGGCCATTTTATCGGGTGTTAGAATTTCTTTATTGCAATTAATATTTATGCGCTGGAGAAAAGTACCACCATCAGTAATTGTAAACGCCATGATTAATGCCAAAAAAGCAGGATTAGATTTATCTCCTAATCAATTGGAAGCTCATTATCTGGCAGGTGGACACGTACAAAAAGTAATTAATGCCTTAATTAGTGCTGATAAGGCAAATATTCCTTTAAACTTTAATTCCGCAACAGCTATTGACTTGGCTGGTCGCGATGTATTTGAAGCGGTTCAGTTATCGGTAAATCCACGCGTAATTGATACACCTCCGGTTGCGGCAGTTGCTAAAGATGGTATTCAGCTTATTGCAAAAGCACGTGTAACGGTTCGTGCCAATATTCAACGTTTGGTGGGTGGTGCCGGTGAAGAAACGATTTTAGCACGCGTTGGAGAAGGAATTGTATCATCTATTGGTTCAGCTGATTCACATAAAGTTGTATTGGAAAATCCTGATTCAATTTCAAAATTGGTATTATCAAAAGGTTTAGATTCAGGAACAGCTTTTGAAATTTTATCCATTGATATTGCAGATATAGATGTAGGTAAAAACATTGGTGCTGAACTACAAATTGACCAAGCCAATGCAGATAAAAACATTGCTCAAGCACGAGCAGAAGAGCGTAGAGCCATGGCAGTAGCTTTAGAACAAGAAATGAAAGCAAAAGCACAAGAAGCCAGAGCAATGGTTATTCAAGCAGAAGCTGAAATACCCAAAGCAATGGCAGAAGCTTTTAGAAATGGCAATTTAGGAGTTTTGGATTATTATAAAATGCAAAACATTCAAGCTGATACAGAAATGAGAAATGCAATTGCCAATCCAAGTTCGAAGAAAAAAGAAGATTCTTAATACGGATTATAATTTTGAACCTTTAGTAAATAAAAAGCCCCGAGATTTCTCGGGGCTCTTTATTAGAAACAATATTTATTAGCTTCTATTAATTGTGCTGCAATTTTTCTGCGTTCTTCTTTGACATTTATTGGATCTACCTTAGTAAAACGTTTTAATCCCATTAACATCATGCGGTGTTCATCTCCTTCGGCAAAACTGTTTAATGCATCTTTACCTGATTTGTTTATTCTATCTGCTGCATCATAAAAATAAACTTTTAACATACTTAATTGGGCTTGTGCTGCTGCCTCACCTTTTAATGAAACTAATTTTTCCACACGTAATAATAATGACTCAGCAACATATACCTCAATTAACATATCGGCAATATTCATTAATATTTCTTGTTCTTTAGCTAAGTTCATCATTAACTTTTGGGCGGCCGAACCGGCAACCATTAGAACAGCTTTTTTAAAGTTTTGTAAATACTTTTTCTCTGCTGCAAAAAGGCTGGTATCCGGTGCACCAAAATCAGGTATTGACATTAATTCTTGTGCTACTTTCATGGCAGGCCCCATTAAATCCAATTCGCCCTTCATGGCCTTTTTCAGCATCATATCAACCGTAAGCATGCGATTAATTTCGTTGGTGCCTTCAAATATTCTATTAATACGTGAATCGCGATAAGCTCTTTCCATTGGTGCTTCTGCACTGTAACCCATTCCACCATAAATTTGAACCCCTTCATCAACCACATAATCTAATACTTCAGAACCATTTACTTTTAGTATTGCTGCTTCAACCGAAAATTCTCTTGCCCCTTCAATGGTTGCTTTTTCTTTACTCATTCCACCGTTTATGGCTGCGGCAATATAATCTTCAATTTGCTTACTGCAACGATAAAGTGCCGATTCCATAGCGTAAGTTCTAATAACTTGTTCCGCTAGTTTATGTTTTATGGCACCGTATTTAGAAATAGGACGACCAAATTGTTCGCGCTCATTGGCATATTTTACGGAATGCGTAATTACTCTTTTAGCTGCTCCTAAGGCTGCACCGGCCAATTTAATACGGCCTATATTTAAGATATTAACAGCAATTTTAAATCCTCCCTGACGTTCGCCTAAAAGATTTTCAACAGGAACCATGCAGTTATTAAAAAACACTTGACGGGTTGAGCTTCCTTTAATTCCCATCTTTTTTTCTTCCGGATTTAATTCAATTCCGCCAAATGATTTTTCAACAATAAATGCACTTAGGTTTTCATCATTATCAATTTTGGCAAAAACGGTAAATACATCAGCAAATCCACCATTGGTAATCCACATTTTTTGACCGTTTAAAATATAGTGTTTACCATCGGGTGATAATGTTGCTTTGGTTTTACCTGAGTTAGCATCAGATCCGGACCCCGGTTCAGTTAAGCAATAACAAGCTTTCCATTCACCGGAGGCTAATTTTGGGATGTATTTTTTCTTTTGTTCCTCGTTTCCGTAATACAAAATTGGTAAAGTTCCAATTCCGGTATGCGCTGCAAATGCAACTGCAAAGCTATGTCCGGCTCCTAAACCTTCGGTAATAAGCATACCGCTCACAAAATCTTTTCCTAAACCACCTAATTCTTCAGGAACGGTTAAACCTAATAGACCTAATTCACCTGATTTGTCAAGTAATGAAGGCATTAGTCCTTCTTCTAACGCATCAATTCTGTCTAGTTTGTTAAATACTTCCTGTTCCAGAAAATCGCTGCACATTTGCAGCATCATTTGTTGTTCTTCATTAAATTCTTCAGGGATAAAGGTATCCGCTGCATTACTTTCTTTAATGAGAAATTCTCCTCCTTTTAGTGCCATATACTTTAGATTTTAGATTTATGATTTTTAATTTTTATATTTTCTTAATGTTTTAACATTTTTATTTATTTTCTCGCGAAGCCGCAAAGTCTCAATATTATAGCTTATTAACAATTCTTATTATTCCATTTTTTATTAAGGGCTCATTGAAATTAATTAGTAATCCAAGTTTTAATCCTGTTTATTTCAAATACATTAGTAACTGTTTAGGATGAACTTCTGCAATTTTCTCAATAGATTTTAATTCAATTATCACCTTACTTTCAACTATTAAATCTGCTCTAAAACCAAGTTCCATTTTTAAATCATTCCATATTACAGGCACACCTTTTTGTCTTTCAACCTTTAAGTTTTGCTTCGTTAATTCATAAAACATGATATCTTCATAAACAGATTCAAGCAAGCCTGGTCCAAGTTGCATATGCATTTGAAATGCTGTATTCACAATAATTTTTGAAAGCTCATTTTCATCCATTTTATTTGTGCTTTTGCGTCTTTGCGAGGTATTATAAAATAGTTTACATTATCTGATTTTAGTCTTTTTATCTTTTCTCATTAAATCTTTTGTTTCTTAGAGCATTTCAATTACTCCTGCGGCTCCTTGTCCTGTTCCAACACACATGGTTACTATGCCGTATTTTTTGTTTCTTCGTTGAAGTTCGTTTATAATTTGAACGGTAAGTTTTGCACCTGAACAGCCAAGGGGATGACCTAATGCGATAGCTCCACCGTTTACATTTACTATTTCAGGATTTAAGTTTAATTCTCTAATTACTGCTATTGATTGAGATGCAAAAGCTTCGTTTAATTCAAACAAATCAATATCATTTTGGTTTAATCCGGCTAATTTTAAGACTTTTGGAACAGCAGCTACCGGGCCAATTCCCATAATTCGAGGGGCTACTCCAGCCGTTGCATAAGCTTTTAATCGAGCAATGGGTTTTAAATTATGTTTTTTCAAAAAGTTTTCACTTACGACCATAACAAAAGCTGCTCCATCACTTGTTTGTGAAGAGTTACCTGCAGTTACACAACCATCAGCTGCAAAAACCGGCTTAAGCTTAGCCAGTGCTTCCATATTGGTATCAGCACGTGGGCCTTCGTCAACTTTTGCAACAATTTCACGGCTTTGTTTTTTACCGTTTTCATCCAAGAAAATTTCTTTTACTGTAATGGGAACAATTTCCTTCTCAAATTTATTTTCCTGAATGGCATTAATGGCTTTCATGTGCGAATTATAGGAAAATGCATCCTGGTCTTCGCGAGAAACATTAAATTCTTTTGCAACCGCTTCAGCAGTTAGTCCCATTCCCCAATACCAATCGGGATGTTCTTTAGCTATTTTGGGATTAGGAATAACACGCCAACCGCCCATAGGAATCAAACTCATAGATTCTGACCCGCCTGCAATGATGCAATCTGCTAATCCTGCATGAATTTTAGAGGATGCTATGGCAATGGTTTCCAATCCTGATGCGCAATAGCGATTTACGGTCATTCCTGATACCTTTTCGGTGTTGAATGACATTAAGGAAATTAATCGGGCAAAGTTTAAGCCTTGTTCTGCCTCGGGCATTGCGTTTCCTACAATTAAATCATCCACTTCGTCATGCGAAATCTGGGGTAACGAATTCATTAAATGTTTTATTACTTCAGCCGCCAAATCGTCTGGGCGAGTAAATCGAAAATATCCTCTGTTAGCTTTTCCTACAGCTGTTCTGTATCCTGCTACAATATATGCGTTCATAGTAAAAATGTTAAGTTTTAAGAATTATTTTTTATCTTTTAATAATTTCATTATTTTCTTTTCTTCTTCTGTTTGAATCATCTTTAAAAAGTAATTTGTTTCATGAAGCCATTGTAAAATCTCTTTAAAATTCCTTTGTTGATGAATTCTAACTTGTTCTTCCGAAACAAAATATTTCAAATCTTTTTTTGTCACTTTTTATATTGTTTTAAAAAAATAATATCTTGTTTATCTTGCTCTCTTCCGGAGTATTCCTTAAGAGCAATTAAATCATCCACACTTACGAGGTAAACCTCGGTAGTTTCAAATTTTCTTATTGTTTTATTTTTCCAAAGCTTTTCGAATGATATTGGTAAATCTAATATAATATCTACACTCATTAAATTATTTTTTTGATTGAAAAAAGAAAATGCAATCAAGTTTTTTTCATCTTTCAATAATTTTCTTTTTTCAAATTCAAACAGTGAACTCAGTTTTATTGGGAGTGTAGGCTTATATCCAATTTCATTCATTACATTTTCAAAAGCCAATAAATTTTGTTCATTAAAATCCAACAAGAAATCTATATCTGCTGTCATTCTTGGAATACCGTATATGTTAACAGCAAGTCCGCCACAGATTAAATAGCGCACCTTTTGTTCATCCAGTTTTGAAAATAGTTTTAGGTATTCCATCTAAACAAAAAATTAATTTCTCAACACTTTTCCACCTGTTAATATGCTTTGCATACGCTCTAATGTTTTTCGTTCGGCACATAGTTTAACAAATGCTTCGCGCTCTAAATCGAGTAAATATTGTTCACTCACTAATCTAGGTTGCGATAAATCACCACCACACATTACATAGCCTAACATTTCTGAAATTTTCTGATCATGTTCACTTATATAGTTTCCGCTGCGCATTGAATTTGCTCCCACGTAAATTAAGCCCATGGCTGCGTTTCCTAATACACGAATATCGTTTCTTGGAGCCGGTTTAGTATATCCTTTTTCTGCCAAACGTAAACACTCGGCTTTTGCTTCGCTAAGTAAACGATTACGTGAAACAACTACCTTATCAATGCCGGGTCTTAAGTATCCCAAATCAAAAGCTTCGTAAGCAGAAGTTGATACTTTAGCCTGACCAATAGTTAAGAAACGATTGCGTAATTGGTTTAGTTCTAAATCGCCTTCTTTTAATTCGTCTGACAAACGCAAGGCAAATTCTTTGGTACCGCCACCTCCGGGAATAACACCAACACCAAATTCTACAAGTCCCATATAGGTTTCGGCATGTGCTACTACTGCATCGGCATGTAAACACAATTCGCAACCGCCACCCAATGTTAGACCATGAGGAGCAACTACAACCGGAATAGAAGAATAACGAGCTCTCATGGTAGCATTTTGGAAGGCACGTACGGCAAAATCTAATTCATCGTATTCTTGCTCTACTGCCATCATAAATACCATTCCAAGGTTAGCACCGGCAGAGAAGTTTTGTCCTTCGTTTGAAATAACTAATCCTTTATACGATTTTTCTGCTATATCAATGGCTTTGTTTATTCCTTCAATTACTTCACCTCCGATGGTATTCATTTTGGTGTGGAATTCAAGATTTAAAATTCCATCGCCAATATCAAACAATGTTGTACCACTGTTTTTCCAAATTACTTTGTCGCTGCGTAAATTATCTAATAAAATAAATTGTTCGGTTCCGGGTATGGTTTTGTAAGATTTTGAAGGGATATCGTAATAGGCCTTTTGTCCTTTTTCAATTTTGTAGAAAGACTTATTTCCTGAAGCCAACATATCATAAATCCATTGAGCAGGCTTGCAATTAGCGGCTTCCATGTGCTTAATGCTTTCTTCTACACCTATTGCATCCCAAGTTTCAAATGGGCCAATTTCCCAGCCGAATCCGGCTTTCATGGCATCGTCTATTTTGTAAAGCTCATCACTTATTTCAGGAATTCGGTTTGAAACATATTGAAATAAACCAAAGAACATTGCACGATAAAATTCTCCTGCTTTATCTTTTCCTGCTACTAAAACCTTCATTCTGTCGCGAAGGTTATCAATGGTTTTGGTTTGTTCCAGTGTGGCAAATTTTACTTTTTGAGATGGAGCATATTCAAGCGTTTTAAGATTAAGCGCTAAGATTTCGCTCTTGCCATCTTTCTTTACTTTTTTGTAAAAACCTTGTCCTGTTTTATCGCCAAACCAATTGTTTTCAATCATTTTTGAAACATAGCCGGGCAATTCAAATAAAGCTTTGGCTTCATCGTTCGGACAATTTTGTTTTAATCCGTTTGCCACATGCACAAGTGTATCCATGCCCACTACGTCACAGGTACGAAAAGTGGCTGATTTGGGTCTTCCTAATACAGGGCCGGTTAATTTGTCTACTTCTTCAACCGTTAATTCCATTTTTTCTACTAAATGGAATAAGGCCATAATACCGTAAACACCAATTCTATTAGCAATAAATGCAGGAGTATCTTTACATAATACAGTAGTTTTACCTAAATATTTTTCACCATACGACATTAAGAAGTCAATCATTTCTGGTGAAGAATGTGGAGTAGGTATTATTTCCAATAATCTTAAATAGCGAGGAGGATTAAAAAAGTGTGTACCGCAGAAATGTTTTTTAAAATCATCGCTTCTACCATCCAACATCATGTGAATTGGAATACCCGAAGTGTTGGAACTTACAATGGAACCGGGTTTTCGAAATTTATCTACTTTTTCAAAAATTTGTTGTTTAATGTCTAATCGCTCAACCACTACTTCAATTACCCAATCGCAGTCGTTAATTTTTTGAAAATCATCTTCAAAATTTCCGGTAGTAATTAATCGCGCAAAACTTTTGCGATAGATAGGAGAGGGGTTTGATTTTAAAGCAAACTGTAACGCATCGTTTACAATCTTGTTTCTTGCAGCCTTATTATCGGCTGGAGCATCTTTGGGTACTATATCTAATAATAATACTTGAACTCCTATGTTTGCAAAATGGCAAGCAATTCTGGAGCCCATTACTCCTGAACCTAATACTGCAACTTTTTTAATGTGTCTTTCCATATTTTAAATATTATCTTGTTCTTTTAATAATTCTTCTTCTTCAACTGTTTTTATAATTTCGTCAATTACTTCAAAAAAAATTTTAAGTTTTTCTATTGGTACTCGCTCATACACTTTTAAATTAAATTCTTTAACTACTTTTTTAGCAATGGCTTTTTTCTTTTTACCCTCTTCGGTTAAAAAAATTTTTACCACTCGTTTGTCATTTTCTTGTGGTACACGAAAAATCAGATTTTTTTCTTCCAGCGTTTTAAGCATTCTGCTTAAGCTGGTTGCTTCCATGCCTAATTTAGGCCCAATTTGTGTAGAGGGAGTTCCTTTCTCAGAATCAATATTTAAAAGAACAAAACCTACGGATGATGTACCATCGTATTCCGAGGCTTTTTCGTTATACATGCGAGAAATAGCATGCCAAGCAAACTTTATATTATAACAAACAGTATCTTTGGCGCTTAGCTTCATTTTCTAAAATTCTGAAACAAACCTAAGAAGGATTTTGATATTATGCAAGCATAATAATTTTTTTTATTTAAATTTTAATCAAAAGAGTAAATTAATTAATATTTGAAACAACTATTTGATTTTTTTTACGTTTTATTTACACTTGATGAATTTTGTGCTTTATAAGAAATTGTATTTGCTAAATCGATATAAACTAATAATTTTAATATTATTTTATTCAGTTGTAACTGTGGCACAGCCTGTTTTAGCACCACAGCTTCGTTCTGTTTCTGTTCAGTTAAATGGAGATGTAACATTGTGTTGGATACCACCTGTAGATGCGGGTGGAAATTTTGTTTCATACGAAATTTTTTCTGCGCCAACCATAGCCGGTCCTTTTACCCTATTAACATCAATACCAACTTTAGCTACAAATACCTATTTACATGTAGGAGCAGGTGCAAATGTTACGCAGAGATATTATTATATAATTAGTAAATACAATTCTGGAATGAGTGTTGTTGATTCTTCTCCTTCTGATACGTTGGCTACTATTAAGTTAAATGTTGCAAATCCCGGAAATGGTACGGCCTTGTTATCATGGAATCACATGCACAATCCTCCATTACCATCTCAAATTCTTAAATACAGAATTTGGAGAGAATTTCCTGCAACGGTTTGGACATTGATTGATTCAACATCAAACACAAATTATCGAGACACCATTTATGAATGTAATGCCACCATTAATTGGCGTGTTGAAACGTTTGAGATGTCTGCATGTAATCCTATATTTTCTTCATGGGCAGGAGGCCCTTTTAATGATGTGCTTGGGCCTAACACACCTGTCATTGATTCGGTAAGCATTAATCCGATTACCGGAAATTTAGAAATTGGATGGCAGCCTAATTCATCGCCCGATGCACAACATTATTTGGTTTATGTTTATGATGGCTCACAATCTCCACCTTGGGTAAGAATTGATAGTTTGTTTGGTATAAATAATACATTTACATCATTACCAGGTTCATGTGGAGGCGATGTTAAAACCTATGCCGTTGCAGCATTTGATAATTGCAATTTATCAAGTTTAATAAGCTCTGGGCATAGTATCATGAAAATTAATTATACGCTCGATGCTTGTAAGCGCGAAGTAAATTTATCTTGGAATGCATATACAGGATGGAGTGGTGGAGTTCAACAATATGAAATTTGGACAAGTAAAGATGGATTGCCTTACATAAAAATTGGAACGGTTTCAGGTAGCAGCACATCGTTTGTACACACCGGGGTTGAAGATTTTGCGCAATATTGTTACTACATTAGAGCAAGAGAAAATAATTCAAATCGTTCTTCTACATCCTGTGTTCTATGTTTAAACATTGATGTACCCAAAAAACCTCAATTTTGTTATGTAAAGTATGCAACAGTAATAAGTAAAAATCAGGTAGAAGTTTCGGTTCATGTAGATACATCTGCCGGTGTTGGGAAATATATTATAGAACGATTGGTTAATTTTGCCGGATTATATCAGAAAATTTTAGAATTTACACCAACTGATGTAGTTGGAACTACGCTGACTTTTACCGACAGTTTAGTTAATACAGATGAAAATTCATATGTGTATCGCGTACAAGTAATTGACGAATGTGAGGATAATGTTTTTACTTCTAATATAGGTCGAACAATTTTATTGCAAGCAGAAAATAAACCTATAAAAGCAGCAAATATTTTAAAATGGAATGAATATGAACAGTGGTTAGAAGGGGCTGTATTGTATAATATTTTTAAATCGGTAAATGGACAATTTGATTCGGTTCCGGAAAAAACAATTTTTACTCCGGCCGAATTAGTGTATGAAGATTTTTTAATAGAAAATTATGAGTCAGATGGAGAATTTTGTTATTATATAGAGGCATTAGAAATGCCGGAACCAAAATTTACGTTTGTTTCAAAAAGTCGTTCTAATATATTATGTGTTTCACAAGATCCATTCGTATTTATACCCAATAGTTTTACCCCGGATGGAAATGGATTAAATGATATTTTTATTCCCAAATGGTCATTTGTAAGTTACGAAGGATATACCATGCGAATATTCAGCAGAAGAGGACTAATGTTGTTTGAAACCAATGATCCTTTTGAAGGTTGGGATGGTAAATATGGTGGCGATTTTATGCAGAATGACACTTACATTTATGATATTTTCTGGCAATCAGCCAAAGGTGATAAATACACCAGAAGAGGAACAGTTACGCTTATCAGATAATTTTTAAATGTATCCCATTATTTTATAAATAACAACTCCAAGTAATTCGTGCAATAAATTATACCAGTCGTTTAGTGTATTTCCATTGGGTAAAAAAACATGATCAAAAACAAATTTTCTCGGTCCCGCCACTACATCTGCACTATAGGTATCAACCATTAGCCCTTGCTTTTCAAAACATTTTTTAGCTCTATACATGTGTGATGCCGATGTAACCAGCAATAATTTTGAATGATGAAGTCCTAAACGTTCTAATTCCTTTCTAGTGTAGACTGCGTTTTCATAAGTGTTTTTCGATTCGGATTCAATTAAAATGTCTTGTTCCGGAATACCTATTTGGGTTAAATAATTTTTGAGAATAATTGCTTCTTTCATATCTGGAAATTGAAGACTTCCTGAACCTCCACTAATAAAAAGTTTTTTTGCTTTTCCTTTTTTATATACCAATAATCCCTGTAAACTTCTGTCTATTCCTCTGTTTGCCTGCATTCGCTCAAAATCGCTATCGAAAGTTATCATTCCTCCTAAAACAATTACAATATCATACACCCCTAAATCATCCATTTTTTTTCGAGGCTCTTCCCATGAACGCATTACTTCACAAAACAAAAATTCATTTGAAAAAATATAAAATACAACTAAGCTAATAATGGCCCATTTTTTTCTTTTTTCCTTTTTGGCAAAAACAGTAAATAGCAATAAAACAAAAATCCATGTCACCGGATGTATTATGAATGATAGAATTTTCGATAGTATGAAAAACATTTTCTCCAAGGTTTAATCATTCAAAAATCGTTAAAAAGATTTAATATACACATGATTGCTTGCAAATTATGGGTGAATTAATAATATTGCATTATGCGTAAATTTTTAAAGTATTTTATTTTATTTATTGTTCTTGCAGTTGGCTCTGTTATTGCATATTATCATGAATTAATTTCTTATGGAATTTCGCAATTAAACGGACAGCTTAAAATTGTATGGAATACTCGTCCCATAGAAGAAATCTTGAAAGACACTACAGTTGCAGACAGTGTGAAATATAAATTATTTTTAATTCAAGAAGTAAAAGCCTTTGCTGTAGCTGAACTTGGATTAGAACCCAATAACAATTATTCAACTTTTTATAAGCAAAATAATGAAGATTTTTTATGGGCACTTAGTGCTGCAGAGCCATATAAATTGAAATACTATGAATGGTATTTCCCCTTTTTGGGAAGTGTAACATATAAAGGTTTTTTTGATAAAGAAAAAGGATTAAAAGAAAAAGAAGAATTAGAAAAACAAGGATATGATATTGATTGGGGGATTGTAAGTGCTTGGTCAACCTTAGGATTTTTCAAAGATCCGATTTTTGAAAGTTTCTTAAATAAACCGGAAGGAAGATTGGCTAATTTAATTATTCATGAATTAACGCATGGAACTATATATGTAAAAAATGATGTAAATTTTAATGAAAATCTGGCAAGTTTAATTGGCGACAGAGGTGCTTTACAATATCTGGAATACCGATTTGGTAAAGATTCAAAAGAGTAACAGGAATATTTGTTGCAAAGAGAAGATAGCAAGATATTTCAAAGATACATTATTGAAAATGCCAAAAAAATAGAAAAATTTTATAACGAAATTCAAAACTTAAATGATAAAGAAAAGAAAATTCGAAAGGATAAATTAATGCTGGAGATTATAAATGGAATAGATACTCTGAATTTACATCAAAAAGAAAAGTATATGAATTTAAAAGAGGATATAAAAGTTTCTAAAAATGCCTTTTTTATGGATTATTTACGTTATAATTCACAAGAAGATAGCCTCGCTGCGGTATTAGACCAACAGTTTAATGGTAATATAAAAGCATATTTAGAATTTGTAAAATCGCAAAATTGATATGCTGATTTTTGCTTTCATCCTAAAAATCAATAAGTTTGTTTAAGTATTAAACAATTTAAAGATGAAAGTAATAGCTGTTTACAATATAAAAGGAGGAGTTGGAAAAACCGCCACCTCGGTAAATTTGGCGGCTGTTTCTGCTTTTGAAGGCAATAAAACGTTGATTATTGATTTAGATCCGCAAGCAGCAACCAGTTTTTACTTTAAAGCCGATGATGAAAAAAATCAAAAGAAAAATAAAGGTTGGTTTTTAAAAGATAATGTAAACGATGCCATTATAGAAACTGAATTTTATAATCTGGACATATTACCGGCTGATAGAGACATCAGAAACTTAGAGCATGTATTTAAAAAGTTAAAAAAGTCTGATTCATGGTTCAAGGGCCTTGTAAAGCCTGTAGGTAAAATGTACGATGTAATAATTTTAGATTGTCAGCCCGGAATTTCATTATTGTCGGATACTATTTTTAAAAATGCGGATGTTATTGTAGTGCCTGTTATTCCTACGGTTTTGTCGCTAAGAACCTATGAGCAACTGGTAGAATATTTTAAAGAAAAAGATTTTAAGTTAAGCAAATTAAAGCCATTCTTTTCGATGGTAGAGAAACGCAAAAAAATGCACATTGAAAGTTTACGCGATTTTTCGCGCAGCCATAAAGAATGTTTAAACATTATTATTCCATATAATGCAGATGTAGAGAAAATGGGAATACATCGCGAACCCGTAGTACGTTTTGCCCCTTCATCGGAATCGGCAAAAGCTTATTTTAAGCTGTGGAAACAAATAAAAAAAGCCTAATTTATAATCGTTATTGCGAGGGAGCGAAGCAACGAAGCAATCTGATTTTAATTCAATCAAAAGAAACAGATTACTTCACCGCCTTTGGCGGTTCGTAATGACGTTTTTTAGTTACCGTCATTGCGAGGCGCAAAGCAACGAAGCAATCTCTACGATTTTTAATGCAGATTACTTCGCTCATTACATTCACTCGTAATGACGTTTTGTATATTGCTCGTAATGACGTATTGTGTTTTTGGTCATTGCGAAGGAGGAGCGACTAAAACAAGCTCACCATTGTAATACTTCTTCAAACAAATCATTCCATTCAGGATTTAAAGAGTTTATCAAATTTTCTTTTTTCTCCCTTGAACCACTTTTTATCTTTTTTTCAACTGTAATTGCCTCTTCAATAGTGTTGAAGCATTCATAATAAACTAAGAATTCTAAATTATACTTATCACTGAACGAGTTTTTTAATAGATGGTTTTTATGTTCATAAATTCTTCTTTTTAAATCTGAAGTAACACCTACATACAATGTAGTTTTGTTTTTATTAGTTAATATGTATACGCATCCACCTCGTTTCATAAAAATAATAAGTATTATGAGATTACTTCACCGCCTTTGGCGGTTCGTAATGACGTTTTTTAGTTACCGTCATTGCGAGGGAGCAAAGCGACCGAAACAATCTCTACTATTTTTAATGCAGATTACTTCGCTCACTGCGTTCGCTCGTAATGACGTTTTGTATATTGCTCGTAATGACGTGTTCTGTTTTTCGTCATTGCGAGGGAGCGAAGCAACGAAGCAATCTGATTTTAATTCAATCAAAAGAAACAGATTACTTCACCGCCATTGGCGGTTCGTAATGACGTTTTTTAGTTAACGTCATTGCGAGGGAGCGCAGCGACCGAAGCAATTTGGTTTAATTTATTTAGATTACTTAGCTCACTGTGTTCGCTCGTAATGAAGTTTTATTTATTATTAATTACTCTGAGCAGCTTCTTTGGCTTTAACAGTTCTGCCCGGATACACTTTTAAAGCTTCTTCTAAACATTTTACGGCTTTTTTTAGCGCATCAACATTTAGTACATAGGCTAAACGCACTTCGTTTTTACCTAAGCCGGGAGTAGAATAAAAACCGGTGGCAGGAGCCAACATTACTGTTTGATTTTCATACGAGAACGACTCCAACAGCCATTGCGCGAATTTATCAGCATCGTCAATGGGTAAACGAGCTATGCAGTAAAAAGCACCACTTGGTTTAGGACAAAATACACCTTCAATTTTATTTAAGCCATCAACCAATACATTTCTACGTTCTACATACTCATCAATCACTTGTTTAAAGTACGAATCAGGAGTTGCCAGTGCAGCTTCGCCCGCTATTTGTCCAAAGGTTGGAGGGCTTAAACGTGCCTGAGCAAATTTCATGGCATTTGCAATAACTTCTTTGTTTTTACAAACTAATGCGCCTACGCGAGCGCCACACATGCTGTATCGCTTAGAAATGGAATCAACCAAAACGACATTATTTTCTATTCCTTCTAAAGTCATGGCAGATTTGGGCTGGTGGCCATCGTAGCAAAATTCTCTGTAAACTTCATCTGCAAAAAGATAGAGGTCGTGTTTTTTTACAATATCGCGCAAGGCTTCCAATTCAGCTGTAGTATATAAGTATCCGGTAGGATTGCCCGGATTGCAAATTAATATACCTTTGGTTTTAGGAGTAATACGTTTTTCAAATTCTTCAACCGGAGGCAATGCAAAACCACTTTCAATGCTGGATGTTACCGGGACAAGTTTTACACCTGCAGTAGTTGCAAAACCATTGTAATTGGCATAAAATGGTTCAGGAACTATTATTTCATCACCTTCGTTAAAGCAGGTCATAAAGCCAATTAATATTGCTTCAGAACCGCCATTGGTAACGATTATATCATTATGCGTAACATCAATTTGGTATTTTTTATAATAATCAGCCAAGCCTTTGCGATAGCTCTCAAAACCGGCAGAGTGGCTGTATTCAATTACTTTAATATCTAAATTGTGAAGCTTGTCAAAAACCACTTGCGGTGTTTCAATATCCGGCTGACCAATATTTAAATGATATACCACTGTACCTTTCTTTTTTGCAGCTTCGGCAAAAGGTACCAGTTTACGAATAGGAGAGGCAGGCATGGCTAAGCCTTTGTGCGATATTCCGGGCATAAAATTACTTTTTTAGAGCATAAATATCTTAATTTTTTTTATTTAAAATCATTTTGTTAAATTTTGAAAATCCAAAAATTGTTATATATTTGGTTTAACAAAAATAATTGCTTATGAATACAATTATTCCCAACGTACAACGTACAACGTACAACGTACAACGTACAACGTACAACGTACAACGTACAACGTACAACGTACAACGTACAACGTACAACGTACAACGTACAACGTACAACGTACAACAGAAATTAAAAAGCAGTAAAATTACAATATGGCTGCTTATGATGAGTATAATTTATGGCAGTAATGATGTGTATGGACAGGGGATTAATTGGAAACTCAATGGTAATAATAATGTAAACAACAACACCTTTTTAGGCTCAACCAATAACGCACCTTTATTATTTAGAACCAATAATCAAAACCGATTAAGCATAAGCGGAAATGGTAATTTTACCTTTCATTCACTTTCGGGCACTAGCAATGCTTTAATGCTGTTAAATAGCAATGGTGAAGCAACGCGCCTAAACTTTACGCAAAACAGTAATGAGGTATTAACTGGCAACGGCACCTGGCAAAGTATAAATACTTTAGTACCGCAATACTGGCAATTAACCAATGCCGGCTTATATACAACGCAGCCGGTAGTAGTAAACAACACCATTACCGCCACGGGCATACAAATACTGCATAAAATAGAGGCCGATACCATAAAAGGTGTAAAAAAAGTAGATATTAACGGCAATATTACCTTAGGAGAAGATGGAGCCTATAAAGGCATAACCGCCAAGATTGAAGATTTAAACATCAACTCCAAACCCGGCTATGATTTTAATACTATATTAAATGCCAATACCAATGGCAATGTAGGTATAGGCACAAGCAACCCTACCAAAAAATTAGATGTAAATGGCGATGCGCGAATAAGTGGGGCTATTATTGCTAATAGCATAGAAACTGAACGTTTTAGAACAGATACCATAAAAGTAAGTAGAATACTGCCTTTGCCGGGCGATACCTTAATTTATTTTGGAGATAGTACGATAGTTTTTCATACAACAAGCAATAGAATAAGCTGGACATCTAATTGCGGACCAGTAGTATTACCGGATAATACAGTAATATACCCCATATGCCGAGGGTTTTCGATTGGGAACGGGAATACAAGTGCAAGCGGTAATAATGCCATAGCCATAGGCAATAATGTATCGGCATCGGGGCCATCAAATCCCATAGATCAAAATGCAATGGTTATAGGGAGTGGCGTAAGCGAAACACAACGATTAAGCAATAGTATCAGTAATAGTTTAGCAATTGGATTTAATAGCACTATTCCTACCCTTTTTGTGAGTGCTGCAAATGGGGCTAACACACTTGGTAAAGTAGGTATTGGCTGTACTAATCCTCAGTATTTATTAGATGTAGCAGGTGCTATACGCGCTCGTGAATTTAGAATAAATTTAAGCGGTTGCGACTTTGTGTTTGAGCCAAATTATAATTTATTACCCATTGCCGAAAGAAAAGCCAAGGTATTAACACAAAAACATTTACCCAATATTGCACCTGCATTGCAAATGCAGCAAGGAGAAGATTTTGGCAACTTTACCTTAGGATTATTACAAAATTTAGAAGAGCACGAACATTATTTATATATACAAAACGATGAAATACAAACTTTAAAAGCAGAAAATAAAGAATTAAAAAATATGCTTTTAGAATTAAAAGCTGAAATTGAACAATTAAAAAATAAATAGCTATGCCCCGCAACCTTATATTATTATTTATAGTACTATGGGTGGGTGTATGCCAAGCCCAATACAAAACCCTGCCCGATAGCACAGCTAATTGGTTAAGAGTGCAAGGGCAACCCAATTT
>JBKBHS010000002.1:0-356192 GCA_046299555.1 Bacteroidia bacterium
ATTGTTCAAGTGGTTTAGATATACAGACAAATAAAGGAGTTCACCATTTAAATTTTTATATAAGCGATATGTATGTACCCGGTCGTTGCTCCATACCTCCCCAAAGCATACATGAAGAGGAAATAAAAAATAAAATAAGCTGCTATCCCAACCCGCTGCAAGATGTATTAAACATAACTAATTTACCGCAAGGTAAAAACGACATATTATTAATAGATATGTTAGGCAGGGAAGTATATAAAACACATATTACAGGGCAAACAGAGGCAATATTGCCCTTGCAGCGTTTAAAAAAAGGAATGTATATATTATTAATTAGCAATAAAGAAGAAATAGTGTTTAAACATAAATTATTAAAAGAATAAGCTATGCAAAAGTTTTTCAAAATAATTATCCGCTATATGTTTATAGTAGCCTATGTACTATCTACTAAGGTATATGCGCAGCAATTTTTGTCAACACCCAATATGTTGCTTAATGATATGCATCTTAATGCCATTAATTATTTTGATAGTTTACAAAACATACACGGCAGCAGCATTTTAGAAGGCGAAGGCAGCGAATATACGCATTACATGAAATTTTACCACCACTGGGCGCCACGCCTGTCGGGCTATAACGATTTTGAAAAATATTACCGTGCCTATAAAACCACGATAGATAATTTGCATAATTATCAAAGCTTGCATAATAATACCTGGCACGAATTAGGCCCCAAACAGGTAAATGATTGTGTTACGGATGCCTGTTATGCCAGAGGTATTGGGCCAATTGAGCAAATAGCTATATTTAAACCTAACCCCCAACACATGCTGTGTGCGCAAACACGCGGAGGAGTATTTTATTCTGATAATGGCGGGCAAAGCTGGCGAAGCACCGGTACTGATGTGGGAGTGCCTATGTCGGGCATGGCAAGGGTATTGTTTCATCCTACTGACCACACGGTTTGGTTTGCTTCGTCAGGTGGAGGAGGAAATGAGCCAAGCTTTATTATGTATCATGGCGGTATATTCCGTTCTGCCGATTTGGGAACTACCTGGCATCAAATAGCAGATTATAATACGTTGGGAGGCATTTGGAATATCATTCATCAAATAAAAATAGACCCCAATAATCCGGATGTTTTATATGCTGCTACCGAAAAGGGTTTATACAAATGCAGCAATGCCAATGCCATTAATCCGCAGTGGCTGCAAATACCTCAACTGGCAAATAAAAAAATACATGATATAGAAATAAAACCTGATAACAGTCAAATAATTTATATAAGCGTAAACGATGCTAATGGCTGGCATTTTATGTATTCTACTAATGCAGGGCAATCATGGCAGGCAGTGCCAGGATCGGTGGCGCAATTGAGCAATGCAAAATTATTTACCATAGAAGTATCGCCCGCACAGCCCGAGAATGTGTATTGCTGGATACAAAATGGAGATGTTAAAAATTCTGTTGGGGGTTGTAATGAAGATATTCAAAATAAAATTATGATATACAATTCAATTACTCATAATTGGACTTTGTTTAATACTACAGCTAATGCCATAAGTGCCTATGGCAAAGGTTATAGTTTTGCGGTTTGCCCTTTAACAGGAAACGAGATAATGGTAAGTTGTGGTTATGAAGCTAAAAAAATGATTAAAGATGGCTTGTCGCAAAAAATTACATACGGTGGTAATTATCACCCCGATATAGAGCATTTTATATATCACCCAAGTAATTTGGGCGAAGTATGGATGGCCAATCATGGTGGGGTGTATCAATCAAGCAATTATGGAATAAATTGGACCGACCGCAGCACCGGCTTAGGAGTAGCTGAAGTAGAGCGCATGGCAGATGCCTATAAAAGCCCTTCGCATATTTTAATAGGAGCCTATCACGATGGCACCATGCTTACCCAAAATGCATATTATTCTTTTTGGGATGCCGACTGGAAAACTGTTTTAGGGGGCGATGGCATGCGTCCCTTAATTGATAATACCAATCATCAGTATATGTGGGCAGCATATCAACAAGGGTATATTTATTTTTCTAATGATTTTGGAGCTTCTTTTCCACAGGGTTCACAATTACCAAGGTTAAATTCAGTTGATTTTCAAACAGAGGCTGTATTAAACAAAGTGCAGCCTAATATTTTATACCGTACTTCTGTTGTTAATAACAAAAGTGAAGTGGTACGCAGTTTCGATAGAGGATTTACCAACGAAATTATTTCTAATTTTAAAAATCATCCTTTGTTTCAAAATGCAAATTATGGTGTATGGAAATTATATACTACCGAGTACAATGCCAATTATTTAGTAGCGCATTTAATAGTAAAAAATACAAGCGGGAATGAATGGCATTATTTATTCAGAACTACAAATGTAAATGCAGGCAATCCGGCACAAGTGCAATGGGAAGAACTACCACTACCACGCAATGCATGGCTGCAAGATATTGAATTTGATATGCAAGACCCTAACATTTTATATATAGCATTTTCATCGGCCAATACCCTTTCTACAAGCCCTATCGGAACAAATATGTTGTACAAAGTAAATTATTTTAATCCAAGCGTAATTTCGCGTTACACATGCCCTAGTGGATTATGCCAAGATATAAGCTATAATTTACCTAATACGGGAGTAGGTAATGATTGTCTGGTGTTAGAAAAAGGAACAAACAATGGAATGTATATAGCAACCGATGTTGGGGTGTTTCACACCAATCAAAAAAGAATAAACAATGCCACTAATAATAATCAGGTGTGGCGTATGCTCGGGCTAAATTTACCGCGTGTTCGTTCTAATGGTATAGAAATAAATTATCAAATAAATAAGCTAAGAATTGCTACTTATGGAAGAGGAGTATGGGAAGGAGATTTAGTTTGCCCCGATGATCCCAACTTAGGATTTGCAATTAACATTCCAAGCGGTTTTTACGAAGCTGAAAATAATATTTATATAACAGCCAATAATGGCAATCTTACAAATTTAGGTAATATTAGTATGCGCGCAGGAAACGAAATTGTAATGACCGTTACCGGAAACAATCAAATTATTTTAAATAGCGATATACACATGTTTATACACCCCTGCAATGCCCCCGGCAATAGTTTTAGGCAAAACATGTATAACAATGATGAAGGAGAACAAAATGTTGTTATTGGAAGCATTGGTGAAACAAAGTTTATAGACCCAAAAAGACAAGTAGAAAATTTCAATTTCTCAATTTTCCCCAACCCTAATACAGGCCAATTTACAATTATTGTTCAAACATTAAACGAATCAGAAGATGCTCAAATAATTATTTCCGATATGTTTGGAAAACAAATGGAACAGTTTATTGTAACTAAACAAGAAAATCAACTTGATTTAACTCATCTTTCAAAAGGTATTTATTTAGTAAGTTTATTTACAAAAAATACCGTTACACAAACACAAAAAGTAATTATTCACTAAAATCAAATTCATATGAAAAAAATTATACTGTTTCTGATTATTGAGCTTTTAATATTAAAATTTACAATTGCTCAATCGCCATGGGTACAAATGCCCAATTTTACAAATGATAATTTATATTCAGGAAAAAGTTTTCAAGGAGAATGTTTAGTGTTCGGCAGTAATTCTGGTGTGAAATCAATGTGGCGTAGTACAGACGGAGGTCAAAATTGGATGTTTAAAAATATTTTATATAATGGAGTTGCATTTTTAACACCTGAAAGATGGATTGGAGCTGACTATAGCACATATACTTTTTATCTTACTCCTGATTCCGGTAATACGTGGCAACATTTACCTTTTTTAGATGGTAGATATTGGAGTAGGTTTAGTTTTAATTCTTATTCTATTATAGCTGCTCACGATATTCCCGATTGGCCTACAAATGATACTGTATATTTATATTTATCGATAGATAATTTCAATACTTATAACTTATATAAAAAATTGAATGTAGATACCTTTGCTTTACAAAATAATATATTCCCAATTTATTTACTTGATAGTTTATTAATATATAAGTTTGATGATGGCAAATTGTATAAATCTGTTAATGCAGGTAATAGCTGGTCTTATTTGTCAGATTTATCATATAATTCAAAAATGTATTTTTTTAATCAAAATTTAGGGTTTTATATCGACCAAGGAAATTTTCCAAACCAATTATATCGTACAACTGATGGAGGTCAAACATGGTCGCTTGTATTGGCTAATCCTACTAGTATATTACTTGATTTTGTTATTTGTAAGAATATGGATACATGTTATGCCTTTGGCAATAATATGATTGGTGATAAAAGAATTTATAGATCTATAAATGGAGGTTTAAATTGGCAAACAAGTCAGAATTTTGCCAATAATATTAACAGTTTAGTAATTACTGACTCTATGGGGGTTTTTGCTTTTGGAAATTCAGGTTTATATATTCGTTCAAATAGTATTTCAGCTTTGTTCGAAAATTCTGATGTGTATTTTTCTAATTTGAGTTTATTTCCTAACCCCAACACAGGCCAATTTACAATTATTGTTCAAACATTAAACGAACAGGAGCAATTGCAGTTAAGTGTAACGGATGTGTATGGTAAACAAATTTTAAATCAACAAATTGTTAATTCAGTTAATCATTCCATAGATTTATCGGCATACAGCAAAGGTATTTATTATGTAAGCGTTACAGGCAATAGCGGCTTTAGAGAGGTTAAAAAAGTGGTGGTAAATTAGATTTTATTATATATTTTAAGTATCTCAAATAAAAAACATATTAAAATTTACTATCTTTGCATTAAACGATAAAACTCATTTTACAAGCCGTTCTATCGCCCTTTTGCAATAGAAAGGGAGGAAAGTCCGGGCAACATAGAGCATCACACTTCCTAACGGGAAGGCACCAATGCGGTAACAATTTGGTGACGGAAAGTGCCACAGAAAATATACCGCCACGAGGTAAAACTTGCGGTAAGGGTGAAAACGCGAGGTAAGAGCTCACGCGCTGTTATGGCAACATAACTTTGGGTAAACCCTGTGAGTTGAAAGGCCAAATAGGTATTGATTTAGAGGCTGCTCGTCTCTGTTTCCATTAACATGGAACATCAATACGGGTAGGCTGATAGATTCCGATAGCGATATCGGAACCAGATAAATGATAGAAGTCCGCCAAAAGCGGATACAGAACCCGGCTTACAGGCTTGTAAATACTAATGATGAAAGCGGCTTTATGCCGCTTTCTCCATTTTTAATAATAAGTTATTTTTCTTCATTGCTATCCCGGCAAAGCAAACTTCCAATTGCTACTCCTCAATAATTTCAATTCTCAAAATTTTATCTCCTTGTCGAATATCATCAATCACATCTAATCCTTCAACCACTTTTCCAAAGCAGGTATGATTTCGATCAAGATGCTTGGTATTGCTTCGGTTATGACAAATAAAAAACTGAGAACCTCCGGTGTTTCTTCCGGCATGTGCCATAGAAAGTACGCCACGATCGTGGTATTGGTTATCCCCTGTTAATTCGCAATCAATTGTATAACCTGGGCCGCCAACACCGGTTCCGTAAGGGCATCCGCCTTGTATTACAAAGTTTGGAATAACTCGATGAAATGTTAATCCGTTGTAAAAACCTGATTCGCTTAACTTGATAAAATTGGCTACGGTATTAGGAGCATCGTTGTGATAAAATTCAACTTTCATGTCTCCTTTTTCTGTTTTGATGATGGCTTTTTTCATTTTTTAGTGTTAATGTGTTAATGTTATGAAATAGGGAAACGCAAATTTCATTAAATTTTGTAAACTTATGTGCCTTGCGTAAATAAATATAAAGTTTTTATAAATTAATCTATTATCAAATAATCTTACAACTTAATCTTACGCCTTACTACTCACTTCTTAAGACTTAAGACTTATGACTTACTTCTAACGACTAACTTAAATATCTATCAACCAGCTTAACCGCTTCTACTGCTTCTTTTACATCATGCACGCGTAGTATTTTGGCTCCCTTCATCAATGCAATGGTATTTAAAACCGTAGTGCCGTTTAAAGCTTCGTCAGTTGAAATATTTAAAAATTTTGTAATCATCGATTTTCTTGAAATTCCTACTAAAATAGGACAATCAAGAATTTTATAAATTTCTAAACGTTTTAATAATGTATAATTATGTTCTAATGTTTTTCCAAAACCAAAGCCGGGATCTACAATTATATCAGCAGCACCCATTAATCGTAATGCTTGAACTCGTTTAGCTAAAAAATCAATCACTTCATTTACTACATCATTATATTCAGGATTTTGCTGCATGGTTTGTGGGGTACCTTGTATGTGCATAAGTATATATGGGACTTTTAACTGTGCAATGGTTTCAAACATATTTTTATCCATTGTTCCACCAGAAATATCATTAATAATATTAGCTCCATTATCAATCGCTATTTTTGCTACAGAAGCACGCCAGGTATCAACAGAAATTATGCTTTCAGGAAAAGTTTTTCGAATGCTTTTTAATATCGGTAAAAGTCGCTTTAATTCTTCTTCTTCGCTAATTTCTTCAGATCCGGGTCTTGTAGATACTGCACCTAAGTCTAATATATCTGCACCTTCGGCAAGCATTTTTTCTGCTTGTTTTAAAGCTTCACTTTCTGAAATTTTGCGGCTTTTATCGTAAAAAGAGTCTGGAGTAAGGTTTATAATGCCCATAACCAGTGCTTTGTCGAAAGAAATTAGTCTTCCGCCACAATTCATGGTATATTTTGTATAAAAAAAATTATCTTTAGCGCTCATTTGTTATAATTTTATGAGTAATAAAACTTCGGCACAGTATGATGCCGCTATAATGGTGTGTAAAGATATATTTTTAAAAAAAATGCACGATTATGGAACTGCTTGGCGAATTTTACGAACCAGTTCTATTACCGATCAACTATTTATTAAGGCACAACGAATCAGAAGTATTGAAGAAAAAGGTACACAAAAAGTAAACGAGGGAGTTAAAAGCGAATATATTGGAATAGTAAATTATGCCATTATTGGACTAATACAATTAGAATTAGGAGTGGGTGAGACTACTGAAATGGATTATAATGAATGTGAAAAGTATTATGATAAATATTGGAAAAAAGCCAAATCGCTCATGGAAAATAAAAACCATGATTACGATGAAGCATGGCGCGATATGCGAATTAGTTCGTTAACCGATTTAATTTTAATGAAGATACTTAGAACAAAACAAATTGAAGATAATAAAGGCAAAACATTAATATCAGAGGGGATTGATGCCAATTATCTGGACATGATAAATTATGCAGTATTTGCATTGATTAAATTAGATGAAGAAAAATCAACTAAATAATAATTAAGCAACATGAAAGTATTTGTAACCATTTCGAGAATTCTTGTAGGCTTATTATTCATTGTTTCGGGGTTAATTAAAGCAAACGACCCTATTGGTTTCTCTTACAAGCTCGATGAATACTGGCAAGTATTCGGTATGGAATGGATGAGTCCATTATCCTTAGCAATTTCGGTTTTTATTTGTGTTGCCGAGGTTGTGCTTGGTGTAGCTGTTTTAGTTGGAGCTCAAATGGTATTGGTTTCGTGGGCTTTATTGTTAATGATAGTTTTCTTTACATTTTTAACATTCTATTCTGCTTATTTCAATAAAGTTACCGATTGCGGATGCTTTGGCGATGCCATAAAACTAACCCCATGGGAATCGTTTACCAAAGATGTTGTTCTATTGATTTTTATACTGATTATTTTCTTTTATCGCAACAAAATTAAATCGGTGTTTAATTCAAAAAAAATCGACTGGGCTATAATTATTTTAACTACTGTTGGTGCAGGTTATTTTAGTTATTATTGCATCAATCATTTACCTGTTAAAGATTTCAGACCTTATGCAGTAGGAAAAAACATTAAAGAACAAATGACCTTACCTGAAGGTGCTAAAAAAGATATTTATGAAATAACTTTAGTGTATAAAAATACTGTTACCGGAGAAGTAAAAGAGTTTTCACAATCCAATTATCCTTGGCAAGACTCCACATGGGTTTGGCAAGAAACCATAAATAAATTAGTTCAAAAAGGAGATCATCCACCTATACACGATTTTAATATCATTGATGCAGATGGTAATGATATTACCGAAGATATATTAAACGACCCTCAACCCATTTTTTTAGTTGTTTGCTATAATCTGAATAAAACCAATAAAAAAGCATTTGAAAAAATAAATCCTTTTACTGAAGCCTGTTTTAATAATGGATTTTCAATTATTGGATTAACTGCCTCATCGGCTGAAACAATTGATAATTTTAAACATGAAGTGCAATCTATGTTAGATTTTTACAATGTAGATGAAACCACTTTAAAAACCATGATTCGTTCAAATCCGGGAATAATGCTACTTAAGCAGGGTACTGTAGTAGCAATGTGGCATCATAATGATACACCTGATTTTAACGATGTTAAAGCAAAATATTTGAATTAATATAACCTACAACCGACTGTGTTAAAATTTATTTTAAAAAGATTTGGTTACGGAGTATTAGTCCTAATTGGTGTTATAACAGTAGTTTTTTTGCTGTTTAACATACTTCCGGGAGATCCTGCTCGTATGATGCTCGGACAACGTGCTGATGAAGAATCCATTAAAGCAATAAATAAAGATTTAGGAAGAGATCAACCATTGTTTATACAATACATCATGTATATAAACGATTTATCGTTTATTTCCATTCACGATGAAAAAAATCCCGATCACTTTCTATATCTTGATCCTGAAAAGTATAATGCGCAAAAACTTATATCATTTGGAAATAAAGTATTAGTAATTAAAACTCCTTATTTAAGAAGATCCTACCAGTCAAAACGACCTGTAATGGATATCATTATTGATACCTTTCCGGAGACTGCTGTTTTAGCCTTTGCTTCTATTGCTTTTGCAACAGTTCTTGGAGTATTACTTGGAATTTTTTCTGCCATAAAAAAGAAAACCTGGTTTGATAATTCTTCCTTAATTTTTGCAGTTCTTGGAATGTCGGCTCCATCTTTTTTTATGGGATTAGTAATTGCTTGGATTTTTGGACATTTATTGAGCGATTATACCGGATTAAACATGGTTGGAAGCTTATATACCATGGACGATTACGGCAATGGCGAATACTTAGATTTAAAAAATTTAATTTTACCTGCCATTACATTAGGATTGCGTCCTCTTGCAATAATTATACAACTTACCAGAAGCTCACTATTGGATGTTTTAACACAAGATTATGTTCGTACAGCACGTGCAAAAGGTTTAGGATTTTATAAAGTAGTATTTAAGCATGCCTTAAAAAATGCTTTAAATCCTGTTGTAACAGCTATTTCAGGTTGGTTTGCCGGTTTAATGGCCGGAGCTGTTTTTGTAGAATGGGTATTTGGATGGAAGGGAATAGGTTCAGAAGTAGTAAATGCACTCGATAAATACGATTTTCCGGTTGTAATGGGAACTGTATTAATAATTGCCACTTTTTTTGTAATTATAAACGTTTTTGTTGATATAATATATGGTTATTTAGATCCGCGCGTAAGAGTTAAATAACTGTATTGTTAATTTTCTGTTGAATCTTATACATTGCTTTACTTTTATTTTAAAGTCATTTTTGCTTTCTTGCAAAGAGAAAAAAATTTTTATATAAATGAGAAAAAAAATTGTAGCCGGAAATTGGAAAATGAATCTTTCCTTAAACAGTGCTTTGTTTTTGGTTGATGCAATTGTTGAATTTATTGAAATAAATGCTATAAAAAATACACAAACTATTATTGCCCCATCGTTCCCTTTTCTTCATCCAGTTTCAGGTCGTTTAAAAGGAAAAATAAAACTTGCAGCACAAAATTGTTCTGAACATAATAATGGCGCATATACCGGTGATGTAAGTACAGAAATGCTTAAAGATTGCTGTGTATCGCATGTTATAATAGGGCATTCAGAGCGAAGAAAGTTTCATCATGAAAATGATGAAACAATTAATCTGAAAATTAAAAAAGCAATTTCGGATGATTTAATTCCTATTTTATGTATTGGTGAAACACTACAAGAAAGAGAAAATAATCAATATTTTGATGTTGTAAAAACACAACTTATAAAAGGATTAGAGGGCATCAATAAGCATCATGCAGATAAATTAATTATTGCTTATGAGCCGGTTTGGGCTATTGGAACAGGTAAAACAGCCAGCCCTGAACAAGCACAAGAAATACATGCATTTATAAGAAAGCAATTAGGTGAAATTTTTGATAAAGTGATTGCAGATGAAATAAAAATTATATATGGAGGAAGTTGTAATGCTCAAAATGCAGCACAGCTTTTTGCATGTAACGATATTGACGGTGGTTTAATAGGAGGAGCATCCCTTAAATCAGAAGAATTTATTAAAATTATAGAAGCAGCCGAAAAAATATGAATTACATAGAAGTATATTTTAAATTAAATCCCGTTCAACCATACGCTGAAATACTAACAGCAGAACTTAGCGATTTACCCTTTGATAGTTTTGTTGATACCGATGATGGATTATTAGCTTATATACCTCATAAAGATTTTAATGAATCTAAGTTAAAAGCATTAGATTTTATTCAACAAAAAACAGCTGATGTAACTTATACCATTAAAGAGATAGAAACAGAAAACTGGAATGAAAAATGGGAAAGCAATTTCCCTCCGGTTTATGTAAATGATAATTGTATTATACGCGCTCCATTTCATCCAAAAGAAGAAAAATTTGAGTACGATGTTTTAATATCTCCTAAAATGGCATTTGGCACAGGGCATCATCAAACAACTGCACAAGTAGCCAATCGTCTATTCAGTTTAAATCTAATAAATAAGTCTGTATTAGATATGGGTTGCGGCACAGCCGTTTTAGCCATTATTGCACATAAATTAGGAGCTTGTCCGATTACAGCTATCGATATTGATGAATGGGCAACTGAAAATGCAAAAGAAAATTGTATTTTAAATCAATGTTTAAACATTGAAATATTAACGGGCGATGCAACTTTGCTAAAGCAAAGAAATTTTGATGTAATAATTGCAAATATTAATCGCAATATATTATTGCAGGATATGAAACAATATGCTGCTTGTTTAAATCCAAATGGCATATTATTGTTAAGCGGTTTTTATAAAGAAGATATACCTGTTTTGCTGGATGAAGCTGCTAAATATAACCTAAGCGAAACTCATCGCGCTTCAAAAGATAATTGGAGCATACTTGAACTAAAAAAATGATTTAATTCAACCGTAAATTATGATAAAAAAGATTTTAGTAACATTCATTTTATTTTTAATAGTTATTGCAAAACAAAAAGCAATAGCTCAAACAAAGCAATTTTCAACCGATTCGGTTGAGTTTATAAAAGAGCTCGGAGGCTTTTTTATGACCGAACGTAAAAAAGAAGGTGAAGCATTTGTTATAGCTTTTAGAGCAGAGTTTAATTCTCCGAAATTTGATGAAAAATTAAAACAAAATGTTTACGCCACTTGCAATGCCATGTTAAAAAAGCGTTTGCGAGCCTATCCCGACTTTGAGGCATATTTAACTACCATGGTAAATTTTGTGAATGGCAAGTATTCTCGAGAAAGTTTTGATGCATGGCAACAAAGTTTAGATAAGGTATTAAAAAACATGAGCACCTCTAAATTCCAAAATTTTTTGGAAGCAAGTAGTGCTTTATTTGCCGAAAATAAATTGTATCAATCATCCACAGTAGAATGGTTAAGCAGTAGCAATAATTTTAAATTTCAATTCGATTCAGTTCCTTTTGTAACTTTTCCAAGCCTCGATTTAAAATGTTATGCCAAAGGCGACAGCATGGTAATATACGGTACAAGCGGAGTTTTTTATCCTTTAGAAAATCGTTGGGATGGTAAAAAAGGAACCGTTTATTGGACACGAGCCGGCCTCGAAAAAGATCAAGTTTATGCCGAATTAAATAACTATACCATTTCGTTAAAAACAAGTTCTTACAAGGCTGATTCAGTAACCTTTTACAATAAAGAATATTTTGAAAACAGAAAGTTGTTCGGATATTTTGAAGATAAATTATTGGCAAACGTTACCGAAGATAAAGCATCGTATCCAAGATTTGAATCATACAACAAACGATTAGAAATTAAAAATATAATTGAAGGGGTTGATTATGATGGCGGATTTGCCATGAATGGTGCACGATTTTTGGGAACAGGCAGCAAAGAAGAAAAAGCCATGCTTACCTTTTATCGTAAAGACAATGTCTTTTTAGTTGTTTCATCAAGAACTTTTGTGGTTAAGAAAGATAGAATAAATTCAGAAAGAGCCTCCGTAGTAATTTATTTAGGAAATGATTCCATTTATCATCCGGGCTTAAATTTCAAAGTACTTTCTAAAGAAAGAGAAGTAACACTTTATCGCGATGGAAAAGGTATTGCTAATTCACCTTTTTACAATACCTATCATCAGCTCGATATGGATGTTGAAGCTATATATTGGAAAATGGATGAGCCTATGATGCAACTGCAAACCGTAAAAGGAAGTTCTCAATCAGGAGCATATTTCGAATCGTCAAATTATTATTCCGAAAAACGCTATTTGAATTTAATGGGAATGGATGCCATTCATCCTTTAGTTGCTATTCGCGAAACCTCAAAAAAAGTTGGGTCAGATATTATTTTCGCCAGTGATGTTTCCAAGCATATTAAAATTGGAATTGATCAGGTAAATTTAATGCTCATCAATTTGTCTAATCAAGGTTTTATTGCATATGAGATTGACGAACAAAAAGTAATTATCAAAGATAAATTGTATCATTATTTGCTTTCGAATGCAAAGAAAAGCGATTATGATATGATTGATATTAACTCAGAAAGTCCGGGTGCTCCAAATGCTACACTAAGTTTGTTAGATTATAATTTAACTATTAGAGGGGTACCCGTTATTTATTTAAGTGATTCGCAGAAAGTAATGGTACGACCTTACGACCAAACTATTGTAATGCGTAAAAACAGAGATTTTACGTTTAATGGAATTGTAAATGCAGGACTTTTTGATCTACATGGGAAAAACTTTGATTTTCATTACAACGATTTTAAAATTGATTTGAATAATGTAGATTCACTCGTAATCAGAGTTGCCGTTGGCGAACCTGACGAGTCAGGATTTATACCTGTAAGAAGAGTAAAAACAGTAATTGAAGGAATAAAAGGAGATTTGTTAATTGATGATCCTGGTAATAAAGCGGGTTTAAAAGATAAACCGCAATATCCTATTATAAATAATCGAAAAGATGCATTTGTATACTACGATAGGCCTTCTATATTAAACAATGTATATCGTAGAGATAAATTTTACTTTAAGGTTTACCCCTTCACTTTTGATAGTTTAGACAATTTCGTTCCTCAAAGTATGGAATTTGACGGAATGTTTGCATCAGCCGGTATATTCCCCGATTTTGAAGAAAAATTAAAACTTCAACCGGATTATTCATTAGGATTTGTTCGAAAAACACCACCCGGTGGTTATAAAACTTATGGCGGAAAGGCCATGTTTGAAAACGATATCAGTTTAAGTCATAAAGGATTGAGAGGCGATGGAACTTTTAAATACCTCAACTCAGTTACCTATTCAAAAGATTTTATTTTCTTCCCCGATTCTATGAATACACAATGTATTCAAATTGCTATGGAAGAACTTAAATCGCCTATTGAATATCCTCAAGTAGATGGAGAAGGGGCCTATATTCATTTTGAACCTTATAAAGATTTATTGCGGGTCGATAAAAGAGAAAAAGCTTTAAATATGTTTAAAGGGCAAGCAGAATCGCATGGTTCATTATTTTTAACACCAAAAGGTTTAGAAGGTAAAGGATTGATGACTTTTGCAAAAGCTGAAATTGAATCGAATTTATACAAATATAAAGCCAACGAAATTTTTGCCGATACCGCAGATTTTAGATTAGCAGCATTAGAAAATGCGGAAATTGCTTTTAAAACAAACAATGTTAATGCACATATTGATTTTACTAATCGTAAAGGTTTATTTAAAACTAATGGACAAGGCTCTTTTGTCGATTTCCCTATTAATCAATACATCTGTTTTATGGACCAGTTTACTTGGTTCATGGATCAAGACGATATTGAAATGAGTGCATCCGAAACAACAAATAAAGTAACAGACCCTACTAACAGTGGCTTAGATTTGGCGGGTTCGCAATTTATATCTACACATCCTAAGCAAGATTCGTTAACCTTTTTTGCGCCCAAAGCTAAGTATAGCTTAAAAGATAATATCATCTATGCTAAAGGAGTAAAATTCTTTAATGTTGCCGATGCCATGATTTATCCCGATAGCGGAAATGTTACGGTTGAAAAACGCGCTTATATGCGTCCATTCAATAATGCAAAAATTACAGCTAACTTTGTTACTCAATACCATCATTTTTACAATGCTTCAATTAATGTTCATGGCAAGAAGAGTTATAATGGTTCTGCTTATTACGATTATATTGATGAAAACGAAACTAAACAACCCATTTATTTTTATAATATAGCTACTGATACCACTGCACAAACTTACGCCAAAGGCACTATTGCCGATACCGCTAATTTTAAATTAAGCCCTTATTTTGAATATAAAGGAGATGTAGAGTTACAGGCAAGTATTAAAGATTTAACTTTTGATGGTGTAACACGAATTGTTCATGATTGTAATTTAACTCGAAGTTGGATGAAATTTAAAGGAGCCATTGATCCTTTAGAAATTTATATACCCGTACCGGAAGAACCACGTGATGAGAATAACGATAAAATGTCGAATAGTATCATGTATTCAAATGATTCAATACCGATATATTCAACATTTATTTCTAAAAGAAATAAGGTTACTGATGAAGCAATGGTGGCTTCAAGCGGATATTTATTTTATGATAAAGCCAGTAGAGAATATCGAATAGCTTCGAAAGAAAAATTAAATGAACGAACATTGCCGGGTAATTACTTAGCATTAAATGTTGGAGATTGCAAAGTTTATGGCGAAGGTAAATTAAATTTTGGAGCCAACTTCGGTTCACTTTCTGTAAAACCATACGGGAATGCTATCCATAATTTAAATGATAATTCAGTTGTATTCGATGTAGTACTATTAATGGATTTCTTTTTTGATGAAAATGCCATGGAAAAATTGGCTGATCAATTAGAAAAATCTACATCTTCAGAACCGGTTAAATTAGATCGTCCGGTTTACGAAAAAGCATTACGCGAAATTTTAGGAAAAGAAGATGCGGATAAAGCTATTTCTCAATTAAATCTTCAGGGTTCATTCCGAAGATTCCCTGATGAATTAAAATTGCCTTTGGTATTTAATGATGTAAAAATGAAGTTTGACCAAAATACTAAATCTTATCGTTCGCTTGGAAATATAGGCGTAAGCAATATTTACAAAAAACAAATTAATAAAATGGTAAATGGTAAAATACAAATTACCAAAAAACGCAGTGGCGATATTTTAGATATTTATATAGAGTTAGAAGGAGGTATTTGGTATTACTTTAATTATACCAGAGGTTTAATGCAAGCTATATCTTCAAACGAAGAATTTAATAAAGTAATTACAGAATTAAAGAATGACAAGCGAAAACTAAAAACAGAAAAAGGCCAGCAGCCTTATCAGTTTATTATATCTAATGTTAGAAAGAAATCCGACTTCTTAAAGAAATGGGATAGTGCCGAAGAGCAGAGTGGGGAGTAAGCTCGCTTGCTATAAGAGTTTAAATAATTCGTAAATTAATACAAATAAAAAAACGCAACCGAATCTCGGTTGCGCTTTTTTATACTAAACGATTTTAAAAATATTATTTAGCTAATTGCGGGAAACGCTGACCTGCTAATGTAAAAACAGTAAATAAAATTCCGCTGTAAAATAAATCACCTACTAAACCATTATTAAAAAATGGGATAGCTGCTATATAGCATTCTATTAAACCATAGATGTTTTGCGGATAAAAAGTACTGCCTAACCAAACTGCAAAATTGGTAACAATAAAAAATAATGATGATGAAGCAATGCTGGCTGTAATAACACTTAATGGTTTAATGTTATTATTAATTTTTGTTCCAATATAAACAGTGGCAATAAATGCCAAATAAACAGCCCACATGGTATTATGAAATCCAATAATTAAGTCAGATAAAAACATGGCAATAATGGGTAAAATGTAAGCTAAACGCTTATTGTTTAAAGTAGCTCCTCCAAATAGAGCCATAGCTGCAACAGGAGTAAAATTAGGAGCATGAGGGATTAAGCGTCCTACAATTGCAATTAAAAGTGCTGAAGCTATAAATATGTTTCTGGGTGTTAAATATTTGTTCATGGTTTAGTAATTAGTATGTGCAAAAGTAGAAAAATTGAAATTGATTTAAAAATAAATAGAAAATTGAAGTATATTATTCAAAATAAATGGTATAAATATTAGGATTGCCATTGGTAATAATATCAATTCCAAAACTTTCATTATTTTGAGTAAACACTGTTATTTTTTCAAACAAAATGCTTAAGGTTTGTTCTTCTTCCGGAGCTAATCGTTCTTTTTCCCATTTACATTTTACATTTGGGTGTTTTGATTGTATGGTTATTATATCGAGTGGGCCTTTTCCGATATTTTTTAGTTTAATTTGTTTTGAATTCTTCCCTTCTTTTAAAAATTCTTTCAATGAAATTGTGGTTTCTGAAATATCAAGTTTCCCAAATTCATATACAACGGTATCGCTCAACGAAGTTTTTACATCATCTTTTACTGATACCGCCAGAATTTCAATTTTTCGCTCCAAAGCGGCAGAACGGCTATATACGGAGTTTTTTAAGTCGTTAATATTATCGCTTACGAATGCACTGGCTTTGTATTCTCCAAAAGGAATATCAACAAAGGATAAAGTAGTGCCGCTACTGTCAACCTTATTTATGTAAGGAATAAAAATTCCTTGTTGATATTCTCTTAAATAGTTTTTTAAACTGGCAATTCTGCGCTTTGTAAGATTTACATTATAATCGCTCTTTGCTAAGGTACTGGCATAACCTTTTATGGTTAATTCTATTTCAAATCCTTTATTTAATGCTTCAAGTAGTATTTCTGAAAACTCTTCTAAATCTTTAGCTCCCTTTTTTACATAATCCTCAAAAAATAATTCTATGTCAATTTGGGCATCCTCAGCGGCTTCGCCAGAAAGTCCTTTGCTATATTCTTTTTTATAAGTATCAATCATGGCAATGTATTCTTTGTAAGTATCGATATAATTTCTTTTGGTAGTGGTATCGGTGCTTCGCGGATTGGGCTCATCGTTATGGAAGTATAAGGTAAGAGGAAGATATTTACTAAGTTTTTGGAGGGTTGTTTCTACTGTTGGAGTAGTATCTAATACTGTTTTTTTAGGTCGTGTAAATAAGTAAATATCGTTGCAACAAGTTTCGCCTTCTACATACATTCCTCCGCTTCTGTTTGAGGTAATAAATCCTGCGGTATCATTCACTTCTGTGTAATATAAATCATTGGCATTGGTATTAAATGGTTTTCCTAAGTTTTCAGTTTTTTCAAATTTTTCAGGTTCGCCTTTAGCTTTAAAAATATCATAACCACCAATGCCAGGATGCCAGGTAGAACTGAAATACAATACTTTATTTTTGTAATCATAAAATGGAGTAATATCATCTTCGGGCGAATTGATTTCTTCACTTAATGGACGTGTGATAGTTGAATTTCCATTACCATCAATTATACTATACCAGATATCTAATTTGCCTTGTCCTCCCGGTTGATTTGTAACAAAAAACAAAATTTCTTGATTATCATTATAAGGCGCAATGTATGGTTGAGTAGAAGTATAACCCGGTCTGTTAATCATATTATTCATCTTTTCTGCTTTGCTCCAAGCTCCATTATTTAGCTCACTCCGATAAATGGCACATGGGCCATTATATTCGCATCGGGAAAAGTAAATGCGTTTTTTGTCTGAAGAAATAACCGCATTAGCATTATGATATCCTGATGCATTTAATAGTGTATCAGCAATTACAGGATTCTTAAAATTATTATTTTCAATGGCTGACGTATAAAGTGAAATAAAGTATTGTTCGTTGTTTTTAATTTCAGCAGTGGTACTTTTTTCATCTTTCATTCTGAGGGAAGAAAAAATCATTTTTTCGTTGTTGATTAAGGTTCCTCCAAAATCAGCATGTACCGAGTTTATTTCTTTTAAGTTTCTTAAACTTACTTCTGCCGTATCTACTTTTTTAATGGCTTCAGCAAAATCGCAGGCCAGCATTTCTTGATTAGATTTTAGAAAGAAATAGGAATTTTTATTTTTCTTGTATTTCGAATTTACTTTTTTAAAATTCTTTTTGGCAACAGTATATTTCCCGTTTTGCTTTTGCATCATGGCTAACCAGAAAAGGCATTCAGGAAATTGTTTCCCTTTATCTTTTTGATATACGAAATTATAATATCGTTCAGCTGCCGGATAGTCATTGTATAAACGTAATGCTTCGGCATATTTATAATTTACACCCAAGTTAGACGAGTCAATTTCCATGGCTTTACGGAAGTATAAAACAGCACCATAATAATCGCCTTCAGCTATTGCTTGTTCACCATGCTTAATAAGTTTTTTGGAGCTTTGGGCAAAACTATTATTGAAAAATAACGATAATTGAATTAAAAGAATGGTATGTAATAAGTATTTCATGAAATTTTAAAAGCGATTAAATGTAAGTTGGACAAGCTTTGTGGCGTGTTTTAAACTGTTCAAACTTCCTGAATACATAAATGAGCGATAGCTCTAATCCGCCTCTCCCATTTGAAGCAGGCCTAAGTCCTGAAGTATTAATATCGTAGCTCACGCCAACATTCAAATCATTGTATTCCATACCTACAACAATATATCCGGCATCTCCGGCTCTTAAAAATGCTCCCGCATATATTGCACGATATTTCCAGAATTCATTTTGTAAAACATACCTCAAGTTAGAACCCGCAATGTATTCTTTATATTTTCCCTGCGACATTATATGGATTGCCGGTAATACATCCATTTTTTCAGAAACCGGAACTTGTGCACTTCCAAATAATGCAATTCTTCTATCGAGTTTTATCGTTGGGTCTGCATAGAATGTTTGTTTGGGTTTAGTTAGGTTAAACACTGTTAAACCAACCATAATACGTGTTCTGTGTTTTGGAGTAAAAGTCCACGCAAGTCCTGAATTCAAATTTAGTTTAACATAACCTTCACGAACAAATGATTCTCCGGTACTTAAATTAGAATCATATCGTATTCCGTTAAATTGATTATCAAAATAAAGTCTGTTATAATTGATGCTACGTTGTGAAACTCCTGCTTGTATGCCTCCTGTTAAATAATGCAACGAATCATTTGAAATAGGGATGGTGTATGAACCGCTTAAGTTTACCATCAAGGTGCTAAACTCTGAATCACCTGCTTTATCGTTATAAATAGCTATTCCTGTTCCTAGATTTTGTACTTTAAATGAATTTCGCATATCAAAAGAGCCGCCAAAAGTTTGGTAAGGAATAGTTACCGAACGCCATTGTGTTCTATGATTGGCTGCTACACGATAATCGCCATTGAAATGGCCGGTAGCTCCGGGGCTTAAGGTTAGTGGTGAAGATAAAAACTGTGAAAAATGAATGTCTTGTGCATTGACTGAATCATGCAAAACAAAACAGAGTATTATAAATAGATATGTTTGATGTTTAAACATAGAAAACTATCGTATAAGTGTAATATTACCTTTTTTGAAATATTCCTGACCACCACGACATTTAACGGTAAAATAATAAACAAATACAGCCGGGTCGCAATTCATTCCTTTATAGGTTCCGTCCCAACCAACTTGAGGGCTGGTACTTTCAAAAACTAACTCACCCCAGCGATTATAAATAGCCAGGTACATTTCATCTATTAAATTTCCACGCAAATAAAGTATATCGTTTTGCCCATCACCATTAGGAGTAAAAGCATTCGGAAGATAAATGTAAGGTTCTTCGCAAATAAAATCAATCACTGTTATTTTTAATGTGTCAGTTCTTGAACAACCTTGCGCATCGGTTATACTTACAATATATTCTGTCGTTGAATTGGGAGTTGCAATTGGATCGGCTGATGCTGCATTACTTAAGCCGCTTGCCGGTGCCCATACTATGTTATAACCTGATGCTGGTGTAACGTGTAATGTGGTACTTTCTCCGTTAATTAAAGTGTCTTCATCTGCATAAGCATTTACGGTAGCCAATCCAAGTGCTGAAATAGTAATGCTTGCAACAGCCGTATCGCTACAGCCATTAGTATTAGTAGCAATAACCTGATAGCTACTATTGCTTTGTGCTATTACAGTTGGGCTTGCGGTATTTGCACCACTCACTATTAAAGCAGATGGTTGCCATTGGTAACTAACATTAGTTGGTGTGGCTGTTGCAGTTAGTGTGTATTGTCCGGGGTTACAAACTGAAATATTTGTTGTTGTAACATTAACTGAACTTACATTTACTTGAACGGTATCAACAGCTGTACAGCCATTGATAGTTGTTTGAACATAATAGCTTGTATTGGTAACAGGTAAAACATTAACTGTACTATCATTAGGATTATTAAGTGCCGGACTAAATGAAGGATTATTAGACCAAATGTAAGTGCCTGAACCGGTACCATTGCTGGCTGATAGTAATAAGGATGCTCCTTGGCAAATGGTAGTATCAGCGTTAGCTTGAAGATTTACATGGGTAACTGTAATAGGATAAATCAAGGTATCTGCACATATACCATTGCTGATAATTAATGTATAGCTGGTATCTACATCAGGCCATACGCTTGGATTAGAAACAGATGTAGATGAAATGTTATAGTTAGGTAACCACGTATAAGTAATGTTGGAAGATGAATCAGGTAATATTCCAATTTGTAAAGTATCAAAGCGACAAATATTTGTTGATGGATTTTGAGTTGTATTTTGATTAATTACTGTAACATGTACACTATCGATACTGCTACAGTTTCCGGTAAATCCTAATACATAGTAAGTAGTGGAGTTAGATGGAGTAATAGATATTGAGTTATTGGTTAATGGGGTATTCAGTGTATCCGTAAAATTAGGATTGCTTGACCATATATAATTTGTAAATGCACTGTTTGCAACTAATGTAATACTATTTCCTCCGCATATAGTTGTATCAGGACTGGTATTTATTCCTTGAGGAATTACATTTACTGTTTGATAAACTGTATCGGTACAAATTCCATTAGATATTAAAAGTTGGTAAGTAGTAGTATTTGCAGGCGATGCAAATGGATTTGAAATATTTGTAGCAGAAAGTCCTGTTGCTGGTGTCCATGTATAAGTTATAGATGTATTACTATTGGGCAATAAACCTATTTGCTGAGAACCACTTCCACAAATAGTTACTGAGGGTAGCGTGTAGGTAGTATCTGAAAGTATGGTAACTTGTTTAACTACCGTATCGGATATATTGCATGAAAGTGAATCAATGGTAATTAAGGTAATTGTAAAGGTTCCTGATGTAGTATAGGTATGCGTTGGATTATAAAGCGTTGAGGTATTTCCGTCACCAAAGTCCCAAAAATAGCTTGTACTTGATGAGCCCATACTGGTATTGTTAAAGTTTACGGTATATGGCGTACAATCAATGGGGGGGGCATCAAAATCAGCAAGGGTAAACGGTAAATTAAAATCAAATTTAAAAACTGCATTGTTGCAGGAGCTGTTATTTACTGACGACCAAGCTCCGGGAGTGGTTGGGAAATTGGAATCTCCGCCACATCCTGCACAAACTGATTGGTACATTCTTCCTCTACGGTCAAATCTACTTGTACCGCCATCCACATGTTCTGAGCTAAATGGGCTTCCAAAAAAACTTCCATAGTTTAATGCCGAAGCATCATCTTCCATTACCATTAAATAAAAATCGCTATTATCGGTGGTGCTTTGATAGGCATTGGCAGTTACAGGCATATTGTTTGTTCCGCCAAATCCATTTACGGCACCGCCCCAGCCGGATAAATACACTTTATTACATAAATCAACTGCAAATGCCGTAGGTGAAATATTAGGTACACCTATTCCGCTTCCAAATCGAGTTGACCAAATTATTGTATCTAAATCAGGGCGAAATTTTGTAATAAACTGCCCGCTGTTTGGTGAGTTAAATGTTGCATTTATTACAAACATTCCTGAAGGAGCTTCAGTTTGTCCATAAATGTAAATATTGTTTTGTTTATCTCTTTTTACAAAGTATGACTGGTCATAAGCTGCGGAACCAAAGTAAGTTGATTTTAAAATTTGCTGACCATTTTTTGAAATTAATGCTACAAAACCATCACTTCTGCCACCACCAAAAGTTGTTTGATAGGTACCGGTTGTAACCGGGAAATTGTTAGAATTAGTTCCTCCTGTAATTAATAAATCATCATTTACATCCAATTCTATTGAAAATATTGCATCAAGCAAACTGCCTCCAATGTAAGAGCTCCATATCATATTGCTTAAGTTATTATCCATTTTAATAATAACCCCATCCATACTTCCACCACCGTAGGTTGTTTGAAAACTTCCCGCTGTTACAGGAAAATCAGTTGAACGAGTACATGACGCCACATAAATATTATTATTGGCATCAATCATAATTTCGCCTCTAATTTCATCGGCATAATTATATCTCAATTCATTAAATACTAATGTTGCATTAGCTGTATTTAATGAATTTACTCCATCATTTCCACTCCCACCAACATAGGTAGAAGCCATTAAATTAGCACCATTGGTGCTCAATCTTGAAATTACAATATCTGAACCGTTGTTATAACTATAACCTAATCCATTGGTTAAATTACAAGTAGTACCACCATTAAAAGTATTGTCGTATGCTCCAACAGTAGTTGGATAATTGGCAGAACCGGTAGTACCAAAAATGAATAATTCATCATTTGAATTTACAATTAAGCTATGGGGAGCTTCGCTTCCTGAACCACCAATGTATGTTGAATAAATTAACGAAGTACCTGTAGTATCATATTTTGTAATTGCCATATCAATAGTACCACCGGCAAAATTTACTTGATATGCACCAATGGTAGTAGGGTAGTTTACACCAAAGGCTATTCCTCCGGCATATAAAAAACCTTTCGAATCAAAAGTTGCAGTAAAACCAAAATTATTAGCAAATGAACCACTGTAGGTAGAAAAATTGAGTACCGGATCAATAATTAATTCGTGATTTTTATCATAACCATTTGGGAAATCAAATGTTATAACATCGTTTTTGACAATGTATTTACAACTAACTTCTTGTTTAGTACCATTTATTATTTGATAGGCATATGGCTTATTTTCTATAATTTCGTTTACGCTGGTTTTAATAAATAAACTACCGTTTTTTAGCGTCAATTTTTCAGCACCATTGTACTTCCATTTAATTTGTTGAGGGTTTGATTGTGGAGCAACAATAAAATCGTATTTCAATTCTTTATCGGTGCTGTAAACTTTCAAATCAATTCCCTGATAAAAATTATGATAATTGATGATTCGGTAACTTTTAACAAAACTTGCCCATTTACTTTTATCGTTGCCAATAAAATAATTGCTGTATGATTTTAAACTTTCATTAGTTTCTATCGTATTTTGAGGATTAGCATTTAAAAAATCCATTTGTAAACCATGAAAATTAATCATTTCAGGTAGTTGCGCATGGTTACCGTTGTTGTGATTATGTCCTAATACATTTCTAAGCTGGTAGGTATCATAAAAGGCATACGTAATTTTTGTTTTTTCAAGAAACATGGCACCACCTGGAATATCAGCCTTGTATAATACTTGAGATTCCCACTGCCCTTTGTTTTCGGTAAAATTTACTACTTTATTTACAGTATGTTCATGCTTATGAGCCTTTACCGACATTGAAAAAATGCAACACCACAAAAACAAAAAATAAAATAGGTAGTTATTTCGCATACCTTTTTGAGGGTTAGAAAATTTTTATCTTAAATGTACTTTTTTTTGTTCTATTTATCAAATAATCTTTTTTATAATCTAAATTATTATTTTTTTGCTCATATAGAAAAAATATAGTAGGTTTGATTATTAATAATCAATAAGCTATGATGAGTTTTGGTGATTTAAGCAGCAGCATGCTGGAGTTGTCAGACAGTTTAAAAAGAGCAGAAATTTTATTATCTTATTGTGGTACATTAGATAGAAATATTTTACAAGCTATATTAAATATTGCCAAAAATCGACTCGCTTTTATAAATGAAAAGCCCGAATTGGTAAAGCGAGTATATGATGCCATAAACGAAACTTTAGAAAATACCATTGTTCACAGCAAGTTTTTAAATGACGAAAAAAGTGTTTTTATACCATTGAAAAATATTTTTATTATCACTAATAATAAAAATAATTACAATGTTGCTTCAGGCAATTTTATTAAACCGGAAAGAGAAATTGCATTGAAAGAAATATTAGAAAAAGTAAATGCTTTATCAAAAGAAGAATTAAAAGAAGCATACCAACTAGCACTAAATAGAAATGAATTAACTCCTATAAATGCAGCGGAAATAAGTTTTATTGATATGGCAATAAAATCTGATTCAAAATTGGAATATTCATTTAACCATAAAAACGGTGAAGTATTTTTTTCACTTTCCATTACCATCAATAAAAATTAATGAATCATCGTTGTTTTAAACGTAACGCATAATCCTATCTTTGCGTTATGAATTTATTATCGGTTGATTCCATCTCTAAATCCTATGGTATTAGGGTTTTATTCGAAAATGTAAGTTTTGGCATAGAAGAAGGTCAAAAAGTGGCACTTGTAGCGCGAAATGGTGCAGGAAAAACAACTTTACTAAGAATAATTACCGGAAAAGATACTCCTGACAGTGGTAAAGTAATATTGCGAAAAGATATCAAAGTAGGCTATCTTGATCAAGATCCTGACTTCCCTAAAAATGTAAGTATTCAAGAAGCTATTTTTTCTAGCAATTCACCTGTTATTAATGCTATAAAAGAGTATGAGCTTGCTGTAGAATTAAGTCAGCAAAATCATAATGATGAAAATGCTTCGCGTCTTGAAAAAGCCATTGCTCAAATGGATTTATTAAAAGCATGGGATTATGAAGTAAAAATAAAAGAAGTTTTATCCAAGCTCGATATTCATCATCTTAATCAAAATATTGATAGCCTATCGGGTGGGCAACGTAAGCGTGTAGCGCTTGCTAAACTTATTATTGACGAGCCTCAACTAATTATTATGGATGAACCAACCAATCATCTTGATTTGGATATGATAGAGTGGATGGAAGGCTATTTGCAGCGCAGCGAAATTAGTTTACTATTGGTAACACACGACCGATATTTTTTAGATCGTGTTTGTAACGAAATATTAGAATTAGATAATCAAACCTTATATAGATATAAAGGCAATTACTCGTATTTTTTAGAAAAGAAAGCAGAACGCGAATTTAATGAAGCACGCGAGATTGATAAAGCTCGTAATTTAATGCGTAAAGAACTGGAATGGATTAGAAAAATGCCTAAGGCCAGAGGTACAAAGTCGAAATCAAGAATCAACGCATTTTACGATTTAAAAGATAAAGCAAGCCAAAAGAAAGCTGAACAAGAGTTACAGTTAAATGTAAAAATGAGCCGAATAGGGGGAAAAATTTTAGAATTAAAAAAACTATATAAAAGCTATGGCGATAAAGTAATTTTAAAAGGGTTTGATTATACTTTTAGAAAAGGAGAACGAATAGGAATAGTGGGTAAAAATGGAATAGGTAAGTCCACATTTTTAAATATTTTAGCCGGTATTGAGCAGCCCGATTCAGGAAAAGTTAATGTGGGGGAAACTATTGTAATTGGATATTATTCTCAAAAAGGTATTCAACTAAAAGAAGATAAACGCGTAATAGAAGTAGTTAAAGAGATTGGAGAATTTATTCCAATGGGCGATGGCAGTAAGTTGAGCGCATCGCAATTACTTACTCTTTTTCAATTTCCTCCTGAAATGCAATATACTTATGTATCGAAGCTGAGTGGAGGAGAGAAGAAGCGATTGTATTTAATGACCGTGCTCATGAAAAATCCAAATTTCCTGATACTGGATGAACCTACCAACGATTTGGATTTGCTTACTCTAAATACACTCGAAGATTTTCTGTTAAATTTTCAAGGTTGTTTAATAATAGTTTCGCACGACCGCTATTTTATGGATAAATTGGTAGATCAGCTTTTTATTTTTGAAGGAGATGGAGTAATAAAAGGTTTTACAGGCAACTATTCTGATTATCGTGAAATAGAACGTGAACAACAAAAAGAAGCAAAAGAAGAAAAGCGTGAAAATGAAAAAGAAATTAATAAAGATTCAACTTCCACTACTAATTCAATAAAAACAAAGCTTAGTTATAAAGAAAAATTTGAATTAGAACAAATTGAAAAAGAGCTTCCAATTTTAGAACAACAAAAAGAAGAAATTAATAATCAACTTAATAGTGGGAAATTAGAACATCAAAAAATAATTGAGCTTTCAGAAATGTTGGCCAAATTAAGTGAAGAAATTGATGTTAAAACAATGAGATGGTTGGAGTTAAGTGAAAAGGTGTAAAAATTAAAGCCTCAATCGAGGCTTTAATTTTTAGAATTATTTATATTTAAATTGTGATGATAGTTTTTCTATACTATCCAACAATTTCTTGAGCAAATCGAAATAAAGGGTTATTGCTAATAGTAACGACATTGTCCATATAACCAAAATATTTACCCAAAAAGTATCAATATATTTTCCAAATACTTTTTTGCGTGGAGCAAAAAAGTGGGAACGCACTCCTGTAGATTTAACCGGATCTAAAAATACAGGGTCAGCTCTTTGAATCAGCTCGTTGTTTTTTTCCAATATTTTATTAAACTCATTTTTATTTTTAACTAAGTCTGATAAATTATCGTTTTCATAATTGTTTTTTAGTTCGATAAACTTCGCTTTATCTTCAGGTGTTTTATTAAACTTACTAATTAAATTATCTCGTTCATCGCTTGCTTTGTTATATTGACGTATGTAATGTTTTTGGAGTTTATCTACATAGGTCTTAGCATAAGCGAATAACTCAGGTGTATTAAAGCTTTCCGGGGTAAGCTTATCTAAAAAGTTCATCTCAACATCTTTATTAATTTCTTTTTCTATAGCCAATTCATTTCGTAATAACAGGACATCGTTTTCAAATTGAGTTCTAAGCTCAGGTTTATTATAGTTGTTCTCGCATGCATTTATTTTTTCTTTGATTTTAGGTATCCAAAAATCTTTTTTAAATCCTGCATTCGACATTATTTTATCATACTTATAAAACTTGCGTTCATAACTATTGTTTTTAAATTGATTAACGGCTAATGCTTCAAAAGCCCAACGCGATGCCATTATTTCACCTGCAATAGGTACAGTATTTTCTGCAGCAATTATTGGATTTAATTTATCAAATTTTACAATTACACCGCTTAATAAAAGCTGCGGAATAATTAAAAAAGGAATTAAAATGTAGATGGTTACGGCAGAGTTAAAGGCAGACGAAATATTAAGTCCCAGCATATTAGCAAAACAGGATGTAGTAAATAAAATCATCCAGTAGTCCATTGTCATACCTTTAATTCCTAATATAAAATTGCCTATTAGAATAAAACTAAGCGTTTGAATGGCAGAAAGGAAAAACATGATGGCAATTTTTGAAAATAAATAGCTGATGCGACTTAGGTTAAGGAAAGATTCACGTTTTAAAATTTTACGGTCGCGAATTATTTCTTCGGCACTTACGGTTAATCCAATAAATAAGGCTACCACCACACTCATAAATAAGTAAGCCGGAATATTTTCATTTTCGCGATAAATGTATCCAATAGTGTTTGATACATCGGTATTAAAATAGCGTATTAAGTACGATAATATAAATGCTAATAAAGGGGCTTCCAATAAATTTATAGCCAAGTATTGTTTATTGGTTAGTTTTGACAGAACATCTCTGGTTATGAATACTTTAAATTGCTTGAATTTATTTGGAACTTTAAATGAAATTTCGGGTAGTTTGGATGTTTCAATTTTCGAAGGAATTTTTTGTTCTAATTTAGCTTTGTAAAATTCATTCCATTCTTTGGGCGATACTTTTCTGTTTCGAGTGGGGTTACCGTATTCATCAACTACTTTAGATTCAATAATATTAAAAATTTGCTCAGGATTAACATTACCGCAAGTATGGCATTCGCTTTCTTCGGCATTAACATGATTAACTAATCTTTTAAAGTAAATAACTCCGTCAACTGGATTGCCATAGTATATCGGATATCCACCTAAATCAAGAATCATTAATTTGTCAAACATTTTAAAAATGTCTGACGAAGGTTGATGTATAACCACAAATATTAGTTTACCTTTTAAGGAAAGTTCCTTTAAAAGATCCATTATATTTTCTGAATCGCGTGAGGATAAACCGGAGGTAGGTTCATCAACAAACATAACTGTTGGTTGACGAATTAATTCTAATCCTATATTTAGTCGTTTTCTTTGTCCGCCCGAGATGGTTTTTTCTAAAGGGCTTCCTACTTTTAAATCTTTGGTTTCGTATAAACCTAAATCATTTAAAACGTCAATTACTTTTTTAGCTATTTCACTATCGCTTAAATGGTCGAAACAAAGCTTGGCATTATAAAACAAGTTTTGAAAAACCGTAAGTTCTTCAATCAATAAATCATCTTGAGAAACATAACCGATTATACCTTCAATTTTATCTTTTTCGTTATGGATATCGTAGCCGTTTATTAATACTCTACCGGAAGTGGGTTTTTCGTTTCCGTTTAAAACATTTAATAAGGTTGATTTTCCTGCCCCGCTACCGCCCATTATTCCTATCATTTTACCCGATTCTTCGTGCATGTTTAATTCATGCAATCCAATTTTTCCACCTTTAAATTTAAATTGTATATGATCGGCTGTAAACGTTACTTTAGTTTTTTGAGTATCGCTTAAAAAGGCACTTATGATATCGCTGTAGTAGATTGGATTTACCTTAGAGCTTCGTATAGATGCACCTTGTGTTAAAATATAAATTCTACCCGGAACAATGGCTTGTGCATTTAGGTATAAATCCATGTGGCCATTGTAGGTAAGGGCATACATACCTACGCTTGGAATATGTAAAATTTGAATTTGCCCTTGAAGGGTTTCGTTATATATATGTTTGGTTCTATCTAAATTGTTGGTTTTTTGATTATTGATAATTAGAATTTTTGATGAATTGGGTATTTCACCATTTCGTGTTTTTACAAATGCAAGACAACGTTTAAATTCTTCTTCTTCAATATTAAATGTATCGGCAACGGTTGCTACGAATTCAAGCTCTTGTTCGGTGATATCGTCATTGGAATAAATAAATTCTAAAAGTCGAAGTAGTACAACTACTTTTTGTTTTTGGGTTAACTCACTGTTTATTTGAGTACAAATTTTTAGAACTTTAACAGAGTTAAGCGAAGTACGTTTACGAGCTCCTTCTTTTTTGGCAGAAACATTGTGATGAGCCTCTAAAAATTCGTCAAATAGATTTAGGTATTCTTGAACTTGTTCAGAGTTTAATTGTTGTTTTAGAAAAAGCTCAACAATAGCTCTTCCACTATTTGTAATTCCATCAACTCTTGCAATAATTGCAAAGAGTTGCATTAATGCTTTTAATATCCTTTCACTCATTTTTTAAAAAATAAAAAAGACATTATAGTTTTATAATGTCTTTTAAAATGTTTTATAAGGTTCTTACTGTTTAAATCCAATTAAGAGGACAGCGCAACCGGATGCAGTGTTTCCACCAGCCAGTTGAGCTTCAATTATTACATCAACGGTAGATTTAAGTTTAAAATCCCAATATGGGGCATTTTTGTATTCACTATTGGTAAACAATAAATTTCTTTCTTGATCAAAAACTGAGAAAACTAAGTTACCATCGGATAAACCACTGCATGCAGCAAAACGATAGGTACTACCACCAAATAATGTTACATGAAATTCAGCAACTTCTTGATCTAATAACAATGCACGATATGATTGACCATCGGAAATATACTGCGAAGTCATATGTTTGGCGCATAATGTAGCTATGGTATCACATTGTGCATTTACTTCTGAAACGAATGCAAAACTAAATATGGCAATTGCAAATAAAGAAAATATATGCTTTTTCATTGGGTTTAATTTTTAATATTTTTATTCGAATACATTTATTATTTATCCTACTATTGATTTACGAATTTTAGAAATTTTATCCGAAATTGTTTTTAATTGTTCTTCGGTAATACTAACTTCGGTTTTGCTATTTATGGTAGTAATTTTGTTTTCAACATCGGTTGTAGGTTTCTCATAAATGTAAATAAATTTAATATTATCAAAATCACCGGCTAAATCAATAAGTGAGTCAATAAATGGAGTAAATTCTGAATTATTATAATAAGGACTAAGCATTTTAATTAAATTTTCAATGGTTTTCTTTTGTTCTCCAATTCTTTTTATTATTTCTTCATTTTTTGACATTTTAGCCACATGGGTAGCAAAATAAATACTTTCAACCCAACCACCTGCAAGTACTAATGCTCCTAAATCATCGCGTTCATTATTTTTAAAGTAATTATCGCTTGCTCTGTAAGCATCAGAAACTAAAGCTAAAATGGTATCTTTATTGCCCATATTTTTTTCGAATCTATCAACAAGGCTTAAATCAAAAGCATTGCTTACTCCAAGTTCATCGGCTAATTTTCTAACCGAAGCAAGGTATCCAATGGCATCTTGAGTTTGTTCGTACATGGTAACATACCCTAAATCTGCTCCATATATTCCTAAATTCAATGCTTTTTGAAACTTAGTACTATATGTTGAATATTTTTTAGGGTCGTTTAAAATAGATTTATCGTAATTAGCTCCTACTTGCTTAATTAAAATAGCAGTTTGTATTGGAGAAGGAATACTGAATATTTCACCATTTACGGTTAGTAATGTAGTTTTTGAACTATCAATTTTTTCAGATTCAATTACATCAATAGTTTCAGTATCGTCACCACCGCCACATCCAGCAATGAACAAGGATGCAGTTATTAATGCTAATGTTATTTTTTTGATTGTGAATTTCTTATATTTCATACGAAATGATTTGATTATTTACATTAAAATCGTTGCAAGTAATAAAAAAAATATTAATTCTCAAAGAAATTTTTAATCGATAAATTAACTTTTTCATTGGATTAGTTTCTGTTTTTGAATGATTGGTTTAAATTTTATATTTTGAAAGTAAGATTTAACAATATATAATAAATATATAATAAATGTTTACTAATTTTGCTTAGTAATTACAATCATAAGCTAAAATGAAAATTATCCTTCTTGCTATTGCTCTATTAGCTCTTGCTTTTGCAGGTATTGCTATTAAACTACTGGTTAAAAAGAATGGTAAATTTGCCGGTACTTGTGCCGGAAACAATCCATTACTTCAACAAGAAGGAGTTGCCTGCAGTGTTTGTGGAGCAATGCCTCAAGAGCAATGTAAAGGAGAAACCAAATAATTATTTTTTTGCCTTAAACGACCAGGTAAAAGTAAATTTTGCAATTATTTCGCCATTTTCATTTTTACCAATTGAACTTACAGTTATAGTTTGTGCTTCATTAGTAGCCACGCATTGTTCAATAGCATTTTTAAAATTTATTCCTTCTGAACAGGTGAAATAAATTTTGCCGCTTGCTTTTTTATAAAATTCGGCTGTATTGGCAATTACCAGCATAGATACGCTTGGATTTCTGTTATACAAATGCATCATGGCTAAAACACCTGTAGCAAGTTCAGCAGCCATTGATAAGGCCGCAAAATATATAGAGCGAAACGGATTTTGATTTATCCACTTATAGCTGATTGATGCTATGGCTTGAGATGGATTTGCATTTTCCAGTTTAACTCCCGCAATAAAAGCTAACGGAAGTTTACTTAATAAAAATAGCTTTAGTTTAATTGGGTTATTGATTAGTTTTAAAAATAATTTCCCTTGAGGGTGAAGTTCCATTTAATTAGGTAATATTAATGGTAATACATTATTGGATGTTGTATCCGTACTTAAATTGATACAGTTTAATTTTCCTTTTTCATAATATAAATCAATCATAGCATCATCAAAGCTAATGCGTCTTTCTCCCCATTCATGATCTTCTATATCCAATTCATTAAATCCATTGGCTTTAAATAATTCAATGGCTTCTTTTTCTGATAAATCAAAAATTCTTTTTCCAAAAATTAAGGCATCGGGATGTTCTATTTCAGCAGAAGCAAATTTGTTATGATCAAATTCATCGAAAAAAATAGTTAATCCTAAATCCCAATATTGCCAAATAAGTGAAGATAAATTATCATCTTCTTCTAAATGTTCAACATCATCGGGTTCTCCAAGTATTTTTCTAACTTCATCTTGTTTACAACCAAAATTCAGATTGTTTATACCTTTTAAAGGATAGATGTTTAGTTGTGTTTCCATAAAGTAAAATTAATTATTTTAATGGAGAGTTTGGCTCTTTAGCAAAAGTTTTATACACCATTTTATCCATCCAGGCGGGGAAGAATTTATTGAGTAAAACTGTTAACTTTCCTTGAGTGGTTAGAATTAAATCGCGTTTTCTATGTCTTATTGCTTTATATAAATGCAAAGCCACAGTTTCGGCCGACATCATATTTTTTTCATCTAAAGGAGAATCTCCTTGCATAGAACCATCGGCAGTGAGTGCTGTAAAACGAATATTAGAATTGGTAAATCCGGGGCACGCAACTAATACATGTAAGCCGTTTTTTAAATTTTCAATTCTAATTGCTTCTAAAAATCCTTGCATGGCAAATTTAGAAGATGAATATCCTGTTCGGGCCGGCAAACCTTTGTATCCTGCAATTGAAGATATTCCAACTAATGAACCTTTACTTTTAATTAAATGCGGTAAAGCATATTTAGTACAATATACAGTACCATAAAAATTAATATCCATCACTTTTTTTAATACCGATAAATCTACTTCAGTAAACAAAGCACGCATAGAAATACCGGCATTATTTATAAGAATATCTATTTTCCCAAAATAAGCAATGGTGTCATCTATTAATTTTTTACAGTCACTTTCAATTGATACATCTCCCGGAATGGCTAATAAATTAGAGTTATTAAAATCTTTTTTAATTTTCTCGGTAACTTCTGTAAGAAGTTTTTCATTTCGTGCATTTAATACTACTTTAGAGCCTTGTTTTGCAAAAACTTCGGCAGTAGCTTTACCAATTCCCGATGAGGCTCCGGTTATTATTACAACTTTATCTTTCATGCTCAATTTTCATTTCAGCAACAAACGTATATATATTTTAAGTAATTCCGAAATAAAGTATTTCCTTTTTATGTACGTTTCAAATTATTTTCTTTGCAAAAAAATCTGTAATCATGAATTTAATTGAAGTTAAGACAAAACAAGATATAGCCGATTTTCATAAAGTTCCATTTTTTATTTACAAAGACGATAAAAATTGGATTCCTCATTTAAAACAAGATGTTGAAAAAGTATTTGACTCGAAGAAAAACAAGTTATTTTCAGAAGGCGGAAAGGCAATACGTTGGATTTTAAAAGATAAAAACGGAGCATTAATCGGAAGAGTTGCTGCATTTGTAAATCCTAAAACAGCATATACCTTTAAGCAACCAACAGGTGGTATGGGTTTTTTTGAATGTATAAATGATGAAAAAGCAGCTTTTATATTATTTGATGCTTGTAAAGAATGGTTGAAAAATCAGGGCATGGAAGCCATGGATGGACCTATAAATTTTGGAGAAAAAAACATGTTTTGGGGATTATTGGTCGAAAATTTTACCGATATAAATTCATACGGAATGAATTATAATTTGCCATATTATCGAAATTTATTTGAAAAGTATGGCTTTCAAACCTATTATGAGCAATGGATGTACAAGCGTGATTTAAGTATAACGGCTCAACCTATTTTTCATAGAAAATACAATCAGCTGAAAGACGACCCCGATTATGAGGTTACTAATATTAGAGGAATGTCGCTCGAAAAAGTAGCAGAAGATTTTAGAGAAGTATATAATTCAGCATGGGGCAAACACGATGGTTTTAAAGAATTAAGCAGAGAGGCCGCTATTAAAATTATGAAGGCCATGAAACCTGCATTAGACAGAGATATAGTAGTTTTTGTTTACTATAAGAAAAAGCCAATAGCATTTTGGGTTAATATTCCGGAGCTGAATCAAATTTTCAGATATGTAAATGGGAATTTGAACTGGTTGGGAAAACTAAAATTTTTATATCATAAATGGCGCCACACGGCAGATATTATGACTGGAATTGTATTTGGCGTTGCCAGAGAATTTCAGGGAAAAGGTATTGAAGCAGCTATGATTGTTTGGGGCGAACATCATATTGTGCCCATGAAACGTTATAAAACAACTACCATTACCTGGATTGGCGATTTTAATCCAAAAATGATAAAAGTGTGCGAAAATCTTGGCGCAGAAAAATATCGTACTTTAATAACCTATCGTTATTTATTTGATAGAACTAAACCGTTTGAGCGTTGTCCAATAATTACATAGTAATAGTTATTGGTTATTGGTTATTGGTTATTGGTTATTGGTTATTAGTTATTAGTTATTAGTTATTAGTTATTAGTTATTTACCTATACAAAACTTGGAAAATATAGTACCTAATATGTCTTTGTCAACATCAATGGCAGCACCGGTTATTTCTCCTAAATGAAATAATGCTTTTCGTAAATCAAGAGCTAAAAATTCACCGGTTATGTGGCTGTCGAGTCCATTTAAAACCATATCCAGCGCTTCCAGCGATTTGTTTAATGCTTCTAAATGTCGTGCATTGGAAACTATGGTTTGATTATTTTTTAAAATTCCGGTATCAATAAATGAAATTAATCGTTCTTTTAAAAGTTCAATATTAATATGATTTTTAGCAGATATGTAAATAGGTTCAATATCTAACTTGAATTTTTCCTTCACACTATCTAATGTTGCAACATCAATTTTATTTCCAACAATTATTATGGGTATATTAATGCTTAATGTTTTTTGTTGAATTAGGTTTAAATCTTCTGTTACTAAGTCAACACTATCCGATGAAACATCAAAAATATAAAGCACTAATGCGGCTTTAGAGATTGTTTCGTAGGTTTTTTCAATACCAATTGCTTCTACTACATCAGAGGTGTTTCTAATACCTGCGGTATCAATAAATCTAAAAATAATACCGTTTAAATTTATTTCTTCTTCAATTGTGTCGCGTGTTGTTCCAGCTATTTCAGAAACAATAGCTCTATCTTCATTCAACAATGTGTTGAGTAATGTAGATTTTCCAGCATTAGGTTTGCCGATTATGGATACAGGCACACCATTTTTAAATACGTTACCGGCAGCAAATGAATCAATTAGTTTTTTAATGCGAGAGCGCAAGTTCTCTATCAAATTTCTTAATTCATTGCGATTGGCAAATTCAACATCTTCTTCCGAAAAATCCAGCTCTAATTCTATTAAAGCAGCAAAATTTATCAGTTTTTCACGCAGCTCAGCAATATCTTTTGAAAATCCACCACGCATTTGCTGCATTGCCATTTGGTGCGATGCTTCCGAATCGGAAGCAATTAAATCGGCCACAGCTTCGGCTTGCGATAAATCCATTTTACCGTTTAAAAAAGCACGTAATGTAAATTCTCCGGGCATAGCCATACGTGCACCTTTAGCAATTAATAGTTTTAAAATTTGTTGTTGAATATACACCGAACCATGACAGGATATTTCCAATGTATCTTCACCGGTATATGAATGTGGATTTTTAAATATGGAAATTAATACTTCGTCAATAATTTTATTGGAATCAATAATATCGCCAAAATGTATAGTGTGTGTTTTAGCATTCGATAATTTAAAATTGTTTTTACTCTTTTTTTTTACAAAAATTGCATCACCAATTTCAAATGCTTTGTTTCCAGATAGGCGAATAACTGCAATAGCCCCCGGACCGGAAGGGGTTGCTAATGCGCATATAGTATCGTTAGATGAATAGCTCACAAAATATTTTTACAATTTGTTAATAAAGTAATGATGCAAAAATAGCTTTTTACTTTGCAATGAGAATTTAAAAAGATTAATTTAGCAACCCATAATTAAAACAACCTTATAATATTTTTTTCGATGAGTGTACTAGTTAATAAATTATCAAAAGTTATTGTTCAAGGCTTTACGGGAAGTGAAGGAACTTTCCATGCAGGACAAATGATTGAATATGGAACCAATGTAGTAGGAGGAGTAACTCCGGGAAAAGGCGGAACTATGCATTTAGATCGTCCGGTATTTAATACCGTGGAAGAAGCGGTAAATAAAACCGGAGCCGATGTTTCAATAATATTTGTGCCACCTGCATTTGCGGCAGATGCTATTATGGAAGCAGCAGATGCAGGAATTAAAGTTATTGTTTGTATAACCGAAGGAATACCGGTTAAAGATATGGTTATTGCAAAAGAATATATTAGTACTAAAAATTGCCGTTTAATTGGGCCTAACTGTCCGGGAGTAATTACTCCGGGTGAAGCAAAAGTGGGAATTATGCCCGGATTTGTGTTTGTACCCGGTAAAATTGGAGTTGTATCTAAGTCAGGAACCTTAACTTACGAAGCAGCTGACCAATTAGCTAAAGCCGGTTTAGGTATTTCTACAGCAATAGGTATAGGGGGAGACCCTATTATTGGAACTACTACACGTGAGGCAGTTGAATTATTAATGAAAGACCCTGCAACCGAAGGTATTGTAATGATAGGTGAAATAGGTGGTAATTTAGAAGCAGAAGCTGCTCGTTGGATTAAAGATAATGGAACAAAACCCGTAGTTGGTTTTATTGCAGGACAAACAGCTCCTCCCGGACGTAGAATGGGACATGCAGGCGCCATTGTGGGTGGTGCTGACGATACAGCTGCTGCCAAAATGAAAATTATGGCAGAGTGCGGAATTAACGTAGTTGCTTCTCCTGCTGATATAGGTAAAACTATGGCCGAAGCTATTGCTAAAAAAGAGCGTGTAGCAAGTCCACACCATTATTCAAATAGAGTCGATTAATTTTCTTATTTTCATAACTAAAAAAAAATCCCTCCGAATTCGGAGGGATTTTTTTTAGCATAGTTTATTTATTTATTGACCACCAAACATTTTTTGTAATTCTTCTTGAGTTACTTCTTTATAATCGCTAGGAATTTTAAATTTACTATCATCTACTTTGCCAAGTTTTACACTTTTTGCCGTTACCAACATTTTTAAACCATTTTGGCTGGCTTGATATTCTAATGGAAATCCGTTTAAACCTTTAAATTGATTATTGGTACTTGTACCATTACTTGGAATTTCATCAGTATAAAAAACAGCAAGTTCTTCTCCTTCATCGGTAACAGCAATAGCTTTTTTACATTTATAACCTGCTATTTCTTTAGTTTCATCGGTATATTTAATAGTAGGAGCTTTTGCATTACCATCGTTACGTTGTTTTTCAATTTCTTCTTTTGTCATTTTTAATGCCATTTTTTGTCCCATTATATCCATTAAGGTTACAACATTTCCTGTTTTATTATCGGCTATAGTAGTAGTTTTCATCATACCCATATCCATTTCCATTCTGGATTTATCGCCTTTAATAGAAATAGTCATTTCTCTACCTTGTAACATGGATGCAGAGGCAGGGTCTAATCCGGCTTCATCAAAATTTAAACTATATACTATTGTTCCTTCGAAAGGCTTTTTGGATTGCCCTAAAGCATTATACCCTGTAATGCTTGTTAAAATAGCAACAAAGGTTAGATTTAATAAAAGTTTTTTCATTGTTTTTTGTTATTAAATTTTAAGCTTACAAAAATAGTATCATTAATTAAAATTTAGCAGAAGATTGTCCATTTCTTCTTTGGTAATTATTTTATAATCCTTAGGCAAAATAAATAAACTATCATCAACTTCTTCTTTAATTACTACAGGATTAGTTAAGTGCATTTCAATGTTGTACATTTTAATAGGGTAGTCCATAAGCATCCCATTTATTGCCTTGTAAGGATTAGCCCAATTGGGATTTTTAATATCTAAATCTTCGGTATAATAAATAGTGTAACTTCTATTAGGGATTGAACAGTGTGCAATTGCTTTTTTGCATAAATAGCCTGCAATAATCGAATCTTCACCGTTAATAAATTCTATATTTTTAATTACGAATTGATCTTCAAATAATCTATCAACTTCTTGTTTAGAATATTCAATGGCAAATTTTTTATTAAGCATTTTAACCATTTGAATGGCTGTTTCAGTTTCAGGATTTGAAATCATAATAATTTTAAACATGCCCATTCCTCCTGTTAAATCTAAAGCAACTTTATTATCTTTAAACTTAACTTGCATTTTATTGGGCAATAGTCCTACCAATAAACTATTTTCATCAGAATAGGGGTACTCTATATTAAATTCGATAACTCCTTCAGAGATGTATTTTTCGTCTGTTAATTGTCGACAAGAAAAAATGCATATTACAGTCCCTAAAACGAGAATGATTAAGAAAAATTTATTAAATTTAATATTGAGCACTAAAAAAAGGAAAATTAGTGATAAGCTGACAAATATATTATTTTTTTAATATATGTCGATTAATGCTAAAAAATACTTGATAAAACATGCTTAAAATGCGATTTTTTAATTTAATGGTTTAAAGAATCTATTCCAGCGGATCTTTTTTAATCCACTTTTATTTTTGTTAATGGAAAATAAAACAAACCATGCTTTTCCAACAATATGGTCTTCTGGAACAAAACCCCAAAATCTGGAATCGGATGAATAGTGTCGGTTATCGCCTAAAACAAAGTAGTAATTTTTTTTAATGATGTATTGATTTGTTTGTTGATTATTGATAAAGATGCTATCGTTTATAACATCTAATTCGTTGTTTTCAAAATCAGTGATTATTTTTCGGTAAAAAGCTAAGTTATCTACACTTAATAAGATGGTATCGCCTGCAGCCGGAATAATTATGGGGCCATAATAATCTGTGTTCCAACGAATGCTATCGCTATAAGGAAATAAGTAATCGTAATAGTTTTCTTTTTTTTCAGTAAATTCAATAACATCGATAATATGTTCTTTTTTACGTAGTTCATCCGCCATGTTTTTACTAAGCGCTACTCTGTAATCACCTTTGTTAGAAACTGCGCCTCCGTCATATATTTCTAATTCATCAAAAATTTCCTGCGAAATTCCGGCTGTATCTGTTTTTACGTGATAGTTAAATTCAACTAATTCAGGCTGTGGCAAGGTATCATTATTTACTATTACAAGTTTATGGTGAATTAATAAGGTGTCGCCAGGTAATGCAACACATCGTTTTACAAAATGGGTTCGATGATCAATAGGTATGTCAATTTCGAGAGGATAATTAAATACAATAATGTCGTTACGTTTAATTTCGGTAAAACCCGGTAATCTAAAATAAGGGAGCTGAATTAACTTATGGTATGCCGGAGTGTTTTCGGTAAATGGAATTTTTTGATGAGAAAATGGAAACGATAGGGGGGTAATTGGGAAACGTGCACCATAATGTATTTTGCTAACCATTATAAAATCGCCAACTTGCATGGTTTTTTCCATCGAGGAAGTTGGAATTGTAAATGCTTCAACAACAAATAAACGTAGTAATAAAACAATTATGATAGCTGTAAAAAAAGCTTCAATCCATTCTCGTATATAAGATTTTTTTTTAGCCATTAGAATATTAAAAGCGAGTAAAACGTTTTCCTTTTTTACTCGCTTAAATTTTTTTAGTTTCTTAAATCATTTATGAATAAAACTAAATAGGCGTTTCCAGCGAATTTTTTCAGGTAAAGATTTGTTAGCATCTAACGACAACCATATAAATACGGCTTTACCTACTATATGGTCTTCGGGTACAAAACCCCAAAAGCGCGAATCGGCTGAATTATGTCGATTGTCTCCCATCATAAAATAATAATCCATTTTAAAGGTGTATTGGTTGGTTTCTACACCATTAATAAAAATTTTACCGTTTTCTTCTGTTAATTCGTTCCCTTCGTAAATGGTAATACAGCGCTTGTATAATATTAAATTTTCTTTAGTAAGAGGTATAGTTGCGCCTTTTTTAGGTATCCATAGCGGACCAAAATTATCTTCGTTCCAGTAAAAATCTGGATGATTAGGAAAAATATGCAAAATTCTGCGTTTATCTCTTTGTCCTTTTGGAGTAATATTGGGTTGAACACTTTTTATAAAATCATATTTTTTTAATTGATTAACCGCCTCTTCAGTTAACATAACTATAAAGGTATTGGGTCCGGATGTATCCGGATAAATAGGGTCAGTAATATTTAAACGTTCTAATAAGTTTTTACTAAGCATGCTTCCATCGGTAGTAACTTTATACGAAAATTGATGTTTTTCAGGCAAGCCTGCATCTTTTCCATTGATAAAAACTTTTTGATTGATAATTTCGATGGTATCACCGGCTATTCCAATACATCTTTTAATATAATTTTCGCGTTTATCAACGGGGCGTGCCGTTACATCAAATTGTTGATATATTAAATCTCTTCCATAATCTCTTACCAACTGATAATAACTTTGATCTTGATGTTGTAAAACAACGGTATCACCTTCCGGATAGTTAAAAACAACAATATCATTATTTTTTATTTTTTCTAATGCGGGTAGCCTAAAATAAGGGAGTTTAATCCATTCCAGATAAGAAGGAGTTTTTTCGGTAAGCGGCAATGTGTGGTGGGCAAATGGGAACGAGATAGGTGTATTGGGAAATTTGGCACCATAACTCATTTTGCTTACAAATAAATAATCGCCAACCAACAAAGTTTTTTCCATTGATGATGTAGGAATGGTAAAAGCTTCTAAATAAAATCCCCTAATTAATGTGGCAGCAACAATTGCAAAAGCTAAGGCATCGGCCCATTCTCTGAGCGTAGATTTTTTATATTTTTTTGCTTCATCAGGGCCAATCCATTGAGGATTTTCTTTATAATAAATGTAAGGCAAATAAATTGGAGTGGCAGCAGCACCTAAGATGTGTTGATAAAAACGCAAATAGCCAAAACATTTTAAAAATTCAACAATAATTCCTAAAAAAACAATTAAACCAACAAACGGAATGTAATAAATAATTACCCACCATTTGGGTCGTTTTACCATTTGAATAGCTTTGTAAGGTCCTAAAAATGGAATCCAAATTTCATAGCCTTTGCCACCGGCTTTATCAATTAGTTTTTGTAAAATAAATTTTCCAACTAAAAAATGTAAAATAAGGTAAATAACAAATAAATATGCCGACATAAATAATGAATGATAAATTTTATTTTTAATTTTTTCAGGCGGTAAAAGTACAATTTAAAATAGAATTTTAATGACATTAAAAGTTACATAGGTATGTTATTGTTTGTTAATTGAGTTTTGAATAATAATGATTAAAAAAAGCTCTTTAAAATTGCTAATTTCATTTTATATTATTTTTTACCAATCAAAATCTGTTTTGTAAATATTTGGTATTAATTTGATAATTATTATCTTTGCCGTCCTTTAAAACAAATGTTTAACAATTAATTAAAAAACAAAATGTTGAATCGTTACGAAACCGTTTTCATTATGACTCCCGTTTTGTCTGAAGAGCAGACAAAGGAAGCGGTAAACAAATTTAAAACGCTGCTAAAAGAAAGTGGCGCTAAAATAGTACACGAAGAGCACTGGGGGCTTCGTAAATTGGCCTATCCTATTCAGAAAAAAACCACCGGTTTTTATCATCTGTTAGAGTTTGAAGCCGAAGGAAAAGTTATTAATGATTTAGAAGTAAACTACAGACGTGATGAGCGTATTTTACGTTACATTACTGTAGTTCTTGACAAGCATGCAATTGCTTACAACGAAAAAAAACGTAGTAAAGCAACTGCCACAAAGTAATTATTAACTTTTAAAACCTATTTTAAATGAGTACAGAAATTAGATACTTAAATCCTCCAGCTGCAGAGGTTAAAAAGAAAAAATATTGCCGTTTTAAAAAATCAGGCATCAAATATATTGACTACAAAGACGCAGATTTTCTTTTAAAATTTGTAAACGAACAAGGTAAAATCCTTCCAAGAAGAGTTACCGGTACTTCAATTAAATTTCAACGTAAGATTAGTAAAGCTGTAAAGCGTGCACGTCATTTAGCTTTATTACCTTATGTAACTGATTTGTTAAAATAATTCACGGAGGGTAAAAGATTATGGAAATTATATTAAAACAAGACGTTAAGAACTTAGGTTCGAAAGATGAAATTGTAAAGGTAAAAAATGGTTATGGAAGAAATTATTTAATTCCAAACGGATTAGCCATAATAGCCAACGAATCAAATAAAAAACAATTAGAAGAAATTAAAAAGCAAAGAGCTTTTAAAGAACAAAAATTAAAAGAAGAAGCTCAAAAACTTGCTAAAAAACTTGAATCTCTTTCTGTAAAAGTTGGTGCCAAAGCAGGAGAAACAGGAAAAATATTTGGCTCGGTTAATAATATTATGGTGGCTGATGCGCTTAAAAAGTTAGGAATTGATGTGGATAGAAAAAATATTACCCTAAAAGATGAGTCAATTAAAAATTTAGGAAAATATTCAGCTACTATTAAACTACACAAAGAAGTAATTGTTGAAATTGAATTTGAAGTGGTAGCAGAATAAAAATTGGTTTATTTTATAAAAAGGGGGATATGTTTTAACATATCCCCCTTTTTAATTTTGCAACTTCCATTGCATAACAGTCGCAATAGATTGTGCTTTAATTTTTATTTGCTCCGCATTATTTCCGATAAATAATTCATCTACGGTAGTACAAAATAAATTTACCCAATGTTCGAAATGTGTTTTATTTAATGGCGATAATTGGTGTAAGTTTTTATGAACTTCTATTGGATTGCCTTTATATAAGGATTTGTGAAACAATGCAGTTTCCCAGAAATCGTATAATTTAGGAAGATGTTCGTTCCAGTTAACTTTGGCTACATCATTAAAAAAATGACCAATTATCAAGTCCTTTTTTACTTTATCGTAAAAACTATCAACTAAAAGGATAATATCTTTTCTATTTTCTATATCCTTCATTTATTTTATTAATAACAATTTGCTATTGCTTAGTGCTTCAACTGAATGAGGAATGTTTTTAGCAAAAGCTATTCCATCACTTTGAGTAAGTCTAAAACTTTGATTGTTGATGTTAAAATTAATTTCTCCGGATAAAACTATTAAGTATGAATCTGTATTTGAAATATGTTCTTTCAAAATATTACCTTCTTCAATAGTTAATAGAACACAGTCGAATTTTTCAGTATGCGCAATTTTTTTGATTTTAACTTTGTTAAAATCTAATTGCTCTAAAATTTTTTTTTCTATCATAAGACGCAAAATAAGTGTATAGTAAGTAATTAATCTATGATTGATGTCATGAAATTAAAAAGATGGTAACGATTTAATTTGAATTTTTTGTAATGTAATTGGATGGATAAAACTTAAATAAGAAGCATGAAGCATAATTTTATTTTCTGCAAGCAAATACTTGCTACCGTATAATGTATCACCAAGAATTGGATGTCCAATTGCAGATAGTTGTGCTCTTATTTGGTGATATTTTCCGGTATGTAATTCAATTTCAAGTTTAGCTTTATTATCGAAACTTTCTAAAATATTATATGATAGCGATACTTTTACAAAATTGGGTTTAGGTTCATTACTAATAATGGCTTTTTTTTGCAGAGTATCTTTATATAAATAGTGAATTAATAATTGAGTATTTTCATTTGGTATTCCTTCAACTATGGCTTGATACTTTTTTTTTATTTTTCTTTCAGCAAAAAGCATATTCATTTTTTTTAAAGCCATAGGAGTAAGTGCAAATAAAACAATACCGCTCACAGGTCTGTCAAGACGATGAATAATGCCGAGATTAAATTTTAGAGGATAAGGTTGTGATAATTTCTTTTTTAATTCTTCAGCTAAATTAAGATTTCCTTTTGCATCCGGTTCTGTGTTAAGTCCTGCCGGTTTTTCTACGGCAATTAAGTATTTATCTCTGTATAGGATTTTTAAATCCATTTATTTAAATCGTTTTAAATGTCGTTCAATATCGCGTTCTTTAATGCTTTCGCGTTTATCGTGCAGTTTTTTACCTTTGGCCAATGCTATTTCAAGTTTTGCTAATCCATTTTCGTTTATAAATAATCGAATTGGAATTATGGTTACCCCAACATCTTGAAGTTTACTTTTTAATTTTTTTAGCTCTTTAGCATGAAGCAATAATTTTCTATCACGTTTGGGTTCGTGGTTATTATAAGTGCCTTTGTCGTATTCGGCTATATGCATTTGCTTTACATATAACTCATCGTTTATAAATACACAATACGCATCGCTTATATTAGCTTGGTTGGCTCTGATTGATTTTATTTCTGTTCCGGTTAATTGAATACCTGCAATATACTTTTCAATAAAAGTGTATTCAAACGAAGCTCTTTTGTTTTTAATATCTACTGTTGCTACTTGTTTTTTCTTTTCCATTACATTTTTATTGATTATTCCAAATTTTCCAACTTTCTTCTGCTTGAATTACAAGCATCTCATATCCATTTTTTATTTCAGCATTAAGCAACTTTCCTTTTTTCAAAAATAAACTTTCTGCAGGATTATAAATTAAATCATACAGAAAATGTGAATTATTTAAAAAATGATAGGGAATATCGGGACAATTTTCAGTTTCAGGATAGGTACCAAGTGGAGTGGTATTAATGATAATGGTATAGTTATTTAAAAGCTCTTTGTTTAATTCAGTATAAAGCAATTCTTCCTTGTTTTTTATTGTTCTAACAACTGTTTTGAAAGGAATATCAAGTTTTTTTAATACAAATTTTATTGCCTTTGCTGCACCGCCATTGCCTAATACTAAAGCTTTTTTATGATGTGGTTTTAAACAAGGGATAAAACTTTTTTCAAAACCAATAAAGTCGGTGTTGTAACCTATTAAATAGGGCTTTTTATTTTTATAAACAATATTTATACAATTTACCGCTCCGATTTCTTTAGCTTCTGAGCTTATTTCGTCTAAGTAAGAAATAATGGTTTCTTTGTAAGGAATTGTTACGTTTAGCCCTTCTAATGTTGGGTTATTATTTAAAATCGAAAAAAAATCATTAATAGATTTTAAGGGAAAAGTTTTGTAAATAGCCTCAATGTTTTGTTGCTGAAATTTTTTATTAAAATAATCAGGCGAGAAACTATGACTTAAAGGAAAACCAATTAAACCAAATGTTCTCAAATTTTAAATGTTTTTGTTTCCTAAGCGTTCAATACCAATGCTAATTATTACCCCTAATACAAACATGAAAATAGCTAAGCCGATTTGATTAGGCATTCCGGTTACTTCTGTAAATTTTGAAGGTAATAAATTACCTTCTTGCAAAATTTTTTCTTTGCCATTTATGGTTACCTTTAATAATACTTCTTTCCATGGCCATACTTTATTTAATGAGCCAATCATAAATCCGGCTAAAAGAGCTATGGTAACATCTTTAAATTTTTTAAACATCCATGATAATACATGCGAAAATGAAAGTAAGCCCGATATACAACCTAAAGCAAATGTAACAATAACTGAAATGTTAAATTCTTTAAGGGCTGTAAATATATATTCATATTTGCCCATTAAAAGCAAAATAAAACTTCCGGATATTCCGGGAAGTATCATAGCGCAAATAGCTATTGCACCGCTTAAAAATATAAACCATAAATCGGTTGGTGTTTCAGCGGGGCTAATTATGGTAATAGAGTATGCAATAGAAGTTCCTATAAATGTTGCTAAAATAACTGCAAGATTCCATTGGCTAATTTCGGCTGCAATTAAATATGCTGATGCTAATATTAATCCAAAAAAGAAGGACCAAACCGGTATAGGATGATTTTGTAATAAATACAAAATTACTCTTGATAGCGAAATTATGCTTAAACCAATTCCTAACAAAAGTGCTATTAAAAATGGTGCATTTATTTTTTGCCAAACACTTTTTATTCCGTTTTTTTTAAGGTCGTTTATGAGTGATGGTTGAAAAGATTTTATCGTATTTATTAATTCTTCATAAATACCGGTTATAAAGGCAATGGTACCCCCTGAAACACCCGGCACAACATCGGCTGCACCCATTCCCATTCCTTTAAGGGTTATTAGCATGTAATCTTTTAATGACCTGTTCATTGTTTCACTATTGATGAATCTACTTCGTTTATATAAGCTAATATTCCTCCTTTTAAATTATATAAATTATTAAATCCGAATTGTTTTTCAAGGGTATCAATAACAGCTGATGAGCGCGCGCCACTTTTACAATGAATGATTACTTTTTTGTCTTTTTTTATTTTATCTAAATTATCAACAATTGAACCTAATGGAATTAATTCTCCGCCCAAATTAGCCCATTCATATTCATAAGGCTCTCTTACATCAATAAGCTGAAAATCTTCTTTGTTATCAAACATTTTTTTTAATTCTTGTACAGAAATTTCTTGCATAACTACTGTTTAGATTTTTTTTCGGGTGCAACAATTTTAAATTTCTTTAACTCTTCAGGAAGGTGTAGGAAAAATGTATCGCCTCTTAGGCCTAATCGTAGTGTTTCTAATGGAATAACTTCTTCGTAGGAAATATTTCCAAGATTTACATTGGCTCCAAAATGTTTAATAAACCATGCCTGTTGAGATTTTTGTGGGGCTTCCCAAATAATATCATCCAAAGCTACTTTACTTAAAATTTTATTAATCAGCATGGTGTGCGCTCCTCCTGTAGGGCGATAAATTCCAACATTTCCGCTTTCTCTGGCTTCTGCTATTACTTTCCATGAGCCTGCTTGTAATTCGTTGGTCATCATTTTAATCCATTTGCCGGGACTGATTAAAATACCTGCTTCTTTCGAACCAACTTCTGATAATACGGTAAAATCTTTCGATAAACGATGAATGTATTCGCATTTAACGTCTTGTTTCATGATGATAGAACCGTCAGAAACTTCGGCAGTATCGAGTTTTAATTTGTCTAATAATCTTAAATAATCATCAAACATGTTTCTTACTACAAAGGCTTCAAACAAAGTTCCTCCTAAGTAAACTTTAATTCCTGCTTCTTGATATAATTTAATTTTTTCTTTTAGATTGGGAGTAATGTATGAGGTGCCAAATCCTAATTTAATTAAATCGGTTAAATGTCCAGCCGCTGAAACAAAGTTTTCGGCTTGTTGTAAACTCAAGCCTTTATCCATCATCATTGTAATTCCTTTTTGACGTGGCTTTTGCGGACGTTCTGGTATAAATGGTAACTCGTAGTTTAGCATAATAATTTTAATTAATTGAATGCGAAGGTAAAATTATTTATACGATTCAATTAGTTCTCTTATTGAAATATTATTAATCGCGTGAGGTACAATTTCGAAAAAATAATTTAAGTTACCTGAATTTAATAAAAGTGCTTTACTGAGTTTTTGTTCTGCCTCAAAAAATAGTCCGGCACTAAATAAATAGGCAGCAAAATAGTAGTAAATTAAATCATTTTCAGGTTGATGTTTTAATCCTTCATCTAAAATTTCAAATGCAGTATTTAAATCATTGTTTTCATAATAAATTGCAGCAAAATCAATCCAAATGTCTTTATCATCGGGGTTTAATTCACTTACTTTTTGATACGCTAATTGAGCTTCTTCAATATAACCTGCTTGTTTTAATATATCTGCATAAATATACCAGTAATCAGCATTATTTTCATCCAGCTCAATACCTTTTTTAACAAATGGAATTGCTTCGATACTTCTGTTTAAATATTCTAATGCAACGCCAATTCCAACCCAGGCATCAGAAAGAAATTCGTCAACTTTTATGGCTTTATTAAAATAAACTAATGCTTTTTCGTATTCTTCCTTTTTTTCGTAACATTCGCCAATGCAATAAAAAACATATCCATCAGGGTCTTCGTAATTGAAGGTTTCAATATAAGTTTCTATGGCTTCATCGTATTTTTCAAGCATTGCATAGGCATTACCTTTATTAACATAAGCCGAAGAAAATGATTCATCAATAGCAATGGCAAAGTCATAGGCTTCTATTGCTTTTTCATATAAAGCTAATTTAGAATAAGCAACACCAAGATTAAACCATGCAGTGGCAGAATATGGATTTTTATCTAAAAATTGTGTATAGAAATTAACTGCTTCTTCAAAATCTTCTATTACATCAAAACAAAATGCCAGCTCATACAAGGCAGATTCGTTTTCGGGGTTTAATTCAAGTGCTTTTTTTAAGTAAGTTATTGCTTTTTTATGTTCACCCATATTGGTATGAGTAAAAGCTAAATGAAGATAAATTTCATCAATTAACTCATCATCATTATTACTTAAATCAAGTGCTTTTTTATAAGCGTCAATTGCCTTATTGTACTGTCGAAGTTGACTGTAAATGCTACCTTTTGTTAAATATATTTCTAGATTAAAGGGTTCGATATTTTCGAGAATTCCTAGAATTTCAAGTGCTTTTTGGGGTTTATTACTATTGGCAAATAATTGAGCTTTTCTTAAAAGAAAAATGGTTGAAGCAGGGTGTTGAGCACTTGCATAGTCAATAACTAATAAGGCTTGTTTTAAATTATTTCTTTCAACATAATAATCAATTAATGCTTCGAAATCTTCAACATCAAAAAAATAATTTTCATTGTTTTCGAGCATTTTCTCGAAACGTTGAGCATTAGTTAAAGCTCTTTCTTCATCATAATAGAAATCGTCTTCTTCGTCTTCGTAATCAAACATAGTATTTAATGGTTTACAAATATACTTATAAATAACGTCAAATTAATTGTTAAAAATTCTAATTATGCTTATAAACTATATAACTTATTAACACATAAACTGTTTGTTTTTTTCTTAATTAAGAAGCATTAAAAAGAATTATTTTTGCAAACTAAAATAAATGAGCCGTGACTTTAATTAAATCAATTTCAGGAATTAGAGGAACCATTGGAGGAAAACCGGGAGAAGGTTTAAGCCCAATTGACATTGTGAAATTTTCAGCTGCTTATGGCACATGGTTAAAAAAACGCCATGGCAATTTGCAATTAAAAGTTGTAATTGGGAGAGATGCTCGCATTTCAGGAATAATGGTAGAAGGTATTGTTATTTCAACATTGCAGGCATTAGGAATTGATGTAATAAATTTAGGTTTATCAACAACACCAACCGTAGAAATTGCAGTTCCTTTAGAAAAAGCACAAGGTGGAATAATACTTACTGCAAGCCATAATCCAAAGCAATGGAATGCATTAAAATTATTAAACGAAAAAGGGGAGTTTATATCTGCTAATGACGGTGCTGAGGTGCTCGAAATTGCTGAGAATGAGAATTTCGAATTTGCAGATGTAAATCATTTGGGAAAGTTGATTACTAATGATAGTTATTTGCAAAAGCACATTGATATTATACTTAATTTAAAATTAGTTGATAAAAAAGCCATTGAAGCACGAAATTTTAAAGTAGTGGTTGATGCTGTTAATTCGAGTGGAGGTATTTTTGTTCCAAAATTGTTAAAAGCTTTAGGAGTAAAAGAAATAATTGAATTAAACTGCGAACCAACAGGAAATTTTGCGCATAATCCGGAACCATTACCTGAACATTTAACCGAAATTTCAACAGCTGTAAAAAAATATCATGCCCATTTAGGCATTGTGGTAGATCCGGATGTAGATCGTTTAGCCCTTGTTTGTGAAGATGGTGAAATGTTTGGCGAAGAATATACCTTAGTTGCCGTAGCTGATTATGTTTTAAAACATACAAAAGGTAATACAGTTTCCAATCTTTCTTCAACAAGAGCATTACGAGATATTACAGAAGCTGCAGGAGCAAAATATTTTGCATCGGTTGTTGGAGAAGTTAATGTAGTTGAAATGATGAAAGCTCAAAATGCTATAATAGGTGGCGAAGGTAATGGAGGAATTATTTATCCTGAAGTACACTATGGAAGAGATGCATTAATCGGTATTGCTTTATTTTTATCTCATTTAGCAAAATTTGGTAAACCGGTATCGGTATTACGCCAATCATATCCCGATTATTTTATATCAAAAAACAAAATTGAACTTACTCCCGAGATTGATGTAGATTTGGTTTTAAATCAAATTAAAAGAAAATATGAAAAACATCCAATTAATACGGTTGATGGATTAAAAATTGAGTTTGATAAAGAATGGGTGCATTTACGCAAATCAAACACCGAGCCAATAATAAGGATATATGCAGAAAGCGAAAGCATGACTACGGCAAATAATTTGGCAGAGAAAATTATTCAAGACATAAAAGAAATCATTAAAAAGCAACCGGCTTAAATTGAATTAAATGAAAGTTTATTTTGACAATGCAGCTACTACTCCCTTAGCCCCTGAAGTAGCAGAAGTAATGATACCGGTTCTTCAGAATCGATTTGGCAATCCATCTTCCATTCATTCGTACGGAAGAGAAACCAGAGCATTAATAGAAAATGCACGAAAAAATATTTCCAAATTATTAAATGTAACACCGGCAGAAATATTTTTTACATCAGGTGGTACTGAAGCCGATAATATGGCCATACAATGTACCATACAAGATTTGGGTATAAAACATGCCATTACTTCTCCAATCGAACATCATGCGGTTTTACATACACTTGAGGTATTAGAAAAAAAAGGAATAATAAAATTAAGTTTTGTAAACATAGATAACCAAGGGCATGTAGATTTAGAACACTTAGAAGAATTATTAAAAAGCAATCAGCGAAGTTTTGTTTCATTAATGCATGCCAATAATGAAATAGGCACCATGATATCTTTAAAAGAAGTAGGGGAGATATGTAAAAAATACAATGCCATTTTTCATAGCGACACGGTTCAAACAATGGGACATTATTCCTTTGATTTAAAGAATATCTATATACATTTTATTACATGTGCTGCACACAAATTTCATGGTCCTAAAGGTGTTGGTTTTTTATATGTAAATTCCGACATACAAATAAATCCTTTAATTCATGGCGGATCGCAAGAACGAAATATGAGGGGAGGAACCGAAAATGTTTATGGCATAGTAGGTTTGTCTAAAGCTATGGAAATTGCTTATGCTGATTTAGATAAGCATCAGAAGCATGTAAGAGGTATTAAAAACTATATGATTTCACTTTTACAAGAAAATTTTCCCGGAATTCAATTTAATGGAGATATAAGTGAAAATTCTCTTTATACTGTATTAAACGTTTCTTTTAATCCTCATCCGGTAAGTGAGATGTTATTATATAAATTAGATATTTTAGGAATTGCAGCATCCGGGGGAAGTGCATGTACATCAGGAAGTAATGTTGGATCGCATGTATTACGAGCTTTAAAATGCGATATGCAACGCCCATCTGTTCGTTTTTCATTTAGCCGCTATAGTACTAAAGAGGAAGTTGACTATACAGTAAAACAATTAGTAGAAATTTTTAAATAAATCTATTTTGCAAATTACATTTACAGGTACAGGAACTTCGCAGGGAATACCCGTTATTGCCTGTAATTGTAATGTTTGTCAATCTAACGATTGGCGCGACAAACGCTTAAGAACCAGCATTCATATACAAACAGATAATGCAAGCATTGTAATTGATACCGGACCTGATTTCAGGCAGCAAATGTTGCGTGCAAATATTAAAAGATTAGATGCCGTAGTTTTTACACATGAACATAAAGATCATACTGCAGGTTTAGATGATGTAAGGGCCTTTAATTTTGTTCAGCAAAAAGCAATGAAAGTATATGCAACGCAGCAGGTTCAAGAAGCTTTAAAGCGCGAATTTGCCTATGCATTTGCTGAAACAAAATATCCCGGAGTTCCGGAAATTATTTTAGAAGACATAAATCCGGAAAAACCATTTACAATTAATGGTGTAACATTAATTCCTATTTTAGTGTATCATTATAAGTTACCCGTTTTAGGTTTTAGAATTGAAGATTTTACTTATATAACCGATGCCAATTTTATTCCCGAAGAGGCAAAACAAAAAATTAAAGGCAGCAAAATTATTGTTATTAATGCTCTAAGAAAGCAAACTCACATTTCGCATTTTACTTTGGATGAAGCAATAGCTTTAATGCAAGAGCTTAAACCTGAAAAAGCTTATTTAACTCATATTAGCCATCAAATGGGATTACACGAAGAAGTTAGTAAAGAGCTGCCTAATTTTATTCAATTAGCCTATGATGGATTGAAACTTATGATTTAAAGAGAATTTATAATCAAGATTTTTTAATTATAAAAAGCAAGGCTCTTTGAATGGGTTTAAAAAGCCTTGCTTTATTTGTTTTATAGTGCCAAATTTAGAACGAAAGTAAATAGAAAAATTTCTCATATCAATTGAATCTATTTATCACCAAAATAATCATCAAAAACCTTACCCATAAATGCAGAACAAGCCATACGAACACTGTTGTTGTATGTCTTTGCATCAACATTTACAGGAATAACTTTTTTCATTAAACGATCTTCAAATTCAAAAACTAATATTTAGAGTTTCTTTTTAACTGAATTATGATAATAAAAAAGCTCCATGTTGGAGCTATTTTTATTTATTAATATATTGATGGAAATTTTATCGGGTCAACTTCATGCATTATTTCATATACAGCATCAAATATATCTTCAGCATTGGGTTTTGAAAAATAATCGCCATCTGAACCATAAGCCGGTCGGTGATCTTTTGCCGTTAGAGTTTTTGGTGGTGAATCTAAATATTGATATGCTCCTTGTACTTCGATAACTTGTTGCATCATAAATGCACTTGCACCGCCTTGTACGTCTTCATCAAGAAATAAAACTCTGTTGGTTTTTTTAATAGATTCAACTATTTTATGATGTATGTCAAATGGTAATAATGTTTGAACATCAATTAACTCTGCACTTATACCTACCTGCGCTAATTGTTGTACTGCTTCTTGTGCAATTCTTAAAGTTGATCCGTAAGATACAATGGTTACATCAAAACCTTCAATTAAAATTTCAGGAATTCCAAGCGGCACGCAAAATTCGCCTAAATTATTAGGAAATTTTTCTTTTAATCTATAACCGTTAAGAGGCTCTATGATTAATGCAGGATCATCACTTTTAAGTAGGGTATTGTACATTCCGGCTGCTTGAGTCATATTGCGAGGCACGCAAACATGCATTCCTCTTAATGCATGAATTATCATACCCATGGGTGAACCTGAATGCCAAATTCCTTCTAATCGGTGTCCACGAGTTCGAACAATTAATGGCGCTTTTTGACCTCCTTTTGTTCTATATTGTAAGGTAGCTAAGTCATCGCTCATTATCTGCAACGCATAAAGCAAATAATCCAAATATTGAATTTCGGCAATAGGTCGTAATCCTCTCATGGCCATTCCTATACCTTGCCCAACGATGGTTGCTTCGCGAATACCGGTATCGCTTACTCGTAATTCTCCAAATTTTTCTTGCATTCCTTCTAGGCCTTGGTTTACATCGCCAAGTTTACCGGAATCTTCACCAAATACTAATGTTTCAGGATATTTTGTAAAAATTTTTTCAAAATTAAATCGTAAAATTTCTCTTCCATCAACCATTTTGGCTTCTTCGTCATAAGTAGGCGCAACAGCCGCAACATTTAGTGCAGAAGAAGCTGTTTCGTTATATAAAGTGGATGAATAACGATTGTAATTTTGGCGCATGTTTATTTCCAGCCATTTTTTTAGTTCTTCTCTGGCTGCATTTTCAATTCCTCTTGTAACACGTAATGATTTTTTTACAGCTGAAATTATGTCTTTTCTTATTGGATCGATGGTAGTAGTAAGGTTATTTTTTATGGTAGTTACTTCTGAATTTCCGGTAACTTCAGCTAATTTTTCCATTAATTGAACGGCTTGAGTCAATTCTAATTTAATGTCAGCTAAATAAGCGTTCCAAGCCGCATTTTTAGCATCTTTAACTGTTTTTTTAGCATTATTTTCAATGGTATCAAGTTCTTCAGCAGATGCTATTTTATATTTTTTTCCATCGATATTAAATTCGGTTGAGAGTATCCACTCTCGCATTTTTTTAATACAATCAAAGTCTTGTTCCCACTGTAAACGTTCTTTTGATTTGTAACGTTCATGTGATCCGGATGTTGAATGACCTTGAGGTTGAGTAACTTCTTCTACATGAATTAAAACAGGGATATGTTCTTTGCGAGCTATAGCAACCGCCTTTTCATAAGTTTGACAAAGGTGTGCATAATCCCATCCCTTCGTTTTAAAAATTTCATAGCCATTGCTTCCTTTTTCGCGCTGAAATCCTTTTAAAACTTCTGAAATACTTTCTTTGGTTGTTTGATATTTTTTAGGTACTGAAATTCCATGACCATCATCCCAAACACTAATTACCATAGGTACTTGTAATACTCCTGCTGCATTAATGGTTTCCCAAAATAATCCTTCAGAAGTACTTGCATCTCCAATAGTTCCAAATGCTACCTCGTTGCCATTATTTGAAAATTTATTAGGGCTGGGAATTAATTTGTTATTTCTATAAACTTTAGATGCTTGTGCTAAGCCAAGTAAACGAGGCATTTGTCCGGCAGTAGGGGAGATATCGGCAGAAGAATTTTTTATTTTAGTTAAATCTTTCCATGTTCCGTCAGGATTTAAACTGCGCGTAGCAAAATGCCCTCCCATTTGTCTGCCTCCCGATGTTGGTTCTGCATCTAAATCGGTGTGGGCATATAGTCCGGCAAACCATTGTTGCAATGTAAGGTTTCCGGTAGCAAACATAAAGGTTTGATCGCGGTAATAACCCGAACGAAAATCTCCGGGCTGAAAATATTTAGCCATTGCCAATTGTGCAACTTCCTTACCATCGCCAAAAATCCCAAATTTTGCTTTTCCGGTAAGTACTTCACGTCTTCCTAAAAGACTGGCTTCTCTACTTTCACAAGCAATTCGATAATCATTTAATACTTCATTTTTAAAATCTTCGAAGGTGTTAATTCCTTCCTCTGTTTTCGACATCACATTTTCGTTTGCCATAATATTAATTAGAATAAGTTTGGAAAGTTGTTTAAATAGTTATCTTGCGAATATAAAAAATATATCGCTTATAAATTTAGTTTTAGAATGGTTTAAAAGTTAACTATCTTTTAAATAGGAATTTAACTAATGGAATTTCTAACTCTTTGAGTATAATTTCTTAATGCGGTGCGTATGTCAACTTTATTTTTATTCATATCTTCTAAAATTGAAATAGCAGCAATTACATGAGTTAATTGTTCTCCTTCATCGCTTCCTTCAATTTTAATTTCGGGTTTTTGTTCGTTTAAGATGGCTTCCTCAGCAGCTTTTAATTGCTCTATAGTGTATGTTTCTGCAAGTTGTTTAATGATAGGAAGTTTCATTCTTAAAAGTATTAAAGTTTTTCAAGCATTGCTACAACTGCTTCTTCTTTTGAAGTTGCTGAAGCTTCAACTAATTGTCCATTTTTAAATGTGGCAAAAAATGGAAGATTATCTACACCCGCAAGTTTTCTGGCATTTTCATTTTCTTCGGCATTAACATCTAAAAATACAATACCTTTAAATCGCTCATCTTCTGATAATCTTCTAAACTTTGGAGCAAATAGCTTACAGGTTCCACACCAATCGGCATAGTATTTTACGATAACTTTTTCGTTGTTTGATATATGTTGGCTAAAGTCGTTGTCGGTTGAAATAATAACTGCCATAAGTTGTTGTTTATAGTATTTTAACAATGTGAGAAGATAAAAGTTTATTCTTTAATTAATTTGTTTACAAATATAGGTTGATTGTCTGAATGTATTTGTAGGGTATAAAAACCTGAAGATAAATGACTAATGTTAATACTTGAAGCTGAATTTTTATCAATAATTTTATAATCAATTAGTTTACCAGAAACATCAAAAATTTGTAGGGTATAAATGATATTATCATCTAAGTTGGAAATAGAAATATAACCATTGCTTGGGTTAGGGAAGATAGAGATATTTAAATTGTTTTGGCGGAAATTAACTGCAACGATTTTTGAATAGCTTACGGTACCATCAAAATCAACTTGTTTTAAACGATAATAAGAAGTGCCTTCATAAGGATTATAATCTGTTTGAGAGTAATTTAATAGTTGACTGCTATTTCCGGCTCCTTTAACAGTTGCAAAGGTTTCAAAATTTACACCATCAATACTTTTTTGAACATCGAAATAATCATTATTTATTTCTGAAGCTGTTGTCCAATATAAAATTACTTTTTTCTCTTTTGGTTCAGCTGTAAAATTTACAAGTTCAATAGGCAGTGGGTTGTTAGCTGCATTTGATGAAGCTAACGTAAATGGGCTAAATGTTGTAACTGGAGCAGATGTTACAACTGTTCCATTTGTAATTGTTCCCGTTGTTCCTCCGTTACCATGACTCACCCATTGTGTACCATTCCAGCGAGCAACACGCAAATCGGTCTGATTATTTACACCACTACAATTTACAGCAGGAGCAAAATCTTTGTAACTAAGCGTAACATTAACATTAGATGTTCCATTGGTTCTATCTAATATCCAATATTCACAGTTGCTGATATTTGCTAATCCTGCTCCTAAGCTACCATGATTATAAGATGGGTGAGGGTCTTCCATAAAATATTCAGCTGTAAAATGATGTGTTGTATTAGAAAGTGCTGAAATTGAAATGGGACGATAGGCATTATAATAATGCATATTGTAATAATTCCCTTCTTTTCCAATAGGGAAAGTAAATGCTTGATTACCAATTTTGCGTACAGGCCCATTTACAAATGAAGCATCGCTAACTGCAGCTATGGTTGAAGCATTTAGCATAATTAATAAATTACTTGCTGAACTATGAATATTTCCGCTTGTTAAGTTAAGTTCAGTTGAAATTTCAATAGAAGTGTTTAAAATGGTATGGTTCGAAGTTTTATTAGATGTTAATCTTCTAAATATGGGGAAATTACCATTACCAGCAAGATTTATACTTTGTACATTTGTCCCTACTAAGGTTGCTCTTCCTGTATTTGCACCAAAGGTAATTGCTGTTCCTGTTGGGCTTGACACTGTAATATTTCCAGCAAAATTACAATTAAAATCGTAGGCTGGTTGAAGCAGTCCAGCTGCATTTTGATTAAAGAAAGCATTTGCATTAAAATTATCTGAACTATTAACAGCTAATCTCCATCTGCCGGTTGCATTATTAGTGTTAAACGTACTTTGTGCATTAAATACATTGCCTCCATTGGTATCATCATTACTTGTTCCGGTTTTATTAAAAGTACTTGCTCCGTTAAAGGTGTTACCTTGTGCTAAGGTGCCTCCTAATATAAAAGAAGTAGAAGTTATATTATTTGTACTATTGTATGTAGAAGATCGTAAGCTTGTAGTATTTGTATTAAGCATGGTAACGTCTCCATTAAATGTAGAAGTGGTAACAGTAGTTGTTCCGCTATTAGTAGTATTTAATATGTCATTAAAAGTGGAATTTGTAAGTGTGGTACTTCCTGAATGAGTAATATTTAATGCACCATTAATAATACAATTATTAAAAGTTAAAGCCAAGGCACTTGCTGTACCTGTAATATTATTAGTTCCGCTGTTTTGAGTTAAGAAGCGCAAATTAATATTTCCATTGATATAATTACCGGATGATACATTAATAAATCCTGAAAGGGTAGTAGCGTTGGATGTTGCAGCTTCTCCAAAAAATATTGTTCCTGTATTAGAGGAGCTTAAATCTAAATTACCTGCAATTGGATTGCTTCCATTATTGTAGGCCAAAGAAATTGTACCGGTTCCGGAATTAATAATATTTACATTACTATTATAGGTATCACCTCCGTATGCTGTAACTCCACTTCTGTATCGCCCACTACCTGAATTCGAAAATGTAAAATTCCCATTATAAACATTATTCCCTCCTAAATCATCATTTGTAGTTCCGCCATTTCTAAACAAGGATGTGTTTCCTGTAGTAATATTAAAATTAGAATTTACAACATTTAAATAATTTCTGGCAATGGAAGTAAAGTTTCGTTGAAAATTTGAATTGTTTATAGATGTATAACCTGCTGTTGTTACAACAACATTTCCATCCCAATTGCTAAAACTATTTGTTACTCCACTTGCTATGGTTGCACCAAATTCTATTGATGCAGTTCCTGAAGTAGTAAGAGTTTGTGTGGTGTTTCCAATTTGATTAAATCTTCTAAATCCTAATATGCCATTATCAGTAAAAGTACCTAAGCTAATAGTTTTATTAGCTGCTAATGTGGCTATTCCAAGATTTGAATTTCCTACCCCAAAATATATTATTCCATTGTTTGTACTATTGCATATAATATTTTCATTAAAATCTCCATTAAAAACCCGTGCCATAATAAACCCTCCGCCTGAACAAGATGTACTTAGTGTTGTAATGCCATTATATGTATCTGAACCAAAAATGTTAGACATTCTTACATATACATTTGCTACAGAACAATTATTAGTAAAATTAAGGCTGCCATTAAAAATATTATTACCATTTAAATCATTATTGGCACCTGAGCCAGTTTTTGTAAAAATGCAATTCCCATTAAAAACACTACTGGTAATTACAAAATTTACAGCTGTTACAGTTAAATTACCGCCAAAGTTACATCCGTAAGCAATATTTGTTGGGCTTCCAAGTTCAATTTGAGATGCAGAGCCGGAAAGATTTAAAATTTGTGGTGTTGTACCAATTTGATTAAAGCTATATAATCGTAAAAAGTTACCAGTATATCCTAATCCACCTATTGATATAGTTCTTCCATTTGCTAGCGTACTAGTTCCACCATTGAATCCAAAGCTAACAGAACCTGTAGATGTACTTGTTAATGTTATGTTTTCAGGAAAGTTTGTATTAAAACTACGAGCTAAATCTAGTCCACCTGTATTCGACAAATTAGCTTCAACAGTTGATAAATATGTTTCCGCTGCAAATAATTGAGAACATTGAATATTTGCTGCGCCTGAAATATTAATTATATGTGCACCTGTAAATATGTTTCCACCCCATAAACGATTTCCTCCATTTCCTGACTGATTAAATTGAGTTGTACCAGAAAACGTATTACCAGTTAATTCAATAGCTCTTGCACTTGCTATAACATTTCCTCCAAAATTGCAACCTGAGGTAATGTTGGCTTGATTGCCCATTCTTAGTATTGTATTGGCGCCACTAAGGTTTATGTTCTGAGGTGTAGAACCTATTTGATTAAATCGATACAAATATAAATATCCATTAGCATAACCTCCCGCACCAACCGAAATTGTTTTGGTAGCTGCTAAGGTAGAGCTACCTCCATTTGCACCAAAAAATATCCCACCACCTGCAGCAGCGCTAGTATTATTAATAGTTATATTTTCGGGATATAAAGTATTATGTGTTCTTGAAATGGATACAATACTGGTATTAGCATTAGTAATTTCAACAGTAGAATTAAATATATCAGCACTTATAACGCTTGAAAATCTAAATTCACCGATACCTGAATTATTAATAGAAACTGCACCATTGAAAAAGTTGCCTCCACAATCATCTGCCGTAGCTCCTGTTTTTGAAAAAGTATGAGTAATTCCATTAAATGTGCTTTGCTGTATGGTAAGTCTTCCTGAATTAAAGTTGACACTGTTTGCATTAAATATACATGGACTACCTGCTGCACCAATAAATAAAGAAGCAGTTGACGAAAATAATAAGGTTTGATTAGTACTTCCCAATTGTGTGAAATTTTGAATTGAAAAAGCACCAGAGTTAAAACCAAAAGCGCCTACAGAAATAGTTCTGCCATTTGCAAGGGTTGAAGTTCCTGTTCCATTTGTAATAGCTATACTTCCTGTAGAATTATTATTTACAATCACATTGTGATTAAATGTAACTGTTCCGTCTCTACCAATATCAAATGCTGCTGCTGCTGGTCCTGAAATTCTATTACACACTAAAGGTCCATTAAAAGTACAATTGGTTCCTGCATCAAAAGCAAATTGTATATCTGTACTTGCAGAATTTATTGTGGCATAAACAGTATCATTAAAAATACATGATGCGCTTCCAAATCTAGCAGGCTGAATTCTATCATGAGAATTAACAGAGCCATTGGCATTAAATTCAACCACTCCATTAAATACTGCAGAACCGCTTTGTGGTACTCTAATTCGCGCAGTTCCTGTAATGGTAAAAATAGCTCGACCATTAAAAATATCAGTTGGGTCACCATTATTTGAACCTAAATAGATATCTCCATTATTTCCATTAATATCATCACTAGCATTTAAAAGTGTGAAATTTCCATTAAAGGTATTTCCTCCTCTCCAACCATCAATAACGCTTGAACCAACAATTTTTGTAAAATTTACATCATTATTAAATGTTGTTCTTTGAGCTCTTATACTTAAGGTGTTTGCTATTACTTGAGGATTTATTGTTGGTCCTGATCCGGTTGTGCCAAAATATGCATTTGTACCACTGCAATTAATAATGCCTGTTCCATTTACTGTACCTAAATTAAAAACGGCATTACCATTAATGTTTAGTGTAAAAGAACCTACATTTAATGTGCCATTATTCATGGTTAAATTATTAACTGTAGTAGTAGCAGTAAGATTACACGGATTAGCACCGGTTACAATTATTACATTATCAATAGTTGTAGGAACACCAGAGGGAGCCCAATTTGAGGATGTATTCCAGTCAGAAGAAGAACTTCCATTCCATGTATAGGTAATTTGAGCTTGTGAAGCAATATTTATTAAAGAAAATAAAATATAAAAGAATATTGCTTTTTTCATAATTATGTAATTATATTTTTCAAATTTTAAAAAAATTATTTTAAAATAAAATTTAATGGTCTAAATACGGTTTCGAGCGGATAAAATTCAGTTTTATTTTTAATGAGTTGATTGCATATAAAATTTGAAATTTGATTTATTTCTAACGAATGTTTTGTATCCGGAATTGGTTTATAATCTTGCTTTTCATAAAAAGGTGAATTAATAATATCGGGTATAATTAACGAAAATTTAACATCTTGTTTTCTGTATTGTTCGAACATATTATGCATAAAATGATGAAAGGCAGCTTTAGAAGCTCCATAATAATTATTCCATCGTTTTATGTCTTTGCCGGAATAACTTCCAACACCAATTACCAAACCTTTTGTTTTTATTAATCCATTTATACACATTCTGAAAATAAGGGCATGTGATGTAAAGTTTAATTGAATGAGTTTTTGTATTTCATCTATTTGATAGGCTTCAGCAGGTTTAATGGTATTGGCTCCGGCATTTAAAACAATGATATCAAATTTATATTTAGATAATGAATGATTAAGCTTTTTAACTTCGGTATAATTTGATAAATCGCAAGTTATTTGATGAAGTAATGGATGATGATTAATTTTTCTACGTGCAATTCCTACAATTTCATATTCATTCGTACTTAATAAATCTTCTACGATGTGTTTCCCTAATCCGCTGCTGTGTCCGGTAATTAATATTTTTTTTCTATTCATATACTACATACTTTTTGAAATTGATATCGTTTAGTTTTTGTGTTATAACATTAATTAATTTGTCGCTGTCATTTTTTCTATAACTAATAACACCATCGTAAACTTGATATCTGAATTGATACAATTCGTTATTATTGTTTGATTTTTTTATGTTAGCAAAAAATTTCTCATTCATTCTAAAAGTTCCAATTGAAATTAAATGAATAGCACTAAAGTCGATTTTTTGATTTAATTCATCCATAAAATCGGAATATATTTTTTCAAATTGAGGAATGTATATAAGAGGATCTATACAAAGCATTACTTTTCTGTTATCATTTATCGCTTTGTTAATTGCTTTTATTCTTTGATTTAAATTAGGCGTTAAAGGTTCAAATTTTTTAATGATTTTATCCGGCAAAAGCGACCAAGCAAAAATGGCATTTTCAATATGAGGATAGTTTTCAAAATGTATGGTTTGCGATGATTTTGTTCTGATTTCGATTGTTAAATTAGGATTAACTGCTGCAAAATTAATCCATTCTTTACAATAAGGGTAAAGATGCTCTATTGCTGCCAAATCAGTATCATAAGAAAGTGCAAAATATATTTTTTTATCAGTCTTATTAGTTATTAATTGTTTACACGCTTCAATAAAATCAGAGTTGTTTACAAATAATACAATATGAGCACTGTTAAACATTCCCTGCAAATAGCAATAGCTACAATCGTACAAACAATTTATGGCTAAGGTATTGTAATAAAATTCGTCAAATCCGAAATGCGATGTTAAATAACTTCCATTGTAATAAAAATTATCTTCTTTTTGAGCCAAAATTATTTTTTGAATTGATTTTTCAAAACGCCAATCGGCATTTGTTTGATTTAGCACATCTTTGTAATGTTCAATAACAATAATTTTTTCTGGATTTATCTTATTAATAATACGATTAACAGCAGGCGTATTTAAAATTTTTTCTTCTACGTAAATTACTTTTTTAAAAAGCATATAGGGAATCTAAAAATATTTCAAACAATTGATTATTTGTTTTTTTGTTTTTTGATAGTTGCAATTTGAAATTATCCAATTTATTTAAAGCCTTATCTAAACTTTGATAATTTAAATAATATTTAATTGCAGTTAAAAGCTGATTTTTCTGGTATGAAGTAATTTTTAATTGATTTATTTTATCTGAAATTAATGTATTTCTTTCAAGTAAATTCTCATCAATTAAATGTTTTTTTAAATGTTCAATTAAAGTGTTAATCTTTTCTAAAACTTTTCTAAAATCATTATTGTAATTAATCTGAAGATTTTTGGCATCTAAAAATTTATATCCGCTGTCGCTTATATATTTGAATGAATGTATGAAATGATTTTGTTGATAAAATTGAACAGATTTTGAAAAACTATATCCTTCCATATCAAACATGTATTCTGGATATTTATTTGTAAGACAACTGTCGGCTATTTCTGTAACAGTAATTAGTTTACTTGATTCAAATGGATATACAATTGAAGGATAAAATACAAATCGTTGTTTAAACATTTTTATAGTATCGGCATAAAACCAATTATTTAATTGCAATTCCTTTGATGCGGCAATACCAATATTAATACATAAAAAATTCTTTTTTTGTTGATTAAATAAATTAAAAAAAATGGAAATCGAATTTGCCGTATTAATTAATCCTGTTCCGGAAATTATTAAGAAGGTGTTTTCTTTGTTATAAATTTTAATATTTTTTAGTTGAAAAACTTGTTTAAGCTTATAATATTCAATAAGAGGTTGTGCTTCAAAAAATAAAGCAGTATGAAATAAAATATTTAATTCCATTTACACTATATTTTTGGATTCGTTCCAATATTTGTCCATTTCTGATAAATTCATATCAGATAATGTTTTACCTTCTTTTCTACATTTTTCTTCCATGTAAGTAAATCGTTTTATAAATTTTTTATTTGTTTTTTCTAACGCATCTTCAGGATTAATACCTATAAAACGTGCATAATTAACTAATGAAAAAATTAAATCACCAAACTCTTCTTCAATTTTATCCTGATTGTTTTCTTTTTCTGTTTCTGCTTTAAATTCATTCAATTCTTCCATTACTTTATCCCACACTTGTTGTTTATTTTCCCAATCAAATCCGACTCCTCGTGCCTTTTCTTGAATTCGAGATGCTTTAATTAATGCCGGTAACGATACCGGTACACCGGCTAATACCGATTTATTGCCTTCTTTTAATTTTAATTTTTCCCAATTAGCTTTAACTTCTTCTTCATTGTTCACAACAATATCTCCATATATGTGTGGATGACGAGCAATCAATTTTTCACAAATAGCATTTAGCACATCACTAATATTAAAATAATTACTTTCTGATGCTATTCGAGCATAAAATACAATATGCAACATTAAATCGCCTAATTCTTTTTTAATTTCATCATAATTTTGTTCTAAAATAGCATCTGATAGCTCATAGGTTTCTTCAATGGTTAAATGGCGAAGGCTTTCCATGGTTTGCTTTTTATCCCACGGGCATTTTTCTCGAAGCTCATCCATAATTATTAATAGACGCTCAAATGCTTTTAACTTTTCATTCATGGTTTAATAACTTTTAAAAGTCGAAGGTATAAATTTTCAATTAACTCATTTTATTACAATAATTCCTTTTTTTAATGTAGGTTTGTAACACTAAATGAAAATTTTAATTTTCATATTTACTTTCATTTTACTGAATGGAAAGAGCTATATCAAAGCTCAAAATCAAGTTTCCTATTCAATTGACGCTCATGCCGGATTTATTATGGTGCATCGTTATAATATGCGACATTTGGTTCAATCGCATATATGGGGTTGTGAATTAAGTGTTGGACAAACTCATTTTGATACATCTTTTTATAATCATGTTTATAATTTCCCTGAAAAAGGCTTTTCGATTTATTATACAAATTTGGGTAATCCTCAACAATTAGGGAATGTTGTTGCAGCTATACCATTCATGCTCATGCCTTTAAATAGCAATCGTATGCTGATGTTTAAAGCCGGGGTAGGTTTGGGGTATTTTAACACTACTTACCATCAAACAGAAAATAATTTGAACAATGTAATAAGTTCGCATTTAACAGTTGCTGTAAATACACAATTTCAAAAAAACTGGAAGTTATCTAACCGCATAGTTTTATATAACAAAATTGGTATGACGCATTTTTCAAATGCTGCTTATAAAATGCCCAATTTGGGAATAAACTTAGTAACAGCTTCGCTTGGTTTAAATTTTTTTTCTGAATCAACACCAAATTTTGAAAGAAAAAAAATTGAATTTGAAAAAGCGAATAAAAATTATTTCGAATTTGGATTATCAAGTGGATTAAAAGAAGTAGGCGGGCCGGGAGGATTAAAATATGTAATATTTAATGCAAACGGAGCATTTATTTACCCTATATCATTTAAAAGTGAATTTTTACTATGGGGAGATTTTTTTCACGATCGCTCGTTAGAAATAAGATTAGCTAACGACAATTGGAAAAAAGCTTCAAGTAGCGATTTTTTGCAAAGTGGAATATTGGGAGGCTACCGAATTAGATATAACAAATTAAGCTTTATGATAGGCATGGGAACATATATTTATACTCCATATAAAGGATTGGGAGTAATATATCATCGTGTTGGCATTCGTTATCAAATAAATAAAAAATTAAGTTTAAATACTACTTTAAAATCGCATTTTGCTATAGCCGATTTTGCTGAATGGGGAATAGTTTATCGTATCAAATAAATGTTATAACATTAATTATTTTAATGTTAATTTCTTTTTCATGTAAAAAAGAAAATAGAGGAGATTGTTTTAAGTCTTCAGGAAATATAGTTGAAGAAACTCGGTTATTTAATGGCATTGATAGTATAGAAATTGATAAATATGTAGATGTAATTTTAATTCAAGATACTTTAGATAAAGTAATTGTGAAGTCCGGTAAAAATTTAATTCCATTAATTAAAACCATTCAAATAGGGAATAAACTTTATATAAGCAATAATAATACATGTGATTGGGTTAGGAGTTATAAAATACCCTACGAAATAAATTTGCATGTTAAATCTTTAAAAGGTTTAAGAGCTAATGGAACAGGAAAAATTTATTCACAAAATCAACTATATGGGGATTATATTCATATCAGCAATACTTCCATGAGCGAAATAAATTTAAGTTTAAATTATAAAGACATAATTATTTATGTTTTTGGATTTGGAAATTTAACATTAACCGGCAAGGCAAGCATGATTGATGCATTTTTAGGAGGTAGCTGTAACATAAATTTTAAAAATATTCCTTGTGCATTTGGATTTATATCCTCTTCATCAACAGGAGATACTTACATTAACGCTTCAAAAGAAATTGCTGCTAATATTAGAGGTAGAGGCAATGTATATTACACAGGAAATCCAAAGATTATCTATTTAAATTATACCGATAAAGGAAGGCTGATTAGTTATTAGTGTTGAGATTAATTGAATAATCAATTATTGAGAAATCAAAAAACAAATAATTTAAACTTTTAGTCACAATATTTTTACTCAAATAATAAATAAAGTCCTACAAAAATTATTATTCCTGCTAATGTAGTTCCTCCATAAAGATTTAACGTATGAAACTGAGGAATCAAGTCAGTAATAGCTAATAAAAAACTTAAAAATCCAATAAATGCTCCAACTACTAAACATATAAATGCTTTATGTTGTCGTTTTTCAATTTTCATTTTTTTGTATGCATTAATATATGCATTTACATAATCTGAAGGAATACCTTCTTTTAATAGTTCTGACTCAATAGCCTCTATACTTAAATTATTTAAAAGCCATTTACTTAATATTTGCTTTTCAATTTTTATAGTTTCTGACATAGATAAAAGCATTAATATTTATTATTTCAAATATAATAATATACTTCAATAATGCAAGAATTTCAAACTTTAAAACTTTAGAAATTGCTATATTTGCAGCATGATTACTTTTGAAAATGTTTTAGCACTTGTTTTAGCATATCTAATAGGATCAATTCCTACTGCAGTTTGGATAGGAAAATACATGTATGGAGTAGATGTTAGAAATTCAGGAAGTGGAAATTCGGGAGCAACTAATACATTTAGAGTATTAGGTAAAAAAGCAGGTATTCCTGTTTTAATTATAGATATTTTTAAAGGTTGGTTAGCGGTTCAACTTGCTTATATATTGGGCAATTTTAGGCCTGAAACACAATTGTTTGAAAATTTTCAATTTTTACTCGGATTATTTGCTGTTTTAGGTCATATTTTTCCAATTTTTGCTCAATTTAAAGGCGGTAAAGGAATAGCTACCATTTTAGGAGCCATGATTGCAATTCATTATCAAGCAGCATTACTATCATTGCTTGTTTTTTTAATAGTTTTTTTAAGTACTCATTTTGTTTCCTTATCATCTATATTAGGCTCATTGATGTTTCCATTGAGTATATTATTTATTTTTAATTATTCCAGCCCTACATTTGTTCTATATTCTTTTTTAGTTTGGGTACTAGTTTTGGCTACCCATCAAAAAAATATCGAACGTTTATTATCCAAAAAAGAATCTAAAATCTATTTGGTTAAAAAAAAGAAATAAATCTTTCATTACCTCTTACTTAATCAAGCCTTTTAATTAGTTTTTAACAATTGTGAAAAAAATCTTTATATTTGAAGTTTGAATTGTTTATAAAGCTTGATTTTATTCTATTGTAAATTGTTTTAAGGGACTAAATTTCTAATTAATGAATATTAAAATACCCGTTGGGCACTATATACATATTATCATATTTATATTCATTTCTTTTAATGGCTTTAACCAAACTAATTTTAAATCAGAAGCCGATTTAAAAAAGAAAGCCGATGAATTGTTTTTAGAAGGTGAATACGTACAAGCCTATCCTTTATATTCTCAATTATTAAGTTTATATCCTAAAGACCATTTTTATAATTTTCGATTTGGGGCATGCGTAATTTATGCCGATAAAGACAAAGAAAAGGCAATTAAATATTTAGAGTATGCTGTATCTAAAACAGATATTGATGTTGAAGCTCATTTCTTTCTAGGTAAAGCTTATCATATAAATTATCGTTTTGACGATGCTATAAAATCATATACCAATTTTAAAAACAAAGCAGGAAATAAAAAACGCAAATTATTAAATCCGGATCGTGAAATCGAAATGTGCGAAAATGGTAAAAAACTACTTTCCAATATTACAGATATTATTGTAATAGAAAAAAAAGAAGTACCTCGTTCAGATTTTTTTAGAAGCTATGAAACCGGAAAGTTTGGAGGTAAAATATTAGCTAAGCCCGATGAATTAAAAAGTTCATACGATAAAAAAATTAAAGAAAGTTCAGTCATTTTTGTCCCCAATACTACAGGAGGAGAAATATTCTATTCCAGTTATGGCGATAATGATAAAAATGGAAAAGATATTTATAAAGTTAAGCGTTTGCCCAATGGAGAATTTAGTTCTCCTCAAAATATAGGTTCGCCAATAAACACTCCATATGATGAAGAGTACCCAATACTTCATCCCAACGGAAGAATACTTTATTTCTGCTCCAAAGGTCATAACAGTATGGGAGGATACGATGTGTTTAAATCAACTTTTGATGTTGCAACACAAACATGGTCAACCCCGATTAATTTAGATTTTGCTATAAACACACCCGATGACGATATTTTATTTATAGCCGATGAAAACAATGAAGAAGCTTACTTTTCTTCAACACGTTCGAGTATAGGAAGTAATATAGGCGTATATAAAATTTTGATGGTACGCAAACCGGTTGATTTAATAACTATAAAAGGCAACTTTAAGCATTTTGATGAAGATTATGATAAGCCTGTAAAGATTTCTGTTCGAACATTAAACGATAATACTGAAATAGCAAGTGTTACTACCAATACTGAAAATGGAGAATATTTAATAAATATTCCTAAAGGAGCAAAATATAAATTTTTAATTGAAGGAGAAGGATTTGCAACGCAAAGTGGAGTAGTAGATGTTCCAAACATGGAAAATCCCCGCCCGCTTAAACAAGAAATGGAATTAGTAAATATTAATGGCGAAGCTCGTTTAATGATTAAAAATTTATTTGATGAAGAAATTACTGATTTTGCTTACACACCACCTATTGATGTAATTCGTAAAAAAGCCAGACTGGATGTAAATTATAATGAAGAAGAAGCGAAACGATTAAAAGAAAAACAAACATTATCACAATCAATAGCAGCAACTGAAAATAAAAATTCAAATAAATCATCAACTGCCGATAAAACAACTGAAAATACCAGTGTTTCAACATCTTCTTTTACAAACCAACAAATAATAGAAATGGCTAAGAGTGATGTAGAAGATTTGAAAAAAGAAGCTGCTGCATTACGAGAAGAGGCCGATTTTGCTTACGCATTTGCTAAATTAAAAAGTGAAGATTCCAGAAATAATTCTTCACCACTTTCTGAACAATACGCTAAAGAAGCCGTATTAGCCTATAATTTAGCCATAGAAATAGATAACCAAGCAACTGCTAAAGAAAAAGAAGCGCAAAAGGCAGAAAAATATGCCGCTGAAATAGAAAAGGCCATAAAAAGCAATTCAAATAAAGAAGCATTAAACATATTAGAAAAACAACGTCAGGAACTATCATCTGATAAAACAGAAGAGTTTGGTGTAGAAGGAGCATTAGCAAGCTTACGTGAAAAAGCTAATAAAAAAAGAGCAGAAGCCGAAAGATATGAAACAAAAGCTAATGAAAGCAAAGAAGATGCTGATGCCATTCAAATAGAGATAAAAGCAAAAGAAGCAGAGATAGCAAAAACTAAAGATAATACACAAAAAGAAAAATTAAATGAGGAATTAAAAGATTTAAAAACGGAGTATGAAGCCGTAAAAAAACAGTCTGAAAATTTTGCAAGCAGAAGTGAAGAACTTAGAAAAGAAGCTGCAAATATGGAATACGATGTAGAGCTTTTAACAAAATTATTAGATACATATAAAAACGAAGCTGATGATGCAATATATGCTGATTTAAGTACAGAACAAAAAGCCGGATTAAAGAGTGATATTAACTTATTACAAGACAAAGCCAAACAAGCTGAACAGTTTAAATTAGCAGCTGCAAACAATAATTCAAACAACACTATAGCTGTAAGTCAACAAAATTCAATTAGTACAACTTCAGAAAATTCAAATAATATAAATAAGAATAATCAAAACATACCTTATAAACATAGTCACTTAAACGAAGATGGAAGCATTGCCGACTATCATACAGCATATTTAGATGATTTGGATAAAGTAGCAACCATAGAAAATGAATTTGAAAAAAACGCCAGCATAGCTACTATAAATAACAATTGGGCAAATACTATTCAAGCTGAAATTACTTACAGAAATGAAAATTTATCGAAACTAAGTAAAAAAGAAAGAAAAGCTGAAGAACAAAAAATAGCTAATTTAGAATTACAAAGAGATGAAAAAAGAAAAGCAGCTTCTGAAGCGCAAGCAATAGTTCAACAATTATTTGCTGCAACTTCACAAAAGGCAAATGAATCAAATAATAACACACAAGTAGCTGAAGCTAATAAACAACAACCTGTAACCAATGAAGAGCAAGAAGAAGAGGAAGAAGATGAAGAAGTGGAAAAAGTAAATACAAATGCAATAGCTTCTAATTCTCAAACAAATTTAAATAATACCCAAACCGGATCAAATAATCAAACAATAACATCCCAAAATCAAACCCAAACTACAATAAATCAATCCCAAAATCAAACTAATACTCAAACCAATGTTCAGTCTTCAGCACAAGTAAAGCAGAATGAAGATAATAGCGAAGAAAGTGAAGAGGATGATATAAGTCCGGTTACAGCAACTAATACACAGGTTGCACAAACAACTACAACACAACAATTAATTGCATCGCCCAATGTGAGTTCTCCGATATTAACTTCACAAGAATATACCTTTACTGCAGCACAAGCCGAAAATAAACGTTCACAAGGACATGCATTAGAAGCTGAATTGTTAAGCAGAAGAGCTCAGAAATTAAGAGATGATGCAGCTGCAATGACATCAGAAGAGGAGCGAAAAGCCGCATTTAGAGAAGCTGATGAATTAGATAAGAAAGCTGAAGAAAAACTCGTAGAGTCGGCATTAGCTGCCGCAAAAGCCAATCAGGCAGAATATTTGAATTTAGAGTCAGTTATTTCTAATACAGCATTAAAAATTACCAATAAAAATGCTCCTGAAGTAGATATGGCTTCACTCTTAAGAGAAGAAGCACAATATTATTTTAACGAAGCCAAAATAATGCGCGAAAGAGGCTTAAATAGTGATAATAGCACATCTAAACTAAATGCTCTTGAAAGAGCCAATATTATTGAAAAAGATGCCATTGAAAAACAGCAGCGTTCGTTAGAATTATATGCCAAAGCTGCCAATATGAATGTGGAACAAGCACTTGCTTTAAGTAATGTTTCAACTGATACAAATATTCAAAATCAAAATGTAAATAGTAATACTACTGCTTCAAGCAAAAAATTACAATCAAATCAAACTAATGTTCAAACACAAGTTGCAACAAATAATAATACAGCTTCAAATATTCAAAATACAACTTTACCAACAACATCACAAAACACAAATTTTGTTGCTCAAACATCATCTATATCAACACCAAATACTACAACTCAAACACTATCATCTCTAAATTCCAATCAAGAACAGCAAAAGAGAAATCAGCGTATAGCTCAGTTAGAACAACAAATTGAAGAAGAACAAAAATCTATAGATGCATTAGAAGAAGAAGCAAATGATTTGGATAAAGAAGCAGCAGATTTAAAAAAGAAAGCCGAAGAAACTAAAAAGAAAAAAGACAGAGCAGTTGCCGAAGAAATTTATCGTGCTAAAAATGAAGAGGCTATTGCCAAAAGAAATGATTTAATAAAAGCTAACGATAACTTAGAAAAATTAAAAGAAGAATTAAATGAATTAAAATCTCAATCTAACACAGAACTTGTTCAAAATAATCAAACCACTAAATCAACTATTCAAAATAGAATTGAAGAGGAAGAAAATGAAGAAGAAGAGGATGATGTTTATAATGATACAAGGCCAAAATCAAATAATGTTATTATAAATACTAATGAACTTGTAAATACAAATTCAACGAATACTTCTAATAACAATCAATCAATAAATATTAATACCAATAAGCAATTGAGTCCATCTGAAGCAGCAAGAATAGGAGCCTCAAACGAGTGGAAACAGTATTATTCATTATTAAGTAATTCTGAAGCTGCATCAAAGAAAGCAGAAATAGAAAAACAAGAAGCCATTAATTTTAGAAAAGAAGCTTTTGCGTTAAATCAAAAGGTTGAAGAATTAAACGAGAAAGCTGAAGATTTAGAAGATGATGAAGAGAAAGAAGAAATACTTGCAAATGCTAAACAAATTGAAGAACAAGCAAATTCAAAATTAACTCAAGCTGATGCAAAGGAGAATTCATTAAAACAAAACGAAAATTTAGCAAAAGAATTAAAAATGCAAGCTGATGCTTATTTGAATTCACTTAATCCTGCTACACAAGAAAATTTAATAGCATATTCAAATATGCAAAATGCAGCCAATGTTCCTTCAAGTCAATCAATATCCAATACAACTTCTAATACTTCAATAGCGGCAAATACCTCCAAGAATCTTCAAATTGATTCATCGAATAAATCTTCAAATTTAAATTCAACTTATTCAACTAATAATACGATTAATTCTGTTCCTAAAAAGTATGAAATTCCAAAACAGCTGAACGAAGAAATTTTTGACCGTACCAATGCGGTTGTATATAATGAATCAAATCCTATTCCAATCGATGTTGAAATGCCGGAAGGTTTAATATTCAAAGTTCAAGTTGGAGCTTTTAGAAATAGAATCCCACAAGATTTATTTAAAGGTTTTGCTCCGGTTACCGGTGAAACTACACCTTCTGGATTAACGAGATATACTGCAGGGTTTTTCAAAGCATTTGAAACGGCTGATTTAGCAAAAGAGGTAATTAAAGGTTATGGTTATCAAGATGCTTTTGTGGTTGCTTTTTATAACGGTAAACGTATTTCAATAAATGAAGCACGACAAATTTTGAAAAATCAAGGAGTGGTATCTTCTGTTTCAGCACCATTAACAAATAATCAAAACAATGTTCAAGCAACAAATACTCAAACTCAAATAATTTCCTTAAATAATCAAACTACAACAACTAATAATAATGTTGCTATTGATAATACTATTGTTAATGAACCACCTTTAATTAACGAACCAGGTGCAGCTCCATTCAGAATGGTTGAGCAAATGCAAGGATTGCTATATACTGTTCAATGTGGTGTATATACGCGTCCGGTTCCGCCTTCACAATTATTTAATATTCAACCCTTGTTAGTTGAAAAAACTTCAAATGGTTTGCTACGCTATACTTCAGGAGTATATAATGATATTAATACAGCTGTACAAGCCAAAAACAGAATAGTAGAGTTTGGAATAAAAGATGCTTTTGTAACCGCTTATTACAATGGCAAACGTATAAGTATTTCAGAAGCAAGAGCACTTCAAACATCAAATGGCAACAGTATTTTTGTTAATAGTTCAGATTTAAATAAAATGCCTTATCAGTCAACTAATGCTGTTATAAACGATAATAGAAGTGTAGTATCAAATAATAATTCAAATTCATCAATAACAAATACAACTAATTCAAATGTATCTAATGCTACAAAACAGCCTGTAACCGTTCAAGGCTTGGTTACATCTAATCAAAATGTTGATAATACCAAAACGGTATATAAAGTTCAAATTGGTGCATTTAAAGAAGAAGTTCCGATTGAAATAGCTATAATTTATATGCGATTAGCTTCTAAAGGAATCAATTATCGTTTGCGTGAAGACGGTTTTACCGTTTACACTGTTGGCGCAACCAATAGTCTTGAAGAAGCTAATCGCTTAAAACAAGAAGTAATAAACGAAGGAATTACGGATGCCTTTCTTGTAGCTTTTCAAAATGATAAGCAAGTTCCAATAATTGGTACAATAAATAATAATAATACTGAAATAAAAGTTATTAATCCTGTAAATGAAGAAGAAGATGAAACCAACGATGAAAATGAAGATGAATAGTAAATTTGTTTTTAAAAATAATTCCGATACAGACACACTGCTTGAAAATGAAATTATTACGAAAGAAGAAAAGTTAAAAAACATTATACTATACAATGATGATGTAAATACATTTGATTTTGTAATTGAATCACTGATTGAAATTTGTAATCACGATTTTATTCAAGCAGAACAATGTACCTATTTAGTACATTATACCGGTAAATGCGCAGTAAAAAGAGGTACTTACAAACAACTTCGTCCATTATGTGAAGCCTTATTAGACAGAGGTTTAACAGCTTCAATCGAATAAATTTTTCTTATTTGATGGTATTATTAAAGTTAAATTTTATAATAGATAGTTTTTTAAAATGAGAAAATATATTGTTGTTTTAACATTAATTGGAATTTTTATTGCATGCACCAGAGTACCAATAAGTGGAAGACGTCAGGTAAATTTACTTCCGGAAAGCACTTTGATGAATATGAGTACAAGCAGCTATAGAGAGTTTTTATCAAAAAATAATGTTGTAACATCCGGTTCTAATGATGCACAAATGGTAAAAAGAGTGGGAGAAAAAATAAAAGTGGCAGTTGAAACTTTTATGAAACAAAAAAAGCTTACTAAACGGATACAAGGATTTAAATGGGAATTTAATTTGGTGCAAGATCCTATTATTAATGCATGGTGTATGCCGGGTGGAAAAGTAGTGGTATATACAGGTTTATTACCTGTAACACAAAACGAAACAGGACTGGCTGTTGTTATGGGACACGAAATTGCCCATGCCATTGCACGTCATGGAAATGAACGTATGAGCCAGCAGTTAATTGTGGCTTTGGGAGGAATTGGTTTAGCTGTTGCTTTAGCTGAAAAACCTAAAGAAACACAAGATATATTTCTTGCTTCTTATGGCGTTACATCTACCTTAGGAATTTTAAAATATTCTCGAACACATGAAACGGAAGCCGATAAGCTTGGTTTAGTTTTTATGGCTATGGCAGGATACAATCCAAATGAAGCAATTAGTTTTTGGGAGCGTATGTCAAAAGCAACAGGTGGCGGAAAAGTTCCTGAGTTGTTAAGTACTCATCCCAGCGATGAAACACGTATTAAAAATATTAGAGCGTTTTTACCTACAGCAATGAAATATTATAAACCATCATAAATTTTTGTTTTAAACTAAATTTTAGGTAGGTTTGTTTAAATATTAAATTCGATTTTATGAATAAATTAAAGCTTATACCAATAACAGGGTTGATTATTGTTGCAACTATTATTTTGCAAGCATGTGGAAATCAAAATGAAAATGATATAGTAGAAGAAACTACTGATCAAACAGAACCGGAACAAAAAAATGAGAATATTTTTTATGCCTTACCATCTCCTTTACAATTAGGTAAAATTTTACAAAGAGCGGGTGCTGCATTTGATAAAACATTGTTAAATAAAACAGAAAATGTAGCTAATTACACAACAACATCAGCCAAAGCCTTAAATTTAGGAGTGTATGGTGCTGATTTAAGTTATGCCGCTATTTTTGACCAATCTCAAGAAATCATCAATTATTTGAATGCATCTAAAAAATTAGCTGACGAATTAGGAGCTTCGTCTGTTTATTCAGCCGATATTGTAAAACGTATTGAAGTTAACAGCGGTAAAAGAGATTCTATTTTACCTTTATTAGGAGAAATTTTACTGAATTCTAACGAAGCTTTTAAAGAAAATGAACAAAAAAATATTGCTGCCTTAGTAGCGGCTGGAGGTTTTATAGAAGGCTTATATATAGGTACAAAAGTTATTGAAAAAGCAAAAGATAAAGATCCTATTATTCAACGAATTGCAGAGCTTAAAGGTTCTTTAGATAATATGATACAAATATTAGAAAATCATAAGAACAACGAAGATATTACAGACATTATGTATGATTTAAAAGCAATTCTCTCAATTTATAATGAGTCAGAAACACAGCAAATAGCAACTGAAGTAATATCTGATACTACTACTAAAACGGCAACTATTGGTGGAGGAGTAAACTATTCGTTAAATGATGAGCAGTTTAAAAAGATAAGTGAATTAGCTCATGCGCTAAGAAACAAGATTGTTAATAAATAAATAAGGGAGGAATCATAATATGAATAAATTAATATTCTCAACTATATTTTTTACGTTTACTCTTATAGGTTTAGAGGTTTCAGCGCAATGTAATGCATTTACAAAAAGCAAATGCACACCTAAGGTTAAACCTTATAATAATATTGAACAGATGCACTCTACAACATTATTGTCAAACGACAAGTTAAAATTGAACATGACATTTTACTATGGTGATGAGTATCGTATTTTAATTTGTGCTGACGAGAAATTGGGTAAACTCACTATGAATTTAAAAGATAAAAATAATAAAGTAGTTTTTACTACCAGTGGTTATGGTTCTATTCAATGGGATTTTAATGTACAAGCAACACAAGAATTAACCTTAGAAGTAATAACAGCACCTGCTCCCAAAGGCGAAGAAATTGACAGAAGTGGATGTGTATCGGTTGTTACAGCAATTATGCTTTAAAAGCAAACTTTATAAAAATAATAAATCCCGGAAAATTTTCCGGGATTTATTATTTAAAAGTTAACGTTTAAAATTCTTATTACTGATTTTTGAACTTTTATTTTTTAATCTCTAAAATTCCAGAAGTTTTAGTTTAGCGTTTGCATTCTAATTAATCCACGTTTTCTTAATAATGGATCTATAGAAGGTTCCTTACCTCTAAAACGTTTATACAACTCCATAGGATCGGCCGAACCTCCTTTTTCTAAAATATTTTTACGAAATGCTTGTGCTGTTTTTTGATCAAATAATGCAGTTTCTTTAAATGCTTCAAAAGCATCGCTATCAAGCACTCCTGACCAAATGTAACTATAATATCCTGCCGAATAGCCACCGGCAAATATATGATTGAAGTAAGTACTTCTATATCGTGGAATAATCTCATCTATTAATCCGAGTTTCTGCATAGTGTTTTTTTCAAACTCATTAGGATCAATATTGATAGGTTCTTTTATACTATGATATTCTAAATCTAATAATGATGCGGCTAAATATTCTGTTGTTGCAAAGCCTTGTCCGTATTTGCTGCTTTTTTGCATTTTTTCAATTAAAGCATCAGGTATTACTTCTCCTGTTTTATAATGTTTAGCAAACATTTTTAGCACAGCGGGTTCTGCAGCCCAATTTTCCATAATTTGCGATGGTAATTCTACAAAATCAGTTGGCACGTTTGTTCCTGCTAACTGATTATAGTTTACATTCGATAATAGTCCATGCAGTGCATGTCCAAACTCATGAAAAAATGTTTCTACTTCGTCAAAATTTAAAAGGGCAGGAGTTTCTGCGGTTGGTTTTGAAAAATTACATACAATGGAAATAACAGGCGCAACACGTTTGCCATTTACCATTTTTTGATCGCTATAACTTGTCATCCATGCTCCGCCTCTTTTACTTGGGCGAGGATGAAAATCCATGTATAAAATACCAATATGTGTACCGTCTTTTTCTAATACTTGATAAGCTGTAACATCTTCATGATATTTTGGTATATCTGTTAATTCTTTAAATGTAATGCCGTATAAATTATTACAAACCGTAAAAATACCGTCTCTTACAGTATTTAAGCTAAAATATGGTTTTAATTCTTGTTCGTTTAAATCATATTTTTCTTTTCTAACTTTTTCGGCATAGTATCTCCAGTCGTAAGGTTGTAATTTCCCTTTAATACCTTCTTTGTTCATTAATTCTTGTAGTTCTTTAGCTTCGGCTTTAGCAACTTCTAATGCAGGAGTCCATAAATCATTTAAAAGTTTATACACATTTTCAGGCTTTTTAGACATTTGTTCCTCATGTACATAATGTGCATAAGTTTCGTATCCTAATAATTGAGCTTTTTGTTGTCTTAGATTTACAAGTTTTAAAATTATATCTTTATTATCGTTTTTATTATTGTTGTTTCCTTTATTTTTATAGGCATTCCAAATTTTTTCTCTTAATTCTCGATTTTCTGCATATTGTAAAAATGGCATAACACTTGGATTTTGAAGTGTAAATACCCATTTTCCTTCCATTCCGGCTGCTTTAGCATCTTCGGAAGCTGCATAAATTAATTCTTCAGGTAATCCTTTTAATTGATTTTTATCTTCAACAATCAATTTAAATTCGTTTACTTCTGCTAATGTATTTTGACCGAATTTAATGGTAAGTTTAGAAATTTCTTGATTTATTTCGCTTAATTTAGCTTTATCCGCATCGTTGAGTTTAGCCCCATTTCTCACAAATGCTTTATAATTTTTTTCTAATAATTTAGCTTGTTCTTCTGTTAAATTTAATTTTTCTTTTTGTTCCCAAACAGCATTTACACGTTCAAATAATTTTGTATTCATGTAAATTTCGTCATTGTGTTTTGAATATAAAGGCCCAATTTCTGATTCTAATAGGTCTAAGGTATCGTTTGTGTTGGCAGAAGTTAGATTAAAAAATACATTAGAAACCCTGTTTAATAATTGGCCGGCACGGTCAAGTGCAACTATAGTATTTTCAAATGTAGGTTTTTCAGAATTATTAATGATGGCTTCAATTTCTTGCTTATGTTGCTTAAAACCTTCTTCAAAAGCAGGCTTGTAATGTTCAACTTTTATTAAATTAAAAGGAGGAACACCAAAAGGGGTGTCGAATTCTTTAAAAAATGGATTCATCGAATTATCATTATTATTTTTTGTTTCTTCATGTTTATTGCAGGCAATAAAAATAGATGTGCAAGCAATTATTAATCCTGTTTTTATTATTGTTTTCATTATTAAATTTTTAAAAAGGCCTGTAAAAATAGTATTTTTTATGCAATTGCATATTCCGCTAAAATCATGTAGGTTTGCCCCCCGATAAAATTAATATTTCATGGCATTAAAATGTGGAATTGTAGGTCTTCCAAATGTTGGTAAATCTACACTTTTTAATTGTTTAACAAACGCTAAAGCTCAAGCAGCAAACTTTCCATTCTGTACCATTGAACCTAATGTAGGTGTAATAACTGTACCTGATGAGCGATTAACAAAATTGGCAGAACTTGTAAAACCTGAAAAAATAGTACCTACAACAGTTGAAATTGTTGATATTGCCGGTTTAGTAAAAGGAGCGAGTAAAGGTGAGGGATTGGGTAATCAGTTTTTAGCTAATATTCGCGAAACCAATGCAATTTTACATGTTTTAAGATGTTTTGACGATCCTAATGTAGTGCATGTTGACGGCTCTGTAAACCCTGTTAGAGATAAAGAAATTATTGATACTGAATTGCAGTTAAAAGATTTAGAATCGGTTACCAAAAGCATTCAACGAGTAGAAAAGCAAGCCAAAACAGGTGGTGACAAAGAAGCTAAAAAAAGATTTGAAATTTTAAGCATCGTAAAAGATCATTTGGAAAAAGGACAATCTGTTCGTTCGGCACCAATTTCAGAAGAAGACAGAAAGTTAATCTCCGATTTAAATTTATTAACCGATAAACCGGTTATGTATGTATGTAATGTAGATGAGGCATCTGTTAAAAACGGAAATAAATATGTTGAAGCCGTAAAAGAAGCTGTAAAAAATGAAAATGCGCAAATAATAATTATTACTGCAGCAATGGAAGCTGAAATTGCGGCTTTAGAATCGTATGAAGAACGCCAGATGTTTTTGCAAGATTTAGGCTTAGACGAACCGGGAGTAAATAAACTTATAAAATCAGCATATAAATTGTTGAATCTACAAACCTACTTTACTGCAGGAGTTAAAGAAGTAAGAGCATGGACCATTGAAAAAGGCTGGACAGCCCCTCAAGCTGCAGGTGTAATACACTCAGACTTCGAAAAAGGCTTTATTAGGGCAGAAGTAATTTCGTATGAAGATTTTATTAAATATGGTTCAGAATCAGCTTGTCGCGACAATGGAAAATTAAGAGTGGAAGGAAAAGAATACATTGTACAAGATGGAGATATTATGCATTTCCGATTTAATGTGTAAATTAGCTACAACAATTTAAATGTATGATTAAAAACATCCTTCTTCTTTCGCTGGTGTCTTTTACTATCTTAGCCTGTAATAAAGGTTTTGAGAAAAAAGAGATTGATTTTACTGATGAACTAAATGACTTATCAGGTTGGGAAATTGAACAAATTCCTTTAATCGTTGGCACTGACACATCGTTTATTGGTAAAGTCGAAACACTTAACGGATTAATGAATATTGAAATAGAAAAAGGTACTGTTATTGCTAAGAAACAATTACCTGCTTCACCTAAAGGAGCTTTGCGCAAAATTCAAATGAAAATTAGGGTAGAAACAAATACTTTAAATGCACAATCAAACAACGAACTTATAGTGCATTACAGAGGGCAACGTATTTCTTACACATTAAAAGATTACATGAAAAATAAAGAATTGCTTTATGATTATTCTTTTGGTAAAAAAATACCAAGAACCATTCTTTCAGAACCTATGCATATTCAACATTTTGATACTATTCCTAATAACGAAATTATTTTTATGCTTACGGGCAGAGGAGCTAAAAAAGATTCTTTAGCAACTCGTTTAGCTATTGATAAAATTGAGTTTAAAGCTTGGTAAAACAAAAATAAAAACGAAAAGTATGAATAAAAATAGCTTTTTAATATTCATTACAATAATATTTGCAGCATCTTTTACATTAGATGTAAAATCTTAAACAAGTAAAAACGATACAGTCGCTTTTATTGATAATTATCCCAATCAATCAACATTAAGTTTAAATGAAATTCTTAATGCAAAATCATTAATGTTAAATCAACCTGAATTAAGAATTACTTCATATCAAATTTCATACGTTTCAAAAGGCATTTCAGTAACATCAACTATAGAATCAAATGCTATTACGGATAAAGTTAAAACTGACTTAAAAAATAAATTTACCGGTAAAGAAATCTATTTTGAAAATATAAAAGCGGTTGATAAGAATGGCAAAAAGTATGATATTGCTCCGCTGGCTATAAAAGTCAAATAAATTTGACATAGCGAATTATTTTAGCTAAAAATTGGCGAATTAATTAAAAAAGTATAAATTTGCCGTCCATTAAATAAAAATACACTTATTTTTAATATTTGAGATTATGTCAAGAGTTTGTCAGTTAACCGGTAAAAAAGCTATTGTGGGTAACAGTGTATCTCACTCAAACCGTAAAACAAAAAGAAAATTCAATGTTAATTTAATTAACAAGCGTTTTTTCATTCCTGAAGAAAACAGATGGATTACTTTAAAAATATCAACATCTGCATTAAAAAATATTAATAAAAAGGGAATATCCGCTGTTTTAAAAGAAGCGCGCGAAAAAGGCCTAATAAAAATATAATTAACAGTCCTATAATTTTAGTGTTAAAAGTTGCTATCTTAAACGATAGCAATTTTTTTTTGTGTATAATTGAACATGCGATTTTTATTTTTAGTTTTATTTTATACTTATTGTTCAGTTTCCTATTCTCAAAAGGATGAACCGCAGATTAATCAAATTAAAACACTTATTCCCGGTGATTCATTATATGATTTAGATGTTTTACCGCCATCATTTCATAGAGGACGAAGAGAAGCGCTTCGAAATTTAATGCCTGATAAATCAGTAGCCGTTTTTTTTACTAATCCGATTAGAAATCGTTCAAACGATGTTGATTACGAATATCATCAAGACCCTAATTTTTATTATTTAACCGGCTATAAAGAACCCAATGCTTTGCTTCTTATTTTTAAGGAAAATATTGAATTAGATTCAATTGAAACCAATGAATTAATTTTTGTACAACCCAGAAATAGTAAACGCGAAACATGGGAAGGTAAAAGACTCGGAGTTGATGGCGTTAAACAAAAACTTGATTTTACACACGTTTTTAATAATTCATCATTTGCTGATTTAAATTTGGATTTTAATCAGTTTGAAAATGTTTTAATACTCCCTATTGAAGATGATTTTAGAGATGATAAAAACGATAGAGGTGATTTATATTCATTAGTAAAACATTTTAGAAATAAGAGTGCCAATGCAAAAGTTGATAAACGCAAACTATCAGAATTAATGGCAATGTTACGACAAACTAAGCAGCCCGAAGAAATTGAACTAATAAAAAAAGCCATTAATATTACCTGCAAAGCACAAGTAGAATTAATGAAAGCCTTAGAACCTAACATGACAGAATATCAAACTGAAGCTATTTTAGAATATTTTTTTAAACGCGAAGGAGCAGAACATTGTGGATTTCCCTCAATACAAGGAGCAGGCGAAAATTCATGTGTTTTGCATTATAATACCAATCGAAGAAAAGTACAAGATGGAGATTTATTAGTAAGCGATGTGGGTGCAGAATACAGAGGTTATACAGCCGATGTTACTCGAACTTTGCCTGTTAATGGAAAGTTTACACCCGAACAAAAAATAATTTACAACATAGTACTTGAAGCGCAAAATGCCGGAATTAAAGCCTGCAAAGCAGGAAATAAATTTTGGGAACCGCACAACGAAGCATTAAAAGTAATTCAAAAACGATTGGTAGAATTAAAAATTGCTAAAACACCTTTCGAGGCCATGCAATATTTCCCACATGGAACTTCGCATTACTTAGGATTAGATGTGCACGATCCGGGATTATATGGACCATTAATGCCCAATCAAATCATAACGGTTGAACCGGGAATTTATATTCCTGAAGGTTCGCCTTGCGATCCAAAATGGTGGAATATTGGCGTAAGAATTGAAGATGATATATTAATTACTGCTGGCGAACCTGAAAATCTTTCTGCTTCAGCCCCAAGAACAATCGAAGAAATTGAAAAAATAATGAGAGAACCAAGCTTGTTTAATGTAATAAAATAAAATTTAACAATTCAATAAATCCTTTTGATTTAAGCCTTTATTCGGATTTTGTAAATTTGTATTAATCTTTCATTGTTCTTATGCTTAAAAAAGTATTGTTCCTATCTGTAATTATTTTATTTATTAGTTTTCTTATTCCGCAACAAAGCCATTCATGGGGATTCTTTGCACATAAACGTATCAATAGAATGGCGGTTTTTACATTGCCACCATCAATGATTGGTTTTTATAAAAAACATATTGAATTTATTACAGAACATGCAGTAGATCCGGATAAACGCAGATATGCTGTTGAAGATGAAGCCCCACGTCATTATATAGATATTGACAGATATGCCAAAGATGGAGAAGATCCGTTTAAAAATATGCCTCGCAAATGGAAAGATGCGGTTGCAAAATTTACGGAAGATACTTTAAAAGCTCATGGAATTGTACCTTGGTGGATTGAAACAATGGTAAAACGATTAACCGAAGCATTTCGTAACGAAGATTTAGATCGTATATTACGATATTCTGCCGATTTAGGACATTATATTGGTGATGCACATGTACCATTACATACTACTGAAAATTATAATGGACAATTAACCAACCAAAAAGGTATTCATGGTTTTTGGGAATCGCGACTACCTGAATTATTTGCCGAAGACTATGATTACTGGACAGGTCGTGCAAAATATATTGAACATCCTCTTGATTATGCTTGGGATAGAGTACAAGAAAGTTTTGCTGCCAAAGACTCTGTATTACTTATGGAAGCTCAATTAAATGCAGTGTTTCCGTCTGATAAAAAATATAGCTACGAAAACAGAGGAGCTGCCATGATGAAGGTTTATTCTTATGAATATAGTGCAGAGTATAATAAAATGATGAATGGCATGGTAGAACGAAGAATGCGGTCTGCAATTACAGGTATCGGCAGCTTATGGTACACTGCTTGGGTAAATGCAGGTCAACCTGATTTGTCGCGTTTAGATAATAAAGAAATTACCGAACAACTTAAAAAAGAACAGGAAGAAGAAGAAAAAATGTGGAAAACGGGAATCATTAAAAATGCTAAAGGACACGAAGAATAATAATTTTCAACTTATCAAATATCTTACATAACATATAATTGTTTTAACTCTTAACTTAAATTTTCAACTTATCTTCATTAATTTCGTTTTGCTTCCTCAAAAAAATATGTACATTTGCACTCCATTTTAAAAACTAGTTGGTTCCGTAGCTCAACTGGATAGAGCATCTGACTACGGATCAGAAGGTTTGGGGTTCGAATCCCTACGGAACCACATAATTTAAAAGCCCTTTGAATTTCTCAAAGGGCTTTTATGTTTTTTCTATTAAAATCTATTTTAAAATTTATTTTTTTACGAAAAAACAAAAACCATTTTTACAGTGCCAAAATGTAAGTTGTGGATAATCTTTTTTTACAGTTTCTGCATAGGTGTTTTTACAAATAAATATTACCGGTTTATCTGTTTTTTCATTTAATAAATAACTCATTTCGTAAGCTTGTTTATTTTCTAAAGGTTTTTTTTGAGTGTAAAATAAATGAGCATAGCTTTTAAAACCTAAAGTTTCTACATAACAATTTTTTTTAGATAAAGCCTTGTAAAAAGCTATGGCTGTGCCTTGCGAATAAGCTTCAATCTTATTTAAATATAATGCTGAAATTAAATGTAAAGAAATTACAACCGAAATAGAAGATATAATATATCCTAAAAATTGTTGTTTTCTAATAATTAGTACAAAACTGATTACAAAACCAATTATTAATACAATTCCTGCTATTGATTCCCAACCGTTCCAATTTACATTAGCTTGAAGATTAGCTATTGCAAATTCATCTTTAATAATTCCACTTTCTAAAAGTTTATCTTTATCTTTTAATACAAATGGAATGAATATAATAATCAAACTCAATGTTATACCAATAATAATCATTAAAGCACTTTTCCATTTTTTCCATTTGTAGTTTAATGGATAGTTTATTTGTTTATGAATTGTATATGCTGCCAAAAAAGTAATTGGGAAATAGCATAATGACGAATAATGCACAATCTTAGTTTTAACAATTGAAAATAAAATCAATACCACCCAAAACAATATCATCATCCAGCGTTTAAATGCTTTTTGTTGGGGAGTATCGGCACTACGCATAGAAAATGAAGCTATAGCCGGAATAGAAGCGGGAAAGCAACCAATTAATAAAACGATAAAATGATAAAAAAAAGGTCCGCCATGTCCGGCATCTTGTGTTTTAAATAATCGTACTTGATATGCAAAAAAATCTTCTATAATGTAAAATCGTCCTTGGATAATTTCAATAATAAACCAAAGGCTACCCGTTAAAATTACAGCCAATGAAAAATAAATAAAGCCTTTAATGCTTGCCAAATTTTTACGCTGATTAATAAACCAAAAGATAACCAATGTTAATCCAAATATTACAATTGCTGCCGGTCCTTTAGTCATTACAGCTAAGCCAAGAAATATACCGGAAATTACAAGATTAAATTGATTTTTGTTTTCTTTGTTAAAAGAGGAGTAATTGCTGCTATGCAGATAGAAAAAATAAATCGAAGCAAAAATCAATAAGTTAAACCAAGGGTCTATTATACCTGAACGAAAATATACATGAGGTAAAAAAGAACCCACATAAAACAAAACCCAAAGCCATCCCATTTTGGTATCATATAATTTAGAACCAATATTGAATACAAGTAGTAATGTTAAAAATCCGCAAACAACATTTGGGAAACGAGCTGCAAATTCATTAATACCAAATAACTTCATGCTAATAACTTGCATCCATATAAATAATGGTGGTTTTTCCCAAAAAGGTTGATAATTGATTGTAACAGCCGAATAATTTCCTGTTTCAATCATCTCTCGTGCACACTCGGCAAAATTTATTTCGTCCCAATCAAATAAGTGCGTTTTCCCTAAAAAGGGTAAAAAAGAAAATATTGCTAATGCAAAAAGAAGCGTATATTGACTCAATTTATTTAAATGCATTATTTATTTTATTAAATTAAATAACGGTTGATTGTACTTTTCGTTTAAATCGGCTATCCAAAAATGGTATAATAATAAACTACAAACAATACCAATAAATGAACCGGCATAAATATCAATAAAAAAATGTTGTGATAAATATACTCTTGAAAATGCTGCTAAAACAGCTAAACAAAATAAAATAAATTGTAAAATTTTTTTTGAGGAAAATAAACTCAAACTATAAAAAAGCGAAAATGCAGAAGTACTATGACCAGATGGAAAAGAATGGTGATAATTTAACTCTATACCGGGAACCAAATATAATTCTTTTAATTGTGCACTTGTTTCAAATACGCCTGCCGGTCGCATCCAATCGCTAAACAGTAAGTGTTTCAAACCTTGAGTAATTCCGGCTGAAAATACATAAGCAGATAAGATTAAAACAGATAAACGAAAATTAAAAAACGATACAATAATTGATGTTATAACAACAAAATAACCATCTCCTAAATAAGTGATATAACTGAATAATATATCTAAAAAAGTATGATGATATTGATTAACGTATAAATGAGCTTGAATTTTATCAGTGAAAAAATAAAAAAATGCCCCAACAAGCAAAAATAATAAGTATGGTAAAATAAAAGCGGTAGGTAAATTATTTTTCATACTATACAAACCTACATAAAAAAACTAAATTGTAATTTTGAAAACTTAAATAATATGATAATGAATCAAGAATTAGATATATTAGCATTTGCAGCACATCCTGATGATGTAGAATTAGGTTGCTCCGGAACAATATATAAACACGTATTAAAAGGGTATAAGGTAGGAATTGTAGATTTAACAAGAGGAGAATTAGGAACCAGAGGGAACGTTGAAATTAGAAAAAAAGAAGCTGAAGCCGCTTCAAAAGTGCTGGGAATAAAAATAAGAGAAAACTTAAATTTTGCGGATGGATTTTTTCAAAACGATAAAATACATCAATTAGAAATTATTAAAACAATTCGAAAGTATCGCCCTAAAATTATTTTAGCTAATTCCATTTCTGATAGGCATATCGATCATGGCAGAGCCGCAGCTTTGGTTGCTGATGCAGCATTTTTATCAGGTTTAACAAAAATTGAAACCAATTTAAATGATACCATTCAACAAGCATGGCGACCTCAAGCAGTATATCATTACATTCAAGATTATTATTTAAAGCCTGATTTTGTGGTGGATATAAGCGATACTTTTAACAAGAAAATGGAAGCCATAAAATGCTTTTCATCACAATTCTATAAACCAAATTCCGATGAGCCGGAAACACCTATTTCTTCGAAAGATTTTTTAGAATTTGTAGAAGCAAGAGCAAGAGAATTCGGTCGTCCTATTCAAGTTAAATTTGCGGAAGGGTTTAAAACGGCAAGATATATTGGAGTGAATGATTTGTTTCAATTAATATAAAAAAACAAACCCTCCTTTGGAGGGTTTGAAAAAGAATTTATATTTAATTGGAATTATTTTTTGTGTCTGCGTTCGTCAGATACAGTTAGTTTTTTTCTTCCTTTTTTTCTGCGGGCAGCAAGAACTCTACGTCCATTAGCAGTTGCCATACGCTCTCTAAAACCATGTTTATTTTTTCTCTTTCTTATTGAAGGTTGAAATGTCCTTTTCATCGCTTACGTTTTTTATTGTATTATTCAGCTTATGTATTTATTTTAATGGAGTGCAAAAATACGTTCTTTTTTTATATATGCAAAAAAATCTCCTTTTTTGTTTTTATTTTACCTTTGCATTGTTTTAAAAAAAACTAAATTTTAAATAGATTGTTAACTTATTCGATTGTTTAGAAAAATAAATTAATGGCCTCTCGTAAAACAAATTCAGCAGATATACCAAAAATTAAAATAACAAAAGATTCCTTAAAAAAAGCATTTCGTTTATATAGTTTCTTAAAGCCTTATAAGATAAAGTTTTTTATAGGCATGTTATTTTTATTTCTTACAAGTGCTACAGCCCTTGTATTTCCTATGTTAATGGGAAAATTGGTTGATGCAGCTAATGAAGAAATAATCCAAAATATAGATAAAATTGGTATTACACTTTTAGCCTTATTTACTGCTCAGGCTATTTTCTCATATTTCAGAGTGGCACTATTTGTGGAAGTTACAGAAAATACCCTGCAAGCTCTTCGAAATACTACATATGAGCGCTTAATTAGTTTACCAATGACATTTTTTGTAAATAGAAGGGTAGGAGAGCTTAATAGTAGATTAGCATCCGATATTTCACTTTTGCAAGATACGTTAACTACTACTATTGCTGAATTTTTAAGGCAATTTATTTTAATTATTGGTGGTATTGCTTTTTTATCACTTACATCTGTAAAGCTAACATTAATAATGCTTTCAGTTGTACCACTTCTGGCAATTATTGCAGTTATATTTGGTCGTTATATTCGTAAAGTTTCTCGCTCGGTTCAGGATAAAATTGCAGATTCTAATACAATAGTAGAAGAAACATTACAAGGTATTAGTAATGTAAAAGCTTTTACCAACGAGTTGTTTGAAATAGCTCGCTATAAAAAAAGCACTTCAGATATTGTACAACAAGCATTAAAAGGTGGAAAAGCAAGAGGCGCTTTTGCTTCATTCATTATTCTTGCAATTTTTGGAGCCATTGTATTTGTAATTTGGTATGGTGTACGAATGGTAAATGCAGGCGAATTAAGTATAGGAAGCATGTTCCAATTTGTATTGTATTCCGTTTTTGTAGGAGCATCAATAGGAGGAATTGCTGAATTGTATGCTTCTATTCAAAAAGCGATAGGAGCTACTGAACGTATATTTGAAATTATTGATGAACATCCGGAACCAATAGATTTAAGTTTTACAAATGAAAAACGACAGCGATTACTTGGTAATGTCAGTTTTGATTCGGTTAAATTTTCATATCCTTCCCGAAAAGAGGTAGATGTTCTTAAAAATGTTTCATTTGAGGCAAAAAGTGGAGAGCAAATAGCGATTGTTGGACCAAGCGGGGCCGGAAAATCAACATTAGTTTCTTTATTGTTTCGTTTTTATGACCCTCAGCATGGCTCAATCTTAATTGATGGTAAAAATATAAAAGACTATCCATTGAGTTTTTTAAGAAGTCAATTAGCAGTTGTTCCTCAGGATGTTTTACTTTTTGGAGGAACAATAAAAGAAAACATTGCTTATGGAAAGCCTAATGCTACATTTGAAGAAATAATGGAAGCTGCTAAAAAAGCCAATGCGCATACATTTATTGAAAGTTTTCCTGATAAATACGATACATTGGTAGGTGAAAGAGGAGTAAAATTATCCGGTGGGCAAAGGCAAAGAATAGCTATTGCCAGAGCGGTTTTAAAAGATCCGGCCATTTTAATTTTAGATGAAGCAACCAGTTCGCTTGATTCTGAATCAGAACGATTGGTGCAAGAAGCATTGGAAAAATTAATGAAAGGAAGAACTTCAATTGTTATAGCACACCGATTATCCACCGTAAAAGCTGCCGATAAAATAGTAGTAATTGATAAAGGCGAAGTGGTAGAAATAGGCTCTCATGAAGAATTAATAAAAAAAGAAAATGGTCTTTATCGCCATTTAAGTAGCCTTCAGTTTGAATGGGCGGAATAGTAGTTTATGGAATTAACTGATACTTTTGAATAGCTTGCGGACGACTGCATGCATTAAAATGCCACCATTCGGTGGGCAATTGAGTAAATCCGGCTTTTTGCATCACATCACGTAATAGTTTTCTATTATTAATTTGTTCTTCTGTAAGTTTCCCTTCCAGTAACAATTGCATTTCTTTTGATGGGTGTGCTTCTTCTCCAAAAAAATCATAGGGTGTTCCCATGTCTAATTCTTCATCCATTTCGTTTACAATAGTTACATCTACAGCAGCTCCGTAATTATGTAATGAACCATTTTGTGGATTAGATAAATATTTGGTTTTTTCTGCAGAAGGCATTTCCAGCATCTTCCACATTTTATATTGAACACTAACCGGACGAGCTGCATCTAATATTAAAAGGCTGTAATTTGGAAATTTTGATTTTAATAGCATTTGAGCAAGAACCAATTTTTCTGCTACATCGGGTTGCAAATAAGCATTTTCCCAATCTCCATACACATCTGCATTCATAAAATTATTGGTGCTGCTATAACGTAAATCTACTTTTATGCCGGGGTCAATTTCTTGAATATTAACCAAGCCCATTTTTATTAAATGCTCTTCAATATCGGTGTAGGTTATAGTAGATGTAATAGCAATTGAATCTTCAATCTTATTTATTATGGTTTCAGAATTAAGAGAGTCAGTTTTAGGAGTAGTATATAGTTCATTATTTCTTATAATAGGTTGGCAGGCGCTGATAGTAATAAAAAAAGAACCGACTAAAATTGTATTCAGGAAAATATTGCTGAATGTCATAAATAGTCGGTTCTTTTATTCAAAATATTAATATTCAATCTCTACTTTATTCTCCACCAATCTCAATTTATATCTATGAATTTCAATTAATAATAGGTTAATCTTCTTACTTTTGATATATGTTTCGATAAACGAATTACTTGTCGAGTGTAGCCATATTCATTATCATACCACACATATAAAATTGCGGTTTTCCCATCGCTTGATACTTGAGTTGCTTGGCTATCAAATACCGATGGACAAGGGTTTCCAATTACATCGGTCGAAACTAAATCATCAAAAGTAGAATATTGTATTTGCTCAACTAAATCGCCATTTAATGCAGCATTTTTCATTACTTCGTTTACTTCTTCTTTAGAGGTAGCTCTTTTTAAAGTAATATTTATTATAGCTAATGAAACATTTGGTGTGGGAACTCTTACAGAGTTTGCCGTAATTTTTCCACTTAATTGAGGAATGGTTTTTTTAATGGCACTTTCTGCACCTGTTTCGGTGATAACCATGTTTAATGCAGCAGAACGGCCTCTGCGATATTTTTTATGGTAATTATCCAAAAGGTTTTGGTCATTAGTATAAGAATGGATGGTTTCAATGTGTCCTTTTTCAATGCCAAATGTATTTTCCATAACAAATAGTGGAGGCACAATAGCATTGGTGGTGCAGCTTGCTGCCGACCAAATTTTTGTACTGTCGATATCTGCACTATTATGATTTACACCATGAACAATATTGGGAACATCACCCTTAGCAGGTGCAGTTAATAACACTTTATCAACTCCTTTTGATTTTAAATGACGTGATAATTCTTCTGCATCTCGAAATACACCGGTGTTATCAATTAGTAAAGCATTGTTGATACCATAGGAGGTATAATCAATTTCTTCAGGATTATTAGCTGAAATCATTTTAACGGTATGTCCGTTAATTATTAAAGTTTGGTTTTCGATATCTTCAATAATAGTTCCCGGAAATGGCCCGTGAACAGAATCCATTCTTAATAAGTTGGCACGTTTAATAATATCTTCCGGTTTTTTATCGCGGGTTACAATGGCGCGTAAACGTAATTGTTCGCCTTTTCCGGCCTGAGCAATTAATTCTCTGGCGGCAAGACGTCCAATACGTCCAAATCCATATAGAATAACATCTTTAGGGGTTATTTTCTTTTTATCTTCACCAATAAAATCAGTTAATTTATTTCTTAAAAAATCAGCTTGAGAACTGAAATTTGTTTTCTCTTGGATCCATTCAAAAGCTAATTTTCCTATATCAATTCTGGCAGGAGCTAAATTTAAATTAGCAATTTCTTTTGCTATGGAAAGAGTATCGTAAATGGTTATTGGTTTTTTAACTACACTATTGGCATAGTTGTGAAAATTTAAAATTTCGCTTACGCTTCTGTCAATTAATTGATTTCTAAAAAGAACCAATTCTATGGATTTTTCATACCAAAATTGACCAATAAATCTAATCAATTCAATAGCGGCCTTTTCTTGTTCAATCCAAACAGATAGTTCGGCCTCAAAACTATTTGTTGGTTTGTTTAATGTTTTGGTTTCCATTTTAATTTTTAAATTGGTTAATGGTTATTGGTTAATTGATTAAAAAACAAAAGCTATCATTCTCAATGATAGCTTTTGTTGAAAATGTAATTTTATCCTAAATAAGCTTTTAAAAGTTTGCTTCTGGAGGTATGTCTTAATCTTCGTATCGCTTTTTCTTTAATTTGACGAACACGTTCACGCGTTAAATCAAACTTAGCGCCTATTTCTTCTAAGGTTAGTCCATGGTTCATGCCAATACCAAAAAAGAGTTTAATAACATCTCTTTCTCTTTCGGTAAGAGTGGCTAATGAACGTTCGATTTCTTTTTGAAGCGACTCATTTATCAATTCGCTGTCTGCTCTGGGCGAATCATTGTTAGGTAATACATCGTATAAGCTGCTTTCTTCTCCTTGTAAGAGCGGAGCATCCATAGAAACATGGCGCCCTGATACTTTTAATGTATCAGATATTTTGTCTTCTGGTAAATCTAAAATATTTGCTAATTCTTCAGCAGTTGGTTCTCTTTCAAACTCTTGCTCTAATTTTGAGAATGCTTTATTTATTTTGTTTAATGAGCCAACTTGGTTTAACGGTAAACGAACAATTCGCGATTGTTCTGCCAATGCTTGTAAAATGGATTGACGAATCCACCATACGGCATAGGAAATAAATTTAAAACCTCTGGTTTCGTCAAAACGTTGAGCTGCTTTTATTAAGCCTAAATTTCCTTCGTTAATCAAATCGGGTAAACTTAAGCCTTGATTTTGATATTGTTTAGATACTGAAACTACAAATCGTAAGTTAGCTTTTGTTAATCGTTCTAAAGCTTTTTGATCGCCTTTTTTAATTCTTTTGGCTAATTCAACTTCTTCTTCGGCTGTAATAAGACTCTCTCTACCAATTTCTTGTAAGTACTTATCTAAAGATGCACTTTCACGGTTTGTGATTGATTTAGTAATTTTTAGCTGTCTCATCGTTTCTTAGCTTTATTAGTTTGTTTTAATTTTAGTTTGCAAATGTATTTGATTTTAACTTATAAGTCAATTTAAAATTGTGTATAACTTAATGGTTTTTTAACAAATTAGATAAAAAAGAGGTAAAAGGGGATTAACCCTTCAATTACCTCTTTATAACCAATAACCAATTAAATTACATGCCGAAACCATAATAGGCTCGCATACCATTAGGATAAACTCCTTCAATCAACACGCCTCCTTTTTTATTATAAAGGGCACTCTCAATATCTTCGGGTGATTTTATTTCTTTTTTGTCAATTTTAGTAATTATAAAACCTTCTTTAATTCCTGCACTTCTTAATTTACCGGGGCCAAGAGCTGTAATTTTAGCACCGCCTAATAATCTTAAACGTTCTTTTTCTTCATTATCAAGTGCTTCAAAGGTAGCGCCAAGGCTTGATATACTTTCTTTAACAACATCTGAACGTTTTACAACATCGGTATTACCTTTTTTATTTTTTAAAATAACAGGTATAATTTTTACGTTTCCATTACGAATTATTTCCACTGCAATTTTGTCACCCGGACGATATCTGCCAACTTGTTCTTGTAATTGAGGAATGCTATTTACGGCAATGTTATTTATTTTGGTAATAATATCGCCTTCTTTAATACCTGCATCTTCAGCAGAACCATTTTCAATAGTACCGGCCACATAAACGCCACTAAGTTCTTTTAAATTTTTTTCTTTGGCTAATTTGCTATCAATGTCTCTAATGGAAATTCCAAGTAAAGCTCTTTGAACTTCCCCAAATTCAGCTAAATCAGTTACCACTTTTTGAACAATATTTACCGGTATTGCAAACGAATATCCTGTATAAGAACCTGTATTAGAAGCAATAGCCGTATTAATACCAATCAATTCACCTCTTGTATTTACTAATGCTCCACCGCTATTACCGGGATTTACTGCAGCATCAGTTTGAATAAATGATTCAATGGGGATTTGACCTGTTCTAGGGTCGCCACCTATAATATTAATATTTCTGGCTTTAGCACTTACAATTCCTGCGGTTACTGTTGATGTTAAATTAAAAGGATTGCCAACGGCTAACACCCATTCTCCAACTTTCACATCGTCTGAATTACCATACTTTGCAAATGGTAAATTATCGGCATCAATTTTAATTAAAGCTAAATCGGTGGCCGGATCCATACCAACTACTTTGGCCTCGTAGGTTTCTTTATTGTTTAATGTAACTTCAATTTTATCAGCACCTTTTATTACGTGGTTGTTGGTAACAATGTAGCCATCTTCTGTTAGAATAACTCCTGAACCTGTTGCCATTTGTTGTTGTGGGCGATGATATGGGCTATCGCCAAAGAAAAAACGAAATGGGTCGTAGTAGAGCTGATTAGTAGAATTTTCATATATACTTTTAATATTAACCACTGTGTTAACCGTTTTTTCGGCTGCTTCAACAAAATCGCCCGGAATGGCTAAAGGTGCAGAAAAATTAGTTAATGATACCGGAGTAGAACCAGAAGGATTAGATAAATAAATGGTTTCTTTTTTATTAAAATACTTATTATAAATTAAAATGCTACTTGTAGAAACAGCTGTAGCAACTAAAATATTTAATAAAATTTGTTTACTTTTCATATTGCTTTATTTTATTTTTTGTTATAAAAAACATCAAAAATAACGCCAAAGTAAATGTACATGTTACCTTTTGTCATGTTAATTAATGTTAAGCTTTTAAAGGGTTTTGAGTTATACGTATATCATAAAAATTTAAGATAAATTGATTAGATTTTATTTAGTTTAAAAAGTTTGTAAGAAAAAATCTTTGTATATGAATAAAAAAATTGATTCCAATGTAAAAAACAAAGATTTACATTTGCATAAAATTTATGGGAAAGTATTATAAAATATTACTAATATCATTTGGATTACTTTTAGGAATAATAATAGGTGGTTTAATAGTTTTTTTTGCAGTTGGCGGAAGCGTTAAAAACATTTATGTATTTAACCAATCACCAAAAGTAAATAAGGAAAATTTAATAAACTCTAAAAAAGAGGAACTATCTTCAACTAAAAAAGAGAAAAACAATAAATCGCAAGTAATAATAAAATATTTAAAAAAAGATGATGAAAATCAAGGTGTAGATGATAAGGTAAAAAAAGAAATTGAAGATGATTCATCCATGATTAATCAAACTATTTTTTTAAACGAAAGTGAAACTCAAGAAGAAGAAGAAATTATTGTAAAAAAAGATGAACTCGTTCATTCAGAAATGCTCATGATTATTCATTTAGATACTATAAAGTCCAATGTAGGAGATTCGCTTGCTCGATTAGCCGCCAATATTAAAGAACCGGCTATTAATCAATTTTATCAAGTAGAATATTGGAAATCGCCATTAAATTACAAAGGGTATAAGTTTGGCAAAAATAAATTAGTAGTTTATGGAATTGAATATATTGATAAGCCAAGTATTTTTCGCATAAGAGAGAATTATTATTTTAAAGCTAATACTAAAGTATATGCTTTGGAAAGAACTCCTGAATTTAAACCTTTAGAAATAGTTAATAATCCTGATGTGTTGAATATGATAGAAAAAAAATCAAATGCAAATTAAATTTTATAAATATCAGGGTACGGGTAATGATTTTATCATTATTGATAATCGAAAAGAAAAATTTCCAATTAGCAATACCAATCTTGTAGCTTTTTTATGTGACCGAAAATTTGGCATTGGAGCAGATGGTTTAATGTTGCTTCAAAATAAAAAAGGTTACGATTTTGAAATGGTGTACTATAATTCTGATGGCAATCCAAGCAGTATGTGTGGAAACGGTGGAAGATGTTTAGTTGCATTTGCATACCATTTAGGTGTTATTAAAAAGAAAGCAAAATTTTTAGCAGTTGATGGAGAACATGAAGCAGAAATAATAACTAAGGATGGCAATTCATTGCAAGTAAAATTAAAAATGCAGGATGTAAGGAATATAGAAAAAATAAAAAACGATTTATTTTTAAATACAGGTTCGCCACACTATATCAAATTTGTAAAAAATCTTTCATCGTTTAATGTATTTGAAGAAGGGAAAAAAATTAGATACAGCAATAAATTTAAGAAAGAAGGCACCAATGTTAATTTTTTGGAATTCAAAAATAACTGTTTGCATGTTAGAACCTATGAACGTGGAGTAGAGAACGAAACCTTATCATGCGGAACCGGTGTAACTGCCGCTGCATTAGCATATGCTTATCTAAATGATAGAAAAAAAATAAAAAGCCTAACTGTTGAAACACCCGGAGGAATTTTAAAAATTCACTTTAATAAAATTTCAAAGGAATCATTTAATGATATATGGCTCGAAGGGCCTGCTACTTTGGTTTTTGAAGGAAAAATAAAAGTATAATGAAGTTCTATCCGCATATAGTAGATTCTGAAAAGATTTTTCAAAAAGGTTTCTATTTGTGGATTTTGAAAGTCGATAGAATTCCGCCTCATTTAATATTATCATACAACGGCAAATATTATAATTTATCTGTTTATGGTAGATTTATTGGCCAATCTATTGAAAGTTTACTCAAAACAATTGCTCAAAAAAAAATTCAAACTCTCATTATATCGTTAAAAGATTTTGAAAATTTGGACTTAAATCTTTCACAAAGTTATCAGCAGTTTGATAAAGTAGAAGCTCCCTTTATTACTTGCTTAAGTCCAATTAGAAGCCTTTTTCAGGTTTATGGATTTCCGTCTTCGGTAGCTACCATTCACGATTTATTACCTTTATTAGTTAAAAAAGATGTTGTAACATCGAGTTTTGGTATAAATTTAGAATTAAATAATGAGGATAATTCTTTCGAATTGCCTTATTATACAATTAAGGATGTTTACCAATGTATTGATGAATTAAATTCTGAAAAAAATGTTACTGGAAAGTGAAAACATAAAGCTTCGCGTATTAGAACCGGAAGATGCAGATATAATTTATGCTTGGGAAAATAATCCGGAAAATTGGCAGGTAAGTCATACGCAAATTCCATTTTCAAAATATACCATTGAGCAATATGTAAATTCAATTCAAGATATATATTCTACTAAACAATTGCGATTTATCATTTGTAAAAAAAATGAAAACAATAAACCCATAGGTTGTATTGATTTGTTCGATTTTGAACCATTTCACAATAGGGCAGGAGTAGGAATTTTGATTGCAAACAAAGAAGAACGCGGCAAAGGATATGCATCACAAGCATTAAGCTTATTGAAAGAATATGCTTTCAAAACACTTTGTTTAACTCAACTGTTTTGCGATGTAGCAGTTAGCAACGAAAAAAGTTTTGAGCTTTTTACTAATAATGGTTTTGTGGTTGTTGGAATTAAAAAAGCTTGGCATAGAGTTCCAAACGGTTATGAGGATGTATATTTTATGCAGGCTTTAAATTACAATGCCTAAATTATTTTGCTTTACGCATTCCAAATATCTCACTGAAAATATTTTTACGAGAATCTATATAATTTAATTGACTGGCATTCCTTACATCTTCAATAGAGTAGAATGAATTGGGTGTAGTTTTTTGAATAATTTCAATCACATTTTTTACTGATTTTCTTGGTACTACCGTAAAAATCAGTTTAACTGCACCTCTGGATCCTTGAGCATCTAAAATTGTTAATCCAAAATTATTATTTTTAAGTTCTTTTATTAGTAGCTCGCTTTCTTGATTGGTAATTATTCGAATTACTTGTATTCCTAATGCAATTTTTTCTTCAATAAACAATCCGATATAGCTTCCTGTTGCATAGCCTCCTGCCCAAGCAATATAGCATACCCAGTTATTAAGGTTGTTCATAATCTGCCCAATAGCTGCTAACCAAATCAGTACTTCAAAAAATCCAATAAAAGGAACAATGTTTTTATATCCTTTCGATGCCAATACCGTTCTTAACATGGCTAAACTCACATCACAAATTCGTGCAATAAATATTAGAATTGGAAAAATAACCCAGTTGTAATAATCAAATGATGAAAAATCCATTTTATAAATAATTATTTGCAAAGGTATTCGGATTGCGTTGAATATTTAGCATTTTTGTATTTTAAATCTGAATTTATGTTTCGATTAAAATTATCAACCGACCCTCGCTGGGCTAACATAGCGGAAAAAAATATTGAAGAAATATTGACCGACCATGCATATTGTGAACAAAAAGCTGCAACTACCGCAATAACTATAATTACTCAATTTCCTGAAAAAACAGAATTAGTAGCAGCAATGGCTGATTTGGCAAGAGAAGAAATGGAACATTTTCAACGTGTGCATGATATTTTAGTTAAACGAGGATATACTTTAGGAAGAGAGCGAAGAGACGAATATGTGAATGATTTAGCTTCTTTTATTTTTCAATCAGGATATAGTAGAGAAGAGTTTTTAGTAAATAAACTTTTATTTGCAGCCATCATAGAAGCTCGAAGTTGTGAACGTTTTAAAGTACTTTCAGAAAATATAGATGATAAAGAATTAGCCGATTTTTATCGTGAATTAATGGTAAGCGAAGCCAATCATTATACCCTGTTTATAGGATTTGCCAGAAAATATGCTCAAAACTACGATGTGGATAAACGCTGGCAGGAAATATTAGACCAAGAAGCTATAATTATAGCTAAGTATGGTAAAAAAGAGCTTATACATGGATAATTCTTAGATTAATCATATTAACAGATTAAATTTTCGTTATAAATAATTTTTTTTATAAGAGTATTTTGTTATATTGCAAACAAAAATGTAACAAAATCATGAAAATACTATTAACTCTTTTCTCGTTTTTAACAATATCTTCTTTTCAAATTTTTGCCCAAACTATTGAGAATGAAGTGGTGCTTGCTTCTGAAAAGTTTAATATTCAAAATATTCAAGAAATTAAGCAGCTTCTTCAAACCAAAGAAGGGTTGATCTATAAAGGCTTTTGTGAAGAGCATAAAGTTATACTTGTTTTAATAGAAGGAAATAAGTTTAATTATAAAACTGTTATTGAAATAGTTAATGAAGTAATTCCTTCTAATTCTATTTTAAATAAAGAAGGAGGTTTTGAAGCCGCTTATAAAGTATGTTCCGACAAAGAAAAAATGCATTTAAAATAATTGAAATCAATAAATTAAATTATGTTGATGAAAACACCTACTTTCTTTAGATTTATTTTTCTACAATTTTTATTCTTTAGCTGTATTTTTTTCGTAAATGCAGCAAACTATAATATGGATAATACACCTGTTACATTATCATGTGGCTCTACACATAATTTTTATGATAGCGGAGGAAATACAGGCGGTAACCATGATTATGCAAATAGTTTGTCTTTAATAAAAACCTTTACTGCAGGCACATCAGGGCAATGCATCACAGTAACTTTTACCGCATTTAATACAGAAAATTGTTGTGATTATTTACGTATATATGATGGCCCAAACACAGGAAGCCCAATGTTAGGTCAATATCAAGGATCACCAACAGTTCCTTTTACTTTAACATCAACAAGTGGTACTTTAACTTTTCAATTTGTTTCTGATGGTTCTGTTGTAGCAAGTGGATGGGTTGCAATAATTTCTTGTGTTACATGTCCACCTCCTTCAACTAATATAAATATGAATAATACACCCGTAACAGTAACTTGTGGTACAACATATAATTTTTATGATAGTGGGGGAAGTGGGGGGAGCTACTCTAGCAACGAAAATTTTACTAAAACCTTTACTGCAGGAACATCGGGACAATGTTTAACAGTTACATTTACAAGTTTTAATACTGAAAATTGTTGTGATTATTTAAGAGTATTTGATGGTCCAACAACAGGAAGCCCAATGTTAGGTCAGTATCAAGGTTCACCTACAGTTCCATTTACTTTAACATCAACAAGTGGTACTTTAACTTTTCAATTTGTTTCTGATGGTTCTGTAGTTGGAACAGGATGGGCCGCTACTATTTCATGTACATCTTCTTGTGCTCCACCACCACCATGTGGTTATAATATGAATAATACTAATGTTACTTTAACATGTCCCCCTGCTTGTTTAAAATTTTTCGACAGTGGAGGAGGGGCAGGAAATTATTCCAATAGTGAAAGTTTTACAAAAACCTTTACTGCACCTGCAGGATATTGTTTATCATTTAATTTTGTTTCATTTTTATTAGAATCATGTTGTGATCAATTACAGATATATGACGGACCAAATACAGCTTCACCTTTAATTGGAACATATACCGGAACATCTCCTGGATTAATAACATCTACTTCTGGATCTTTAACATTTAGATTTACTTCTGATGGTTCTGTTACATATTCAGGCTGGGAAGCAAATATTTCATGTGTCGCTTCCTGTAGCAGTGCACCAGTAGCCGGAACAGCTGTTGCCTCTCCTGTTAGTAGCTGTGGCACTTTTACAACTACATTATCTTTAACAGGAGCTTCATCTGGATGTGGTTTAACCTATCAATGGCAATCTTCTCCAAATAATTCTACATGGACCAATATTGCAGGCGCAACTTCTTCAACTTATAATGCTACTGTAACTGCAAATACATATTATAGATGTGTTGTTTCATGTGGTGCTTCTAGTTCAAATTCATCTTCTGTATATGTAACTATAAATCCTACAAGCGTGGGAACAGGTACAGTATTAGTTAGTAGTTTACCATATTTTTCTCCTGCACGAAGTACCTGCGGTAAAGTAAATGATTTAACATCTGCTAATGTACCAGTTGCTTGTGGTAGTACGTCTTATTTAGGTGGAGAAGATGAAGTATTTGTGTTTACTCCTACTACTTCTGGAAGTGTTACAATTGACTTAACTAATGCCTCAACCACTTCGGCAGGTATAAAGTTGTATCAAGGCTGTCCACTTTCTGCATCTGCAACTTGTATAGGAAACGCTAGCGGAAGCGCTAATTTAACAATTTGTGTAAATGTAACTTCTGGAGTAACTTATTATTTGGTGGTAGACGTATCTCCATCACCTACATGCTATACCTATGATATTTCTATTACAGCACCTACCGGTATTAGTTCAGGTAATAATTGTGTTGATGCAACAATTATTCCTGCATTACCTTATACCCAATCGAGTTTATCTACTTGTTGTAAAGGCAATGATTATACTTCTTCTAATGCATGTGGTAGTTCATATATGAATGGAGAAGATTATGTATTTCGATATACACCTGCAACTAATCAAATTATTGATATAAGTTTAGGAGGCACATTAAGTTCAACCGGATTATTTATTACAAATGGTTGTCCAAATGTAGGTACATGTGTTGCTCAAGCAAACGGAACCAACCCTTTTCTATGTGGTGTAAATTTAACCGGAGGAGTTACTTATTATATAATTGTTGATACATGGCCAAGTCCAGCATGTACTCCATTTAATATAGATATTAGACAGCAAACATCTATTGCTACTTGTAATTTGGCTTATTCAAACACATCAATATCTTATTCTCCTGATTCTTATTTAACAGGAACTAGTATTACAATGGGAGATGATAGATTTAGTGCATCTTATATACCTATAGGTTTTAATTTTTGTTTTGATGGAAGACTTTACACACAATGTTTAATTTCATCAAATGGATACATAATTTTTGATAGAGTTGGTTGTACAACCAATTTACCAACAGATAATGCTACACCAGATGGATATTCTCCTTACTCAATAACAGCTACAAATGCTCCAAATACAACAAATGCTCCAAGAAATGTAATTATGGGTCCATGGCAAGATATTTATCCTGCAATTGGAGGAGCTATAAGATATCAAACCTTAGGTACTGCACCTAATAGGAGATTTGTTGTTTCATATTACCAAATACCTATGTTTAGTTGTACTGGAGATTTATTTACTGGACAAATTAAACTTTTTGAAACAACTAATAATATTGAAATACATTTAGGAAATAAAACAATTTGTGCCGGATTTAACAGTGGTAGAGCTATTTTAGGTCTACACAATTACAATGGTACTTTAGCTGTTATTCCTACAAATAGAAATACATCACCAACATGGGCAACATCAAACGAAGCTTGGAGATTTTCAACTACGTGTACTACCTGTGTGCCATTACCTGTTGAGTTAGTTGAATTTGATGGTAGAAGAGAAGAGGGAGTTAATAAAATTCATTGGACTACATTGACTGAAATAAATAATGATTTTTTTACACTTGAGCGTTCTGAAGATGCAGAGAATTTTTATGAAATTGCAAAAATAAAAGGTGCAGGGAATTCAAATACAACATTAAACTACTCTTTTATTGATAGAAAAATTGCAAATAATATAGAATATTATAGATTAAAACAAACAGATTTTGATGGCTCGTTCTACTATTCACACATTATAGCAATTAGTGATAAAAATATTGAGACATTAAAAGTTAAAAACATCTATCCCAACCCAACTACTAATGATTTTAATATTGATGTTGTTACCAATTTGGATGATAATTTATTAATCACCTTAACGGATATTTATGGTAAGAAATTACAAGAATTTGAAACGGTAGTAAATACAGGCAATAACACCATTAAAATCAATACAGATAAGATTGAGAGGGGTGTTATATTTGTAAATATTTCATCTAAAGATAATAACATAAACCTTACCCAAAAAATAGTGAAGCAATAAGCTTCACTATTTTTTGGCTCTGGGATGAAATTTTAAAATATTATCTCTAAGGTAGCTTCTGTCTAAATGCGTATAAATTTCGGTAGTGGTAATGGATTCATGTCCTAACATTTCCTGAACCGCTCGTAAGTCTGCACCGCCCATTACTAAGTGGGTGGCAAAGGAATGTCTAAATGTATGTGGACTTATATTTTTCTTTATGCCGGCTTTTTGTGCCAGTTGTTTTATAATGGTAAAAACCATTACACGCGTTAGCTGTTTTCCTCTTCTATTTAAAAAAATAAAATCTTCATGACCCTTTGCAATAGTTAATTTATTTCTGCATTCATTCACATAAATATCTATGTACTTTAATGCCGTTTTGCTAATGGGGACTAAGCGTTGTTTGTCGCCTTTGCCAAATACATTTATAAATCCTTCTTCCTTATAAATAGAGGATAATTTAAGATTAATCAATTCGCTTACACGTAAGCCGCATCCGTAAAGTGTTTCAAGCATGGCTCTATTTCTTTCGCCCTCTGCTTTCGATAAGTCTATTGCCGCTATTAATTTGTCAATTTCCTGAACACTTAACGTATCCGGTAATTTACATTGAAGTTTAGGGCCTTCGAGTAATTCGCTAACATCATTTGAAATTATATTTTCCAAAAGAAGATAATTGAAAAATGCTTTGATACCTGAAATAATTCTTGCCTGCGAAAATGCACTTAAATTTTTATCATGTATCCATTTAATAAAGTCTTTTAAATCTTCATAAGTAACTTTATCGGGGTGTTTTATGTTATTGTGTTCTTCGAGATATTCATACAATTTGGTAACATCATGAATATAAGCATCAATGGTGTTGGCAGAGAGGGAACGCTCCAGTTTTAGGTAAATGGTAAAACCTTTTATTAAATTTTGCCAAATCATATTGCTAAATTAACGTAATTTGCATCAATGAAGAGAATTTTAATCATAAACGGTCCTAATTTGAATTTATTAGGTAAGAGAGAGCCCGGTATATATGGAAAAAGCTCTTTTGAAGATTATCTTGAAATTTTAAAAAGTAAATTCTCTGATTTAAAAATCGAGTATTTTCAATCAAACATAGAAGGGGAGATTATTAATAAAATTCATTCAGCTATTAATACGTTTGATGGTATAGTTATAAATCCCGGTGGTTATAGCCATACTTCAGTAGCTATTGCTGATGCTATTGCTGCAGTAAATATTCCTACTGTAGAAGTACATATTTCGAATGTACATGCAAGAGAAGATTTTAGAAAACAACTAATAACTGCCACTAAATGCAAGGGAGTAATAAGTGGTTTGGGATTAGATGGCTATGAATTTGCCATTGAATTTTTACTGGAAAGTTAAAATACCAGCTCCGAAAATTTTCTTTTCTTTTTAATAAAGTAATTCCACACAATACTTTTTGTATAAATTCCCGAGAGATTTTCTTTTTGAATGATTTGTTTTCGCTTTTGCAACATCTTACCAAGAGATGTATAATAAGCAAAATGGGCTTTTAATACAGCAATTAAGCCTTTTGTATTTCCGTTTACTAAAAAGAAAATTCCTGCAATTCCATCTAATATCAAGCGTATAAAAATATCGAAAGCTATAAAATTGGATGCTTTATTTTTGGTGATTAAAAACAGGTTGTTTCTAAAATTTAAAAATATTTTTTGAGGGCTATCATAATTCAATGTTCCACCACCAAGATGATAAACAGTTGAATTTGCTTCATACCAAATTTGATATCCATTATTTTTCAATCTCCAGCATAAATCAATTTCTTCCATGTGGGCAAAAAATTCTTCATCAAATCCTCCTACCTGATGAAATAAATCAGCTTTTATTGCCATACAAGCACCGGTTGCCCAAAATATCTCGGTTGATTGCTGATATTGATGGTTGTCGTCTTCAATGGAATCAAATATTCTGCCTCTGCAAAAAGCAAAACCAAATTTGTCAATAAAACCTCCGGCAGCTCCGGCATGCTCAAATTTATTTTTTTCTTTATACGATAAAATTTTAGGCTGACAAGCAGCAACTAAATCATTAGAATTTAATCGCTCTATTAATGGTTCTATCCAATTACTACTAACTTCAACATCAGAATTTAATAATATATAAATATCAGCATTAATTTGTTTTAAAGCATCATTATACCCTTTTGCAAAACCGCCATTCTTAGGGTTTTTAGTTATAATTATAGAAGGAAAATTTTCTTTTACAAATTTAATTGAATCATCGGTTGAACCATTATCTGCTACAACAATATCAATGCAAGAAGGTGTATGCGTAACAACAGAAGGTAAAAACTCTTGTAAATGTTTTTTACCATTCCAGTTTAATATAACAACTGCAATTTTTTGTGATGAACTAACCAAGTTTACTTAAATAATAAGATTTAACGAGGCATGGTGTATAAGTCGTCAGCTTCGCTGCCGTATTGATTTTTACCCGCCTTTTCATCATAAAGGTCGTAAACAACAGTGTTGCGTTTATTTAGCTCAACTTGCCAACGTGGATTTTGTATTTCTCCAAACATATCAGAATGTAATAACTGAAAATCGTTGGTTACCAAGTCGGGATTATAAAACACAAAGCGTCTGTTTGTAAAATTACCTATTTTGTGATAATGCCAAATTTCATAAGGATATGCGTTGGGTTCGTTATATCTCTGTGAAATTGCATTAGGTGGGCCATATTTTAAATAAATCCTTCCTCGGTCGGTTTCATACCCTTTTTTAATTTTGGTGCTGTACGCTTTTTGAACTTTATAAACTTCTTCTTTGTATTGAAGCCAAGCTAATTCAGGAGCTGCAGGACTCTTAGTATTCCAGAAATTATAAAAAAATTGTTGTTTTAACTTTAATTCTCCTCCTTTTAATTGATTTTCGGCAAAAACTTGATCGGCACGACTTAAAATTGGTCTTAAACAACGAATGTATTCATCAATACTATCCTGAGGTATTAAATTAGCAAATGTGTTTTCAATGTTTATGGTGGCTAAATCATTTAAGTTTAATTCTGCCGATGCGTTTACTCGCTGAAAATAAATTCTTTTTTCGGCAAGTATAACATTGGTTTTGCTTTTAATTTCAATAGCAAGACTATAATTTCCGGTTGGTAATTTGTCTATAGGCATTTCAGAAAACAATACAACTACATCGGCACTATTTTTTCGAGAAAATGAATTGAAATTTGATAATTTAACACCTGTTTCTGCCGATTCTATAAAGTAACTGGCTAAGAATTTTTCATCTACTCCTAATACTTGCAGCGTATTATATATTTCTACATAAAAAATAAGTTTTGATACGCTTTGAGGATAAAAATTTGAAATATATGGAACTAAATCATAACCGCTTTTAGATAATATATTGGGCTTTATAGTGGGTGTATATGATTCAATAAAACAGATATCAGAAATTTGCACTTCGTTATCAGTATAGTTTAGTTGAATGGAATCATTATAAAATAAAGTGTCTTTTACATTATTTAAATCTACTATTTGTAAATCAAATAAATAGTTTCCATTAGGCAAACTAAAACGTTGCTGGTCAATAAAGTTGGGCTTATTTTTTATTGAATCAAGAGTTTCAGGGCTATTAAGTATATATTTTTTAAAATCAACTATTTTTTCCGCTTGCTTAAATAGCATAGTAATTTCAAGTTCAGCTTTAGAATATCCTTTTTGAGTAGATTTATATTTTACTGAATTACCAATTACTGATAAATATATTTCAACATAAGGATTTTGTTTAGGTAAGTGAAACGTACTGTAATTAAAATATACCTGAGGTTTTAAAGCAAGTACCTGCAATGAAATTAAAATTGTAAACAGAAAGAAAAGGTGGCGTTTCATTGAAAAATTTAACAAGTATGAATATATGAAAGTTTCTTTAAAAATTACTATGCTGTAAAATTACAAAAAACAATAGCGTGATAAACAGCATTTTTTGTAAAAAAAACAAAAAAATGTAGCGGATATTTATTTTTCTTATAATTTTGCGCCCGGAGAGATGGCAGAGTGGTCGATTGCGGCGGTCTTGAAAACCGTTGAACCGAAAGGTTCCGGGGGTTCGAATCCCTCTCTCTCCGCTAAAGCCGGCCTAATGTAGGTCGGCTTTTTTTATGTTTCTTTGATCTTAAAATATTATTTAATTTTTATCTTCTTAAAATTTTAAAGCATGCAATATTTATTTATGGTAATTTAGTATTTTAAAAAATTTTCTAATATTTATTAGTATTTTAAATGTCGTATAGAATTATCGTATTTTTAATTTCCTTTTATATAATCATACCCAATCAATGTTTTTCAGGTATCGATACAACACGAATAGGGCGTTTTAGTACAAATTTGCTAATTAAACCCATAATAATTAATACAGGCCTAAATATCAGTATGCGCCCAAGAGAATCTAAAATCTCAACATTCGACAAATCAGTAACCACAAATATTCGAACCAATTATAATGCTTATATTCCAACATATACGGGAGTTGCATTTAGTTTGTATGGGCTTGGATTTTCATTTGCATTAGGCTCTAATTCAACCTACATTAATAAAAATGAATGGGTAGCTACAGATGTAACAGACATTCGATTGAATTTTTACAGAACATGGATAGGTTACGAAGCCTATTTTCAAAACTATAATTCGCTTTACAGAAATGAAATAACAGGCAATCCTTTTACAGGCGGTGTGGGCAATAATTCAATTTATTCTGCAAGTACTAATTTTATAAATTCAGGTATTAATTTGTATTTGATACCTAATTTTTATCGTTATTCGTACAATGCAGCTTTTAATAATACTGAGTTTCAAAAAAAATCAGCTTCATCATTTATATACTTAAATATGCTAAACTTTCAATCTTTAGCAGATAAAGAAGGTCTAATTCCTTTAAATCAACAATTAAATTATGAAGAATTTGGGTTTTTAAAATACAACACTGCTTTTTCATATGCATTTTTGCCGGGATATGCTTTTACTTTAGTGGCAGGAAAAGCATATTTTTCATTGCTGAGTACAATAGGTGCAGGATTTATGGCTCAGCGATTTAAAACATTTTCAACTAAAAGCAATTTAGATATTACATTTAACAGTCGTTCAAGAGCATCTGTAGGTTTTAATTCAAAGTATTTCTTTACAGGTGTTTATGCTAGTTATGATTATATGCAATATAGTCTTAAGAAAATCCAATTCAGACGAAATGATTATACAATAGGAGCCTATCTTGGCTTTCGATTAATAAAATTAAAAAAGGAAAAAATTAAAGTAGTTAAATAATCTTCATGGTCTTTTGCAAATTCATTTTGCTATATGTAGTTTCGTAAACTAAAATATAAAATGATGAAACGAGTATGATTTGTTAATTTAAAAATGATGAAAATTTATTATGCGAGTTTCATCTAATCATTTATAAAAATATTTTCGAATGAAAAATACTGCATTAACACATAAACATATTTCGCTTGGTGCTAAAATGGTTCCATTTGCTGGATATAATATGCCGGTTCAATATACGGGTATAGTTGAAGAACACTTAACAGTTAGAAATGGAGTAGGAGTGTTTGATGTTTCACATATGGGAGAATTTATTTTAAAAGGTGAAAAAGCGCTTGATTTAATTCAAAGAGTAACATCAAACGATGCGTCAGTATTAGTGGACGGAAAAGTCCAATATTCTTGTATGCCTAACGATAAAGGCGGAATTGTTGATGATTTATTAGTTTATCGAATAGATGCTCAAACCTATATGTTAGTGGTAAATGCATCCAATATAGAAAAAGACTGGAAATGGATTTCGCAGCACAATTCCTTCGGTGTTGAAATGAAAGATATTTCTGATAAAACCTCTTTATTGGCAATTCAAGGTCCCAAAGCGGCTCAGGCATTGCAACCATTAACAGATATAGATTTATCAAGCATGCAATATTATACATTTAAAAAAGGAAAATTTGCAGGAATTGATAATGTACTAGTTTCTGCAACCGGATATACAGGAGCAGGTGGATTTGAGATTTATTTTGAAAATGAATATGCCGAAAAAATATGGGATGCCATTTTTGAAGCAGGAAAAGAGTTTGGTATAAAACCAATAGGATTAGGTGCACGAGATACACTGCGTTTAGAGATGGGTTTTTGTTTATACGGAAACGATATAGACGATACTACTTCCCCTATTGAAGCAGGATTAGGATGGATTACCAAGTTTACAAAACCGTTTATCAACAGCGAAGCATTATTAGCTCAGAAGAATAGTGGTGTAACAAGGAAATTAGTAGGATTTGAAATGATTGACAGAGGTATTCCTCGTCATGGATACGAAATAAAAGATGCACAAGGAAATAAAATTGGTGTTGTAACATCAGGTACACAATCGCCAAGTTTAAACAAGGCAATTGGCATGGGATACGTTAAATCCGATTATGCCAATCCTAATACAGAAATTTATATTCAAATAAGAGATAAAGGAATAAAAGCTAAAGTTGTTAAAATTCCTTTTATAAAAAAATAAAAATGCCAAGAATAGAAGTAATATTTAGCCCGGCATTATATGCATATCGCGAATTAGAAGATAGTGTTGTGGTTGTAATTGATATATTACGAGCAACTTCGGCTATTTGCACAGCCTTTGAGTATGGAGTAAAAGAATTTATACCTGTAGCAACAATTGATGAAGCCTATGCTTATAAACAAAAAGGCTATTTAGTTGGCGCTGAAAGAAATGCCATAAAACTTGATTGGGCAGACTTTGGAAATTCACCTTACGATTACATGGGAGATCATGTAAAAGATAAAACAATTGTTCTTACAACTACAAATGGTACACAAGCGGTGGATGTGGCGCGTAATGCATATAAGGTAGTGATAGGTTCCTTTTTAAACATTTCTGCTATTTGTAATTGGCTCGAAAAACAAGATAAAGATTTGGTATTATTATGTTCAGGTTGGAAAAACAGATTTAATTTAGAAGATACCTTATTTGCAGGCGCAGTTATTACCGAATTAACTAAACGAAAAGCTTATGACGAATTAACAGATTCAGCGCTATCAGTAGGCTATTTATATGAAATGGCTAAGGATGATCCATATAAATTTTTAGCTAATTCATCACATAGAAGAAGAATGGCTAAACTAAATTTAAAAAAAGATATTCGATATTGTTTACAATTAGATAAAACTAAAATTATTCCAACACTTCAAGGAGAAACAATAATAAAGCTTGAAGAAGTTTTAACTTAGCCCAACATCAAGCATCATCATTACCAAAAATCCTGCAATTAATCCTAATGTAGCAATATCGGTGTTTTTATCTCTTTGCGTTTCGGGAACAACTTCTTCAATTACCACATAAATCATTGCCCCTGCAGCAAATGCCAATGCATAGGGTAATATGGGTTGTATGTAAAAAACTGCTAATGCCCCAATAATACCTGCAACAGGTTCAACAATAGCAGAAAGTTGACCATACCAGAAACTTTTTAAACGGCTTAAGCCCATTCTTCTTAATGGCATAGCAACGGCTATTCCTTCCGGAAAATTTTGAAGTGCAATTCCAATAGCAAGTGCAATTGCTCCTCCCATGCTGGCGTGAGGTAAATCTGCAGCTACAGCACCAAAGGCAACTCCTACCGCTAATCCTTCAGGAATATTATGCAATGTAATAGCTAAAACCAATAAAGTTGTACTATGCCAATTGGTTTGTATTCCTTCATTTTCTTCTTCGCCAAAATTGATATGTAAATGAGGAAGAAATTTGTCTAATACAAATAAAAATAATGCTCCACTTAAAAATCCAATAGCCGCTGGAAACCAACTGGCAATAGCATGTCCTTCTGACATTTCTATAGCTGGTGCCAACAGTGACCAGTAGCTTGCAGCAAGCATTACTCCTCCTGTAAAACCCAATAAACCATCCATTAATCTTCGATTCATGGTTTTAAAAAAGAAAACACTTGATGCTCCAAGTGCTGTTATTAACCAGGTAAATGTGGTGGCAGAAAATGCTTGGAGAATTGGACTAAGTGATGAAAAATATTCTTTCAGTAAATCTACCATACATTATTTATTTAATACTTTTTTGATGTATAAATTACCTGCTACTTTTTCAGAAATTGTAATTTCTTGTTTTTTATCGCACTTTAACTTTACGGAATTATCCCACTCAAATACTTTTAAAACTTTAATATGAGTCCCTAATAATAAATCAGTATTTTCCAAATAACGTAAAAAATCAGGATGATGTTCTTTAACTCCAACAATAATACCACTTTCACCAACTTTTAAATCTTTTACCGATACTTCTTTATGATGATAAATTTTTCCGTCTTTATCCGGTATAGGATCACCGTGCGGGTCAAACTGAGGAAAATTTAAAAAACGATCTAAGTGTTCTATTAATTTTTCAGAGTTGATATGTTCCAATTCTTCGGCTATATCATGTACTTCATCCCATTTAAAGTTTAAGTGGTTTACAAGAAAAACTTCCCATAAACGATGTTTTCGAATGATGTTTATGGCTATTTTTTTCCCTTTACCGGTAAGCTCTGCACCTTGATATTTTTCGTAACGTATTAATTTTTTTTCTGCTAATTTTTTTAACATATCAGTAACAGAACTTGCTTTTGTAGATAACTTTTCGGCAATGGCATTTGTGCTTACAGATTGATTTTCTGAACTACTAAGTATATAAATAGCTTTTAAATAATTTTCTTCTGTAAATGATTGCATCAATTTTATTTTGATACTTACAAAAGTAATAAATTAAAATAATATAAAAAATAATTTAGATATGTCTAAAAAATATATTTTTGTTGTCTAATGAAAAAAATAATTTTAGTTAATTTAATTCTTTTACCCTTTGTTTTATTTGCACAATCTGCAATTATTGAAGGTAAAATTACTTCACATTCCAATGCTGTTCCATATGCCAATATTGGTATTAAAGGAACAACAACCGGTACTGCATCAAATGAAAATGGATATTATATACTTAAAAATTTACCGGAAGGAGAAATAGAAATTATTGTTTCAGCAATCGGATTTGAAAAAGGCAGAAAAAAAATTAAAACTGAAAATGGGAAAGTAATAAGACTTGATTTTGAACTAAAACCAATGGCAGCAGAATTAAATCCGGTAGTGATAAGTGGTACTATGAAAGAAAATTTTGTATCAGCATCTCCGGTTAAAGTTGAAGTAATAAGTTCACAATTTTTGCAGAAAAATCCTACTAATAATGTTATGGAGGCGTTGCAAACAATTAATGGGGTGCAGGAGCAGATTTCATGTGGTGTTTGTGGAACCTCAGATATTCATATAAATGGAATGGAAGGTCCTTATACTTTAGTCTTAATTGATGGTATGCCTGTTATGAGTTCGCTTGCATCGGTTTATGGATTAAATGGAATTGCTACATCAATAATTGATCGAATAGAAATTATAAAAGGTCCTTCTTCTACCTTATATGGAACTGAAGCAGTTGGCGGATTAATTAATATTATTACTAAAAGTCCTGAAAATATGCCACGTTTGTTTATTAACTCTTTTGCTACTTCACACCAAGAATTTAATAATGATATTGCTTATACATTCAAAGCTAAAAGAGCTGAGGGAACACTTAGTATCAATCACTACTTTAATCAAAAATTTATTGATGAAAATAATGATAATTTCTCTGATGTAACATTGAATAATCGTTTATCACTATTTAATAAATGGAATATTAAAAGAAAAAGTAACAAAACCTTTATGCTATCAGCCAAGTATTATTTTGAAGATAGATTTGGCGGTACAAGAGAGTGGGAAAAGAAATATAGAGGCAGTGATAGTATTTATGGCGAATCAATATATACCAACCGTATTGAATTTATTTCAAGTTATACCTTACCTGTAAAAGAAGATATAAGATGGGATGTTTCCTATAATCATCATCAACAAAATTCTTATTATGGTAATACTTTATATGATGCTGAACAACAAATATTTTTTTCAAATCTGGTATGGAATAAAAAAGTAGGAGCAAGGCATGATGTATTAAGTGGACTTTCATTCCGACATCAGTTTTATGACGATAATTCTCCTGCTACAGCTAAAGCCGAACATATTTATATACCTGGAGTTTTTATTCAGAATGAATTTGCATTAACAGAAAAATGGATGTTACTTAGCGGAGCCAGATTAGACTATCATAATTATCATGGTGCAATTTTTTCTCCAAGAATAAATCTTAAATACAAGCCCGGTATATACACTACTATGCGTTTAAACTCAGGTACAGGATTTAGAACCGTAAATTTATTTACCGAAGAACATGCTGCTTTAACAGGTGCCAGAACAGTGGTCATTAAAAATCAATTGAAGCCTGAAGAATCATATAATATCAATTTTAATATTAATCATATTTTCAATATAGGCATGAGCTCTTGTACTTTTGATGGAGATATTTTTTATTCCTACTTTAAAAATAAAGTTATTCCTGATTACGATAGCAATCCGCAATTAATTATATACGATAATCTTAAAGGTAATGCTATTTCCAGAGGCTTTGCATTAAATTTTAATCAGCATTTTAAATTTCCATTTTCGTATACTATTGGAGCAACTTTTATGGAGGTATATCAAAATGAGCCTGATTCGAACGATGCATTAATTAAAACCCCTCAATTATTTGCACCCATATTTTCCGCTGTATATTCCTTTTCATATAAAATAAATTCAGCAAATATAAATATAGATGTTACAGGAAGAATTACAGGGCCAATTCATTTGCCTGAATTTCCGGCTCCTTTTGATAGGCCAACAGTATCAGAATGGTTTAATCAAACTAATATTCAATTAACAAAAATTATTTCAAAAAAAATTGAACTATATGTGGGAGTAAAAAATCTATTTGATTATACGCAAGAAAGTCCGCTTATTGATCCTCAAAATCCTTTCGGACCAAATTTTGATACGTCTTATGCTTATGGCCCTTTACAAGGAAGAAGATTTTTGGTTGGTTGCCGATTTAACTTCAATTAATTTTTTACATTTGAAAAAAAAATTATAATAATGAGAAAATCAATTTACTTTATTTCTTCAGTAATTTTAATGGCATGTAATAATGCAGAAATCAAAGAAGAATTTAAAACTGATTTAGAAGAAAAATCGGTTTATACAGAAGTAAGTATTAACAGAGATAATGAAGAACTTGCTATAGAAGAACAAGCTGATCCTGCAATTTTAGACTGGATTTTTGATGAACTTATTAATGATAAAAACGCAGAAATTATAGATACCGAAGGAAACAAGTTGAACGAAGAAGGAATAAATAAAATTTTAAATAATGTTATAAAACGATTTGAAGAAGATCCCAATAAACCCGGTTCATTCATTGAAATTACTGATACAGTAAAAATAACTAAAAAAGATGTTACAACATTAATTATGAAAGAATCATGGGAAATTGATAAATCTACCATGAAAATGAGAAAGAAAGTTGAAAAAATAGCACCTGTTATGACCATCTATGATGATAAAGGAAATTTAAGAGGAAGAATAATGTTATTTTGGGTAAAATTGAAATAAGATGTAATTTTTAATTTCATAGCCTGTCATTATAACACAAATGGCAGGCTTTTTTATTTTAAATATTCACTATTCCTAAAAAGAGTTTATGTGTTAATCCTTTAATTATGTTGATTGGTCTAAAGAAAGACAATATTTAAAAAAATTCAAAAACAGAATTATTATATTTACCAATCGTCCATTTATTTATGAACAAAAAACTGAAAATATATGGAAAGTACAACTCAAAAAATATCCATCCGAAAATCTACTGAATCCAGAATAAATCAAGTTGATTTTAATAATATACCTTTTGGTAAAATTTTTTCTGACCACATGTATGTGGTTGAATATAATGGTAAAGAATGGGTAAATCCTCAGATTGTTCCATATGGTAATATGCCATTTAGTCCATCCAGCGCAGTAATTCATTACGGTCAATCGATTTTTGAAGGAATGAAAGCCTATAAAAATAAAAAGGGAGAAATAATGCTTTTTAGGCCATTAGATAATTTTAAGCGTTTAAATCGTTCAGCTGTTAGAATGTGTATGCCTGAATTGCCTGAAGAATTATTTATGGAAGGACTTAAAGAGTTAATTAATATTGACAGCAAATGGGTACCTGATACAGAAGGATCAGCATTATATATTCGTCCATTTATGTTTTCATCCGATGAATTTTTAGGAGTTCGTCCATCAGAGCATTATAAGTTTATGATAATTACTTCTCCTGTAGGAGCATATTATACTGAGCCGGTTAAAGTGTTGGTAGAAGACTATTATACTCGAGCCGTTGAAGGAGGAATCGGATTTGTAAAAGCTGCAGGAAATTATGCACGTTCATTGTATCCTGCCAAACTTGCTCAAGATAAAGGTTATCATCAATTAATATGGACGGATGCGCGTGAAAAAAAATACATTGAAGAATCTGGCACTATGAATGTAATGTTTGTTATAGATGACACCTTAATTACTCCTGCAGTAAGTACAACCATTTTAGAAGGTATTACACGCGATAGTGTATTAACTTTAGCAAGAGAATGGGGAATGAAAGTAGAAGAACGAAGAGTATCAGTGGCCGAAGTTATTGAAGCACATGAAAAAGGAAGTTTAAAAGATGCTTTTGGAACGGGTACTGCAGCTACCATTGCTCATTTTGCATTAATAGGTTATAAAGGGAAAGATTATGTTTTACCTCCAATAGAAACACGCGAATTTTCTAATAAAGTAAAAATAGAGCTAAATAAAATTCGATTAGCTGAAGTTCCCGATACGCATAATTGGATTATAAAGCTTTAATTTTTTGCCTGATAATATCATTCAATACATATTACTTTTAGCTGCAATATTGTTTTGCAGAGTCCCATACATCGGAAAATTTCTTCGAGTATTCAATACCTTGCTTCATGAATCCGGTCATGCAATCATAGCATTAATTACCAATGGTGAAGTAGAACGTATTGATTTATATGCCGATACTTCCGGACAAGCACTTACCAAATCACAAAATACTTTTTTAAATTTTTTGGTTGTTATTTCAGGATATCCCATAGCATCTATTGCTGCTTGGGCTTTATTTATTTTATTAAGCCGACATCAATTTTATTTTATAATTTATTTCATTATCGGATTAATGCTGTTAAACTTAGTTTTATGGGTTAGAAACAGCTATGGAATTATTTGGCTTTTATTATGTATTACAGGATTAAGTTCATTAATTTATTTTAAAAACGAAATTCTAATGGAGTATGTATTATTAATAATTTGTGCAGCTGCATTATCTGAATCGGTTTATTCTGCATGGGTAGTATTTTATTTATCTATTAAAATGCCAAAGAGTTCAGGCGATGCCTTTTTATTATCTAAAATGACATATATCCCATCGTTTTTTTGGGGCATATTATTTTTCGCACAAGCAATATATTTTGCATGGCTTAGTATAATTGAATTTTGGAGAGTTTACCCGATTAATTTATCACTTTAGCATTGGGATAACGTTGCATCCAATTTTCAGCAGATTTTTTACTCGAAACAGTAATTACGGTTTTATAATCAATTTGAAGTTTAATCAATGCTGACGGATCTTTTGTTGCTTTATTTTTCTTAGATGATTTCATAGTTTTTTAATTTTATAGTTAAACAAATACATTAACCTATATGTTCAAACTTTATTTTGTACTTAACAGGTTTTAACATAATGAGAAAAAATTATTTTTGATAACAACGCTAAAATTTAATGATAGTTTAAATAACTGTTCAATAATGTTTAAATTTGACATCAATTAAATTATTTAAATAAAAATATTATTCTATAAATGCGCACATTCAATCCTGTTCGCTTTGCTGACAAAGAAACAGCAGCATTTGCGGCAACTTTAAAACAAAGAGTTGACGAATATTTTAAAAAAAACAACATCTCAAAAGATGGAAATTTTGAAATGTATAGTAAAACATTTTTCATGTTTGCTTTACATTTTATACCTTATGCTTTTATAGTAGCTGATACTTTTACCGGAACTTTTTGGTATTACTTAATGTGGATGATATCCGGAGTTGGCTTAGCCGGAATTGGCTTATCAGTGATGCATGATGCGAATCATGGTGCATATTCAAGAAATCAAAAAATAAATGATTTAATGTGTTTGTCATTAAATTTAGTAGGTGGTCATGCTTTAAATTGGCGTATTCAGCACAATGTTTTACATCATACCTATACCAATGTTCATGGATTAGATGAAGATATAAGCCCTGCCAAAGTTCTCCGTTTTTCGCCTCATGCTCCTAAGTATAAGTTTCATCGTTTTCAGCATATTTATGCTATCTTTTTTTACGCTTTAATGTCTTTTAACTGGATTATTGTAAAAGATTTTAACCGATTAAAACAATACAATGATATGGGCTTATTAAAAGCTCAAAAAACAACCTTTGGTAAAGAATTATTTTACGTAATTATTACCAAGATTTTTTATTTATCATATATGATAGGTATTCCAATGTTGTTTTCGGAAGCAACTGTAGGTCAAGTTTTATTAGGCTATGTATTATATCACATTGTAGCAGGTTTAATTTTAGCTTTAGTGTTTCAACCTGCTCATGTTATAGAACAAACCTTGTATCCTTTACCAAACGAAAATAGGGTAGTAGAAAAAAATTGGTTTGCTCATCAAATGTTGACAAGCGCAAATTATTCCGAAAAAAATAAATTATTAACCTGGTATGTTGGTGGATTAAACTACCAAATTGAACACCACTTATTTCCAACAGTGTGTCATGTTCATTATCCTAAAATTGCACCCATTGTAAAGCAAACGGCAAAAGAATTTGGTCTTCCTTATCATGGCGATATGTCTTTTTCAGAAGCGATCGTTTTGCATTTTAAAATGTTAAAAAAACTAGGTCAATAAGCCTTTTCTAATTTAGCATAAGCAGAATATTTGATTATTTTTGTCAGCATTATTAATGCTTTATGCTTACGCATCTATATGTAAAAAATTATGCATTAATTGAGTCTTTAGAAATTGATTTTCAAAAAGGCTTAACCATAATTACCGGTGAAACCGGTGCTGGTAAATCAATACTTCTAGGTGCATTGGGGTTAGTGATTGGACAACGTGCAGATTCGCAAGCCTTAAGAGATAAAGAGCAAAAATGTGTGGTTGAAGTAACCTTTGATATTAAAGGCTATAAGCTTAAATCTTTTTTTAAATCAAATGATTTAGATTATTCAGATGAGTGTGTGGTGCGAAGAGAAATTAATCCTGCCGGAAATTCAAGAGCATTTATTAATGATACTCCAGTTACCTTACCTGTTTTAAAGGAACTCGGAAATTATTTAATTGATATACATTCGCAACACGAAACCTTAGAAATCAATTCAGGATCCTTTCAGCTTTCATTGGTAGATGCTGTTGCTGACAATGTTAAATTATTAACGGAATATCAGCAGCTATTTACACAATACAAATCATTGCAAAAACAATTAGTAGAACTGAAAGCTCAGGAAGAACAATCGAAAAAAGATTTTGATTACTATTCTTTTTTGTACAATGAACTGGAAGAAGCAGCTATAAACGCTGATGAATTAAAGAACGCAGAAGAAGAGCTTGAAACATTAAATAATGCAGAAGAAATACAATCCAATTTAATTGCTGCAGCTAATATTTTATCAGAAGGGGAACTTAATACCTTAAATCAGTTTGCTGAAATTAAAAACTTACTGAATAATGCTGCCAAGCATAATGCTCAGGCTAAGGAACTAGCAGACAGAGTAACATCGCTTTATATCGAATTAAAAGAGCTTTCAAGAGAAATAACAGCAGCTTCAGAATCAATTACAGCCGACCCTGAAAAAGCTCAAATGTTGAGTGATAAATTAGATACCTATCATCATTTATTACAGAAACATAGAGTAGCAACTGCTGAAGAACTAATTCAGATTAAAAATGAGTTGGAATCTAAACTGCAATTTGTAACAGGATTGGATACTGAAATTGCAAAACTTGAAAGTGCCATTCAAGAATCAGAAAAAGAACTATTACAACAAGCGGAAGAAATTTCAAAACGCAGAAACAGCAAATTGCAAGAAATTGAAAAATCTGTTTCTCAAACATTGTCTGCTCTTGGAATGCCCAATGCTGTTTTAAAAATCAATTGCCAAAAGCTTGATAAATTAAATGAATCAGGATTGGATAGTGTTCAATTTTTATTTAGCGCTAATAAAGGCAGCGAACCTAAAGAGTTAGGCAAGGTTGCTTCCGGTGGCGAATTATCACGTTTAATGCTTTCTTTAAAGGCCATGTTAGCTAAAGTTAAAACATTGCCAACAATTATTTTTGATGAAATTGATACAGGCGTATCAGGCGAAATAGCTTATAAAATTGGCAGTATAATGGAAGAAATGGCCAAGCATATGCAAGTTATTACAATAACTCATTTGCCGCAAATAGCCAGCAAAGGAAAAGTACATTTAAAAGTGTATAAACAAGATAAAGGAGATATTACTCATTCATCTATTAAACAATTAAGTAAAGATGAGAGAGTAGAGGAGATTGCCCACATGCTTAGCGGAGATAAAATAACCGATGTTGCATTGCAAAATGCAAAAAGCTTATTGAGTTTGTAAATTTCATTACTTTTGATAAACTTTTAAAACGAAGAAACATGATACTAAAAGGAAAAAGAGGAATTATTTTTGGTGCATTAGATGAGCGTTCTATTGCATGGAAAGTAGCTGAAAAAGCTTATGCTGAGGGAGCAACTTTTACTTTAACTAACGCTCCAATTGCATTGCGAATGGGCGAAATAAACAAACTTGCTGAGAAATGCAATACAACAGTTATTCCCGCTGATGCTACTTCGTTGGAAGATTTAGAAAAATTATTTACCGAATCGATGGAAAAATTGGGGGGTAAAATTGATTTTGTTTTACACTCAATAGGCATGTCATTAAACGTGCGTAAAGGAAGACACTACACCGATACAAATTATGAATTTTGGCAAAAGGGAATGGATATTTCAGCCTTATCGTTTCATAAAGTTTTACAAACAGCCAAAAAATTAGATGCGCTAAATGAATGGGCTTCTGTATTGGCATTATCATACATAGCTGCTCAGCGTGTATTTCCTGATTACAACGATATGGCCGAAAACAAAGCCATGTTAGAATCTATTGCTCGTAGTTTTGGTTATCATTATGGGGTAGCCAAAAAGGTAAGAGTAAATACCATTTCACAATCTCCAACCATGACTACAGCCGGTTCTGGAATAAAAGGTTTTGATGCATTTTATAATTATGCCGATAAAATGTCGCCATTAGGAAATGCACCGGCCGAAGCTTGTGCTGATTATTGTGTGGTAATGTTTTCGGATTACACAAGATATGTTACCATGCAAAATTTATTTCACGATGGCGGGTTTTCAACAACCGGAGTTAGTCAAGCTGTGATGGAAATGTTTATGTCAAACGAATAAATAAATTCAATATTAAAGCAAATAAAAAAGTCATGCTTAAAAAGTCAGGGCTTTTTTATTAAAAGATATTCCAGCTCCAATCTTTTATTCCGATATAAATTCCGTCAGTTCTTTTTTCAATAGGGTAAGTTTCTACACAATCGCCTGCACCAAGTGTATATCTGCCTGTTTTTAAATCGAAGGGATATTTATGCCAAGGACATTCAATAGCTCCGTTTTCATTGCATTTTCCTCCGCTTAATGGAGCTCCCTGATGTGGACAACGATTATCCATGGCGTAAAATTCACCTTTGTATCGTGCCATGCAAAATCTTCGTTTACCTACAATTACTTCAATAGAACCATTATCTGGTATTACTTCAAAACCTTGTTGTTCTGATTCAAAAACTTTATGCCAGATTATTTTCTTTTTAAACATTACGCGTGTTTTTTATGAGGTTTTAACATCAGGTAATCTAAAAAATATAAAACCTTAATGGATATACTGTTTAACTGTGGTCCTTCAATAGTGTTTTCAAAGTTTTCTATATAACTATATCCTGTAAGTTGTGATAAATCAGTGATTGTATTTTTCCAAACTATTCTCATTTCGCTGCCCGGTGTAAAGTTCCAAACATACACCATATCAATGGTAAATGCATTGAAGTTTAAATTACTGTTTCCTTTGTAATCGGTATCATACAAATTACCATCTAATCCTAAATTTTTAAATTCTTTATATACTGCTTTTGACCAATAATGTCTTAAGCGGAAGGTAAGTGCCATTCTGTTTGTCATGGAATAACGAAAATTAAATGTATTGGAAATAGTGTGTACATTTCTGATACCAAAAATACTCGTATCATTATTTAAAATAATACTTCCATTGGGATTTAATGCCACACCTTCGTCATTGGTTCTAAATTCTTCAAAGTATTCATGAATTAAAAGTATTTTATCAGTAGCTCTAATTCTGGGAGCTATACGATACGAAAAATCATTACGGCCATTTCTATCGTAACTGCGGTAGTTGAAGTTTCCATCTAATGCAAACTTTTTACGATAGTCGGACGAATACCAGTATCCACCACCCAAATATTTTGGAAGTGTATAAAATCTGCCTCTTACTCGTGGTTCAAAAAAATCATAACTCTCTATTGGGCGTGCATTGGCGTTTATTCCCATGCTAAAGAAATAACGCGTAATAGTTGTGTTGCTGCTTAAGTTGATAGTTAAATTTTGAAACTTATCAGGCACATACAAGCGAGAGTATGTTACTCTAATGGTATTGTAAATATTGTTTAGTTTCCAGAATGGGCGGAAAATATTGTAAGAATAATATCCTTCGTAATCGGTGGTATTATTGTTTAATAAGAAACCTAAATCGCGCGGATTGTAACGGTCGCTTAATTGACGAATATTTATTCCATATTGATTTTGTCCGCTAATTTTTCCTGCATTAATTCTAAAATTATGTCCTAAATCAACAGGCTTATCAGGATGGTAAAGCTGGCTTACTGCTCCAAATCCGGTAAAGGCAAAGGAATTTGACTGGTCCGCAATTTTAAATTGTGTAGCACTCACATTGGCATCGTAAAAACTTCCTTCGCGCATTACATTGGTGTTTACAACACTGAAATAAGAATTGTTTTTAAACGATTGATCTAAAACAAATACATTGTAATTCGTTAATGGGTCAGTTAAAATATTTCTTTTTTCTCCATTATTATTTTCGGCAACAGCAAAGGTTTTATTAGTAGTGGCATTAAAAATACCAACTCCCAAACCTTTTCTGGTACGACCGGAAATTTTGGATGCATTGATTAATTGACTGGTTGATGGATTAGAAACAATTTTTTCATTTTCATTTAGTTGTTCGTAAACCGTGTAATAGTTTTTAGGAGTTCCTCCAACACGCCTTGAATAAAACAATCCTCCACGATTAAATAATTCTGTTCCTTCGGTAAAAAAAGGTCTGAAATCATTAAACTGAACTTCAAATGGAGAAAGATTTAATACCAAATTATCAGATTGTACTTGACCGAAATCCGGAACTAATGTCATATCCAAAGTAAAACTTTCGTTAATTCCATATTTCAAATCCGTTCCTGCATTAAAGGTGCTGTTTACAGTGGAACCGTTATTGGTTTTGTAATGGTCGGCATAGTATGAAACATAGGGCGTGAGCGATAAACGTATAGGTGAAACAATATTTTCTATTCCTTTTAAAATACCAAATTGATTTACAAAACCTTCGTTAGCAGGGTCAACAAAATTCCAGTAACTAATTTCTCTGTGTCTGCGAATGCCGCGCATAAAATTTACGCCCCATGTTTGAACCGGAACATCAGCAAAGCGTATGGCACTAAAAGGTATCTTTAATTCAACGTACCAATTGTTTCCTTCAATTTTTACTTTGCTGTCCCAAACGGCATTCCATAAATAATCTTCACCATTGGCAGAGTAGCGAATATCCGTTTGCACACCGGCAGCATTTACAATAAATCCAAATGCATTTATGGCATCATTGTAGGTATCGAGATAAATTCCAAACTGATCGCTATTGGTATTTGGTAAATCTCTTTCTCCAACTTCTCGTAGGATAGAATCATGGGCTACATCATACAAAATAGCACCTACGTACAGCGCTACATCATCATACAATAATTTAACCTCTGTATGTTGTGTAGCAGGTTGGCCTGTATTTATTTGTCGCTGAGTAAAACCGACAAGAGCAGGGGCTGCATCCCAACAAACTTCATTGGGTATGCCATCTAATTTAGGAACTATTGATGTTCTAACAGCAATTGCTTCTTTTTTGGGATTATCAGCAAAAAGGGAAAAATAAATTCCAAAAACACAAATAAGATTTAATATATAGCGTACAATAATCAACGATAAAATTACTTATTGGTTATATATTTTTTGTTTAATTATTTGTGTTTCAGGTGAAATATATTCCATTTCTTGAATTAAATGTTTAAATGTAATACCTATTTTTTTGGGATATTCGGTGCGTTCCATTATTTTATTTTTACGTTGATATGTTATAGTTATTGGAAAATTGCCTCGAGTTTCAACAATGGGAGTTAGCAGTTCTATATAGTTTTGAGTGTTTAAGGGTATTCCATTCACTTTTAAAATTCTATCACCTTCTTTAAGTTCAAACACGTTATCATTGGCTTTTGTTTGTGTTACTTTAAAACCGCCATAACGACTATCGAATGTAAATAATATATCTCCAAATGTTAGAAGCGAATCGGTTCTTGAAGCTCTGTAAGCCCAACCAATTTTTTCACAAAATTCTTTATAAGGTAAAGGAGTGTCGCCTTCTATATATCGCTCAAAAAATCCTCTTATAAAAGGGTGGGAGTGAGCTATAAATTCTTCAATAAAAGTACTATCATTAAAGGGTTTTTCAGGTCCATATTTTTTAATAAGCTCCATAATTACGTCTCTTAAATTTTTTTCACCATTGGTTAATTCAATAATTCTTATATCCAGAAAAAAAGCAAGTAACGCACCTTTATTATATACATTTAAATACATGTCTTTATAAGGGTCTTTTAAAATATTTTTACTCATTTCGGTAAACGATACATTTGCATAACTATCGGCTTGTATCATTTTGTCTCTTATTGCTTCAATAAATGTATTTTCGTCAATTAACTTATTTTGCAATTGCACTAAATGAGCAAAATATTCTGTTACCCCTTCGTACAACCATAAATGTTGCGACATTTTAGGATTTTTGAAATCGAAATTTCCAATTTCTTCGCTATGCAGATTTAATGGAGTTAGAATATGTAAAAATTCATGTGAAGCAATGCTTAATACTAGAGATTTTAAGCGTTCTTCGATTCCAATTTCGGGCAGAAAATAAAACGATGAATAAGAATGTTCTAATGCACCAAATCCACCATAGCGGGTAATGTCGGATTTTTTGTATTCGGTAAAATACATGATAAAGTAGTATTCATCTACCGGCATTTCACCAAAAAAATTAGTAAGAGCTCTGGCAAGAGGTTTAATGTATTCTTTTATTTTTTCAGCTTTTACTATACCTGTTTGCGAATATACTGATACCATTACTTTGGTTTTACCGCTGTAAAAGCTTACTGTATCGGGTATGCAATACATTACCGGATTATCTACCAGTTTTACATAATTGGGGGCAAGAATCAGGTCTTTATTTTCAGGAAGAATTTTTTTATTTAAATAAGTTGTACCGTAAAATCCTTGAGGTTTTTCAACGGTTATTTCGTAACCATACATTTTGTAATTCTCAAAATAGCCCCAAAATCCTTGATGGTTTATTACAAAATTTTTTCCGGCTTCAATATTGGTTCCTCCGGGTTGAAATACATAATTTTTTTCATCTTTTTCATCCCATGTATCATTTACGTAGTACTCTATTCTATTTAGATATTTTGCGTTATATATATCAAAGGTGTTAATATCTGTTTGCTTTACCTTCATTTTTTTACCTTTTACATCGTAGGCTGTAAATTTTTCAATAAATCGACCATAATCTTTTATGGAATAAGAACCCGGAATAACGGTTGGCATTATATAGGTGGCTTTGTCTTCTTTTATGCTCGGTGTATACATTGTAACCTTTACCTTATCGTTAATTACTTGATTTAAATTAACCGAGATACGATATCTGTCTTGAGCAAAAGAAGATACTATTAATAGTAAATAAATGACTAAAAGCCAATAAATTTTGTTGAACATATAGGTCGTAAATGCAAAACGCAAAAATAAGGATAATTTAACCTGAAAAGGGTTTTATTTATGATTATGGACTAAATAATACTTTTTGAAGATATTTAAGGTAAACTAAATCGATGAAATTATTTAAAAGTTAAAATATTTATTTGATGTTTAAACACAAAATTAAAGTTGATAATTGAATTAAAAAGAAATAATAAAAGTGGAGCCGGAGGGATTCGAACCCTCGTCCAAACAAGGAACAAAGAGGCTTTCTACATGCTTAGACCATAATTAATTTTCGACTTGAATCAGGATTATGGTCAGTCCAAATTCAAGCTTAGCTGCTACTATTGCATTTAACCCGCAGCAAGTTAATGCAATCTTATCGTTTACGATGCCCTTAACTAAAACGCTGATAAGAGAAGCTTTTTAGTGGGCAAAGGCGCTTAATACCTGGTATTAAGCAGCCATGGCGTAAGTTTCTTCGCCAGTTATAGTTTTGAGGATTGATATTATCGAGCTACTTCCACAACGCTCGGCATGCTTACCAATTTATTCATCTTGCTGTCAAAACCTGTCGGCCCCAATATTTCAAAAAACGTAAATATTTGTTAGCAAAAACTATGCAAAGTTAAGTAAATGGCAGCTTCTTTATGTAAATTTGTCAAAAAAAAATACCAGCTATGAAAACCATCAAACTTGGAATTTTAAGAGAAGAAAAATCTCCACCCGATATGCGTGTACCTCTTACTCCTCGACAATGTAGCGAATTATTAAGGATGTATGATAATTTAGAAATTTATATACAAACAAGTAGTATTAGATGCTATACTGATGATGAATATCGCTCATTTGGACTTAATGTAGTTGAAGATTTAAGTCATTGCGATATTTTAATGGGAGTTAAAGAGGTACCACCAAACTTACTCATACCGGGTAAAAAATATTTGTTTTTTTCTCATACAATTAAAAAGCAAGAGCATAATAGAAATCTTATGCATGCACTTATTGAAAAGAAAATTCATATGATAGATTATGAATGCATGAAAGATACAGAAGGAAATAGAATAATTGGATTTGGTCGTTATGCAGGAGTAGTTGGAGCGTATAACGGAATTCTTGGTTATGGTAAAAAATACGACTTATTCCACTTAAAACCGGCTCATTTATGCAGAGATAGGGCTGAAATGGAAGAAGAATTAAAACGAGTAAAACTTCCAAATATAAAAATATGCTTAACAGGGGGTGGGAGAGTAGCCAACGGAGTAATTGAAACCCTCAGTTCATTAAAAATTAGAAAAGTAACACCTTATGAATTCTTAAATTGTCATTATCGCGAGCCTGTATATTGTCAGTTGCATGCAAAAGACTATATTAAGAAAAATGATGAAGATAGCTGGGATTTAAAAGATTTTTATGCTCATCCTGAAAATTATCATTCCATTTTTGATGCCTATACAAAAGTAACTGATTTATATATTTCTGCACATTTTTGGGATCCGCGTTCGCCTCGTTTATTTACAAAAGCCGACATGAAAAAACCGGATTTCAGAATTAGTGTAGTGGCTGATATTACATGCGATATTAATGGTTCTGTGCCAACTACCATTCGGGCTTCGAGCATAAAAGAGCCATTTTACGGATATAATCCAGAAACAGAAAAGGAAGATATTCCATTTTCTTCAAAAACAATAACCGTAATGGCTGTAGATAACTTACCATGCGAGTTACCACGAGATGCAAGTGAAGATTTTGGCAATGATTTAATTGATAGAGTATTACCTTATTTATTAGGAAATGATTCATTAAAAATTATCGAAAGAGCAAGTATTTGTAAAGATGGTAAGTTGTGTAAAGACTTTGAATACTTGAGCGATTACGCTTATTCGTAAAGATATTTTTCTAACATATCTTTTAGTTGGTTGGAACTTAAATTGGGATGAATAATTCCTTTGCTAACAAATGAAATTGTTCCCGTTTGTTCCGATACAACAATAGCTGCAGCATCACTTACTTCTGTAATTCCAACAGCTGCTCTGTGTCGCATGCCTAAATGTGCAGGAAAATCAGGATTTTCGGTTACCGGTAAAATACATCGGGCAGCTCTTATTTTATTCCCTGTTATGATAATTGCTCCATCATGTAAGGGACTATTTTTGAAAAATATACTTTCTATCAATCGCTTGGTTAATCTGGCTTCTAAAATATCTCCCGTATTGATATAAAATTTTAAATCATTTTTTTTACTTATTACAATTAATGCTCCAGTTTGTGTACTTGCCATATCGTTGCATGCTTTAACCAAAACATCTAAATTGGTTATTTGCCTTTTATTCTTTGGATTTAGTATTGAATTTAATTTATTCCAAATTCCTCCTTTTTCAAAAATTCCGGCTGAACCTAAATAAATTAAAAAGCGTCTTAATTCTTGTTGAAAAACAATTATCAATGCTATAGCACCTAAACCAATAAACTGCCCGAGAATTGTGCTTAATAACTTCATGTCAAATAATCGAACAATGAGCCATAGCACATATAATAAAAGCATACCAAATAGTATGTTTATAGCAACAGTTTCTCTAACTAATCTATATAACTGATAGAGTAGATAGGCTACTAGTAAAATATCTAATATATCAATCCAGCGAATGCTTAAAAAATCCATTATACAGCTACATTATATTCGCGTAAAGCATCGTTTAACGAAGTTTTTAAATCAGTGCTCGCTTTGCGTTTACCAATTATTAATGCGCAGGGAACCTGATATTCTCCAGCAGGAAATTTTTTGGTATAAGAACCCGGAATAACAACCGAACGTTCAGGAACTTCACCAATATATTCAATAGGCTTTTCTTGGCTAACATCAATAATTTTTGTTGATTTTGTTAATACAACATTTGCTCCTAATACGGCTTCTTTTTTTATTCTTACGCCTTCTACCACAATACAACGTGAACCAATAAAACAACCATCTTCAACAATTACAGGAGCTGCTTGTAAAGGTTCCAAAACACCACCAATACCTACACCACCACTTAAGTGTACATCTTTGCCAATTTGTGCGCAAGAGCCAACCGTTGCCCATGTATCTACCATAGTACCGCTATCAACATAGGCTCCAATGTTTACATACGATGGCATCATGATAACTCCTTTTGCCAAAAAAGCTCCATATCTTGCAACAGCATGAGGTACAACGCGCACGCCTAACTGTTCGTAATTTCTTTTAAGTAGCATTTTATCATGAAATTCAAATGGGCCTACTTCAATTGTCTCCATTTTTTGAATTGGAAAGTATAGTACCACAGCCTTTTTTACCCATTCGTTTACCTGCCAATTATCACCAATAGGTTCTGCTACACGTAATTTCCCTTTATCTAAAAGTTCTATTACTTCTCTTATGGCTTCTTGTGTTTTTGAGTCTTTTAATAATTCTCTGTTTTCCCAGGCTTGTTCAATTATCAATTTTAATTGTTCCATAATTAAATTTTTGTTTTCAAATTTATCGTTTATTCTGCATTTTCAAGCATCCACTGCGCATCTCTTGTAATAGCTTCATCTCTACTAATATTACTATGCATAGCTTTTCTCCATACATCTTTTAACCAAATTTTATCGTTTTTTATTTTCATACGATAATAATCAAGATTTTTTAAAACTTCATATTCGTCTTTACTTTCTGTATTACATAAGGTATTGCTTGAATAACGCAGTAAATAACGACCATCGCCATTAAATATTTTTTTCACAAAAATACTGTGAGGTGTATCTTTTATTTGGAGGCAATTCCCTTCAATTTTAACCAATTCATCTATACGTGATTCGTTTTGAATTAGCAAGATACCTTCAGGATACTTGTTTATAAATTCAGCAATTTGTTCAGGTGAATTTATTCCGTTTTTTGCACCTTCCATTAATAATATTTGATGATGTGGTAAATTGCTCTCTAAGGCTAAAAAGGAAGATACTTCCCATCCACAAAAATCGATTATTAAACCATCCGTATTTTTTAATTCTTTATTAAGTATTTCATTTATTTTATGGGCGTTTTTATCATATAAATGAGGTACAGCTTCTGTTTGAAGATAGTTAGAAACTAATATTTGAGAAATTGCTTCTTCTAACTTTGGTGAAAAGAAAAAAACTTTTTCAAAAGGAATAAAATGCAGATAAAATGATAATGGAATTGCACTAGTAATAATAAGTGTAGCTATTATCTTTTTAAACTTTTCTGTAAGTACTATTTTATCTGAGAAAAAATAGGATAGATAAGGGCTTAAGAAAAGTAAAGGTATTGCCGAATAGCGATGATGCATTAATAGAGAGCCATCATATGTTTTTTGTATATACATCAGCATAATTCCAATAAATGGAATGCTCCATAAAAGATGTTTCCATGTTACGTTTCTTTTTAAAGTTTGAACAATTAATGTTACAACAGAAATTATACTTAATAAGGGCGTTAAAAATAGAAAAACTGAAAAAGGGAAAAACATAACTCGCATTCTATGATCCAGATCAGTAATTTGTTCGTTTACACCTTCCATTACTGTATTCCAGTAATTGGCAGAATTTATACTGTATAGAGGATCGCCTTCGGCTAAATAATTTCCAATCATCCAGTAGAGTGGGAATATCATTGAAAAAAATCCAAAAACAAATGCATTTTTAAAACCGGAACGAATTAAAACTACTATTCCAATAAAGCCTATAAATACCCAACCTTCGTAGCGAATACCGCAAGCTATTGTTAAAAAAATACCCGCCCAAATCGCATATGTAATTTGCTCTTTATGCTTAAATAGCTCCGAAATAAAATAAAGTGAACATACAACAAAAAATACAAAGGGAGTTTCGGCCAATGCATGAAAACTATTTCTAAAAACAATAGGGGAAAGCTGATAAAACAATGTTGCCCAAAATGCGCCTTTAGCATTAAATTCGTTTTTAATGAAATAATACATTGGAATTGCTGTTGCAACAGCAAAAGCAATATGAAGCAATTTTGGAGTTAATACATCAAACGGAAAAAGCCACAAAAAAAAGGACATGATGTAAAAATGTAGCGGTGGCCATACCGCAGTACTAATTAAATGTGGTTTTTCAAGCCATTCCAAGGAAATAAAAATTCTACTAAAAACATCAGGATCAACTACATGCGAATATGGCAGAATAATTAATCGGGTTATTAGCCCAATTATGCATATCAATATCCATTGTTTTTGTTTTAATACTTGAATCATTTCAACAAATTTGCAATTATTTCACATACAAATGACTTATTGGCATGAAATAATTCAGGTATATATTTTGTAACTTGTAATTTATTGAAAACAAAAGAAAAATATCAGCTCCTCAAATTAATAGCATTTCCATTACTAATGACTTTGCTTTTGTATAGCATAAAGCTATATGAAACTATTAATCATATTCATTTAACTTATTTGGGAGTATATCCAAAATCAATTAAAGGATTAATTGGAATTATTACACATCCTTTTGTTCATGCTGATTGGACGCATTTATTAAACAATTCGGTTTCGCTATTTTTTTTGAGTTTGGCAATCATTTATTTCTATAAAAAAATAGCTGCACAAATTATTCCATTACTTTGGCTGGTTACCGGTTTTTGGTTATGGATATTTGGAAGAGAATCCTATCATATTGGAGCCAGTACTTTGGTATACGCTTTTGCATCATTTTTATTTTTCAGTGGGGTATTTCGCAAAAATAAATCACTTGCCATAGTTTCTATGCTTATCGTTTTCTTATATGGTAGCATGGTTTGGGGTATTTTTCCCATGAAAGTACAAATTTCATTCGAAGGTCATTTAGCGGGTTTTTTAGCAGGATTGGTTTTTGCTTATTACTATAGAAAACAAGGCCCTGAAGATGATACGTATAGTTTATTAGAAGAAGAAAACGAAGATGATGATGACGAAAATTATTATTGGAATTTACCGGAGCAAAATGAATCAACTCAAATAAATTATCAATACAAAAAAAGGGATTTTTAAATGTATAGAATAATTCATGAATATCACTTTGATTTTTAATAGTACAATTTATGATATGCTTTATTTAATTTTAAATAAAGCAATGCATTTTTTATATTTCATAAATTTCTACGAATCAGAAAATTAAAACCAATTATTTAAAGTATTTATAAAATTTATTTATTCCTATAATGGACTGCATTATGTTAATATAGCTTCGGTTTTAAAAGAATTAATTCTTTAAAAAAGGCAAAAAAAATTATTAAAACAAATTCATGTGAGGGTTGAAAATTTGTGCTTCACTTAAAGCAAATTTACAACTCTTACATACCGCTTTCTTTTAGCAAAAAATGGGTAAAGCATTTTTAGCTTTACTTATTTTGAAGCTGCGTGAGGGATAGAAGCGGTACCCCACAGACCCGATAGGGGCGAGGAGTATAAGCGGATAGCCCGACCTTGAGGGCACGCCCTCGTTATTCAAATTTGCCTTACTTAAAGCTAGTTTTATTGAATTAATGGGTTGATGGACAAAAAATATCAACATGCTTGTTTTATTAAAATATTTTTTGCATATATTTGAAATAGAGAATCTCATGTTTAATTTAAATAAAGTTGCTTATTAAAAAAACTAATTACTATTCTGGCAAACCATCACATATTTGGATATGTATAGTTTTCATTTTATTTACTGGTTTAATTGATAAAATAGCGGCACAAAGCCAGCAACTTAAAAAGTGGTATATGAACGGGAGGGAAATTGATTTTTCATCTCCCACACCTCAAATTAATACAATTAATTCTTCTAATAGCAATGCAAAGGGTGCTGCCAACGGTATTTATAAAAACGATGGACAATTAGCCTTTAATGTAATTGACAATACAATTTATAATGCGCTTGGGAATGTTATTACCCAATTTAGTTATGGCCCGAATAATCCATTAAACGAAATGGGTTCGGAAGTAGCTATAGTGCCAGTACCCGGTAGCTGTACTAAATACTATGTAGTTCATGTTATGAATGAAACTCAAAACAATCCGCCACAACCGCCCGGCTCTGTATTATTTACACAACCATCTATTTTTTATACAGAAATAGATATGACATTAAACAATGGCTTGGGAGGAGTTTCACCTGGTAAAAATAACATTTTGCTATTCCAAAATGGGCCTTATAATCCGCTTACAACAGCAATTGCCATAAGCAAAGAGACCGGAAACAATAGATTTATGTATTTTATTTCTCAAGAGCCTAATCCTAATGCAGGAAACAATCTGAGAACAAGTGTACGTAGATTTAATATTAGCAGTAACAGTATTGGTGGCAATACTGTTATTTGGCAATCTAATACAGGTACGGTAGACCCTGCAGAGGCAGATATTTCTCCTGATGGAACCATGTTAGCATTCAGCAACATGAAATGGGGAAGTTTTAGCTCCAGTTCTCCGGGCATAACTATTTTACACATCAATCCTACTACAGGCGATTTAAACACTTTAATGGGAAATAATGGCGTAAGTTCCTTTAATCCGACAAATTTAGCTTCCGGGCAATATACAGGTATTGAATTTTCTGCGGATAATGCCTTTTTGTATTTCGGAGAAAGAAACGGAGGTATAAGACGCTTAACTATAGCAACAGGGGTTGTTACTAATGTAATTCCGGGAACAAATAGTCCATCTTATGGCAATTCCCAATTAGAAAGACGTTATTTCCCCGGTAATGCAGCAGAACATATTTATGCAGCACAAAACTCAAATGTATTGGGATACATTGATGTTAGCACAAACACCTTTTTTGGCAATTTTGTAAGTTTTAATACAAATGCTGTTATCAGGCATCAGGCACAAACCATTCAAATGGTATATACACTTCCCGATCAGATTGACGGAGAAGATTATGACGCAAAGTATCAAAACAACACATTAGAATGTTGCCAGTCTCTCATAAATTTCGATAAATTTTCATATACCGCACAAACAGGTATTCAAATATGGACAAGTACTTCAAATCCAATTAATAACGGAACGAGTAATACTGTTTACATAAAGGATAATATTACCATTCCGGCTGGGTCTAATATTACTATACAAGGCATGGTGTTTCATTTTGCACCTAATGCCAACGTGATTGTAGAAAGAGGTACATCAACCTTACCAGGCGGTAAGCTAACACTTGATGGCACCACTCTTACTTATGATGGCAGATGTGGTTTAGGCGATATGTGGAATGGTGTGCAGATTTATTGAGACCCTACCAAACCACAATTACCTGCATCAAGCAGTAAACAGGGATGGTTGGTTCTAAAAAATAATTCAGTTATTGAACATGCCAAAAATGGGGCATCTGCGGTAAGGTTATATCCCAATACTGATTTTAGCTATACGGGAGGTGTAATACAAGCTACAAACAGTCATTTTAAAAACAATCAAATAGCTGTTCGTTTTCATAAATTTCAAAACACAAATCACCTTAATGGAACAAACATAAACAATATAAGCTATTTTACAAACTGTTCTTTCCAGACCACTCAACAGCTTCTCTTAGGAGTGCCCAATAGGTTTGCATGGATTACTGAAACAGATGGTATTCGGTTTAACGGTTGTGATTTTGAAAACACACAGCCTCAGTTGTTTTCCTTATCTAACTGGGGATTTGGAATTTATGTTTTAAACGCTACTCTTTTTGTAAATGCCCATTGCCAAATTTTCCCATGTAATACAAATTATGATCCAAGCACTTTTACAAATTTGCGTTTCGGAATATATGTTATTAATAGTAATAGCCTCAAACCAGTAACCTGTAACAGAAGTAATTTTACCAATATTCATAGAAGTATTTACCTTGCTGCTGCTAATTTTAGTACGGTTACAGAAAATAATTTTCAAATATACAAAGCAGCATTGCCCAATTCAATTATTGATGCTTACGGTCTTTACCTGAATAATTGTACGGGATACAAAGTTGAAGCCAATAATTTTACCGACTATAACGATATCAATGTGTCCGGGCCTGCAAATACCTACGGAATAATTGTAAATAATTCAGGAGTAAGCGATAATGAAATTTATAGAAATACTTTCCATAATATTAAAATAGGGGGGCAGTCACAGCAAATTAACAGTTCCCCTTTAATTTATAATCCTTATCCAAACAATGTCGGTTTAGGCTGGAAATGCAATTACTTTTACGATGATGTTCATCAGGCAGATTTGTCTTATACTTCTGGACGAATTGCTTACCAACAAGGGTTTTGGTTAAATACAACAACACCGGCAGGTAACCGTTTTAGTCACAATACGTTCGACCCACAAAATGATTTTGCTACCAATAATAATGTTGCCCCTTTAAGTTATTATCACCACTCAGATATTAATACAACTCCTCAATACTATAATTCAACGGTTATTTTACCAATAGATTGTCAAGTTATTTATAATCAAAATAATATAGCATCTTGTCCAAGTAAAATTAATGTATTAACAAAATCAGAGATATATAGTTTGATAGTACATTTAAGAAATCAAATAAATGAAAAGATTCAACATATTGACGGTGGTAACACTTTATCCCTTTTAAATGTTGTAAACAGCAATATCAACGCAGGAAATCTATATAATTTACTAATGCAGTATTCGCCCTATTTATCTCAAGAGGTATTACTTGCATATATTGCTAAAACAGGGGTGCCTGCTGGACATCTTAAAAATATTTTGATTGCTAATTCACCTTTAACTCCAACTGTAAGAGAAGCGTACTCAAATTTAGTTTTGCCACCAGGAATAAAAAATCAAATCCATTCAGTGCAATCAGGTGTTTCAGCTATGGAACTCTTGCAAAATGAAATTAACTATTTAGAAACGGAAAGAACATTCTATGTAGATGACTTAATTCGAGTTTATTTAAACGATACCGTAGTTATTAATCCCATTGATACTGTTATAGAGATTCTAAAAGAGGAAAACAGACCGGACGCAAAAGATTTATTGTGTTTTGCTTACCAAATAAAAGTAGATTCTGCCAGTTTAGAAGCTACCAAACAGCAAATAATACAAGAACGCGGCTACGATAATTTTTGTAAAATACAGGAAATATTATGGGAACTCAGAAACGCCCCGTCTTCTTGTGTTCCCATAAAAACAGACTCTACAACAAAAGAAAGAGTAGAAACTATTGCCTATGACCCCGATGACCGAAAAAATTGTGTCAATATGGAAGCCTTACTGGATATGGCCTTTGCCTTATCTTTTGCTGAAATTATTGAACCTCTTGAACCTACTGGAAGTGGCCTCCGTTTGTCCAATCAGCAATCCAATATCCAACAAGAAAACATACAATTTATCAAAATATATCCTAATCCGGCAAATAGTAAATTGTTCATAGAGTTGCCATCAGCGTTAAATACAAATGTTGTTGTTCAAATATATAATCAAATAGGGCAGGAGGTATATAAAACTACATTTGCTTCGGATAATATATCTTCTATAGACGTTTCAAAATGGCAAAACGGAATATATCTGCTGCACATTTCCAATAGTGAAGAAATTATTTTTTTAGAAAAAATTGTAATTCAAAACTAAAATAAATCCTTTTAAATGCTTATTTAGGGTAAAGCATTTAGGCAATTTTAAACCTGAAAACAATGATACGCGCCAAGAAAATACTATTATCGGTAATAATTAGTTATGTAGGTTTCTGTACGTTAAGCAATGAGCTTAATGCACAAAATATTCATATTTTTAATATTGATACTATAAGCTATAAAGCTGATAGCTTAGGGGTTTACCCCGATACAACTATACATGTAAATATTGGAGACTCTGTGGTTATTTTTAATTATATTAGTAATAACTTGCCTTATAATATTTGGTTACAGTCAATTTGTAATGTTTGGGATGGTAATCCTACCATTGCAACCTCTCCCTTATCTTACGGCTCTTGGGTTTGGTCTCACAAAATCCTTTCTCCACAACAATGGTTAACGCCAATAGGCGAAAGCATAGCCTACGAATGTATAGATTTTTTCGCCTCATACAATGAGGCGTATGGGATGAAATTGCGTTGTCAGATTATAACAAGCATACAAGAAGAACAGTTAGAAAAGAAGGCTATGCTTCTATTTCCAAATCCTACTTCAGGTAATGTTCTTATTCAACTAAACGAAAACATCAAATACAATTTATTAAGTGTTTTAGTATATGATATATCAGGGAAAGATGTTACGGCTAATGCATATTTTAATTTAACCAATATGCAACTTGATGTTTCTACCTTAGAAAATGGGGTATATTTTGTTTGTATCTATTCAGATATGAATATTATAGGCCAAAGCAAAATAGTAATTAAAAAGTAAAAACTATGCGTACTCTAACCCTCCTTTTCTTGGTTATATTTCCCTTCACACCATCTTTATTGGCGCAAATTACTTTTGAGAAAAAAATACCTCACAACAATCTTTATACTGAAAAGGCGAATTCTGTTGTACAATTAGCTGACGGTGGTTTTGCCATTGCCGGAGTACAACATATATGGTTTTATGTTTCAAATGGCGTATATGTAAAAACAGATTCATTGGGTAATGTAGAAGATAAAGTATATTATGGCACGATGAATCCGAATCCTGTTGCTGAAACATTTTGTAATTCTATATTAAAGCTTCCCGATGAAAATTTATTGATGGCGGGAACCACATGGGATTATGGATTAACAGATTTTCAAGCTTTTTTAATGAAAGTAACTCCTCAGGGCGATACGCTTTGGAGAAAATACTATGGAGGGAATAAAAGAGATCTCTTTAACGATGTTGCTTTATGTTCAGATGGGGGCTATATAGCTGTTGGAGCAAGCAACTCGTGGAATCAAACCAATTATATGGATGTATACATAGTAAAAACCGATTCTAATGGCGATACGCTTTGGACAAAGCATTGGGGACACCCCGACCCTTTAAATATTGAAAACGCTTTTGCTGTTATCGAATCTTACGATGGGGGTTATCTTATTACAGGTTCAGCAGAGGGTAATATACACCCTCAAGAAGATTTGTTTATTCAAAAAATAAGTGCAACAGGAGATTCGCTTTGGCTAAAATTTTATGAATTCTATCCTCCACAACCCCCAAATGCATCAGGTTCTAGAGGCTATGATTTAATAGAACACAATACAAATATCTTTGTTGTAGGGTATGCCGCTCACCCTCAAATTGGTCTATTTTTACTATTGTTAAAAGTAGAGGATAATGGCAATCAACTAGGATTTAAAACTTTTATGCCCGAACATGTTGAGTTTTTTGCAACAGGGCTATGTAAAATAAACAACACCTTTTATCTGGTTGCAAATGGTGCATACGAATTTAATTACAATAATAACACTGAGTATTCTGGTTCTGTACGTATAATAGCATTTAATGAGGATTTGGACAGCCTTTGGAGAAGAGATTATAACATGAACCCATTCCCAAATTCTGCTAGTTTGGGTAATTCAATTAGTGCTTGTTCAGACGGAGGATTAATAGTTGCTGGATATACATTTAAAGAAAACGAACCAACGTATATTTACCTTATAAAAACAGACTCTATGGGTTGCGTAAGTCCCGGCTGTCATTTACTTTCCGTTTCTGAAAATACAGATATGGATAATAGTAATTTTCATCTGTATCCTAATCCTGCCCATTCATATATAACAATACAAACTGATATAGTAGGTTACAATCATATAGAATTCATTTTATATGATACCATGGGAAGACCTGTTATTACTGAGCAAAGTGCAGCTAATAACAGCAATGTTGATGTAAGTAAAATATCATCAGGAATTTACTTTTACACAATATCTCTTAATAATAGTTTCGTGCAATCTGGTAAACTAGTTATTGCTAAGTAAACACTTTAAAATTTTCTATTTAACATAATTATTAGCAGGATTTCAAGAGCGTTGGCAGGAAAGAAATGCGGGCTTGTGTTGGCGTGAATTGGTTTTTAGGCTGTAGCAGCCGTAATGCGAAAGCCGTTAAGAAAACCAAGAGAGCGTGGATAGCATATTTACTCATGCTATTTTATTGTTTTTTATTAGTATTCGTGATTGCTACGCAATTCTTTCTTGATTTTTTTTGGTTCTTTTTGCATCAAGGCAAAAACGAACAAATCAAACAAGCCAGTGAACGCAGCATAGAAAAATGCGAAATAAAGCCTTATTAAGGCAAATAGCATTTTTTGTATGCAAGTGAACTACCACATAATTTTTTTTGAGCGAGGGCAAAAGAATAAATTATTTAAAAAATAAAGGCATGTGCGGCTATTTACACATAATGGCTAATTATAGGACAAAATGATATACCGCTTAAAATCTAAACTTCCTGAGAAATGCGTATTTTTAAATTTACGGAGAATTACCTTGAATATAAGAAATAAACGAAGTGATTCAGCGAAGCTAATTAAAAGAAGCGTTGGTATGTGTGTTCTATTTACCCGTCAGGGCGAAACGAAGTGGAGACATAATATTACATTATAGTTGACAAACGCGTTAAACACTTGAATAAATAACAAATGCGTTTTTTCCTATAATTTATATTATGTTAAATAGAATTATTGTTTAAAAAGGCGTAATTACTACGCCTTCTCAATATTAACCTAAATATGATTTAAGTAATTTACTTTTACTAGCATGCTTTAATCTTCTTATTGCCTTTTCTTTAATTTGTCTTACTCGTTCACGAGTTAAGTCAAATTTTTCACCTATTTCTTCTAAAGTTAAAGGATGTTGACCATTTAAACCAAAATACAAACGAACTACATCAGCTTCACGTGGCGATAATGTTTTTAAAGCTCTTTCAATTTCTTTACGTAACGATTCTTTGTAGAGTTCATTTTCAGGACCCGGCAATGAATCGTTCGGTAAAACTTCATACATATTACTACTGTCATCATCACCTGAAACTAATGGTGCGTCCATTGAAACATGGCGACCATTATTTTTCATAGCATCTTTTACGTCTTGTTCGCTCATTTCAAGCAAGTCAGCAATTTCTTTTGCACTTGGTTCTCTTTCAAACTCTTGTTCTAATTGTGAAAATGCTTTATTAATTTTATTAATTGAGCCAATTTTGTTTAATGGCAAACGAACTATGCGAGCTTGTTCTGCTAATGCTTGTAAAATGGATTGACGAATCCACCAAACAGCATAGGAAATAAATTTAAAACCACGCGTTTCATCAAATCTTTGAGCAGCTTTAATTAAACCAAGATTTCCTTCGTTTATTAAATCCGGTAAACTTAATCCTTGATTTTGGTATTGTTTTGAAACGGAAACAACAAATCGAAGATTTGCTTTTGTGAGTTTTTCCAGTGCTTCCTGATCTCCAGCTTTAATTCTTTTGGCCAGTTCTACTTCTTCATCAGCCGTAATCATAGAAACCTGACCAATTTCTTGTAGATACTTATCTAACGAAGCGGTTTCGCGATTCGTTATTTGTTTTGAAATTTTTAATTGCCTCATATTTTGCTTTTTAACAAATTGCTTTTACGTGATAATTTAAATTGTAGTTACATGTTTTTAAAAATTATTTTAATGATTTGAAAAAAATATTTTAGAAATATTCATTAAGTCTTTATTTTTACGCGCTTTATTTATTGATAATTAAATTTTAATTCTATATTATGTCATACTTATTTACTTCTGAATCAGTATCTGAAGGGCATCCTGATAAAATTGCCGATCAAATTTCAGATGCTTTAATTGATCATTTTTTAGCATTCGACCCTCAATCTAAAGTTGCGTGCGAAACGTTGGTTACAACAGGTCAAGTTGTTTTAGCCGGTGAAGTAAAGTCTAAAACCTATTTAGATGTTCAGAACATTGCTCGAGATGTAATTAAAAAGATTGGTTACACTAAAAGCGAATACATGTTTGAGGCAAATTCATGCGGAATTCTCTCGGCAATTCACGAACAAAGCCCTGATATTAATCAAGGTGTAGAAAAAAAGAAAAAGGAAGAACAAGGAGCTGGCGACCAAGGAATGATGTTTGGATATGCTTGCAGAGAAACAGATAATTTTATGCCTCTTCCCTTGGAACTATCTCACTTACTTTTAAAAGAATTAGCAGCCATTCGCAAAGAAGGGAAATTAATGAAATACCTTCGTCCTGATGCTAAAAGTCAGGTTACCATTGAGTATGATGATAATCATCAACCCATAAGAATTGATACGATTGTTGTATCAACTCAACATGATGAGTTTGATACAGAAGTTGAAATGCTAAAGAAAATAAAATCGGATATTATTAATATTTTAATACCAAGAGTTAAGAAAAAATTACCGGCTCGTGTTCAGAAATTATTTACAGATAAAATTAAATATCATATTAATCCAACTGGTAAATTCGTTATTGGTGGTCCGCATGGCGATACAGGATTAACCGGACGAAAAATAATAGTTGATACTTATGGAGGGAAAGGTGCGCATGGTGGTGGTGCATTTTCAGGAAAAGATCCATCAAAAGTTGACCGTTCTGCTGCTTATGCTACACGTCATATTGCAAAAAATATGGTAGCGGCAGGCATTTGCGATGAAGTATTAGTTCAAGTAGCTTATGCAATCGGAGTTGCTGAACCGGTTGGATTATATGTAAATACCTATGGTACTTCAAAAGTAAATATGACAGATGGTGAAATTGCCAGAAGAATTAACAAAATATTTGATTTACGTCCGTATGCCATTGAAAAACGCTTTAAACTTAGAACTCCTATTTATACTGAAACAGCTGCATATGGTCATATGGGAAGAACTCCTGAAATAGTTGAGAAATTTTTTACTGATGGCTCAGGACATACTAAAAAAATGAAAGTAAAATTGTTTCCTTGGGAAGAATTAGATTATGTTGTTAAGCTTAAAAAAGAATTTTCAATAAAATAATAAAAAGTTAAAGCCTTGCTTAAAAAAGAGAAACCAAACGGTTTCTCTTTTTCGTTTTATAGGATTAATTTTTATCGTAAAATATTTACCGTCCCTTTAATTTCATCTTTATCAATTGGTTTAAAAATAAAGTAATAAGTACCATCGGGATGATTATCTCCATTCCAATCATTTTTATAATCTTCACTCTGATAGATTAAAATTCCCCAACGGTTATAAACTTCAAGTTTATTACCACTGCCATATAATCCTTCAATTATAAATAAATCATTTTTCCCATCGCCATTTGGAGAAAAAACATTGGGCACTTTTAATTCATTTCGAATTATTATTTCTAATGAAAATGTATCGATACAACCGAAATTATTTGAAACTTCTAATAAAACATTATATGTACCGGATTGAGAATATTCATAAACCGGATTTTGCGATTGAGAAGTTGCTCCTGATTCAAAAGTCCAATTCCAATTATCAGCACCTATTGATTGATCGGTAAATTGAATTGTTTCATTTGGTTTTATAGGGTTATTAGGACTAAAGGTAAATTTTGCATCAGGCTTATTAAACACCGTTATAAAATTATTAAGGGTGTCTGAAAATGTACATCCTTGTGGAGTTGTAACATAAATTATAACGGTGTAAATTCCATCATTGCTGTATGTGTATGTATAATTGCTACCTCCCGAAATTACATTACTCGAATCACCAAAATTCCAAGCTATATTATAGTTTAATAAATTATTTGCATTAAACGTTACAGATAATGGTTCACAACCTTGATTGGTATTGGTTGTAACTTGAAATATGGGTACGGTATCTACTACAATGCTTTGCTGCAAGGTAATTGGAGAGCTGCCACAACCATCACTTACCGTTACTGAATAAGTTGTAGTAGTTGATGGCGTTGCAACAGCAGTTTGATTATTAGAAGTAACTCCTGTCCATGCGTACGAATAATTGCCATCTCCACCATTTGCAACTACTGTTAGTAAAACTGAATTTCCGGGACAAATGGTGTCATTATTAGTAGTTAACGCTGCTGACAATGGCGGATTTACTGTAATTATTACTGTATCCGGTATTGCAGCACATCCTAATGCATCAGTACCATTTACAATATAAGTTGTGGTACTTGTTGGTGAAACAATATGTGGCCCTGCTCCGGTTTGTCCGCTACTCCAATTAAATGAATATGGCCCCCCTCCTCCACCGCTGGCAGTTGCGCTTATACTTGTTGATTGACCATTACATATGGTATCATTATTTCCGGCATTTATAATTGCGCTTGGGTTTATTGTAACAGTAACTGAATCAGTACCTGAACAACTTCCATTGGATACAGTTACATAATATGTTGTTGTTACTAAAGGTGTGGCAACAGTGCTTGAAGTATTAGAAGAACTTAATGTGGACGAAGGCGACCAATTGTAGGAAGTAGCTCCCGATACAGAAGCATTTAAAGTTATACTTGCTCCCTGACAAATTGTTGTATCGTTTGTAAGATTGATAGATAAATTATTACCAACTGTAACAATAACAGAATCAGAAGCTGAACAGCCGTTAGCATCGGTTACGGTTACATAGTAAGTAGTAGTATTAGTTGGCGATGCTATCGGATTAGAAATATTAGTGGCTGATAAACCTGTTGCCGGACTCCATATATATGATACTCCACCTGTTGCATTGAGTTGAGTACTACCTCCGGGGCAAATGGTAACATTATTTCCGGCATCAGCATTTACTGAGGATGAAACAGTAATAGTTACGGTATCGCGATAAGTCCCCGGACAAGTACCTACATAATAAGTGGTAGTAGAATTTAAAACAGGTGTTGTAAATGTAATTCCGGTTGCAACAGGAGAACCACCAACGGGATTAGAATACCAATTAATAACTGTTCCGCTAGGTAATGTACCTGTAACATTAGCCGTTAAAGTAACTGCAACTCCTCCACAAATAGTAGTATCGTTTGCAGAGATGGCAAAAATTGGTTCAAAAGGAGTAGTTATTAAACCGGCTCCTCCTCTTGTAGCTCCATTAGGTGTAAATTCTGTTAAAGCGGCAGAATTGGTAGTACCATTATCGCCACCATTAACTTGAGGAGTTATTAGCGAATTAGAAATAGCTACATATCCACCGCCTCCACCACCTCCAGGCCCTTCAGCTTCATTAATAGGATTAAGAGGATTCCAAAATGTTCCAGGTGTTAATAATTGATTTCCGCCATTTCCACCATTAGCTTGTACAGAAATTCCGGATACATTTCCTACACTTCTAATTAAAATGGTTCCTCCCGCACCACCTCCACCGGCACCATCTTTTCCGGAATAATTGGTAGTAGGTGGTGTACCAGCTGCATTTGCGCCATTTGCACCGTTTGAAATTATTTGTCCGGCACCACTTACCGTTCCATAAGAAACTAAATAAATTAAGCCACCGCCATTACCACCTGCACCACCAAAGTTATTATCTTGATCTCCGGCACCACCGCCACCTCCTAAAAATAATCTTCCGGTACTGTAATCTAAAGGTCTTCCACCCCATCCGCCACCATTATGCCTGTTGTTTCCACCCCAAACTGAATTTCCGGGACCAACCGTTAAAGCGTTTTGATTAGTTGCAGACCAACAATAGCCTCCCCTCCCACCTCCGCTTGATGTTGATGTTGCAAATCCGGTATATTCTAAATTCCAAGCTTGTGCCCAATTTGCCACAGCTAAGCTTGGATTACCTTTGCCTGTCCACGTACCCAAGCCTGCATTAGCTCCGCCACCTCCTCCTGCAGTCCATTGTTGACCACCGCCTCCACCATTAGCAGGAGCTCCTTTTCCATATCTTCCACCATATACATCATAATCGGCTTGAAAACCTCCAATACTTTCACCTTTTTCAGCGCCTCGTGTAGGATTATTAGATGCAACTTCTGTAGTTCCACCGTAATCGGTTACAGCATCAAGAACTCCTCCTCTAAAACCTAATGCACTGGCATTAATTGAACCTCCTGAGTTAATGATGGTATTGCCTAAAACTTCAATTGCAATTACTCCCCCGGTATTTCCATTCCAAGCAGGACAAGTAATGGAAGCTCCGGAATTAATTGTAAGAGTACTAAAACGTGGTACACGTATTACTTGAACTTTTCCGGATGCTGTGTAATTATTTTTTAAGCCACATGATAAATTTATGGTTGTTGCATTTGGAACTGATTCAACCATTACTAATTCATTATTACCAGCATTATTATATTGATTAACTTGCCCCCAGGTGCTATCATTAGGTGTTCCTTCAATGTCATTAGGATCAGGTGACCATAAATTAGGTTGAGGAGTTCCGTTTAAGGTTGCTCCTTGCATTTGAATAATTAATATTAAATCACCTGCCGATAGGGAAGTCGAAAAATTGGAATTTAGCGCACTATTAGCGACAGATATAGTTGTATTTCCTGCAAAAGCATTTGCTGTTAGAGTTGTGTATGCATTTACAATCGTATTAGCTGCATTAATTGTTTTAGGACCATCCTTACCGCGTTGGCTAAATGTTAAATTAGTTGTTAAAACAAATATCAAGATGGGCAAAAAATGTTTCATAATTTATTTTTTATTGAATGCGCAATTTATAAAAAAGACGGATTCGTTGATTGAAAGATGTTTTTTGATTTATTAAAAAATAAGATAAACACTATAATTATTAAATAATTTCTAAGATTATTACTTTTTTTGTAAAAAGATTTTAATCAAATGAATTTTATTGATATTTTAAAACAATACAGAGATATTTTTTCTTTCTTATTTAAATGCCTTATATTATATGTTATTTGGTTGATTTTAAGAAAATATATTTTTTACCCTGAAAGTAGTATTGACCATTTTTTAATATCACAAATAACACATTCCACTTCTCTACTACTTCAAATTTTCGGATTTTCAACTTATGTGGATAAAACTTTTGTTGGTATTGAAAATTATCCGGGAGTAAGTATTGCATTTAATTGTAATGGATTAAGCTTAATGTATTTATTCTCATCGTTTATTATTGCTTTTACAGGAAAATTAAAATATAAATTAGTATTTATACCTCTTGGAATAATTGCTATACATTTATTTAATATTGCTCGAACAACAGTATTAGCAATGCTTGTTGTATATAAACCGGAATGGACAGAATTTAATCATAAATATACCTTTACAACAACTATTTATATTTTAATATTTATACTTTGGGTAATTTGGGTTAATTATTTTTCAACTTTAAAAAGAACAAAACAATAAAATAGTTGAAACAAAAAAGAAAAATATTAATTCTTGCTTTTTTTATTATTTTACTAACACTATTTGCAATTGCAAGAGAATACATTTTTGTTTGGATAAATGCTGCTATTAATAATTATTATAGAACAACAAATAATAGCGAAATTCCTACTTTTTTTCTTCAGCTTGAAAAGCAAGAGCTTTATTACTTAAAATGGATACTAAGCTTTGTTTTTGGAGGATTGAATATTTTTGTTTCTGTTATTAGCATATTTATATTCTTTAACTCAAAAAATTACGCACTTTTTACGCTTTCAATTTATGGTTTAATAGGATTTATATTAGTCATGGGATATGTAATTTCAAAACTGTTTGAATTTAAAGAATTAATCTATGATTTATTACATGACTTATTACTACTACTTCAAACTCCAATATTATTTATACTGATTTTTCCTTTATTACTTTTTTACAAAAAACAACAACACTAGCTTATAATAAAAATAAAATTTTTATATTTGCTAATGTAAATTACAAAAATGAAATCTACCAACCTACTTAAAGTTGTATTTGTATTAAGCATTATTTTAATTGCAGAAAAAGCTTTATCAATGGCACCACCACCTCCACCACCACCTGCTGCAGGAGGCCCTGTGGTTCCAATTGATGGAGGTATTGGTTTATTATTAGCAGCCGGAGTTGGTTATGGAGCTAAAAAATATTATGATTTAAAAAAGAAAAACAAAGAAGATAATATAGAATAAAAAAAACTGCATTTTTGCAGTTTTTTTATTCACATAATTGTAAGAGAAAATTTTTTAAATAATCATTGTATTTCCTTGCCGTTAAATAATTATGCTTATTAGCTAAAAATTCAGCTCTTTTAGTTCCAGCTATATAAAATCTTTGAAAAATACCATAACCTAATATAATTCCTGTAAAATAATATTTTGCAACAAATACTCCATAGGCAGCAATAGCTATTCCAGATAGTTGCATAAATACACTAAATACAGCATCAAAAAAATAACCGGAATAAATTTGTCCTAATCCGGGGACAAATGAAGATAGTAAATGTGCTTTTTCTGGATTTTTGTATTTAGGATATTTTTTTGAATTATATAATATATTTATTGTATTTAGTAAGCTATCTTTAACAGTAGTATTACTATTGTAAGTATAATTAATCCATTGTTGAATTTTTTCTTTAGCTTTATCCCACTCTCTGTTTTCGTTTAAAACAAGAGCATATAGGATATATGAATTTATTTTAATGCTATCTGGTAAAAAATTATCTATCATTACTAATTCAGAAATGCTTTGATTGTAATTTTTATTGAGAAAGGCATAAAAAGCAGTGTTGTAGCGTGCTACATACTGTAAAGAATCACTTAGTCCGGAATAGAAAACTCTTTGAAGATTTTTTTCTGCTGAAGAAAAATCTTGCAATAAAATATAACACTCCGATTTTTTAATGAGAGCTTGAGTGCGAATTTCATTATCATTGGTAGAATAAATTATTCTTTCATATTCCAAAAGTGCCCAATTCAAATCACCCGATTTAACAAGGCTATCGGCCTTGTAAAAAGATGAATTATTCGAATATCCTGCGTAATGGAATATGCATATCAAATAAAATATTATAATTAATCTCTGCATATTTTTCTTTTTTAATTGCATTTACACTCAAAGCGCTACCCCATATATTTCCTATATAGAAAACGCCAAACAAACTCCCCAATATTATAAACTGTGGACTTAATAATCCTGCTTTTATAAAAGATTCAGTTGCTACAATAGCAAGTGGCAAAGTTGTAAATAAAGCACCAAATGGTAAACCGGTATAACCTGCATAAAACTTACCCATTCCGGGTATTACTGCTGAAATTAATGCTGCAAGAAAACCAGATTTCTTTTTTTCTGATTTAATATCATTGTAATAAGACAATAATTGTTCTTCTTCTTTTGCGTAATTGTAATTTGAAAATTTAAAGGAAGAGGAATACTTTTCAAAGGAAATTAAATCTCTTTTTAGCAATGCTAAGCAAGCTAATTGAAAATTATGAAAATCTTTTAACTCATTTCTTTGTGATATATCTAAATTAATTAATACATCCCATGCAGCATCAAAATTATTCGTGTATGCATAGCAAAATGATGTATAGTATTTTGCATTATAATACAAATCGGTTTTATTACTCACCTTTTCGAATGAACTAATAGCCTTGCCAAATCTTTTGTTAAAATAATTTATCCAACCGGTATAATAGTGAATGCTATCAAATTGAATTGGGCTAATATTTACATTATCTTCTTGTAATTTTTCTAAAGCAAAAAGAGCATCGTTATATTGTGCATTTGCAATTAAATAATTTACAAATTTAAGCTCTGCTGTTACAGGATTTTCTTTTATAATAATTGTATCAGAAATTAAAACTGAATTTGAACCAATTTCATTATCTTGAGCGAATATTGGATGAAATAAAAAAAATAAGAATATCAGGTAAAGTAATCTCACGAAATTATTTCTTTCTAAGTCTATATTTATCAGTGTTATCAATAATCTTACCGTTTGATTCATTTATCTGACTGGGCAATATATCCATCATGGTAAACTGAGTACAGCGAGTTAATCTATCGGCTGTTAATGGGATACCTTTTATAAATCCAAATTCTTGAATGCTTGCTTTACTAAATGCTGAGCAGCTTATTTCATAGGGGCAATTTGATAGCAATTGAGGAGAAATTACTTTTTGGTAAATATATAGTAAGCTTCCAAGCACTAGATTTACAGGGTTATACTTAATTAAAATACCTTTATCAGTTGATAAAAATTTAGGAGTTCGGGCATCAAAACGATGATCTTTAAAATCCACTTTATTTATTAATTGTATTTGTTCTTTGCTTAATTGCGCATATGATGAAATACTAATCAAAAAGAAAAATATCAATACTATTCTTATCATTTTGTTTTTAATGTAGGATTAGCACTATTAATTTTAGCATTAGCAGGTATTTGGTAATTAAACCAAGTATTATCTACCTGTTCATTTACTTTTAAATTTGAATAGGTACGTCTTGTAATTGTAGAATCTTGCGGTCCTAAAAATTCAATTTCAGTTATGGTAAACGGCATTTTAATGTGGGATACATTTTGATAATTAGTGTAATATATTTTTTGTACTTTATTTCCTTTATTATCGTAAAATCCCATAAAAATAGGTAAATAATTTTCGTGAGCAATTTCTACTTTGGTTATTTCCATAATCTTTTCTGTTGGGGCCATGTAGGTGCTTACCACAATTTTTCCATCAATTTTTGTGTCTTTTAATTTATATCCTAAAGAAGTAAGTCCCATATCGTTTATGTTTCCACTTAAAAAATTATAGATAAAACTATTTTTTGAACTAAAATCTATTCCTTGCATTAGGGTTACCGAATTTGATTTTACATCATAACTTTTAAATTCTCCGGTAGCATTAGCTATTACTATTTGTTCCATTGGCGATATAATTCGAGTTACCATTAAACCGCCTTGAACCTTATAAAACAATTGCCCCTTTATAGTAATTGATTTTCCTTTGTAAAGTGTTCGAGCTACCATGTCTAAGCTAAGTTTTTCAACATTAGCCGATGGTATAAATGACATTAAAATAACAATTACACTATATAATACCAGTTTCATTCAGTAATTAAATTTAATTTTATATAATTTTAATAAACTAATTAAAATAAATTTGAAGCTTAATTCCTCCAAAAATACTCTTATTTTTATAGTTTAGTTAAAATAATGAAAGCGCTAAAAAAAATCTTTGCCATTTGCATTATTCTGAAAATGCAATTTTATAGCTTTCAATTATTAAGCCAAAGCCATTTTAATAAAGAAATAAATTATTCGTTTGAAAAAATATATAATTATTATTTACTAACTGCAGATACATTCATAACTAATGAATTAAATAAATATAATTCAGCTGAATGGCAACTGATGAAAATAAATGTGGCTTGGTGGCAAATAGTTTCGGGATATAATGATGATAGTTACTGGAACAAAATTTTTTTGAATCAAATCGAACAAAGTATTAAACAAATCGGTAAAAGCAATTTAGATGTTGATAAAAACAGATATTATTACATTATACTACATGCATTTAAAACCAGATACGATATTTTCAATAATAAATATTTTTCAGCGGTAAATCATTTAAATTCTTGCTTGCACCATATAAAAAAATCGTTTGATAAGGAAGAAGAATTTGAACCTTTTTATTTAACATCGGGTTTGTATTATTATTTTATGGCTAAAGCATGGGAAGATTATCCCCTCATGCGTCCTTATTTAAGAATTTATCCCAAAGGAGATAAAGTAAAAGGGCTTGGATTTTTATACAAAATGGCCAAAAGCAATGATATTTTTCTAAAAAGTGAAGCCAATTATTTTTTAATGCGCATATTTTACGATTTGGAAAAGCAATTTGATAAAGCTGCTTTTCATGCTGAATATCTTTTAAAACTATATCCTGAAAATATCATGTATCGTTATTATTTGATTAAAATTTTAGAAGAATCAGGCAAAACTGATGAAATGAAACAACAAATTATTCTTTACAAAAAATATCTTGAAAAGAATAATGAACTAAGAATTTCACAAAAAAAATATTTATTAGAAATGCTCACCAAAAAGAATAGTTAGTTATTTTTTTATTTTTTCAGAATGTCTTTCTTCCAAAACTTTTACTACATCATTTAATTTAAATCCCTTTGCTTGTAATAAAATTAAAAAGTGAAATAATAAGTCTGCTGATTCATTTATAAATAATTCATCATTTATATCTTTAGCTTCTATAACTACTTCAACAGCTTCCTCTCCTACTTTTTGAGCTATTTTATTGATTCCTTTTTTAAACAAGGATGAAACATATGAATTTTCTGCAACTTCTGATCTTCTGTTTTCTATAATTGATTCCAATTTTTCAAGAAATAAAATTCCCGGATTATTTTTTTCATTAAAGCAGGTGTCCTTACCGGTATGGCATACAGGGCCATTCGGTATTGCTTTTATTAATATGGTGTCACTATCACAATCTTTAGTTATATCAACTAAATGTAAAAAATGTCCTGATGTTTCACCTTTTGTCCATAAACGATTTTTGCTTCGGCTAAAAAATGTTACTTTTTTTTCATTCAAGGTTTTTTCAAGAGCTTCTTTATTCATATAACCCAACATCAGAACTTTTAAGCTTTGTGCATCCTGAACAATTGCAGGTACTAAACCATCAGCACTTTTAGAAAAATCGATTTGTATATCGTTTAGGTTTGTCATAGTAACAATTTTTAAATTCTAACCGGTATATTTTTTTGTTGTAGAAATTTTTTGAGTTCAGGGATTTTTATTTCACCAAAATGAAAAACACTGGCAGCTAAGGCAGCATCGGCTTTCCCAATCGTAAACGCATCTGCAAAATGCTGCATATTACCTGCACCACCCGAAGCAATTACAGGAATATTAACCATTGATGAAATTTTGCTTAATGCTTCATTTGCAAAACCATTTTTGGTTCCATCATGATCCATGGAGGTAAATAAAATTTCTCCAGCACCTAAATCGGTAGCTTTTTTGCACCAATCGAATAAATCTATATCGGTTGCTAAGCGACCTCCATTTAAATGTACTTTCCATAAATTGTCCATCTGTTTTGCATCAACAGCAAGCACTACGCATTGGCTACCAAATTGCTTAGCTAAACCATTTATTAATTCAGGATTTTTAACTGCTGCAGAATTTATTGCTATTTTATCTGCACCATTTTGTAATAATATTTCTACATCATGTATACTTGAAATTCCACCACCTACCGTAAAGGGAATATTAATGTGCTGAGAAATTTTTCGAACTAAATCGGCTAATGTTTTACGTTTTTCATGAGTAGCTGTTATGTCTAAAAATACTAATTCATCTGCACTGTTTTTACTATATTCTATAGCAAGCTCAACAGGGTCGCCCGCATCACGTAATTCTACAAAATTTACACCTTTTACGGTTCTTCCGTCTTTTATATCTAAGCAAGGTATGATACGTTTAGCAAGCATAAATTAATGGTTAAACATTGAAATTTCTTTTAAACTGATTTTACCTTCATAAATTGCTTTGCCAATAATTGCCCCATATAAATTAGCCTCTTTCAACTTATCTAAATCTTTTAATGAGCTAATACCACCACTAGCAATCAATTTCACCATGGGATTTTTATCTATTATTTTTTTATATAAATCAATAGACGGACCTTGCAGCATACCATCTTTAGAAATATCAGTACATATACAATATTGAATTCCTGATTTTAGATAACTATCTAAAAAATCAAAAATATTTAAGGATGTTTGTTCCTGCCAACCCGATACAGCTATTTGCTCATTATTTACATCAGCTCCTAATATTATTTTTTCTGATGAATATTTAATTATCCACTCTTCTACTTTAGATTTGTTTTTTACTGCTATGCTTCCTGCTGTAATTTTATCAGCTCCACTATTAAAGGCTATTTCAATATCTTCATCGCTTTTAATGCCTCCACCAAAATCAATTTTTAGGTTTGTTTTAGAAGCAATTTTTTCTAACACTTTCCAATTAACAATATGTTGTGCTTTGGCTCCATCTAAATCAACCAGATGTAAAAACTTTATCCCTGCATCCTGAAACATCAAAGCAACCTCCAATGGGTCTTCGTTATATACTTTCATTTGTGCATAGTCGCCTTTGGTAAGCCGAACACATTTACCTTCAATTAAATCAATAGCGGGAATTAAATTCATACTACGCTTTTTTAAAAACTGCTTTAAAGCGTAAAAATAGGTCTTCTTTTAATTTTTGTAAGGGAATATTTAAAATTTCTGAAGCTCTGTTATAAACATCTTCAATTCTGTACTTCTTATTATCGTCTGTTTCTAAGAAAAATTGTGAATAAGGAATAGCTTTCAAAACTTCCGATGCCTTTAATTTTGGATTAAACAAAGCCGCTCCAAATGACAAATAATATCCTTTATCGATTATTTGACGAGCAATGGATAAATTATTATTAAAACCATGAAAAATAACAGGCTGATTATTTTTAAAATCTTGGAGTAATTTTAAAATTTCTTGATACGCTTTTACATTATGAATAATAATTGGCAAATTAATTTCGTTAGCCAATTGAATTTGTTTAGTAAAAATATTTTTTTGAACAGAAAGTTCCGGCCCTTTCAATTTATCTAAACCACATTCACCTACTGCGATAATGTTGGAATGAGATATTTTAAAACGAAGCTGCTGAAGTTGATTTTCGTAATTGGTTTGAATAAACCAAGGATGAATGCCACAGGAATAATAAAGCTTTGAATCATTTTCTTCCTGTGGCAATGAGTTTATAATTTCAATATGATTTTCATTACCTGAAAAATGGGTATGAATATTTACATATTGCAAATTATTTAGTTTTTAATCCAGTCAATAATTTCTTTGTCGAGCGGATCGGTTTGAGCATTAATACTTTTAACCCATTTACCATTTTCGTCAATTAAAAATTTATGGAAATTCCATGAAATAGAAGCATCCGATACTCCGTTTAAAGATTTATTGGTTAACCATTGATACAATTCATGTTGATCTTTACCTTTTACAGAAATCTTTTCCATCATAGGAAACGTAACACCATAATTTTTTTGACAAAAACTTGCAATTTCTTCGTTTGATCCTGGTTCTTGACCTAAGAAATTATTGGCAGGGAAACCAATAATTACAAATTTATCGCCACCATATTCTTTATACAATTTTTCTAATTTTTCATATTGTGGAGTTAGTCCGCATTTAGATGCAGTATTTACTACCAATACTTTTTTACCTTTTAATTGCGATAAATCAAAGTCTTTTCCATCAATAGTTTTTACTTTAAAATCGTGAAATGTTTTCATGGGTTCATTAGGATTAATGTTTGGCTTTTTATTTCCACCTTGAGCACAGCTAAGCAGAGATGAAAATAAAGTAAAAATTGCGAATGTTATTTTTTTCATTGGATAAGTTTTAAAGCTATATAACAAACATTATAATAGAATGTTTAAAAAAAACAAAACCACAAATTTCTTTGTGGTTTTGTTTCTATTATCTTTAAAATGTTAATGTAAATCCAGCGCTTGGCATAAATGGTAGCTGATTAACTCTTTCATATTTTACACGATCAAAATAGAAAATATTTTCACGGTTGTAAACATTAGTAATACTTGTAACAATATCAAGTGTCATATTTTTTCTAAATTCAAATTTGCGTTTTAGAGTAATATCAAAACGGTGATATTGAGGTAAACGCTTACTATTTAAATCTCCGTATTGAATTCCAAGTGTACCATTTGCAGTAACATAATTGGTATTAATTCCGGTAAACTTAACATCTTCATAAAATCCTTGTGTAGGTGTAAAAGGAAATCCTGAACCATAGTTCCAACGGCAATCAAACTCCCAATTTAAATCTTTTCCAAAGGTGTAAGTTCCAACTAAATTTACATTATGTCTTCTGTCAAACACCGGATAGTATTCAATTATTCCGTCCCATCTATCAACTTTAGCAAGTGAATACACCGCCCATATATATATTTTTTTGTATTCATATTTCAAAGTAAAATCAATACCTCTTGCTTGGCCGGTTTCTATGATAAAATCTTTTTTCTCATTATCGGGTCGTGTAGCATTGTCGGCATTATCTTCAAAAATCTTATTTCTGTTAAGATTGGTAAGCTGTGTAAAGTTTTTGTTATATACTTCTACATTAAAATCTAAGTTGCGAGCAATGTCAATTTCAAAACCGGCAATTACATGATTTCCTTTTTGTAAACGATGAGTTACATCTCTGGTAGTACCATCTCTTTCAGTAAATCTATTTGGTAAATTATCAGGTCCTGACAAGAATCCATAAAATAAGTTAACCACATCACGATCTGAGTTTGCTTGGATTAAGTTTTGAGAATATAATCCACCTGAAGCTTTAAATCTAACTCTATCATCAATATTGTATTTTAAGCCTAAACGTGGCTCGGGTGAAAAATTATTTAATGATGCGTAGTAATGAGCACGGAAGCTAGGTTCTAATACTAATTTACCCCATACTTTCTTTACTTTAACAAATGTTGCAAATTCTGTAGTATTGTCCTTTTGCATTATTTTACGATTCAATTCATTATAGAACTGAAAATCGGTTTGAAATCCTAAAATTTCTACTCCGTATTTAATTTCATCATCCCCTCTAAATGAAGTAAAGTTGAAGCCCATATTAAAGCCATCAATACTACTCTGACGTGGAGGATTTGTACCTTCTTCTAATTTTATTAAATAAGAAGAATAAGCAAAATTACCTTCGACAAGCATAGATGAACCACCCGGAACTAAAATGAAATTAGAACCACCACCATAGCTTCTCCAATTTAAATTTGATACAGCTTTGTATCTAACTCTGTCATTATAATTAAATCCAAAGAAATTTACTTTGCTACCGTTAGCAGCATTTAAAGAAACTTTACCGTATAAATCGGTAAAATCAAAAGGTAATCCATTAGGATCAATATAACTATAAATAAGTTTTGAGCTTTGACTTAAATATGAATTTTTAGCAGAAAAGATAAATGATGATGATCCACCACCATCATCTTTTTGTTTTTTAATAGGCCCTTCCAATAAAAGTTTTGCACCAAAAGTGCTTGCCCCAACTTTACCTGCAAGTCGCTTTTTGTTTCCATCTTTGGTTTTAATATCCATTATAGAAGAAACACGGCCACCATATTCAGCGCCAAAACCTCCTGTATAGATATCCGCATTTCTAATAATATCGGTATCAAAAACTGAAAATAAACCAATGGAGTGAAATGGATTGTAAACAATCATTCCATCTAACAACACTTTATTTTGAATGGGAGAACCACCTCGGATATACAACTGACCTCCTTGGTCACCGGTAAAAACAACTCCCGGTAAAACCTGAAGATATTGAGCTAAATCGGGCTCTCCGCCTATTGTAGGTATTTGTTTAATTTCTTTTGGAGTAATTTTTACAACCGATGTTTTTACTTCGGTTTTAGCTTCTATTTTTTCTGCTGAAATATCAACCGTTTTAAGCTTTATAGTTGATTTTTGAATATATAATTTTTGATTTACTATTTGCCCGGCCTTAACCGTAACAGGCATTTGTAAAGTGTCGTATCCTAAATAGGTAACACTAATGATGTAATCTCCCGCAGGAACTTTAATAATGCTGTAATACCCATTTACGTCTGTAGCGGCTCCATAGGTTGTTCCTTTTAAAACTACATTGGTAAAAATAACCGGCTCTCCTGTTTCTTTATCATATACAAAGCCTCTTATTGTTCCGGTATTTTGAGCAAAAACGACAGTTGGTAGAAATAAAAGCAAAAAGAAAAATCGTTGCATATTGTATTTTAAATATTTGTTAAAAAGGCCTCAAACCTACATTAATTTTATAAAATCTCAAAACCATTTAAATAATCAATTTATTTCTTCTCAGAAAGTTCTAATATGCGGTCAAACTCATTCTTTGTTACAGGACAAACAGACAATCTGCTTTGCTTAACCAATGCCATATTTTTTAGTATTTCATCTGATTTTATCTGACTTAAACTAACCGGATTTTTTAATGTTTTCTTAGGTTTTAAATCTACCACTACCCAATTTTTATCATCTGTTGTGGGGTCTTGATAATGTTCTTTAACAACTTCGGCAATTCCAACTACATTTAAACCTTCATTACTATGATAAAAAAGCACTAAATCGCCTTTTTTCATGGCTTTAAGATTGTTACGAGCTTGATAATTTCTTACTCCGTCCCAAAAAGTTTTACCATCTTTTAAAAATTGCTCCCATGAATATTTAAAGGGTTCTGATTTTACTAGCCAATATTTCATAAATCTTACTTATTTAATAATTAAATTTCGATTAATTGTATATTTTTGCACCTTTAAAAAACTTTCATACTATGAAAAAAAGATTTTTAATTGCAGTAGGCACTTTAATTTTTATAACAGCATGTGTAAAAGACAGTTTTGATTTCAGTAAATTAGGAAAGTCACCTTGGAATCCTAATTTAGCTATTCCTTTAGCCCATTCAAAACTTACCATTTATGATATAATTAAACAAGCGGATAAAGATAGCAACATTATTGTTGATAACACTAACTTTTGCACTTTGGTTTATAAAGACCGTTTATTCTCTTTAAAAGCAAATGAGATTATAAATATTCCTGATCAATCATTTAATAATAATTTGAGCTTATCATTAACGCAAGTAAATGATTTAATAAATAATGGTACTGTAACAGCAAACTTTACCCAAACCATAAATTATGCATCGGGTACTACAGAAATTGATTCAATCATTTATAAACTATTGACTTTAAATATTTATGCTCAATCCAATTTCAATCACAATGCATCATTAGTTGTTACAATACCTTCAGCTAAGAAAAATGGCAATAGTTTTCAAGCCACCATTCCTATTAATGCAAACGCAACCAGTAATACCAATTACGATATGAGTGGTTATAGTTTTGATATGACCTTAGGTGGAACAACCCATAATCAATTTCAAATTAATTATGCGCTAACATTAACCTATTCGGGCAACCCTGTAAACACAACTAATAATGTTGCGGTTCAAATCTCTTTCAACAATAATCAATTTGATAGAATTTACGGATACATTGATCAAATAGCCCTTTCACCATATGAAGATTCAGTATTGGTAAAAATATTTAATAACTCATTTGGTTCAGGTTCTTTCAGATTAGTGGATCCTTACATGGATATAAGATTTAATAACTCTTTTGGCGTGCCTATTAGCGGAAGTTTTGCTTATTTAAAGGGTTATAATCCTATTTCAAATACTTCGTTTGATATTTCTTCTTCCAGCGGTGTGCCTAATCCTTTAAATATTCCAACTCCAACTGTTGTTGGACAAACCGCAACAGGTGGATTTACATTAACCAATGCAAACACTTCCGGACTAATGACTGATATGATTAATGAACAACCTAAGTTCATAATTTATAAACTCAATTCATTTTCTAATACCCCACCACCTGCCAACAGAAATTTTGTAATTGATACCAGTCAATTTACCATTGATATGAATCTTTATTTACCATTACATGGCAGAGCATTCGATTTTGTTTTTCAAGATACATTGGATTTTAAATTCGACAGAATTAACGAAATTGATAATGTTTTATTTAGAACCTACATCAATAATGGATTCCCTGTTGACATAAATGTGCAAGTTTACTTTGCTTATATGTCGAGCGATACTTTAAACCCAACTATTAGTATATTAGATTCACTCGTTGTTCCAACACAAATATTTATGCGTTCAGCATCTATTGATGCAACATCAGGAAAAGTTACTGCTCCAACTGAAAAAACAACCGATGTTTATGCCGATAGAGTTAAATTAGCTCGTATTTCAGGAGCTAACAAATTATTAATAAGAGCAACCGGAGCAAGTACCAACAATGGAAATACCAATGTAAAAATTTACTCCGATTATATTTTAGAAGTAAAATTAGGTGTTCAAACACAAGTTAACACACAATTTTAATAAATTAATTAAAAAACCTAAAATTCTATTTGATTTATGAAATCGAGATATATAATTCTATTTTCTTTGCTAATTACATTTTATCAGTCGTTTGCACAACAAGATTTAGTTTTATACAACATGCGTTATGTACCACAACGCAATTATGCAAATCCAGCCTTGTGGAACAATGCTAAAGTAAATATTGGTTTGCCCATTATTTCCTCATATTATTTCAATTTAGGTAATAGTGGTTTTAAATACAGTGAATTAGTTCGTAAAAAAGCTAACGATTCATTGTATTTTGATGTAGAAAACATGGTTGGAAAACTTGCCAAAAACAATTATTTGTTTTTCAACCAAAATGTAGATTTACTATCATTTGGATTTAGAGTAAAAGAAAAAAGTTATTTTTCTGTTAATATAACTGACAGATTTGATGTTAGATTCAGATATCCTAAAGATTTAATAGAATTTGCATGGAGAGGCAACGGAGCTTTACTTGATAAAGAATTGTTGTTTAATGTAGGATTTGATTTTTCGCATTATACGGAATACGGTTTAAACTATTCGCGTAAAATAAACGATAAACTAACCGTAGGTGCTCGTATTAAATATTTGAATGGTAAAGAAAATATCCAAACCAAAGCATCAGATGTTAGACTATTAACCGATTCAAAAGGATTTGATATTACGGCTCAATCCAATATTATTATTAATACATCCGGAATTGCCGATACAAGTGCCTTTTCAAATTTTGATTTTATAAAATATTATTTCAGAAGAAGCAATAATGGTGTTGCCGGAGATATTGGCGCTACTTATAAATTTAACGACCATTTTAGCATTTCAGCTTCTGCAAACGATATTGGCTATATTTCTTGGAATGCGCATGTAAGAAATTACGTAAGTAAAAATGCAAATGCTAAGTTCACTTATCAAGGTATAGAATTAAATCAATTTTTTAATGACAGTACATCAATCGATCAAGCATTCGAAAAAGTAGCCGATTCTTTGGCCAATACCTTTGAAATTGTAGAACAACAAAATGCTTATAAAAGTGGATTAGGACCAAGATTTTACTTGGGTGGAAATTATACCATTAATCCCAATCACGACATTGGATTGCTTGTATATGCCCGTTCGTTTGATAAACGATTACATCCGGGTGTTTCGCTATCATATAATTTGCGTTTAGGACGAATTTTAGGGTTATCTGCAGCTTATTCAATTTATAATCGAGCATACAATAATTTTGGATTAGGGCTAAGCTTAAATCTTGGTTTTATGCAATGGTATTTAGCCAGCGATAATTTAACAGGCTTTATTTTCCCTCAAAATACCAAATTAGCGCATATCCATGCCGGATTCAATATGACCTTTGGCAGAGACAAAAAAGACAGTGATAAAGATGGATTGCCTGATGATAAAGATCAATGTCCAACTACTCCTGGTCCAAAAGAATTGAATGGTTGTCCGGATAGAGATGGAGATAAAATAATTGATATCAATGATGATTGTCCGGATGAAGCTGGTTTAGCAGAATTCAAAGGATGTCCTGATAAAGATGGAGACGGATTACCTGACAAGGAAGATGAATGTCCAGAACAAGCCGGACCAAAAGATTTAAAAGGATGTCCTGATAAAGACGAAGATGGTATAGCCGATAAAAATGATGAATGTCCTGATGTTCCGGGTAAAGCCGAATTTAACGGTTGTCCAGATAAAGATGGAGATAATTTACCTGACCATAAAGATGAATGTCCGGACGAAGCAGGTTTATTAGAATTAAACGGATGTCCTGATAAAGATAATGATGGTGTTGCCGATAAAAACGATCGTTGTCCTGAAAAGCCGGGTCCTGCCAGCAACGATGGATGCCCTGAAGTGAAACTAAAATTAATTGATAAAGATAGAAATGTAGTAGCGGTTGCAATTCAAAATAAAGATGGCTTATTCGTGTTTGAGCAATTACCAAGCGATGAAACAGCCATGTTTATTATTGAAGGAGAGGACACAGATAACTTAAAAGTGGTAAAAGTGGTTGGCCCATCAGGAGTTATCAAAAATGCGTACAAAGATGAAAATGGAGTTATCTATCGCTTTGTACCATTAAAACCTGAAATTAATAAAATGCAAAAAGAAGAAGCTAAAGATGTGGTTATCAAATTAAATAAAGAAGAAGAAGAAATACTCAAAAAAGCTTTTGATAACTTAGAATTTGAAACCGGAAAAGCCATTATTCGTCAAAGCTCTTATGCTTCATTAGATGAGTTAGCTGAATTAATGAAGAAGAAACCAAGTTGGAGATTAAAAATTTCAGGCCATACCGATAACCAAGGTAAACCTGCAAGTAACATGTTGTTATCAAAAAACAGAGCAAATGCAGTAAAAGATTATTTAGTTAAAAAAGGTATAGATGCAAACCGTTTTAAAGTAGAATGGTTTGGTCAAACAAGACCTATTGCCGATAATAAAACTCCGGAAGGACGTCAGAAAAATAGACGTGTTGAAATGTTGATTATCGAATAAGCTTTTTATCCTTAAATTTGAAACCGTGATGCACTAACTGCATCACGGTTTTTTTATGCGAATTGATATAATTGCCATTCATACCAATATATTCGAAGGCCCTCTTACCGAATCAATAATTAAAAGAGCTATTAGTAAAGGTAAAGTTGAAATTCATTTACATAATTTAAGAAATTACACACACGATAATTATAAAACCGTTGATGATTATCCATACGGTGGTGGTGCAGGAATGGTAATGTTGTGCGAACCCATTGCAGAGTGTATGGATAAATTATTATCGGAAAGAAAGTATGATGAAATAATTTATATGACACCTGATGGTGAAACATTGAATCAAAAAATGTGTAATCAGCTTTCGCTATTACAAAATATCATCATTCTTTGCGGGCATTATAAAGGAGTTGATCAACGAATTAGAGATTTATACATTACCAAAGAAATATCCATTGGCGATTATGTTTTAACAGGTGGCGAAATTGCAGCCGCAGTTTTATGCGACAGTATTATACGATTAATTCCGGGAGTATTGGGCGATGAATCTTCTGCCCTATCCGATTCATTTCAAGATAATTTATTAGCACCACCGGTATATACTCGTCCGGCAGAATTCAGAGGAAAAAAAGTGCCCGATGTTTTATTATCGGGCAATCCTAAATTAATTGATGAGTGGCGCTACGAACAATCGCTTGAAATAACTAAAAAGCGAAGGCCGGATTTATTGAAATAATATTATTTACTCTCCTTTAAATACAGGCTTACGCTTTTCTAAAAAGGCTTTTACACCTTCGTTATAATCATAGGTTTGTCCGGCTTCTGCCTGTAAAATTTCTTCTCGTTGCAATTGATTTTCCAAGTTGTTAAACATAGATTCATTTAATAATCGTTTGGTTAAACCAATTCCTTTAGTTGGCATTTGCGCTAAGGTTTCTGCTGTTTTAATAGCCTCATCCTGCAATTGCTCATCAGCAACAACTTTATACAACATGCCCATTTGTAAAGCATCATCGGCATTTACTTTATCGCCCAACATCATTAATGCGCTTGCTCTTTGAAAACCTATTAAACGAGGCAAAAAGAAAGTTCCTGCACTATCCGGTATCAAACCAATTTTAGAAAATGCTTGAATAAACGAAGCCGATTTTGCAGCCAAAACTACATCGCAAGCCAAAGCTATATTTGCCCCTGCTCCTGCTGCTACGCCATTTACGCCACATACTATCGGTTTTTCTATCTGACGAATTAGCGTAATAATTGGATTATAATGTTCTCTTACAATTTTTTGAATACCGGGTCCATCAGGATTTATAGCTTCTGATAAATCTTGTCCCGCACAAAATGCTTTGCCTTCACCGGTAATATAAATGGCTCTTACACTTTTGTCGTTATCTGCGTTTTTTAATGCGTCTTGCATGGCTAAAGCCATTTCGCGGTTAAAACTATTAAACTTATCAGGGCGGTTTAACTTAATTTGAGCTACACCGTTATTGATTGAATATACTATTGAACTCATATGATTTGTTTTAAAATATTGGAGCAAACCTACTTAAAAAAATCTATTTAATAAACCTGAAAATATCATATACCTTTGTAAAATCATGCTTTCTCCCAACTATATTCTGATTAATGGAAATTTATTTCCTGCTGATAATGCTATTTATACAGCAAGCCATAGAAGCATTAAATATGGTGATGGAATTTTTGAAAGTATTCGTGTTATAAATGGTCAAACAGCATTTATTGATAAACATTTAAAGCGATTATTAAAAAATGCTGCTTTAATTAAGCTAAAGGTAAAGTTTTCAAGTGATGATATTAAACATCAATTAGCTTTTCTTCTTGAAAAAAATAATATTCAGCAGAATGCACGAATTAGAATTTCCTTATATCGCAGTGGTGAAGGTTTTTATAAACCCAACAGTAACGAATGCGATTTAATAATTGAAGCTAACAAAATAGATATTCATTCTGCATATGAATTAAACATGCCCGGATTAGTGGTAGATGTTTATAAAGATGCATATAAACCTTTGCATTTTTTGAGCGAAGTTAAGAGCAGTAGTAGCTTATTGTATGTTCTGTCTGCTGAATGGGCTAAATCGCGCTATTTAGATGATGCCTTACTTATAAACGAAAAAGGGAATATTTGTGAGGCTACATCATCCAATATATTTTGGGTAAAAAATGCTGTCGTATATACTCCCCCACTTTCTGAAGCCTGTTTACCGGGAATAATGCGCGAAGTTCTAATAGAAATAATGCTTAAAAACAATATGGATTTGATTGAAAAGACCTGTACCGAAAATGATTTACTGGGAGCCGATGAACTATTTTTAAGCAATGCTATACATGGTATAAAATGGGTGGTGGCATTTAAAAACAAACGCTATTTTACAAATACCGCCAAAAAACTAATTGGCATATTAAATCAAATGATTTAATTATTTCGATTTTAAATCTGCAATGGTTTGAACCGGATTGGGAGATGCAAATACCGTATTGCCTGCAACTAAAACATCAGCTCCCGCCTGAATAAGCAATGAAGCATTGTTTAAATCAACTCCACCGTCAATTTCAATTAAAGCTGAACTTTCCGTTTTTAGAATCATTTCTTTTAATGCCTTTATTTTTTCGTAAGTCTGACGAATAAATTTTTGCCCTCCAAAACCAGGATTTACAGACATTACACACACCAAATCAACATCGGCTATAATATTTTCGAGCAATGAAACTGAAGTGTGCGGATTTATTGCTACTCCTGCTTTCATTCCATTGGCTTTTATATTTTGTATCGAACGGTGTAAGTGTGGACATGCTTCCAAATGTACTGTTAATATATCTGCTCCGGCTTCTTTAAATGTGCTAACATATCTGTCGGGTTCTACAATCATTAAATGAACATCCAAAGGTTTTTTAGCATGTTTTTTTATGGCTTTCATTACAGGAAAACCAAAAGAAATATTTGGCACAAACACTCCATCCATTATATCCACATGAAACCAATCAGCATTACTGTTGTTTATCATTTCAACATCACGCTGGATATTTGCAAAATCTGCTGATAATACGGAAGGAGCTATAATGGCCATTTGTAATGATTTTAAAATTTACGAGCCACAAAGATAAAAATTATCAATACTCATTGAGAATAATCGAGACTAATTGAGATTATATATAATTCATGTATCTTTATACATGAAAATTTAATTTTATGAAAAAAAACATTTTTTATATTTTTATTTCGTTAAGCATTAGCATTCAAGCTCAATATAAGCAACATACATTTCAAATTCCTGTTGGGACAGTTGTAAATGTTGAAGCCATTGAAGAAGACTGGCAGCCTTCTTTGCAAAATCTTGAAATGCCCAAACCCGGATCTCCAACAACCCGAGCAGAATTAATGCGAATAAAAGAAGAAAATGAAAAACACTTTCCAAGAAAAAATTCAGTTACTTCTTCTCGCAGCAGCATTAACCCTCCGGGAGTTATGAAAAATTTTATTGGAAACCCTTACAATAATCGTGTGCCCAACGACAACGATTTAGCTATAAGTAACGCGGGACAACTTATTTCAGTTATAAACTCTACCATTTATATATATGATGTAAATACTGATTCTACCCTTATTACATTTACCTTAGATGCTTTTGCACAAAGCTTAGGTTTGCCACATTCAAAATACGACCCAAAGGTTGTTTACGACCCTTTGGCCGATAAATTTGTAATGGTTTTCTTAAATGGCTTTTTAGATTCTACATCTCGTATTATTGTAGCCTTTTCGCAAACTAATAATGCTGCCGGTAACTGGAATGTGTATGCTCTGCCCGGAAATCCATTAAACAATGCTACATGGTCTGACTACCCTGTTATTGGAATTTCCTCCCATGAATTATTTATTGGAATAAACACCTTTACTAATGGTTCGAGCAATAATTCAGGTTTTACCGAATCATGCTTTTGGCAAATAAAATTAGCTGATGGTTATAATGGAAGTACGCTTACCACGGCATATTATAATAATTTAAAACCTGCTCCTACCCAATATGATGCATTGTTTAATATATGTCCCGTAATGGGAGGAAGCACTTCTTACGGACCGGATATGTACTTGTTATCCAACAGAAATTTGATGACACAAAGTGATACCTTTTATGTTATTCATGTAAGTGACACCTTGCCGAATGCAGTTGTAACCATGGATACCGTAATTGCATCGGTAAAATATTTTATGCCACCTACAGCACGTCAATCAAACGGACATACGTTTGATACGAATGATTCTCGCATTTTAGCAGCCTTTATTGAAAATGATACCATACAATTTGTACAAAGTTGCTTAGATACCATAAGCGGGAATGCCGCTGTTTATCACGGTTTTATTACCAATCTGAATGGAACAAAACAAATTCATGCTTATATATTATCTGATACATTAGATTTAGGATTTCCTAATATATCGTATGCAGGAAACGGAAGCGGAGATAATAGAGCTATAATAAATGTAAATCATAGTTCTGCCACCGTTTATTCCGGTTGGTCGGCATATAATTCTGATGGCAATGGAAATTACTCTACCCGAAAAGAAGTTAAAACCGGTAATACTTATGTAAATATTTTGTCCGGTATATACGAGCGTTGGGGCGATTATACAGGTAGTCAACGAAAATATAACGAAAATGGCGTTGTATGGGCAGTAGGTTCATATGGAAATTTAGTTGGTGCTACCGGTAGAAGAAATGCGACCTGGATTGCCGAATTAACCTTAAGTGGAGCTTCACTTTCCGTTAAAAACGAAATTAAATCAGATAAAATGCAGGTATTTCCTAACCCTTCTAACGATATCATTACTTGCCGTTTTACTTTAGAAAAATCAAATTATCTGCAATTTAACATCTACAATATACAAGGTAAATTAGTAAAGCAATTAATGCGTGAATATGCAAAAGAAGGAGAAAATCAATTCTCGTTTAGTATAGCTTCGCTTGCTGATGGCATTTATTTTTTAAAAATTGAAAATGAAAAAGAATTAATTTCTCAGCAGAAAATAATTAAACAATAACTTAATTATTAATTTTGATGCATCAATTTAAAATAATATGATTCAACGCATACAAACCGTCTATCTTTTTATTTCTTCTGTTCTTATTTTATTATGGTACTTTTTTCCACTTGCTGAAATTGTTACTTACGAATCAAGTTACACTTTTTCAATATATGGAATAAAAAATCCGGAGGATAATAATTGGATTTATCACACTTTAGTAATTTCTATTATTGCAGCTATTGCAAGTATTGGTTCAATAGCAACAATATTTTTATATAAAAACAGAAAACAACAAATAAAAGTATCACAGTTTTTATTGTTGCTGTTTACAGCTGTAATTGCTTCTGCATTTTTATTGATTGATAATGCCAAAAAAAGCATTTCGAATTCAGAAACTATTACAGTAAATTATAAAATTGCAATAACCTTTCCATTAATTGCTTTGGTATTGATATTTATGGCCATAAAAGCCATTAAAAAAGACGAAGAATTAGTTCGCTCTGCTGATAGATTAAGGTAAATTTTTATTTAATTAACTTTTCCAACCACTACTTCTGTCAAAGTTTCGGGTTGTAAATAGCGTGAAGCTAATTCTTGTATTCTATTCGGTGTTATGGAATGTATATGTTCCAACATCGAATTATAATATACCATTCCAAAACCAAATGTATGAGCCGCTTTAAATTTTTCGGCTAATGCAAATGGTCCGTCTAAACTTCTAAGTAGCGTTCCGGCTAAATAATTTTTAACTAAACTTAATTCTTCGGCATTAACAGGATTTTCAATTAATTGATTTATTTCTTTATAAATTTCATCAATAGCTGCATTACATACTTCTGTACCTACTTCGGTTGAAATAAAAAAGTATCCGCTATCTTCTAAGCTCACTATGGCAGAGCCAATTCCATAAGTATATCCTTTGTCTTCACGAATATTTGACATTAAACGTGAACCAAAATATCCTCCCAATAATGTATTCAATACTTGAAAATCAAAATAATCCTGATGCGTTTTATTAAATAAAACTTTTCCTATTCTGATTGCATTTTGTACAGCATCTTTTTTAGGTATGTGTAACTTTTGTGATGAATAGTTTGGTAGTTTTAGTTTTTCTTTTTCAACAATATTTCCATTAATACATTGCATAAATGAATTATTTATTTTTTTTAATTCATTTTCTCTAACACTGCCTGAAATAATGAGTGTAATATTTTGAGCTACATAATACTTTTTATAAAAATCTATTAGTTTAGGCTGCTGTACTTGTTTATAATGTTCTTCGTTTACCATAAAACCATAGGTAGAATTGCCATATAGAGCATTTGCAAAATATTTTCTTGCTAAATAATTTACTTTTTGCTGATTTACTAAAAATTTTTGAAGTGCATTATCTAAATAAATTTTTAGTTCATGATCTGGAAAGATTGCTTCGTTTAATAATTCAGTAAATAATGGCAATAAATTATCTAAGTGCTTATTTTGTAAATATAAAATTACCGATGCATTATCCAGCTCGCATTCAGTATGAAGATATGCTCCATAATATTCAAATGTTTCAGCAATTTGAGCGGCACTATGTGATTTAGTTCCTTCATTTAGCATATTATTTACAGTATGAGCTATTAAAGGTGCCGACTGATAGCGAGAACCTGCTTTTAATAAAACTTCGATACGTAAAACTTCCTGTGAACCGACATTAAAATAATATACCGGTATTCCATTATCCAGTTTTATAAATTGAGGCTCTAAAAGATTTAATTTATTGATAGTTTTATATTCCGGAGCTATGCTTCTATTCATACTTAATTTGTTTTTTTATAATACAAAGTGCTGCAATTATTTTCAATCAAAAAACGAGTTGAAATATCTTTTATTTGTTGCGAAGTTATAGCATTGTACTTATCAACTTCTTTGTTGACTAAATCAATATCTCCCATTAATTCAGCAAATGCAAGTGCCATTGCTTTATTTAAAACACTCATTTGTCCGAATACATGATGCGACTCTACATTGTTTTTTAATTTTTGTAAATCTTTATTGTTAATTAATTGAGTTTGCAATTTTTCAATTTCTTTTAAAATGGCATTTTCAGCGGTTTCATAATTTACTCCATCTGCAAGTTTTCCTGATATAACAAATAATCCCGGGTCAAAATCTCCAGTAACATAAGCATCAATTTCTGAAAATAATTTTTGTTCTTTTATTAATGATTGGTAAAAACGGGATGAGTTTCCTCTGGAAAGTAAATCGCTGATTAAATCAAATACATAAAAATCATCATCTGTTCTTTTACAAATATGATAAGCTTTATAAATAGCATTGGCTGGTACATCGCGTTCAAGGGTGAGTTTTCGAGCTTCAGTTTGTTTGGGTTCTTGCGGTAAAACTCTTTTTTTAATTTCTCCTGCAGGAATGTTTCCAAACCATTTTTCTGAAAGTTGTACAACCTCATCATGCTCAATATTTCCGGCTACTACTAATATTGCATTATTAGGACGATAGTATGAATAGAAAAAATCTTTTACATCCTGCATAGTAGCATTTTCGATATGACTTATTTCTTTACCAATAGTAGCCCACTGATAAGGATGGATTTTGTAAGCTAACGGACGAAGATGCAACCATACATCGCCATATGGTTGATTTAAATAACGTTGACGAAATTCTTCAATTACTACATTTCGCTGAACCTCTAAGCTTTTTTCTGAAAAGGCTAAACTGAGCATTCTATCGGATTCTAACCAAAATGCCGTTTCTACATTTTCTTTAGGAAGCGTTATGTAATAATTGGTTACATCATTATTGGTAAATGCATTATTTTCTCCCCCCACTCTCTGTAATGGTTCATCGAAATTGGGAATATTTACGGATCCTCCAAACATTAAATGTTCAAACAAATGAGCAAATCCTGTTTTTTCAGGATGTTCATCGCGTGCTCCTACATTGTATAATAAATTAAAGGCAACAATAGGTGTTGAATTGTCAAAATGGGTAATTATTTTTAATCCATTAGCAAGCTGGTGTTTTTTATAGTTTATCATGATTGTTTTACAAATAAAGTGATTGAATTTGTTTTAAGGTAGCATTATACTCATTAACAATTTCATTTATTATTTCTGCTGCCGGTTTAATTTCTTTGATTATTGAAGAAATTTGTCCAATTTCCAATTCTCCCTCTACTAAATCACCTTCAAACATTCCTTTTTTAGCTCTTGCTCTTCCAAGAATTTCTTTTAGTTCATCAATTGAAGCACAGCGTGCTTCGGCCTCTTCTACTCTTTTGTAAAATTCATTTTTAATTAATCGTACCGGTGTTAATTCTTTTAAAGTAAGTATGGTGTCTCCTTCGTTGGCATTTACAACTGCTTGTTTAAAATTAATATGTGCCGATGATTCTTCGCTGGCTACAAAACGACTGCCAATTTGAACCCCTTCTGCACCTAATGCCATTGCAGCAAGCATCGTTTTTCCGGTACCAATTCCACCTGCGGCAATTACCGGTATTTTTACACTTTCTACAACTTTGGGTATTAAACAAAGCGTGGTTGTTTCTTCTCTTCCATTATGCCCGCCTGCTTCAAAACCTTCAGCTACAACGGCATCTACGCCTGCATCCTCAGCTTTTTGAGCAAATTTAGCACTCGATACAACATGCACTACTTTAATACCATTTTGTTTTAAAAGCCCTGTCCATGTTTTTGGATTTCCTGCAGAAGTAAAAACAATAGGCACTTTTTCTTCTATTATAATTTGCATATGTTTATCAATATCCGGATAAAGCATGGGAACGTTAACCGCAAAGGGTTTATTGGTTGCAGCTTTACATTTTTGAATATGCTCTCTTAACACATCCGGATACATGGAACCTGAACCTATAATTCCTAATCCGCCTGCATTACTAACGGCAGCCGCTAAGCGCCAGCCACTACACCAAATCATTCCGGCTTGTATGATTGGATATTTAATTCCAAAAAGTTGAGTTATTCTGTTTTGCATAAATTTAATGTTTTAACAATGTTTTTCAATAAAGTTTATTCCAAATGATTTTAACTCTTCCAATATAGGTTCATAAATAATTTTTTCGGTTGGTATTTTAATTCCCTTTATTGGTAATTGATTTAATAAAATCATTTTAACCGCAATAGCTGCCGGTAAACCTACTGTTTTAGCCATTGCTGTATAGGTTTGATCTTCGCCTTTTGCAACCAATGAAGATGTTATTTTATATTTCTTGCCTTGCTTTTTATATTCAAATAAATGCTGCATTACTATCATATCTTTGTCTTCTTTTTTTAGCAGCCATTTTTCCTCTAATAATTCTTGAAGTATTTGAGCAGGAGTACCGTTTTCAGTTTTTATTTTTTTATCCGTAAAAATTTCAAGCCATTCTACTTTTTTTATTTCTTCTGAATCTTCTGAAAGATTCATAAAATCTGCTAAACGTTTTTTAAGACTATTTTCTGATGCTGGCAAAAACGCATCTAATAATTGAGCATAGGTCATTTTATGACTGTTTTCAATCTTGTATGAATCATCAGTCCAACCTAATTTAACAAATACATTCCATGCGCTGCAATAGCCCGGCATGCGCAAGGTTCCGCGTAACATGGTAGCAATATTTTCTAATCCATAAGCCGAACGATAAGATAGTGAATCGCGATTGGCATAACCATCAAACTTACCATATCCATCAACTTCAATAATTTCAGTTTGAGTAAATAAACGATTGTATGGAATGTATTTGTATTTACCATTTTCAATATACATGGCTGTTCCCTGCCCTGCCAGAACTACATTTCGAGGGTTCCAGCTAAATTTATATCCCCATGGATTATCATTACTTTCGGGAGCAACCAATCCACCACAATACGATTTAAACGAAGTTATTTCTGCACCCTCTGCTTTTAACTTATCAATTATCTGCATGGCGCTCATGTGGTCAATGCCCGGATCTAAGCCCATTTCGTTAAGCAATACTATTCCTGCTTTTTGAGCTTCTGCATCTAAGGCAGCCATTTCTTTACTAACATAAGAAGCTGTAACCAAATGCTTTTTCAATTTAACACAATCATTGGCTACACTCATGTGCATAAATGCCGGCAACATAGAAACAACTATATCCGCTTTGGTAATTTCTGCCAATCGCTGACTATCGTTATTTATATCAAATTGAATTGCAGAACCATTTGGATGATTGTTTACTTTTTGTTGCGCCATTTCAAGCGACATATCTGCCACGGTAACTTTCCAGTTGTGTTTGGAAGATTCGTCCAATAAGTATTTTATTAAACTTGACGATGAACGGCCTGCACCTATAATTAAAATGTTTTTAGCTGACATATTTTTAACTAAATCTAATTGCTTTTACCGGTGAAATTTTTGAAATAATACGTGCGGGTAATAACAACATTAACATACACACGGCAAAAGTAGCAATGTTTAATAATACGATAGTTGTGATACTCAAATTTATTGGCACATATTTTAAATAATAACTTGTTTCGTCAAGGGTAAAGATTCCGAATTTTAATTGTATCAAGCACAGCCCAACACCTACTACATTTCCCCATAAAAGACCTTTGCCAATTAAAAAGGCGGCTTTATTTAAAAATATTTGTTGCACCATTGAATTATTCATGCCCAAAGCTTTTAATAAACCAATCATTCGCGACTTTTCAAGAATTAAAATCAGCAAGGCTGTAATCATATTTATAGCTGCAACCAGCGACATAAGTATCAAAATAATTATTTCATTCATGTCTTGTAAATCTAACCAATCAAATATCTGAGGCATTAAATCGCGTATGGTTTTTACATTTAAATCTACATCCAATTCATCAAAAAGTAATTCTGAAGTTTCTTCCATTTTATCGCTATCGTGCAATAAAACTTCAAAGCCGGATACTTGATTTTCATCCCAGTCATTTAGTTTTTGAACATGACCGATATCTCCCAGAATAAAAGTTTTATCTAATTCTTCTAATCCCGTTTGATAAATACCTGCTATGGTAAATTTTCGCATACGAGGTGGCTGTTGAATGAAGTACATTACAAATGGATCGCCAACTTTTAACCTTAAACGTGATGCTAAGGTGCGTGAAATTATTACTTCATTTGATTTTGCAGTATCGTTAAAACTGATAATTTTCCCTTCTTGAATTTTTTCTTTAAAAAAAGTCCAGTCATAATCTTTTCCAACACCTTTTAATACAATTCCTTCAATTTGATCTTTGGTTTTAACAATTCCGGCTTTGGTAGCAAAACTTTGTATGTGTTTAACATTGGGTATATTTAATAAAGCATTTTTATTAATTTTTTCAAATGCAATGGGAGTAGTTTCGTAAGAAGTATTTAAGTCAAAATTGGTAATTTGAATATGACCGTTAAAACCTATAACTTTATCGCGAATTTGTTGTTTAAAACCTGTTACAACAGCAACAGCAATTATCATAAAGGACAAACTTATAACAATACTAGTAACGGCAATATTTACCATTGGACGTGAAATGGTATTTTTTTTGTTTCCTTTAAAATATCGCAGTGCTATGTAAAAAGGTAAATTCAAAATTTAATCACATGTTTTTTAGAAGGCCTAAAGATAGCTATTTAATACTTGTTTTGTTGTTCTTCATAAATTCTTGTTTTATTACCGCACAAAACAAAGGAAAAATTCTTACCGATAATGATGTATTAAATGGAGCAGAACGAACTGATATTTATTTTCCTTATTTATCAAATAAAAAAATTGCTGTTGTTGCAAACCAATCATCCATGATTGGAAATACGCATTTGGTAGATAGTTTGTTAGCAGCCGGATTTTCTGTTAAAAAAGTTTTTTGTCCCGAACACGGCTTTAGAGGCGTGGCTGATGCGGGTGAAAACATTAAAAATTATACTGATAAAAAAACAGGCTTGCCTATTATTTCGCTATACGGCTCAAATAAAAAACCTAAGCCGGAACATTTAAAAGGAATTGACATGGTGATTTTTGATTTACAAGATGTTGGCGCTCGTTTTTACACCTATATTTCTACCATGCATTATGTAATGGAATCTTGCGCAGAAAACAATTTAGAATTTATAGTATTGGATCGACCTAATCCTAATGGCTTTTATGTAGATGGTCCGGTATTAGATAAACGTTATAAATCATTTGTAGGTATGCACCCTGTTCCAATTGTGCATGGAATGACTGTTGGGGAATACGCACAAATGATTAATGAAGAAAAATGGTTGGAAAACGGATTAAAATGCAAACTTAACGTTGTTAAAGTTGAAGGTTATACTCATCACGATTTTTACCAATTACCCGTTAAGCCTTCGCCTAATTTATCAGAAATGGCCGCAGTTTATTTATATCCTTCTTTATGTTTGTTCGAAGGTACAATAGTAAGTGTTGGCAGAGGCACCACCAAGCCTTTCCAGCAAATAGGACATCCTGATTTTAAAAATATGCCTCACCAATTTGTGCCCAAAAGTACCTCAGGAGCAAAATCTCCCATGTATATGGGTTTAACTTGTTATGGCTTTAATTTAGAGGAACACGGCAAAATGTTTATTCAAAATCAACCTTATAAATTAGATTTACAATGGTTAATTAAATGTTATAATGCAGCTCCAAATAAAGAAACATTTTTCAATAACTTTTTTAATAATTTAAGTGGTACCGATGTATTAAAACAACAAATAATTGAGGGTATTTCAGAAGAAGAAATAAGAAAAAACTGGCAAATTGATTTATCAAAATTTAAACAAATTCGAAAAAAATACCTTTTATATGAAGATTTCGAATAATATATCCGAACTCAAAAATTTTAAATTCTAAGTTAAACTTTTTGTATGTTTTATAAAAATAGTTATTATTGCAGCAGATTTCCTTTGTTTGCTCATCTGCAAATAAACAATCACAATTAAAACATCAAAAATATTAAAAACAGCTTTGTTTAAATAACATTCTTAAAATCAATCAAATTATACATGCATACCTTTGTTGAACTTAACAGCAAACTTTTAAATGAATTAAAAGAAATTGCCAAACAATTGAATATTGAAAATGCTGAAAGTCTTCGTAAACAAGATTTAATAATGAAAATACTTGAAAAAGAAGGCGCTTTTGGCGATAATCCACCAATAGAGATTGCTACCGATACATCAGCTTCAGAAAATAACGAAAATAAAACTCCTAAAAAACGCGGAAGAAAAAAGAAAGAAGAAGCAATTCCCGTTACCGATGATCCAATTTTGTTTGAAGCTACTCAACAAGATGAAGAACCTTCTGTAATCATCGAAGAAAAAAATAATGAAGAAAAAGAATTAGTACCTGAAAAGGAATTATCAACAGAAACACCCACTACCGAATTAACTTCTATCGAAAGTAATACATCCGAAACAACTGTAAATACTGAGATTGAAAACAAATCAGACAATTTACAAAAAGATAAACAATTTGATAATTATCGTCAACGACAATATGATGCTCAAAAACGCTATCAAGATATATACACCTTATTTGATGGACATGTTATTAGCGAAGGAGTACTAGAAATAATGCCTGATGGATATGGTTTTTTACGTTCATCCGACTATAATTATTTAAATTCTCCCGATGATGTTTATGTTTCTCAATCGCAAATAAAACTATTTGGACTTAAAACCGGTGATACCATTAAAGGAGCTGTAAGACCCCCTAAAGAAGGAGAAAAATATTTCCCGTTAATTAAAATTGATAAGATTAATGGATTAGACCCTTCTTATGTTAGAGATAGAATTCCATTTGATTATCAAACTCCTTTATTCCCCAATGAAAAATTTAATTTAATTGGTCAAGGAAAAACTTCTTTATCATTACGCATTATTGATTTATTTACTCCAATAGGTAAAGGTCAAAGAGGTTTGATAGTAGCCCAACCTAAAACCGGTAAAACTACTCTTTTAAAAGAAATTGCTAATGCTATTGCATACAACCATCCGGAAGTTTATATGATTATATTATTAATTGATGAACGTCCGGAAGAAGTTACCGATATGGCACGCAGCGTAAAAGCAGAAGTTATCTCTTCTACCTTTGATGAACCTGCTGAGCGACATGTTAAAGTTGCCAATATTGTTTTAGAAAAAGCCAAACGAATGGTTGAATGCGGACATGATGTAGTTATATTGTTAGATTCTATAACCCGTTTAGCACGTGCTTACAATACTGTTCAACCGGCTTCAGGAAAAGTATTATCAGGGGGTGTAGATGCTAATGCTTTACAAAAACCCAAACGCTTTTTTGGTGCTGCAAGAAATATAGAAAACGGAGGTTCTCTTACCATTCTTGCAACAGCACTAACCGATACCGGTTCTAAAATGGATGAAGTAATTTTTGAAGAATTTAAAGGAACCGGTAATATGGAATTACAACTTGATAGAAAATTATCGAACAAACGTATCTATCCTGCTATCGACCTTAATGCTTCAAGTACACGAAAAGAAGATTTATTACTCGATAAAGAAACATTACAACGCACTTGGATTTTAAGAAATTATTTAGGCGATATGACCTCTGAAGAGTCAATGACCTTTCTGCTTGACAGAATGCGTAATACCCAAACAAATGAAGAATTCCTTATATCAATGAATAAATAAGGATGAATCAAAAAATATTAAAATATGCCCTTTTTATTACCGTAGCATCAATCATTGTAAAATTAAGTATCTTTCATATTGGATTACAACACGATGATATAGGACGTTTAAGTTTATTAATTCCTATTTTATTTCTTCTAATTGGCCTTGTAGTTGGAATGATATCAATGAAAGATACTTCTATTGCAGACGAAAAAATCAGCTTTAAAAGCGATGCCAAAAACGGAATTCGTATAGCTGCATTAAATGCTGTCTTTTTCAGCATATTTATTTATTTATATTATTCAGTAATTGATGCCAACTTCTTTGACTATCGAATATCAGAAGGTTTAAAAGCTTTGTTTAAACAAGGCTCTTCAAAAGAAGAATTAAAAAATTATTACATCAATGCTCGATTTTTTTTAAACCCTTCGCGCCAAGCATATTTTACATTTTTTGGATACCTATTTATGGGATTACTATATTCGGTTGCCATAGCATTTATTATAAATACAAAAACATTCAAAAAACTTAAATCATAATATTCTTTATTTGACCTTATAATTCATGAGCTACAACTATCAACTTTATCACGAAAAATTAAAAAAAATTAGTGATATCATTTATGCAGCTAATGTTTTACAATGGGATCAAGAAACCTATATGCCTCCTAAGGGCGCTACATTAAGAGCACAACAATTAGCAACTTTGGCAGGAATAGCTCATCAATATTTTACCGATGAAAAATTAGGTTCTCTTTTAAGTGAGCTTTTAAACGACACCCGTCTTAGTGAAAAAGAATTAAAAAATGTAAAACAAACTCACAAAGACTATCATAAACAAAAAAAATACAGCACCGACTTTGTTGAAGAACTAAGTCGTACAGTTTCAGAAACATTTCAAGCTTGGCAGCTTGCTAAAAATAATAATGATTTTAAAAGTTATGCCCCTTATTTAGACAAACTTTTAAATCTGAAAAAGAAAGAATGTGAAATTTTAGGTTTTGATGAACATCCATACGATGCATTGCTTGATCAATATGAACCCGGAGCCAAATCAGCTGATATAAAAAATTTATTTAATGACGTTAAAAATAATTTGGTTGATTTTGTTAAGCAAATTGCTCAAAAGCCTCAAAATGACGATGCATTTATGTATGCTGATTATGATGAGCAAAAGCAATGGGATTTTAGCCTTTATTTATTAAAACAAATGGGCTATGATTTTGAAGCCGGACGCCAAGATAAATCAACACACCCCTTTACAACACATTTTAATGCGCTCGATGTAAGAGTAACCACACGTGTAAATAAAAATGATTTAAGTGAAATTATTTGGAGCACCATTCACGAAGGGGGGCATGCTTTATATGAACAAGGCTTACCTATTTCAGAATACGGATTACCAAGCGGAGAATACATTTCTTTAGGAATACATGAATCGCAATCGCGTCTTTGGGAAAATAATGTGGGTAGAAGTTTAGCTTATTGGGAATATAATTTTCCAAAACTTCAAGAAATTTTTCCTCAAAATTTAGGAGAAATAAGCGTTTTTGATTTTTATAAAGCAATGAATATTGTTAAACCATCGCTTATAAGAACAGGAGCTGATGAATTAACATATCATTTTCATGTATTAATTCGCTTTGAAACAGAAATGGCTTTATTTGAAGGGAATTTAGCAGTTAAAGATTTACCGGAATACTGGAATTTTAAATACAAAGAATATTTAGGAATTGAAGTTCCAAATGATACCAAAGGGGTATTACAGGATGTACACTGGTCGCATGGAAGTTTTGGATATTTTCCAACCTATTCTTTAGGGAGCTTTTATGCTGCACAATTTATGCATACTGCAAATCAACAGATTAGTAATTTAGAAGAAATTATAAAAGCAGGAAATTTATTACCTCTTTTAGAATGGTTAAGAAATAATATTCACCAATACGGTAAACAATATACAGCAGAAGAAATTTGTTATAAAATAACCGGAGAAAAACTTAATTTTAAATATTTTATGAATTATGCAAAGAAAAAATATAGCCTTATTTATAATTTGTAATGTGATATTAATGGCATTTTCATGCAAAAGCAACAGCTCAAGTAAAACATCAATCAAAATGACTAAAATAATTGAAAATAAAGAAGTTAACAATAAATATAAGTTAGTTATTTCTTTTTACAGTATAGGAGGTGGTACTGATGGAACTTATATTCGAAAATTTAATGAATTTGTAGAGAATTATAACCCTAAACCTAATGCAATAATTACCCCATGGGGTCGTGAAGGAGAAATTGATTACTGTTTTACTTTAAACGAGTTATCAACAAAACAAAAAAAAGATTTTATTAACCAAGTCAGAGAATTATTGAAAGACTGTAAGTTGGTGCATATCAATGAAAATGCACCTTGTGTTCATAAATGAGGCGTAATTTAAAAAAATCATTCATTTAAAATCATTAATTTTGCATTATTATAATTTATAAATTCAAAATAAAATGAACCCTATTGGTATAAAAAATGCGAATGCAGATTTAACATCCATCGGTTTAGGAAATGTAGCAACTGAATTTTGGAATTTAACCCCTGCAGAACTTGTTGAAGAAACAATTATTAGAGGCGAAGGAGTTCTAACTGATACAGGAGCTTTAGCCATTGATACTGGTGAATTTACCGGACGCTCACCAAAAGATAAATATACGGTTTGCGATGCCAAAACTGAAAATACCGTTTGGTGGGGCGATGTTAATCAAAAATTTGACCCTGAAAAATTCACTCAATTATACAATAGAGTTACAGCCTACTTAACAGGTAAAGATGTTTATGTAAGAGATGCATATGCTTGTGCAGACCCTAAGTATCGTTTAAACATTCGAGTAATTACAGAATTTCCTTGGTCAAATTTATTTGCCAACAATTTGTTTTTAAGACCAACTCATGATGAAATTTTAAGTTTTGTTCCGGAGTGGCACATAGTATGTGCACCGGGTTTTATGGCAGATCCTGCAATTGATGGAACTCGTCAACATAATTTTACTATTATCGATTTTACTAAAAAAATCATTTTAATTGGTGGCTCTGGTTATACAGGAGAAATCAAAAAAGGAATTTTTACTGTATTAAATTATATTTTACCTCAGGAAAAAGGCGTTTTATCTATGCACTGCTCTGCAAATATTGGTAAAGCGGGCGATACAGCCATTTTCTTTGGTTTATCAGGCACCGGTAAAACTACCCTTTCTGCTGATCCTGAAAGAGGATTAATTGGCGATGACGAACACGGTTGGTCAGATAATGGCATTTTTAATTTTGAAGGTGGTTGTTACGCAAAATGTATTGACCTAACCAGAGAAAAAGAACCACAAATTTGGGATGCTATAAAATTTGGAGCTTTAGTTGAAAACACCGATTTTTATGAAAATACGCGTACTGTAAATTTTACAAGTACCTCTAAAACCGAAAATACAAGAGTAGCTTATCCAATTAATCATATAAGCAATGCAGTTGAACCATCAATAGGCGGAATTCCTAAAAATATATTTTTCTTAACTGCCGATGCTTTTGGAGTTTTACCTCCAATTTCACGCTTAACTCCAGAACAGGCAATGTATCATTTTATTTCAGGATATACTGCAAAAGTAGCTGGAACAGAAGTAGGAATAACCGAGCCTCAAACAACTTTTTCGGCATGTTTTGGTAAAGCATTTTTACCATTACACCCTGGAAAATACGCAGAATTACTTGGAAAAAAATTAAAAGAAAATAAAGTAAACGTTTGGTTAGTTAACACTGGCTGGACAGGTGGTCCGTATGGTATTGGAGAACGCATTAAATTAAAATATACCCGTGCCATGATTACTGCTGCTCTAAACGGAGAATTAGACAACGTGGAATACGATACAACCCCATTTTTCCGCTTAGCCATACCTAAAACTTGCCCAAATGTACCAAGTGAAATTTTAAATGCCCGCAATACTTGGGCTGATAAAAATGCCTTTGACGAAAAAGCAACCAGTCTAGCAGCAGCATTTGTTAAAAACTTTGAGCAATATGCATCTGGTGTGAGTAAAGAAGTTTTAGAGGCTGCCCCTATTGTAAGTGTTAATGCATAGTATATTTTTAGCCATGCTTTTAAAACCCTCACCTCATACGTGAGGGTTTTGTTTTAATAAAAGAGCGAGGATGTCCACAAAAAGTGCGAACCGAAAGTTTTGTGGCCATAGATGCACTGTAGGAGCGAAAAACAAAAGCATTCGGTTGGTTTTTGTGGTGCCTTTTTCTTTGTTACTTTCTTTTGGGCATGCAAAAGAAAGTAAATAAAAAAGAAATTAAACACTTAAATGTAACTCTGTTCAAATTATTTCAATTATTAAATTTTAAATGTAATTCAAAGTATTAACGTGCCTTTCACCTTTAAACAATTTACAGTAGACGACAACCTTTGTGCTATGAAAATAGGCACTGATGCCGTTTTATTAGGTGCATGGACTACATGCAATAAGGCTCAACAGATTTTAGACATTGGAACCGGTAGTGGAATTTTAGCATTAATGATGGCACAAAAATCTCAGGCTGAAATTACTGCAATCGAAATTGAAGAAATGGCATTTAAGCAAGCACAAATCAATTTTCAAAACTCAAAATGGGCTGATAGAATCAATTTAATTCATTCATCAATTCAAGATTTTACAAATTTATCCGATAATACTTTTGATGTTATTATATGCAATCCTCCTTATTTTAAAAATTCTCTAAAACCTCATAAAAAAGAAAGAACCATAGCCAGACATAACGAAACATTAAATTGTGAAGATTTATTTAAATGTGCTGCCAATTTAATGCATGAAGAAAGTTATTTAAACCTGATTTATCCAGCAGAATATTTTGAAATTTTATTGAAAGAAGCATCAAAAAATAAGTTACATTTAATTAAACGATGCGATATTCATCCCAATATAAATAAAGTGGCTAATCGAATGATGCTTTGTTTTTCTAAAAAAACTCAAACTCTTATTCATGAAAAAATAATTATAGAATTGGATAAAAGGCACCATTTCTCGAATGAATATATAAACCTTACAAAAGATTTCTATTTAAAATTCTAGAAAACTATTTTTTAGTAGCGGAGTTATGACTCGAACCTACGTACGCCTTTGGCGGATATAAGCCCTCAGCTTTTATAAAAAATTTCATTTTAGCAAAAAAGCAACCCTTTCAGGTTGCTTTTTTCTTTATTAGTAGCGGAGGTAGGACTCGAACCTACGTCCGCCTTTGGCGGATATGTGCTCAACGAGCTTAATGTGGTAAAGTTTTTATAAACGTTCTTCCTTGTCCACTTTTTAAAAACTTTTCTCGTGTCATGGCTTCTTTCTTATCTAAGTATTCTTCTGAATAAATCAATTTCCATGGACGATATTTTACTGTATATCCCTTTGTTGCTAATTCATTATGTGATTTTATTCTATTCTCTAAATCACTTGTAAAGCCTATATAATGCTTATTATAAGTTTCTGAATAAAGTACATAAACAGTATATAACATATACTCTTGCTGAATGTTTTTTGAAAAGAATAAAGCAACACTTTCAGGTTACTTTTTCTTTTTAGTAGCGGAGTTATAACTCGAACCTACGTCCGCCTTTGGCGGATATGAGCCCTAAGCTTTTTTAAAAAATTTCATTTTAGCAAAAAAGCAACCCTCTCAGGTTGCTTTTTTCTTTATTAGTAGCGGAGGTAGGACTCGAACCTACGTCCGCCTTTGGCGGATATGTGCTCAACGAGCTTAATGTGGTAAAGTTTTTATAAACGTTCTTCCTTGTCCACTTTTTAAAAACTTTTCTCGTGTCATGGCTTCTTTCTTATCTAAGTATTCTTCTGAATAAATCAATTTCCATGGACGATATTTTACTGTATATCCCTTTGTTGCTAATTCATTATGTGATTTTATTCTATTCTCTAAATCACTTGTAAAGCCTATATAATGCTTATTATAAGTTTCTGAATAAAGTACATAAACAGTATATAACATATACTCTTGCTGAATGTTTTTTGAAAAGAATAAAGCAACACTTTCAGGTTACTTTTTCTTTTTAGTAGCGGAGTTATAACTCGAACCTACGTCCGCCTTTGGCGGATATGAGCCCTAAGCTTTTTTAAAAAATTTCATTTTAGCAAAAAAGCAACCCTCTCAGGTTGCTTTTTTCTTTATTAGTAGCGGAGGTAGGACTCGAACCTACGACCTTTGGGTTATGAGCCCAACGAGCTACCTCTGCTCTACTCCGCGATTTTGGACTGCAAAGATATATTTCTTTTCTTTGTAAACAATATTTTTTTAACATTTTTTAAAGCTAATTTTATGCATAAATCTGGTTTTGTGAACATTATAGGCAATCCCAACGTGGGTAAATCAACATTAATGAACGCATTGGTAGGAGAAAGATTATCTATCATTACTTCTAAAGCTCAAACTACAAGACATAGAATTTTGGGGATTGTGAGCGGAGACGATTTTCAAATAGTTTATTCTGATACTCCGGGTATATTAAAACCGCAATATAAATTGCACGAAGGAATGATGCAATTTGTAAAAACAGCATTAATTGATGCTGATGTAATTTTATTTGTTACCGATGTTTTCGAGAAAGACGTAAATAATCCTGAAATTTTAGAAAGAGTTCAAAAAACAAGTATTCCGGTAATTTTAATAATTAATAAAATTGATCAGGCAAGTGTTGAAAAAATAGAAGAACTAAAAAACTACTGGCAAACATTATTACCTAAAGCTGAAATAATTGCTATATCGGCCTTACAAAAAATTAATACCGATACGGTAATTGAAAAAATTAAACAATACTTGCCCGAAGGAGAACCTTATTTCCCTAAGGACCAACTAACCGATAAACCGGAGCGTTTTTTTGTTGCTGAAATTATTCGTGAAAAAATATTTTTAAACTATAAAAAGGAAATACCTTACTCCTGCGAAGTGGTTATTGAAAGTTATAAAGAAGAACCTGATATAGTTAAAATAAATGCCGTTATCTTTGTTGCCCGAGAATCGCAAAAACCAATTTTAATTGGCGAAAATGGAAAAGCTATAAAAAAAGTTGGTACTGAGGCTCGAAAAGAAATTGAGGAATTTATACAACAAAAAGTATTTTTAGAACTAACCGTAAAAGTCAGTAAAGACTGGCGAAATAATGAAAATTTATTGAAACGATACGGTTATTTAAACTCTTAAAAAAATGGGAAATATAGTAGCTATTGTAGGAAGGCCCAATGTAGGCAAATCAACTCTTTTTAATCGATTAACAGAAAGTAGAGGAGCTATTGTAGATCCAACCAGTGGTGTTACTCGCGATCGCCATTACGGAAAAGCTGAATGGACTGATAAAGAATTTACCGTAATTGATACCGGTGGATATATAAAAGGTTCAGACGATATTTTTGAAACAGAAATTCGTAAACAAGTTGAAATTGCTATTGAAGAAGCTACACACGTTTTATTTGTTGTTGATGCTAATGAAGGTTTAACTCAATATGATAAAGAAGTAGCTGATTTATTAAGAAGAAAATGCAACAAACCAATGTTTGTTGTAGCTAATAAAGTAGATAACAACGAACGCTTATTGCTCATTCCCGAATTTTATCAATTAGGACTTGGTGAAATTTATGGTATTTCTGCCATAAACGGTAGTGGAACCGGAGAACTCCTCGATGCTTTAGTAGCTACATTTAAAGAAGATGATGAAGAATTATATGACGATGAAATACCACGTATAGCCATTGTTGGTCGTCCTAATGTTGGAAAATCATCTTTATTAAATGCATTATTGGGAAAAGACAGAAATATAGTAACTCCTATTGCAGGTACTACACGCGATGCCATAGATACGCGCTTTAATCAATTCGGATATGATGTTATTTTAATTGATACAGCAGGTTTGCGTAAAAAATCAAAAGTGGAAGAAGATTTGGAATTTTATTCAGTAATGCGCACCATTAAAGCCATTGAATATTGTGATGTGGTATTATTACTAATCGATGCAACTCAAGGTATTGAATCGCAGGATTTAAATATTTTTCATCTGGCAGAACGAAACCGAAAAGGCATTGTAATTTTAGTTAATAAATGGGATTTGGTTGAAAATAAAGATTCCAAAACATTAAAACGTTACGAAGAAGAAATAAGAAATCGTATTGCGCCCTTTAGAGATGTTCCCATATTATTTACATCAACCATTACCAAACAAAGAATTTTAAAAGCCTTAGATAAGGCAATGGAAGTTTTTGAAAATAGAACTAAAAAAATTCCTACCCATCTACTAAACGAAGAAATGCTTCCGGTTATTGAACACTACCCCCCACCTGCTGTAAAAGGAAAATATATAAAAATTAAATATTGTGCTCAACTTCCAACTCATTCACCTTCTTTTGTATTTTATTGTAATTTACCTCAGTATATTAAAGATCCATATAAGCGTTATCTCGAAAATCAATTGCGCGAGAAATTTAATTTTACCGGAGTACCTATTCAAATATTCTTCCGAAAAAAATAATGATGATTAGCGCTAAAAATCTGCACTTTTCATATAATACCGCCACACAATTTATCTTTCCTGATATAAATTGTAATGCCGGTGAAGTACTGATAATTAGCGGAAAATCAGGAACAGGAAAAACAACCTTATTGCATTTATTGGGAGGAATTTTAAAACCAATTTCAGGACAGATTATAATTGATTATACAGAAATTAACACTTTAAATGAAAAACAATTAGATAAATTTAGAGGAAATAACATTGGAATTGTTTTTCAAAAAGCCAATTTTATTAGTTCACTGAATGTACTTGAAAATTTAGAGCTCGCATCGTGGTTAGCTACTAAAAACAAGCAAACTGAAAAAGCTAAAAAAATCTTATCGCAATTAGATTTATCATCACACTTGCATAAAAAGCCCACAGAATTAAGTGTAGGACAGCAACAAAGAGTTTCTATTGCCAGAGCAATTATAAACGAGCCGAAATTGATTTTAGCCGATGAACCAACTTCTAATCTGGATGATGAAAACTGCTTTAATGTTGCAACATTATTATCCGAAACAGCCAAAGCAATAAATGCAGCTTTAATAATTGTAACTCACGATAGTAGATTAAAAGATAAATTTCCTAATCATATTCAATTGGTATGATACTTAAAACAGCTATAAAAAATATAGGATATAAGCCTTTAAATGCCGTTTTAAGCATTGTACTTCTAACTGCCGGTGTTGGTATTATTTCATTATTAATTCTTATTCAGGAACAATTCGAAAAAAAGTTTTCAAGTAATTTGGAAGGAATAGATTTAGTAATGGGTGCTAAAGGAAGCCCTTTGCAAATTATTCTTTCAGCTGTTTACCAAATAGATGCACCTACAGGAAATATCAACTATCAGGAAGCTAAAAAGTGGATGAAACATCCTTTTGTAAAATCGGCTATTCCTCTTGCCTATGGTGATTCTTACTTAGGCTTTAATATTGTAGGAACCGAACATGAGTATATTAAAAAACAAAATGCCATATTAAAAGAAGGCAAACTTTTTGAAAATAATCTGGATGTTGTAATAGGTGCAAATGTTGCTCAAAAATCAGGCTTAAAAATTGGTGATACTTTTTTTGGTATGCACGGTATAGTTAGCAATGATGATGGACACAAACACGAAGAGCATGCCTATACAGTTACAGGAATTTTTCAACCTACCGGTAAAGTAATTGATAACCTTATTTTATGCACCATTGAAAGCGTTTGGTTAATGCATGAAAGTCATGAAAATGAGCATGAGCACGAAGAGAATGAAAATGAAAATCAAAATAAGGAAGAAATATCAGAACATGTACATACTAACAATTTCGAGCATCATCATCATGATGAGGAAGTGGAAGAAATAATCGCTAATGAGAATAAAGAAATAACGGCTGTATTGTTTGAGTTTAAAAATAAAATGGCCATCATACAATGGCCTCGATTAGTAAATGAAAACACCAATATGCAAATTGCTTCACCTGCCATAGAAATTAATCGTTTGTTCACATTGTTTGGTATAGGAATTGAGACATTGACTTACCTTGCCTGGGGTATTATGTTTATTTCGTTTCTAAGTATCTTTATATCATTATACAGTATTTTAAAAGAACGTACATACGAATTGGCGCTTATGCGAATTTCAGGTGCATCGCGTTTTCAATTATTACAATTGGTTTTTTGGGAGAGCATGTTTTTATGTTTGAGTGGTTTAGTTTTTGGAATTGTTTTAAGCAGAGTAGCCTTATTTATGATATCGCAAGCTGCCGAAGAACAATTTAAATTATCATTTAATCCACTTGAAATAATTTGGGATAAAGAATTGCCATTAATTGTTGTAACATTAATTTTAGGTATTTTTTCAGCCATTATCCCGGCTATAAAAGCCTATCGTATTAATATTTCAAAAGTTATAGCCGATGCTTAATTATATTTTTTACCCAGTTTTTAGCTTTATAATAAGCTCTCTGATATTTTTTAACTCGCCTATTGAGAATAGTTCTACTCCCGTACAAGCAAAAGGAGCTGATACGGTAACCTGGGAAATGATGGCCAATATTTCTTTCAAGAAAAAGCAACATCCGGAATACGGCACAGTAAAATATCCGGTGGTAAACGAGCAATTAAAAGCATTAAATAAAAAGAAAGTAGTTGTTAGTGGTTATATTATACCACTTGATCCTGACACCTATGTTTTAAGCAAGTATGTATTTGCTTCTTGTTTTTTTTGTGGAGGAGCCGGCCCTGAAACCGTAATGGGCATTCAGTTTAAAGATTTAAAAAAGCGTTTAAAAACCGATCAGTACGTGGTACTTACCGGTACTTTTGAAGTAAACGAAACTGTGGTGGAAGACTGGATTTACCATATAAAAAATGCACAGATAGTTGAATTGAAGTAATTCTAAAATTTCTCATTTACTCCCAATCCAAACAAAGCAAAATCATATTTAATTGGGTCGTTTGCATCGAGCGCTAATAGAGAATTTGTAAGCTCCTCAGCAGCATTTCTATCGTCTTGTTTTCTGTGCAATAAGCCTAATTTTCGTGCAACTCTTCCGGAATGCACATCTAAAGGACAAACCAATTGTTTGGCTTGAATAGTATTCCAAATTCCAAAATCTACTCCACACTTATCTTTTCTAACCATCCATCGCAAAAACATATTGATACGCTTGGCGGCCGAACCTTTATCAGGATTTGAAAAATGTTTTTCGGTTCTTTTTAAATGGGTATAAGAAAAAAATTTTTTTCGTGCTCTTATTATAGCAGGCATTACATTTATTTCGTTTTTATTAACTTTAAATAATCCTTGTAATCCATTCTCTTTAACATACAGCTGTTTTAATGCGAATAAAAAATAACGGCAATCAGTGCCATTAAACGTACGGTGTACAAATTTTTCAAATGGTTTAAAATCATTTTTACCTGCATTGATTATAAAATCATGCGGAGCCATATCCATCAGCTTAACCAACTTATGTCCGTTTTGAATAATCGATTTTCGCTGACCCCAGGCTATAGTAGCCATTAGAAAAGCTGAAATTTCTATATCTTCTTTTTTAGTAAATAAATGCGGAATGCAAATGGGGTCGTTTTCAATAAATGTAGGCTGATTATATAAGATTACCTTTTCGTCTAAAAACGCTTTAATTTCTTCCAGCTGCATACTTCTAGCAATCTTGCGCTACAAACTCGATTTTAGAAGTATCGAATCCTTGATTTTTAGCTTGCAGTAGCAAGTTTTGAATGATATCAGAATCCGGTTTTTTCTCACGTGATAATATCCATAAGTATTTTCGGTTAGGATGTCCTACCATTGCATATTGGTAATTTTCATCCAATGCAATAACCCAATAATCACCGGCAAAGGGCCAGAAAAAACGCACTTTCAGTTTTGCTGTTTCATTTGCATCGGGAATCCATGCTGTGCCTTTTATTTCGCTAATTTTAGAGGTGTCTGAAATTTTATGTCCTTTATTCCATACTTCAATTTTACCATTTTCTTTAATGGTGTAAGTGGCGGTTACACATTTTAAAGAACTTTCGAAACTACTTGGAAAACGAACAATTTCATACCATGTGCCAGCGTATTTTTCGAGCTCTACCTTTTTCACTACTTGTAAATCTTTGTTTCCCGAACAGCTAAAGGTAAATAACGCTATCATACCTAAGATTCCAATTAAAATTGATTTTCTATTAAATGGCATAAACGCTTTGTATTTCTTTTAAAACATCGTTCACACTTTTTTGCGCCTTGTAAAAATCGAGTAATTTATGTAAAACTCTTTCTACAACAGCATCAGGGCATGAAGCGCCACTGGTTAAAATAATGGTAGGTTTTTCTTTTTTAGGTAAATAGTTTTTGGTAATTAAATGCTTCTTTTCATGATAATTAAAGTGGTGAATTTCTTCATCCGATTTTATTTCATGTTCGTTACAAATAAAATAAGTAGGAAATTTTCGCTCCAGCAGCTCCACCAAATGAGATGTATTAGAACTATTATACCCTCCTACTACAATTGCTAAATCAGCATTTTGATTTAATAAACCATAAGTAGCATCTTGATTATCGTTGGTAGCATAACATAGAGTATCTCTCGTGTCGGCAAAATGATTTTTGTAATTGGCCTCACCATATTTTTCAGTAATAACCTGCTTTAAAAACTCAGCAATTTCCTGAGTTTCTGTTGCCAACATGGTTGTTTGATTTACCACTCCTATTCTGGTGAGGTGTTTTTCAGGATCAAAACCTTCGGAATAACGATTTTCAAATAAGGTGTAAAAATCAGCGCTTGATAATTCTCCCTTGATTATGGCTGCTAATTTTTTAGCATCTTCCATATCTTTAATTATTACTGAAGGCGCATTGGCTTTACTGTGCGAAAATGTAGCACGAGTTTCTTCATGACGATGTTTGCCATGTATAATAATGGTAAAATCATCTGCTCCTAACTTTTCCGATTTTTTCCAAACACGCTCTACAAAAGGACAGGTTGTATTGTATTTATTTACTTCTATACCTTTTTGTGCTAATTTCTCTTCAATTTCTAAAGTGGTTCCAAAGGCAGGAATAATTACTATGTCATCACTTGTTAATTTATCAATATCATACAACACATTGCCTTCCGTATCCATTAAAAATTGCATTCCTCTATCTTGCAAATCTTTATTTACATCCGGATTATGAATCATTTGACTCAAAAGAAAAATCCTTTTTCCCGGATTTTCTTCCAACGCACGATAAGAAATTTCAATGGCATTTTCAACTCCATAACAAAATCCGAAATGGCGCGCAATATAAAATTGCACATTTCCAAAATCAAGCAAGGTGGGAGTAAAATCTTTTTTCTTTGAATCGTGTTGTTTACGAATTTCTTTTATTTGACTAATGATTTTACTTCTGTAAAAATTGGGAATATTAAAAGATTTCATTTTTAAAATTTAGATTTTATGGAATTTGATTGTATTTTTAAACGCACTGTTATTTCAACACGAAATTACCAATTTTGTTTTGCATAACAATTTTAATTTTAGCTTCACACCTTACAAATTGAAAAATGTTATATTCGTTTAATTAATTTATGAAGAAAAAAAAGAAAAAAGAAAAATTATTAATTGGGCGCGTAGAAGAAGTAGATTTTACAGAATTGGAATTATTTGGTGTACAAGCTAAAATTGATACCGGAGCATATACTACGGCTTTGCATTGTCAGGACATATATGAATCACGTGAAAATGGAATTAAAGTTTTATATTTTAAACCATTGGATAAAGACCATCCTTTATATACTGAACAAGAAATACGTGTGCAAAAATATGCTCGAAAAAAAATTAAAAATTCATTCGGACAAATTGAAACACGATTTGTAATATCAACAAAAATAAAAATAGGAAATAAAGAAGTTGAAACTGACATTTCATTAGCCGATAGAGCTAACATGCGCTATCCTGTTTTACTTGGGAGAAAACTATTGTCAAAAGGTTTTTTAATTGACGTAAATAAGCAATACATTCAAAAAAAACTTAAAGAGAAAATGCAAAAAAAGAATAATAAAATAAATTAATAATAAAGAATTAATGAAAATTGCCATTTTATCCAGAAATTCCAAGTTGTATTCTACCAAAAGATTGGTTGAAGCAGCACAACAAAGAGGTCATGAAGTTGTTGTTTTAGACCACTCCAAATGCGACCTTGTAATTGAAAAAGGAAAACCTGCCATACATTATAAAGGCGAAGAAGTTAAAGGAATTGATGCAGTAATACCTCGAATTGGAGCCTCTATAACATTTTATGGAACAGCCGTGGTTCGTCAATTTGAAATGATGCATGTATTTACGGCAGTTGAATCGCAGGCTATTGCTCGTTCGCGCGATAAACTAAGAAGCCTACAATTGCTTGCACGTGCAGGACTTGGAATGCCTAAAACCATGTTTACCAATCATTCAAAAGACGTTGACAAGGTAATAGAAAAATTAGGTGGTGCACCGGTTGTTATAAAACTTTTAGAAGGAACACAAGGGCTTGGAGTGGTATTGGCAGAAACCGATAAAGCTGCACTATCGGTAATTGAAGCTTTTTATGATTTAAAACAACGCATCATTGTTCAGGAATTTATTGCAGAAGCAAAAGGCGCAGATATAAGAGCTTTTGTGGTTAATGGCGAAGTTGTTGGTGCCATGAAAAGACAAGGAAAAGAAGGCGAGTTTCGCTCCAATTTACACAGAGGCGGAACAGCCAAACTTATTAAACTAACAAGAGCTGAAAAAGCAGCTGCTCTAAAAGCTGCCAAAACTTTAGGCTTAGCCATTGCCGGAGTAGATATGCTTCAATCTAAAAGAGGTCCTTTAATTTTGGAAGTTAATTCATCACCGGGTTTAGAAGGAATTGAAAAAGCAACAGGTATAGATATTGCCGGTAAAATAATTGAATATGTAGAGAAAAATGCCAAAGGCAAAGGATCAAAAGATAAAATAAAAAAATAAATGCCTGAATTTATAGAAATAAATGGTGCTAAGATTGCGAAAGGTGAAACAAAACAAGTGCCTTTAAACTCATATTCCTTACCTACCCATAATAAAATTGAAATTCCGGTTTCTGTTTATCGTTCAATCAACGATGGTCCAACGGTACTTTTATTAGCAGGCATGCATGGTGAAGAATTAAATGGGATTGAAATTATACGCAGATTATTAATTCGTAATATTTTTAATCATTTGCGTTGCGGAACGGTTATAACTATTCCCGTAATAAATGTTATTTCATTTTTATACGGTACTCGTGAATTACCTGATGGAAAAGACTTAAATCGTTGTTTCCCGGGTTCAGAAACAGGTTCATTAGGTAGCCGCATTGCGCATGATTTAATGGAGAAAATTATTCCTCAAATAGATATTGGAATTGATTTTCATACAGGAGGTGCCAGCATTAGTAATTACCCGCAGATACGCTGTGTTTTCAGTGATGCTACGAATATAGAGCTAGCTGAAAAATTTGGAGCTCCTTTTACTCTTAATGCTCCTTTTAGAGATAAATCATTAAGAAAAGAAGCAGCTCGAATAGGGAAACATATATTAGTATACGAAGGTGGAGAATCATCGCGATGGGACGAATATTCAATTAATGAAGGAGTTGATGGCTGTTTACGATTATTAAATAATTTAGGAATGACACATGTTACCGTGCCCGATAATCAAACTAAAATTATTCCAAAAACTACATGGATAAGAGCTCGTCATTCCGGCTTATTTTATGCCTATAAGAAATATGGTCAATTTATACGTAAAGACGAAGTAATTGGTGCCATTGCCGATCCATTTGGCGAAGTAGAATATAAAATTAAATCGCCCGCTAATGGTTATATTGTTGGATTAAATAATAAACCTATGATTAACCAAGGAGATGCTATTATTCACGTTGGCATAAACGATCATTTGCATCTTACTTTTGAATAGAATAATGTTATAACATTAAAAACTAAGAAATGAAAACAATAGCTGTTTTTACCTCGGGTGGAGATTCTCCCGGCATGAATGCCTGTATTAGAGCGGTTGTCAGAACTGCTGCTTATTATGGAATTAAAACCAAGGGAATAATCGGAGGCTATCAAGGAATGATAGAAAATGAGTTTGTTGATTTAGATATAAAAGCTGTTGCCAATATTATACAACGTGGTGGTACTATACTAAAAACTGCCCGCAGCAAAGATTTCATGACTTTGGAAGGACGAGAAAAAGCATTACAAAATTTAAAAGCTCAAGGAATTGATGGAATTATTGCCATAGGTGGCGATGGAACTTTTAAAGGAGCTTTGGAATTTTCTAAAATTTCGGATATTCCAATGGTTGGATGTCCGGGAACTATTGATAATGATTTAATCGGAACTGATTTTACCATTGGTTATGATACCGCCATCAATACCGTTGTAGAAGCTGTTGATAAAATTAGAGATACAGCCGAATCGCACAATCGCGTTTTTGTGGTGGAAGTAATGGGTCGCGATGCAGGTTTAATTGCACTTAGAAGCGGTATTGCCTGTGGCGCAGAAGAAATATTTATCCCTGAAACAAGGTCAGACTTAGATAATCTAATTCAAAAATTAGCAAAAGGAAGAAAAGATAAATCCTCTAAAATTATTATGGTAGCCGAAGGCGATGAAGCCGGAGGAGCTTTTCAGGTATCAAAAGTTATAAAAGAAAAACTACCGGATTTAGATGTAAGAGTATCCATTCTTGGTCACATACAAAGAGGCGGCTCACCTACTTGTATGGAGCGTGTAAATGCCAGCAGAATGGGATTTGCAGCTGTAGAAGCTCTAAAAGACGGTAAAAACATGGTTATGATTGGTATTGTAAATATGAATATTGCTTACACTCCTTTTGAAAAAGCAGTAAAGCATATCGAAGCTCCACATCCTGATTTATTGCGCATGATGGATATTTTATCGATGTAATAAAGATATGTCCACAACGCTATTTGTTGATGTAATAGTTCCTTTGCCCTTGCAAAGTTTATTTACCTATCGTGTACCTCGCGATTGGAATGAAATGGTACATGTAGGTAAACGGGTGGTGGTTCAATTTGGAAAAAATAAACTTTATACGGCTATCATTTACAAAATTCATGATAAGCCTCCTTTGCAATATGAAGCAAAATACATTGAAAATATATTAGATGAGCACCCCATAATTACTGCGCCTCAGCTTAAATTATGGGAATGGATGGCCAACTACTATATGTGCGCTTTAGGCGAAGTAATGAATGCAGCTTTACCTTCGGGTTTAAAACTATCCAGCGAAACTAAAATAGTTTTAAATCCTGCTTTTAATGATGCAGATTGCTTAAACGATAAAGAATATCTGATTTATGAAGCGCTTACACTAAAGCACGTTTTAAGCATGCAGGAAGTGGCAGAAATTCTGGAATTAAAACAAGTACATAGAGTTATAAAATCTATGCTTGAAAAAGCTGCTATTAGAGTACAAGAAGAAATAAAAGAAAAATTCAAACCACGAATAGAGAGCTTTGTAAAATTAAATCCCATTTATTTACAAGATGAACGTCTTTTAAAAGAAGCCTTTGATAAGCTGGAAAAAAAAGCTCCCAAACAATTGGAAGTACTAATGGCCTATATTCATCATTCCAAGTGTTTTAGCGAAAATCCTATTGAAATAAAAAAATCTTTTTTAAACGAAAGTGTTGAAGGTGCCGATGCCGCTATAAAATCGCTTGTTAAGAAGAATATATTGGAGCTTTATGAAGTTGAAACTGGCCGATTAAAACAAGATGAAAGCATTACTACTGCAAACATTATTTTCAGCGAACATCAACAAAAAGCTTTTGATGAAATAAAAAAATCATTTACTGAAAAGGATATTGTTTTATTGCATGGCGTAACATCGAGTGGAAAAACAGAAATTTATATTCGATTGATAGAAGAAGTTTTGCAACAAGGCAAACAAGTGTTATACCTTCTTCCTGAAATTGCATTAACGGCACAAATAATTAATCGTTTACAAAAACATTTTGGGAAAAATGTAGGCGTTTATCATTCCAAATACAACGAAAATGAACGTGTTGAAATTTGGAATAATGTTTTAGCACAAGCCAATAATTCAATTTATGCCCAACAAGAACCTTACAAAGTAATTTTAGGTGCACGTTCTGCGCTTTTCCTCCCCTACTCCAATTTAGGATTGGTAATAGTGGACGAAGAACATGAAAGCAGTTTTAAACAATTTGATCCTGCCCCACGCTATCATGCACGCGATGCAGCTTTGGTTTTAGCGAGCATTCACAAAGCAAAAACATTATTGGGCTCTGCTACTCCGGCTATTGAAACTTATTTTAATGCACAAAGCGGGAAGTATGGTTTGGTTGAATTATTTCAGCGCTATGGTGGAATTCAAATGCCTGAAATATTAATTGCGGATATAAAAGACAATACCCGTAAAAAGAAAATGCATGGAATTTTTACAGAACTTTTATTTCAAGCTATTGGTGAGGCTTTAGAAAACAAACAACAAATAATCTTATTTCAAAACCGGAGAGGCTACGCTCCTATTTATCAATGCCAAACTTGCGGTTGGATACCCATGTGCAAAAGCTGCGATGTAAGTTTAACCTACCATAAACATCAACATAAATTAATTTGCCATTATTGCGGCTATAATGAAAGTGTACCTAAAAAATGTGGCGCATGCGGAAGTAACGATATACGCATGAAAGGATTTGGCACGGAGCGAATTGAGGACGAGATTAGTTTATTATTCCCTAATGCCCGTGTAGCACGTTTAGACTTAGACACATCACGAACTAAAAATGCACACAAGCAAATTATCAACGATTTGGAAGATCAGCGAATTGATATCCTTGTTGGAACACAAATGGTAACCAAAGGACTCGATTTTGATAACGTTGCATTAGTTGGAATTTTAAATGCCGATAGTTTATTAAACTATCCTGATTTTCGTTCTTTTGAAAGAAGCTATCAATTAATGGCTCAGGTTGCAGGTAGAGCCGGAAGAAAAAACAAACGCGGTAAAGTAATTATTCAAACATGGCAGCCACAACACCCTATTATTCAACAAGTAGTTGACAATAATTATTTAGGCATGTACACCAGCGAATTACACCAGCGTCTTGAATTCAAATATCCGCCATATTATAAATTAATTCAACTAACATTAAAACATAAAGAAATTGAGCCATTAAATGAGGCTTCAAAATTTTTAGCGGATAAATTAAAAGAGAAATTTGGCAAACGCGTATTAGGTCCGGAATTCCCTGCAATAGCTCGAATCAGAAATTTATATCTGAAAAATATTTTAATTAAGATTGAACGTGAAGCAAGTACTAAACAAGCCAAAAATGTTATTCAAGAATTAATAGATGAATTTTATACGCATGCTGAATTTAAATCTGTGAAAATATTTGCAGATGTTGATCCGATGTAAATTACAAATTTCTATTTGTTGAAATTAATTGAGATTAGTTGATATTGATTGAGGTTTAATATTGTCAAATCATCAAATCATCAAATCACCAAATCACCAAATTAGCTAATTACTTCACTTCTTCTTCCAGCAATTGCTTTTGGTACAATTCAAAGTAAGAACCTTCACGCTGTAATAATTCTTCATGCGTACCTGATTCAATTATTTTGCCTTCATCCAATACTAAAATGGTATCTGCATTTTTAACACTCGAAACGCGATGACTAATAATAATGAGTGTTTTATGTTGATTATATTTTTTCAGATTTTGTAAAATATGCTCTTCTGTTTCTGTATCAACAGCAGAAAGACAATCATCAAGAATTAGAATAGGCGCATCTTTCAATAAAGCTCTGGCAAGTGTAATTCTTTGCTTTTGTCCACCTGATAAGGTGATGCCTCTCTCTCCTACTATCGTTTCAAACTTTTTTGGAAATTCAATAATGTTGCTGTAAACTACTGCATCTTTTGCAGCTTGTTCAATCGCTTCTTGAGAAACATTGCCTGTTTTTTCGCCAAAATCTATATTGTTAGCAATAGTATCTGAAAACAAAAAAACTTCCTGAGGTACCACACTAACAGCACTTCGTAAATTTTTTAAGCGATAATTTTTTATATTAATTCCATCTATTAAAATTTCACCTTCTGTAACATCATACAATCTACTTATTAATTGAGCAATGGTACTTTTACCCGAACCGGTTCTGCCAATTATTGCAAGCGTTTTGCCTTTTTCTGTTTTAAATGAAATATTTTTCAAAGCTTGAATTCCTGAGTCGGGGTAAACAAAACTTACATTCTTAAATTCAATCGAACCGTTTATGGTTTTATTTTCTAAACTTCCATCTTTTATTGCAGGCTCTTGTTTTAAAAATTCATTGATACGTTGTTGCGAAGCTGCTGCACGTTGCAAGATTGAGGTAACCCAACCAACCGATGTAACCGGCCATGTAAGCATATTTACATAAATTACAAACTCAGCAATATTTCCAACAGTAACATTTCCTTTAATAGCTTCCATACCTCCAATATAAATGGTAAGTAAAGTACTTAAACCTATTAACAGTAACATGGATGGGTAAAACAAAGCATTAACTTTTACCAAGTTCATACTTCTATCATTGTATTCATTGCTTTCTTTAGCAAAATTTTGCAATAAACTTTCTTCTTTATTAAATGCTTTTACAACACGAATTCCTGAAAATGTTTCTTGAACGATGGTTGATAATTTAGATAGTTGCTCCTGAACCAAATCGCTCTTTTTGTTCATTACAGAACTGACAAAGTAAATGGCAATAGAAAGAATGGGTAATGGAAGCAATACATAAAATGTAAGCTTGGGGTTTACACTTATCATAGTACCGATAACCAATACAAATAAGGCGATTAGGTTAATAGAATACATAATAGCCGGACCAAGATACATTCTAACCCTGCTAACATCTTCGCTAATGCGATTCATTAAATCGCCCGTGTTATTTCGTTTATAAAATGCTAAATCCAACTTTTGATAATGATCGAAAATTTCATTTTTCAAATCATATTCAATATGTCGTGACATAACAATTAATGTTTGCCGCATAAAAAACATAAAAACGCCTTTTAGCACTGCTACTGCCAGATACATTAAACCAAGATACATGGTGCTTTTACCAAAAGCCTTCAAAATTTCACTTTCCTGCGGAGTACCTTTTGAAGCTACATAATGTTCGAAAGTTGCATTTACCAAATCAAATGCTTGTCTTACTAATTGAGGAGCATAAACGCCAAATACGTTTGAAACAGCTACAAACAGAAAGCCAAATATTAAATGATACTTATACTTTAATAAGTATTTATTTAAATGTTTGAGCGATTTTAAGCCTTCCTGTTTTTTATCAGACATATTAATATAATCCGTATGCAAAGATAGATAAAACAAGCTTTAAGAAACTTTGTTCTAATGCTTATTTAAGTGACAGTATACAATAGTAAGTAGTTACAAAAAAATCTCTTATATGAGGAATATTCAATACCGATGGTAAAACACGCTGCTTCAATTTAAACTTAATTTCATAATTAGGATTAATAAGGTAACAAGTCTCTTTATCAAATTTATATCCATTTTTTAGGGCAAAACTTTTAAATTGATGAATGGATATTCCCGTATCTCTTACTTCACTTAAGTTTTTAATTTTTGCTTCACTTTCGCCAAAGAGCTTTAGCATTCCTAAATACATAAAATTTGGCAGAAGATGGAAATAAGGTAATATTCTTAAAATCTTGCTTTCGCAAATTTGCTGATGACCGCCAAAAGGCATTCTCCAGGGAGGAAAAGCAAAAAATACTTTTGCATCAGGTTTTAAGAACTTTTTCAATTCTCCTAAAAACTTTTCTTGATTGGGAATATGCTCAATGGTATCTCGCATTACCACTAAATCAAATTTTGGTAAAGTATCAGGATTTACCTTATAGATATCTTCAGCAATTAAGGTTAGTTTGTCATTGTGAGGATGATTTTCGAAAAACTTTTTACCGTTTTCTATTTTAACATCTTCCAAATCAATACCTACACAGATACATCCCAAATCTAAAAATGGTTTTAAGTTTCCTGCTTCTCCACAACCTATTTCAGCTACTACTAAATTTGGACGAATAGTAAAAGATTGCTGAATATATGGGATAACATATTTTTCGGTAGTATAGGCCTGCTCGTTAAAATATTGTTCTCTGTTGTAATAGCGTTCGTGCATGAATTTTTAATTAATGAGCTAAAATTAAAGTTAAATGTGTTATTCTACAAATCATTCCTTAAAATGCAGTTGAATTATGAAAATTTATTGTTAACAAGATGTTTTAGCAATATGAACACCTTACATAAAATTAAACATAGCATAAATAATCAGTAACACATCTAGCGTTCTATCATAACATTTCGAAAATAGTTTTGCACAGATAAAATGTAAAACGAAAAATAAAAATGAAAAAGACCCTTTTATTGATTTTTGCATTATTTCTGCTATTAAGCGGGCGTATTGCGGCACAACAAACACTAGTGCATTACTGGAATTTTAACGATAATGCTAGTCAAACTACATTATTAACTCCTAATGTATCCTTAGTTGGCGGAAGTTCAATTACACATATTCAAGGTCCTAATAGTGTAATAGACTTAAACGGAACCGGACAAAACTTTAATGTAAATAATTATAATGCTCGTAACGGTGATGTTTCGGGTACTCATTTACGTATTAACTCTCCAATTGGGGCAGCCTTAGAATTTGCATTACCAACTACAGGATATAAAGATGTAGTAGTAAAATTTGCTACCAGACGCTCCAGCACTGGTGCTGCTGGAGAACAGTATTGGTCGTATTCTATTGATGGAATAAATTTTATTCCTTACGATACGATATATCCATTTGCAGGCGATCCAACATTAGAAACTTTAGATTTTGATGATATTACTGCAACTGATAATAATCCAAATTTTAAATTACGCGTTGAATTTGGAGTTGGTGGCCCTACTACCGGTAATAATCGTTTTGATAATTTTACCTTAGATGGTACACCTATAGTTACACCAGCCTTAGTTCATTATTGGAATTTTAATGATAATAGTTCAATTACCAATCTTCTAACTTCAAATGTTGATTTGGTAGGTGGAAATTCCATTACTCATATCCAAGGCCCTAATAGTGCAATAGATTTAAACGGAACCGGGCAAAACTTCAATATTAATAATTATAATGCTCGTAATGGGGATGCTTCAGGTACTCACTTACGGTTAAACTCTCCTATTGGAGCTGCTTTAGAATTTGCTCTTCCAACCACAGGCTACAAAGATGCGGTAGTAAAATTTGCTACCAGACGTTCCAGTACAGGTGCTGCTGGAGAACAATATTGGTATTATTCTGTAGATGGAACAAATTTCTTTTTATATGATACCATTTTCCCATTTGCCGGTGATCCGACATTAGAAACATTAAGCTTTGATCATATTCCTGCTTCTGATAACAATCCTAATTTTAAATTACGTGTTGAATTTGGGAACGGTGGTCCTACAACCGGAAACAATCGTTTTGATAACTTTACCTTAGATGCTGATCCTCTTAACAGTATTGACACTATTGCTCCAATGGTTGTATTTAATCCTTTAAATAATGCGGTAAACGTTCCTGTAAATACAAGCATTACCTTAACTTTTAATGAAAATGTTAGATTAGTAAATAATACTCCATTAGATAACAATAATGCCGCTTCAGTTGTTGAATTACGTTTAAACAATTCTTCGGGGGCATTAGTTCCATTTACTACTACATTTAATAATAATGTTATAACAATAATTCCAAGTTCAAACCTGCTAAACTCTCAACAGTATTATGTTGCACTTTTACCAAATACTATTGAAGATTTTAGCGATAATGCCATTACGACAACTCAATCCATACAATTTACTACTATATCTCCTCAAACACAATTTAATGCAGGCGATATGGTAATTGTAGCATACAGAATGAACGCAACAAGTACAGAAGACGAAGTGGCTATTTTAACATTGGTTGATATTATTCCTGGTACAATGATTAATATAACTGATGCTAAATATACTTCCAATGCTCAGCCACAATGTAGCGGTGGATTAGTATGGACTGCACCAAGTAATGCTTGTGTTCCTGCCGGTACAGTTATATATATACAAACAAATGCAGTAGTTACAAATATTGGTACTTTAACAGGTTCCGGATTTGGACTAAGTTCAAGCGGTGATCAAGTAATTTTATATACCGGAACTGCCTCAAATCCAAATTATATAACTGCTTTAACTTCTATTGACTGGGTAAGCAATAACACCAATTGCGGTGGTAGTTTATCAATGATTCCTGCTGGTTTGGTTGATGGTGTATCTTCATTAAATACAAGTACAGCTCCCGGCAACACATCAGGAAACGCTGTAAATGCTTATTACAATGGTACCCAAACAGGAACAACAGCTGCTTTAAGATCTGCAATTTTAGATCCTGCAAACTGGATAGCTGTAGCTGGTGCAACGCCTCCTCAACAATGGCCGAATTACAACTTCCCCTCTTCCCCAACAGTTACCCATGCAAGTGTTTTAAATGGAACAACTATTCAGCTAATATTTAATTCAGACCTGGATCCAACTTCAGCACAAGATATAAATAATTATAACGGAATAGCAGGTTTAGTATCGGCAATGATAAGCAATAATGGCTCATTAATTGACACTGTATTTTTAACCTATTCTTCCCCATTTACTCCTTCAACAAGCTATACTTTAACAGTAAATAATATTTTATCGGCAAATAATATATTAATGGCTTGCGCTTATACGTATTCATTTACTTACAATACGAGTATTGCATTTAACTCTAACTTTATTGTAGTAGATGAAAATCACGGTACATTAAACCTTCAACTTAATTTAACTAATCCTTCAAACAGTTCGGTTGAATTAGTGGTATTAGGAGCCCCATTCAGCACTGCAGATACGAATGATTTTACTTTAACAAGTCAGGTATTAAATTTTACATCTTCAAGCAATGCTTCTCAAATAATAAGCATACCTATAATTGATGATACAAATGCCGAACAACATGCAGAATACTTCGTTTTAGCCTTAAGAAACCCATTAGGTTGTGCAATTACTGGCGATACCATTGCAACAATTTATATAAAAGATAATGACAGAACAGCACCCGTACCTAATCAAGAAATTGAATTAGTACATATTGCAAGCTTTGATCCATCGGGTGCTAATAATAGTACCTGCGAAGTAGTAGCCTATGACGCATCTTCTCAAAGATTAGTTACTACAAGTGCCTTAACCGGCATACTAGATATAATTGATTTTTCAAATCCGGCATCACCAACTACCATTCAATCAATAAACATGAATGTATATGGTGGACTAACAAGTGTTGCTGTTAAAAGTGGAATTATTGCAGCAGCATCACCAAATGCAAACGAACAACTAGATGGAACAGTAGTGTTTTTTGATATCAATGGTAACTTCCTTAATCAAGTTACTGTAGGTGCATTACCAGATATGATTACATTTACTCCGGATGGAAATAAAGTTTTAACTGCTAACGAAGGTCAGCCTAATAATTCCTATTCGGTAGACCCAGAAGGATCTGTAAGTATTATTGATGTTTCAAATGGTATTGCAAATTTAACGCAAGCCAATGTTACAACATTATACTTTACTGCATACAATGCTCAAGAAGCTGCATTAATAGCTTCCGGTATTAGAAAAACAAAATCTACCAGCACTTTATCACAAGATTTAGAGCCGGAATACATTACCATTAATGCCCAATCAACTAAAGCATGGGTTAGTTTACAAGAAAACAATGCTATTGCTGAAATTGATTTAACCAATAATACCATATTAGATTTATGGGCATTAGGGACGAAAGACGTATCAGTAATGGGTAATGGTTATGATGTTAGTGATAATAATAATGAGATTTTAATTGCAAACTGGCCAATTAAATCATACTACCAACCCGATGCAATGGGGCATTTTACAGTGAATGGGGTAAATTATCTTTTAACCGCCAATGAAGGTGATGAAAAAGAATACAGTGGTTTAAATGAACGTACAACTGTTGGATCTGCAAGTTATGTTTTAGATCCTGTTGCATTTCCAAATGCAGCCATGCTTAAACGCAGCTACAATTTAGGAAGGATGAGAGTAAGTAATTTAAATGGCGATTTAGATAACGATGGCGATTTTGATGAAATTTACAGTGTTGGTTCTCGCTCTTTCTCAATTTTTAATGCTGATACAAAGCAATTGGTTTACGATAGTGGCGATAATTTTGAAATGTACACCGCATTAACGCCTTCAATTTCTTCATTATTCAATTCAAATCATGAAGATAACTCTTTTAAAAACAGAAGCCGTGCAAAAGGCCCTGAGCCGGAAGGTATTGCCATAGCAAAAATTTGTAACAGAACCTATGGATTTATTTCACTAGAAAGAATTGGGGGAGTTATGGTGTATAATATTTCTGATCCTTCAAATGTACAATTTGTTGATTACAAAAATACCAGAAACTTTACAACTTATGGTGGCGATAATGGTCCTGAAACAATGACTTATATTCCGGCAGCACAAAGCCCTGATGGTGAACCATACATAATAGTTGCGAATGAAATTAGCGGTACATTAACCATTTTTAAAGTGCAAGATAATGTTCCAGCTCAACAGGTTAATACTACAGCATCTATTTGTCAGGGACAAACATTAGCATTCGGAAGTTTAAATTTAACAACAGCTGGAAATTATACACAAACCTTTACCAATATATATGGATGCGATAGTATTGTAAATTTAAGCCTTACGGTAAATCCACTTGCAAGCGGTATTCATACTGTAACTGCATGCAGCACTTACACATGGATTAATGGTGTTACCTATACTTCTAATAACACAACTGCTACTCATACTTTAGCCGGTGCTGCTGCCAATGGTTGTGATAGTGTTGTAACATTAAATCTTACCGTTATAAACATAAATAATATAGTAAACCAAAACGGTATTACCTTAACAGCAGCTCAAAACGGTGCTACATACCAGTGGATTGATTGTGATAATGCAAACGCCCCTATACCGGGTGCTACACAGCAAAGCTTTACTCCAAGTGTAAATGGTAGATATGCCGTTGAAATTACACTTAACGGATGTACTCGTACTTCGTTCTGTTTAACGGTTAATTCTGTTGGATTGGAAGAAACACAAAATCAATACAGTTTAAGTATTTACCCAAATCCTAACAATGGTAAATTTACTGTTGAGTGTAGTAAACTTGTTGACATTGAAATATTCGATGCCATTGGAAGATCTATATTGAAAAAACAAGTTACTACCAATAGAGAGCAAATTGATTTAGGCAATGTTCAAAATGGAATCTACTTTATTAAAACAAAAGTAGAAAGCGATGAACAGATAAAACGAATAGTCATCAATAAATAATTTTATCAAATAAAAATCCCCGAGCAAAGTCGGGGATTTTTTTTATTTTTTAAATAAGTATCGTGTTATAAATATTCCTGTACTTTTATCTGCACCATATACTCCTGAAGTAACATGCTCAAGCTTCCATCCGTCTTTAGCTAATTCACTTATTTTTTGTGTTATTATTTTATCGTTATTTCTAATATTGCCAAAATTAATACCAACCATACTAAAAAAGTTTTCTAGATTAATTTCTTCCATTTCACCATTTGGTTTGGTAGTTATCATTTTTGAACGTCCAAGGCCACCTGGAACAACAGACTCTACAGTTGTAATTTGCATATATTCCTGAGCAAAACCTGCATGAGCAGCTAAGGCAATAGCAAAAGTTAAAATCATTTTTTTCATAATAAAAAAATTAAAGGGTTAAATTATGTCATCAAAATCGGCTTGGAATTTAAAGCCTAATCGTTTACCGGTTTTTATTTGATACGTTGAATTTGTTTCTATAATTTCAGCAACCGATACTGTTTTAACCTGATCGTAAGGGGGGGAATATAAATCAAAAGCTAAGGCATATAACACAGAAGATTCAACTATATTTTTAAGCGATTTTTTATCTAATAAATTATTTACAAAATCATTGTATAAAAATCCCAGTTGCCTCTTCCCTTCTACAAAATAATGTAATTCACGATTTAAAAATAAGCGTCCAATTAAATATCCTAAATCATTTAAACGATTATATTTAAATGAATCTGATAGAAAATTATAAATGCTAATCATTCCACACAAACTACGCGTATTATCATCATTTACATATGATGTTCTCCAAATTTGATGGCTACGATCAAAATCAAACACATTGGTATGCATGTGAAATATAAGCACATCGCCAGCCACTCTCAGCTCTGCTTGAAACTCTCCTTTATCCGTATACTCAATAATTAGTCGTTTATCAATAGTTTGGGCTTCTTTTGCATACTCTGAAGCAAATTCTGAAAGAACTTCTTTTAGCATTTTAAAAACTGCAATGGTTTGATAAAATACATCCTGCTTTACGGATGATTTTTCCTTTAGCAATTCTAAAATAAGTTCTTTAGGAGTTTTATTAGTTATCACAAAAAAATTATTTACGCAAAATAAAAAAATTAATATGCTCTTGCAAATAATACCCTTTGTTTCGATTTGTTTCCGGTATAAATACATTTACCTTCTTCAAGAGGATTATTTAATGGAATACATCTAATGGTTGCTTTGGTTTCTTCTTTAATTTTAAGTTCAGTTTCGGTAGTACCATCCCAGTGTGCTGATATAAACCCACCTTTTTCTTCTAAAATCTTTTTAAATTCATCATAGCTATCCACTTTATGAATATTGTTATTTCTAAAATCAAGCGCTCGTTGATAAAGATTTTGTTGAATTTCAATTAGTAATTTTTCAATTTGTTCATCTAAACCATTCATGGAATAAATCTTTTTTTCTTTGGAATCTCTACGAGCAATTTCTACTGTTTCATTTGCTAAATCGCGTGGTCCGATTGCTATTCTTACAGGCACTCCTTTAAATTCATAATCGGCAAATTTCCAACCAGGAGTTTGTGTATCTCTATCGTCATACTTTACCGAAATTCCTTTAGCTAAAAGTGCCTTTTTAATTTGCTCTGCTTTTTCTGAAATTTGAGCTAATTGTTCCGTACCTTTATAAATTGGAACGATTACAACTTGAATTGGCGCTAATTTAGGAGGTAAAACCAATCCCTGATCATCAGAATGAGTCATTACCAATGCTCCCATTAATCGAGTAGAAACACCCCATGATGTAGCCCATACATAATCAAGTTTACCTTCTTTATTCGCAAATTTAACATCAAATGCTTTGGCAAAATTTTGTCCTAAAAAGTGCGAAGTGCCCGCCTGTAAAGCTTTTCCATCCTGCATTAAAGCTTCTATACAATAGGTTTCATCAGCACCGGCAAAACGTTCATTAGCGGTTTTTATGCCCTTTACAACCGGCATAGCCATAAAGTTTTCAGCAAAATGAGCATATACCTCTAACATTTGCTCTGTTTCTTTAATTGCTTCTTCACGTGTTGCATGTGCAGTGTGCCCTTCTTGCCATAAAAATTCAGCAGTTCTTAAAAATAATCGGGTACGCATTTCCCAACGAACAACATTTGCCCATTGATTAATTAATATTGGTAAATCACGGTACGATTGTATCCAACCTTTATAAGTATTCCAGATAATAGCTTCGCTGGTAGGACGAACCACCAACTCTTCTGTTAATTTAGCTTCAGGATCAACAATTAGTTTTCCTTTATTATCCGGATCTGTTTTTAAACGGTAATGTGTAACTACTGCACACTCTTTAGCAAATCCTTCCGCATTTTTTTCTTCCGCCTCAAATAAACTCTTTGGCACAAAAAGTGGGAAGTATGCATTTACGTGTCCAGTATCTTTAAACATTTTATCAAGCGCTTGCTGCATTTTTTCCCAAATAGCATAGCCATAAGGTTTTATTACCATACAGCCTTTTACGGCAGAATGCTCTGCCATATCAGCCTTTACAATTAATTCATTATACCATGCGGAATAATCTTCAGAACGTGTTGGAAATTGTTTACTCATGTTTTGGTATGATATTTGATTTTAAAGAATATAAATTTTCAGAGCCCAAAATTAGTAAATAAACCCATTAAAAAACCCAGCTTATGAAAACTGTGAAGAAAGCCCTGATAGCACTGATTGCCATAGGTGCAACAGCCTGCTCAAGTACACGTAATACCGGTATGTACGATGATGATATTTATTATTCACCACGTAATAATCCTAACCCGGCAAACAATAATACGGTTACTCAAAACAATAATTTTAACCAGAACCAAGCTCAGGTTGATAATAACCAATACAATAATCAGGAAGATTATTACGATCCCAATCAACGTCAGCAAACAACTGAAACATATTCCGATGGAAATGGGAATACCTATATAACAAATAATTATTATGGTAACAATAACACCTTTTACCAAGATGATTATTATGATTACGCATATGCTGCTCGAATTAGAAGATTCCACTCAGGTGTTGGTTTTGGTTATTACGACCCATGGTTTACCAATATGTATTGGTACAACTATGATCCGTTCTTCTTTGGCACAAGCATATATGTAACTTATAGTTGGTGGTATCCTCGCCCATGGATTAGTTATGGCTGGGGATGGGGACCCGGCTGGGGTTGGAATTGGGGCTGGAACTATGGCTGGGGCTGGGGACCTGCTTGGGGTTGGGGCAACAGTTACTGGCTTGGATATAATCATGGATATTGGAATGGTTACTGGAATGGATATTATAATGGATTAAACAATGGAATTGCAAGTAATTATTATTACAATAGCTTCGACAGTAATAGTTGGTATTATGGTCCAAGAGGTTCATCGAGCGGTGCAGGAAACGGAACCAATACACGAGGACCAAGAAGTTTAGGTCAAATATATCAAGCTGCTACTGCTGATAACGCACAAATCAGACAATTAAATACAACAGGTGAAAAAGATTTAAGAATTAATAATGGAATATCTACCAAACCTGTTGATAATTTTGGAACTAGAAGTAGCAATACAAATGGAACAGGTATAGGCACAAAAGACATCAACACAAATACAGGTCGTGGCATTGAAACAGCTCCAATGAGCGGACGAGATTCTAAACCGGATGATAATATTGGCCAACCTAATAAAGGTCAAGGAAGAGTAATTAGCCCTGCACCGGTAGATAATATAGGTCGACCTAATACAGGAGGTACTAATAAACCAGTTGATAATATTGAAAGACCTAATACAGGTAATCCTGTACCAAACAACTCAAATTTAGGTAGAGAAAATTCCAATCCTATAAATATACCTGAAAATAAGGAGGGAAATAATCCAATCTATTCTTATCCAAACAGAGGAAACAAACAACCACAAAACAATTATTACAACCAACCAAACAACAAGCCTCAATATAATTATTACAACAATGGCGAAAGAAGTAATAAAAATAATGGAGGTATTTACAATCCACCATCAGGAGGAAGATCCGGTGGCGGAGGGTACAATGTCCCTTCTGGTGGTGGCTCAAGAGGCGGTGGCGGATTTAGTGCTCCTTCAGGTGGCGGTTCAAGAGGTGGCGGAGGCTTTAGTGCACCATCCGGTGGTGGAGGCTCAAGAAGCGGTGGAAGCTTTGGTGGAGGTAGCGGAGGAGGAAGACCTAGATAAAATTGATAATAAAAATTGTTTATCACTTAAAAATCTGAATCATGCGTACTTTACATAAAATAATACTTGGTTTATGCTTGCTTCCGGCTCTAAGCGGTCGGATGCAGGCTCAAAACGCAGATGATGCCTTTCGCTACTCTTTTACAGGAATTACCGGAACAACCCGATACACCTCAATGGGAGGAGCTTTTGGAGCTTTAGGCGGTGATGCATCGGTAGCAAGCTACAATCCGGCAGGTATTGGAGTTTATCGCAGATCCGAAATTACCTTTACCCCTTCTTTCTTTTATCAAAATGTAACCAGTAATTTTAAAAATCAGGTTGCCGAAGATTTTAAATACAACTTCAACATTGGTAACTTTGGCTATATCGGTAAAATAGACCATTACAATACTACTGGAGAAGGTTGGATAAGTTCATCATTTGGAATAACCTACAATCGAATAAATAATTTTCATTCTAATGTATTAATAGAAGGAAAAAACAGCCAAAGTTCTTTGTTGGATGTGTGGTATAATCAAGCTGCTGTTATAAATGGAAAACAAAACCCTTCTAATTTAGACCCATTTGGAGCCGGATTAGCTTGGGAAACCTATTTGTTAGATACTATTCCTACGGATACCGTTAATAATTTACCATGGGAATATTATAGTCAGATTAGCTCACCCAATATGGGTAACCTGCAAAGAAAAGCTATGAATATGACCGGTTCAATGGCTGAAACTGCAATATCTTATGCCGGAAATTATTCCAATAAATTATTTATTGGAGCAAGTATAGGCTTTCCAACTATACGATTTAGATATAACAGCATACATACCGAAGAAGTAAATCCACAAGACACCAATTCTATATTAAAATCATTTAATTATCGTGAAGATTTATATACCAGAGGCAATGGATTTAATTTTAAAGTGGGTGTTATTTATCGATTAAACGATTATGTAAGACTAGGTGGAGCATTACACACCCCTACCTTCTACTCATTGAGTGATAGTTGGTCTTCTCGTATTAGCGCAAATTATATTAATGGTGCAACATTACAATATGATTCGCCAAATGGTTCATTTAACTATAGTTTAAATACACCTATGCGGGCAATTGGAAGCCTTGCATTTGTAATCGCTCAAAAGGGATTAATTAGTGCTGATTATGAATTTGTAGATTATTCTAACATGCGTTTGCGTTCTAATACCTACAAATTCTTTGATGAAAATGATGATATTAGAAGAAGTTATAGCGCTGCAGGTATTTTACGCGTAGGTGCAGAATATCGTGCTGAGCCATTTGCGTTAAGAGTTGGTTATGCTAATTGGGCAAATGCTTACCGTCCAAATGTGGCTAATAATTCCTCAAGAAATGATTTTTCATTTGGATTAGGAATTCGCGAAAAAGAATACTATATAGATTTTGCTTATCTAATAAGTATAAGCAATAGTAGTTATTATATTTACGATCCGGGATTGGTTAGCGCCACCAAACTAAATACTACCAATAATCATTTTATGGTAACCATTGGATTTAGATATTAGTAATCATAGAATCAATTAAAAAAGCCTCGTATTATTGCGGGGCTTTTTTAGTATTAGGTAATCTAAATCTATAATTTAAGCCTATTGTAAGGTTGAAATATTGATTAGAATAAAAATTTAAATACGTTATATCATCAAGTACTTCAGCTTTTCCTAAATTATAGGGGACACAAAATCCAACTTGACTAAATAATTTAAATTTTTTAAATCCTACCCTTAGTGTATAAGCAGGTTCGACAAAACCTACATAATTTAATTTATTATCCCATAAAAAATATCCGATATGATAATTTCTTAACGACCAAATAGATTCTATATTTTTAGCTCTTATACCAAATGAAGGCTGTATAAAAAAACTTATTTTTCTTGATATAACACTACGCTCCCAAGAACTTGGTACTACTTTTTGATGAATTAAATTATAATCAAATCCGGTTCCTGTTATTAGTTCTATCTTAAAATAATCATCAATAGCATTAAAATAACCTACGCCTAATTCTCCCAAATATGATTTATTAAAAGTTTGTCCACGATAACCAAATGATGAATCAGAATAAAATCTAAAATTGCTTAATACAGCTAGATTATTTGAAACTGAGTATGCTCCTTGAAAATTATATCCATTTAATCCTAATGAAGAGTTAATAACAGCTTCATTCTTTTCATTAAACATGGGTGTGTTAATAAGGCTTGGCACATAAAATGCATTACACGATGTAAATAAAATCGAGATAAACAAACTAATTAATTGTAATATCTTTTTCATTATACCAAAAAAAATAAAAAAATCCCGAATAATTTCGGGACTTTTTAATTTGATATAAAATAATAATTATTCTTTGTCGCCTAGAATGTTAGCATCAACTAAAATTCTACCGCAATATTCGCAAACAATAATTTTCTTGTGCAATTTAATATCCATTTGACGTTGAGGTGGAATTCGATTAAAACAACCACCACATGCATCACGATCTACCGTAACAACTGCTAATCCATTTCTGGCATTGCTTCTAATGCGATTGTAAGCTATTAATAAACGTTCGTCAATTTTTGCTTTAGCAGCTGCTGATTTTGCTGCTAGTTCTTCTTCTTCTTTACGTGTTTCATCAATAATTTCTTCTAATTCACGCTTTTTACTTTCTAATTCATGTTTTTTCTCTTCAATATTAGCCGCTGCAGCTGCAATTACTTCTTGTTTTGCCGCTATTTGAGCTTTCGCTTCTTTAATTCGTTTTTCAGCTAATTGAATTTCTAATTTTTGATATTCAATTTCTTTGGCTATCGAATCAAACTCACGATTGTTACGAACTTTATTTTGTTGTTCTTCGTACTTTTTAATTAATGCTTCAGAATCTTTAATTGAATTTTTCCGATTACTTATTTGAACTTCTAAATCTTTAACTTCTGCATTTAAGTTTGCCAAACGAGTTTCTAAACCTGAAATTTCATCTTCTAAATCTTGAACCTCTAAGGGCAATTCTCCTCTTAAAAGTTTTATTCGGTCTATGGTAGAATCTATTTGCTGTAATTCATACAGTGCCTTTAATTTACTTTCTACTGAAAGGTCTTTTTCTTCAACATTCGCGTTTTTTGCCATAATTTAGATATAATAATTGATTGGATTTGTATTTATTTCAGTCAATTGAACGGCAAATTTAGGAAATTTTTTAATAAGTACATCTCTTAATATCTCAATTGTAAATTGTTCGCTTTCGTAATGTCCTATATCGGCAATTATAATACGATTTTCAGCATCAAAAAACTGGTGATATTTAAAGTCTGCCGTAATAAATATATCTGCTTCTGCTGCTATGGCATTTTTAAGCAAAAAGCTTCCTGAACCTCCACATAATGCCACTTTTTGAACTTTTTGATTTCTTAATGCAGTATGCCTGATACATTTAGCCTTAAATGTATTTTTTATTTTTTTGAGCATTCCTTTTTCATCTATTGGTGTTTTTAATTCGCCTATTAAGCCGGCTCCAATTCTCGGATGCTCATTTTCAAGTTTGTAAATATCATAAGCCACTTCTTCGTAAGGGTGAGCTTTTATCATTGCTGATACTACCTTGTTTTTTAAATATTCAGGAAGTATCACTTCAATTCTAATTTCGTTTTCAAAATGAATTTCTCCTTTTTTACCTACATAAGGATTGGTATTTTCCGACCCTCTGAAACTCCCCTTCCCTTCTACATTAAAACTACAACAATCATATTCCGAAATTACTCCTCCACCGGCAGTAAAAATCGCGTTTCTAACCTTATCGGCATCGTTTACCGGAACAAATGTTACAAGTTTTAGTAATTTTCCTTCTACGGGAGCTAAAATGCGTGTATTTATAAGGCCTAGTTTTTCAGCTATTTTTGCATTTACACCATTGTAAACATTATCTAAATTGGTATGTATGGCATATATTAAAATATCATTTTTAATAGCCTTGATAATGGTTCGTTCTATATAATTTTTGCCATTTAATTTCTTAAGGCCTGAAAAAATAATGGGATGATGCGCTATAACCAAATTGCATTTTTTCTTTATAGCTTCATCTATAATATCTTCCGTACAATCAAGTGAAAGAAGAACTCCGTTAATTTTTGTATTGGTATTTCCTGTTAAAAGACCGCAATTATCATAGGATTCCTGAAGCGCAGGAGGTGCGTAATTTTCTAAAACATCAATTACATCTTTCGCTAAAAGTTTCATGGTATAGAATATTTGCAACAAATATACATTTGAATTTAGAACTGATAACCCAATTTTTTTTTGAGCGTTTAAATCAAAAAACGTATTTTTAAAGGCCATGAAGTTATTGCGCCTATTTCTTTTTCCCTTTGCTGTTGTTTATGGAATAATAATTTCTGTTAGAAATTTCTTATTTAATAAAGGCATTTTAAAACAAACCGGTTTTAATTTTCCTGTAATTGTATTAGGTAATTTGTGCGTAGGAGGAACAGGTAAAACGCCACATACAGAATACTTAATTAAATTATTAAAAGATAAATATAAAATAGCTATTGTAAGTCGCGGATACGGCAGAAAATCAAGCGCATATGTTTTGGCAAATGCAGAAAACTCTAACAGTTTATATATAGGCGATGAACCCTCTCAAATAAAAAATAAATTTCCTGAAATTACAGTTGCCGTTGATGCTAAACGAGTTGAAGGTATTAATAAAACTAAAGCCCAATTTCCGGAAACAGAAATTTTCATTTTGGATGATGCATTTCAGCATCGTTATGTAAAACCGGGTTTATCATTATTACTTACATCCTACGAAAATTTATTTTGCGATGATTATCTTTTACCAAGTGGTAACTTACGAGAATGCAAAAGTGCATCAAAAAGGGCTGATGCTATTATCATTACAAAATGCCCCAATATTTTATCTCCATTAGATAGGCGATTTATTTTAGATAAATTAAAACCTTTATATCACCAAAAAGTATTTTTCTCCTACATGAAATATGGTGATTTTATTCCATTAAATAGTACAAAAGCAATATTTTCTAAAGAGTATTACTTTGACCGCAACTACTCTATATTATTACTTACAGGTATTGCCAACCCCGAACCTTTAGAATATTACATTGAAACAAATGCTAAAAAAGTTTACAAACATCGCTTTGCCGATCATCACTTTTTTACAGTAGCTGAAATACAACGTGTAAAAGAAATTTTTCAAGAAATTCCTAATGAAAATAAAATTATTTTGACTACCGAAAAAGATAAAATGCGATTAATGTTACCCGAAATTCAAAACATTATTACAGAGCTTCCGGTTTTCTATTTACCTTTGGAAATCTGCTTTCATGAAAGCAAACATGATGAAATTTCATTTGATCAATTTATAAAAAACTATGTTGCAACTTATTACGGAAACCGCTGATTTTTTAAAATCAAAAACAGGATTTACTCCTGAAACAGGAATTATTTTGGGCACCGGATTGGGTGGCCTAGTTCATGAAATTACTATTGAGCACAGCATTGAGTACAAAGATATTCCAAACTTTCCGGTATCTACCGTAGAAGGCCATTCCGGAAGATTAATATTTGGAAAATTAGGTGGGAAAAATGTTGTTGCTATGCAAGGTCGCTTTCATTATTACGAAGGTTACGACATGAAACAAGTAACATTTCCGGTTAGAGTAATGAAATTTTTAGGTATTAAACAGCTATTTGTTTCCAATGCCAGTGGAGGAGTTAATCCTGCTTTTGAGGTAGGTGATTTAATGATAATTACCGATCATATCAATTTATTCCCTTCCCATCCATTAATTGGGAAAAATGAAGCTGCGCTTGGACCTCGTTTCCCGGATATGAGCGATGCTTATAATCCTGAATTTGTTACAAAGGCAGAAAGTATTGCCCAAAAAAATAATATTAAAGTTCAAAAAGGAGTGTATGTTGGATTATCCGGCCCTACTTTTGAAACCCCCGCAGAATACAAATACATTCGTATTATTGGTGGGGATGCCGTTGGAATGTCAACCGTACCTGAAGTTATTGTAGCACGTCACATGGGTATTCCTGTGTTTGCCATGTCAATTATTACTGACATGGGAGTTGAAGGAAGAATAGAAAAAGTAACTCACGAAGAAGTACAAAAAGTGGCTCAAATAGCAGAAAAGAAAATGACTTTAATTATGAAAGAATTAATTTCGTCATTATAAACATTCCAATTTTTACCTCATGCACATAATACTTAGCTTTTTATTTATAATTAGTAATTTATTTGTTTATGCTCAGTTTAGCTCTTACAATATGAGCATGTATAGCCGTTGGTATGATGCAAACCTGGAAGCCGAACCTAATTTAAATATAAAATACAATAGTGTTTGGGGATATTATTATCCGTTATTAAATAAAGAATATGCTATATTAGGCGGAACAGATGGCACCTATATAATTGATGTTACAGACCCGGTTTATCCGATATTAAAAGATTACGTTCCTGGAAGAAGGAATAAGTGTATATGGCGAGAATATAAAACTTATCAAAACTATTTATATGCCGTAAGCGATGATAGTCAACCAAACAGTTTGCAAATTATAGACTTATCCTATCTTCCTGATTCAGTACATGTAATTCATGATTCAGACAGCATATTTGCCAGAAGTCATACCATTTTTATTGATGGTAATAAGCTTTATGCCGGATCAGTAACATTAGCCAACGGAACATTTTATTCTATGGCGGTTTATAATTTAGTTAATCCGGGTGCACCGCAATTTTTAAGAGCTTTAAATCAGGACTATCCTGCTATTGGCCATGTGCATGATATGTTTGTTAGAAATGATACGATTTATGCTTCATGCGGATATGATGGTTTTCATGTGTATATTTTTAACGGAACAAATTTTGTAGAAATTGGCTCTCTTACCTCCTACCCTGATATGGGATATAACCACAGCAGCTGGCTAACAGATGATGGCAAAACAATGGTTTTTACAGATGAAGTACCTGCTGATTTAGCTGTAAAAGTGATAGATGTAAGCGATATATCAGATATTCAAGTAACTGCTACGTTTAAATCCAATCCGGGAGCTACAGCACACAATCCATATATTAAAGGCAATTCGCATGTTATTATTGCATATTACCAGGATGGTGTACAAATTTATAATATTGAAGATCCATCAAATCCTGTAAGAACCGGCTATTTTGATACCTATCCGCAAAATACCAGCGGATATCTTAATCCTGTTTATGCCGGCAATTGGGGAGCCTATCCTTATTTACCAAGTGGCATCATATTAGCCAGCGATATGCAAAACGGTTTATTTATTTTAAACGGAAATGCTGCTCTTGTTGGAGAAAAAGAAATTTCTGACAATGCTGTAAACATATCAATTTATCCTAATCCGGCTAAAAATTTCATTGTAGTTTCTACAATTGGAATTGAAGAATATCAATTACAAATAGTAGATATAAATGGTAAAATTGTTGTTGAAACATCAACTGAAATTTCTCATCAAAGTATAGACGTTTCAAACCTTTCCAAAGGAATTTATTTTGTAAAGGTTAAAAGCAATGAAAAAAGCTTTGTGCAAAAACTTATAAAACATTAATCATGTTTATTGAGATACATCCGGAAAATCCACAACCACGCCTTATAAAACAGGTTGTTGAATGTTTAAATGATGGAGGTATCATTATCTATCCAACCGATACGGTATATGGTATTGGCTGCGCTTTAAATAATAATGACGGAATCGAAAAAATATGTCGTATAAAAGGCGTAAAACCTGAAAAAGCAAATTTTTCATTTTTATTTTCTGATATCAGCAGCTTAGCTCATTATACACAACCTGCCAGTAATCAGGTTTTTAAACTCATGCGCAGAACATTACCGGGACCATACACCTATATATTGAATGCTAGCTCCAATATTCCCAAAATATTCAGAGGCAAAAAGAAAACGGTAGGTATAAGAATTCCTAATAATAAAATTTGTATCGAAATTATTAATGCTTTACAAGCTCCATTATTAAATACTTCGGTACACGATGAAGATACAATTATTGAATACACTACCGACCCACTTGAAATTTATGAGCGTTATAAAAAGCTGGTTGATATTGTAATTGATGGCGGATATGGTGGCAATATTCCATCAACTGTAATTGATTGTACTGAAGGTTACCCGCAACTAATTCGTGAAGGTGCCGGTGAGATTGATTCCATTTTTGAATAAATTTTCTTTTCAAATTACATGTCTTCCATTCATCAGATATTAAAAAAATACTGGGGCTATGATAATTTCAGGCCCTTACAGGAAGATATCATTGTTTCAACATTAAATAAAAACGATACTTTAGCACTGCTACCAACCGGTGGTGGAAAATCAATTTGCTTTCAAGTGCCTGCATTAGCCATGGAAGGCTTGTGTTTGGTAGTTTCTCCTTTAATTGCGCTAATGAAAGATCAGGTAGAAAACTTACAAAAAAAAGGAATAAGGGCAATTGCCATTACTTCGGCCATGAGTTTTAGAGAAATTGATATTGCGCTGGATAATGCCATTCATGGAAATTTTAAATTTTTATACATTTCTCCTGAGAGATTACATAATGAGCTTTTTTTGGCTCGCCTTTCTAAAATGAATGTTTCATTATTAGCTATTGATGAAGCTCATTGCATTTCTCAATGGGGATATGATTTCAGACCATCCTATTTACGCATTGCAGAAATACGAGAAAAATTACCGAATGTTCCGGTGCTTGCATTAACCGCCACTGCTACTCCCGAAGTGGTAAAGGATATTCAGGAAAAATTGCATTTTAAAAAAGAAAATGTACTTCAAAAAAGTTTCGAGCGAAAAAATTTGGCATACATAGTTTTGTATGAAGAAGACAAATTAAATCGCCTGATCTCTATTTGTAATAAAATTCCGGGAACCGCTGTTGTATATGCACGAAATAGAAAAAAAACACAGGAAATAGCTTTATTTCTTAGAAAAAATAATATCAGTGCCGATTATTATCATGCCGGTTTAAGTGCCTTAGAAAGGAATAAAAAACAAGAAGAATGGATTAACAATAAAACCAGAATAATGGTTGCCACAAATGCTTTTGGAATGGGTATTGATAAACCCGATGTGCGATTTGTAGTGCATATGGATTTACCCGATAATCTGGAAGCTTATTTCCAAGAAGCAGGGCGCGGTGGCAGAGATGAAAAAAAGGCTTATGGTATTTTGCTATACTCACTAAACGACCGATTGGAGTTAGAACGAAATTTTGAAAACAGTTTTCCTACCATTGAACAAATCAGAAATACTTATCAAGCCATTTGCAATTATTTTCAGTTGGCTATTGGTGCAGGCGAAGGAATAAGTTTTGATTTTGACATACACGAGGTGTGCACGCGCTATAATTTAAATCCGCTTACGGTATTTAATAGTCTTAAGTTTCTCGAACGTGAAGGCTACCTTGCTACCAGCGAATCGGTTTATCATTCTTCTAAAATACATATTAAAGTAAACAAAGAAGATTTGTACAAATTTGAAGTAGCTAATCGTGTTTATGAACCTATTATTAAACTTCTGCTTCGCTCCTATGGTGGATTATTTGATTATTTTGTTCCGATAAACGAACAAGAAATAGCCCAACGTTTAAAAACAGAAAAAAGCATAGTTGTAAAACAGCTGGAAGAACTAAAGAAATTAGATATTTTAGATTATGAAGCAAGTACGGATTTGCCTCAAATAACTTTTTTACAAGAAAGAAAAGATGCCTCTAAACTTCATATCTCTCCTGAAAATTATTCGCTTTTAAAAGAGCGAGCAAAAAAAAGAATGGAATGGGTTTTACATTATACAGAATCGCGTCATCTTTGCAGAAGCAGAATACTACTCTCCTATTTTGGCGAGCATAATGCTCAAGATTGTGGCCAGTGCGATGTATGCATTGAAAAAAAGAAAAGCGGTTTAACTCAAAAGCAATTTGATGAAATATATAATGAAATTATTCAACTATTAAGCACAATTAATGTTACACCATCAGATTTAAAAGATAAACTCAGTAAATTTCAGGAAAGTGAGTACTTAAAAGTTCTGCAATTTATGATAGAACAAAATATGATTAAACTCAATAACGAAGGGAAATATCAATTAATACACTAAAACATGAATAACAAGTACCCAATTATACAATTAGCTAAAGGAAAAGAGCACTCGGTTAAGCGATTTCATCCATGGATATTTTCAGGAGCCATAAAAAAAATGGAAGAAGGCATTCGAGAAGGGGATGTTGTAAAAGTGGTTTCATCCAATAACGAAGTATTGGGAATTGGACATTTTCAGCATGGTTCAATTGCCGTTCGTTTATTAAGCTTTAAAGACGAAAATATAAATCAAACATTTTGGGAAGAAAAAATCTCTTCTGCTTATCAAGAGCGTATTTATACCGGAATAGCTAATAATAAAAATTTGAATGTATATCGTTTAGTATTTGCAGAAGGCGATAATTTACCGGGACTAATTATTGATATGTATAATGGAACTGCAGTAATACAAGCGCATTCAATCGGAATGTATAATGAATTACAGGAAATAACCAATGCCTTAAAAAATGTTTTAAAAGATAACTTAATAGCTGTTTACGATAAAAGTAAAGAAACACTCCCCTCTCCATTTTCAGATTCGATAAATAATAGATACTTGTTAGGAAATGCTGTAACAAATGAAGTAAATGAATATGGAAATAAATTTAAAATTGATTGGATAAACGGACAAAAAACAGGCTTTTTTATTGACCAAAGAGAAAACAGGAAACTTTTAGGAGAGTACAGTAAAAATAAAAAGGTATTAAATACTTTTTGTTACACGGGTGGATTTTCAATTTATGCTTTAAATGCGGGTGCTACATTAGTTCATTCTGTAGATATTTCAGAAAAAGCAATTCAGCTAACCGATGAAAATGTAGCTTTAAATAATTTCAGCAATCATAAAAGTTTTGCAGTAGATGTATTTGATTTTTTAAAAAATGCTGATAAGGATTATGATGTAATTGTATTAGATCCTCCGGCATTTGCCAAATCGAGAAAAGTAAGCCATAATGCGGTGCAAGGATATAAGCGAATAAATTCAATGGCTATGAAAAAAATTAAAAAAGGAGGAATTTTATTTACCTTTTCTTGTTCGCAGGCTATTAACAGAACTTTGTTTTATAATACCGTTATTTCAGCAGCGATTGAAAGTGGCAGAAAAATTAGAGTAATTCATCATTTATCTCAACCTGCTGATCATCCTGTAAACATTTATCATCCGGAAGGAGAGTATTTAAAAGGTTTGGTTTTGTATGTAGAATAAAAAAGTCCTGACAAAAAATGTCAGGACTTTTTTATTCTAATTACATTAATTATTAATTACCTGCCCAAACATTAAATTTAGGATTGTTTTTGTATTTATTCCATTGCTCATCACCTTTAAATACTACTCCCCAAAAATCAACGCATGAAACAATACCTCCATAAACAGGAATACATAAGTAGTAATACCATAATGTTTTACCACCAGTTCCCATATAACTTCTATGTAAACCAATAATTCCGCAAAAAAAGTTTCGTACTAAATAACCTGTTTTAGTAGGTTCATCTAATGTACCATTTACAGAAGCTAAAGCTAATGTGTTTGCTTCTTCAGAAGCTACAAATGAAATATCTTCAGAAGCAGCAAATGCAGCTTCAACAGATGTTTCATCTAATTTGTAGTTGTTTGCTAAAGCAGATCCAACTACAGCAATGCTCATGGCGAATGCTAAAAAGATTTTTTTCATAATTTATATTTTTAAGATTTATAAGTAACTGATTTATTTATTTAATTTTCCAAGTCTAGCTGTAACTTTTACGGTTGTAATTTTAAAAATACCTAAACCAATTGGTCTTTCAATTTTTGTTTCGTATTGAGGATAAACTACTACATCATATCCCGGATTTGCATTCATTAATTCATAAAGGGCATAGTTAGCAGTTTTATCAGCAATTACATTTCCAATAACGGGAATGCTTGCTAAATTAATATTTAATGAACTAGATTGAACTGTACCTGTTTTTTGAACAAATAATCTTTCAAAATCAATTCCAAAAATTTTTGTTGATTTAGCTTCTGCCGATAATTGATCGGATAGTGTAAAATCACTTTTTTTAAATTCAACTAAAATGTTAGGTTCTTTAAGTGTTTTGTTATACATAGTACAACTTGACAAAACACCAATTGTTAGACTTAGAATAATTAGTTTAATTTTTCTCATATTTATTTAGTTTTAAATTTACAATGCCAAATTAAACAAAATATATCAAATTTATAATTTATTTTAATTTTATTTTTAACAATTTCTTACTTAATTAATTAGCCCACATTATAAATTTGGGGTTATTGATGTATTTACTTTTTGTTTCATCAACCAACATCATAAATATATCAGCAAGAGTTATTAATCCTAATCCGCTCACGGTAATGCAATATAATGCACAAACTTTGGCAAATTGACCATTTGTTCCTAACATTAATCTATGTATTGGAATAAAAAAACCTATTCCTAAAAATAAACCTAACCCTCCGGCAATAGCAGCATATATTTGTGTATTATCTTCTGAAATAGAAGATAAATTTAATTGGTTAAAAATTCCACCATTCAGCATAAACATGTATTGCGAAGTAATATCTTCTGCATTATTAAATGAGGCTTCAATTACATCTTCATTTAAAAAATATTCGTTTGAATAAACTTTTGAATTAATTGAGAAAATAAAAAATAGCAAAATAATTAACGGCATCTTTTTCATAGTATATATTTATTAAAGATATTATTACTGCAATTATAAAATTAAAATCAATTTCTAAAAAATCACTATTAATAATATTTAGTAATATTCTTTAATAAAATTTTTAAGATGGTTAGTAATGAAAATACAAGAGGAGATTAAAATTAATCTCCTCTGTGTATAAATTGGTTATTAATACTAAATTATTTTGCTATAATAAATTTATGAACTGTACTCGATTTACAAGTATCAATATGGATAAAATAAATACCTGATGCATAATTTGAAACATCAAATTGATGTGTAAAATTATCATTTGCATTAAACTTACCTGAATAAACAGGTTTACCATTAACATCAGATATTTTTACTATAATATTGCATTCTTGTAAATCATTAATTGATAGATTTATGAATTGATTAGCTGGATTTGGATAAATTTTAATTTCTGAAACAGGTTTATTCATAATTTCATTAATAGCACTTCCTCCTCCAGTTGATGTGGTGTCTTGAGAGCTATTACCAAATAATCTGGCTACTCCACCTTTTCCGACTACATATCCTCTATTGTTTGTATTATTTGCTTTAGGATATGATATTCCATTTAAATCATCTTCAGAACCGATAGAATATCTTTCCCAAGTATTACCGCCATCATTAGTCAAATATATGATACCACTATTTGAAACTGCCCAAGCAGAATCGTTATTGTTTGTAGCTATTGAGGTAAAATGAACATCCACACCACTTAAGGTTACATTCCAGGTATTTCCCCCGTCATTGGTAATTAAAATTATACCATTATCACCCACCGCATATCCTCTATTACTATTCGCAAATGATATTGACCTTAAATTAGTAGGAGCATTCACATTTAAATTTTGCCATGATCCGCTACCTTGTTTTCTTAATATCGTTGAATTATCACCAACGGCAAATACATCATTACCATTTATAGTTACACTATTTAAATTATTTCCGCTATTTGAATTTTGCGCTGTCCATGAAGAACCATTATAGTAGCAAATTGTACCATTAGTTCCTACTGCATATCCATTGTTACCAGCGGCAAAATATGTACTATATAAATTTTCGAAAATTCCGGTATAGTATGGCGTCCATGTTTGCCCGTTATTTGTTGAAATACATATTACTCCATTAGCACCTACTATATACCAATTTCCATTTAAGTAATATGAACCAAACAATGGGCTGTTTAATCCGGTGTTAGATAAATTCCAACTTGTACCGGCATTGTATGTAATATACACAACGCCATTATTTAGTGTGATAATTCCTACTGAGTCATTTACAAAGTAAACTGAATTAATGTCTACTGTTGTTCCCGGAGCTATATCTAAGTTATTAAATAATCTTTCAATGCGCATGTAGTTCGGTTTAGTATTTGTAACACTACAGCCATTTGAATCTACTACTTCTAATTGAACATTATAATATCCAATATTGGTATAATTATGAGTTGGATTTAATAAATTAGAAGTATTTCCATCTCCAAAATTCCAGGTGTAAGATTGAACATTCGCTAAGCTTCCAAGATAAGTAAAATTAGTAGCGCCATTTGGTAGATATTTTACCGTTGCATCAGCCGCAAAGTCAAACTGTGGACCTGTAATTGAAATATCTACTCCGTTATCAGTTGTTGTTGAAGGATAATTGCTTGATACAACACGAATTCTATATTGAGAACCGTTTGCAACATATGAAGGAATAGTTGCCTGAATAACATCACTTCCTGCTGTAGCACTTACAACAGAACCAATAGCAATTGGTGAATTAAAGTTACCATTTACATCTGATAATTGAGCAGTAAATGTATTATTTGACAAGAATGTTCCGCTTGATGTAAAGTAAACAGCTATGGTATCACCTTTACAAAATGCTATTGGTGAAATTGAATCTACATGAATTGTGTTGGTAGTAACGGTTGGAGTAGCTATTTCAAAAACAGCATTACTTGTATCTCCTACACTATTATTAAATACTCTAACTAAGCATTGAGTAGATGGTGTATTTGGAATATTCCAATAATAAGAATTTCCGGTATAGTTGGATTGGATGTTTGTCCAAGTAGAACCACCATTGGTTGAATATTGAATATTTACAGAACTAATATTGGTAGCATTCCAAGTAATTAATTGATAGCTGTTAACATACCATACTTCACCTCCGTTTGGACTTGTAATTGTGATGGATGGTGTTGATGAATCTATACTAAATTGATTATTACTAATATCATTTAGAGAGCTATTGGAAGCATCACTAATTCTAACTAAGCACTGGTTAGAAGGTGTATTAGGTATATTCCAATAATAGAATCCATTAGTTGCAGGATAACTATTAACAATTGTATTCCATGATGTTCCATTGTTAGTTGAGTACTCTATCTTAACATTATTTACAGCAACACTCGACCATGTAATGTATTGATAAGTACCTACTGTCCAAACTTGACCACCATTTGGATTATTTAATGTTAATGCTGGTGAAGGATTAACTATGCTAAATACATTATTACTTGTGTCTATTAATGTAGAGTTTTGAGCTAAATCAATAACTCTAATTAAACATGATGTTGAAACACTATTTGGAATTTGCCAATAGTAATAATTATAGTTTGATAAGTTATTTACAACAGTTTGCCAAGTAGAACCATTATTACTTGAGAACTCAATTTTTACATTGCTAACTCCTAAACTATTCCAAGTAATATAGGTATATGAACCCACATTATATGATTCGCCACCATTAGGCGATGTTACTGAGAGGTATGGACTAGCAATTGTAAATGTGTTATTGCTAATATCTGCCACATTTGGATTAGAAGCATCACTCACTCTAACCAAACATTGTTGTGATGGTGTAGCAGGCACATTCCAAACATAGCTTCCATTATTAGCAGCTACTGAATTAGCAATAGTTGTCCAAGTAGAGCCATTATTAATGGAGTATTCTAATTTTACATTGCTAATACTTTGGCTATTCCATGTAATGGTATAATTTGAATTAACAGCAAGAGTTTGTCCTCCATTTGGAGCTGTTAAAATAATTGAAGCCGGCAATCCATTAATAGTAAAGGTTTGGTCAGAAGTATCGGCTACACTATTATTATAAAAATCTTCTATTTTAATTAAACATAAATTTGAAGGAGTATTTGGAACAGTCCAAACATATTGACCTGTGTTAAAAGTAGCATTAGCTATGGTAGTCCAAGTTGCACCACTATCAATCGATAATTTAATGTTTACATAGTTTGAATTACCAAGAGCATCCCAATTTATATTATAAGTACTTCCTGCATTAAAAGTAACAGATGTATTTGGCGAAAGTACGGTAATGTATGGTTGTAAAATGGTGAATAATGAGTTACTTAAATCAGATGTAGATGAATTATTTACATCGCTAATTCTAACTCTACAAGATTGCGAAGGTGTGTTAGGTACAGTCCATAAATAACTTCCGTTACTTGCTGGAACACTATTTACTATTGTATTCCATGTAGAACCATTATTGGTTGTATATTCTATTTTAACATTGCTTATGCCTGAACTATTCCAAGTAATGTAATAACTATTTCCTATGCCATAAAATTCACCACCATTTGGAGCAGTAACTACAATAGTTGGCGGTGGAGCTACTATAGTAAACACATTATCGCTCACATCGGCATAAGTAGTATTATAATAATCTTTAACTCTGATTAAACAGCTGGTTGATGGGGTATTTGGAACCAACCAAGAATATGAACCTGAATTATAAGCACTTGATGCAATTGTAGTCCATGTTGCACCATTATTTATACTATATTCAATTCTTACATAGCTTGACAAATAGCTTGATGTCCATGTAATTGTTTGATTGGTTAAAGCGGTATAAGTTTGTCCACCGTTTGGATTGGTTACAGTTATTGTTGGAACAACAATACTAAATACACTATTACTTACATCAAATACTGATGGATTAGATGAATCATAAATTTTAATTAAACATTGATTAGAAGGAGTATTGGGAACAGTCCATAAATAAGTGCCATTATTTGCATTGATATTGTTGGCAACAGGCAACCAAGTAGAACCATTATTTATAGAATATTCAATATTAACAAAATTAACGCTTAAACTATTCCAATTAATATAATAACTATTATTAACACTTAAATTTTGACCACCGTTTGGATATGAAACTGTAATGCTTGGAGGTGCTTGTTGAATGGTGAAGGTATTATTACTTACATCAAAAATACTACCGTTATAATAGTCTGAGATTCTAATTAAGCATTGGTTTGATGAAATATTTGGAACATACCAGTTATAGCTACCGGTATTATTGGTATAATTAGTAACAGTGTTCCAGGTATTTCCATTATTTGCACTGTATTCGATTTTTACATAATTAGAAACTCCTGAACTTGTCCAATAAATGTATTGATAAGTTCCTCCTGTCCAAGTTTGGCCTCCATTAGGAGTTGTAACAGTAATACTTGGATTATTAATAGTAAAATTACTATTACTTTCATCGTATACCGATGGATTATTAACATCACTAATTTTTATTCTACATAGTGTTGATGGAGTATTTGGAACAGTCCATGCATACGAAGATGGACTTGCAGGAACGCCTGAAACTATCGTATTCCAAGTATTTCCATTATCATAGGTATATTCAATTTTTACGTTTGATACACTTACGGCAGACCAAGTAATATTATATGTTTGATTTACATTTAGATTATTTCCACCATTTGGATAATTAACAGTAATTGATGGTGGAGCAGGATTAATGGTAAATGTGGCATTACTTGTATCAGCATAAGAGCTATTGTATGAATCTACAATTCTTACCAAACATTGAGTGGAAGGAGTGTTTGGAACCGACCAGCTGTATGAACCACCATTGTTATGATAATAGAAGGTAGTAATCGTATTCCATGTACTTCCATTATTTATCGAATAATAAATACTAACATAGTTAGACACTAAGGAAGCAGACCACTGAATTTGATAAGTAGAAAGTCCGTTTATAATTTCACCTCCATTAGGTTGTATTAATGTTAAATTTGGATTCCCGGTGGTAAATGATAAAGTTTGACAACCTGAAGCAATTCCATTAGCATTTCTTGGTACAATACGCCAATAGTAAGTAGTATTGGGTTGTAATGTTCCGGGATAATATGATGAGCTTCCTTGGTTAGAAGATACCAACGGAGGATTAGAACTTGTTCCAAAATAAACATCGTATCCGGTTGGGCTTCCTCCTCCACTGCTCCATGATAATGTTGGTGTTAAACCAACATTGCTTGCATTATTAGCCGGAGTATAATTAATAGCACAATTTGGCGGAGTTCCATTAATTGAAAATGTGGCGTTACTGGTATCTGCTACAGATGAATTATAAGCATCAACTATTCTAATCAAACAATTTGAAGAAGTAATATTTGGAACAATCCACGAAAAAGTTGCGTTAGGATTTGCCGTATATACATATGTGGAAATAGTATTCCAAGAACCTCCATTGTTGGTTGAATAATATAAGTTAAAATTATTGGAAGTTTGGCTGTGAGTCCATGTAATATTCACATAACTTCCACCTGTTAAAATTTCACCGCCATTAGGATAAGTAACAGTAATTGTAGGATTAGCAGTAGTAAAACTTAAGGTTTGACAACCCGTTGCAACCCCGTTTGCATTTCTTGGCACTATTCGCCAATAGTAGGTTGTATTCGGTTGTAAAGTACCTGTACTATAAGATGTACTTGCTTGATTCGATGATACTAAAGGCGGATTAGAATTCGTTCCAAAATATACATCATATCCCGTTGGACTTCCTCCTCCACTGCTCCATGTCAATGTTGGAGATAAAGTTACATTAGTAGCATTATTAGAAGGGTTAAAGTTTATGGCACAATTGGGAGGCGTACCGGTTATGCTAAATACTGCATTACTGGTATCAGCTATAGCCGAATTATAAGAATCTACAATTCTAATTAAACAATTTGAAGAAGTTATATTCGGAACATTCCAAGAATATGTTGGATTAGGGTTTGTGTTATATAAATATGTTGATATTGTATTCCATGAACTTCCACCATTGGTAGAATAGTATAAGCTAAAATAATTAGATGTTTGATTTTGTGTCCAAGCAATATTTACATTGCTTCCTCCTGTTAAATTTTCACCACCGTTAGGATAAGTGACAGTAATGTATGAGTTTGCAGTAGTAAAGCTCAAAGTTTGACATCCGGTTGCTACACCATTTGAATTTCTTGGCTCTATACGCCAATAATAAGTGGTATTGGGTTGTAATGTACCAGGAAAATAAGATGTGTTTGATTGGTTAGATGAAACCAATGGAGGATTTGAATTTGTTCCAAAATATACATCATATCCGGTTGGACTTCCTCCTCCACTACTCCATGTCAATGTTGGAGATAAAGTTACGTTGGTTGCATTATTAGAAGGGTTAAAGTTTATGGCACAATTCGGAACGGGAGCACTAATAGTAAAGAAAGCATCGCTTGTGTCACTAACATTACTCAAGGTAATTACAACTATTCTAATTAAACATTGCGATGAATTTACAGATGGTACGGTCCAAGTGTAATAATAACTATTTACCCCGCCATCATTAATAAAATTCCAAGAGCTTCCACCATTGGTAGAATAGTATAATTCATAAATTTCTCCATTTGACATTCCGGAATAATTCCAAGTAATGTTGTAACTACTGCCGGCTGTCAAATTTTCACCGCCATTTGGTTGAAGAATTGTAATTACGGGATTTTGATAAATTGTAAAATTATTATCGCTGTCATCAAAAATTGAACTTGGATATGCAGAATGTCTAACGCGAATTCTAACTTGATTTGAAGTAACATTAGGTACTGTCCAGTTATATGAACCTGTATTTGAAATATTAGAGGCTATTAAATTATAAGAGCTTCCACCATTAGTTGAATAGAGCAAATCAACATTTGATATTGTTCCACTTGTAGTCCAAGTAATTGTTTGATTTGAGCCTACTAACCAATTTTCACCCCCATTTGGCGATGTAACAGTTAGTGATGGTGTAGAAATAGTAAATGCAGCATTACTTTGGTCGATGGTAAATGGGTCATTAGAATCTCTTATAACTATACGAGCATTTGTAGTAGGTGTATTGGGTACTACCCAAGTGTAACTTCCATCATCCGGTGTACCTGAAACTATTAGGGTATAAGGCGCTGAACCGGTTGTTGTATATAAAATATCAACATATCCGGTTGGGGCAGGCATCCATGTTATAGTTTGGGTAGAACCTACCGACCAGTTTTCTCCACCATTAGGAGAAGTTACGGTTAATTGGGCTAAACTTAATTTTGCTACAAAACAAAATAGCAAAAAGAATAAATTTGTTCTCATACACAACTACTTTAAATTTTAAAACAAAATTATAGCACAAAACATTTAAAGTATGTATGATAACAAATCGATTTTTAAAAAATCTTACTAAATGATTAATTTAAAATTTTAGTTAAATTAATTTAATTTAAGGATAATATGAATTGATTTAAAGAGGTAAAATGAGCATCCATTAAATCGTGATATTTTTGAACTTTCCAAGATTCGGTAGTTATAAAAACATTATACATTCCTAATTTTCTTCCAAATTCCATATCACTAATTGAATCTCCCACCATAATCGATTTTGTAAAATCTATTTCAGGAAAATCATTTTTTGCTTGAAGTGCCATGCCAATATCGGGTTTACGACAATTAAAGCGTGTATCGCCATTAAGGGCAGGACAAAAATAAATTTTATCAACTTGTGCATTAGCTTTCGCTAATTGAGCTTGCATATAAGCATGAACAGCATTTAAATCTTCTACGCTATATAAACCTTTGGCTATACCTTGTTGATTTGTTACTACTACAATTTTACTAAACAATTGCCTTGCCTTAGCTATGGCTTCGATGGCATTTTCGGTAAATCGAAATTCTTCAATTTTCTTTACATAATCGCCTTCTAACTTAACATTAATAACGCCATCGCGGTCTAAAAATAAAGTCCAGCTTTTATCTATCGTTAAAGGTTTTAAAATCATCTTGTGCTTTTTTATAATCTTCAGGAATACCAATATCTATAAAATACCCTTCACAAATACATCCAAACAAATTTAAATTAGAGAGATATTTTTCTAAAAAATCTTTTTCAAGCGAAAACTTTTCAGGCAATTGATAGGAATTGAAAATAGATTTATTGATAATATAAATTCCTGCATTAATTAGCCCTTCTTCCTCTATTGCTTGTTTTTCAACAAAAGCAGTTATTCTACCTGATTCATTCATTTTAACTGTACCATAGCGCGCAGCATTTTCAACTTCACGTAATGCCATGGTAAAATCAGATTGATGCAATTGATGAAAAATCCATAAATCATCCAACTCTATGTTAAAAAAAGTATCGCCATTTAAAACTAAAATATCATTATTGATACAATGTTCTAATGCATATTTTAATGCACCACCTGTTCCCAGCGGTTCTTTTTCAATGACATATTCTATTTCGATTCCTTGATAATTTTCACCAAAATATTTTTGAAATGTTTCTGCCTTATAACCAATTGAAAACACTACTCTTTCAATACCAAATTCATGTAGATATAATAAGATATATTCTACAAAAGGTTTACCAGCCACTTGCGCCATAGGCTTTGGCACATCGCTAACTACACTCTGTAACCTTGTCCCTAATCCACCTGCAAGTATGAGGGCTTCTTTTAGCATTTTTAGTTTCTATTTTTCAGTTTACTGATGAAAGTTTACAGATGACAGTTTTTGATTAAAAGTTTTGTTAATGCGTGTATAAGATTAAAATATAAAAATCATCAAATCAAAAAATTCAATAAAACAATCTTTTATCCTATATCTTTATTGTTGTTTTTCTAAAAAGAAAACATCCTATTCTCGACAATCTCGCAAAGAATATGTCCTATGAGTATATGCGATTCTTGAATTCGCGGTGTATCGTTTGATGGAACGTTAATCAAATAGTTGCAAATATCTTTCATCTTACCTCCTTTTTCTCCTGTCATTCCAATAGTTATCATTCCTCTTTTATTGGCTTCTTCAATGGCTTTTACCACATTGGCCGAATTACCGGAAGTTGAAATTCCTATCAGCACATCGCCTTTTCTACCGGCAGCTTTCACCATTCGAGAATATACTTCATCATAAGAATAATCATTTGCCACTGCAGTTAAATACGATGAATTTACATGTAATGCTTCTGCAAAAAGTGGTTCTCTATCGGTATAAAATCTACCTGAAAGTTCGGCTGCAATGTGTTGTGCATCGGCTGCGCTACCGCCATTCCCACAAAATAATACCTTAGCATCGTTTTTTTTATAGGCATTTACTATTTCATCGGCTACTTTCGATATAGTTTCAATCAAAGTAGTATTTGAAATAATTAATGTTTTAACATCAATGGATGCTTTTATTTTATCTTTTATAAAATTTATATGGTCCATGTGCTTAATCCTTCTTTTGTAAATGTATATCGTTTTACTTTACCACCAAATTTTTCTATTGCTTCAATTACTTTATATCGAGTATTTTCAGGGCAATAAAAAATCATAAAACCGCCACCGCCTGCACCGGAAATTTTACCGCCTGTAGCCCCGAAGTTTTTGGCTGTATTATAAATATCGTCAATTAATTTATTACTTATTCCACCGGCCATTTTCTTTTTGTGTTGCCATCCAAATTCAAGAATTTCTCCTATTTGATGAATATTGCCTCGTAACAAAGCTTCTTTCATCATTACGGCTTGTTCTTTTAAATGGTGCATGGCATCTATTGATTCTTGTTTTTTTTCGATAACATTCTTCGCTTGTTGTTCTATAATTGCTGATGAATATCGACTGGTTTCTGTATAAAACAATACTAAATTATGTTCTAATTCACTTATGTATTTTTCTTTTATTCTTAGTGGATTTACAATTACTTTATCATCTTTATAAAACTCCATAAAATTTACTCCGCCAAATGTAGCAGCATATTGATCTTGTCTGCCTCCTGCCATTTTTAAATCAATACGTTCAATTTCATAAGCTAAATGAGCAATGTCGTACTCACCTAAAGGTAGTTTTAGCCATTCGGCAAAAGCTCCAATTACAGCTACAACCAAAGTAGATGAGGTTCCAAGACCTGAACCGGCAGGTGCATCTACAAATGTGGTTAAACGAAATGATAAGGGTTGATGAGTAAATTGTTTAACTATTCGATTATAAACACCTTTAAGTAAATCAAGATTACCATTAAACGATAAGTTTTCGGAAGAAATAACTTCGTCACTTTCATTTCTATCAACTGCTATAAATTCAATTTTCCCATTATTTAAAGGTTCAATAGAAGCATAAGCATATAAATTGATGGTAGCATTTAAAATTGCTCCACCAAATAAATCGCAATATGGACTAACATCGGTTCCGCCACCTGCCAATCCAATTCTCAACGGAGCTTTGCTTCTGTAAATCATATTAATTTAAGGGTTGATAGTTTATAATTCGTCAAAATCTAAATTTAATTGAATTCTTTTAATATCTTCTACCGTGAGTTCTCGTTTATCATTTTTTTCTGAATTATTAGCAGTTGTTGTGTTTTCTTCGCTTGGTAATAGTAAATTTTGTTCACTTTCTTCTACCTCATTTTTAGGATAGTCATCATCCGCAGGAAGCGACTCTAAAAGATTAATCTCTTTTATTTTGTTAGATGTTAATCGTTTGCCTTTGGCTTTGATATTTTTTATTGGTTCAAATTCGTGTATATTAATTATTTCAGGAGATAGTTCTTTATCTTTTTGCTTTGCAAATTTTAATTCAATCATTGGATACATATCTGTTGAAACAAGCTCAAGATAAGAGCCGGGAGCATCAGAAATAAAGTTTACTTTTTTATCGGTTAATTCCGGATAAAAACGTTTTACCACATACTCTTTTTTATCGCCATCAAAATAAACAGCTGTGATAATTTTTTTAGGGTTAAACTTTTCGATGTGTACCATATTTTCATCAAAATGGGTAGATAAGTCATAACCTGTAAGACGATATTCTCCATTTTGATTAATGGTTAAAATTTTGTCATCAGATTTAAAACTTCCGATAAAAGTTCCTCTTCCTTCGGTATTTAATCGTTGTACGGTATCATCAAACCAAATTTTTTGAGCACCCAAGGTAGAAACTCCTTGTTCTTTCTGAACAACTTTTTTTACCGGATATTTTGTTACAATATTTCCTTGTGCGTTTCTCGACTTTATGGCTAATGTTGAGAAATCAAAATCAAATTGAAGTTTTCGAACATTCGGTAATGATTTAAGATTTATTGCCACAATTTCGGCTTCACCGTTTGGATTAGCTGTAAAATAAAGCACTTTAGAGCCTTTGGTGCCTTTGGTTAAATCATACACTTTATCTCTTGTAACACCAGTAACAGCGAAGCGTTTAGCATATGTAGCTCCTTTGGGGCCGTCTTGGTATATTAAGTTATAAATTGTACGCTCATCGTTTTTCTTAAACACATTTATATAGATGATATCTTTTCCAACAAACGCTTTTTCTGAAATTTTTGTTACCACCATTGTTCCATCTTCTCTAAATACAATTATATCATCTAAATCGGAGCAATCGCACACATATTCATCTTTTTTCATTCCATAACCGGCAAAGCCTTCTTCACGATTTACATATAATTTTACATTTGCTGCCGCAACCTTTGTTGCAACAATGGTTTCGAATGGTTTTATTTCAGTTCTTCGTTCGCGCCCTTTTCCATATTTCTTTTTTAAGTTTTTATAATACTCTATGGTATAATCGGTAATATTATCTAAATGATGTTGTACTTCGGCAATTTCATTTTCAAGCGCTTTAATTTGTTCATCAGCTTTAAATGAGTCGTATTTAGAAATTCGTTTAATTTTGATTTCGGTTAATTTTACGATATCATCATCCGTAATTTCTCGTTTAAAAAGTTTTTTATAAGGCTTTAATCCATTGTTGATAGCGCTTAATACGCCTTCCCATGTTTCTTCTTCTTCTATTTTTCGATAAATACGTTTTTCAATGAATATTTTTTCGAGTGATGAAAAATGCCACGCTTCTTCCAGCTCATTCATTTTAATTTGCAACTCTTTACGAAGTAATTCTAATGTTTGCTGTGTGGCAAATCGCAATATATCAGATACTCCTAAAAATATTGGTTTATCGTTATGAATAACACAAGCATTGGGCGAAATAGGAATTTCGCAAGCCGTAAAGGCATATAAAGCATCAATGGTTACATCGGGCGAAACTCCGGGTTGCAAATGAATTAATATTTCTGCATTTTCGGAGGTATTATCTTCTATTTTTTTTATTTTAATTTTACCTTTTTCGTTTGCTAAAATTATGGAGTCAATTAATGATTGTGTGGTAGTTCCAAACGGAATTTCTGTTATAACAAGTGTTTTTTTATCAATTATTGAAATTTTAGCTCTTACACGTACTTTACCGCCTCTTGCACCATCGTTATAATTGGTAACATCAATCATTCCACCTGTTGGAAAATCAGGATATATAACAGGTTTTCTACCTTTTAATATATCTATGGAAGCATCTATTAATTCATTAAAGTTATGCGGTAAAATTTTACATGATAATCCAACTGCAATACCTTCTACACCTTGAGCTAACAACAGCGGAAATTTTACCGGTAAATGTATGGGTTCTTTATTTCTTCCATCGTAACTTAATCCCCATTGTGTTGTTTTGGGATTGAATAAAATTTCTAATGCTAATTTTGAAAGACGTGCTTCAATGTAACGTGGAGCTGCTGCTCCATCACCGGTTAAAATATTTCCCCAGTTCCCTTGTGTATCAATTAATAAATCTTTTTGCCCCATTTGAACCATGGCTTCTCCTATTGAGGCATCGCCATGTGGATGATATTTCATGGTATTTCCAATAATATTGGCTACCTTGTTATATCGTCCATCTTCTAATTCCCACATGGAATGTAATATTCTTCGCTGCACCGGTTTTAAGCCATCTTCCATTGCCGGTACTGCTCTTTCTAAAATTACATATGAGGCATAATCTAAAAACCAACTTTCATACATTCCTGAAACGTGTCTAACGCCTCCATTATCATGCTGCTCTTGGTTTGTATTTTTATTCTCTTCCATTTATTTTTTTATTTATATGTCGTATTAATGTGTTAAAGTTTTTATGTTTAAGAGTTGAAAAAGAAATTAGAAAATTGTAAATTACAAATTCGAAAATTCTTAATTCTAAAAATCTTAATTCTTATTTCAAAAATATCATTTGTCTTCTTTAGTCTGACTTCTGTTTTCTATCATCTTGATTAAACCATTAAGAGTAATTAAGTTTTACCTACTTATGACTTATGACTTACGCCTTATACCTTTAATAAATAATTCACTCCTCACCAAATCATCAAATCAACAAATCTCCAAATCACCAAATTAGCTACTCATTCACTACATCTTTTTCTACTTTGAGATTTTCAATAATAAATTCCTGCCTTTCAGGTGTATTTTTACCCATGTAAAATGAAAGCATTTCTTTAAAGGCCATTTCTTTACCGGCTATAACCGGCTCTAATCGCATATCTTTTCCAATAAAATTTCTAAATTCATCGGGAGATATTTCTCCTAAGCCTTTAAAACGTGTTATTTCGGGTTTAGGGCCTAATTTTTCAATGGCTTTTTGTCGTTCTTCTTCGTTGTAACAATAAATGGTTTCTTTTTTATTTCTTACACGAAATAGTGGTGTTTGTAAAATATATAAATGACCGTTTTTTACTAATTCCGGAAAAAATTGTAAGAAAAATGTTATTAACAGCAAACGAATATGCATACCGTCTACATCGGCATCGGTAGCAAGTATAACATTGTTATATCGCAAATTTTCCAAACCATCTTCAATGTTTAGTGCAGCTTGCAAAAGATTAAATTCTTCGTTTTCGTAAACAATCTTTTTAGTTAATCCGTAGCAATTAAGCGGTTTGCCTTTTAAACTAAAAACAGCTTGTGTATTTACATCGCGCACTTTTGTAATAGAACCGCTTGCAGAGTCGCCCTCACAAATAAATAAAGATGTTTGCTGTCTTAATTCATGATTGGTATTATAATGTATTCTACAATCGCGAAGTTTTTTATTATGTAAACTAACTTTTTTTGCTCGTTCACGGGCTAATTTTTGAATTCCGGCTAATTCTTTCCTTTCTTTTTCTGATTGAATAATTCGTTTATATAGTGCTTCTGCGGTATCGGGATTTTTGTGTAAATAATTATCTAATTCCGTTTTTAAAAAATCATTCACAAAGGCACGAATACTTTGCCCTCCCGGAGCTATTTCTTGCGAACCTAATTTGGTTTTGGTTTGCGATTCAAAAACAGGCTCCTGTACCTTTATGCTTATTGCAGCAATTATGGAACGTCTGATATCTACTGCATCAAAATCTTTTTTATAAAACTCACGAATGGTTTTTACAAATGCTTCACGAAAGGCTAATAAATGTGTTCCCCCTTGTGTTGTATTTTGTCCATTAACAAAGCTGTAATATTCTTCGCCATAAGAATTTCCATGCGTTACGGCTACTTCAATATCATTTCCTCTTAAATGAATAATTGGATATTCAATGGTTTCACTTAATGTTTCGTTTAATAAATCCAACAATCCGTTTTCAGAATAATAACGATTACCATTAAAATAAATAGCTAATCCCGGATTGAGATAAGCATAATTCCAAAGCATTTTATCAATATATTCCGTAACAAAACGGTAATTAATAAATATGCTATCATCCGGTATAAACGACACTAAAGTACCATTAGGCTCTTTGGTATCTTTTAATGGCTCATCCTTTACAATGTTTCCCTTTTCAAATTCTGCTAATTTTGTTTTCCCGTCTCTAAACGATTGTACCGAAAACCATGAAGAAAGTGCATTTACAGCTTTAGTACCTACTCCATTTAATCCAACCGACTTTTTAAATGCTTGCGAATCGTATTTAGCTCCGGTATTAATTTTTGAAACACAATCAATAACTTTTCCTAATGGAATTCCTCTACCATAATCTCGCACGCTTATTTTTTTATCCTTTAAACTAACTTCAATTTTATTGCCAAAGCCCATTACGTGTTCATCAATACAGTTATCAATTACCTCTTTAATTAAAATATAAATACCATCATCTTGAGCTGAACCGTCTCCCAATTTACCAATGTACATTCCGGGACGTAAACGAATGTGTTCTTTCCAATCGAGCGAACGAATGCTGTCGTCTGAATAATTCACTTCTGCCATAATTTTCCTTTATTAATAATGGATTGTAAATTTACTAATAATGAAAAGCCTTACGGAGCAAGGAAAAAGTAGTTTTCAACAAATTTTTAAACCTATAAATATTTCATTTTTAGATAATTAATTTCGTTTTAATGAATTTATTTTTATTATACTTTGTAAGCCAAAATATTAACTTATAAATTTAAGCGATTGAAAAATTAATCTCCATAATCCATTTTTAATATTCAACTTTAAAATTATCTGATATTAATAAATCCATAAAAACATTTTCTTAGGAGCATTATTTGCTATTTTTACCGCTTCAAATTAATAAGAGTATGAATTTAGAATTTAATAAAAACGAAGATAAAATGAAGCTCCTAATTTCAAACATGGAGCGAAAATTAGAAAAAATATACGAAGGCGGAGGGAAAAAACGCATAGAAAAACTACATGCCGAAGGTAAATTATCAGCACGTGAAAGAATTGATTATTTATTAGATAAAGATAGCCCTCGCATTGAAATTGGCGCATTTGCAGGAGATGATATGTATGCCGAACATGGAGGCTGCCCTGCCGGAGGTGTTGTAGTAATGATTGGTTATGTTAGCGGACGCCAATGCATTGTGGTTGCAAATGATGCAACAGTAAAAGCAGGCGCTTGGTTTCCAATAACCGGCAAAAAGAATTTACGTGCTCAGGAAATTGCCATGGAAAACCGCTTACCAATTATTTACCTGGTAGATAGTGCCGGTGTTTATTTACCAATGCAAGATGAAATTTTTCCGGATAAAGAACATTTTGGTAGAATTTTTCGAAATAATGCCATTATGTCGAGCATGGGAATAACTCAAATTGCTGCGGTTATGGGTAGCTGTGTTGCCGGAGGTGCATATTTACCAATTATGAGTGATGAAGCCTTAATTGTTGATAAAACAGGGACAATTTTTTTAGCAGGTTCATACCTTGTAAAAGCCGCCATTGGCGAGGATATTGATAACGAAAAATTAGGCGGAGCTACCACTCATTGTGAAATTTCAGGAGTAACCGATTACAAATGCAAAGATGATTATGACTGTTTAGATAGAATTAAACGGATAATGAGCAAATTGGGAGATTTTGAAAAAGCCGGGTTTAATCGCGAAACACCTGCCCCTCCTAAATTAGATGAAAAAGAAATTTTAGGTTTAATACCTGATAGTCGCGAAAAACCATATGATATGCGCGAAATTATAAAACGATTGGTGGATAACTCAGAATTAGATGAATATAAAGAATTGTACGGACAAACCATCATTTGCGGTTATGCACGAATTGATGGTTGGGCTGTAGGTATAGTAGCTAATCAACGCAGTATCGTAAAAAGTAAAAAAGGCGAAATACAAATGGGCGGTGTAATTTACAACGACTCAGCCGATAAAGCAGCCCGATTTATTATGAATTGTAATCAGAAAAAAATACCATTGGTGTTTTTACAAGATGTTACGGGATTTATGGTAGGGTCTCGCTCAGAGCATGCCGGAATTATAAAAGATGGAGCAAAATTAGTTAATGCTATGTCGAATTCAGTAGTTCCCAAATTTACTGTTATCATTGGGAATTCTTATGGCGCAGGTAATTATGCTATGTGTGGTAAAGCCTACGACCCACGTTTAATTGTTGGTTGGCCAACCGCACAAATAGCTGTTATGGGAGGTGCTCAAGCCGCAAAAGTATTGGTTCAAATAGAGGTAGCATCCTTAAAGTCCAAAGGAGAGGAAATAACTCCGGAAAGAGAAAGCGAATTATTTAATAAAATTAAAGAACGATACGATAAACAAACTACGCCATATTATGCAGCTGCTCGATTATGGATGGATGCTATAATAAATCCTCTTGATACCCGAAAGGTTATTTCTATGGGAATAGAAATGGCTAATCATGCACCTATTACTAAAGCCTATAATGTGGGAGTATTACAAACTTGATTAAAACTAACTACCGATTCATAAAAAAAAATTGTACTTTAAATAAAAAATAACAAGAAGCGTTAAAAAAATATTTATTTTGGCAGTGAATTTTAAAAAATAAAATCAAATAAAATGACAAAGTTTAATTATTTATTAGCTATCGCCATTTCAAGCAGTGTTTTATTTAGCTCTTGCGGTAATGAAGAAGTAGAAAACCACAACACAACCGAAACTACCAATGAAGCTGTTGAAGCTGAAACAGCTTTTATTTTACCATCACCGCTTCAGGTTGCATCCATTTTCAAAAACTCGGGGATGGAATATGTTGCAGGGATTGGAAATGATTTTAAAAATGAAAGTAAATACACTACCAATGTTTCTAAATTTATTGCATTGGGTGTTTACAGTGGCGATTTAGCATATTACGCACTAAACAAACAAAAGCAAGAGGCTATTAACTGCCTAAATACCATTCGAAAAATTTCAGGAGGAGTTGGACTCGAGACTGTATTTGGCAATAAAGAATTATTAGAAAGTTTTGAAAAAAATATTGACAATGAAGATTCGCTTGCTTACGTAATTGCTGAAATTCAAATGGAATTAGACAGTTATCTTGCCGATAACGAATTGAATCATTTATCATCTGTAATATTTGCTTCGGCTTGGGTAGAAAGTATGTATTTAGGGTCTAAATCAACCAATGATAAAAACAAAACATCTATTGGTAATCAGCTAAGTCAACAATATTTAATTTTAGGCAATTTAACTAAAGCATTAAATAAAGCAGCACAAGTTAATGCCGGTTTTTCTCCATTAGCAGCTGAAATTTCGGCTATTAATGATTTATTCAATTCATTTGAATATCTTAAAAACAAAGATACAGAAGAAGTTACCTCTACCATTAAAGATGAAGAATTAGTAAAACTTACTTCAAAAATAGAGGAGGTAAGAAAAAAATTAATTGAGGGTTCTATTTCATAATTTTAAAAAAAGAATAATATGTTAAAGAAATTGTTATATACTCTAATTTTAGCAGCAGTTACATTAGTTTCTGTTGACGTAAATGCACAATGCAAATCAAAAGAAATAACTAAAGGATGTAAGAAAAATCTCGAAGCTTATAAATATTCAGGTTCTGCTGTTACGGATATTGTTGTAGATAATAAACCCAAAAAATACGAAGTTGAATTTACCGCCTATCAAGGCCAAAAATATCGCCTTATTTTTTGTTCATCTGGTAATGTAGAGGGTATTCAATTAAATATTTTTGATAAGCCTAAAACGTTAAAATCGAGAAAAAAAGTTTATGACAATTCTCAAGGAATTGAAGGTAATTTTTGGGTATTTGAAACTACCCAACATGGAAATTACTATATTGAATATGATGTACCGGCTGGAAAAAGCGATGAAAATAAACAAGCTTGCGTAGTTTTAGTAGTTGGCTATCAAAACATAAAATAACATATTTTATTTAATTATATAAAAAAGAGGGGAAAAATTCCTCTCTTTTTATTTTTGCATAAAAAATAAAAACATGAGTTCAACAAATAAACTAATTCAGGAGCAGATAAAAGAATTAGATTCCAATAATCCGAAAAATATAATTACCGCCATTGAAAAACTAAGAGAAATTGGCGATGAAAGCGTTATACGTCCCATTATAAAAGTATTAGTAAATCATCCCTTAGAAGAAGTTAAAAATGCAGCATCGCATTTTTTATTTGATTTAAAAGACCCCAATGTACTTCCTACACTTATTTCTGAAATTCAAAATCCCGACAATAAAGAATTTCAACGTATTTTAGTATCTGCCTGCTGGGAATCATCTATCAACTGCAGTGCTTACTTGCCATTTTTTGTTGATTTGGCAATTATTTCAGATTACATGATTTGTCTCGAATGCCTTACTGTAATCGAAAACATGGAAGGACCATTCGATACAAATGAATTAAATATTGCAATCGAAAAAATAAAAAATGCCGTTGACGAAGACGAAGAAGGAAAGTATGAACTACTAAATAGTATTTGGGAAGTTTTAGTTGATTTTAGAGGTACCATGAACGAAGATTCATATACATTTTCAGACAATTAAACCCCTATTCTACTTTATTTATGTAAATAAACTTAAACAATAATTAGGCAAACTAATTTTCGGCTAATTTCATTTTAATAAAATACTCTCTTTACAAATACTTAATATACTTAGAGTTAATTTACTCGTTAAAATTATTGTTAATAAATGCTAAGTAGATTTTTTTCACTATTTACTATTTTAATTGCTACCTTTACTTTTGTGTTACTGTGGAAATGGTTTGACGAAAAAACTGTATAAGGTAATAAGCAATTATGTCATTATTCGACAAAGATGAAATTTCTAAAGCAACAAAGCTTAAAAAATTTAAGCTGGATGTGCTTACTACTCCCCTTATGAAATTGTTAAAGCTGGATAAATTAAACCAGATGTATGACAATTTGGGAGATTTAAAAGATTTAGATTTCATAAATGCTGTATTAGACCAACTGGAAATAAAATGTGTAGTTGATGAAAAAGAATTAAATAATATTCCTAAAGAAGGCTCATTTATTGTACTGGCTAACCATCCCTATGGAGGTATAGACGGACTAATTTTAATGAAGCTTTTGGTTAGCATTCGCCCCGATTTTAAAACCATGGGCAATTATTTATTACAAAAAATAAAACCAATTGAACACCTTATAATTCCGGTAAACCCATTTGATAATGTACAAGTAAATAAAAGTAGTTTAGCCGGAATAAAAAAAACACTCGAATATTTGCAAAATGGTACCCCGATCGGCATATTTCCGGCTGGCGAAGTTTCTTCCTTCCAAACAGATTCTAAACAAGTAATGGATAGAGAATGGAAACCGGCTATCGGTAGAATTATTTTAAAAGCTCAAGTTCCCGTTATTCCCGTTTATTTTAGTGGTGGCAATAGTAAATTGTTTAATATTTTGGGAATGATTCACCCTGTATTTCGAACCATTCGAATACCCACCGAATTAATTAATAAAAAAGGTTCCGAAATACGAGTTAGAATTGGAAAACCTATTTGTCCTAAAACGTATAACGAATTTTCTGAACCTCAACAACTATTAAGATTTTTACGTTCAAAAACTTATGCACTTGGCTCACCACTTGAATCGGAAGTAAAAAACTTTTTCAGGGTACCCTTTTTACCCAAAAAGGAAGCAGAAGAAATTATACCGCCCGTACCGGTTGAATTGCTCGAAAAAGACATCGAAAAATTGAAAAACACCAATAATCATTTGGTGGTACAAGATGACTACGATGTATTTGTTGCGCCCATTAATTTAATTCCAAACATAATTACTGAAATTGGACGCTTGCGAGAAGTTACCTTTAGAGAGGTGGGCGAAGGCACCAACAAAAGTTACGATTTAGATGAGTTTGATTTATATTATCATCATCTTTTTATTTGGGATCGCGTTAATAAAAAAATTGTAGGTGCTTACCGCATTGGTAAAGGTAATAATATTTATCGAAAATTCCGTAAAAAAGGATTTTATATAAATACCTTATTTAAAATTAAAAATGGTTTTGTGCCCTATTTAAAAAGATCGCTTGAATTAGGACGTTCATTTATTGTTAAAGAATATCAGCAAAAACCTTTTTCGTTATTCCTTTTGTGGAAAGGCATTCTTACCTACTTAAGAAGAAATACTTATTACAAATATTTAATCGGTCCGGTTAGTATTAGCAATAGTTATTCAGAAACTTCAAAAGCGCTGATGGTTGAATTTTTACGTCAGCATTATTTTGATCGTAAGCTTTCAAAATTTATTGAACCTCGTAAAGCTTTTGAATACGATACTTCAAAAGTAGATATGAATGTTTTATTAAAATCGCGCAAAAAAGATTTAAAAAGTCTGGATGAATTAATCTCAGAAATTGAACCTGCAGGATTTAAAGTTCCGGTTTTACTTAAGAAATACATTAAACAGGAAGCCAAGCTATTAGGGTTTAATGTTGATCCTAAATTTTCGAATGCTTTAGATGGTTTTATGATAATGGATTTCACCAACGTGCCGGATGATACCATTAAAATGTTAGACAAAAATTAAGCGTAAATAATCCAGCAAAAAATCTAAAAATTAAATTTTATCCAAGGCTTTTAACAATTCTTTTTTAGATGTATAGCCGGAAGCTATGAATTGATATTTGCCATCTTTAAAAACTATAACACAAGGAAATCCTGTAACACCTAGTTTTTTGGATGTGTTAAAATCTTCATTCGCTTTAGCTTTATATACATCCGATTCAATTGCCTTAAAAAAGTCTTCTTTATTAATTTGATATTTTTCTAATAAAGGTAGATAGCTTTCATTTTCATGTAATAGTTTTCCATCAAAATAAAAGCGTTTTTGCATATCATGAGCAAATGAAATGGCAATTTCGGGTTTAATATCTTTAATGTATGATAATGCAATAGAGGGTTTGACTGAGGAAGAAAAATAATCTTTCTTTTTGAGCAGCTCCAAATATGGCTCTCCAAATTTAATTCCTGTAGTACTTTCAACTCGTTTATAGGCGCTTAAAATATAATCGGCAAAACCTCCAATAGGACCTTCTCTATCGCCCACTACCATTCCACCACTAATAATTTCGAAATTGAATTTTTGTTTATACTCATTTTCAATTTCTTTTATAACAGGAGAAAATCCATAACACCATCCGCACATGGGATCGTACACATAAATTATTTTAGGTTTTTCCATAGTTTTTTTATTTTCCAAACCGGAAAATGATGTTAAAACAACAAATAAAGTAATCGATATTAATGTTCTAACAATCATTTGTTTATCAAATATTGATTAATGCGTTTTACTAAGCCAGGTCCTTCATAAATAAAACCGGTGTATAGCTGAATTAAATCAGCTCCTGCCTCTAATTTTTCTTTTGCATCTTGTGGAGAGTGAATACCTCCCACTCCAATTATAGGAAATGCTTTACCCGATTTTTCTGACAAATATTTTATAACCTCAGTAGAGCGTTTTGTTAATGGCTTACCACTTAAACCTCCTGCACCAATTTCTTCTATTTTGTTTTTAGCAGTTTTTAAATTTTCTCTGCTAATAGTTGTATTAGTGGCAATTACTCCATCAATTCCACTTGTTTTTACAATTTCAATTATATCATCTAATTGTGAATTAGTTAAATCTGGAGCAATTTTTAATAAAATTGGTCTGCCTTCGCCATTATCTCTCAACTTAACTTTGGTTTTAGCAGCAAGCTCTCTGTTTACTTCCTTTAATCTTAAAAGCAGTTTTGTCAATGGCTCTTTTTCTTGCAAATCTCTCAAATTGGGAGTATTAGGAGAACTAACATTTACCACAAAATAGTCCACATAGTCGTATAATGCACGGAAACAATATTCATAATCATTCACCGCCTCTTCGTTGGGTGTTACTTTGTTTTTACCAATATTGCCACCAATAATAATGTTTTGATTTTTGTTTTTTAAACGTTGAACTGCGACCTCAACACCTTGATTATTAAATCCCATTCTATTTATAATAGCCTCATCTTCAGGAAGGCGAAACAATCTAGGCTTGTCATTTCCGGGTTGTGGTTTTGGAGTTAAGGTTCCAATTTCAATAAAACCAAAGCCAAAGCATGCTAATTCATTAAACAATTTCGCATCTTTATCAAATCCTGCTGCTAAACCTACGGGGTTAGGAAATTTAATTCCAAAAACTTCTTTTTCAAGTTTTTTATCATTTACGGAATAAAGCCCTTTTGATATTTTTTCTGCCAAAGGCAAGCCCATGACAATTTTGGTCCATTTAAAAACTTTATTGTGAATTTCTTCCGGATCGGAAAGAAAAAGTAAAGGTTTTATGAATGATTTATACATGTTTGCTTAGTCTTTCATTCCATTTTTTACCCAACATTCAATTTTTTGAATGTCTTCGTTTTTTAATTTCGGCTTAAACATAGGCATTTTGGGATATCCTTTTTCATGTTTAATTGTTCCAAGTAATTCGCCTTTAGTAGCTGCGTTTTTTACATCCTCAATATTCAATACACTAATATTATGTTTTCTGGATTTATCATTATGACATCCGCTTGATGCGCAATTAGGTTCTAAAATGGGCAAAATATCATTTTTATAACTTAATTCATTTACCGAAGAGCAGTCAATAGGAGCTGAAACAACTTCAGTTTTTTTACTTGTGCCGCAAGCATAAAATATCGAAAAGCTTAATAAACTAATTCCGACATACATTATTTTCTTTTTCATGATATAGCGTTGGTTGGTTTTAATTGCAATGTTAAAATAAAATTACATTGGTTGATACAATTTAAAGGTTCCATTTTTATAAAATATCACAATTTTATCAATTTCATTTTCATTAATGTTTAAACAAGTATTTTCTAAATCAGGTTGAACAAAATCAGATTTAATTTCTGCGTTTGCAATTTCCTTTTCTTTAATGAACGATTTTTTTCCCGTTAATAACCATTCAATATCAATATCCGGAAAAGCAGCAATTATTTTTTGAATCAACTCCAAACTTGGCTTATTTCTTCCATTTAAAATATGCGAAATAGAAGAACGTTGTACTTGAATTGCATCGGCAAATCCGGATGGACTTAACCCTTTTTGGAACATTATTGCTTTAATTCGTTCTAACATGATAAAGTTATTATTACAAGTTACAAATGTAAACTTTATTTTAATTTTATCTATACTTAATCGGTTAAAATTTCTTTAAACAATTCAACAAATACCGTAATTAATAACATATATCTTATTGGTTTTTAATTTATTATAACCTTAAGTTTACTTTTGTAAATTTACGTTTTGTAAAAGTCTGATTTATTGAACTGTATAAATTTACAAATGTAAATTTATTTGTTTTGGCATATAAATTGGTAGTTTTGTAAATCAAAAAAGTGAAAATGAAAAATCGATATCTCTTATTTACAGTTATTACATTATCAGTAGTTTTATTCTCTTGTTCGAAATTCAGCTATGTAAATATTCCGGTATTACGACCTGCCGATATTACCCTACCCGACCATATTCAAAAACTGGCGGTGGTTAATCGCTCATTGCCGGACGATAAAAACAAGGCATGGAATATTATTGAGGGTATAATTACCGGTGAAGGAATTAAAGCCGATAAAATTGGTTCGCAAATGTGTATTGAAGGATTTCGTCAAACTTTAATGCAATCTCCCCGATTCCAATTGGTAAACTCACCTGTTAATGAATTGCATGCTTTAGGTACAGGGCAAATGCCACCTCCTCTTTCGTGGTTACAAGTAGAATCTATTTGCCAACAAAGTGGTGCCGATGCCTTAGTTTTGTTAGAAGTATTCGACTCTGATGCACAAATAACAACCGAAGCTTTTGAGCAACAAATTAAAGGCCCGGACGGTACCATGAAAAAAGTGCCAATGTTTAGAGCCAATATGCGTATGGTAGTTAAAACAGCATGGAGAATATATGATCCAAAAACAAGAAGAACTTGGGATGAAATTAGAGGCGATGATTTTATGATGTTTACGGCTGAAGGCAGTACCCCTGACGTAGCCATAAATGCATTAATTGCACGAAGAGAAGCTATTAATAGAACCGGAAGATATGCCGGTGGTTTATATGCCAACAGAATTAGCCCCATGTGGACCAATGTTAGTCGCAGGTTTTATAAAAAAGGAAATGAAGCATTAGAAATGGCGGCTCGCAAAGCACGAACAAACGACTGGAAAGGCGCAGCTGATATATGGAAAAAAGAAGCCAATAATCCCGATCCTAAAATTGCCGGAAGAGCCAAGTATAATATGGCCGTATTTTGCGAAACTGAAGGAAGATTAGATTTAGCTATTGAATGGGCAAGAAAATCATACACCGAAAACAATAACAAAAAAGCTCGTCAATACGTAAGTATATTAACTCATCAACAAAATCAAAACGAAAGAGCTGCTGAACAAATGCGATCTGTAAATGGAAATGAATAAAATCATATAATTAATTTGCATTAGTTATTTAATAATTAAGCTTAATCGAATATTTAAATTAACTTGTAAAATAAATTATAGATAGATAAAATATTTGTTACTTTTGCATCCCGTAACGTTAAAACATCAACAAAATGGCATCGCCAACAAAATATATCTTCGTTACGGGTGGAGTAACTTCATCGCTTGGCAAAGGAATTATTTCGGCATCGTTGGCCAAATTACTTCAATCTAGAGGCTATTCCGTAACAATTCAAAAACTCGATCCTTACATAAATGTAGATCCGGGAACTTTAAATCCGTACGAGCATGGCGAATGTTTTGTAACCGATGATGGTGCTGAAACCGATTTAGATTTAGGGCATTACGAACGCTTTTTAAATGTACCTACATCGCAAGCTAACAATGTTACTACCGGCAGAATATATCAATATGTTATAAATAAAGAACGCGAAGGAGCCTATTTAGGAAAAACGGTTCAAGTTATTCCTCATATTACAGACGAAATAAAAAGAAGAATTCAATTATTAGGTAAAACCGGTATTTATGAAATTGTAATTACCGAAATAGGTGGAACCGTTGGAGATATAGAATCATTACCTTATGTAGAAGCCGTTCGCCAACTAAAATGGGAAATGGGTGAAGATTGTTTGGTTATACACTTAACCCTTATCCCCTACTTGGCAGCTTCCGGTGAATTAAAAACCAAACCTACACAACATTCGGTAAAAATGTTGTTGGAATATGGCGTACAGCCTGATATTTTGGTTTGCAGAACCGAGCATGAATTATCCAAAGAATTAAAAAATAAAATTGCTCTTTTTTGTAATGTATCACCCGGAGCGGTTATTGAAAGTATTGATGCCAGTACCATTTACGAAGTACCACTATTAATGGCCGAAGAAGAATTAGATAAAGTGGTATTGAATAAATTGCGTATGCCAATGCATACAGAACCCGATTTATCTCAATGGAAAGAATTTTTAAATAGATTAAAACATCCAAAACAAGAAGTAAAAATTGGCTTAATTGGTAAATATGTTGAATTAAAAGATGCCTATAAATCAATTGCCGAAGCCTTTATTCATGCAGGAGCTTATAATGAATGCGAAGTAAAATTAGTTTGGATACATTCTGAACACTTAACAGCCGGAAACATTTCAAAAAAATTTGAAGGCTTAAAAGGAATTTTAGTTGCACCGGGTTTTGGAGAAAGAGGAATTGAAGGAAAAATATTAGCTATTAAATACGCCCGTGAAAATAAAATTCCATTTTTTGGAATATGTTTAGGTATGCAATGTGCCGTAATAGAGTTTGCTCGTAACGTAATTGGTTTAGAAGATGCTCATTCTACTGAAATGAACCCCAAAACCCAACATCCGGTAATTGATTTAATGGAAGAACAACAAAATGTTACCGAAAAAGGCGGAACCATGCGTTTAGGTGCATACACATGTTTGATTCAAAAAAACAGCAATGCCTATAATTCATACAAAAGAGAAGAAATTTCTGAACGTCATCGCCATCGTTATGAATTTAACAATAAATATTTAGAACAATTTGAATCAAAAGGAATGAAAGCAACAGGAGTTAATCCAAATGGTTTAGTAGAAATTGTAGAAATTCCGGATCATCCATGGTTTGTTGGAGTTCAATTTCATCCGGAATATAAAAGTACAGTAGCTAATCCTCACCCATTATTTGTAAGCTTTATAAAAGCCGCAATGGAAAACAAAGCATAACACTGTAAATTGTATATAGCTGTTAAGGCTGCAAATTCCTAAAAAATGTGTAGGTTTGCAGCCTTAAATTTTCATTACAATCATTCAAATTTGATATCAAATACATGGATAGAAATTCAATAATCGGTTTAATTCTTATTGCTGCAATCATGATTGGTTACAGCATCTACACCAGCCCATCAAAAGAAGAATTAGAAGCTATTAAACGCCAGCAAGATTCAATAGCTGCTGTAAATTTAGCAGCACGCAAAGCAGCTGAAAATGAACTTGAAAAAAATTACACCATTCAAGAAAATACTTCAAACAGCTTCGATAGCCTTTTATCTTTTAATGCTGATTCTATTAACAAAGATTCATTACAATTAATACAATTACAAAATCAATTTGGTGTTTTTGCCAATTCAGCTAAAGGAGAACAAAAATATTACACCCTTGAAAACGATAAGCTAATAGCAAAGATTAGTAATAAAGGCGGAAGAATTGTATCGGTAACACTAAAAGATTACAAAACATACAGCGGGCAACCTTTAGAATTATTTGACGAAGATTCCTCAATGTTTAGTATAAACTTTTTTGCAGGTAATAAAGCAATTGCAACTAAAGATTTATACTTCGAAGCAATTGATAATTCCATTAAAGTTTCCGGGAATGATTCAGCCACCTTTACCATGCGACTAAATGCCGGAAATAATAAGCACTTAGACTTTGTATATACCATAAAAGGGAATGATTTTATGATTGGTTATAGTATTCAGGCAAAAGGCTTACAGGATATTATAGCCGAAAATACTACCGATTTTAATTTGAATTGGTTTTTAAAAGCTCCACGTCAAGAAAAAAGTATTGAAAATGAAAGAAACGCTTCTACCATATATTTTAAATATGCAGAAGATGAAGTAGATTATTTATCAGAAACCTCCGATGAAAAAAAACCTTTAGAGGCAAGAGTTAAATGGATAGCTTTTAAACAACAGTTTTTTAGTACAGCCCTTATTGCAAAAGAAGCATTTGATAAATACAACGCTGAAATTGAAACAAAAACCGATAAAAATTCAGAAAAATATACCAAACAATTTTATGCTTCTTTAAGTATTCCATACAAGCATAATGGATTCGAAAAATTTGACATGCAATTTTATTTCGGTCCTAACCATTACCAAACATTAAAATCATATAATTTAGATTTACATCATATAGTTCCTCTTGGTTGGGGTATTTTTGGATGGGTAAATAAGTTTTTAGTAATTCCTGTATTTAACTGGTTAAATAATTTTAATCTGAATTTTGGGATTATCATTTTAATTCTTACCATTTTAATTAAAGTACTTCTATTTCCGCTTACTTACAAATCATATTTATCGATGGCTAAAATGCGATTGCTAAAGCCCGATTTAGATGAAATAAATAAAAAATATTCAAATGACGACCCTTTAAAAAAACAACAAGCTATAATGAATTTGTATAAGCGTGCAGGTGTTAGTCCATTTGGTGGTTGCTTACCTATGCTTTTACAAATGCCAATTTTAATAGCCATGTTCCGCTTCTTCCCTGCTTCCATTGAGTTGCGCGGTGAATCATTTTTATGGGCGGATGATTTATCAACTTACGATTCAATTTTAGACCTCCCATTTAATATTCCCTTTTATGGCGATCATGTGAGTTTATTTACATTATTAATGACAGCTTCAACTATTTTATATACTCGAATGAACAGCCAGTTTTCTTCAAGTCCAGAAATGGCTCAAATGAAATGGATGATGTATTTAATGCCAATAGTATTTTTAGGCGTATTTAATAATTATTCTGCCGGATTAAGTTATTACTATTTCTTAGCTAACATGATTACATTTGGCCAACAATTTTTAATGAAACGTTTTGTAGATGATAAAAAATTGCATGCACAGATAGAAGAAAATAAAAAGAAACCATTAACAGAAAAAAAATCATCTTTCCAAAAACGCTTGGAAGAAGCTGCTAAAAGGAGAGGAAAATTGTAATCTAATTTACATTACATAAAAAAGCCCCCAAAATTGGGGGCTTTTTTATGAATGATTATTAATCTTTTTGATTTTCTTTTTTATTAAAAACATCAATGCAAAATACAAAAGCGAAATACTAGAAAAAAATGCAATAGTGTTTAATAATTGAAATGGTTCTTCTATTTTATATTTATATTCAGCATGGAATAATGTAATTATTGCTCCAAAAATTAAAGAACGAATAAACAGTTTTTTATTTTCCATTTTAACCTCTTTTCAAAAATATTTTCATTAATGGGCCGCTGGTTATGCTTGTAACAATAGCCATTACAACCAGAGCAACAAACATTTTATTATCAATTACTCCGGCTTCTAAAGCTAATAAACCAAGAATTATACCCATACTTCCACGAGCATTCATTCCAAAACTGATAGCCAACGATTCATTTTTGTTTAATCCAGACCAATAAGCACCAAGCCCCACTCCAATTACCTTTGCTATGTATGAAAGAACCAATACTAAAAGAATAATTACGACATCAAAATTTTCAACAAAGTTAACTCTTAAACCAATAGAGGCAAAAAATAAAGGAGCAAAAATATTAGTAATAAACTGATGTAAAATCTCTCTTGATTTTTCAGTAAAATGTTCAGAATCGCCAAAAGCAATACCCATTAAGAATGCTCCAAAAATGGCATGTATACCGATATACTCTGTAAATACTGCTCCTAAAAAACACATGGAAATAGCAAAGGTGATAACTCCTGCACTACCAGAAATATATTTATAAAATACAGGTAATACTTTATTGATTAGTATTCTTACAAAGGTTAATACTAAAGCCATAAAAACAAAAGTAAATCCAATTGAATATGCAATACTTTCAACCGACTGAGTTGCCTCTGGATTAGTATCCATCATTCCAAGAATAACTGAAAATAAAACCCAACCTAAAATATCATCAACCATGGCAGAGGCCATAATTAAACCGCCAACTTTAGATTTTATTAAATTTAAGTCAATTAAAATTTTAGCTATTACAGGTAATGCTGATATCGATAAGGCAACTCCCATAAACAATGAAAAAACTAATTGCCTGCTGGAGTCTTGCTCTGATAAAACATTAAAAAAATACCATGCTGCTCCAAATCCAAGAGCAAAAGGTAATACTATACCACTTAAACTTATGGCTAATGCTGATTTACCTTGTTTCCATATCATGGGCAAATCTACTTCCATTCCGGCTACAAAAAGTAGAAATATAATACCTACCTGTGCCATTCCATCGTAGGCTATATAAGAGCGTGGATGATGATAAAATAAAGCTTGAAAAGCATCGGGATAAAATGTGCCTAATACAGAAGGGCCTAATATGATACCTGCTAACAGCTCTCCTATTACGGCCGGTTGATTGAATTTTTTAATAATTTCACCCAATACCCTTGCAACAATAAGCATTATGCTTATCATGATTAAAAAATTCAAAACTTCTCCATGCAGGAGTCTTTCCATTAGTCTTTGTTAATTCTGGAGTGAACAATTAACATATTGGAAGGTAAATTTTCCAATAAGTATTCAAAATCGTTGGTAAAAATTCTGTCTAATATGTTTAATTTTTCATCAGGAGAATTTACTACCAATAAATCAAAATTATTTTCTCGGGTATAGGTATTGATGGCATACCCGGGTTTGCCCGGAATATATTTCATTTCAACTTTAACACCAAACGTATTTACGTTTTTCAAAATAGTTTTTATTCCTAAAATATCACCATCTTGTAAATCTTCTTTTAATTTTTGTGCTTCATCTTCATTCAAATCGATGGGAAGACTTGAGTATAAAGCCGGAGATAATTGATGTTCAACCACTAATTGCATGCTCCTAATTTGAAAAGCATTTGCAAAATAAGCAGCTGTTTCGATAGTGTAAGCGGTTTTGGGGTTGTCTTTAGCATTAATTACTATTGATTTAAAAACACGCTCATTATTTGATGGTTGCGTAAGAAGCAAAACAGAACATTTTGCTTTTCTACAAATATTTCGTGCTACCGAACCAAAATAATATTTTAATAAAGTTTCCTTTTCTAAGGCACCAATAACCAATAAATCAACAATATTTTCTTTACAAATTTTTAAAATTGTTTCAACAGGTTCTCCGTTTCTACATGCAATTGTATATGGAATACCTTCCGATATTTTTTTAATTTGATTTTCTAATTCCTCTTTTCTTCCATCTGCACTTTCTCCAATATGTATAAAAATTAATTTACTGTTGAATCGTTTGGCTAATTGAATGGATTCATAAATTAATGCATCCATTCGAGGTGAAAATGTTATTGCGGTAGCAATAGTTTCAAATGGATATGGTGCACGATTTTTTTGCATAATATTTTAGTAAGCTAATAATTTTTCCATTACTGCTGCTACTTTATCGGCATTGGGTAACATGGTTGCTTCTAAAACAGAGTTAAGCGGAATAGCCGGAACATTGGCAGAACCAACTACTTGTATTGGTGCATCTAAATATTCAAAGCAATTTTGTTGTATTCGTCCTGCTAAACTTTGCGCAAAGGTATTATTTACCGGTTCTTCGGTTAATACAATGCATTTTCCGTGTTTTTTTACTGAATTAAAAATAGCTTCTTCATCAAGCGGGAACAAGGTTCTTAAATCCAAAATTTCTATTCTTCCCTCAAAATTTTTAGCTGCATTTTTTGCCCAATATACTCCCATTCCATAGGTAATAACAGTTAGTGTTGATTTATCTTTTAACGCTTCAGCCTCTAACACCATTCTTGCTTTACCTAACGGTATCATGTAGTCTTCATCCGGTTCTACGGTTTTAGCATCTTCAGTTCCTTTAATTTTCGACCAATATAATCCTTTATGCTCCAACATTACCACAGGATTTGGATCGTAATATGCAGCTTTTAACAATCCTTTTAAATCAGCTCCGGTGGATGGATAGCAAATTTTTATCCCTCTTATATTAGTTAATACCGATTCTACGCTGGATGAATGATAAGGACCTCCACTTCCGTAAGCTCCAATAGGAACACGAATTATGCAGCTTACAGGCCATTTACCATTTGATAAATAATTGGAACGACTTACTTCGGTGAATAACTGATTTAATCCCGGCCATATATAATCTGCAAACTGAACTTCTACTATTGGTTTTAAGCCAACAGCCGACATTCCTACCGTACTTCCAATAATAAACGCTTCTTGTATAGGTGTATTAAATACCCGATGATCGCCAAATTTTTGTGCTAAAGTAGCTGCTTCGCGAAATACTCCTCCTAACCTCCCTCCTACATCTTGTCCGTAAAGTAAACATTCCGGATGTTTATTCATTAATTCCTGAATAGCAAATAAAGCGCAATCTACCATTACGGTTGGCTGCTTGTCTTTAGGCTCTCTATTACCTACTTCTTGCGTAACCGGTGTTGGGGCAAAATCATGTTTTAATAAATCTTCGGGAGATGGATCTTCTGCGTTTAAGGCTCTGTTGTAATCGTTTTTAACCTGTTGTTTTACTTCGTTAATAATTGTTTCAAGCTCTGCTTCGTCAATTCCAAATTCAATTAATTGTGAACGAAACAACGGATATGGGTCGCGTTTGGCATGTTCTTCCAAATCATCGCGATACCATTCTTTTCTCACTCCTGATGTATGATGATTTAATAATGGAACTTTAGCATGAACCATTACCGGTCTGCGCTCTTTACGAACAATTTCAAGAGCTGCACGAATGGTTTTCCAGCATTGAAAAAAATCGCTTCCGTTAATACTAAACACTTCTAATCCTTTAAAACCTTTGGCATAATCCGGAGCGTCCATTGCTCTAATTTCTTTGGCATTGGCAGAAATATCCCACTCATTATCTTGTACTAAATATAAAATGGGTAATTTTTTTAAAACCGCCATTTGAAATGCTTCGGCCACTTCGCCTTCGGTTATGGAAGCATCTCCTAAAGAACAAACCGCTACGGGATTTTCCATTCCGGCATCTTTTCGCATTCCCATTTTTTCTTGGTATTGTAAACCCATAGCTATACCTGTTGTAGGAATGGCCTGCATACCTGTAGCCGATGATTGGTGTGGAATTTTAGGCATATCATCTCTACGCAAACTTGGATGGCTGTAATAAGTTCTTCCCCCCGAAAAAGGATCATCTTTTTTAGCCATAAGCTGAAGCATTAATTCGTAAGGAGTTATGCCTATGCCTAATAGTATGCTGTCATCTCTATAATATGCTGATAGATAATCTTGCGGTTTTAACTGCATACCTAAAGCTAATTGGATAGCTTCGTGTCCTCTGGATGTGGCATGCACATACTTAGATGTTACTTTTGCATTTTCTTCATATATTTCTGCTAAAGCCTTTGCGGTTGACATTAAGCGAAATGCTTTTAAAAGTATATCACGCGTAAGAGTGGCTTCTTTTGGAGTGTTTGTAATTGCTGAACTCATGTTTAAAAAATTTTCATTTAGTTGGAAAGAAATAGGCTTTAAACTTAATGATATTATAGTTAATTTTCAAACCCGGTAAATTAAGCTAATTATACATGATGTTTTGCTTCTCCAATATTTTGAAAAATGATATGATATGATGTTCCCGGAACATTTAATTTTTCTATCGTTCCATCTAATTGCTCAACAAATGCTTTAATAAGTTCAATTCCAAGTGAATTTTGAGGTTCATCAAAAATTTCGTTTGGAAATCCTTTCCCATTATCACATATATTTAATTGAAATTTATTTTTCTCGATTGATTTTAATTTTACTTCTATTATTCCTGAATCTTTTTCATTAAAAGCATATTTTAATGAGTTAGAAATTATTTCGTTTAATAAAAGCCCTAATGGTATTAATGTATCAACAGTTAATGAAACAGGTTCTATGTATAATTTTAAATCAATATTTGTTTTTAAACCGTAAGCATCAATGAGACCTTTTGTTAAATTCTCGATGTATTCTTTTACTTGTATGCTCGATAAATCATTAATTGAATATAATTTATCATGAATTAAAGCCATTGAACGTACCCTGTTTAAGCTATCTTCAAATAATGAAACAACTTTAGGGTCATCAATCATATTAGCTTGTAATCGTAATAAACTGCTAATTACTTGTAAATTATTTTTTACGCAATGATGTATTTCTTTCAATAGTACTTCTTTTTCATTTTTTTGCCTTAAATAATCTTCATTTTGTGCCGTAAGTATTTTATTTATTTTTTGCTTATGCCGATTATTAATAATTACAAGTAAGGTAATAGCGGTTAAAGCAATTAGTGAAATAATTAAAATTGTTATTCGATTTGTATTTTGTCGAATTTTTAAATCTTGATTTTCTTTTTGTTTTTGTAAAAATTCTATTTGTTTTAATTGCGCATCATTTTCGTATCGCTTTTGAATTTCGTTGAGTTTATTTGTAAGTTCTGAGCTATTTATCGAATCTTTTAATGCACTGTATAATTTATTATAATGATAAGCATTTTTAAAATCGCTTATTCCATCGTATGCTTCAGCTAAAGCTAAATAAGCTTTTCTGGTGTTTTCAGTAAGCTCAAATTGTTGTGAAATATTTTTCCCTTTTTCTAATTGTATAATGGCTTCTGAATATTTTTTTTCATTGATTAAAAGATTTCCTTTGCTTATAAATAAGCTTGACTGCCCTTTCACATCATCTAATTCGTTAAATAATACTAGCGCTTTGTCAAAATAATCTATGGCTTTTTTATTTTCATTTAACTCTCTGAAAATATTTCCCAAATTCGAATACGAATTAGCCAAACCATTTTTATCTTGTAATTGAGTATATATTTCAATTGCTTTATTTTGAAACGATAATGCTTTATCGAAATCTTGAAAATCGATATATAATGTTGCCAAATGGCTAAATGTAAGTGCTTGACCTTTTTTATTTCCGATTTTTTCTCTTAAATTAAGAGATTTTAAATAAAGCTTTTCGGCCTCATTTAGCATTCCTTGGGCTTGATTAATAGCTGCTAAATTATGCAAACTACCTGCAATTCCATTAGTATCATTATTTTGTTCTCTAATTTTTAAAGATTGACTATAAAAATCAATGGCTTGTGTATATTTCCCTTGTGTGTAGTATATATTTCCTATATTATTTAGTGTTCCTGCATGGGCTTGAAAATCATTTAATTTTTCTGCAAGTTTTAATGCTTTGGTATAATATTTTACAGCTTTGTCAAATTCTGACTTATTAAAATATATAACTCCTATTTTATTATAAACTTTAAGTAATGAATTTAAGTCGCCAATTACTTTAAAGTAGCGAATTGATTTATTAAAATATTCCAGTGCAAGACTTGTTTTTCCATGTGTTTTATAAATATCGGCAATTTGATAATATGCGTTTGCAATTCCGTTCAAATAGTTTTTTTGCAAAGAAATAGTTAATGCTTTTTTAGCTAAATCAAGAGCTTTTTCTTCATTAATATTTTTAAAATTTTCTGCCGCCTGATTTAATAGGTCAACTTTGGCAGTATCTATGGATGTTGCTGCAATTTTTTGCTGAAGAGTATCATTTGCCAATACATTTGCATTAGAGCAAATAATAGTGCAGAATAATATCAAATATTTTAATTTTCTAAATACTGACATGAGTTTAAAATTGCACAAAAGGTTTGGCAGCGCCAAACCTTTTGTCGAAAATTAAGCTTAAATTATAATTAAAAAAATTTTTTAAGCCTTAGCTTTAAATTGATTGATGGCATTAATAGTAAACTCTGAAAGTACCAATTTACCGCTCATTCCTGCGCGTTCTGCCAATAAATCGTCCCAGTTTTCAGTTCCTTGCCAAAATACTTTTTTAAGCATTTCCATCGCTTCAGGATTGGACGATGCTAAACGAGTAGCTAATTTCTCAATCTCAGCATCCATTTCTTCAACGGTATCAAAAATATAGGTATATAATCCTTTTTGATGTGCCCATTCTGCGCTACGCCATTCTGTTGCATTGATGGCTAATTCGCTCATGGCTGATAAACCAATTTTACGTTCAACAGCAGGGCCTACCACAAAGGGGCCAATACCAACCGCAAGTTCTGATAATTTTACAGAGGCCGTTTTTACAGCCAGGCAATAATCTACTGCCGAAGCAAGGCCTACTCCACCTCCAACTGCTTTGCCATGAACACGACCTATTATAAATTTAGGACATTTACGCATGGCATTTATTACAGCTGCAAATCCGGAAAAGAAATATTTGCCTGCTTCAAAATCTTTTATAGAGATTAATTCATCGAATGATGCTCCGGCACAAAATGCCTTATCGCCTTCACTTTTTAACACTATCACTTTTACTTCAGCATTTTCACCTAACGTTGTAATATCGGATGCTAATTTTCGCAAAAGCTCACCGGGCATGGAATTACTTTGAGGATGATAAAAACTTACATATCCAATACCGTTTTTAATTTCAGTTGTAACGTGTCCATTCATAATTTATCAGGTTTAAGGTTTTATAAAAAATCCCCTTTAAAAAGGGGATTTTAAGATTTTTATCGTTGTTGACCGATTAATGATGGGTCGGTAGCTACTGCAGTTTTTTCAATTTTTAATTTAACTCCGTCTTCAACTTCAATAATAAATGTGGCATCATTTATATCCACTATTTTACCGTGAATACCACCAATGGTTATTATTTTATCGCCCTTTTTTAAGCTTTCGCGATACTTTTTGGCTTCTTTTGCTTTCTTCATTTGTGGGCGTATCATAAAGAAATAAAATACAATAAAGATTAATACCAAAGGCAATAGCGATGCCCATCCGCTACCTTGTTGCCCTTGTGGTGGAGCCATTAATAAAATTGTTGCTACGTTCATTTTGTTTTAATTTTAAATTATTAATTTATTTTGATTCTGGTGTGTTTGGTGCTAAAATTTCACCAACGATGTAAAGAATTTTTTGGTTGGGATATGTGTTGGCAACCAAGGTTACAGTTTTTTGTTGTTTTCCGCTTTTTCCTTCGCTGTCAAAGGTTACTTTAATTTCACCTTGTTCCCCTTCGGCAATTGGTTTTTTAGGATATTCCGGTACGGTGCAACCACAGCTTCCATTTGCAGCTGAAATTATTAAATTGCCTTTACCAACATTTGTAAATCGAAAAGTAAATGATACTTTTTCTCCTTGAGTAATGGTACCAAAATCAAATGTTTCGGTTTCAAATTTAAATTTTGGAACGTTTACTGAATCTATGGTTCCATCAGCATTAATAGGATTGTTAACTAAATCGGTTGTAACTTCATTACTTTGGTTTTGGCAAGCCCAAATGCTTGCTAATAGGCTTGTTGTAACAATGATTTGTTTAATTTTCATATACATAATTAATTCATTAATCCTCTTCCGGTTTTTACAATTTTATTTTCTGCTTTTAATTCGTTAAATATTTTATCTAACACCCCATTTACAAATACATTGCTTTTTGGTGTACTGTAACGTTTTGATATATCTATGTATTCATTCAAACTAACTTTAATGGGTATGTTTGAAAAATTTAAAACTTCGGCTAATGCCATTTTCATAATTAAAATATCCATTGCAGCAATTCTATCAACTTCCCAATTTTTGGTTTTTTCAGAAATCATTTCTTCATATTCTTTTGAATGAATTACTGTTTTACGAAATAAATCAACCATAAATTTTCGATCATCTTCTTCGTCATTAAACAAATTAAGAATAAGCAATGGTTCGTTTTCTTTAGTTTGTTTTAATGATTTAACAAGCATGCTGTTTACTAATTCAAAATCGTCTAACCAGTATATACTTCTTTCTTCATAAAAATGAAGTAATAATTCATCTTGCGAAATGATTTTTTTAAATATTTGAATGGTAAATTCTGCATCTTCTTGATAATTGTTTTCCCGAGTTTGCATGTATGTTTTATACCACTCGCTTTTTTGAACAGCCGAAAAAATTTTTCTAATTAATTCTTTTTCGCCCGTCCAAGAAATTTTACGTTGCGTAGCTATTGATGCAATTCTTTTGTCTTCTTCTATTTTTTTGATTAATAGATTATTGACAAATTTATAATTGGGATTTAAATCTTCTTGAGTGGGTAGTTTTTTATTTTTTCTTTCTTCTATTTGAATTGCTGCAGCATGTGTAAGCTCAGGCAATATGAGTAATTGAGAAATATACAAGTCGTAAACTTTTTCTATACTAAGATTTAATTCTTTTTCGCCCGCCAATAAATCGTTTTTTTCGGATTGAAAAAAAGCGTACAATGCTTGTAAAACTTTAACTCTTAAATGCCTTCTGCTTAACATGTATCTCTTTTAAATCCTTTTATTAATATGATAGTTTAACTTTTCCGATTGCTTCGATACGTTGTTCAGCCATTCTATTTGCTGCAACATAGGTTGGGATATTTTCTTCAGCTGAAATTTTTAAAATTTGTAATGTAGTATTATAAATATTTTCTGCTTTGGCTAATGCTCTATCGCGATTATATCCTTCTAATTCAGTGTAAACATTTATTAGTCCTCCTGCATTAATTAAAAAGTCAGGGGCATACAAAATTCCTTTTTTCATTACAGCTTCACCATGCACTTTTTCATTAGCAAGTTGATTATTAGCGGCACCTGCAATAATGGAACATTTTAATCTTTCTAATGTATTATCGTTTATGGTTGCACCTAATGCACAAGGTGCATAAATATCCATATCCATATCGTAGAAAGCATCTTTATCAACTACTTCTACACCATATTGTTTAACTACGGCATCTAATCTGTCTTGAAATATATCGGTTACATAAACTTTAGCACCTTCTTTCACTAAATGCCCCACTAAACTTTCACCTACATGTCCTACTCCTTGTACAACTATTTTTTTACCATTTAAACTATCATTTCCCCAACGATAATTAGCTGAAGCTTTCATACCCATATATACTCCAAATGCGGTAACCGGTGATGGATCGCCACTACCACCCATTGATTCAGGAATACCGGTTACATGCTCTGTTTCCATATGTACGTATTCCATATCTTTGGTGTTTATTCCAACATCTTCAGCTGTAATATATTTTCCTCCCAAACTATTTACAAACTTGCCAAATCTTCGCATCATTGCTTCTGATTTATCTTTTCTTGAATCGCCAATAATTACGGCTTTTCCTCCTCCTAAATTTAAACCGGTGATGGCGGCTTTATAGGTCATTCCACGTGATAAGCGCAAAACGTCATTTAAAGCTTCTGATTCATTGGCATAAGCCCACATTCTTGTTCCTCCTAATGCAGGTCCTAAAATTGTGTTATGTATGGCAATAATACATTTTAAACCTGTTGCTTCATCATATCCAAATACCACTTGTTCATGATTATGAAGTGACATATTTGCCAATGTAGTACTTTGTACTGTTGCTTTTGCTTCTTTTAATTCTGACATGATATTCAAAAATTAAATTATTAATGTAAATGTTTCTTTTTTTACTATGTGCGCAAAGTTAATTTTAATTTTTTACCTCATTACTTAAAATCTTATAAAAATTATAGATTCCTCAAAAAGTTAATTTTAATGAAAGTAAAATTATTTATAGTTATGCTATTTGGTTTTTGCTTTATTTAAATACCTATGAAAATTGAATTATGATTAATACGAATATCTATTTATTATTATGGTACTCTATTTATAGTTCTAATTAATTCAATTGCATATTTAGAGCTAAAAGAAATTTAAAAAACAAAAAAGCGAGGTAAAACCTCGCTTTTTTATTAATCTTTATTTTCAGGTTTAGGAAGTAATGCTTTGCGTGAAAGTTTAAACTTTCCGGTTTTTTTATCAATTTCCATGAGTTTAACTTTTACTAAATCTCCTTCTTTAAATATACCTTCCATATTTTCAATTCTTCTATGCTCTATTTCAGAAATATGTAGTAATCCATCTTTACCGGGCATAAATTCTACAAATGCGCCAAATGGCATGATAGATTTTATTTTTCCTTCGTAAACTTCGCCAATTTCAGGTTGTGCAACTATTCGCTTAATACGTGCAATTGCTTTATCAATTGAATCTTTATTGTCTGCCGAAATATCTACAATTCCTTTATCTCCTGATTCTTCTATGGTAATAACAGTACCTGTATCTTTTTGTATTTCTTGAATTATTTTTCCTCCAGGTCCAATAACTGCACCAATAAAATCTTTAGGAATTTCCATTTGTATTATTCGGGGAGCATGCGGTTTATAATCTTCTCTTGGAGCTGAGAGGGTTTTTAAGATTTCATTCATGATGTGCAAACGACCTTGACGAGCTTGTTCTAATGCTTCTTCCATAGCTGAATAAGGAAGCCCATCTACTTTTAAATCCATCTGACAAGCGGTGATTCCATCTTTAGTTCCACATACTTTAAAATCCATATCTCCTAAATGGTCTTCATCTCCTAAAATATCAGATAATATGGCATATTTTCCACTACTATCGGTTATTAGCCCCATAGCTATACCGGTTACAGGTTTGCTAATTTTTACCCCGGCATCCATCAAAGCTAAAGTACCGGCACATACGGTGGCCATAGACGATGAACCGTTAGATTCTAATATATCCGAAACCACTCTGACTGTATATGGGCAATCTTTGGGGAATACTTGTTTTAAAGCTCTTTGAGCTAAATTTCCATGCCCAATTTCTCTTCTTCCGGGACCTCTGTTTGGCTTTACTTCACCGGTTGAAAATGGAGGGAAATTGTAATGCAACATAAAGTTATTCTGTGTTTGAATAACTGCTGTATCAATTGTTTGTAAATCTAATTTGGTTCCTAAAGTAACTGTTGTAAGCGACTGTGTTTCACCACGAGTAAATATAGCCGAACCATGAGCTGCGGGTAAATAACCCACTTCTGACCAAATAGGACGTATTTGAGTTGTGGTGCGTCCATCTAATCTTTTGCCTTCATGTAGTATCATATTACGCATAGCATAATATTCTACTTCATGATAATATTTCTTAATCAAGGCTTCTTTTTCAGTTCTTTCTTCTTCGCTATAGGTGGCTAAATAATCTTCTAAAACCTTTTTAAAAGCTTCAGCTCTTTCTGCTTTGGGTAAGCCTGATTTTGCTACTTCATAAACTTTATCGTAGGTATCTTTTTTTACTTTTTCACGTAATTCTTCATCGTTTATTTCGTGGCAATAGGCTCTTTTGGGTTTTTCTCCGACTAATTTTACTAAACCTTCAATTCCGGCAATTTGAATTTTTATTGCTTCATGTGCAAACTTAATGGCTTCCAGCATATCTTTTTCAGATATTTCTTTCATTTCGCCTTCTACCATTACAATATCTTTTTTATTAGCGGCTACAATCATATCTATATCTGAATTTTCTAATTCTGATATAGACGGATTGATAACAAATTGTCCGTTTATTCTTCCTACACGTACTTCAGAAATGGGGCCGTTAAAAGGAATATCTGAAACGGCTATGGCTGATGCTGCTGCTAAACATGCATAAGCATCGGGTAAAGTTTGCTTATCGGATGAAATTAAATATACCAATACTTGTGTTTCAGCATGGTAATCTTCCGGGAATAAGGGTCTTAAAGCGCGATCGATTAATCGGCTAATTAATATTTCGTTGTCTGATGGTTTTGCTTCACGTTTAAAAAAACCACCCGGAAAACGACCTGTAGAAGCAAATTTTTCTTGGTAATCTACTGTTAAAGGTAAAAAATCTAAGCCTTCTTTTGCTTCTTTGGCAGAGCAAACAGTAGCTAATAGCATATTATCGCCCACTTTTAATACAACGGCTCCATCAGCTTGTTTAGCTAACTTTCCTGTTTCAAGGCTAATTACCTTGCCATCAGGCATGGTAAATGTATGAGTAAATCCTAATTGCATATTTTAAAATTGAATTAAATTAAATGCCTAAAGGCATAAATAACAAAAAAGGCAATTTATAAATTGCCTTTTTTGCATGAATTTTAATGATGTGATTATTTTCTTAAGTTTAATTCTGCTACTAAAGCTCTGTACCTTTCAAGGTTGGTATTTTTTAAGTAGTTAAGAAGGCTTCTTCTTTTTCCAACCAAATTTATAAGTGCTCTTTGTGTAGCAAAATCTTTTTTGTTAGATTTTAAGTGCTCTGTTAAATGTTTAATTCTTAATGAAAACAAAGCAATTTGAGCTTCGGTAGAACCGGTATTTTTTTCTGATTTACCGTACTTTTTAAAAATTTCCTTTTTAGTTTCTGATGTTAAATACATTTTTAAATCTTTTGTAAAATTATTCTTTCTTTCCTATTTCAGCCCGCAAATGTATAAAAAAATTGAATATTTACAAAAGCTTATATTAATTTTTAAACATTTCGAGGGTTTGAGCAAGTTTTGCTTTTAAATCTTTTCGATGAACAATAAAATCTAAAAAGCCATGCTCTAAAACAAACTCTGAAGTTTGAAATCCCTTGGGCAATTCTTTACCAATGGTTTCTTTAACAACACGTGGACCGGCAAAACCTATTAATGCACCAGGTTCGGCTATATTTAAATCGCCCAACATGGCATACGAAGCAGTAACTCCACCGGTTGTAGGATCGGTTAATAATGAAATATAGGGAATTTTAGCTTCTGATAAGAGGGTAAGCTTGGCTGATGTTTTTGCCATTTGCATAAGCGAAAATGCAGCTTCCATCATTCTTGCTCCACCTGATTTTGAAATTATTAATAATGGAATTTTATGTTCAATACAATAATCTATGGCTCTTGAAATTTTTTCGCCTACCACAGACCCCATAGAACCTCCTATAAAGCTAAAATCCATACAAGCTATCATTAAATCGTTTCCATTTACTTTTCCATGGGCAGTTCTTATGGCATCTTTTAAATTTGTTTTTTCTATTGAAGCTTTAAGTCGCTCAGTATATTTTTTTGTGTCTGAGAAATTTAAAGGATCTCCGGCTACCAAATTTTCATTTATTTCTTTAAACTGATTATCATCAAAAATTAATGAGAAATATTCAACTGAGCCTATTTTTTCGTGATAATCACACTTGGGACAAACATATTTATTTTCAACATGTTCTTCGGTTGGAGTAATGGTTTTACATGACGGACATTTATACCATAATCCTTCAGGGGTTTCTTTTTTCTCTTTTGTGGAAGTAGTAATCCCTTCTTTTATCCTTTTAAACCAACTCATAATTTTAAGATTTAGAATTTATAAATCTTTGTTATAAAGAGAAATTAAGCTATTGTAATTTCTTTTTCTAAATATACATCTTGAATGGCATTTAATAAAGCAATTCCCTCTTTCATATCTTTTTGGAATGCTTTACGTCCGGAAATTAGTCCATGACCTCCTGCTCGCTTATTAATAACTGCAGTGGCAACAGCTTCGGTTAAATCGGAAGCCCCTTTTGATTCACCACCTGAATTTATCAAACCAACTTTACCCATATAACAATTAGCTACCTGATAACGACATAAGTCAATTGGATGATCAGTAGTTAATTCACTATAAACTTTTGGATGTGTTTTACCAAAGTTAATTGCATTGTAACCTCCATTGTTGGTTGCTAATTTTTGTTTGATGATATCTGCTTGTATGGTAACTCCTAAATGATTAGCTTGTGAAGTTAAATCGGCAGAAGTATGATAATCTACTCCGTCTTTCTTAAATGCACTGTTTCTAATATAACACCATAAAATGGTTGCCATTCCAAGTTCGTGTGCGCGTTCAAATGCTTGTGCAATTTCTATAATTTGTCTTGAAGATTCATTAGAGCCGAAATAGATAGTGGCACCTACTGCAACCGCTCCTAAATTCCATGCTTCTTCAACGGTTCCAAATAATATCTGATCGTATTTATTTGGATATGTTAAAAATTCGTTGTGATTTATTTTTACGACAAAAGGTATTTTGTGGGCATATTTTCTTGATACGGAAGCAAGTACTCCAAATGTTGAAGCAACTGCATTACAACCACCTTCAATAGCTAATTTTACAATATTTTCGGGATCGAAATATATTGGATTGGGAGCAAATGAAGCCCCTGCTGAGTGTTCTATACCTTGATCAACGGGTAAAATTGATACATATCCGGTACCGGCTAAACGCCCATGATTATATATGGCTTCTAAGCTTCTTAGTACTTGTGGATTTCTGTTGCTTAAAGCAAATGCTTCGTCAACAAAATTGGGTGAAGGGAGTAATAACGATTCTTTAGTGATAGTTTTACATTGATGATTCAACAATGAATCGGCTTGAGCTCCTAATATTGATGCAATTTTATCAACTGACATATTTAAATGGTATTTAATGTTATTGGCTGCAAACTTACATAATTTTAATAAGTAGCCTAATTACTTGCTTTTATTTTTAACTTCATTCCATGTTTTATAACCTGATTCCTGAATTTTTAAATCAGAAGGAATTTCTCGTAAAGGCTCACATTCCTTAAAAGTTGCGTACATTTCGGCCGGTAATTGTTGATAAAGTTTGGTGCCTTCTGTTTTCCAATTAAGCATTTCATCACTTACATCTTTTATAATTTTATGAGGATTTCCTACCACAACTTTTCTTTCCGGTATTTCTGTGTTGGCAGAAATGAAACAAAGCGCACCTATAATGCTGTTATTCCCAATGATTGCATTATCCATAATTACAGCATTCATGCCTACTAATACATTTTTGCCTATTGTAGCACCATGAATTATTGCACCATGACCAATGTGGGCGCTTTCCATTAATCTAACTGTAACTCCCGGAAACATGTGAATGGTACAACTTTCTTGAACATTACAACCGTCTTCAATAATTATTTGCCCCCAATCGCCTCTTAATGAAGCAAAGGGCCCTATATAAACATCTTTTCCAATAATGACATTTCCAACCACATAAGCCATTGGATGTACAAATGCACTTGGATGAATAACCGGCTTATATCCGTTAAATTCGTATATCATAAATTATACTTTTTCAATAATTACGGCATAACCCTGTCCAACTCCTATACACATGGTAACAAGCGCATAACGCTTATTTTGTTCATGAAGTTCTATTGCTGCCGAATTAAGAATTCGAGCTCCACTCATACCTAAAGGATGTCCAAGAGCAATAGCACCGCCATTAGGATTTAATCGCGGGTCGTTATCAGCCATTCCTAGTGCTCTTGAGCAAGCTAAAACTTGAGCTGCAAATGCCTCGTTTAGTTCGATTATATCCATATCATTTAGTGTTAATCCGGCTTTTTGAAGAGCTTTTTTACTTGCTTCAACCGGACCAATTCCCATAATTCTTGGTTCCACTCCAGCCACTCCGCATGATACAATTCTTGCTTTTGGTTTTAAATTATATTTTTTAATTGCTTTTTCTGAAGCTAATAATAAGGCAGCTGCGCCATCATTTAAACCTGATGCATTACCGGCCGTAACGGTACCTGTTGATTTAAATGCCGGTTTTAATTTAGATAATGCTTCTAAAGTAGTATCCGGTTTTAAAAATTCATCTTTATTAAAAATTTTGGGATCACCTTTTCGTTGAGGAATTTCAACCTTTACAATTTCTTTATCAAAACGTCCTTTAGCTTGAGCTGCTGCTGCTTTTTGCTGACTCCAAAGCGCAAATTTATCTTGATCTTCGCGAGATATCTTATCTCTTTCGGCTAAGTTTTCGGCTGTTTCTCCCATTCCATCAACTCCGTATAATTCTTTCATTTTGGGATTTATAAATCGCCAACCAAAACTGGAATCATACATTTGTTGATCTCGTCCAAATGCTGTTGAAGCTTTAGATATTACCCAAGGTCCACGTGTCATATTCTCTACACCTCCGGCTATAATTAAATCGGCATCTCCGGTCATAATTGCTCTTGCTGCCGCCATTGAAGCAGATAATCCTGATGCGCATAGTCTATTTACCGTTTCACCCGGAACTTGATAAGGTAATCCGGCTAATAATAATGCCATTCGTGCTACATTTCTGTTATCCTCGCCTGCTTGATTTGCACATCCCATTATCACATCCGATATTTCCATGGGATCAATTCCTGAATTTCTATTGATTAATTCTTTTAAAACCAATGCTGCCAAATCATCTGTTCTAACCGTGGCCAAAGCCCCTCCAAAATTTCCGATTGGAGTTCTTACTCCGTCAATTATAAAAGCTGAGTGCATAGAAATAAAAATTTTAAGAATTCACGAATATATTATTTTATAAGGAATTTAGAGTTTATTGATTTTTATTTAGAATATAATTATTTATTTTTCTTTTTATATCTGAATAAAATTTGATATTAAATAAGTTTTATTATTTGTTATAATCCCACTCTTTACTTGTTCTGTAAACAGTACCTTTAAAAAAAGCAACGCTCACTCCATTTTGATTTTTAATTTCTATTAAATAAGTAGCCGTTTTATTGGTTAAGCTTAACTCTTTAGCTTCGCAAGTTAATTCGTCATTAACATTTACAGCAACCGGAAATGAAATGGAACACTCCAAAGCTACGCTTAATCTACCATGAGCATTAGAGGCAAATGCCAAAGCACTATCAGCAAAAGAAAAGGCAATTCCGCCATGAGCAATTCCAAAGCCATTTGTCATTTCTTCTCTTATTTTCATTTTTAAAATACAATGTCCTGGCTTGGCTTGTTCTACTTTAATTCCTAACCATTGGCTAAAATGATCGCTTTGCATCATTTTAGCAACAATTTTTTCAGCCTTTATTTTTTCTTCATTACTCATATTGGAAATGTTTTAGCCGCTAATTTTACTGATTCGTTAAAGGCATTTAAATCTAATCCGGTTGTAATTTTTCTTTCTTCAAAATAATTAAGCATATTTTCGGTTGGCATATTTCCGGTAAGTTTATCGGCTGCCATTGGGCATCCGCCAAAACCTTTTATGGCACCGTCAAATCTTCTGCAACCGGCATTGTATGCTGCTTCTATTTTTTCTTCCCAAGTATTAGGGGTAGTATGTAAATGCGCGCCAAACTCAATATCTTTAAATGCAGGTATTAAATTGGAAAATATGTAATTGATATTTTCTTTATTCGAAACACCAATGGTATCGGATAGTGCAATAATTTTAACTCCCAATTGATGCAATTTTTCTGTCCATCCTATGGCAATATCGCTATTCCATTCATCACCGTAAGGATTACCAAATGCCATAGAAATATACACTACTAACTGCTTTTTATTTCTTATACATAAATCTTGTATCTCCTCTACTCGTTTTAACGATTCTTGAATACTTGCATTGGTATTTCGCTTTTGAAATGTTTCTGAAATGGAGAATGGATATCCTAAATAGCTTATTTCATCAAATTCTGCTGCATCTAATGCTCCGCGTGTGTTAGCAACTATTGCTAATAATTTTGATTTAGTATTATTTAAATTTAATTGTGATAAAACTGCAGCTGTATCAGCCATTTGAGGTATAGCTTTTGGCGAAACAAAACTTCCAAAGTCAATTGTATCAAAACCTACTTTTAATAATTGATTAATGTATGCAGCTTTTTTTTCGGTAGGAATAAATTCTTGAATTCCTTGCATGGCATCACGAGGACATTCTATTATTTTCAACATATTTTTGTAAAATTTAATAACTAAATCATTTTAATATTAACTACATTAAAAGCATTCAAAAATAGCAATTTGATTTAACTTGATAATTTTACATAAAAGATAGTTTTTTAGTTTTATTTTCAGTTCATTTACATTTTCTACAATACCTAATAATAAGCTATGAAATACCCAACTACTTTAATTTTTATTATTTTATTTATTAGTCAAAATATTGTAACAGCAAAATCAGATTCAACTCAAAACATTAAGTTATATATTAATTGTAATGCTGATAATTGCTTTGAAAACTATCTTAAAATGGAGTTGAATTATTTCGATTTTGTTAGAGATCGTTTACAATCAGATATTGAAATAATTGTAATTAGTATGGATAATGGAGCAGGCGGTTTAAACTACAAACTCTTATTTAATGGAAGAAATACCTTTGAAAATTTAAAAGACACATTAGAATTATCAACTAAACAAACTGATACGGATGATTTAGTAAGAGAAAAAATCTTAAAAGCGATTCAAATTGGATTAATTCCATATTTAAAGAAAAGTAAAATTTTATACATAATTGATATTTCCTACCCCAAAAGAGATATGAATAAGGCATTAGTTCAAAATGATAAATGGCGAAATTGGGTATTTACTTTAAGCGGAAATGGGTATGTTAATGCTGAAAGCAATCAAACCAACTTAAATCTTGGCTCTTTTTTAGATATCAATAAAATTAAACATGAAATAAAATTTCAAAACTCAATTTATTATTATAGTTCCTATTATCGTTTTGTATTTTCAAACAATGATAATGAAAGCAATAAAACTATCACGGCACAAAATGTAAATTACGGAGCATCAAGCTTTTTAGCTAAAAGCATATCAGCACATTGGGCAGCAGGGGCATATATTTCAGTTTTATCATCTCAACGTCAAAATGTAATATTTCAATCAACGATTGCACCTGCTATAGAATATAACTTATTTCCTATCTCTGAAAATGCTGAAAGGCAATTTAGATTTATTTTTCAAAGTGGTTACAGAACATGGAAACTTAATGAAGTAAATAACTATAATAAATTAAATGAGGCCGAACCTTTTAACCGATTAGACATTGTAATAAATTATATTAAATCTTGGGGGAATATTTCCATGCAATTAGGAGCAAATCATTTTTATAATAGAAAAAGCAGTTACAATATTTCCGGCAATTTATCTGCTTCGCTTAGAATCTTTGAAGGATTTAATTTTAATATTTCAATGAGTAGCTCATACATTCAAGATCAAGATATATATTTACCTAAAAATATAATTGAAACAAATGTGTTATTAGGAACCGGTATTTTACCTACTAATTTTAATATTTATAGTTTTTTTGGATTAAGCTACACATTTGGTTCCATAAATAACTCAGTTGTAAACCCTCGATTAGAGGAAGCTATTTGGTAAGATTATGAATAAATTTACAATTATTGTTATAACATTATTTTGTTCTTTCATAATAAAAGCACAAGATAAAAAATTTACAGTAGCCTTTTATAATGTTGAGAATTTATTTGACACAATTAATGACCCTATTAAAAATGATGATGATTTTACTCCTGAAGGTAAACTCATGTGGAATTCAAACCGCTACTTATCGAAAACTATAAATACTGCAAAAGTAATTATGGCTATTGGGAACGGAGAAGCACCCTCTATAATAGGTTTATGCGAGGTTGAAAACAGGGAAGTATTAGAATACATGATACGAATTACTCCTTTAAATAAATTAAAATATGCTGTAATACACGAAGAAAGCCCAGATAACCGTGGCATTGATGTTGCCATGCTATATCGAAAAGACTTGTTTAAGCCACTCGAACATAAAACAATAGCTATAGATTTAAAACCAGATACCATAAAAACAAGAGATATTCTTTATGTGAAAGGCATTTTAGATTCGGATGATACCTTGCATATCTTTATAAACCATTGGCCATCGCGCATTGGAGGTGAAATTCAAAGTGAATTTAAACGCATTAATGCCGCTAAAACATTAAGAAATGAAATTGATAGTATATTAAAAATTGACTCATTAGCCAAAATAATAATTATGGGAGATTTTAATGATTATCCCATCAATAAAAGTTTAGAAGAGGTATTACTTGCTAAAAAAGATACTTCTGAAATAAAAGAGAAAGAATTATTTAATATGCTATATCTAAAACATATTAAAGGAGAAGGCTCTCATTATTACAATGGCCATTGGGGAATGCTTGACCAAATTATAATTTCAAAAAGTTTACTCAAATGCGAAAAGAAAAAAGCTTGCACATTGCAGGGAAGAGCCAATGTTTTTAATCCTGATTGGATAATGTTTATAAACAAAAATGGAGAAAAAATACCTAACAGAACTTATGTAGGCAATTCATACAAAGGAGGATACTCTGACCATTTGCCCGTATATTTTTATTTATTTAAGAATTAATATGATTAACTACTGAAATATTAAGGCTTTTTTTTTCTGTTTCAGGATAATCTTTGATTAATTGAAGATCTTTAATAAGCCGTATCACAAAATCTAACTGCTGTTGCTTGGTAAGTTCCGAATTATCAAGCACAATGGCATCGTCAGCTTTTTTTAATGGATTTTCTTTACGATGAATATCATCATAATCTCTTTTCAATAAATTTTGTTTTACATCTTCTTCGGTAACATGCTCTCCTTTTGATGTAAGCTCAAAATATCTTCGAGCAACTCGCACATCCATATCGGCAGTCATAAAAATCTTTAATTCTGCATCCGGAAAAACATTGGTGCCAATATCTCTACCATCCATTACAACCCCTTTTTTCTTACCCATTTCTTTTTGAAGTGCCACCATTTTTTCACGAACTTCTTTTATGGCGCTTACTTTGCTTACCACTTCCGAAACCTCCATTTGACGAATGGCCTTTTCAACGTTTTCGCCATTTAAGTAAGTATCAGATACTTTTGTTTCATTATTATATTGAAACGAAACGTGTATATCCGGTAATGCCATTACAATAGCTTCAGTATTAATTTTTCCGTTTTTAATTAATCCGTTGCGTAAAGCAAATAATGCTACTGAACGATACATGGCTCCTGTATCGATATAAGTATATCCTAATTCGGCTGCCAGAGCCTTAGCAATAGTACTTTTTCCACAGGAAGAATAACCATCAATTGCTATGTTAATTTTATTCAAGGTGGGAGAGTTTAGTTAAGCAATATTACAAAAAAATATTCTTTTAATCTACGATTTACCATTACATGATTAACAAGTAATTGTTAAATAATTTCAATTAACAAAGCTATATTAATAAATATATTTATTCATTGTATTCGTAATTTTTGTGAAACATATTTTTGTAGCATGTCTAAAATAATGTTTGCCCTAAAAATTCAGGTTTTTATCATTGTTTTATTGTTTTTGTTTATTATCGCATGTTCGGGAAATAAAAAAATTGTAAAAAACAATAAGAATACTTCTGCCAATAAAGAAAGCCTAATTGAAAACAAAAACAAGTTAAGCTCAAAAGATAAAGCATTAAAAGAAAAATACGCTCAACTTTTAGGGGTAGATGAAAAAAACATTGAAAATTTAAAACTCTACTATTTTATTGACGATTGGATGGGCGTACCTTACAAATATGGAGGAAAAGACAAAAGTGGCATTGATTGCTCCGGTTTTACAGGATTGTTATATAAAGAAGTTTACAATAAAAATATTAGTGGTCCAACATCGACATTAATTGAGCTAACAAATATTATTCCCGAAAGTGAACTAAAAGAAGGAGATATGGTATTTTTTCAAATTGAAAAAAAGGGAAAAGTTTCGCATGTAGGAGTTTATTTACAAAATAATAAATTCGTACATGCTACCACCAAAAAAGGCGTAATGATTAACGATTTAAGCGAAACATATTATAGACAACACTATTTTAAATCCGGCAGAGTGAAATGAATTGGAGCAATGAAAAAAGATTAATTTATTTAACTAAAATCTCCTATATATTTTTATTAATCGGTATTGTAATTTCATTAAAACTTTGGTTAAGTAATCGCTATTTTCCACTAGTTCCCTTAATTAATTTTATACCCTCCTTTACTGCTCCCTTTGACGGTATTTTATTATTCATTTTTATTTTAAGCACTTTTATACGATTGTTATTCTCAAATTTAAAAAGTGCTAAAATTATTTTCTGGATAAGCATAACGGCTTTGCTGATAACCGATATAAACCGAATGCAACCATGGGTTTATTGTTATCTTTTAATTTTATTTTTTATTGATTTTGTTAATTCAGAATACAACAAATTAAACATAATTAAAACGCTATTTGCAGTAATTTATTTTTATTCCGGGTGGCATAAATTAAACCCTGAATATTTCAACTCGGTTATTAATTGGTTTGCTGAACCATTTTTAAACAATAAAAATTTACTTTATAATGTATTTTACATTATTGGTAGTGCTATTCCTTTAATTGAAATGAGCATAGCAATAGCATTATTCAGCGGCAGATATATAAATTTGGCTATTTATTCAGCTACATTTATTCATTTATTTATTTTATTCTCCATAGGGCCATTTGGGCATAAATATAACGCAGTAATTTGGCCATGGAATGTTTTTATACCAATTGCATTATTTCTAATTTTTCGACAATCAAATAATGAAAATATTTTTCAACATATTAAAAATCAGATTAAATTTAAATCAAAGTACGACTATATACTTCTATACATAATAATTTCACCACTATTAAATAGCATTAATTGGTTTCCCTCCTATTTATCGTGGAATTTATACAGTGGCAATACCGAAAAAGCGTATTTATATCTCGGTGAAAATGTAAATAATTTTTTTTCGCCCGATTTTGATGATATTGTAAAAGATTGCTATGATGCACCCTATACATTAAACCTAAAAAAATGGGCACTAAAAGAATTAAATGTACCACCATTTCCAGAAAAACCTGTTTGGCACAAATGCCGAGAACATATGTTTCGATATACTGAAAATGAGAACGAAGTAATTTTAAGTATTCAGCCCAAAACAAGTATTTGGGGTAAAAAAGATGCTATAATCTATTGAATATTTTGGTAATATAAATGCTAATTACTACATTTGCCGTCCTTAAAAATTATTAACTCAATAAAATAAAACAAAATGCCTACAAGAATTAGACTACAAAGACATGGTAAAAAAGGCCGCGCCATTTACCATATCGTTATTGCAGATAGTCGCGCGCCACGAGATGGCAAGTTTATTGAAAAAATAGGCTTGTATAATCCAAACACGAATCCTGCAACAATTGACATTAACTTTGAAAGAGCTCTTTACTGGTATCAAAACGGGGCACAACCTACCGATACTACTCGAGCTATATTGTCGTACACAGGAGTATTAATGAAAGACCACCTTTTAAGAGGGGTAAAAAAAGGAGCTTTAACCATTGAACAAGCTGAAGCAAAATTTGCTAAATGGTTAGAAGAAAAATCAGGTAAGATAAGCGGAAAGAAAGAAAAAATTAAAAATTATAGAGCTGAAGAATACAAAAAGCGTATGGCTGCAGAAGCCGAAGCAAGAAATAAACGTTTAGCAGCAAAAGCCGCTAAAAACGCTCCAACTGCAGAAGAAAGCAGTGAAACACCTGCCGAAGCATAATATACTGCATGATGCATAAAAACGACTGTTTCCAACTGGGACAAATCGTTAAAGCTCATGGTTTTAAAGGGGAGTTAATATCTCAATGGGATGTTGACTCCCCTTCTGTTTATAAAAAAATCCAAGAATTGTTTGTTGATGTTAACGGCAAACTTGTTCGATTTGAAATAGAAAAATTAAAACTTTTAGAACAAAATTTTGCCCTAATTAAATTAAAGGGCATAGATGATGAAGAATTAGCTAATGCTTTAATTAATAATGAAATTTACCTCCCGCTAAGCTATCTGCCTAAACTTTCGGATACACAATTTTATTATCATGAAATAATAAATTTTAATGTAATAGATAAACAAAAGGGCGATATTGGAAAAATTCTTCGTGTATTAGACATGCCACAACAAGCCATTTTAGAAATTAAACACGAAAATGGAAAAGAAATTCTTATTCCGATAACAGATGAAATAATTAAAAAAGTAAACCGTACAGAAAAACAACTATTAATAGAAGCTCCGGAAGGGCTAATAGATATTTATTTGGAATAATTAAAGATTGAAAAACTATTTATTAGAGATTTATTGATATTTATTGAGATTAATATTGATTTTTTGTTTCAATAAATCAATAATTCAACATATCATTAACTCAGCAATGAATAAAGTTTTACTCCGGATTATTGTATTTTACTTTTTTATTTTCTACCACAAATTTTCGAACATCAATATTTTTTAATAATTCCCATTTACCTTTTTTATAAGTATAAGCATCATACGATAAATCAGGTCCATAATATTGATAAAGATTTACTAAATGAGGTTCTCTTGGCGATAAATGATCAAAAACAATGGTTTTATTTTTATCATAATATTTCAAAGACATACTAACTTCTTTTGAATACTTAAATATTATGCGTTTAGGATTACCCTTTTCGGCTTCAAAAATATCATCACCAAAAACAATATTGCCTTTATTGTCAAAATATAAAACTTCAATTACTTTTTGACTTACATTACTTAATTTGCCATTGTATCCAAGCAAAATATACTTGTTTTTTTCAGGCTTAAAAACATCGTAATAATGAGCGCCATACCATTGAGGCGCTTTAAATATTTTACTTTCAGGATTTTTAATATCTTCAGAGTTATCCATTAAAGCAATAACCCGATAATTATTTTGAAATTTATATTGAATTATAGCCCAATAGCGATGTTGTTTTTTTTCATCTTCTATGTGCCAATTAAACATGCGCCAAGTATTATCAGGAGCAATAATTTTTGAAATAAATTTTAAAGAATCAAACGGATATTGCATGGAGCTTGCATCTGTCAAAATTGTTTCTAACTCTAAAGCAATGGCATCGCTCAAAAAAAATCTTTCCTCATCTGTTTTTACATTACGAATCGAGTCTATAAGTAAAATTAATTCAGCTTCTTTTTGCTGGTAATCAATTTGAGATATTAAAGACTTTGAAAGGATAGTATTAATTAATATCAGTAATAGTAGGAAGCGCATATATTTAAATCGCTAAAACATAAAAAAATTGTATCAAATAAAATTAATTATTTGATGATAAACTAACTTTATATCGAGGCGCCAACTTAATATTTACTCCCAACGAAAACATAAATGGGCTAAAACTATATGTAATGGGCATGGTTGGCATAGCAAAACCTGTTTGTGCAAATACTTTAACACTTTTATATCCTGCACGGGCTGTTAATGCAGGCTCTATAAACATATTAGCACTTCTATTGGGTAAATTTCCATAGTTAATAGGAGAATCAGATTTAAAGTTGTAATAATCTAAATATGACCAACGAATACTTGCTGCTAATTCAAATATATTAGAAACAAATCCAATAGATGGTTGAACAAAAATTTTATTAAAATCAACTCTGTTAAATGAGTTTAATTCAATCCAATAATCATTTTGATTGTATGCTTTACCCATTCCAAATCCTGAATAAATTTCGCCTATAAAATTTTCTCCTAAATGCGAGAAATATCCAATTCCAGCTTCACCAAAATTATTTTCAATTCTACTAATACCTGTTGGAGTTGTAACATTAGCATTATAAAAACTACCATTAACCATTACAGCAAAATGTTCAGTAACAGAATATGCAGCTTGTATATTAGCACCATTACTGCTTGCTCCGGCATTTACCGATAATTCATTTTTTTCTTTAAACAAAGGAACATTTACAGTGTTTGGTCTATACAATGTTGAACACGAAGAAAAAACAAATACAACACACACAACAATTGTTAAATTGTAATTTCTCTGAAAAAATAATTTGCACTTTTGCATAAAACAATAGATTTGTTGAGTACTAATTTACAAAAATAATATGGCCTGGCGCATTATTTTCTTTTTTATAATGGCACTTCTCATAGAGATTTATTTTTTTCAAGCAATTAAAACTGTTTTTAAAAACTCTATGAAAACAACAAAACGTTGGATTTGGAGAACTTATTATATAACTTCTGCAATTAGTTTAATTTATATTTTAACAGCATTAATTATTCCTATTTCTGAATGGTCGCAGTTTTTTAGAGTATATGTTACATCTTTTTTATTTATTGTGGTATTTTCTAAAATGATGGGGCTGCCCTTTTTAATTGCTGATGATTTTTGGAGAGCCGGAAAATGGACAATAAAAAAAATTACTAAGTCCAATAATACTATTAGCAGAAAAGAATTTTTGTCAAAAACAGCTATATTTTTTGCCGGAATACCTTTTGCCACCTTGATTTATGGCATGTTTAAAGGAGCTTTTGATTTTAAAATTTTTCAAGAAAAAATTATCTCTCCACAATTTCCGGCAGCTTTTAACGGTTTAAAAATTGTTCAAATATCCGATTTACATTTAGGGAGCTTTACATCTTCTGAACCTTTAGAAAAAGCAATAGATTTAATTAATCAGCAGGAAGCTGATTATATTTTATTTACCGGAGATTTAGTAAATGAAAAAACTGATGAGGCTTATCCATTTATAGAAACATTAAAAAAAATAAAAGCAAAATATGGTATTTATTCTGTGTTAGGCAATCATGATTATGGCGATTATATTCAATGGCCAAGCGAAAAAGCCAAGCTTGAAAATTTAAAAGCCATGCATAAAGTTCATCGCGATTTAGGATGGAAATTATTATTAAATGAACATGAAGTTATAGAAAAAAATGGCGAAAAACTTGCCATAATTGGTGTTGAAAACTGGGGCATGGGACGTTTCCCAAAATACGGAAAAATGGATATTGCCTATAAGGGAACCGAAAATATTCCTTTTAAAATTTTATTATCTCACGACCCATCTCATTGGGATAATCAAATAAAAAGAGAATACAAAGACGTTAATTTGATGCTATCCGGACATACTCACGGAATGCAATTTGGAATAGAAATTCCCGGATTTAAATGGAGCCCGGTTCAGTATGTATATAAACAATGGGCTGGTTTGTATGAAGAAAATAATCAATTATTGTATGTTAATAGAGGCTTAGGTTTTATTGGTTATGCCGGTCGTGTTGGTATTATGCCCGAAATAACAGTATTGGAATTTTACAATTCAGAATATTCGTAAAATGAAAATCAAAATTCAATAAATTTTATCAATAAGCTTATAAATAAAATTTATAATTTCAATTATCTAATTTATTGTAGCTTTGTATGTATAAATAAAATATTATGAAGCATCGTAAATATTTAATTGGATTATCGGCCATTTTATTTTTAGCATCATGTGGCAGTAATAACGAAGAATTATCTCCCGAACAAAAGGAAAGCGCTCGTTATGATGTTTTGTTAAAAGATAAGCTGTCTGATTTTCGAATTTTACCAACATCAGCTAATAATCCAAATAATGAAGTTACGGAAGCTAAAGTTCAATTAGGACATGTTTTATATTTTGACAAACGATTATCAAAAGATGGAAATATAAGCTGTAATTCATGCCACAATCTTTCCACATTTGGTGTTGATAACCTGCCAACAAGCCCGGGCGATGCAGGTAAAAATGGAGATAGAAACTCACCCACTGTTTTAAATGCAGCATTACATACAGTTCAATTTTGGGACGGAAGAGCTGCTGATGTTGAACAACAAGCCGGCATGCCTATTTTAAATCCTATAGAAATGGCAATTCCTAATGAGAAATTTTTAATTGATAGATTGTCGCAAATAGAAATGTATAAAACCTTGTTTAAAAATGCATATCCAAACGATGCTAATCCTATTACATATGAAAATTTACGTAAAGCAATTGCTGCTTTTGAACGTAAATTATTAACTCCATCGCGTTTTGATGAATATTTAGCCGGTAAAGCTGATGCATTAACTTTAGAAGAGAAAAAAGGATTGATGACCTTTGTTTCAAGAGGTTGTAATTCGTGCCACAATGGACCTTTATTAGGAGGTAATTCTATTCAAAAATTTGGCGTATTTGGTAATTATTGGGAATATACCAAAAGCAAACACATTGATAAAGGCTTAGCTGCACAAACTGGTAACGATGCCGATTTATATAAATTTAAAGTACCATCGTTAAGAAATATTGCTAAAACAGCACCTTATTTTCACGATGGCAGTATAAATAGTTTAGAAGAGGCTGTTCGAATTATGGCTAAATCGCAACTAAACCAGCAGTTAACAGATAGTGAAATTAAAAATTTAGTTGCATTCTTAAATGCTTTAACCGGTGATATACCCGAAGTTTACAAGAAAGAGCCTCAACAATTAGCTTCAAAATAATTTAATGTTATAACATTTATAAAAAATCCCCTCGATATTTCAATGAGGGGATTTTTTATTTATTTAACTCCAATTTAAGTCATTAAAAATTGCCTTTTTTGATTTTGCTATTAAACCTATGTTTTATTGTTTTATTTCCTAATTCTATATAATAAGTATTAATTAGATTCTCTCTTAATTAATACTTTAAGATTAAAATAAAATTCTGTAATTATTACAGTAAATTTTTGAAAATAAAGACAAAAAGACATGATCAATTTCATTTCTTATGCCATATTTTCTTGATTAAACTCATAATTTTTTATTGTATAAAGTTTGAGTATTGCAATACAACTAAATTTTGATTGTATATGAACTTAAACAATTTTACCATTAAATCGCAAGAAGCTGTACAGCAAGCTATGCAAATAGCTGCTCAAAACAGCCAACAATATATCGAAACAGGTCATCTGTTAAAAGGTATATTAACCGTGGATGAAAACGTTACACCCTATTTATTTAAAAAACTAAACGTAAATCCACAAATAATTTCAAAAACAGTTGATAGTATTATTAATTCCTACCCAAAGCAACAGGGAGGACAAACTTATCTTTCCAATAATGCCAATCAAGCTTTGATAAAAGCCAATAATTATTTATCAGAGTTTGGTGATGAGTTTGTTACCATAGAACATCTATTACTTGGAATATTGAGTGTGAAAGATAGCGTATCGCAAATGTTAAAAGATAGCGGTATAAATGAAAACGAGTTGAAAAAAGCCATTAAAGATTTGCGAAAAGGCTCAAGAGTTACCAGTCATAGTGCAGAAGAAACCTATAACTCATTAAATAAGTACGCCAAAAATCTAAATGATTTAGCTCGAAAAGGAAAACTTGACCCCGTTATTGGTCGTGATGAAGAAATAAGAAGAGTTTTAGAAATTTTATCACGCAGAACCAAAAATAATCCAATACTAGTTGGTGAGCCGGGAGTTGGTAAAACAGCAATTGCAGAAGGTTTAGCGCATAGAATTATAAATGGCGATGTACCCGAAAATTTAAAAACCAAACAAATTTTCTCATTAGATATGGGAGCTTTAGTGGCGGGTGCTAAATATAAAGGTGAATTCGAAGAACGTTTAAAGGCTGTAGTTAAAGAAGTAATAGATTCAGATGGAGAAATAATTCTCTTTATTGATGAAATTCATACATTGGTTGGTGCCGGTGGTGGCGAAGGAGCTATGGATGCTGCCAATATTTTAAAACCTGCCTTAGCTCGTGGAGAACTTCGTGCTATTGGAGCTACCACATTAAATGAATTTCAAAAATATTTTGAAAAAGATAAGGCCTTAGAAAGACGATTCCAAAAAGTAATGGTAGATGAACCTTCGGCCGAAGATGCTATTTCAATTCTTAGAGGAATTAAGGAAAAATATGAAACGCATCACAAAGTTCGTATAAAAGATGAAGCTATAATAAGTGCAGTAGAACTTTCGCAACGCTACATTACGGATAGATTTTTACCGGATAAAGCCATTGACTTGATAGATGAAGCAGCTTCAAAACTTCGCTTGGAAATAAATTCCATGCCGGCCGAGTTAGATGAAGTGGAACGCAAAATTCGTCAACTTGAAATTGAACGCGAAGCCATTAAACGTGAAAATGATGAAAAAAAATTAGCAGAACTAAACGAACAAATCGCCAACTTATCGGATGAAAGAAACCGTTTAAAAGCACAATGGCAAAGCGAAAAAGAAATTGTAGAAAATATTCAAAAAGCAAAAGCCAAAATTGAAGATTTAAAATTTGAAGCCGAACAAGCTGAACGTGCAGGCGATTATGGCAAAGTAGCCGAAATACGATATGGAAAAATTAAAGAAGTAGAAGCTGAACTCGAAAACTACAAAAGCAAATTAAATGAAATGCAATCTTCAGGTCATAAAATGATTAAAGAAGAAGTAGATGCTGAAGATATTGCAGGTGTAGTGGCACGTTGGACAGGTATTCCGGTAAGCAGAATGCTACAAAGCGAAAGAGAAAAATTATTACACTTAGAAGAAGAATTACACAAACGCGTAGTTGGACAAGATGAAGCCATTGCTGCAATTGCAGATGCTGTAAGAAGAAGCAGGGCCGGACTATCAGACGAAAAGAAACCCATAGGTTCGTTTATTTTCTTAGGGACAACGGGAGTCGGAAAAACCGAGTTAGCGAAAGCATTGGCAGAATTTTTATTTAATAACGAAAATGCCATGACACGAATTGATATGAGCGAATATCAAGAACGTCATTCTGTTTCGCGCTTAGTAGGTGCACCTCCCGGATATGTTGGTTATGATGAAGGCGGACAACTGACCGAAGCCGTTCGAAGAAAACCTTATTCGGTGGTTTTATTAGACGAAATTGAAAAAGCGCATCCGGATGTATTTAACATTTTACTACAAGTATTAGACGATGGACGATTAACTGATAATAAAGGGCGTGTGGTAAATTTTAAAAATACAATCATAATTATGACTTCGAACATGGGCTCACACATTATTCAAGAGAATTTTGAGCGCATGGAAGAATTTAATAAAGAATTGATTATTGAAGAAACCAAAGCCCAAGTGATGGATTTATTGAAAAAATCAATACGTCCGGAATTTTTAAATCGAGTGGATGAAATCATCATGTTCCGTCCATTAGAGAAAAAAGATATTGAAGAAATTATTAAACTTCAATTAAAGCGCGTTCAAAACATGTTGTTAGAAAAGGATATAAAATTGGAATATACTCCTTTCGCCTTAGAATGGATAGCTAAATTAGGTTACGATCCGCAATTTGGCGCCCGTCCATTAAAACGCGTAATTCAAAAATATGTGTTAAATGAATTATCTAAACAAATACTTGCAGGAAAAGTTGAAAAAGATACCGTCATCATTTTAGACGTATTTGATGATATGGTAGTATTCAGAAATCCTGATAAAGAGAAAAACGATAAGAAAAAACAAGATTTAGTTTCATAAAAAAAGAGGCTCAAATTTGAGCCTCTTTTTTATTTTAATTTATCACTAAAAACTTTTTTAAATTTTTCCATTTTTGGTTTAATCACATAAGTGCAATAAGGTTCGTATTGATTGTTATTATAATAATTTTGATGATAATCTTCTGCTATGTAAAATTCCGTAGCAGGCGAAATTTCAGTTACAATTGGATTATCAAAAACTTTTTGAGCATTTAATTCATTTTTTATTTTTTCAGCTAATTCTTTTTGATTTTCGTTATGATAAAATATAACCGAACGATATTGTGTACCAACATCAGCTCCTTGCCTATTTAATGTTGTAGGATCATGGGTTTGAAAAAATACTTCCAATAAATCTTTATAGCTAATAATTGAAGGATTGTATTTCAGTTGAATTACTTCTGCGTGACCCGTTAAACCGCTACATACTTCTCGATAGGTAGGATTTTTTATCTTCCCTCCCATATATCCTGATTTTACTTCTTCTACCCCTTTTAATTGTTGAAAAATTGCTTCAACACACCAAAAGCATCCGGATCCAAAGGTAGCGGTTTCCATATTTTGTAAATTTTTGTTTGATTGAATTTTTATGTCTGATTGTTTATTATTTAAATTCTGACTGCAAGAGGTAAAATAAAAACATATACCTGATAATAACAATAATTGTTTAAACATAGATTTTAAACAGAAATTAAAAGGAATTGTTTAAAATAAGTTGCTCTTTATAATATTTTAATAACTTTTTCCCGTTTCTGGCTGATTTTACATACCATTCCAACGTTTTTTGGGCAATTTCATCATTCGATAATTGCCAATTAATAGCATTATCTTGCCTTAATTTAAGGGTTAAATGATGCAATATAATGGCAACTGCTACCGATACGTTAAAACTTTCGGTAAATCCATAAATCGGTATTTTAACAAAATAATCGGCATGTTTTATAACCGTATCAGAAATACCCTCTTTTTCTGCCCCAAAAAAGAAAGCTGCCTTTTGTGTATAATCAAAATTTTCTAAAGCTATATCACTTTTATGCGGACTTGTTCCTACAATGGAATATCCATCTGCTTTTAATTTTTGAATGCAATCTAATGTAGGATTTTCACCTTTTTCATAGTAATAAATATCTGTCCATTTATTGGCTCCTTTAGCAATACGTTTTTGAATTTTATATTTTTCTTGCACATCTATAACATGCAAGTCTTGTAAACCAAAGCATTCGCAACTTCTAAGTACGGCATTTACATTGTGTGGATGAAAAATATTTTCAATCGCAACCGTAAAGTGTCGGGTCCGATTATTAAGTACTTTTTCTATCGCGGCTTTTCTTTTTTCGTTTAGATGATTACCGATTTTTTCGGTTAGAATAGCTAATTCAGAATTCATTTTATGTTATCGTTTTCATTATCTTCTGAACTAAGCATAGCCGAAGAATTAACAGCATCAACTATTAAATCGGTACAATTATTATAAATTATATCATTTAATTCAAACAACGAAGCTAATGCTATTTGAGTATAATTTTGCGATGCATTGCCAAAACCTCCTGCTTTAGTTTGCCATAATTGTTTAATTAATTCCATATTCCCTTCGCATGGTTGAATAACATCTACTGCTTTTGCAACATTGTAAGCACCTGCATGGTATATATGCAAAACCAAAAGTCTAAACCATAAATCGGTTGGATTGTATTCAATACCATATTTTTTTACAATAGAATCGGCATATGGAATACAAATGGTTCTAATTAATTTGGCAGCTGCATAAGCAGAGCGATCAAAATCTTTACGTTCATCAACATATTTATCAACTCTTAAACCCATATTTTTAGCTACTCCTTTCATTAGTTGAAATGAACCAAGTGCTCCTGCATTGGAACGTGCTGATTTACCAGGGCTTTCAATTAATAAAATAACTTGAGCATAAAATGGATCAGTGTTATTTTTTTCAAATATTTCAATTCCTCTGCTAATGGTAGGAATAGCATTTTTATAATCATAATAATGACCTTTACCCTCTGTAAAATAAATTTTTTCATCCGGTGCTAAACACCATTCATTACTAATGCTATCTCTTATTCTTGATTTTATGGAGTCAGGCAAAGAATTCCATTGTTTAGTAGAATATGTGGCTATCATTTTTCTATTGGATGCAATATTTAATACACCCGAATCAGGAGATAATTTCATTACATATCTCCAAAATTTAGGTTGCGCTAATGTATCCCATCGCTCGGTATATAAACGATAATCTTGTACAAAATAATACGATAAGCTATCGTGCAATCCGCTTACGATAATTTTTTCGTAAGGGGCTTGCATGGGTTGCGAATAGTTTATTTTAGCAATTATTAATAATAATGCTATAAATATATGTCTTAAAAATATGCTCATGTTTCAAATTTAACGGCACATTTAATGTTTTATGTTTCCAAGCACTACAATTTATTAACAAATGCTTTTTAATTTCACTTATCGATAAACGAATTTATTCCAACAAGGGTTACAAAATGAATTAATTTTGTGAAAATTTAATTTTAAATGCACCGATACTTTATAATTCATAAGCCCTACGGAATGTTATCGCAATTTAGTAAAGATGGTAATAATGCTACTTTATCAGATTTGTTTAACTTCCCCAAAGATGTGTATCCGGTGGGTAGATTAGATTCCGATAGTGAAGGATTATTAATATTAACTAATGATAAAAACTTAAATTATAAATTACTTCAGCCTAAGTTTAAACATCGAAGAACGTATTGGGTTCAAGTGGATGGAGCTATAAACAATGAAGCTTTAGAAAAACTGCAAAAAGGTGTTATAATTAAAATTAATGGTAAAGATTATAAAACTTTACCATCTGAAGTTAGAATATTAGAAAATCCAATTAATATCGATGAACGAAATCCTCCCATTCGTTTTAGAAAAAACATTCCTACATCTTGGATTGAATTAACATTAACGGAAGGTAAAAATCGTCAGGTAAGAAAAATGACTGCAGCTGTTGGTTTTCCAACATTGCGATTAATTCGAGTAAAAATTAAACAGCTCGAATTATTTCCCATGCGTTCAGGTGAAGTTAAAGAAATTTCAAGAAATGAAATTTATCGTTTGCTTGGATTACTATAATAATCTTGTTGATTGATAAATTGATTAAACTTATATTTTATATACATTATAAAATCATATTGTGAAGTATATTTTAAAAAATCATCGGAAACATTACAAAAATCAATAAAAGCATCAAATTGTTCGTTTGTTAAATTAATTATGTTATAATCAACATATTTTTGAAACAGTTCTTTCAGCAATTCTCTTTTCTTGTCTTCGTTTTGTAATTCTGCTACTTTTCTAATGGATCGTTCTCTGCGACTAAATTGTTGATACAAAAATGTTATTGGACTTTGAGCAGCATCTATTCCACTTTTCACATAATCATTTTTGTTGTATCCAAGTCGTTCTATATCTGAAAGTATTTTATCTAAATCTCTGGGAGCAAAAACTTCAATTTGTTTAAGTGTAATGGATAATTTTTGCAAAGGAATTTTTACATTGTATTCTTCTTTGTAAATTGAGTCGGCAAAAGTTATTTTGGTAGTTTGATAACCCATGCAACCAATTATAATAGTATCATTTTTATTGGCATAAACTGTAAAAGAGCCATCCGGTTCACCTAAAATGCCATGTTGAGTTGTTTTATTAATAATCATCAGGCTATAATAAGCCGATGGATTATCAGGATCGTAAACTTTACCATTTATTTTTATGCGACTTTCTTGTGCCCTTAGTCCAAATAATAAATTAAAAAGCCCAATAGATATTATGATATAGTGTTTTATCATTTAATCATTAAAAAATTTTGAAATATTAGGCTTAAAATATCGGCTACTTTTTAAAATTTTTCCATCTTCTCTGTATATGGGTTTGCCGTTTTCATCCAATTTTGACATATTACTGTTATGAATTTCCATAAATATGTCAGCAATTTTATCTTGTAATCCGTGTTTTAAAATTGTTCCGCACAAAATATATAATTTATCACCCAAAGCATCGGCAATTTCAATTATATCGGAGCGTTGAGCTGCTTGCAAGTACTCTTCATTTTCTTCATACATTAATCGATGACGTAATTGATAATCATTTTCGTGCAGATTTCCTTGCGGCACCTCATTATTTTTAATTCCGAATGCATCATGAAATTCTCTAACCTTATCTATAACTGTATTAAATTTTAGTGCATGTGGCTTATAATACATTTTGTAATGCATAATGTTGCATTCGCTAAACATAGAGCCGTATTTAACAAACCCTTCTCGTTCATAAAAATTCTTTGCCTGAACTTGGGCATGTAAATAAATTGGTTTTTGATAATCTTTTACATCAGCAATAACTGCTTTTAATAATATTGCCCCAAGTCCCTTTCTTCTTAATTCTTTTAAAACAGCAAAACGTTCCAATTTTATTCCCAATTCGGTAAAACGCCAGCGTGCAGTGGCAACAGGATCTTTACCATAAAACATTAAGAAATGTGTTGAGCTATCTTCAAATTCATCAAATTCTTCTTTTGGGTCAACATTTTGTTCGTCAACAAAAACAATTTTTCTAATTCCAAATGCCAGAATTGATAGTTCTGGCTGCATGGTAGTAAATTTGTCTATTTGAATCATAATTTTATAATAAATAAAAAAACCGCCCTAAAAATTGGGGGCGGCAATGTAATATTTATAATTATAAATTACCTGTAATCCTCCTCATCATCTTCATCGAATTCATCATCAAAATCATCAAAGTCATCATCAAAATTAGATTTTAAGTCATCAAACATATAATCATCATCTTCATCATCAAAAAGGTTGTTTTTCCAGTTTTTATGAGCCTTTTTGTTATCCGGCTTAAGCTTTAGTGGTTTTTTTAATTCGTCATTATCTGTTGCTTTCTTTCCGGAAGTCTTAGACAGATTTTGCTTTTTCATTGAGTAATTTTTAGTTTGTTGTTTTTTTGCTGATTAGTTGAATTACACTACAATTTAATCAGTTTTTTGTTTATTATTTTTTTAACTTATACAGCAAATATTATACTTTAGTTTCAATTTTAAAAAACTTTTTTCAGTTTTAACAGAATTTTTATGGCCAAATATAAACAACATAAATCTCGAAAAACAGGTCTTCCTCCGGGCACTCTTATTCATACGGGAGATAAAAATACGGAAGAAGCAAAAATTAATTTATTTTCCTACAATGAATTAGAAGTTATTGAAAAAATAAATGTTAAATTAATAGATATTATAAATGCTAAAATAGACACTACTACTAACGAATGGATTAATGTTATTGGAGTGCATGATATTAAACTTATTGAAGATTTAGGACAAATATTTAGTTTACACCCCTTATTGTTAGAAGATATAGCCAGTGTACATCAAAGACCTAAAATTGATGAATATGATAATTGTTTATTCGTGGTTGTTAGAATTTTATATTTAGATGAAAATGAACAATTACAATCAGAACAAGCAAGTTTTGTATTAATGAATAATACTTTAATATCTTTTCATGAAAAGTATGATGAATGTTTTGAAATAATAAGAGAAAGATTAAGAAAAGGCAAAGGAAGGGTTCGAAAAATGGGGGTTGATTATTTGCTTTATGCACTAATGGATGCAATTGTAGATCATTATTTTATAATTCTCGACAAATATGGCGAAATGCTTGAAAGTATTGAAAACGACTTATTACAAGATGCGGATGATAAAATTATTAATCGTATTTATAAAATGAAAAGCAATGTTTTACAATTTCGTAAAACTATTGTACCTATGCGCGAAACTGTAAATACTTTAATGAAAGAAGGAGTTGAAGAAATAAAAGAACCTACACAACTTTTTATGAAAGATTTATACGATCACATTATTCAAGTTTATGAAACTACCGAAAATTACAGAGATACCCTTTCAGGCTTTATGGATATACATCTTTCCTCATCAAGTAATAAAATGAATAAAATAATGAAAGTACTTACCATTATATCAACCATTTTTATTCCTCTTACATTTATTGTTGGTGTTTATGGTATGAATTTTCATTATATGCCGGAATTAACATGGAAATACGGTTATTTTATTATTTGGGCTTTAATGATAATAATTGTTGGAGGTATGCTGTACGTATTTAAAAATAAAAAATGGCTATAGGTTTTTATGGATAATTTAGTAAGTGTTTTTCCATCGTTATTTTTACCTCCTATCTCCTATTTTAAATTACTGTTACATGCAAGTAATCCGATAATTGATATTTATGAACATTATCCTAAACAAACTTGCAGAAACCGATGCTTTATATTTGCAGCAAATGGAGTGATGCCTTTAGTTATACCGGTTCACAAAATTGAGCATCATACACCTATAAAGGATATAAAAATAGCTTATAAAAGCAATTGGCAAACTACTATGTGGCGTAGCATTGCCTCGGCTTATGGTTCTTCTCCTTTTTTCACATATTACGATTATATTTTAGAACCAATGTTTAAACAAAAAATTGAATTTTTAGTAGATTACAATACTCGTTTAAGCGAATTAATTCTAAAACTTTTAAAAATACCTTTTGAATTTAATTTTAGCTCCGCTTATATTGAAAATAATATTCTTGCAGATTATCGTAATAATTTTGGAAAACATTATAGAAATCATGACAATGTTTTAAAAAATAACTATCATCAGCCATTTGAAACTAAATTTGGATTTCAGCACGATTTAAGTATTTTGGATTTATTATTTAATGAAGGACCTAATGCCATTCAATATTTAATTTAGTTAATTACAATTTCCATCCATTTCAATTGAATATGACCCCGAAATAAATGGGTTTAAGGGTTGTGTTTTATATTTATAATATATCGTATAGCTTCCACCGGGCAAATAAAGTGAAGGAGCATGGGTTAACTGAGCACAAGTTTCTGAAGGTGATAATTGTGGACCTGCCATAACACTATAATAAACCGAATCAAAATGTGCAACACCATCATATCGAGTACCGTAAGCCCAAAAAGAAATTTCATATCTTGCTCCCATCACGTCAGACCAAATCATTCGTTCAAATCCATACGAAGGATTAACAACAACTTTTTTTTCAGCTGTTGCATTCTTTCCAAAATTGCCTTTTGCTTTTACTTGTATGGTATAATTCCCTTTTCTTGTAAAATTAATTGAAGCTAATGATTCGTTTGAGACGACTGAATCATTTTCTAATATTTTCCATTCCCAATTCTTTACTTTAAAATTGGCTTTAGCCGAAAAATGAATTTCTTGTTTTGAAAAATAAACAGAAGTATTCGTATCAATTTGAATTTCATTTTTAGCTGTGCATGAAGTTAAAATTAGAAAGTATATTAAATGTTTTTTCATTGTTAATCTTTAAAATTATTTCGAATTTAAAAAAATATAAATTGATATTTGATAAAATTTAAACAATTCAATTTATCAACAAAGCAATTATTTTTAATAAAATATAAACTCAATTTATTTTAACATCCCTTAACACCACTCATAAAAAATAATTGTACCTACTTGCATTTATTGATACTTTTGACGAAATAAAAAAACTTACATGGTAAGATACATAATATCCTTACTGACTATACTTCCATTAATAGCAGGTGCTCAAATTCCTCAGGGAATGCAAGGCCGAAATATGAATGTTGGACGTATATACGGAAAGGTAATTGATAATGCAACCGGTAAAGGGCTTGAATTTGCTACTGTTCGATTAATGATAACCAAATTTGATTCGGTAAGTAAAGCTCCCAAACAAAATCTTGTAACAGGACAAATTACGCAAAGCAATGGAGAATTTAATTTAGAACAAGTGCCTGTTTTTGGTAAATTAACATTGATTATTTCTGCCATTGGATACCAAACATACGAGCAAAATATTGCCTTTGAAAAACCTACACAAGGAAAAATGCCGGTTTTTGAAAAAGACTTGGGAAACATTAGAATTAAGCCCGACTCCGTTTTATTAAAAGAAGTTGTTGTAGATGGTTCAGAACCTTTAGTTAAAATGGCCATTGATAAAAAAGTTTTTAATGTAGAAAAAAACATTGTAAGTGAAGGTGGAACTGCCGAAGATGTACTAAAAACCGTTCCATCTTTAAGTGTAGATATGGATGGAAATGTTACTCTTAGAAATGCTTCGCCACAAATATTTATTGATGGGAAATTAAGTCCGTTAAGCATTGATCAAATTCCTGCCGATGCCATTCAATCGGTAGAAGTAATTACAAATCCATCTGCTAAATACGATGCTTCAGGTGGAATGGGAGGCATTGTAAACATTGTTTTAAAAAAAGACAGACGCATTGGTTTTAATGGAAGTGTAAGAGCCGGTGTTGATATGCGTGGAAGAATTAATTCAAATGCAGACCTAAATATTAGAGAAGGAAAATTTAATTTTTTTATCAGCGGAAACATAAACCAACGCAGATCAATAAGCTATTCGGAAACTACACGTAACAATCTTTTTGGCCAAACTCCTACTAATTTAATGCAAATAAGTAATGCTGTAATGGATAGACAATTTATGTCAGCACGCACTGGATTTGACTGGTTTATCAATAACAGAAGCACCATTACTATAACACAATCATTAATGCGTGGCGATTTTAATCCTAAAGATAATTTGAATATAATTACTGATTCGTTGTTTACCAATAACCCTGTAAGCTATTTTACTGACAGAACATCTAATACCAATCGTTATTTTAATAATTTCAGTACATCATTATTGTTTAAACATTTATTTCCAAAAGAAGGAAGAGAATTAACAGCCGATATTAATTACAATGGTAGCAGAAGTGCTTCAACCAATAATTTTTCAACATATAATTACGACCCCAACAGAACCTTTATAAACAGTGTAAGCCAAAGACAAATAAATAAAGGTTCGAATGATTTTTTAACGGCTCAAGCCGATTATATTACGCCATTAAGCGAAACCCAAAAAATAGAAACTGGAATTCGTTTTCAATATCGCGATTTTACAACCTTAAACGAAAATGCTGTACTAAATACTAACAGCGATGCGTTTGAAATTATTCCCGGTTTAAGTAATAATTATCGCTTTATAGATCAGGTATATGCCGGATATATAACCTACACACAGTCAATTGGCAAATTTGGTTATCAAGTTGGATTGAGAGCAGAAAGTTCAGATTATGTTGGAACATTAATTTCTACCAATCAAAGTTTTAGAAATCAATATCCAATAAGTTTATTTCCAAGTACTTTTGTTGAATATCGTATTAATGAAAAAAATAATTTTCAACTTAACTATTCCAGAAGAGTAAATCGCCCTTCATTTTTTAATTTAATTCCATTTATTGATTATTCCGATTCTTTAAATTTAAGCCGAGGCAATCCCGGTTTAAAACCTGAATTTACACATTCTATTGAGTTGTCATATTTAAAAGATTTAGGGAAAAATAACAGTGTGCTTACTTCGGCTTATTTTAAAAATTCTACAAATTTGATTACACGTTATCAATTATTTGAATATAATGACGTATACGATCGTATGGTGCTAATGAATACCTATGCTAATGCTAATAACAGTTATGCATATGGAATTGAACTTACTATTAAAAATAACATTAAAAAATTTATTGAAGTAACTACGAATATCAATTTGTTTAATTCCATTATAAATGGAAATAATATTGCAGCAAACTTAGAAAACGAAATGTTTAGTTGGTTTGCAAAAATGAATTTGAATTTCCGTTTACCTAAAAATTTTAGTTTACAGCTTAGTGGTGATTATCGCTCAAAAGCAGCATTACAAATGGGTGGTGGCGGCTGGGGTGGCCATGGAGGTATGGGAGGCTGGGGCGGGCCAAGTTCTTCTGCACAAGGATATATAGGTGAAAAATATAGTATTGATGTTGCTATTAAAAAAGATTTTTGGAATAGAAAAGCAAGTTTAACTTTTAATGTATCAGATGTATTTAAAACAGAAAAAAATATTACTCACACCGAATCGCCTTTATTTATTCAAGATTCGTGGAGAATTCGCGACCAGCGATTTTTTAGAGTTAACTTTAGTTATCGATTTGGAAAATTTGACTCATCCATATTCAAAAGAAAAAATACCCGTGTGAATACAGATGGTATGGAAATGGGAATGTAATTTATTTGGCTATTTCATTTTTTAATAACTTTAATAAATTTTTAGCATCATTATCATGTAATTGCTGCCCAAAACGAATTTGTTTACCTTGATACCAAAAAAACAATTTCTCTCCACCCGGCATCCAATATGAATCAGACATTACTTTTGCAAATGAGCGTTCATTTATCGGCAGTAATTGTAAGTCTTTTATAAATTCAAATTCAAAAGTTTTTGTTTTTCCTTTTCCTATAATTTCTTTTTTATAATAAAGTTTTTTATTCTTTAGTAATATTCTTTCAAATCCGTACGATCTCCAAAGTAATGCATAACCCACTATATACTCAAAATACAGCCAAAAAGCCATCCATACCATTACATAGGTTTTAGGAGCAGAATAATAGCCTAATTGTCTCCCAAAAAGCATAATCAAACCACCTGCTGTCCATAATAAAAACCAAACAAACAGTAGGATTTGGTTAATTTTACTTTTTTCAGGATAAATGATAATACTGGTACTATCTTCTTTCTTAGATACGCTTATCCTCTCACCTATACTATAAGTTTTTGGCATGAGAAATTTTTATTTAAATAAAATCAAAGAATCAATTTTATAAATTAATCAACAATTGCTTTTGCTCTTTCGCCCAATAATACTGATGGTTTTGGTTGTTTGTATTTTAATCCAAAACCTTCAATAGCATATTTTTTCAAATGATCTTCCATTTCCATAACCGAATCGGTTAATAAAAACAAATCCATATCTTCTTTATCAATAGTGCCATAATCTGCCATTAATCGTATATGATCATATAATTCACGATAATATTCTTTACCCATTAAAATAACAGGAAAGCGTTTTATTTTTCGTGTTTGAATTAAGGTTAAGGCTTCAAATAGTTCGTCCATTGTACCAAAGCCCCCGGGCAAAACAACAAATGCAAATGAGTATTTTGATAATAAAACTTTTCGAACAAAAAAGTATCTAAAATTCATCCATTTATCTAAGTAAGGATTGGGTTGTTGCTCAAATGGTAAAATAATATTACAACCAACCGATTTGCCTCCAGCTTGTTTTGCACCTCTGTTTGCAGCTTCCATTATGCCCGGGCCTCCTCCTGTCATTACGGTAAATCCCATTTTACTTACTGTTTCGCCAACTTCAACTCCTAATTTGTAAAACTCATGATTTTCTTTAAAACGCGCAGAGCCAAATACAGTAACGCATGGTCCTAAAAAGTGCATGGCACGAAAGCCTTTTATAAATTCTACAAGAACTTTTAGCGAAAACCAAAATTCTTTAAATCGTGATTGTGGCCCTGCAAAGAATGATTCTTCATCCGGATGAATTAGTGGTGTAAATTTTTCGTTGCTTGTGCTCATGTAATTTCCTCCAAACAATTAATTATGGTATTATAAATATGTTTTAATTCCTCTTGTGTAATACAATATGGCGGTACAATGTAAACAATGTTTCCCAAGGGCCTTACAATAATTCCATGTTTTAAAAAATATGGAAATAAAAAATGTTTTATTTCATTCAAATAATCCGATTTTTCAGCAGTGCTAACTTCGACTGCTAAAATAGTACCTTTAACTCTAACATCTTTAACCTTTGAATGAGATGATAAGTTTTGAGCAAATGAATAATTTAATTCACTTATAATTTTAATTTTTTCTAATGTGTTTTCAATCTCAAATAAGTCAAGACTTGCATTTGCTGCGCTACAAGCTAATGGGTTAGCAGTAAATGAATGTCCATGAAAAAATGTTTTACGTTTATCATCACTTAAAAAAGCATCGTAAATAAATTGCTTACATGCAGTAACTCCTAAAGGCATTGCCCCACCTGTTAATCCTTTTGATAAGCAAACAATATCAGCTTTATGATTACAATGTTCTGTTGCAAACATTTTTCCTGTTCTGCCAAAACCGGTAAATACTTCGTCTGCAATAGTTATACATTGGTACTGAGCACACATCTGAAGCATTAAATCGAGTACTTTTTCATCGTACATCAACATACCCGATGCTCCTAAAACCAAAGGCTCAAAAATAAATGCCGCTGCTTGATTGCTTTGTAAAAAATCTTCTAATGCATTTAATGCAGCTTCTTCATTTCCTAAAAGTGGTGTAGGTATAAAACAAACATCAAATAATTTTGATTGAAAAGCTTGTGTAAAAACATTTCTGGCACTAGCACTCATAGCGCCAAAGGTATCGCCATGATAAGCATCTTTAAAAGCAATAATTTTATTTTTGCAGGTATTTAGATTATCATGATATTGCAAAGCCATTTTTAGAGCAACTTCTACTGCTGTACTTCCATTATCAGAATAAAAAACTTTAGATAAATTTCCCGGAAGTATTTTAAGTAATCGTTCGGCAAGTTCAACTGCAGGCTCGTGTGTAAAGCCGGCAAAAATTACATGTTCTATTTTTAGAAATTGTTCATACAATTTTTGTGCTACGTAAGGATGAGCATGCCCGTGTGTATTTACCCACCATGAAGAAATTGCGTCTATATACGATTTTCCTGTTTCATCAAAAACTAATGAACCGCTACCTTTTGTTATGGTAATTGGCATTTCAGCATCTTTCATTTGCGTATAGGGATGCCATACATATTCTAAATCTCTATGAGAAATACTCATATATTTTTTAATTGAGAAGCATATTTTGAAATTACTGCAGGAGTAATTTTAGGTTCTTTTCCAATATGCGCCAATATAGGTAATTGACTATATTTTTTAATAATATCTTCCGACATTTTATGAGGTGGACCATTAAAAATGATTCCTAAAATATTTATTTGATGTTTTTTTAGACAATCAATCGATAGTAATGAGTGATTTATACTTCCCAAATAATTTTGAATAACTAAAATGGTTTCTGCATTAAATTTTTTAATGATGTCTAAAATAAATTCATGATCATTTAACGGAACCATTATCCCCCCTGCTCCTTCAATTACCAGTGTGTTATCGGTTTTAGGTAATTCAATTTCAGATAATGATATCTTCACATTTTCAAGTTCTGCAGCAGCATGAGGCGATAAAGGCTGTTCCAATTTGTAAACTTCAGGGTGAATTTTTGTTTTGGTGTTACTAATAAGATTTCTAACAGTATCTGCATCGCAGCTAATATAAGAGCCTGTTTGAATCGGTTTCCAATAATCAGCTTGTAATGCTTCTGTAACAATTGCCGATACGACAGTTTTTCCAACATCTGTTCCAATTCCTGTAATAAATATTTTTCTCATACAAAAATTAAAATATCGGCTAAGTTAAAGTTTAACCTTTAAAAGTTTAATTAAATTTTCTATTTCTACTTTCGTATTAAATGAATGAATAATTATTCTCAATCGCTCGTTACCCTCAGGAACAGTTGGACTCATTATTGGTCTAACATCAAATCCATTATTTTGTAAAAATTCTGCAATCATTCTTACTCTTTCTTTTCCGAGAATAATAATGGTTTGAATTGCAGTGTAGCAATTATTACCGAGCGGCAAATGATAGTTTAAAGCCAACTCTCTAAAGTATGCAGTATTTGAAAGCAATTGCTCTTTCCATTGAGCATGATTGGAAGCCATATACTCATAAGCTGTTTCAATAGAAATTATTGCGTGAGGAGGCAAAGCAGTAGTATAAATAAATGAGCGTGAAAAATTAATTAAATAATCTATTAAAACATTGCTTCCAAGTATTGCAGCTCCATGTACACCAAAAGCCTTACCAAATGTAACTAAGCGAGCAAAACATTGATTATGTATATTTTCTTCAACACACAAGCCATTACCCAATTTACCATAAATTCCGGCACTGTGCGCTTCATCCACAATTAATGCAGCTTGGTAATGCCTACATAATTCAGAGATTTCTTTAAGCGGTGCTACATCACCATCCATAGAGTAAATTGATTCTACTGCTACATATATTTTTGAAGATTGTTTTTTTAATAAACGTTCTAAATCAGCAATGTTATTGTGCTTAAACGAAAAAGCTTTAGCAAAACCTAATCGAATTCCGTCTCTAACCGAAGCATGTATTAACTCATCATAAATTATTACATCATCTTTTTTAAGAATAGAAGAAAATAGCCCTACATTGGCATCATAACCGGAATTATAAAGTAAAGCACATTCAGAGAGGTGGTAATGTGCAATTTTAGCTTCTAATTTTTCAGTAAATTCAAAATTTCCGGATAATAGTCTGGATCCACCGGAACCATTTAAATTTATTTTTTTGTTTTTTTCATTAATTAAGTCAAATAATTTTTGAGATCTAGCAAATCCAAAATAATCATTCGATGTAAAATCAATTAAATGATGCCGGTCTTTGAGAGATCTATATAAAAAGTTTTCTTTTCTTTTATCTAATTCGAGACTTAACTTGTCTAGATGTTGAATCATTTACGACTTTATATTTTCTTTATTTTTTCGCATACGTAAATTTAAGTATTCTACAAATAATGAAAATGCTAAGGCAGCATAAACATAACCTTTAGGAACATGAACATGAAATCCATCTACCAATAACAACATTCCAATCATCAATAAAAACGACAATGCTAAAACCTTAACTGTTGGATGATTATTTACAAAGTGGCTTACTTTTTCAGCAAAAATGAGCATGATAATAATCGAGAATATTACGGCAGCAATCATAATAATTAAATGTTCGGATAAACCAACTGCCGTTAAAATAGAATCAAATGAAAATACCATATCTAATAATATTATTTGCATAATTGCATTACTCAAGCTCATTTTTTTTCCACCAACTTTGTGTTTTTCGTCCTCATCTTCTATACCGCTTACTTTAGCATGTAATTCAGTAGTACTTTTAGCCAAAAGGAACAAACCTCCTGCAATTAAAATTAAATCTCTTCCGCTTAAATCGAATTGTAAAATGCTTAACAAAGGTTTAGTTAGTCCAACAATCCACGAAATGCCAAATAATAAAGCAATACGCATAATTAAAGCCAATGTTAAGCCTAAAAAACGAGCTTTTTTCTGTTCATGAACCGGAAGTTTATCTGATACAATCGAGATGAAAATTATATTATCAATACCTAAAACAACTTCTAAAATCATTAACGTAGCAAGACTTATTAGCCCTTCAACAGAAAATAATACATCAAACATATATCATAGAATTTTCGCCAAAATTAAGTAAAAGAAGAAGATAAAAGTTCAGAATCTTTTAATAGTTTTTGACAATAAAATTTGTAGGTTTGCATTCAAATAGTATAAAAAATTCACTTAAAAATAAAGATATGCTAAAAGGATTTTTTAATGTACCTAAAGCTGTAAATGAGCCGGTTAAAAGTTATGCACCGGGAAGCCCTGAGAAAATTGCACTTAAAGCAGCAATTCAATCACTCAAATCTGTTGAAATGGATATTCCCATGTACATTGGAGGTAAAGAAATTAGAACCGGTAAAACTGTTAGAATTGCACCTCCTCATGAGCATAAACATACTTTGGGATATTTTCATCAAGGAGATAAAAGCCATGTAAAAATGGCAATTGATGCAGCTTTAGCGGCCAAACCCATGTGGGAAAATCTTTCATGGGAGCATAGAGCTTCTATATTTTTAAAGGCAGCCGATTTAATTGCAGGACCATACAGAGCTAAATTAAATGCGGCAACCATGTTAGGACAATCCAAAAATGCTTTTCAGGCTGAAATTGATTCTGCATGCGAACTGATTGATTTTTTAAGATTCAATGTAATGTACATGGCTGAAATTTATCAGCAGCAACCACAATCTGCTCCCGGCATGTGGAATAGGATTGAGCAACGCCCATTAGAGGGATTTGTGTTTGCATTAACCCCATTTAATTTTACCGCCATTGCCGGCAACTTACCTTCTTCGCCTGCATTAATGGGCAATACGGTTGTTTGGAAACCTTCCAATAGTCAAATATATTCTGCCAATGTGATAATGGAAGTATTTAAAGAAGCTGGATTGCCTGACGGTGTAATCAATTTAATTTATGTATCTGGGCCCGATGCCGGAGAAGTAATATTCTCTCATCCTGATTTTGCAGGAATACATTTTACAGGTTCTACAGGTGTATTTCAAGACATTTGGAAAACAATAGGTAATAACATACACAACTATCGTAGTTATCCAAGAATTGTGGGTGAAACAGGTGGAAAAGATTATATAATTGCACATTCATCTGCCAACATTAAAGCACTTGCAACAGCCATTTCAAGAGGGGCTTTTGAATATCAAGGTCAAAAATGTTCGGCTGCCTCCAGAGCATATATTCCTAAATCAATTTGGCCTGAAGTAAAAAAACTAATTCAAGAAGATATTGCTTCATTTAAAATTGGAAGCGTTGAAAACTTTACCAATTTTATTAATGCTGTAATTGATGAAAAAGCATTTGACAAATTAGCATCCTATATTGAAAGGGCTAAAAAAGATCCTGATGCTGAAATTATAGCAGGAGGCACTTATGATAAATCAGAAGGATATTTTATACATCCCACTGTTATTGAGACTAAAAATCCGGGCTATGTTACCATGTGCGAAGAACTTTTTGGCCCAATTTTAACTGTGTATGTATATGATGATGAAAAGTATGAAGAAATAATTAAAATAGCTGACTCTACCTCACCATATGCATTAACAGGTGCACTATTTGCTCAAGACAGATATGCTTTAGAAAGAGGTTCGTATTTATTAAGAAATTCAGCAGGTAACTTTTATATAAACGATAAACCTACCGGTGCAGTGGTTGGTCAGCAGCCATTTGGTGGCGCCAGAGGTTCCGGAACTAACGATAAAGCAGGTTCAATGATAAACTTATTACGTTGGGTTTCTCCTCGAACTATTAAAGAAACATTTGTACCACCAACAGATTATCGTTATCCGTTTATGCAGGAAGAATAATTTTTAAAAACTCCCTAAATAGGGAGTTTTTTTATGTTTAAACATTGACCTTAGAAATTTTATATCAAGATGAATATTTAATTGCTATTAATAAACCTCATGGTTTATTAGTGCACCGCTCTCCTATTGCTACAAACACCGATGAATTTGCTGTTCAATTGTTACGTAATCAAATTGGTAAATGGGTGTATCCAGCGCATCGCTTAGACCGAAAAACAGGTGGCGTTTTGTTATTTGCATTAACTGAAGAAATAAATAAATTACTACAGCAGCTTTTTTTTACTCAGCAGGTAAATAAAGTTTATCATGCCATTGTTAGAGGTTTTACGGAAGATGAAGGCATAATTAATTATCCTTTAAAAGGAGAGAATGGAACTATTCAGGAAGCAATTACAATTTACAAAACCTTAGCAAAATCTGAAATTAATATTTCATTTGGGAAACACGCAACTTCGCGCTATTCGCTTGTAGAAATCTATCCTCAAACCGGCAGAATGCATCAAATACGAAAACATTTTGCACATATTTTTCATCCTATTATTGGCGACAGACCGCATGGTTGCAACAAACAAAATAAACTATTTAAAGAAAAATGGAACATGCAAACCATGCTGCTTCATGCATCAGAACTAAGTTTTAAACATCCGATAAACAATAGAGATTTAATTATAAAAGCTCCTTTACATCAAGAATTTAAAAGAATGATTAAGCAATTAGAACTTGATATATAAAAATCAATTTAATTTATGTCCGCAGTATTTGCAGTGTATAGCATCTTTATCATGCCCTTCTTTTAAACAATTTGGGCAATTTTGAGTAGTTAGATTATCTTGATTTTTCATTGCATTATTAAATTCAACTCCTACCAAGCCGGTTGGAATAGCAATAATAGAATAACCTAATATCATAATACAAGAAGCTATAAATTTACCTAAAGGAGAAACAGGAGCAATATCTCCATATCCAACAGTTGTAAGAGTAACAATTGCCCAGTATATACTTTGAGGAATACTTGTAAAACCGCTGTCATATTCGCTTTCTATTACATACATTAAAGAACCTAAAATAACCGTAATTAGTAAAACGAAATATAAAAACACCATTATTTTTCTTCTGCTCTTTCTGAGAGCAATTATTAATATCACACTTTCTTTGATGTAATGCGAAAGCTTAAGTACTCTGAAAACCCTTAATAATCTTAAGGAACGAATAACTGTAAGATAATGAGACTGCACAAAAAACAAACCTATATAACTTGGTAAAATGGAAAGTAAATCGATAATTCCATAATAACTTGTAATATAATTTAGCGGTCTTTTAACAGATATAATTCTCAAAATGTATTCTATTGAAAAGGCAATTGTTACAATCCATTCAATTATATTTAACCAATACCCGTGCTTTTCTCTAATAGAGGCAACGCTTTCGAGCATTACAGCTGCAACACTTAATAAAATCAAGTAAAGTAATAAAATATCGAAGTATTTACCTGAAGGCGTGTCCGCTTCGAAAATAATTTCATGCAGCTTATTTTGCCAGGGCTTCAGACCATTATCGTTGGTATGTTCTTTTTGTTTTACCAAAGAATTATCTGTTTTGATTCAGCTTTTGGTATTTTGCAAGATTACCGGGATCAATTTCGGTCATAAGCGTAATAACCTGCGATTTTACATCGGAATAAGCAACACTAAAAATATTTACAATCTCATCAGCTTTAGAATTGAAAAAAAGTTGCACATTAAACGATGCAGGTTTAATGGCGTGAATGGAGCGAATTAATTTTAATGCTTCTAAAATTTCTTTTCTGGCTTCTTCCTGATTTATCAACATTGCATCTAATCCTTTTCTATGATAGCGATACAAACAATGGCGAAGCGGAGTAAAAGTTTGAGTTAGCATATTTTCTACATACCAATAGCGATTTCTATCGCTTTCAAAAGCTTTCCATCCGGTTTCTGAAGTATTTTGGGCATTATTTACAATTTGCTGAGCTATTTGATAATACTTTGTTCCCCCTTCTAATGAATAGGTATCATAATCGAGTGCAATGATTATATATGCATAATAAGCAAGTACTGAAGCTAAGTTACTGGTAAAGGTTGTTGGTGAAAATTCAATGGGTTGATATTCGATGTATTTAAACTGAAAATCATTATCAAAATAATTTAATATGGTAGAATTGTAGGATGAGTTAAAAATTGGCCTGCGTGATTGAACCTGAATAGTGGCTCTAAAATCATCAACCGATGGGCGATCGGTTACATTTATAAAAATACTACATTCTATTCTTTCTTCTACTTTAAATACATCGTTTGTCCAACGAGTATTATTCATAAATTCATAGATAGCATTTTGTAAAGTTTCAAAAACTCTTCTATCGGTTCCTTGCACTTGCTGTGCATTTACCTTTACCGAACAATTTAATTCTTGCGCACTTAATGTAAGGGCACTTAAAAGAAATGTTATTAAAAATATTTTATGATAATAAAGTTTCAACATGGTTTAATATATCCTCAGCAACTTCTTGCTTGCTTTTTAACTCAAAATTTAAACAATTATTGTTTTTATCCATAATAGTAATTTTATTGGTATCGCTTTTAAATCCTGCACCTGTGTCATTGAGCGAATTTAAAACTATTATATCTAAGTTTTTTGATTGAAGTTTTTTTAGGGCGTTTTGTTTTTCATTTTGTGTTTCTAAAGCAAAGCCTACTAAAATTTGTGTTTTTTTCTTTGTTTTACCTAATGTACCTAAAATATCAATGGTCGATTTAAGTTTTAGATGTAATTCCTCCCCTGTTTCTTTCTTTTTAATTTTATGTTCTGATTTTATTTCAGGAGTATAGTCGGCAACGGCAGCGCTAAGTATAGCTACATCATAGCTGTTTTTATATTTTTCAACTTCTTTATACATATCTTCTGCCGAAATTACATCTATGCGCTGAATGGAGGGATGTGATATTGTTTGGCTTACGGGACCACTAATTAATATTACTTTTGCACCTCTTTGAGCACAGGCTTTTGCAATGGCAAATCCCATTTTACCACTTGAATGATTGCCTATAAATCTAACGGGATCTATTGCTTCATAGGTAGGTCCGGCTGTTATTAAAATTGTTTTGTTTTTTAGCAAGCTATTTTCACGTTTGGCAAAAAATTCAACAACAATTTTTACAATTTCATGAGGTTCTTTAAGTCTTCCTTCTCCTATTAATCCTGATGCTAATTCACCTTTATCGGGATTTATTTTTATGTTCCCTCTTTTTTCCAGTAAATCCATATTATGTTGAACGGCAGGATGCAAATACATATCATGATCCATAGCAGGAGCAAACATAACAGGACATCTGGCAGAAAGGTATGTTGCCATTAATACATTATCACATAATCCATTTGCCATTTTAGCGATAGTATTAGCCGATGCAGGAGCAATTAAAAATAAATCGGCCCAAAGGCCTAATTCTACATGATTATTCCATTCGCCTTGGTCGCCATGTGTAAATGAATGTATTACCGGATTTTTTGATAAAGTAGCAAGTGTTAATGGACTTATAAAAGAAAGCGAAGCAGAAGTCATAATTACTTTGACTTCTGCTCCTGCTTTAATTAATTCTCTTACAATATAGGCTGATTTGTAGGCAGAAATGCTGCCGGAAACGCCCAATAGGATTTTTTTGCCTTTAAGCATTTCTTTTAACAGGGTAATTATTTGCCCTGCTCTTCTTTAGCCGGATTACGGTAGTAAATTTTATCTTCTAAAAATTCTTGCAATGCAATAGATGTTGGCTTAGGTAAACGCTCATAAAAGCGCGAAATTTCAATTTGCTCGCGATTTTCGAAAATTTCTTCCAAATTGTCGGTATGTGAAGCAAATTCTTGGAGCTTATTGCTAAGCTCTTCTTTCATTTCTTGAGCAATTTGGTTGGAACGTTTAGCAATAATTGCTACCGATTCATACAAATTACCTGTTTTTTCACTAATAGCTACCGTATCTCTGGTAACTGTGCTTACTTCCGCATTTGTTTTTTTAAAATTCATGTTCTACAAATTAATATTTAAATTCTTTAATTGTTTAATTGTATTGTCGTATATATCCTGTGCTTCTTTGCTGTACTGACTCTTTGGATATTTATCAATAAAAGCATAATAGGCTTCTATTGTTGCTTTTAAACGTTCTTCTTTTTTCTTTTCTACACTATTGCTTGCATAAAGATAATGCGATTTAAGCGACAAAAATAATAATTCTTCGGTAAATTTACTACCCGGATAGTCTTTTAATACGTTTTGTATGGTAACATAGGCCGCTTTATACTGCATGGTTTTATAATAAGTTTTGGCATTTAAGTAGGCCTTATATTCTAATTTAAAACGTAATTTATCAATTAACTCATTTGCATCCGCTACTCTTTTACTGCTTTCCGGAAAACGATCTATAAATAATTGCAGTTCATTTATGGCTGCTATCGTATTGGTTTGATCTAATGTGGGTTCTGATGATTCCAAATAATAACAATATGCATTCATAAATAAACATTCTTCGGCATATTTGCTTAAAGGATAAGTTTTATAAAAATTCTTAAAATGATAAGCTGCAAATACATAATCGCCCATGTAATAATTACAATAAGCATAGTAATAATAAACCTTTTCAGCTTTTTCAGTTCCTCTATATAAGCCAAGCATTTCTTCTAAAAGCGGATAAGCTTTAGAAAAATTCTTTTCTTCGTAATACTTTATTGCAGCTTCAAACTTTTTTTCGTAATCAGTGCTTTTAAGCAGCTTTTCATAATTGCTGCATGAAAAAAGCAAGGTAGTTAAAAGTAATATAAAGATTATATGATGTATCTTGTTTTTCACAATGAGGCACAAAGTTAATATTAAAAAAACATGTAGTTAACTATTTTTTCTGTAAAAAATTGCCACTATTTAATAAAGATGTAATTTTACAACGTTTTAAAAAAATAAAAAATGAGAGATATATTTGATAAAATTCGCGAAAATCGTGGTCCTTTAGGTAAATATTCAAAAGAAGGTCACGGATATTTTTTCTTTCCAAAATTAGAAGGTGATATTGGTCCTAGAATGATTTTTAGAGGTAAAGAACGACTAGTATGGAGTTTAAACAATTATTTAGGGCTTGCTAATCACCCTGAAGTAAGAAAAACCGATGCCGAAGCAGCTGCTAAGTATGGTTTTTCATCACCAATGGGTGCCAGAATGATGTCGGGAAATACTAATTTACACGAACAATTAGAGGCGGAGTTAGCTGCATACGTACATAAGGAAGATGCTATTTTGGTAAATTACGGTTACCAAGCCATGGTTTCTGCTATCGATTGTTTGGTTGATAGAAACGATGTAATTGTTTATGACTCCGAATCGCACGCTTGTATTATTGACGGTATTCGTCTTCATTTAGGCAAGCACTTTGTATTTAAACATAACGATATTGACTCATTTGCACAACAAATGGAGCGAGCCAGCAAATGGGTTGAAAAAACCGGTGGCGGAATTTTGGTTTTAACAGAAGGAGTGTTTGGAATGGCCGGTGATCAAGGCAAATTAAAAGAAATTGTAGCTTTTAAAGAGAAATATAACTTCCGTTTATTTGTTGATGATGCTCATGGAATAGGCGCTATGGGGCCAACAGGAGCCGGAACCGGTGAAGCACAAGGCTGCCAAGATGGAATTGATATTTATTTTGGAACTTTTGCTAAATCATTTGCCTTAATAGGAGGTTTTATAGCAAGTAACGAAAACGTGGTTGAATATTTGCGCTATAATATGCGTTCACAAATATTTGCCAAATCGTTACCATTACCATTGGTTGTTGGAGCGCTTAAACGTTTACAAATTATGCGTGATGAACCTCAACACCGTGAAAAATTATGGCAAATTGTTAATGAATTGCAAAGTGGATTAAGATCTGCCGGATTTAATTTAGGTAGAACAAATTCACCTGTAACTCCTGTATTTATTAGTGGTGGACCATATGAAGCTACCAACTTAATTATTGATATGCGTGAAAATTATAATGTTTTCTGCTCAATGGTAATGTATCCGGTAGTTCCTAAAGATGTTATTATGCTTCGATTAATACCAACGGCTGCTCATAGTTTAGAAGATGTAAAATATACTATTGATGTATTTAGCAAGTGTGCAGAAAAATTAAGAGAAGGGAAATACGATAAAACAAAAGTTGTTGCAATTGGACAATAAATAAAAAAGGGCTTTAATAAAGCCCTTTTTTATTTTAATAATCTTATTAAGTTTTTCTCAATATAATACTCACTAGTTAGTAATGCCATTTGTATTCGCTTAGCGTAATGAATAGAATCTAATATTTCTTTTTGCTTTTCTTCTACTAAATTTTTCTGTTCTTCGATAATTTGTTTTTGTTTTTTTGTCATTTTTAATGAACGAAATACTAATAATGCAATAATAGCAATAGCAAAAGCAACTGCTCCTACTAAATACATAATTAATTTTTGACGCTGTTTTTCTGCTTTAGCTATTGCGTCTTTTTTTTCTTGTTCGGCCTTTAAAGCTGTTTCTTTTCTTTCGTATTCAAATTCAAATTGTTTTTGTAATAATTGTTTTTGGTTTTTATCGTTCTCTATAGAATCTTTATAGCTAATGTATTTTTCATAGTTTAATAAAGCATTTTTATAATCACCATTTTGCTTATAAATTTTATACAAAGTTTCACTTGTTTCAGAAAGCAACTGTATAATATTTGTTTTTTCTGCTATGTTTTTAGCACTATCTGCATAAGCATAGGCAAGTTTTAAATTAGTATTTAAAAATAGTTTAGCAATACTAACATACATTGCTCCCATTCCAAATAAATTTTTAATTTCTTTATAAAGTGCTAAACTTTTTAAAAAAGATTCAAGAGCTAATTCCATTTTATTATTATCAATATATATATTTCCAATATTGGCATAAGAATTTGCTATTCCGTTTTTGTCATTAATTTTTTTTCTATAATCAATACTTTTTAAGTACGAAAACAGTGCTTCATCTTTTAAACCCAAATTGCTTTGGGCAATACCAATATTACTAAGTGAATTTGCCATACCAACAGTATCTTTCATTGCTTCTCTTATCTCTAAGCATTTTGTAAAATACTCTAATGACTTTTGATAATTTGATTGTTTTTGGTAAATAATTCCAAGGCTATTGGTGGAATTGGCTATTCCGTTATTATCTTTCAGTTCTTCAGAAATTTTCAAACTTTCATTAAAATAATCAATAGCTAAAAAATAATTGCCACGTATTACAAAACTAATTCCTTTTAAATTCAAAGCGTTAGCAATTTGTTTTTTATTGTTTACTTTTTTAGCATACAATTCTAATGTATCTGCATACAAAAAAGATGTGTCCGGATTGGTATATAAATAAATATATCCTGAAATATCACTTAATGCCTTTAATCTAAGACTATCCGGAAGTGATGAGTTTTTCCAAACACTTACTAAACTGTCCTTATTATATTGCGCAAAAATTTTATTGTTATAACAACAAAAAACGAATACTATAAAAAATAAACAATAGCATTTTTTCATTTATTAATTTTTAAACGATTTAATTGTTTTTCAATATAAAATTCGTTTGTTAACAATGCCATTTGTATGCGTTTTGCGTATTGAATAGAATCCAGTATTTCTTTTTGTTTTTGTTCTACTAATTGTTTTTGCTGTTCAATTATGTTTTTTTGTTTTTTGGTTGAAGTTAATGAACGATATATGAGTAAAGCCATTACTGCAATGGCTAATGCAATACTCGCTATAAAAAACATTAATAATTTTTGACGTTGTTTTTCCGATTTTGCAATTGCTTCTTTCTTTTCTTGTTCTGCTATTAGTGCGGCTTCTTTCTTTTCAAATTCAAAATTTAATTGTTGCTTTATTGTATTATCTAACACTTCTTTATTAAATAAGGAATCGCTAATTTGTTTGTATAATTTGTAATATTTAAGTGCTTGAGTAAGGTTTTCATTTTTTTCTGAAATAGTTGAAGAATTAAAATTTGCCAGCTTTTGATGAATTTCTGATTTTAAATGGTATATATCTAATAAGCCTTCTAAATAATTAATTTTTTGAGCCCAAAAAAAAGCTGAGTCTATATAATTAATAGCGTTGTAAAGACTTTTATAGTTATTTGTTTTAGTATATAATTTAGAAATATTATAATATGTGTTGGATAATTGCCTTAAATTTCCGACACTTTTTAAGAATTCTAAGGCTTGATAATGATATTTTTCTGCTAATTCTTGTTCCCCTTTTTTATCATACAAAACTCCTAAACCATTATAAATTTCAGCTATTCTGTTTGTATCTTTTATTTCTTCAAAAAGTTGTTTGCTTTTAAATAAATATAATTCGCAAGAATCGTAATTTAATTTATTATAATAAACACCTCCTATAGATTGTAAACAAATGGCTTCTAAAGATTTATTGTTTAATTTATTTGCTAATTCAATAGCCTTTAAATAATAATTGTTAGCTTCATCAAATTGCTTTTGCTGCGAAAGAAGCGTAGCTAAATTTATTGAAGAACTTGCTTCTCCATAGGTGTAATTTAATTTGTTAGAAATGGTTAATGATTTTAAATAGTATTGTATAGCTTTTTTAGTATTGCCTCTTATTTTGTATAAATAACCTTTGTTATTAAAATAATCTGCAATAGCTTTCTGCGCAAAAAGCTTTATGTTATTATCAGATGTTTTTAATAATTTAATTGATAAGGAATAAGCTTGATTATTATAATTAGGCCAGATATTATCATCGTTAATATTTTCAACTAATTGAAATAATATGTTTATTTTGGTAGTATCAGCATGATTGGTTTTTAGCAGTTCATTTTTTAATGAATCAATAATCTTATCGTTTTGTGCCGTTATTTTAAAATTTAACAGCACAAATATTGTAAGACAAAATATTTTAAAATTATTCATTCATTTACATATTTCTTCTATACTGCCCTCCTACTTCGAACAATGCTTTGGTAATTTGGCCTAATGAACAATATTTGGTAACTTCCATTAATTGTTCAAACATGTTTTTATTTTGAATGGCAGCTTCCTGAAGTTTGGCTAATTGTTGCTTGCTTTCGTTTTCGTATTTTTTATGAAGATTAACTACGGTATCTATTTGCTGTTTTTTCTCTTGTTCAGTAGCACGAATAACTTCAGCAGGAATTATGGTTGGCGAACCTTTAGAACTTAAAAAGGTGTTAACTCCAATAATTGGGTATTCTCCGGTATGTTTAAGGGTTTCATAATACAAGCTTTCTTCTTGTATTCTACTACGCTGATACATGGTTTCCATAGCCCCCAATACTCCACCACGTTCTGTAATTCTATCAAACTCTGCCAATACTGCTTCTTCTACCAAGTCGGTTAATTCTTCAATAATGAAAGAACCTTGTAATGGGTTTTCGTTTTTCGCTAAACCTAACTCACGGTTAATGATTAATTGTATAGCCATTGCTCTGCGCACTGATTCTTCAGTGGGTGTAGTTATGGCTTCATCGTAAGCATTTGTGTGTAGCGAATTACAGTTATCGTAAATGGCATACAATGCTTGAAGCGTAGTACGGATATCGTTAAAATCTATTTCCTGAGCGTGCAGCGAACGACCGGATGTTTGAATGTGGTACTTTAACATTTGTGAGCGAGCATCGGCACCATATTTGTATTTCATAGCTTTAGCCCAAATTCTGCGTGCAACACGTCCAATTACTGCATATTCAGGGTCTATTCCATTGCTGAAAAAGAACGACAAATTCGGCCCGAAATCATTGATATTCATTCCACGACTTAGGTAATACTCTACATAGGTAAAACCATTTGCTAATGTAAAAGCCAATTGTGTAATTGGATTTGCTCCTGCTTCTGCTATATGATATCCACTTATAGAAACAGAATAAAAATTACGTACTTTATTTTTTATAAAATACTCTTGTACATCGCCCATTAAGCGTAAAGCAAATTCGGTAGAGAATATACAGGTATTTTGGGCCTGGTCTTCTTTCAATATATCTGCCTGTACCGTACCACGTACTTGCGATAAGGTTTCGGCTTTTATTTTTTCATACACTTCTTTGGGCAAAACCTGATCTCCAGTTACGCCTAAAAGCATTAATCCTAAACCGTCATTACCTTCGGGCAATCCGTTTGAATTATATGGTATATATTGAGGAACAGCTACCCCCTTTGCATCGTGTAATTCTTTAATTTTTTTTCTAACCTCCTCTTCAAGCCCATTTTGCTTAATGTATATTTCACATTGTTGATCAATAGCCGTATTCATAAAGTATCCTAACAACATGGGAGCAGGACCATTTATAGTCATACTAACCGATGTTTTAGGATCAGCCAAATTAAATCCTGAATACAATTTTTTGGCATCATCCAAACAACATATACTTACACCTGAGTTGCCAATTTTCCCATATATATCAGGTCTCCAATCCGGATCGTTTCCATAAAGCGTAACACTATCAAATGCTGTAGAAAGTCGCTTAGCGGGCATTCCTAAACTTACATAGTGAAAACGCTTGTTGGTACGTTCCGGTCCACCTTCTCCGGCAAACATACGGGTTGGATCTTCTCCTTCGCGTTTAAACGGATAAATTCCAGCTGTGTAAGGAAATTCTCCGGGAACGTTTTCTTGCAATACCCAACGCAATAATTCACCCCATGCTTTGTAACGAGGTGTTACAACCTTTGGAATTTGTGTATGTGCTAGCGATTCGGTATGTGTTTTAACTTTTATTTCTTTATCGCGTACTTTAAAAATGTAATATTCGTCTTTATAAAGTTTTACCTTGTTTGGCCACTGTTGAATTATTTCCCAATTGTGCGGATCTAAATCTAATTTAATTCTATCAAACTCTGCACTCAATACCTTTTTAATGGAATCATCTGCTTTACCCAGCGTTTCTATAGTTTTATGGATAGCATATAATTTTTCTGCAATTTCGGCTTGTTTGTTTACCCATTCATTATATTTACGATTATTTTCTGAAATTTCTGATAGATAACGTGTACGAGACGGTGGAATAATAAATATTTTCTCCGACATTTCTTTGGTAATGGTAAATTTTGATTTTAAATCGGCTCCTGTTTTTTCAACAATTTTATCCATTACCGCTTTGTAGAGTGTGTTTGTACCCGGATCATTAAACTGTGATGCGATGGTACCATAAACAGGTAAATCATCATCATTAGCATCCCATAATTGATGATTTCGCTTATATTGTTTTTTCACATCGCGTAAGGCATCTAAAGCACCACGTTTGTCAAATTTATTGATGGCTACTATATCGGCAAAATCGAGCATATCGATTTTTTCTAACTGGGTAGCTGCTCCAAATTCGGGTGTCATAATATATAGCGAAACATCGCTGTAGTCTAATATTTCTGTATCGCTTTGTCCAATTCCGGATGTTTCTAAAATAATTAAATCAAAGCCTGCAGCTTTTAGTACATTAACTGCATCTCCTACGTATTTGCTTAGAGCCAAATTACTCTGACGAGTAGCTAATGAACGCATATAAACACGCTCATTACGAATGGAGTTCATACGAATTCTATCGCCCAATAAGGCACCGCCCGTTTTGCGCTTACTTGGGTCAACTGAAATTATTCCGATGTGTTTATCAGGAAAATCCAATAAAAATCTGCGTACTAATTCATCTACCATACTGGATTTTCCGGCTCCGCCTGTTCCTGTAATTCCAAGTACAGGAGGCCCCTCCAACCTCCCTGATGGGGTGACTTTTAAGTTTTTTGAAATTTCAGCAAATAATTTTTTAAATTCTTCTTCTCTATTTTCCGCTATTGAAATAAGACGAGCAATTACACCTTTATTTTTTGATTGAAGTTCTTTTAAAACCCCCTTACCATTGGGAAGGGATGGGGTTGGGCTATCGCACTTTTGAACTAAATCATTTATCATTCCTTGCAATCCCATGGCACGTCCGTCATCAGGATGGTATATTCGTGCAATGCCATATTTGTGAAGTTCTTCAATTTCGGATGGTAAAATAGTTCCCCCTCCTCCACCAAAAATTTTAATATTAGACGCTCCTTTTTCTTTCAATAAATCATACATGTATTTAAAATATTCCATGTGACCACCTTGATAACTGGTCATGGCAATGGCATGAGCATCTTCTTCAATAGCGCAATTTACCACCTCTTCTACACTTCTATCGTGACCCAAGTGTATAACTTCGCAACCGGTTGATTGGATAATTCTGCGCATGATGTTTATGGCAGCATCGTGCCCATCGAACAATGAAGCTGCGGTAACAATTCTGATTTTATTTTTTGGAACGTAAGGTGTTTGTTCTTGCATGGTTGAAAGCTTTTGTAAACTTGCAAATATAAGCCTTAGAAGGGTATATTCAAATCAATTTTTGTATGTACAAAAAAACCTCCGAAATGGAGGTTTAAAAAGTTTTTAAAACAAGTTATACTATCTATGAATCAACAACTTATTTGAGTATAAAATTTGGTTATTCGAAGAAATTCTAAGAAAATAAACGCCATTATTTAAATGGTTAACATCAATATAATTATTAGATAGCATTGTATATTCTTTTTTGATAGTTCTTCCGGAAAAATCGATAATTTCTATTTCTAATGGTTGATTATTAAAATCAGGAATATTGAAATAAACTTTATCATTTGCGGGATTTGGGTAAACCGAAATTTCTGATAGGGTTTGTATATCCGAATTAATACTCAGTAGAGGGCATAAATCGCTTGTGGGTAATGAAAAATTTTCTACAGATAATGATATAGGAAACTGCGTTATAGAAGAATTTTGAATTAATAATGTGTTGCTGATAACTTCTGAGTTAAATAAATTAGTATCTGATACAAAATTTATTGTACTATCTGTTTTGTAGCAACTAAAATTTAAATCATTAGATATTTTAAGAAAATATGGTATATTATAATTAATTGCTTCCTTTTTTTCAAAATTATCAAACACATAAAAAAAATTATTAGAAATACAATACTTATTTCCTCCAGAATAAAATGAAGGATATGAATATGTGTAATTAGTATCATTTAAACTATAAAAAATTAAAGAGGAAGCATTATTATTAAAATTAAATTTTCCAACCCCCTTTCTAATATTCATATTTGTATAGGTTGTATCATAATTTATAAAATCTGCTAAATAATAGAAATTGTTATTTTCATATTGTAAATTAATTGTTCCAAGTAAATAATTTGCATTTGATTGCATTATTTTAGATTCTATTAAATTTCCATTATTCAAATCAAATTTTGAAAAAAATAAATATTCAAATAAGCCTAAAGGTGCTACCATATTCATTGAACCTGCAATTAAAAAATTATTATTATCTATAAAAATTGACTTCCCATGCCTGTAAGAAAAATTATTTCCAAATGATTTTGACCAAATCAGATTACCATTTGAATTAATTTTGAATACACATAAAGAATTTAAATCTTTCATTACACCAATAATATCTTCATTAGTTGTGATTTTTATGTCAAATCCAGGAGTTTTATTTTCGTTGCATGTTAAACTTTTTACCCAAATTTCTGAAAATGTATATTTATCTAACTTTACGATAAATGCTCCATTATGAAAGCTAAAAAGAATATATAAATTATTATTGTGCTCTAAAATTTTATGATCCGAATAATTCATATTATTATGATTAATCTTTAAAAATGTTGAATTAACGATTTGATTATTGATTAACTTAATTAAAATATAACCCTCATTATCATTTATTGAATTATCATAGGCATTTAATAAAATATACGAAGTTGAATCATTTATTTGTTTAATTGTAGAATTAAAATCATATAAATAAAATAAATTATTAATTATTGATATTTTTTTAAATTGTTTTTGATTTGTGTTAACATCTTCATCTAATAAGATTATTGAATGTTTACTATTATTAAAATCCAAGTAATTGAGAACACCTTTAAATTTATTATTTTTAATATCGCACGAAGATGCATAAAGATGAAAATTATCATTTATGGTATAAGGCACATAATAACTCTGCCCATAAACATGAATACTTAAAATTGTAAGCAACGGAAATAAAATCTTTTTCATAAAAAAATATTTAAAGATTACTAAGCTAATTTATAATAATTTATCAAAAAAACAAACGCCCATCCAAAATGGAAGGGCGCTGTTGGTTAACACTTAAAAAACCGCAATAAGTTAACCACGCTTATTGCTAAAGCGTCTTTAGAATTTATGCTACTTTTAAAGCATCTTTTACTTTTTCTTTTAATAATGCATGGCGCAATACTTCGTGCATTTCTTTTACATAAATAAATTTTAAGCCTTTAATATAGTTTGGATTTATATCCAACACATCTTTTTTATTATCAGCAGAAAGAATAATTTCTTTAATTCCGGCACGCTTTGCTGCTAAAATTTTTTCTTTAATACCTCCTACCGGTAAAACTTTTCCCCTTAGAGTTATTTCGCCAGTCATTGCAATATGAGAGCGAACCTTGCGTTGTGTAAACGCTGATGCTATTGCTGTTAATATGGTAATTCCGGCACTTGGTCCATCTTTCGGCACAGCCCCTTCGGGTACATGCACATGCACATTCCATTTTTCAAACACATCGTCATCTAAATCAATAAGTGAACTATGGGCTTTTAAATATTCCATGGCAAGTACTGCCGATTCTTTCATTACATCTCCTAAATTTCCGGTTAGCGTAAGTTTACCTTTTCCTTTGCTTAATCCGGCTTCGATAAATAAAATGTCGCCCCCTACGGAGGTCCATGCCAATCCTGTAACAACACCTGCTACATTATTTCCTTGGTATTTATCTTTTTCGTGTGCAGGGCCAAAAATTTTAACTAAGTCGGATTCTTTTATTGTTTTATTATACTTTTCGCCCATTGCCACACTTTTAGCAATATGGCGCACTAATTTGGCTATTCGTTTTTCAAGCGCTCTAACACCTGATTCGGAAGTATATTCAGATATAATTTTTTCTAAAACAGCATCGCTTAATTGTAAGTCTTTTTCTTTTAATCCATGCTCAATTAATTGTTTAGGTAATAAATGCTTTTTAGCAATTTGTAGTTTTTCTTCTAATGCATATCCGGTAAGTTCAATAACTTCCATTCTGTCTAACAATGCAGGTTGAATGGTAGATAGTGAATTTGCCGTAGCTATAAACATTACTTTGCTTAAATCGTAATCTAATTCTAAAAAATTATCATAAAACGCATTGTTTTGTTCAGGGTCTAACACTTCGAGCAATGCAGATGATGGATCGCCATGTGCATCGCGACTTAATTTATCTATTTCATCTAAAATAAATACCGGATTTGATGAACCTGCTTTTTTAATATTTTGAATTATCCTACCCGGCATGGCTCCTATGTAGGTTTTTCGGTGTCCTCTTATTTCTGCTTCATCGCGTAATCCACCTAAGGACATACGAACATATTTTCTTCCCAATGCTTCGGCAATTGATTTACCTAACGAAGTTTTACCAACTCCCGGAGGTCCATAAAGGCAAAGTATTGGAGCTTTCATATTTTTCTTAAGTTTTAAAACGGCTAAATGTTCTAAAATTCGCTCCTTTATCTTTTCCATGCCAAAATGGTCGCGGTCTAAAATTTTCTTTGCACGTTTTAAGTCAAAACGATCTTTGGTATATTCATTCCAAGGTAAAGCTAAAAGTGTATCTAAATAATTGATTTGTACGGAATATTCGGCTGAAACAGGATTGATTCGCTGTAATTTATCCAATTCTTTATTAAAATGTTCGGCTATTTCTTTGCTCCATTTTTTTTGAGTGGCTTTTTCGCGCATTTCTTTTATTTCCTGTTCATTAGGACTACCTCCTAATTCATCTTGAATGGTTTTCATTTGCTGATGCAGGAAATATTCACGTTGTTGGCGATCCATATCGTGTTTTACTTTCGATTGGATCTCGTTTTTAAGCTCTAATAATTGTAATTCTTTGGATAGTAACTCCAACAACATGGTTGCTCGTTCGCGTAAATTGGCCACTTCTAACATTTTTTGCTTTTCACTCATGGAAGCATTCATGTTAGAAGATATGAAGTTGACTAAAAATGGTGCACTTTCTATATTTTTAATGGCAAATGAAGCTTCGGTAGGTATGTTTGGTGACTGCGAAATAATTTGCAATGCCATGTCTTTTAATGAAGACACGATGGCTTCAAATTCTTTATCTCCTTTGGGAGGGCGTAATTCTTCAAACGATAATACATTAGCTTTTATATAAGGCTCCGTTTGAATAACATCATGCAGTTTAAAACGCTTTTTTCCTTGGATAATGACAGTTGTACTGCCATCAGGCATTCTTAATAATTTTATTATTTGAGCTATGGTACCTATTTCATGCAAATCGGCAGGAGTAGGATCTTCTACTTTATCGTTTTTTTGAGCAACAACTCCAATAATTCTATCAGATGCATATGCATCGTTTATTAATTTAATCGATTTATCGCGTCCAACCGTAATAGGTATAACTACTCCCGGAAACAATACAGTATTTCTTAATGGAAGTATAGGAAGTGTTTCAGGAGTTTGTTCGCTATTCATTTGCTCTTCTTCTTCGCTCGAGAGTAATGGAATTAGCTCTGAATCTTCGTTTATTATAGTGCTAAGCTTAAATGGATATATGTCAAAAAAATCTTTCATTCTGTATTTTTTTCAGTTTATTTTAAATTAATTGTATGTTGAAATATCCTTAATATTTTTTAAAAAAATTGATAATTAAATTAATAGACTTTATTAAGGATATTCAAAAAAAAATTCAGATTATAGTAACTCAATCATTATGCCAAGAGAATAAACCTGTCAAAATGACTATTCGAAATGGTCGAGTTCAAAAACCTTTAGAAATATAGCTTTTTCTGCGTCATCAAAAGTAATATTTCTGCGAGCCATAACCAATTTTGCAACTTCAATAGCTTTTTCCACTTTATAAGTAGTAAATCCGGCAGCACCTCCCCAAGAAAATGACGGTATAAAATTTCGTGGAAACCCGCTGCCAAATATATTAGAACTAAACCCAACCACTGTACCGGTATTAAACATGGTATTTATTCCGCATTTTGAATGATCGGCCATAATTAATCCGCAAAATTGAAGACCTGTTGCTTTAAAAGCTTTTTTGGAATAATCCCATATTTTTACTTCTGAATAATCGTTTTTTAAATTTGAGTTGTTACTATCAGCGCCAATATTACACCATTCGCCCAATACAGCATTTCCTAAGAAACCATCGTGGGCTTTGTTGGAATATCCAAAAATTACTGAATTATTTACCTCACCTCCTACTTTTGAATAAGGACCAATTGTTGTTGGACCATAAATTTTAGCTCCCAATTTTAATTGTGCATGTTCGCACAATGCTAAGGAACCTCTAACAATAGAGCCTTCCATAATTTCAGCATCTTTACCAATGTAAATAAATGCGTCTTTAGCATTTAAAATGGAGCATTCCACTTTTGCTCCTTCTTCTAAAAAAATATTTTGTGGAGCTATAACTTGATTGGTTGAACTAATTGGTTGTGAAATTTTTCCTTTTACCAATAATGAAAAATCATCAGCAATGGCTTGTCCGTTTTTACTAAATATATCCCAAAGATTACGAACGGATAAAATTTCGCCTTCAAACTCAATTTTTCTATAGTCTTTAATTTCTTCATCTTCGTTTAAAAGCATTCCTTTGGTCGCAATTTTATGCACTTTGGATTCAGAGGCATTAAAAGCAATAATCATTTCTCCTTTAACAAGCATTTCATGTTCTTTAAGCGAATGAATTTTTTCTAAAAGAACGTCATTGGGGCAAATACACCCGTTAATTAATACATTATTGGCTCCGGAGATTAATTTATAACGTAATGAAAGATAATCTTGAGTAAGATAACTTGGCTTTAACTTTAAATATTTTTCCCATTTTTCAGAAATAGTTAATATGCCTATTCGAATTGAAGCAACAGGACGAGAAAAGGTTAAAGGTAATAAATTGTTACGGCTTAAATCATCAAATAAAATGTAATTCATAATATTTATTGCTTAATGAGTTTTAAATATCAAAATAAATAGATTTGCTGCAAAATTAATTTTAATAAATCATTCATTTAAAACATAATAAACATGTTAATTTGGAGAGCTATGATTGATTTTTTTAAAGATTAAGGATTATCATGAACTTTTATTTACAACAATCATTGTTTTAGGAATTGGAACAATTGCTTTTAATTATTAAAAGAATAGCGATTAATTGATGCCTTATATTTTAGTATTGTAATCTTAACCACTATTGGATACGGTGATTTTTATCCTCAAACCAATGCCGGATAAATATTTAATATGATTTATATTTTAATTGGTTTGGGCTTAATATTGAGTTTTATTAAAACTGTTTATGACCATTATGACAATACAAATAAGGAAATCAGAGATAAAAAATAATCAATGGTAATCCCTTATTCTTTATTCTTTATCTAAAATTTTTGTAAACAAAAAAGGCTGTACCATAAAAGATACAGCCTAAAATGATAATTAATTTAAATTTACTTTACTTCTTCAAAATCAACATCAGTTACTTCAGAGTCAGACTTAGCTTGCCCGCTGCTACCACTTCCGTTTTGATTTGAGTCAGCTCCGGCTTGTTGTTGTGCATTATACATATCTTGCGAAGCTGCTTGCCATGCAGCATTTAAGCTGGCTGTTGCAGCATCAATGCCTGCTAAATCTTTAGAAGCATGAGCTGATTTTAACTGAGCTAAGGCAGATTCGATAGCCGATTTTTTCTCAGCCGGTATTTTATCTCCAAACTCTTTTAATTGTTTTTCTGATTGGAAAATTAAAGAGTCGGCATTATTTAATTTTTCAACTTCTTCTTTTTTCTTTCTATCAGCCTCAGCATTTGCTTCTGCTTCGCGCTTCATACGTTCAATTTCTTCTTGAGATAAACCTGAACCCGCTTCGATACGTATGTTGTGCGATTTTCCGGTAGCTTTATCTTTAGCCGAAACATTTAATATACCGTTGGCATCAATATCAAAAGTAACTTCAATTTGAGGTACTCCTCGTGGTGCCGGTGGTATTCCATCTAATATAAATTCACCAAGCTTACGATTGTCTTTAGCCATCGGACGTTCTCCTTGATATACCACAATTTGAACAGATGGTTGATTATCGGCTGCAGTTGAAAATATTTCAGAGCGCTTAGTAGGTATTGTTGTATTAGCTTCGATTAATTTAGTCATTACACCACCTAAGGTTTCAATACCTAATGAAAGAGGAGTAACGTCTAACAACAATACATCTTTTACTTCACCGGTTAATACACCACCTTGAATTGCAGCACCTATAGCTACTACTTCATCAGGATTTACCCCTTTTGAAGGAGCTTTTCCAAAAAATTCTTCAACAGCTTTTTGTATTGCCGGAATACGAGTAGAACCACCAACTAAAATTACTTCGTTAATGTCTTTTACGGTTAAACCTGCATTTTTTAAAGCAGATTTACATGGTTCTATTGTACGTTTAATTAAATCGTCAACCAATTGCTCAAACTTAGCGCGTGTTAAGGTTTTTACCAAGTGCTTAGGTATACCATTAACAGGCATAATGTATGGCAAGTTAATTTCGGTTGAAGTAGTGCTTGAAAGCTCTATTTTAGCTTTTTCGGCTGCTTCTTTTAATCTTTGAAGAGCCATTGGATCTTGACGCAAATCAACGCCTTCATCAGCTTTAAATTCTTCTGCCAACCAGTCAATAATGCGTTGGTCAAAATCATCACCTCCTAAGTGTGTATCACCATCGGTTGATTTTACTTCAAAAACTCCATCACCTAATTCAAGTACGGATACGTCATGTGTACCGCCACCGCAGTCGAACACCACTATTTTCATGTCTTGGCTTTTCTTATCTAAGCCATAAGCTAATGCCGCAGCAGTTGGCTCGTTTATAATTCTGCGCACTTTTAAACCTGCTATTTCGCCCGCTTCTTTTGTAGCTTGGCGTTGAGCATCGTTAAAGTATGCCGGTACTGTAATAACGGCTTCGGTAACTTCTTGACCAAGATAATCTTCTGCAGTTTTCTTCATTTTTTGAAGAATCATGGCAGAAATTTCTTGTGGAGTGTATAATCTATCATCAATTTTTACTCTTGGAGTATTGTTGTCTCCTTTTACAACTTCGTATGGAACTTTTTCAGCTTCTTTTCTGCTTTCGTCAAAGTTTAACCCCATAAATCTTTTGATGGAGTAAATGGTATTTTTAGGGTTAGTGATTGCTTGACGTTTAGCAGGATCGCCTACTTTACGTTCTCCATCTTTTAAAAATGCTACTACCGAAGGTGTTGTTCTTTTACCTTCGCTATTAGGAATTACAACCGGTTCATTTCCTTCCATTACAGCAACGCACGAGTTGGTTGTTCCTAAATCTATTCCTATTATTTTGCCCATAAATAATTAGTTTTTTTTGTTTAAACATTAATTTTTAATTGCTTTATATCTTTTCAATCATTATGCCATTATAAATATTCAATTTTAATCTGACAAAGTTGTCATATAACAAAAATGGCAGTAAATGAATACTGCCATTTTATATATATTGAATTAATTTTTATGCCAAAAAGACATAACATAATTCTATATATCGATGATTTGTAATGTTGGAGTATATAATCTAACTCGTGTTACTTCAATATTTTTATCGGTTGCTAATCTTTTAATTTCGCGAGCGGTATCTCTATTTATGGCTCTTTCAAAAACATATTGACTATATCTTGAAGAAAATATTCCAATAGCTTTTTCAGTTTTACCCTCTTTGGTTTGAACTCTTACATTGGAAAAAACCGGTCTTTCTTGTATAATACTTGTTCCCGGGTCGGCCACTTGGATATAAGTTGCTAAATCTTCTCCGGCAACATCCCATCTAAAATTTAAGGTATCTAATACAATAAAATAATTGTCTTTAGTATAATTTTTTGCCACTAATTCGTTAATAACTTTATCATAAAAAATATCAGGAGTAATTTTATATTCCAAATCTCTGGTTCCGTTTAAATCTATTCCGTTTATTTTAGCAAATTTCCAAGTAATTGTATTTCTAATCGAATCATTTGAATTTTTATTAACGGCAATATATTGCATGTTCATGTATAAATCATACATCAAACCATCTTTGGCTGAAGTCCATTTTATAGTATAATCGCTTTGTTTTGTTGCTGCATAAAATGAAATAGCTGCAGCCGGATTATTCATTGGATTTATAATATTAAAGCTGTTAATCAATTTAATCGGCAAAGGCTTATTTTGCTTATCGTCATAGCTGGAATAAATTGTTTGACCGTTAAGCTTGTTTTTAATTTCCAATAAATAGGAATAATCTTGATTTAGTTTAGCGTTGGTATCGGTTGTAAAATAATATACTAATTGATTGGGTGAATAAAAATATCCTGACTCTTTATTGGTAATAATGGTATCTTTTAATAAAAAAACACGTTTTTGATTATTTTTATCGTCATACTCAAAAATTCTTACTTCCAATGCATCAACAGGGTATTGAGAAGAATCTGGAACTTGAGCCATAACAGACGCATCTGCTTGTCCTAAGAATGCCTTATTTATTCTTATAAAATGGATATTATCGTTTTGACTTAAAATGCCATATACAGACGTAATATCTTTGTAAGGTGCTAAAACATCTAAATCAGTGCTGCAAGAGCTAATAAGTGCAATAGAACCAAGTAGGTAAAATAATATTTTTTTCATTACATTAAACTTTATTAAAAGCTTACAAATCTATAAAAAAATGTGAGGCAAAATTAGCGATAGAAATATCTTTTTAAGTACCCGTTGAAATATTGTAGATTTGCAGCTTAATATATTTAATAACAATGTCGGTTTCCAAAAAAGAATTTAAAAAGATAACAACCCATGTGCTTCAAGAAATGAAGCGTAGAGGGGAAAAAATTGCCATGCTAACTGCCTATGATTATACATTGGCAGGAATTATAGATAAAGCTGGTATTGATGTAATTTTAGTGGGAGATTCTGCTTCTAATGTTATGGCAGGGCATGAAACTACCCTACCGATTACTTTAGACCAAATGATTTATCATGCCTCATCTGTAATACGAGCCGTTAATAGAGCCTTAGTAGTGGTAGATTTGCCTTTTGGTTCTTATCAAGGTAATTCTAAAGAAGCGCTTAATTCAGCAATACGTATTATGAAAGAATCAGGAGCACATGCTGTAAAATTAGAAGGTGGGCGAGAAATAAAAGAATCTATCATTCGAATATTATCTGCAGGAATTCCTGTAATGGGACATTTAGGATTAACTCCGCAATCTATTTATAAATACGGTACATATTCTGTTAGAGCAACTGAAGAAGAAGAAGCAAAGCGATTGCTTGAAGATGCACATTTATTGGAAGAAATAGGATGTTTTGCCATTGTATTGGAAAAAATTCCTGCCAAATTAGCTACGCAAGTTGCTCAAGAAATTTCAATTCCAACAATTGGAATTGGAGCCGGCAATGGTGTAGATGGTCAAGTTTTAGTACTGCATGATATGCTTGGATTGAACACCGATTTTAGTCCACGCTTTTTAAGAAGATATTTGAATTTAAGCGAGCAAATAAATGCTGCTGTAGATAAATATATTAATGATGTAAAAACACTTGATTTTCCAAACGAAAAAGAACAATATTAGTCATTCATGTATTTTCCACAAACTAATACTCCTCGCTGGATAATTTTTTTAATTGATTTAAGCTTTTGCATACTGGCTGTATTATTAGCTTTTATGCTTAGGTTTAATTTTAAAATTCCATTAGGTGTTTATTATTTACTTAAATTAAATTTAATTATCATTCCAAGCATAAGAGCTCTCAGTTTTATAATTGGTAAAACTTATGCAGGAATAGTTCGATACACCGGAAGTAAAGATGCACAACGCATATTTATGGTTAATACCATAACTACTTTATTATTTGTTGGCATCAATATTATAAGTTATTATTTTGTAATTGGAGAATTTATTTTACCGTTTTCAATCGTAATTATAGAATACATGGCAACGGTATTCTTAATGATTACCTTTAGAATAATTATAAAAGTTCTTTATTCAGAAATTAAAAATCCTAAAAGCGAAAAACGAAATGTTGTAATTTTTGGTGCAGGCGAATCGGGAGTAATTACAAAACGTGCAATTGACCGAGATGCACGAAGCCGATACAATGTAATTGCTTTTATTGATGATGATGTAAAAAAACAAGGTAAAAAAATTGAAGGTGCAGAAATATTTTCGTCAAACAAATTAGGAGAAATTTTAGCAAAAAACGATGTAGCACACTTAATTATTTCGGTTCAACAATTAAGTGCGGAAAGAAAAAAAGAAATTATTGAAACGGCTTTACAACACAATGTTAAAGTACTTAATGTTCCTCCTGTTGATAAATGGATAAATGGAGAATTAAGCTTTAAACAAATTAAGAAAATTAAAATCGAAGATCTTTTAGAAAGAGATCCGATTCAATTAGATTATGCTGCTATTAGCAAGCAAATAAAAGATAAGGTGGTATTAGTAACCGGAGCCGCAGGCTCGATAGGTAGCGAAATTGTAAGACAAGCCTTGCGATTTAATCCAAAAAAAATAATTCTGCTCGACCAAGCCGAAACACCTTTGTTTGAACTCGAACTCGAATTAAACGAAAAATATAATCAACAGCAATTTGAAGCTGTAATTGGCGATATAAAACATTCGGAGCGAATGGAAAATGTTTTTAAAACTTTTCGTCCGCAAATTGTATTTCATGCTGCAGCTTATAAGCATGTTCCACTAATGGAACTAAACCCGTCAGAAGCTGTATTAACCAATGTTTTAGGGACAAAAGTTGTTGCTGATTTAGCTCATAAATATCATTGCGAAAAATTTGTTTTAATATCTACCGATAAAGCAGTTAACCCTTCGAGTGTAATGGGTGCATCTAAACGAATTGCCGAAAAATATGTACAATCACTAAACGAGCATTCACAAACTAAATTTATTACTACACGCTTTGGAAATGTATTAGGCTCCAATGGTTCAGTTATTACTTTATTCAGACGACAAATTGAAAAAGGTGGTCCTATAACCATTACACACCCTGAAATTACGCGTTATTTTATGACCATCCCCGAAGCCTGTCAATTAGTTTTAGAAGCAGGAGCAATGGGTAATGGAGGCGAAGTGTTTATTTTCGATATGGGACAATCTGTAAAAATTGTTGATTTAGCTAAAAAAATGATAAAGTTATCAGGACTAGAATTAGATAAAGACATTAAAATAGTTTATACCGGGTTACGACCCGGAGAAAAATTATACGAAGAGCTATTAACTGCTGGAGAAAATAATTTGCCCACACATCATAAACAAATATTAATTGCAAAAGTGAGTACAGAACCTTTAGAAACTATTAATAAAGACACAGAAAAACTGATAAGTTTATTTGAAAAACAAGATAATTTTGCCATTGTAGAACAAATGAAAAAAATGGTTCCTGAATTTAAAAGTAACAATTCTGTTTATTCGCAGTTAGATAAAATTAAACATTAAAGATGGCTAAATTTCATACTTCAAAAATTCAAGTTCGATTTGCTGATATTGATAAATTAGGACATGTAAATAATGCAAAGTATTTAACTTATTTCGAAATTGCACGCATGCAGTTTTTTGAAGATGAATTTAAGCATATTAAAGATTTAGATTGGAAACATAAAGGACTGATACTTGCAAAAACCGAAGTAGATTTTTTGGTTCCGATATTATTGGAAGATAAAGTAGAAATTGAAACCTATTGTACTAAAATTGGGAATAAAAGTTTTGAATTGGCATATCGCGTATTTAAAGTAAATTATCCTTCTAAAATACTTGCTGCAAAAGGCTCTTCGGTGTTAGTAGCTTTTAATTACATTGAACAAAAATCTATCCCTGTAGAAGAAAGCTGGAAAAAAGAACTAAGCAGATTTTTAATTGAATAATTTATTTAATCAATGTAAATATTGAATCGTTTTTAATTCTAAACATTTCTTCTTGAAGCTTACCATACTTTCTTTTTATCATTTGCGCTTGAAGTTCTGTTTTTAATTCATTCTTAGATTTTTTTAATAGTGCGAGTTTTTCCAAATTAATTTTTCTTTTAAGTGTTGCTATCTCTTTAGAATATATGTTATTATTTAAAATTTCCTTCATTCTAGCTTCAAAGCGGGTTAATTCACTATCTGCATCGTGCTTTATTAAATAATGATTTGTACCGATATATTTGATTAGTTTTTGAATTTCTCTTTCAAAAAAAAGAGCTGTATCTTTTGATTGACAATAGTCTTCAAAAATATTATTCAAATAAAAAAACAATTCTTTTTCTGAAAAAATTTGTTTGAAATTTAATTTTGATTCTTGTTTATAATGCAGGTCAGGCTCAATACCAGCACCGGATTTCACTAACTTACCTTTTTTTGTATGAAATGTTTTTAATGTATCGTTATATGTAACAGAGGTTATATCGCTTGCATACTTTATTTCTTGAATGCATCTTCCGCTTGGTGTAAAATATCGGGCAGCTGTAACATACAAACTGGTTCCATATCCCGGAAAGCGTGTACCTTGAACCAATCCTTTTCCATAACTTCGCTCTCCAATAATTTTAGCTCTATCTAAGTCTTGCAATGCTCCTGCAAATATTTCGCCTGCAGATATGGTTTGATTACTAATTAGCAATGTAATTGGCAATAAAGTATCACCATCTGTATTTTCTGTGTAGTAAGAATAATTGGCGTCTTTATGAAAACCTTTTAAAAAGCATACTTCGGTTTTTGCCGGTAAAAAATTACTTAAAATAGCCACTGTTTCTTCTACAATACCTCCACTATTCCATCGTAAATCAATAATTAAATGGTTTAGATTTTTTTGTTTAAGTTTTAATAATTCTTGTTTAAATAAATTAGATGAATTTTTTAAAAAATGATTTAATCGAATATACCCTTTCCCATTTTCATCAACATAAGCTATGTCAATTGCAGGGCTTACAACTTCTTGACGAATTAAATTAAATGAATAAATATTATTGTTTCTTTTTATCTCAACTTTTACAGGCGTATCTTTAAGCCCTATTAATTTGCTTCGTACCGTAGCAACATCCTTTCCCGTAACTAATGTATCATTAATCTTTATAAAAGCATCTCCAATTTTTAATCCGGCTTTTTGGGCAGGATATGTATCTAATAATTCTGTTATATACACTAAGCTGTCAAATTGTTGAATAGTAGCACCAATACCGGCATATTGTATTCCTAACCATGCTTTTTCTCTTTCTTTGGTTTGTTCTGCATCATAAAAAACAGTAAACGGATCTAATAATTTTACAGTAGCATCAATAACTCTTTTGATTAATTTATCGCTATGAATTGAATCAACATAATGTTCATTAAGGGTGCGATAAAAAGCAGAAAAAATTTCCAAGTCTTTTTCAACTTGTTCGTTTTTAATAAATGCAAATGAAAAGAAAGTTGAAATTAATGTTATAACACTAATTATCAGGAATAACTTTTTATTCATTAATGCTATTTAGAAATAATTTTAAATTCTGTCCTTCTGTTTAAACTTCTACCTTCGGGTGTATTATTATCAGCTACGGGTAATGTATCACCATATCCTTTTGAAGATAATCTTTCTGCAGCTATGCCTTTGCTAATTAAGTAATTTGTTACAGCTTTACTTCTGTTTTCAGATAAAGTAATATTGCTTTTTTTATCTCCTTGATTATCGGTATGACCACTTATTTCAATTTTAAGAGTTGGATTTTTTTGTAAAAAATTTACCAATTTATCCAATTCTATTTTTGATTCTTCCTTTAAATCAAACTTAGCTGTTTCGAAAAATACATTTTTTAAAACTACTTTTTCGCCTTCTTTAATCGGACTTAATGGAATGTCTTTTTTAATGGGTTGTAAATTTGTTCCTCCTTCTTTTAACGAAAAATTTTCAGAGAAAAATAGATAGCCGTTTTTAGAAACATTTAAAGCATAATTCTTATTAGCCGGTAAGCATACCAAAAACTCTCCATTGCCCGGATTAGAAAGAGCCTCCACTATTACTTTCCCTGATGATAAATCAATTAATTGAAAATTGGCTTCCAATGGATTTTTATTTTCTGCATCATATACTTTACCTTTCATATACGAAACAATTTCAGGTCGTACATTTTCAGGCAGTTCAAAACTATACAAATCTAAACCGCCAAAGCCACCTGCTCTATCGGATGCAAAATATGCCAATTTGCCATCTGCAGAAACCAATAAACTGTTTTCGTCATTGTGGGTATTTATTGGATATCCCAAATTTACAGGTATACTCCATTCTCCTTTTTCGTCTTTTCTAGAAACATAAATATCTAAACCGCCCATACCAATGTGCCCATCGGAAGAAAAATATAAGGTATTTCCATCAGGATGAATAAATACAGATTCTTCTCTGCCCGGTGTATTTATTTTATTGCTTAGCTTTACGGGTGTGCTCCATGTTCCATCGTCATTTCTAACAGAAGTATAAATATCTTGTTCTTTTATACCCTCGCGAGTTACTATACCTCTTATAAAATATAATGTTTTACCATCAGATGATATGGAGGGTTGAGTTTCCCAATTACGGCTATTAACAGGTTCCATAAGGTTAACAGGCGCAGACCAATTATTACCTTTTTTTCTACTCCAAAATAAATCGCAACTTCCAAAACCTTTGCGTCCTACACCATAACCTTCAATGCCTTGACATGCCACAAAAATTATTTGCTGACCATCGGGCGAAATTGTAGGCGCACCTTCGTTATTTTTAGTATTAATAGGAGCTCCTAAGTTTAATGCTTTTTGCCAAATTCCATTTTCTTTTTTACTGATGTAAAAATCTTCTTGCTTACCTCCATACACTTGATCGTCTTTTAATAAGCGTGTAAATAATATAGTTTGGTCATCGGCTGTTACACACGGAAAATATTCATCAAACTCAGAATTTACTCCTTCTCCTAAATTTTTGGGATTAAAGGGTACGGGATTTTTAATGGCATATAATGCAAATTCGCACGAAGCCAAATCGCGTTTTGCAATTATTACATTTTCAGGATTAGCTCGTGGATATTGTAAATATTGTAGATAGGAAGATTTTGCAGCTTCGTAATTTCCTTCAAAAAAATTTAATCGTCCGAGTGTAAAGTGTAATACTTTGTAATTTAAATCGTCCAGCTCAATAACTTTGTTGAATGAATTTATGGCTTCTTTGTTTTTACCTTTATCGCTATAGATATATCCCAGTAATAAATATACGTCAATATATTTAGGGTCTTCTTTAAGAGCTTTTTCTAAATCAATAATGGCTAAATCATCGTTACTGCTTTCGTAATATTGCTTCCCACTTTCGTAAAGTTTAGTAGCTTTTTTACTGGGTGAAACATATTTAATAGGCGATTGCGCATATATTGATGTTGCAAGTATAAATACAATTGAAAAGAAATTTAATTTCATGGTATTATTTTAAACGATTGATTACAATAATTATTCCTAAAATTATTTAACTGAAACTTTTACGTTATATGAGCCTGTATTAGCCGGGTTATAAACTGTTTCATAAATAGATAAATACAACATTCCTGTTTGTTTGGCAAATCCTGAATATTTTGTACCAGCTTTTTGAATTTTACCATTTTCGCCAATTTTAAACACCACATTTCCGTACATTAAATATGAGTCATCGCCATAAGTAGCTCCTTCAAGGGTTTCAAATATATCATCAGCATTTGTACTTCCTGCAATTTTACCATCCGGTTTATAGGTAGAACCGGAAAGACTGGCAAATGTAACTTGTCCGTTAGCAAGAATAGTTATACGCTGACCATTTTTAACCATTATTCCTGTTTTAAGCCATCCTCCATCTTTATTGGAACTAATGTGCTTTGAACCCATTAGTTTAAAAACTTTATCATTATTATCATTTCCTTGCGAATATAAAATTTCAATTAAACGTATTTTTTCTCTTGGTATTACTAAATTTCCATATTCAGTAGTTAAATCAATTTTTGAGAATTCGTAACGACCTCCTATGGTATATTCTCCATCTATGCTTATTATATCTTGCATGCTTGTTGATTCGTCAATTCCATATGTGCTTTTTAATTCTGATAGAACAGATTCTACTGTATAATCGGAATAGGAAGAAGAATTGATACTGGCATCATTATAAATTGCATTTTCAATAATTGGTATTACTCCTGCATTTAGTTTTATTAAATTTTCGTATGCGTTTTTACGAATTGATTCAGATGGATTATTTAATTGTTTTAGCAGGTTTATAACATTAGCTTTTTGCGAAGCATCTTCAGCTATTCCAATTTTGATTAATGAAACATGATTAATTGGAATATCTAATTTGCCATAAGCTGTATTAAATATTATTTTATCAAGCTTAGTAGTTCCGCTAATAGAATTGCCATCATAAAGAGTTAAACGTATTTCGGTTTTGTTTTGAGCAATTAAATGTAATACCGTAGTGAATAAGAATATTAAATAAATTAATTTATTTTTCATGAGTAAATAATTTTATAAATGTGATTCATATGTATTTGCAAGTATTATGCATTAATTTTTAATCGAAAAAATATTCTAAGTTTCCAAAATAAATATTGTCCCATCCATCTACTATATCTTCGTATGCTTCATCAGGAATATTGATGTGATCTACTTCTACAGATGTACCTTTTTTATGAGGATGTAATTTAATGGTAACTATTGAATTTTCGGAATCTTCGCCAAAATACCATTGTTGAACAATTTTTTTATTTTCTTCAAATTCAATGTTTCTACCACAAATGCTATCACCAAAAATAGAAAATTCAGTACCCGGTTCGGTACTCATTATTGCTTCTTCATTGGTCCATAATTTAATACTTAATGGATTGGTAAGTGCTGAATAAACTTCATCGGGAGAAGCATTTAGAACATAGTATTTTTTAAAATTTTTCATTGTTTAAATTTAATTAAAAAACTTTTCATCAAAATTTACAAGATATACCTTTTCAGTAGCTCTGGTTATGGCAGTATATAGCCATCTTAAATATTCTATATTTAACATATCGTTATTTAAGTATCCCTGGTCAATAAATACAGCCTTCCATTGTCCTCCTTGAGCTTTATGGCAAGTTACCGAATATGCAAATTTAACCTGCAGTGCATTGTAATATGGATTTTTTTTTAATTCTCGGTAGCGCCTGCTTTTATCGGGTATAAGCATTAAATCAAGCATTACCTGATTATACAATTCTTGTTGTTGCAAATTGCTCAAAGCGGGAGTTTCCGAATTTATAGTATCTAATAAAAGTGTTACATCTATAGAAGGTATATCTTCATAATCAGGCATTACTATCCTAACCTCAGCAAATCTAAACCCATACAAATCATAAATATTTTTAACTTTTTGAATTTCTATAGTATCACCATTGGCTATAAAACCTATTCCTGATTTGGGAGGTATCCAAAAATAATTATTTTTAACAACCATTAATAAATCTCCTGCCGATAGCTCTTCTTCAAAATAGCGTATTCTTGCTCTTATTTGATGATTATATAAGTTTGCTCTTTTATTATTTCGAGTTATAACTAAAGTATCTTCATAACCATACTTGCTGTAACAACTGTTTAGTTCATCTTGAAGCTCTAATCCGGAAATTTTTTTAATATCATTAAAGCCATTTAGTATAAAACGAAAATCAACATTTTTTTCTTTAATCTGTAAGCGAAGTTGTGTGGCATTAAAAAGTATTCCTGAGTTTTGCTCTTGCCGCATTACATCTTTTAATACCCCCCACTTTACGGGAATATGATAATCTTTTTCAAGCTGTTTAACATTTAATGCCGGACTTACAGTAGCTCCAACCGGTGGCAATTGTGCACTATCGCCTATAAGTATTAGTTTGCAATCTATACCTTCAAAAACAAACGAAATTAAATCTTCCAGTAAATTATATTCGCTTCCATTATCACCAATCATTGAAGCTTCATCAACAATAAATATGGTATGATTATTTTTATTGGGTTTTATACTAAATGATTGATATACTTCACTTTCATCACCGGCAGTGAAATATATGTATTTATGAATTGTAAAGGCCTTTTTATGTGAATAATTACTCAGTACTTTTGCAGCTCTACCGGTTGGGGCTAATAACACGCTTTTATATTTAATATGAGGCAATAATTCCACTAAAGCACTCACTAAAGTTGTTTTTCCGGTACCGGCATAACCGGCTAATACAAAAATTTTTTGTGATTTATCGGCTAAAAATTCAGAAACTCGATACATTGTTTCGTTTTGCCCCGTAGTAGGTTCAAAAGGAAAATAACTTTTAAAAACTTCATATATACGTGACACTAATTCCATAAAATACTTATGAAAAACAAAAGTACTATGCTTTTTATTAAACTTCTTTGATAATTTGATTTATATTAATTTTTTTAAATATTATAAACGGTTGTAATTGTTTTAATTAAGCTGAAAATCAAAAATGAAATAAAATTAATAACCCCACACGTGCAATTTTGGAAAAAATCATGTAGGTTTGCAGCTAAACAAAAATAAAGTAATAATTAACGAATATTATGAGAACAATCATTCAAATTGTTTTAGCCATTGCCATAGTTGTACTTTCATACCTGATTTATAACAGTATAATGGGGCGTATAGAGTTTGAAAAAAAAGCCAAAGAAAGAAGAGATGCAGTTATTGAACGTTTAAAAGATATTAGAACAGCTCAATTAGCATATAAAAACGCCAATGGTGAATTTGCCAAAGATTTTGATAAATTAATCAATTGGATTAAAACCGGTAAAATACAAGTTATTAAACAAATTGGTGATGCCGAAGATTCATTGGCTGTTGCAAGAGGTGAAGTAATTAGAGATACTATTTACATTCCCGCAATTGATACAGTTTTCTCTGCTACATATTTAGCTAATAGAAAAAACTTTTATTTAGATTCGCTACCATATATTCCAAATGCTGATGGTGACAAATTTGAAATTGATGCAGGTGAAATTACTCGAAACAATGTAAAAGTAAAAGTTTTTGAAGTTTTTGCTCCTTTTAAAAGTGTTTACAAAGGCTTGGAAACTGATAAACACAGCATCAAGCTGGACGATGGATTAAGAGTTGGTTCTATGACAGACCCATCAACCAATGGTAATTGGGAGTAAAATAAAAGCACATACAGAACTGGTTGATGAAAGCTTTGAGCAAAAAGCTGTTGAGCAACTTTGTTTAACTGCCCAAATTACAGATTCCTCATTTAGTTTTTCGGTAATAGATTGGACTAATAGCAAACAATTGCTACTAAAAGATTATAGACTTGAAGAACAAGCTAAAGAAATTACATTTATAAATTTGTTGGAAATTATTTTTGAGCAAAACCAATTGCTTAAAAAACCATACAAAAAAATTTCATTAGGAATATGTAACAGCCTATATACATTCGTGCCTACTCCATTATTTGATAGCAAAGCTGCCAAAAAATATCTGCAATTAAATTGTAAATTATCAGAAAATGATGAAATTCTATATGCTTCGATGAAAAACTTGAGCGCCTATTGCATTTTTGCTTTGGATAAAAAAATAAAATCGTTTTTTGATTATCAATTTATTGGAGTAAAATATTTTCACCAAACACAAATTTTAAGTGATGTACTTTTAAATAATTTTAAAAATAAAGAAAACCGTAGCGTAATTATCAATATTAGAAATAACGAATTTGATACAATTATCATTAATAATAAACAAACCGAACTGATTAATACATTTCAATTTACCACTGCAGATGATTTGCTGTTTCATTTATTATACGTATTTGAGCAATTATCAATTAATCCAGATAAACAAGAAGTTTTGATTTGCGGAGAACTTTTAAAAAATTCAAGTATTTACGAACGATTAGAAAAATATATTCGACACGTAAAATTTATTAACAGAAACAATAGTATTGAGTATTCTTATAAATTTAATGAATTACCGGAACATTTCTATTACTCATTACTTAATCAATACCAAGAATTTTAAATGAGAATTGTAGGCGGTAAATTTAAAGGCAAACGAATTAATGCCCCTATATTTGACGAACTACGCCCAACAACCGATTTCGCTAAAGAAGCGCTTTTTAATATTCTAAACCATAAAATTGATTTTGAAAATATTTCCATGCTTGATTTATTTTCAGGAACCGGAAGCATTAGTTACGAAGCCATTTCGAGGGGCTGTTCAAATATTACATGCGTTGAATATCATCCTAAAAAATGTTTATTTATTCGCAAAACATTAAAAGAATTGAATATCGAAAATCCAAATGTAATTTGTAAAGACGTTTTTAAATTTTTATCAAACTGCTCGAGTAAATATGATTTAATTTTTGCAGACCCTCCATACGAATTAAAAAATTTAAATGATTTACCGGATTTAATTTTAACTGATATTCTAAATGAAGAAGGAATATTAATTATAGAACACGGCAAAAAAAACGATTTTAGCCGACATAAAAATTTTGTAGAAGTTAGAAACTATGGTAATGTTTATTTTAGTTTTTTTAAAAAACTAAAATAAAATACATTGCTTAATAATATCTTAAAACGTATCTTCGTTATTACTCAATATTAAAATGATAAAAAAAGCTGTTTTCCCTGGTTCGTTCGACCCAATTACTATTGGGCATTACTCCATTGTTGAAAGAGCATTACCTTTATTTGATGAAATTATAATTGCCATTGGTGAAAACACCAATAAAAAGTATATGTTTAGCCTTGAACAGCGTATATCTCATTTAAAACAAGCTTTTGGACACTTAGAAAAAGTTAGCATAATGAGCTATTCAGGATTAACCATAAATTTTTGCAGAAAAATTAAAGCCTCTTATATATTAAGAGGCTTACGTAATCCGAATGACTTTGAATACGAAAAATCAATTGCTCAAATGAATAAAAGTATGGCAAACGATATTGAAACCATATTTATAGTTACCGAACCAAAATACTCTGCTATTAGTTCAACCATCGTACGCGATATATTGATTCACGGTGGCAATGCTGAACAATTTTTACCAAAAGGTGTAAAAATTTAATCCATGAAATTTTCAACAACCATTTTACTCTTACTGTTTTATTTTTCGTTAAATGCTGCAGAAATAAGTATTAGCGGAAAAGCAGAAGGAATTAAAAATACAGAACTTGATGCCATTATTATTGAAGATTATATAAGTAATCGTGAAAAGCTTTTAGCAACATGCAAAGTTGATAATAATGGAAAATTTAATTTAAAAGCTAATCTAAATTATACAACTAAAATAATTTTAAGAGTAAACGATTTAAACGCTTTTTTATATGTTGAACCTAATAAACATTATAAAATTACCATTCCCCAAACCGATACTTTACCTACTGTTGGAAATACTACCTTTATCCCCATAAAAATTGAAAATTCTGATAAAAACGAATTAAATTTCAGAATAGCCGAATTTGATAAGCGTTACAATAAATTTATTGAAAAAAATTATTTGCATATTGTACGCAAAACACTTTATAAACCGCTTAAAGAATTTAAAGCTCAGCTCAACAAAGAATATTCAAACGAAAAAAATACTTTTCTAAAAAACTATATTTTTTATGCCATTGGTTCGCTTGACATAATGGCCAAACGAAAAAAACAAAATATTTATAACGAATATTTTGATAATAAACCCGTACTATATCATCATCCGGAATACATGAACATGTTCCATCAATTTTATGAAGAACATTTACTTCGTTTTTCACTCACTAAAAAAGGTAAAGATGTTCAACAAATTATCAATGCCGGAAACAATTACAGAAGTCTTTTTAGCATAATGGGTAAAGACAGTTTATTACTATATGATAATATTCGTGAATTGGTTATTTTAAAAGGATTACAAGAAATATATTACAACAAAGATTTTAATCCACAAAGAATAATTTATTTTTTAAACGAAATAAAAGAAAAAAGTACTTTTAACGAACACAAAAAAATTGCTGCCAATATTATTTATCTTTTAACTCGCTTTAAGCGAAACAATCCTGCTCCATATTTTTCGTTTCCTGATGCTACCGGTAAAATAGTTTCTTTAAATGATTTTAGGGGAAAATACGTGTATTTACAAGTATATACTTCATGGTGTACTTCGTGCATGGAACAATTAATGATGTTTCAGAACTTGCAAAAAAAATTGGGGAATAAAGTTGAATTTATTTCTGTATCGATTGATAGAGATGAAAATTTATTTAAAAAAATGCTTCCAAAATCGTACAATTGGAAAATTTTACATTGTAATTCCATACGTCAATTTAAAGACGATTATAACATTAAGGCCGTGCCGAGTTATTTCTTAATTGGACCGAATGGAGAATTTATTGAGGCTTTTACCAAAAGTCCTGACGAAGGGGCAGAATTTATAATTATTAATTATCTTAAATCAAAACAAAATTTAAAAGAACAAAGCATACCGGGCGAAAGTGATGTATTAAAGAAAAAATAAATTAGGCCTTTTTTTTCCAAGCATTTAAAAAATTTTGACTCATAATTTTAAATTGTTCCAATACTTTTTGCTGAAATTCTTCATCAATCATTTTTATAACATTTTCTAATGAGCCTATATCTTCTTTTTTTATTTTATAATACTGTTCATACTGTCCGCACTCCATTTTAATCATATATTTTTCGTTCCATATCATGATGGTAATTTTCATATGCGGATGCGGTATTTCAGCTACTATTCGCATTCGTAATTGGGTTTTAAAATAAAACTTAGTAATTCATTAAATGGAAGCGCTTGTTGATAAAACCTATCGCTATAAATATTGGATTGTATTTTTAAATATTGAGGTAAATTGTTTAACAACATTCTTTCAATAATAATATTTCCATAAAGTTGTTTTATAGGTGGATTATTAAAATCATCTGCATTTATTTCCGGTTTTAAAAAGTACATTTCTTTAACTTGAACCGAATTTTGAAATTCTTTTATTTTTCTTTCTGAAACCTGCATGCGATAATTAATACTTAAAACAACTTCTTTAAAATAATCCATCAGCAATCTACTTATCGCTTCATCATCTTTATTATTAAAAATTATGCTTAATGCGTTGGCAAAGTTTGATTCTGAAATAATTATTTGAGGTTTAACATTTTTTTCTCCTAAGCGTTTTAACTCGATAGCTTCTGAAATTTTAACCAAAGCACTTCTAGCTTCATTTGATTGTGCCCACTTGTTGTATTGTATTTCTTCTTTTGATGTGCGTTTAATAGTTTCTAACAACTCCAAAGGCTTATCGGGCTTTTGATTTGTAAAAATTTTTTGAATAATATCATCAAAAAAACTCATGCTTATTATTTTAAAACTTCAATTAATCTGTCGGGATAATTGGTGATTATTCCATCAACACCTAACTTAACCATTTGTTTCATATCTTCAATTTCATTCACAGTCCAAGTAAATATTTTTTGCCCTCTACCATGTATTTTATCTACTTTGCGTTTATTTAACATTTTAAAGAAAGGATTTATGCCTTGTACAGTTTTATATTTATAAATAGTACCTGTTTTTATTCGACTATCAACATGGAGGGGTAAAACAGGAATATTCATGGTTACCAGTTTATGGCATTCTATTGAATTATCAATTGATTGAATATTTTTTACAACTTCTGTTTCAAAACTTTGTACAATACACCAACCATGCGCCTTATATTTATCAATTAATTGAACAATCATCGCTTCAATTTCTGGCTTTTTAGTTTTTACTCGTTTAACTTCAATTAGTAATTTGCACTTTCCGTTTATAGTTTCTAATACTTCTTCCAAAGTAGGAATTTGCTCTCCCTTAAATTCTTCTGAAAACCAAGCCCCCGCATCTAATTTTCTAATTTCCGAAAAAGATAAATCTTTAACCCTGCCTTTCCCGTTTGTAGTTCTATCAACCGTTAAATCATGCATCAAAACAATTTTTTTATCTTTTGTTAACTGAACATCTATTTCAACCATATCAGCCCCCATAGAAATTGCTTTTTTAACGGCAGCTAAAGTATTCTCAGGAGCGTACGCTGATGCGCCTCTATGAGCAATTACTAAAGGTTTATTTATACTTTTTTGCTGAGCCATTATGATATTAATGAATGTTGATGAAATAAAAGCCAATATTATGATTATTGTCTTTCTAAAATTTGTGTTTGAAATGTTTCTTTTTTGTTCCAATATGTTTGAATCAGATAGTAACAAAGGTATGCAAAAAAAGGAGCTGCCAAAACATCCACACTATAATGTACTTGTTGTTTAACTAATAAAAAAGCAACAATACATGTAATTATATAAAAGTAAATTTTTAATAATTTATTATTCAGCATTAAGCCAAACAAAAATAAAGTAGCCGTATGTCCTGAAAAAAATAAATCTTTGTATATAAAACCATCGTATGCTGCTATAGTTTCTATAATTGGATCTTGCATTGGAATCATATTTTCCGGTGGCTCAAATGGTAATAGAGTTATGCTGATTAATCTAAAAATGAGTAATAGATTATATGCTTGCAAGGTTTTTAAAAAATCAATTGGAATTTTAATTAAAAATATAATTCCAAGTGTAATACTAATATAGGTTAAAGTAAATATAAACCATGTATAATTAGTAACCGGCAAAATGTATTCTAATAAAGGTTCGTTAAATTTTATTCCTTCTCTCTGCTCATTAATTCGCATAAACCAAGTAAAAAGCAATACATTAATGATGGTAAAAAAAAGCGTAAATAAACTTTGCTGCTTATAATAATTATTCGATAAAAATTGACGCCAATGAGCAATAATTTCTGAAACCATAAATTAAGAGGCGACAGTATTTCTTTTAACTAATTTAAATTCAAAGGGAACATCTACCATAAAGGCATAATCTTCTCCTACTTCATACATTTCATCTTCTTCGTCTGTATAGCACCATGTTACTATTACTTTATTGCCTGTAGATTGAATTTCATTGAGTTTATATAAAATAAATAAAATCATCTTTGAAGATGATATGTTAAAATACTCTAAATCAAAAATAATATTAGTTTCAGGAAGTGGATTTTGAGCGTATTCATCAAACCATTTTAAAATCGGTTCATAAAAAAGCTTTCCATCTTCAGGAAGCGACTTACCTTTAATTGAAAAAATTCCCGCATCTACATCCAGTAATATGGTAGGAAGCTGATCATTTCCCTGAAAATAAAATCTTTTAATCATATAACTTAAAAGTAAATTTATATATCACCAACACATTACATTTAATAAATTACGAGCTAAAATAATATTTAAAGCAATTAAAAAATCATAATTTATACAAAAAGCTTATATGCCTCCCCTTAATTGCTTATAAATAAGGCTTAAAATAAAAATTAGATAATATTATATTGAGCATTTCTTAATGTAATGAATGTATTTTTGAGTGCAATTAATTCAAATAAGCAATGGAAATTTTTAACCATACTTCGTTTTTAGCGTTTATTTTTATAAGTATTATGCTTTGCTTAAGTTTAATGTTACCAATAGAATTCAAATCTGATGAAGATAAAAATTAGTTGATTAAGTTTCCATTCATCTTATCTGGACTCAATATAAATTTTTAAAAACTGCTTTATGTCATAATTTTTAACAAGGTCATTTTTTTAATTTTGCATTAAAATAATGAGCCTTGAAAAAGTTATTTATTTTAATTTCAATAATCTCTTTTGTTGCTGCTGCATTTCAATTTAATTCTGTTAATAAAAAATTACCAAAATCAACAGAAGAATTGGGCGAATTACTTTTTTTCGACCCTATTCTTTCACGCGATTCGAGCATAAGCTGCTCTTCGTGCCATAAGCCGGAATTTTCATTTGCTGATAATGTAGCACTAAGTCCTGGTGTTGATGGAAGATTAGGAAACAGAAATACTCCCTCGGCTATGAATATGGCAGGAAGAAGCTTTTTCTTTTTAGACGGGAGAGCAGCAACATTAGAAGAACAAGCTCTTGGCCCAATAGCCAATCCGGTTGAAATGGACTTGCCCATTGAAAAGGCTATTGAACGATTACAAGCAAACTCATTTTATAATAAAGCTTTTAAAAAATTTTTTAAAGAAGGAATAACCCCTAAAACCTTAGGTAAGGCTATAGCCGATTTTGAACGAACTTTAGAAGGTGGGGCAACACCGTTTGACCGTTGGGCAAAAGGCGAAAAAGATGCCATTTCAGAGTCTGCAAAAAGAGGGCATAAAATTTTTATTGAAAAAGCTAAATGTTTCGATTGCCATTTTGGACCTGATTTTACACGCGATGATTTTAGAAATATTGGCTTATATAATGGTAATGAATATAACGACCCGGGCAGGTTTAATGTAACTCGCGACAGCGCTGATTTAGGAAAATTTAAAGTTCCTGGGCTTAGAAATATTGCCTTTACCGCGCCTTATATGCACGATGGTAGTTTTAAAACATTGAGAGAAGTGATTGATTATTATGATAATCCATCAAAATTTGTTAAAGGAAGCATTAATACCGATACCTTAATTACCCCATTAAACCTAACAGAACAGGAAAAACAAGATTTAGAAGCTTTTTTACTTACACTAAGTGAGCAAAAAAGCATTGAACGTTTTATTAAAAAGTAATTTTATTCCGAAACTACAAAAGCTAACTTAGTTGAGGTTTTATTAATTGCTAATCGCGTAATTTTTTTACCACTAAATTCATCTAAAACTGCTAATACGAACCAACTTCTACTTTCACCGGGATAAAAACCTAATAATTTATTATTACTAAAACTTAAAATTAACCCATCATTTGTTATGCAAAAATCTTCCGTATTTGTTGGCATTTCAATTATTGGAATAATTTCCTCTGCTTTTAAGCATTTTAAAATCCATTTATTATCTATACTTTTATCAACGTAGTATAATTGATTATTTATTGGATTTACATAAAGCGTCCTTCCAATTTGTTTATCAATTATTTTTTCTTGTTGCGTTTTTACATCAACCCATCTTAAAGTTTGTGGCTCACCTAAAGCAAAAATTGCCAAATTATATTTATTTAATTGTGTAAAATACCCTACTGAATCTACATTAGGCAAATATATTTTGGGAACCTTTTTCTTAATATTGTAACTCCATAATCTTTGTTTTTCATCTTTTTCAACTTTAACACAAATAACACTTTTGCCATCTAAACTTAAAGTTGGCGAATACTCACTTTCATCGCTGCTTGTAAAAGGCGTTAGTTTATCTGTATTTATATCATATTCATAAATATCCGATTGTTTACCGTCTCTTATACTGGAAAAAAGAATTTTAGAATTTGAAATTAAATTGGGTTGATTGTCGTATCCCGCATGGTTACTGATATTTTTAATATTTCCAATAATTGCATAAGTTTCATTAATAGAAATATCTGCCAAAAAAATATCAGTGGCGTTTTGAGCAAAATGTGTTAAATACCCAAATAAAACTAAACTTAAAAGTAATATTTTATTCATAGCGCTAAATTTAAAATCACATAAAATTACAAAAATACACTATGTGAATTTTGTAATTGACTATTTTGTATGTTTGGAACAGATTTTGATTATATAAATTAAAACTTTCTATGAAAACATTTTTTGCCATTACTTTAAGTACTTTAATTTCTCTGAACTTATTGGCTCAAACACCGGGTTTAAAAATTTCAAAAGCTACACACCGCAAAACTTATTCAGGTGCTTCACCTCTAATTATTCATCAATATCAAATTATTCTAAAAAAAACAATTGCATCTGATATAAAAATTGAAAGTATAACAGCAATTGCAGATGGAAACCCAATTGAATTTTCAATTGCTTACGCGGGAGGAAAAAATAATAATAAATTAATTGAAAACAATTTAATAAAAGCCGAAAATAAAGCTGCGTTAAAAATACAATTTAGCCAAACAGAACAAGGCGCTACCGATCGAAGAGGACGCCCCACTGAAAATAATGGAGAAAGCATTGATTTATCCGAAGGAATTAAAATAGTATATACAATTGAAGAAAAGCAATATACCGTAGAACTTAAAAAATTTGAAGAATTAACTCCTGTTAAAGGCAAATAAAAATGCCCCGTTTTTCTTTCGGGGCATTATATTTTTAGGTATAAACGTTTTATTTACAATTTTTAGCTTTAGCTTCTTTGCATGATGGCCAATTTAGTTCTGCCCCTTTGGTAAAATCTGCACAAGCTTCCGTTTTTTTACCTTGCTTTAATTTTATCAAGCCTCTGTAATACATAGATTCCGCATCGTTCGGATTGGCAGAAATTGCTTTATCAAAATCGGCTAATGCTCCAGATATGTCATTTAATTCATATTTTGCAATTCCTCTATATCCATACACTTTTGAGTATTCTATCGGATCCATTTGTAAAACGGTATTGTAATTAGTAATTGCATCTTTAAATTTTTTTTGCTTGGCGTATGCCAATCCCATATTCATATAGCTTGATTTAACCAAAACTGAATTGTTATTTCCTATAGCTTTTTCTGCATCAATGGCTTTTTTATAATTTTCAATTGCTTCGGAATATTGCCCTTTTTCATATTGAGCAAAACCTAAATTCATATAATCTCTACCAGATTGTGCTTTAGCTAAAACAAGAATAAATAAAATTAAGAAGTGTGATAGAAAAAACTTTTTCATAATTTAAATAGATTTGTAAATGTAAATATACAATTTTTTATATTAAGACGATATCCTTTAATATAGGTTGCCCACAAACACTGTTTAATGCCTGTAATAACTTTTCTTTAGAATACGAAAGTTCGTCTCTTACAACTGATGAACGTAATTTTACAAACAACACTCCGTCTTTAATTTTAATTTCATCGGTATATTTATTAATACCCTTGCCAACAATTAACTCCCATGATTGAATAATTTCTTGCTCTTTAATTTTTTTATCTAATTTAAAAGTTTTTAAAAACTCTTCAATAGCATCTTTTATAGGATAATTATTTGTTTTTTTCACAATTTGAAAATTTTATTTATCAAGAATTAGTTACCTATTAATTTAATTCCAATTTTCCATTGGAAATTGTAAATATTAGTGCTTTCGAATTAACTTTATCTAAAATTATTTTTATTCTTTCTTTTTGAGTATCAGTTATAAAAACTTGACCAAAATCATTTTTACTCACCAATTCTATTAAACGCGCTATTCTATTATCATCCAATTTGTCAAAAATATCATCTAATAATAATAAAGGAGCCTCTCCTTTTTTTATTTTTAAAAATTCAAATTGCGCCAATTTTAATGCAATTAGAAATGATTTTTGTTGTCCCTGCGAAGCATGCTTTTTTAAAGCAAAATCTTTTATTAAAAAGTCTAAATCATCTTTATGAATACCCACCGTTGTATGTTGCGCCATTCTATCTTTATTAATGGCAGACGATAGCAAATCTTCCATTTTTAATTCTTGATTTAATTGCGATAAATAATGTATGGATACTTCTTCTTTTTTATCACTAATAATATCAAAATAGCGATGAAAAACAGGAATAAATTTTTCTAAAAAATCCTTCCGTTCATGGTATATATAATCACCTAAAGGCCCTAATTGTGCATCCCAAATTTCTAAAACTGAATAATTAAAGTTACCATTTTCGGCAAATTGTTTAAGCAATGCATTTCGCTGCGTCAAAACTTTATTATATTGAATTAATTTTTCAAGATACTCTCTGTTGTATTGCGAAATTATGCTGTCTAAAAATCGTCTTCGCTCTTCGCTGCCTTCTGTAATTAAATTACTGTCTAATGGCGAAATGATAACCAAAGGATAATTCCCAATATGATCAGCAAGTCTTGAGTACTCTTTTTGATTTTTTTTAAATACTTTTTTATCGCCCGACTTTACGGCACAATAAATAACATCTTCTTTGTTATTATTTAAAACAAAAGTACCTTGTAAGGCAAAATAGGACTCATTAAATCGAATATTTAATAAATCGCTCGAAACCAAAAAACTTTTACAAAATGAAAGGTAATGAATTGCATCCAATAAATTGGTTTTACCTTCTCCGTTAAGTCCTGTAAAACAAACAATTCCAGGAATTAAAGAAATATTAATCTCTTCAAAATTCTTAAAATTATAAGCACTGAGCGATTTTAAATACATATTGCAAAAATAGGCATTAAATAACTTTATATCTATGTAATTTAATTTGCCAAAAAATAATTTTTCTGACATTAAAAAAAGTTTATTTTTGCAGCTCTTAAAATTTAATACATCATGTCGAAGCAAACGGAAAACGATTTACTAAATGTAGAAGAAACCCTTAGTAAATGGGAACAAAAAATTGAAGAAAATAAAAAAAGTTACTCTATCATATTAGGTGCTATTGTTGCCGTAGTGGCAATTTATTTTGCATGGACTAAATTATATGTAGCACCCAAAGAAGCAGAAGCCCAAAGCGAAATGTTTCGTGCAGAACGTTATTTTGCTCAAGATTCGTTAGATAAAGCAATGTTTGGCGATGGAAATTATTTAGGTTTCAACGACATTATAGAAAATTATGGCGTTACAAAATCTGCCAACCTTGCCACCTATTATATGGGTATTTGTTACCTCAAAAAAGGTGAATATGAAAACGCTATTAAGTATTTAAAAGATTTTGATGCAAACGATCAAATTGTTGCTCCTATTGCTTTAGGAGCTATTGGTGATGCCTATCTTGAACTTGGAAATAATGAAGAAGCCATTGAATATTATTTAAAAGCCGCTTCAGCAAGCGAAAACAAATTTACTACTCCTATATATTTAATGCGTGCCGGAATGACTATGGAACTTACCGGCAAATACAAAGAAGCTGTTGAGGTTTATAAAAAAATTAAAACCGATTATAATGAAACAGCCGAAGGACGTGAAGTAGAAAAATATTTAGCACGTGCTGAAGCAATGTTAAATTCTTAATGCTTCTCAATTTTTGGCAACAGCTTTAAAAAATTTATCTGATTACAACTCCAACGAAATTCCTTATGCTAAAGGAATGAGAATTGGCATAGCTGTAGCCGAATGGAATTCGCATATAACAGGAGCTTTGTTAGATGGCGCATTAAATACCCTTAAAAAATTTGGTGCTCAGGATAACGACATTATTGTAAAACCAATTCCGGGCAGTTATGAATTACCCACTGCTGCTCAATTTTTTTTTGAAAGTTCATTAGATTTAGATGCGGTAATTTGTATTGGATGCCTAATTAAAGGAGAAACCGTTCACTTTGAATACATTTGCGAAGCCATTTCGCAAGGCATTAAAGATGTAAGTTTAAAATATAATAAACCCGTTATTTTTGGTGTTCTCACTGTATTAAACGAACAGCAAGCACTTGACCGCTGCGGTGGCAAACATGGCAACAAAGGTGATGAAGCTGCCATTACTGCCATTAAAATGATTGCTCTTCAAAAATCGCTTTCTTAAATTTTATTATTATAAAAACAACATAATTTTTACATTAAAATGTAAAATCGCTTTTATGTTTGTTTTTAAATCGCTAATTTGTAAAGCCTTTTAAATCATCATTAATTTTATTGCATGAAAAACTTTTATCGCTTTCCGATATTCATTTTCGTTTTAGTTTCATATTTCTTTTCATGCCAACCCAAATATGCAAAACTGGTTAAAGCTGAAAGAGGATATGTAATTATTAATGATTCAACTACAACAGCCGATGCACGCTTTGATTCGATAATTGCTCCCTATAAAAAAATTATAGATGCAGAAATGAATGAAGTTTTAATAATTTCTGAAACCCCAATGATAAAAGAACAACCGGAAGGTCTTTTAGGCAATCTTGTGGCTGATATTGTTTTAAAAAAAACTATTGAAAAATTACCAATTAATGTTCAAGAAGAACCTATTTTTTGTGTTTTGAACAATGGAGGATTACGAACATCTTTACCACAAGGAGAAATAACTAGAAAAAAAATTTTTGAATTAATGCCATTTGAAAACGAAATCGTTGTTCTAACATTGACTCCCGAAAATGCACAAGAATTAATGAACTATATTGCACGCTCAGGAGGCGTACCTGTAGCCGGTATTAAAATGGGAATACAAAAAAATGAAGCAGTAAACATTTTTGTAAATGGAAATCCCTTTGATAAAACCAAAACATATAAAGTAGTAACAAGTGATTATTTGGCAGAAGGAGGTGATAAAATGTTTTTCTTTAAAAATCCCCTTAACAAAGAAATTATTGGTTTAAAAATAAGAGATGTATTAATTGACTATCTAAAAGAAGAACATAAAAAAGGTAATACGCTCCATGCGAAAAAAGACGGTCGAGTTTATGTTTTAGATAATGAACCTGAAACAGAAAAATAAACAATAATGAATAACAGAAGAATATTTTTAAAACAAGCATTAGCTGCAGGAACAGCCATTGTTGCTTTTCCGGTAAATGCATTGGAAAGTTATTATAAAAAAGAATTGATAAAAATAACCGTATTACATACCAACGATGTACATAGCCACATAGAACCATTTCCGGCAAACGATCCAAAATTTGGCGGATTAGGAGGAACTTCGCGCAGAGCTGCTTTAATCAGGAAAATTAGAGCAGAAGAAAAAAATGTTTTACTGCTCGATGCAGGGGATGTATTTCAAGGCACACCCTATTTTAATTTTTTTGGAGGCGAGTTGGAATTTAAATTAATGAGCGAAATGCAATACGATGCTTGCACCATTGGAAACCATGATTTTGACAATGGTATTGAAGGTTTGGTAAAAATGTTACCTCATGCTAATTTTCCTTTTATATGCAGCAATTATGATTTTTCTAATACCGAAATGAATAATAAAACCATACCCTACAAAACATTTATATTTGAAGGAATTAAAGTAGGTGTATTTGGACTTGGTGTTGAACTCGAAGGTTTAGTACCCAAAAAACTATACAAAGAAACTATTTACTTAGACCCTGTAAAACAAGCAGCCTATCATGCGCATTTATTAAAAAAAGAATTACAATGCGATTTGGTTATTTGTTTGTCTCATTTAGGATTTCGTTATCAGAATAAAAAAATAAGCGATGTTGAATTAGCAAAGCGTTCAAAAAATATCGACTTAATTATTGGTGGGCACACACATACCTTATTAAACGAGCCGCTTGTGTATAAAAATTCCGATGGAAAAGAAGTAATTGTTGCACAAGTTGGATGGGCTGGTATTAGATTAGGCAAAATAGATTTTTACTTTGAACCAAAAAGCAAAAGAAAATTTGTTGAGGGTACTTCTCTTGTTGTTAATAGTACACTCTCAAACGCTTGATTTACAAGACAAGTAAAAGATTTTAAAAAATCAATACCCTAATAATTTTTTTTTTGACATTTTTATTAAAATATTTGCTCATGAATATTGCAGGAATAAAATAACTGCTATAAATTCACAAACTCTAACGGAGGAAATACAATCAATCAAAATAATATAATTATATAAAATAATGGCTGAAAAGACTTGCGAACAAATTTGGAATAATTGCTTAAACATTATTAAGGACAACGTAAGTTTACAAAGTTTCAGAACTTGGTTTGAACCTATTAAACCTGTAAAACTTAATGGTAATGTTTTAACCATTCAAGTTCCCAGTCAGTTTTTTTATGAGTGGTTAGAAGAGCATTACATTACACTTTTAAAGAAAATCATAAAAAAAGAATTAGGCCCTGATGGAAGATTAGAATATTCCATCGTAATGGAAAATTCATTCAATAGCACAAAACCTTATACCGTAAAAATACCTACTACAAATACAAAGGAAATTAAAAATCCTGCCGTATCCATGCCTATTGATATTGGCGGCAATACCGGCATAAAAAATCCTTTTATAATTCCCGGATTAAAAAAAATAAATATCGATTCGCAATTAAATCCAAATTATTCATTTGATAATTTGGTTGAAGGCGATTGTAATCGTTTAGCTCGCTCTGCAGGTTTTGCAGTTGCTCAAAAACCCGGAGGCACGGCATTTAACCCACTTTTAATTTATGGTGGTGTAGGTTTAGGTAAAACACATTTGGCACATGCAATTGGTATTGAAATAAAAAAGAATTTTCCAAATAAAACCGTTTTATACGTTTCGTCAGAAAAATTTACTCATCAATTTATTGATGCCGTAAAAAACAACACACAAAATGATTTCATCCATTTCTATCAAATGATAGATGTGTTGATTATTGACGATGTTCAATTTTTTGCAGGTAAAGAAAAAACACAAGATGTATTTTTCCATATTTTTAATCACTTGCATCAAACAGGTAAACAATTAGTGCTAACCTCCGACAAGCCGCCCATTGAAATGCAAGGAATGGAACAACGCTTACTTTCGCGCTTTAAATGGGGACTATCAGCCGATTTACAAGTACCTGACTTAGAAACCAGAATTGCTATTCTTGAAAAAAAGATGTATGCCGATGGTATTGAACTTCCTAAAGAAGTGGTAGAATATTTGGCATACAGCATTACAACAAATGTTCGCGAATTAGAAGGTGCACTTATATCATTAATTGCTCAATCATCGTTAAACAAAAAAGCCATTACACTCGATTTGGCCAAACAAATGATTGATAAATTTGTTAAAAATACTGTTCGCGAAGTATCAATAGATTATATTCAAAAAGTAGTTTGCGATTATTTTAACTTACCAATAGAGCTGATAAAATCGAAAACACGTAAGCGCGAAGTTGTACAAGCACGACAAATAGCTATGTATTTTGCAAAAAATATGACCAAATCATCATTAGCTACAATTGGTATGCATTGCGGTGGAAAAGACCACGCTACCGTTTTACACGCTTGCCGTACGGTAAACAACTTAATTGAAACCGATAAACGTTTCCGTGCATACATCGATGAATTGGAGAAAAAAATTAGTATTCAATAATTTGTTTTCATAGTTTGTTTTTGAGTTTTTCAGGAATTGGTCGCAAGATCAGTTCCTGTTTTTTTAAATAAATATTTTAATATGCGAATATTAATGGTTTGTTTAGGCAATATTTGCCGTTCACCTTTAGCCGAAGCAATTCTTAGAAAAAAGGCTGAAGAAAATTCATTACAATTGATAATCGATTCTGCAGGTACTTCTAATTTTCATGTTGGAGAAAACCCTGATAAAAGAACCATTAGTAATGCATTAAAAAACGGAGTTGATGTTTCAACATTAATTGCACGGCAATTTAAAGCAGATGATTTTGACAAATTTGATATTATTTATACCATGGATCATAGCAATTATTCGAATGTAATTGCATTGGCTCGAAACGAATCAGACATTAATAAAGTTAGAATGATTTTAAACGAATTATATCCTAACGAAAACAGATCCGTTCCCGATCCTTATTTTGGTGGCGAAGAAGGCTTTCAACATGTTTTTGAATTACTGAATGCTGCTTGCGATAAAATAATTGAAAAAATAAAAAATAATCAGTTATAAATGCAATCTAAAAAAGGCAAGTTAATTTTAATTCCTTCTTTCTTGGGCGAGCATGAAAATCCAAAAGATTATATTATGCCTTTTTTGGTTGAAACCATCTGTCACATAGATAATTTTATTGTAGAAAATATTCGCGAAGCCAGACGTTTTCTAAGAAATGCAGGATATACTAAAAATTTTGATGAAGTAAATTTTCTAGAATTAAACGAGCATAGCGATAAAAACAATTTATCAACTTATCTTAAACCATTATTACAAGGCCAAAATGTAGGATTAATTAGCGATGCCGGTTGCCCCGGTATTGCCGACCCTGGTGCAGAAATTATTGCACTGGCTCATAAAGAAAACATTAGAGTTATACCAATGGCCGGAGCTTCATCTATCTTAATGGCTATGATGGCATCCGGAATGAATGGACAAAACTTTGCATTTAACGGATATTTACCAATAAAACCTAATGAACGAGCTGCAAAAATAAAACAGCTCGAAACGATGTCTAAACATCAAAATCAGTCGCAAATTTTTATTGAAACACCTTACCGAAACAATCAATTACTGGAAGATATAATTAAGCAATGTAATGAAAACACCCTACTCTGCATTGCTTGCGACATTATGCTTTCAAGCGAATTTATAAAAACACAAAGCATTAAAAATTGGAAAAATCAAATTCCAAACTTGCATAAACGACCCTGTATTTTTATTCTTCATGCTATTTAAAATTTTGCTTATGACCAATGTAATTTTATTCAACAGTTTCATTATATTTTTTAGTAGTATAATTTCAATTTTCTCATTTTTCAAGCCACATGGAATTGAAAAAAATATACCCAATAGAGCCGACAGCATTCATTATGCTAACGAAAAACATTTAAAAAATGTTCGTCAATTAACCTTTGGTGGCGATAATGCCGAAGCTTATTTTAGTTTTAATGATAAAGCTTTAATTTTTCAATCAACCAATAAAAATTGGAACACTCATTGCGACCAAATTTTTTATTATGATTTATCAGTTAAAAATCCTGAAAATTATCAACCTAAAATGGTAAGTACCGGAAAAGGCAGAACCACTTGTTCATACTTTTTGCCCAATAACAAAACATTTATATATGCCTCTACACATCTTGCTGGAGATGCATGCCCTCCTACTCCCGAGCGCAGAGCTGACGGAAAATATGTTTGGCCTATTTACAGCAGCTTTGATATTTTTATGGCTGACTTAAACGGGAATATTATTAAACAATTAACCAATACACCCGGCTACGATGCAGAAGCCACTGTGTCGCCCAAAGGAGACAAAATTGTTTTTACTTCCATGCGCAGTGGCGATTTAGAATTATATACCATGGATATAGATGGTAGTAACGTTAAGCAAATAACCAACGAATTAGGTTACGATGGTGGAGCATTTTTTTCGCCCGATGGAAAAGAAATTATTTTTAGAGCATCGCGTCCCAAAACTGAAGAAGAAATAAAAGTTTATAAAGAATTATTAAACGAAGGCTTAGTAATGCCTACCAATATGGAATTGTTTATTTGCAATGCCGATGGCTCTAACCTACGCCAATTAACCCATTTAGGAAAAGCAAACTGGGCTCCGTTTTTTCATCCAAGCGGAAAAAAAGTAATTTTTTCTTCTAATCACAAAAGCCAAAGAGGATACCAATTTAATTTATTTATGATTAATACTGATGGAACAGGCCTGGAGCAAATAACCTACGATGGTGTGTTTGATGCATTTCCTATGTTTTCGTTTGATGGTAAAAAACTGGTATTTTCTTCTAATAGAAACAATAAAGGCACACGCGATACTAATTTATTTATTGCAGATTGGGTGGAATAGTAACTTGTCGTAAGGAATAAGTCGTAGGTAGGAAATGGGTGAAATTATGAGTTGATGAATTGGTGAATTGAAGATTTAATGAATTGAAGATTTGATGATGAACTTTTAAATCAGATAACAAATAACTATTAATCTCCATCAATTTCTATTAATCTCAATTAGTTAAAATTATATTCAACTTTTACACATTTATACATTCTAACTTTTACACGATCAACTTACTCCTCAGTTTGCACTTCCCAACTATCGAATAATTGAGCAAGGAAATAATTTTCTTCGTGTGTAATTTTAGAATCGGCTTTTACCAATTTTACCGCAAAGTCTAAAAATAAAACACGTTCGTGTTCGGTAGAATCCATGTAAAAATCTTCCATGGCTTTATTTATACATATAGCATAATCTTCGGGCTTGCGGGCTAAATGCTTTTTTCTTTCTTCATTTTCGTTAATGGTGTTTGGAAAATTCGATTTTATAAAATCTATAATAACGGCTTCTTCGCTGGCATCGGTATTACCATCAACAGATGATAATATCATTAAAATATGATAACCTGCCTGTGCTTTATTCATTTTTTCCATACATAAATGGCTTTAAAATTTTTATTTAAATATACGATAGCAGTTAAAAACTTCAAAATGATTTTTGTCAGATTTTGAAAATATGATTTAAATAATTATCATCTAAGGTATATTTTCGAACGGCATCTACAATAGTAGAAATTTCATTGGCTTTATAGCCCGCCGAGTCGTCCGACCAGACTTCTGTTTATCTACAATAGTAGAAATTTCATTGGCTTAATAGCCTTTAAAAAGGCTTTTAAAGAGGTACAAATCTACAATAGTAGAAATTTCATTGGCTTTATAGCCATTTTATAAAAAGAGCATGGAAAAAAATCTACAATAGTAGAAATTTCATTGGCTTTATAGCCCTATTGGCATCGTGTTGTATTTTTGGCATCTACAATAGTAGAAATTTCATTGGCTTTATAGCCTGCGCTGGAATATTCTCCGCCACCTTCGGATCTACAATAGTAGAAATTTCATTGGCTTTATAGCCATTAATTAAATCTGACAACGACAAAATCTACAATAGTAGAAATTTCATTGGCTTTATAGCCTAAAATTCAAAATGATGTTGAACAAAATCTACAATAGTAGAAATTTCATTGGCTTTATAGCCCAACTGATAGTAATAATCACGTTGTTTATCTACAATAGTAGAAATTTCATTGGCTTTATAGCCAGCCTGAAAATTCAGTTGCCGAGCCTATCTACAATAGTAGAAATTTCATTGGCTTTATAGCCAATTAACGTAAGCAGGGTATGTTATATCTACAATAGTAGAAATTTCATTGGCTTTATAGCCTATTTTACTATGCCGAATTTCAGTTTAAATCTACAATAGTAGAAATTTCATTGGCTTTATAGCCTGTATAAAATCAAGTTTTTTGTTCTTAATCTACAATAGTAGAAATTTCATTGGCTTTATAGCCATTAGACGAAAAATGAGAAGCGATGATAATCTACAATAGTAGAAATTTCATTGGCTTTATAGCCAAATAAATCGTAAAAGGCGTGAATTAAATCTACAATAGTAGAAATTTCATTGGCTTTATAGCCCTTGTACGTCAATAGCGGATGCGTTTATCTACAATAGTAGAAATTTCATTGGCTTTATAGCCTTTTAAATTAAACGCTGAAATAACCTTATCTACAATAGTAGAAATTTCATTGGCTTTATAGCCTCTTCGATTTTAAAATCAACGTTATCATCTACAATAGTAGAAATTTCATTGGCTTTATAGCCATTCAGCATTTTGAGAATTACCGATGTATCTACAATAGTAGAAATTTCATTGGCTTTATAGCCTTTTAAATACATGGAAAAGCACTCCTGAATCTACAATAGTAGAAATTTCATTGGCTTTATAGCCACTTGCTATGGCAAATATAATTCAAACATGCTGTATTTACAATATTTTGAATATGGCTTATTGATTGACTATTTACCCCCCCCTTCATATTTTATTAGTTTTATGAAAGCCTTATTTTACAAGAAATCCCAACTAAAATTTATTTAGTTTATATCTTTAAAATTTACATGGGTTTGCTAAATAAAAATCAGGTCTTTATCAATAAATCCGGCACTTCCATATCTAATGGTGTCTTCAAGGTTTGTTTTAAAAATATATATACTATCGCCTGCTTCAAACTTTTTTTTAAATTTTCGTTCTATGGCGTTTTGTACAATATCTAATACTCTTTTAGAGTTTTGAATTTCATATACCGAAAATTGTACTCTAACTCCGTATTTATCTAAAAACTTTGAAAACTGTGTTCGTGTTTTGTTTTTAGAAATATCGTATGCTACTATAATTACATTATTCATAGTTAAATATTGGATATTTATTTACACTTTTTTTACCGCAAATAAATATTGAATATACAACTTCGAATAGGTGCTCATATTAATCTGCGTCAATAAACCTGCGATACCTTCTGGGTCGGTATTTTGTTGTTTTTTTATTATTCTATAAACCTGCTATGCCTTCGGCATCATTTTTTATAATTATTAATTACAAATCTCGATATTGACCTCGAAGAGGTCATAGATTTATAGAAAATTGTTATTTGCATTACAAACGACCCTGAAGGGGTCGCACAAAATCAAATCTTTATATGAAAATCTAAACCTTGTCCATTAAATATTCTGATTTTGAACAAAATTTAACCAAGCATTATTTGTTTTCTCCAATTTTAGATTTTTCCAGTTTTCACCATCAAAAGCTTTAATTTGATTTAACCACATTAATCCCTTTTTTGCGATATGATATGCACCGTTAGCATCCGCATCTTTGGGTAATGTATTATCAGCTTTTCTGCTATCGTAAAATTCACCTTTTTTGTTTTTTACGGGTGATATGAGAAAATCATCTTCCGGATTAGAACTATCTGTTATACTGTTACGCATTTGTACGGTTAGCCTGAATAATTCCAATAATCCTTTGAAAAATTCTTTGTCTTCTTTTTCAATGATTTGATCTTTTATGCACTTTCCATCACCATATAAAATACCGTGTTTGCCAAAAAAGTCTTCAAATTCTTCTGTTAGATTAATCTTGCAATTATCCCATTGATTATTTTTTTGCGGATTTCGGAAGGTTTTTATTCTGTCGCCATAAGTGCATATTACCCATTCTAGCCTTGTTCCTTCAGCTTTAGGATTAAACTTTGAATAATCATCAACTTCAAACTCAAAATATGAACCATTAAAGCGAATGGATTTAAAATTTTCAAAGAATTTTTTTGACTTATCAATGTTTTCATATCTGGTATCAAACAAATTTACAAATCCGGTTGTTGGGTCTATTTTACTGGTATTCCAAGCCGGTACATAAAATAAAAATCCATTTTGTTTACCCATTTCTTTAAAGCTTGTAAACTTATTAGTAAGTTGAAGTGCATGATATAAACCGCCTGGTTTGTCTGTTGGTTTATCTTTAAAAACCAAATAATTCAGCTTATCAATAAGCATCTTTTCAAATTTTTGATATACTTGTCGCTCAACTTTAAACCTTCCTCGTTTAAAACCCGTATTTAAATCTTCCATCACCACAATAGCATTATATTCAACCATCATTTTGGCTATTTTATGGACAATTTGCGAGATATACCCCTCTTTTAATTCTTTGATATTTTCAATTACTCCCCAATTTTGTCGAGCTTTTGCCCTCTCTTCTTCTTTATTTTTTAATAACAGATGGTAATCAGTCTTTAATTTTTGGTTTTCGTTTTCAATAATATTTAATGTTTCTTGATTTAGAATTTCACCTTTTGAATTGATACGGGTTAGATAAATTAAATGCCTTTCGCCTCTGTCGAGTCCGATAATATTAATATCTTCCTGAGATTTTTTTAAGTAATCTAATACTTTGTTGTTTATATTTTCAGTACCAATAGCTTTAAAATTCAAAGTTATCGGTACATGAAATTGAAACTTATCAAGGGTGTATCGTTTGTCTTTAATTAAATCATATTTAAACGTGCTTTCTTTCTTTATAGCATTAGGATTTTTATTTACAATTGGCTCATTGGCTTTATGAATAGTTGGATTATCAATTGATTTTTTACGATAAAATACTTCTGCTTGTCCATTCAGCTTATATACTACATTTTTCAAATTTTCAGGATCAAATAAAGCTTTCCAATACATTGTATGCATGTTGGGTTTTCCTTTGCTGTATGGTGAAAAGTCTTTATTGTAGATTTTGAATAAATAGAGTTTGCCTTCTTCAACTAATTGATTAATATAGCTTTCAGATATGTTCCGAAAATCTATCTTATAACCTTGTAGTTCAACATCTTTAAAAAATTCATTTAATGTTTTATATTCATTACTTTTTTTAAACTTAAATCCAAATTCTTTATACCGAAAACCATCTTTTTCGTAAACATTTAGAAATTCCTTATAGCAATCAATTAATTCGGCACGATTTCCTTTAATCTCATCTTCTTTAATAATAATTTTTCCTTCTTTATTTTTACAAGATTCCGGACAATACCAACCTAAATTTGTTGCGGTTCCATAACATTTTCGAACAAATGCCCCAAAGCCCATTGGTAAAGCAATTTGTTTGTAGTCCATTTTTTCATAATAGCCTTCATTTTCTTTTAATTCAGATATATTTTTAAAAACATTCTTGTTGTCTTGTGGCATGATTGCTAAGTAGTAAAATCCATTTTTTCGAAGTATTAAAGATGTATTATCTATTTCTTTATTCTTATCCCATCCACCTAATAATGTTGCATTATCAAAATTCAACTTAAACTTTTCTACACTATATGCTTTTTGAGTAGCAAAATTTCGAACTTTATTATAGAGGGGTATTAGCTTTTTAAGTTGTGCATAATATACTTCAAATTGACTATAAAAACTTTCATCTTTTTCTAGTGTGTTATCATCCGGTAATGCTAATGGTTTTACAAAATGCAATAATTCTAAAATGCTATCTAAAAAGGCTTTGATGTCTTCAATAACTTTCTTATCCTGATATAATTTTTTATCTGTTGGATAATGTGTGTTGAGTAATCCTTGTACGCATCTGTATTTTGCTTCAATATTGGCAATTAAATCAAATTCTTTATCACTTTCTTCTTTCTTTTTGGCTTTAAAATTATTTTTAAAGTATTCAGCTATAGGATGAGAATTTTCAGGTAATTGATTCAATGCATCATTTTGTTCTTTATAAATAAACAATGCTTTTTCTATTTCTGCAATAGAAAAATGACTTTGCTTTAGATGTTTTTCTTTTTCCTCTACCTGCTTTTTAGTAAGCCCGTTTTTACCAATACTTATACTTTTTAAATACGAATATTCCAATGCCGATTTTATGATACTCCAATCACCAAAAATTTTCTGTGAAATATCTGTTAGAGTGTTATCATTTCTAATAAATATTTTATCTAAGTTATAAGATGTTAATTCTGCTAATAATTCTTTAATTCTTTGTAGAACATTTTCTGTATATTCTTTATCATCGGCCTTAAAATCTAATAGATTATCTCTGTAATAAAAATTTATTGCATTTAATACTTTTTGACTTGCTGTAGATAGATTATCATCTTCAAATTTTTCAGGTAAAAATGAAATGTTTTCTCTGTCGCTTAATAATTGTTTGTATAATATTTTAAGCTTAGGTATTTTATTTTTTTTGTCTCTTTGTTGTTGATTATACAAATTGATGTACTCATTTAGTCCTTGAATTTTCCTTTTGCCTTCATCAGGTATTCGTCCGGTTATAATTAAGTTATAAACATCAATTTGCTTTTGTGTTAGCACATTATTATAATATTCAACTGTAAAAGCTTCATCAATTTTTTTTATGTTAAGATATTCTTGTATATCATTATATAAGTTGGTGCATTTTTCATATAGTTCAGGCACCTCTTTCACTTTTTCAAAAATTCTAATATTATCTAAAAACTTGGGTAAGTTTTCATGTATTAAACGATAAGCAATGGCAGTTGCTTTTGCTTCATCGGTGTATATATTTTTTCTGTTTTGATGAAAACCCTGAAAATAGGTTGTAAATGTTTTAAAATCTTCTATGATTTCCTTTTTATCAGCATCTATTATCCATTTTTCAAGCAATTCAGTAAACAATTCTTTTTTATCTATTTTTTCAAAAATTTCTTTCGCTTCACCACTCTTAAATGCAGAAGCAATATCTTTTCTTAAAGCAGATTGAACTTTTTCTAATTCTTTTTTATACGAATCTTCTTTCTTTCTTTCAGGTGTTGCAAAATATAAATCTGCAAAATCATTTAGTTTTGTTAATTGAACATTTTGAAGCGCAAGTTCAATAAAATACTTGTGGTAATCGTCAATAATTTTTTTTGCTTTTTGATAGTTTATTGCTCTTATCTCATCTTTAGTTAATATACCTTTATTTTGTATATGTTCTAATGTTTTTCCTATTGGTTGTAATTCAAAACGAAGTGTTTTTTGAATTTGATAAAAATTTGCAAATTGTTTCATAATTAAATTGTTTTATTAAATATATTTTATAGATTTTATATTTAAATTTATATTTAAATTTAACAGTAAAAATTAATAAGTGTACTTAAATAATTTTTCTAAAAGTTATAAAAAATGATTTATAAAAATAAATTCTTATTAAAACATTAAGTTCTAATTCCCTGAAATTTTAATAATTCTATTAATTTAAGTATTTTCTAAGTATCAAAAATCTTGCTGCACTGCGATTTCAAAGAATGAAACGAAGCGAAGCGTAGTTCGCGAATTCCTTTTTAATAAAATTATATATGACTTTCGCAAAGCGAGTTTATAAGGTTCACGAATACCGATTTAAAAAAATAATGTATGAAATTCGTAAAGCAAATCACAACTATTTTGATAAAAGATAGAACGGGGTAAGGGCTGTAACAAATATCAGTAAATGCTGATGGCACTTTTATTATTTCGGGTATCAGCGAATCTTGCTGCAATGCGATTTCAAACCTGCCGGCAGGCAGGCAGAAAATGAACCTACCTTCTGTACGCAAGCCTGCCATCAACAAAAAAGTCCACTTAATATATGCTCAATTTTAAAATAATCTTTTAGAATTCTATATAAAAAAACCAAATCCTTTTTGTTCCTGTCTTTTATAATTTCGTATTTCTTCTTTTAAAAATTTTGAATATTGATTAAACATAAATTTATAAAATGGACTTAAATCCTCTTTTATTCTGGTACTTTCAAGAGCTCTGTAGTACTCTAATTTATCCTGTTTAAACACAATGCCAAGAGGCATATCAAAATATTTTTGAACATAGTTCATTAAAAGTCTAGAAACCCTGCCATTGCCATCGGTAAAAGGATGTATCGATACAAATGTAAAATGTGCCCAAAAAGAAATTTTCAATTTTTCTTCATTAGTTAAATTTTTATCGGGTGATAATTTGTTATTTAATTCTATCACAAATGTTCTCATCGCTTCGGGTACTTTTTGATAATTAATAAAATACCTATCTGAAACCCTTACATTAACAAGCCTATAATCGCCTTTTGTATTATCAGTTATGCCTAATGCTGTTTGGGTAATCTTGCCTGTGTTTTTCATAACCATTCCTCCTATCCTTTTTATTTCGTCTTCACCAATTATCACCTTTTGTTTGCCTAATGACAGAATATAAAGTAAAGCATCATGATGGTCTTTGGTCATATGACTATGATTCAATTCCTTAGATTTTGGAGTTAGATTATCATTCAATAACAAATTAGTTTCCTCTAATGTTAATGTACTTCCCTCTATAACCGTAGAATGATATGTAATTGCAAACAGATTAAATTTTTCATAATCTAATATGCTGTGTAGTTTTAACGACAAATATTGATTATACGTTTTTTCGTCAAACATAACTTATGTTATTAGGGATTTAAAACAACTTAATTTTTCGTCAGTAAATATAACTGACGGAATTTGTTTATTATTTTAATTATAAATTAAAGACCTTAATAATAGTATTTGTAAATCAATAGTAGCTATTATACTCAAATATTTGCAACAATTTAGCTTTTACAAATATCTGTAAATCCAGAAATGAAAGCAAATCACAACACAATCGAGCGCATCGGCTTGTTGTGTTTTGCTGTAACAAATATCAGTAAATGCTGATGGCACTTTTATTTTTTCGGGTATCAGCGAATCTTGCTGCGCTGCGATTTCAAAGAATGAAACGAAGCGTAGCGTAGTTCGCGAATTCCTTTTTAATAATAATTATATATGACATTCGCAAACCGAGTTTACGAGGTTCGCGAATTCCTTTTTAATAATAATTATATATGACATTCGCAAACCGAGTTTACGAGGTTCGCGAATTCCTTTTTAATAATAATTATATATGACATTCGCAAACCGAGTTTACGAGGTT
>JBKBHS010000002.1:356292-462972 GCA_046299555.1 Bacteroidia bacterium
CGCGAATTCCTTTTTAATAATAATTATATATGACATTCGCAAAGCAAATCACAACTTATTCCAGCCCCATCGCTTTGCCCACGTTGCTGTAACAAATATCAGTAAAAGCTGATGGCACTTTTATTTTTTCGGGCATCAGCGAATCTTGCTGCAATGCGATTTCAAAGAATGAAATTAAATATCTTCCTCTTTGAGGAGGGACTATGGGAGGTATTCAAATAAATCAATAAATAATATTTTAAAAATATTTTTTAAAACTTTCTATGTTCTAACATTAATTAAGGTAGATTTAATTTAATAAAAAGATAATTTAAAAACTACAACTTAATAAACTCTACCCTACGATTATTGGCTTTACCTTGTGGAGTTGAATTGTTGTCAACCGGCTCGTTTTGACCTTTACCATCCGTTTGCATGCGCGATGCATCTATACCAAATTCATTAATCAAAGCATTTTTAACCGAAAGGGATCTTTTTTTAGAAAGCTCTAAATTTTTATCGGGTGTTCCATCGGTATCGGTATGGCCAACAATTTTAATTTTTACATCGGGATTTTCATTAAGAACTGTGGCTATTTCCTTAAGTATGCCATATGATTCCGGCTTAATTTTATCACTTCCGCTATCGAATTTTATGCCTGTTGTAGAGAATTTACCTTCGGTAATTAATTTATTACGAGTATCAGGAGCACCAACAGCTACACGTAAATTCGATAAAAAATAGGCTTCTGCTTCTGGATTACCGCCATCATTTCTAAAATATATAGATGATAAACTAATACCCTCAGGACATAATTTGGGTAAATCCCATATCTTTTTTTCATCTAAATACACCCTAACTCTACCCTTTTGACGCCAAATTGATACATGAACATTTGTTTTTTTATTTTTACAAACAGTAAATTGTTCTTGTGCGGCCTCGTTTCTCAATACTTCTTGTCCATTTAAAACATTATGAATCCTTGATAAGCCACCATTACAACCTGCATTTTGTGGATGAAAGGCAATTTCAAAACCGCCACCTTTGTCCACTTTGCCGTATCCATATTTCTCAAATCTTTTAAAATTATTCCCTATATTTTTTTCAGTAGTAAAACCAATTACAAAATCACCACTGTAAAAGCTGTAAGTATCGGTCGTATATAAATCAAATTCTACTGTAAAATTATCGGGTAAACTATTTATCCATTCCGGATAAAATACGCATTCGCTCGAAGTTTTTAAATATTTTGTATTATAGTTATTATTTAAATTAACAACTTCGCCTGAACCATTGGTATTCCATTTAGCCGGAAAGTCGCCAATAGCATCCTGTGAGAAATCTTCGCTGGCTATAATCTTATCTCCTTGTACAAAATCAAATTTTGAATAAACTGATAATGATGTAGATTTTTCAGCGTTAGCATTTTTAATCGAATTTGATGTTTCAACATTGTTTGATTTAGATTCTACTTCAGTAGTATTATTGCTTTTATTCTTCTTTTCTTTTTTATCTTTTTTAGTTCCTTTAATAGCATCGTTTGTGCCTTGTTCTACCTTATCCACACCTTTATTTACATTTCTATCTACGGCATTTTCCAATCTTCGTTCAAGAGTTCTTTTGGTATTATCTAATAATTTATCGCCTAAATTTTGAGCGAAAACAGATATATTACAAACTATACTTATTAATAATATTATGGTTTTCATACACTAATTTTTTAATTATAAAAACAAAAATACCATAAAAAAGGTATTGATGAAATGGGTCTGCTACGAATACTTTTGCCTCAATTTAAAATTAATCTAAATAAAAATGAGAAAAGTATTTATTTCGCTACCATTAGTTTGTTTTTCACTTGCAGGCTATACACAGCAAGTAGAAGATACCAGTAAAGTTATTCAGCTTAACCAAGTAAATATAGAAGATAATGTACTGAAAAATAAAGTTTCACGTCTTTCTGAAGTACACGATGCTATAATTACTTCAGCCAAAAAAAATGAAATTATAAACGTATCCCAAACAGAGGCAGATTTATCCATAAATAATACACGCCAAATTTTTGCGAAAGTACCGGGTGTAAGTATTTGGGAAAACGATGGCTCAGGAATTCAAGTTGGAGTTGCCACCAGAGGTTTAAGTCCTAATCGTTCATGGGAGTTTAACGTTCGTCAAAATGGTTACGATATAAGTGCCGATGTGTTTGGATATCCCGAAGCGTATTATAACCCGCCAATGGAAGCAGTAGAAAAAATTGAAGTTATTAGAGGAGCAGCCTCTCTTGCTTTTGGACCTCAATTTGGCGGATTGTTAAATTATGAATTAAAAAAGGGAAATCCTAATAAAATTGCAGAAGTAGAATCGCGACAAACAGTCGGTTCTTACGGACTATTTAATTCGTATAACGCTATAGGAGGAACCTACAAAAAACTTAGCTATTATGCCTATTTTCATCATCGAAATGCCGATGGTTGGCGTGAAAATAGTAGGTATAAAGTAAACTCAGGATATATTAATCTAAGTTACCAGCTAAATTCCAAAATGAAAATTAGTGCAGAATATACTTCGATGAACTATCTATTACAACAATCAGGCGGATTAACCGATTCGCTGTTTAACATTAACCATCGTCAATCGTTCCGTTCGCGAAATCGGTTTTCAACACCATGGAATGTTGCAGCTTTAAGTTACGAATATAAACTAAACGAAAATAGTGTTATAACATTAAAAAACTTTGCACTTGTTGCTCAACGAAATAGTGTTGGATTTTTAAGAACTGCCAATGTAAACGACACCATTAATAAAACAACTTTTACATATAATAATCGTCAAGTTGACAGAGATTTTTACAACAATTATGGTAGCGAATTACGTTACTTACAATCCTATCAATTATTTAATCAAACCAATTATTTAGCCATAGGAGCAAGATATTATCAAGGAAACACTTTAAGAAAACAAGCAGGTATAGGCACAAGCGCTTCTGACTTTGATTTAACTATTGATAGATATACCAATGGTTTCGATTATGCTCGCCAATTTGATTTAAGTACGCAAAATATAGCTTTATACATTGAAAATATGTTTAAAATAACCAATAATTTAAGCATTACCCCCGGATTTAGATACGAAAATATTTTAAATACCATAAGCGGCCGAATTAATACCACTGCCGAAGGTAAAGTTAATGACAGTAGAAACAGAAGTATTTATTTAATAGGCTTAGGAGCTCAATACAATACAAGCAGCACTACTAATTTTTATGCCAATTACAGCCAATCGTTCCGACCTATTTTATATTCAGAACTTATACCATCAGCTACTACAGATATTATTGACCCAAACCTAAAAGATATTAATGGATATAATGTTGATTTTGGATGGAGAGGAACCATAAAGAACTTTTTAAGTTTTGATGTAGGATCCTTCTATATGTTTTATGATAACCGCATAGGAACAATTAATCAAAACGGTACTCCTTTCAGAACCAATATTGGCGCATCTGTGAGCAAAGGTATTGAAGCTTTTGCAGAAATTGACCCAATTAAAATGCTAAACAATAACAGCAAGCATCAGTTAAGTTTATTTGCATCGTATGCTTACATTGATGCCAAATACGTAAAATGGAACAATCCCGCATTGGTTGGCGACCCAAATAAAACCATTGTTGGTAAAAGCGTAGAATATGCACCATCGTTTATAGCACGCTATGGTTTAACCTATCACTATAAATCGTTAACACTAACCTATCAGTTAAATCAAGTAGGAGCAGTATTTACCGATGCAAATAATACCTATTTGCCTAATGCTACAGCAACAGTTGGAAAAATTGATGGCTATACAATAATGGATGCAACAGCAGCATTTAGTATAAATAAACACATTGATATTAGAGCAGGCGTAAATAACTTAACTGACGAAAAATATGCTACTCGCAGAGCCGGTGGATATCCCGGACCTGGTTTAATACCTGGTAATGGTCGCACCTATTTTGCAGGGATTGGTGTGAAATTTTAAGAAAATAAACGTACTATAAATTTTTGTACCTAAAATAATATATATACTGACATACAAACTCTTAAAAAAATCCACTTTGATGAAAGTGGATTTTTTTATATTTTTAATATTAAATATAATTATGGAAAAGCAAGAAGCAAATTCTTCAATATTTACAAAAAAATGATATGCCGGAAGATTTATTTGAACTGGCTTACAACCCTGAACCACTTAAATTATTAATAATAATTTTAAGCAGGAACGTGAAAAATGCGCTAAAATAATTGATGAAATTAGAAACAAAATAAAAGCTAAAAATGACAAAAAAAATTAATTGGGCTAACGATTATACTATAAGCGAAAGCCTAAAAGAAATCGGAACATCAGCCATTGCAATTTGTATTCGTATTATGTCAAATCTCGATGAAGGTAAATACAAAGAACTCATTGAGAAATTAGATAAAGAAAGTGATGAAATTCATGACTATATTAATTCAAATTTATTTTTTGCTACTAAAGAAGAAGCTGAAGCCGCAGTTGATAAACTGGCAGCAAAACACAGAGAATTAGATTTATTGGAAGATGCTATATTAAATGGTAAATACAACAGCAATTAATTAATCTATATACTCAGCTACACATCTAAAACCAATATAACTTTTGGGAGCATCATACATAAAATCTTTTTGTGGATTTATTTCTTCAATTTTATGGATATAGCTTCCACCTTTGGCAATGCCTTTTTCCTGAACCATTTCTGCTACATTGCCTAAAATATTATAGATACCGTTTTTATCAGGATAATAAGATTTAACAGGAGCAGTAACATCTATTGATTTTGTTGTTTCGTTTGCAACTTCTTCCCTTAAATAATTATATAATTCATGATTTTGTTTTTTGGCTTTCAGCAAGGTTTTTATGTCCATGCCTACTGCAGCATATTTTTCCCATTCAGCTTTGGTTGGCAATCGATACTTAACTTTTTCAGGAAACACATAATTGCTATCAGGATGCAACTTTAATTTATTTTCTTTTACAAAATATAATTCGTTAACTCTATCGCTTCGCCATTTGCAATAAGCTATTGCTTGTTCATAGCTCATGCCAACAGCCGGATATTCTTTATATGCCGGATGACTGTGATAATACTTTACATAAGGTTCATTATATCGTAATTTATCTCTCCACACGTTGGTATCTAAGGCGCTTGATAAATATTCTTGTGAATTTTCACCATACTTTTTTCGTAACCAATTTCGATATTCCATCCACGAAGCATTAGATATTTCCGTAATATCCAAAAACAAATTTTCTTCTACTTTTACAGTACCGGGTGGTAATTGCTTATTAGGTTGAGCAATAGTAAACACCGACAAAAAAACAAATACAAGTACAAGCGTTTTTTTCATAACAATAAGATTTTAACAATTTATTCATTCATAAACTTGGCAAGTAAGGTATGAAAATGATGCACCCCTTTTTCCATTTTAGGAGAATAACGTCCTTGCTTATATAAACGTGAATTTACACCTTTTTGTACATTTTCAACAATTTGTTGATCTTCTCTTTCCACTTTATCAATATTTCCACCGGCACCTACCGAAAGTTTTGATTCATCCCAAACATAAGTTAGATAAGACACTTTTGTTAGTTCGGTATGTATAGGTTTTACAATATTTACTGAAATACCCCATGGATAAAAATTCAACATTAGATTAGGAAAAATCCAGAAATAATAAGCTGCTATTGGTTTGCCATAATCAGGTGATGCTTCGGGTAAATTAAAAACATGCTCACCTCCATTGCTTATACCAATTTGCAGATTACACCATTTAAAAAGATGTGTTTCGTAAGCTTTATAGTCTAATGCTTTATTCAAATCAGGATGCACAAAGGGAATATGAAAACCTTCCAGATAATTATCGCAATACAAAGCCCAATTTGCTTTTACAAAATAATCTTGACTTTTAGATTTATCAAATATTAAATTTTCAAATGGCATCCATCCTACCCTATCTTCCAAAGGTTTTATTAATTCATCAAATTCTATTTCAGCAAATAAAGTAGTAAATAAAAATGATTTCCATTTTTTTAATGATAACTTGGGTAAATTATCTTTTTCTGATGGGAAATTTTTCATACCCTCACATTCCGGCATGGAAATAAACTCTCCATTCAATGCAAATCGTTTTCCATGATAGGAACAAGTAATAGTTTTGCATCGCTGCGAATTGTTTACTAAAATATTTCCACGATGCGTACACACATTCGACAGGCAATAAACATTACCATTGTCATCTTTAGTCAATACTAATGGCTCTTCAAGAAAATGTTCTAAAAACACAAAAGGATAAACTGTATTTTCTGTTTTTATGGTATTTACATCACCAATTAATTGCCACGATTTTGCAAAAACCTTATCTTTTAATTGATTGAAAGTTGTTGGGTCAGAATAAAAGCTTGCAGGAAGCGTAAAAGCCGATAAAATATCATTAGAAATATAAAATTGTAACATACATCATTGCAAATTTATAAATAGATTTACTACTTTCGTTCATTCAATAAAGTTACATTATTTAATGAAAAAATTTGTTTTCTTATTAACAATATTAATTGTTGCGATAAACCCTATTTATGCACAATATAAAAATGTTTTTGCCAAACAAAACGATAAAAAAACATATGATGAATCAATAATTGATCCTGAATATGGAATAATGATGTATGAAAAACTAAATCCCAAAACTGGAGGCGATTCAATTAGAAACAATGCGGGATATGCTGCTCAAGGCTGGATTGAAGATTATTACGATAATGGGAAATTACTACATAAAGGCTATTATGTAGAAGGCCAACTAAAAGTTTATAAAAACTTTTACCCTGATGGTACACTTGAACGCGAATTTAAAAGTGTTGGATTAAGTAATGGAGAGCTTACCACATTTTACAGAAGCGGAAAGCTTAAAACCAAAAGCTTATGTACCGAAACTTTTGTATTAAAATACGAAGAATATTTTGAAAACGGTCAATTAGAATATTTAGAAGAATACGATAAAAAAGGAGAGTATTATATTAGAACACAAAACTATTTTGAAAATGGAAAACCGGAATCAATTCTTGAATTAAAAGATCCCAAAAAACTAATCTATACCAAAATAGAATATTACGAAAACGGAAATATTAAAGAGAATGGAGCTATATATTACAGCCGATCATCAGGAGATTACTACAAAACAGATATATGGAAAGAATTTGACGAAAACGGCAAATTAATTAAAGAAATTACCTACGAAAACGGTAAACCGATATCTGAAAAAATTTATTAAAATATTCTACTAACCTATTCGTTAAGCTTATTTATTAACATTAAAAAGTTAATGAAGAAGTTTTAACATTAAATTTTGAGCATTATCATTCATTAAATTTGCTCAATTATAGCACTAATTCATTTTGAATGGCCGTTAAAAGCAATAAATTTAAAAAAAACATTGAACAAGATTCTATTAAAAATTCCAATAAAGAATTTAAGAATCCTTTTAAAGGATTAATTGGCATCTTTCAAAATGAACGGGCAATAAAAATAACAGGATTATTTCTCTTACTCTTTAGCATATTTTGTTTATTTGCCTTTGTTTCCTACCTCTTTACTTGGAAATATGACCAGGATAAACTTTTAGGCTCTTTTTTTTCACTACTTTTTGATACTAATCTTTTAGTGGAAAACTGGTTAGGTAAAGCCGGTGCATTAATCTCACACCGTTTTATTTACAATTGGTTTGGATTAGCGGCATTCCTTTTCCCTTTTCTATTTTTTATTACAGGATTTAAAATTCTATTTGGAATTTCAATTACACCGTTAAAAAAATCTTGGCTGCATGGTATAATAAGCGCAATGCTTTTATCGGCAGTTTTAGGATTTGTATTTTTTAATCAAAATCAATTGTTTGCCGGAGCTTTTGGCTATCATACCAATATTTGGTTAAAATCAATGCTTGGAAATATTGGTACCGGATTAATTCTATTATTCCTCGCTTTGAGCTATGGTATTATTATTTTTAATTTCTCTTTTAAATTACCTGTAAAAAACAATAAGGTTGAAGATATTGAAGAAAAAGAAACAGAAGAAACTGAATTACCCACCAATAAACTTAAAGAAAATCATTTGCAAAAAGAAAATAATAACACGCTTCAAAATAATGAACAAAATGCGGTAGATAACGATGAAAAAAGCGTTGAAAAATCTGAAGAAATTAATTTAAAAATTGATAATATTCATCAAGAAAAGGTTACAATTATTGAAGAACAGTTAAAAAATGAAGAGCCATTAGAAGAGATAAAGGAAGAAATAAAAAAAGATGAAGTAATACAAAATCAAATTGTAACAGATGATAAAGGATTAACTTTCGAAATTGAAAAAGTATCAGAAGAAAACGCAGAACTTTCAGCAGAAGAAATAGAACAACTTACCAATGAATTAGGCAAGTTTGATCCTACTTTAGATTTATCATCTTATCAAATTCCTACCATTGAATTATTAGAAAAACATTCAACAGGAACAGCAGAAGTAAGTAAAGAAGAACTAGAAGCTAATAAGAATCGTATTGTTGAAACGCTAAGAAATTACAGCATAGAAATTCAACATATTAAGGCTACTATAGGACCAACTGTAACGCTTTATGAAATTGTACCTGAAGCAGGGGTTCGAATTTCAAAAATAAAAAATTTGGAAGATGATATAGCTCTAAGCCTTTCAGCTTTAGGAATTCGTATTATAGCACCAATACCAGGAAAAGGCACCATTGGAATTGAAGTGCCTAACAAAAAAGCTGAAATTGTATCAATGCGCTCGTTAATCGCCTCTGAAAAATTTCAGAATACCGAAATGGAACTTCCTGTAGCCCTTGGCAAAACCATTTCGGGCGAAGTATTTATTGCTGATTTAGCCAAAATGCCACACCTGCTAATGGCAGGAGCTACAGGGCAAGGAAAATCAGTAGGTTTAAACGCCATACTTGTTTCGTTGCTATACAAAAAACATCCTTCACAAATTAAATTTGTATTAGTTGACCCTAAAAAAGTTGAGCTTTCTGTATATGCAAAAATTGAAAGACATTTCTTAGCCAAACTACCGGATGCTGATGAACCTATTATTACCGATAATAAAAAAGTGATATACACCTTAAACTCCTTGTGTATTGAAATGGATAATCGTTATGAATTGCTAAAAGGAGTTGCGCGAAATATAAAAGAATACAATGCAAAATTTATTAATCGACAGTTAAATCCAAATAACGGACATCGCTACTTACCTTACATTGTAGTAGTAATAGATGAGTTTGCCGATTTAATAATGACCGCAGGAAAAGAAGTTGAAACTCCCATTGCACGTATTGCTCAATTAGCACGTGCAGTTGGAATTCACTTAATTATTGCCACACAACGACCATCAGTTAATGTTATAACAGGCATTATTAAAGCCAATTTCCCTGCCCGTATTGCATTTAGAGTAACTTCTAAAATAGACTCTCGTACCATTTTAGATACAGGAGGAGCAGAACAGCTGATAGGTAGAGGAGATATGCTCTATTCAACCGGAAACGAACTCACTCGAATTCAATGCGGTTTTGTTGATACTCCCGAAGTTGAACGCATAACTGAATTTATAGGCTCTCAAAGAGGCTATGACAGTGCTTTACTATTACCTGAATTTGTTGGCGAAGAAGAAAACAACAAATTAGAATTCGATTCATCAGACAGAGATGCATTATTTGATGAAGCAGCAAGAATTATTGTTCAACACCAACAAGGATCTGCATCGTTATTACAGCGCAAATTAAAATTAGGCTATAATCGAGCCGGAAGATTAATCGATCAATTAGAAGCGGCAGGTATTATTGGTCCTTTTGAAGGCAGTAAAGCACGACAAGTATTAATAACCGATTTAAATAGTTTGGAACAGTTTTTGAACAACTTAAACAATAAAAATTAAATAACTATATACTATGAAATTTATCAACATTTTCGTTCTAACTACTTTAATTATATGTTCAAACTTTGAAATATTTGCGCAAGATGCAAAAGCAAAAGCTATATTAGACGAACTTAGTAATAAAACCAAAGCTTACACCTCAATTAAAGCTACCTTTAGTTATACGCTTGAAAATAAAGATCAAAAAATAAAGGAAACCCAAGAAGGCACTATTACTATAAAAGGAAATAAATACAAATTAGAAATTGCTAAACAAGAAGTTATTTGCGATGGTAAAGCGGTATATACCATTATAAAAGAAGCAAAAGAAGTGCAAATAAACAATATGCCCGACCCAAATAATACAGAAAGTATAAATCCTTCAAATATTTTTACTATGTACGAAAAAGGCTTTAAATACAAGTTTGAAGGTGAAAAATCTGAAGGTGGTAAAACCATGCAAATTATTTCATTATTCCCAAACGACCCTAAAGGGAAACAATACCATACCGTTAAATTATTTATTGATAAAAACGCCAAACAAATTTCAAAAATATTAGTATTGGCAAAAGATGGAAATAATTATACCTATCAAGTAAAATCCTTCCAACCAAATATTGCTGTTCAAGATAATGTGTTTACTTACAATTCAAACCAATATCCTAAATTTGAAGTTATTGATTTAAGAGATTAAACTTAAATAAAATTTGGAAGGATATTTTACACACAAACAATTTATAATTCATTATATTGAATTTGGAAAAGGCGAAGAAATACTCTTTGCTTTTCCGGGATTTGGGCGACAACCGGATGATTTTTATTTGCTGGAAGATACGTTCGGAAAAAAATATCGCATTATAGCATTTTCACATTTTCATCACGGCAAAAGCGAATATCCTGAAAACAGAATAAAATCGCATCAAATAAAATTTCATGAATTAAATGAAATTTTTCAAGCATTTGCTAAAGATAAAAAAATTGAAAAGTATGCCCTGTTAGGATACAGTTTGGGCGGTAAAATTGCTTTAAGTATTTTGCAATATTTACCTGAAAAAGTTACTGCTTTATACCTATTTGCACCCGATGGAATAAAAAAAAATATATGGTATAATTTAGTAAGCAGTACTTATGTTGGTAGATTAATTTATAAAAGTATTATCTACTTTCCGTTGCCTTTCCACTTATTCATTAGAATATTAAATAAATTAAAATTATTAAGTACTCGTTTATACAAATTTGTTTACAATCAAACCGATACATTTGAAAAAAGAATGCAAGTGTATAAGGTTTGGCTTACGTATAAAAGAATTAATCCCAAAGTAGATTTAGTTCAACAAGCTATTATAAAACATCAAATTCACACTCATATATTTTTTGGAAGATACGATAAAGTAATTCCGCCTGAAATTGGTAAAAGATTTATCACAAAAATTAAACGATATGCACATATTCACATAATCTATGTAGGACACAATTTAATTTGTGAAAAAACAATACATTATATTGCCAAGCATCCGGGAATATTAAAATCTTTATAAAATAATTATGAAGACGGTAGTTATAAAATACAATGCCGGAAATGTACAATCAGTTTTATTTGCTCTTGAACGAATTGGAGCAAATGCTATTTTAAGTGATGATGCTGAAACTATTAGTAACGCAGATAAAGTTATTTTTCCTGGAGTTGGTGAAGCCGGAAGTGCCATGAATTATTTAAAAGAAAAAAATCTTGATAAGGTAATAAAATCATTAACTCAACCCGTACTTGGAATTTGCTTGGGAATGCAACTATTGTGTGCACATTCAGAAGAAAGCAATACCGAATGCTTAGGAATTTTTAGCGAAAATGTTAAACGCTTTCCTACCGATAAAAATTATAAAGTACCGCATGTTGGTTGGAATACCATTTATCATTTAAAATCACCATTATTTTATCATTGTAAAGAAGATTATGTATATTTTGTACATAGTTACTATGTTGAAACGGGTGTTCATTCCATTGCCCAATGTAATTATATTTTGCCCTTTAGTGCCTCAATACAAAAAAACAATTTTTATGCTTGCCAATTTCATCCTGAAAAAAGTGGCAGCATAGGAGAATTAATTCTTAAAAACTTTATGAATTTAAAATAAAGATGAAAGATATTCATTGGCTTCAACGTACAGAATTGCTAATTAAAAAAGAACGTTTAGAAAAATTAATAAATGCAAATGTATTAGTTGTAGGGATGGGCGGAGTTGGTTCGTTTGCAGCAGAATTTATTGCACGTGCAGGAGTTGGTAAAATGACAATAGTAGATGGCGATGTGGTAGATCCAACCAATCGAAACCGACAGCTACCAGCATTAGCAACAACACACGGCTTTTCAAAAGTAGAGTGGATGAAAGAACGCTTATTGGCTATTAATCCAGAGTTAGATTTAACTGTTATAAATGAATTTTTAAGAATAGAACGAATTAAAGAAATAGTTTTAAATGGAAATTACAGCTATGTAGTTGATGCCATAGATAGTATTACGCCCAAATTAACACTTATTTCAACTTGTTATAATAATCAAATTCCTTTAATAAGTTCGATGGGAGCCGGTGCAAAGTTAGACCCTACCCTCATTCGAGTAGTAGATATTTCTAAAACTTATAATTGCAAATTAGCACATTATGTTCGTAAAAGATTGAAAAAATATAAAATTTATAAGGGAGTAAAAACTGTATTTTCGCCCGAAGAAGCTCCACCTGATTCACTCATGTACACCGATGGAAGTAATTTTAAAAAATCTGCCTACGGAACCATATCTTATTTACCCGCTGCTTTTGGAGGAGTTGCCGCATCAGTTGTAGTGAGAGACTTGATTGAATGGAATAAGTAATTTAAAAATTATAAATTATTAATTATTGATTTAAAGAATTATTGATTTAATGAGTTAATGAGTGACTAATTTGTAAAATTATATTTTTCAAATCTACAAATCTACAATTCATCAATTATTGAGAGGCAGTATATGACGTAAAAGTTCCAACTGCTTTTGCAATTAACTCATTTTTTTGATTAAAAATTTCTCCCTCCGTTATTAAAATACGTTTGCCTTTTTGAATTACTTTACCTTTTCCAATCAAAGTATCAGCCAATAAAGCCGGTTTTAAAAAATTTATTTTAAATTCAATTGTTGCCACCAATTTTCCTTCGTCTGCAACAGCTGAAAGAGAAGCAACGCCCAATATAGCATCCATAAAAGCCGCCAACGCTCCACCATGTGCAGCATGTTTTGTTGCTAATAATTCCTCTCTAACCGATAATTTATATTCAACCTGACCAGGATTCAAAATAGTATAGTCCATTTGCATAAATCTCCCAAAATGATTCATGCTGTTGTATAGTTCAATTAAGTTTTGTGCCATAATTCAAAAGTATCAAAATTATAATTTATCTATATATCTAGTATCATTATTTTAGCTTACATTTGCTTAATATTTATAATTTATTGCTATGAGAATTTCAATTATTTTTTATACCGTTTTAGCATTATTTATTGCATCATGTAATTCAAATTCTGGCGATGCCAGTTCGCCTGAATTAGATAGTTTAAAAGCTGAAAATGAGCGTTTAAAAGCAGAAGCATTGGCTAAAGATCAAAGTATTGATGAATTTTTACAATCATTAAATGAAATTGAAGAAAATCTGAATGCTATAAAAGAGCGCGAAAAAATTGTTAGAATAACTTCAACAAGCGGTGAAAATCAAAACACCAAACAAGAGCAAATTGCAGCAGATATTAATATGATTGGACAATTACTTTTGGAAAATAAAAGTAAGATTGCTTCGCTAAATAAAAAATTAAAAGCAGCTGGTATTAAAAGTGCTGAACTGGAAAAAATTATTGAAGGCCTTAATAAAAAAATTAACGAAAAAGATAATGAAATAGCAGCATTAAAAGAAGAATTAACCGTTGCAAATGCAGCTTTGGAAAAACTATTTGTGGAGTATAATCAACGTGTTGAAGAATTAGATGATAAAACAACAAAACTTAATACAGCTTATTATGTAATTGGAACAAAAAAAGAACTTTTAGAAAAAGGAGTTATTACTAAAGAAGGAGGATTTGTAGGTATTGGTAAAACCAACAAATTAAAAAGCGATTTTAACAAAGAATATTTTACCAAAATTGATGTTACAACAACTAATTCCATTCCATTATTAACTAAAAAAGCTAATGTAATAACTACTCACCCATCTGGTTCATACAAAATTGAAGGCTCAAAAGATAAAGCTGAAAAACTTGTTATTTTAAATGCTGAAGAATTTTGGAGTGCTTCAAAATACTTAGTTATTATAGTTGAATAATACTACTTATGCATCTCTTTTACACGCCTAATATAAGTGGAACAGAATATTTATTAAATGAGGAAGAATCTAAGCATTGTGTAAAAGTTCTGCGATTAAAAGAAAAAGATATTATTTATTTAGTAGATGGAAATGGCGGCTTTTATAAAGCTGCCATTTCTTCTATAAGCGGTAAACAATGTCTTCTTAAAGTTATTGAAAAACATAACGAGTTTGGAAAAAGAAATTATCGCTTACATGTAGCAATTGCTCCTACAAAAAATATAGATCGAATTGAATGGTTTGTAGAAAAAGCTACTGAAATTGGTATTGATGAAATAACACCCATTATATGCCAACGCTCAGAAAGAAAAATAATTAAAACCGAACGATTGGAAAAAATAGCAGTTTCTGCCATGAAACAATCGGTGAAAGCTTATTTGCCCAAAATAAATGAGGCCGCAAGTTTTAATGATTTTATAAAAAAACAAAATGCTTCATTAAAGTGTATTGCTCACTGTTTACCTGAGAACAAACAAGAATTAAAATCTATCATTCAATCATCTAATGATGTAATAATTTTAATTGGTCCTGAAGGTGATTTTACTTCTCAAGAAATTGATTTAGCCATTAAACATAATTACATTCCGGTATCACTCGGAGAAAGCCGTTTAAGAACTGAAACAGCCGGAATTACAGCCTGTATTACTGTTCAACTATTTTCTTCTTAAATAGCTTTTGTGCTAAATAATTTGATTGTCGAAAATTATAGTTTATTCCAAATACAACTCTACCGGCACTTTCAGGATGCCCATATTCTAAATCAAATATGGATTTTTGATAAGCTAAATTGAATGAAATATTCTTAATAAAAAAATCAACAGATGGCCCAATCATGGCATTATTCATTCCATGAGAACCAATTAATTTTCCATTGTAAATTTCACCTTGTGTAAACTCATAAAAAAATGAAATTGCAGGAATAATAGAATAATTTTCATTCAAAACTATTTTATAAAATGCATTCGTAAAATTTGTAAAACCCGGAGCAACACTTTCTTTATAATAGTTACTGCCATTATATTTATACATCAAATTAGTTGATAAGCCAATTTTATTTATCGAGGCAAAATAGTTCACAAAAATAAAATAGTCGTTACTTCCTGTTCCCGGCTGAATTAAATAATGCAAACGTTTATTAGCAGCATCTTTTAAATAAAACTCACCCGTTTTTAGTTTTACTCCAAAACCTGTTATAAGCCGTTGTTGCAGACCTTTAACTTCAATTTTTCTTAATAAATGATACCCTGCAAAAACATTCAAATCTCCTTGTCCTTGAACGTGAGTAGTTATTGCATTATATCTAACTGAATTCATTACATAGGGCATAATGGCATTTATTTCAACTCGCTGATGTAAAAAATATTTAGCTCTAATTTCGGCCACTCTGTATATTTCATAATCATCAGGATTTCTTTTGTGTGAATGCCCGGAAGTTGAGATTTCTTTGTTTAAATTCTCATCAAAAACTAATACAGGTTTTGATAAATAATTGAAAAATCTTGAATTATCCGGAAAAATTTTATGCGTTTGTCCGCTATATCCGTTAAATGAACGATAACGATAAAATACTCCGATCTGACTTTGATTATCAAAAGGAGTAATACCCATATAACACCCACAAATATCACAGGCAAATGATGTTACAACACTAAAATTTAAAAGAATAATAAAACTAATGCACTTCTTGATTTTGAAACGGATCAGCAAATCGCGGATCGTTAATAAAAGATTCATCTGTTAATGTTTTTAGGAATTTAATTATCTGATTTTTTTCTTCATCGGATAATTGGATTCCACTTCTCAACAAAGGATGTAAATTATCAACCTGTTTTACATGAAAGCGATAATGATCTAAAACTTCATTTAATGACCAAAATCTGCCATCGTGCATATATGGAAAAGTTTTTTCAATATTACGTAATGAAGGCACTTTAAATTTTCCAATATCTTCAGATTGTAATGTTATATCAGCTCTTCCTTTATCTGAGATAAATGCAGAATCTAATCCGATGTTTATAAATTCAAAATTGGTAAATAAAGGAGGCGTGTGACATGAAGCGCATTTCTTTTCAAATAAAGCCAATCCTTTTTTTTCATCTTCTGAGAACTGTCCTCCCTTTTCGCCTCTTATATATTTATCGTATTTAGAATTATACGACATTAAAAAGCCTTGAAACTGCGTAAGGGCATAAAAAATACGTTGCGAATTTATTTCCTCATCTCCGAAAGCAGCTTTAAATCTTTTACGATATGTAGCATTTGCTTTCAAACGTTCAATAATAACTTTTAAATCCCCATCCATTTCTATTGGATTTATAATTGGAGATAAAGGTTGCATCTCAATATGATTTATCCCCCCATCGTGCATAAAAGCCGGATGCCAAATAAGATTTTGTAGTGCGGGAGCATTTCTTGTTCCAAACTGCCCGTCAATTCCATGGCTGGTTGAATGTCCTGAATGGGCAAAAGCAACAAATTGTTGATGACAGCTACCACAAGATATGGTATTATCGCGCGATAGAATTGGGTCGTAAAAGAGTTGTCGACCTAACTTAAAACCTGCCTCTGTAAGTTTATTTTCGCCTTTAAATTCATAAACAGGCTTAGGAAAGCCCGGAGGTACAAAAAAGTTTATATCATAAACCGGAGGGTCTAATAAACGTACCTCAGGGTCTTTCTTACAACCTTGAAATACAAATACAACAAATAATATTAACGTTACAACTCTAATCATTTAATTTTTAATGATTATGAATATCGCTCACCGAAAACATATTTACATAATTATCGGCTATTTTTATGGCATTTGCACCCGGCATATGCACCGTATTCATATTTGCAAAACTAATTAAATTAGGTGTTTTAAACATATTGTTAACATCAACCTTTAAATGAATTCCTGATGAAGCTTTTTCTTTAACTACTAATTTGTTACCGTTAAATGATAAATTAACTTTTCTAATGGCATTTGTGTTATTACTTTCTCTAAAACCTCCAATATGAAAACGTAATTGATTTCCCGAAGCTGTTGATTGAGGAGAATTTCCTTCCATTTTTAAGAAAATGTATCCTGAATTCCAGCTCCAGAACATTCCATTTGCAGGATCTAAAGCTCCTGTTTGAGCTCCTGAAACATTGCGTGTACTATCAACTCCTATAGTAAATGATAGAGCTGAATATTCTCCCGGAGGTATATTATTTACCGTAATTTTATGAGTTGAAGTGTTAGCAGCATCAATCAAATAATAATCAACAGGAATTGAAATACTTTGCCCATCAACGCGAGATAGGTTAATTGCCGACACATAATAAGCAAATTTGCTTATTGTATAAGTATCGCCATTTTCATTGGTGTATGTAGCTGAGTTTAATGCTAATGTATTATCGCCTACTTTATGTTCAAATTCAATTTCTACGGTTCCCATTGCCATGTCAGGTGGAGTAAACTCAATAGGATCTTTTTTACAAGCGGTGAATATTGAAATTAAAAATATGGCTATATATAAATATTTAAAGTTTTTCATAATTATAGATTTTAACTAATTAATTAATAGAGATGTAGATAATAAGTTATTCTTAAAGTAATTTAATGACAAATAATAGGGTTGCCTATTAATTACTTATATAACAATTGATGAATAAATAAGGTTTTAAAAAAAATTAGGTGGTGGGATAAAAATATTCTTAAAAATATTACCTAAACAAATTTCATTTATTGTAAAAAACTTTTTGGCTAAATTAAATGTTATAACATTAAATGTGAATTGAGCATGTCCGATTAATTTATATTCGTCCTTTTGTTTTAATGATTCAGGTAAGTTTTTAGAGTTGTTTTCCGCTTTTTTAACTTGTTTATTAAGATAACATTTTCCATTACATTTTAACTGAGGCTTGCTTTTATTTTCGCAAAGTTCCTTTTTAATAAAATCAAGGTTTAAGCGGTAATGAACAAATATTATAGTTTTACTGAATGATAAAATCAGAAACAGGAATAAAAGTAGTATGAAAAAGCTATTTTTCACTTCACGAATTTAATACTTTTTACTTTTGAATAAAAGTAATAAAGTACCTTTTTTAAGGTATATTCATGTACTTATGAGTTTGTAAGGAAATATTCCATTTGGGATGTTTCATCACATATTCAACAATCATTGGCATTATATCCTTTATTTTACTCCATTCCGGTTGTAGATATAATGGAACAACTTTATTTATTTTAGCTGCTTGTTCTTCGGCCCAAATAATATCGTGTTTATTATGAATAATTACTTTTAGCTCATTAGCTTTATAATAAATATCATTAGTAGGTGGCATAGTTTTTTTGGGCGATAAACAAATCCAATCCCAGGTTCCACTTAATGGGTAAGCTCCAGAAGTTTCAATATGTGTTTGAAATCCTTTCTCTTTTAGCTTTTGTGTAAGATAATCCAAAGGATAAATACTTGGCTCACCTCCGGTAACTACTACGGTTCGGGATGGATATTTTATGGCATTTTCAATTATCAAATCAGTATTTGTTAATGGATGTATCGAAGCATCCCAGCTTTCTTTAACATCGCACCAATGACAACCCACATCACAGCCTCCTATTCTAATAAAATAAGCAGCTTTTCCGGTATGAAATCCTTCACCCTGTATGGTATAAAATTCTTCCATTAAGGGTAATGATTTACCACTTAAATCATGTATAACGGGTTTTTCAATTGTTTTTCTCAAATTGTTTATTTTAAGCTACAAAATTAATCATTTAAGCTTGTTTTTAATTATTCTAAAAGTAATTAATAAATTTATAGGCTATATTTTTAAAATGTCTGAAAATATTAAGCGATATAAAATTGAGCCACCCATAATTCCTTCCGGCAATGTTTATATGTTTACTACCGATGCAGGTGTAAGATATGAGGTTCGATTTGGTCGTAAACAAGATAATCTATTATGGGCTACCATAGTTTTTGGTGTTTTAAATGAAGAATACGAAGGCGAAGAATATGTAGTTACCAATAAGGGTGATGTATATAGAGTAATGGCCACCATTTCTGATGTTGTAAAAATGTATATGAAACAACATCCCAATGTAAATACTTATGAATTTTGCGGTGAACCCAATAAAAACACACCGGCTGATGAGCCAAGTACTCGTACCAAACTATATATGCGTTATTTAGACTATATTTTCGGACCCGATTGGAACACCGAAGTTATTGGTAATAGAGTAATTGTTTCAAAAAAGAAGAATAAATAGCTACTGCATTTTACGTCTAAAAAATTCAGAACAAATAATACCTGTTGCCACAGAAACATTTAATGATTCTGCACCGCCAAATTTTGGTATATATATAGGTTTATCAATTAAAAGCTTCAATTCTTCACTTATCCCTTTTGATTCATTACCCAATAAAACAATACCGGTTTTGCTTAAATCTGCATTATAAATTATTTCTCCATTTAATAAAGCGCCATAAACTGATATTCCATTTTTTTTCTGATCTTTTAAAAAATCATGTAATTGTGTATAGAAAATTTTTACTCTTAAAAATGCACCCATTGTTGACTGAATAACTTTTGGATTATACACATCTACACAATTTTCGGAACAAATTATGGATGATATTCCAAACCAATCAGCAATACGAATTATAGTACCTAAATTTCCCGGATCTTGAATAGTATCTAATGCAAGAACAATATCATTAGAAAGCTTAAAGCTGTTTATATTTGGATATTGCAAAGGTAATAGTGCTAAAACTTCATTAGGTGTATGTAAAAATGAGATTTTTTTTAATTCAGCTTCGGTTACTATTTGAATATTTGATTGAAACTGTTCATATAAATCTTGATTTTTAAATTTCCAATTTTCTGTAACAAATAATTTTTCAAATAATCCCTTAGAAGTTAGTATTTCTGAAATAATTTTTTCACCTTCAGCAACATATAATCCATGTTGAATTCGGTATTTTTTTTGTTCTAATGAGCGTATCAATTTAATTTGTGCATTCGAAAGCATATAAAGTAAGTAAATAATATTTTTGTAAAAATAATCAGAACCTTATTCAATCGCTAAATAAATATCGATTAGGGGATTTTAAAAGAATACATCCTGTATTTCTTCTAATTCTTGTATTTGCCATTGGGGCTTGTAAATCTACTAAAAGAGTGCCGGAAGGTAAATATTTACTTGTAAAAAACAGCATTCAAATTGATGGTAAAGCTCCTAATGTACAAATGGAGGAATTGGAAAGTATCATAAAGCAAAAACCTAACAAAAAAATATTAGGAGTACTTCGATTCCATTTATCGGTTTATAACATAGCTGACAATGGAAAAGATACTAAGATTAGAAATTATTTTAAAAATACCATTGGAGAAAAACCGGTAATTGTAGATAGTTTGCTAACGCTTAAATCAAAAAAACAACTACAACTTTACATGTTTAAAAAAGGATATTTTAACGCTACTGTAGATGATACCACTATTTATCATAAAAAGAAAGCTAAAGTTATTTATAAAATTACGCCTAATAAACCCTATAAAATCAATCAACTTATATATGAAATTGCAGGAAGTTCTGTTAAATCGAATGTACTTGCTGATACCACTAATTGTAAAATAAAAATTGGAGATAATTATGACGAAGACATTTTAAGCGATGAACGCGATAGAATTACTCTAATGCTTAAGAATAGCGGATTTTATGATTTTTCATCCGATTTCATACATTTTGCGATTGATAGCAATCTAAATAATCACTTAGTCAACATTTATTTAAAAATATATAATCCCCCTAGTACTGATACGTTGCAAAAGTTAGAACATAAAAAACATTATATCCATAAAATTTATATCATAACAAATTACGATAGTAAAAACCCAAGAGCTACCTATAAAGACACTTTATTGTATAACGGTTATTATTTTTTATATAACAACGATTTAATATACCGTCCAAATGTTATAACCCAACATGTATTTATTAAAGAAAATGAATTATATATTCAACGCAATGTTGAGGAAACATTTAAAAAATTAAACGATTTAAAAGCTTTTAGAGTAAATAATATCATTTTTAATGAAAATAAAGAAGCAAGTACTCTTTATCCAATGTTGGATTGTTACATTTTTTTAACTCCATTTACCAAACAAACCATAACCACCGAATTAGAAGGAATATCACGTGCCGGAACCGGACAATTAGGCACTGCTGCCAATTTAGTGTATACCAATAGAAATGTATTTAATGGTGCTGAAAATTTAGAAATAAAAATTAGGGGCGGTATTGAATCGCAACCATCCATTACAAATGTAAAAAATCAAACTTTAACCGGAACTACCTTTGATTATTTTAATACACAAGAATGGGGGCCTGAAATAAATTTGCTTATTCCTAAATTTTTATTGCCTGTAAAACCTGAACGATTTTCAAAATATTTTTCGCCTAAAACCAAAATTTCATCCATGTATAATTTTCAGGAAAACCTTGATTTTACTAGAAGAATATTTAACCTTTCTTTTGGATATACATGGCAAGAAACGGCAACCAAAAGACACTTTTTAAATCCGATTGAAATTAATTTAGTGAATATTGAGCAAAAAACTTCTTTATCTAGATTTTTAGAAAATATACCCAATCCGTTTATCCGCAACAGTTACATTTCACACATTACAGCCGGTGGAAGATATACATTTTTATATAATAATCAGAATATACAAAAAGCTCGAAATTTCATTTACTTTAGAGGAGGTATAGAAGGTGCCGGAAATTTATTGCATTTACTTTTTCAAAATTCCAATCAACCTAAAGACTCTTTAAATCGATATATAATATTTAATACCCCATTTGCACATTTTATTAAAACGGATTTAGATTTTAGAAACTACTTTGCCGTAAACCGACATCAACAAATGGTAGCGCGCATTGCATTAGGTATAGGCGTACCCTTAAAAAATTTAAATGTACTTCCTATCGAAAAAAGTTATTTTGGTGGTGGCTCCAATGGAGTTAGAGCATGGATTGCTCGTTCTCTTGGGCCCGGTGCTTATGATGATACTACCGGAATAAACGCTATTCGATTAGGAGATATGAATATTGAAGGCAACTTAGAATATCGTTTCGACTTAATTAAATTTATAAAGGGTGCACTTTTTATAGATGCCGGTAATATTTGGATTTTAAAACCGGATCCTTTACGTCCCAATGCAGAATTTAAATTGGATCAATTCATGAGTCAAATGGCGCTTGGTGGTGGTGCCGGTATTCGTTTTGATTTTAATTTCTTTATTTTCCGTTTAGATATTGGTAATAAAATTTATGACCCATCATTAAAACCGGATGATAAATGGGTATTTAGAAAAATTTTCGATGAAGAATGGAAAAATGAATTTGCAAGAACTCATAATAATTTTAAATACCGATTTACAACTATCAACTTTGGTATTGGTTATCCGTTTTAATTTTAATACAAAAGCCGCCTCTTGCAAGAGGCGGCTTCCCTTTTTAAAATATTTTATCTTTTGTTAATCAATTCTATCTGATAAAATCATTTTATCAGAATGATTTACTAAACGAGCTGCTAAATTTCCTCTAAAAAATTGCCCTAAGCCGCTTCTCGCATGTGTTCCTAATGCAATTATACCGGCATTCACTTCATCAGAATAATGTTGTATACCCTCTTCTTCAGAATAATCGGCATACGTAGCACAAGTAACTTCTCCGGCTTTCACGGTATCTACAAATGATTTAATGGAAGCTAATGATTTAAAAGTTGGTTCAAAATTTAGTGGAGTTGTAACTTTTAAAAAATGAAGTTTACATTTAAAAATATTAAATACCGGCAACAAATCATTATAAGTATTTATGGCTTCGTTACTAAAATCAGAAGCAAACACAATATTTTTAATTGCATTTATTGGTTGGTATTTTTTTACAGCTAAAACCGGACATGTTGCTAAATTTATTACTCTTTCGGTATTTGAACCAATTAAAAATTCTTTTACACCCTTTGAACCATGCGAACCCATAACTATCAAATCAATATCTAGTTCTTTGGCTTTTTCTACCACTTTATCGTAAGTGCCCGAAAAATCTACACTTTCAATAACACGAGTTACCTTTTCAAAAATAGGATCTTTAAGCAATGATTCAAATTGTTGCTTTGTACGCTTCATTAAATATATTGCTTCCGGAATATCGGCATTAACCATCCCTATATTCGTGTTTGTATCAGACAATGGAATATCTATAATATGTATTAAATACAAAGTAGCTTCAGTTTGTGCAGCAATTTCAGCAGCAACTTTCGTAGCTTCATAGGCACATTCAGAAAAATCGGTTGGAACTAAAATTCTTTTCATAAAATAATTTTTAAAATTTCAATAAAGTAGTTTATCAAAATTAAGCTTAATAAATTAATGATAAACTGATTAAAATCATATTAAATACTGAATTTTATCAGCAATAAAAAATTAAAATTCGAATACAGCAACCTTATCAGGATAGTCGAGCTTATAACCTTTTCGATGTTGGTTATAATAGCAATGTATCAGATTGGTTTGATTGGGTAAAAAATCATAAAGTAAAGAATTTACAATTATTACTTTTCCAAAAGAATTTAATTGATTGAATTCTAAATAACACCATGTGGCTTCTTCTTCTACTTCATAGCCAATAAATGATAAAGGAATGGCCTTGGGTCCAATTGTTATTTTAAATCTTTCTTTAATATACTTTTCAAGCATTAATTTTTGATTTTCGCTTTGTTTATTAAAATCTACCGGAACTTTATTAATACGATAAACAGCATCCTGTAAATCGTCTGTAAAAAGCTTAACACTTACATTTACATTTTTAGAAAGAGTATCTATTCTTATATCACTAACGCTTACATAGTACGGGTGCATAGGTTTAAGCGACAAAAACACTATGCTAATCGAGAAAAGGACTGCTAATACAGATAAATATGAAAAAAATCGGTTATTTTGCATAGATACAAAACTACATATTTTGATGGAGTTTTATTATTGGTTTTTAATAGGTTTAGAACACATTGCAGATTGGAATGGTTACGACCATATGTTATTTCTATTAGCATTATGCGGAGTATATTCTATTTCCGACTGGAAAAAATTACTCGTATTAATAACCGCATTTACTATTGGGCATAGTTTAACTTTAGCTTTAAGTGTTCTGAATCTGGTTGCTATAAAAAGCGAATGGATAGAATTTTTTATTCCATTAACAATATTGATAACCTGCATTTTTAATTTAATAAACTTAAATCAACCATTAAAAAATCATTACGCAAAATATGCCCTCACCTTATTTTTTGGGCTTATTCATGGTTTAGGTTTTTCATATTTACTTAAATCGTTACTTGGCAAAGAAGAAAATATAACACTGCCATTATTTGCCTTTAATATTGGTTTAGAAGCCGGTCAAATAATTATTGTAGGCTTTATTTTTCTTATTTCATTAACTTTATCAGGTATTTTTAAAATTACCGAAAGAGATAAAAACTTTTTTATCTCATCAGCAGTATTTGGAATTGCATTTATTATGTCTTTAGAACGTTTAAACAATTTAATTCAATAAGTTTATCATGCAAAAATCACTTCAGTTCATTTTATCCATTTGTTTATTTGCTTCATATACAAGTTTACTTAATGCTCAAAATATTCAAAACAATCCAACATCTAACCATGGAAATAAATTTGAACAATTAGGAACCATTTTGCCCGATGCAAATACATACCGAACAGCCTCTGGAGCTCCGGGTCATCAATATTGGCAACAAAGAGCTGACTATAAAATAAATGCTATTTTAGATGAAAAAGATTTACGAATTCATGGTGAAGAAGTAATAACTTATTACAATAATTCACCGGATGTGTTGAATTATTTATGGCTTCAGCTGGATGAAAACCAACACCATCCAAATACCGATGCCAATCATTTTGATGAAAGTAAGCTTAATGAACCATATACCACACAAAGTTTACAAGCATTAGATGTTAGAAAAAACAAAGAAGGATTAGGAGTAAATATTATCAGCGTAACAGATGCATCTGGAAAGGCACTTTCTTATACCATTAATCAAACAATGATGCGTGTAGATTTGCCCAAACCATTAAAACCAAAACAAAAGTATGTTTTTAAGGTAAAGTGGAATTACAAAATGATTGAACGCACTAAATTAGGCGGTAGAGGCGGGTATGAATATTTTCCTGAAGATGGAAATCATGTGTTTACTATTACTCAATGGTATCCACGCATGTGTGTTTACAGCGATTATCAAGGATGGAACAACAAACAATTTACCGGACGAGGCGAATTTGCTTTAGTATTCGGAAATTTTGATGTAAGTATGAAAGTTCCTGCCGACCATGTGGTAGCAAGCACCGGTACTTGTCAAAACATTTCTGAAGTATTAACACCGGCTCAACTTAATCGCTGGAAACAAGCTCAAAAAGCAAATAATCCAATCGAAATAGTTACACTTGAAGAAGCTAAACAAAAAGAAAAAAATCCTGATAAAAATAATTTTAAAACATGGAAATACAGAGCTGAAAATGTTAGGGATTTTGCCTGGGGAAGCTCTCGTAAATTCGTGTGGGATGCCATGGCCGAAAACATTGAAGGAAAAAATGTGATGTGTATGAGCTATTATCCTAAAGAGGCCTATGCCTTATACAGCAAGTACTCAACAAAAGTAGTAGCACATACATTAAGAGTTTATTCAAAATTTACGATTCCTTACCCTTACCCGGTTGCAATAAGTGTTGAAGCTGCCAATGGAATGGAATATCCTATGATTTGCTTTAACTATGGACGTACCGAACCTGATGGAACTTATAGCGCACGCACCAAACATGGAATGATTGAGGTTATAATTCATGAAGTAGGCCACAATTTTTTCCCTATGATTATCAATAGTGATGAGCGCCAATGGAGCTGGATGGATGAAGGCTTAAACACCTTTGTACAATTTTTGGCTGAACAAGAATTTGATAACAATTATCCATCGCGCAGAGGCCCTGCACATAAAATTACTGATTACATGCGCATGCCTAAAAATCAGCTGGAACCAATAATGACCAATAGCGAAAACATTGTTCAATTTGGAAATAATGCATATGGGAAGCCTGCAACTGCTTTAAATATTTTGCGCGAAACCATTATGGGACGTGAATTGTTTGATTATGCTTTTAAAGAATACTGTAAACGTTGGGCTTTTAAACATCCCTCTCCTGCTGACTTTTTCCGCACCATGGAAGATGCATCAGGAGTAGATTTAGATTGGTTTTGGAGAGGTTGGTTTTATGACATTGAACCGGTTGATATTTCATTAGATAGCGTTAGAGCATTTACTGTAAAAGCAGCACAAGAAATTCCTATAAAAATGGATACCATCCGATTTAGAAATAAATTAAGCTCTATGGACGATGAGTTTGAACACATTACCAAAATTCGAAACAAACAAAGTGGTATTAAATTTTTAGTAGATACCGACACTACGCTTAGAGATTTCTATTATTACTATAAGCCAACTCGCGACACTTCCAACTTCTTTGTAAGAAATGAATTTGCTAATATGGTAAGCCCTGATAAAGAAGAAATGAAAAAGTTTGAAGGAAAATTTTATTACGAATTATATTTCACCAACAAAGGCGGTTTAGTAATGCCTATTATTATTCAATGGAATTATAAAGATGGAAGCAGTGAAGTAGAATACATAAATGCATATATATGGCGAAAGAATGAAAAAAATGTTGTTAAAACATTTGTTAAAGATAAAGAAGTAGCCAGCATAAAAATTGACCCTTATCGTGAAACAGCTGATATAGATGAGTCGAATAATAGTTGGCCTAAAGAACTTACTCCAAGTAAATTTGATTTATACAAAGCAAAAACTATAGGACGTGGAGAAGGCAATGAAAATAATCCAATGCAAAGAGCTTTAAAGAAAAAAAGTGAATGATAGAACTTAACAAAGATTATTGGAATAATAGATATATTCAAAATGAAACCGGGTGGGATATTGGATATGTATCTACTCCTCTTAAAAATTATTTTGACCAAATAAAAAATAAAGATTTACGCATTTTAATTCCTGGATGTGGCAATGGATATGAGGCAGAATATTTGTTTAAACATGGATTTAAAAATGTTTTTATTGTAGATATTGCACCCGAAGCAGTTAAACGATTTAAGCAAAGAGTTCCTGAATTTCCGAATGAAAATATTTTTCTTTCCGATTTTTTTGAACTTAAAGGTTCTTTCGATCTAATTATTGAACAAACATTTTTTTGTGCTTTAAATCCTGAATTAAGAACAAAATATGTTCAAAAAATGCATGAATTATTAGTTCCTAAAGGTAAATTAGTAGGCCTATTATTCAACTGCGAGTTAAACACAGATCACCCTCCATTTGGTGGTTTTAAAGATGAATATCAAAGTTTATTTTCTCCCCTTTTTACTATCAAAACAATGGAAACTTGTTATAATTCCATTGAACCGAGAAAAGACAGAGAATTGTTTATCATCTTAGAAAAAAAGTGAAAAAGATTTTAATTTTTATATCCGTGTTTTTTTCTTTTCAAATTGCTTTTTCACAAGCAGATTCTTCTTCGATAAATACAGAAGCGGAACATACTAATATTTTTTGGGATGCTTGTATTCAACCCGATTCTTGCAGCTATTTGCCTTTGTATGAAGAAATAAAAAAGTGGAACAAAACCCGCTATAAATATGCCGGAAATTCATCGCGCGGAATCGATTGTTCAGGATTAGTAAAAAAAATATGTGCTGCTACATATAACCTTAAACTAGAAGGCGGTTCGAAAGATATTTTTCAAGTAGTTGACAGCATTGGAAAAACTGATTTAATGGAAGGTGATTTAGTATTTTTTAAAATTCGAGGAAATAGAATTTCGCACGTAGGACTTTATTTAAAAGACGGATATTTTGTTCATGCATCTACTAAACTGGGCGTTATTATTAGTCATCTGGATGAGCCTTACTATAAAAAATATTACTACGCTTCCGGTAGAATTAGAAATTACAATTAGAAAATATCAAAAGAAATTTATTGAAACTTTATTGAGATTAATTGAGAATTTTTTAATTAATTATATTTAATTTTTTTATACAACTTTTTACTAATTGCTTTTTTCCAACTGCATACTGAATACTGCCAACTGCAAACCGATTTACTAATTGCTTACTGCATAACATATACTTTTGACTTACGCCTAACGACTTTTGACATACACCAAACGACTATCAACTATCAACTAACACCTAACACCTTACACCTTATGCCTCTTTTTTGTTCCCTCGTACAACTCATATCGCATTAGTTTACACTCTAAAGGTCCATTATATAAAGTTATTTTTCGGGATGCTGATAATCCAATTTTTTTTAAAGCTTCTAAATTGGATGAAATAATCCAAGCCTCGTAGCCTGAATATTTTTTCTTTAAAGTATCTCCAATAGTTTTATAAAGCATTTCAATTCGCTCTGTCAAGCCCATTCGTTCGCCATAAGGAGGATTGCTAATCATCCATCCTCCACCTTCGGGTGGGGTAAACTCAAACATTTCTTTTTTATTCAATTCAATTATATCATCTAAACCACAAGCTTCTAAATTTTCAATTGCTGCAAACAAAACTTTTTGCGATTGATCGCAACCAATAATTTTTAATTTCTTTTGCTTTTCATTTTTAATTGCTTCGTTTTTAATTTTATTAAAAAGTGCTTCATCGTAATCTTTCCAACGTTGAAAAGCAAAAAACTTTCGGAATTTACCTGGAGCTATATTTAAAGCATATAAAGCAGCTTCTATTAAAATTGTTCCTGAGCCGCACATTGGGTCAACCAACGTTTTATCTGTATCCCATTTGGATAATAAAACCATACCTGCAGCTAAAACTTCATTAATAGGAGCCTCTCCTGTATCTTGTCGATATCCTCTTTTGTATAAAGGAATACCTGATGAATCAAGCGAAATGGTACATTTATCTTTGCTAATATGCACCTGAATTTGGATATCCGGATCAAACTTATCAATAGATGGTCGCTTTCCTGCTTTTTCCCTAAAATAATCAGCAATAGCATCTTTTACTTTTTGAGAAACAAACATGGTATTATTAAATGCAGGGTGATTGCTGATAGCATGAATAAATATGCTCTGTTCAGCATGCATAAAATTTTCCCATTTTATGGCTTTTGCACCGTTATACAAGCTTTGCTGGTCATGCACATTAAAACTTGCAATGGGCTGAAGAATTCTTAGGGCTGTTCGTAATTTTAAATTAGCTTCATAAAGCAATGATTTATTTCCTTTAAAAGAAACTGCTCTGTTATGCACCGCAATATCTTCTGCTTTTAAGTGTAGTAGCTCTTCGCTTAATACTTGTTCTAATCCGAAAAAAGTGGTAGCAACGTATGATATTATTTTATCTGTATTCAAAATAAATGTTTTAACAATGAATTTTAGTCCTTATAAATTTTAATTATTTTTTTGCCATTCGCATCTACACTTGCTCTATACATTCCCGGAGTATTAAATGGCATAGCTATATTTCCCTTTCTATCAACTGCTATTAATCCGCCTCTTGCGTCTTGTTTTTCCAACTTTTCATTTACTACCCATTCAGCTGCTTTTTGCAAAGATAAGCCTTTATATTCCATAAGCGCAGAAACATCATAAGCTACCACGTTACGTATAAAATATTCACCATGACCTGTACAGGAAACAGCGCAAGTAGCGTTGTTGGCATAAGTACCGGCTCCAATAATAGGAGCATCTCCTACTCTTCCATATCGTTTATTGGTCATACCTCCGGTTGAAGTTGCAGCTGCTAAATTTCCATATTTATCTAATGCAACAGCTCCTACTGTACCATATTTTTTATCCTTATCAATTTCAGGATTAAATTCAATTTCCGAATTTATTTCACCTTTTTCTCCATCATGATCTAATATTGACTTTTCTTGTTCTTTAATTTTACGTAATTGTTGTAATCTGTTTTCATCTTTAAAATATTCAGGGCTAACTGTTTCAATGCCTTGTTTGGCCGCAAATTGCTCTGCACCATTTCCAATTAAAAATACATGTTCTGATTTTTCCATTACTGCACGTGCTGCTACAATCGGATTTTTAATAGTTTTTACACCTGCAATAGCTCCTGCTTTTAAATTACTGCCATCCATTATAGCTGCATCCATTTCTATGGTTTCGGCATTTGTAAAAACAGAACCTTTCCCAGCATTAAATAAAGGACTATCTTCCATAATTTTTATGGCTGCTTCCACTGCATCTAAGGCAGTTCCTCCATTTTCCAGAATACTATATCCTGTCATTAACGCTTCATTTAATTTTTCCTGATAGGCTTTTTCTTTTTCTGCAGTCATGTGCTGTTTTAAGATGGTTCCTGCTCCTCCATGAATAGCAATTACAGGTTTAAAATTTTCAGTCATAGTATTTTTCTTTGTTTGCGAAATTACCTGATTAAAAGGTAATAAACACACTAATAAAAAACAAATAACGTTTAAAATAGCAATACAACTTTTATTCAACATAAATTTTTAATTTAAATTAATTTTAAATTTGAGCAAATTCATTTCATGCAAAAGACTATATCATTACTGATATTTTTACTACTTATATTATCCTGTAAAAAAGTAGATACTGACCGACAAAATCAAATTGCCTACACGGTATATTCTGCCACTGATTTGCCTACTGATACCATCAACTATTTTAACGTAAAGATATTAAATGAAAAGCAAGAATTTATTTTATTTGAAAATCAACATCGCTTTCAATACAGTTTTACTACAATGGGAAAAGGCAAAGCCGCTATTGAAGCTGTATCGCTTGATTCAATTCCATTAGTGGCTGTAATTACTCAAAATGGAATTCGAATTGCTCAGCAAAGCGGTTTAAATGTAAAAATTGAGAAAGAATTCAAATAATGCAGATATGAAAAAGTTAGTTTTAATTTTCACCATTATTGTAGCTTATACTTTAATTGCCTTTACTCCTATTAAGAATGCAGAATTAAATAAAGAAGAAGCAAAAAAAGCCTTTGAATACTTAAATCAATTTAGAGCTAATCCAAAAGAATACGGAGATAAATTAAAACTGAATCTAAAAAAAGTAGATGCTCGGCCTGCTTTAGTTTGGAACGAAACTTTAGCTAAAGTTGCTGAAGAAAGAGCAATGGACATGGCAGAAAATAAATATTTTTCTCACATCAATAAAAAAGGACAAGGAGTAAACATATTGATTCACGAAGCAGGATACACTCTTCCAAAAAATTGGATTAAAAACAAACAAGATAATTTTTTCGAATCAATTCAAGCAGGAGCTAAAGATGGAATAGATGCCATCAATGATTTGATTATTGATAAAGGAACTGAAAGCCATGGCCATAGAAAACACTTGTTAGGAATAGATGACGATAAAGCATTTAACAGCAAACTAAAAGATATAGGAATTGGTTTTGTAAGCTGCAAAAAAGGCTGCCAGTACATTAGTTATACCTGCGTAATTATTGCTATGCAGGAGAAATAGCCAAATCAAATTTTAATAAAAATTAGGTAAAATAAAGGATTTTACTAATTTAGCTGTCCTTAAAAAATAAAATTGAGGACATTATTTATCATATTAAGCTTCATTTTACTAAGCATTAGCCGGTATTCTTTTGCTTTTTTACCTGATAAAAATTCAGGTGGAGAAAAAGGTAATAGTGATACTGTTCAAGCTATAGTAGTGTATGGTAATCGTTTTTTAATAGAGCCTCAAAAATATGACAATGAAGAAGAACTCATTGCTATCATTGATTCCATTTTAGATTGCAAAAAATGCAATACAGAAACCATAAAAGACCTTAATTTCTTTTTAACCATTCGTAATAAAAAGGATGCGGAAGTGTATAAAATGATTGATTCTTTATTTGAACTTCCAAAAGTTCCTTACGCATTAATCAATCAAATTAATTATTATCTGGCATTTAGAAATCCTATAACAGAAGATTTAAGTGAAGATGAAAAACAATTTTCATTGTTTGAACTGGAACCTTTTCCATCGCATTTTTTTTATAATGACTGGAATACGCAACTTCCACATCCTTATTCCGATGAACTTACAGCTCACAACACCTCATTTGTGCTTCAATTAGTTGACAAAAACTCTTATTGTAATTATCATCATCCATTTCCGGGTCCTGTTACTTCACAATATGGCTGGAGAGATAAACGCATGCATTACGGTATTGATATTGGCTTAAATACAGGCCAACCGGTGAAATGTGCATTTGAAGGAATGGTACGATTAGCTAAAAAACACGGTGGCTATGGAAATGTAGTAATTGTAAGACATTACAATGGTTTAGAAACGGTATATGCTCACTTACATAAAATAAAAGTAAAACCTGGACAAATTGTAGAAGCAGGTCAAGTAATTGGCACAGGCGGTAATACCGGACGTTCTTATGGTAGCCACTTACATTTTGAAATTCGTTTTAAAGGAAAACCAATCAATCCCAATCAAATTATTTCATTTAAAAATCAATGTTTACACAGCGATGTAATTGTATTAGAAAAAACTAAAAAAAATACCTTTCAAGCATATCCTGAAAATGCAATAATTCACGAAGTAGAACCGGGTGAAAACCTTAGTATTATTGCTCAAAAATATGGTACAAGCGTAAAAAAACTTAGAGAGCTAAATCAACTTAGTTCCAAAACCTATTTAAGAAAAGGGCAGAAATTACGCGTGGAATAATGGTATGAAACGAAGAAATTTTATACAAATAGTTCCAGCTGCCGGTGCAAGTCTTTTATTACCTGATTATTTAAGCGCTCAATCCATATTCAATTCCATTTCAAAAAAAGATTTTGGAGACAATTTTGCATGGGGAACTGCATGTGCTGCTTATCAGGTAGAAGGTGCATGGAATATCGATGGAAAAGGAGTTTCAATTTGGGATACTTTTTCGCATAGAAAAGGAACGATTTATAAAAATCAAAATGGTGATGTTGCTTGCGATTTTTATAATCGTTATGCAGACGATATTGCCTTATTGAAATATTTGGGCATTCCTAACTTTCGATTTTCTATTGCATGGAGCAGAATTTTACCAAACGGTGTTGGAACAATAAATCAAAAAGGAATTGATTTTTATCATCGAGTAATTGATACCTGTTTAGAAAATAATATCACACCTTGGATTACCTTATATCACTGGGATTTGCCACAAACTTTAGAAAATAAAGGAGGATGGACAAACAGAGAAATAATAAACTGGTTTAGCGAATTTGTAAATATCTGCACCCAAACCTATGGTGATAAAGTAAAAAACTGGATGGTTTTAAACGAGCCAATGGCTTTTACAGGTGTAGGATATTTTTTAGGAATACATGCTCCAGGTAGAAAAGGAATTGGCAACTTTTTACCGGCAGTACATCATGCAGCTATGTGTCAAGCAGAAGGGGCGCGTATTATTAGAAATAACATTGCAGATGCACATATTGGCACTACATTCTCATGCTCTCATATCGACCCTAAAAAGGCAAAAGAACGGCATGTAAAGGCCGCTACAAATACAGATGCGCTCATCAATCGACTATTTATTGAACCTGCTCTGGGATTAGGCTATCCAATAGACACTATTCCACTTTTAAAACGAATTGAAAAATACATGCATAGTGGTGATGAGCAAAAATTAAAATTCGACTTTGATTTTATTGGTATACAAAACTATACACGAGAAGTGGTTAAGCATTGGATTTTAAATCCTGTATTATGGAGTAAACAAATTCCGGCAGCAAAAAGAAAAGTAGAGCTAACTGAAATGGGCTGGGAAGTTTACCCCGAAGGAATTTATTACTTATTAAAAAAGTTTGCAGCTTATAAAAAAATTCCGCCCATTTATGTTACTGAAAATGGCGCTGCTTTTGAAGATTCAATAGATGATGAATATGTGCATGATAACAAACGTATCAAATTTATTGAAAGTTACTTGCGACAAGTTTTAAATGCCAAAAATGAAGGAGTTGATGTTAGAGGATATTTTTACTGGAGTTTTACCGATAATTTTGAATGGGCAGAAGGATACAGAACGCGTTTTGGTTTAGTATATGTTGATTATGCTACACAAAAAAGAATTATAAAAGATTCAGGATTTTGGTTTAAAAAATTTCTGGAAGGATAATTCTATTTTTTCTCCGACAGAGCTAATACCTGCTCTGCCATAATATTCCAGGCAAATCGTTTTTTCTCTTCCTTTACACCTTGAATGAACTGTTCCGATTTTTTTTGCTGATAAAAATCAATGAGTGCTTTCTTAATTTCAACTGAATTGGGTTCAACCACATAACCTGCTTTTCCATTAGGAACAAGCTCCGGCAAACCTCCCACATTTGTTACCAGCATTGGTTTTTCAAAATGATAGGCAATTTGAGTAACACCACTTTGTGTTGCATGTTTATATGGTTGCACAACCATGTCGGCAGCACAGAAATAATTCACCACTTCATTATCGGGAATAAAATCTGTCTTTAAAATCACGCTGTCTGACAAATTAAACTTTTCAATTAAATTCAAATAAGGTTTTTCATCGCAATAAAATTCACCTGCAATTATCAATTTAATATTATTCTCTTTAAAAAAATTATCATTAAAGGCTTCCAGCAATAAATCAAGACCTTTGTATTCGCGTATAAAACCAAAAAATAGCAAATAATTTGTTTGAACATCGATTCCTAACTTTTCACAAGCTTCGATTTTAGATATTGCTTTACCAAAATTATCAAACAAGGGATGTGGTGAAAGTAATCGTGGTTTTTGATTGTCAAAAAATTTCAAATCGTCCATTACCGATTGCGACATAGCTATAAAAGCATCCACGGGCTTGGTAAAATATCGCGTAAAAGGTATATCTCCCACACGTTTTTCATGTGGTATGATATTATCTAAAATACAAATCACTTTGGTTTTATTATTCCTTTTAGCAATACGTGCTATAGTTCCAAAACAAGGACCCATAAAGGGAAGCCAGAATTTATACAATAAAATATCAGGACTAAGTTTTTTAATTTCTCTTCCTATTTTAAACCAGTTAAATGGATTAATACTATTTACCTTACGTTTAATAATAATACCTTCAGGTGCAGGCATGCTGCTATATTGCGTTTTACCCGGAAATAAAAAAGAAGGGTACTGAATAGTAAAAGTCCAGATTTCAATGGAATGCCCCAGTTTAGAAAATTCAAGGGCCAAACGTTCATTATAACTCGCAAGACCACCTCTAAAGGGATGAGCAGAACCGATGAGTATAATTTTTTTGGATTGCATGTTTAAACGCCAATTTTCTCTCTAATCAGATATAAATTTCTGGTTGGAGAATTACGGGCTATTAATTCGCCTAAAAATCCGGCAATAAATAAAAGAGTACCAATTATCATGGTAGTAAGTGCCAAATAAAAAACCGGCTGATCGGTAATTAAACGTGCCGGTTCGTGAATGTATAAATGATATAATTTATACGCTCCAAGATAAACCGTAATTCCGAAACCAATCATAAACATCAATGTTCCAAGTGCGCCAAACAAATGCATTGGTTTTTTCCCAAATTTGGATACAAACATAATGGAAAGTAAATCTAAAAAACCATTAATGAATCGTTCTAAACCAAATTTGGTAGTACCGTATTTTCGCTCACGATGTTGAACAACCTTCTCTCCTATTTTTTTAAATCCGGCCCACTTAGCAATTACAGGAATATAGCGATGCATTTCACCATAAACTTCTATTGATTTTACTACTTCATGGTGATATGCCTTTAAGCCACAATTAAAATCATGCAGATAAATACCCGACATTTTTCGAGTTGCCCAGTTAAATAATTTGGTAGGAATGGTTTTACTTAAAGGGTCGTAGCGTTTCTTTTTCCAGCCTGAAACCAAATTATATTTTTCTTCAACAATCATTTTATATAGTTCAGGTATTTCGTCAGGACTATCTTGTAAATCGGCATCCATTGTTATAACAACATTTCCATTGCACGCTTCAAAACCTACATTTAATGCAGCTGATTTGCCATAATTTCTCCTAAAACGAATGGCTTTAACATTAGCATCATTTGAAGATAATTGATTTATTACTTCCCAAGAGTTATCTGTACTTCCATCGTCAATAAAAATAATCTCATAGCTAAAATTATTTGCCTGCATAACACGCACTATCCATTCATGCAATTCAGGCAATGATTCAGCTTCATTTAATAATGGTATAACAACGGAAATATCAGTCTTGCTCATCTGTTGGTGTTTCAAAAATATTTCTATTTTTTTTCATAAAAGCAGCGTAAATTAATGAAAGTATAGCGCCACCGATTATTTGATTGAAAGCATTTGAAAATACATATGATGATAAAGTAGTTTTTTCAAATTCTTCTACCATTTGTTCATAAACATCTTCTCCCAGAAATGATTCCATTTTTTCCATTTCAGCTAAAGTTTGGGCGATAAATTCATCAAATACATGCGGAGCAACAAAATTGAAAAATATAAAGTTAAGCATATTGCTTAAGGTAGCATAAATTAATACCATCAGCATAGCTACTTTAAAAGCTTGTCCATAAGTTATAAAACCTTCAAGTTCATTATCACGAACTTTTTTAATGGTTAAATAAATAAATAAAAATGGAATCCAAACAGCTAACCAACTGGCATTTCCAAAAGGATTAAAGCCGATTAAATAATTTATAAGAGCTACGGTAAATACAGCTATTCCGGCTATTGTTCCAAAGTTTAAAGGAATTTTTAAGTAATTCATTTATATGAATTTATTTTTTTTTACGAGCAAAAGTAAAAATAATAATGCTGACTAACATTTTATAAAAGAATTTATTTGTTACTTTTGCAGTGGGTAAGTCTTATACGACCAGCTCCTGTTGAATCCCCCAGGTTCGGAAGGAAGCAAGGGTAAACGGTTGTAGCGGTGCGATATAAGTAGCTTACCCACTTTTTATTTTTTCTCTTCTGAATTCGAATTTATAATTTGTTTAATTTGTTCCGTAACATTTTTGATTCTAATTTTACCAATAATATTGTGTAATCATATTTAATAACTGTACTATGAAATTTTTTATTGATACTGCAAACTTAGCTCAAATTAAAGAAGCTCAAGATTTAGGAGTATTAGATGGTGTTACCACTAATCCGTCATTAATGGCAAAAGAAGGAATAAAAGGGAATGATGCTATTTACAAGCATTATGTTGACATATGTAATATTTGCGATGGCGATGTAAGTGCAGAAGTGATATCAACAGATTATGAAGGGATAATAAAAGAAGGTGAATTTTTGGCTTCATTGCACCCAAGAATTGTGGTAAAAGTACCAATGATAAGAGATGGTGTAAAAGCAATTAGCTATTTTAGTAAAAAAGGAATAAAAACAAACTGCACATTGGTATTTTCTCCCGGACAAGCTTTATTAGCTGCTAAAGCAGGAGCAAGTTATGTATCGCCATTTATTGGTCGATTAGATGATGTATCAACTGATGGATTACAATTAATTGAAGATATTCGTTTAATTTATGATAATTATGGTTACGAAACCGAAATATTAGCTGCTTCTGTTCGCCATCCGATGCACATTATAGAATGTGCTAAGATAGGAGCCGATGTAGCTACATGCCCTTTAAGTGCTATAACTGCTTTGCTTAATCATCCGCTTACTGATATTGGTCTTGCAAAGTTTTTAGAAGATCATAAAAAAGCAAATGCTTAATCAAAAAAGCCCTTCAAAATTGAAGGGCTTTTTTACTATAAGGTTTAATGAAATCAGATTTTATTCTTCTGATTTTTTAGGTGTTTTTTTTGCAGTAGTTTTTTTAGGAGCTTTCACTTCTTTTGCTGCTGTTTCTTCAACTTTTGGTTTAGCAGTTTTTACAACTTTTTTAGCTGCTGTAGCAGTTTTCTTTTTCTTACGAGGTCTAGTTTTACCGTATGAACCCATGGTAATTTTTCCTCTTCTAGTTTTTTTATCGCCTTTTCCCATATAAATAAATTTTTAAAAGTTAATATTATTTATGAAGCTTAACTAATAGCAAACCTACATAAAAAAATTAAATTACTACTATTATTAAGTCAAATTAGATAACTAAAAATTTTTCTAAATCGGATGAAATATTAGCTTTTATTGGATTTTAATCAAACAATAATTTTAGAAATTGCACAAACTAATTTTGAGTTTCTTTAAAATTAATGCTTTAGATGATTTAAATAAAAAAGCCTCTCGGTTTGAGAGGCTTTTTTATTCTTACCGGTTAAAATTATTTAGCTTTTTTTACTTTTTCAGCTAATTCAGCACCGGCTTTGAAACGTACCACTTTTTTAGCAGCAATTTTAATTTCTTTACCAGTTTGAGGATTGCGGCCTTTACGAGCAGCACGCTCAGTAACTGAAAAAGAACCAAAACCTACTAAAGCTACTCTGTCTTTGTTTTTTAAAGCTTTAGTAGTAGCGCTGATGAAACCATCAAGAGCTCTTTTTGCATCTGCTTTTGATAAGCCAGATTCTGCTGCAATTGCATCAATTAATTCTGCTTTGTTCATTTTAATTTAGTTTTTAGGTTAAACATTAAACTTGTGCTATAAACACAAAGCAAAATTAGACGAATTAGCTTATGCTACAATACTTTTACTAAAAAAAATCGCTGTATTGTTGATAAATAAAGGGTTTTGTTAATAACCTGCTTTAAAAAGGCTTATTAACAAAGGATTTCAAGATTGTTAATAACCTAAAAAGCCCTACAGTTGGGAGAAATCTTAAATCCTCTTAAAAATTCCTCTGTTTTCATGCGTTTTTTTCCAGCTGCTTGAAGTTCTGTAATAGTTACAAAACCATTGCTACAAGCTACTTTCAACACCTTTTTATTATCTGTTACGATAGTTCCTGCTTGAATTGAATGGGCTTCAATTTCAGGTTTAGATTGATATACTTTAATTGATATTTCTCCTTTATTATCATCTTTTAAATTAAAAAAAGCAGCCGGATAAGGACTTAATCCGCGAATAAGATTGTGAATTGATTCAGCTGAATTATTCCAGTTGATATGACAGGTTTCTTTAAAAATTTTAGGTGCTTGTTTTAAATTTTCTTTTGTTATATTGGTTTGTGGTATTGACGGAGCATTTCCTTCAGCAATGGCTTTAACTGTTTTTAGTACTAATTCAGAACCTTTGTTCATTAATTTAGTATATAAAGTTCCTACATTATCTTCCTCCTCAATAAATACTTCTTCTTGAAAAATAATATTTCCGGTATCTATTTCATGTTGTATAAAAAATGTAGTTACCCCCGTTTTTGTTTCTCCATTTATTATTGCCCAGTTGATTGGAGCGGCTCCTCTATATTGAGGCAATAATGATGCATGTAAATTAAATGTACCTAATGGAGGCATATTCCATACTACTTCAGGTAACATTCTAAAAGCAACTACAATTTGTAAATCGGCATTTAAACTTTTTAGTTCATTAATAAATTCAGGAGATTTTAATTTTTCAGGTTGTAAAATTTTTAAATCTTTCTCTTTGGCATATTTCTTTACAGCCGATTCAGATAATTGTAAACCTCGTCCGGAAGGTTTATCAGGGGCTGTAACAACTGCAACAACATTACAATCATTTTTTATTAATAAATCTAACGGTGCCACCGCAAATTCTGGCGTACCCATGTAAATAATACGTAAATCTTTATAATTCATACTTACAAATGCTTCATTAAATATTGATATAAAGCTAACATTGCATCAATATCCTTTTTATGAACCTTTTCATCGGGTGTATGCACATTATCTTCAGGAGCACCTATAAAACACCAGTCAAATGGGAATGGCGATTTTTGCAATGCAATACCATCGCTTCCTCCTGAATTTTCAACCTCTAACTGAAAAGGGATATTGCTTTTTTTTGCTAGTTCAATAATTCTATTAACAAACTTTCGTCTTGGTATTCCGCTATCTCTTATTGAAATAACAACTCCTTTGCCATGTTTTACACCATCAGTAACCCAAGTAATATCTGAAATTAAGGCTTGTTTTACCTTGTATTTTTCATATATAAATTTACCAAGCATTTCAGCTGAACCGCCTCCATGTTCTTCCCAGCAACTAAAACAAATTATACCATTTTCAAGAGTCTCTGCTAATTTAAGAGCATTGTAAACACCTAGTCGATTATCCATGTAACAGCACTGAATATAATCTTTAGTTTCTCTCCAATCAGGCTTAAAGGTTAATGTAGTTCCTGTTTCAATCGCTCTTTTAAATTTATATGTTATAACATCATTTTTAGTAACATGTAAAGTACATTCAACTTCACCTTTACTATCTTTTCCAACTAATTTATAGCCTGTTTTAATTCTTGGTCCACCAATTTTTACTAATTGTTTACCATAACGAACAGTAAATCCAATGCTATCAATATGAGCAAAAACAGCAGTGGTTGGTTTACCAAATACTAAAACAATGCTATCCTGAAACCCTTCACCTGAAAAAACTTTTGGTTTATGTTTCCAGTCTTTCTGATTTTTATTAACATAATTCAATATAAATTCTGTCATAGGCCATTCACTGCCTGATGGAGCATGAATAGCACATAATTCTTTTAATAAATTCATTGTTTAAACATTAATTTTTAAAATATTTTAAAGCTATTTTTTCTACACATTTTTCACCATCAATGGCAGCCGAAACAATTCCACCGGCATATCCAGCACCCTCGCCACAAGGATAAAGATTTTTTATTTGTAAATGTTCCAATGTTTCTTTATTTCTTGGAATTCTAACAGGAGAAGATGTTCTTGATTCAACTCCAACTATTACTGCATCGTTGGTTAGATATCCTTTCATTTTATCTCCAAAAGCCTTAAATGCCTGTTGTAATCGAGGGCCAATATTTTTAGGTAACCATTCATGCAATGGACTTGAAGTAATTCCCGGATGATAGGAACAACTTGGTAATGAAGATGATTGTTTATTTTGTGTAAAATCTACTAATCGCTGAGCAGGAGCTTTTAGTTTACCTCCTCCATAGTTATATGCCATTTGTTCTACCTCCTTTTGAAATTGCATAGCGGCAAGAGCTCCAAATGAATAATATTTTTTTAAATCTTCTAATTCTACAGCAACAACAATTCCTGAATTGGCAAAAGGGTTGTTTCGTTTAGATGGCGACCATCCATTAGTAACCACTTCATGATAATCAGTTGCACATGGTGCAATAATACCTCCCGGACACATACAAAATGAATATACTCCTCTACCGTTTACTTGATGTACCAAACTGTAAGAAGATGCAGGAAGATATTCAGGTCGAGTTGAGCAGTGTAATTGAATTTTATCAATCAATGATTGGGGATGCTCTACTCTAACTCCTAAAGCAAAAGGTTTGGCTTCAATAAGAATTTGTTTTTTATGGAGCAATTCAAAAATATCTCTTGCCGAATGTCCTGTTGCTAATATTATGGCAATGCCTTTATATAAATTTCCCGAAAGAGTTTTTACATACTCCACATTATCATTTTTAATAATTAAATCAATAACCTTTTCGTTAAAATGTACTTCTCCCCCATACTTAATTATTTGCTCTCTAATTGCTGTAATAATACCGGGAAGTTTATTAGTTCCTATATGCGGATGACTCTCAATCATAATGTTTCTATCAGCTCCGTGATAGACTAATGTTTCGAGAATTTTATCTACATCACCTCTTTTAGTAGAGCGTGTATAAAGCTTACCATCCGAATAAGTTCCGGCCCCTCCTTCACCAAAACAATAATTCGATTCGGGATTTATTTCGCCTTTTTTATTAATAGCGGCTAAATCGCGTCTTCTGCTTCGCACATCTTTACCGCGCTCTAAAATAATTGGCTTTAAACCTAATTCTAAACATTTTAAACCTGCAAATAATCCTGCCGGTCCGGCACCAATTATTATTACTTCGGGTGAATTGGAAACGTTCTTGTAATTTCTGATTATTGTTTTTTCGCTTTGATATTTTTCGCCAATTACTACTAATAGCCTCAAGTTGGCTTTTATATTTTTGCTACGAGCATCAATAGAACGTTTAAGTAATTCTATATGCAATAATGTATCAGATGAAATTTGTTCAATTTTTCGAACATGCTCATAAAGCAAAGGTTCATTAAAGGCAATTTCTGCCGGAACAACTATGTTGAGTTCTTTAATCAAAACGGAAATTTAGCCCTCAAAATTAATTGAAAAAAGAAATACACGTGAACGTAAACGTTGAATAGGTTCTGAATAAACAGTACCGTCTCTAACCAAAATATCCGGTATTCCAAACGACATTTTAAATTCGGGCGAAAACTTAAAGTATTGCAAAAAGAAATCGAATCCAAATCCTATTTCGTAGCGATAATCGTATTTTTTAAGTTTTACCACAATATCATTACTTACATCATTGCTTACGTCTCTTTGTGAAGCTAAGTCTATTAAAAAGTTACCTCCGCCAAAAACATAGGCTGCAAAATTATTTAAACGAGCAGAACGATATTTAAGATGTAACGGAAACTCAACAAACGTAGATTCGATGGGTTTTACCCTTAAAACAGATGCTGTATCGCCTCTATTAAAGGTATATTCCAAATTACGTTGTGCAAATGATAGTGCCGGCACAAAACGTAAATTAAAATAAGGCCCCAGATGTAAATCAGAAACAATTGCTAAATTAAAACCGGATTGTTTTTGCGATTCTAAAACCATTAATGAATCAAATTGAAATAAATTAGCCTTTCGTTGAATGATAAAATCTGTTGAATTTACGCCTAATGAAAATCCAAAATGAAAGGGACGTTTATCAAAATTAGGTAGATTTTCCGGATATAGTTTCTGTGCATGCAAAGTAGAGGCTGATAAAAAAATCAGCACAGCAAGTAATATGTAGTAATTTGTTCTAAACAATTGAGATGAAGTAATTTTTAATAAACGAAATTAGTTTAAAATTATTTTTTACCGTAATAAACTGAAGCTATACCAAACATTAATGTTTTGTAATATGTTTTTTGAAAACCTACTTTATTTAGATATTCCAAAAAATTTTCACCATCAGGAAATGCATTAACCGACTCAGGTAAATACGAGTATGCTCTTGAATCTTTTGATATAAAATTTCCAATGCCGGGCAGTATTCGATTGAAATAAAAATTATACAACTGCTTAACCGGAAATACTTTAGGTTTAGAGAATTCTAACACTACAAGGCTTCCTCCATGTTTTAATACTCTATATATTTCTTTTAAACCCTTTTCTAAATTTTCAAAGTTGCGAACACCAAAAGCTACTGTAGCTGCATCAAAATAGTTATCATTGAAAGGAATATTTTCTGAATCGCCATTTATAAGCTCAATTTTATCTTGCAAATTCATTTTTGCAAGTTTTTCACGACCAAACGACAGCATTCCTTCAGATATATCAATACCAATTATTTTTTCAGGATGCAATATTTTGTTGGCTGTAATAGCCAAATCACCGGTACCGGTTGCAATATCAAGCAATAATTTTGGTTTTTCTTTTTTTAAGCAAGCAATTGCTTTTTTTCTCCAGATATTATCTATACCAAACGATAAAAAATGATTTAAAAAATCATATCGATGAGCAATATTGTTAAACATTTGGGCAACCTGCTCTTTTTTGCCCGAATTTGATTCTTTATACGGAGTGACTGCCATTTTTTTAAATTGTGCGTAAAGATAATTATATTATTAACCTATTATAAAAATGGAACAATTCTATTATTAGCTTTGTTGCGTTTTTATTTGTGTGTTTTTAAAACAAATTGAATTATCTTAATTTTAATTGTATAAAAAATGATTTCTTAAAACTTGCACAGAAAAAAAGCAATATATATATTTGCAGCCCTAATTATAGACAGATTAATACAAAAACCGATGAAAAAAGGAATTCACCCAGAAAATTACAGATACGTAATATTTAGAGATTTATCTAATGGATATGCTTTCTTAACACGTTCAACTGCTAACAGTAAAGAAACTGAAAAGTGGGAAGATGGTAACGAATATCCTGTAATAAAATTAGAAATTTCAAATACCTCTCACCCATTCTACACCGGTAAGATGAAATTAGTTGATACGGCAGGTCGTATTGATAAATTCAATAGCCGTTACAATAAAAAGAAATAATTTTAAATTAGTCACTATTACATTAGTTTTAATGTAATAATCAGTCGTTTTAAATCAATAAAAATAAATAAGCCCGAAATAATTTCGGGCTTGTTTTTTATATTTTATTTCTAAAATATAAAAACAACTGTAGTTAGTTTTTTATAAGCTTTTCGGTTGCCACAATTTTATTATCAGAAAGCAATCTTAAAAAATACATACCTTGATTTAATTGGGGGGATATTTGAATTAAGCCACTACTGTAATTTACATATTGTTCAAACACTACTCTACCGGAAATATCTACAATTTGAATTTGTGAATAAGCCGAAAAATCATTTGTAAATTGAATATATAGGTAATTATTAAATGGATTAGGGAAAACTTTTATTAAAAGAGAGTTTTTATGTTCATCAGAAATTGATGTCATACTTCCACTTACAAAGAATTTATCTACCCCTGCCTCAACTATATGCCCCGGATTATTATCAACAGTTTCAAAAATTATTCGCGTATTTGCTGTTAAAGGTAAATAATCTAAAACTCTAAATGATTTATTAACCCATTGTGAATTATTAGGAGAAGATGCCGTTACCACCTCTAAGGTAACTGTAGTAATTCCATTGTTTAACTTTACAACTAATGAATCATTTGGGCTTCCACTGCCTCCTCCATTAAAAAACCAACGGCTATAATTGATAATAGGATCAACATATTGTGTTAAATCCATAATCGGTGAAGTTAAAATAGTAGTACCATTATCAACATCATCATCCCCTGCGCTTCCGCCTGCATTTCCTGTAACGTAAGCTTTATCTGAACAGTCGGAATTAATATCTACCCCCGGATTTGAGGGAGTACCCGATAAATTAGTTCCTACCGGTTTACCTCTTTCCCACATACCGGAACTTGCAGTGCCGGTAACAAACCAACCATAATTAAATGTAAAATCATCGTAATATCCTTTATTAAGATTTATGCTAATAAAATCATTGGAATTAGAAAAGGTTTCAACTCCGCATTCGGTAACATATCCCCACTTACCGGCATAATAATTATAGGTATCCGCTATTAAATTACATCTCGAAAACTCTCCATTAGCATCTGAAGTAAAACTGTAATTAGTATTTAGATTTTCAATTAATACATTTACTCCCGCAATAGGATTAGCATTATTTAACGTATTTCCGCTAAAATTAATGCCATTATTACTTACCATTTGCACATTTAAGTTTGTAACCACACCATTATTTAAAACTACATTATTGAATGTCTTTGTAATATATCCAGGCGCAGAAAATGTTACTGTATAAGTACCTGCATGAGCAGTACCGGTATAATATTCACCATTAAAATTTGATTTTTCAATGTGGTGCGTACCTCCAATAATTTGTACGCTAACATTGTTTAATGGGATATTACAAATACTATCTGTTACAACTCCTTCTAAATAACAAGCTCTATTAATTGTAGGGGTTAAAACAAACATACCTTGTTCTATATCAGAAACTAAAATATTTCCGCTTGGTAAATAGGCATAAACGCCCCATGCTCCGTGAAATCCATCACCCGAAAAAGGACTTGTGTCATAATGTCCAACATTAATCATGTTTTTAGGACGAGATACATCTGTAATTACTACTCCGTCAGTATACCATGATGTAAAAGCATAATCATTTTTAATATATGTATTGTGTACAATTGAACCTGAACCTGGTGTTATTTGTATTCTGTCCATTTCTCGAATATTTTGAACATCATGTACATCATAGCAGGTAAGAAATGAATTTGAATTTTCATCGGTTGTAAATAAATATTGGTCATCGTCAGATTTCCATGTATTATGTGTATAGTTTGTTGGAGTATTCTGTGTTTGAACAACAATTGGATTAGCTTTATTACTTACATCAATAGCAGAAAAATAACCTTGATAAATGTGAGAACCCCATAAGGTATCATTTCTAACAATTCCATCATGAATGTAGTTGATATTATATTGACCAACATAATTTGGGTTCCATGGATCTGCCAACGAAGCAATAATTGCACCGCCATTTGCCAAATTACTACCATATAGATAAATATATCCATTATCAATATGAAGTGCATGTATAGTATTTAATTGTCCATTAATGGCATTATTACCTGTCCATGTTCTTGATTGAATAGAATCAGGAAGGTAGGATAAATTGACAATTCTTAAACCTCCACCTCCTTCTGTGGTAACATAAGCATACTTTCCATATGTTCTTACTTCGCGCCAAATAGAATTTGGACCTGGTACATGAAATCGAAACTGTGGATTATTAGGATTTGTAACATCAATAATATCTAAACCTTCTTGTGTTCCAACTAAAGCATATTCATTGCCTAAGGTATCAACATACCCCCAAATATTAGACAGTGCAACATTAGAAGGATAAGGATATTGTGATCGAAACTGAATATTGAATTGTGCATAAAAGTTTTTGTGAATTAATAAAAACAAACAGGTAGTAAAAAGTAATTTTTTCATAATGGGTTTAGGTTGGTTTTATTTTTTAAAATTGTAGAAAAATATTCATTAATTTAAACCGTTCATGTAATTTTATAAAATAATATAAAAGTTGCTTTTTCATTTTATTTTTCAAATTGCTGTATGAATAAAATTTTATTTATTTTTTCAATTATTTTAGTACATGCATGCACTGATAAAAGAGGGCCATGCGATGCATTAGAAAAACCTAAGCCAAATTGTATGTGTAATTTAGTTTATGCACCTGTTTGTGGATGCGATGGTAAAACCTATGGTAATGAATGTGAAGCAAAATGCTACGGAATTACAAATTACACCAATGGAGAGTGTATGTAAATTATATAAGTCTCGATTCCTTTACCTTAATTATCTTATTAAGCTAAAATTAATTCATTTTTAATGGATGTTCATCATTAAACTTGCATATACAAATTCCACTGTAAAATAGAAGATTAAATGCTTACATATTATTTCCTGCTCCCATTCATTTATCTTCTTTCAATATTACCTTTTAGTATTTTATATTTTATATCCAATATTTTATATTTCTTTTTGTATTATATAATTGGCTACAGAAAAAAAGTAGTTCGGGAAAACTTAAAAAATTCTTTTCCTCAAAAAAATGAATCAGAAATTAAAATAATAGAAAAAAAATACTACAAACATTTATGTGATTTATTGCTTGAATCATTAAAAGCTTATTCGATATCTGAAAAAGAATTGAGAAAACGTTGTTCCATAAAAAATCCTGAATTGATGGAAAAATTTGCTTTAAAAGGTGAAGACATATGTATTGCCATGGGTCATTACGGAAATTGGGAATGGGCTGGACAAAGAGTTAGCATGGATACAGGATTTAAACTTTTAGTATTGTATAGAAAAATTAAAAATCCATATTTTGATAACTTTATGCAAAGGCTGCGAAGTAGATTTGGGGCAATACCGGTTGAGATGCGAGATACAATAAGAGTAATTCTCGATTATAAGAATAAAAAATTACCAACCGCCACGGTATTTATTACAGATCAATCACCTCCTCCTGAAAATGCAATATGGCTGAACTTTCTAAATCAAAAGACAGCAGTGTTTAAAGGTGTAGAAAAAATTGCTCGAAAATATAATATGCCTGTATTATTTGGCCATGTTAGAAAAATTAAACGAGGCTATTATGAAATAGAACTGAGTGTTTTAAGTGAGAACAATGCCATGCTTCCTGAAACAGAACTTACTACTCTGCATACGAAAAAATTAGAAAATTATATTATAGAAAATCCTGAATATTGGATTTGGAGTCATAAAAGATGGAAACATAAAGCCCTCGAATTACATTCCTAAGCAATGCATTAGTTTAGCAACTTGTGTTTCCCAAAGCATTTTTGCATCTTCTAATTCATTGTATTCTGCATAATCGGTTACAATTAAAGAAACTGATTTTGATAAATCATTTATTTCAATTGCTAGTTCAAAATAAATATCGTCCGGTAAATGTTCCCATTTGTATCGAATACTTTTATTTGGTTTGAGTGAAATTATTTCAGCATTTTGAGAAGAACCATCCCAAAAAAACTCACACTTTTTTCCTTTTATGTTTACATCATCACAAAACCACTCTGATAATCCTGAAGGTGTGGATAAAAAATTAAATAACAATTTTTGGGAACATTTAACTGGGAACTCTAATTGAAACATCGTAAATCCTTTTGTCATAATCTCTATTATTTACAATTATATATTGTAATAATAATAAATTTATCGATTAAAAATTATTTTTAATCAAAAATATTGTGAATTTAATCCCTATGTTTCGTTTTATTAAAAAAACATATTTTTAAAAAGATTTAAATCAATTAGAAAAAACTATATATTTGCACCCCTAAATAAACAAATGGCGGGGTAGCTCAGATGGTTAGAGCGCAGGATTCATAACCCTGAGGTCACGGGTTCAACTCCCGTCTCCGCTACTAATAAGCGATCTTATAAGGTCGCTTTTTTTATTTTTTTCCAACTCATTTCTAAAATTTCAATCTAATTGGATTCTTATCCGCCTGTGGCGGACACAGGTTCATACCGCCTCTGGCGTACTCCGCTTCTATTAAGCGATCTTATAAGGTCGCTTTTTTTATTTTTTTCCAACTCATTTCTAAAATTTCAATCTAATTGGATTCTTATCCGCCTGTGGCGGACACGGGTTCATACGCCTCTGGCGTACTCCGCTTCTATTAAGCGATCTTATAAGGTCGCTTTTTTTATTTTTTTCCAACTCATTTCTAAAATTTCAATCTAATTGGATTCTTATCCGCCTGTTGCGGACACGTGTTCATACGCCTCTGGCGTTAATTATTTTTGCTTACTTAATATCTTTAAACTAATAGAAATAGTTAATAAAAACAAAAAAGCCCACTATATAGTAGGCTTTTTTGAACTTTTTACCTTAAAATTATTGATTTCCTAAATCATCAAAATCTACGTTAGTAAAAGCAGCACCTTGCGATTCGCTTACTTTTTCGGTAGATTCTGTTGAAGGATTTTGACTTTTTAATTCATTAATTTTTGCGATTGTTTCATTTAATCCTTCAATAAACTTTTCAAAATCTTCCTTATAAAGGAAAATTTTGTGTTTTTCATACCTGAATTTTCCATCTTCCAGGAATCTTTTCTTACTTTCAGTAACGGTTAGATAGAAATCGTTACCTCTAGTTGATTTTACATCAAAAAAGTAAGTTCTCTTTCCAGCTCTTACAGCTTTAGAAAAGATTTCAGCTCTTTCATTGTTTTCTAGCTCTTCCATCTTCAATTTTTAATATTTGTTAATTACTAATTGTTTTTACTTAAGTATAGGCAAACCTACGCATTTTTTTTTAAATCATGCACACTTAATAAAAAAATATCTTTCAAATATATTCCATAAATTATATACCAATCAGTATTTGAATAATTTAGCAATGTATAAATTATTGTAAAAAGCTTTTTGAAAAATTGGAATATTAAACACAAAATTATACCTTTGCAACCCTTTAATTAAAAGATCCCTTTCCGGAAGGGACAATGTTTAACCCGCTTATGTGTCCGGAACATAAGCAAAATTAAAAGCCTTAAAATAAAATGGCTGAAAATCAAACCGAAGCTGTTGTACAAGAAAACATTAATGCATCAGCAAATTTAGAAACTTTTGATTGGTCTGGTATTGGAAAAAGAAACGATACCTACGCAAAAGAAGAACGCGAAAAATTAGAAAGCGTTTATGGAAAAACCCTTAAAACTGTAGAGGAAAACGAAATTACAGAAGGTATTGTTGTGTCTAAAAACAACAGAGAAGTAGTTATTAACATTGGGTATAAATCTGATGGCGTTGTACCTTACAATGAATTTCGTTACAATCCCGATTTAAAAGTTGGCGACACAGTTGAGGTGTATGTTGAAAAATTAGAAGACAAAGAAGGTCAATTAATTTTATCACATCGTAAAGCTCGTGCTGCAAAAGCTTGGGATAGAGTTAACGAAGCTCTTGCAAATGATGAAATAATTAAGGGATATGTAAAATGCCGTACCAAAGGTGGTTTAATTGTAGATGTATTTGGTATAGAAGCTTTCTTACCTGGTTCACAAATTGACGTTAAGCCAATTCGCGATTACGATGTTTACGTTGGCAAAACTATGGAATTTAAAGTGGTTAAAATAAATCACGAATTCCGTAATGTAGTTGTTTCTCATAAAGCACTTATCGAAGCTGAAATTGAACATCAGAAAAAAGAAATTATTTCTAAGCTTGAAAAAGGTCAAGTTTTAGAAGGAACAGTTAAAAACATTACTTCATACGGTGTATTTATCGACCTTGGCGGAGTAGATGGTCTTATCCATATTACAGATCTTTCTTGGGGACGCATTAATCATCCGGAAGAAATTGTTCAATTAGATCAAAAGATCAATGTAGTTATTCTTGATTTTGATGATGACAAAAAACGCATTGCATTGGGCTTAAAACAACTTTCACCACATCCTTGGGATGCACTTGATCCTAATTTAAAAGTTGGAGATAAAGTTAAAGGTAAAGTAGTTGTAATAGCTGATTATGGTGCGTTTGTAGAAGTTGCTCCGGGAGTAGAAGGATTAATTCACGTTTCTGAAATGAGCTGGAGCCAACATTTACGTACAGCTCAAGATTTCTTAAAAGTTGGTGATGAAGTTGAAGCTGTTATATTAACACTTGACAGAGATGAGCGTAAAATGTCATTAGGTATTAAGCAATTAATGCCTGATCCATGGGTTGGAATTCAAGACAAATATCCGGTAGGTTCTAAGCACAAAGGTATTGTTCGCAACTTTACCAATTTTGGAGTATTTGTTGAATTAGAAGAAGGTATTGATGGATTAATTCATATATCTGATTTATCATGGTCAAAGAAAATTAAACATCCATCAGAGTTTACAAAAATTGGTGATACTTTAGATGTAGTTGTTTTAGACCTAGATTTAGAAAATCGCAGAATTAGCTTAGGTCATAAGCAGTTAGAAGAAAACCCTTGGGATGTATTTGAAACTATCTTTACCGAAGGTTCGGTTCACGAAGCTACCATAACCAGTATGACCGATAAAGGAGCTATTATTGCCCTTCCATATGGTGTTGAAGGTTTTGTACCAACTAAACATTTGGTAAAAGCTGATGGCAAAACAGCTCAAGTGGATGAGACTTTAGAATTCAAGATTATTGAATTTAACAAGGAAAATAAAAAAATAGTTGCTTCTCATTCTCGTATTCACGAAGAAATAAAAGAAGCTGAAAAACAAGCTGAAAAAGCGGAGAAAAAAGAAAAAGCAGCTGCAGAAAAGAAAGCCGTTAAAAACATCAAAGACAGTATTGAAAAAACCACACTTGGTGATATTGACGAGCTTGCAAAGCTGAAAGAAACACTTAGCGAAGCTGAAAAAAAGAGTAAAAAGTAAATTCATTTTTAGCTAAAAAAAACGTCCTGAAAATTTTCAGGACGTTTTTTTTATACTCATTTACAAGCACTAATATTTTTTTACGCTATTAATTATAAAAAAATTTGTGCTGCAAAAAAATAGTGTTACATTTGCACTCCCAAAATAAACAAGGCCTGTTCGTCTAGGGGTTAGGACGCATCCCTTTCACGGATGAAACACGGGTTCGATTCCCGTACAGGCTACAAAAAAAGTCCCAACATTTAGTTGGGATTTTTTTATTTTATCACACTATTTAATCAGCATTCCATAAAATTGGCGTATTTTTGAGCCCATGCTTACATATATTTTATTTATAGTCGGATTAGCCTTACTAATAAAAGGTGCCGATTGGCTGGTTGATGGCGCATCTAGTTTAGCAAAAAGTTTTAAAATTTCAGATTTAATTATTGGATTAACTATTGTATCATTTGGAACATCAGCACCCGAGTTATTTGTAAATGTATATGCCAGCTATGTTGGCAATACTGATATAACAATAGGGAATATTCTTGGAAGTAATATTGCAAATATTTTGTTAATACTTGGAGTTTCATCAATTATCTATCCATTAGCTGTTCAAAAAAATACTACATGGAAAGAGATACCTTTTAGTTTATTAGCTGCAATAATGGTAGCTGTTATGGCAGCTGATTTTTATTTGGATAACAATCCAATTTCTGCTATTACACGTTCGGAAGGAATAGCATTGCTTGCATTCTTTTTTATATTCATATATTATGTTTTTGAAACATCAAAAAAAGAACAAGCTGAAAGCACTTTAAATACATCTGATGAAACAAGTAATCAAAAGCAACCGGTTTTAAAATCGATATTATTTATAATAATAGGATTAATTGGCCTTTCATTAGGCGGTAAATGGATTGTAGACGGAGCTGTTAGTATTGCTACTTCATTTGGTGTCAGCCAATCGCTTATTGGACTTACAATTGTTGCTGTAGGAACATCATTGCCCGAGTTGGCCACATCTGCCATTGCAGCTTATAAGAAAAATGCCGATATAGCAGTAGGAAATGTGGTTGGATCAAATATCTTTAATATTTTTTGGATATTAGGTGTTAGTAGTGTAATTAATATCATTCCTTTTAATGATAAAAACTTTATTGATGTTGCCATGACAATTTTAACAAGTTTACTCTTATTTATTTTTATGTTTATTGGTAAAAAACATATGCTACAACGTTGGCAAGGCTTATTATTTCTTACCCTCTATGTTTTATATATTTTGTATTTAGTAATTACTGAAGGCGTTTAAAATGCGCTGTAAAATGCCTTAAAAATTTAGGCTCATAAATAATTTCAAAACCTTTTACTGAATTTTTATTTTCCAAAATTTTTTCAAATACCTCTATTACGTATTCTATATGACTTTGGGTATATACTCTTCGCGGTATTGCTAATCTTACTAATTCCATTGGAGCTGTAATTAATTTACCTGTTTCATCATATTTTCCAAACATAACGGAACCAATTTCAACTGCTCTTATTCCTCCTTTAATGTATAACTCACAAACCAAGGCTTGTCCGGGATATTGAAGTTTCGGTATATGCGGATATAATTTTTCCGCATCAATATATACTGCATGCCCGCCAATAGGACGCATTAAAGGCACTCCCAATTCATGTAATTTATTGCCAAGATATTCAGTGCTTTTTATTCTATAATGAAGATAATCCGGGTCGAAAACTTCTTCTAACCCAATGGCAATTGCTTCCATATCTCTTCCTGAAAGTCCTCCATAAGTTGTAAATCCTTCGGTAATAATTAATAGATTTTTACATGCATTGGCAAGCTCTTCATTTTTTAATGCTAAAAACCCGCCCATGTTTACTAATGCATCTTTTTTTGCGCTCATAATTGCACCGTCTGCCAATTCAAACATTTCCTCTGCTATTTGTCTGTAGCTTTTATGTTTTTCAGTACTTTCTCTATGTTTTACAAAGTAGGCGTTTTCAGCTATACGGCAACAATCTAAAATAAAAAGCACCTTATGCTTTTTACAAATGGTACTTACTTGTTTAACATTTTGCATACTTACCGGTTGCCCTCCTCCACTATTATTGGTAACTGTTAGAATAACTGCTCCAATATTTTCTGCTCCTTTTTGGATAATTATAGATTCAAGTTTATCAATATCCATATTTCCTTTAAATGGATATTCCAGCTCAGGTTTTAAGCCTTCCGGAATTGGGATATCAATGGCTTCTGCACCTGAAAATTCAATATTGGCGCGAGTAGTATCAAAATGCGTGTTGCTTATAAAAGTTTTTCCTTTACCTCCTAAATAGCCGTATAAAATTCGTTCGGCAGCTCTACCTTGATGAGTTGGTAAAACAAAAGGGCAATGGGTAAGTGAACTTACTGCATTGTAAAATTTTTTCCAACTTTTTGCTCCGGCATACGATTCATCGCCTTGCATCATTGCAGCCCACTGTCTATCACTCATGGCTGATGTACCACTATCAGTTAAAAAATCAATTATTACTTGTTCTGAATCGAGAAGAAAAGGGTTATAATGAGCTTTTTCTAGGTAACTTTTACGCTCTTTGGCAGTTGATAATTTTATTGTCTCAACCGTTTTTATTTTAAAGGGTTCGATAATAGTTTTAAAGCCTTCCATAGCATTGCGATATTAAACTAATGCGCAAGCTCGGAAAGGCTTTAAAATAAAAAAATGAGGAAAATCAGTTTTTTAAATAAGTGTTTTTAAAAATTCTTTTACGTTTTTTTCAACGCGTTTTAAAATTTCCGAATTATCTGTTTTTACAAATTTTTCACCGGTAATGTGTTCATATAATTCGATATAACGATTAGAAACTTGTTCTACAAAGCTATCGCTCATATCAGGCACCTTTTGTCCTTCTTTACCTTGAAAACCATTGGCAATAAGCCATTGGCGAACAAATTCTTTTGATAACTGTTTTTGTTCTTCGCCTTTAGCTTGACGTTCTTCATAGCCCTCTTTATAGAAATATCGTGACGAGTCAGGAGTATGAATTTCGTCAATTAGATAAATTGTACCGTCATCTGTTTTTCCAAACTCATATTTGGTATCAACTAAAATTAATCCTCTTTCGGCAGCAATTTCAGTTCCTCTTTTAAATAGTGCTCGAGTATATTTTTCCAATAGTTCGTAATCTTCTTTACTAACAATTCCTTTATTTAAAATTTCTTCTTTTGATATATCTTCATCGTGTCCAAAAGCTGCTTTAGTAGTTGGTGTAATAATTGGCTCAGGAAATTTATCATTTTCTTTCATTCCATCGGGTAAAGAAACTCCACATAATTTTCTTTTACCGGCTTTATATTCGCGTGCTGCATGACCGGATAAATATCCACGTATTACCATTTCTACTTTAAATGGCTTACACAAACGACCTACTGCTACATTAGGGTCAGGAATTCCGATTATCCAATTTGGTACAATATCTTTTGTTGCTTCTAAAAATTTTGCAGCTATTTGATTTAATACTTGTCCTTTATATGGAATAGTTCTAGGTAAAACAACATCAAAGGCAGATATTCTATCAGTTGCAATCATTACCAGATATTTATTATCTATGTTATAAACATCGCGTACTTTACCTCTATAAATACTAACTTGCTTATCAAAATTAAAATTGGTTTCTTTTATGCCTTCCATTTGGGTTATTGGTTATTGGTTATTGGTTATTGGTTATTGATTATTGGTTATTGAAATTTGTTGAGATTTATAGAAATTAATAGAGAATGATTGTTTTATAAATTCAATACACATTTACACATTTACACATTTACACATCTTCAAATTGTTTACTTTTCTTCTTTATATGCTTCAATTATTTTACTTACTAATTTATGTCTCACTACGTCTTTCTCATCTAAGAAAATAAAATCAATTCCCTTAATATTTTTTAAAAGATTTATGGCTTGAATTAAACCACTGGGTTGTTTGGCAGGTAAATCAACTTGAGTAATATCGCCTGTAATATAAAATTTAGCAGATTTCCCCATTCGGGTTAAAAACATTTTCAACTGGCTTTGAGTAGCGTTTTGAGCTTCATCTAAAATAACAAAGGCATTATCTAATGTTCTACCTCTCATAAAAGCCAGTGGAGCAATTTCAATAACACCTGTTTCTATATAATGCTGAAGTTTTTCAGCCGGAATCATATCAAATAGTGCATCGTACAATGGTTTTAAATAAGGGTCTAATTTTTCTTTCATATCACCGGGTAAAAAGCCTAAGCTTTCTCCGGCTTCAACAGCGGGACGTGTTAAAATAATACGTTTTACTTCTTTATTTTTTAATGCTCTTACCGCTAAAGCAACAGCAGTGTAAGTTTTGCCGGTTCCGGCTGGGCCAATAGCAAAAACCATATCGTTTTTATCATAGCTTGCAACCATTCTGCGTTGATTTTCGGTACGAGCTTTAATCATAAAACCGGCATTCCCAAAAACTATTACATCGCCAACAGATTGAGCATTTCCTGAAAATGTATCACTAATGATTTGCTCATTTTCAATATTTAAAATTCTTAAAATTTCATTTTCCGAAATTTGATTGTATTTGGTAATGTGAGCAACAATTTGATTTAACTTGTTTTCTAAAAAAGTTATTTCTTCATCGTTTCCTACTACTTTAATAGTATTTCCTCTGGCAATGATTTTTAGTTTAGGGAAAGCTTTTCTTATTAAATCGATTTTATGGTCGTTTACACCATAAAGTTCAATTGGATTAACAGTTTCAAAAACAAAAATTTTTTCGTTCAAAATCACAATTTTTTTAACAATGACACTGTGTAATTTTACAGGATTTAATTAGTACTTTTGGTGCGCCAAATTACTAATATTTTATAATATTTTAGGGTTAATTTATGGCCGTAATAACCTTAACTACAGATTTTGGATTAAAAGACCATCATTTAGCCATGGTTAAGGGGGCTATAATTAATATGGCACCGCATGCAACTATAATTGACATAAGTCATCAAATTGAAGCTCACGATACTCAGAGTGCATCATTTATTTTAAAAAATGCCTTTCATGCCTTTCCAAAAGGAAGTATTCATATAATTGGAATTAACACTGAACCTTCTGATGAAAATTTATTTACTTGTGTAAAGTATCAAGGTCATTATTTTATTAGTACCGATAATGGGATTTTTTCGTTAATCATGGACGAAAATCAACCGGAAGTAATCGTAGAAATAATTCCTGAAAATATTCATCAATTAAGTTTTATTTGTAAAGATGTGTTTGTTCCGGCAGCAATTAAATTATTAAACGGAAAAGGTATTGAAAGCCTTGGCCCCAAAAGAAATCAAGTACAAAAATTAATAAATATGAAAGCCTATGCCGATCAAATCGGCATTAGAGGAAATATTATTTATATTGATAATTATGAAAATGCAATTTCCAATATCAGCAAAGAGTTGTTTGAACAACATTTTTCAAATACACATTTTGAAATACAATTAAAACCATCCAAACGATTTTCTGAATTGTATAAAGACTCAGAATATACCTTAAATAAAATTTCATTTTTTTATAACGAAGTTGATAAAGGTGAGATATTAGCACGATTTAATAGTTCGGGATTGCTTGAAATTGCCATAAATAAAGGCAATGCAAGTAGCTTGCTAAATTTAAAAACAGGTGATGTAATACGAATTTTAAAATATGATAACCAGAATAGTTAAGTTGACCTTTAATAAAAAAAATGTTCCTGATTTTTTAAAAATTTTTAATGATTCTAAAAATCAAATTAGAAATTTTGAAGGTTGCAAATATCTTGCTTTGTATCACGATATAAATAATACCAACGTGTTTTTTACCTACAGTATTTGGGAAGGACCTGAATATCTTGAAAAATATAGAAATTCGGAATTATTTAAAAATACTTGGGCACAAACAAAAATTTTATTTTCAGCAAAACCTGAAGCATGGAGCTTAGAAAACGATGCTACCTTAGCATAAATTTATAGATTTGTACACTTAAAAATATTGATACTATATGGGACGTATATTCGAAAAAAGAAAACATAAAATGTTTGCCAGATATGCTAAAATGGCAAAAATTTTTACCCGTATTGGAAAAGAAATTGCAATGGCTGCAAAAGCCGGAGGCCCTGATCCTACAGTAAATCCACGATTACGATTGGCCATTCAAAATGCCAAAGCTAACAATATGCCGAAAGCAAATGTGGATGCTGCCATTAAACGAGCCACCAATAAAGATGAAAAGGATTATGAAGAAGTGGTGTATGAAGGTTATGGTCCTCATGGTATTGCCATAGTAATTGAAACTGCTACCGACAACCCTACAAGAACAGTTGCAAACATTAGAATGTACTTAACAAGAGCAGGAGGTTCTTTAGGTAAAACAGGTTCGCTTGACTTTTTATTTGAAAGAAAAGGTGTTTTTAAAATAAATCCGGGCAATCATAATTTAGATGATTTAGAACTGCAATTAATAGACTACGGTTTAGAAGAAATTACCAAAGAAGAAGATGGTGAAGTATATATTTATACTGATTTTAAAGATTTTGGAAATATGCAAAGAGGATTAGATGAATTAGGAATAGAAATAATAAGTGCAGAATTAGAACGTATTCCAACTTCAACCACCCGTCTTAGCTCTGAACAACAAGCAGAAGTGTTGAGTTTAATTGAAAAAATTGAAGATGATGATGATGTGCAAAACGTGTTTCACAATATGGAAATTGTAGAAGCTTAGTTTCTAGCACAAAGAAAAAGCAAAGAATAATATTTTGATTTATTGATTTTATAAATTAACATAAAAACAAACATGAAGATAAAATTATTAGCGAATGACGGAATAGATGAAAGCGGAAAAAAAATGCTTGAAGCAGCAGGATTTGATGTTATAACAACAAAAGTAGAACAAGCTGAATTGGCTAATTATATCAATCAAAATAATATAAGCGCTTTAACCGTTAGAAGTGCCACAAAAGTTAGAAAAGATATAATTGATGCATGCCCGGGATTAAAATTAATTGGTCGTGGTGGTGTAGGTATGGATAATATTGATGTAGAATATGCACGAGAAAAAGGAATAAAAGTTGTAAATACACCTGCAGCATCATCACAATCGGTAGCAGAATTGGTAATTGCTCACATGTTTAGTATGGCTCGTTTTTTACATTTATCCAATAGGGAAATGCCTACTAAGGGAGCTTTAGATTTTAATACTTTAAAAAAGAATTATTCAGAAGGAATTGAATTAAATGGTAAAAACATCGGAATTATTGGTTTTGGAAGAATTGGTCAAGCCGTTGCTAAATACGCTATTGGCTTAGGAATGCGTGTTTATGCTTATGACCCTTATATTAGTAGTGCAACCATAAAACTTGATTTTTTTGATGGAAGCAGCAAAGAGTTTCAAATAACTTCTACTCCAATTAATGATTTTATTGGAAAATGTGATTTTATTACATTACATGTTCCGGGAGGTGAAGTAATTGGAGAAAAAGAATTAGCCCTTATGAAAGATGGTGTAATGCTTATAAATGCAGCCAGAGGCGGTGTAATAAACGAAACTGCATTACTCAACGCATTAAATTCAGGAAAGGTTGCAGCTGCTGCACTGGATGTGTTTAATAACGAACCTACCCCGGATACTGCTTTATTAACGCATCCTAAAATTAGTTTAACTCCGCATACCGGAGCCAGTACAAAAGAAGCTCAACTACGTATTGGAATTGAATTAGCCGAATTAATTATTCAACATTTTAAAAATTAATTTACTAATCTTCCCCTAAGTGATAAAGGGTTAACCCTGCAATGGGGCTTTCCAAAATTTTACCCATGGGAATCCCCTTTTCATCGGCAATTCGTGCAATAATATTGCTATAATAAAAACCGACAGAACCTACTATACCAAGAGGTAATTCACCTTTACGCGGATATTTGCAAATATGCCTGTCGAAAAACAAGCGAAAAGAATCAATGGCTAACTGATTACAATATTCATGTTTTAAATTCTGATAAATAAATTTACTAAACGATGCTAAATAGCGACTTGGAAATGGCTTTTTATAAACATTTTCCAATACCTCATCTTTTGTTAACTTAAAACGCTCTCTAATTCTTTCAGCAATATCAATGGGCATTTCTTCATTTAAAAAATCGCAGATTAATTTTTTACCAAGAAAAGCACCACTACCTTCATCGCCTAAAATAAATCCTAATGAAGGTTGATTTTGAATTATTTCAATTCCATTATAATAACAACTGTTAGTACCTGTTCCCAATATAGCAGCTAAACCTTCTTTATGCCCGCACAATGCTCTTGCAGCAGCCAGTAAATCATGCTCAACAATTATATCAGCATATTTGAATACTTTTTGTATTGCACTTTTTACATCGTTACATTTCTCAACCGAAGAACAACCCGCTCCATAAAAATAAATTTCAATTTTTTCATTGATAATTTCCTTTGGTAATGATGGTATAAGCTCTTTTAAAAGTATTTGATTTATTTCTTCCGAACTAACAAAGTAAGGATTTATACCCTGCGAATGTGCCTGATGAATCTTCTTTTGACTGTCAATAAATCTCCAGTCTGTTTTGGTAGAACCGCTATCTGCTATAAGAATCATACACTAATATTTTGAGGCTAATTTCAGCATTTTTTATTCAGATTGACACTATTAGATTAACATTTTTTAAACGAATCTTAATTATAACTACAATAAAAAATAACTTTCTTTGCTTTAGATGAATTTTATTCGAAAACATATCATACAACCTGTTGCTGTTTTACTTGCACTATTTCTGCTAAACACAAGTGTGGATGTTGTAGAAAGAAGTGCATTTAAGCCTTTTGAAGAAAGCCAATCAAATTTTAATGAAATTGAAAGTTTGGTAGAAATGATTACAGAAATGGGATTGAATTTAGAAGATTTTATCCCTGAAAACGAAGGGGAAGATGATCAAAGTTTAAAAAGTAAACAACCTGTAAAATTCATTAAAATCAATTCGCAACTTTATCTTCATGAAGCATTCAATACAATTGTTTACTGTGTAAGCGATCTATTCAATTATCTAAATCCCGGCTCCGCTATTTTTATTCCACCTCCTGAAAATTAAAGTTATTACATATCACTTATTTCTTAGAAATAAAAAGAAAAGTCACTCTCTTTAATTTTCAATCTTACTAAAAATGCAAAAGATTTTAATATTTCTTTTTGTCATGCTTTTATGCATAAAATTAAAAGCACAAGAAGAACCTGATTCGACCAAAATTATTAATGCCCAATTAGATTCTATTTATTTAGCAGAAATAGAAGATGTAAAAGGTTTAAAAGACAAAGTGCTTCATGCTGAACCCATTTTTATTGATTTAATAAGAGACTTAGGAGCCAGAAAAGGTGAAAAAGAATGGAATGTTGGATTTGGTATTACTGATAAAACACTTTACGATAGTTATGAAGGATTAATTGAATACGAGTTTGCTCCAATAGACAGATTAGGTCTTGAAATAGAAATACCGGTAACCATTATTGCTTCTAATAATCAAGAACTCAAAGACAGTTTACCATCAAACAGGATTGAGTCATTAAAATTAGCCGGACAATGGTCATTTTTTGTTTCTGATAAATTAAATACTACTCTGGCATTAGGTTATATCAATGAATTTTTATTTAGCGATTTAAATGCTATTCAACACTCGCCTGTATTTCAGGGAAACTTATATAATCCATTTATAATTGCAGCCAAACGCTGGGGAAATAATTTTCATACGCTTATTTATGCAGGGCCTCATATAGAGCAAATTTTTCGTAATAAACATGTGCATATTAATCATCATGTAAATACTAATTTTCATTACATGATTCCTGGTACTCGAAACTTTATAGGAATAGAGGTAAATCAGGTATTTGAAAAAAATGAAATAAATACCGTATTGCGCCCACAAATGCGTGTTGGTTTAGCCGATAATTTACTTATTGGTATTGTTGGCGGCATACCTATCACTAAAAACAACCAACGACTTAGTTCATTTATAAGAATCATTTATGAGCCTGGACATAAACATAAATAATCATTAACAAACACTTAACAAAAACTAATTAAAATTGGACAAATGAAATATTTACTATCTCTAACACTTGCCCTATTTATTGGAATGATAGATGCCTTTGCTGTACGCCCATTTATTACGGATGATGCGCGTGTAGTGGGATATCGATTAGCACAATGGGAAACATGGGCCAGATTTGATCGCCATTCAGGACAATGGTGGCATATGGCTGCCTATGGACCGACTAATAAAATGGAATTAAGTGCGGGTTTAGTTTTTGGATACGATAAACCAAACGATGCTACAACTAATTTCAGCTATGCTATGCCCCTATTGCAAGGAAAGTTTTTATTTAAAGAATATGCACCCGGAAAAGGGCCTGGTTTTGGATTAGTAGCCGGTACATTCTTACCCAATGGCAAAGGCGAATTTGTTCCACAAGGATATGGAGCATTTTCATTTCTTACCATATCACAATGTTTTGGCGAGGGCGAAAAAGTATTGCTGCATGCTAATATTGGTGGCAATTATTTATATGTTAACAATAAAAATTCGTTTGTTAATACCTGGGGCTTTGGAACGCAAATAAAAGCATATAAAGGCATGCACTATGTTGGTGAAGTTTTTTCAGGTGACCCATATATACCCGGTGCAGGCTTATCGTGGCAAACAGGTTTCAGACATTTTATAAGTGATTTAATTCAAATAGATGGAACTGTAGGACAAGGAATTGGGGGGTCTAATCCACTACCCTTTTGGTTTAGCTTTGGAGCAAGATTTGTAACAACAGCTTTTGAGAAAAAGAAAACAGATAATTCAGCTTATCTGTATTAGTAAATTACTTAGTTAATCTTTCAAAAGCCATATAAAGCGATTCAATAATATCTCCTGCAATAAGTGATTGCTGGTTATAATTTTGAACTGCCATATCTCCTGAAAGACCATGTATATATACACCCAATAAAGTTGCTTCAAAAGAATTAAATCCTTGTGCTAATAACGATGTTATAACACCGGTTAAAACATCGCCACTACCCGCAGTAGCCATTCCCGGATTACCTGTACTGTTAAAATACACTTTCCCGCTGGGTGAAACAATGGCCGTATGTGCACCTTTTAATACAATTATTGTATTAGTTTTTAAACTTAACTCACGTGCTTTTTGTAAGCGTTCGAAACTATCGTTGCATTTACCTGCTAATCTTTCAAATTCTTTTGGATGAGGAGTAAGAATGCTGCCCTTAGGTAAAAACGAAAGCCAAGTTTTATTTTCGGCTAAAATATTAATGGCATCTGCATCTAATACCAGAGGAACATCAGCAGTTTGTATTAAATTCTTAAGAACTTGTACCGTTTTTTCATGCATACCAATACCGGGACCAATTCCTATTGCATCATATAACTTTAGGTCAGGCAATTCAGAAATATGTTCCTCATTTGTATCAATACTTACCATAGCTTCCGGAAAAGCTGCATGAATTGATGAAACATTATTTTTAGCAGTGTGTATACTTACTAAACCACATCCACTTCTTAAAGCAGCTTTAGCAGATAGAATAGCAGCTCCGGCTTTTCCATAGCTTCCTGCAATTATCAGTGCATGTCCATAAGTTCCTTTATGGGAAAATTTATCACGATGAAAATTGAAATTTTCCTTTATTTCATCATCGGTAATGTAAATGAAATTTGAATCTTGAGAATGAATAAATTCTTTATTGAGCCCAATATCTAATAGATAAAATTGTCCGCAATATTTACCTGTTTCAGGAAATAAAAAGGAGAATTTAGGCAACTGAAATGTAAGTGTATAGGTAGCTTTAACTACTGCTTTTAATGCCGCTATATCTCCGGTATCGCTGAATAAACCGGAAGGGATATCAATAGAAATTATTTTACTGCCCGAATGATTTATGAATTGAATTACATCTGCAAAAATACCCTCTACAGCTTTGTTTAAGCCTGTTCCAAAAATGGCATCAATAATAATATCATTTGAATTTATTGGCTTTAAATCATTTAATGTTTGAACATAATTAATAGTTATTGGTAATTTTTCAAGCCTCGAAATATTGATTAAAAAATCCTTTGAACCTTTTCCCTTCTCTCCTATTACATACACAAACACATTATAACCGCATTGATACATTAATCTGGCTATGGCAATTCCATCGCCTCCATTATTGCCTGTTCCTGCAAAGATTACCAGTCTATTATCTGCTGAAATATGTTGTTTTATCCAGTCAACACAAGCATTGGCAGCTCGCTCCATTAAATCAACAGAGGCAATACCTTCTTGTTGTATCGTATAAGCATCTGCTTCTCTTATTTGTGTAGCTGAAAGAATTTTCATTTGCTAAATTTCATTATTAGTCAATTTTAAATGAAGTTGAATAATCTGAGGTAGTACCAATTGTTCATCATCATTATAAATTATAAAATCTGCATGTGCTAGTCGCTGTTCCTCTGTCCATTGGTTTTTCATACGCTCTTCAATTTGAGAACGAGAAAAATTATCTCTTTTAATAATTCGTTTAATACGAATTTCTTTGGGTGCACTAACAGCAATAATTTTATCCATTTCTTTATATGCCCCGCTTTCAAATAATATGGCAGCTTCTTTTAAGGTGTAAGGTAGATGCTTATATTTTTCGCACCACTGCATATATACTTGCGCAACTTTGGGATGTATGAGTTTATTTATAAACTTTAATTCATCCGGATTATTAAAAATAATTTCAGCTAGTTTTTCTTTGTTCAACTCGTAATCAGACAAATAAATATGCTTTCCATATTTATTAATAAGTGTTTCTTTTACATCATCATCAAAATAAAGTTTTTTTGCTTCTGCATCTGCATAAAACACAGGCACACCCAATAATTCAAACACTTTGCAAACGATTGATTTGCCACTGCCTATTCCACCGGTAATTCCTATACGTTTCATTTATTTTTTTTAATCAAAATATATTCAACTTCATTTGGCTTTATTTCTCTAATGCGTGCAAACGTTGGATATGAATTTAATTTTAAAGGTAATCTGTTTTTCTGATTATTAGATTCAAAATCAACTTGTAATTTCCATTCCTGCTGCTTAACTAAGTTATATTTACTAAATGGTACTAAAAATGTGATTTCTGCTTTGTAAGGAATTAAAACTACTTCAAAACCTTCGGGAACATTTATAGGCTGAATGTTAACCGTAATAGATGTTTCAGTATAGCGCTCCACCGGTATTTTAACATTAACTTCTTTTTGCGAAAATCTAAAATAAGCAGGTATGCTTGGTGGAATTTTAAGCGTAAGATTTAATTCCTGATTTTCTGAAATATCAGTTAAAACAATTTCTTCGGTTTCAATTTCTTCAACATCAATAATATTTTCAGATGGTCCATATATTTCAATAAATGCAGGTGAAATAATAATTGAATCTTTTATTTGATATTGTTTTTTAAAATTAAGAGTTGCATTTAACTTCACCTTTACTCTTTTTACTTCCTTATCTGCAAAATTAAAAAACACAGTATCCGGACTTATGGATAGGATATTCCCCGTATTTTTTAATTGATTTCTCAATTCATCTATTCTGTTTTTTAGAGAGATATAATGTATGTCTTTATTTTTTGAAAGTAAACCATGTTCACTTGCATAATCAATAATTAAAGTATCATTTTCTGCACTGAATTGATGTTGCAACAACGTATAACCTTTTGCATCTATTTCAACCGAAATATGAGCCGGTAAAATATTGGTGTAAATCTTATTGTTTGGCAAATTAATATACCTAACGGGATAATTAATAGTTGTCTTATAATTATCTGATAACTTATTTAAGAACCATAGAAAAACAGAAAATGCTACGCAAATTAAAAATAAAAAAAATCGGGAACGAGCTTTTAAATCGCTTTTACGCTTAAACCAAATAGACCATAATTTCTTTCTGCTTTGTGGCATATTACTTAAATGTGCATAAAATTATTCAGAATACATGCTTTATTTAAATAAATGTTCATTTTTCACTTTATGAATTTTAATCCCATAGTTTATAGCTCAATAAGTTAATACAATAAAATTTATACCTCCTCATTTTCAAATATTTAAAACTTTTCAAACTACCTTGTATTACATAGTACATATTTTTACATATATCTTTGCATAAAAATTAACATATCCATCTATCCATGAATTTAGAAAATACTAAAGCTCAAATGCGTAAAGGGATATTGGAGTTTTGTATCCTATCAACACTTTCGGGTAAAGAAGCTTATACCGGAGAAATTATTGATCGGCTAAAAGAAGCTAAGTTAATTGTGGTAGAAGGTACGCTTTATCCTCTTCTTACACGATTAAAAAATGCAGGATTGCTAAACTACCGATGGGAAGAATCAAGTTCCGGCCCACCCAGAAAATATTATAAACTAACTGCTGAAGGTGAACAGTTTTTACAAGAACTTAAAAACACCTGGAAAGAATTAAATGATGCTATAAATAAACTTATCTAAACATATATAAGATGAAAAAGACAGTTACAGTAAACATTGGTGGTGCATTTTTTCATGTAGATGAAGATGCATATGATATCTTAAAAAAATATCTGGAAACTATTCGTGGATACTTTATAAATACTCCTGGATGCGATGAAATAATGGCAGATATTGAAAGTCGCATTGCTGAAATGTTTAAGGAAATGCAAAATGCAACAAAAGAAGTTATAACGATAGATGATGTAAATGCGGTTATAACTACCATGGGAAAACCTGAAGATTATATAGATTCAGATAGTGGACAAGAAAGTAAATCAAACGAAACAGAAAATAAAACATCTACATCAAACTCATTTAAAAACAAGCGCATATACCGCGATCCGGACAATCGCGTATTAGGTGGCGTATGCAGCGGTATAGGCGCATATTTTGGAATAGATCCTGTTTGGATTCGCATTGCATTTGTTATTATGTTTTTTGCCTTTGGAACTGGTCCTTTTCTTTATTTGATTTTATGGATAATAATACCTAAAGCTAAAACAACAGCTGAAAAACTGGAAATGCGAGGCGAGCCTGTAACCGCTGAAAATATTGGTAAAACCATTCGCGAAGAAATGGAAGGTGTTAAAGATAGTTTTAATAATTTAAGCAACGATTTAAAATCGAAAAAGACACAAAGCCAATTACAAAGCGGCATAAACAGAGTAGTTGATTTTATGGGCAAATTATTGTGTTTAATTCTTAATGTTGCCGGAAAAATTATTGGAGTAGCATTTATAATTGCAGCGCTGTTTCTCACTATTCTTTTTTTTAGTTTTTTAGTTACCGGAGATTTTATTTTAAATATAAGCGATAGTGGCTTCAGCGAATTTGGTATTCATGATTTTCTACAACTGATATTTTCGAGCAATTCAGATTTAACACTTGCTACAATTGCTATATCTTTATTAATACTGGTTCCATTGGTATCACTAATGCTTATAGGTATAAAACTGCTATTTAATGTAAAGCATAATTTTAGAAGTGTGGGGGCTACACTTGGAATTTTATGGGTAGTAGCTATATTGCTTACAGTATTCAGTGTTTATTCTACCGCTAAAGATTTTAGTAAAAGTGGTGTCTATATTCAAAATATAACCATTCCAGCAAATGATACTATTTATATTTCAGCAACTCAAACTGAACTGAACGATGACATGAAAATTGTGTTGTTTGATGACGAAAGAAGCGCCATTTTTTATGTTAACAAAGACAGTATGTATTTATGTTATCCCAAATTGGATATAATAAAAAGTAATAGCGATTCAACTTCATTTGAAATAAAACAAATAGCACTTGGTAAAACTAAAAAAATAGCAGCCGATAGAGCAGCTGATATTCGTTATGAGTTTTCGTACAACGAACAACAATTATTCCTTAACAATTATTTTACTGTGAGTAATGAAAATAAATTCAGAGCACAGCATTTAAAACTTACTTTAAAAATACCGGAAGGTAAAACAGTGTATTTAGACCCAACATTGGAAAATATATTGTTTGATGTAAAAAACACCACCAATACATTAGATGAAGATATGCTAAGCCACTACTGGACGATGACCAGGAATGGACTTACAAGAGTAGATTAATAAAAAAATCCCCGAAAAATTTCGGGGATTTTTTCATTTATTTCAATAAGATTAATGCAAACCTTTTTCTGCTAAATAGCGCTCTGCATCAAGTGCAGCCATACAGCCGGTACCGGCAGCGGTAACTGCCTGACGATAAATTTTATCGGCAGCATCGCCACACGCAAACACTCCTTCAACATTGGTTTTGGTAGAACCTGGAATAGTTTTTATATAACCTACATCATCCATATCAATAAAACCTTTAAAAATATCTGTATTTGGTTTATGACCAATGGCTACAAAAAATCCGGTTACATTTATTCGCACCTCTTCATTTGTTTTGGTATTGATTAATATAGCGCCATCAACTCCTTTATCGCCAGTAATTTCTTTTGTTTCGTGATTAAATAGAATTTCGATATTAGGTGTATTCATTACTCTGTGTTGCATAGCTTTTGAAGCTCTTAATTCACTTTTACGCACTATCATATATACTTTTTTACACAATTTTGCCAAATACGAAGCTTCTTCGCAAGCAGTATCACCTCCTCCAACTATGGCAACTTCTTGTCCGCGGAAAAAATATCCATCACACACAGCACAAGCTGAAACACCAAATCCATTTAAACGCTGTTCGCTTTCTAATCCAAGCCATTTAGCAGATGCTCCGGTTGCAATAATTACGGCATCGGCTGTTATTAATTTATTATCATCTATCCATACTTTATGGGGTAAAGATGAAAAATCAACTTTTGTGGCCATGCCCCAACGAATATCTGTACCAAAGCGCTCTGCTTGTTTTTTAAAATCTTCCATCATTTCCGGACCTTGCACGCCATTAGGGTATCCAGGAAAATTTTCTACTTCGGTAGTAATGGTTAATTGACCGCCCGGCTGTAGCCCTTGGTACATAACGGGTTTCATGTCAGCACGTGCGGCATATATAGCTGCTGTATAACCGGCAGGACCTGAACCTATAATAAGGCATTTTACGTGTTCTGTTATTTCGCTCATAATATTTTTAAATTTGATGCAAATATACATTAATACTTTACTGATGATTCGTAATAAATATCACATTTTGTTAAGTTTCATTTTTTTGTGTGTTAATATAATTAGCGCACAAAATGATTCTATTAGCTTTAAAAATGAAATTGGCGTAAATATTGGCCCTATTGCAATTATTGGATTAGGAAGTAATCAAATTTTTTCGCAACCAATTGAAATAAATTATAAAAGAAATATCAAAAATAGATTTTATATAAAATCATATATACAACATAAAAAACAATTTCCGCTAAGTAATAATGGAGACATTTTAAAAGCGATAGAAATAATCGATTCCTCTCAATTTAATGTATATTATTACTCTATTGATAGATTTTCAAGAGCAATAGCGTTGGGATTAGAATACAGAACTTACAATGATAATTGGGGAATGATTTACGGTGTAAATTTTAAATATATGTATTTCAAAAATCAGATTATTAATTATTACAACGTATTTAATTACAATATAGGGAATATTCAAAGTCCATATATGTTTGATAAAAATTTTAAAGAATCTCACTACAAAGAAGGTAATTTATTAACAGAAAATTCTTTTGGACTCGAACCTAATTTTGGTTTTTATATAAATCTAAATAAACGAATATCATTAATAACTCAAGCACGTGTGTACATGGGCTATGGTACACAAACTCTTTTTAATCATGATTATACAACATGGCAAAGTTCCACTCAAAAATTTCAAGTGTTTAGATTTGATACAGACCCTTTAATTACAGAGTTTTCTATAAATTATAGATTTTAATCACTTACAAATTACAGTATCATAACTAGGGTTATAAGCTCCCCAATAGCCAATAGCTCCACCGCTAATGTTAGATTTAATAGTAGTGGGTGATGCAAAAGGATTTCCATTATTGGATACTTCGGCTTCGTAACTTCTTAAAAATTCGTAAGTAGGATAATCAATGGAACAAAATTTTACTACCACGGTATCGCCTTTCTTAAAAAAACCTGCCTCCGGCCCTGTGTCATCGGGAGCCGTAGAGTTAGGAACAGACCCTCTGTTATATCCAAAACGAAAAGAACGACCATCAATAAATTTATCATCGAATACCGAGCCAAAAGGAGCAATAAAATTGGCATCTTTTCCTAATCGCATAGCATACCAGCGGTAAGCATTTCCTAATCCTGCCGGTTCGGAAAAATTAGCCCATACAAAACCAAGGCTATCTCTATCTGCAAAAACTTCAAACCACAAAGAGTCTAATGGAACTTTTGGTTTAATGGTGGTTACCGCTTTATAATTATCACCTAAATAATTGATAGATAATTTATAGGTTTTACCCTCTTGCCCCCAAAATTGATTGTTTAAGGTGGTATAAACACAAAAGTATACAGCTGCTAAAGTATTTACATCTATCCCAATAAATGAAGCCAATAACGGTAGTAAAGAGTCAGGAAAATTTCTGGAACATACTTCTATTAAATTCTCTTTAGCTGTGCCATTGTCTAATGTTACCACAGCTCCTTTAATAAACATGTTTTCAAAGGTACTCTGATCGGTAAATTTAAAATACCCGATACTTTTACTTAAAATAACAATGGGTGGCATTCCTTCTTCAATTCGTGCTTCCACTATCATTCGTCCTTCGGTATCAGGAATATCTATATTAACCTCTCTTTCGCAGGAGAAAAAGACTCCTGTAATCAAAAAAAGTATCACTATGTATTTCTTTTTTAGCATAATTTAAAATTTAAAATTCCATGTTGCAGAAGGTAAAATCGGAAACAACGATACCTGCTTGGCAGATACTTTAAACGTTCCTTTGGTTACATCACCTTCGTTTGCAAAATAGATGAAATATGGATTATATCGGTTGTAAACATTATATACCGAAAAATTAAAACTCGATTCAAATTTTTCTGTTTTTTTATGATTCCATGTTACGGAAATATCCGCACGATGATAAGCCGGCATTCTGAATTCGTTGCGCTTACTATAAATATTTACTACTCTACCTTCGAAGAAATATCGCTCTATAGGCAAGGTAATGGCATTTCCGGTTCCATAAACAAATACGGCTGAAAGCGTCCATTTTTCATTAAAATTATAGGTTGCCACAACTGATGCATCATGTCTTCTATCGTATCGAGCAGGAAAAGTTTCTCCGCCATTTATTTCTTTGAATGTGCGATTAGTCCATGATAATGTGTAACCAATCCATCCCGTAAATTTTCCTTGAGCTTTTTTAAAGAAAAATTCTGCGCCATAAGATTCACCGCTTCCAAAAGTTAAAAGATGATCTAAATTTTCTTTGATATTATCTTCCGGTAAAGCTCCTTCTTTATATTCGACAAGGTTTCTCATATCTTTATAATAAAGCTCTATGGAAGATTCGTATGTATTTTCCTTAAAGTTTTTAAAATATCCAACCGCATATTGCGTACTTAATTGCGGTTGTACAATTTCAGTACTTGGCATCCAGGTATCGGTTGGCAATGCAATGGCTGAAAGCGAAGCTAAATGTACATATTGATAGTTTCTGGTATAAGCAGCCTTAATTGAATTATTGGAGTTGATTTTAAATCGTAACGAAGCTCTGGGTTCCCAACCATTATAATCTTTAATGGGTTGATTTTTGGTGTACACAATTGTATCAATAGTTTGTCCAATTTCATTTTTTACATAGCGATCAAATGGGCCTATGTGTTGAAAATAGGAAAAACGAACTCCTGCATTAATTCTCAAACGATCGGTTAAATCAAAATCATCGGTTATATAAGCAGCAGCTTCGTTGGCAAAATATTTTTTAATTTTTCCGGTATCAAATTCTACATCGCCTTGTCGGGCAGAAGCATTGCTTGGAACAAAGGTGTGGAAAGTGTAATTAACACCATATTTAATATTGTGGCGAATACTTGGGAAATAAGTAAAATCTACTTTTGCATTCCAATCTTGAATTCCGGAATACAATTTAAATTCAAAATCAGATTGTGAAGCTCCAAACGAAAACTTGTAATCGCTGAATACCAAAGTGGTATTCAAAAATAATTTATCGGAAAATAAATGATTCCATCGCATGGAAGTGGTAGCATTTCCCCATGGTATATCTACTTTAAAACCGGCTTTTTTATTGTTATACGAAAATACATCACGACCAAAATAACCACTCACAAACAAGCGGTCTTTGTCTGATAAAATGTAATTTACTTTTGCATTTAAATCATAAAAATAATAGCCTGTTCCTTTAAACGTGGATGTTTCAGGAATAAAAGGCTCTGCCAGAAAATCGGCATAGGTTCTTCTCCCTGAAACGATAAACGAAGCTTTATCTTTTTTAATAGGACCTTGTAAGGTTAAGCGAGATGAAATTACGCCAATACCACCTTCTGCCTGAAATCGCTGATTATTGCCTTCTTTCATGGATATATCAAGTACCGAGGCTAAACGACCACCATATTGTGCAGGCATTCCTCCTTTTATCAATTCCACATTTTTAATGGCATCTGCATTAAACACCGAGAAAAATCCGAATAAATGAGCAGCATTATACACCACTGCTTCATCCAATAAAATTAAATTTTGATCAGGTCCACCACCACGAACATAAAAGCCTGAATTTCCTTCACCGGAAGATTGCACCCCGGGTAATAATTGAATTGTTTTTAATACATCAACTTCGCCCATAAAAGCCGGTAAAGTTTTAACCTGCTCCATTTCAAGCTCCATACGTCCCATATCGCTACTTTGCGTATTTTTATCACTTCGCTCGCCTGTAATAACTACTTCTTTGGTAGTGATAGATTTGTCTTTTAAATTAATGTTTAAACGCTGATCTTTACTTAAATCAACTTGCTGTGAAAATTCTTCAAAACCAATAAAAGATACTACCAGGGTATATTTACCTTGAGGTAAGGTAATAGAGAAAAAACCATATTGATTAGTGGTAGTGCCTTTTAAAATTTCTTTAATATAAACATTAGCACCAATTAAACTTTCACCACTTTTAGCGTCTTTAACATAACCACTTATCGTAAATTTATTTTGAGCAAACGCAAAAAGCGATAAAAATAAAATACACGTAAAAAATAATAACTTTTTCATCAGAATTTAACGATAAGCAAAGTTATGCTAAATAAAAACAGCTCTTTATAAATTTTGTTTGGCGGCAAATAAATAGTTTTTTCGGCATCTTTTGAGTAAATTAAATTTAAAAAAATATTATTTTTGCAAAGTTCAATCGGGATGTGGCGCAGTTGGTAGCGCACCAGTATGGGGTGCTGGGGGTCGCACGTTCGAGTCGTGTCATCCCGACTTAAACTCCTCACATTTTTTATGTGGGGAGTTTATTTTTTTAATGGATAAAAAAGCATATACATAATCAACATTATAATTCCAAAATCAGGAATTCCCATAAATAAGGCTATGGCTATGTGAAACAATGAGCCAATCCATAATACATATTTACGTATAGGCACAAACCAAATAAGTACAGGAAACAATAATTGAAAAGCAAGCGTTGCATAAGTAACTATATAAATCAACCATAACTGCTGTCCCATCCATTTGGAAAAATAAGGCAAGCTATATTCAGGATTGTTGAATATGTACATCAATGCAGTACCATTAATCCATGTTTCTCCGGTAAGTTTATAAATTCCTGCAACACCGTACATCATAGCTATTTGAATGCGACTTGCAATAGCTGAAAGATTATTCAATAAATTTTCTATTGGCGATTTTTGGGCATTGCTCTCAGCATTATTAATAGCCAAATAAAGTAAAATTAAGGCTACTAAATTGTTTCCTCCATTTTGCACGGCAGCTGCATTGTAATACAAATTGATATACAAATACCATATTAATAAATGCACCCATCTTGCAGGCTTAAATAAACCTACAAGCAACATAATCAAATAAAGAATGATTACTAAAAAATAGTTCTTACTAAAAAAAGAAATCGAAATAATATTCAGCCAATTGCCCACTGCAGCAGGAAATTGTATTAATTGATTTTCACCCCAAAAATCACCAGCAGCCGGCAACAGAATAAGCGTATGAATAAATAAAAAAGCATACATCCATTTTCGGAACATTTTTACCTGTTCTGAAAATAAGTCCTGCTGATATAATTTATCTATCCACTGCATTAGTGTAATTGCTTTTTAGAAAACAAGGCTGCTTTTTTTTCAATTTCAATTTTTCCGTTTTTTATAACGGGAGTATATATTATGTATGCTGTTTCAATAGCCTGGAATGAAGTATGAGGATAATGCTTGCGAGCTTGTAATAAAAAATAACGGTCGATTGTTTTTTCTAAAATTTCATATTGCCCTTTTAATTTTTGTTCGTGCAAATACTCCATGTTTCGGGAGATATAATCATATCCTGCTCTTAGTTTGGCATGATGGGTAAATCGAAATTTTGAATGAATATCTAAATCTTCTTTACCCGGATTAATCCAATTCGATTTATTGCCGAAACTATCTTCTATTCTGAAATAAATTTCTCTATGTGACTTAGGAGGGTCAGGTGCAAAAAGTTTAAAATTCTGAAAAAAGAATGGATGTACATATCGAAATGCAGCGCGTTTTATAATTGAATTGTCTTCGCTTAAATCAGAAAAATTATAAATACCTACCATCAAAAAATGATAGGCCAATATAAACAAACCGCCTATGGCAAGGTTTCGGTAATTTTTATTTTCCCCTGAAGCCATAAGCGGTTTGAATTAAATCTCTGTTTAAACAGAGTAATTTTTAATATGCAAACAAAGGTAAATCCTTCATTAATTCATTTACTTTTTTTCTCACCGATGCAATTACTTGCTCATTATCTTTATTCATTAATACTTCATCAATTAATTCCACGATATATGGAATTTTATCTTCTTTTATTCCACGAGTAGTAATTGCAGGCGTTCCTACTCTGATACCCGATGTAACAAATGGTGATTTATCGTCAAAAGGAACCATGTTTTTATTTACCGTAATATCAGCTTTTACCAATGCATTTTCTGCTTCTTTACCGGTTACATTTTTACTTCTTAAATCAATTAACATACTATGATTATCAGTACCACCGGAAATTACAGCGTAACCTCTATCAACAAATGCTTGCGCCATTGCTTTGGCATTTTTCATTACTTGTTCACCGTAGGTTTTAAATTCATCACTTAAAGCTTCACCAAATGCAACTGCTTTTGCAGCAATAACATGCTCAAGAGGCCCCCCTTGTGTACCGGGGAATACCGCAGCATCTAACAAAGATGACATTGGACGAATTTCACCCTTAGGAGTAGTTAATCCAAATGGATTAGGAAAATCTTTTCCCATCATAATTACACCGCCTCTTGGTCCACGCAAGGTTTTATGCGTGGTAGATGTAACGATATGGCAATGCGGAAGAGGATTATTTAACAATCCTTTGGCAATTAATCCTGCGGGATGCGAAATATCTGCCATTAGCAATGCTCCTACCTCATCAGCAATAGCACGTAAACGGGCGTAATCCCAATCGCGTGAATAAGATGAAGCACCGCAAATAATTAATTTAGGTTTTTCTTTACGGGCAGTTTCGGCCACTTTATCATAGTTAATTCTTCCGGTTTCTTTTTCTACCCCATAAAATGTTGGGCGATATAATTTACCTGAAAAATTTACGGGAGAACCGTGTGTTAAATGCCCTCCATGAGAAAGATCGAAACCTAAAATAGTATCTCCTGGCTTTAAAACAGCCAACATGACAGCAGCATTTGCCTGAGCTCCTGAGTGTGGCTGAACATTGGCCCATTCTGCACCAAATAATTGTTTTAATCTGTCAATAGCTAATTGCTCTACTTTATCAACCACTTCACAACCGCCATAATAACGTTTGCCGGGCAGCCCTTCTGCATATTTATTAGTAAGCACAGAGCCCATAGCCTGCATTACTTGTTCGCTTACAAAATTTTCGGAGGCAATTAATTCAATGCCATGTGTCTGGCGTTGTTTTTCCTGTTCGATTAAGTTGAAAATGGTTGTATCTTTTTGCATGATGATGAATTATTTAGATTCTAAAATTTTAGCAAAGTTATAAATTTGAATTAGTAATTAATATTTTAAGCATTGTTAGATTTTTTTTAGCAAAACCTTAGTGTATTGTTCATTCACACCTTGTCGCCAGGCGATAGCTGCCGGCAAATAGATCTGTTCTAATTGTGGCTTGTTATCAGTTAAAACAGGAGCATCACTAAAATCAATCTTATTAACATCCAAAAAATTTTTTGTTAAATCTGATAGTGTTTTTTTATCATCTTCAGCGTATGAAATCGTTGAAAAATCTTTTTTATCCAATGATGCTAAAAAAATTAAATTGCGTTCAAACTCGTTATCGGCAGGAGTAACCAACAAGTTTACATGATAGCCACATGATACTAATGTATTATAAACGCTTCGAGCAGCTTTGCCTTTTTCTCCACTTATAAATCCATAAAAGTTCATCATAATCATACCTTTATCGGTAAGTATATTCTTTACTTCTTCAAAGCACTCTTTTGTGAATAAATGCGCAGGTGGTGTTTCACTTAAAAACATATCGTAAGTAACTAAATCGTATTTTTTTTCTGTTTTATTTATAAAATGTCGTGCATCATCCACATGAATAGGTATTTCCGTTCTTACATCAAAATATTTAATGGCCGTTTCTTTAATGCGTTCATCAATTTCTACCACTTCCATTTCAAATCCTAATTTTTGAAATTGTCGAACAATTGTTCCACCTCCCAAACCACACAAAAGCGCTTTACTGCCTTTAGGTAAAATACTTGCGGCAGCCGGAAAATAATAAGCATAATCCCATAAATCTTCACCGGGTTTATTTAAATTGGTAATAGTTTGTGCTGTATTGTTTACAAGCATAGCCCTCACTTGTATGGTATCATTTTCTTTTGTTATGTAAGGATGTTCCACTATTTTAACCTGACCTAATATGCCATCTTTGTTATATAAAATTTTATATTCCGATGCACCAAAATTATTGTTGAATAAAAAATAACTAATCGGAAAAATAACTATAAGTAAGAGTAAATCTTGATATTGCTTATGATAAATAAGGGCTATAACTGTTGGCAAAATTAATGTTGTACCACTAATTAATATAGTATATTTTATTCCAAGCTCTGGAAGTAAATAAAAACCTGTGAGAAAAGTGGATAAAATTCCTCCAAGAGTAGAAATGGCATAAACAGTACCTGCACTCTTACCGGCCTTTTCAGCATGTTGAGTAAAAAAGTGAATTATGAGAGGAGATGTCATTCCCATAAACAATAAAGGAGGTAACATGAAAACTAATAATGAGATACTTGCACCAAGCCTTACATCAAGATTTATAGTTGCTTTTAGAATGTAATAAGATGAAAGCGGCATTAGCAAAGTAAACAAACCCGCCAGTAATAAAACTAAATAAATTGATGTAACATTTTTTGATTTTGATGAAATATAACCACCGGTATAATATCCAGTAGTTAAAGCAAACAAAGTAATACCCAAAGTAGCAGCCCAAACATATAATGAAGTGCCAAAAACCGGAGCTAAAATTTTTGCGCCAACTAATTCAACTGTCATAACAGCTGCTCCTTCTAAAAAGGAAAGCAATAGAATAAATGCAACTAATTTATTTTTAAACATATTTCAAAGCTATAAATAATTCATCAATAAAATAAAGTATGACTAAAATCATATAGCACTATGATGCATGTCATTTTAATTATATCTGTTTTGAAAAAATTTTGTAAAAAATTAGATTATGAAAAAATACTTGCTTCTATTTCATTTTGCAGCTATAATAAGTTTAGCTGTATCAGCACAAGGAAAATTTTTACGTCAAAATATAAATGCCTTTGTGTATAGTCAAATTGATTCTGTATTTCTAACTGCTCAAAATGGAGATACGATTTACCTTCCTGGAGGAAGTTACAATATAGGGACATTAATAATTGATAAAAATGTAAAAGTTTTTGGTGCAGGTCATTTCCCTGACTCTACAACTGCAACTAACCCAACTATATTAAATGGTAGTATAAGATTATACTCAGGAGCAAGTAATAGCATGCTTACCGGATTTTACTTAACCGGAGATATTTATTTTGGGAATAGCACGGCAAACAATAATGCAACACAAATTGAAATATTAAGATGTAATGTTCAAAATATAACTCTTAACTACGATTATTATAGTCAAAACAGCAATGTTTCATTTATAAATATTAAAGAAAATATCATCAGAGGAAGTGTTTTAGGTATGAAAGCTCAAAATATTTTAGTTGAAAAAAACCTTATAAATGGTGCAATTGAACATTTTGGTAATGGTAATTTATTGGTGAAAAATAATACTTTTTTAGGTGGTGCTGGTTGCCCGGCATTTCAGTTTAATAATATATACAATAGCTTAATACAAAATAATATCATAATGAACTCAGGGGCATGCAGCAATCAATCAATTCAAACTAATGTAAATAGTTGTACTTTTCAAAATAATGTGTTTAACGGAAACTTTAATTTTCCGTATGGTACCAATATAGGAACAGGTAATTGGGCAAATGTTTCATTTACCAACTTTTTTGTAAATGAAACCAATTTTACAATAGATTATCAAAGTGATTATCATATACAAAATCCTACAACATATTTAGGAACGGATGGTACACAAGTAGGTATTTATGGTACAACTGCTCCATTTAAAGTTGGTTCATTACCAACCAACCCCCATATATCATCAAAAAATATAGCACCGCAAACCAATTCAAATGGAGATTTAAATATTCAAATTCAGGTAAATGCTCAAAACAATTAATCATATGAAAAAAATACTTTTTATTTCGCTTCTTATTTTAAGCTGTAATATTTATGCTCAGCGTAGAATTGCCTTACAGCATAATGGAAATACTTCAATATATGGAGGTACTAATCCACTTACAGACGCATATAACGATGCTCAAAACGGTGATACTATTTATGTAACAGGAGGATTATTTTCAATTCCTACTATACAGAAAAAAATCTGCTTGATTGGAACAGGATATTTTAATGATTCGCTTACTGCAACTGGAAGAAGTCAAATAAATGGTATCAATATTGGACCAGGAGCAAGCGGTACAGTCATAACAGGAGTTTATATTTCAGGTAACTTATATGTAGATGGACATGCAAAAATTGACTCTTTATTTATTTTCAGAAATCAAATTACAGGTGATTTTGGCTATCCAGGAGGAAATGTAGATAAAGCCGATAGTTTAAAATCTAAAGATGTTGTTTTTGCAGAAAATCGTGTAAATTCGATTGGATGCGAAAATGTAAATAATATTAAAGTATTTAACAACATAGCAAAGGGAATAATTGGAGCTAAAAACGGTTGGATTAGAAACAATGTACTTTTAGGAGTATGGTATGGTTGTATACATAGTAGCTGCAAAGAATCTTTATTTGAAAATAATTTTTTAATAACTGGATGGTATTATGCTATATACAATAACACCTTTATAAACAATGTATTTTCCAATGATCCAACCACTGATTTAAATAATACATTTGTTAGTAACTACCCCAATCAAAATATAAATACGGTATTTGTAAATTATATTGATGCTAATCCTCATAATTATCTAAATAATTTTCATTTACAAAATCCTTCAAGCTATCCTGCTAATAATGCAACTGAAATAGGTATTTATGGAGGCTTCTATCCATTTAAAGAAGGTTCATTACCCACAAACCCGCATATTTCGTCAAAAAATATTGCTACACAAACCAACTCAAATGGAGATTTAAGTATTCAAATAGAAGTTAGCGCTCAAAATAATTAAATATGAAAAAAATATATTCTATATTAATTTTATTTTGTTTGCTATCACAATTCTTATTTGCGCAAAATAAAATAAACCAATATGAATATTGGTTTGATAGTAATTATGCTAATAAAATTACTACTTCCATAACTCCGGTTGTAAATTTTCAACTAAATACACAAATTAGTACAGCCTCGTTAGCTCCCGGCTTGCACACTATTCATTTCCGATTTAGAGATGATAGTTTAAAATACTCATCTGTTATTTCTCAGTTTTTTTATAAAACTGCCAATACCGGCAGCAGCCCTTCTTCTACACTAAGCTCTTATGAATATTGGTTTGATAATAACTATGCCGGAAAAGTATACGTAAATTTTAGTGGTACAAATTCTACTGAAAATTTAATTAGTAATATTAATACTAGTTCACTAACACAAGGTTTGCATACTTTCCATATTCGCTTTAAAGACAATACAGACCAATGGAGCAGTGTTTTAAGTCAGTTTTTTTATAAGCAAAATAATCAATCTGCTGGTCCTGCAAGCTTGCTAACTGCTTATGAGTATTGGTTTGATAATGATTATTTAAATAAAGTAAGCAACAATTTTAGTGGTTCAAATTCAACTGAAAATTTAATTAGTAATATTAATACTAGTACACTAACACAAGGTTTGCATACTTTCCATATTCGCTTTAAAGACAATAATGATAAATGGTCGGTAGTATTGAGTCAATTTTTCTATAAACAAAATAATCAAGGTGGTGGACCAACTTCTAATTTAACTGCATATGAATATTGGTTTGATAATGATTATAATAATGCAACTATTGTTACATTTAGCGGAAATAATCAACAAGAAAATTTAATAACTAATATCAATACCTCAGTATTAAATTCAGGCTTACACACTTTTCATATACGATTTAAAGACAGCACCGATAAATGGTCAGTAGTGTTGAGTCAGTTTTTTTATAAAATACCAAGTCAAAATAATGTTACCAACAATTTAATTACTGCTTATCGTTATTGGATTGACAATAATCATTCTAACTTAAACAGTATTTATTTTAATGTTCCAACACCAAATGTAAACTTGATTGACGATTTGGATTTGACAAATGTCTGGAAAGGACAACATACCATTCATTTTCAATTTAAAGATACCCTTGGTATGTGGAGTGTAGTAACTACCGATACTATAATAAAAGCCCCTTACCCAATTGCAAGATTTTTAACTAGCGATAGCACTGTTTGTGTGGGCGATACTGTTTACTTTACGAGCACAAGCGTAGATGGTGATGCTCATGCATGGGATTTCGGAGATGGCAATTTTTCATCTGATTCATTAACGGCTCATGCTTACAGCTCAGCTGGTACATACATAGTAAGCTTAACGGTAAATGATACTTTAACAGGAAAAGATAGTACCATCACACAAACAATTTATGTTACTGCTTATCCGAATACTGCAATAAATATTATTGGCAACGATACCTTGTGCCAAGGTGAAAGTTCACAATTAGTTTCACAAGCATCTAATGTAAGCTATTTGTGGAATACACTTGAACAAACGTCATCTATAACGGTATCAAATCAAGGTGAATATTTTGCCATTATCACAAGTCTTGATAATTCATCCTGTTTTGTAACATCCGATACTGTTTCAATAATTGTAAATCCTTTGCCAATTGTAAATCTTGGAAACGATACAAGTATTTGCGAAGGAAATAGTTTAGTTTTAAACGCGAGCAATCCTAATTCATCGTATTTATGGAATACTGGAGCACAAACACCCAATATAACAGTTTCAACTTCCAACCAATATTATGTAACTGTTACAAACCAATATAATTGTATTCAATCAGATACAATTAGTGTTATTGTTAATCCATTACCCATTGCAGGATTTACCTATACAATAAATAACCAAACCGTAACATTTTCAAACACTTCACAACATGGCGTTACGTACAGCTGGGATTTTGGAGATGGCGAAAATTCAATATCACCGAGTCCTACACACACATATCCTGCAAGCGGAGGAACATTCACCGTTCAATTAACTGTTACAAATAATTGTGGAACTAATACTTATACACAAGTAATAACTATTGCACCGAACAATATAGAAGAACACACTGAAAAACAATTTGAAGTATCAATTTTCCCAAATCCTGCGAGAGACAGGGTAAATATCAATATTGAGTTAGATAGTGAAAGTACTATTCAAGTAAATATTTATGACTATACAGGTAAATTGATTCAAAACTTAATTAATGAATCTCGTCCTCAAGGAACACAATATCTATGGTACAATACACAACAACTAAGTGCAGGAGTTTACTATGTGGAAATTAATAATAACGAAAACAGAATGGTAAAAAAATTGGTTATAAACAAATAAAAAACCTTAAATACTATTAATAAAAAAGTGGGCTAAAAACCCACTTTTTTTTATTAAAACAAATCATTTCAATTAATAGCGTTTAGTCTTTTTAAATCCGCCTTCTTTTCTTAGTCTGCTTCCTCTGCTGCCGCTATCACCTTTTGAAGAATAGGATTTGCTTCTACCATAAGAACCTTTTGAAGAACTTCCTCCACCAGAACGTGAGTTACCATACCCACCTCCGCCTGAGCGTGAACGGAAACCACCTCCGCCTCCACCTTTTTCTTCTGATTGTTCAACGCGAATCTGACGACCATTATATTCTTGATTACTTAATGCATCAATTACTAATTGACTTACTTCCGGATTAACATTTACAAAAGAGAAATTGCCTTTAATATCAATTCTTCCTATAGCATCTTTGGTAATACCAGTACTATCGCAAATAATTCGTAATAATGCACCGGCATTTAATTTATCCATTTCTCCAATATTGAAGAATAAACGTGCATTATTTTGATCTCTACTTCCACTATAACTTTCTTTACCGGAAGAACCTTTTAAACGAGTAGTATCTACATTGTTTAAATCCTGAGCATTTTTGTAATAAGATAAGAATCTGTTAAATTCTAAACTAATTACTTTTTTTATCAATTCTTCTTTACTTAAATCTGAAAATTCTTGATATGCTTTATCTAAATAAGCAGCTATTTCATTTTCATCAACTTCGGTTTCATGAATTTTATTAATCAAATGATATAATTGTTTTTCACAAACTTGTACACCCGTAGGAACTTGTTTTCTTTCAAACTTTGATTTTATGATTCTTTCAATTTGAGCAATTTTTCCAACCTCACGAGTATTTATTATGGCTATGGATGTACCACTTTTCCCTGCTCTGGCTGTTCTACCGCTTCGATGTGTATAATTTTCAACATCTTCGGGTAAACTGTAGTGTATTACATGAGTTACATTATCAACATCAATACCTCTTGCAGCAACATCAGTAGCTATAAGTATTTGTAAATTTTTACTTCTGAAACGAGCCATTACTTTATCTCTTTGCGCCTGACTTAAATCACCATGAAGTGCGTCTGCATTGTATCCATCTTTCATTAAATGCTCAGCTATTAATTGCGTATCATTTTTAGTACGGCAAAAAATAATTCCAAAAATATCCGGATAAAAATCAATAATTCGTTTTAATGCTTTGTAACGATCACGCTCATGCACCACATAATACTCATGCGAAATATTTGTTGCTCCACTGTTTTTAGCCCCAACTGAAATCTCTTTTGGATTATTCATATAGTTCTTAGCAATACGAGCAACCTCAGCAGGCATGGTTGCACTAAATAACCATGTAAGTTTAGAATCCGGTGTAGTCGCTAATATTGTATCAATATCTTCTTTAAAACCCATATTTAACATTTCATCAGCCTCATCTAAAACCACTACGTTAACTTTATCTAACTTTAGTTTTCCGCGTTCCATCATATCTATCGTTCTGCCCGGAGTACCAACAACAATATGTGCTCCTGTATTTAATTCTCTAATTTGTTTATCAATACTTACACCTCCATAAATTGGAATTATTTTAGCATTGCTAATGTATTTTGCGTAACTCTGTAAATCTTTGGTAATTTGCAAACAAAGTTCACGTGTTGGACATAACACAATAGCTTGAGTATCGCGTTTGGTAAAATCTATTTGATGAAGTAATGGCAGCCCAAATGCTGCAGTTTTACCTGTTCCGGTTTGTGCTAATCCGACTAAATCAGTATCGCCATTAAGTAAAATAGGTATTGCTTGTTGTTGGATTGGTGTGGGAGTTGAAAATCCAAGATCTTTAACCGCACGTAGAATTGGCTCTGCCAATCCTAATGTTTCAAATTCATTCATTTATTTATTATTATTAATTAAGCTGCAAAGGTACAACAATAAATTGGTCTTATTGCTATTTAATCTGTTTTTAGCACTTAAATTGTAATTTTTACTAAATAAATCGTTCTTAAATTTGATAATGATTTATTCATATCTTCAGTAAATTGCGATTGAAATACTAATTAAACCCTCTTAATTTTCTTGTTTACGACTTTATTTTATTTAAATAAAGTGTCAGACCTAAAGTCATATTTATTTGTAATAATGCAATAAATTATATTTCGATTTAAACAATTCAATTAATTTAAACTTAATTAATTTCTTTTAAAGATTTTTTATCACTTTTTATGCTTTTTATAATTATGAGGCTGAAAAGTTTTAAATATAAAACAATCTTCAATTCCAATAGGAATAAAATAATCTGCTTCTTCTACTAAAATAGATGCAGTAGCATCAGGTACAGCTGCTATTTCAACTCTTACTCCCTTAGATTGCAAATGTCTTACTAGCTCTACATAATCTGAGTCGCCTGAAAGTATGATAATTGTATCAACCTTTTCAGCAATTTGAGTTGCATAAATTGTAAGTGGTATATCTGCAGACTTATGACAAGGAATAACAGAGCCATGATAATTTTCATGCAAACGTTCTGCTAATTTTGATGATATACTTACTCCTTCTCTAAAATAAAGTAATCTATTTAGAGCTCTATTCCCAAGTAGTTTAGGAATTAATATGTCAAAATTAAGCATAGCATTGGTATCTTTTACCAAATTATGAAGTGCAATCTCAATATTGTTTCCATCAATTAATATAGCAACCGACTGGCTAATGTTTATATTCATACTTTAAAGTATTGTTATTTTTAAATAATTTAAACTTAGTTATTTGTTAATTGTACTTCTTCGAATTAAATTATAAAATTTAAAACTTACAACTCATTTTTACTATTTTTACACATCAAAAAATATTTTAAATCATGAATAAACTTCATAATTACGCTTTAGGGAAATGGATTGCCGGAGAAGGCGATGGTCAAATTCTATATAATGCAATTACAGGCGAAGCTATTGCAAGCGCGAGCAGTAAAGGCTTAGATTTTGGTGCTATGTGCGATTATGCTCGTAAAGTAGGTGGTCCTAAATTACGAAAAATGACCTTTCATGAACGCGGTAGAATGCTTAAAGCTCTTGCATTACATCTTTTAAGTAAAAAAGAAGAGTTTTATAAAATCAGTTGGGCTACCGGTGCCACTCGAGCCGATAGCTGGGTAGATATAGAAGGTGGAATAGGTAATTTATTTTCATACGCATCACTTCGCAGACAATTTCCGGATGAGCCATATTGTGTTGAAGGAGATGTTGCTAAACTTTCTAAAAACGGAACTTTTATTGGTCATCACATTTGTGTTCCTAAAGAAGGTGTCGCCATTCACATCAATGCATTTAATTTCCCTGTATGGGGTATGTTAGAAAAAGTTGCAGTTAACTGGCTTGCCGGAGTACCGGCTATAGTTAAACCGGCTACACTCACTTCTTATTTAACAGAAGCGGTTGCTAAAGAAATTATAGCATCAGGTATTTTACCGGAAGGCGCTTTACAGTTAATATGTGGTAGTGCCAGTGGCATATTGGATCATGTAATAAATCAGGATGTAGTAACTTTTACAGGCTCTGCACATACCGGTAAAATGCTTAAGTCGCATCCTCGTATTATTGAAGAATCTGTTCCTTTTAACATGGAAGCTGATTCTCTAAATGCCTGCATTTTAGGGCAAGATGTAAAAGTAGGTTCTCCTGAATTTGATATTTTCATTAAAGAAGTTCAACGCGAAATGACTACTAAAGCAGGACAAAAATGTACTGCTGTTAGGCGTATATTAGTTCCTGAAAATATGGTGGAAGATGTACAAATTGCTTTAGGTAAAAGATTAGCAAGCACTGTAATTGGCGACCCAAATGTAGAAGGTGTTCGCATGGGAGCTTTAGCCGGAAAATCTCAAGTTGAAGAAGTTAAAGAAAAAGTTTTACAACTAAGCAAAACACAAAAAATTGTTTTTGGCGACTTAGAAAATTTTGCTGTTACAGGTGCCGATAAAAACAAAGGAGCATTTATGTCGCCCATATTGTTTTTAAATGAAAATCCTTTTGTAAACACCGATTGTCATAACATTGAAGCATTTGGCCCGGTTAGTACGATTATTCCTTACAAAACAACCGAAGAAGCCATTGAATTAACAAAACTTGGAAAAGGTTCATTAGTAAGTTCAATTGTTACTGCCGATGATAATATAGCACGAGAATATGTATTGGGCGCAGCATGCATGCATGGCAGAATTTTAATTTTAAATAACGATTGTGCGAAAGAAAGTACCGGACATGGTTCTCCTATGCCAATGCTGGTTCATGGTGGCCCCGGAAGAGCAGGTGGTGGCGAAGAAATGGGCGGAAAACGCGGAGTATTCCATTATTTGCAACGTACAGCCATACAAGGTTCTCCTACTACACTTACTAAAGTTACCAATCAATATCAATACGGAGCTAAGTACATTGAAAAAGACAAACATCCATTCCAATATTATTTCGAAGAATTAGAAATCGGACAAACATTAATTACAGCCAAACATACCGTTAGCGAAGCAGATATTGTAAATTTTGCCAACGTTAGCGGTGATAATTTTTATGCACACATGGATGCTACATCGCTTGAAGGAACCATATTTACCGGAAGAGTAGCTCATGGATATTTTATACTTTCTAAAGCTGCAGGTTTATTTGTTGATGCTAAAAAAGGACCGGTGTTATTAAATTATGGATTAGACGAATGTCGTTTTACAAAGCCTGTTTATCCCGGAATGACTATCGGAGTTCGATTTACTTGTAAAGAAAAGATAAATCAAGAAAAAAAATCTGATGACGATATAGCTAAAGGAATTGTAAAATGGTTGGTAGATGTATATGATGAAACCGGTGAAACAGTTGCTATTGCTACTATTTTAACCATGGTAAAAAAACTCAATCAGGAATAAATGCTAGTTATCTGATGAAAGTTGGAAAAGATGACAAAAGACAAAGGAACAAAGACGAATGACCTCTTTAATTTTTGAATTTTTGAATTTTTGATTTGATGATTTTTTTCCTTTGTTAATCTGTAATCTTTTAAATTTATTGAATCGTATGCATTTGTGATTAATTTTTATAATATCAATCCGTTTCAAATTATCTCTATGTAATCCTCATAATGAAAATTAAAAGACCGTTTATTAATTTACTTTCATTCTTCATGCTATTGTTTACTATGGTTTCATGTAATCCAAACAGGATATATGAAAAACATATAGAACTTTCTGAAAATATTGAATGGAAAAAAAGTGATGTAAAAAGATTTGAAATTGATATAAAAGACAATGCAATTCCCTATGATTTTTACCTTGCTTTTAGATATGCTGACGGTTATCCGTTTACATCCGTAAAATTACTTTTAAAAGAAATTCAACCGGATGGAACTTTTGAAGAGCTTCCATACGAATTACAATTGCGCAATGAAAATGGAGAATATATTGGTTCACCCGGATTTGATATTTGGGATAGCGAACATTTAATTCTCCCCAAAAAAATATTTCCTAAAAATGGAAAATACGTTTACGAAATTTCGCATGATATGCCTTTAGATCCCTTACCAATGGTGATGGAAGTAGGAATAATAATTGAAAAAGCCAATTAGCATGAACTTCTGGAAAAAGGGAAAAGCCGAACAACCTCCTTACTATGCAGTTATTTTTTCTTCCGAAAAATCAGAAACATTGGATGGTTTTGAAGAAATGGATGAGAAAATTTTAAAACTTGCTTTAGAACAAGAAGGATTTTTAGGCTTCGAAACTTCCGGAAACGGTAAAGAAAATATTTTTATATCCTATTGGAAAACACTCGAAGCTATTGATAAATGGCGTCATAACATGCAACATATAGAAGCAAAAGAATTAGGAATTAAGCATTGGTACAAGCGCTATTTATCGCAAATTTGCAAAGTGGAGTTATCACACGAAATGATTAAATAAGAAACTATGTCAATACAGGTAAATAATATTTCAAAAATATACGGCACGCAAAAAGCATTAGACAATGTTTCATTTGATGTAAATGAAGGTGAAATTACAGGCTTTTTAGGACCAAATGGTGCGGGTAAATCCACCATGATGAAAATTATTACCTGCTATATTCCTCCAACAGAAGGAAGCGTAAGAGTATGCGGTTTCGATATTAATGAAAATTCTATTGAAGTTCGACAAAATGTAGGATATCTGCCTGAACATAATCCACTCTACTTAGACATGTTTGTTAAGGAATATTTGGAATTTATTGGCCGTTTGCATCATCTTAAAAACATTAAAGAACGCGTAAAAGAGATGATTGAATTAACGGGGTTGCAAATAGAACAAAACAAAAAGATTGGAGCCTTGTCAAAAGGGTATCGCCAACGAGTAGGAATTGCACAAGCACTTATTCATGATCCCAAGGTTTTAATACTGGATGAGCCCACAACGGGTTTGGACCCCAATCAACTTGGAGAAATAAGAAATCTGATAAAGAAAATCGGAAAGCAAAAAACCGTTATGCTATCTACGCACATAATGCAAGAAGTAGAAGCAATATGCGATAAAGTAATCATCATTAATAAAGGAAAAATTGTAGCCAATGCACCGGCATCGCAAATTAATAATTTAACCAAAAATAATATTCAACTAATTGTAGAATTTGATAAGAGTATAACAAAATCGCAATTGATGAAAATCAACGGTATAGCCAATGCTGAAAATAGTAACGGTAATACATGGATAATTGAAAGTGTTGCCGGGAAAGATATACGAAATGAAGTATTTAAGTTTGCAGTTGATAATCAGCTTACTGTTTTAACACTTCAGAAAAATGAGCAAAAACTGGAAGATGTTTTTAAGGAACTAACCAAAAAATCAGTTTAACTATTATTTCCGGAAATTTTATACAGGTAATAAAAATTGATTATTATAATAGAAACGTTGGTAATAATTATTGGCCAGGAAAAATTTAGCATTACACCATAAATTACAAAAAGAAAACATCCAACAATATTTACAATACGAAGGGCTTTAATTTCTTTCATTAAAAAAGATAGCAAAACTCCTAATGAAGCTAAATATCCGATTAATTCCGTTGTTGTAATTTCCATGTTATTTTGTTTCCTGATTCCACTTTTGTTCCGTTATAGGTATAGTTCCATTCATAAAATAATATACCGCACCAAATTTATATTCAACTTTGGTATATTCAGTTGCTTTTTTATCACGCACTACAATTCTTCTCGTTACTTTTTTCATTGGATCATCGGTAAATAATTCTTCTGTTACCCCTTCGGGATATTTTTGAGCTAACTCAGATAAAAAGGCAACTTTATCCGTTGCATCTACAGCCAATTTTGGTTTAGGAGCAGGTTTAGGCTCTTCTACAACGGGTGTTTTTTGTTGAGAAGCTTTAGCTAAGTCTGCAAAAATTTTATCAATCTGACTAATTCTTTGTGTGGCATAAGCATCATTAGGCTTATATGTTAATGCTTCATTATAAAATCCTTTTGATTTTGAATATTCTTTTGAGTTAAACAATTTATCACCATTAGCAATGGCCGATTTATAACGTTGTTCATTCTCTTTAGCTTTTGCTTCTGAATTTAAAATAGCTTCTATTTCATCAAGCTTTTGTTTAGGATAAGATTCTTGAGGCTTATAACCCAAGGCTTCGTTGTAAGCTAATTTAGCAGTGGCGAAATCTTTAGCAAAAAAAGCATTATCGCCTTTCATAACTGCCGCATTATATTTGGCTGTTAACTCTTTTTGTTTGTTTTCGTTGGCAGCAATTTCGGCAAGAATTCCATCTATTTCGTCAATTTTATTTTTAGGATAAATCTCATTAGGTTTAATTAATAAAGCTTCTTTGTAAGCTTGCTTGGCCGCATTGTATTCTTTAAATGCAAAAGCGTCATCGGCTTTTTTAATTGCAGCATTATATTTTGCATTTAATTCGTTTTCTTTAGCAATACGCGCTTCTTCTTCAGCTTTCTTTTTGGCTTCTGCCTCAGCAATAGCTTTAGCTCTAGCTTCTTCTTCTGCCTTGCGTTTAGCTTCCTCTTCGGCTTTGCGTTTGGCCTCTTCTTCAGCTTTACGTTTGGCTTCCTCTTCCGCTTTGCGTTTGGCTTCCTCTTCCGCTTTGCGTTTGGCTTCCTCTTCCGCTTTGCGTTTGGCTTCTTCCTCAGCCTTGCGTTTTGCTTCCTCTTCGGCTTTGCGCTTGGCTTCTGCATCTGCTAAGGCTTTATTTTTTGCTTCCTCTTCGGCTTTGCGTTTGGCCTCTTCTTCAGCTTTACGTTTGGCTTCCTCTTCAGCTTTGCGTTTGGCTTCCTCTTCCGCTTTGCGTTTGGCTTCTTCTTCAGCTTTGCGTTTGGCTTCCTCTTCCGCTTTGCGTTTGGCTTCTTCTTCTGCTTTTCTCTTTGCTTCTTCTTCCGCTTTGCGTTTTGCTTCCTCTTCGGCTTTACGTTTAGCCTCTTCTTCAGCTTTACGTTTCGCTTCTTCTTCGACCTTGCGTTTGGCTTCTTCTTCGGCTTTGCGTTTAGCCTCTTCTTCAGCTTTACGTTTCGCTTCCTCTTCGGCTTTGCGTTTAGCTTCTTCCTCAGCCTTGCGTTTTGCTTCCTCTTCGGCTTTGCGTTTAGCTTCTTCCTCAGCCTTGCGTTTGGCTTCCTCTTCGGCCTTTCGTTTGGCTTCTTCTTCGGCTTTACGTTTGGCTTCTTCTTCGGCTTTACGTTTGGCTTCTTCTTCTGCCTTACGTTTGGCTTCTTCTTCTGCCTTGCGTTTGGCCTCTTCTTCTGCTTTGCGTTTGGCCTCTTCTTCTGCTTTGCGTTTGGCTTCTTCTTCTGCCTTACGTTTGGCTTCTTCTTCGGCTTTACGTTTGGCCTCTTCTTCAGCTTTACGCTTAGCTTCTTCTTCCGCTTTGCGTTTGGCTTCCTCTTCCGCTTTGCGTTTGGCTTCCTCTTCCGCTTTGCGTTTGGCTTCTTCTTCTGCTTTACGTTTGGCTTCTTCTTCTGCTTTGCGTTTGGCTTCCTCTTCAGCTTTACGTTTGGCTTCTTCTTCTGCTTTGCGTTTGGCTTCCTCTTCAGCTTTGCGTTTGGCTTCTTCTTCCGCTTTACGTTTGGCTTCTTCTTCCGCTTTGCGTTTGGCTTCTTCTTCAGCTTTACGCTTAGCTTCTTCTTCCGCTTTGCGTTTGGCTTCCTCTTCTGCTTTGCGTTTGGCTTCTTCTTCGGCTTTACGTTTGGCCTCTTCTTCAGCTTTACGCTTAGCTTCTTCTTCCGCTTTGCGTTTGGCTTCCTCTTCCGCTTTGCGTTTGGCTTCTTCTTCTGCTTTACGTTTGGCTTCTTCTTCTGCTTTGCGTTTGGCTTCCTCTTCAGCTTTGCGTTTGGCTTCTTCTTCGGCTTTACGTTTGGCTTCTGCTTCTGCTGCAGCCAAAGCAATTAGCTTATCAGCTTCTGCAATTTTTTGCTTTGGATAATTATCTTCTTTATAAGATAATGCTTCATTATATGCTGCCTTGGCAGCATTGTAATCTTTTGCAGCCATAGCTTTATCGCCTTTAGCAACTGCCGCATTATAATTTTTTAATTGTTCTGCTGCTTTTTTCTTTGCTTCTTCTTCTGCTGCCTTTATTTGCGCTAATTGACTTTGTATTGAGCGAGTATATGCTTCATCATAATTAAAATCTCCTTCTGATGGCACATAAGCAAATTTACCAACCGGCTGTTGTAAAATCGAACTAACTGTCGAACCGGGTAAATCTTCAAAAATTGAAATTTCTCCAATATCTAAACCGGGAAAACCTTCTTTAGCCCTATCGGGAGGAACTCCTCTTGTGTTAAAACTTAAACGCTTCGTAATATGCCCACCTTTGGTAAAGGTTATTATGTAATCTGCATTTGCATCTAACACAACATCAAACTTCCCATTACCTGAAGTAGTAAGCTGCTGAACCTGTACGCCATTTTTAATTATAGTAACAATAGCACCTTCGAGTTTTTTACCTTCTTTGGTTACACGACCAGTAATAGGCAATTTAAAATCTTGTGCTATGGTATGAGAATAGCATCCCAATAACAGCAAGATAAGAATAATGATTTTTTTAAAAATATATGTGGAATTTAATTGATTCAATCCTCTAAATTTGCTAATCTTACAAATATCTTAAAATTACCTATAAATAAAAATAGCTTTCAAAAATTGTGCCGATGAATCACTTAAGTTACTGGGAAAAAAACACTTATTTAGAAAATATTGATTTTGCGATAATAGGAAGCGGCATTGTAGGATTAAATGCTGCTATACATTTGAAGAAAAAACATCCTCTTGCAAAAGTTATGGTATTTGAAAGAGGAATGCTGCCAAGTGGCGCCAGCTCTAAAAATGCAGGCTTTGCTTGTTTTGGAAGTCCCAGCGAATTATTGGATGATATTGCTAAAAATGGTGAAGATGCTTGTTTTAGTTTAGTTGAAAAAAGATGGAAAGGACTACTAAAACTTCGTGAACTATTAGGAGATAAGAATATCGATTTTCAAGCCAATGGCAGTTTTGAAATTTTTAAAAATAGAAATGTGTTTGAGCGTTGTGAATCGCAGTTAAACTATTTGAATAATCATTTAAAAAAAATTTTTAACAAAGATATTTATCATTCCTGCAATGAGCGTATCAAAGAATTTGGATTAAATATTCCATATATGATTGAAAATTGCATGGAAGGCCAGATTGATACCGGAAAAATGATTAGCTCATTAATTTCACTTGCTTCTGGAATGGGCGTAATTATATTAAACAAATGTGCCATTAATAAAATTGAAGAATGTGGAGCAAACGCCATTTTAGAAATTAACCATCAATTGGAAATTAAAGCGGATAAAGTAATAATTGCCACCAATGGATTTGCCAAACAATTTGCTCCTGAAATGGATGTAGAACCTGCAAGAGCACAGGTATTGGTCACAAAACCCATCGAAAATTTAAAATTAAAAGGCACCTTTCATTACGATGAAGGCTTTTATTATTTCAGAAATATTCACAAGCGTGTATTATTAGGTGGTGGACGCAATTTGGATTTTAAAGGAGAAAACACCAGCGAGTTTGGCTTAACACCCATTATTCAGCAAAGCTTGGAAAAAATGTTGTCTGAAATTATTTTACCCCATACTCCTTTTGAAATTGAACAGCGCTGGAGCGGTATTATGGGCGTTGGCAGAGAGAAAAAACCTATTGTAAAAAAAGTAAGTAATTCTATTGTTTATGCGGTTAGAATGGGCGGAATGGGTGTTGCAATAGGCAGCTTAGTGGGCGAAGAAGCAGCGGAATTGATTGGGTAAACTATTTAAGCCTTTGTTGGTCTTATGACCAACAAATAAAAAGGGTAAAGCAAACAGCTGCATTGTTGGTGAAAATACCAACAATGGCAGAAAACATTAGTTTTGTTTCATTTAAATGATAAAACACGAAATCGCATAGTACAACTCCGTTAAGGTTTTTTCAGTGTTTTTATTAGCATCAAACAATAATTTATACTCGGTAGCTAATACTCCTATATACCAACCCATATATATAGAATGTTGCCCCCACCTTAGCATATTAGAATATGCTGGTGGGTTTATACCCTCATTTTTATATGCATTTCTTATATCTGAAAGCATACTTTCCCCAATATTTTCTCCATATTTTATAAAACCATCTTGTACTCGCTGGCGATAATACCAATATTTTTCGATATTTGACTGAGCTATTAACTCTATACAGTTAATTATAATAAAAACAATAAACAGTAGCTTTCGTTTGTTATTTGTTACCATGTACTTCATCTTTTAAAAATTTATTTATTTTACTTTTTTGAAGCTTATCTCATACTCACTTCCAAACAATGACAACGCATGCAACTTTAACTCTTTATTATTCAAAGCCTTTATATTCCACTCTATAGGCGTATTCCTCTCCCAATATATATTTTGTGGCTGGTACTTTATTTTTGTTGAATCTGGTAAATATGATATATCTACAGGCTCTGTTACTAGCTTCGTATCCTTATCAATTAATCGCCAGTTATAATGTATGTTTGAATTATAACCATTAAATGAAATAAATAACTTAGTTCTACGAATTCTTTCATCTTTAACAAATATCCAACCATGGGTTTCGGTTGTAGCAATATTTTGGGTTTCATCAACTCCATCAATTAATACACGGCTATATCTCCAACTACCTAACAATCTTTTTTCTGGAGATTTAAAAATAACCGTATATGGATCTTCCTCGTATTTGCGGCATGACGTATAAACAAATAGCACAATTAATAAAATAAATAATTTATACATGTATTTTAATTTTTATAAAAATGTATTTCATACACATTATTGTTTATTGGTTCTGATTTAATTTTAAATTTTTTATTATTTAATGCTATAATTTCCCAATACACTGGGTACCCAACGTCCCAATGTGTTTTAGTAACATTTTTACTGTTTTGATTTACAATCATTAATTTTTTATTTGATTCACTAAATTCCCAATAGTATAAAAAAGACGTTGTATTAAATTTAGTTGAAAAAAAAAGGTATGAAGTTTTATAGTCTTTTCCGAACATCCAACCCCACTTATCCCTCTCAACAATCGCGTCTGTTGAATCTATACCGTTTATAAGGATAGAATTATAAATCCATGTTCCTTCAATTCTTTTTTCTGGAGATTTAAAAATAACCGTATATGGGTCTTCAGAATATTTCTTGCAAGAAACAATTACACACAATAAAAGCAATACAATAAAATTTCTATACATAGTTATTAATATTTAATCTTCCTTATACTTCTTAAATTGATATTCAAACTTTACATTGTCGTTTTGAAAAACTAAAGTCAAATTAGTTTTATTAATCTCTTTTATTCCCCAAAGACCAGGACTAAACCAACGATTAACGATATTATGGTCATTAGAATTTTTAACACCAACAGATATATAAATCTCTTTATTGTTTTTTTTTAATTCCCAAGCACCTTTATCATACCCTTTAACATTAAAAAAATACCAAAAAGGAAATCTTATACCTGGATCATATGAACGATCAGTATATAAAAAAAACCACTTTGTACATAATGAATCATTATTAATTAAAAATTGTGTTGAATCAATTCCATTAATAATAATTCTATCAACCTGCCATCTTCCAGTTAGGTTCCTATGTGTACGTGATTTAAAAATCTCATCACGGTCTTCTTTTTTGCAGGTAGTAAATATTGCAGCAAGTGCAATTAATATTATTATAGTTTTTTTCATCTGTATATAATCTTTTTCGCCTTTGTTGGTCTTATGACCATCAAATAAAAAGGGTAAAGCAAACAGCTGCTATGTTGATGAAAACACCAAAATAAGCAGAAAAAGTGTTTTTATGGTTAACAAAAAATCTTTAGCATTTTTGCACCATACCTTTTTTATTTATAATAACTAATTTATAAAAAAAATGGGAATTTCAAAATTTAAGTAAGTAAAATAACAGTAATTAGAATAGCTGCTAAAAATCCAAAAAGAAATACAGAATTAAAGGTATTAGATGAGAAAATTTTTACTATTTAACTTAAAGACTATTGCATATAATCAAACCAACTTCTTCTGCGCGATAATTTCATATCCTGCAAAACGGCCGATTTTACATTGATTTCCAACAAATAACTTTTGTTTACGCCAAATGGCACCCAGTTAAATTTCATTTCCCAGCAATGCAAATCGCGGAAAATATTTATTCGGGTATAGGTCATTTCTTTTTTTACAAAATCATAACCTGAATCAAAACCTACTTTCCAACGTGGTGTTAAATTCAAATCTCCATTAAATGTGAGCGATTGTGTTAATTGTTTTACAAACCCCGGTTTTGAATAATTGACATTAAAATTTACACTTAAATTCCATGGCACATTAAAATCGGCAAAATTACCGCGGTCTCTTTGTATCATCTGCAATTCTTCATCGGTTGCTTTTTTACTACTGCTTGCACTTGATTTTTTCTTAGAATTTAAACTAAAACTAATGGCCAAATTGGCCGCTGTTAACCTTCCTAATTGCTTATTGGTATCCCACAAAAATTGATTTATTTTTCTACCCGCGGTATCCAAAGCATAAGGATCTATAGCGCCACCAAACAATAAACTCACTTTTTCAAATAATTGTGTTCTACCGTTTATGGTTATATTTTGCCAATTTAATGAATCAGCTAACATGTTGTATGCAGAACCAAAATCTAAGTTTTCCATCAGTTTAATTTTCTTTCCTGCAGTAGTATCAGATTTGGCACGTGTTTTCATTTCCACATTATTAATAAATCGCATAGAAATTAATCCTTGCTGACCGGGAGAAGGCACGCCATAAATACCCAATTGATAAGGCGAATAACTGGATAATGTGCCGGTACTATCTCCAAAATAGCCAAATCTGCGACTATCAAAATCAGGACGGTAAGTTAAGCTTAATGTTGGTGTAACTACATGTCGAATAGCTTCAATAGGGCCTTTACGATATTGATACATACCATAAATTTTTGTTGTAAAACTGGTATTTAAATTATACTCACCGGCTCTTGCAAAGCGGGTTATGGTATCGCTAATAACTTTTTGAAGTTCGTTATCGTACGATTGTTCAAGTGTTTTAAAATACCAGCGTTCGGTTAAATTTATAGATGGAGTAATGGTAAAATACTTCATGGTTTTAAACGAAGTAGAAATAGGAACCGTATGCTGAACACCATTTCTGAAGTTTTTTAAACTGGCCGGAGTAAATAATAAATATTCTTTAGTTGCTATTTCATTTTTTATGGAAGATGTTAGACTCATCCCTATTTTTTCATACCAGCGCTCGCTTCCAACAACAGTTTTCCTTTTTAAAGGAAAAACACGCTGTACAACAAATGCAGCTTCGGGTAAACTAATTACCACACTTGAATCTTGGGTATTTTGCGTATGTCTGGCACTAATGTTTAATGAATAAGGTTTACCGGCCCACGATTTATTATAATTAATACTCGATTGGAAAGCATTTTTCAGAAAGTCGGTCGAAGCCGCTGAATTTAATCGGTTAAAGCTGCTTGTCCCTGCACTTACATCGGCACTGAACGAACTGTTTGGACGAGCCTTTGGATCTTGGCGATGTGTCCACTTCACAAAAAAATCTTTATTCAATTGATAATCCGGGAAATCTCTTTCACTAATCTGAATTTGCGAATATCGGGCATCAAAACTACCGGCAAATTTATAGCGTTTGGTATAATTGGTATGCGCTCTGGTGGCCCAACTTCCGCGAGTATAAATATCACCGGTTAAGGCTAAATCCATATTTTCTGAAAGTCCCACATAATAGCCTCCTTCTTTTAAAAAGAAGCCTAGCGCTTGCGATTCGCCATATTGAGGAATTAAAATACCGTTTTTTCTACCTTTTTTATTTGGAAAAAATCCAAACGGAATGGCTAAGGGCGTAGGAACATCTTCCACCACCAAATTGGCAGGTCCTGATATTATTTTATCATCAGGAATTACTTTCAGCTTAGAGATATTAAAATAAAAATGTGGATGTTCATCCTCACAAGTAGTATATTTACCATGCTTTATAAACATTACATCATCTTGCATTTTTTTAACAGTTTCTCCATGAATATAACCATCGGCTTCTTGTGTTATAACATCTGTAATTAACCCTTTCTTGGTTTCAAAGTTGTATAAAATGGTTTTAGATTTTATTACTTGTGCTCCTTCTTTAAATTCAGGACGGCCATATTCTCTTCCCAAGCTATCTTTTACACCTTCAGCAAAAAGTAAATTTTTTCCAAAATCTAATTCAATATAGGCTGACTTTAAATTAATCTCTTTGTAATTAACTTCTGCATCACCAAATAAATATAGCTTTTTTGCTTTTACATCTATGCGCATAGAATCTTTAGCCGAATAAATTACGGGCGCATCTAATACTTGCTTTGATTTTGGCACAGATTTTACAGTACTATCAGCTGTATTTTTTTCGTTATTGGATAAAGTTGTATCAGGAAATTCTAAATACAAACTATCCTTTATTTGAGCCGATAGGTTAAAAGATGTGGACAAAAAAAGGCACATTATTAACAGTATTCCTTTAATAAAATAGGAATGATTAACTATTTGAAAGGTGTTATTAGCCTTATTTTTGTTCAAAAGAGATTAAGAAAAAATTAAAGGAGCGAAATTACATAAAATATATTACTTCAAAGAAATGATAAAGCCCCGCAAAATGAGGATTTTAGACAAAACATACAGGCAAGCAATAACGGTGCTTAGTGCAATAGCGATAGGTGTTATTTTATTTTCCGCATTCAGGCATCCTGCTCCACCCTATTCAGTTAAAAAAATTGTAATTGATGCCGGACATGGTGGACATGATCCCGGGTGCATTGGTTCCAGCGCTCGCGAAAAAGATGTTACATTAGCCGTAGCGCTTAAGTTGGGTAAAATGATTGAAGAACAATTGCCAGGAGTTGAAGTAATTTATACTCGTAATAAGGATGTTTTTGTCGAGTTACATGAAAGAGCCAATATTGCTAATAAAAATAAAGGCGATTTATTCATTTCTATTCACTGTAATTCAGCTTGTTATATTGACAAAAAAACAAAAAAAGAAATCTGTAATCAGGAAGCATTTGGGGCAGAAACCTATGTTTTAGGTTTGCACCGAGCTAAAGAACACCTTGCAGTTGCAAAACGCGAAAATGAAGTAATTTTAAAAGAAGAAAATTATCAGAAAAACTATGATGGTTTTGATCCATCTTCAGATGAAGCTCACATTATATTTACCATGTTTCAAAGCGCCTTTTTTGAACAAAGCATACAATTTGCTTCCAGAATACAGCACCATTTTAGAGAAAAAGCCAATAGAGTTGATAGAGGAGTAAAACAAGCCGGTTTATTGGTTTTAGCCCGTACAGCTATGCCGGCAGTTCTTATTGAAATTGGTTTTTTAACCAATCGCCAAGAGGAAGAATTTTTAAAAAGTAGCGAAAATCAAACTACCATTGCAGCATCTATCCTTGAAGCCATAAAAGATTTTAAAGGAGATAGTGAAAATATTAAAAACAAAGGAAGCAATAGCGTGCCTGATAAAAAAACTGTTGAAAATGCCAATACTCCCGAAATAAAAACGACAGAAAAAACAAACGAAAAGAAAATTGAAACAGATAAAAAAAATACTTCTACAGAAAGCAAGTCAAATGAATTAGCAGCTGAAAACAAAGGAATTATATTCAGAGTTCAAATAGCAACATCTCCCAAAGCCATAGCAACCAATGCCGAAAATTTTAACGGCTTATCTCCCATTTGGGAATATAAAACAGATAATACCTATCGCTATACCTATGGCGAAGCCTTTACCTTAAGCGAAGCAATATATCTGCAAAAAACTGCTCGAGAAAAAGGATACAAAGATGCTTTTGTTGTTGCATTTAAAAATGGACAAAGGATTTCAGTAAACGAAGCATTAAAAGAATTAAATCCATAAATTTACACCCGAAATTTTAAAAATTAGATTGTTTTGAAACTATCAAGAGAAACAAAAACAGGAATTGTAGTAACCGTAGCCATTTTATTTCTTTATTTCGGATTTAATTTTTTAAAGGGCAAAAATGTATTTTATCGCCAGCATACCTATTATGCAGTTTACGACCATATAGACGGACTGGAAAAATCTAATCCCATACAAGTTAATGGATTAAAAGTAGGAATGGTGGCTGATGCACAACTTAACCCAAACAATCCCAACCAAATAATTGTTACTTTAAGTATAAATAATACCGATTTAATGATTCCTGATAATTCCATTGCACGCATTGTTAGTTCTGATTTATTAGGCTCTAAAGCCATTCAGTTAATTTTAGGCGATTCTAAAACTTATCTAAATAATAAAGATACCATTCAATCTGATGTTCAGGCATCATTAACCGAAGAAGTAAACAAGCAAGTTCAACCATTAAAAGTAAAAGCTGAAAAATTAATTTCTTCTATCGACTCCTTGATCTTGGTTGTTCAATCCATTTTAGATGAAAAAGCAACTGAAAATATTTCAGGCAGTATTTCCAAAGTTTATCAATCAATTACCAATTTGGAAAAAACATCTTTTCGTTTAGACTCTTTAGTAGCCAGTGAAAAACAACGCTTATCAGATATTTTTAAAAACGTAGAATCCATTACAAATAATTTTAAAAATAACAACGAGAAACTAAACAGCATCCTTTCAAATGTAAATAACATAAGCGATTCTATTGCCAAATCAAATATTACAACAGCTATTAATAATGCCAGCAAATCGCTAAATGATGTATCATTAATTTTAAATAAAATTAATGAAGGTAAAGGCTCATTAGGTATGCTAATCCATAATGATAGCCTTTATGTTAATTTAGATCGCTCTGCAAGAGACTTAGATAGCTTATTAATTGACATGAAAGAAAATCCAAACAGATATGTTCATTTCTCAGTGTTTGGTAGAAAAGATAAGAAAAAAAAGAAAAAATAATTTTTGATTAATTAATTTATAACTATGATTTCCAGTATCATTTTTATTTTAGTTTTTGGCCTTGCCATTTATTTTTTTTCGAAAAACATTCAAAAAGTTGTTCGCAATATAAAATTAGGTAAACCATTAGACAGAAGCGATAATCCATCAGAACGCTTAAAAGTAATGGCCATGGTAGCTCTTGGGCAATCTAAAATGGTAGTTCGACCCGTTGCCGGTATTATGCATATTATTGTTTATTTAGGATTTATTCTTATAAACATCGAAGTATTAGAAATAATTATTGATGGAATATTTGGGACACATCGTTTTTTTGCAGCTCCTCTTGGTAGTATTTACACACTTGCCATTAACTTTTTTGAGTTATTGGCAGTTGGAGTTATTATTGCTTGTGTTGTATTCTTAGTAAGAAGAAATATTTTAAAAATAGATCGTTTTACCAAACCAGAGTTAAAAGGATGGCCATTTAAAGACGCCAATATTATTTTATTGGTTGAAATTATTTTAATGGGTGCACTATTAAAATTAAATGCCGTAGAAGCTAATATTGAAGGAGCATTAGAAAAACCCTTTATCGTAAGCCAATTCATAGCTCCATTTTTTGCAAGCTATAGTCAGGAAACTTTACACATTTTCGAACGAATATTTTGGTGGTTTCATATTTTAGGAATCTTAGCTTTTTTAAATTACTTACCCTTTTCAAAGCATTTTCACATTTTATTGGCTTTCCCCAACACCTATTTTTCTAATTTAAAACCAAAGGGAAAGTTTACAAATATGGAATCGGTAACTAACGAAGTAAAAATAATGTTAGATCCAAGTTACACTCCAACTACGAATACTCCTCCCGGACGTTTTGGGGCAAAAGATGTAACCGATCTTACATGGAAACAATTATTAGACGCATATACCTGTACCGAATGTGGTAGATGTACTTCTGAATGTCCTGCTAACCAAACCGGAAAATTACTTTCACCCAGAAAAATTATGATGGATACACGCGACCGATTAGAAGAAGTTGGCAGAAATATCGACATCAATAAGGAATTTAAAGATGATGGAAAATCACTATTAGGAAATTATATTACTGAAGAAGAAATTTTAGCCTGTACCACGTGCAATGCATGTGTACAAGCATGCCCTGTAAATATCGACCCACTTTCAATTATTATTGATTTAAGAAGATATTTAATTATGGAAGAATCAAAAGCTCCTGCAGAATGGGCCGGAATGCTTACCAACATTGAAAACAATGGTGCTCCTTGGCAATTCTCTCCATCAGATAGATTTAACTGGGCTAATGAAAATTAATGTTTAAACTTTAATTATAAAGAAATGGCAAACGATTTATTAAAAGTTCCAACCATGGCAGAATATGCCGCAAAAGGTGAAATGCCTGAAATATTATTTTGGGTAGGGTGTGCCGGAAGTTTTGATGACAGAGCTAAAAAAATTACCAAAGCATTAGTTAAAATTCTTAATCATACCAATACAAGCTTTGCTGTTTTAGGCACCGAAGAAAGTTGCACGGGCGATCCTGCAAAAAGAGCTGGAAATGAGTTTCTGTTTCAGATGCAGGCTATGAATAATATTACCGTTTTAAATGGATACGGAATTAAGAAAATTGTTACCGCTTGCCCACACTGCTTTAATACTTTGAAAAATGAATATCCTGAGTTGGGAGGGAATTATGAAGTATTACATCATACACAATTAATTCAAAGCTTAATTGATAGCGGAAAACTTAAGGTTGAAGGCGGAAGTTTTAAAGGGAAAAAAATAACTTTTCACGACCCATGCTATTTAGGTAGAGCCAATAATGAATATATAGCTCCAAGAGCAGTAATAGAAAAATTAGATAGTGAATTAGTTGAAATGAAACGATGCAAAGAGCGTGGGTTTTGCTGTGGTGCCGGTGGAGCACAAATGTTTAAAGAAGCAGAAAAAGGTAATAAAGAAGTTAACATAGAACGTACAGAAGAAGCATTAAGTACAAACCCAAATATCATTGCAACCGGTTGCCCATTCTGTAACACCATGATGACAGATGGGGTAAAACATTTTGAAAAAGAAGACAGTGTAAAAGTTTTAGATATTGCCGAATTAATTGCTCAAGCTCAGGATTTATGATTCCAATAAACGAAATGCCAGACCACTCAAGAGTGTGGATTTATCAAAGTGATAGAAAATTTAGTGATGATGAGGTTGCTGCAATTGAGCAAAAGTTGGCTGATTTCATTAGTAATTGGGCTTCTCATGGAACACCCTTAAAAGCATCAGGAGCTGTTTTATACAATCGATTTTTAATAATACTTGCTGATGAAGATTCAGTAAAAGCCAGCGGATGCTCTATAGACAAGTCTGTAGCATTTGTAAAACAATTGGAAAAAGAGTTGAAATGCGATTTCTTTAACAGATTGCTTATTGCCTATAAATCAGGAGATGAAATCAAAACCTTTCATTTTGCAGAAAAAGATGAATTAATTTCTCAAGGAAAAATTAATGATAATACTATCATTTTCAATAATTTAATTCAAAACAAGGCTGATTTATTAAGCAATTGGCAGCAGCGCCTTTCAGAATCGTGGCTTCATTAATTTTTATATAAACAATATTTTTTTATATTTGGTATCATAAAATGATTCAAAAATGAAAAGATTTCTGTACATCCCCTATCTTATTTCCTGTATTTTATTTTTTGGCAATTCTTATAGCCAAAGTAACGATATGCAATTAATCATTTGTAAGCAATCTGAAAACGCTAAGCTTTTAAAAAGTGACTATTCTATTTTATTTGTTTCCAATACAAATAATCAATTAAATATTACGAGTGGCGTTGCATTGGGATTATTTCCTAAAGGCGAAAAAAAAATCGCACTTTCTATTGACAATAATATTACAAGTTCAATTGTAATAACAATTAAAGATATTACTGGTGAAGAATTCAGTATAACGATAAATCCAACTGAGATAAGTTGCGAGACAAATAACATGAAACTATCCAATTCACTATCTGAATTAAGTATTAAAAGAGAAGGCCAACAAGCCACTTTTAATTTACAGGAATACTTTAATTCAACAAAATAATTATTGTTTATGAAAAGAATTTTTAGCCTATCATTTATCCTCGCTCTAACAATAAATTATGTTGTTGCACAATGTAACTTAATTACCAATGGGAATTTTGAAAATTTCACAAGTTGCCCTACAGCATTAAGTCAGATAAACAGATGCGTTGGTTGGTTTGATGCCAATGTTGTGACAGGATCAGTAACTTATCCAAGTACTGACTATTATAACTGTAGTTTTACGAATGTTGGTTTGGGGCCAAGTGTAACTCCACCTCCTTCAGGATCAGGATTTGTAGGGTTAAATGTGGCAGCAACAGGTCCAACTGCAGCAGAAATGTTGGGTACATTTGTAAACTTATGTGCAGGTGAGACCTATACTTTATCTTTCTTTTCAAGATTAGCATTTGATTTAAACGGAGGTTCTCAACCTCTATTAATTCAAGGTGTAAACACTACCAGTTTCCCGGTAGCTACAAATGGCAATTATTGTCCACTTGCAGCAACAACATTATTATCAATTCCAAAAAGTGATGTTGCAAATGCAAGCTGGATTCAAAGAACTTATACTTTTACAGCACCAGCAAATTTTAATGCTTTAATCATTGGAGGTGTTTGCTCTTCTGCTGATAACTATTATATATATATCGATAACTTTTCTTTAACTACCAATACCGCTTTGTCATCTTCCATAACTGCATTAAATACTGTTCCATGTGGTGGCGGTAATGTAGGTATACGTTTTAATTTACCTACTTGTAGAGGCCCTTTTAATGTAACCTATACAATTAATGGAACGCCTTTTACACTAAATGGAATTTCTAATAATCATACAATAAATATAAATATCACAACAAACACAACTATTATTTTAACAAGTGTAACGGATGCCAGTGGATGTACTACAAATCCAAATAGCACCATAAGTCTTGTTGTACCTCCTCCACCTTCTACTGCGCCCAGTGGTGCTACCGCTTCACCTAATCCAACTTGTGGTGGACCAACAACTCTTTCGGTTGTTGGAGGTTCGCTTGGTTCAGGAGATACTTGGACTTGGTATAGCGGTAGCTGCGGAGGTACATTAGTTGGAACAGGCGCTAGTATAACCGTTTCACCAAGTACAACAACAACTTATTTTGTTAGAGCTGAAGGTAGCTGTGGAAATACTTCATGTGCTTCAATTACTATTACAGTAAATACAAATTCAACGGCAGCTACATCTATTAATGCTACAACAAATCCTACTTGTGGAGGTTCTACAACACTCTCTGTAGTAGGAGGTTCTTTAGGTACGGGAGCTACATGGAATTGGTATAGTGGTTCATGTGGTGGAACTCCGGTTGGTACCGGCAACAGTATTACTGTTACTCCTTCAACTACTACAACTTATTTTGTCAGAGCAATTGGTACATGTAATACTACCAGCTGTACTTCTGTAACAATTACAGTAAATACCCCATCAACAGCACCCACCTCAGCAACAGCTAATCCATCCGTTATTTGTGTAGGAAATTCAACCACATTAACAGTTAATGGGGGAAGTTTAGGTACCGGTGCGCAATGGCAATGGTATAGTGGCAGTTGCGGTGGAACTTCGGTAGGAACCGGAAACAGTATTACTGTTTCGCCTAGTACAACTACTACCTATTTTGTAAGAGCAGTTGGCACATGCAATACCACAACATGTGCATCAGTAACAGTAACTGTTGATCAAAATCCTGCATCATCCAATGCAGGTCCTAATCAATCCGTATGTGGATTAACTACTACACTGGCCGGTAATACTCCTTCGTTAGGCACAGGAACATGGACACAAATTTCAGGACCGGGTACCATTACTTTTAGCAATGTAAATAATCCAACAGCATCGGTTACAGCCTCTGTTTATGGGACCTATGTATTACAGTGGACAATTAATAATGGTTCATGCTCAACTAGCAGTAATGTAAGTATTACCTTTGATGAAATGCCCATACCATCTGCAGCCGGTAATGATGCTGCGATTTGTGGATTAAGCGTAAACTTAAACGGAAATAGTCCCAATGTAGGAGTTGGAACATGGTCGATGCAAAGCGGCCCGGGAACAATTACATTTGGCTCATCTTCATCGCCAACAACTTCGGCAACAGCAAGCACTTATGGTACCTATACCCTAACCTGGACATTTACCAATGGAGCATGTACCAATAACGATAATGTAAACATAACTTTTGATGAAATGCCTAATACAGCCAATGCAGGATTAGATGATGCTATTTGCGGTTTAACAATTTCTTTAAATGCAAACACAGCGAATATTGGAACAGCAACGTGGTCGCAGGTATCAGGCCCAGGAACATTAAGTTTTTCAAATATCAATGCAAATAATTCTTCAGTTACCGCATCTGCTTACGGTACCTATACCGCTTCATGGATAATTACAAACGGGGTTTGCAGTACAATCGATAATGTTACACTTACCTTTGATGAAATGCCAAACGCTGCAAATGCCGGAGCAGATGACAGTATATGCGGATTAAATACTGTTTTATCCGGACTTGCGCCAAACATTGGTACATTAACCTGGACACAAATTAACGGACCGGGTACAACCACATTTAGCAATGCAAATCAGTATAATACTGCAATTAATGTTACAACATCGGGTTTATATGATTATGCTCTTACCATTGTTAATGGAACGTGTGTAACAAGTGATACCGTTTCCTATAATTTCTTTGATGCTCCATCGCCTGTAGATGCGGG
>JBKBHS010000003.1:0-374705 GCA_046299555.1 Bacteroidia bacterium
GTCAATACTGATTTTGAGTATATGGGAGAACTTAGGTATATCATTAATAAGAATATAGGTATACGTACCCACTATGATAGCGATATGGGCTTTGGAGTTGGACTATCATTGAATTATTAAAGTTCTGCAATTGCAAGCATATTGCCAAAGCCACACTAGCCAACGCTTTGGCAAAGAGCTTGCAAAGCCGACTCAATACAAGATTGTTTTAAAAAATTCCCGATCCTTTAAAAAAGTAAAAAACGCAAAATGCAACACACAACCGACCTGACAATGAAACAAAAACTCAATACTGACAATGGTTTGCAAAGACTGGCAGACAGAACACCAGCCGGTAACAAGGTATTGCCAAAAGCGGGGCTGAACGGCTTCGATTGGGCATTTGTGCAAGGTTCAACTTTCGTTCTTCGATTATGCTTTTGTGCTAAAACTCCCCGCCTTCGGCAATACCCAAAACGTTAGCACCAATTTTAGGACGACCGTAACAAACAGACAAATACAAAATAAAATATGGCTTTATACAGCATTGACAATAACGGACAACTTGACCAAATAAGAGAGTTTGATTTTAAACTTGAAAAAGAAATTCAAAAATTGACCGAAGAAAATTTACAGACAATTTTCGGACTTGAATTTATTAAAAGCGAATTTTCATTAAACAATTTCCGTATTGACACTTTAGCGTTTGACAAGGACGCAAGTTCCTTTGTAATCATTGAATATAAAAGAGATAAAAATTTTAGCGTTATAGACCAAGGTTATGCTTATTTGTCATTAATGCTTAACAATAAAGCTGACTTCATTTTAGAATTTAATGAAACTCAAAAAAACACACTTAGACGTGACGATGTGGACTGGTCTCAATCGAAAGTAATGTTTGTTTCGCCATCTTTTACTTCATATCAACGTGAAGCTATAAATTTTAAAGATTTACCAATAGAACTTTGGGAAATTAAACGCTACAACAATATGGTAGTGATGAACTCTTTGATTTTTAATGACAAAACTATGGCAGCAAAGAAAAATACAACCGGAAATAAATCAACTGGCAAATCGAAAAAGAGCCAGCCTAAATACAATGAACTTTTTTTTGATGCACCAACTGATTCAAAAGAAGAAGTAGTTTTATCTACAAAACCAGTTGAACAAACAGAAAAGAAGGTTGAAGAATATTCATCACCTGCCTTCTCATTTGATAAACCTATTTACTTACAAGTAAATAGGCAAAATCTTTTCCAATATTTTACCACTGGACTTATTTCTCCAACTCTATACGAAAAGAACAGACCGCAGCCAGATATTCAATCTGAAATAAAAGAGAGTTTGCAGTTAAGCAACGGACTACTTGATGAATTGAAAAGCACAGACGCACTTATTGAACTTTCATTCAGTCCGTCAGAAAAAAATGAACTCATTATTTTTTCTTCAATCGTTTTGCTATCAAAACCAATTCCAATTTCAAGAATTAAACGCATCTATGTAAAAACAGCAAAAGAAAAAGATGATGTTTTGGCTACCGCCAAAACATCCGATGCAGGCATTATTCCAGATGCATTGGTTGCCGATTCATTTCCCGAAGCAGAACTGATTATTCAAAGGGAGCAAGTAAATATTCAACAGACTAAGACAGATTTTAATTCCAAGATAAAGCGATTTGACCATATTTTAGGTTCTTATGCGTTTGTAAAAAACATTTCGTTGCTTTTTACAAACAAGTCAAACACTTACTCAAATGTTCCTGACCATTATTTAGGATTTGTAAAACTTTTATTGAATGTGCAAAGTATTCCTGTTGACACAAGCAATAAGCAATACAACTTTTACAAACAACTTCTTGGTATAAAGTTTCAAGATGAAAACCCTATATTGAAATGGTTGTTTGAAAGAGCAAGTGATGAAACCAATTTCACAAGTGCAGACATAAAGGAATTTGGAAATATTCTTTTGAAAAATCATTCGGATTCCGTTTTCAGAGAAGAAGGTAAAGAGGCTTTGTGGATTTTAAATGATGGCATCAAAAGAAAGACAGCGCCTAAATTTATTGCAGAGATAAAACACATTGACAAAATCTATCTCTACTTATTTTCCTTTCTTTATCTCTATGGCAACAAGTCAGCAGAGGACAGAACTAATTCGAGAATTGGTTTACCTAATGAAGTATCACCAAATTATGCTGAGTTTGTTTTCGCTTTACTTGGCTACTTCTATGGTTATGCACTATTGAGAAACAGAGATGAGAAACAAACATATACTGATTCATTCATCGAGCAATTCTCAATGAATTTTGACAGACCAACAATAAAGTTTGATTTGACAACTTTGTTTGATTACTATTTGATTGAAGCTATATATCAGTTTGTATTTAATGAAAATATTACAACCCAAAATTTTGACTATATCAAACCATCACTTGAAGAACCGAAACGAATTTCTCTTTCCAATGTGCCAATTGATTATGAGTTTTCTATTTTGGAAATTTTTGGCAAACAGTTTTTCAAACTGAAAAAGAAATCACAAGCGGATGAACTTATTAAGAAACTTGCTGTATTGCCTGATGAAATTCCAGTTGTATCGGACATTGGCTTATATTGTTTAAGAAACGGAATTAAGTTCAAATGGAATTTGAATGCAGTTGTATTTGCATTTACAGACATAAATAAATTAAGAGCCATTGCTACTATAAGCAAATCAGATATTGCGGAACTCATTCAATCAGGCAAGTGCAATTATGAAGAGCTTTCTTTAAGAATTGAAACAACTATAAAATTCAAAGAACATGTATGAACTTTTCTGATTTAACTCAAGCCTGTATAGAGCTCGATGGCACAAACATTATCGAGTTTATCCAAAGAAATCAAAATGAAATAAAACTTCTGTTTCTAAATACACCTATTGATGATGCAACACAAGCATTGGTGACAGAAAGTTTTTTGACTTTGCTTCAAAGACAATATTCAGAAGTTGTTAGAGCCAGCGATGAGTTTCAAGGTTTGGCAAATCAGTTTGCTTTATACTTCAAGAAAGTAAATCTTATCGGCAGAGTAAATGCTTGCAAGTATCTTTGTATACACGAACCATTCAGAAAAAGAATTGAAGCGTTCATATTTACCCGACAATACAACGATGTAAACCAACACATTGAAAGATTTGAGGAGTATCTGAATTTAATTTCGCAAGCATCTGATTCAGAGGACAGTGATTTCACATCTGAAGTTATTGACGACATTGCTGATTATTATTTGTTCGGCAAAGAGCAACTTGCATCATTCGGGCAAGCAAACCGAGTTCAAGAATTTGAAGCGCTGTTTGAAAATGAAGAATTGATTCGTAAGTATCCAGTTTTATCGTCTGTCACAACAAAACTATATAATAGATTTTTTGATTTACCCGTAAGAAATCTTACTGAAAAGATTTACGAACCAAGCAGATTTACAGAGAGATTTTTTGAAACAAAAATTGTTCATCCAATTCGAGTTCATCCAAGAACTAACTGGCATAAAATCTTATTAGGTTTTCCAAAAGATGAAATTCGTTATAACATTATTGAATTGGGACAAGCAAACTTTGACAAAGAGTATGGCAATGCTTTGACCTCAAAAGAAATCGTGATGCTTTACTGTTACTTCAACATGAGAAAGCATTACTACACTTCGCTTTCAATGTTTGAAAGGTTGGGCAACTTGAATGAAATTTACAATTCACCTAAGCGGATAAAGTTTATTGATATTGGTTGCGGCCCTGCGACATCGGGTATTGCTTTAGTTGATTACCTGCATTCACAGACAAACCGACCAGTCAAATTTGATTATTTCGGTGTTGACATTGCAGCTTCAATGAGGGAAACAGCAAAAGATTTTATGAGCAATGAAATTGTTGATAATAATTCAATAGTGCGAGTGGTAAAGGAGTTTGATGAATTAGATTTGTGTGAATTAATGGATGGTTCTTGTATTTTAATCAATACCTGTTATTTGTTCGCAAGTCCAAGTTTGGACATTTTCAAATTGGCTATCTTTGTGAATAAAGTTCGTTCTCAAAATAAAAAAGTATTGAAGTATCTTCTCTTTCAAAATCCTGATGACAAAGAGAAAAACAAAAAATATTTTCGTTTCAAAGAATTAATTGTGCCATACGAAACAACTTATTCAGAAGTAGATACAGTTTATTACAATAACAAAAGGAACAGTCCGTTTGAACCTACATCAGAGCATGTGTTCTACGAACTATTAAAATTATAAATAATGCAACTTGGATTATTTGAAACAGGCAGAAATGAGTTTACAAATTTAGGTAAATCAAAACCAGTCATTCCCATCACTGGATTGAACTATGTTCCTGATTTCATTTCAGAAAGCGAACACAAAGAAATTTGGGAAGCAATCAATAAAGAAAAGTGGCTTCATGATTTGAAGCGGAGAGTTCAACATTACGGTTACAAATACGATTACAAAAAAAGAAGTTTGGACTACTCAATGTATATCGGTGCAATTCCACAATGGACAAATTTTGTAGCTGAAAGAATTGTTGAAAAAGGTTACATGAGAGCACTACCTGACCAAGTAATCGTTAATGAATATTTACCAGGGCAGGGAATAGCAGACCACATTGATTGCGAACCATGTTTTGAAGACACAATTATTTCTTTGAGCTTAGGTTCACCTTGCATTATGAATTTCAAAAATAAAAACGATAAAAACGAAAAATACGAAATTTTTCTTGAACCAAGGAGTTTAGTCGTTATTACTGACGAAGCAAGATATAATTGGACACATGGAATTCCGTCAAGAGAAAAAGATAAATGGCTTGGTAAAATCATTCATAGAAAAACAAGAATCTCATTGACTTTTCGTAAAGTTATTTTAGATACGAAATGAAAACCTATCCACAAAAAAATACACTCTTGCAAGCCGCTATAAGCCAGCCCACGAAGCAAAGCTTACAAGAGAGTATTTTTTCACCCACCCAAGAAAAATTAAAAAACAAAAAAATTCCTCCCTTCAAAATAATAAATCCTCTCCAACGCACAACCCACGCAAGACAAGCACTTTGACAGGTTACGACAATATGCAAATAGGCGGTTTAACTAGCCATGGACGAAGAAGGGCATCCGCTAACATGGGTAACTGTTGCACAACCTCTTTTTAAAAAATTATTGTTTAAAAAAAGGCTTTTTTATTTGCGTTTTAAAACAAAGATTTTTTAAAAATTTATTTAATAATGAATTAGCAAAATAATTTGCCAATTCTTAAACAATTATTGACTTTTTTTTATTTTGTAAAAAAACTATATAAACTTACTTTTACAATCTTATTAAATACTAAAAAATAATCTCATGAAAAATATTGCAGTAATTGGTTCAGGCACCATGGGCAACGGTATTGCTCACACCTTTGCTCAGTTTGGCTACAAAGTAGCTTTAATAGATATTTCTGAAACAGCACTTGAAAAAGGGCTTTCAACCATCAGTAAAAATCTCGACAGAATGGTGGCTAAAGGCACTATAACCGAAGCCGACAAGGCTGCAACCTTAGCCAATATTTCAAAATTTACCGATTTAAAAAGCGGAGTAAGTAATGCTGATTTAGTGGTAGAAGCCGCAACCGAAAATATTGATTTGAAATTAAAAATTTTTAAAGATTTAGACGATTATACACCGGCTAATTGCATTTTAGCATCAAACACTTCATCTATTTCTATTACAAAAATTGCAGCTGCCACTAAACGTCCTGAAAAAGTAATTGGCATGCACTTTATGAATCCGGTGCCAATTATGAAACTGGTTGAAATTATAAGAGGCTATTCTACAAGCAATGAAGTTTTTTCGGCTATTTATGAATTATCTAAAAAATTAAATAAAGTTCCGGTTGAAGTAAATGATTATCCCGGTTTTGTGGCCAATCGTATTTTAATGCCTATGATAAACGAAGCGATAATAACCCTTAACGAAGGAGTAGCCGGTGTAGAAGAAATTGATACGGTTATGAAATTAGGCATGTCGCACCCGATGGGACCGTTGCAATTAGCTGATTTTATTGGTTTAGATGTATGTTTGTCAATTTTAAATGTGATGTATGAAGGATTAGGCAATCCAAAATATGCTCCTTGTCCGTTGCTTGTTAATATGGTTACAGCAGGAAAACTCGGGCAAAAATCTGGTGAAGGGTTTTATAAATATACTCCGGGCTCTAAAGATTTAGTTGTATCAGATTTTTTTAAGAAATAATTTTTTCTTTTCACAAAAGAGGGCGACTCGTTTGAGTCGCCCTCTTTTATTTTATAACTCTCCTCTTTCAATCATTTGAACAATATCTTCTATAAGATAATCTTTACCTTCCGGATCATAATCATCTTTTAAATTATGACCAAAAAGTCTGGCTGATGTTTGATACATAAAAGCGTTAAAACTTCCTTTAATATCTTTTATGGCGGTAAATGTAGTTTTTCCGGTTTCACGATTTATTAGCTTAATTAAAATCATTCCCTGTGTTACAGTAAGATTTTTTAATTCTTCTTCAAAACGTTCGCGCATTTGCTTTTCAAAGGCTTTTTCGTACGCTCTTCTATCTTTTCGTTTATCCAGTTTTGCCATCATTTCATCAAATTCGCGCATGGCTCTTCCGGCTTCTTTGGCATAAGGATATACTTTTTTTACATTTCGCTTTAATCGCTCATATTCATGCTGTGGCATGGGATTTACATGTGTTCGCCTCCCTCCTATTTGTACTTCGCGCAACATTACTACATACATGGTATCGCCCTTTTCGGTTACATTTCCTTTTACCACATATGCCTGTTTGGTTGATGAAGTAGGATCTGACATATCCGACTTTACTTCAACAGGTATTTGTGCATAAACAAAATGGTTTAATGATATAATAGATAATAATAAAAGGGGGGCTATATGTTTAAAATTTATTTTCATGAATTTAAATTATTAACGCACAACGAAATTTATGCCAATCTGTTTTGTCTCCATTTAGATGAACGATGTGTGTTAGTTTCTTGATGAGGAGCATTGGCAGTTTTTTGCTTTTCTGCAAATAATTTTGCTGCTACAATTGCTGCCATTCTTTCTTCTTCTTTATTTGATTTTTTAAGCACATCCGGAGTAAAATATTTTTTTACAAAATGCGTATCAAAATCACCCGAAGTAAATGCAGGATGCTTTAGCACAAAAGAACAAAATGGCAATGTTGTTTCTACTCCGGTAATTTTATAATCTTCAATTGCTCGCAACATTCTGCTTATGGCTTCATTACGATCTTTACCATGCGTAATTAATTTCGCTATCATGGGGTCGTAAAATATCGGAATATCCATACCTTCTTCATAGCCATCATCCACTCGAACACCTAATCCTTGCGGTCGTTTGTATGTTTTTAATTTACCGATATCCGGCAAAAAATTATTGCATGGATCTTCGGCATACACCCGTACTTCCAGAGCATGTCCGTTTATTTTTAAATCGTCTTGTGTAAAACTTAATTTTTCGCCTCTTGCAACATTTATTTGTTCACGCACCAAGTCAATTCCAGTAATTAATTCAGTAACCGGATGCTCCACTTGTAAGCGGGTATTCATTTCAAGAAAATAAAAGTTTTTATTTTCATCCAATAAAAACTCAACAGTACCTGCCCCCACATAATTACAAGCTTTTGCAACATCAACAGCACATTTTCCCATAGCTGCTCTAATTTCAGGAGTAAGCACTGACGAAGGTGCTTCTTCAATTACTTTTTGATGTCTGCGTTGTACAGAACATTCGCGCTCAAATAAATAAACTACATTTCCATGCATATCTGCCAATACCTGAATTTCGATATGGCGCGGACCTGCAACATAACGTTCAATAAATACCGAACCATCGCCAAATGCTGATAATGCTTCGCTTACTGCGCGTTGCATAGCTTCTTCAAACTCTCCTATTTCGTTTACTATACGCATTCCTTTACCGCCACCACCGGCAGATGCTTTAATTAAAAGTGGAAAACCGGTTTTTTCAGCAATTTTCTTACCTTCTTCTACACTTGTAATGGCTCCGTCTGAACCGGGTACTAATGGAATATTATATTTTTTTGCAGCCGCCTTAGCCGACAACTTATCGCCCATCATTTCCATTGCTTCTGCAGATGGCCCGATAAAGGTTATACCCGCTTCTTTTACTTTTTTTGCAAATTCTGCATTCTCCGATAAAAAGCCATAACCGGGGTGTATCCCATCTACTTTTAATTCTTTACAAATCTGAATTATTTTATCCATTTTAAGATATGATTCTGAAGACGGAGCAGGACCAACACACACCGCTTCATCAGCATAACTTACAAATGGGGCATTTCTATCGGCTTCGGAATATATGGCTACTGTTTTAATGCCCATTTCTTTACATGTGCGCATTACACGTAAGGCAATTTCACCGCGATTGGCAACTAATATTTTTTGCATAATGTTTATATATTTCCAATTTGCCTCAAAGGCTCAAAGAAACAATTTTCTTTGAGCCTTTGATTTTATTTTATTTGTGATTTTTAAAATTAATTTGAAAGCACTTTTTTAACCATATCAGCAGCTTCTTGTAGCTGTATTACAGAGTGTACTTTTAATCCGCTTTCGTCAATTAATTTTTTTGCTGCTTCTGCATTGGTACCTTGTAATCGCACAATAATTGGTACCGGAATATTTCCAATATTTTTATAGGCATCTACAATGCCTTGTGCAACTCTATCGCATCGAACAATACCGCCAAATATATTCACTAAAATAGCTTTTACATTCGGATCTTTTAAAATAATTCGGAATGCTTGTTCCACACGTTGAGCATTAGCTGTACCTCCTACATCTAAGAAATTGGCAGGTTCTCCACCCGATAATTTAATAATATCCATGGTAGCCATGGCTAATCCTGCTCCATTTACCATACAGCCCACATTTCCATCTAATTTTACATAGTTTAAATTATGTTCACCGGCTTCTACTTCTGTTGGATCCTCTTCTGTAATATCTCTCATAGCCATTAAATCAGGATGGCGAAATAAAGCATTTTCATCTAAATTTACTTTTGCATCTACGGCAATTACTTTATCATCAGATGTTTTTAAAACAGGATTAATTTCAAACATTGAAGCATCAATGGCTTCGTAAGCTTTATAAAGATTAGTTACAAATTTTACCATGTTTTTAAATGCTTCTCCGCTGCACCCTAAATTAAAAGCTATTCTACGTGCTTGAAAAGCTTGAAGGCCAACTCGTGGATCAATTTCTTCTTTAAATATTTTTTCAGGGGTTTTATGTGCTACTTCTTCAATATCCATTCCGCCTTCGGTTGAGTACATAATAATGTTACGTCCGGTAGAACGATTTAAAAGCACACTCATATAAAATTCTTTAGTTTCGCTTGGTCCGGGATAATAAACATCTTGTGCTATTAAAACTTTATTTACCTTTTTACCTTGTGCTCCGGTTTGAAGAGTAACTAATGTCCCACCTAAAATATCTTTTGCTTTTTGAGGCACTTCGTCTAACGATTTTGCTAACACAACACCTCTTGAGCCGGTTTCTTTAATAGTACCTTTACCACGACCTCCGGCATGTATCTGCGCTTTAACTACAAACCAACCTGTTCCTGTTTGTTTTTGTAATTCAATAGCAGCTTCTTTTGCTTGCTCGGGTGTTTCGGCAACTATTCCTTCTTGAATGGCTACACCAAAACTTTTTAAAATAGATTTTCCTTGATACTCGTGAATATTCATGATATATTCGATTTACGGTTTTTAATTTATGAAGCCCAAAAATAGTTTTTTTGATATTAAGTACCAAGATATTCCGCCAATGTTTATAACTTTAAGCCCTGTCAATAAAAACATCATGATTTGTGCAGAAAACTTAACAAAATCTTACGGCAAACTTAATGTATTAAAAGGCGTTTCCTTAAGCATTAGCAAAGGTGAGTTTATTACGATTGTTGGTGCATCTGGCGCAGGAAAATCTACGCTTTTACATATTTTAGGCACACTCGACCGACCTGATAGTGGGCAATTAAAAATTGCTGAAACCGATGTATTTAAGTTAAATGACAAACAACTTTCAGCGTTTAGAAACAAACACATAGGATTTGTATTTCAATTTCATCATCTATTGCCTGAATTTACCGCAATTGAAAATGTATGCATTCCGGCTTTTATTGCTAAAACAGCTAAATCCGAAGCCGAAAAAAGAGCTACTGAACTATTGGATTTTTTAGGATTAAAAGAACGATTACATCACAAACCATCAGAATTATCAGGCGGAGAACAACAACGCGTGGCAGTTGCCAGAGCATTAATTAATAATCCTTCGGTAGTTTTTGCCGATGAGCCTTCCGGCAATTTAGATTCAGCTAACGCTAAAGATTTACATCATTTATTTTTTAAATTACGAGAACAATTCAACCAAACCTTTGTAATTGTTACCCATAATGAAGAATTAGCCAATATGGCCGACCGTAAACTAATAATGCGCGATGGCATTTTAATTGTTTAGTTAAAATGACCAACCAATATTAAAACCCCCGTAAAGCTTAAAATTCCCATTTAATAATAATCCGAATTCCGACAAATCTACTTGCTGTCGATTAAATGGGCCGTTTTGAACATACCATACATTGCGTTTATAACCCATTCCTGAAAAGACATCAATAGCCAAACCTTTTCTAGAAGCTAATTGCAGCCCCCATAACAAGCCGGTATTAAAATGTATCATATCAAAATAAATTTGGCGTGCTGCAAGTGGTTTTAAGGTAAGTTTAGCTTGCGAATAAGAAAGATGGGGGGCAAGATAAATTCCTTGAGGAGCATGAATATCTGATGAAAATAATCGATTTAAAAAATCGTTTAAATACCATTTATAACTTGCTTGAAAGCGAAAACCCGAAAAAATAATTTCATAATTTCCCATTCCTCCGGGATTATTTGCCTTCATAGCTTGTTCAATTAATCTTATAAATGGACCTTTGGTTAAATAAGAAATCCCAACTTGTAACGATTGCTGAGGTGCAATTACATCTTCTCTCACCATTCTTATTTCAGATGAAAAAGGAATGGAACCCCATAATAATGCTCCCGGATTGGTTTTATAAACCGTAAGCGCTTTGTGCTTTTGATGCAGTATTTCTTTGGTTTTTAAAGGAATAGTGGTGTCAATTGCAACACTTGCTTCATCTAACTGTTGTGCAAACAACGAACAGCATGCAAAATTTGCAATCAAAAAAATTATATATTCTTTTAAACGAAATATCATTTAAAATTCATATCTGGCAAGGGGTGCATGATTTTGCGCTCCAAATTCACCATTCAAATATTTATAATATCCGGTTATGGCAATCATGGCTGCATTATCGGTACAATATTCAAATTTAGGAATAAATACTTTCCATTTATTTTTTTCTGCCATTTGTAAAAGACCCTTTCTCAAACCTGAATTAGCTGATACGCCTCCCGCTAGAGCAATGGTATTAATACCTGTTTGCTTTGCCGCTTTTTGGAGTTTTGATAATAAAATTTCAACAATAGTTTTTTGAACCGAAGCACAAATATCAGCTTTATTTTCTTCAATAAAATTTGGATTGTTTAATAATTCATGTTGTAAAAAATACAATACTGAAGTTTTTAATCCGCTAAAACTAAAATCCAGATTTTTAATTTGCGGATGTGGAAAAACAAACTTTTCAGGATTACCCTGCTGTGCTAATTTATCAATCCATGGACCTCCCGGATAAGGCAAATGAAGTAACTTGGCAACCTTATCAAAAGCCTCTCCTGCAGCATCATCAATGGTTTCACCAATAATTTCCATTTTTAAATAATCATTTACTCTTACAATTTGGGTATGCCCTCCCGAAACGGTTAAACAGATAAAAGGGAATTCAGGTTTTTGTTTTTGCTCTTCATCATCAATAAAATGCGCTAAAACATGTGCTTGCATGTGATGCACTTCTATTAAAGGAATATTTAATGCTAAAGCCATTGATTTAGCAAAACTTGCCCCAACTAACAAAGCGCCCATTAAACCTGGGCCACGAGTATAAGCAATTGCATCTATATCATTTACTGTAATGGATGCTTTTTTTAAGGCAGTATCAACCGCAGGTACAATATTTACCTGATGCGCTCTGGATGCAAGCTCCGGAACAACCCCTCCAAATGCTTCATGAATTTTTTGTGTGGCAATAATGTTGGCAAGAATTTTGCCATCTCTTATAACAGCAGCAGAAGTTTCATCACAAGAAGATTCAATCCCTAAAATAGTTATATTTTTGTGTTTCATTAAAAGCTCAGCCGTTAAATAGTGGAAGAAATTAAAGCTAAGAACAAAGGTATCAAAAAAAGTATTGTAGTACTATTAGCCATTTTGGCTTTTATACTTGGCTCTTGGCTGATAATAATTGGGCTTATCAAAACACCTTACATTCAAACAAAACTAGTACACCTTACCACTAAATTTCTTTCATCATACTTAAATACTAATGTAGAAGTAAATGCCGTAGATATAAACTTTTTTAAAACAGCTGTTTTAAAAGGCATTTACATTGAAGACCAACATAATGACACATTATTTTTTGCTGAAAAAATTGCTATAGATATAGATTTATTTAGCCTGCGAAAAAACATCGTTGAATTAGGGAAAGTAACAATTTATAATGCCAATGCCGAACTAAAATATTACCAAGGCGAAAATGACATTAATCTTCAATTTTTAATTGATGCATTCACAAGCAAAGATACTACAATTAGTAGCCCCTCAAACTGGAAATTTGCTTTACACAAAGTTGAATTAATCAATAGCCAATTCAGTTATCACAATTTTGATGCAACACCTATAAATTCAGGGATAGATTGGGAACACATTGTTTTAAACAATTTGAATTTACAGTTAAATCAAATAAACCTCAATCCCGACTCTATCTCAGCCCATATTGAAAAACTATCTTTTATAGAAAAAAGCGGATTACATGTAAAGCATTTTCATGCCTTTGGTGCATTTACTCCCAAAATGATACTTGCTAAAGACTTTGAAATTATTACTCCCTCAAGTGATTTAAAGGGAACTTACATGATGAGCTATGATTCGCTTGAACAATTCGGTGATTTTTTAAATCAAGTTGTGTTACATGGTCAGTTTGACCATGCGCTGCTTAATCTATCAGACATAGCATACTTTGCACCTGAGCTTGAAGGAATTGATAAAGAAATAGATATTACAGGTGATGCAAAGGGAACCATTTCAAATTTACGCGGCAAAAATTTAGATTTAATAATTGATGGTCAAACATTATTATCGTGCGATGTTAGCATAAAAGGTTTACCGGAAATTGAAGAAACCTATATGCGCATAAAAGTAAAAGAACTTATTACCAATAAAGAACAATTAGACAGAATACCAATACCTCCATTTAATCAAAAAGAATTTGTTCAAACTACCGACAACTTTAAGTGGCTTGGACAAATAAAATTTAAAGGCGAAGTGTCCGGATTTTATAATGATTTTGTTGCTTATGGAAATTTCAGAACCGATTTAGGGAATTTTTTTAGCGATATATCCTTAAAATTTAATACTAAAGACGGTATTCCTGCCTACAAAGGTCAAATTCAAATGAACCATTTTAATATTGGTAAATTTTTACAAATTAATGAAATAGGGCACATTAGTCTTAATGCAGAAATTGCCGGAAAAGGATTTTCAGAAAACGATTTAAATGCAAATCTTAAAGGAGAAATAAATCAAATAGTAATTAATAATTACAATTATAAAAACATAAAAGTAGATGGCGATGTGGCAAATAAATTATTTAGAGGATTTTTAAATGTAAATGACCAACATTTAGTAATGAATTTTAAAGGAGAAATTAATTTTCAAAAAAAATTACCCGAATTAAATTTTATTACCGATATCGAAAAAGCGGAATTAACACTGCTTAATATCATTAACAGAGACAGCAGTTCATTTTTAAAAACACACATTGAAATAAATTTAATTGGTAATAACTTCGACAATATTATTGGAAAAATAAATATAAATAACACGCACTATTCTGAATTAAAACAACAATATTCATTAAAAGAAATATTTGTAAATGCCGAATACATCGATACCGAAAATAAAGAAATAACCATTCGCTCAGATATTGCTGACGGAAACATAAAAGGGGTTTTTAATATTGTAGAAATTGGACCTTCGCTATATCATTTATTTGAAAAAACAGTTACAAGCAACTATAATGAACCCAAAAATTCAACTCATAGTAAATTAAAACAAATTGAAAATTTTGATTTAGCCTTACACTTAAAAAACACAAAACCAATTACTGAAATATTTTATAATGATATAGAAATTCATCCGAACACTTTTTTTTCAGGTACATATAATTCAGAAAAAAATTATTTTAAAATAAACGGCACTTCACCTGAACTAAAGCTATACGGAAATAATATGAAAGAATTTTTCATAAATGCCAAAACAGAAAACAATAGTTTAATTCTTAGCACCGGAAGTGCACGCATTCAATTTTCAGATAGTGCTTGGATTGATAATTTTATTATTAAAACAATTACACAAAAAGACAGTTTAAACTTTAGCATAAACTGGAATAATTTTAAAGATACTCTTAATTATTCAGCAGACATTTCGGGATACTTATTTTTCAATTCAATTAAAAGCATTTATGGTAAAATAAATAAAACTGTAATTACTATTGCTGATAGTATATGGACGATTGATCCTAATAATCAAATTATAATAGATAGTACTAATATAAGCATCAGTAATTTGTATCTAACTACCGGAAATCAATCTATTCGAATATTTGGTAACATTTCAGAAAATCCACAATCGCCATTAAAGTTTAATTTCGACAACCTTCTGCTACAAAATATAAATCCTTTGACCGAACGTTCAGGCCTTAAATTTAAAGGTATTATAAATGGTAATGGAACAATTACTGATGCTTATCATTCGCTTTCATTTATTTCAGATTTAACAATAAAAGACTTATCTATCAATAACGAAATGCTTGGTCAAGCAGCATTAAGCAGCGCATGGAATAAAGGCTCAGAAGCCATTGTAGTAAATGCACGATTATTTAGAGATACTTTAACCACATTTAATTTGTCCGGAAATTATTATCCCTCCAAAAAAGATGAAAATATTGAAATGTCAGCATATTTTAACAAATTCCGTTTGCAATTACTCAATTCATTTACAACCGACATTGCATCAAATATAAATGGTATAGCATCCGGCAAAATTGATATTACCGGAACAATAAGCGAACCAAAATTAAAAGGCAAGATAAACCTTCAAAAAACAAGCTTTACAATTGATTATTTAAACACTTCATACACCTTAAGCGATGAAATTATAATTGAAAACAATTGGATTGGTTTCGACAATGTAATCTTATTTGATCAAAAAGGAAATAAAGCAATAGCAACAGGAACCATTTTTCATAAAAATTATTCTGATTTTAATTTAGAAATTGATATTAATGCAGAAAAATTTCAATGTTTAAACACCAATGAATATCAAAATGAATTATACTATGGCAAAGCCTTTGTATCCGGAAATATTAATATAAGCGGAACTCCCGATAAATTATATTTTGATATCAATGTAAAATCAGAAAAAGGAACTGATTTTTTTATTCCCTTAGGAGGATCGCAAGATGTTACCGAAAACTCATTTGTAACATTTATCAATAAAGATTCTACAAAACTTAATTTAGCTACAACCGACAACATAAATTTAGATGGAATTGAATTAAAATTAAATTTAGAAATTACGCCCGATGCTGAAGTTCAACTTATTTTCGATCCTAAAATTGGTGATGTAATGAGAGGAAAAGGAAATGGTTTAATTAAAATGGATATAAATACATTGGGCAAATTTACTATGCAAGGTGAGTATGTAATTGAAGAAGGAGAATATTTGTTTACATTAATGAATGTAGTAAATAAAAAATTTAAAGTACAAAAAGGTGGAACCATTAATTGGAATGGTAGTCCTTACAATGCCAATATAAATCTTCAGGCAATATATTCGCTTCGAACATCAACTTACGAACTTGGAATCGACACTTCCAATAAACGAAGATTACCTGTTGAATGCGTTATGAATCTTTCGAATGACTTAATGAAACCAGATATAAAATTTGATATACGATTACCCGGAAATCGCGAGCTTGAATCGCAAGTTAAAAATATCTTAAATACCGAAACAGAAATGAATCGACAAGCATTTGCATTATTAACATTAAATCACTTTGTTACACCTCAAAATGCAATAGGTACTGTTAATGCTGCAAATACAAATTCAAATGTTGGAGGTACTACTTCAAGCGAATTATTGTCTAATCAATTATCCAATTGGTTATCTCAAATTAGTAAAGATTTCGATTTGGGGGTTAAATATCGACCAGGTGATGAAATAACCTCGCAAGAATTAGAACTTGCACTTTCAACTCAAATTTTAAATGATAGACTTACTTTCGATGGAAACTTGGGTATGCAAGGCAATAATCCAAATGCTACCACAAAAAACACTAACAATCTTGTTGGTGATGTTAACATTGAATATAAAATTACCCAAGACGGGCGATTTAGAGCAAGAGCTTTTAACAGAACAAATAATAATACTAACTTAACATACGTAAACTCGCCATATACTCAAGGCATAGGAATATTTTACAGAATAGATTTTAATAAACCAAAAGATATTTGGGAAAGATTTAAAAGAAAAGATAAAGCAAGAAGAAAGGAAGATGAATAATGTATAAATTTTTAATTATTCAAACAGCATTTATCGGTGATGCAATACTTGCAACTGCAGTATTAGAAAAATTACACAATCATTTTCCTGAAAGCAAAATTGATATTCTTGTTAGAAAAGGGAATGAAACACTTTTCAATAAACATCCATATTTAAATGAATGCTTAGTTTGGAATAAATCTCAACAAAAATTCAAATCCTTATACAATATCATTAAGCATATTAGGAAAAACAAATATAGTCATGTAATAAATTTACATCGATTTGCTTCATCCGGTTTAATAACCATTTTTTCCGGAGCCAAAGAAAAAATAGGATTTAACAAAAATCCATTTTCGTTTTTATTTACTATTAAAGTAAGACATAACATCGGTGATGGAAAACACGAAATAGAACGAAACCAACTATTAATAGCTCATTTAACAGATTCTATTGCAACAAAACCAAAGTTATATCCAACCAATAATGATTTAATTGCAATAGATGAATTAATTCATAAACAATTTATTTGCATTGCCCCATCTTCTGTGTGGTTTACCAAACAATTACCAACCGAGAAATGGATTGAATTAATTCAACATTTTCATCCCAATATCACTATTTACTTATTAGGATCAAATAATGACAAGGCATATTGCGATGAAATTATTTATAAAAGTAAATCCAATAACTGCATTAACCTTTGTGGAAAATTAAGTTTATTACAATCGGCTGCTTTAATGAAATACGCACAAATGAATTATGTAAACGATTCAGCCCCCTTACATTTATGTTCTGCAATAAATGCTCCTGTAACCGCATTCTTTTGTTCAACCATTAAAGAATTTGGATTTTTTCCATTATCTTCTAAATCAATCATTGTTGAAACATCAGAAAAATTAAATTGTCGCCCTTGTGGCTTACATGGATATAAGCATTGTCCTGAAAAACATTTTAAATGCGGCTATGGAATAGTTATCAATTCAAATTTAATACCGGAAACATGCAGGAAATAATTAAACAATGCATAAACGAATTACAAAACAATAGAGGTATTGTGCTATGCTATACTGATATTAATTTTTTATTGTGCGATGTAAATAACGACAACATTATAAAAAATACAGCATCAATATTTAAAGCCATATTAGTTAGAGAAGATATTTATATAGAAGATTATTGTAATGGAGTTATTCCAATTGTGTACGATTTAATTGAGTATTCTTCAAAACCATTATTCTTACTATTACCCAAACTAAAAAATGCAAGTGAATATTTAAAAATAAACAATACATTCACCATGTATCATGTTCCTAAAGATGAATTTTTAAATACGCTTTGCAAACAATATAGAAAAGCAATAGCTATAATTGAATTAAAAAATAAAGATGATAATTCATATTATCATGTAAATTTACCCACTTTAAAACACCCTTTTAAACAAAGAGCCGTTTTAAGCTTATTAGAAAACGGTGAAATAAAAGTAATTGAAAAATAATGTCTATATCAAACATTCAAGAAGTATTAAAACAAAAAATATTTACTTGCATCGCAAAAGTTGCTGATGAAGAAAAAATACCTGCTTTTGTAATTGGAGGATATGTACGCGATTTAATTTTAGAAAGAGATTGTAAAGATATTGATATTGTTGTTCAGGGAAGCGGAATAGATTTTGCTCAAAAAGTAGCTGATAAATTAAATATACAACGCGTAAACTATTTTAAAAACTTTGGTACCGCTATGTTTCAATTCAACGATTTAGTAATTGAATTTGTTGGTGCCAGAAAAGAATCGTACAACCGTAATTCACGTAAACCTATTGTAGAAAATGGTACTTTAGAAGACGATCAAAAAAGAAGAGATTTCACCATTAATGCACTTGCTATTAGCTTAAACAAAAATAATTTTGGAAAATTAATTGACCCATTTAATGGTTTAAAAGATTTAGAAAAAAGAATTATACGTACTCCACTCGAACCTTCTCAAACCTATTCAGACGACCCATTAAGAATGATGCGAGCTATTCGCTTTGCATCACAACTAAACTTTACCATCGAAGAGAATTCACTTAAAGCCATTTCTGAAAATAAACATCGAATTGAAATTGTATCAAAAGAAAGAATAACCGATGAATTGAATAAAATAATTTTAAGTAAAAAACCATCCATCGGGTTTAATATACTATTTGATACAGGCTTGCTTGAACTAATTTTCCCCGAAATGGCTGCTCTTTATGGTGTAGAGATAATAAACGGGAAAGGACATAAAGACAACTTTTATCACACACTCCAAGTTTTAGACAATATCTGTTTAAACACTGAAAACTTATGGCTTCGTTGGGCAGCAATTCTACATGATATTGCAAAGCCTGTAACCAAACGATTTGAAGAGGAACACGGATGGACATTTCATGGACATGAAGATAAAGGAGCACGCATGGTTCCAAAAATATTCCAAAACTTAAAATTGCCACTCGATGCTAAAATGAAATATGTACAAAAATTAGTACAATTACATTTAAGACCAATAGCATTAAGCAAAGAAGAAATTACTGATTCGGCCATTAGAAGATTACTTTTTGAAGCAGGAGATGATATTGAAGATTTAATGATTTTATGCGAAGCTGATATAACATCTAAAAATCCTGAAAAAGTTAAACGCTATCTTCAAAACTTTAAAATTGTTAGAGAAAAACTAAAAGAGGTAGAAGAAAAAGATAAACTCCGAAACTGGCAACCTCCTATTGATGGAAATGAAATAATGCAACTTTTTAACTTAAAACCGGGTAAAGAAGTTGGAATTTTAAAAATAGCTTTAAGAGAAGCTATTTTAGATGGTATTATTGCCAACAATTATGATGATGCTAAAAAATTTATTATTCAAAAAGCAAAAGAAATTGGAGTAGCTAAATAATATTAATCGTTACCAAATTTCTTACGTATTACTTTTCTCTTCTTTTCAACTATATAAAAAGACACATATAAACCTTCTGCTTCTCCGGTAATATCTAATTCTATATTATTTTGTGTTAAAATATATTTCTCACTTAGTATTTTTTCATCCATCGTAATAATATACTTCCCATAAGGTAAGAAAAATTCAAAGCTTCCGTCAATTTCAGTTAGGGTACTAAACACTTTACCATTTTGTGCCATTATTTTTATTCGTGATAAATCAAATGGTTTATCAGCATCAGCAGCTAAAGATTCTCTATCTAAGGTAACTTTACCTTTTACTTTTACTCCCCTAACAAATGGCACAGGCATTTTAGTTCGTTTTAGTAGTTCTACACTATCGCTTACTGTACAAAACCAACCATCAAGCGGTACTAAAGGAGTAGCTAAAAAACGATATGTTCCAAGTGCATAATTTTGCATTAAGGCTTCTCCTCTTTCGTTGGTAATAACTTCATAATCGCCATATTTAATTACAACATTTTCTAATACCTGTTCTCCTCTATCTTTTTCACCATTACCGTTTATATCAAGGAAAGCAACAAACTCAACATCAGCATATCGCTTCTTTAAAAATGGTATTGGAATACCAAATTCTTTTCTAACTCCTACACCGAAATTGTATGATTGATTAAATGTTTGAACATCATTTTCAGACAATGGTGGCATATTAGCTACATTATTGTAAAGCTGTCGTCTGTTACCACTGGTGAAAATATTATAATTTACATTCACTTTAAACCTCCAACCAGATACGGTGAAATAGTATAATTCCGGGAATAATGATATGTTGTGCTGCTTATAAAAGTTTACATAAGAATAATTTATACCATTCATCATTACAAAACGGGTATTGGGGAAAACATATTGATTCTGTAATGAAATAAAAATAGATTGTGGATTAAATTTTTGATCCAATAAAATTCGATGATCATTAACTGAATTTGGACCATAAAAATAGCGGGCATTTAATGTAAGCATTCTATAAAATACCAGCGAATTTGCTTGTAACGAAAAATATTCTTTTACATTAGGAACATCAATAGGGTCGTTATACCCGGCTCTTAAATTTAATGCTATACGTAAATTTTCTTTTAAATCGTAAGTATTATAAATCAATCCTATACCTCTATAATGCCATCTAAATCTTGCAATATCCGAAAGATTATAAAATGCAATCGGTTGAAAAATTCCTAATTTGGAAGAATATCCAACATTAACTTGATTAAATATGGTTGTATTTACCGGTAAATTTGAAGTTGGTGTAGGTTGTAATGGTATTAGTTTATTACTTGCATTTAGCAACATTATATACCATTTTTCATTGATAACATATCGTGAACGATGATTATAGAAAATTCGCTCAAAATTACTAACTGCATAATCTTTATTGTTGTACCCAAATACATGATTGGTATTTAATCGATTTTGTATAAAATTTCCTGTATAATTTAATCTAATCAGGTAGCCTTGTCGTTGAGAAGTTACATTATTTTGCGTTTGACTTGCATTGGTTAATGCAGCATTTACACCAAAATTTTGATTTTTTAAGAAATTAAAATTTGTTCTAAAATTTAATGCATCAATATTTAGATTAGCTCTATTATTATTACTTCTGGCATACTGTATAAACGCTTTATTGTTTTTAAAATATTTTACTTCATAAAAGGCTCCAAACGATGTTATGGGAGCAGGTTTAAATATATGAGGGTTCTTTACAAAAAAAGCTCCGATTCTATGTCTCGGATGAACAAAATAATCTGCTTTAATTCCTCTACCGAAATTGGGTATCCCCATTGCTCCACCGGTTATATTTCCAACCTGCACACTTCCTTTGCGATGAAAATATCCAACATAATACATTGCATTATTTTGCAAATTTTTATTGTAAAAATTGCTGCTGTAATTAATTTGTCCGAAATAAACCAGACTTGAATTTTGCGAAAGTTCTGTATTACCTCTCAAATTGAGCATGGTAATAGGCTCAGAACCAAATATATTATTTACATTTAAATCGGCAATTAAAGGCAAATAAGCCGAACCGTAAGGATTTACCTTTTTTGTATCACTAAGCTTAACAAAATTTATTCGAGAGCCTTTTCTGTAAAAATTTTTTGCTCCTTGCTTGGGTTCTGTAGAATTGGCATATAAAGTAAATTCTTGTTCTTCCCTCATATTAAATGGGCGGTAAGTTTCTAAATCTACACGTTGAAAATTTCTGGCTGCAGGAGCATATTTATATTTATAATGTAAAGTAGTATCTTCTTGCGACTCTAATCTTAATGTTGTAAAATTGGTTTTAATAACGTTATTATTAGTATCTGTTATTATAGCATTTGTTCTTGGATTTATAAGTGTAAAAAGAATTTCTTGTTTATCAGGCCCTGTGTTTAATAAATTAAAATTAAACGGAGCCTCATTTTCTCCATTTTTAAAATATATTTTTGAAGAAGGCCCTGCTGTTAAATCCCAGCTGGATCGTTTAATAGTTGAAGCGGTAAAATAATTAAATGCTAATTGCTTATCTTCGTTAGATATTACAAATGCATTGATAATAAACTTAAATGACCCTCTTGAAATCGATTTGGGGACTAATCTGATAGGAATAAAAACCGAATCTCCCGGATTTAACGTATATTCTCTATTGGTTTTGGAAAGATTTTTCCAATCATTCGGATAATCTAATTCTAATGTAAATGTAATGGCCTCATTGGAGTTATTATTCACTCGAGCCATATTGGTAATTATTTCCCCTTCTTTTAGTTCTTTTTCTTTGGTATTAAAAATTAGTTCTATGGGAGCTTTGGGCTTTTGAGGCTCCACTGGAATTGTTGTTAAATTTTCAGACGTTTGCGAAGTTTTATTATCAGTTGGATTTGGGTTTACATTATCTGTTGGAACTGCGGGATTATTATTATTTTCATTAACTTGAGCTATTGCTGAAACAGATATTAATTGCAACAAAAGTATAATGCAATAAACAAAAAAATATTTCAGCATTAATTTATTCATGCTATAATTCTTCTATCAATAAAAACTTTAGGCTTAGTTGATATATTCCACTTCTTAAATTTAATCCGGGAGTAATTCTATAATCAATGGTAAAATTATATTCATTAAAATTAGTTAAATAGCTGCCGGGACCATTTACATTGGTTATGCATGATCCAGCAGGTATAGTTACTCCTCCGTTAAAATCTATAATATCAAAAAAGTCTGCATGATTATTTAATAAATTAACAAAAGCAGAACCTGTTAATGAAGTATTACATGCATTTCTAACTCTAATTTCGAGTAAGTCAATTCCGGGTACATTTCCGGAAGAGGTATAATTTACGAGCGATTCCCATTCATTGGCAGGTGTTGGTGCTAAAGGATTATTATCAACTATAACCCTGAGCATCCATCGGCAATCGGGATCTAAATTAATACTATTATCAACAGTAATTCTTAGCTGCGATGCCCCATTTTGGGTAATTCCACCCAAATATTTTGAGAATGAATCAAATGTAAAATCAACATTGGCTACCGTTGGCATGCTAATTGAAACGGCATCGCAATGCTGCGCTAATAAATTGATTGGTATAAATAGAAATTGTAAAAGTACTAAGTAAAAATGTTTCAAAACTGAGATAATTTGTTCATTCAATAAAATAAAAAAGTAGAGAAGAGAATAATTCTCTTCTCCACTTTTTATCATATTTTTTTTATTGATCTTCTAATAAAATATATTGTACGTACATACTGTAAACACCTGGTTGAGCATAATAACCGGGACCGTTAACAGTTACTAAGTCTTGAGCAACAGTACCGGATGCATCAAAAGCCATTGGGAAGATAGCTGGTAAACCAGGCAAAATACGATAGTCAATAGTGTAATAATAATCACTTGCTAAAGTACCTGCTGTTAAATAACTACCACCTGTAACACCGTCTTGACCAACACCGGTAGTACCTGCATGTCCTGCAATATACTTATCGTTTATTGTTGGTGGAGTTCCTGCATTGGCAGGGTCAACATAAATACTGTTAGAACCTGCAGGTGCTGATGCTGCCGGGAAAGGGGCGCTATAGTCTGCATAGGCACCGGTTGCAGCTGTAGCATTGTTGTTAGGTCCATTTTGTCTAAGTTCTAACAAACTTAAAGGTAATTGATTTGTTGCCAAACCCGAACCCCCGGTACCATACACAATGTGTTGATCCCAAAAACCGGGAGCTACATTTCCGGTTGAATTTCCAATAGCATACAAATCCCAGTTTACTGTAGCACTTACTTTTAAAATTGTTGCAGCATATTTAGTAATACCTGCATAGTACTCATTGATATCGTCAAAAACGAAATCAATTTGATTTGGAGTACTCATGTTTAATTGAAGGATGGGTTGTAAATCCATTGTAATGGTTACATCTTTTTCATCCTGAAGCTGAGCAAATGCAGTTGTTCCAGCAAACATTGCCAGCATTGAGCATAAAATTACTTTTTTCTTCATACGCATTTGGTTTTAATAGTTAGAAATTCATGTTTTAACATTAATTAACTTTTATACTATCTTATTTAAATAAGGTTTCAAAAAAAATTTTTTTAGGTGTTTTACTCTATTATAAAATCAATTTCAGCAGCCTCTATCTCGTCTTTACTCCCAAAATCAAGTACGCCAACAGCAGAATATTTTCCCTTTTCTAAATTTTCAGGAAGATTAAATAAATAATTACGAGTATAGCCTGGTAAAATTGTAAATCGTTTTACGCTTAATTTTTGTTGTTTTCCGTTACTTAAATTTGATAACTCTACATATGCCATGCATTGAGCAATTCCGTCACCTGAATTGGTAAGTACAATGTCTAATTTTTTTATGGAAGAGGTATCTTTTACTAACTTAAAATTTTTTATTTCTACTTTATTAACTTTTACATTGGGAGGGTTTTGATATATATATACTCCAAAAGCAAATGTGGGTATCACCCCTAAAGCTATCGTGTTTCCACTACTTGTTGCATCCAACTTTTCTCTTTCTTTTGCTTGTTCTACAAATAATACCGCCCATGCAGCACGATTGTTTTCTTCTCCTTCAGGTACGCTTACAGTTACTTTAATTTTTTGTACTTCACCGGGATTTAAAGTAAAAAAGGTAGGTGAAATGTTCATCCATTTAGAAAGTGAATATTTACTTTCTCCCGGTTTCATAAATATTGAACGACCTTTGTTGTCCATATCAAAATCCCTCATGCTTACTTTAAATGAATTGATTTGCTTGGTATCATTTGTTACCTTTATTTCATATGTTTTAGTTGCTCCGGGCTTTAAATTAAAATTTAAGCGCGAAGGAGTTACAGCTACTCCCATGTCTTTAAAAACAGAGTCAGGAGCATCCGCTAAGTTTTTCTGATTGGAATTAACAACAGATGTATCAACCGTAGATGGTAAAGTTGTTTTAACAGAATCCTCTTGTGTGTTTTGAGCTATATTATACTTAAAATTAAAAATTATGATTAATAATAATAAAATCCTTAACTTATTCATAAACTTATTCATACCTTGTAATTTTGTAGTTGCTATTTTACAAATATTTTCTTAATAGAATTATTATTTTATGTATAATTTCTGATAAAAATTAGTAATTATACTTAATTTTGAAGCTCTTACGTTATAATATCATGTTTCAAAAAAACATAAAATTTATTTTACTATTTACTGTTATAACATTAATTTATTCTTCTTGCAAAAAAGATAAATTTTTAACCGATAGCACAGCTACACTATCCTTTTCTCGCGACACTTTGCTTTTTGATACGGTATTTACCAATATAGGTTCCGCTACTAAGCAAATAAAAGTGTATAATACCTACAATCAGAAAATTAAAATTTCATCTGTTTCATTAGGCGGTGGAACCAGCTCACAATTTCGATTTAATATTGATGGCTTCCCCGGACCATTTGTTAAGGATATTGAAATTTTACCAAAAGACAGTCTATTTATATTTGTAGAAGTAACGGTAAATCCTCAAAACGCCAATAGCCCGATGATTGTTGAGGACTCTTTGTTATTTTCAGTAAATGGGAACATTCAAAAAGTACCGCTCATAGCGTGGGGACAAGATAATTACTACGTAAATGCGGGTGTAGTTAGCGGAAATGTTACTTTAAATAATGATAAACCATGGGTTATTTATCGTTATTTAGCAGTTGATGAAAATTCAACACTAACCATACCGGAAGGCACTCAGTTGCATTTTTACGGAAACGCTCGTTTTTTTGTGTTTGGAACACTTAAAGTAAACGGAACAATTGAAAAACCTGTCGTATTTCAAGGAGCACGCTTGGAACAGTATTACAGAGAACTTCCCGGGCAATGGATTGGCATGTATTTTTATGCAGGAAGTAAAGAAAACGAAATTCAAAATTGTATTATAAAAAATGCTATTGTAGGCATTCAAGCTGATACCAATGTAGCTCCCCTACCTACATTAAAATTGCATAATACAGAAATTAAAAACATGCGCGAAGTAGGTTTGCTTGCACTTGGAGCTAAAATAGAAGCAACCAATACCCTTATTTCTGAATGTGGGAAATACTGTGCTGCATTTGTTATTGGAGGAGAATACGATTTTAAGCATTGCACCTTTGCCAATTACTGGAATCGCTCATCGAGAAAAACTCCGGCAATATTTATGAATAATTATTATGAAGATAATACCGGAAAAATTCAACTCAGACCTATTACCAAAGCCGATTTTACCAACTGTATTATTTTTGGGAACAACGAAGATGAAGTTGGATTTGACAAAGATGATGGAGCAGATATTACATATAGCTTTAAAAATTGTATTATAAAATCAAAAAACACTAATTTATCGGGCAATAATAATCATTACAACCAAGAACCCGGATTTTATAATGTAGCTGAACGTGATTTTAGCTTAAAAGAAAATGCCTTTGCCATTGATAAAGGTGATGGAAGTATTATTAATGGTCTGCTAACCAAAGACATTAAAGACAAACCTCGCAGCATTCCTCCCGACATTGGCGCTTTTGAATACGCCCCTTAAAATCCTATTTTTAATTATCCTTCATTGTAAAATAATTTTAATTTTACGCCTCCTAAAATTTTAAGGCATGTATCATCATTACCTTGTTATGAAATTTGGCGGCACATCCGTTGGCTCTGCTCAACGCATGCACGCTTTAGTAAATCTAATTAGCGATAACCGACCCAAAATTGTGGTTTTATCGGCCATGTCGGGCACTACCAATAGCTTGGTAGAAATTTCAGAAGCGCTTTATGCAAAAAATACCGACAAAGCCAAACAACTGATTAATGCACTGGAGGAAAAATATCATCAAGTAATAAAAGAACTTTACACAACTGAAGAAGGATTAAGAAAAGGTAAAGATTTAATAGAAAATCATTTTTCATATATCCGAAGTTTTACACTCGATTTATTTACAGCTAACGAAGAAAAAGCCATCTTAGCGCAAGGGGAATTAATCTCTACGGCATTATTTCATTTTTATTTAAGCGAAATAAACATCCCATCGGTATTGCTTCCTGCACTCGATTTTATGCGCATTGATGAAAATGATGAACCGGATTTAAACTACATAGAAAATCGCTTAACTGAAATTTTAAAAGAAAAAAAAGACAGCACTATTTTTATTACACAAGGATATATTTGTCGCAACGCATTTGGAGAAATTGATAATTTAAAACGCGGAGGAAGCGATTATACTGCTACCTTAATTGGCGCAGCATTAAAATCGCCTGAAATTCAAATATGGACCGATATTGATGGCATGCACAACAACGACCCTCGCGTGGTTGACAAAACCTATCCCATTGAAGAATTATCATTTGAAGAGGCTGCTGAATTAGCATATTTTGGTGCAAAAATTTTACACCCAACTTGTGTACTTCCTGCACAAAAAAGAAAAGTACCGGTACGCTTGTTAAACACCATGCAACCCGAAGCCAAAGGAACCGTTATTTCTGAAAAAGGAAGTGGTCGAAATATTACTGCTGTTGCTGCAAAAGATGGTATAACTGCTATCAACATACAATCCGGTCGAATGTTATTAGCCTACGGTTTTTTACGTTCAGTTTTTGAAGTTTTTGAACGCTACAAAACGCCAATTGATATGATTACCACATCGGAGGTGGCAGTTTCACTTACCATTGATAACACGCAACATTTAGATAAAATTACCGAAGAACTTAAGAATTTTGGAACAGTTAAAGTTGATAAAAATCAAACCATCATTTGCATTGTTGGAAACTTTACGGCCGATAAACAAGGATATGCATTTAAAATTTTTGATGCCCTTAAAAATATTCCAATACGAATGATTTCATACGGAGGAAGCGAACATAACGTATCGGTATTGGTTGATAGTCAATTCAAAAAAGATGCGCTAATTGCATTAAACAAAGGAATTTTTAATCATCAAAATTAAAAGTGTGCTAAGTAAAGAAATCATATCAAAATTAAATAATGTTCAAACACCGTTTTACTTTTACGATGTAACATTGTTGCAACAAACATTAACTAAAATTAATGAAGAAGCAGGCAAATATGGTTTTCACATTCATTATGCCTTAAAGGCAAATGCCAATTCAAAAATATTAAACATCATTAAAAATGCCGGATTGGGGGCTGATTGTGTAAGTGGCAATGAAGTAAAAGCCGCTATTGAAAATGGTTTTGAAAATCAAAAAATTGTATTTGCAGGAGTAGGAAAAAGCGATGCAGAAATTACATACGCACTCAAAAATGCTATTTTTTGTTTCAACTGCGAATCCATTCAAGAAATAGAAGTAATAAATGAGCTGGCTCAAAAAAATAATTGTAAAGCACAAATAGCATTGCGCATAAATCCTAATGTTAATGCCAATACACATCATTATATAACTACCGGATTAGAAGAAAACAAATTCGGTATAAATATTTGGGAGCTGGATGCTATTACAGAAAAATTAAAAACTTTTTCCAATATCAAACTTATCGGGCTTCATTTTCATATTGGTTCGCAGATAAGCGATTTACAACCTTTTAAATCGCTTTGTTTGAAAGTTAACGAATTGCAAAAATGGTTTGAGCAACGTAAAATTCATATTGAACATATTAACGTAGGTGGTGGCTTAGGTATCAATTATCACGAGCCGGACATAGAAGCAATTCCTGATTTTGAAGCCTATTTTAAACTCTTTCATGAATTTCTGGAAATACGTTCACACCAACAGGTACATTTTGAATTGGGCAGAGCTGTAGTAGCACAATGTGGTACACTCTTTAGTAAAGTGTTGTACATTAAAAACGGCATTAAAACTAATTTTGCCATTTTAGATGCGGGTATGACAGAATTAATTCGTCCTGCCTTGTATCAGGCTTTTCACAAAATTGAAAATGTAAGTTCAGGAAAACCTTTACAACCCTACGATGTGGTAGGCCCAATTTGCGAATCGTCTGATTGCTTTGGCAAAGCCGTATTATTACCCCAAACGCAAAGAGGCGATTTAATAGCCATACGATCTGCGGGGGCTTATGGAGAAGTAATGGCTTCGGCCTATAACCTTCGAGACAGAATAAAAGCTGTTTATTCGGATGAGATTTAGACTTTTTTAGAATTAATTTGTTAATGCAGTTTATCCTACACAATAACTTAACAATACCGTTATTAAGAGCGAACAAAGTAAGCGAATTAATCTGATTCAAATTGTAAAAGATTGCTTCGTTGCTACGCGCCTCGCAATGACGCTCCAAAACACAATACCGTCATTACGAGCGAATGAAATGAGCGAAGTAATCTCAAAAAAGGATTGCTTCGGTCGTTTTACTCCCTCGCAATGACGAAGAAGCAAAGTCTTTAACTAATAACTAACAACTAATTTACCACCACCTTTTTTACCTCTCTAAAACCATTATTGCCGGTAACACTAACATAATAAATACCCTTACTGTATGCCGATAAATCTATTTGATGATTTACGGAATTGGCAATTTGTTGATTTAAAATTTGCTTACCATACACATCCATTACACTTAACTGCAATTGCTCCTGCTCGTTTAATGTTTGAACAACAATTGTAAATTGCCCTGTATTGGGGTTGGGGAAAAGTACAATGTAATTATTCATATGTTGATATATTATGTTTTTTCCTGATATAATATTTTGAAGCCCAGTATCACGTTGGTAAGGTTTATAATTATTATTATATAAATTAAGTTTTATCGAATAATCCATAAATGGGTTCTCATTATTACTATTGTTATTTGGGGCAATTGGCAGTTCTGATGAACACATATCGTTATCAATATATGCATGAAGATTTGCTCCGGGAGGGGAATAAAAACCTGCTTTAAATGTAATGCTTCTATTTGCCCTTATTACATTATGAGTATTAGGTAAAACTATTGTTGGCGAATTTGCTGCAACTGTTATGTGAGATGCGGTATAATAATTACTTGGGAACCCTATAATACCATCTATAAATAAATGACCATTCAAATATTGGTCTAATAATTTTGCATTTAAAGCCATTTGTGCGTAAATACTACTTTTATAATCCGAACCTCCATCATGTAAATAAGCCAAACTTGGGTCTGTTGGCGATGTAGGTAACTGACAAAAGATAAAATCCTCTAATGCATCCTGCATAATACAACTGTATCTGCCAAGCTTTGCCCAGCCTTCACCCACAAAATAACCTGTGTTTAAAAATGTACCTCCTTTATCTGCACAATCACATTCTCCATTATTTTCACAGAATGTTCCATCCATTAATTCTGACATACGTGCCGGATTATATTTGGTGTCATTACACCCATTCCATATTTTATTGATAAAAGTATTTATTAATCCCTGAAAATGATTACTTAATGTATAAGGTGAGTTTGGAAAGGTTTCGTAACGCTCTATTAAATACGATATAATAAAATTAGCATGCGACACATCATTCGGTTCGTAAATACATTCCAATCCATTATATACATTAGTTGAAGATGCATAATTAAAATAGGGTTGATTGTCACAATCATTCCCTAAGTAATTATCCATAATGGTGAAAGTAAATTTATTATACTGTGGTGTAATGCCCCATCGAATATTAGTATTAAACCAGTGTGTAATTAAATTATATTGAGAAAGGTATAAAGGATTACTTGTACCTAAGCCAAAATTTAACGATAACCAATATAAATCGTTGGCAATAAAAGCCCAGTTGCATGCAATATGCGATGTTGCCGGTTTCATAATATACAAACAATTTGCATTATTATAAACCGCCCATTTATGCCAAATATGATAAGTAATAAAATTAGCATAATTTTGCGCCTTATTTCCATACATAACTTCAAGCGAAGCATTGCTCATGATTAAACGCGCCAGTTTAAGTATGTATCTAAAGGGTTTAATTTCTTCTGTAATATTTGGGTTATTAGCGTTTGCGCCCTGATAATATCCTTTAAAATTTTTACCGGAACTGTATCCTGCAATTCCCTCATTTGGTAGCAATACATGCGATGATGCCAAAATATTATCGCTATATTCAATGGCTTTTTGCAAATAAAACAAATCGTTGGTGGCCTCATACATGCTCAATAAATTATTAAGCGCATAGCCTAAACCCTCAAATGTGTTTTCGCTATATCCGCTTGGAGCAGTATAGTGCACATACCCGCGCTGAGATAAAATATTCCAATAATCCCATGCATTATAATTATTACCATCAACATAAGCATAAAAAGGATTATTGCACACCGTATTAAACTGGTTTACCCAATATGATGCCGGTTGATAGCCATATACGTTTACACAACCACATAATATTAGTATCAATATATTTTTTCTAAACATAACTTATTAAATTTTATATACTATTTTAAGTTCAATTACATTTATTGCTTTTTTTAGAGGTCTATAATTAATTTTTACCCTTTCTGCATTATGTAATAGCATATATCCGTTATTATATCCGTTATGTCCTACGTTTTCACCTTTCAACATAGTTTTCCATATTTTTATATTGTTACGAATAAGTGTATAATTTAGCATTAACATTGTTTTTTGCTTAACATTAACGTTTAGCGATAAACCACTGTTTAATTGATATGCCCTATCAAATATAATCTTGCTAAATGGATTATAGTATTTATCTTTATAATATTCTCTTTTAAACTTGCCTATGTATCTATTGCCCTCAAACTCGTAAGCATTTATTTGAGTGTGCAGTATGTGGCTTCTATTAAGGCCTATGTTAGGCATTAGGCTGATTTTATCTTTAAAAACCTTTATGTTATAATTTATTTTAAAATTCATATCTATCGTTTTAATTTCGGCTATGTAATAAACCAATGGAAGAAATGTATATAAATGTTTACCGGATGTTCCTGAAGCAGGGAATATTGAAAGTGAATAATAATATTTGCCTTGGTCAACATAGTTAAGTGATACATCGTAATAAAAATTGCTTTTGGGGTTAAATTGAGCCAAATAATTTAATCCTATATTAAATCCTTTGTTGGTGTATGAAGGGAAGTTTCGTTCTTGTATTAATTCTTTTTCTTCATAATTAGCCAAATTAATATAGTAATCATAACCATTATTATAATAACCCACTTTGCATTTATAACAATAATTATTATAAATATCTGCCCAATCAATATTACTGTTCATATAGCTAAAACGGTTGCCTGCCGTAACGCCAAAATAATATTTTTTTTGATTGTTTTTTTCTATTGCAGAACTTATTATTTCTTCTGTTTGGCCTATACTATTTCCTGTAAAAAAAATTAATATAATAATTATTAATTGATATTTCATACTATTAAAAATTACGTAAAAAAGTTAATTCAAAAGAATTTATTGTTTTTATTCGTGTATTATTTACCCCTTTATTATGCAGTAACATATAATCAGCCCAAGGTTTTTCATTTTTCATCAGGGTTTCCCATATTATAATGTTATTATCAATAATTTTATAACTTGCCATAATCCAATTTTTAGATTTTAATTTTAACATTAATGATATACCTGTATTTAACTGAAAAGCTCTATCGTAAATTATATTCTTAAAACGACTTTCATATTTATCTTGTGGATAATATCTTCGGTTAAATTTTCCAACATATTTATTGCCCTCAAATTCATAAACAGATATTCGGCTATGCAATAACTGACTGCGATTAAATCCGAAAAAAGGCATTACGCTTAGTTTATTCCTTAAAATATTTAATCTGTAATTAATTTTTAAATTTAAATCAAGTGTTTTTATTTCAGCTAAATGATATATCAAGGGGATATATGTTATATCATCAGGTTTGTAATACACTGTATATGAATACAATCTTAAAACTTTTGTATAAATTGCAGGTGCATAATAAAATTTTCCTTGATCAACATAATTAATAGAAACTTCATAAAAAAAATTACCTTTTTTTCTTAAGGGCGCTAAATAATTTAGTCCTACATTAAATCCATTATTCATATACGAAGGTATATTGCGTTCTTTTATATACTCCTTATCTTCATAATATTCGATATCAATATAATTACTCACATTAGCCCTGTTATATCCTACCTTACAATTATTACAATTTTTATAAATTGTCTTCCAGTTAAAATTACTTTCCATATAACTATAACTATAACCTGCAGTAATTCCCCAATATTTATTTTTTAGAACTTTTGTTTTACTTATTGTACTATCTACTGTTTGCGAAAACAAATATCCATTTATGATTATTGTAGTTATAAAAAAAATTATAATCCTTTTTATTTTCTGCATATTCACTCATTTAATTTTTCAATTTTATTCTTCAACAGTTCATTTTCTTTTTTTAATGTTATAACATATAAATACAACTCTTCTATCTTTTCTAACATTTTGCGTTGCATTTCGCCAACCTCTATGCCATTATTTTCTTTTATTTCTTTTGCACTCGGTATGCCGGGTAAATGTTTATTTGTTTCAATATAAGCAGCAACCTGCTCTATGGGCATTAAATTATAATTAAGTGAAAATACGTAATCAGGCCAAGGGTTTTCGTTTGTTAATTTAAGTTCTCGAGCGCCAATCATTCCCTCTACCGCTAACTTAAAAGAACCAACATCTGTTGTACCAATCCCTACCGAGCTATTAGCATGGCAAAAAATAGAAATATTTTCATTATCGCTTATATTTATCAAAGCCAAACCGTTACCAGGGCTTTGCTGAAATTCATAAACTGGATAATTTGAACCTTCTCTTTCAAATCGCAATGCTCTTCCATTATGTTTTATATGCAATTTAGCTATTGGGGCGTATAAATTACCTATACCTACATTCCCTGTATCACCTAGATATAATACAATTGGATTTTGCGCTCCAATAACAGGATTATCTACTTTTACAAATGATAAACCCGCTCCTGAACTTTGTTTTATATCGTATGTTTTATAATTAGGTCTCTCAAATCGAATGGCCGTATGCTGATGAACAATATGTAACTTTGCCTGCGGATTTGTTGTTCCAACACCAATGTTATTCATAGAATTTATAGTAAAAACATTTGAGGGCTGTCCATTCTTTGTTATAAAAAAGCGATCTTGACTGGCACTCACGCCTATATCCCATTTAGAATTAAACACATCAACTCCTGTTGAGGGATTAAACATATTATCTTCTAATCTTATATATGTTGTAAGACCTGAAGGTGGAGGCGGGTCGCCAATGGCACATCCTAAACACGGAGTATTACCCCTTACATGTAATTTTCTTTCCGGTGTTGTTGTACCAATACCTACATATCCTGTATTTTTGGCATTTAAAATTGTATTCATTCCACTTCCACTGCCTGTTTGATTTTGCAAAACAAGTGGCCCATTAGTAGAATATATATGATTATTTACTCCTGTTCCCTGATCTGTTCCTCCAATCCAAATAGAATTTAATCCAACTTTTATAGAATCATTTATTTGTAATTGATGGGTTATTAATTGTTGTGTGCTTACGGTATTGCCTTCTAATGTATTTGCCCAAAGCGCTCCGCTTATTCTTGCATCGCCATTTACATCTAATTTTTTGGTTGGGTTGCTTGTGCCTATACCTACATTGCCATTGGTATTGGCATTTAATATGGTATTAAAATCAAATCCGGGTTTGGAGTTGATGTTTAAATCTTCTACGCGGGCGGTTATGCCTTTATAAGCTCCATCTTCTCCTAAGGTAATATTGCCGTTTATATCTACTTTTCTTACGCCTTTTATGGTATCAGCTTCTATTTTATGTAGTATTTGTATGCCTGTAGCAGTTATGGTATTATTTACTACCACCGGCTGTGCAGTATATAACCCGGCATTGCTTAACTGCCAGTAATTAGAAAGCAAGCTATTTATGCTTTGCCAGTTGCCGTTGCCTGTTAATACATCATTATTATTTTGTGTAAAATTTAAGCGCGATGCTTCGCCATTGCTATTCAACAGCATTAAAGCATTGCCACTTCCGCTAAGCGTGTTAAAGGTAAAATTTCCGTTTGCACTTATACTAAAGCGGTTTTGATTATTGGTTCTAAATTGTAATGGAAAATTATTAGTTGTTCCTAAAAACGAAGCGTTAGTAACATTACTATTTCCATCTAATTTCCAATTGTTGCCCTGCGAATAAAGATAATTGCTGCTGAAAAGAATCGTTAGCATAAGCAGCCCTTTTGTAATTTTGTTGTTTACTAAATTTCTTTGCGCTTTGCGCTTTGCGCTTTGCGCTTTGCGCTTTGCGCTTTGCTCGCTTGGCGAGCAAGCAATAAATGTAATTTTTGCTCCATACCTTTACTATTTGTTAAAACGAATTTAGTAAAAGTTTTGGATTTTCAAAATTTGTTTTGTTATCGTTTAGCTTTTCTTTAATGGTATTGAAACAAGCTTTATAGATTAATCATCACACAATTAATTATTTTTACTACATTTGCACGCAATTTTAAGATAAAAAAATTGTAGCCTTATGTCGTTCGACCCCGAAAAATTCCTGCCCGAAGGGCTTACTTATGATGATGTTTTATTAGTTCCTGCTTACTCTGAAGTCTTGCCTCGCGAAACTAATATTTCATCGAAATTTACCAGAAACATTACAGTTAATGTACCCATTGTATCAGCCGCTATGGATACTGTTACAGAATCCAATCTGGCTATTGCCATAGCTCAAGAGGGCGGCATAGGGGTTCTTCACAAAAACATGAGTATAGCCGAACAGGCTGAACAGGTACGCAAAGTTAAACGCTCCGAAAGCGGAATGATTCTCGACCCGGTAACCTTACTCGACAATGCTGTGGTGGGTGATGCTTTGGCCTTGATGAAAGAATTTAAAATTGGCGGAATTCCGGTTGTTGACGGCAATAAAAAACTCAAAGGTATTGTTACCAATCGCGATTTGCGTTTTGAAAAAAACATGCAGCGACCCGTAAGCGAAGTAATGACCAAAGATAATATCATTACCGCTCACGAAGGTACCGATTTAAACCAGGCAGAAGAAATTCTGAAAAAATATAAAATTGAAAAGTTACCGGTAGTTGATAAGAACAATATTCTTATTGGCTTAATTACTTTTAAAGATATCATTAAATTCCGTTTGCGCCCAAACGCATGCAAAGATAAGCACGGCCGACTCAGAGTTGCTGCTGCGGTTGGCGTTACTTCCGATACGCTTGAACGAGTAGATGCATTGGTTAAAGCAGCCGTTGACGCCATAGTAATTGATACGGCCCACGGCCACTCCAAAGGAGTAATTGACATGCTTAAACGTGTAAAACAAGCCTATCCGCAAATAGATGTGGTAGTTGGAAATATAGCAACTCCCGAAGCCGGAAAAGCCCTAATTGATGCCGGTGCCGATGCCATAAAAGTTGGAATTGGACCGGGATCAATCTGTACTACTCGCGTTATAGCCGGTGTAGGAGTGCCACAACTTTCAGCAGTAATGAATACTTATGCTGGAGTAAAAGGCTCAGGCGTGCCTATTATTGCTGATGGCGGAATACGCTTTACAGGTGATATAGTAAAAGCCTTAGCCGCAGGAGCTGATACCATTATGGCAGGTTCTTTATTTGCCGGTGTAGAAGAATCACCGGGAGATACCATAATTTATGAAGGGAGAAAATTCAAATCTTATCGCGGAATGGGCTCTATCGAAGCTATGCAAAAAGGCTCTAAAGACCGTTATTTTCAAGATGTGGAAGACGATATTAAAAAATTAGTTCCTGAAGGAATTTCTGCTCGTGTTCCATATAAAGGCTTTTTATCCGAAGTAATTTATCAAATGGTTGGTGGATTAAGAGCCGGTATGGGATATTGTGGTGCTAGAAATATTGAAGAATTGAAAAAAGCAAAATTCATTCGTATTACCAATGCAGGAATACGCGAAAGTCATCCGCATGGTGTACAAATAACCAGCGAAGCTCCAAATTACAGTAGATAAACTTATTAATGTTTAAACAATGAAAAAGAAAATTGCAGTTTTATTACTAACGAGTATTTTTTTAAAATTAGTTTCAGCGCAAGAAAATGATCCCATATTAATGAAAGTAGGTAAGCGCGAAATTAGAAAATCTGAATTTGAAGCAGTGTACCATAAAAATAATCGCACACCACAAAACGATGAAAAAGCGCTGAATGAATACCTCGACTTATACATCAATTTTCGATTAAAAGTTGCCGAAGCCGAAGATTTAGGCATGGATACAACCGAAGCATTTAAAACAGAACTGAAAGGCTATCGCACACAATTGGCTCAACCTTACTTAACCGACAATGAAGTTACCGAACAGCTCATTCAAGAAGCTTACGAACGCTCAAAATACGATATAAAAGCCTCCCATATTTTAATAAAAGTTGATGAAAACGCTTTGCCTAAAGATACATTAGCCGCTTACAACAAAGCATTAAAAGTAAGAGAGCGTATATTAAAAGGAGAAGATTTTGCTAAAGTTGCTAAAGAAATATCTGACGACCCATCAGCTAAAGATAATGGTGGAAATTTAGGATATTTTACCGCATTACAAATGGTTTATCCATTTGAAAATGCAGCCTACAACACTAAAGTAGGCGATGTATCCATGCCTGTTCGCACGCGCTTTGGTTATCATATACTAAAAGTATTTGACAAACGCCCGGCAAGAGGTCAAATACTTACTGCTCACATTATGGCAAGTACTCGCGGAATGCAAACAGCTGCCGACTCTTTAGCTGCTAAACAAAAATTGGAAGAAATTCAAACTAAAATCAAACAAGGAGTTGACTTTGCAGAATTAGCCAAACAATTTTCTGACGACCCCGGTTCAGCATCGAAAGGCGGACAATTACCTTGGTTTGGTACCGGCAAAATGGTACCTGAATTTGAAGAAGCAGCATTTAATTTAAAGAATAACGGAGATGTATCAGATATCATTCAAACCAAATTTGGATTTCATATCATCAAACGATTGGATTACAAACCGCTTCCGACTTTTGATGAAATGAAAGCGGAGCTAAAACAAAAAATAGCCAAAGATTCTCGATCTCAAAAAAGCCGTGAATCATTTATAGCTCGAATTAAAAAAGAATATGGATTTAAAGAAAACCTTAAGCATCGCGATGAATTTGTAAAAGTTATTGATTCAACCTTTTTCAAAGGCGAATGGAAAGCCGAAAAAGCTGCCAAACTTAACAAAGAATTATTTAGCATTGGGGATAAAAAATATACTCAAACCGATTTTGCAAAGTATATAGAAACCCAACAAAGCTTACAACCATCAACCGACATTAAGCTTTTAGTAGAAAAATTATATAAAAATTTTACCGATAAAGCTGTAATTGACTACGAAGATGCTCAATTAGAAAACAAATATGCTGATTTCAGAAATTTAATGAACGAATATCGTGACGGTATTTTATTATTTGAATTAACCGATAAAAAAGTATGGTCAAAAGCCGTTAAAGACACAGCTGGGCTTGAAGCATTTTATAATGCCAATAAAAACAATTACATGTGGGGCGAACGTATAGAAGCAGATATCTTCTATTGTAAAGACGAAGCAATTGCAAATAAAACACGCAAGCTGATAGAAAAAAGCAAGAAAAAAGGATACAACACCGATGAAATTCAAAAACAAATAAATGCAGATTCGCAATTAAATTTAAAAATCGTTAGCGGTAAATTTTCAAAAGGAGATAATAAGATAATTGATAGCTTAGAAGGTAATTTAGGACTATCTAAAAATCAAACCATCGATAATCAAGTAGTTTTTGTAAATATAAAACGCAAAATAGCTCCTGAACCAAAAACATTAAAAGAAGCAAGAGGAATAGTTACTGCTGATTATCAAAACCAATTAGAAAAAGAATGGTTAAAAGAATTAAAAAACAAGTACAAAGTAGAAGTAAATTACGATGTTTTAAAAACCGTTAAATAATACCATAAGCCATAAAATTTCTTTAAGTTTATGCCGTTATAAAACGGCATAAACTTTTTTAACCCGATAGATATGAAACAATTTTCCATCATATTTCTGCTAACTGTTTCATTTATTATGGGGTCATGCAATTTTTTAAGTAAAAATGAAGAAATTCCTCGGCAAGCCGTAGCTCGAGTTTACGATAAATACTTGTATCGAGACGAATTAAACGATGTTATACCATCAGATGTATCACAAAATGATAGCGCACAAATTGCTGAAAACTATATTAAAAACTGGATTGAACAAACACTACTACTTAAAAAAGCAGAAGAAAATTTAACCGATGAACAAAAAGATTTTAATAAACAATTAGAAGATTATAAACGATCGTTAATTATTTACGCCTATCAAAGAGAATTAATCAATCAATTACTTGACACCATTGTAAGCGATGAAGAAATAGAAGAATATTATGAAAATAACAAACAAAATTTTGAATTAAAAGACAATATCGTAAAAGTTAGATACATAAAAGTCGCCAAAAATGCACCGGATATTAAAAAACTAAAAAAATGGTATGCCTCCGACAATCCTCAAGACATAAAAGCATTAGAAAGTTATTGTTTTCAATTTGCACAAAACTTTTATCTCGATGATAAAACCTGGTTGTTGTTTGATGATTTACTTAAAGAAATACCGATCAAAACATATAATAAAGAAGATTTTTTAAAGCAAAATAAATTAATTGAATTAGAAGATTCGCTCAGCTATTATTTTTTAAACATAAAAGGATATAAAATTAAAAACAGCATTTCGCCACTTAGTTTTGAAAAAGAAAATATTCGCAATATCATTGTAAATAAAAGAAAATTAGAAATTATCAATAAAATGAAACAAGACATCTATAATGATGCAGCCAACAAATCAGAATTTGAAATTTATTAAGTACATACATATAAAATTGCTCATTATTGTAGGATTTCCGCTTATTACCTACGCACAAGAATCTAAAGGTAAACTATTAGATCAAATAGTTGCAGTAGTTGGAAATCAAATAATCAAACAATCCGACATTGACAATCAACTTAAACAAGTAAAAAATCAGTTAATAGAAGAAGGCGATAGTACCGAAATTAGTCCTTGCGAAATATTAGAAGATTTAGTATTTGAAAAACTAATGCTCGACCAAGCTCAAAAAGATAGTATAATAGTATCAGAAGCACAAGTAGAAGGAGAATTGGAAAGACGCATACGTTTTTTTGTGATGCAAATAGGTTCTGAAAAAAAATTGGAAGAGTATTACGGAAAAAGTATAAATGCCATAAAAGATGAATTTAGAAGTGCCATAAAAAATCAATTACTCACCCAACAAATGCAACAAAAAATTACGGGAAATGTTAGTGTTACACCTGCCGAAGTAAAAGCATTTTACAATCGTTTTCCTCAAGATAGTCTCCCATTTGTAAATGCAGAAGTAGAAATAGGACAAATTGTAATTTATCCAAGCATAAGTAAAGAAGCCAAAGAACAAGCCAAAGAAAAACTAAACACCCTTCGCGAGCGAATTTTAAAAGGCGAAAGTTTTAATACCTTAGCCGTTTTATATTCCGAAGACCCCGGCTCTGCGAGAAAAGGCGGAGAGCTTGGGCTTGTACCAAGAGGAACCTTTGTGCCCGAATTTGAAGCAGCAGCTTATAATTTAAAACCCGGTGAAGTATCAAAAATTATTGAAACAGAATTTGGTTATCATATTTTGCAATTAATAGAAAGAAGAGGAGAACAAATAAATGTTCGTCATATTTTAATTTCACCCAAATTTGATGGAAGCGACCTTTTAAAAGCGAAAAGTAAAATTGATTCGGTATATGCCATATTAAAAACCGATACCATTAGTTTTGCTGAAGCAGCCACGAGATTTTCTGAAGATGCAGGCACACGCGATAATGGAGGTTTGCTTGTAAACCCTCAAAATGGAACCACCCGTTTTGAAATGAATCAAATAGAACCAAGCCTATTTTTTGTTATTGATAAATTAAAAGTAGGTGAATTTTCAGAACCGCAGTTATTTCAAACGCAAGGAGGCAAACAAGCCTATCGAATCTTGTATTTAAAAACTCGTACTGAACCTCATCGCGCTAATTTAAAAGACGACTATCAACGTTTACAAGAAGCAGCCTTAGCATTTAAACAAAACGAAATTACACGTAAGTGGATCAGTAAAAAACTTCAATCAACATATTTAAGAATTGTACCTGAATATTCTTTCTGTAAATTTGAAACATTTGAATTCCCCAAAACCCCATAGATATTTAAAAAATTAATCATATGTACACATCTGATGCCGCGGCCATTGATGCTTTTGCTCAAAAGTTTAAAGAGCTAAAAAAAGAAATCGCTAAAGTAATAGTTGGACAAGATGAAGTTGTAAATCAAGTTTTAATTTCGATATTTAGTAAAGGACATTGTTTATTAGTTGGAGTTCCGGGACTTGCTAAAACCTTATTGGTAAATACCATTTCTGATGTATTGGGATTAAGTTTTAATCGCATTCAGTTTACACCGGATTTAATGCCATCGGATATTATAGGTTCTGAAATATTAGACGAAAACCGTCAATTCAAATTTATTAAAGGGCCTCTTTTTGCCAATATTATTTTAGCAGATGAGATAAATCGTACTCCTCCCAAAACACAAGCCGCATTACTGGAAGCAATGCAAGAAAAAGCCGTTACGGCAGCTGGAAAACGTTATCCTTTGCCTGATCCATTTTTTGTATTAGCCACACAAAACCCGATTGAACAAGAAGGAACCTATCCCCTACCCGAGGCTCAATTAGACCGTTTTATGTTTAATGTTTTACTTGATTATCCCAAATACGAAGAAGAGCTTTCAATTGTAAAATATACTACTACCGACCAACAAATTACATTAAACAAAATTTTAAGCGGTGAAGAAATTATCTTTTTCCAAAATTTGATTCGTAAAATGCCGGTTGCCGACAACGTGTTGGAATATGCCGTAAAACTAACCGCTAAAACAAGACCTAACGGAGAATTTGCCCCCGAAGTGGTAAAACGATTTATTGATTGGGGAGCCGGCCCACGTGCTTCGCAATTTTTAGTAATAGGAGCAAAATGCCATGCTGCTACCAATGGCAAATATTCACCCGACATTGAAGATGTAAAAGCCGTTGCATTGCCAATTCTTCGCCATCGTGTTGTAAGAAATTATAAAGCAGAAGCTGAAGGCTATTCCATTGAATCGATTATTTCTGAAATTAATAAGTAAAAAAATATAGTTTAATCTAATTTTTATACGGGGCACTTGTCCCGCATTTTTATTTTTTGTATTATTACTTAACTAAAACTATATCTATGAATAAAATTTACACGCTTTTAATGGCATTTACAGTTTTATTTTTTATCAATAAGGTAAATGCTCAATGTCCGGGTTGTGTTATCAACACAAATTGTGTAATTACACCTGCATTTCCAACTACATGCCCTGCCGATTCTATGCCTGAAGGATTTGTTGGACAAGCTTATAGTGAAGATATAACATTTTATATGCCGGAAAATTTTCAAGTTACCATTCCTGTTACACAAATGGTTCATTTAGATGAATTAAAAATTTTAAATGTATCAGGTTTACCAGCCGGTTTAAATTGGCAAACTAACAGCCCTAATAACACTTATCATCCAAGTGCAGGCAATGAACATGGTTGTGCCAGAGTTTGTGGTACTCCTCAGTTTCCTGGAACATACACCGTTATAGTTTATTTTCAAGTAACTGTAACACCTCAATCGATTGGTGGAGTTACTACGCAAAACGAATCAACTACCATTATTTTAAAAATCAACCCTAATCCTTCAGGCAACTCAGCGTTTACTATAGCCAATCCTCAAGGCTGTGCGCCTCACTCAACATCTTTTTCACCAGTTATTGCTAGCAATGGAAATCCATTATATACTTATAATTGGAATTTCGGGAATGGAAATACAAGCACAGCAGAAAACCCTCCCGTACAAAATTACCCAAATGCAGGTAGCTATGTTGTAACACAAACTACACAAGTATTACAGTATCGTTTAAATAACGTAACATTTAATGTTGGCTCTAATACCAATTGGTGTGGCGATGTAGAAGAACCTAACTTTTTTGGATGTACAGGTGATCCTGATTTATTTTTTGAATTAAGAGATAATAGTTCAGTAATCGTTCATACTTCAACAGAGATTTCAAACTCTATGACAGGAACATGGAGTAATTTAAACATTCCTTTACCCAATGCTCCATATACAATCCAATTTTGGGATGCAGATGCTATAAGTCAAAATGATAATTTAGGAATTTTCACTATCAACCCAACCTCAACCGGTACCTTTAACTTTAGCGGTGGTGGAGTTTCAGGTACTTATACAATTGGCACTGCTGTTATAAATAGTGTTACCGATTCGGATACTGTAGTTGTTTATGCTGTTCCTCCGGTATTACCAATCAGTGCAAGCCCTAATGATTCTGTATGCGAAAATCAACCCATTACACTAACAGTTCCGGGCGGATATGTTTATCAATGGTATAAAGACACAACCGCTTTGTTTAATGCTGTTGACTCATTTTTAGTAGTAACTAATAATTCAGGCAATTATTGGGTTAAAGTAAGCAATCAATTTGGATGTACTACCAACAGTAATACGTTTAATATAACTTTTGTTGAAAATCCTCCCAAACCTACTTTTTGGATTGTAGGCAATACACTTAACACCAATATGAATGGATATGACTTACAATGGTATTTTAATGGTAATGCCATAAACGGGGCAAATGGTTTGACTTATACAGCCACTAATTCGGGTAATTATCATATTATTGCTACCAATTCTTTTGGTTGTTCTACTTCATCTGATACAGTATTAATTACGGTTGTAAATGGCATTGCAGAAGGAAATGCTTTAACAGATGTAGCCATTTATCCTAACCCCAACAATGGTATGTTTAATGTTTCATTTGAATTAATTAATGAAGCAAATGTAATTATTACAGTTACTGATTTATTAGGCAAAACCGTTTATGAAGAAAATCTTGGTAATTACAGCGGCCCATATAACAAGCAAATGGATTTAACATCGCTTCAAAAAGGAATATACCTGGTAAATGTTCAAATAGGAAATGACCGAATAAATAAACGAATAATAATTCAGTAAGAGTAAATAAAAAAGGGAAGTTAAAAACTTCCCTTTTTTATTTGAATTGATTTAAAATACTTATTATATCTGACATATATGATTTACCGAATAAACGAGCATGCACCAAAAGCGGATATAAATTACATATATCTATTCGGCTTTTAAAATCTTTTTCTAAAGGATATACTTCATTATAAGCCATGTAAAATTCATTAGGTAAACGGCCAAACAGATTAGCCATGGCTATATCCATTTCGCGATGACCATAATAAACAGAAGGGTCAAAAATAGCAGCGCCTTTGTTTGTTGCCATTCGGTTACCTGTCCAAAAATCTCCATGCAATAAGGCAGGTTTTTCTTTTGGGAAAATGGAATCTAAATGTTTAAATAAATTTTCTATTAGAGGCAAAAAAGAAGTTTCTAAAAATTTGTTGTTATAACACCAATTAAATAAGGGTTCTAAACGTTCATTAATAAAAAAATCGTTCCAACTTAAATATTGTTTGTTTGATTGAGATAAACTACCTATATAATTATTGATTTCCCAACCAAACGAATCTGCCGTATTTAAATGCAGCTCTGCCAAACCTTTTCCCAATAATGCATAAAATAAATTTGTTTCAGGCTGTTTATCTAATTTTTCCAATATTAGATAAGCTTTGCTTTCGTCTTTTAATAAAGCATAAACCCGAGGCACATATAGTGAAGATTTATTTCGAAGATAATTTAGCCCTAATTCTTCCTGATAAAAATTATTATAAAAAGCTATGGTATTTTCCTTTATAAAAAACGCTTGTCCGTTTGTTAATTCAATGATATAAGTATTATTAATGGAGCCTCCGCTGACAGGATAGTGTTTTGAAATACTTGTTGCTTTATCAAACTTATGTTGAAAATACGAATTGATGATTTTAATGTTGTACATTAATTTTTTTAATTAATGTGCTAATTTTTCAATAACTTTTCTTTGAAAAAACATAATAATTGGAGTATATTAAAAATAAACAGAATGAAAGTACAAGCAGCGTATTACTCAATGTTATACTTGAATTAAAAAATGTTTCTAAAAATTTTAAAGGTAAATAATTAAATTCAAAATTGAATTTTAGAAGTATTTTATTAATTATTTGTTCTAAAATTTGATATACATAGAAAAAAACAAATGCTTTAAAAAACGATTGAAAATAAAAAGTAAACAACAATAAAAGATAACTTAAAACACATAATACCATTAAACTTTTAATTGAGGGAGCTATTAAATATGAAAATAAAATTTGTTCTTCTTTAATTAAATAAGCAACTCCATAACCCAATAAATTTAGCAACACTATTGCCACAGAAATTAAGAATAATAATGCTATGTAATAAAATAAATAGGATGTTCTATAGGTTAAATTTACCAAAAATTGCTGAATGATATTATTTGTAAAAACTCCATTAAATTCAAATCCAAGCCAAATAAGAATACCCCAAAACATGATATATGTAGCGCTGTAATCCGTTAAAAAACTAACTTCATTTGTATAATTTATAAAGAATATAAAAAATAGAATGTAGCACCATAAAAATAAAAATCCTTTGTTTTTACAAGTAATATAAAAGAGCTTATCCCAATTTTGCATATATCTCATCAGCAGCAATTTTTATGTTTGAATATTTTTGTAGCATCTCATCCATTGTAAATTTTTGTGATACTTTCCCTTTATGAATAAATATAATATGAGTACATAAATTTTCGAGGTGTGAAATTTGATGAGTTGAAATTAAAATAGTTTTATTTTTTAATTCATTTGTAATGTAATCAATTATTATGTCAGTTGACTTAAAATCTAATCCGTTAAAAGGTTCATCCAATAGTAAAATATCTTTATTTATAATACTTAAAAATGCTGCTCTTTTTTTATATCCTAAAGATAATTGATTAAACTTTTTATTTTTAAACTCATCAAAACATATAAACTTTTCAGTAGTTGTATTAGGCACTATATCATAAATCTTAAAAAAATCTTTTACCGTTAAATAGTTGTTTATCTTAATTTCATCAAATAAAAATCCAATTGTTTTATCTGAGTAATAAATATTACCCACATAGTTTTTATTTAATCCGGAAATACACTTTAAAAGAGTAGTTTTTCCGCTTCCATTTACCCCTATTAATGCTACTCTTTCACCTTCATCAAATGAAAGAGTAACATTGTTTAATACAATTTGATGCTTATATTTAGCGGTAAGATTATTTATTTGAATCATGAATAAATTAATTACTTTTTATAAAAGTAAATTTATAAAAAGTAATTAGAGAGTCGTTGTTTAAGGCTTTTGAAAAATAAAATTCGTTTTTATGAGCAAATTTATGAAAACCTGAAAGGCTATCAGGAACGATAATTTCATCTATCAATTGATTTTTTTCATTAATTATCATTAAATTCTTTGGTCGAACATCCATGCCTTTCCCTTGAAATTTTTTATTGTGTTGTTTATGAAAGTAAAGTTGTGCTTTTAATTTATTGTGAGGATTAAAAATTATTTGACCATAAAAGGGCTCATTATAGTAATAATGAAATATGTCGTCATTTTCAGACAATGATTTGTATGGTTGATGAAATTTAGAATATAATTGAGAATAAGAGATTCTGCTATCTGTTAAATTAAATGATAAATAATTATTAGAAGGATTATTACAAACAATTTGAGAATCTAAAAAACACAAATAAAAACTAGAATAAATACCTCTTTTTAAATAATCAGGAACTGAAGGTACTCTAAGACTTAAAGTATCAATAGATTTATTTGAAAAATTATATTTTGCAACTATTGGATAGTTATATTCATTTTCATAAAACAAACCATTTTCTTCTTCTATAAAATCATTATATATAGCCGGCATGGTTTTAAAATAAAGCTCATTATTGATAATGAATATTTGTTTGTTGAAAGTATTATTAACCGGATAAAAAGCAATACTTAATCCTAATGTACTAAATATTTTATTTTTGTATAAAGAATCAACTAAAACAATAGTTGTATCTGCACCCATTTTATATTTGAATAAATTTCCTGAAAAAGCAGCTAAAAAATAAAATGTTGAATCGTGAAGTGTTACAAAAGGGGCATTATTGGATACACGATAATTTTCAGGATATTTTAATTTAGCAACAATGGTATTAAAATTTTTAATTATAAAAATGCTGTCATTAGAATTATCACCAATAAAATAAATATCGTTATTAAAAGAAAAATAATCTTTTAACTTCCAATCTAATTTAGTATTTAATATTTTAGATGGATTTACAATTGTAATACTATCTGTTTTTAGATTCATCAAAAAAGAGTCTGAGTTAATATCAGACTCTTTTTCGCGATTATTTTTACAAGCAATATTTAATATTGTTATTAAAAATATGAGGAGATAAATTTTCACTTTAAAGTTTATTAATACTGATAATTTGAAATAATTAATGGGTAATTTTAGCTCAAATTACGCAATTTAAAAATTTTATGCTTTACAAAAGACGAATGAATCTTCAATTACGAAATTGCCTGCGGTAAGTAGAAACATTTTAAATGCCATCCTCATTTCCCAAAAATTTATACAATAGTTTATTGTAGATTTTTAATTATATTTTTTAATTATTTCGTTCAAATTTTTATCAATATTATCTATATTTAGTTGTTTAATTGACACTATTTTATTTTCATGTACCTCTACTATACCCAGTGACGAAATTCCTATATCTCTTCTCATAATTACGGCATTCGGAACAATGATATTTCTTTCATTTTTTAGAATATCTTCATCGTTATTATTTACTATATCTTCGTTTATTAAATATACTATATTGTTACTTTTATTTGTTTTACAATATTCATAAAGCTTTTTAACACAATACATACACATTTGTTGCTTAATAACAACGATTGCTAATTTTTTATTTTTTAAATCTTTACTGTTTTTAGAATAGGTTTTTATTAATGCATTTAAATTATTAAATCTTTCTGTTTGCTCATTAATTGGAACTGATATTGCAATGAATATTATAAATAATTGCTTAATTAACATATTTATCTATATCTAAAATTATATATTTTAATTTGTTTTCTTTTAAATGAGGTTGAAATTCATGATTAATTCCAATGGCTAAACCTTCTTTCATAACAAATATTCCCGGATTGGAAAAACTAAAGGTATAATTATTATTATATACAACTTCGTTTAACTTATTAAAATTACTATCAAATATTAGTAATGAAAAATCAGCATCAATATACGAATTTACTGTACCATTTTCTTCCTTATAGTTAATCCTATGCCTGTATATTACATAGTACAATTTTCGATACTTGTCCCATAATAATGAATATACCAAAGGACATTCAATTAAAAATTTATCAATATATAACGGATCTTCTTTAGCCTTTTTAAAATCATATTTTAAGAATGGTGTTTTATACTTACTATTTATTGGAACTGATGATTTTAAATTTCCATTCATATTATAAACATAAAAGCTATCGCATTTTGAATAAATTAAAATGAATAAACTATCTTCATTATTAAAGTGTAATCTAGGTGAAGGATATAAAATTGATCTATAGTTGTATGCACAGTTATAATATGGTGCAAACGATTTTATCTTAATTAGCCTTGAATTATTATCATCAAAATTTGCCTGAACGATATTTTTATTTGAATATTCTTTTAGCGGATTTTTTGAAATTAGACGCTGTATAAAATAAATTTCTTTTGTATTATGAAAATAATATAGCTTTGTATCATTTGCAATTTCCAAAGCATCGCCTTCGTTGGTAAAATGTGGATAACTCCAGCTTTTTTTCACTTCACCATTTTGATTAATTAAAAGAATTTTATTGTTATTGGTTGCTACGTATATACTATCTAAATTGTGAATATATGAACAATGCACTTTGTAAAATGCATCAATTTGGCTCCATATTTTTTGAACATGTATGGTATCAAAATCTTGTGTTTTTAGGTTATATAACAATATTACTTTATTATAATTATCATCTATTTTTAAATAATCATCCTGATTAATTTTAACTATTAAATCTTCTCTTAATTTAAGCGGTGGTGTATTATATGTGTTTATTTCCAAAGTGTCTTTAACATATATGGTAGAATATATTTTTTCAGGCTGTGCGCAGGAGTTTAGCGTAACAAATAAAAAAAGTATTATTATAAATTGTATCATATAGTTGCTTTTAGAAAGCGGAGAAAATTCTCCGCTTTAATAATTATAATTCTACTTTAAAAAACTTATAATTTACTTCATTATTATCTATAATTTCATAAAAACGGTACATTATTCTATCTTCATACACCATTTTTTGTGCATGTAAATCGCCTGATGTAAATTTAGCATAAACTTCTCTATCGTCTTTTATAAATTCAAGTTCGGTACCATCAATTTCATTTAAGAAAAAATTTGCCAATGCCTCTGGGCCTGAATTTATTGCATTATCCAAACTCTCCATAGTTGCAATTCCGGGAATCCATAATTGACAGTTTTTGGCTGAGCCTTTTTTACAATTCTATTTTCCATTTTCATCAGGACTATAATCATAAATCCATGGAGTCCAATGACCCGGGCCTACTTTTTCGTTATTGTTTTCAACATTACTTTTAGTTGTACTTGATGTAAATTTTTGACCATAAAATTGATCGTCAACTTTATTGCAAGCAAAAAAAATTATTGCTGCAACACTAAAAATACTTAAATCTTTTTTCATAAAAATTAATTTAAGCGCTACTTTTTTAGATGAGCGCATTACCTGTGTTTTTACCTAAAAACACAAGGCAATTATATATATGCAAATTTTTTACAAAAATTTTTAAACAAAAAAACTCCCGACATTTTGCCGGGAGTTTTTATTTTGATGTTACAACATTTATTTTTTTGCCATCAGGCGTATGTTAAAATACATATCGTCATGTATAAAGTTATCGGCAAATTCACTAAAGAAAGTTTTTGATTTGAACTTTATGCCATACTTTGTTCTATCTACATTAAATAATGATTCAGCCATTAATACTTCATCGCCCATTTGAATAATGCGAGCCACAAAATTTATTTCATTGGTAATATTTTTAATGGTTAAATCGGCTTTAACTTTATACGAATTTCCTTCTATGGTTTCAACTCCGGTAATGTTTAGCTTTGCTTGAGGAAATGAGTCAACATTAAAAAAATCAGGAGCTTTTAAATGGCCTACCAATTTTGCATTGTTTTCATCATCGGCAGGAATATCTAAGCAAACTATTGAATTCATATCAATAATAAATTCACCACCGGTAAATACTCCATTTTCAACCAATAAATTTCCCGAAGCAATTTTTACAGTACCATTATGTTGCCCTCCTACTTTTTTACCTATCCACTCTAATTGTGCACTTTCAGTATCAACTATGTAATTACCATCTTGTAAAACGGCAGGAGCAATTACATGGGCTGTATTAGTATTATCATTATGTTCATGATTTGCATCTACAGCAATGTGAGGAGCAATGATTAGCGATACTATTGACATTAATTTAATCAAGATATTCATCGAAGGGCCAGAAGTATCTTTAAATGGGTCTCCAACGGTATCACCTGTTACTGAAGCTTTGTGCGGTTCTGATTTTTTGTAATATATCTGACCATTTATCTCTACCCCTTTTTCAAAAGATTTTTTAGCATTATCCCATGCGCCACCTGCATTATTTTGAAACATTCCCATTAATACTCCTGAAACTGTAACCCCTGCTAATACACCTCCTAATACTTCCGGGCCAAAAATAAATCCTACAATAACCGGTACGATTAATGCAATAGCACCGGGTAGCACCATTTCTCTAATACTTGCTTTGGTAGATATCTCAACGCATTTTTCATATTCAGGCTTAGCTTTGTATTCCATTATTCCCGGAATTTCGCGGAACTGTCTGCGCACTTCGTTTACCATATCCATGGCTGCACGACCAACTGCTGCAATAGCCAATGAAGAAAATATAAATGGAATCATAGCACCAATGAATAATCCTGCCAACACATCAGCTTTGTAAATATCTATGGCATTAATTCCTGCAACTCCTACAAAGGCAGCAAATAATGCTAATGATGTTAATGCCGCTGAAGCAATTGCAAAACCTTTTCCTGTAGCTGCTGTGGTATTACCTACTGCATCTAAATTATCGGTGCGATGACGAACCTCTTCGGGCAACTGGCTCATTTCTGCAATACCACCTGCATTATCGGCAATGGGGCCAAAAGCATCAATGGCTAATTGCATGGCTGTGGTTGCCATCATACCTGCTGCTGCAATGGCTACACCGTATAATCCGGCTAATGCATACGAACCATAAATTCCTGCTGCTAATACTAATATTGGCATAACAGTACTTTCCATACCAACTGATAAACCTCCAATAATGTTAGTTGCATGACCGGTTGCAGATTGCTTTATAATTGAATTTACAGGACGTTTGCCCATTGCAGTGTAATACTCGGTAATGATGCTCATTAATGCGCCTACCACTAATCCAAGCGCAATGGATAAAAACACTTGCGTATTGGTAAACTCAACCCCTCTTATATTCATAGTTTCCGGTAACATCCACTTAACGATAAAAAATGATGCTACAGCCGTTAATATTATAGACGACCAATTTCCCATATTTAATGCGGCTTGTACATTACCATTTTCATCTTTTACACGTACAAACATCATCCCTACTATAGAGAATATTAAACCTACACCTGCAATAACCATAGGTAACAATACAGGTGCAATGCCTCCAAAATTATCGTTTGAAACAATTTCTCTTCCTAATACCATGGTTGCTAATATGGTTGCCACATACGAACCAAATAAATCAGCACCCATTCCGGCAACATCACCTACATTATCACCTACATTATCTGCAATAGTGGCAGGATTACGAACATCATCTTCTGGTATTCCTGCTTCTACTTTACCAACTAAATCTGCTCCTACGTCAGCTGCTTTGGTATATATACCGCCTCCTACACGTGCAAATAAAGCAATCGATTCAGCGCCCAATGAGAATCCGGCTAATACTTCTAATGCTTTTTCCATTTCAATACCATTTACACCTGCACCGGTACTTACCACATACATATTGTAAAATACGATAAATAATGAACCTAAGCCTAATACAGCTAAGCCTGCAACACCAATACCCATTACAGAACCACCTGTAAACGAAACTTGTAAAGCTTTTGATAAGCTGGTACGTGCAGCTTGAGTGGTACGAACATTGGATTTAGTAGCTATATTCATGCCTATATAACCCGCAAAGGCCGAAAACACAGCTCCAATGATAAATGATATGGCAATAATTGGACTAGAAGTTTCTACCGTTGTTCCGGACCAAGCCAATAATACGGCTGCAATAACAACAAAATAAGACAATATTTTCCATTCAGCTTTTAAAAAGGCTAAAGCCCCTTTTGCTATATATCCGGCTAATTCCTGCATGTTTGATTCACCGGCATCTTGTTTAGAAATCCATGCTGATTTAACAGCCATAATAATTAAACCGATAATTCCTAAGGTTGGTACTAAATAAATTACTAAATCATTCATAACGCTAAATTGTGTGGTTTATTTATTTGTTAATAGTTACTTTACAAATTGAATTTCAACTGTATTAACCCAATTTTGGGGCTGCAAACATACTAAAAAAAACGAAAATAAAAATCCTCCGATAAGCGGAGGATTAATCTATTTAAAACAAGCTTATTAAGCTACATACATAACTTGTTTAACGGCTTTGATAACACGCTCCGGATTAGGCAAGAACTCAGCTACAAGTGTAGGAGCGTATCCAAGCGGTGTATCAGCCGTTGTAATTCTTCTGATGGGAGCATCGAGGTAATCGAATGCATCGCGCTGAACAGCAAAAGCTACTTCTGATGCTATACTTGCAAGTGGCCATGCTTCTTCAACAATAACTAATCGGTTTGTTTTTTTAACGGAGTTAATTATTGTTTCATAATCAATAGGACGAACCGTTCTTAAATCAACAATTTCAACACTAATTCCTTCTTTTGCTAATTCTTCTGCGGCAGCATAGGCTGTTTTAATTATTTTACCAAATGAAACAATGGTAACATCCGTTCCTTCTCTTTTAATATCTGCTTTACCGATTGGTAATAGATATTCCCCATCCGGTACTTCACCAACATCGCCATACATTTGTTCCGATTCCATAAAAATAACAGGGTCATCGTCACGAATGGCAGATTTTAACAAGCCTTTCGCATCGTATGGATTTGATGGTACCACTACTTTTAATCCGGGACAGTTTGCATACCAGCTTTCAAAGGCTTGAGAGTGTTGAGCCGCCAATTGTCCGGCAGAAGCCGTTGGCCCTCTGAAAACTATAGGAATATTAAATTGTCCACCACTCATTTGGTACATTTTAGCAGCAGAATTTATAACTTGGTCAATAGCTACCAATGAAAAATTAAAGGTCATAAATTCTATGATTGGACGTAATCCATTCATGGCTGCACCTACTCCTATACCGGCAAAACCAAGTTCTGCAATTGGAGTATCAATAACGCGCTTAGGACCAAATTCATCCAACATACCCTGGCTTACTTTGTAAGCGCCATTATATTCAGCAACTTCTTCGCCCATTAAAAAAATGCGTTCATCTCTACGCATTTCTTCGCTCATGGCTTCGCGAAGTGCTTCTCTGAATTGTATCTTTCTCATGTGTGTTTGCTTTATAAGGTCGTCAAAAGTAAGGAATATTTTTAAAAGTACTTTTTAGGTAAAAGATAATTCTGCACATAATCTTTTACACCTTCTTCCAGAGAGGTAAAAGCTTTGTTATATCCAGCATTTATTAGCTTGCTCATATCAGCTTCGGTAAAATACTGATATTTATCGCGTATATCTGCCGGAGTATCTATAAATTCAATTTTAGGTTCTTTGCCTAATGCATAAAAAGTGTTTTTAGCTAAATCTAAAAATGTGCGCGCTTTACCGGAACCCAAATTATATATTCCGCTTGCCGGTTTATTTTTCATTAAGAACAAACACACTTCTGTTACATCTTTTACATATACAAAATCGCGTAACTGTTCACCATCTTTGTATTTAGGATTGTGTGAGCGAAATAATCTTACCTGTCCTTTTTCTTGTATTTGATTAAAGGCATGAAATATAACTGAGGCCATGCGACCTTTATGATATTCATTTGGGCCATACACATTAAAAAACTTTAAACCAGCCCAAAAAGGAGGAGTAAGTGTTTGTTTTAAAACCCATTTATCAAATTCATTCTTCGAATCGCCATAAGGGTTAAGTGGCTTAAGTTTTTCAACCACTTCATGATTATCGCTATAGCCAAACTCTCCCAAACCGTAAGTAGCTGCAGAGGATGCATATACTAAAGGAATTCTGTTATTGGCACATAAATTCCATATTTCTTTACTGTAATTTACATTCAGTTTGTCAAAAATACTTTTGTCAAATTCGGTAGTATCGGTTCGTGCTCCCAAGTGAAATACAAAACTTACTTTATCTCTGTTATCACGCAACCAATTTGGAAATTCATCACGATGAACTTTTGCAACAATCTTTTTATTTTCATAATTGGGCTTTTTGTCATCGCGCGAAAAATCATCTACAATTACAATATCTGTATAGCCTTCGGCATTTAGCTTAGCAACTAAACAACTACCTATAAATCCTGCGGCTCCTGTTACTACAATCATTTTGTTTATTAGTATTAAGGTTTGAAAATTATTAAAGTTTTAATTAAAAATTACAAATTACAAATTAAAGATTGGAAATTACTTGTGTACAAATTAAAACGAATAAAGAAATCATAAATCTTAATTCTTAAATCTTAAATATCTTTCACCTTTTCTCTTTATATCCTTTATCTTATATAAAAATATCCTCTCTCATCTTCTCAATTATCTTTTTTTCCTTAGCCATATCAAACAAAGTTTTTACTGCACGTTTACCTTCTACTCCCAAATCTAAGGAAAATTGATTTACATATAAATTAATATGCTTATACATTACTTCTTCTTCCATTTCTTGAGCGTTTGCTTTAACATATTCATACGAAGCTTTAGGATTTGCAAAGGCGTACTCTACACTTCTTCTCAATACACGATTTATTTTTTGCTTTACATCTTCAGGTAAATTTCTCTTTACTACAATGCCACCTAATGGAATAGCTGCACCTGCATACTTTTCCCAAAACTCTCCTAAATCTGCCACCTTTTGCAATCCTCGCTGTTCGTATGTAAAACGATTTTCATGAATGAGTAAACCGGCATCAAATGTTCCTTCTAATACACCTTTCTCTATTTCTGAAAAAAGTAATTCAGTTTTATTTTTTATTTCAGGATAGGCAATGCTTAATAAAAAATTAGCCGTAGTGTATTTTCCCGGAATTGCAACTTTCCATTCTTCTTTATCTTTTTGCAATGCCTGACTGTCTTTTTTCACAACAAGCAAGGGACCAACTCCAAAACCCAATGCACTTCCGGCATCCAGCAATTGATACTCATCGGTTAAATAAGCTAAGGCATGATAACTTAGTTTGGTAATATCCAATTGATTTCTAAATGCCATTTGATTTAACTCTTCTACATCGTGCATGAGAACAGTAAAGGACAAACCTTCTGTATCAATTTTTCCATGCACCATGGCATCAAAAATAAAAGTATCGTTGGGACAAGAAGAAAAACCTAAACTTAAATGCATGGCTTAAAAATTATCGTAAATAGTTAAAATAGTTTGATGTAAATTTTGCAGAGCTAATGGAATATTCCATGCTTCTCTGTTTCGTTTTTCAACATAATTAGAAATGCTTCTAATTTGAACACAAGGAATATTTTCCATTCTGCAAGCATATAAAAAAGCTGCACCTTCCATACTTTCGGTATAAGGATGAAATAATTGAAAAACTTTTTCAATATTTTCCTCATTGCCGTGAACTTTGTTTACCGTAATACCTGAAACTTTAGGCAAAATATCAACAACTGAATTTTTCAAATTCCATTTATTTTTAACCCACCCGTTTTCAAATGGAAAATTATTTTTATCCAACAAGCCTAAATCGAATATTGAAATAAAATCTTTATCATTTTCAACACCTAATTCTGCAAAGCAATCGCTGTAAATATTTACAACCGTTCCTAAATCAATAGTACGATTAAAACTACCCGCAATACCAGAATTTATAGCGAATTGATATTTCTCTGAAAGATACTTTCCCAAACTAAATGCTGTTGCATGAATTCCAACGCCTGTAATTAACACATCTATCTGTTGAGATTTATAGGTGTATGAGCTTAATTGAGCGCTTTTCTTTTCAATAAAATTAAAGGCTTTAAGCAAATTTTCTACTTCTTTGTTCGTGGCAGCAACTAATAAACTTTGCATGGGCAAAATTAAGCTTTTTTAGCCATTCTAAATTTTAGTTACCTTTGCAGCACTTGAAACTAAAATATGATTTACCTAACTCGAAAAGAGCACTTTAATGCTGCTCATAAGCTTTATAACCCCAATTGGAGCAAAGAAAAAAACGAAGAAGTTTTTGGAAAATGCGCCAATGCCAATTGGCATGGACATAATTTTCAAATTTATGTAACGGTTAAAGGAACGCCTCATCCTGACACCGGTTTTGTAATGGATTTAAAACTATTAAGTAAACTTATTAAAAAGCATGTTGTTGAAGAACTTGACCATAAAAACATCAATTTAGACGTACCATGGATGAAAGATAAAATGGCAAGTACTGAAAATATAGCCATCGAAATTTGGAAAAGATTAGCTCCTGAAATTGAAAAGTATAATTGTAAACTACATGCCATAAAATTGTACGAAACAGAAAATAATTTTGTTGAATATTACGGAGAATAAAACAATTGTAATGACAGAAAATACGGAATTTAACGGCAATGAAGGTTATATTAAAATTGATAAATATGACCAAAAAAAAATTGAAAAAATTGCCTCATTTTATGAAAAAATAATTGCTGAAATTGGAGAAAATCCAAATCGCGAAGGATTATTAAAAACTCCTGAGCGTGTTGCCAAAGCTATGCAATTTTTAACTCATGGCTACGATATAAATCCTGAAGATATTTTACGCTCGGCCATGTTTGATGAAGACTATTCACAAATGGTAATTGTGAAAGATATTGAAGTTTATTCAATGTGCGAACATCATTTATTGCCATTTTTTGGTAAGGCGCATGTTGCCTATATTCCTAATGGCAAAATAACAGGCTTAAGTAAAATACCTCGTGTGGTGGATGCTTTTGCCAGAAGATTACAAGTGCAGGAAAGATTAACCAATCAAATTAGAGATTGCATACATAATACACTAAATCCGCTTGGTGTTGCTGTAGTAATTGAATGTTCACATTTATGTATGCAAATGCGGGGAATACAAAAACAAAATTCAGTTACTACTACATCGGCTTTTACAGGAGAGTTTTTAAAAGAACCTACTCGCAAAGAATTTATCAGTTTAATTGGAAGCAGGCTTAGTTAGTCTGTCGGCAGTTGGCAGTTATCAGTTATCAGTTATCAGTTACCAGAAGACAGAAAACAGATATATAGATAAAAGAACAAAGACGAAAAGAAATTTTTGAATTATGATTTTTAGAATTTAGAGTTTAAAATTTTACAATTTGCAATCTGTAATCTTTTAATTTTCAATTAACATTAATACCTTAAAACATTTTAACTTAAAAAATTAAACAAATGAAAGCATACATTTTTCCGGGACAAGGTTCACAGTTTCCAGGCATGGGAAAAGACCTTTACGAAAACAATTTGTTAGCAAAAGAGTTATTCGAAAAAGCAAATGAAATTCTTGGCTTCCGTATAACCGATATAATGTTTAACGGTACTGAAGAAGAGTTAAAGCAAACCAAAGTAACACAACCTGCTATTTTTCTTCATTCTGTAATTCTTGCAAAAACTTTAGGTGATAGCTTTAAACCCGATATGGTAGCAGGACACTCTTTAGGTGAATTTTCTGCTTTGGTAGGCAACGGTGCTTTAAGCTTTGAAGACGGATTAAAACTTGTATATCAACGTGCCTTGGCTATGCAAAAAGCTTGCGAAGCAATACCATCTACCATGGCAGCTGTGCTTGGTATGGAAGACAGTAAAGTAGAAGAAATTTGTGCTTCTATTGATGGAATTGTAGTTGCAGCAAACTACAACTGCCCCGGGCAATTAGTTATATCAGGAGAAATTGAAGCTGTAAATAAAGCTTGCGAAGCATTAAAAGCAGCAGGTGCAAAACGTGCATTGGTTTTACCGGTGGGCGGTGCATTTCACTCCCCTTTAATGGAGCCTGCACGCGTAGAATTGGAAGCAGCTATAAATGCTACACATTTTTCACAGCCTATATGTCCGGTTTACCAAAACGTAACTGCAAATGCAGTTAGCAATCCTGAAGAAATAAAGAAAAACTTAATTGCACAATTAACCGCTCCGGTGCGTTGGACACAATCAGTGAAGCAAATGGTAGCTGATGGTGCTACTCATTTTACAGAAGTTGGTCCCGGTAAAGTTTTACAAGGATTGGTAAAGAAAATTGCTCCTGAAGCAGAAGTGGCAAGCGCATAAAAAATTAAATCGTGAAAAAACTTCTTGTTATAATTTTTAGTTTCGTTACGCTAAATAGTTTTGCTCAATTGAAATATATTGGCTTAGCAGGTGGTGCAACATTTGCCAATCAAAAATGGGAATTTAAACCACTGGATGTTACGCAGCGCATGAATTACAAAATTGGTGGCAACGGAAGCCTTTATACCGAATGGGGCGATCACGAAGCTTTTACCTGGATTTTTGAAGGGCAATACAATCAAAAGGGAGCAAGAGGAACCGATTTAATTTCCGGCAATAGCTTTACAAGCAAAACCGATTATTTATCATTAAATGTATTACTAAAACTGCGCGCTGATTTTTATTCCGGTGCACCATACATTGTTGCAGGGCCACGCGCAGAATATTTATTTTCGCAGGGAGGAGCTCCTGTGGGCTTCTCCCCGCTTAATATTTCTACATCATTAGGAGCAGGATACGATTTTTACATCAGCAATTTTATTGTACCCTTTGTAGAAGGTATTTATAATCCATCATTTACTCGAATGTTAAACAACGATACCTATGCTGTAAGAGGCAAAGCCTGGGAAATAAAAGCAGGCATCAAGTTTAGAAGAGGAGCCGGAAAACGCGGCCCACGAAACCGCCACAATGATTGCCCTCCGGTGTATTTATAAACTTGCCTAAAAATTTTATTATCGTTGAAAAAAATAAAATTGACTGGGAATAAAGTTAGATATCAAATATCGAAGAATAAGATTGTAAACGTAGATTTGAAAATCTCCATAATCATTATTTACCTATGTATTTATATAATATTATTTAATTTTAAAAAGGTAAAGCCTTCCTTCGCCTTTATTATTAAATAAAACTTTTTGGGATTTTTTATATTCAACATCTGCTAAATTAATATCATTAGATTCAAGCAAACTCCATAATAAATCTTCCCATTGTTTTATATTGTGATTATTTAATGGGAAAACTAAGAATAAAACAATTTTGTTTTTTATACTAGCACTTTTGAGTTTTTTAAAATCCTTAATTAATCTATAAATGTTTTTTTTATTATTTCTTTTTTTAGATTTAAAATTATTAATAAAATCATATTCTGTTAATAATATTTTCAATTCAATAAAAGAGTTATTAAACAAAATATCAAACTTTGAAACTTCAGGTTCAATTTTATTTTCGGGAAAAGCAATTTTTAAGCAATTAATAACTTCAACTTTAAGCCAACCCTCAAATCTTTTTTTATTATTATAGAATTCTATTAAACCTTTATTTGATAAAATTACTTTAGGAAGATTGTTTAATAAAACTTTAGAAACATGAGTAAAAGAGGAGCTACCACCACTTCTATTAAACATTATATTAACTTAAATAATGAGTTTTTAAATTTATAATTATTTTTTTCTCAACATCACTTAAGCCACCAGAAGCATTTGCAACATCATCTAATAATCCTGAAATACTGTTTTTTATTTCAATATCATAGTTTTTAAGAATAGAAAGAAATTCATCATGAAAACTTGTTTTATTAATTTTTAAAAATTCTAAATCAGAAATATAGTTATCAATTAAAATATCGTATTGTTCATTTGTCAATTCGTTTTTATAGATAGGATTTAAAAAATTAAACAATATCTCTTTAACGAAGTCTTTTTCTTGTTCATCAAATACACCATCAGCGTTTGCCACCAAAAACACAGGGTAAATAAGTACTAATATTTGAAACTCATCATTTGTTAAGCTATTATTAGATTCTTTTTCAAACTTTTGTTTTAATTTAAATACATCCATAAAATTATTTTTTAAAATAGTTACTAATACCAAAAATTGAAATAAATAATGAACCAGTTAATATTAATAAGCCAAGAGTTTGAGTATCTTTTTTTCCAACTCCGATCATTATAGCTCCTACTACACCCAATATAATGCCCAAAAATCCAATATAAAGAGGCAACATTAACCTTTGCTTAATTTTTTTTACTTTTTTATCATAAAAATTTGCTTCTGTAGAACATCCTAGTTGCATTAATTTTAAATTTCCGCTTTCCACTTTAGAAAGTGCAGCATTTTTAACAGTTTTAGAACTATGACTCTCAGCTAAACTTAATAGAGCCCCAATAGTTTGAAAAACTTCATCTTTATCATCACTGAAAAATGTTTTTGCAATTTCTTGAATCAATACCCCCTCTTCTCTTTCTTTCTCAAGATTAATTCGCATTTTTTCTTTCTCAAGCTCTGCATTTGCCTGAGCTCTTAATGCATCTGCTTGAGCTTTCATGCCACTTGCTCTTAACTCTGCTGCTTGAACTCTGGCTGAAATTCTATAAGGAGTGGCGTGTCCATCTCCAAAAAGTTTATTTGAAATAAATTTACCAGTATTTTTACCTAGCTCTCTTCCTAAAGCTTTACTAAAGTTACTTTTTGCCATTTTATATCAATTAAAATTTACACAAACATATAACTGCATATATTCCAATAAAAATTCATTAATGTTCATTAATTACCACTAATGTTTATTAATTTACATTTGTTTAGAATTGATTATTTGAATGGCAAGAAAACCAAACAAAATAGATAAAAACACAATTGAAAAATTAAAAGAAGAAGTTTCTAAAACTTTTGCAAAGCCTATATTAAACCCTATTGATTGCGACAAATTATCAGATGATATCTTTAGTAAAACAAAACACTATATAAGTTCATCTACATTAAAAAGGTTTTGGGGATTCCATCATATAAACTTTTATCCTTCCTATCAAACTTTAAATATTCTATCTGCATATTGCGGTTTTGATGGTTTTCATAATTTTAATTTCAATAAAAAAGAAAAAAGCATCATCTCAGAAGCTGATATTAAATTGTTAAATGAAATATTTAACGAAACCGATTATCTGAGTATAAAAGATCTTAAAGAATATGATGAAAGCATGCAGCTTATTACTAGAAAAGTTGCATTAAAGCTGAGAGAGAATCCAAAATACTTTGAAAGCTGTATTAAAGATTTAGCTAAAAACAAATTAGCTCAAATATTCTATTTTGAACATTTTCCGGATTATGATATTTTAGTTGAATATCAATTTAAAGCATATGAAGAATATTTAAAACATAAAAACACTTGTGAAGCAAAAGTATTTGGGAACAGCCTACTTTTCTTCCGAGGATTTTTATTAGAAGATAAAATATTGATGAAAAAATATTATAAAATTTTATCATCCATTAATCTAGAAGAAAATATTCACCCAATGGCAATCGGTAGGCTTTATAAATGCTTTTTACTTTATAATACTTATGTAGAAAATAAAGAAAGTAAAGATTTAATTAAACACATATTTTCTATCGAAAAAAAAATGCCACGAGTGGGACTGCATTTTACAAATTTCCCAGGCTTTCATTATTTTGTTGCAGATGGGTTGATATTATGCAATTACAATAAAGAAGCTATAAAACTTATTACTAAAGCTTTTGAAAATTATAATATAACAAGGGAATTTGTGTGGAAAGGTTATTATCGACAATTACAATTAATGTTAGCAGAAGCATATTATAATATTGGAGAAAAAGAAAAATCAGAAAAACTGATTTCAAAAATAAATCCTGAAAGTTTTTATTTTATTACAAGAAATTATTTTAGAACTCGTTACTTAATTTTAAAATATAAGGTTTCTAAAAATATTAAATATAAAAAAGAAGCTATTAATCGTATTAATGAAAGCCATTTCAATGTGCTTTTACGATTATTAAAATAATCAAATCAACTCTTTATTTTTCAACTTCCCACTTTCTAAAACTTTATGAAAATGTTTGAGTGTACGAGCATGATTTAAAATTTCGAGATGATGATAATGATGACAATCAGAACCTACAAAGTCAATTAAATTTTCATCAATCAGGCGTTCGGCTATTTTTTTTGTTTCAGGAGAATAATGGCCTGTAAGCGAAATAGTATTTAATTGCAGTAATACGCCTTTCTCTTTCAACTCATAATAGGTTTCAAAATTGCGATACCAAAAACTGTAACGCTCCGGATGTGCTAAAATGGGAATATAGCCATTCATCTGCATATCAAATATGGCTTTGTATAAATTATCCGGAGCAGCTACAAAAGGCAATTCAAACAACACATATTTACCTCCTAGTGTAAGCAATTCTTTTCGCTCTATTTTTTTCTCCAGTTCATAATCTAAATAATACTCTGCAGCAGCGTCTATACTTATTGGAATATTTTGCTTTGCCAATTCATTCCTAACTTTATCTAATCCGCTTAAAATAATCTCAGGAGTGTTGCGATAAAAATCGCTCATTACATGTGGAGTGGTAATTACTTTTTTATAACCTAATTCAGCAAAGCGTTGTATGAGGCGTATACTATCTTCAATCGTTTTTGCGCCATCATCAATTCCGGGAATTAAATGCGAATGAATATCCACTCCTATCTGAGATAAATCAGCAGGAGCTAATATTTCTTTCTTTTTAAAAAAACTGAATATTCCCATTTAATATAAAATACTATTTATGTTTCAGGTTATTTAAATGATAATACACTATCATATTAAACAAGGTGCGAGCACCAACATTTCCATCCCATTCATCATTACCGGGAGCAACTTCTACCAAGTCCATTCCAATAATTTTTTTCCCTGAAGTGCTTAGTTTTTTAAACAGGTACATAATTTCAGAAAACTCAAATCCACCCGGAACCGGTGTACCGGTATTAGGACAATATTTTGGGTCAAAACCATCAATATCAAAAGTTATGTAAACTTCATCACCTAAAGCAGCTATCACCTCATCGCATATTTTACTCCAAGTTTTACCTTCGTGCATTTGTTCTTTAATCTGCCAGTCGAAAAAGGTTTTTATTTTAGGATGATTTTGTGTCAACTCCACTTCTTCTTCACAAATATCACGAATACCCAGCTGTACTAATTTTTCTACTTTATCTAATTGAATAGCATTATAGCATATTGAAGCATGTGAGTGCTCAAATCCTTCGTAGGCTTTTCGTAAATCTGCATGCGCATCTATTTGCAAAACAGAAAACGGTTTTTCTCTCAACTCGTTTAATGCTCTGAAATAGCCGATTGGTGTACTATGGTCACCACCTAATAAAATTACTTTTTTACCTTGCTGTAAATATTTTTTTATTTCTGTGAATGTTCTGTCATGAACTTTTTTGGTGGCTTCATTCAGGTGATGCAATATCTCTTTCATTTCAGAATTTGAATCTACATCACCGCCTTGTTCTAAAAAAGAAATATACGATTCTGACAATTCTCTCAAACGTGTATTTTCTTTCGTATCATCCACAAATCGTTGGTCAAGTGCTAATTTAATTTTCCACACTTCCTTTAGTTCAGGATGGAATAAATCTAATTGATATGAGGCATCCACCACGGCTTTAGGTCCATTACTTGTACCCGGCTTGTACGAAGTAGTAACATCTAAACAAACAGGGAATATTACATATTCCGCTTCGTCAATAGTATAAGGTAATCCTAAAAAATTTCCGTTATGAACGGCAACATCATTGGGGTTAAAATTTTCCATAGTAAATTAATCAATGTTATAACGTGAATTTTTAAACCAAGCTAATGTAATTTTTAAACCTTCATCAAAAAACACTTTTGGCTCGTATCCTAATAAGTTTTTAGCTTTCGAAATATCCGCTAAAGAATCGCGTACATCGCCTTTTCGTTCTTCTTTAAATGTTGGCTCTACAGTTGCTCCTGCATACTTTTTTAATATTTGAAACATATCTAAAATGGAAGTACGTTCACCACAAGCAATATTAAAAAATTGGCCATATGCATTTTCATCATCGCACAACATGGCTCTGATATTTGCTTGCACAGCATTTTCAACAAAAGTAAAATCGCGAGTTTGTAAACCATCCCCAAAAATTGTAGGAGATTGATTTCGTAAAAGCGCTTTCATAAATAATGGAATAGCTGCTGCATAAGCACCCTCAGGGCTTTGATTAGGCCCGTAAATATTAAAGTAGCGTAAACCTATGGTTGGGAAATTATATGTTTTATAAAATACTTCTGCATACAACTCATCTACACGCTTACTTACGGCATAGGGTGAAAGTGCATTGCCAATCTTATCTTCAACTTTTGGTAATGTTTTACTATCACCATAAACAGAAGAAGAACTGGCATATACCAATCGTTTTACACCGGCATCTTTTGCTGCTACCATTAAATTCATAAATGCATTTACATTGGCATTATGCGTAGCAATTGGATTTACGATAGAACGCGGAACAGAGCCCAATGCAGCCTGATGCGATATAAAATCAATTCCTATAACTGCTTTTTTACATACTTCTATATCGGTTAAGTCGGCTTCAATAAACTCTACATTAGATAACTGTAAATATTCTTCAATATTATATTTATAACCATTGCATAAATTATCAATAATTCTGATTTTGCCTGCATTATGCTGAACCAAGTATTTTACAATATTAGAACCAATAAAGCCTGCACCTCCGGTAACTAAAAAACTAAATTGACTTAAATCTTTTGAATGATATATGTATGACATTATCTGTTTTGATATTGCTGTTCGTAATATTTTTGATAATTTCCACTGGTAACATTTTGCAACCATTGTTTATTATTAAGGTACCAGTAAACTGTTAGTTCCAAGCCTTGCTCAAAAGTTACAGAAGGTTTCCAACATAACTCTCTTTCAATTTTTGATGCATCAATGGCATATCTTAAATCATGGCCGGCTCTGTCGGTAACAAATGTTATCAGCTTTTCTGATTCTCCTTCTGCTCGATTTAATTTTTTATCCATAATCTTACACAGCAAACGAATTAAATCGATATTTTTCCATTCGTTATGCCCGCCTATATTATAGGTTTCGCCTGTTTTGCCTTTATGAAATACTAAATCAATTGCTTTGGCATGATCTACTACATATAACCAATCGCGCACATTTTCTCCTTTTCCGTAAATTGGTATTGGCTTTTTATTTAAAATATTATTTATTGCAAGCGGTATTAGTTTTTCAGGAAACTGATTAGGGCCGTAATTGTTTGAACAATTACTAATAACAACATTCAGTCCATAGGTATCGTGATATGCTCTAACAAAATGATCAGAGCTTGCTTTTGATGCGGAATAAGGGCTGTGTGGATCGTAAGCTGTTTTTTCCGTAAAAAATCCTTCAAGGCCTAATGTTCCATAAACTTCATCAGTAGAGATATGATAAAAACGATTTTGCTTTTTTTCTTTCCAATAATGTTTGGCTGCATTTAATAAATTCACTGTTCCAACAACGTTTGTCATTACAAAATCAATAGGATTGGCAATACTTCTATCTACATGCGATTCGGCCGCTAAGTGAATTACTCCATCAAAAGCATATTTAGAAAATAAATCTTGTATAAATTCTCCATCTACTATATCGCCTTTTACAAATTCATAATTTTCTTCTTTTTCAATATCTCTTAAGTTTTCTAAATTTCCGGCATATGTTAATTTATCAAGATTTATAATTTTATAATTAGGATATTTTGTAACAAACAATCGCACCACATGCGAGCCAATAAATCCTGCACCTCCGGTAATCAAAATATACTTTTCAAAATTTCTCATGAAATTTAGTTTTAAAAAAAATCCCTCCTTTCAGAGGGATTGATAACTACAAGCTCCAATAAGTTATATCTTTTATTTTTCCACGATATAATCCTTTTATATCTACTAAAATTGGTTTATCATCTGATATTGACTTAAAATAATTTTCATCTAAGCCTTTGTATTCTTTATGACTAACAGCAACAATTACTGCAGCATATTTTTTATTTGGTTCTTTAATTAAGCCAAATCCATACTCATGCATTAATTCATCTGAATCGGCATGAGGATCAACTACATCAACGGCTACTCCATATGATTTTAGTTCTTTAACCACATCAGCAACTTTAGAATTGCGTACATCGCTTACATCTTCTTTAAATGTAGCACCCATAACCAGCACAACTGCCTCATTCAGATTCTTTTTAGCGGCAATCATTTTTTTAACCGTTTGTTTGGCGATATAAAAGCCCATAGAATCGTTTACATAACGACCGGAATTAATAATTCGTGCATGATAACCTAATGATTCGGCCTTGTAGGTTAAGTAATATGGATCAACTCCAATACAATGTCCACCTACTAATCCGGGATAAAACTTAAGGAAATTCCATTTGGTTCCTGCCGCTTCTAATACATCGTATGTATTAATTCCAATTCTGCTAAATATTATTGAAAGCTCATTCATTAAAGCAATGTTTACATCGCGCTGAGTATTTTCAATAATTTTTGCCGCTTCTGCTACTTTAATATTGGGAGCTTTGTGAACACCGGGTTCTACAATAATTTCATAAACTTTTGAAATTACTTCTAACGATTCAGCATCACAACCTGAAACAACTTTTAAAATTTTAGTGATTGTATGTTCTTTATCGCCCGGATTAATTCGTTCAGGAGAATAGCCTACTTTAAAATCTTGTACAAATTTCAAACCTGAAATATCTTCTAAAATTGGAACGCAATCTTCTTCAGTACATCCCGGATAAACGGTTGATTCATACACTACGTAATCGCCTTTCTTTAATACTTGACCTACTGTTTTGCTTGCTCCTATTAATGGTTTTAGGTCAGGTAAGTTATGTTCATCAATTGGTGTTGGAACAGCAACAATAAAAAATTTTGCTTCTTTTAAATCATCAATATTGGCAGTAAAATATATATCACTGTTATCAAATTCAGAAGAAGGTAATTCGTTGCTTGGGTCTATTTTATTACGCATCATTTCAATGCGTTTTTCATTAATATCAAATCCGATTACAGATATTTTTTTGGCAAAAGCTAAAGCAATAGGTAATCCAACATATCCTAAGCCAATTACAGCCACTTTTGCTTTTTTGTCGATTATGTCTTGATAGAGTTGCATAAGAAATTTATTTAAAATTGTTTTATAAATTAAGCTTTCATTTTTCTTTTGTATTTCAACACATCATCATGTCTGTATGAATAAATTCTTTCAATAATATCAACCACTTTCATTCCTTCTAAGGCATTAGTGGTAATGGTAGTTCTTCCTTTAATGGTATTTACAACATTTTCGATTACATAATGATGATTATTCGCTGAACCTTTGTAATGTCCGTAATCGTTAGCAGGGTTAGTCGGTGGCAATTCCGGCATTTCATAATCTTTTATATGACAATATTCTACTTTATCCATGTACTGTCCACCCACTTTTACACTTCCTTTTTCTCCAATTATGGTTAAGCTGCTTTCTAAGTTTTTATCCCATACAGCTGTAGAATAGTTTAAACTACCCATTCCTCCATGCACAAATTTGAATGAAATAAAGCCACTGTCTTCAAAATCGGTTGAATGCTTATGCGTAAAATCGTTAAACTTAGCCTGTATATCGGTTATATCACCAAATAACCAATACATAATATCTATAAAATGCGAAAATTGAGTAAACAATGTTCCACCATCGAGTTCTTGAGTTCCTTTCCATGAACCTTTTTTATAGTAGCGCTCATCGCGATTCCAATAGCAGTTTAATTGAACCATAAATATTTCGCCAAGTTTTCCGCTCTCTACAATTTCTTTAAGCCAAACCGATGGTGGCGAATATCTGTTTTGCATTACACAAAATACGTTTTTGTGCATTTGCAATGATTTATAAATAATTGTTTCACAATCGCGTGTATTTAAGGCCATTGGTTTTTCAACTACAACATGTTTTTTGGCTTCGAGTGCCTTTAAAGCATGCTGTGCATGCAAGCCATTTGGTGAACAAATATTTACCACCTCAATTTCCGGATGTTTTGAAAGCATTTCATCAACATCATGATAAAAAGCTTCAGCTATATTCGATATATCTAATTCTTCTTTCGTTTTAATATCGCATACTGCCACTAATTCACAATCAGGATTTCTACGAATCATTTCAGCATGACGCTTTCCAATATGTCCCTGACCTATTACTGCAAATTTTATTTTCGTCATTTTAAATTTATTTAAAGTTTAGTTACTACTCCGTCTTTTAAAAGATATTTTTCGCCACTTTCTGGACAAATAGCAATTCCATTTTCATCAAAATTTAATCGGTGTCCAAACTCACTCATCCATCCTATTTGACGTGCAGGATTTCCAACAACAAGTGCATAAGCCGGAATATTTTTAGTAACAACTGCACCGGCACCAATAAATGCAAATGGTCCTATATCGTGTCCACAAACTATAGTTGCATTAGCTCCAATTGAAGCTCCTTTTCCTACATGCGTTTTAGCATATTGCCCTCTTCGATTTACGGCACTACGCGGATTTGTTACATTGGTAAAAACACAGGATGGACCTAAAAATACATCATCATCGCAGGTTACGCCTGTATAAATTGAAACATTGTTTTGAACCTTTACATTATTTCCAAGTATTACATCAGGTGAAACCACTACATTTTGACCTATATTACAATTTTCGCCAATTACACAATTAGGCATAATGTGCGAAAAGTGCCAAATTTTAGTTCCTTTTCCAATTTTACACCCTTCATCAATAACTGCTGTAGGGTGAGCATAATATTCTTTTTCCATTCGTTTAAAATAAGTTTACAAAAATAGAAAAATAACGATTTAGCGCATAACATTCAACAAAACATTGATTTTATGTTATTTAGAGCCTTATTTATAATTTAAATCAAACATTTGTAGTAAAATTGTGTTTGATACATACTTTTGTTTAACAATTAACCCAAAAATTCATTTATGAAAAATTTTATCATTTTAATTACGACCATTATTTTAAGTATTGTTTCCGTATTTGCACAAACATTAAACATTCCACAGCCAAGTCCGGCACAAACCATTACTCAAAGTTTTGCAACTTCAAAAATAGAAATTAGCTATTCACGTCCAAGTGTGAGAGGTAGAACCATATTTGGTGATTTAGTACCTTATGATAAAGTTTGGCGTACAGGTGCTAATAATGCTACAACCATTTATTTTGGAGAAGATGTTGTAATAAACAATGTTAAGATACCTAAAGGGAAATACGGTTTATTAACTATACCCGGTAAAGAAGAATGGACTATTATCATATCGAAAGATACTACTGTAACCAGCCCTAATGATTATAAGCAAGAAAATGATGCTGTGAGAGTAAAAGCAAAACCTGTTACCTTATCTAAAAACATAGAAACTTTTACAATTGATATTGCTAATATTAAAAACAACAGCGCAGATATAGAAATTAAATGGGCAAATACAGAGGTTAGCTTTAATGTAAGCACAGATATTGACAGTAAAATAATGAAACAAATTGACGAAGTAATGAATGCCGACAAGCGTCCATACTACCAGGCTGCATCATACTACTACGAAAACGACAAAGACATGAAAAAAGCTTTAGAATGGGTAAATAAAGCTATTGAACAACGCCCAGAAGCCTTTTGGATATATCATTTAAAAGCAAAAATTCAATATAAATTAAAAGATTACAATGGAGCTATTGCCACAGCTGAAATTTCGAAAGAAAAGGCTAAAAAAGCAGAATACGATGAGTATGTAAAAATGAATGATAAACTGATTGAAGAAATAAAAGCAAAACCGGATTTTAAACCGGCTAAGAAGAAGTAAAAGCGCCCCTCCTAAATCCTCCCCATTGGGGAGGATTTTTTATTTTTATAATTCGAACTAAATTTTTCAGTTGAAATTTCTACATCATGCAAAGCCTCAAATAAGTTATGCAAGCTTGCTGGAATTTGTTTCAAATATTTTGGAAGCAAATCACTTGGGATTATTTTTAGTTCTATAACAGACAATATATCCTTTAGATTTAAAAAAGACTTTTGTAAAAAAAATTAAGATATAAAAAATGTATCCTTATAGATTATTTTTTTATAAGTTTAAATGTATTTACATAATTTGCGTTTGCGGTAATTTTCAAAAAGTATAACCCGCTACTAAATTCATTTAGATCAATTTTAGTTTCGACTTCATTAGTTATATTTTTATATAAACTTTTCCCTTCAATATTAGTTATATCAATTAATATTTCACCATTAATCTTCGGCACAAAAACATTTATTGTATTACTTGAAGGATTTGGATATACAGTAATAAATAATTTTTCAGTTTCTTGAATTCCCACACCTATTATGCTTACACATGATGAAGTATCGACACAGCCATTTTGAGTAACTTCAACAGAATAGTATCCATTTTGAGAAGGAGAGAAAGAATTATTTGTTTGACCAATTATTGGGCTAAAGTTGTTTTCACAATTTAACCATTGAAATGTTGCATTTATAGCATTTGCTGTGATGTTATTATTGCTAACAAAAATCGAAGTATCAACATTAATAATAGTTAAATTCAAATAGATAACACTATCACACCCACTAGCATTTGTAATAGTATGCGTTGCTGTATTATTACTTTCAGTATAAGTAATACCATTTATCCATAAGTAAGCCTTACAAGAGGTTATTGTATGTGTACTGCTATTAGCAATGCACTTAGAAAGTTTAAGTATAAAAAAATCTGAGTTACCAGCTGACGTCAAATTGAATACCCCTGAAGAAGGGTCAAAATCTGTTGTAGAATCAAAAATTCCGGCAACAATAATATTGTTGCTATTATCAATTTTTATAGAGCTTCCATAATCATAACCAGCGCCTCCTATTTGACTTGCCCAAACATAGGTTCCATTTGAATCTAATTTTGAAATAAAAAAATCATTGCCTCCTGAAGATGTTAAATTAAAAGTATTGGCTCCTGGGTCAAAGTCTAGAGTACCGCTAAAATATCCTGTAGTATAGCAATTCTTATCATTATCAATTGAAATAGATATACCATGCCCTTGACTAGACCCTCCAATTTGCTTTGCCCACAAAATACTGCCTGTAGAATTAAACTTTGCAATAAAAATATCACTATTCCCAATTGAAGTTAAATTAAGTACTCCTGCATTGGGATCAAAATCAGCTGTTCCCTCAAAGTTTCCTGTTATATATATATTGCCAATATTATCAAAAGTTATATCGTTACCATATTGATTTAGTGAGCCCCCAATTTGTTTTACCCAAACAAAATTTCCAGAAGTGTCCAGTTTATGAATATAAATATCATAAAGCCCTGTAGATGTCAAACTAAACGTATTTACCGATGGGTCAAAATCTACAACCCCATTAAAATATCCTATACTATAGATATATGCTTGACCATCAAATTTAATTCCTTTTGGTATTTCAGTATTATTACCCCCTATAAGTTTTGCCCAAACAAAATCGCCAGAATCATTTAATTTACATATATAAACATCTATACCATTTATTGACGTTAAATTAAATATTCCTGCTCCGGGATTAAAATCTACAGTGCCACCAAAATAACCTGTAAAGTAAAGTCCATTATTATCATCATGAGTAATTGCTAAAGCATAATCATCATTGGAGCCACCTATTTGTTTTGCCCAGATAAAATCTCCATTTACATTTAGTTTAACAATAAAAATATCGTTCCATCCATTAGAAGTAAAATTTAAAACATTAGGGCTCGGATCAAAATCGATTGTTCCTGAAAATCTACCTACTATATACAAAAAACCATTCGAATAAACTATTGATAAACCCACAGCGTGATCGTTTGATGTTTGCCCTCCAAATTGTTTTGCCCATAGAAACCCGCCATTATTATCAAACTTTGAAACATATGCACTATTAAGGCTTTGGGAACCCATATTAAACACATTGGATCCTGGATCAAAATCAACAGTTCCTTGAAAATAACCAGTTGAATATATATTGTTTTGATCGTCTATACAACTATAAAATAGTTCATCATTATCTATTGAACCTGTTCGTATAGCCCATTCGAAATTAGGAAATTGAGCATACACTTTAACGGAAAATAAAACAATTAAACAAATAATTCTTTTCATTTAACATCTATTTTTTGTATTTTTCAAATATGTATTTCCCTAAAGAATCTAGGTCTTGATAAATAGTAAATTTATTAACCCCACAATTATTTAAATTTTCATGAATGTTTTTTCTATATTCTTTAGGAATCATCAATTTAGTTAATTTTAAATTTTCTGAATTTTTAATTTTAAATCCATTGTAAAAACCACTTCCTAAATAAGGATGTAAACTTAACCAACCCATTTGAGAAGAAATTCGAGAAATTACTGAAGGTGGTTTATAAAATTTTATTGAATTAATTTTAAAAGGATCTATACTTGAATCTTTAATAATAATATTACTATTCCTATCTAAACCAACTACCCAAACTACAATATATTCTTCGCTATCTTGTGGAGGATTTTCTGTTGCAAAATATAAAGCAGTTAATGCATTTTCTGTCCAATCTAATAAACGGGTCGGAACACCATGATGTTGTGCTATAATTAATTGATCTAACTTACTTGTCAATTCATGATTTAAATACGGTTTTGCATTTAGAACAAAATCATTAAACATGTTTATTTCATCTACTTCACGACTTTTTTTAAAACTATATCTGGCAATTTTTGGAATTAATGGTTTATCTGTATTTTGTCCTCTAAATAGAATTAGTCTATATCTATCAGAAATTCTCTCTTCAAGAACCTTTATATATTCTGAAAGTGATTTTATAATTATTTTAGACGGATATTCCATTTATTCAATTTGAAAATAAAAATACTCATTATTTCTCTTCTTTAATTACTTTAAAAGTTACTTTGCGTTGCTCTTGTTTTTTCACTTCGTTTTCATCAACAGCCGGGGTTGCAGGTGTTGCAGGCTTTTTATCTTTTGATGCCGGAGTTTTATTTGCAGCAGGCGCAGGTTTAGTTTGATTTGCTGGTGCCGCTGTAGCTGCCGGTTTTGCACCCGGTGCCGGTGCTTTTGCTTTAGATGTATCTTTAACAGCAGGAGTAGGTGTTGGAGGCGGTGCAGGAAGTTCAGGTAATGGAGCTTTTACAATTGTAAATCTATCAGCAGATAATCCTTTTGAGACAAATTGCTCTCTTATTTTTAAAGCTCTTTTTTCTCCTAAATTAGGATTTAATTTTGCTTCATCCGCATCCACCCAACCTATTATTTCAATTTTTATATCAGGATTATCGGTTAGTAATTTTTGCATCCAATCTATTTCCATAACCGATTTCTGTGTTGGAACATCAGAATTTCTTTCAAAATATATTACCTTTTTATTTATTAATTGTCGAGGCGAGGTAACCACTTTTTCTACTTCTTTTTGTTCATCTACGGTAACTTTGCTATATACATAGTTCATTTTATTACTGCCTGCAGTTAAACGTTTTTCGCATGCACAGTTTCCATTTACGCTATCTGTATTATATAAGGCAACGTCATCAATATAATAATAAGCATATTCTGTTTGATTGCCTTTAATTGATGAAGGCTTTTTTACTTTTTCTACATTAGTTTCAGCATTAGGATAAAAATTTCCGATGGTAATAAATTTTTCACCACCCTTTGCTCTATATTGTCCACAAATTAATGTCCATTCATCGGTATTATTGATGATGCGTTTTTCTCCATTTTCAATATGGGGTTTTACAGCAATGGGAGCCCAATTATTAAATGAAATTTTTTTATCTGAAAAATAAACTCCAATTCTGTCAATGGCATATTTTGAAAGTTCAGCCAATGATACATACATATCAAAACAATATACTTCATCAGCTTCTAATTCTTGAATTAATTCTACTTGTAAATATTCACGACTATTATCTTCTTTATTTTTAAAAAAAATAGAACCGGCATAGTTATCTCCGGTTCTGGGCATTTGACTTCCTAATTGATTATCGGGAGAACCAATCAACGGATCTTTGGCTCCTTTATAAAATACATCCGATGTTCCTGCAGTTGGCGATACCCAAGGTGTAGCTTTATTTAGTTCGCCTACTGTTTTAGGTTTTGAAGCCAACTTTTCAAAACTTGGATTGGGTATTAAATTCATTTGTGCTGATAATACGATAGAATACAACAAAACTGAAAAAACTATTATAATACGCATAGGCGTTATATTTTAATGTTTAAAATTTTTAACTGTATCAATAAAACATCTTACATGGTCGGGATTGATATCCGGGTAAACTCCATGTCCTAAGTTAGCAATATGTTTGTGAGGGCCAAAATCTCTGAGCATTTTTTCTGTTTCTTTTTTAATCGTTGCAAAATCAGCATACAATACACAAGGGTCTAAATTTCCCTGTAAAGTTTTTTCATTACCTATTAAAGCACGCGATTCTTTGGGGTCCATATTCCAGTCTAATCCGATGGTACGACAATTTAATTCGCCCATTTCTTTACGAACAAAAAATGCTCCTTTAGCAAAAATGGTTAACGGCACTTCTGTAATGGCATTACAAATTTGAGAGATATATGGCAGGGCAAATTCTTTATATTGGTCGGGGCTTAAAATTCCTGCCCACGAGTCAAATAATTGCAGCATATCGGCTCCGGCAGCAACCTGAGCTTTTAAATAATTGATAGTACTATCGGTAATTTTTTGCAATAATAAGTGCGACTCTTCTGGATAGGTATAAAAAAACTTTTTGGCCTTTGAAAAAGTTTTTGAGCCACTACCTTCAATCATATAAGAAAATATGGTCCATGGAGCACCGGCAAAACCGATTAATGGAACTCTTCCATTCAGCTCTTTTTTGGTTAATTTAATAGCTTCGAGTACATAATGTAAATCTTCTCCCTGAGCAATTTTAAGATTTTGAATATCCTGAGCGTTTTTAATTGTTTTTTCAAACCATGGACCTTTGCTTTCTACCATTTGGTAAGGTAACCCCATTGCTTCAGGAATAACAAGTATATCGGAAAATATAATGGCCGCATCTACATCTAAAATATCTACGGGCTGAATGGTAACTTCGCAGGCAAATTCAGGAGATTCTACTAATTCTTTAAATCCACCCATTTTGGCTCTTACCTCTCTGTATTCAGATAATATTCTACCTGCCTGTCGCATTAACCATACCGGAGTGCGTTCTGTTTTTTCTCCTCTGGCTGCTCTTAAAATTAAATCGTTTTTTAAGTTCATTTATAAATTACATCTTTCGACAAAGATAGCTTTTCAATAAGGTACTGCAAATTAGTTTATACTATAATTAAATAAAACTGAAAATCAAGCATTTTAAATATAACATACTATAATATTGAGCATAATTGGATAGAAATAAAACTTATTTTATCTTTACCACTTTAAAATTAATCAAATCTAACATTAACTTAGAATTATACAAAGTAGTTTTTATGAAAAAAATAACCAATGTATTAGCTGTATTAAGTATTGCTGTTTTAATAACTCCAGCATTAGAAAGTTGTAAAAAAGGAGAAGAAGATCCCGGCTTATCATTACGTTCCAGAAAAGCTCGTCTTGTAGGAGAATGGAAAGTTAGTAACTATACTGAAACTACTACTTATACTCAAAATTCATCTACTTTTATAGGACCTTCTACTACCAGTTCTTCATCAAAGGGTACTTTAAAAGTTGATTACGATGGAGAAAACTTTACAACTGAAAATATTATAAATAGTTCATCGGGCGGTAGTACAAATTCTAAATCGGTTGCTAAAGGTGATTTTAAATACACTTTCGAAAAAGATGGAACTTTTACACTTACTCAAACTAAAGTTTACGAAGAAACAGAAAAAGAAGAAACCAATACATATGCTTTAGAAACCATTAGAAAATATGATATTAGTTTAAATATTAAAGGTACATGGAATTTTGTATTAAGTGTTTCGAATGATATAAAAAATAAGCAATATATTGTTTTGACATATACAGAAGAAGAAAATACAACCAAAGTAGATAAAGAAGATAAGCTAACCATTAAGAGTTCAGGCACTACCAATGTTACTACAACCTCTACCATTAATTCCAGCAAATCTACGTTTGAAACAAATGATATCAGTCAAACTTGGGAACTTGTTCGCTTAGCCAATAAAGAAATTAAAGCTTTGGCAAGAGGTAAAGTTTCAAAAAATACTTCGAGCTCAATTAATACAACTTATTCAAACGGAGGTAATCCATATCAAGAAAGCTCTATTTCAAACAGAATTGAAGAAAGCGTGGTTAGTTTAACTTTAGAAAGATAATTTTTTTTATTGCTTAATAAAAAAATCTCACTTAATAGTGAGATTTTTTTTTGAATTCATTTGAATATTCTTTCTAACAATAATCTTGATGCTTTGTAAGGAGTAATTTTATTTTGAATTACTTCTTGCTCTAAAGTTTTTTGATATTGTTGAATATCGCTTTTTTCTGATATTAATGTTTTTAATCCCGTATTAATACATTCATGCATCCACTGAACAGCTTGTTCTTTGCGTTTATACTCAAAATATCCGTTTCTAAAAGTAATATTTCGATAGGCAAGAATATGTTCCCAAATTTTATCTAAACCTATTCGCTCTATAGCTGAACAAATTTCAACAACTGCTTGCCATCCGGAATTCATTGGAGGGAACAAGTGCAAAGCTCCTGCATATTCAGCTTTAGCTCGTTTGGCATGTTCAATATTATCACCATCGGCTTTATTTATTACAACAGCATCCGCCATTTCCATAATACCTCTTTTAATTCCTTGTAATTCATCACCTGCACCGGCTAACATTAAAAGAAGAAAAAAATCAACCATACCATGCACTGCAATTTCTGACTGACCAACACCAACAGTTTCTATTAATATTATATCAAATCCTGCCGCTTCGCAAAGCAACATACTTTCACGCGTGGCATTTGCAACTCCTCCAAGTGCGCCTGCAGAAGGAGAAGGACGAATGTAAGCTTTAGGGTTTGACGATAACAAATCCATACGTGTTTTATCGCCTAAAATGCTTCCTCCTGTAATTTGACTGCTTGGGTCAATTGCCAATACAGCTACTTTATGCCCTTTTTGAATAATAAAATCTCCAAACACATTTATAAATGTACTTTTTCCAACTCCGGGAACACCTGTTATTCCAATTCTTATTGAATTACCGCTATGGGGCAAACACAATTCAAGTATTTCTTGAGATAAGATATGATGTTCGGGCAAAGTACTTTCTAATAATGTAATAGCACGACTTAATAAAGTAATATCACCTTTTATAATACCCTCTGCAAATACTTGTGCATTGGGTAATTCTTTTTTAGAAAAACGATATTTAATTGTGTTGTTGTCCAATTTTAAAAAACTAAATGCTAAAATACTGAAATATGAAGATTTATTTTAAATCCATTTCAAACAAATGCTTAATATTATATTAACATAAGGACAATATTAAGGTAAAATCTATTCATAAATGTTATCATAAATTTGCCTATAAGTAAATTAATTGAAAATGATAAATAAATTTCTTCTTGTACTTAGTTTTATATCAATAGTTAATATTTCAGTTATTGCATCTGGAGATAACTCTAAAACTGTAGCTACTAAATTAGTAATTAAAGATGCTGTAACTCAAGAGTTATTACCGGGTGTTGCCATTAAAATTGACAATTCTAAAGAAACACTTTACACTGACTTAAATGGAGAAGTTACCATTAATTCTATTAAAGGTTTAAAATACGATTTAAGTGTACATTACATCGGTTATACTTCGGAAAATATAAGAATTGAAGGCGGTAATGAAAAAATTACAATTAAATTAAAACCATAGTTTTTTTAAAATCTTATTTATAAAAAAATCCCCACTTAATCTATGGGGATTTTTTATTTCATGATAGTACCTGTTAAACGCATTAATTCCGTTTCAGAAACAATAAGATTATAAATTGCATCTAATTTATTTATTTGAGCTTTAAGAGCAGCCAACTGAATGTCTCTGTATTCAAAAGAGGTTAAAGTTCCATTTTTAAATTTTTCCTCAGCAATTGATAAATTTATATTTGAATTAGTTTGAATAGTTTCGGCTAATTCCAATAAATTTTTGCGTAAATTATACATATCCAATTCTGAAGCAAGCTTGCTGGCTAAAGTCTGTTTTATTTCAGTCAAAGAAACATGTCCTATTTGTGCTTGTAATTGAGCATTTTTCATACTTCTTCGCACAGTTCCGGAATTAAATAAATTAAACGACAAAGAAAAATTAGCATAGTACTCAGCTTGTGAACCTTTACGTTCGGGCAAATCATTCAATTTAAAATTAGTTTGTAATTGAGAAGTTCCCAAATTAAGGGCTACACGGGGCATCATATTTGAACGCTCAAACTCAAATTGTTTTCGTAAAATTAGTTGATTAATGTATTCATTTTTTAATTGAGTATTGCCTGTATCTAATTGTTGTTTTAATATTTCATAAGCATAATTTTTGGGCTCTATTTTTAATTCATCACTAAGTATGTAATTTGTATTTGCATCATCTCCTAATATTAAGGCTAACTGTCGTAATGAATTTTTATAATTTAGTTCTTGCAGTAAATAATTTTGTTTATCGTTTTGAAAAGCAATTTCTGTTTGTAAAACATCAAAAGTGGCCGCAGCTCCCATTTCGCGCTTTGATTTTAAATAATCATATCTATCAGCAGAAAGTTTAAGCGTATATTCAAGTGATTTAAGCTTTTCATACTCCACTAATGCATCATAATAGGCAAGAATTACGGCTTGTATAGTATTTTGAATAACAATTAATTCTTTCCCTTCGGTTTGTTCCTGTAATGCCTCTAATCTTGATTTATTAATGTATGTTTTAAAGCCGTTAAACAAAACCCATTGCATTTCAACTTGTCCGCTAATTCCAATTGTTCTTACATCACCATTAATAAAAGAAGCCGGATTATCAATTTTCTGTAAACGATTATTATCGGCTAAATTAAAGTTTAAAGATGGTAAAGCTCCGGCAGCAGCCCATGAATTATTATTATCAGCTATTTTTGAGTTAATTGAGGCAATTTGTATTTGATAATTATTTTTTAATGCTCTTTGTATAGCATCGGACAAACTTAAACTTTGTTGAGCAATTATATTTTGTATAAAAACAAATGATGTTGCAACAACAATACTAAATGAAACAAATGAATTATATATTAATTTTAATAGCGAATTACCTTTAATCATGTTCTTTGGATAATTTCTTTTGTTCAATTATGGCAGGTTCTATATCTTCTTTACTTGGCTTTTTTCCGGTCCATATCCAATAAATAAATTGTTTGATATCATTGAAAATTAAAATAAGATTAGGGAATAAGAATAATATAAAAATGGTAGCAAAAACTAATCCCCATGATATTGAAATAGCCATTGGAATAAGGAATTGAGCTTGTCGGCTTTTTTCTAATATCAATGGGTATAGACCGGCTACGGTAGTTAAAGTAGTTAATAAAATAGCCCTAAATCGCGATATTCCTGCATTATGTACTGCTTCTTTAATTTTCATTCCTGATTTCAAGTTGGTATTGAATTTATCTAAAAAAACTACAGCATCGTTAACAACTACCCCAGCTAAAGCAATAATTCCATAAAAACTGAAAACAGATACCGGCTTACCTTCAATACCATGACCGGCAAATGCTCCAAACACACCAAGCGGAATCATTAAAATAATTAAAAACATTTGATACCAAGAACGAAACGTTAAAACAATAATAATAATCATTACTGCTAAGGCCATTGGAAAGGCTTTTTGAGCGGAGCGCTGAAATTTTTGATTTTCTTTATCTTGCCCTTCAAATGATATTCTGGTTCCGGGGAATGCAGCAATAACCTTTGTTACAACATCGTTTTTTATTTTTTCCATAATGGGCGGAACCGGTTCATTTTGGTCAGCCAAATCATCTTCTATTTTAATTTCTCTTGCTCCATTCATGTGATTAATGTTTACAATTCCTCTTTCGATACTATATGCAACCAATTCTGTTAATGGATATTCTTTACCATCTTGCATTTTTATTTTTATATCTTCTAATTGGCCGATATTTTTTCTATCTTCCTTTGGATAACGCACCCATACTTTAACTTCATCATCGCCTACTTGTAAACGTTGGATTTCTTCTCCAAAAAAACCTTGACGAATTTGTCGAGCTATTTCTTGCGTGCTTAATCCTAAAAAATAAGCTAAAGGCTTTAGCTCTAATTTAATTTCTCTTCTGCCGGGAACATTATTATCATTTACATCTTTTAAGGTAGAGAAAGAACGGAGTTCTGATAAAATCATTTTTTTAGCTTTATCCAGCATTTCTAAATCTTTGTTCATCACGCTTAATGCTACGGGCTTTCCAAAAATCTGACGTCCACCAAAGGTTAATTTATCTGCTTCAGGTATTACACCTACTTTTTCTCGAATTGCTTGGGCAATTTTAAAACTTTCTAAATTTCGGGTTTCGCCATCGAGTAACTCAACATCAATTAATCCTCTTTCGGATGTTCCATTTAATCCAACATCAATTCTTGTGCTTAAAATAACATTGGCACTATCTTCTCTACCAGCCGATAATTCTTTATTTACTTCCCATACTTTACTTTCAATAAATTTTAAAATTTCTTCCGTTTTATGTTCTCTCAATCCCGGTTGCAGCGTTAAATCAATCGTTAAATTATCTGAATCTACAAATGGGAAGAATGTAGATTTGATAATACCTCCTTGCATTAAGCCATTAATAGAAAGAATAAAGAAAATAGCTACGGCTAAAACTATGTATCGGTAATCTAATGTTTTATACATAGCTTTTCCATATAAATCGTAGCGTAAATAATTTATTATCTTATCAATTTTTTCTCTGATTTTTGATTTTTCTTTTTTGGATGATAATGCTTTGGAATGAGCCAAATGTGCAGGTAAAACAAATGCTCCTTCTAATAACGAAATACCAAGGCAAGATACTACCACGATGGCCATATTCCAAAAAGCTTCGCCCATTCTCCCTTCTAAAAAGAAAAAGGGTAAAAACATTACAATGGTAGTAGATACTGATGCAAAAACAGATGTAAATACTTCGGATGTGCCATCAATAGCGGCTTTCCATGCTGGTTTCCCTTTTTCGTAATGCGTATAAATATTTTCAGATATTACTATTCCATCATCCACCAAAATTCCAACTACCAGTATCATTCCAAATAATGAAATTACATTGATTGTAATTCCTGATAAATACGCAATTATAAACATTCCCATAAATGAAACGGGAATAGCAAAAGCCACCCAAAATGATAAACGAACATTTAAAAACAGACTTAAAACAATAACCACCAAAAGCAATCCCATCCATCCGTTTTTGGTAAGTAAAGCAATACGTTGTCGAACTAATTTGGATGAATCGTTGCTAAGTATCAATTTTAATACTTCGTTTTTCTCATTATATTTTTGAACATATTCTTTTACATAATTTGAAATGGTAAGCATATCTTCTTCGGGAGTTTTATTAACCTGAATAGTTACTGCTCTATCGCCCATATAAATACTTTTATTAGGATTTTCGGCAAATTGTTCTTTTATGTCAGCAATATCTTTTATTCTAATAAGTGTACCATCTGCCTTGCTTCTTAATACAATATTCCCTATTGAAATGGCATCGTATTTTTTATTTCTAAAACGCAGTAAAATTTCTTCATCGTCAGATTTTAATGCACCTGCCGATAAATCTATATTATTTCTTTTTATGGCATTTGCAATGTCCTCAAAACGTAATCCGTATCTTCTTAAATTTTCTTCTGAAATTTCAATGGATATTTCCCATTCAGGGAAACCTGATAGTGTAACTTGAGAAACTACTCCGGATGCCAATAATTCATCTTCTATGGCTTGTGCGTTTTTCTTAAGGGTAAGTAAATCAACATCGGCTTTAAGTAAAAGTGTGGCAACTCGTTCGGTCGGTTTATCTTTAAAAACAACCGGTTTTTCAGCATCTACCGGAAATGAATTTATTTTATCAACTGCATTTTTTACATCCGATAGCAGCTCATCGGGATTATACCCTTTTTTGCCTTCAACCGTAACTGTTGAAATATTTTCAGATGAAATTGAAGTTATTTGTTCTACACCTTGTAAACCTTTTAGTGCATCTTCTATTTTTAGCGTTATACCTTCTTCTACTTCTTGGGGAGATGCTCCGGGAAATGCTACTTGTATTTTTATATTGCGTTGTTCTATTTCAGGGAAAAAATTCACGTTCATCGAACGCAATGAAATAAAACCAAATCCTACTATTAACAATACAATTAAATCTCCCCAAAGCGGATATTTAACAAAAAACTCAATTGCTTTTTTCATGGATAATTTTTCGTTTAATCTTCTACTTGAGTTTTCACGGTAGTATTTTCGGCCATATTTACAATACTTTCAACTACCACCAATTCTCCTTCTTCTAATCCTGAAAATAAAATAGAATTAGGGTTAACTTTATGAATGGTTATTGGTTTTAATTTTAATTTATTGCTTTCAACTACATACACTTGATTATTATTAACTAATGCTTTTCTTGGAATTTCCATTGTATTTACAAGTTTTTTTCCTTCAATTTCTGCTTGCAAATAAATTCCTTCATATAACTTAAATTGAGCATTTGGTAATAGTTTAACATATACCATAATACTTTGGGTATTGGGATCGACATAATCGCTTATGCGCACTATTTTTCCATCCCAGCTCATTGATTTATTATCAGCAAATAATTTTACCGGCATTCCGATTTCAATCCATTTTATATTTTCGGATTTAACTGGTATTTCTGCTTCCATTTCATCGGTTCGGATAATGCGTCCAATATTGGCTCCCGGATTTACAATGCTTCCTTCTTCAAAATTTAATTGCGCAATACTTCCTTTATAGGGAGCTATAAATGTATATTTTGCCAAACGTTCTTCTGCGCTTTTTATGGTATAATATTGTGTAAGTAATTTACGATTACTAATAAAGGTTTTTTCTTTTCTCGATTTTATTTCAGGTAATTCAGGTAATGATTTATTTATCTCAATTTGTTGTAAAAAATTTTCCCACTTTAATAATTCATCCGGAAAATCAATTTTAATATCTGCCAAAGCTGAAGCAACATTATTTAGAAATTCACTTTTTTGTGATTGCAGATTAAACCTTGCTTCTCTATCATCAATTCGATAAATAATATCTCCTTTATTAAATACTGTTGCTTCTTTTAAAGGAATAGTTCCTTGCAACAATCTTCCACCAACCTCGGCTATAAGCGATACGGATTGAGCCGTATTAACCCTTCCAAAGGCAATAATTCCTGATTGAATTTCGGAGTAAAAAACAGGTTTAACTTTTACAATGCGTTCGGCTGAAGACGGAAGCATTTTTTTAGGTTCTTCTTTTTTAGAAGCAAAATAATTTTTCAATAATATACCTAAAAAAATTATCAAAAATGTTACGATGAGAATTATTATTTTTCTTTTATCCATTTCAGTTATTTACCTTTTGAAGATTATTATATACTGTATTAAGCATTTTTTTAAACAGTTCTATTTCATCTTTACTGAATCCTTTTAAAGCAACTCCAAGTATTTCATTTGCAACAATGGGAACAAACTTTTGTTCCATTTTTTTTCCTTTTAATGTAAGCTGTATGTATTTGTTTCTTCTGTCATTCAATCCTGCTAATCTTTTTACATATCCTTTCTCTTCTAAAAAATCAATTGCTCGAGTAATGTTTGTTTTATCTTGACACATTCGTTCGCCCAATTCCTGTTGGGTTAGTTTATCTTCTTCCCATAATCTTGCTAAAATTCTTAAATGCTCTATATTTAAATCAAATCCTTTTGATTGTAACACATGAGATGCGTGTTGCGCTAACTCTTTTGCTGCGCGTTGAAGAAGAAAGCCAACCGAATCGTTACGATTAAATTTATGCATTAGTTACATTTAAAACTGTTGCAAATGTAACTAATAATTTAATATATGTTCTGAAAATTTATTTTTTAAAACTATTTTACACCTTTTGGTTTTAAAATAAAATCTTTGGTAATTTCTACTTTATAAGAAGCCTTATCTAATATGGTGATTGTTTCTTTTAAATTTTGAAATCCTTCGGCTTCAATTTCAATTTCGTATTCGCCCGGTGGTGCTATTATTACGTATTTACCGGTGTTAGGTAATGATTGAAAAGTTCCGTAAAAATCTCCTGTTTTTTTATTGGTTAATGTAAGAGTAGCTAACGATACTACATTATAGATTGGTTCGATGGTTTCAGTTTTATTTGAATTCAACTTAGCATCGCTATTTTTCTTAACTTCTAAAGTTGCTATATCTTTAAAAATTACTTTTGGATTATCTTTAGGATACGCAGTATGTGCTGATTTTTTTTCTACTCCATCTATATCGTATGTAACTATAAATTTAAATTCATGATCTGCTTTAGGGATTTTGGTTCTTGACTCGACCTTTATCCAATCTTTATCAGGAGGATTAAATCCAATGGGAAATTCGCGCGAAACGGTTCCTTTTTTATATATTCCTACTTCCACTTCATCTTTATTTTTAGGGGCTACTTCGTATTTTATTAAACCTTTTAATGCAGATAAATTTTCATCCTTATCATGAAAAGTAACTCTGTAAATATCTAAATCGCCTTTACTATCGGGCATAAATGCTGCTATGTATGCGAATCTTCCATTGGCAGAAAAGCAAATCGTCATATTATCATCGGGAGTATTTATGGGATATCTTAAATTTTCTGGTTTAGACCATTGTTGGGTTTCTTCGTTCCAATCTGATTTAAAAATATCATATCCACCCATATTAAAATGACCTTGAGAAGCAAAATATAACGTTGTTCCATCTTTTGATATGTAAGGAAAATCTTCATCCCACTTAGTGTTGATTACATCTCCTAAATTTATAGGTTTACCCCACTGTCCATTAGGAAGCTTTTTACTCATCCATATATCCAAACCGCCTTTACCTCCGGGACGAGTACTGGAAAAAAATAATCTTTGCCCATCGGCAGTGATACTTCCGGCTAATTCGAGTTCTGCTGTATTAATATTTTCGTCTAATAAATTTCTTTTTTGCCACGATTTATTTTTTTTCCACGAACCAATTAAATCGCCATAATCCTCTTCTGTTTCGGAATAAATAAACATAAATTGTCCGTCAGGTGATAAACTGGTACAAATATCATCACCGCTTGTGTTTAATGCAGGACCGGCATTTTTAGCCTTCGACCATTTACCTTCTTTAACTGTAGAAAGAAATATATCGGCTGTAAAAAAACCATCAAAAGTTTCGGTATTTCCTGTAGTTCCTCTTCTTCTGGAGGTAAAAACCAATTCTCCTTCATCATCATTTATAAAAGGATAATAATCGGGGAATTCTGAATTAACTTCGGCTCCTAAATTTTCAAAGGTTACTTGTAAGGGATTGCTCATTATTTTTTTTGCCGAATTACAATTTTCGATTTGCTTTTCAACGTATTCTGTAACTTCTTTAGGTAATGGAGCTGCTATTTCTTTAAATTTATTCCACGAAGCTATTGCATCATCAAAACGATAATTAAGCATATATGCTTTAGCCAATTCGAATTGAGCATTTTTTTGAAATGGAGAAACTGTTTTTGCAGCAAATTCCAGATGCGGAATTGCTTTTGATTTATCGATGTTAGTATTTAAGTAGCAAACTCCCGCTTTATAATTATACTCGGGATTTGAAGATTCTCTACGAGCCAGAATTTCATATTCTTCTAATGCCTTTCTGTAGTTTTCCATATCCCAAAAGGATTTTGCAGCCTTTTTATCGGGAGCACGAAATTTTACACGATATTGAGCAAATGAATGAGAAGCAAAAAGAATTGAAAGTAAAATACAATATAACTTCATCTTAAAAAATTAAATTTTGTTTCGATGAAGTTATGAATAATTTTTAAAATAAAATTCGGATGAAGTTATCTTGTAAAATTTACAGAAACATTATCTACGCCTGAACCATCGTTTGCATTAAATGTTCCGCGTATATCATTAGTTGAATAAATAGTTAAACTACCTGAAATGGTTTGCCCGGAAACCGATTGTTGATTTATTTGTAATACGGTGTTATTATTTGCTAAAATAGCATAAACAGCATTGGTAAAACCCAAATTATAAAAATTTTCAATTAGCACTTGATTATTGTCGTTAGGTGCTTTTTTAATATTTACCTGATAAGAGGTTTGACCGTAAATTTGACTTGATTCTGAAGCTGTCCATGTGCCCGTATATCTGTCACGAACATCATTTACCGTGCCGGTTGGATTATTGCTTGGAGTATCATCTTTTTCACAGGAAATAATTATAAATGAAAATACAATTGATAATATGCTTAAATACTTATTTGTTGTTTTCATGTTTTATTTTTGATGATTTTTTTTCAATAAGCATGCCAAATATACTTATTAACGAGTTTATTTTTTTATATATTTTTTAAAATATCATCATCTACTAAATTAGGGAGAGTTACTTTTAATTTTTTACTACGTTTCATCTCTCTTTGTATAGCAAATAAAGCTTCTTTGTTTCGAGCCCAAGCTCTTCGAGCAATGCCATTATTTACATCCCAAAACAACATAGATTGTAATCTTCTATCGGCATCTTTAGAACCATCTAATACTAATCCAAATCCACCGTTAATTACTTCACCCCAACCTACTCCTCCGCCATTATGTAAGCTTACCCAAGTAGCTCCTCGAAAAGCATCGCCAACAAAATTATGCACCGCCATATCGGCCGTAAAACGAGAGCCATCATAAATATTGCTTGTTTCGCGATAAGGTGAATCGGTTCCGGAAACATCATGATGATCTCTTCCTAATACAACCGGTGCAGAAATTTTACCAGATTTAATGGCTTTATTAAATGCTTGTGCAATTTTAATTCGTCCTTCAGAATCGGCATATAATATGCGTGCTTGCGAACCTACTACCAAATTATTTTTCTGTGCATCTTTAATCCATGTAATATTATCTTCTAATTGCTGCTTAATTTCTTTAGGTGCTTTTTTATACATTTCTTGCAACACCTTTAACGCAATTTTATCTGTTATTTCCAAATCTTTCGGATTAGCACTTGTACATACCCATCGGAATGGACCAAAGCCATAATCAAAACACATAGGGCCTAATATATCTTGAACGTATGACGGATACTTAAATTCTCTGTCAATACCTTTTACATCGGCTCCTGCACGTGATGCTTCTAAGAGAAATGCATTTCCATAATCGAAAAAATACATTCCTTTTGCAGCCAGTTTATTAATGGCAGCAGCATGTCTTCTTAAAGTTTTTTGTACTTCTTCTTTAAATTTTTCAGGCTGTTCAGCCATCATTTTATTACTTTCTTCATAACTAAAACCTACCGGATAATACCCTCCAGCCCAAGGATTGTGTAAAGATGTTTGATCGCTTCCTATATCAACTTTTATATCTTTTTCTACTAAAGCCTCCCACAAATCAACAATATTACCATCGTAGGCTAATGATACCGCTTCACCATTTTTTCTTGCTTTTTCGGCACGGGTAATTAATTCATCCAGATTACTGTATACTTCATCAACCCATCCTTGCTCGTATCGTTTAAATGTTGCTTTGGGATTTATTTCAGCTGTAATACTTACCATTCCGGCAATTCGTGCAGCTTTTGGTTGAGCACCGCTCATTCCTCCTAAACCGGCTGTAACAAACAATGTTCCTTTAGGAATTTTTCCATTAAACTTTTTACGAGCAGCATTCATTACTGTAATGGTTGTACCATGCACTATTCCTTGAGGTCCAATATACATAAATGAACCGGCTGTCATTTGTCCATATTGTGTTACACCCAGCGCATTAAATCTTTCCCAATCATCGGGTTTACTGTAATTTGGAATCATCATACCATTAGTAATAACAACCCGAGGAGCATCTTTATGAGAAGGAAATAATCCTAGGGGATGACCACTGTATAATACCAATGTTTGCTCATCGGTCATCGTTGCTAAATACTGCATGGTAAGCAAATACTGCGCCCAGTTTTGAAACACTGCACCATTACCGCCATAGGTAATTAATTCGTGAGGGTGCTGCGCCACTGCATAATCAAGATTATTGCTCAACATATGCATAATGGCTTTGGCCTGTAAACTTTTACCCGGATAATCATTAATGGGTCGTGCATAAATTTTATAATCCGGACGAAAACGGTACATATAAATTCGTCCGTATGTTCTTAATTCTTCTGCAAATTCTTTGGCCAATACAGGATGAAATTTTTTTGGAAAATATCGTAATGCATTTTTTAGGGCTAATTTTTTTTCATCATCCGTTAAAATATCTTTACGTTTAGGAGCATGATTAAGTGTTAAATCATATTCTTTGGGTTTAGGCAGTTTGTCAGGAATGCCTTGTAATACGAGTTTTCGGAATTCAGTAACACTTAATTCAGTTGATTTACCTTTTTTAAGAGCCATAAATTAAATTTTGATTACAAAATTAGTAATTAAAAATCCTGATAGGTTAAAATTAAGAATTAAAGAATGTATTTTTGAATGTTGATTATTATAACAAAATAAGATTATGCCTAAAATTTTAATTATTGATGACGAACGTCCAATTCGAAGTACGCTTCGGGATATCTTGGAATATGAAAAATTTGAAGTTGATGAAGCCGTTGATGGCATTGAAGGAATTGAAAAATTTAAAAAAGGAAATTATGATTTAATTTTTTGCGATATAAAAATGCCTAAAATGGATGGCATTGAAGTGCTTGCCAAAATTCAGGAGATAAATGCAGAGATTCCTGTAATAATGATTTCTGGTCACGGTAATATTGAAACCGCAGTAGAAGCCATAAAAAAAGGTGCTTACGATTTTATTTCAAAACCGCCTGACTTAAACCGTTTACTTATTACCGTTAGAAATGCATTAGATAAATCATCGCTTATTAGCGAAACAAAAGTTTTAAAAAAGAAAATCAGTAAAGGCTTTGAAATTATTGGCGAATCAAAAGCTATCAAAGAAATAAAAGATATGATTGCACGTGTAGCACCCACCGATGCGCGTGTTTTAATAACCGGTGAAAACGGTACCGGCAAAGAATTGGTAGCACGTCAACTTCATGAACAAAGTAATAGAAATAAAGCTCCGCTCATTGAAGTTAATTGTGCTGCTATTCCATCTGAACTCATAGAAAGCGAATTATTCGGTCATGAAAAGGGAGCATTTACTTCGGCTGTTGCACAACGTAAAGGAAAATTTGAACAAGCAGAAGGTGGCACTTTGTTTTTAGACGAAATTGGAGATATGAGCCTTTCGGCACAAGCCAAAGTATTACGGGCTTTGCAAGAAAATAAAATAACAAGAGTAGGCGGTGATAAAGAAATTAAAGTAAACGTAAGAGTAATTGCAGCCACCAATAAAAACTTAAAAGAAGAAATTGCCAAAGGAAACTTTAGAGAAGATTTATATCATCGTTTAAGCGTAATTTTAATTCACGTACCATCTTTAAATGAACGCAAAGAAGATATTCCGCTTTTAGCCGAGCATTTTTTAAAAATAATTTGCGAAGATTATGGTATTGCTAAAAAATCAATTACAAAAGAAGCATTAAAAGAATTGCAAAACATTAATTGGACCGGAAACATTAGAGAATTAAGAAATGTGATTGAACGCTTAATAATACTATCTGATAAAACAATAACCGAGAAAGAAGTTTTAGCATATGCTTCAAAAAAATAAAAAGGCGGAAAATTCCGCCTTTTTATTTTTAAAAATCAAAATTAGGTTCCGGTGCTCGCTCGTATGATTTCTTTTTAGGTAAAATCAACTTAACAAACATTACATTAATCAGTTCATCACCTTTGGTAACCAAGGTTTCGGTAATTCCGTTAACAACTGAAACAGGCTTATCAAATTTATAAGAGCGCTTTAATGGTTCATACGTTCCATCTTCGAATTTTAAAAAAATATCATTCGGATTTACCTTACCTTCTTTTACAATAACTTTTCCATTAAAACAATCGGCATTGGTACCTGAACGAATGGATATAATTACATTATCATATACACCATCGCTAGCAGTATTGGCTCCACGTTCTTCAAATACCTTTGCATACTTTTGATAGCAGGTAATAGGCACATCGTCCTTAGTTGATTGTGCTAATAATATAAACGGCAAATGAATAAAAGTAAATAGTAAAATTTTGTTCATAGCTTTACATTTTCTCAATGAATGGCTAAGATATTAAATAAGTTTAAATAACAGACAAAAATCAAAAGTCTTCCTATTAAATTTTTATTTAACCCACCAATATTGCTTTTTTTGATATTTTTAAGCTTCAAAAAAAGTAATTTATGCTTGTAAAAACATTTGGAAGTGCCGTTCATGGAATACACGCAACAACTATAACCATAGAAGTAAACATTACACCCGGAGTTAACTTTTTTTTAGTAGGATTACCAGATAATGCCGTAAAAGAAAGCCATCAACGTATTGATGCAGCATTAAAAAATAATGGCTACAAAATTCCCGGTAAAAATATAACCGTAAACATGGCTCCGGCAGATATAAAAAAAGAAGGCTCTGCGTATGATTTACCAATTGCCGTTGGTATTCTTGCCGCATCTGAACAAATAAGCAGCAAGCTATTAAATGATTATCAGATAATGGGAGAACTTTCCTTAGATGGTGGTGTACAAGCTATAAAAGGAGTTTTACCTATTGCATTAAATGCTAAAAAAGAAGGATTTAAGGGAATTATAATCCCACAACAAAATGCAGAAGAAGCTGCAGTAGTGGATGAATTAGAGGTAATTGGAGTAGAAAATATAAAACAAGTTATTGATTTTTTAAATGGCAACTCAGAAATAACACCCGTAAAAATTGATATTAAAGAAGTTTTTTACAAAAAAATAAATGAACAAGATTTAGATTTTGCCGATGTAAAAGGACAAGAAAATATTAAACGTGCCATGGAAATTGCTGCAGCCGGTGGACATAATGTGATTATGATTGGACCTCCGGGAGCAGGAAAAACCATGCTTGCCAAACGAATTCCTACCATATTACCTCCCATGACTTTAGAAGAAGCGCTAGAAACAACTAAAATTCATTCTGTAGCAGGAAAAATGGGAAAAAAAACTGCCCTCATCACTTCACGACCATTCAGAGCACCGCATCATACCATTAGCGATGTTGCCTTAGTGGGTGGTGGAGGCAACCCTCAACCGGGCGAAATATCGTTGGCTCATAATGGCGTATTGTTTTTAGACGAATTACCCGAATATAAAAGAACAGTATTGGAAGTAATGCGACAACCCTTAGAAGACAGAGTGGTTACCATTTCGCGTGCAAAATTTACCGTTGATTATCCTGCCGGTTTTATGTTGGTTGCTTCTATGAACCCTTGCCCATGCGGATATTATAATCACCCCGAAAAAAAATGTGTATGCGCACCCGGAGTTGTTCAAAAATATTTGAATAAAATTTCAGGCCCTTTATTAGACAGAATAGATATTCATATAGAAGTTACACCGGTAAGTTTTGATGAATTATCTGACCAACGTGTTTCTGAAAGAAGCGAAACCATTCGTCAAAGAGTAATTAAAGCAAGAGAAATTCAACTCGAACGATTTAAAAATGATGGAATATTTTGTAATGCACAAATGAATAGCAGCTTATTAAAAAAATATTGTGCAATAGATGATGCAGGACAATTACTCTTAAAACGCGCAATGGAAAAGCTTGGTTTATCAGCTCGCGCTTACGACCGTATTTTAAAAGTTTCGCGAACCATTGCCGATTTAGATAAAGCTGAAAATATAGGTTCACAACATTTGGCGGAAGCAATTCAATACCGAAGCTTAGACAGAGAAAACTGGGCAGGATAATAATTTTAAAATTTTAATGCTGAATGTATTTTGAAATCTATCAGTAAAACAGTTTGGCTTCTTTCTTTAATAAGCTTATTTACCGATACTGCCAGTGAAATGCTTTATCCGATAATGCCGATTTATTTAAAATCAATCGGATTTAGTGTTTTTATTATCGGAATTTTAGAAGGAATTGCAGAAGCAACTGCCGGCTTAAGTAAAGGATATTTTGGTAATTTATCGGATATTACAGGTAAAAGAGTTCCATTTGTTCAAATTGGCTATGCATTAAGTGCAATATCCAAACCTCTAATGGCAATATTCATTCACCCTGTAGGAATATTGTTTGCTCGAACTATGGATAGGCTTGGAAAAGGAATTCGTACCGGTGCTCGCGATGCGCTATTATCAAGTGAGGCAAGCCATTCAAACAAAGGAAAGATTTTCGGTTTTCATCGTTCAATGGATACCATCGGTGCTGTAATTGGACCTGTAATTGCACTTTCTTATTTATATTTTTTCCCCGATGATTATAAAGCTTTATTTTTTATCGCATTCATTCCGGGATTGCTGGCTATTCTAATTTCATTTTTACTCAAAGAAAATGTCCAACATATTCATTCAAATACAAAAATTACATTTTTATCATTTGTAAATTACTGGAAAAAAAGCAACAATAACTATAAAAGATTAACTATTGGACTATTACTTTTTGCACTCATTAATAGTTCAGATGTATTTCTTTTGTTAAAAGCTAAATCGATAGGATTAAATGATCGTCAAGTATTAATAACGTATATATTCTACAATTTAACTTATGCCCTTTTTGCTTTTCCTTTAGGTATCATAGCTGATAAGTTGGGATTAAAAAACGTATTTATTTTTGGCTTAACTCTATTTGCATTTGTGTATTTTGGTATGGCTATTATTGACCATAAAACTCTATTGTACTTTTTATTTTTTATTTATGGAATTTATGCAGCTGCAACCGAAGGTATAGCCAAAGCATGGATTAGTAATATTGTTTTGAAATCAGAAACAGCAACTGCTATTGGCACATATTCTGCTTTTCAAAGCATTTGCACCATGATTGCAAGTGCAACTACCGGTTATTTGTGGTATAAATACAGTGCAACTTTTGCCTTTTTATTTATTAGTGTTGTAACATTAATTTTATGTATGTATTTTATTTTTGTTCCCTATTCAGCCCAAGCTCAAATTCAAACTAAAAATAATTAATTACAAATTACTCGTAAGAATTATAACAACATAAAGCTTAATTAAAGGTTAACGAAAATCTACAAAATTTGCATTTACGTTTTTTGCTTTATCTTTTTAGCAGCAGGGAATAGAATATTATTCAAAATTAAACGATAGCCGGGTGAGTTGGGATGAAGATTCAAATCAGTTGGCGGGTCACCGACTAAATGCTGGTAATCTTCAGGATCATGCCCACCATAAAAAGTCCATGTACCTTTTCCATAATCGCCATGAATATATCGGGCAGAATTTAAGGCTTTGTTTTCGCCCATAATTAAAACATCAGGTTTTAAAAACTGCTTATTAAAAGCAGTTGTTTGACCCATAAATCCTTTTATAATTTGCTCATGATTTTGGCATAGCATACTTGGTACCGGATCCCATTTGGCAGAAAATTCAAACAATACAAACAAATCGTTTTGTTGTGTAGTTCTTGAATGAATCGGAGTAGCATCAATATTTGAAAATTCGTAAACAGCCGGATTTGTTTCGAGCGTAAAATTTTGAAATGCAAATGTTTTTTTGAAATCAATTTTATTGTTGTAATTAGGTTCAGCAGGATCGCCATCAAACATACTTTCGCAAATATCCACGCCTTCGGCAGATAGGGCAATATCATAACTGTCGGTTGCCGAACACATAGCAAATAAAAAACCTCCACCGGCAACAAAATCGCGAATTTTATGAGCTACAGCTAATTTTAATTGAGATACTTTACTGAATCCTAATCGCGCAGCCAGCTCTTCAAATTCTTTAACTTGTTGTTGATACCAAGCCGCATTTTTATAATTAGCCCAAAAACGTCCATATTGGCCTGTAAAATCTTCATGATGCAAATGAAGCCAATCGTATAAATGCAACTTTCCTGATAAAATTTCATCGTCATACAACACATCGTATGGTATTTCGGCATAGGTTAAAACAAGTGTAACGGCATCATCCCATGGCTGAGCCGATTTTGGAGAATATACGGCAACACGCGGAGCTTTTTCTAATTTAATTGACTCCATGTTTACTTCTGGATTGGCAATTTCGGTTAAAATTGCATTGGCTCTGGAATCAGCAATTATTTCGTAACTCACACCGCGTATTACACATTCTTCTTCAATGGCTTTGTAATATTCCATTAAAAAACTTCCACCTCGGTAATTCAGCAACCATTTAATTTCTACATTGCGTTGCAAAGTCCAATAAGCAATTCCATATGCTTTTAAATGATTTTTTTGAACATTATCCATTGGGATAAGAATATGCGTTGCTTTGGATGATAAAGCAAATAACGTAATGAGAAATAATGTAAAGAATTTTCGCATATTCTAAATTAATGAGAAAAGTTAAAAATTTATCTCATCAAATCGTTATTTAATGTTAAAACATTAATTTAAAAAGGAACATTATCATCATCGTCCGAATTCCAATCGTTTAATTTTGACGGTAGAGTAAAAGAACCACCGCTTTCAAAATCATTCGATGGAGATAGTGGAGTAAATGATTCAAATGGATTATTATCTACATCGGTAAACTTTGCCAATTTACTGATAAATCGAAGCGGAACATCTTCTAAACCTCCGTTTCTATGTTTGGCTATAATAATATAACCCAATCCTGTAACTGAATTTCCTTCTGCATCTTGCGTAATTCCATAATATTCCGGACGATAAATAAAGGCTACCATATCGGCATCTTGTTCTATTGCTCCCGATTCGCGCAAATCTGAAAGTTGCGGACGTTTATCACCTCCTCGCGTTTCAACTGCACGACTTAATTGCGACAATGCAATTACCGGCACATTTAATTCTTTTGCAATACTTTTTAACGAGCGCGATATCATACTTATTTCCTGCTCACGATTTCCGCTTCCTTTTTCTCCTCCGGTGGTCATTAATTGTAAATAGTCAATAATAATTAACTGTATATCGTGCTGTGCTTTTAGCCTGCGACATTTTGCCCTTAATTCAAAAATGGATAAGGCCGGAGTATCATCTATAAATAGTGGAGCTTTTGATAGAGCACCAATACGCGCATGTACTTGCTGCCATTCGTAATCGGCTAAATTTCCGCGCTTTAATTTTTCTGCTTCAATTTCTGATTCGCTAGAAATTAATCGAGTTACTAACTGCACAGCCGACATTTCTAATGAAAACAAGGCTACCGGCTTATTAAAATCTACAGCCGCATTACGTGCCATAGCTAATACAAATGCAGTTTTACCCATACCCGGACGTGCCGCAATAACAATTAAGTCTGACTTTTGCCATCCGGCCGTTACCCTGTCTAAGGCTGCAAAACCCGAAGGAACTCCAACTATAGCATCTTCATGGTTTTTAGCATTTTCGATATTCTGCAATGCTTCATGCATAATATCTTTCATCTCCATAAAGTTTTTTCGAATATTTCCTTCGGCTACGGTAAATAAATCTTTTTCGGCTTCATCTAATAATTCAAACACATCGGTTGTTTCATCATACGCCTTTTGAATTGTTTTTGTAGATATTCTTATTAATTCGCGCTGAATATGTTTTTGAGCAATAATTCGTGCATAATATTCGGCATTGGCTGAAGTAGCAATTCTATTAGTTAAGCTGGTAATATAAAAAGGACCGCCAACAAATTCCAGCTCGCCACGTTTTTTTAACTCTGTAGTTACGGTTAAAATATCGATTGGTTCTGAACGTTGAAATAAATCTTGTATTGCCGCATATATTTTTTGGTGTTGTTCTTTGTAGAATGATTCCGGTTTTAAAATATCAATTACATCATTTACGGCATCTTTTTCAAGCATCATAGCCCCCAAAACGGCTTCTTCCAAATCAACGGCTTGTGGGGGCAATTTTCCATGTTCTAAAGCTAATTGCTGAAGCGGTGATTTATTTATTCCTCTTCGAGTTGAAAGTGATTTATCGTTTTTTCCGTCCATATAAAATTATATCCTTAATTTCAGTTTCTAATTTAAAGCTCTCAAAAGTATAAAATTATTATGCTTAAAATGGAAGAAGATTTTGCACAAACAACCAACACTTTATGAACAAGCAAAATATTTTTGTATCTTTATGAATGTGAAGTTTTTGAAATCATATTGTTTTGAACATGCCGTATAAAAATCCATATAAATTTAATTATTTTTCAAAAGATTTCAAAATTACATCAGTACTGTTTTACGTTTTTATTTACTTAACGTTTGTTAGCTTTTTTTCTTGCAAAAAAGAAGATAAAAAAAGCCCGGAAGTAACAATTATTAAACCCTACAGAGATATTGAATTGTATCAAGGAGATACTTTAATAATTGAGGCTGAATTAAAAGATAACAAAGGTTTAAAAAGGGTACGATTTAGTATTCAAGATGAAAATGGAGTATCGGCCGTTGCAGCTACATCGCAAAATTTAGAAGGTAAAGAAATAAAAGTTAGTGATTTTTTAGTAATTGATAATCCTAATTTAAAAACCGGTGATTATACGCTGCAAGTTGCTGCCAGCGATGGCACTAATGAAGGTAAAGCATTTCAACGAGTTAAAATTTATGCTTCGTCAAAAAAATTAAAAGGTTTGTTTGCTATTACTACTCCAGGAACTCAAACTACAAAAATATATAAATCTGACTCTACACTTTCTTCATTATCATTAGTAAATACTTACACAGGCGATTTTTCAGATGCAAGCTTAAATTCGGGCACACAACAAATTATTACCACCGGATTAAATACCGGTAAAATTATTTCGGCAGATGTAAGAAGCTTGGTCGAAAAATGGAGCCACCCCAGCATTTATGGCGGTTCATTACCTTCGTTTTTTGACATAGATTTTTATGATAAAGAAGTGTACATCTGTTCGTATGATGGATATATTAGAAGCTATAACGAAGCCGGTGTAATTAATGGAACTGTTACTGTCAATAGTGGATTTTATCCAAGAAAAGCATTAAGAAATGAGGATAAATTTATTATTGAAGAAAAATTATTTTCAGGAAGCTCCCGACAAATAGCCGTTTATTATGCCGCATCAGGAGCTTTAATGCAAAATACGCCTGTAAACTTTGATGTTTGTGATATTCTTTACAAAGATACCGACAGATATTTAATATTCGGCAACGACAATACACAGGCTAAAATGTGGATGTATGAAATAAATACCAATGGAACTTGGGAACCTAAAACTTTACCTACAGGCAAAATAAGCAAAGCCATTAAAATAAACAGTAATGAATTTATAATTGCACACGAAAATGCTATATACAAATATGTATATAACATAAACAGTTTAACAACTTTTATTTCCATTAGCGGTAGCAACGATGTATTATATGATGCTACTCGAAATCTGTTGTTTGTTGCTAATGGCAGTCAAATAAGAATTTACGACTATCCCACAGGAAATTTAAATGGCGTTTTAAATTGTCCTGAAAATATTAAACAAATTTTACTTTGGTATAATAAATAATAAAGGAGCATTTACATGCTCCTTAAATATTAATTTCATTCTTTTTTGGCAATTACATTTCATGCACTATACCCATACTGCAAAACTTTTCAATTCTTTGCTTTATTCTTTCTTCAGGAGATAATTTATCGAGTTCTGCAAGCGTATTTACAATGTATTTTTTTACGGTAGCAAATATTTCTTCATGATTGCTGTGAGCTCCTCCCAAAGGTTCAGGAATTACGCCATCTACCAGTTTATTTTTCAACATATCATCAGCAGTAAGTTTTAAGGCTTCAGCAGCTTTTTCTTTAAAATCCCAGCTCCTCCATAAAATAGACGAACATGACTCCGGAGAAATTACCGAATACCAAGTATTTTCTAACATATACACCCTATCTCCAATTCCAATTCCTAATGCTCCTCCTGATGCTCCCTCGCCAATTATGATACAAATTACAGGCACTTTCAACTTCGACATTTCATATAAATTACGAGCAATGGCTTCGCCTTGTCCTCTCTCTTCGGCTTCTACACCCGGATAAGCCCCCGGAGTATCAATAAAGGTTACAATGGGCTTATTAAATTTTTCAGCCAATTTCATTAAGCGCAAAGCTTTTCGATATCCTTCCGGATTGGGCATTCCAAAATTTCTATATTGACGCATTTTGGTATTTATTCCTTTTTGTTGACCAATAAACATAATCGTTCTGCCATCTACCATACCAAAACCGCCAACCATTGCTTTATCGTCTTTTACGGTTCGGTCGCCATGCAGTTCAATCCAATTACCTTGTGTTAAATAATTAATATATGCCAGTGTATATGGCCTCTCCGGATGCCGTGATACCATTACTCGTTGCCATGGCGTTAAATTGGCATAAATTTCACGCGTTGTATCTTCTATCTTTTTCTCTAACTCTTTCAAAGATTGACTCATGTCAATCTTACTTTTTTCAGCTATTTGCTTGGCATTTTCAAGCTGATTTCTTAATTCTTCTATAGGTTTTTCAAAATCTAAATAAGTTACCATACTTCACATTTTTGGGCTTCAAACCTACGATTTTTTTACGAAATATTTACTTATTGAATATGAAGCATTAAGCCATCTTTTAAACCTTTTTAAATTGAACTTGTTATTTTTATTTTCTAATTTATATGGCAGAATATTCCAATAAACCCAAACTTGAACCGGATGATTTTTATTATTCGGATGAAGGATATATTGTATTTACCGAAAAATATTTACTAAAAAGAGGATATTGTTGCAAAAACGGTTGTAAACATTGCCCTTATGGCTATAATAAAAAAACAGGATTGTTTAACAAGCCAAAACCTACCGATAAATAAGTTTGTCCATTATTAATAAATTTCCTTGCAATCCTCCTGTATGTATTGCTACAATTTTTTTGTTTTTAATTTCACCTTTCTTAATTAAATCCAATAAGCCAAACATCATCTTAGCTGTATATACATAATCAAGCGGAATTTGAGTTGAGGAATAAAAATCATTCATAAAATCCATCAATTCTTGATTATATTTTGCATATCCCCCAAAATGATAATCACTATTGATAAAATAATTTAAAGTAGAGTTTTGATTTTTTAATAACTTTTTTACCTCATCCAGTAAAAACATTCCGCCTTTTAAAGCCGAAAAACCAATAATTTGCTGATGACTTTTTACCGCACTCACTATGCCTGCCAATGTAGAAGCGGTTCCACAAGCAACACAAATTAAATCTGTATCTTCAGGAATAAAATCATTAATTTCTGCACAACCCATAATTGCCAAATCATTAGCTCCTCCTTCAGGAATAATGTAAGCATCCAGAAATTTTTTTTTAATTTCATTTAAAAAATCTTCTTCTTTTTTTCTCCGATATACTTCTCTGCTTACATATTCCAGTTTCATTCCGCATTTTACGGCAAATGCCAGACTATGATTTAATGGTATATGAGGGTCTCCTCTAATAATTCCAATCGATTCTAACCCCAAGTAATTACATGCAGCGGCTGTAGCTACAATATGATTAGAGTAAGCTCCACCAAATGTGAGTATTTTTTTATATGCATTTTCTTTAGCAAATTGAATGTTGTATTTTAATTTAAACCATTTATTTCCGCTTATTTCAGGATGAATTAAATCTAAACGGAGCACCTGTAATTGTATTCCCATATCTTCCAACATAGGAAGATTTATTTCTTGCAGCTTAATATTTTGTATAGATATCAAGTGTTTTTAGGGAATAAAAATTAAATTCGCACGATATTACAAAATTGCTTTTCAATTTAATACAATTATGAAGATTTCCTACAACTGGTTAAAAAATTATATATCAACAGATATAAGTGCTCAAGAAGCTGCACGCCTTCTTACATTTAGTGGTTTAGAAGTTGAAAATATCGAAATACATGAGAAAATACAAGGAGGACTTAAAGGCTTAGTAATTGGCGAAGTGTTGACATGCGATAAACATCCTGATGCCGATAAATTAAGTTTAACCACTGTATCAATCGGGAATGGACAAGTATTGCAGATAGTTTGCGGAGCACCTAATGTGGCAGCCGGACAGAAAGTAGTGGTTGCCACAGTTGGAACAACCTTATACCCTACCAATGGCGAACCGTTTACGATTAAAAAAACCAAAATAAGAGGAGCCGTATCCGAAGGTATGATATGTGCCGAAGATGAAATAGGAATAGGAACATCGCATGCCGGAATCATGGTATTACCCGCTGATACAAAAGTTGGAATACCTGCAGCAGATTATTTTAATTTAGAAGCAGATGAAATTTTAGAAATAGGGCTAACCCCCAATAGAGCCGATGCAGCCTCTCATATAGGTGTTGCACGCGATTTGGCAGCAATAATTACACAACAATTAAAAAAGAAAACAAGCATACAAATTCCTTCGGTTGAAAACTTTAAAGAAGGTTCAGAAAAAAATATTGAAATAGAAATTCAAAACACGCAAGCATGCAAGCGCTACAGCGGATTACTTTTAAAAAACGTAAAAGTTGCAGAATCTCCCGAATGGTTAAAACAAAAAATCAGTAGCATTGGCTTACGTCCAATAAACAACGTGGTAGATATTACCAATTTTGTATTACACGAAACCGGACAACCGCTGCATGCTTTTGATGCCTCAAAAATTTCAGGCAATAAAATAATCGTGAGAAATGCTAAAGAAGGAGAAAAATTTATCACTTTAGATGAAGTAGAACGTTCTTTACACACGAATGACCTGATGATAGCTGACAATGAAAAAAGTTTATGTATTGCAGGTGTATTTGGAGGTTTACATTCCGGTGTTACAACATCAACCACAGAGGTATTTTTAGAAAGTGCATGGTTTGATGCTTCTGCTGTTAGAAAATCAAGTAAAAATCATGGACTAAAAACCGATGCTTCCTTTCGTTTTGAAAGAGGTACCGATCCCAACATGACTATTTATGCATTAAAAAGAGCAGCATTGTTATTACAGGAAATTGCAAGTGCAGAAATTGCATCGCCCATAACAGATATTTATCCACATAAGCAAGATGATTTTAAAGTTACTTTTTCTTTTACTAATTGTAAGCGCCTGATTGGAAAAGAAATTCCAAAAAATGAGATTAAAAATATTTTATCATCTTTAGAAATTAAAATTCTTTCAGAAGATACGGATACGCTCGAATTAGCTATTCCTCCATATAAAGTTGATGTAACTCGCGAAGCTGATGTAATAGAAGAAATTTTACGAATCTATGGGTATAACAATGTTGAAATACCAACTCAAGTAAAAATACCCATGGTTATTCAACCCAAACCGGATAAAGAAAAAATTAGAAAAAATATTGCCGATTTACTTGTTTATAGCGGACTAACAGAAATCTTAAACAATTCTCTTACCAAAACTGAATATGCAGAAAAATTCACTGCCATTGATAAAGATAAATATGTAGCTATTCTTAATGCATTAAGCAGCGATTTAAAATTAATGCGTCAAACTCTGTTATTTGGAGGGTTAGAAAGTATTGCTTACAATTTAAATCGCAAACAAAATGATATCAAATTTTTTGAATTTGGAAATATTTATTGTTTAAACAATGAAAAAGAAGGATTAAAAAAATATTCAGAAAACCCCATACTTGGTATATGGCTAAGCGGCAATAAACAAACGGAACAATGGAATGCCATTAAAGGTGATGTAAATTTTTACACGCTTAAAAATTATGTAGAAAATATTTTAGAGCGTTTAGGTATAAAAGTCGATAAATCAAATTTGTTGCAACATGATTTATTTGATTTTGGATTAGAACTTATTATAAAACAAAAGACTATTGCAAAATTGGGTGCAGTAAATAAAAAAATATTAAAACATTTTGATATTAATCAATCAGTATGGTATGCCGAAATAGATATGGAACAAATTTTTAAAAGTTTACCTACTGAAAAATTATTTTACAAAGAAGTTTCAAAATATCCTGAAGTAAGAAGAGATTTAGCTTTACTGATTGATAAAACTGTTTCATATGCTCAAATTGAAAGCTTGGCATACCAAACAGAAAAAAACATATTGAAAAAAGTTGGCATTTTTGATGTTTACGAAGGGAAAAATATTCAGGAAAATAAAAAATCGTATGCTCTGAGTTTTATCTTACAAGATGAAGAAAAAACCTTGAATGATAAACAAATAGAAAAAACTATGGAAAAGCTATTACAAGCTTTTAAAGAAAAACTTGGAGCTGAACTCAGGGCTTAAAACCAAATTATTTATTATCCGATACATACATATTTGAGAAGCCGTTAAAACAATAGTTCCCTGATAATTTTATCTATTAGAAATAGGTAGAAAAATATTAAATGTGCATAGGCATCACGCAAATACGGGCGTGCGCAAGCGTGAATAAAAACTTTAGAAAATGCAGCCCTAATGCATTTTCGTTAAAAAGTTTTAGAGCGGGTTAAAGTATATTTGCGTCTTGACTTTTTGGCTCTTTTTGGTCAAGCCAAAAGAACATAATAACATCTAAAACAAGGCAATTAAACATATGCCTGATGAACATTTCGGAATTATTTAATACGGTCAAATCCCGTTTTTCCCTTCAAACTTTCAATTACATTATAAACAATTGGACATATAAAATAATTGCTCCAAAATGTGCTTTTGTATTTGAATTCATTTAAATCAAGATGTGGGAAAGCGGCACAAGCCTGAGGCCTTTGAGAATAAATAGAGCATTTTGATTCTTGTAAAAACATGCATGGTTTGGTTTTTAAAAAGTGTGTTTTACCATCGTGCAATATGTATTTTTGTTTGAATTGTTCCGGACACTCGTTTTTTAAATTAGCTAATCTTTCTATTTCGTCAGTACTCAGTTCAGGTTCCAGTTTTTTACAACAGTTTCCACATTGGGTACAGTCAATCTTTGGAGTTATTTCCTTATCTAATTGATGTACCATTTCATCAATAATTTTTGATGAATAGCCACGCAAATGTTTTTTAAAAAAGATATTTTCTACAGCTTTCGATTTTGCTGTTTGTTCCAATTCTTCAAGGGAGTTTAAACGAATAAATTTATTTTTCATAAAAAAAGGCAGCTTAAAGCTGCCTCCAACTGTTACACAATTAATTTAATATTCATCTTCGTTAAAGAAGAAGTCATCTTTGGTAGGATAGTCGGGCCAAATGTCTTCAATGCTCTCATAAACTTCACCTTCATCTTCAATTTCCTGAAGGTTTTCAATAACTTCTAATGGAGCTCCTGAACGCATGGCATAATCAATCAACTCATCTTTTGTAGCAGGCCAAGGCGCATCTTCTAAATAGTTTGCCAATTCTAATGTCCAATACATAGGTTACACTTTTATAGGTTTAAATTTTCGCAAAAATAAATTTAAAGTTTAAAAATGCAACGCTTAATATATTAAGTTTTTCCACATTTTTGAAGCTTCTGTTAATATCTTAAAGACCTTTACAATCGTGGTTTCCAAGGAATTTCTGTTGCATTTAACTCGTGCGTCAATTTTCGTGCCAAGATAAAAAGATAATCAGAAAGACGGTTTAAGTACCGCAAAACAACATCACTTACATGCTCTGTTTCTGACAAATGAACAACCAATCGTTCAGCTCTACGACATACACAACGCGCCACGTGACAAAATGATACAATGGTATGCCCACCGGGTAATACAAAAGAACGCATAGGAGGAAGCACATCATTCAATTCATCGATTTGTTTTTCGAGAAATAAAATATCTTCTTCTATTAACTCAGGTATTTTAACTTTTGACTTCTCCGGTTCTGAAGCAAGATATGAACCAATGGTAAACAAACGATCTTGCACTTCCAATAAAACCTCAATATGTTTTTGATCTATGTTTTGATCTCTTAATAAACCTATGTAGGAGTTTAATTCATCAATAGTTCCATATGATTCAATTCGTAAATGATGCTTTGGTACTCTACTGCCACCCAGCAATGAAGTTTGTCCTTTATCTCCGGTTTTGGTATATATTTTCATATCAGCCTTTACAACGTATAATTTTAAAAAATGTTTTATAAGTTTTCTATTCTTACTAAACCTGCATCTTGAGTACCTATCCAAATTATTTTTTTATCAACAATAATTGATGTTATATATCCGCTTGGCAGTTTTGAATTTTCGGTATTTATAAAACTCCAATTTTCATTTTTATCTAAAATGGCTATTCCTTTGCCTTCGGTTGCTATATACTTTTTACCCTCATCATCAATGGCAATGCTAATTGCTCTAACTAAATCTAATGGCAATTGAGAATTATCGGATGTGTATGTTTTCCAATTTACATCGTCAAATACTGCTACGCCACCGTTAGTTCCAATCCATTTTTTATTTCCTTCGAATGTTACACAGTAAACCTGATTATTAGGTAATCCGGAATTATTACTACGATATACAGTCCATGTTGTACCATCAAATCGAGTTAAGCCACCACCGGTTGAAGCCCAAACTATACCTTGCGCGTCAACCTCTACAGCTGCTACCGAATTATTTGGTAATCCTGAATTGGAAGGAGTAAACACTTGCCAATTAGTTCCATCAAATTTGCATAAGCCTCCACCGCTAAATGTTCCTATCCATAAATTGCCATTGGGATCAACCGCTAATGAACGAATTCTATTAACGGGCAAAGGAGAATTTTGGGTAGTATAATTTATCCAGTTATTCCCATCAAATTTATTTAATCCTTTATTAGTACCCACCCATAAAATATTATTTTGTTTTATCACGGCATTAATTCCATTATCTATTATACCTGAATTTTGAGTAGTGTAAGTTTTCCATTCATTATTTTTCAATAAGTATAAACCACTATCACTTGCCAACCAAATTTCGTCTTGTGTTTTATAAATGCGATTGATTTTATCGGATAGTAATGGCGAATTTGAAGTATTAAAATTTTGTTGAAGAGGAAATACCCCTTCATAAAAATCTATTGATGATTTTTCTTTTTTACATGAAAAAAACAATAACAATATACATACTGAAATTGTATTAAAAAAATTGCGTTTCATAAGCAACCTATTAGCAATTAATACGTTAAATGTATAAATTAATTTTTTTTTTTGTTAAATGTATAAATTAATTTTTTTTTTTTATAAATTTGATTTAAAAATTAATGCCTATGAATATGAAATTTACACTAACATTAATATTTGCGTTTTCACTTTCTGCATATGTTTTTTCGCAAAATGTGGGGATAAATACCACAGGGGCTGCTCCTAATGCAAGTGCTATGTTAGATATTGATGCGGCTCCGGCTAACAATAGAGGCTTATTGATTCCAAGAGTTGCCTTAACAGCAACAAACGCTGTTGGTCCAATAGCTGGACCTGCACAATCATTACTTGTTTACAATACAGCTACTGCGGGTACTCCACCCAACAATGTTACACCTGGGTTTTATTATTGGAATGGAGCTGCATGGGTAAGGCTTTTAAATAATACCGGCAATAATGGAGTTGGTTGGTTAACTACCGGTAATGCAGGGACAACTGTTGCTTCAAATTTTCTTGGAACGACAGACAATATTCCTTTGGCTATTAGAACAAATAATGTAGAAAGAATGAGAATATTAAATAATGGTCAGGTTGTTATAAATAATACAGCACCTTTTGCAGGAGATGTTTTTTCAGCATTTGCAGCTGGTAGTGATTATGCGATAAATGGTTATTCCTCTGGTTCAGGTGCCGGTATTTATTCACAAAATACATCTTCAGGTAATTCTATTGTAAGTTTACATTCTTCAACCGGAGGAAATTTGATTGTATCTAACACTAATACAGCTACCGGAAGAGCTGGAGAATTTCAGTCTTTAAATACTAATGGAACCGAAATAACACTTTTTGCAACAAATCAATCAACAAATCTTGCAACTACTTTCTCTGCTATTTGGGGACAAAGTAGTGGTACAAGAGGTATTGTTGGCTTATCAAGTAGAGCTAATAATAATAGTATAGGTATAAATGGTCAATATATAGGTGGTGGAAATTTTGATGCAATTGGAGTTCTTGGGTTGGCTAATTCAAATGCTAATTGGGGATATGGAGTTTTTGGACAAGGGAATTGGCGCGCACTTTATGGTAACGGAAACTTTGCTGCAACTGGAACTAAAGCTTTTCAAATAGATCATCCGTTGGATCCCGAAAATAAATTTTTGCTTCATTATTCAATAGAGTCTCCTGAAGTTCTCAATGTTTACAGAGGGCAAATTATTTTAGATTCAAATGGAGAAGCTATAATTGAATTACCTGATTATTTTAGCTCTATAAATACAAATTTTACCTATCAATTAACTCCTGTGGGTGCGCAAATGCCCAACCTATATATTTCAGAAGAAATCCAAACAAATACTTTTAAAATATCAGGAGGAACTCCTAATAAAAAAGTTTGTTGGTTTGTTTATGCTGAAAGAAATGATGAATGGGTAAAACAAAATCCTACTTCAAAAAGTGTTGAATTAGTAAAAAAAGAACATGAAAAAGGTAAATATTTAAGACCTGAATTATATAAACAACCCAAAGAAAAAGCTATTTTTAATGTAGAAGAAAAATTTCAATCCTTACAAAAGGTAAATGAAAAAAATATTAAATAATATTAATTTATGAATAATTGTTTTTTGATAATTTTATTATTATCATTTTTTACAACAAAATTACTATTCGCCCAAGCGCGCTTGGTATTCAATAATGATGGATACGTTAGAATAGCAAACGGAGCTTATGTAGTATTAGAGAATGGAAATGCCAACGCTATAACGCTTTTAGGATCAGGTGGACACTTGATAACTGAAGCAGAAACGAATCGCTTGCGCTGGAATATTAGCAACAACACCGGAACCTATGAAGTTCCTTTTAGTACAACCGCAGGAACAAAAATTCCTTTAACAGTTCAAATAACCGGAGCAGGAAGTGCAGGTGGAAGAATTGATTTTTCTACCTATCCCGGTGCTTCATGGGATAATAATACCTACAGACCAACTGGTGTTGCACATATGAACGGAACTTTAACCTTAGCTAACAACAGTGCTTACGTAGTTGACCGTTTTTGGATTATGGATAACAGCACTTATACAACGCGCCCAAACGTTACCATGAGTTTTACATATTTATGTTCTGAAGCTGCTGCACCTAATACTATAAACGTTGCCAATTTACGAGCACAACGCTACAATACATCAAATAATGAATGGGAAGGTTCTATTAGTGGTTCCGGTGGCTTATGGGGGACTTCCAATGGCGCTTGTCCAACAGGAGTAGTATCGGGTGTAACAATAAATGGTACTGATTTTTGGCGTCCGTGGACTTTAACAGATTTTACTTCACCTCTACCCATAAAATTACTTTCATTTGCAGCCAATTGCCGCGATGGAAAAGCATTGATACAATGGAGTACCGCCAGCGAAATAAATAATGATTTTTTCACACTTGAAAAAACTTATGATGGTGTTAATTTTGAATTTGTAGCTAAAATAAAAGGAGCCGGAAACAGTAACTCCATCATTAATTATACTTACACCGATAATAATCCGGGTGCCGGTAAAGTTTATTATCGCCTATCTCAAACCGATTTTGACGGCACTACCGAAACATTCGATTTAATAAGTTTTGAATGTGGCAGCACTACCCCGCTTGATATAATTTCAGTTTACAATAATCAGGGAGGAAATATCATAGGTGCTTTATCAGCGCCTTCAAACGGCAAATACTCCCTAACTGTTATTGATGTAAGAGGAAGATTAATTTATAACGATCATCTAAATCTAATTGAAGGATTTAATCAAGTATCGCTTCAAATGCAAGAACCAAGCAGCGGTGTTTACTTTATTCGATTAAGCAATGAGTCGGAACAAGTAAGCAAGAAGTTTTTTATAAAATAATGAAGGCCCCGAAATTCGGGGCTTTTTTAGGAGAAAAATTTTAATATCGGATAAATTATTTTTATATTTGTAACGATATTAAAGAGGACGTATTATGGAATGGAAAAAAATTATAGAAAAAAATCTCCCCGAAATTCGACCTGCCTTAGAAAGTAACATAGAGCGCATTGTTCAAAAAAAACAAAAGCTGGATGCAAAGCGCCCTTTACCTATGATGGCTTTAGAACGAATTCGTGAAGATTTATTTATAGAATGGTCGTATAACTCTACCAATATAGAAGGCAATACCTTAAACTTAAATGAAACGCGATTAGTGTTACAAGAAGGAATTACCATTAAAGGCAAAACACTACGCGAACACTTGGAAGTAAGCAATCATCATGAAGCCATTGAATTTGTAGAACAACTTGTAAAAGAAAAATCAGAAATTAATGAGCGTAGTGTTTTAAAAATTCATGAAATAGTAATGACTAAAATACAACGCGATTTTGCAGGTATCTATCGTAATGGTATGGTTAGAATTGGTGGAGCCAATTTTGTTCCTCCTAATCCGCTTAAAGTTCAAGCATTAATGGATGATTTTTTCGATTTTATAAATAGCAATCCATTACAATTAAATGATATTGAAATGGCTGCCATCTTACATCATCGTTTTGTATGGATACATCCGTTTTTTGATGGAAATGGCCGTACGGTTCGTTTGCTCATGAATTTATATTTAATGCAAAAAGGGTTCCCTCCTGCAATTATTTTAGCAAACGACCGAAAAAAATATTACGATGCTTTAAACAAAGCTAATAGTGGAAATTTTGAAAAGTTAATGCTTATGATTTGTCAAGCTATAGAACGTTCGTTAGATATTTATTTAATGGCTTATCCTGATGGTTATGAGTATAAGCCTATACAAAATATTGTGGAAGAAGAGCAATTGCCTTATGGCCAGGAATATATAAGTTTACTTGCCCGACAAGGAAAAATTGATGCTTACAAAGAAGGACGCAACTGGTACACCAGTAAGGAATCTATTAAAGAATATTTAGCTAATAGAAAGCGAAAGCGAATAGTAAGTAAAAAGTAAATCTGAAAACGCTATCTGCCAAAGGCGGATGGCGTTTATTTTACATGCGTTCTTTCACCAAATTATAAATGGTATCCACCCACAAAGGATGATCGTTTAAACTTTCAACCAGCTGCACTTTTTCTCCTCCATGTTTTTCAAATATTTCTTGATACTCGCTGCCTATTTCAATAATGGTTTCTAAACAATCTGCAACAAATGCAGGTGAAAATATCAGTAATTTTTTTGCTCCCTTTTTTGCTTGTTCTTCTACTACCTCATCAGAAAATGGACGTAGCCATTTACTATCTAAGCGCGATTGAAAACAAACAGTATATTTTTCTTCCGGAATGTTTAATCGTTTTGCCAACTCTCTGGTAGTTGCGTATGCTGTAGCTTTATAACAGAATTTATTTTCGGGATTAATTTCTTTTTCGCAACTGTGATTACTGCATTGTTTATCTTCATAAACTTTATCTACTTGCCTTTCCGGTAATCCATGATAGGAAAAAAGCACATGGTCGTATTCAGCATGATTATATTTTTTACCAATTTCAGCAAAGGCATTTAAATAACCTTCGTTATCCCAATATTGACTAATTATCGACAATTCAGGAATTACATGCCATTGCGAAATTATCTTCATTACTTTTTCTAAGGCAGTACCAGTACTTGCAGAGGCATACTGCGGATATAAAGGAACAACTATTATTTTATCGTAGTTATCTTTTCTCATTTTCTCCAACACGCTTTGCGTAGATGGATTTCCATATCGCATAGCTAATTCTACTTTTGCGGTATTTCCGAGCTTTTCTTGTAATTTTTGTTGTAATGAAAGGGTGTATGTCATTAAAGGAGATTTTCCTTTTCCGTGCTCCCAAAGTTCTTTGTACACTTTGGCTGATTTAGGTGCACGAAATGGAACAATAATAAGATTTACTAATAATTTTCTTGCCAGCCAAGGAATATCTATAACTCGTGAGTCGTTTAAAAATTCGGTAAGGTATCTTCGCACATCACTAACCGATGGGCTATCGGGGGTTCCAAGTTGAAGTAATAATATGCCGTTTTTTTTCAATGTGGTTATTGGTTATTGGTTACTGGTTATTGGTTACTGGTTATTGGTTACTGGTTATTGGTTATTTTTTGCTGTCTTCAGATATTTTATGTAAGAATTAAGCATTTTTAAACATGCCTCAATTTTATACTTTATTTCTTAAAATTTTTCTGAATCAATATACCCTTCATCTAAACAACAATAAAGATGATCTAATGTTTCAATTAAAGATCCTCTTGCTTGTCTACAAAACTGAATATTTTCCTGATAATGAAACCAACCAAATCCTTCTGCAATATTAGCTGTAACAGACCTTGATGATCGTATAATCTGATTTACGAGTTTATATCTTTCTGAATCAGGTAATTTCTTAGCAAGAATTGAAATATCTTTTCTTAGTTCTCTTGTTTTTTGCCAAACCTCTAATTCTTCAAGTGATTTAATAGCCATTAAAATTAACTAATAACTAATAACCAAAAACTGTAAACTAAGTTAAATATGTAGTGCTCTTTTTGCGGTAGCATCTAAAGCAGCTTCTTTAAACGACTCTGAGAAAGTTGGATGTGCATGGCAGATACGTGCAATATCTTCGGCACTTGCACGGAACTCCATTGCAACGGCAGCTTCCATAATCATATCGGCTGCACGCGGGCCAATCATATGCACTCCAAGCAACTCATCGGTTTCCGCATCAGCCAAAACTTTAATTAATCCATCGGTATCCATGCTGGCACGAGCTCTACCGCTTGCTTTAAATGGGAATGAACCAACTTTATATTTAATTCCTTTTTCTTTTAATTGTTCTTCGGTATAGCCAACACTTGCTACTTCGGGCCATGTGTAAACAACTCCCGGAATCAATAAATAATTAATATGCGGTTTTTGACCGGCCATGTACTCAGCTACAAATACACCTTCTTCTTCAGCTTTATGTGCCAACATGGCTCCTTTTATAACATCTCCTATTGCATATATACCGGGAATATTGGTTTCTAAGTGATCGTTTACTTCTATTCTTCCACGTTCATCTAATTTTACGCCAATATTTTCAAGCCCTAAATTTTCGGTATAAGGTCTACGTCCTACTGAAACTAAACAATAATCTCCTTTAAATTCTATCTTTTCTCCTTTATTATTTTCAGCAACAACTATTACTTCTTTCCCTTTTGCTTTAGCGCTTTGTACTTTATGATTGAAGTAAAACTCAAAGCCTAATTTCTTAAGTACTTTTTGTAATTCTTTTCCCATGGTGCTATCCATAGTACTTATAATTCCACCGGTATATTCAATTACAGAGACCTTAGCTCCTAAGCGTGCATAAACAGAACCTAATTCAAGACCAATAACTCCTCCTCCAATAATAATTAGATGGTTAGGAACTTCTTTTAACTCTAAGGCTTCTGTTGATGTAATAACTCTTTTTTTATCTATTTCAACACCCGGCAAAGAACTAGGTTTTGAACCGGTGGCAATTACAATTTTATTCCCTTGTATTTGAATTTTGCTTCCATCATCTTTTGCTATACTAACCGTATTTTTATCTACAAATGAACCATGACCATGAAATACGGTAACTTTATTTTTTTTCATTAAGTAATTTATTCCATCGCAAGTTTGCTTTACCACTTCTGCCTTGCGTTTAATCATTTGCTCTAAGTTAACTTTAATGTTTTTTATATCAATTCCATGTTCGGCAAAAGTGTGAGTAGCATTGTAGAAATGCTCTGAAGAATCTAATAATGCTTTAGAAGGAATACATCCTACATTTAAACAAGTTCCTCCTAAAGTATTGTATCGTTCAATAAGCGCTGTTTTCATTCCTAATTGTGCGCATCTTATAGCACAAACATATCCACCCGGACCAGAACCGATAATAATTACATCAAAGTTTTCCATAGTTATAAATTTTAAAGGCTGTAAAGTTATTTTTTTATATCGAATTAGCCTAAACGCTGTTGTGTTTTATTCAATGTTTTAGCAACAACGTATGCCAGCATTAAAAAAGAAAGCCAACCGCAAATACGTCCCAAATAATCACCATATTTTGCGTAAAAAGTTATTTCGTTATTCGCATAAATTTTGCCAACTAGTGCATCTTCTACCCACCATTCAGTTTGCTGCATTATGTTTCCGCGTTGATCAATAAATGCCGAAATACCTGTATTGGCCGATCGAGCAATATTTCTTCTAAATTCAATAGCTCTCAATCGCGATAAATGCAAATGTTGTCGATAACCCGGAGTATTTCCCCACCAGCCGTCATTGGTTATTACAAATAATAAATCTGATCCCTGACGGATAAAATTAGATAGATAATCACCATAAACCGATTCGTAACAAATAGCAGTAGTTAGCTTATTTTCTTTAGCAGTAAATGGTTTAGGATTTTTTTCGGAACCTAAACTTCCGGCTATTCCGCCTAAATCTATGGCAAAATCTTCAAGAAAACCAAATATAGCCGGATAAGGCATTTTTTCTACTCCTGGAACTAATTTAGATTTTCTGTATAATTGAGGGATTAAGCTTGAATCTAACATCATTGCTGTATTATAGGCATCATAATAGCCATCGCCTCCTCTGAATTTGCGGGCAGTTTCACTTAATGCTTCACCAGGCAAATAATGTTTAAACGTTGATAAACCTGTAATTAATGTTACCTGTGGATGTTTTTTCACGAAATTGACAAATGCCTGAACAGATGGATCATCCATTAGTTCATGCTCCCATATTCCATTAGGGATGGCTGTTTCTGGAAACGCAATATATTTAGTTAAAGGAGTAATTTTAGCTTCAGCTTGATTTAGCATTATCTGCACCTGCTCTTCAGAAGTAAGATTTCCGAATTTATCAACATATGGATCAATATTGGGCTGTACAACTATTACTTCAATAGGTTGGCCTGTATCATCATTGTGCGTATATAAATAATATGAAATAGTAAATGGTACAAAAAATAATACTCCTAAAGCAACCCATCGAAAAATAGTATTTTCCTTTTTAATAATTCCGTTAATTATTTCGTAAATAACAATATTTACTAATAATACCCACAATGACCCACCTAAAACTCCGGTTAGCTCGTACCATTGCACCCAAGATGGAGTAATTGAAAAAACATTCCCCAAGGTTAACCATGGCCATGAAAGTTGCCATTGCATATGTAAATACTCAAAGCCTAACCAATAAAAAATTAAAGCAATATAGGCTCTGCGCTTGCCAAGCCTAACTTTTGTTTTGTGGAATAGCCAAAACAATATAGCTGAAAATAATGCGTTACAAAGCACAGCGCTTACCATTCCAAAAAATGATGCCAGATAAATCCACCATGTAGTTAAAGCATTAAAAACTAAAAAAGGAGTATAAAAAAACAGCCAGAAATGGTACCATTTATAGTTTTTTTCCTTTTCGGTGAATAAACTTTCTATGTAAAAAAGAGGCACAAATGCTACAAAAATTAGTGGAGTAATACTGCCTATTTCAGGCCATGAAAGTGAAAATAAAACTCCGCTTAATACAGCTAATAGAAAAAGAAAAAGATTTGACACGGTTTAAATTTTAAAGCGAAGTTATAAAATAGAATTATAAGTGGTATTATACCTTTATTGAATAATTGATTACTATCGCATTAAATACATTTTGCCAAATCCTTTATGAAAATATTGATCGGCATTGGTGTTGCGCTTTTCAATATCTTGTCCATTAATTTTGGTAACCACTCGATATAAGTAAACACCATTTGCTAATCTATCGCCAAAGTTATCTGTTCCATCCCAGGCATATTCTGTAATATTTCGACCTATTCTTAACGGTCCCAAATCTTCTAAAAATATTTCTTTTACAATTTTTCCAGTAACAGTTAAAATTTGAATTTTAAAATCGGTTGGCAATTCTGAACCTGTTAACGTAAAGACAAATCGCGTTGATGTTGAAAAAGGATTAGGATAATTTAATACTTCTGTAATGGTAGATTTATTTATTACTTCAAACTGTATAGTATAGTCAGTATCTCCAGAAACGTTATCTGACATATCACTTGCCTGAACTCTTAATTCATAAATTCCATCTGTTTTAAAATTTCCTTTATATTCTATACGACAACTATTCTTTGGTAGTTGTGCCGGATAAAAACGCATTTGTTCTTCTCCATTAGCACCTCTGAAAAATATTCGCTGAGTTGTTCCATTTGGATCTTTGATGTATACTCTAAAATTAGAGGTATCATTTAAAGCTAAAAATTTATTTTCATCTTTCAGCTTTATATTTATCAATGGTGTAGGTGATACAATATCACCATTAATAATGTATACTCCATCAAACGTAACATCAAGTATTGGATTAATATTATCTTTGTTTACAAAAAATGAACGATAGCCAATATTATTAAAATGATATTGTTCTAACTGCCAATTTGAATCTTTTGGATTTGCTTCAATCCATAAAGTGTTCAGCCCACGGTAGTTTTTTGTATTTAAATCTAATTCAGCAATTATTACACTATCTGCTAACAATGGCTTTTGCTTTTGATAATAAACAACTTCACGTTGACCATTTTGCTTATCAACAAAAAATTGGATATTTAAGCTATCCATATCCACATCACTTATATTCTTAACTGCAATTTTCATTTTTAAAACATCTCCTTCTTGTAAAGTATCGGCATAATAGCTATATGCAATAGATGGAGCTAAAGCAGCTTCAGGAGCCGGTTCATATAATACTTGCCAACGATTTAATTGAGGAGCAGTACGCAATGAATCATCGCGTTTATTCATTACTAACTTAATATAAGGATAAATGCTTGCATTGATTGAATCGTGTAAATTGGTATAATCTATAATATCATCTGTAAAAGTCATTAATGGAGTTGCCGTACCATTTAATGTTATACCATAGATTTGAGTTGAAACACTATCAGCCGAATTAACTTCTAAAGGATATTGGCGCATGTGCAATGAATTCCATTTTTTAGCCGGCCCGATTAAGGTAGATGTGATTTTTCCATATGGGATACTATTTTTTAAGTATTCATTTAATGTAATGGTAGCTGTGGATGAATCGCCAACTAAAAAGTTAGCTGTTGAAGGATAACCTTTTTTTGCAAAAAATATAAATGGTAAACTATCATTATAAGTAGTAAAATCAGGGCTTCCTAAAGATTGAAAAGTGGTATGTAAAGAAGAAGGCCATTGGCTAAACAGTGGATTCCACATGCTCCATGCTACAATGTAATTTCCGTTGGGTATAGAGTTTTGCAACATATTTTCTAATGCAGCCATTTGAGTTGCATTTTGAATAAAAAAGATAAAATATTTCTCAGGACGTGAACGACAAGCTGTCCAATCATTTGCATTTCCAAAATTATTGTTTGGATTAAGCGTATCTCCATTAGGCCCCGGAACTCTTGTTGCCCAAGGCTGTAATGTTAGAGAGTCAATAACCGCAATATGAATAGCAGGAGCAAAACCACATCCGGCATATTCTTGTAATTGAGCCTCTATGGTGTAACCAACGCCATAACTTGTAACTTGATTGGGGGGATTCCCAATATTTGTTACAGATAAATCTTTTGCAGTGGTATCAAAGGCAAAAACTCTAGGATTTCTTATATAGTTTATAAAACTAAATTCATCATCTTTAAATTGAAAATGATGCGCTTGCCCCCAACCTGATTTATTGGGAATATATTGAAATGAACTTTCTTTCCATTTGAATCCTTGCGTTGGAGAAATTGAATCAGGACTGGTTCTCCAGAAATAAACCATACTATCCGGCATATTTTGCAATAATGAAGGTGTCCAACTAATTACTCCTCCAGTTGAATTTATAACAGTTGATTGTTTAATTGGACTGTTAAATAAGTCGGTAGTATCTAATTCTATTCTATAATTTCTGGCAGGTGCAAATGGGTCGGCTGTACTGGCTTTTAAAGTAATTCCTTGTTTGGGCACAACTGCAAATTTATAGGGATATACCGGAAATAAATCATCGGAATTAATAAACAATGTTTTAACAACAAAATTATTTGTTTCATTTAATTCATCTATTGCTCCGGTTATATCAGCAGTTATATAAAATGTATTTAAACCTCCCCCCTTATTCAAATCGGTTGGAAATTTAAAAGCTATCGTATCTTTATATAATGAACCATTAATTGTTTTTATAAGTGTATCGGTACTTCCATCCTGAAACTTGCGAATTACTTCCAGCATATACTGCTGAGTAGTTGCTCTTCCTAAATTTGTTACTACAACATTTACATTAAAACTATCTAAAGCTGTACTGATATAACCGGGCTCAAAATATACTCTAGGCTCACTTATCATTAAATCCGGTTTATCTTGACCGTTTAATTTAAGAGCAGGATCGCCATGCAAAGTCATTTCAAGTAAATGAGTATGAAACATTACATCACTGGAATAATTTTGTACTTCAGCAATAGTATTTTTAATACTTTTTCCAACTGCGCCATGATAATTTTTATATGAAAAATTTTTATACAACTCGTTACTGTAAATATTAAGATAAGGTGGAAGCCCTGCTCCAACAGATGCAATAAAACCAATTGAGCCTTTATTGGGAGTTAACACCCAATCTTCACTGGTAGTAAATCCGGTTTGATGAATATCACCAACATAGCATGAATTAGCTAAAATTAATGGATACTTTTTAAAATTATTATACGATGATGCTAAATCTATATTGATATCAAAGCTACTTCCTGCTGCATGCCCAAAAAAGGTCATTAAACTAACACCATTGTTGACAAGGTTTCTAATAGAATCTGTAAGCGATATTTGAATGGGTTGTGTTACATTTTTAATAAAATTAAATACCGTTCCTCCAAACAAGGTATCTTCTATAATGGTTTTGTATGCATTAAGGTATGCTAGTAAAGCTTGTTGTTCATTTTGAGAAGTTCCTCCACAAAAGTGCGCCACGTATTTCATCCATTCAGAGGGATTTACATCAGGATTTTCATACTGTACAATTTTGTTATAATATGTAATTACATCATTAGGATTTTTAGCTGAAAGCCTTCCGGTTGCCAATGCAGGTTCTAAAAAATTACCATTTAAGCCGGCTGTAAGCAATACATCGGATGAATTATTCCCTAATGATGGTACCAAACAAGCATTGTAATAAGTTAAATTGTTACGCATCATTCGCGCATGAACACTTTTACCAACAAGAAATAAGTATTCAGGCTTAGTTGTCCATGTTGCCAAAGCAAATTTTACAAATCCTCTTATAGCCCAAGGATGTTTTCGTATTCCATATCCGAATTGATGATATAATTCTTCTACATCAACCACCAAAGTATTATAACCTTTGCTGTTTCGATAGAGTGCATAATTATAAACTTCTTGTAATAAAGATGTATGAGTAATAATTAAGTAATCAGCATTAACTAAGTTATAATTTATAAATGTTCCACTTCCTCTTACCGGTGTAAGGGAGTTTAATGTTACAACATTATTTGTAGAGGTAATAAAACAAACTTTTTCATCACCGGGAGCATTAGGAATTAAGGCTCTGAAATTTCCTGAAATATTTTGCACTAATATTCTTACACCATTTGTTATATCATACAAAATGGCATTTGAGGCATTAAAATTTATGGCATCCATATAAGATTTTCCCTGCGGGCTATTAGGTACAATAAATTTGAATCTACTTTGATTTTCAAAATTGTATTGTTGCGGATAGGTTAATTTTGCATAAGCAACAGCCATACGGGTATTCGATGGTGGTGCCGGATTCAAGTCGTTTTCTGAACGAAAATTTATAGATGTTGTACTGCTTAATAAAGAATTATTTAATGTTAACTCTTTATATGTTTGAGTATATCCTTCGAGCAATGTATCAAATATTAAATTTGAATTATTGTAAAAAATCTGAAGATGATGATCGGTAATTGTTTGTGTAGGATTTGATTGAGAAGTAATTACTGTTTGAACTTTTGCAGCTGGTCCTGATGTATAAATAAAAGGTGTATTAAACGAGGCAGAGCGTGTTTGTCCGTAGGTAAATGCGGCATCTAACCATCCTGAAGCAAAACTATATCGGGCATTATACACAGTTCCTGCAACAACTTCTCCAAAATAATAGGTAGAAGTATATCCGGGATGTCCTTGTTTGTAAACTTGTTCTCTTATAAAATAAGGAGCTGGAGTATATGCTCCGTAATTGATGTCATTTTCAAGCTGTGCTCTTAAATTATTGGTGCTGTTGTTCCATGTTAAATAATAATAGGCCGTATCGCTTATTAAACTATAAAAAGGATTGGGTTGATTAGTAGGAGTATCGTAAATTAAACTATCTAACCAACCATCATTAGGTTCTGCATAAAATTCAATAAAATCGCTTGGGTCAAAAACACCATCACTTTCTCCTTGCACATAAATTGGAATTTCTTTTCCTCTGGCAAATACTTGAAATCTGCGAGGATCAATATTGGTAGGAATTCCTGAATTTATTAACGTATTCTGATCAATTCTAAAAATACCTTCTTGTGTTACCGGGAAAAAATAATATTTCTGACTGTAATCAATCCACTCATTTCCAAATTGCGCATTTGAATGAAATGAAAAGGCTAATAATAAAACAAATGCAAAACATGTTTTTAAAAACATTTTTTTTAGGATATGTTTATTATTAAACCACATCAAATATTGCGCTTATTAATATCGAGCTTTAATGAAAATACATTAGAATACAATCCAACCGACTGTGTAATATTGGTTAAAGCATAATCAATACTCAACGATTTAATTCTCACTCCAACTCCAAAACTTGGCTGAGCTACCCACTTATCGAGGGTTCTGGCTTCTTTTACTTTTTGGAAATTACCTATACCTCCTCTTAAAAATATAAAATCTTTAAAGCCTAATTCTATACCGGCCTGAGGCGCCATACTCCAAGTATTAGATTTAATTAGCGTATTTCGCATTCCATCAAAGGTGTTTATAAAATTAACTTCTCCTGCTACTGAGAATTTTTCCCACAACACTTCTTTTCGATTTACTCCAATTATCCATTGCGGCAAGGTAATTTCAAGTGAATTTTGAGGAATTTCATTTCCTGTTAAAGTAAATACTTCTTTTACTCTGTCTGATAAGGTAAAGCTCCATGCGTTAAATGTAGATGTAACATCGCGTGCCATTAATGCAAACATCCATTTTTCATAACGATATTGTGCAGCGGCATCAATTCCAAAGCCCCAGGCAGAACCAAACTCACCAACCGTTCTTCTAATAATTTTTGCGTTTGCACCCACACTTAAACCTTCAACACCTAGTTTTCTGGCATATGAAAGCAAGAAAGCATAATCAATAGCCGAAAAAGATTTTATACGATCGTAATTAATATTACCATTATTATCAATCAAATCAATGGTATTGGGGATATTGTCAATCCCAAAACGGATAAAAGATGCTCCTAATGAACTATTACTATCAATTTTTGCTGCCACTGCTCCGTAGTCATACTTGGCAATTCCGGCAAAATGCTCAGAGTGCATAGCCCCAACCTGAATATTACTGCTTAATCGAGTAAGTCCGGCCGGATTCCAATAACCTGATGTAACATCATCAACGGAAGATACAAAGGCATTGCCCATTCCTAATGAGCGGGCACCAACGCCAATCGACAAAAATTCGTTGCTGTATTTGGCGGTTTGAGCATTTGTAGTGTTTATAGTTAAACACAAAATGCCAATAATTAAGAAAGAAGATTTTACTATTTTTTTCACAACTGATAAAGTTAAATATAAAAAAGCGATTGAACAAGGCGTTAAAATGCTTTTAATTAACGCTATATACCTGATTATGTTGTATTTGAAAAAATAAATTTCTGAATACACTGTTATTCAATTATTTTTGGATTCAATTTTATGCGCTTCATCATTCAACAAATACCGAATTTATTTACCCTTGCAAATTTATTTTGCGGCTGTATGGCTATTGTATATGGCTTTAGTCTAGAACTTGAAAAGGCAGGCTATTTTATATTTTTAGGCGCTTTTTTTGATTTTATTGATGGTTTTGTAGCCCGCTTATTAAAAGTACATTCTGAAATAGGAAAACAACTGGATTCACTAGCCGATGTAGTTAGTTTTGGTGTAGCTCCCGGATTAATTTTATTTCAGTTTTTAACAATTTCACAATGCGCATACTTTATACCAATTGAAGAAAGAACGTTTAATATCATGGCTTTTGCTTCTTTAGGATTTTTAGTAAGCATATTTTCAGCCTATCGATTAGCAAAATTTAATACTCTAAAAGATACTTCCTCTGATTTTATAGGCTTACCAACACCTGCAATGGCATTTTTAGTTGCTTCTATACCTGTAGTTTTAGTAGATCAGGTGGGTATGAATATTTATTTTCCACCGAGTGATTTAGTTCAAGCGGTAATGACATTAGGAGCCTATCATTTTGAATCGGAAGTTATTTTTGCGGATTTTATTTATCGTCCATACAATTTAATTGGAATTATTGTGGTATTATCGTTTTTAATGGTATCACCTTTTCGATTTATATCGCTTAAATTTAAAGGAATTGGGCTTAAGAAAAATATATATCGATATATCTTCTTAATACTATGCTTATTGGTATTTATTTACTTGTATATTGAAAATTTAACCTTATTCTCTTTACCTTTGTTTATTATAATACATATAGCTTTATCACTTATTTCTAATTTACCATTTTTTAAAACAAATAGTCAACATGAAATTCAGAGCTGAAATTAATGTAATGCCATTAAAAGCATTATTAGACCCACAAGGAAAAGCTGTTACCAACAGTATGAAAAACATTGGTCTTCCTGAAATTGATAATGTTAGAATTGGGAAACATATTTCTTTGGAAATTACAGCAAAAAACAAAAAAGAGGCTGAAGCTAAAGTTACTGATGCTTGTAAAAAATTATTAGCCAACCAAATTATGGAAAGCTACGAATTTGAATTGTTTGAAGAAAAATAACTTTTCAATTTACAATACTTTTATTTTATTATAAGCTGCATAAAGCAGCTTTTTTTGTTTTAAAATGATGAACGGTAAAAGCTTTATAATAAACTTAAAGTAAATTTGAGTTAAAAATGAATTATGCAAAGCCCCGTTATTAAACTAGAAGAAATTACAAGACATTTTAAAATTGGTTCAGAAATTATAAAAGCTTTACGTGGTGTAAATCTTGAAATTTATAAAAATGAATATGTAGCTTTAATGGGGCCTTCAGGTTCAGGAAAATCTACTTTAATGAATATTTTAGGATGCCTTGATACTCCCACAAGTGGCAGATATTGGCTAAACAACAAAGATGTAAGCAAGATGGAAGATGATGAGCTGGCTGAAATCAGAAATAAAGAAATTGGTTTTGTTTTTCAAACATTTAATTTATTACCTCGATTAACAGCTCTTGAGAATGTTGCACTACCGCTTATTTATGCAGGTTTTAATAAACACCAAAGAGAAGAAAGAGCTAAAGAAGTTTTAGAACAAGTTGGTTTAAAAGACCGTATGACACATAAGCCCAACGAACTTTCGGGTGGACAAAGACAAAGAGTAGCAGTTGCCAGAGCTTTGGTAAATAAGCCCTCCATCATTTTGGCAGATGAACCAACAGGGAACCTTGATTCAAAAACAAGTTATGAAATAATGGCGCTGTTTGAAGAAATTCATAAAAATGGAAATACTATCATCATTGTAACACACGAAGAAGATATTGCTTTACACACTAATAGAATAGTAAGAATGCGCGATGGAAAAGTGGAACGAGATGAAATAAATCAAAATGTAACTAAACTAATTCCGGTTTAAAATAAACTAAAAAAGGGGAGTAAAAACTCCCCTTTTTTAGATGAAAAAAACTACTACTTGTTTACTACCAGCTTTTTAAAACCGGCAGTGCCTTTATTATTTAGATAATTAACTAAATAAATACCATTTGAAAAATCAGAAAGCTCTAATTTCAATTCATTTTCAATTTTAATTTCTTTAATAATTCTTCCACTCAAATCTGAAATAATTATTTGTGTTGAAGCATCTGATTTTATCCATACAATATCTCTTGCTGGATTTGGATAGATCTCTAAACTTCCTAATGCATTTTCGTTAATTCCTGTTAAGTTATAATCTACAATTTCAGATAAATTTTGACATCCATTTAAGTCTTCAACTTCAACATAATAACTTCCTGATTGAATTGGAATATATACATTTGATGTTGCACCATTAATCGGCAGCCCGTTGAAATACCATTGATAGGAAACGAAACCACTTGTTGCTTCTAATTGATTTCCATTTATCGAAACATTAACATTTGGCAATGAATTAACAGTAAGATTTAACTGAACTACACTATCACATCCGGCTGTTGCTGTAAATGTTTGTGTATATGTTCCGGAAGTAGTTAAATTTTGATTACCAAAAACATATACATCGCCCTGACAAATTGAGGCATTTTGGTTAAACACCGTTGAAGATGATATTACTGTTAAAGCTAATTGAACAATGCTATCACATCCGTTTGCTGCTACAAATGTTTCTTGATAGTTTCCTCCGGTTGTTAAGGTTTGACTACCTAAAACATATTGCTGACCATCGCAAATTGTGGCTGATAGATTTGTTAAATTCTCAGGAAGTACATTTAGTTGAATGGTGTAAGTACTATCACAACCATTTATAGTTTGATAGCTTTGTATATAGGTTCCTGATTGATTATAGGTTGTATTTCCAAATACAAAGTCATCACCATAACAAATGGTTTGTTGTATGGTTTGAGAGAATGTTGGATTTACAACAATATTTACAATAGAAGCCATTGTTCCACCACAAGCATTATAAGCTACCACCGTATATGTTCCTTGATCGGATGATGAAACAGAAGGTACTACATACATTGGTGTATTGGTTATTTGAATATTATTACCATTATGCCACCAATGATAAGAATTAACAATTCCCGATACTTGAATTTCTAATACCATAGAATCTCCTTCGCAATAAGCACCTCCAACCAAATTAGATGTAATTACCGGATTAGTAATAACATCTATGTAAATTGAATCAGAAAGAATATTAGGACCACATCCTGCACTTATTACTTCTACTTTGTAATAGCCGGTTTGATTGAATTGTGCATTCGTTACGCTGTATGAAGAAGAAGTTGCTCCGCTTATCGGACTTCCATTAAAATACCATTGATAAGAACTTGCTGCAACTGCATTAACATTTAAAGCAAATGAAGTACCTACACAAATTGGTCCAACTGCTTGTGGTTGTTGAGTTATCGCAGCATTAGGATTAACGGTTAATGTAGCTGATTGAGTTGTAATTAATCCACAATTAGATATAATTTCAAGCTCATAAGAACCCTGGTCACTTAATTGTGCACTATTAATGGTTAATGTAGAAGATGTTGCTCCACTAATATTTACACCATCTTTTTTCCATTGATAAGATATAACAGTACCACTAACAGTAGCTGAAAAACTTGCTGTAGTACCTTCGCAAACCGTTAAAGATTGTGGTTGTGAAGTTATATTAATTGTAGAAGGATCTACTGTTAGAATCAATGGATTAGAAGTTTGCTGAACACAATTACCTTGCGTAACCTGCAGCTGATAATTTCCTGAATTGGAAGTTAAAGCAGAATTTATGACAAGTGAAGAAGTGGTACTGCCGGAAATATTACCGCCATTTGAAATTGGATTGCCATTTAACAACCATTGATAACTAAGCGAACCGTTCCCTACAACAGTAGCCGATGGTGAAAAGTTTTGTCCTTCGCATAATTGCAACGATGATGGAAGAGAAACGCTTGATAAAGGCTGAAACACATACAACTCATTCACTTCAGCAGCTGTAATAGCTCTGTTATATATTCTGAAATCATCCATTGAGCCATTAAATGGTTCTCCACCAAAAAAGGATATACCAGTGGCCCCAACAAATAAATTAGTTAATGATACATTGGGATTAGATGAAGGTGTACGAGTTGCTATTTCTACTCCATCCTGATAAAAACGCTGAATAGTTCCATCCCAGGTTACGGCAATATGCCTCCATGTATTAAAAATTGCAGAAGCATTAACATTGAAATCATTGCCCCACCAATAATTAACATATCCACTCGTACTTAAACGTAAACGATTTGACAGGTTTGTACCTTCTAGCCCCCAACCACAAATGCCATTCGTATTTGCCCACTGACCTATTGGAATATTAATCCATACAGAAATAGTGTAAGGTGAATTTCCTACAGGTAATTGTGATGGAGAAGCAAATTCAAGTCTGGATGTTCCGTTAAATTGAGCAGCTTTATTCGGATTACCAAATCGATCGTCTGCAGCAGCATATGAATATGTTCCTATATTATTTGCATTTTGAATTTGTTCATTATTGTTACCATCAAATGGCAAATAGAAAATCAAACCAGATGAAACTACATTGAAAGTTGAAGCAATACTTAAGGATGCAGATTGTGACATAACAACATTCGCATTACATTGATTTGTAATAACAACATCATAATTTCCAATATCTCCTGCTGTTACATTATTTATTGTATACGAAGAAGAATTTGCACCAGGAATATTAACCCCATTTTTACGCCATTGATAATTTAGTGATGAACCCGTAGATGTTATGCTAAAAGTAGCAGAAGAGCCTAAACAAACACTTTGATTTAAAGGTTGAGAAGTAATTACCGGTGTTATGTTTGGAATAACATTTATTGATAATGTAGTAGCATTACTAGAACCACATGAATTATTTGCCGTTACTGAAATTGTTCCACTATTTGCAATTGTTACATTTATTGTATTTGAAGTAGAGAATCCTGTTAATCCAGAGGATAAAGTCCATGTATATGAAGTGGCGCCCGGAACAGGGGTTACTGAGTATGTTTGTGTTGAAGTAAAATTGGGTACTATACATACATTTGCGTTTCCTGTAATAATAGCAGGAGCAGCAGGTGTATTATTTACATTTACAAACAACGATGATACATTTGAATTACTACAACTATTTGATGCAAAAACTTTAATAGTATCACTATTGGTTCCTGCATTTACAGAAATAGAATTTGTTGTTGAACTTCCTGACCATCCCGAAGGTAAAATCCAAGTATAACTAGTTGCTCCTGTAACTGATGAAACAGAATATGTTTGAGTAGTATTGGCGCAAATAGTTGTATTTCCGGATATAGTTCCGATTGAACTTAAATTAACACTACTGAAAACATTTATATTTAACACATTGCCCAAACCACAAGAATTATTTCCTCTAACAGATATTATTCCTCCCCCACCAGAAAATGGTGTTGTAACAGTAATTGTATTTGTAGTTGAGCTTCCGCTCCACCCACCTGGTAATGTCCAAGTATAAGATGTAGCTCCGGGCAATGCAGGAACAGAAATAGTTGTTGCAACGTTTTGACAAAATGTTGTTGGACCTGTGTATGGACCTGGTGCAGGTAGAAAATTCTGAATATCAACTACCGCTACACTTGATGTAATAGAACCACATGTACCGCTTACAATAACATCATAGTTTCCACTATGCGTAGAATTCGCATTAGTAACTGTATATGTAGCATTGGTAGCTCCGGTAATATTTACACCATTCTTACGCCATTGATAACTTAGTGATGTGCCTGTTGCTGTAACCGATAATGTAAGTGTATTACCACTACATATAGTTACATTTGATGGTTGTGCAGTAATTGCAGTATTATTATTTACTGTAACATTGGTTTGAACAGTTGGATAAACACATCCATTAACAGTAGTATTTAAAATATATGTTCCGGCATTAATTGCTTGTGCATTTGAAATGTTAACAGTATTACTTGTTGATGTAAAAGAATTTGGTCCTGACCAATTGTAAGAAGCTCCGGAAATTGAAGGAGCTGAGAGATTAATTGCATTGGCAGAACATACGGGGCTATTATTTGTAATATTTAATGGAGCAGAACAATCATTTAAAACTACATTTATTCCTGTAGCATTTGATCCATAACCTGTTAAATTAAAAATGCCATTTGTTGGATCCGAATCAAAATTCCCGGCAGATTCTAAGTCTCCTGAAATATATACATTATTCGTATTCCATGTATTAATTCCTCTTGGATAAGCATTTCCATCTGCAAAAATATGCCCATATTGATATATTCCATTACTATCCAATTTCTGAATCAAGATATCATTAAATTGCATATTTACTGTTTGATTACCTGCATTTGGATTAATATCAATAGTGCCATTATTTCCTTCTAATTGAGTTAATACATAAACATCATTTCTATTATTTAAGGCTAAATGCAAGCCCTGTTCATTATATTGACTACCTGTTCTGTTACTCCACAAAACATTACCGGATAAATTTAGACACGTAATAAATTGATCGGCAAGCCCTGCAGAAGTTAAGTGAAATGCAGAATTTGTTGGAGGCGTTATATTCATTGTACCGTTAAAGTATCCGGTAGTAAATATTTTTAAAAAATTTGTTCTTGATAATTTAAGAGAATAAATACCTTCATTATTTATAGTATGAATTCCATATAAATATCCTCCAGTTGATAAATTAGTAGGATATCCATAAATAATCGCATCACTTCCTCCCGCTGAAGTTAGAACATGCAGCATATTTGTTGTTAAATCGTATTCCGGATGAATTTGTCCAAATAATTCTCCGCCAATAAATATTTGTGATGAACCTAATATGTCTATACTATTAATATTTAATCTTCCGCTAGTATTTTGAGAGCGAATATGACGTGCCCATAATAGCGAACCTGCATTAGACATTTTTATAACAAAGGCATCAAAATTTGCTCCGGCATTTGTATTATAATTTAAGTTTACTGCAGGTGCTGGATTCAAATCAATATTTCCGCTTGGAGCATGATAATTTCCCGTTAAATAAAAATCCTGATTACTATCAATTAACATTGGACCTATAGTTCCTTGAGGCAAATTCATTAAACCAAGCCAGTCAAATGCTGCATTATTTCCCCATAATCGCAAAATAAAATGATTACGATTTTCTATTGGATTTACTACACCTGTTCCAGGATCAAAATCGACTTCCATTCCAGGGCTTCCAAAAAACTGAAATTTCCCATTAATGATAATTTTATCTGTTACAGTTGAATAGGTTATATGACCAGCCTCTTCTGTACCAGAAGCACCAATTCTAATAGCCCAGATTAATTCGCCTGTTCTGCTTAATTTTTGAACGAATATATCCATTCCTTGTGAGGTTAAATTAAAAACCCCAACCCCAGGATCAAAATCGACAGTACCATTAAAATCACCATAGTTGTATATATTACCATCATTATCGGTTACAGATGATTTAATTCTTTTTACAGTATTTGTACCTTGCAATTGACCCGCCCAGTTTAAAAATGGTTGTGCAAATAAATGTGAGGTAAATAAACTTAGTATAATCGCTATAAATTTCGTTTTCATTTCTTAACCTATTAAGTTTAAGTATAAAGAGCTTACTTTGTAATTATAATTTTTGAAGTCGATTGATTATCAATTTCTAAGAAATAAATTCCTGAATTCAATGTTGAAACATCTATTATTTCATTAAGACTTTTAATTTTTCCAGACAAAAGAATCTTGCCGGCAATATCAAAAATCTGATAATTTGTTTCTTTAACTATTCCCGCAATTGTAAGTTGATTTTGTGCCGGATTCGGATAAACAAGAATAGTATTAGATAAAATAATTTCATTTTGTCCGTTAGTATTAGGTGTAATTGTTATCGATTTACATTCAGTGGTATCGCTACAACCACCATTATAAGTAAATATAAAGGCATAATTACCTGTTACAGTTGGTGAAACAGAGCCATTAAAGGTACTTAACGGCATACTCATTACCGTTTGGTTGGTAGTGCAATTGTATAAATAAACACTATCTATCAATATACTGTCATTAATGCCTGATTGTTGCAACCAGTAAATAGAAGAAGCTTGTAATCTTAATGAATCATTAGTTACAATCAATGTATCTTTAAAATATTCATATGCGCCAATATCTACTATACTGTCTCTTAATCTTTCTTTACCTTGAATATCTCCGTTAATAGCCCCTAAATTGATAAAATAATTTATGTTAGTATTATTTCCTTCATTTATTCCGGGTGAGCATGATTGTAATTCAAATACACTTTGATCTAATAAAGAATCGTTGTAATATTTAAACTTGGGGTCGGCAATATAATTGTTTCCTGAAGATGTATAACCGGTCATTGAACCATTTTCATACAAAGAATGTGATAAAAAGAGCTGTCCATTTCCCGAAAGAATATTTGTACTGCTTGACTTATATATAATTGAATTTACAATATAGTGTGTATTGTTGCTAGCTCCTTCGAATATAGAACCATTTGATTTAACAAATGTGCAATTAACAGCACTAATATTAGAATTAAAAGATTGTGCTGCCGAACCATTTGCACCTGTATTATTAACAAAAAGCGAGTTTACGAGGTATAAATTGGGCACATAATCTGCTTTAATGGCTCCTCCAATTCCTGTTAACGCTACATTGTTAAAAAACTTACAATTTAAAATAAAACAAGCTAGAGGAGAAAATAAATAAATATCAATGGCTCCTCCATACAAATTGGCTGTATTGTTTTCAAAAATTGAATTAGTAATAACAATTGCTTTAATAGTAGAAATAGCTGCACCACGATCGGAAGTTCTATTATTTTTAAAAATACAATTATTTATAGTTACAAAATCTCTATGTATAAATAAAGCACCACGTGTTGAACCTGTGCCATCATAATTTACATCCTGAAACACAAAACCATCAATTAATACTTTAGTATTATTCATCGAAGTTGGGTCTTCTATCCTAATTAAGCAACGAGTATTATCAGACGAATCGCCAGGTACTCCTACATCACCGCTTAATACTGAATGGGCATTTGACGGGCGTTGATTTAAAGTTGTTTCTGTTCCGTTAAACCCTCCATATAAGTAAATATGTTTATTTACACCGGGTATATTAAAATATCCATCTTGAGGCTGAGGATTAGGTACCGGTTTGTAGGGTGTATTAGTGGCTCTTACCCAAATTTCAATTGTATCTGATCCTGATACAGAAATATCGTTAAAGGCATCCTGTAAGTTTATATAAGCTGTTTGCCAAGTACTTCCATCAGGTGTTGGAGATGTAGCGGTATTATCTACATAGATTCTTACCGGTTGTGCATAAAATGCCTTACAAAACACCAGCGTAATAAATAAAATAAATTTCTTTTTCATATACTATTGATTAATGTTTAACTATTAATTTTTGTGTTTTAAATCCATTTATTTTTAAATAGTAAACTCCGTTTGTTAATTCCTCAGTCGAAATTTGATTACTACTATTGTAAAGTTTGCCTGAGAGAACTACCCTTCCGGTAATATCTATAATTTGATAATTAGAGCTTTTATCTAAGTTTTCAATAGTTAAATTAGTTTTAACCGGATTTGGATAAATCTTAATATCTGCAACATTTTGCTCGTAAATATTTGTGGGATTACCTGAACCTCCACACAGATTAGATTCATTATATAAACTATCAATTTCACAAGCACTTAATGCCCTTCTCCAATAAGCCATTTTATCCAATTGTTCATATATATTTACCATTAACTGAGATGTGGCAAAAAATCCTGCTATGTCATCAGTATTATTATGGCTGTAATTAATGGTTGAATTAACTAACATAGAATCAGTACAAGTTCCATTAATATACAATTTGGCATAAGAACCATCATAGGTAGCAATTACATGTACCCATGTATTATTAATATCAAAACGAGCAGTTGAGGTTAATCTGTTTGCCCCCATTGGTCGTATGTAGAAATACAATTTACCCTGATCAGGTCCATCAATAATTACTGGAAAATTCGGATCAAAACCTTTATCAGTTATAGAACCAAGGTTTATAATGTTGGTATAATTATATCCAGAAGGACCTAATGATCTTCCTCTTACTGCAAAAAAAGAAGTGAAATAATCGTTTGAACTATTAGGGTCTGGATAAAAACCAGGCTTTACCCATCCACCAACTGTAAACTGCTGTGCATTAAAACCGGAAAAATTATCATTATATGCAAGGCCATAAACTAATGCAGCGCTATCGGTTCCATTTCTATCGTCACTAAATTGAAGCGAATTTAAATAGGTTAGTGAAATACCTCCAGCTAAAGCATTATTAGCATTATTATTAAAGTCCCAGAAACCTGTTAAACTATCAGCAGGAACATAAGATGGAAGTTGAGCTGATAAAACAAGCGTAGTAAAAATAAAAGATGAAAGTAGAAATGTTTTTTTCATAGATTTGATTTTAAAATTATTTCAAATCTATGCTCTTAATTTTTTTTACTTTATTGAATTAAGTGAAGACAATGTAAGATTTAGTGAAAAGGTAATTTTAGCAAGTAAGAATTTTTTAAAAAATAAAATCCTTAAACCTTTCGTAAAGTAATTGTCGTTTTTCAAGAGATGCAGAAATTTCTTCTCCATTATTCATAATTACATAGCCACCGTCTTTTTTACTAACTTTTTCAACACAATTTAGATTAATAATGTAAGAGCGATTTATTCTCATAAAGTTTCCGGTATCCTCCAGAGAATTAAATTCTTGTAATGTTTTAGTAATTGTTATTTTATTCCCGTTCTTAAAAAAAACATGTGTATAAGCACTATCTGCTTTTAAGTAAAGAATATCATTTGTTTCGCTTAACAGAAGACCATCTGCTGTTTGAAATGCAATTTTTTCAAAACGTCTTTTTTCAAGATTTTGTTTTAGAGCAAAATAATTTTCATAATTCTTATTTGACAAATTACGAATACGATTAAAGGCGCGCTCTAAATGTTCAACACGTGTTGGTTTTAAAAGATAATCTACTGCTGCAATATCAAAAGCTTTTAATGCATAATCATTATATGCTGTTACAAAAATAATAGAAAAATCAATGTCTTGAGGATTGAAAAAATCAAGCAAATCAACACCTAAATATCCGGGCATCTCAATATCCAACAAAACAACATCCGGTTTAAATTTATGTATTGCTTTAACCGCATCAGGTACCGAAGAGACTTCTGCCAAAATGTTTACATCTGAAAAATTTAATTCGATAATGCCTCTTAAGGCTGCTCTTGCATGAGCTTCATCATCAACAATAAGCACATTCAATTTGTTGTTCATTTTAAGTTGGTATTATTAATTCTACGCGTGTACCAATAGAATTATTATTTTCTACTAAGTCTGTAATATTTATATAAATAGGCTTACTTCGTTGTTTATTAATTAATTCTATTCTAGAATTTATAGCATTTGTTGCAAAAGATTCCGGTTTATCTTTTCTTCTTTCATTAAATTTTTGAGAGGCTTTGCGGCCAATTCCATTGTCTTCAATTAAAACAATTAAATTATTATTATTCATTTTAAACACTATACTTAATTTTTTTTCGCCTTTTTTATTTAAAAGACCATGTTTAACTGCATTTTCAACAAAAGGTTGAATAATTAAAGCAGGAATTTTCAGATAATCATTTACATCACTTGTTTTAATGATTTCAAAAGAAAATTCATCTCCAAATCGTAGTTTTTCTAAATCTAAATAGGTTTTTAATCCTTCAATTTCTTCTTTTATTGTTATCTCTTGCTTATCAGACAAATTAAGCGTATTTCGCAAATGATCTGAAAATTTACTTATATATGTTCCTGCTTCATTAATTTTATTACTGTAAATAAGTCCTTGCAAAGAATTTAAAACATTATATAAAAAATGAGGATTCATTTGTGAACGCAATGCTGTTAATTGAGAAAGAATTAATTTTTCTTTAAATAGTTGTTGTTTTCTTAATCTATTTTTAGTTATTATATATGTTATATAAATTATTACAATGCCAATTATCACTTCTATAAAAATAAACCACCATGTTAACCAAAATGGTTTTTTAATTTTAAATGGAAACTCAACCAAAACCTGATTTTCTGCAATAATTTGCAAATTATAATTGCCATGTTTAAGATTATTAAATTTTAAATAATTTATTTGAGAAGGGATCTCATTCCAAACAGTATCCAAACCTTGCAATTTATATTTTAACAAAGTATTTTTAGAACGGTTATAAGATAATAACTGAAAGGTAAATTGAGGCGAATTTCTAAAAAATGAAATCTCTTCATTGGGTTTAAACTCAATGTTACTTTCACAATAAGCTTTCGTGATAAATAATGATGGAAATTGAAAATTAGAATTATTCGTGTTTGGAATTGTTAACACACCTTCATTGCTTAACAAAATAATTTTGTTGTCAGTTATATAAAAATCATAAAATGTTAAATTATTTATTCCAAAGGCATTTGTTACTGAAAAAACATTATCATTTAATGTGCTAATTTTATCAAGTCCATTTTCTGTTAATACGTAAACAAAATTAGAATCGACAAAAAGCTTTCTGCAAATATTTCCTGATAATCCATTTTGGGTAGTATAATGTTTCTTTATTGTTTTATGATTGAAATTATAAATACCATTTTGAGTTGTCGCAATCCAAATTGAATTATTATAACCCTTTTTTAAATCAATGGCATAAATTGAGGAACCATCAATATCGTAAATTATTTTTTCTTTATTGGAAGTATAATGGTAAAGATTATCACTATAAGCTACATATAAACTAGAATCATTATCAGACAAAACTGCTCTTGAACGATGCTTTCTTATTTCATATAATACTTTATTTCCTAAAGTAATAGATTGCAAATCGTTCAAATTAAAAATAGAATTTATATTATTTGATGGTATTATACCCGAAATACTATGTAATGCAAAATAGAGATTATTTAAACTATCAAACGAAATATTTTTACCATAGTAAAAGGAATTAAAATTTTTTGTTTTAACATCAAAATCTCCTATAGAAGTGTATATCTTATCATCTGTTTTATGATAATAAAGAAATTCAATTTCTTTTCCTGTATTGGAATAATAACTGTTAAGTATTTTACCTGTAGTATCAATTAAATATACATTACCAATATTCGTTGCTAATAATAATTGTTGATTGTATGGGTAAACATGAGAATAAAAATGAGTATTATTTTGGGGCAATATAAACTTAACAGACAAAGAAGGTATTTTAATCAATCCATTATCAAGAGTTGAAATCCAATAGTTATTTTCTCTATCCTTTAGAATATCAGATGTTCTATAGTTTTCTGATATTATAAATTTTTCTTTTCTATTTATATCTATCACATACATTCCTTTATTGGTAGATACTGCAATATTATTATTATCAACTGCAATAAAATTATTTACCTGAATTTGTGAAGGAAAATTTATAGATACAAAATGATTTAATACATTCTTTTTAAGAACATATATTTCTCCTTTACTACTGGCTTTTTCTACAAAATAAATTGCATTATCTTGAACACAAATTCTAGTAAAATTAAATGGTAATTCGGCAATTTTTGTAATCTTTTCCTTTTCTACTTCATAAACACTACCATGTACATCAGCTACAATTAGCTTGTTTTTATACACTGCAAATGTTTCTATATCCTTAATCTTACAAAACAAATTTACATTGAGCGTTTTATTATCAATCTCATAAATATTATTAAATGCTGCAACATAAATTTTATTACCAATTGCTTTTAAATCAATTATTATATCTCCTTTCAAAAAGCTATCAAGCTTATCGAAATAAATCATTGTATCATTTTTGTAATAGAAAATTTGTTCCGAAAAATTTCTACACCACAAGGTATTATTATCGGTAATTACAATGCTGGAAATGCTATTTGATTTATGTTTATAAAATGGGATTTTTTTAAATTCAATACCGTTAAATGAATACATACCATACTGAGTACCTAAGAAAATTAAACCATTTTTATCGCTTGCTAAATCAAAAATCAAATCAGAGGGTAATCCTTTTTCTGTATTTAAATTTTGGTAATACAATTGTTGAGCAGAAATTTTAATAAAAACACTGCAACAGAAAAAAGAAATAAAAATTAATCTCCAAAGCATTTATAAAACAAATGTATTAAAAGCAATTACTATATTATAAAAGATTTAAGGTATTTAGCGAATTGAGTATTTTATTTAATAAAAACAGGCTCTCATTAATTTAAAATGGCTTATTAATTAACATCTTTAAATAAGAATGCTAGTAGAAGAGATATAAATACCACCATTAAACAGCCTATTAAGTTAAGCCACAAAAAAGCAACAGAATCAAATATAAACATAGCTATTACAAATATTTCTGCCAAAATAGCCGCATAAAACACAGCTGTTCCTTGAACTTTTTTAAAGAAGAATGCCACTAAGAATACTCCCAAAATAGTTCCATAAAAGAGCGAGCCCAAAATATTTACTGCTTCAATTAAGCTTCCTAATTGATTTGCAAACATAGCTACTGCAATAGCAAGTATTCCCCATATTACAGTACCTATTTTTGAAGCTTTTAAATAATGTTCATCGCTAGCATTTTTATTAAAACTACGTTTGTAAATATCTACAATACTAGTTGAAGCCAGCGCATTTAATTCTGATGCCGTACTACTCCAAGATGCCGAAAAAATTACGGCAATCAATAATCCAATTAATCCTGCGGGCAAATAGTTTATAACAAAATTCAGAAAAATATAATTGGTATCATTGGTATCGGCTGTGCTATCCGCTTGTTTAATAATAGCAATACCTTCATTGCGCAAATCTTTTTGCTGTTGATTTAATTCTTTTAATTTTTTTTGATACTCTTTAATTGACTGTTTGTTATTTTCATCAATTGCTTGCAATAAATTAAAAGCTGTAACAGATTTAATTTCAGATAAGGAATTGTATTGTTCTTCTACAGAAATATAATTTGCTGCCAATTCGGATGATTTTACTTTTTGTACCTGTGCATCGTTAAAAAACAAAGGCGATGGAGTAAACTGATAAAAAGTAAATAATAAGGCTCCAATTAAAAGAATTAAAAACTGCATTGGAATTTTTACTATTCCATTCATCAATAAAGCAAGACGACTTTGTGCAACTGACTTTCCGGATAAATACCTCCCCACCTGCGACTGATCTGTTCCGAAATAAGATAAGGCTAAAAAGAATCCACCTATTAAACCACTCCAGATATTATATCTATCACTCCAATCGACATTAAATGTAATTACATTTAATCGATCCATTTTACCAGCAATATGCAAGGCATCTACAAATCCAATTTCATCCGGCATTAATCGCACCACCATAACACCGGCAATAAACATTCCTATAATAATTATCAGCATTTGTTGCATTTGAGTGTACGATACGGCTTTGGTTCCTCCTGCAACTGTGTAAATAATTACAAGCCCACCCATAATAAGGTTAGTGAGATAAATATTCCATCCTAATAAGGATGATAAAATTATGGCAGGGGCATAAATGGTTAACCCGGCAGCTAAGCCTCTTTGAATTAAAAATAAAAGTGCGGTAAATGTTCTTGTTTTTAAATCAAATCTGTTTTCTAAAAACTCATAAGCAGTATATACTTTTAGTTTATGAAATCGCGGAAGAAAAAAAATAGAAATAACTATCATGGCCAATGGCAAGCCAAAATAAAACTGCACAAAACGCATTCCATCTGTAAATGCTTGCCCGGGTGCAGACAGGAATGTAATAGCGCTTGCCTGTGTAGCCATTACAGAAAACAAAACACTGTACCAAGGCATGGATTGATTGGCTAATAAATATCCTTCAATATTTTTTTGACCACGACTACGATAAATGCCATAAACAATTATGGCAAGCAAGGTAGAAGATAATACCAACCAATCAATCCAACTCATTCAAATAATTTTGTAAAAAAATAAAATGCAATGATTAAAAAAAGCAATACAAAAATTACAAATGCATAAAATGCATTCCAACTTCCGAACAAAGGCGATTTTTCATCTTCGTTATTTTGCACTTTTCCCTTCAATTAAGTTTATAAATAATCGTATTGCTCCGGGCACTCCTGCAGGTAACTGCCTGAAAAAAGAAAGGCCTGTATAAATGTATATTCCTTTTCCATACTGTGTATAAATTAAATTCCCCGAACCAATATTTTCACCGCTATCGCTCATGCTTAAAAGACTTTGATAATTCTCATTAAAATCTTTAACAAAATACAAACCGCGTTCTTGCACCCAATTATCAAAATCTTTTTCGGTAATCTTATTTGGCGAATTCAATAAAAAATGCTCAGGATACATCATGGTAACTTTTGCATCTTCTTCTGTTACACGCTCTCTCGAAATACTAAATGGATAAGGTCCAAGCTTATTTGTTACCAAATTATTACTGGTATTGTATTGTATAATTAATCTCCCACCATTGTATGCATAATCAAATAATTTTTCATTCAAATATTTCAGATACTTTTCTGTATTAAATGTTCTAACACCACATATAATAGCTTTGAATTGCTGAAGGTTACTTGATAATAAATCGTTTTCTGTTAAAAGTGTAACGTCATATCCCAATTGAGCTAATACATCAGGCACTTTGTCTCCGGCTCCACTTATATAGCCAATTTTACCGGATACAGGTTTTAAATCAATAACAGAAAAGGTAGTTCTTGCTTCATAAAACAATAATTGCTCAGGAATATGATCGTAATTAATTTTCTTAAAAGAGTAGTAATAAACCTGATCATTAACTTTCACTTCTATACCTGCATTATCCATTGTATTTACTTTAGAAGGAGCAGTAATTAAAAATTCTATTTCTTTTTCTTCTCCGCTTATTTTTAATTGAACAGTTTGCATGGCAGGTTCGCAAATCCAACTTTTATCAGGTAGTAACAATTTAATTTCTGCTACTACATTCTCTTTAAATCCTTTTACACGTAGTTTAATTTTCTTTTTTTCTAAAGGTCTAAATAAATACGCATCCTGAACAAAACTTACAGTAGCAGACGGTGCAATTACTAAAGGTTGATAAAGTTCTCCAATAGATGGGTCAACTTGCTTATATTGAATTTGCTTATCTATTTTTAATTGTAAGCCATTTATTGTTAACCAAAACGAAACTTGCGTTTCTCTTCTTATTTCGGGCATTAATGGATCTAAATTTTTAATCCATTCAAATTTTTCTTTTGGAATTATTTTATCGGCATTGAGGTATTGTGTAAAATATGGAATAGAAATATTAATATTATCATTTTTAGCATCTACGACAAATTTCAATGTTTCAACATAGAGTTTATTATTCTCTAACTTTTTATTCAAACTATGATTTATACTGTAATGATTCATTTCAAGCCTGTCCAATTGAATTTCTATACCTGAGCGATTAATTACATTTAACTTTATTTGTAAACTATCTCCAACAGCCTTGTATGGCAAAGGAGCTAATGCATCTATAAATAATCCCGAACAAGCAATTATCAACTCCTTAATTTCAATAAGCTTATAACTTAATTGTGTTCTGTTTTCAGGCTGCGCAATAAAAAGTGTTTCTACTTCTTTATATAAATCGCACAATGCCGGAACACTTGCTTCAGGTTTAAGAGGATTAAACGATGCATTAAGTTTATCAATCAAGCCTTGTACTTTTTCGCTTCCTTTTATTCGCTTCCATGAAATTTCAACACCATCCAATAAATCATTTTGGGGCTCAGTACCTTTTAATGTTTTAAAATATTCCCATTGTTCACCTCTTCTTCTTTCTGAACCAAATCCTTGACTTCTATGCTGCGAACGACTTTCAGAAGCTATTTCTCCATAGCTTTTTCCCAATAAAGGATTATAGCCACCTACATCAATTTTAAATTGATTTTCAGAAGTGGTATTATTCGAACCAAAATTAAAGGTGTTCCATAATAATCGCTTAGGCTGCCACACAGCGAGATTGTATTGCTTTGAAATTTCTGAAAAAGCATTTGCATCGCCTGCTAATTCATACGCTTCTTCAGCCAGTATAGCGCTTGCTGTATGATGTCCATGTCCGCCTTCTCCGGTTGTTGGAAATCTGCAAATGATTACATCGGGTTTTAAAATTCGAATTAATACCACTACATCTTGAAGAACTTCCTGCTTATTCCAAAATTTAAAAGTTTCCTCAGGAGTTTTGGAATAACCAAAATCATAGGCACGCGAAAAATATTGCTCAGCACCATCAATTGCTCTGGCTGCTAGTAATTCCTGTGTACGGATAATTCCCAAATCTACTCCTTGTTCGTTGCCAATTAAGTTTTGTCCGCCATCACCTCTGGTTAAAGAAAGATAAACTGTTCTATATCCTTTTTCTTTAGTGAGATAAGAAATTAAACGCGTATTTTCATCATCCGGATGCGCAGCAATGTATAACACCGTAGCCAGATTATTTAACTTTTTTAAACGATGCTGAATTTCGGAAGAACTAAAATTTGCTTGATATTGAGCAAAAAGGGAAAATGAAAATAAATAAGTAAATAGATAAACTAATAATTGTTTCATGGAACTTTAATGAGTGCTTAAAGATAACAATTCTCATATTCTTTGGTTTAAGGCAGATTTTAATTAAAGAAAATGAGTTAGCTCTAAATAATACAACTTTCTTTTGCTTGCCCAAAAGAAAGTTGCAAAGAAAAAGGCACCACAAAAACCAACCGAAAGATTTTGTTTATCACACACTCACATCATCTATAGCCACAAAACTTTCGGTTCGCACTTTTTGTGGACATCCAGCGCACTTTTAAAACTAATTATCTTTTCACTTATTTTAAAAAACCTTCCAAATAAACAAAAATGAAAACCCCTCTCATTTGGGAGAGGGGTTAAATAGTGCAAACAACAAATTAAACTATGATTCTTTTTTGCTACCTAACAATAAAAACTCGCTGATTACAATTTCGGTTACATATCGTTTATTGCCACTTTTATCTTCGTAGCTTTTGTTTACCAGTTTGCCTTCAACGGCTACTTCTACACCTTTTTTAAGATATTTTTCAACTTTTTCGGCAGTTTTGCCCCAGGCTACCAAATTATGCCACTGCGTGTCTGTAACTTTTTCGCCTGCATTGTTGTAATAACTTTCATTAGTTGCCAGTGAGAATTTTGCTAATTTCTGACCTTGCTGCAAATTCATTACTTCAGGGTTTACACCTAAATTACCAATTAACTGAACTTTGTTTCTCATGCTTTTCATACGCTTATAATTTTTAGTTAAACATTTTTTGGCGTTCCATTTTCAGAACGATGATGCAAAGTAACAAGCGCTGAAAAAGCTTATTCGTCTTTTGGTCGTTTACTTTCGTTTATTTATATTTGTTTATAATTGTAATTATTTGTAAACGGCTTTGAAATAACTAAACATGATTAAAATCTTTAATAAAAAACATAAATACGAAATTTTAATTGATGAAGGAAATGAGAATGTAATTTATACTCCAAAATTATATGATGAGGAAAACCCACATATTCTAATTGAACTTCACAATATAAATTTTTTCAAACATGCCGAGAACTGCAAAGATTGCGATTCGTTTTTAAAAGCATTTGGTACCAACTCTAATGATTGGTATATAGATCTTAATGGTAGAATTGAAAGATTAGATTTGAGAAATTTTGGCAACAAGTACAATAATAATAATGCAAAAAGTATTATCTCAAATTTTTTTGAAGGGACAAAACTTAAATTAAAAATTGATACTGATTCCGTAGAAAGTTTAATGCAAGAATTAATTATCAATGAAGAAAATGAAGAATACGAAACATGTGCATTTATAAGAGATAAAATAAACAATATTAAAAACCAATAAAAAAACCATGCTTAGAATGCGGTGAAGAATTTTCAGGAAGATCGGATAAACGCTTTTGTTCTGATGCCTGCCGCAATGCTTACAATAATAAATTAAACAGCGATGCCAATAACCACATGCGCAACGTAAATAATATTTTACGCAAAAACAGACGCATTTTGGAATCGAAATTTAATGGCGAAAAAAGCAAAGTATTGCGAGATACTTTAGTAAAAGAAGGTTTTGACTTTAATTACTTTACCAATATTTACACTACTCAAAAAGGAGTTAACTATTACTACTGCTACGAAATGGGCTACCTTCCACTAGAACACAATTATATTTTAATAGTTAAAAAAGAGTTTTAGTTGGCAATTTAATAGTATAATGTGTTCAGAATTTGAGATTGTGCTGTACATAAAACAATCAATCTCCATTAATTTCAAATGGTTTCTATTAAATCTCAATAAACTAATTTACTACCAACGCCTTAATCTATTTACTATCGACTTACGACTAATAACTTATGCCTATTCTAATGCTTGGCGTACTTCGAAAAATCTTTATGCTCTACTTTATTTAATTCTTCAGGTGATAAAGTTTTAAAATATTCGTAAGTAATTTTTAATCCTTCAGAACGATGTACTTTTGGTTCCCAACCTAGTATTTTTTTTGCTAAGGAAATATCCGGTTGTCGCTGTTTGGGATCGTCTTGTGGTAATGGTTTATAAACTATTTTTTGCTTTGTACCGGTTAGTTTTATTATTTCTTCAGCAAATTGCGAAATGGTTATTTCATCCGGATTTCCAATATTTACAGGCCCTGCATAGTCACTCATCAATAAACGATAAATCCCTTCAATTAAATCGTCTACATAACAAAATGAGCGAGTTTGAGAGCCATCACCAAACACGGTTAAATCTTCTCCTCTTAATGCTTGGCCAATAAATGCCGGTAATACACGTCCATCATTCAGTCGCATACGCGGACCATAGGTATTAAAAATTCGCACTATTCTCGTTTCAACACCATGATACGTATGATAAGCCATCGTCATAGCTTCCATAAAACGTTTTGCTTCATCATACACTCCGCGTGGGCCAACAGGATTAACATTGCCCCAATAATCTTCTGTTTGAGGATGAACTAGAGGATCGCCATACACTTCGGAAGTAGAAGCAACTAAAATTCTTGCTTTCTTAGCTTTCGCTAAACCTAATAAATTATGTGTTCCAAGAGAACTTACTTTTAATGTTTGTATAGGAATTTTTAAATAATCTATTGGACTTGCAGGCGATGCAAAATGCAATATGTAATCTAAATTACCGGGCACATGCACAAACTTTGAAACATCGTGATGATAAAACTCAAAATGCTCCAGTTTAAATAAGTGTTCAATGTTTTTTAAATCACCGGTTATTAAATTATCCATTCCAATAACATGGCAGCCTTCTTTTATAAATCTGTCGCATAAATGCGACCCTAAAAATCCGGCTGCTCCGGTAATTAAAACACGTTTCATATTTTTTAAATTATAAAATATCTTAATTCAAAAATCATCAATATTCTTAAACTTAACTCTTTTACCTTTTTACATCTTTGCCCGGTGCAAATTAGTAAACAAAAAATGACAATTTTTAAACCGCAGAGAACACAAAGAATTTCGCAGAGAGCCACAGAGAAATTAAAAAAGCATAATTCATAAATTTATTTTTTATCATTGCTCATTTATCTCTCAGTCTTTATTCTTCTTTGCATACTGCATACTCCATTCTGATTACTGTTTCACCGTTTCTCTTCCAACACTTACGTAATAGAAACCAAGCTCTTTCATTTCTGTTAAATCGTATAAATTTCTTCCGTCAAATATTACTTTTGATTTTAATGTTGATGTCATCTTATCAAAATCCGGTGTGCGGAATACGCTCCATTCGGTGCAAATTACAAGGGCATCAGCATCATTTAATGCAGCATACTGATTTATGGCGTAATCGATTTTATCGCCTAACATTTTACGAACATTATCCATTGCTTCTGGGTCAAAGGCTGAAACAGATGCTCCATGTTGTAATAATTCTTTTATTATATATAATGCAGGAGCTTCACGAATATCATCTGTATCGGGCTTAAATGCTAATCCCCAAATAGCAATACGTTTTCCTTTTAAATCGTTATTAAAGTAATTCAGAATTTTTTGAACGATTGAAGTTTTTTGTTTTTCGTTTACATCTATAACTGATTTTAAAATTTTAAAATCGTAATTTACTTCCTGTGCCGATTTGGCTAGAGCTTGTACATCTTTAGGGAAACAACTTCCACCATATCCTATTCCAGGGAATAAAAAGCGTTTGCCTATTCTTTCGTCTGAGCCTATTCCTATGCGCACCATATCTACATTAGCGCCTAAGCGTTCGCACAAGTTGGCTATCTCGTTCATAAAAGTAATTTTGGTAGCCAAAAAAGCATTGGCAGCATATTTGGTAAGCTCTGCTGAACGCTCATCCATAAAAATAATTGGGTTGCCTTGGCGAACAAAAGGTTTATATAAATCGCCCATAATTTTTTTGGCTTTTTCAGACGATGTTCCAATTACAACTCTATCAGGCTTCATAAAATCATCAACGGCAAATCCTTCACGTAAAAATTCAGGATTGGAAACCACATCAAAATCCACTTTTGCATTTTTGGCTATTGCCGCATGCACCTTTTCTGCTGTTCCAACAGGTACGGTACTTTTATCTACTATAACTTTATAATCGTTAATTATTTTACCAAGTTGCTCTGCTACACCTAATACATACGAAAGGTCTGCTGAACCATCTTCTCCCGGAGGCGTAGGCAAAGCAAGAAATATAATTTTTGATTCTTTAACTGCTTCTTCTAAATTGGTAGTAAATTTTAATCGCCCTTCTTTAATATTTCTATCAAACAAAACATCTAAGTGAGGTTCGTAAATCGGCACTATTCCGCTTTTCATTTTCTCCACTTTTTCTGCATCAATATCTACACAGATAACATCATTCCCTGTTTCTGCAAAACATGTTCCGGTTACTAAGCCTACATAACCCGTACCTATTACTGCTATTTTCATAATTTATTTTAAATTGTTACTTACAAAATTCCAATACCGCTTCTGTAATGTATTTTAATTGCTCTTCATCCAACTCTGTGTGCATTGGAAGAGAAATTACGCTGGCACACAACTTTTCGGTTACAGGAAAATCTCCTTCTTTATATCTTGGATTGGTATAAGCCTTTTGCATGTGCAATGGAATTGGATAATAAATCATAGATGGTATTTCCTTTTTGGCTAAATATTCTCTTAATGCATTTCTGTCTACACCGCTTAACTGTAATGTATATTGATGAAAAACATGGGTAGAATTTTTAGCTCTTACCGGAGTTTTAATTTTGGGATGATTTGCAAATGCTTTATCATAATATGCAGCTGCTTTATTACGAGCTGCAGCATAATCATCGAGTCGTTTTAATTTTATTCTTAAAATAGCCGCTTGAATACTGTCTAAACGTGAATTAACGCCAATAGAATCGTGAACATATTGAACCGACTGACCATGATTGGCAATCATTCGCATTTTTTTAGCAAGTTCTTCATTATTGGTATACATTGCACCTCCATCACCATAACAACCTAAATTTTTGGATGGGAAGAACGATGTACAACCAATATCTCCCATGGTTCCTGCTTTTTTAACTGTACCATCAGAAAAAGTGTATTCAGCACCTATGGCCTGAGCAACATCTTCAATAACAAATAAATTATGTTTTTTAGCAACCTGTAAAATCTTTTCCATATTAGCACACTGTCCAAATAAATGCACTGGTACAATTGCTTTAGTTTTTGGAGTTATAGCTTTTTCAACTGCCTCTACATCTATATCGAAAGTGTCAGGATATACATCCACTAAAACAGGGGTTAAACCAAGCAATGCGATTACTTCTGCAGTTGCCACATAAGTAAATGAAGCTGTTATTACTTCATCACCGGGTTTTAATCCTAAAGCCATCATGGCTATTTGTAAGGCATCTGTTCCATTAGCGCATGGTATTACATGTTTTACATTTAGATATTGCTCTAATTCGGCTTGAAAACTTTTAACTTCAGGACCATTTATAAATGCTGTAGAACGAATAACATTTAATACAGCTTCATCAATTTCTTTTTGCATTTTATCGTATTGACTTTTTAAGTCAACCATGTGAATTTTTCTCATATCAAAAAAGGATTTAAGTAGGCGAATATAGAGAAAAATAGGGAAATAAAGTTTTAAATAATTTGTTTAACTCAGTTAAATTAGATGTAACTTTACGGGCATTATGAAAGGCCTTTTAACAAGCTTCTTTTTAATAATAATTACATTAATGCTCAAAGCTCAGGTAAGTGTTAAAGACTCGAGCATTTTTACTCCTTTAATTTGTGGTTCGTATGCCTATCAAATACCCGGAGGAGATTTAGCAAAACGATTTGGTGAAAATTCCAACTTAGGAGTTGATATTTTATTTAAAACCCAAAAAAACTGGATTTATGGAGTTCAGTACTCATTTATATTTGGTGATAGAATTTATGAAAGCAATATTCTTGATAATTTAAGAAATAAAGATGGTTGGATTATTAACAGAAACGGACAAGAAGCAATAATTCGATTGTTTGAACGCGGCCATACTTACATGGGTAAATTTGGAAAACTTTTCAATGTATTAGCTCCAAATCCTAACTGTGGTTTATTTGTAACGGTAGGTGCCGGATATTTACATCATAAAATAAGAATTGATAATATAGGAAATGATGTGCCTCAGTTGAATAAACAATTCAAAAAAGGTTACGACCGACTTACAGGAGGTTTTGCAGTTCAAGGTTTTGTTGGCTATTTGTTTTTAAGCAATAGCAGATTAACTAACTTTTACATAGGTGCGGAATTTACTCAGGCATGGACTCAAAGCTTAAGAACATTCAATTATGATACCATGCAATCTGATACTCAAAAAAGGCTGGACCAGTTAGCAGGTTTTAGATTCGGATGGATTATTCCAATTTATAAAAAATCTCCTCGCGAATTTTATTTTGATTAGCCATTCATAATGCTTTGGATTTATAATACCGGAATTTTCTTTTACGTGCTAAGTATTCGAATAGCTTCACTATTTAATCCAAAAGCAAAACTTTGGACTGAAGGCAGAAAAAACATTTTTAATCAACTTGAAAACACTTTTAAAAACGAGAAAGGCTCTGTAATTTGGTTTCATTGCGCTTCGTTGGGAGAATTTGAGCAAGGGCGCCCAATTATTGAAAAAATTAAAGCTAATCATTCACAGTATAAAATTCTGATTACATTTTTTTCCCCATCAGGCTATGAAATAAGAAAAAATTACTCAGGTGCTGATTATGTGTTTTATCTACCAATAGATACAGCTTTAAATGCTAAAAAATTTATCGAAATTATTCAGCCCAAAATGGCGTTTTTTATCAAATATGAATTTTGGTATCATTACCTTCATACTTTAAAAAACAAAAAAATTCCTACTTATTTAATTTCCGCTTTATTTCGAAAAAACCAGATATTTTTCAAACCCTACGGAAGTCTTTACAGAAACATATTAAAATGTTACGATTACATTTTTGTGCAAGACGATGATTCGATGGAATTACTAATGGAACTTGGTTTAAAAAACATTTGTGTATCCGGAGATACACGATATGACAGAGTTTCAGAAATTGCAGCACAAACTAAATCGCTTGAAATAATTGAAAATTTTAAAGCAGAAAAAAAACTGATTGTAGCCGGAAGCAGCTGGCCGCCTGAAGAACAATTAATAGCAACATATATTGGACGAAAAGGCTTTACACATAAATTTATAATTGCCCCACACGACATTAGCGAAAATCATCTTTTACAATTAGAAAGACTTTTTAGCAAGTACAAATGCCTTCGATATTCTAAAGCTAATAATATTCCTATTAATGAATATGAAATTCTAATTATTGACAATATAGGCTTGCTCTCATCTCTTTACAAATATGCTGATATTGCCTTTATTGGTGGTGCATTTGGAAGCGGCTTGCACAATATTTTAGAAGCAGTGGTTTATGGATGCCCTGTAGTTTTTGGCCCGAAATATTATCGTTTTCCGGAAGCTGTTGAGCTATTAAATGCAGGTGGAGCATGCTCCGTTAGAAATGTAGATGAATTAATTAACGACCTCAACTTTTTATCATCTCCTGAGAATAAAGAATTTCTTTATAAAATTTGTACAGAATTTGTTGCATCAAGAAAAGGTGCTACAGAAAAGATTTTAAACCTTATTAAATTATAAATACTAAAAACCATAAGGTTTAAGATTTAATTTTTTTATTAAACATTTAAAATTGTCTTACCCAAAATTATGCAATTATAATTTGCCTAATTTACCAAAGAATGATGAAACCTTTGTTTTAAAGAGATTAACCAAATATTAATTTATATTCCCAACTTACTATACATTAATTCGTTGCACTTCTAATACTTTATTTGGCCTTAGTCCAATAACTAATAACTAATAACTAATAACTAATAACTAATAACTAATAACCAATAACCAATAACCAATAACTAATTTACCACTACTTTTTTAACTATTGTATTGCTCTCCTTGCTTGTTATGTGAACAAAATAAATTCCTTTACCGAAGGTGCTTAAATCTATTTGGATTTGCGTTGAGTTAATTTGTTGTTGTAACATTAATTGGCCAAAGGTATTGTAAATTTGCATGGTAGTATTTTCTTGCGGCTCTGCTAATTCAATAGTAAAAATACCGGAGTTGGGGTTGGGGTAAATTATAATTTGCTCCTCGAAATCTTCAAAAATAGTTTTAAACGCTTCGGTAGTATTTTGTAAAGTGTCATTATCATTATTATGTTCTATTCTTTGTACAATTATCCCGTCATCGCAGTTATCTAAGTAAGCTCTAAAATTATTACCGCTGCTAAAGCCATGTGTTAAAGAAACCGTATTTCCTGCAACAAAATTTACGTTGTAATTATTGGGCGTAATATTGCAATTAGCTGTTAACAAAGTTTTTGCTCTCAATTTAACATCTTGTGCGGGAATAAACAAGGGAGGAAAACCTTCGTGTAACACATTTAATTGGTTACAATCTACATTAATTATTGCAGGATTGCTTTCGCATTTACACTCGCTGTTATCATCAAAACGGGATACGATAATTTCATTGGAATATAAAGTTAAATCATTTGAATTTATTGGATTGTTTATGAAAAAGCCTGTACAAGGAGGTATTATAGGCATGAATATATAGCTTTCATAATCTAATCTAAGTATATAAACACCTGAAATAGGGTCAGATTGATAAGAAAACATTGGAAATGATGGAGGATTTGGTACATAAGGGGTTCTTCCCTTCTATGTATATAGGCTTAGGTCTTCATTTGCTCCTCTTACATTTATTAATTCAATACTTTTATTTATTGCTTTTATTAAATAGGCTTTGTCTTTAGTAGTTTCATACATGGTAATTAACGACTCAATAACATAGCCTGTAAATTCTAAATTGCCGAGTTGCGAACTTAAATCTATGTTAGTAGGAATATAATTATTCCCTATATAGTTAAATGCATTTTCTAAATTGTCATTACCGAATTCAAATTCTTTATAAATTAATGAATTGTAAATTTCAGTTGCTTTTTTATCATAAGTATATACTAGATTGCAATTTTGTGAAAAACTGAATTTGTTTAAAAATAAAATTGTAACTATTAGGATTAAAAATCTCATTAAAACGTAAGTTTGATGTTATTTTCTTGTTTAGATTTTAATTCCACATCAAAGGTTTTTACTTTTAAAATATGTTGCCCACCATAATCTTTTTCATATAAAATAAACTGATAAGTTCCTGCACATATCTTTTCATATATTTTTATTGTTGTTGTGGTATTTTTATTAATTCCAAAAACACCTGATGTGCTACTAGTGCCTGTTTGTACCGGGTTAATAATCATTACTAAGGAATTAAATGGATTACTATATGCGTAATATGGAGCAATATCTTCAATTTCAATTTTAGCTTTTGTTAAAGGAATTAGTTTAAGGATGATATGTTTATTAGCTCTTGTAGGTTCAACTTGAGCAATAGCTTCTTGGTTTGTATCAAATTCAGCAGCAGAAGTACTTTTTTTGTAATATCCATCTTTTTTGGCGCTTACACTGTATCTCCATTTACCATCGCTATCGTCATTTAAGTTAAATTTATATTTTATTTTAAACTTACCCTGATCATCTGTTTGTGCTGTAGCTACCGGTTTATTAAAGTCACGTTTCCCTTCCCATAGCGTTATTTCTGCATTGGGTATGGGTTCTCCGCTTAATATATCAATTACGGTACCTTCTATACGAGTAGGTATTAACTCGTGTCGTATTTTTTTACATGCTCCTAAAAATAGTATAGCTAATAAAATATATACTACTGTTTTATTTGTTCTCATTTTCTATTTGATAGATTTTCTGTTTTAATAACTCAATTTCTTTATGCTGTTGTATTATATACAAAGTAAGTTCTTCAATTTTTTCCATTAAACGTTGTGTCATATCACTAATAGCAATGCCATTTTGGCTTACCTCTTTAGCTGATGGTATGTTAGGTAAGTGCTTATTTTCTTTAATAAATTGCTCAATTTCATAAATGCTTAATAAGTTATAATTAGCTTCAAAAACATAATCACACCAATTATTTTGCTCTAATATAACTTCGCAAGCTCTTATTTTGCCAGCTACATCTAATTTTTCGCTTGGATTCACTATGCCAATACCTACATTTCCGCTTCTGCTGATCGTCATACGGTGGCTGTTGTTGGTAAAAAATTGCATGTCGGCATTTTCTTTTAGGTTAAATATAGCATTTAATCGTACACCTTGCACCATGCCATTGCGTAAGCCTATGTGCAAACCATCGTTTATGCCTGTGCCACTTTCTACATTGGTAATTTGCAAGCCGGTGCTCCCAAAATAAGGCGATTCGGTATTGGCTACCGGGCTAGGACCTCCACCTGCTCCTCTTGGGCCCATTATTATTTCTTGTACAGTTGGCGTATTTTTAGGGTTGTGTATATGCACTATATTGTTGGGGTTGTTTAAACCAACGCCAAAAAATCCTCCACCTTTTATGCGCATGCGTTCTATGTTATTGGTTTTAATGATAACATCTTTGAGCATGGCGCTGCTGTTGGTTCCGAGCCAGTTATCAAGAGTAATATCGCCATTGCCAAGGGTTGACCAGGTGTAGCTTTGAGCTTTGGCATAACAAGTAATTATTAAAAAGAGCGTTGTCAACAATGTTATTTTAACTCGCATGTTTATAAGTGTTTTAAAATTGTTGACAGCGAAAAAAAAAAAAAAAAACGATACGAGTCAATAAAAAATGATTTTTAATTCAAATTATTCAATTAAAAATTGCAAAATATTTTTGCCTTATAATAATTTGAGTTTAGCAAGTTAAACCTAACAGCCTCATGTGTTTCATCGGTCAATAATTGATTAAAATATTTATAAACAATAAAGCCCTGAATTAATTCAGGGCTTTATTGTTTAAACATCAATTTTATTATTTTTTCAAATTTGCTACTAAAAACTCTCGGTTCATTCTGGCAATATTTTCCAATGAAATTCCTTTAGGGCATTCAGCCTCACATGCACCGGTATTGGTACAATTTCCAAAGTTTTCTTCATCCATTTTTGCCACCATATTTAATACACGGTCGGTGGCTTCTACTCTACCCTGCGGTAATAAAGCCAATTGAGAAACTTTGGCTGAAACAAACAACATGGCTGACGCATTTTTACATGCTGCAACACATGCTCCACAACCAATGCAGGTTGCTGCAGCAAATGCTTTATCAGCATCTTCTTTTGGTACAGGAATAGTATTCCCATCCTGTGCATTACCGGTATTTACAGATATAAAACCTCCGGCAGCAATTATTCTATCAAATGCAGAACGATCAACAACTAAATCTTTTATAACAGGGAATGCCTTTGCTCTCCATGGTTCAACTATAATGGTTTCACCATCTTTAAATGAACGCATGTGCAATTGGCAAGTTGTTACCCCTCTTAATGGGCCATGAGGTCGACCATTTATATACATACTACACATTCCGCAAATACCTTCTCTGCAATCATGGTCAAATGCTACAGGTTCTTTGCCTTCGCTTATTAAGCGTTCGTTTAAAACGTCAAACATTTCGAGAAATGACATATCGGTTGAAACATTTTTCATTTCGTATGTTTCAAACCTTCCTTGATCGTTAGCATTTTTCTGACGCCAAACTTTTAAGGTTACATTTATTTTCTTTTCGCTCATACCTAATAGTTATTTAGTATCAAAGCCACAAGCCATTAGCTTGAATGAACTTTATATTGTTTAATTTTTATCTATACTTACTATAAAAGCGTTTAACATTTTTGAAATTTCTTCTACTTCTTTTAAAAGTACATCAACACGTTCAACATCTCCCAACTTAATATTTCTACAAATAATTAGCAATGTTTCTAATTCATAAATAGAGCCTCTCGCAATTTTTAAAAATTGAATATAACTAGTTTTGCTATTCCTACCTCACCCTTCAGCAATATTTTCAGGAACTGAAACTGATGCTCTATTAAGTTGATTTGTTAATCCATATTTTTCTTTATCAGGAAACTGGTCAGTTAAATTATAAATATCCGTAACTAAATTTATACTCCTTTGCCATACCTGTAAATTTTTATACGAACTAATTTTCACCATAACTTTATTTAATGGCCATTGGCTAATTCGCTAAATTACTTATAAGAACGTTGTGCTATCTTAATATTTTCGTATTTCAATTCTTCTTTATGGAGTTCCCAATTTCCTAATTCTTTGTATTCCCATGCTGCTACGTATGCAAAATTTTCATCATCTCTAAGTGCTTCTCCATCTTCGGTTTGATATTCTTCTCTAAAATGACCTCCACATGATTCGTTTCTGTGTAAAGCATCTACACACATTAATTCTCCAAGCTCCAGAAAATCGGCAACTCTTCCTGCTTTTTCTAACTCGGGGTTTAATTCATAGGCAGTTCCGGGTACTCTAACATCTTTCCAAAACTCTTCTCTTAATGCTCTTATCTCTTGAATTGCTTGTTTTAAACCTTCTGCATTACGAGCCATACCGCACTTATCCCACATTATTTTACCTAATCGTTTATGGAATGAGTCTACCGATTTTTTTCCTTTAATTCCTAATAATCTGTCAATATTATCTTTAACTTTTTTCTCTGCTTCCTCAAAGGCAGGGTGATCGGTTGGTATAGCTTTGGTTCTAATTTCATTTGCTAAATATGCTCCAATGGTATAAGGTATCACAAAATAACCATCGGCCAATCCTTGCATTAATGCTGAAGCTCCTAAACGGTTAGCTCCATGATCAGAGAAATTTGCTTCTCCTAAAGCATATAATCCGGGAACTGTTGTCATCAGATTGTAATCTACCCAAAGTCCACCCATCGTATAGTGAACAGCCGGATAAATTTGCATTGGTTCTTCATAAGGATCAACACCGGTAATTTGTTTGTACATATCAAACAAGTTACCATATTTTTCTTCTACTACAGCTTTCCCAAATTCTTTCAGTTGTTGCTCGGTAGGATTACTAATGCCTCGTTTGGTAGCTTCAGCACGTCCGTATTTTTCTTTCATATTGTAAGCAAAATCCAAAAATACGGCTTCGCCTGTGGCATTAACTCCATAGCCGGCATCACAACGCTCTTTAGCAGCTCTTGAAGCAACATCGCGCGGTACCAGGTTACCAAATGCCGGATATCTTCTTTCTAAGTAATAATCTCTGTCTTCTTCTTTAATATCGTTGGGTTTTAATTTCCCTTCTCTTATGGCTTTAGCATCTTCTAATTTTTTAGGAACCCAAATTCTACCATCATTTCTCAACGATTCAGACATCAATGTTAATTTAGATTGATGATCGCCTGATACGGGAATGCAAGTAGGATGTATTTGTGTAAAACAGGGGTTACCGAAAAAAGCTCCTTGTTTATGAGCTTTCCATGCTGCAGTAACATTACTTCCCATTGCATTGGTTGATAGGTAAAACACATTACCATATCCTCCGCTTGCTAAAAGAACTGCGTGTCCGAAATGTCTTTCTAATTTTCCTGTAACTAAATTTCTGGCAATTATACCTCTTGCTTTACCGTCAATTTTTACCACTTCTAACATTTCGTGGCGGGCATACATTTTAACAGTTCCTAAACCTACTTGACGTTGTAAAGCACTGTAAGCGCCCAATAATAATTGCTGTCCGGTTTGTCCTGCAGCATAAAATGTACGTTGCACTTGAGTTCCTCCAAATGAGCGATTACTTAAATATCCGCCATATTCGCGTGCAAATGGAACTCCTTGAGCAACGCATTGATCAATAATGTTTGCACTTACCGAAGCTAAGCGATACACGTTGGCTTCGCGCGCTCTGTAATCTCCACCTTTTATAGTATCATAAAATAAGCGATATACACTATCTCCATCATTCTGATAGTTTTTTGCAGCATTAATACCACCTTGAGCGGCAATTGAATGCGCCCTGCGTGGAGAATCTTGAAAACAAAACACTTTTACTTTGTATCCCAACTCTGCCAGTGAAGCTGCTGCCGAAGCTCCGGCTAAACCAGAACCTACTACTATTATTTCTAAGTTACGTTTATTAGCCGGATTTACAAGTGGAACAGTAGAACGATACTTTATCCACTTTTCTGCTAATGGCCCTTCAGGAATTTTGGCATCTAATTTTGACATATCTTATTTTTTAATTTTAATGCTGATTAAAAAAATGAAATAATGCTATAAATACAAAACCTGCCGGTATTGCTATGGCATATATATTACCCAATTTTTTAATTATTGGGGTATATTTAGTATGACGAATACCAACCGATTGGAATGATGATTGAAAACCATGTAGTAAATGTAGTGATAAGAAAATAAATGATATGCAATATAAGGCTACTCTAATAGGATCTTCGAACTTGTGTACCAAGTGTGCGTAATATTTAGTAGTATCATCCCAAATTCCATCCACAAACTTATCTTTTATTTCAGGAATCCAAAAATCATAAAAATGAAGCGCTAAAAAAGCCATAATCATTAATCCGGTAATTACCATATTTCTACTCATCCATGTAGAGTTGGCGGCTGCATCCACTTTATTATATTTAATTGGTCGAGAAGCTTTATTTTTAGCATCTAAAATTATTCCCATGCTTAAATGAAAAATAACTCCAAATAATAATATGGGTTGAAGTAAAAATTGTACTACAGGATTAGTGCCCATAAAATGCGATGCTTCATTAAAGGCTTCTTCGCTAATTACAGATAAAAAATTTATTGTAAAATGTTGAAGTAAAAAAACTAATAGAAAAAAGCCTGATAAGGCCATTAATATTTTCTTTCCAACAGATGAATTTGTAAATTTTCCCATAATAGTTTATTTCTAACTTGAAATGTTTGAATAATTTTTATTTAAGAAACAACTGAAAAGTAAGATTTGTTTACTTTTACAGCCATGCAAATGTAAAATTGAAATTGATTTTGCCAAAAGAAATTTAATTTAAAATGATTCTAAATTAATGGTGTGATTAAAAAATTTAGATTATGAAGTATTCTCCAATTCCCAACAGCTTATTTATTGAAAACAGAAGTCGTTTTGTTAAGCATTTAAAACCTAATTCTATAGCATTGTTTGTAAGCAATGACATTATGCCTACCAATGCAGATGGTGCTATGGGATTTGTTCAAAATTCAGACTTGTTTTACCTCACCGGAATAGATCAAGAAGAAACCATTCTTTTATTATTTCCCGATGCAAAAAACGAAAACCACAAAGAAATACTTTTTGTTCGCGAAACCAATGAACATATTGCTATTTGGGAAGGTGCCAAACTTACAAAACAACAAGCAACAGAAGTTTCTGGAATTAAAAATATACAATGGACAAACAATTTCCAACAAATTTTAAAAACCTTAATTTTTCAAGCAGAATATATCTATTTAAACAGCAATGAGCATAGTCGTCAATACATCGAAGTTGAAACTGCCACTATGCGTTTTAATAAAGAAATAATTTCAAAATTTCCATTGCATAAAATTGAGCGTTCTGCACCAATTATGCAGTATTTGCGAGCCATAAAATCAAAACAAGAAATTGAATTAATACAACATGCTTGTAACATAACCGAGAAAGGATTTAGACGAATTTTAAAATTTGTAAAACCCGGTGTAATGGAATATGAAATTGAAGCTGAATTGATTCACGAATTTATAAGAAACCGCTCAAGAGGATTTGCTTACAGTCCAATAATTGCTTCGGGTTTTAATGCTTGCGTTTTACACTATATTGAAAACAATAAAGAATGTAAAGCGGGCGATGTTTTACTATTAGATGTTGGAGCTGAATATGCAAATTATGCCAGCGACTTAACACGTTGCTTACCCGTAAGCGGTAAATTTACCAAACGCCAAAAAGATGTATATAATGCCGTTTTACGTGTAATGCGTGCTGCAACCAAAATGCTTGTTATTGGAAATACAATACCTGAATATCATAAAGCAGTTGGGGAATTAATGGAAAAAGAACTGGTAGATTTAGGATTATTATCCATGGACGAAATTAAAAATCAAAATCCGGAATGGCCGGCTTATAAAAAATATTTTATGCATGGTACATCGCATTTTCTTGGCTTAGATGTGCATGATGTAGGCGATTTTAATCGTCCATTAGAAGAAGGCATGGTATTTACCTGCGAACCGGGAATTTATATTCGCGAAGAAAATTTAGGAATTCGTTTAGAAAACGACATACTTGTAACTAAAAACGGCCCGGTAGATTTAATGGCCAATATCCCAATTGAAGCCGATGAAATTGAAGAATTAATGAATAGTTAATAAAAAAGCGGCTCACAAATGTGAGCCGCTTTTTTATTGGCATTTATGTCTCAATTAAATTAATTGTAAGGATACAATTTTGTACCGGTTTTATTTTTGTAAGTCCATTCTACTTTTAATCCCCAAGGGCAAGAACCTGTAACAACATTGCCACTGTTATCCACTCCAAATGTTGTAAGGAATGAAAAATCTTTTGCATCAACCACTATATCCAATTTTCCTGAAACAGGTTTGTGAGCACCACATGTGCTATTCCAAATAACAGGTTCTAATACTTGACTTGTAAAATTATCACCGTCACGAGTTGTTCCCCAGTTTTCTAAATTATTTTTTCCGTTTTGAGAACCTTCTCCTTCACCTTTAACAGTGTATACATTATTCGACCATGTATGCGTCCACTTACGAGCTAAATTGAAGGTTGCTGTACTTCCATCATCAAATTTTACTTGAATATTATTACCAACAACCCTATGTACTAAACTGTTTTGAAAACCTAAAATTAATAAAACTGCATTTCCTCCACTTACATTTGTTATATTTTTAATTCCGTTAAAAGTTAAACTCTTATTATCGCTAACTCTGGTTACTTTATAATTTATATACTCTACCTTTACTACAGCTCCGGTATCTCTCCAACGAGCCCCGTTAACATAATTTTCTAAAGTTAATTTTACCTGCCCGGCTCTTATTCTGCCATTACAATTAGTTGTCCCATCAAAATTTATAATTAAAATTCCTTGTGGTCGTTGAGTTGTATCAACTGTATATCCACAGATATTATTCAAATAAGCAAGCGCTTCATCGTTTTCATTACCTTTTCCGCTCATTAAACTATTATCAGATAAAATTCTGTTTGCTTCATTGGTAACATCGTCTATACTCGATTGAATTTCTTTATTATCACGGGAAACCTGACCGTCTTCTTTCTTAAATTCCCTACGTTCTTTGCTACATGATATTACAGAAACTGAAATTGCAATAAAAGCTGCTGCAGCAATTATTAGCGAAAGTGTTTTTTTCATAAGAATAGAGATTTTTAATTTGAATAAGGATAATTTTACAATTATCGTACCAAAAATAATTAAAAATATTCTTTGTTACGAATTGTTTAATTTAACTTATGCGGAGTAATTAATTGAAATTCGGGTATTAATACTGTAAGCTCGCTATTATCAACTAATCTTTTCATAATATAACTTCCTTTCATAGTGCCAAAATCGGTATGTAAATTACAGGAAGATTCATATTCAAAACTTTGACCGGGTTCTAATACAGGTTGTTCTCCTACTACCCCTTCGCCTTCTACTATTCTGTATTCGCCATTAGAATCAAAAATATTCCATCTACGACTAATTAATTGATAGGTAAATTCACTTTCATTTTCTATTCGAATATGATACGCAAATAAAAAATGATTTTTTAATGGATTTGAAAATTCCTCAATGTATCGAACATCTACCGAAATTTTTATGCCTTGTGTTACTTTTGTTACCATAGGCTTTAAATTTTGTATGGCAATTATATCAAGCTATATTTCTAAAAACAACTAATACTTTAAAAAGGTTTCAACTAATTTATTCGGCTTGTTAATAACTTATTTTATTTCTTTCTATTATCAACATCAACTTTAAACCTGATGATCTTTGGCGATTTCTTTGCATTTGAATAAACCTCGAGTGTTCGATCTTGGTAGCCGATTTTATTTTTTGTATCAAAACTAACTTTAATAACTTGTTTTTCGCCCGGACCTACCGGATTTTTAGGATATTCAAATTTGGTACAGGTGCAAGTAACCTTTATATCGGTTATTAATAAGGGTTCTGTTCCGGTATTGGTAAAATAATATTCAAAATTTAAAACCTCACCCTCTTTTACTTTTCCAAGCTTTATAATTTCCTTTTCAAAATTCAATTCAGCTTTCCCTTGAGAAAATAAATAACTTGAAAATAAATTGAGTAAAATTAAGATTGCTAATCGCATAATTTATTTTTTATCGGCAGGTTCTACCGTACCTGTAATTTTTAATTCGCTTACCGATTCGTTTCTTGCATTTGAAGTAATGGTTACAGTTTTATTAAATAAGCCTACTTTTTTAGTATCATATTTTACCTTAATAGTTCCGCTTTCTCCCGGACGTATGGGTTGTTTTGGCCACTCAGGCACTGTACAATCGCAAGACCCTTTAGCATCAGTAATTATAAGTGGTTCTTTTCCGGTATTGGTAAATTTAAAATAATATACTGCTTCGCTAAACTGTTTAATTTTTCCAAAATCATGTATTTCTTTTTCAAATTTAATTTCGGCATTACTCGAGTTAAGCGATGTTGCACCATGTAATAATTCTTGAGAGAATAACTTTTGCGGATAATTTATAAATAAAAAAAACATTATTGAAGAAACAACTAAAATGCTTTTCATAATTTGCCTTTTTTTAATTTTAAAACTAAAACTGTGCCAATTCTAAAGAATAAAAAAGCGAAGCCGGTGCTTCGCTTTAGTTCTTTTTATGAAACTAATTTGCCCTTGGCACTGCTCCTTCTGAAGTTTTTCCGGGAAATGCTTCTTCTTGAACAGCTTCAACATTACCGGTTATTCTTAGCACTTTTTCAGGATTTGTTCTGGCATTTGAGCTAATCGTTACACTCTTATTTATTGGCCCTACACGTTTTGTATCATAACTTACTTTAATAATTCCGCTTTCGCCCGGTTTAATAGGTTCTTTTGGCCATTCAGGAACTGTACAACCACAACTTCCGCGAGCGTTTGAAATAATTAGCGGCTCTTTACCGGTATTTTTAAACTTAAATTCACAAATACCATTAGCCCCTTGTTTAATAGTACCATAATCATGAACTTCTTTTTCAAAAGAAATTTCTGCCAAACTTGCAGGTTTTTCGGCAGGAGCTCCCGCTTCTTGTGCCATTGAAGCTACAAAGGTAAATGCAGCTAAACCTAATGATAAAAGTGCTTTTTTCATTGCTTATTGTGTTAATTTGATTAATTAATTCAATTTTAATTTATGCTTCCAAAGTTATAAAAAATCTCAACAAAATTCAGATGTAGTTTATCCAATGTTATTTCTAAAATCATGCCAATTGTTATGTAAAAATCAAATTTTATATGGTTTTTGCTAAAATATTAACTTTGCAGACTTTTAAGCGATTAACAACTTTTAACAGCATATTATGGATATTTCAGCAAAATATAGCCCTCAACAGATAGAAAGTAAATGGTATAACTACTGGATGGAAAAAGGTTTTTTTCGTTCTGTTCCTGATGATAGAGAACCCTATACAATAGTTATTCCACCTCCAAATGTTACAGGAGTATTACATATGGGGCATATGCTTAATAATACCATACAAGATGTATTAATAAGAAGAGCAAGAATGCATGGTAAAAATGCGTGTTGGGTGCCCGGAACCGATCATGCTTCAATTGCAACTGAAGCAAAAGTAGTTGCCATGCTTAAAGATAAAGGGATTGAAAAAAAAGATTTAACACGAGAGGAGTTCTTAAAATATGCTTGGGAATGGAAAGAAAAATATGGCGGGATAATTTTAGAACAATTAAAAAAATTGGGAGCATCGTGCGACTGGCAACGTACACGCTTCACCATGGAAGATGATTTAAGCGATGCCGTAATAAATGTATTTATTGATCTTTATAAAAAAGGGCATATCTATCGAGGGGTTAGAATGATAAATTGGGATCCCAAAGGTTTAACTGCAATATCCGATGAAGAAGTTATTTATAAAGAAGTTAATTCTAAACTTGTATATGTAAAATATAAAATCGAAGGAAGCGAAAACGATTTTATAACTATTGCTACAACTCGTCCTGAAACCATTTTGGGCGACACTGCGGTTTGCGTTCATCCAAATGACTCACGTTACCAACATTTAAAAGGTAAAAAAGCAATTGTACCAATTGCAAACAGAGTTGTACCAATAATTTTTGATGAATATATTGATATGGAATTTGGTACAGGCGCTTTAAAAGTAACTCCTGCACACGATATTAACGATTATAATCTAGGAATAAAACATAAATTACCCATTATTGATACCTTAAATCCTGATGGAACCATTAGTGAAGTTGCAGGCTTTTATGTTGGACAAGACAGATTTACTGTTCGCAAACAAATCGTAAAAGATTTGGAAGCTCTCGGTCAAATTGAAAAAATTGAAGATATTAAAAATAAAGTTGGTTTTTCAGAAAGAACAGATGCCGTTATAGAACCTCGTTTATCCATGCAATGGTTTTTAAAAATGGATAAAATTTCAAAACCGGCTTTAGAAAATGTTTTAAATGGCAATATTAAATTAATACCTGAAAAATTTATAAACACCTACAAACATTGGATGGAAAATGTACACGATTGGTGTATTTCGCGCCAATTATGGTGGGGACAACGCATTCCTGCATGGTACGCTCCTGATGGCAGTTATGTGGTAGCAAAAACTGCAGAAGAAGCAATTAAAGAATTTAATGTTCAAACACCAAATTTCAAATTTTCTATAAACGATTTAAAACAAGACGAAGATGTTTTAGACACATGGTTTTCATCATGGCTTTGGCCAATCTCTGTTTTTGACGGATTTAAAAATCCTGATAATCCTGATATAAAATATTATTATCCTACCAACGATTTAGTAACCGCTCCCGAAATTTTATTCTTTTGGGTAGCACGTATGATAATTGCCGGTTACGAATATCGTAACGAAAAACCATTTAGCAATGTTTACCTTACAGGAATTGTTCGCGACAAGTTAGGCAGAAAAATGTCAAAATCGTTGGGTAATTCACCTGATCCTTTAGAATTAATCGAAAAATATGGAGCTGATGGAGTTCGTGTTGGCATGCTTTTATGTTCACCAGCAGGTAACGATTTACCATTTGATGAAAGCTTATGCGAACAAGGAAGAAACTTTGCCAATAAAATATGGAATGCATTTCGTTTAGTTAAAAGTTGGGAAATTGATGATAGCAAAACTCCCTCAGAAGCTTCAAAAACTGCCGTAAAATGGTTCGAAGCAAAATTTAATGAACAATTAGAAATCATTAATGATAATTATTCAAAATATAGAATTAGCGAGGCTTTAATGACTACCTATAAACTTGTATGGGATGATTTTTGCTCATGGTATTTAGAAATTATTAAGCCCGATTTTATTGAAGGGAAAGCACAACCTATAGCTAAAGAAACATACGATAAAACAATTTTCTTTTTCGAAAATTTACTGAAAATTCTGCATCCTTTTATGCCATTTATTACAGAAGAAATTTGGCATTTAATTAAACAACGAAATGATAATGAATGCTTAATTGTAAGTAAATGGCCTAATATTGAAAATTTTGATAAAAACATCTTAGAAAAATTCGATACGCTATTTCAATTAGTTGCTACTGTTAGAAATTTTCGCAATCAAAAAGGAATTTCTCCAAAAGAAAAACTGGAAATTTTTCAATTTAGCCATAAAGTAGATAACTATTCCGAAACAGATCCAATTGCAATTAAACTATGTAATCTTTCTAAATATGCATATACCAATTCAAAAATTGATGGCGCATATACGTTTCTAATCAAAACCATGGAGTTTTTTATTCCATTAAATGGAAATATTGATAAAGCTTCCGAAATTGAACGATTAAATAAAGAATTAGAATATAATAAAGGCTTTTTAGAATCGGTATTAAAAAAATTAAATAACGAAAAATTTATAAGTAGCGCCCCTCAAAAAGTAATAGAAATTGAACGCAAAAAACAAGCAGATGCAGAAGCTAAAATTAAGGCTATTGAAGAACAACTAATGATATTGAAATAGTTAAATTTTGATAAACTTAACAATTAATGTATATACATTAATTGTTTTTACATACATTTGTAACGCAACATGAAAATTGAAGACGAAATAAAGCAAAAAGCTTTTAAAAACGAATTCCAAAAAGCTATGATAAATATTCTATTTACAAGTGGCTGGTTGGAGCATAAACAAACACAGTTCTTTAAAAAATGGGGAATTTCTCCTCAACAATATAATGTGTTGCGAATTTTGAGAGGTCAAAACGGTAATCCAATTACCGTTGCCTCCATTCAAGAACGTATGATGGATAAGATGTCAAACGCATCACGTTTGGTTGAAAAGTTAAAACAAAAAAATTTAATCGAACGAAAAGAATGCAAAACCGATAGAAGACAAGTGGATGTTATAATTTCAAAAAAAGGATTAGAGCTGTTAAATGATATTGACAAAAATATACATGAAATAGAAAAGCCCATCAAAAATATTTCTAAAGAAGAAGCTATAGAACTAAATCGTTTATTGGATAAATTAAGAAGTTAATTTTTTTATACTTTTCAATGTATATACATTTGTTTCATTTGTAACTTTTAGAATAAAAACTTATCTAATAAAAAAACAATGATGAAAAGCATTATTCACCAAGCCAATACCAGAGGAAACTCAAACTACGGATGGCTTAATTCTTATCATACCTTTAGTTTTGGCAATTATCATAATCCTGAACGAATGCATTTTGGATTACTTCGTGTTTTAAATGATGATTTTGTTGAAGGAGGAAAAGGATTTGATATGCATCCTCATCAAAATATGGAAATTATTTCCATACCACTTTCAGGCGATTTAGAGCATAAAGATAGCATGGGGAATATTCAAGTAATAAAACAATTTGATGTACAAATTATGAGTGCAGGAACGGGAATCTATCATAGTGAATATAACAAAAATATTGATAAACCTGTCAATTTCTTACAAATTTGGATTTTCCCTAAAATTAAAAATATAGCACCACGATACGAACAAAAAACATTTTTACCCGAAAAACGAAAAAATAAATTACAAGTAGTTTTATCACCGGAACAAGATGAAGCCCTAACCATTAATCAGGATGCATGGTTTTCATTAGGAAATCTGGAAAAGGGATTTAAAATAACTTATGCTATAAAGAAAAAAGGGAATGGTGTATATGCATTTTTAATTGATGGTGAAGTAACTATAAATGGACTAAAATTAGAAAAACGTGATGGAATGGGAATTTGGGATACTGAAAACCTTGAAATTACGGCAGATATAAATTCTGAAATCTTGTTGATAGATATTCCTATGCAGCTTTAAACATACTAACACATAAAACAAATATAAATTTATGCTTTAACTGCTATTACAGATATTTCTACATTAACATTTAAAGGTAATTTTGCTACCTGTACAGTTTCTCTTGCCGGATAATTTCCAGTAAAATAAGAACCATACACTTCGTTTACTTTTGCAAAATTGTTCATATCAGATAAAAATATAGTCGTTTTAACAACATCTGCAAAACTGTAACCGGCTTTACTTAAAATGGCTTTTAAATTTTCCATTACTTGTTTCGTTTCACTTGTAATATCCGATAGAACAAGCTCTCCGGTTTGTGGATGCTTTCCTACTTGACCAGACACAAACAACATTCCATTAATTTCAACCGCATGGCTGTATGGACCAATTGGTGCAGGGGCATTTTCTGATGTAATTATTCTTTTTGTCATACATTTTATTTTTTCGGTTTGCAAGTTAAAAAATTCAGCATTAATTAAACAAAATTTAGCCTTGTAAATAGCACAAATCACATACAATTTATTGTTAAATTTGTAGTTTGTATACTATGAACTTAATAAGAATACTTTTTATAGTAATCACTATCATTGTTAGCCTTGAATTACAAGCTCAAGTTGACTCGCTTTGGAACAGAATTGATAATAATGGTTGGAAACAAGGTCGTCATCGAGAGTTTTATCCTAAAACCAAAAAACTACGATACGAAGGCCAATTTATTGATAATAAACCGGTAGGAACTTTTAAATTTTATTACCCGGAAACGTTCGAACTTAATTCCATTCATGAATATGATACTATAGGAGGCAGAGCCAAAATAACGGTTTTTTATAAAAACAAAAAAATTATGGCTAAAGGATACTATTTAAATCAACAAAAAGATAGTGTTTGGAGTTTTTATGATGAAAACGGAAAATTAAAGATGACTGAATTTTACAGAAATAATAAACGCAATGGAGAAAAAATTGTTTATTATAACGATAGCACCATATTTGAAATTGTAACATTTAAAGATGATATTAAAGAAGGTCCATATAAAATTTTTTATTCTGATAAAAGTTTAAAAGAAGAAGGGAATCATAAAAATGGAGATAAAGAAGGTTTGGTTATTTACTACAATCCCGGTGGAAAAATTTTATATAAAGGCATATATGTAAATCATTTAAAAGATGGTGAATGGATTAGATATAACGATGATGGAACCGAAATGCAAAAAGAGATATATAAAAATGGTATTTTAAAAAATACAATTTTTATAAATGGCGTTTTTAAAGAAGAATACCCTAACGAAACACCCAAATCAGAATACACCTATAAAAACGGAAAAAAGAATGGACCATACAAGATTTACTATGATAATGCTAAATTAATTGAAGAAGAAGTCCCGGCATACGATGGTAGTAACGGAAAAGAAAAAATTCTTTACTACGATGGACAAACACTAAAAGAAAAGGGCACCTATTTGAATGATAAATTACATGGCAAAATAACCTATTACAAACCCGATGGGAATATTGAAAAAATTGTAACATATAATAACGGAATAATTCAAAAAACTGAATTAATGCCCGAATAATGATTAATTAAAATGAGTAAAAAAGGTAGAGTTTTGGTAGCTATGAGTGGAGGGATTGACAGTTCCGTGGCTGCCTTATTATTGCATGAGCAAGGTTATGAAGTTATTGGTGTAACCATGAAAACATGGGACTATGCATCATCGGGAGGAAATAAAAAAGAAACCGGTTGTTGTAGCTTAGACTCTATTAATGATGCCAGAATACTTGCCGTTGAAAGAGGCTTTCACCACATTATTCTAGATATCAGAGAAGAATTTGGTGAGCATATTATAAATAATTTCGTAGATGAATATTTAGCCGGTAGAACCCCTAACCCTTGTGTATTATGCAACACATTTATTAAATGGGAAGCACTACTTAAACGAGCTGATATGCTCGATTGCGAATTTATTGCTACCGGTCATTATGCTCAAATAAGAGAAGAAAATGGAAGATATGTAATTTCAAAAGGAATTGATTTTACAAAAGATCAAACATATGTTTTGTGGGGTTTAAAACAAGATTTTTTAAAACGTACTTTATTTCCTGTTGGAGGATATAAAAAATCTGAAATAAGAGAATTGGCTCGCAAAGAAGGCTTACACGATTTAGCCAATAAGCCGGAAAGCTATGAAATTTGTTTTATACCTGATAATGATTACCGCAGCTTTTTAAAAAGAAGAGTAGATGGATTGGAAGAAAAAGTTGAAGGAGGTAATTTTATTATGACTGACGGTCGTATTGTTGGTAAACACAAAGGCTATCCTTTTTACACCATAGGCCAAAGAAAAGGATTGGAAATTGCATTAGGAGAACCTGTTTTTGTAACAGACATTATCCCTGAAACAAATACAGTAGTGCTTGGCAGTAAAGAACAGCTCTTAGAACAAAGCATGTTGGTAAATCAAATAAACTTAATAAAATATGCTTCACTACCTGACGATTTTCATGCACTTACTAAAATAAGATATAAAGACCCGGGAACCATGGCATCGCTTACACAAATAAATAATTCTAGTTTAGAAGTGCTATTTCATCAACCTGTTTCAGCAATTGCTCCCGGACAATCTGCAGTATTTTATGAAGGCAATGATTTAGTTGGAGGTGGTATTATACAACGGAAGAAAAATATAAATTAATGAAAAACAAAAAACATATCCTATTTTATGTTACAACATTAATTATAATTAAATCTTTTATAATATCATGCAAAAAAGAAAAAGGTCAAGCGCCTGATTTGGGTTATAATTATTATCCTACAACCATTGGTTGGTTTATTGAATATGAAATTGACTCTATTGTATATAACGATTTCACCAATAGCATAGATACCACTCATTATTATCTTAAAGAAGTAATTGAATCAGAAATTGAAAGTGATATAGAAATACCTTCATTTAGGATAGAACGTTACAAAAGAAAAAATATAAACGAAAATTGGCTAATAAGCGATGTATGGTTTGGAATAAAATCAAATAATAATTTTATTAAAGTTGAAGAAAATATAAAATATGTAAAATTGATTTTCCCTGTTAAAAACGGAGCTCGATGGAATGGCAATAATTACAATACTCAAGGAGAACAAATCTACGAGTATGAAAACAAAGACGAAGCTTTTATTTTAGAAAATTCAAAATTTGATTCGACAGTAATTGTTAAACAATTCGAAAATATTAATTTAATTGAAAAGCAAGAATATAAAGAAGTGTACGCGCGTAATATCGGTTTAATTTATAAAGAAATGATTGATTTAAAAACTGAAGTTAACGGTAGCATAAAGAGCGGATATCGTTACTATCAAAAAATTAAATCATATGGTAAAAATTAAAAACTTTTTCATTATAATATTTATCATTCTACAAAATTGTGTATTGGCACAAAGTGAAAAAGTTTGGATATTTTTAAAAAATAAAATCTCAGAAAAAAATCAAATAAGTATTCCGGCATTATCTCCATTAAGTATTCAAAAAAAAATACACAGAAATATTTCAATAGATGAAAAAGATTTTCCTGTTTCATTAACATACATCGAAGAATTACATAACAAAGGGTATAATATTGTTGCAACATCAAGATGGCTAAATGCCGTTAGTATTGAAATAAAAGATAGTTCTGAAATTAACTTATTAAAACAATTACCTTTTGTAAACAAAATTTGTCCCGTAAAAAAATATAATTACAAAAAAGATACAACGATAAGTTCATTGTATAAGAAATTCGGAACAACAGAAAATTTAGTCAGCAACAAATGTAATGATGGCTTAAGAAATAATATAGATTACGGACCATCCCTCAATCAAATTGAAATGCTTAGCGGAACATACCTTCATGCTCAAGGATTTACCGGACAAGGAATGATAATAGCTGTATTAGATGCAGGATTTAAAGATGTAAATACTTTGAATGCTTTTGATAGCTTAAGGAATGATAATAGAATTTTAGGCACATGGGATTTTGTTTCCGGCAACGATAATGTTTATGAAGATAATGGGCATGGTACAATGGTATTATCGTGTATGGCTGCCAATTTACCAGGCCAATTAGTAGGGTCAGCTCCTCACGCCTCGTATTGGCTTTTGAGAACCGAAGATGCCAATTCTGAATATATTCAGGAAGAAGATTTTTGGGTTATGGCTGTAGAATTTGCCGATAGTGTGGGAGCAGATATTATAAATTCATCACTTGGCTATACAGAATTTGATAATCCATCTGAAAATCATACATACTCTGATTTAGATGGTAATACAACCATTATTACACAAGCAGCTGATATTGCTGCTTCAAAAGGAATACTTGTAATAAATAGTGCAGGAAATTCTGGAGCTTCTTCGTGGCTATATATTGGAGCACCCGCTGATGGAGATAGCGTATTATCGGTAGGTGCCGTTGATGCCAATGGACAAAGAGTTAATTTTAGTTCAGTAGGCCCAAGTGCTGATGGAAGAATTAAACCCAATGTAATGGCTCAAGGACAATGGACTATTGTTGCATCGCTTAGCGGAGGAATTCAATTAGGAAATGGTACTTCATTTTCAGCCCCAATAATTTCCGGATTAGCTGCATGTTTATGGCAATCAAAAATAAATGCCTCAAATATGGAAATTTTTAAAAGCATAGAAAAAAGTGCTCATCAATACAACAATCCTGATTCATTAATGGGATACGGGATTCCAAATTTTCAATTTGCACAGCAATTACTTTCAATAAATAATATGTATGATTTTAACAAAGATTTTATAAAAAATATCTATCCCAATCCATTTAAACATTATCCTACCATTGAAATCTATTCGAGATATGAACAGCCCATAGAAATTGAAGTTTTTGATATTCAAGGCAGAAACGTATTACAACAAAAAATAAATTTTAAAGCAAACGGATATTGCAAACATCGCCTAACAGAAATGGAGCATTTAGCTCCCGGACAATATTTTATTAAAGTTAATTCGCAGTTTTTAAGAGATACATACAAAATTATTAAAATTGACTAATTTAATGTTTAAACATTAATTTTATGAAAACTAAAAAAGAGATTACTGAAAATTGGCTTCCAAGATATACCGGAACTAAATTAGAAGATTTTGGGAAATATATATTATTGACAAATTTTAATAACTATGTACAAAAATTTGCAGAGATGCATAATGTACCCGTTAATGGGACCGATAAAGCCATGCCCAATGCCAGTGCAGATGGAATTACAATAGTTAATTTTGGAATGGGTAGTGCCAATGCTGCAACTATTATGGATTTATTAAGCAGTATACAACCTAAAGCCGTTCTATTTTTAGGGAAATGCGGAGGTTTAAAAAAGAAAAACAATTTAGGTGATTTAATCTTACCTATTGCAGCAATTAGAGGCGAAGGAACATCGAACGACTATTTTCCACCGGAAGTACCTGCTCTGCCTGCATTTAGCTTACAAAAAGCAATTTCCACTACTATTAGAAATTATAATTTAGATTATTGGACAGGTACTATTTACACCACCAATAGAAGAGTTTGGGAACATGATGATGATTTTAAAGAATATCTCAGAAAAATAAGAGTTATGGGAATAGATATGGAAACTGCAACATTATTTATTACCGGATTTTATAATCAAATACCAACCGGTGCATTACTTTTAGTTTCTGATCAACCTATGATTCCTGATGGAGTAAAAACTGCAGAAAGCGATGCAAAAGTTACTTCTAACTATGTAGATTTACACATTAGAATTGGCGTAGACGCCTTAAAAGAACTAATTAATAATGGATTAACAGTTAAACATCTTCGTTTCGACTAAAATGGGATTTACATACGAACAAATTTTAAATGATTTAAAAAATAAAAAATATCATCCGATATATTTTCTTTGTGGAGAAGAGCCTTATTATATCGACAAAATTTCGGATTATATTGAAAACCATGTATTAGACGAAGCGGAAAAAAGCTTTAATCAAACCATACTCTATGGCAGAGATACGGATGCAATTACAATTATTAATGAAGCCAAACGATACCCAATGATGGCTGATCGACAAGTAGTAATTGTTAAAGAAGCGCAGGATATTAAAAAAATTGAAGAACTTAATGCTTATTTCGAAAATCCTACTCCAACTACTCTTCTGGTTATATGCTACAAAAAGAAAAGTGTAGATAAGCGAACCGCATTTGGAAAAAATGTAAGTAAAAATTCGGTTTATTTTGAATCGGCTAAACTTTACGACAATAAAATACCCGAATGGATTGATGCCTATGTAAAAGAAAAAAAATATAAAATTGATCCCAAAGCAGCAATCATGCTTACAGAGTTTTTAGGAAATGATTTGGCTAAAATCTCAAATGAAATAGATAAATTAATTTTAAATATTTCTTCTAATGAAATTATTACTCCGGCTATAATTGAAATATTTATAGGCATTAGTAAAGATTACAATGTATTTGAATTAACCAAAGCCTTAGGATTAAAAGATGTTTTAAAAGCTAACAGAATTGTAAATTACTTTGCTGCAAATCCTAAAAATAATCCATTTATTCTTATAATTAGTAATCTTTACAGTTACTTTAATAAACTAATAATTACACATTCACTAAAAAATCAATCTGATAATGTTATAGCATCTGAATTAGGAGTAAATCCATTTTTCGTAAAAGAATATAAAACAGCATGCGCTAATTATGATTATAAAAAATTAGTTGAAATTATAAGTTTACTTCATGAGTACGACTTAAAATCTAAAGGAGTTAACAACAATCAAGAAGATAGTGAACTTTTAAAAGAACTTGTTTTTAAAATTTTACATTAAACGTGAAGCATTACGAAACAATAGAATTTAAAAAGGCAAAAATTCGCTACTTTATTAAAGGCAAAGGTAAAGCTGTGGTATTATTACATGGCCTTCTTGAATCAAGCGAAATGTGGGGCGATTATGCTACTGAACTTGCAAAAAAATTCAAAGTAATTGCTATTGATTTACCCGGTCATGGACAATCAGAAAGTATTGGATACGTTCATTCAATGGAAATGATGGCAGATATAGTTATGTACATATTAAAAATACATAGATATAAATATGCTGTTTTAATTGGTCATTCTATGGGAGGATATGTGAGTATGGCATTTGCAGAGAAATATCCTGATGCTACTAAAGGAGTATGTTTGTTTCATTCGCATGCCGCTGCCGATAATGAATTAAAAAAGAAAGACAGAGATAGAATGATTGAAGCAGTTAAGAAAAATCATAAAAAAGTTATTCAGCATTTAATACCAAACTTATTTACTGTTGCTTCACGCAATACCTATAAAACTGAAATTCAGCAATTGGTAAAAGCCGGTTTAAAAACTACAAAGAGAGGATTTATAGCGGCTTTGCAAGGAATGAAAGACCGCATAGATAGAGAAATCGTTTTACGCTTTGCCCCCTTCCCTATTTTATATATTATAGGCAAAGAAGACCCTGTAATAAATCTGTATCAAGCATTAGAACAAGCCTCACGCCCTCGAGATATAAAAACTGTAGTACTTGAAAATGTAGCCCACATGGGCTTTATTGAAGCACATGATATTTGTTTAAAAGAAATTAAACAATTTGTTCAAAGGGCGCATCGCTTAAAAATTCCTAAGTAATAAATTTTTCAATTATTAATTACATATTACAACTTTTCCAAAATTATTTAAGGTTTTTATATAGTAAATTCCATTATCTAAAGCACTTAAATTAATTTGTTCAATACCATAGTTTTCAATCTCTTTGCTTAATACTAATTTACCAACCGAATCAAATACATAAATTGTTTTTTCATTTGATTGTGGTGTAAATTCAATTGTAAAAATACCATTGCTAGGATTAGGATAAATTTTTAATTTATTTAATGTTTTAACATTGTTTATTTTTTCAATACCTGTAAAACTTAAGCCACATGGAGTACTATCTGCTAAAAACATTTGTTTTAAACTATCAACTCGTAATTCTAATAAATTAACACTTCCATTTGGCCATGCATTAATGGTATCTCGAGCATAAACAAAAGCAATATCTAATGTTTGTTTTTGTCCTGGTTGAAAAGTAATTGGACCGGTTGAAGCTAATATCCTTCTATCATAAGGAATATTATTAGTACTTGATTCACTCCATGGAGGCATTATTATTCCATTGGTACCAAAACCCAATGTATCTGAATTTCCAGGAAAAGAAAATTTAGATGGAATATTTGTTGTATTAGGATCACTTAAATGTCCATTTCCACCATACAATAATTGAGTGCCGTCTAACCAAATACATTTTAAATAATTATAATAATTTAAAGTGATGGAGGGATCTGTCATAGCAGAATTTCCGATTCCTCCTAAAATATGAAATACCATTGAATAATCTAAACCTCTATATTCGTTATCTACAATACCGTCACCAAAACCTATTCCATTTATTGATTCATTATTATAAATTCCAAAAGGATTATCAATTCCATCATTGTCCTGTTTTACCCCTTTTAAAAATACAGTTGCTTGCGCAGGTGGAAATGCGCCATAACTTCCCGGATTACCATTCCCATCTATAGAATCCCCATTATATCCATATACATATCCTTTTGAAACATTTGTACCAACAAAATCATCCGAATAAGCACCTATATCAAAATCGGTAAAATATCCTACCATTGTTGAATCATAGGTATTATTAGAGCGATTGTAAATATCATAGTGTAAAAAAATTGCATCGTTTAGCATACTAGATTGTGAACAATTATATGCGTACTGCATTCCATGAATTTCAATTTTTAATTTTTCACCAAATGTTTCATTATGTGTGCCTCTGTCATCATTACAAATAAAATAAATACATTCATCACCTCTTATTAAAGGATAATCTCCATTTTGAGGATCATATACTCCATTGTTATTATAATCTACAAATGGAGCAAGATTGGCACTTTGGCCTAATGCTGTATTGCCATGTGCAGGCCATGTACCAATAGATACCGGCATAGTATAGCCGGGCAACCAGAAATTAGAAACATGATATAAAATTTCTTGTCGAGAAACTTTCCAAATTTTTCTCCATGTTGAATCATACAATGCATTATAGTGAATTGAATCAGAAATAGGACCTGGGTATAAATCTAAACCCATTAAATACATTTGTCCTGCTAAATGAATTTGATTATTTAATTTTCCTCCAATCCATAAACTTCCAGAAAAAATTGTATGACTTCCTGATCCAATTGGAACTTCATGAGTTGGTCTTTGTATTAAATCAAATGAATACAAATTGTTATTCCAAATTCTACTTTTTACATTATTTACAACAATAGTGTCTGACTTTAGAAAATTATAAAATTGCTGAGCAGATATTGGTAGCGTTATTGCTAATACAATTAATAGTAGATATATTTTTTTCATGATAAATCTTTTTTAATGTTTAAACATTATTATTTTTCACCGCGCCCGATTCTCACTAACAAATATTCCCACCTTTTATATTTGCAGAAAGAACCGGGACGATGAGGGACTAATTTCATATTTATTAGAAGGTATCTAAGTCAACAGGACGCATTACACCGTACCACTTCACTACTTTTTGTCCTACTCCCGGCACATCTACATGTATTAAGTAAATGCCACTGGCTACCGGTATATTTGCCTGATTCTTTAAATCCCAATCTAAAGAGGTTTTCGTATCTGCTTTGTTAAATCTTCTCACTAAGGTTCCATTCATGGTGTATATCGATATTTGACATTCTTGCGGAAGATTTACTATCTTAATACGATTATCTAACTGGTTCTTTTCATACTCGCTAAATGCGTAATATGGATTTGGTACAACATTTATCAATTGTAAAGCATCTTCTGCCAATGCTTGATCTTTTTCTACCACGGCCATATCTTTTGTATCGAAGCGATAAAGCGGCCATGTATTGTTTAAATTTGTCCCTGTATCATATTTAGCATACGAACGGTTTACTTTTATACTGATTCGTACATCGGTATCTAATAATTTAGCATCTTTTTCTAATAATGGCCAGCCTACCCACATGCAGCTTCTCCACACATTTCTTGCATCTGGAGAATTTGTTGGATTAGCATTTGTAGCTGCTGCTGTTAATCGTTCGTACATCCACTTACCTTCATCATAAGCAGGCATATCATTTGGTCCGTTTCCATTGTTATCAAACACATAGATAAAATGTTTGCCTCCATAAATTGGATCGAATAATTGAGAAAGAGTTGTTGATGTTGGATTCCATATCATATCTCTTCCATTATCGGCAGCTAACCATGAATCTTCTGAAAAAGCCATGTTTAAACGCTGTCCTGTTTCTTGGCATATAGCGTATCCCGGAAACCACCCCATGCCTATTGTGCCGGTTCCATCTGGTTGTCCAGATTTGGTTACACTTGGCGATTTACGCAACATATTTTTAACTGCTCCCCCTTCAGCCAAGGCAGAGAACGCATTGTTTTCTACTACACAACATCTTGTCCACTTGCTCTTGTCTGCTGTTATAACGATATCTACACTCTTAATCAGATTAAGGTTTGCTAAATTGACAGTTAAGGCATTTAATCCCGGAGCATCGGCATTATAGGTTTGATTATTGGCAATTTGTGGATAAGCTACTAATGAGTATGGTGCCCACCAACCATTCACAACTTTTTCATATACTTCTTTTGGATCTTTTGTCGTATAATCATTATATACTGATAAGTTTGGATCGGTAAATGTCCCTGATCGTATCCAGTTTATTGGACTTGCTCCATCGGCATCTGAAACTCCGGTTAACCAACGCTTCCCTGCATCTGCAAATGTTATGCTCGACTCAATAAAGCCATTTCCTTCGTTAGGAAGTGCGCCAGGATTTCTTACTTGCTCTATAAATACCGCCAATCCCCATTTTGAAATGATTTGTTCATTGCCTATTTGAATTGTTTTTTCTGATTTAACTTCTTCGCCCGTTGTTAAATTTTTCAATATCCAGCGCGCACTATCAACAGCATTTCCTATTACATTAAATCGCAATTCGAATTCTGCATTTGGCACAACTAATGGGTCAACTACATAAATATTTACCGGACCTTTACCCTTTTCGTATGTTACTTCTCCTTGATTTACATTTAATAATACTTTTTCTTCCGATTCTTTAGTCATTGATATTGCTCTTCCGCCATTACCGGTACCTTCAATTCGAGTAATAAATGGACCTTCTCCATACTCAGAATTAATTTGTAAGCCACCGGGACTTGTAATGTGTGGAATTGCAGCATAAACTTTTATTGCCCCTGATAAACTTTTTCTGCTTTGTTTATAAGGTTTCTTTTGTCCATCTAGTTGCAAAGGATCATTTGGATCATATTTTTTAAATTGGTTGTATCCGTAAGCAATGGCCATGTAATAATAAGTCTTATGATTTACCAATCGTTTATCGTTAGTAGCAAATTTATCTTCGGTAATACGGAAAGTATGTTGAATACCTTTATCTTGACCATTGACCATCTCTTGAGGAATATTTGCATTTAAAGCTTCATTAAATTCAAAATTTACTAATTGTTTAACACTATCTTTAATATCACATTGCGCTACAAGTCTTGCTCTATCAGGATTATATAATTCTTCCGGTGAAACGGTTCCATCCTTTAATTGAAATATTTGATATCCTTGGAAACGATATTTACGATCATATCTTAAAGTATCTTTAGTAATAACTTGATTGTATTGACCTGTAAGAGAATCGAGCACATACGTTGTAAATGTACTTACAGCAAATTCAGGAATTTGAGGATCTATTTCTTCATATTGCTCATTATAATTATTTGAACCCAATGGATTGCTTAGATGTAATATTAATTCGCGATTAAGCTCTACAATTTTTACATTTGGAGCATCCGGACCATTTAATACACGAAAACAGTTTTCGAATAATGCTTGCGCTTTATCATCTGCTTCTTTTAATTTAGAAACGGATGCAAACGGTCCTCCTGATGTAGCACGTGCCCATACTACACCAACAGTAATGTCATTTACTGCTCCCGGTAACAATACAAAAGGCCCTGCCGATTGAACAAATCTTCTATCAAAAGGCAAATTACCTTCTGATTCTTCGCTCCAGTAAGGCATAGGTTTACCTTGAGTACCCCAATGATATTCTTGATCTGAATCGGCTGGGAACATAAAATCGCATGGAGTATTAATATCTGCTTTAGGATCAGAGATATGTCCATTGCCACCATACACCATTTTTGTTCCATCTCTCCAAATACCGCGTAAGTAATTATAATAATCTGCAGCAGTTACAGGATTTCCAATTACACTATTATCATTATTAAAATAAACAAATCTTCTCATCCCAAAACGTTCGTTATCAATAATCCCATCTCCATAACCCAAACCGTTTAAAGCTTCGTTTTGTCCAATCCCTTCAGCATTATCTATTCCATCATTATCTTGATATGGTCCTTCAAAAAAATCTACCCCTATTGCCGGTGGTTGAACACCGTATTGATTTACTCCACCAGTGCCATCTACTTCGGTTCCATTATAACAATATCCTAAACCACGCATTACATCACATCCAACAAAATCATCATTAAATAATCCTAAATCAGGATCGGTAAATACGCCAAAATATGTATTGGTTAATGTAAAAGTAGAGCGATTGATTAAACGATAATTATAAAAAGTCATATTATTAATTTCATCATTGGTAGAAAATGCAAAAGCCTGTGCATGAATTTCCATACCAATGGGCGAACCGCCTGATTCAGTATGCACATTTCCTTTATCATTAAAAATCCACCACAAGGTTTGGTCGCCATATAATCGCTCGGTACGATCAGTTTTACAATCAATGCTATTGTTTACATCATACAAAGGATAATCACCATCATAGGGATTATAATTTCCATCACTATTCCTATCGAAAAAAGGAGCTAAATAATAATCTTGACCAGCTGAAACATCACCATGTGCAGGCCAATTTAAAATTATATCAGGTATTTTATATCCTTGAAATTCCTTATCATCGTCCGGATCACTTGTTTGAGTTGTATTATACCAAGCAATAAATTCATCTACCTGTGCTCTTGTTATAACAAAATGTTGATCCCACTTAGCACATGTGTTAGCATCGGTTGCAGCAAAGTTTTTACTTAATGGTCCAGTCCAATAATCAACGCCATTTGTTCTATACATTTGAGCCGCAAGTTTTAATTGTCCGTTTACATCTTGACCTCCTAACCATAATGCACCGGCAAATAAAGAGTGCTTTCCTGAACCTTTTGGAACTTCATAACGAGGAGTTTGTACTAAATCCCACCACATATCGCCACCGGTGTGAATTAATGTTCTAACATTATTCAATTGTAAATCGGTTGAACTTTTTGCGGGCGTACATCCAGACAATGTTGATTGAGGCCAATTAGCAGGTTTTGGAGTACTACTTTCAGGATTTTTTGCAGTTAACGTTAAAAAGGAAATTACTAAAAAACATGTAATTAGTTTTTTATTTTTTGATTTTTTAATTATAAAATAAATTAAATCTTTAATAATGGCCGGTGCATCTTTTTTTACTGATAGTGTATTAACTTTAATACAATCAGTACATTTTTGGTTTGAATAGATAGTACCCATATGCCTTAGTTTTAAATTATACAATCGGTGGGATTGCTTTCTAAGGCAATGTTACGTAAGCATATTTAATATAAATACTGCAAATGAGCAGATGACAGAACTGAGTTATTAAACGGCAGTAAATAATTTATAAACGGCAAAAGCTACAGAAATGAAATTTTATCTAAAAATTCTTGTTTTTTTCTTCGAGAAACTTCTACTTGAGAACCATCACTCATAATTACATAACCTCCTTCGCCTCTTATATATTTTTTGATGTGATTTAAATGAATAAGGTGTGAACGATGTATTCTAAAAAAGTTATCATTTGAAAACAGTTCTTCATATTCACCTAAAGTTTTTGAAGTAACTATGCGTTTATTACCTTCTAAAATAATAGTTGTATAATTTCCATCAGATTCGCATCGAATAATTTCTTTTAATCTTACAAAGGTTAATCCATCGCCTTCATGAAGTGCTATTTTTTTATCCGTTTGATCCGGCTTAATATTATTTAATAACGAAAGTATTTGTTCATTTTTAATCAATTTATCATTTTGTTTTTGAACAACTTTTTCTACTGCAGATTTTAAATCATCAATATCTATAGGTTTTAAAAGATAATCAATGGCGCTATATTTAATTGCTTTTATAGCATAATGGTCGTAAGCGGTGGTAAAAATTACATCGAAGTTGATGGATGAAAATTTTTGTAGTAAATCAAAACCATTACCATTGGGCATTTCAATATCTAAAAAAATAAGTTGAGGAGCAAGTTCATTAATTAATTTATAAGCGTCATCTATATTTGTTGCCTTTGCAATAATTTCTAAATTAGGACAATATTTTTCGATTAAGTTATGCAAAGATTCTCTTGCACCTTTTTCATCATCAATTATAATAACTTTTAATATCATACTTTTAATCGGCTAAGGGTATATATATTTCAACTTGAGTACCTTCCGGTTCAAGTGTTTGTTTATTTATTTTATCAATAATATTTACACTTAATTTATGGTTTTGAATCGTATTTAAAATATCCAAGCGCTCTTTAGTTATAGACATTCCAACCGATTGATGAGGTTTTAAACTTTGTGCTTTTATTTCCATTGATTTTTTTCTGCCAATACCATTATCATCTATCACGCACTTTAGTAAATTATCATTTTTATCGATTAAAATGTTTAATTCACCTTTTCTATCTTTTACATACATTAAGCCATGCCAAATTGCGTTTTCTACATAGGGTTGAATAAGTAAACCGGGTACTTCATCATCATTCAAATCAACATTATTTGAACATATTATTTTATAATCAAAGCTATAATTACATCTTAATTGCTCCATTTGAATATATAATTCCAATGCTTGAATTTCGTCTTTTAATGGTACTTTTTTTCTGCGAGAATTGTATATAATGCTTCGCATTAATTTAGCAAATTTTGAAAGATATTGATTTGCTGCCTCAACATTATTATCGGTAATAAAATATTGAATGGAGGCTAATGTATTAAAAATAAAATGAGGATTCATTTGTGCTTGAAGTGCTTGTAATTCAATATCGGCAATTCGTTTATGCAATTTGGTTTTTTCTTCTTCTCGTTTTTTAATTTGTTTTATTCTGATGATAAAAAATAAGAAAATAATAAATGCAATTATTGAAATTGATAAAACTAAAAACCATGTTGTTTGCCAAAACGGAGGTAAAATTTTAAAAAACACACTTGCACTTTCTTTACTCCAAACGCCATTTGCATTCATAGCTGAAACACTAAATAAATAATCACCGGGAGGCAAGGCATTGTATTGAACAAAAGTATTATCTGTGTATATCCAATCTTTATCTATATCAGATAAGCGATAACGAAATTGAAATTTTTGAGTATTAATTACACTAAAAGCCGCATAATTAATTTTTATGGAATTTTCGTTATGGCTTAAAGAATAATAATTTCCAGGCAATGTATCTTTTTCATTAATCTTAATTCCTGAAATATAAATTAATGGAGCTATAGTATCGAAGTTTGTATTTTTTTTTATGGTATCGCTATAATATTTAGGAATTAAATCACTTGAAAGGTTGGTATTAATCTTTAAAGTATCATATGTAACAGATGATTTAATGTTTGAACGTTGATTTTTAATTTCGGATTTAGATGAAAATACTTTTGGTGGAGCGTATGAAGAATAGGGATTGGATGGCAAATAATATATGCCCGATTCTAAAGAAGAAAGCCAAAGATTTCCTTTATTATCTTCGCAAATTGAGGTAATGGTTTTATTTCCGAAATAGCTAAAATAGCCTCCTGCTGAAATAATACCCATTGGAAAACAAACTGCACCTCCTGTATTTAAGCCCACCCAAATTTTACCTTCTGCATCTTCATATACACATTCAATATTTTTTTCTAAAAATGAGCGACCGATAATTACACTATCATTAAAATGTATTAATTCTTGGTCTTTAGCATATAAATATTCACCTGACATTAATTGTATAAAACTTGCTTTAGAATAGCCTTGAGAAGCTGTTAAATTAATTTCTTGAATTTTATTTTGAAGATAAACTCTCAATTTTTTATTGAATGCAGAAACATTATTACTCCCCCATATATAATGATTACGTGAAAGCTGTTTGATAAAAAATGATGCTCCGCTTGTCCAATCATCTTTTACTACTTCAACTTTTAAATTGTTTTTAATTCTAAAAGTTCCGCCTCCTAAAATGGTAGTTACTAAAATATCACCATTATTATCAGAACCGATAGAACTTATTATTCTATTATTTAAAAATTTTAGCAGACTTTCATTAGAAGCCAATGGTTCAAATTTTTCTTTAACAAAATAACTTAATCGCGAACTTGCCCCTATTGCCCAAAGCTTGTTTTGACCATCAATTTGAAGTTTTATTATTTCGTTTTCAGGCAATCCATTTTGTAAAAAATAATGACTAAAGCGCTTCCCGTCAAATGAAGATACCCCTTTATCGCTAGCTATCCATAATAAACCATTATAATTTTTTATATCATAAATTTTATTCGACAATAAGCCATCCTGCTCTTGCAACTGCTTAAATAAAGGCACCTGTGCATAAAGCCATGCTGAAAAAAGTGATATTATCAGGCATAAATTTTTCTTAAGCATTTACAATAATTAGTAAAGCCAATTTACATAAAACTAAGTTAAAATAATCTGTTAGAAAATTTTATCTGCTAAAACAATTGTATAAATGGCGGGTAAATTTTATTAAACGGCAATTTTTAAAGTTTCCTTTTAATTTTGCCATATTGGTTTGAATATAAATAAAAAAGCTCTGAACATTTATTCAGAGCTTTTAGTTGACCGACTAGGGCTCGAACCTAGACTCTTCTGAACCAAAATCAGACGTGTTGCCAGTTACACCATCGGTCAATCAGGGCTGCAAATCTACAATTTTTTTTAATTTACAAAAAATTCCTGATGATTTCTTTCTTAATCGAATTGAACTTTACTTTCGACTTCTTTTATAATCTCCTCAAAATGAAAAGAATTGTAATTTTTAAGCATCCATTCCAATAATTTGCTTACAGGTTGATATAACAATGATTTTTCACTTAAATCATCAGGTAAAAATGCGATTTTTTCATTAACTGCATTAATTATAAATAAAATGGCACTTACAATAAATGCATACTTTAAAACTCCAAAAAATGCTCCTGCCAATTTATTGGCCCAACCCAGCTTAATTTTCCCTAATATGTGAGTAAGCCATTTAGCGAGTAAATAAACTATTATTAATACCACAATAAATAATAATGCAAATACGGCATGTGGTAAAAATTCGCTTTCCCATCCTTGTTGTGTACGAAGATAGTTGCTAATAAAATCAGTAAATCTTACAGCTGCATAGGTGGATAAAAGAAAACCTGCCAAAGTTGCTATTTGAAAAATAAAACCTTTGGTAATTCCTTTGTAAAGCCCCCATAACAGAGGAACTAACAAAATAATATCTACATAATGCATAACTCAAATTAACAAAGAAATTAGTTTTAACCGGAAGTAATATTTGATAAAAAATTAACAAGTCGGTATGAACAAGTCCTATATTTGCAACATGCATAAAACGAATGAAGAAATAGAACAAAAATGGCTCGAATTGCTTGCTAATTTAACAGAGCGTTTTGGCCCCGATATAGATTTAGAAGGTTTAATATTTTTAATTGGCATACAAGAACTGGGGAAAGGTGTCATAAAACTAAATAAAGATCAAAAACTGGATGTAATGCATATAGCCATATGCCGATTACTAAGCCCTTATGGTTATTATATATTTAGAGGAATAGATAAAGATGGTTGGCCACACTATGAACGCACCGAGCGATTACCACATTTAAAACCTGAACAGCAAAATCAATTAATGAAAGAAGCGATTATTATGTATTTCGAACAGGAAAGTATGATAAATTAGTTTTTAGGCATAAGGAGTTAGTCTCTAGCAATATTTTGTGATTTAGAAAACAGTTTACAGAAGAAAGACTAAAAGAAAAAAGACAAAATAATTTTTAATTTTTGAATTATTGATTTGATGATTTTTTGAATTTGCACTCTGTAATTTGTAATCTATTAATTTATTTTATTTGCATGCATCCGTAACTTTAACACGTTAACACTTTAATACGTAAATACTTTATTACTTTACACAATCTAACTTATTAAACTCCATCAATTTCCACAAGTTTGAACAAATCTCTAAAATATTATTTTGAAAGAAATTTTACAGCTTCGTTATATGCTGCATCTTCTGATAAAATTACCGGATAATAACCTGCATCGCTAAAAAGTTGACGGGCAATCATGGCTTTTAATCGCACTTTAATACTTTTCTTAGATTGATTAATAGCCGTAAAATCTTTTTCAATTCCTTCTTTAACGGCAAATGCAATAAATTTATCAAACAATTCGGGGGTAATCTGAAAGTTTTTATCAAAGGAGGTAAAATCTTTATATTTTTTAAATTTTTCGCGCTCCGCATCTACCATTTCAAAAGCAAATTTATTGAAAACACCTGCATACACTAAATTCATGTAATAGGCATTATTATTAATAGTATCGATTGGAATAAAAATATCGGGCATAATTCCACCTCCGCCATAAACAACTTTTCCTTGAGGCGTATAATACTTAAGCGAATCAGGGAGTTTAATACTGTCAACAGCAAACAACTCCCCTTTGTGAAATCGAATAGCTGATTCGTTAAAATATTCTTCGTTATCTACACTTGAATATGGTTTTTGAATACTTCTTCCTGTAGGTGTATAATATCGAGCTATGGTTAATCGAATAGCCGATCCATCAGGCCAAGAGGTTTGTTCTTGTACCAATCCTTTTCCAAAGGAACGTCTTCCGATAATTATACCTCTATCATTATCTTGTACTGCTCCTGCAACAATTTCGCTTGCTGAGGCGCTTCCTTCATCAATTAGAATTACAAGCTCTGTATCTTCAAAATGTCCTCTTTTGGTAGCATAATAGCTGTTTCTTGGTCGAGCCTTACCTTCGGTGTAAACAATTAATTTTTTATTGGGCAAAAATTCATCAGCAATTTTTATGGCTGCATCCAAAAATCCGCCACCATTACCTCTTAAATCCAAAATCATTTTTTTCATCCCTTGCAATTTTAACTTTAATCCTTGTTCGGTAAATTCATCATAAGTGGTTTTTGCAAATCTGCTTAACTTAATATATCCGATTTCATCATTTACCATAAAGGCTACATCAATGCTATGAATTGGAATAGTACCGCGTGTAATTTTAACTTTAAACGATTTATTGATGCTTTTTCTAAAAATTTCTACTTCAACCTCGGTACCTTTTTTGCCTCGTAATTTTTTTACTACATCCTGATTGGTAATATTTCCGGTAACATTTTCTCCATCCACAGAAATAATTCTATCGCCTGCTGAAATCCCAACTTTTTCAGAGGGTCCACCATTAATAACATTTACTACTACAATGGTATCGTTTTGAATATTAAATTCAATTCCTACACCTTCGAAATTTCCTTCTAATGGTTCATTGTATGCGGCTAATTCTTCTGCACTGATATATTGCGAATGAGGATCTAAATCTTGAAGCAAACTGGCAATAGCTTTGTTTTCGAGTTCGCTTCGTGAAATTTCATCCACATATTCTTGCTCTATGTAATTTATTAAAGCATTAAGCTTGTTAAACTTTACTGATGAAAAAAATCCTGAATTATCTGCTGTTTCAAAATTGAGTTTTGTACCAATATAAATTCCCAATATTAATACCAATGATAAAAGTATCGGAACTAATGCATATTTGCGATAATCGGGTTCAGAAGGCACCATTTATTTATTTTTTAATTCATCAAAATGTATTGCTTCAACTCCAAAACGTTTTAAAAAATCTATACCCTCATCGCTTTTAAATCCTTTATATGCTGCATAGGAATTAAGGTAAATTACTTTTTTAATACCCATAGTAAAAATCATTCTGGCGCATGGTAAACAAGGCGAAAGAGTAACATACAAGGTTGCTCCTTCTAAGTTTACATTATTTTTGGCAGCGTATAAAAGTGCGTTTTCTTCGGCATGTAAAGCTAATGAACATCCTCCTTTTTCGCTACGCGGACATCCTTCTTCCGGCCATTCTTGATCGCAATTGTGGGTTCCGGCCGGTGGACCGTTATAGCCTAATGAAACTATACGGGTATCTTTAGTAATTACGGCTCCAACTTTCATTTTAACGCAATGCGAACGTTTAGCCAAATTAATGGCCAAATCCATATATATTTCGTCAAATGTTGGTCTGTTGCTTTTTACTTCTGACATATTAAGCGTAAACAAATTAAACTAAGTTTAGTTCCATATTGGAGTAATGTTTTTCAATTTCTTTAAGGGTTTGGAATAAAATTTCCGGATTATTTTCAGTAACCAATTTCATTCTAAAATCTTTAAAATGGGGCACACCTTTAAAATAATTGGTATAATGTCTGCGCATTTCAAGAATTCCTAAAACCTGCCCTTTCCATTCCATCGATTTTTGCAAATGCATACTTGCAGCTTCTACTCTATCTTTTATGGTTGGTTTGGGTAATAAATTTCCTGTTTTAAAATAGTATTTTACTTCATTAAAAATCCATGGATACCCAATGCTTGCTCTACCAATCATAATGCCATCAACTCCAAAGCGATTTTTCATTTCTAAAGCTTTTTGGGGCGAATCTACATCTCCATTTCCGAAAATGGGTATATGTATGCGTGGATTATTTTTTATTTCACCAATTAAAGTCCAATCGGCATTACCTTTATACATTTGGGCGCGTGTTCTTCCATGAACAGTTAATGCTTTAATACCGATATCTTGCAAGCGTTCTGCTACTTCTGTAACATTTTTGGTATGTTCATCCCATCCAAGGCGCGTTTTAACCGTAACGGGTAATTTTACAGTTTTCACAATTTCGGCCGTCATAGCTACCATTTTTGGAATATCCTGCAACAATGCTGCTCCTGCGCCTTTGCAGGCTACATTTTTTACAGGACAACCATAATTTATATCAATTAAATCAGGGCCGGCCTGCTCGGCTATTAAAGCCGCTTCGCGCATGGAATCAATATCGCTGCCAAAAAGTTGGATCCCAATAGGGCGTTCGTATTCGAAAATATCGAGTTTCTTTTTGCTTTTAGCCGCATCGCGTATCAAACCTTCGGACGACACAAACTCAGTGTACATTAAATCCGCTCCATGTTTTTTACACAACATACGGAAAGGTGGGTCGCTCACATCTTCCATTGGTGCAAGTAAAAGAGGGAACTCTCCTAATTCAATATTTTCTATCTTTACCAAAAGAGAAAATTTTAAGTTTGCAAAATTACAAAAAATAGCAAGGCTTTTACCATGTTAAAAAAAAGTACAAATATTTCACCCCCTCAGCAATTTATTATTTTTATTGGCATGGCTTTAGCCTCTGTTACTTTATTTTCGGTAATTGGCTTTGCATTGCTGTATCCTTTATTTGGAATTAATCTTTTACAAACTCCCGACATACTATCGGAACTGGAATTACCCCATGTGCTCAAAGCCATGAAATTTTTACAATTGATAAATGCCATCGGTTTATTTATTCTTCCTTCTTTGTTGTTTGCATTTTTAATTCACAAAAAAGGAAATGATTACTTAAAATGGAACAAAGGGAGCAATCTGGTTTTATTTTTAATTGTTCCATTGCTAATGCTGGCATCGCAGCCGCTCATAAATTTGAGTGCAGAAATAAACAAACATTTGCAACTTCCTGACTTTTTAAAGCAAGTAGAAATTTGGATGCAGCGCTCTGAAAACAATGCAGAAGTAATTACCAAAGCATTTTTAGCCGGTACTGATTTAAACACCTATCTCTTCAATTTATTTTTAATTGCCATAATTCCGGCTATTGGAGAAGAGCTTATGTTTAGAGGAATTATTCAACGCATATTAAACGAATGGACAAAAAATATCCATCTAGCAATTTGGATTTCTGCCATTTTATTTAGTGCCATGCACTTGCAATTTTATGGATTTTTGCCACGCATGTTAATGGGTGCCTTGTTTGGTTATATTTTTTACTGGAGTGGCAGTTTATGGATTCCAATACTGGCACATTTTATAAATAATGCATTAGCTGTAAGTTTACATTTTTTAATGAACAATGGTTTTCAAATTGAATTTCTAGAAGAAATTGGAACCGGAAATAATGCTGTATTCTTTGTTTCCTGCAGCATTATAATTATGTTTTTATTATTGCTTCAATTTTATTTTTTAAGAAATGAAAATTTTATGGATGATGACAAAAATCTTGATTAAATAGGCTAATTAATCCTCTAAGAAAATTTAATGTTACAACAACAAATTAGCTCAACGCAACATCAAATAGATTTATGCCATTTCGGAAAAGGAATTTATTTATTGCATATAACAAGCCAAGGAAATAAAACTACTATTCATATAGTAGTGTTAAATTAGGCTCAAGACATTAGTTATTAGTTATTAGTTATTAATTATTGGTTAATAGATTAAGACTAAATTAAATATTGGAAGTGCAAAAAACTAATTTATATTATGGATTAATAGCAAAAACATATACGAACAAAAATCGGGCGCTCATTTGAGCGCCCGATTTACCAAACCTAACTCTTTAAAATATTTAACCTAAAAGTTGTTTTACGATAGCGGAGATGGTTTTACCATCGGCTTTTCCAGAAAGCTCTTTGGTAGCTACTCCCATTACTTTGCCCATATCGGCAGGTGATGAAGCGCCAACTTGAGCTATAATTTGTTTTAGTGCTTCGCGAATTTCGTCTTCGCTCATTTGCGCAGGTAAATATTTTTCAATAATTGTTGCTTGAAATAATTCTGCTTCTGCTAAATCTTGTCTATTTTGCTTTTGATAAATCTCAGCGGTTTCTCTGCGTTGTTTTACCATTTTTTGCAGAGCTTTAATTTCGGCCTCTTCTGAACTTCCTTCTTCGGATGTTTTCAAAAGCAGTATAGCAGATTTTATTGCTCGCAATGCTTCTAACTTTTGTGCTTCTTTAGCAAGCATGGCAGCTTTTATATCGGCATTTATTTTTTCTTCTAAACTCATAAGTTTTTCTTTATTAGTTTTTCTATTTATAATCTCCTAATACCTCTTTAAAAGAGGGGAAAGGATATGTTAATTCAAATAATAATTTTTTCAAAAAAACTAATCTACATTATCGTGAAGAAATGAATTATTGGGTTTTATTTCGGTTTTCTTTTCTTCATTTTCAGATAAAGTATAACGCGAAACATTAGACTCTGATGAATGTGGTACATTATCTAATGTAACATTTCTTCTTTTATAAGCGGGCACATTTTCTAAATCGGCAATATTGGCCGTTTTTAAACGATAATTAAATTCTTTTAAACGCATGGCTCTTTCTTTAGCTTTAAGCAATTGCTCGTTTTTTTCTATTTGAGATAATTGTTCTTCTTGCGATTGCTTAGCAATAGGAGTAGACTCTATTTTATCGTTTGAATTTACATTTGTATCACCTAAATCTAAAACATGAACTATTTTTTGCTCTTTATTTGTTTCTGAATTTTCAGATGGCGTTTCTTTTTTAATTTCAAAATCAATAGTAGTATTAACCACTAACGGTTCATCAAATAATGAAAGCTCTTGGTCTATTTTGCTTTCTACTTTATCATTAGAAATAGGTTTTTCAATAGTTTTTAAATAAGGTTCTTCAAAATTTTTATTTTGTTCAGGTAGGATATTTTTATTTACTTCTTCTAAGTTTTTATTCTCGTTTACACTTTCAATATTCATATCAGTTGAAAGTGTATGAACTGTTTTTTGAGTATTTACATTTTCGTTTATACCTATATCGGTTTTTCCTGAAAATCCGGTGGCTATAATAGTTACATGAACTGTGTCACCTAATTCTTCGCGAACACCATAACCAATTTTAACATCAGCAGTATTACCTGTTGCTTCTTGAATTAAATCGGTTATTTCGCCAAATTCATCCATAGTTAATTCATCGCTACCGGATGTAATATCAATTAATACATATCTTGCGCCACTTATATTATTATCGTTTAATAATGGTGAATTAAGGGCTTGCTCAACTGCAGCTATTGCTCTATTTTCTCCTTGTGCGGTTCCTGAACCCATTAAAGCAACCCCGCTATCCTTCATGGCAGTATGAACATCATTAAAATCAACATTCATGTGTTTGGTTAAGCTGATTAATTCAGCAATACTTTTAGCTGCATTGGATAATACATCATCAGCCTTACCAAATGAATTTGATATGCTAAGATTACCATATATTTCGCGTAGCTTGTCGTTAGCAATTACCAACAAACAATCTACATTTTGCTTCATATTTTTAATGCCTTCTTCCGCTTGTTGACGTTTTCTTTTACCTTCAAATGCAAAAGGTAGTGTAACAATACCAACGGTAAGTATTCCCATTTCGCGACAAGCTTGTGCTACAATGGGTGCTGCTCCGGTTCCGGTACCACCTCCCATACCTGCCGTAATAAACACCATTTTGGTACCTGATGATAAAATTTCTTTTATAGCTTCGATAGATTCAATGGCTGCATTTTTACCTACTTCAGGTATTGAGCCTGCTCCTAAGCCTTGAGTTAATGTTTGCCCTAGTTGGATTTTAATTGGTACTGGACTTATATCTAATGCTTGCTTATCGGTATTGCAGATTATAAAATCTACGCCCGAAATTCCTTGGCGATACATGTGGTTTACAGCATTACTTCCACCTCCGCCTACACCAATCACTTTTATGATTGATGATTTTTCTTTTGGTAATTCAAATTGAATCATAATTTTTAAGTTTTAGGTTTGGTTTTTGGTTTGGTTATTTTTAATTTTTTATGTTTAAACATTAATTATTATCTTCTTCGAACCACTGTTTACTTTTATTAAAGAGATTATCAAAAAAATTTCCTCTTGTTTTTTTAGAGTGTGTGGTTACGGTACTTTTCTTTTTTTGTTTTTCGAAATGCTCTAATCCTTTAATTACTAAACCAACACTGGTAGCATAAATAGGGCTTGAAATATCTTCGGCTCCTTTCGCTAAATGTTCATTAGGATAGCCTATGCGCGTATCCATTCCGGTCATATATTCCACTAATTGACGCAAATGTTTTAACATTGCACCTCCTCCGGTTAATACAATACCCGCAATCATTTTTCGTTCATAACCGGAATTTTTAATTTCAAAATAGGCATGCTCAATAATTTCTTCCATTCTTGCTTGAATAATATTAGCCAAATTTTTTACTGAAATTTCTTTAGGTGCTCGACCTCTTAAACCAGGTATTACTACCACTTCATTTTCTTGATTTTCGCTTGCTAGTGCAGAACCAAATTTTACTTTTAAGGCTTCTGCCTGATTTTTAATAATGGTACAACCTTCTTTAATATCTTCTGTAATAATATCACCTCCAAAAGGAATTACTGCCGTATGTCTTAAAATACCATCTTGAAAAATGGCAATATCCGTTGTTCCACCACCAATATCAATCAATACCACTCCCGCTTCTTTTTCTTCTTGTGTTAATACAGCTTCGGCCGATGCAATTGGTTCTAATATGAGTTCGGTTAATTCTAAACCTGCTTTTTGAACACATTTATCAATATTTTTTGCGGCAGTAATTTGTCCGGTTACAATATGGCAATTAGCCTCTAATCTAACACCTAACATTCCTTTGGGAGATTTTATACCTTGCTCATTATCGATAATGTATTCTTGTGGAAAAACATGAATTATTTCTTCACCCGGAGGCAATGCAAGTTTATACATGTCTTCTATTAACATATCGATATCTTCTTGGCTAATTTCTTCATCTACATTGCTTCTGGTGCGAATTCCTCTATGGTGTAGACTTTTAATGTGTTGTCCTGCAATACCTACGTTAACATATTTAATATCTACCCCCGATTTTGCTTCTGCTTCTGCAACAGCATCGCGAATTGATTGAACTGTTTCTTCGATATTAGCCACCATTCCTCGTTTTACGCCAAATGAATCGGCTTTGCCATAACCTAAGATTTCAATTTTACCATATTCATTTTTACGACCTACCATGGCTACAATTTTGGTAGTTCCAATGTCTAAACCAACTACAATTTCTGAATCCATAATTTTATTTTATTTTGAACAAATTATTTGATCTTTATATTTTAAGTTAATTGTTTTATACTCATTCCAACCAACTGCCGGTAAAGCTTTTTTATAAAATAACAATAGCTTTTCAAACTTTTCTGTCATCTCTTCTGCTGTTCCAAATACTATTGTATGATTTCCTACTCTTGGTATTAATTCAATATCGCGATCAACATTTACATAAATTTGATCAATTTGTGCATTCCAAAACTTGTCTTTTGAAACAAAATCAGCAATTATAAAAACATCATCAATAATGGTTTTAGTAGCTATGCTATCGTTAGATAAAATATCATATATCGTAATCTCTGCATTGGGGGCATATTTTTCAAAAATATAACCGTTAGCAACAGGAACTCTAGCGGTATATTTTTCAGAAAGTGGCATAAAATAGCCTAGTTTATCAATATAAAAACTTTCACCTGTCATACTAAAAATTCTTACTAAAGGTGTTCGTTGCTTGACTTCAATATTTAAAGTTCCGTTTAAGTTAGCATACACATGGGCATTTTCAACAGATGGATGTCTGTTTATTATTTTTTCCAATTTATATATATCAATTTCATTCATCGATTCACCAATAATTGAATCGCCATTTAGCTTTACTAATTCGAGAATATCATTTTTATCAATAAAAAACATTTCGTTGCTTTCGTCAATATTAATTTGAATAGCATTACATGGTAATGTTTTTCTTTCGTGTTCAACAAAACCAAGTAAAGCAAGTATGCTTATTGAAAGCATAATCCAAAGAATAATATTTACGGCCTTTTTAATCAATTTAATGAATATATTTTTTTAATTGGTTCAACTAATTGATCAATATCTCCAGCGCCTAAAGTAATAAGCACCTCAGGTTGTTTTTTTTCAATGTATTTCAACACTTCTTGTTTACTTAATATTTTTTTCTCTTTGATTTTCATTTTATCTAAAATCATTTGCGATGACACACCTTCAATTGGCAATTCGCGTGCCGGATATATATCAAGCAAAATACATTCGTCAAGCGTATCTAAACTTTTTGCAAAATCATCTGCAAAATCTTTTGTTCTGGAATATAAATGCGGCTGAAAAATGCCTGTAATTTTTTTATCATTATAAAGTTCTTTAATACTAGAAATACAAGCCTTTAATTCTTCGGGATGATGCGCATAATCATCTACATATACTTTTTTTGATGTTTGAACATGAAACTCGAATCTTCTTTTAACCCCTTTAAAACTATGTAAAGCTGATTTTATTATTTCTTCCTCAATTCCTAATGTTAAAGCTACAGCAATGGCTGCAACGGCATTTTCTACATTATGTCTTCCGGGCATTCCGAAAACTATGTCTTTTATAGTTTTTTCATCCGACTTAAAGTCAAATATAAATTTGCCATCCTCGATACGAATATTTTCAGCGATATAATCTGCTTGAGAATTGATACTATAAGTTTTGATTTTGGCTTTTACATTTTTACCTAATTGCAAATCTTTCTTTGCTATAATTATTCCTTTTTCTTTTACTTGTTGAGCAAATAAAGAATATGATTCTTCCATGAATTTTTTATCTCCATATATATCTAAATGATCTGCATCCATTGAAGTTATAACAGCAATTGTAGGAAATAATGTAAGAAAAGAACGGTCGTATTCATCTGCTTCAACAACTATCCATCCTTTTTTATCAGATAATAACAAATTTGAATTATAATTTGTAGCAATACCGCCTAAAAATGCTGCACATGACAAATTGCTTTGTTTAATAATATGTGCAATAATGGTTGAAGTTGTAGTTTTTCCATGTGTTCCTGCAACTGCAATCGTATCGCTCTGATTTGTTATTAAACCAAGCAATTGTGAACGCTTTAATAGTTGATAATTATTTTTTATAAAGTATTGTTTTTCTGAATGATTATCAGGTATAGCAGGTGTAATGACAATTAACGAATCTTCTTTATTATCTATAATATTTTTAGGTATATTTTCAATGTTATCATTATAGTGAATTTCTATTCCTTCTTGCATCAATTCGTTTGTTAAAGTAGTTTCTGTTTTATCGTAACCTGCAACAAATTTTCCCAGTCTATTGAAATATCGAGCAAGGGCACTCATTCCGATTCCGCCAATGCCTAAAAAATAAAAATATTTAATATCTTTTATCTGTTTCATTTCCCTATTCGAGCCAAATTAATTACTTCAGCTGCTATAATATCTGCAGCATTTTTTAATGCAAGTTTTGAAATATTATTCGCTAATTTTTCTCTTTCATTTTGAGAATTCATCAATCTTAATATCTCGTTTTTTAAAATTTGTTTTGCTTCACTATCTTTTACTAAAACAGCCGCATTGTAATTTACAAGTGCCATTGCGTTTTTTGTTTGATGATCTTCTGCAACATTTGGAGAAGGAATAAATATGCAAGGTTTTTTAGTTATACATAATTCAGATACTGAACTTGCTCCTGCTCTTGAAATTACCAAATCGGCTGCTGCATAAGCATAATCCATTTTGGTAATAAAATCAGAAACATACACTCCTTTGTCTTGGTAATTTAATGCTATTTGTTTTGCTTTTTCAAAAAAGCTTTTGCCGGTTTGCCAAATTAGTTGAATATTATTTTCAATTAGTTCAGGTAATATTTCAGAAATGGTTTCATTGATAGTTTTTGCTCCCAAGCTTCCGCCAATAATCAACAATATCGGTTTGTCATCTTTTAAATTAAAAAATTCTAAAGCTCTTGGCTTTTTACCTTCAAGATTTTCTATGTCTTGTCTAACAGGATTTCCGGTTAGTATAATTTTTTCTTTTGGAAAATATTTTTCCATTCCTTGATAAGCAACACAAATTTTTTGAACTTTTTTTGCTAATACTCTGTTAGTAATTCCGGGATATGAATTTTGTTCTTGTATTAAAGCAGGAATACCTAACATAGTTGCTACGCGTAACAATGGACCACTGGCATATCCTCCAACGCCAACCACCACATTGGGTTTAAATTGCTTTATCACTTTTCTTGCTTTTATCAAACTTGAAATTATCTTAATTGGAAAAATTAAATTTTTTATGGTTAATTTTCTTTGCAATCCACTTATCCATAAACCTACAATTTTATATCCTGCTGCAGGAACCTTTTCCATTTCCATTTTGCCTTTGGCTCCGACAAAAAGTATTTCTGCATCGGGCATTCTTTTTTTAAGTGCATTAGCAATAGCTATTGCAGGAAAGATATGACCACCTGTACCTCCTCCACTTATTATGACTCTAAGTTGTTGCAAGTTTACCTCCTTCTTTTTCTTCGATTGCCCTACTTACACTTAATATTATTCCTACAGCAATTCCGGTAAATAATATAGATGTTCCTCCTTTACTTACTAACGGCAATGGTTGTCCGGTAACAGGGAATAATCCTACTGAAACTGCCATATTTATATACGCTTGTAATACCAGTAATAGTCCGCATCCAAGAGCCAGCAAACCTCCAAAAGTACTTTCTGATTTTGTTACAATTTTTATAGTTCTAAATAAGAGTAATAAGTAAAGAAAGAGCACAACAAATCCTCCTAGCATTCCATATTCCTCAATAATAAAAGCGTACACAAAGTCAGAATAAGGATGCGGCAGAAAATTACGTTGTGTACTGTTACCTGGACCTTTACCGGTAATTCCTCCCGTAGCAATGGCAATTTTAGCTTGATTAGCTTGATAATTTCCATCTTTATCTCCACTCGAAAAATTTTCTATTCGATTTACCCAGGTTCCAAATCGAGGGAAAAAATCAGGCCAAAACTTTCCTATTAAAATAATAAACAATATGCCCACTATACCTATCCCTATCATTGCCCCTAAATATTTTAAACTAACTCTTCCAACATACATTAGAATAAAACAAACAGCGAACAATAAGGCAGCCGTTGAAAAATTTGCAGGAAGTATTAATGCACAAATAATTATTACAGGTAAAATAATTGGAATAAAAGCCGATTTAAAATCTTTTATTTGATCTTGTTTTTTAGATAGCATTCTTGCTACATACATTATTAGCGCCACTTTTGCCAAGTCTGATGTTTGAAAAGTAATTCCTAATCCGGGAACTACTAACCATCTGCTGGCATCGTTTAAATTAGTTCCTATAATTAATGTTAGAACAAGCAATGGAATGCTAATCCAAAAGGCAATTTGAGCTATTCTTGAGTAATATGTAAATTTTAATTTATGAACATAATACATCAAAATTAAGCCTAATGAAAGAGTAATGGCATGTTTGATTAAAATGATCATTTGATTTCCTGTTCCACTTTTATATGCAAGTGTTGAGATTGAACTATAAACAGCCAACATTGATGCTGCCGATAGTAGCATTACTATTACCCAAATAACACGATCACCTTTTATGTTAGAAAAATAATTCATTCAATATCAAATACTATTTTTTTAAAATTTTTTATCATTTCCTCTACACTTTCATTATTATTTTTTTCAACACATGGCAAAAAAACAATTTTATTTATCCCTTCCACTTTATACTCTGAGGCTAATTTTACAGCTTCTTTCAAATTATCGCTTTGCATAACAAGAGGAATATACTTACGTACTTCAAACAAGATATTTGCACCGGGTTTACCTATGTAAAACAAAGCCTTGCATTTTGAACTTGATGATTTAAAAACTTGATAAATTTTTGCTTCTTCAAAAGTTATTAAAATAAAATCTTCATTCATTTTAGAAATAGCAGAAACGCATGTAGGTGCATCCGCTAAAGCACCACATATATATTCAAAATTATTTACGTTTCTAACTATTTCCATTTATAAATATTATAATGCTCTTACGGCTATTTTAAATTTATTACCTCTATCTTCATAATTTTCAAATAAATCAAAACTTGCACATGCAGGAGATAATAGTACTACATCTCCTTTTTTTCCTAATCGATATGCTACTCCAACAGCTTCTTCGGCTGATGATGTTTCGATTATTGTTGGAACAATATCTTTAAATGCTTTTATAAGTTTTTTATTATCTTTTCCTAAACATACAATCGCCTTAACTTTTGCTTTTACTAAATCTTTAAGCATTGAATAATCATTGCCTTTGTCAACTCCACCGGCTATCCAAATTATTGGCTTATCAAAACTTTCTAAAGCATACCATGCAGAATTTACATTGGTTGATTTAGAATCGTTGATAAACTCAATGTCGTTGATTTTTGCAACATACTCTAAGCGATGTTCAATGTTTTGAAAATCGGAAAGACTTTCGCGAATAATTTCTTTGCGAATGTCTAAAATTCGAGCTGCTATTCCCGCAGCCATCGAATTATAGATGTTGTGTTTGCCTTGTAGAGCTAATTCTTCTACTGTCATAGTTAGCGGATTATTATTAAGGTTTATATTAATTTGATTATTGTTTAACCATGCACCTTCTTCTAATTTTTGAAATATTGAAAAAGGAATTTTTTTAGCTTTAATTTCTTTTTGACTTATCCCTTTATTTATTTCCGAATCATCCATACAAAAAATAAAGAAGTCATGTTCGGTTTGATTTTGAGTGATTCTGAATTTAGAATTCACATAATTCTCCATTTTATATTCGTATCTATCAAGATGATCAGGGGTAATGTTTAAAAGAACAGCTATTTCGGCTTTAAAATCAAACATATCATCTAGCTGAAAACTGCTTAATTCTAAAACATAATAATCATGATTTTCATTTGCAACCATAGCTGCAAAGCTTTTTCCAACATTACCTGCTAATCCTACGTTTAAACCTGCTTTTTTTAATATATGATAAGTTAAGAGTGTTGTTGTAGTTTTTCCATTACTTCCGGTGATACAAATTTTCTTTGCATTGGTAAACCTTGCAGCAAATTCAATTTCAGAAATAATTGGAATACCCATTTGCTTTGCTTTTACAATTAAATCAGCCTTATCAGGTATTCCAGGACTTTTTATAATTTCATCAGCGGATAAAATTTCTGATTCAGTATGTTGTTCTTCTTCAAATTTTATTTGATGTTGTAACAACGTATGTTTAAACTTATCAGCAATTTTTCCTTTATCGCTCACAAACACATCATATCCTTTAGCTTTAGCTAAAATAGCAGCACCTGTTCCGCTTTCGCGAGCACCCAAAACAACTATTTTATTTTTTACACTCATTAACGTAGCTTAAGTGTTACAAATGTTAGTATGGCTAATGCTATTCCAACAATCCAAAATCGTGAAACAATTTTTGCTTCGTGTAATCCTAATTTCTGATAATGATGATGCAATGGCGACATTTTAAAAATGCGTCTTCCTTCTCCATATTTTTTCTTAGTATACTTAAAATAACTTACCTGAATCATTACCGATAAATTTTCAACTAAGAAAATACCACATAGAATAGGAATTAATAATTCTTTACGTATGGCTATGGCAAAAACGGCTATAATTCCTCCCAATGCTAAACTACCGGTATCACCCATAAACACTTGTGCAGGAAATGAATTATACCATAAAAATCCAACACATGCTCCAACAAATGAAGCGATAAATACCACTAATTCTCCGGTATTGGGTATATACATAATATTTAAATAATCGGCAAAAATGGTATTACCTGATACGTATGCAAATATTCCGAGTGTTGCTCCAATTATTGCTGAAGTTCCTGTGGCTAATCCATCTAAACCATCTGTTATATTGGCACCGTTAGAAACCGCTGTTACGATAAAAATTACTATAGGTATAAATATTATCCATGCCCATTTTTTATAATCATCTCCTAAAAATTTTAGCAATTCGGAGTAATCAAACTCATTGTTTTTTACAAAAGGTATAGTTGTTTTTAGTGATTTATTTTCTTCTAAATGGTAATTTTTAGGTTGATTTGTAATTGCATCATTCTCATATATTGCTCCTTCTTGTTTTTCTAATTGAGGATTATTAAACACCTTTTGCTTAATCACTACATCATCATGAAAGTATAATGTAAGTCCAACCAATAAACCTATTCCAACCTGACCAACTATTTTAAATCTTCCCGAAAGACCTTCTTTATTTTTTTTAAAAACTTTGATATAATCATCTAAAAAGCCAATAAATCCAAGCCAAATAGTTGTTGCTAACATTAATAACACATATACATTATCTAATCGAGCAAATAATAATGTTGGAACAATAATAGCCGCAAGAATAATTATTCCACCCATTGTTGGTGTGCCGGCCTTTAAATTCTCGCCTTGTAATCCAAGATTTCTTACTGTTTCACCTATTTGTTTTTTCTGTAATAATCGAATTATTCGTTTTCCGATTATAAGTGTTATAAATAATGAAGCAATAACAGCCATGGCGGAACGGAATGATATATACTGGAACACTCCTGCTCCCGGAACATCAAGACTATCTAAATATTTGAATAAATAATATAACATGTTTTTTAAATAAGTTCTAATGTTTTAAATGCTTCTTTCACTTCTTGCACATCATCAAAAGGATATTTTACGCCTTTTATTTCTTGATATTTTTCATGGCCTTTTCCTGCCACTAAAACTATATCGCCACTACTTGCCAATGCACAAGCGGTTTTTATTGCTTCTCTTCTATCTGTTATTGCTAAAGTTTTTTTAGCTGAAGTTATATCAACCCCCTTTTTCATTTGCTTTATTATTTCTTCGGGATCTTCAGAGCGAGGATTATCAGAAGTAAGAATTACTTTATTACTCCATTCGCATGCTATTCGGGCCATTTCAGGTCGTTTTTGAGCATCTCTATCTCCGCCACATCCAACTACGGTTATTATTTTACCTTTATCCGCTACAATTTCTTTAATTGTTTTTAAAACATTCAATAAAGCATCGGGCGTATGCGCATAATCAATAACTGCAGTTATGTTATTTTTTGACTTGATATATTGAAATCTACCTTCTACCGAATTAAGATTACTTATTGCTGTTAATACTTTAATTTTATCTTGTTTTAAAAGTATAGCACAAGCATACACAGCAAGTAAATTGTAGGCATTAAATTTTCCAATTAACTTAGTCCATAATTCGTGCCCATCTATATTTAAAACTAATCCTGTTAAGTGAGTTTCTATAACTTTAGCTTTAAAATCAGAATCCGATAATAGACTATAAGTTTTTTTAATAGCTTTTGTATTTTGAAGCATTATCCATCCATTTTTATCATCTTTATTTATAAGCGCAAATGCTTCTGAACTGAGCATATCAAAAAAACCTTTTTTAGCTTTAATATAATTATCAAAAGTTCCGTGATAATCTAAATGATCGTGGGTTATATTGGTAAAAATTGCTCCTTTAAAATCAAGTCCTGTAATTCGATGTTGCACCACTGAATGTGAACTTACTTCAGTAAAGCAGTACTTACACCCTGAATCAACCATTTGCCGAAGCAACTTATTGAATTGAAGTGCATCAGGAGTTGTATGTGTAGCATTAATTTCTTGATTATCTATTTTATATTTTACCGTTGAAATTAAACCACATTTATATCCCAATACTTTGAATAAATTATACAATAATGTTGCTGTTGTAGTTTTACCATTTGTACCTGTTACTCCAACAAGTGTAAGTTGTGAAGATGGATAATCATAAAAATTAGATGCTATGTATCCAAGCGCTATTGAAGTATTTTTAACTTTAATGTAGGTTATATTTTCATTTAATTGATTAGGAAATTCTTCACAAACTATTGCTATGGCTCCATTTTCAATTGCTTTTGAAATAAAACTATGACCATCTACATTTGTTCCTTTTATTGCAACAAATAATGAATGATTTTTAACTGCTCTTGAATCGGTTTGTACATCATTTATTGCAATATGAGTAGAACCTGATATTTCAAGCAATCCTGCTTTATACAATATGTCTTTTAATAATTTCATTATGCCAACTCAAGTGTTATAATATTTCCTTTTTGTATTGGTTGTCCAGGAGGAATTGATTGATTTTTTATTGTTCCCTTCCCTATAATTTTCACAATTAATCCTTTATTTTCTAATATGTATATAGCATCTCTTAAACTCATTCCAATAACATTGGGTATAGTGCCTACTGAAATTGACAAATCTTGATACTCAATTAAACTTTCTTTAGCTGATGTTTTTACCCAATTTTCATTTGTATTACTTTTCGTTTTAACATCTAAAGTTTGAAGCACTTTATCTAAATCTTGTTTATAACCATTTTTTGATACGGGAGTTAAAGCCAATTGTTTTTCAACATTTAGAGGAGGATGTATTTTTAAATTGGTAGCATAAACTTTATCTGCAATTTCTTTAAATATTGGACCAGCAACTAAGTTTCCATAATACACATTATTTGAAGGAGCATTTACTACTACAATGCAACTATACTTTGGATTATCAGCCGGAAAATAGCCGCAAAAGGATGCTTGATAACTTATTTTAGAATCATATTTGTATCCATATTTCTCGTTAGCTATTTGCGCAGTACCGGTTTTTCCGGCAATTTTATAGGTTGAATTTTTGAGATTCGATGCTGTTCCGTTTTCAACTACTCCTTCTAACATTTTTTGTGCTTTTTGAATTGTTTCTTTTGAACAGATAGATTCTGCAATAACCTGTACAGGCATTTTCTTTATAATTTTTCCATGCTTACGTATTTCTTTGACAAAAATTGGTTTTACCATTTTTCCATTATTAGCCACAGCATTATAAAATGTAAGTATTTGGAGAGGGGTTAGTCGACACTCATATCCAATAGACATCCAAGGGAGCGTGGTTCCATACCAATCTTTATCTTTTGGCATTTTTATACGCGGCATGCCTTCGCCTGCTATTTCTAAGTTTAACGGTTTATGAATATGAAATTTATGAATGCGATCAATAAATTGTTGTGGATTTTTTCCATAATATTTCTGAATTAATTTCGATGTTCCAACATTAGATGAAACTTCAAAAACTCTTTTCACAGAAATTTTACCATAACCACCTTCATGAGAATCTTTCATTACTCTATCATAATACTGTACTTTACCATCTTGTGTATCTACAGAGTCATTCAAATCAATATAGCCATCTTCCATAGCTGCCATTAACGAAATCAATTTGAATGTTGAACCAGGCTCTGTGCTTTCTCCAATCGCATAATTATATTTTTCAGAATATGTTCCATCAGGATTTCTTGAAAGATTGGCAATTGCTTTAACTAATCCTGTTTCAACTTCCATTAATACCACACAGCCATGGTCTGAATTATGTTTAATTAATTGATTCATTAGTGCGTGCTCTGCCACATCTTGTATATTTATATCAATTGAAGTAAGTAAATCTGCACCATCTTGTGGTTCAACTTCATTTTCATCATTAACAGGCATCCATACTCCACCGGCAATTTTTTGCATTAAACGTTTTCCGCTTGTACCTCTTAATACTTTATCGTATGCGCCTTCTAAACCTACGGGTTTTTGCCCTTCACGATCATATCCAATGGTACGGGCAGCCAAAATTTTAAATGGTCGGGCTCTCTCGTTTTTTTGAATATATAAGAATCCTCCCTTATATCTTCCTTTTCTAAAAATTGGGAAGTCGCGAAGTTTCTTTAATTCAAGATAGCTTACTTTACGTTTGATTAAGTGGTATCGCTCTCCTGCTTTTCTTGCGCGCTCTAATTCTATTTTATATTCTTTTGCTGATTTGTCTTTAAATAATTCGCTTAATGCAATAGATAAAGAATCTATTCCATTTTTAAATACTTCATCAGTTAAAGCTTCAGCTTTTAAATCCATTCTTATTTCGTAAGTTGGAAGAGAAGTTGCAAGTAAACTTCCATCTTCAGCAAAAATATTTCCACGTAAAGCCTCAATGTTTTTATATGCCAAGGTTTGCGATTCAGATAATGCAATCCAATCTTTCCCTTGTATAACTTGAATACGGAATACCTGTACCATTATGGTTATCCCAAATACCAGGAAAAACCCATAAATTAAGTACACACGCTTTAATATGTCGCGTTTAATATCCACTATTCTTTATTTTTTTTGTTTACAATAATTTTTTTTGGAGGAGTAACAGATTCTTTAATTCCATAAGGCTCTAATGCTCTTGCAACTTCAGATTGTTTACTCCTAAACATTAACTCTGATTTTGTACTGATATATTCAGAGCTTAATTCTTTTAATTCGTTGTTTATATTATTTAATGCTCTTACTGTATCTTCTGCATAATATCCATTGCTTATGTAAATAATTGCCCAAAACAATAAAAACAGCATAAAAGGCATTAATTTTAAAACACTCTCTCTAATTAAAATTCTTCCTGAGAGTATGTCGCCAATAAGCTTAAATACTCCCGATGCAGCTTTTACATTATCGTTTGTAATAGTATCTTTTGGTTTTTCTTTGAATTTATTCATTGATTAGTCAATGATTTTTTCTGCTATTCTAAGTTTTGCACTTCTTGCACGATTATTTTTTTGCACCTCTTCATCTGTTGGAAGTATAGGCTTAGTTGTAATTACTTTAAATGGAACTTTTGCATTTCCATAAAAATCTTTTTCTACAACACCTTCAAAATTTCCTGATTTCATAAAGTTTTTCACTAATCTATCCTCGATGGAATGATAAGATATTACTACCAAACGGCCTCCTTTTTTTAATACTTCTAAACTTTGTTGCAACATCAATTTTAGTTCATTTACTTCATCGTTTACTTCCATTCGTAAAGCTTGAAATACCTTTGCAAAAAATTGATGCTCTTTAGGTTTAAATGCTAATGGCGCTAATAAATCTTTTAAATGATTTACCGTTTCTATCTTTTCAATACCCCTTGCTTGTATAATTTTTGATGCAATTTTTCCGGCATTAAACAATTCTCCATATTCCAAAAACATTTGTTTTAACTGCAACTCATCATAACTATTTAAAACATCAGCAGCCGTTTTACCAAAATTTCTATTCATTCTCATATCTAATTTTGCATTAAATCGAATAGAAAAACCTCTTTCCGGTACATCAAATTGGTGAGATGAAACACCTAAATCTGCCAATATTCCATCAACAGGCACTGCATTATAAAGCTTGAGCATTTTTTTTAAATTAGAGAACGATTCGGGGATAAGCGTAAAACGCTCATCAGCTAAAGCATTGTGTTTTGCGTCTTCGTCTTTATCAAACCCAAATAATTCTCCATTTCTTAGATGCTTTATAATTTCTCGCGAATGCCCACCTCCTCCAAAAGTTACATCCACATATCTTCCATTAGGATTTATTTTCAACCCTTCAATACATTCTTGTAAAAGAACGGGTACATGATAATTACTCATCATCTGAAAAATCTATATCTCCCATCACATCTTCGGTTAATGACTCAAAATCTACATCAGCTTCTTGCATTGCCTTTTCATAAGCCTCCTTATCCCAAATCTCAATTACATTTGATGAGGCAAGCATTACTACATCTTTGGTTATAGAAGCATAACTCAATAAATCTTTTGGAATTAAAAAACGCCCTGCATCATCCAACTCCACCAACTTAATTCCATCTTTAAATTTTCTTATCCACAACTTATTTTTCTTTACAAAAGGATTAAGTTTCGAAATTTTCTTTTCTACATTCTTCCACTCTTGCATTGGATATAATTCCAAGCACTTATCAAAAACACTTTGCTTTATCACAAAACCTTCGGTCAATACATTAGCCAACTGCTTTTTGAACGCAGCCGGAAGCATTACGCGCCCTTTGGCATCTGCTGTACAATCATATTTTCCGATAAGGTTTATCAATGCCTATTTTCTTTTATGCTGTAAAAATATGTTATTTTTCACCACTTTTTTTCACTTTTTACCACTTTTTACCACTTTTGTTGAAAACTTTTTACGCCCAATTTTTAATTTGGTTTCTCAAAATCGTTGAAAAATGGGTTTTAGATTATGTTTTGATAGTTTATTTTTGGGATTAAAAATTTAGAATTAAACAGCTAATTGTTAATGAGTTGCTTTTAATTAAAACTAAGCTGTTAATGATTTTTTAAATGCGTGTTGTGAATTTATTAAATTTCATGTAGGTTTGAATGCAACACATAGCGTAGCCTTAAAATGAATTTAGAAATTAAAAAAGAATATAACTTTGAATATATCGAAGTTGGCGAAGGAGAGCCAATTATCTTATTACATGGGCTTTTTGGCGCGTTGAGTAACTTTAAGGATGTTTTAAAAAAATTTGCTCCGAAGTATAAAATTACCATTCCATTATTACCTATATACACGCTGCCGGTTTTAAACACTAATGTAAAAGCATTGGCAAAATTTTTACATGATTTTATTGAGTTTAAAAATTTTAAGAAAGTAAATCTATTAGGGAACTCGCTTGGTGGGCATGTAGCATTGGTTTATACCAAAGAACACATGCATAAAGTTAACACCATGATTCTTACCGGAAGTTCAGGATTATATGAAAATGCTATGGGAGGTACTTTTCCAAGAAGAGAAGATAAAGAATTTATTCGTGTAAAAGTAGCCTATACGTTTTATGATCCTAAACATGCTACTGATGAATTAGTAGATGAAGTATTTGAAATTGTTAATGATAAAGGGAAATTAATTCGAATACTATCTCTTGCAAAATCGGCTATTCGCCATAATATGGCTAATGATTTAAAATATTTTTCTATGCCGGTTTGTTTAATTTGGGGAAAACAAGATACGATAACTCCGCCTGAAGTAGCTGAAGAATTTCATAGATTATTACCAAAGTCTGATTTATTTTGGATAGATCAATGTGGTCATGCACCAATGATGGAACAGCCCGAAAAGTTTAACGAAATACTTGAAAAATGGCTTGAAGGAAAAGTTTAAATATTTTATTTTCATGAAATAATTGTTTCAAAAAATTGATAATACTGATTTTGTAGAATCTTAACAATTCATAATTTCAGCATAATATATTTATCGTTTATTATGCATATTAAATCAGCTGTATTTGTAAAAAGCTCTTCTGATATAAAAGATTGTCCTAAGCCTTCTTTCCCTGAATTTGCATTTATTGGTCGTTCAAATGTGGGTAAGTCTTCATTAATTAATATGCTTGTTGACAAAAAAGATTTGGCCAAAACATCAGCCACTCCGGGCAAAACTCAATTAATTAATCATTTTTTAATAAATGATAAATTTTATATTGTTGATTTACCCGGATATGGATATGCTAAGGTATCGAAGCAAACGAAAAAAGGATTTGATAAAATGATTAGTAATTATTTGCTATTTCGAGAATCATTAATGTGCACATTTGTTTTAGTTGATATTCGACATGAAGCTCAACCAATCGACATAGAATTTATCAACTTTTTGGGCGAAAACGAAATTCCTTTAGCTATTATTTTTACCAAATCCGATAAAATAAATAAAGGGGATATTGTAAAAAATGTATCGTCTTATAAAAAAGTTCTTAAAAATTATTGGAGCGAATTACCGCCTCTTTTTATCACTTCATCTGTAAATAAAAGCGGTAGAGAAGAATTATTGCATTTTATAATTGAAAGTTGTAAAAATTTTATTCATCATTTATAAAAATTAAAAAGCCCCAATTGCTTGGGGCTTTTCATTTACATCAACATTAAATTTATCGAACTAAGTTAACATGGCCGGTTGTGCTATAATCTTTACCCGAAAGTGACTCTGCTTTTAAGATAAAGAAATAAGTTCCATCAGGCACTTGCACACCAGCTGTTGTTCTTCCATCCCAACGAATTTCCGGTGCAGTTGTTTCCCATAATTTAGTTCCCCAGCGATTAAATATTTCGATTGAGAATTCTTTCATACCGGTATTTGGTATATAAAACCAGTCGTTAATTCCATCATTATTTGGAGAAAATACATTAGGAATGATAATACCTTCCTCGATTTTTAAGGTAATTCTTGCTGTATCGGTACAGCCGAAATTATTTTGAACTACTTGAACAATTTCGTATTCACCGGCTAATGGATAGTTTTGAGTTGGATTTTGAAGTGTAGAAGTATTTCCATTACCAAAAGTCCATTGCCAGCTGGTTGCACCTGAACTGGTATCAATAAAGGCTACTATTTGGTTTAAAGGCCCATTGGTTATGGTATCAAAACCGGCTGTAGGAGAAGGAATAAATGTTATGGTAAATAATCCTGATGAAGCAGAAGCACAAGAACCGGAAGGTGAATTTTCTATAACACTAATAGTACCATTAGTAATTCCCGAATTCCAATTTACGGTAACCGATTGCGTAGTAGAATCTCCAACTATAGTACCGCCTGTAATTGTCCAAGTATAAGTAGAGTTTGGATTACCACTGGCTGTATAAACCAAATCGGTAGCACCACCACACACAGAAGTATCGCCACTTACAGTAGGAGCAGTTGGCCTTTGCTCGCTCAATATATATGCATCATTTGGGAATGTTAAGAAATTCTGCCATAAAGCTCTTCTAACAGATGTTTGAGTACCTACAGTTGATGCGGTGGTGGTGCCCATATCTGTCCACAAATTTGTTGGCTTAAAAGTAGCCATATCGGCCCAGTTACCATCATCTGCTGCAACAAATGCAATGTTGATATCAGCAAAAGCTGCTGCACCCGTTCTATTAATTTTATGATACCAATTTGGGTTTGTATTACAAGTCAAAGAATCAACCTGGGCTCTGTTTAATCCATCCACATTAGGATCGTTATTTACAAAACGAACGGTAAAAGTAGAATTAGCATTTGGAGTTAATTCAACCGGGCGATAGCGAGTAGTTACTAAACTTGAACCTGTTGGGAACACATATGATTGACCGTTATTAACCACTCTTGAAAGACTACCATTGGCCAAACTGCTTACAAAGCCTTCAGAACCCGGAGTGGTAATGTTTGTAACGGCATTTACTGCCGGATTTGTAACAAACATGGTATTGGCATCGGTAGCCAATTCTCTGTCATTTAAAACCAATTGTCCGGAAACAGTTGCATCTAAAGTCATTCGCTTAATTCTGGCAGCTCCTGTACCGGTTCCTGTTAAAGTTAAATTATTAAAGGTGGTATTAACGGTACCGGTAATAAGTTGAGTAGCTGTAGAGCTAAAAAGTTCAACGTTACTTGAAGTTCCGGCATTAAATGTTGCATTATTTACAAAGTCTTGTTCTACTCTTAATGTTCCATTATCATTAAATACAGAGCCATTTTGTAAAGTAATGGTTCCGGGATTTGTACTATTGGCAATGGTTATTGTGCCAGTATTAGTAAAGTCTGCGGTAGCTCCATCATTCGTTAAATTACCGTTTACTCTAAAAATAGTAGATGAGTTATAAACTAAAGCTCCATTATTGTAAAAAGTAGTTTGAGCTAATAGATTTGACATCATTAAAACAGCAGTAATTACTGCAATGTAATTTATTTTCATAGCTAGTGCTTTTGAACAATAAGCAAATTTAAAAAGATTTTAGGAACTACCAAATTTAAACCCAAAATGTTAATTTGTAGAAGGATTTTGATAGCTGATACCCATTTTTTCGGCAAAATAATCGCAAAAATCTCGCATATCGCCTACTATTTTATCTTCTCCGGTTGATTTCAACAAAGTATCTGTCATAGTTAAAAGCGTTTGATGAAAAAATACTTTCATGTCGTCCATCGTCATATCTTTTGTCCATAAATCAATTTTTAAGGTATTTTTTTCATTAGCATCCCATAAGGATAAAAACATGGCTTTAACTTCTTGCTTCTCTTTTATTGGAGCATCTGTAGCTTGCCATTGTATTTTTTCAGGAACATGATTTTCATCTAATTGTATTTCGAGATTAATTTGAGTTGTCTTCATAGGGGTTAATGGGTTAAGGTTTAAATTTTGATTTTTTTAAAATTGTTTTGGCATCGGTATTTATCAAATCGTTTAAATCGATGATATTTTGTTGTTGCATGTAAGCTTTAACGATCATCCAACCCATCCAAGCAGCTGTTCTTGCCGGTGATTCTCTCGGGAAACCGGGAGTAAAAGGTCCTTCATTTAAATACTTTATAATATCTTTGGAATTAGTTGAATACAAAAGTTGTTTATCTACCCAATGCGCCCACATGTTAACACGGTTTTCTTCGCACCATTTCCATTGTTCCGGAGTATATCCCATTATTAAATAATCTTCGGTGGTGGGAAGCAAGGCTTCTGTAATAAAATATATTTTGCCTGCATTTATCATTTTTGTTAATAAATCTTCATTTTCCGACTCTTGAAAAAATTCAGTTTGCACCCACGATTTTACCGCTTCAGTAACCAAATGCGTTGAATCCATTATTTGAGCTTTGTACAATGGAAAACCAATTAATGCATAGTACTTATAATTTTTTCCCATAAACATTTCTAAACTAATGCCTAAAATACTGTCAGCAGCTAAAATAGCATAGTTATATCCGGTAATACATGGAACTATTTTGGGTATATGTTTATTTGGAAAGTAAAATTTATAAAGCTTAAAAGCATTTGTTAATGATTTTTTATATGAATTGAAATCTTGATAAACTGCATATGCATCTTTATATGATTGACGCATATCATTATCATTTTTAAACATGATTAAACTGTTGTAAAATGAAGGCATGGTGGTATCTCCAACCCTTATTATTCCTTTAAAATAAATATCGGCAAAACTTGAAAGTTCATTGTAAATATTATTAACCGATTGCATTAAAACCGTATCATCAACATTAAAAATTGCAGAATCTAAACGATATACTTCTAATTCTACATTGTTTTCTGGAATCGAGATATTCCATTTTTCTTCTTCTTTGCAAGATTGAAGCAATAAAAAAAACAAACTAAACAGTGTTATAAAAATAGTATTGTTGAAACGCATTTTAAAACTTACCTTTGCTAATGTTGATTTTTCAAATGTAGAAACACTTAACGAATTTTACTATAACAAATTTTATTATGAAAAAAATAGCTTTATTGATTTCATTTATTGGTATTCTTTTAAATGGCTTATTAGCCCAAGAGAATGATAATGATTTTAAAACTTTTCGATTTGGCTTAGCTGTTCAACCCAATATTTCTTGGTTAAAGATAGAGAGCAAAGAATTTGAATCGAATGGTATTAGCGGTAAATTTTCCTATGGGTTGTTAGCTGAATATTCTTTTGCAAAAAATTATTCAATTGCATCAGGTATTCAGATTTTAACTACCGGCGGGCGTGTGAATTATAAAACTCCCGTTTATTTTAACGAAAGCGGAAAAATTGAAATTGACGGTTCTAACTTTTTGTTAAATAAAAGAACTTACGGAACACAATACTTAAATATTCCGATATCTTTAAAAATGCGCACCAATGAAATTGGCTATATTACTTATTTTGCACAATTTGGCTTGGATGCCGGATTTAAAACCAATGCCAAAGCAAAAGATACAGGTTCAGATAATGTAAAAGTAACGATACCTGTACCAACTCCGGGTAATACAACATCCAAACACAACATAAAAGATGATGTAAACTTTTTTAGAATGGCCTTAAATATTGGAGGCGGTATAGAATATAATTTAAGCGGAAGTACATCATTACTGATTGGAGTAAATTACAGCAATGGATTTGTAAACGTATTAAAGAAAGAATCGAGTCAAATAAAATTACCTGATATTAATTCTCCGTTCGGCTTGGGAAGCGAATTAAAACAAAATGCAAGAAGTCATTTTGTGGGGTTAACCATAGGCATTTTATTTTAGCTTAGTAGTATTTCGATTTTATGAAAATAGCGCTGGCGCAGCTAAACTACCATGTTGGTAATTTAGATTATAATTCACAAAAAATAATTTCTACTATTAACCATGCCAAAAATGCCGGTGCCGAAGTGGTGGTATTTGCAGAGTTAGCATTATGCGGATACCCTCCTTTAGACCTTTTGGAGTTTGATGAATTTATAGATAATTGTGAAAAATCAATTATAGAAATTGCTCACACTTGCAAAGAAATTACCGCTATTGTTGGAGCACCATCGCGCAACAAAAACCAATTTGGAAAAGCCTTATTTAATTCGGCATACGTTTTAAATAATGGTAAAATATCTGACATTTATCACAAAGGACTATTACCTAATTACGATGTATTTGATGAATTCCGTTATTTTGAACCTGCTGCTACATTTAAATGTTTAAACATTAATCACACTAAAATAGCGCTCACCATTTGCGAAGATTTATGGAACACCGGAGAAAAACCGATGTATTCCTATTCGCCAATGGATACTTTAATAAAGGAACAACCGCTACTGATAATTAATATTGCGGCATCACCTTTTTCAGTTACACATCATCAGGAGCGTTTACAGGTTTTAAAAGAAAACAGCCAAAAATATAAATTACCCTTAGTATATGTTAACCACTGCGGCACACAAACCGAATTAATATTCGATGGAGGCTCATTGGTTTTAAATGCTAATGGAGAAGTATGTGAGCAGCTTGCATTTTTTGAAGAAATAATTCAAATAATAGACACCCAAAATCTTATTCCAAATACCGAAACAACTATTCCTTCTAAAGCAGAATTGTATTATAAGGCGCTTGTTTCGGGCATTAAGGATTATTTTCAAAAAATGAATTTTAAGCAAGCCATACTTGGCTTATCGGGAGGTGTTGATTCTGCATTGGTATTAGTTTTGGCAGCAGAAGCATTAGGTGCTGAAAATGTAAAAGCAATTTTATTGCCTTCGCAATTCTCAAGCGATCATTCTATAAACGATGCCCGACAATTAGCAGAAAACTTAGGATGCCCTTATGAAATTATTCCTATTGCCCCTTCATTTGAACGTGTGGAAGAAAGCCTAAAACCATACTTTAAAAACTTACCATTTAATATTGCCGAAGAAAACATACAATCCCGTTTAAGAGGATTAATACTAATGGCTTTATCCAACAAATTTGGATATATCTTATTAAACACTTCTAATAAAAGCGAACTGGCAGTAGGCTATGGTACCCTTTATGGCGATATGGCGGGAGGCATATCGGTAATTGGCGATTTGTATAAAACTGAAGTATATGAACTTTGCCGATATATTAACCGAGAAAAAGAAATTATCCCCGAAAATATTTTAACAAAGGCTCCCAGTGCAGAACTTCGCCCAAACCAAAAAGACAGCGATTCGCTTCCGGAATACGACATATTAGACCAAATTTTAAAATTATATATAGAAGAAAAACTCGGGCCGGAAAAAATTATTAAAAAAGGTTTTGATGTTGCAACAACAAACAGAATTATTCAATTAGTAAATAATGCCGAGTATAAACGCAAACAATTCTGTCCTATATTACGCGTTTCTGACAAAGCCTTTGGGCTGGGAAGACGCATGCCTATTGTAGCTAAGTATTTTTAACCCAAATTGCATAATTTGCTAATTGCAGATTAAATCTTCGTTTTATCTTAGTTAAGCAAAATTTCTATTAAAATCTCCTATGCTTATGGATTAATTTGCAGACTCCTAATTTATAATTTGGGTGAAAAAATAAAATACTAAATCGCATAGTACAAATCCGTTAAGGTTATATCAGTGTTTTTATTAGCATCAAACAATAATTTATACTCTGTAGCTAATACGCCAATATACCAGCCTAAATAAATGGTTTAATCGCCATAATCTAACCATTTATGATTATGGATATTAAATCTTGCTCTTCGTTATCATCAGTATATAAATTTCTTATTCCGGCTACTAAGCTCTCTCCTTGCTGATTACCTATTTTTACAAAGCCATTTACCAAGCGATGACGGTAATACCAATATTTTTCAATGTTATTTGTTTGTGCAAAAACATTTACTATTAAGAATAATGATAAGTAAAAAGAAACAAATCTTTTACTGATCTTTATATTTATAAAAACTATATTCATATTCAATATTATAATTTTTAAATCTTAGTTTCATATTATTTTTCCCCATCTCTAAGATTTCCCAAAAACCGCTTTCAAACCATCGATTAAATTTATTGTTATCTGGTGTAAGTTTTTTATCAGCTGAAATATTAATATTTTTAAATTTTTCATTTAGATACCACGAACCTCTGCTATAATCAATACCATTATTAAAGTATGCAAAATCATATGACCTTTCTGCTTCCGGAATATAGTTAAATATCCACCTTGTGCAAATAGAATCATTTCCCAATAAAAAAGATGTTGAATCAATCCCATTTATTTTAATTCCACTTACCTCCCAAACACCTGTTAAGTATCTATGTTGTTTAGATTTAAATATCTCATCTCGGTCTTCTTTTTTACAAGAATAAAGTACAAGTATTATAAAAATAAAATGCGTAAAACGATTAAAAATATTCATATCTTTTAATAAAATTTAATTGATAATTATCAAAATGTAGAATCATATAATAATCATTTAAAAAATCTATATTAAAAATAACCTCTTTATTATTTTTTTGCCATAATTTTTCATAGTCATTTTTAATTAAATTAAATGTTATGATTAATTTCTTGTTATTTTCAGCTAAATACCAACAGTCTGTACAATGTTTAGTTATTCTATTGCGTTTTCTATTGCATGAAAAATAGTTTTCTTCATTATTTTTATTTAAATAATTAAAATTAAATGACCAACCGTCTGCTATTAAGGTATCTGCCATAATATATTTTGTAGAATCTATTCCTTTTGAGAAAATTGATTGAATTTCCCAATATCCATTTAGATTTTTAAAATCATTAGATTTAAAATAAAAAACTCTTTCATTTTTTGTACAAGTAATAAAAAACGTACTTAAAAAAATTATAAATATAACTTTGATAATATTTTTCATTGTTTAAACATATTTTTTCAGTTTTGTCACTTCAGTTTTTAAGGCTTCGTTTTCATTTTTTAACTCAATAATATAAAGCATCATTTCTTCTACTTTTTCTAAAAGCTTTATTTGTGTAGCGCCAATATCAAAACCTTGGTTATCTTATATTTCTTTAGTACTCGGTATGCCCGGCAAACAAACAATATTATCCATAGCCATATTATTTTTTAAATCTAATTTATAACTATTTTTGGATTTTCAAAATTTACGAGTAATAAAAAAGCCACGAGTGAAACCTCGTGGCTTTTTTATTATTTGAGTTTGTAATTTCTATCCGCTGCATGATTCGCAAGCTTCCGGATTGTCTAATGAACAAGTTAATTGTGCTTTGGCTTCTTCTTTACTGATACTAACTTTTTCTACTACCGGCTCTAATTGCGAACCGGCTTGTTTTTGTACAGTAAACTTAATTGCTTCGGATGCAGCCTTTGTTCGTAGGTAATACATTCCGGTTTTTAAACCTTTTTCCCATGCATAAAAATGCATAGATGTTAGTTTGGCGAAATTAGGTTTATCAACAAATAAATTTAATGATTGGCTTTGACAGATAAAAGCTCCTCTATCGGCCGCCATATCAATAATGTCGCGTTGTTTAATTTCCCAAACCGTTTTGTAAAGGTCTTTAATGTTTTGTGGTATTTCGTCAATATTTTGAATAGACCCATTATTGGCAATAATTTTATTTTTCATTTCATCATTCCACAAGCCAAGTTTTACAAGGTCTTTCAATAAGTGCTTATTTACTACCACAAACTCACCTGACAATACTCTTCTTGAATAAATATTGGAGGTATAAGGTTCAAAACACTCGTTATTGCCAAGAATTTGCGAGGTAGAAGCGGTTGGCATAGGTGCTAATAATAATGAATTGCGCACACCATACTTTTTAATTTCATCGCGTAAAATATCCCACTCCCATCTATCAGAAGGTTTTACTCCCCACATGTCAAATTGGAATATTCCTTTAGAAATTGGTGAGCCTTGATAAGTTTCGTAAGGGCCAAATTCTTTTGCTAAATCTTTAGAAGCAGTTAATGCGGCATAGTAAATAGTTTCAAAAATATCTTTGTTTAATTGTTTTGCCTGTGGCGAATCAAAAGGCATGCGCATTAATATAAAAGTATCTGCCAAACCTTGCACCCCTAAACCGATTGGACGATGGCGTAAGTTTGAGCGCTGTGCCTCAGGAACAGGATAATAATTGTAATCAATTATTTTATTCAAATTCTTTGTTGCAACATAGGTTACTTCAAATAAGCGTTGATGATCAAAAACACCATCGTTTACAAAGCGCGGTAATGCTAGTGAAGCAAGGTTACAAACGGCAACTTCATCGGGTGAAGTATATTCAATAATTTCGGTACATAAATTACTTGATTTTATAGTACCTAAATTTTGCTGATTAGATTTTGCGTTGCAGGCATCTTTATATAAAATATATGGCGTGCCTGTTTCGATTTGCGATTCAATAATAGCATTCCATAAATCCCGTGCATTTATTGTTTTTCGTGCTCTTCCTTCCTTTTCATAGCGCTCATAGAGTGCTTCAAATTCATTTCCCCAGCAATCGTCTAAGCCCGGAGCTTCGTTTGGACAAAACAACGACCATGTTCCATCTGCTTTAACTCGTTTCATAAACAAATCGGGTACCCAAAGTGCATAAAATAAATCTCTGGCACGTAATTCTTCTTTTCCGTGATTTTTTCTTAAATCAAGGAATTCGAATATATCAGCATGCCATGGTTCTAAGTAGATTGCAAATGAGCCTTTTCGTTTTCCTCCGCCTTGATCCACATAACGAGCGGTATCGTTAAATACACGCAACATTGGCACAATACCGTTTGACGTTCCGTTGGTTCCTTTTATGTATGAGCCGGTAGCTCTAATGTTGTGTATGCTTAAACCTATACCGCCAGCTGATTGAGAAATTTTAGCACATTGCTTTAAAGTATCGTATATACCCTCAATACTATCGTCTTTCATGGTTAGTAGGAAACACGAAGACATTTGAGGCTTGGGAGTACCGGCATTAAATAATGTTGGTGTAGCATGTGTAAACCAACGCTCACTCATTAAGTGATAGGTTTCAATAGCTGCATTGATATCTTCTTTATGAATTCCTAAAGACACACGCATAAGCATGTGTTGAGGGCGTTCTACCACTTTGCCGTTAATACGTAATAGATAAGAGCGTTCAAGGGTTTTAAATCCAAAATAGTCGTAACCAAAGTCGCGGTCGTAAATAATGGTAGAATCGAGTAATTCTGCGTTTTTCTTTATTATTTCGTAAACATCGTCAGCTATTAAACTTGCGCTGTGTCCGGTTTTAGGGTCTTTATACTCGTATAGTTTTTTCATGGTACGAGAAAAAGACTTATCGGTATTTTTATGCAAGTTTGATACAGCAATACGTGCGGCTAAGAGGGCATAATCCGGATGATTGGTAGTCATGGATGCTGCTACTTCGGCTGCAAGATTATCAAGTTCCGAAGTAGAAACGCCATCGTATAATCCTTCAATAACTTTCATTGAAATTTTAACCGGATCTACCAATTCGGAAAGGCCATAGCAAAGTTTTTGAACTCTTGCCGTAATTTTGTCGAATTTTACGGACTCTTTTCTACCGTCTCTTTTAATTACATACATATTTTTAAAGCGATTTTATAGTTAAATAATTTGTTAATTCAATAGTTTAAAAATCTTCATCCAGTTTAAACACGTTTTCTTCTTTGCCCGACATAACTCCTGCTTTTTGATACTCGCCAACTCTTCTTTCGAAAAAGTTAGTTTTACCTTCGAGCGATATTAATTCCATAAAATCGAATGGATTAGAAACATTGTATACTTTTTCGTTTCCAAGTTCAACCAACAATCTATCTGCAACAAATTCGATGTATTGGCACATTAAATCGGCATTCATACCGATAAGTTTAACCGGTAATGCATCGCTAACAAATTCTTTTTCAATAGCTACGGCATCGGTTATTATTTGTTTAACGGTTTCTTTTGGTAATTTATTAACCAAGTGTTTTTGATAAAGCAAACATGCAAAATCGCAGTGTAATCCTTCATCGCGAGAGATTAGTTCGTTGGAGAAGCTTAATCCGGGCATTAATCCACGCTTTTTTAACCAGAATATAGAGCAAAAACTTCCGGAAAAGAATATTCCTTCTACGGCAGCAAAAGCTACCAAGCGCTCTGCGAAATTATCTGATTTTATCCATCTTAATGCCCACTCAGCTTTTTTCTTCACACAATCAACGGTTTCAATCGCATGAAATAATTTATCTTTTTCTATCGGATCTTTTATATAAGTATCAATTAGCAATGAATAGGTTTCTGAGTGAATGTTTTCTATCATTACCTGAAAGCCATAGAAGCATCTTGCTTCAGGATATTGTACTTCTTGTAAAAAATTTACGGCTAAATTTTCGTTTACAATTCCATCGCTGGCTGCAAAAAACGCCAAAACATGTTTAATAAAATGCTTTTCGTCTTTATTTAATTTATTTTCCCAGTCGTTTAAATCAGGAGACAGGTCTATTTCTTCAGCTGTCCAAAAGCTGGCTTCGGCCTTTTTGTACATAGCCCATATATCATTATGTTTTATGGGAAATAGTACAAAGCGGTCTTTGTTGTCTTGCAAAATTGGTTCAATTACTGTGTTTGCCATATTTTATATCTTTTATGAATATTATAAAAGGTGAATATATTTTTTGGTGATTACTTAACCACCACTTATATTAATTATTTAACAGGGGTTTTACAGTGATGTTTTACTGCATTACAAATTTTGGCAAAAAAGGGTTTGGTGTCAATTCAATTTAATTCACATTCCCTCGTATTTATTAACAAAGGTAATTGACAAAGACTTGTTAGTAACATCCTTAATAGTCAGAAAATCAGCATTTAATATTTACGAATCGACTTAATTATATTCAATTTTATCGAAACTTCCAAATATTTTATCGAAATACTTTAGGTAAAAATTAGCGCTTAATATGTTGAGCTGCTAACTCTAACTGATTATACCAATTCTCTCCAAACTTTCGAATTAGCGCGGCTTTCACGAATTTATATACCGGCACATTCAGCTTAGAACCGCACTTACATGCGGGTTTGCATATATCCCATGCATGATAATTAACCGCATCATACTCTTTATAATTTGTAATTCTTACAGGGTATAAATGGCATGAAATAGGCTTCTGAAATTTTATCTTTCCTTCCTTATAAGCCTTTTCAATGGCACAATAAGCAACATTTTGTTCATCAAAATAAACGTATGCACATTCTTTCCCTTTAACGAGTGGTGTTACCAAATCTCCGTCCACATCAAGCACATATTTACCTTGTTCTTCAATAGCTTCAATGCCTTGAGGGCGTAAATAGGGTTTTATTTTTTCATAAATTTCTTCAAGAATTTTCGCCTCTTCTTTTTCTAAAGGTGCTCCCGAATCGCCTTCTACACAACAAGCACCTTTACAAGCATTTAAATCGCATATAAATTTTTTTTCCAATAAATCTTCCGAAACCAATGTATTATCAATAGCTATCACTTTGTAGTTGTTTATTGTATAACAATATCAATTATGTTAGAGTCTTTTCTGGCACATACACCGGTACAAATTCTACTACAATTGCTCGTTTTTACATAAAAACGATAAAAGCCTTTTTCTTTAAAAACGTATGAAAAATGATTGGTTTTATTTGAAAAACTATCTTCAACTTTACCCATTATAAACCATTCATAACAGGTAACTTTGCCATCGTACATAGCCTTAAATTGAATGGTATCGCCTAAAGCTAAAGTATCTTTATCTATGTGATTTTGTTTTTCCAAAAAAACGTTTTGAGGCTCTTTTTTACAGGCCCACAAACTAATCATCAAACCCGAAATTATTATTATTTGACGCATAACTAATTTTCGTTTTATTTTTCAAACATACAAAAATAAATGCTTCTGCTATTTTGCTTTCGACCGACAAAATAAACAAAGCCATATTACATAACTTTTGGTTGATATAATTATCTTTGGCGCGCAATAAATTAATTACTATGGCAAACAACGAAGACTTATTTAAAAACATTATTTCACATGCTAAAGAGTATGGTTTTATTTTTCCATCGAGCGAAATTTATGATGGTTTAAGTGCGGTGTATGATTATGGACAAATGGGTGTTGAATTAAAAAACAACTTACGCCAATACTGGTGGAAAGCCATGGTACAATTGCACGAAAATATAGTTGGTATAGATGCAGCTATTTTTATGCATCCTACCACTTGGAAGGCTTCGGGACATGTTGATGCTTTTAACGACCCTTTAATTGATAACAAAGACAGCAAAAAACGATATCGTGCAGATGTTTTAATTGAAGAACACATTGCCAAAATTGAAGATAAAATAAAAAAGGAAGTTGAAAAAGCCGCAAAGCGTTTTGATAATTTTGACGAACAGTTATTTCGCAGAACTAATGCTCGTGTGCTCGAATACCAAAAGCAAATTGATGAAATTGAATCACGGTTTAAAAAAGCATTAGACGAAAATAATTTGACCGAAATACGTCAAATTATAATGGATTTAGAAATTACATGTCCAATTTCAGGCACAAAAAACTGGACGGATGTTCGTCAATTTAATTTAATGTTTTCAACCGAGATAGGCTCAGTAAGCGAGGAAGCTAATAAAATATATTTACGACCCGAAACGGCACAAGGTATTTTTGTAAATTTTTTAAATGTGCAAAAAACAGGCCGAATGAAAATTCCATTTGGAATTGCACAAACCGGAAAAGCTTTTAGAAACGAAATTGTGGCTCGTCAATTTATTTTCAGAATGCGTGAATTTGAACAAATGGAAATGCAGTTTTTTGTGCGTCCGGGAACCGAATTAGAATGGTATAGTTACTGGAAAGAAACAAGATATAAATGGCATCAAACATTTGGTTTTGATGAAAGCAATTATCGTTTTCACGACCACATTAAATTAGCGCATTATGCTAATGCAGCATGTGATATTGAATTTAATTTTCCCTTTGGATTTAAAGAATTAGAAGGCATACACTCTCGTACCGACTTTGATTTAAAAGCCCATGAGCAGTATTCAGGAAAAAAATTACAATATTTCGACCCTGAATTAAATCAAAGTTACGTGCCTTATGTTATTGAAACTTCTATTGGTTTAGACAGATTATTCTTAGCTGTTCTTTCAAAAGCTTATTGTGAAGAAACACTTGAGGATGGTACAAGTCGAGTAGTATTAAAAATTCCTCCATTTTTAGCACCAATTAAAGCAGCTATTTTCCCACTTGTCAAAAAAGATGGATTACCCGAAAAGGCAAGAGAAATAATGGACGATTTAAAATATGATTTTGCTTGTATGTATGAAGAAAAAGATGCCATAGGCAAACGTTACCGCAGGCAGGATGCTGTTGGAACGCCTTTCTGCATAACAGTTGATCATCAAACTCTGGAAGATAATACTGTTACAATTCGTTATAGAGACACTATGCAACAAGAACGAGTTGCCATTGATAAACTCAACGCTATAATTGATGACAAAGTGAGCTTTAAAAAAGCATTACAAAAACTAAATTAATAAAAAGCCCCGAGAATATTCTCGGGGCTTTTTTACTGATATTTATTTATTACTAAAATCATTCATGGTTCTTTGCAATCCGGCAGTTGCAAAACTTTTTATAACCTGTGTTGCAACATCAATTCTTTGATTAAGTATTTTTTTTTCTTCCTCAGTCCATTCACCTAATACATATTCTGCCTGCTTACCCTTGGGAAAATTATTTCCAATACCAAATCTTAATCGGGGATATTCTTGTGTTTTTAAAATTTCATTTATGTTTTTTAATCCATTATGACCACCATCACTTCCTTTTGGGCGAATACGTATTGTTCCAAATGGTAAAGCAATGTCATCTGTAATTACCAACATGTTCTCAGGCAAAATTTTTTCTTTTTGCAACCAATAATTTACAGCTTTACCGCTTAAATTCATATAAGTTGTTGGCTTAATAAGTATCAATGTTTTGCCTTTGTATTTCAATTCGGCAACATCAGCCAATCTATCATTCGAAAAAAAAATGCCGGATTGCTCAGCAAGCATATCCAGCACTTTAAAACCTATATTATGTCGAGTATTTGTATATTCTGCACCAATGTTTCCTAAGCCAACAATTAAAAATTTCATTAAGGCAATTTTTAATTTGTTGATTTAAGCATTACTTTTTAGCCGGTGCAGGTGCAGCAGCTGGAGCTTCAGCAGCAGCCATACCGCGTTTACCTTTTACAGTAGCTATAACTTTATTAGGAACTTCTAAAAAGGTAATGTTATCAAATTTTAAATCTTTAACTCTAATGGTTCCGCCAACTTCTAAATTATCTACATTAATTTCGATGGCAGCAGGTAAATTTGCAGGATCAGTTTTAATTCTTAACAAACGTGATGTTTTAACTAATTTACCTCCGGCTTTTACCCCGGCAGCTGTTCCAACTAATTTTACAGGAACTGATGCTTTAACCGGCTTTTTATCAACCAACTGAATAAAATCGATGTGTAAAATTGAATCAGTAACCGGATGAAATTGTATATCCTGAATAATTGCTTTATACTCTTTGCCATCTAAATTAATAGCAGCTGCATTAAACTCCGGAGTATAAACTAAATCTTTGAATGATTTTACATCAGCAGCAAATGGTATGGCGTTATTATCTGCACCATATAATACACATGGTACTTTGCCTTCTCTTCTTAAATTCTTGGCATCCTTCTTTCCGTGGTTTGTTCTAACTACACCACTAATAGCAATTGATTTCATATTAGTTATTATTTAGTAACTGGTTAAAAAATGTGAACTTATTGATTCGTGACTTAAAAGTTTTTTGATAACATTTCCAAACAAGTGATCAACAGATAACACTTTAATTTTAGCTGATTCTTGTTTTAATGGAATGGTATCAGTTACAACTAATTCTACTAAGTTTGAATTATTGATTCTTTCGTATGCAGGACCGGATAATACAGCGTGCGTACAAATGGCTCTAACCGAAGAAGCTCCTTTTTCATACATTAATTCTGCTGATTTTACTAATGTTCCGGCAGTATCACATATATCATCTACCAATACTACATCTTTGCCGGCTACGTCTCCTATCACGGTCATATCTGCTACTTCGTTGGCTTTTTTTCGTTGTTTATAGCAAAAAGCCATTTCTGCATCTAAAAACTTCGCATAAGCATTTGCCCTTTTAGTTCCTCCTGTATCCGGAGCTGCAATAACCAAATTAGGAAGATTAAGCGATTTTAGATAAGGTAAAAATATACTCGATGCATATAAATGATCAACAGGTACCTCAAAAAAACCTTGAATTTGTTCCGCATGCAAATCCATTGTCATAACCCTGTCAACTCCTGCTGCCGTTAAAAGATTGGCCACCATTTTAGCTCCAATCGAAACCCTTGGTTTATCTTTTCTATCTTGTCTTGCCCAGCCAAAATATGGAATTACAGCAACTATTGTTCTTGCCGATGCACGTCTTGCAGCATCTATCATTAACAACAGTTCCATTAAATTATCGCTTGGCGGGAAAGTAGATTGAATTAAAAATACGTCTTGACCACGAACAGTTTCTTCAAAGGAAGGCGAAAATTCCCCATCACTAAAGCGAGAAACTATCACATTCCCCAGCTTTGTACCAAAAGCTTGTGCAATTCTTTCGGCTAAAGCGGTAGAAGCACTTCCTGAGAAAAACTTTACTTCGTTCATTTATAATTTTAATTCTATTATTTTACAAGGGGCGCAAATTTAAGATTATTTAATTAAAATATCCAAGTTTAATTTACTTTTATTTTTTGATTTTCAGATGCTAATATAAATTAATGTACGCTCTGGGGCTTGTTTATTAAATTAATTTCTTTTGATTAAAAAGTGTTATTATAAAAAAATATGTAAGTTTGCATCCCAAATTTGCCCGGGTGGCGGAATTGGTAGACGCGTTGGTCTCAAACACCAATGATAGCAATATCGTATCGGTTCGACCCCGATCCCGGGTACTTAAAAAGGCAGCTAACGCTGCCTTTTTATCTTATTAAATTTACGGTGCCTCTGTACTGATATTTTTTTGAATTCAAATCTTCAACTTCTATCTTGTAAATATATATGTCTTGTTGACAATTAGCGCCTTTATATGTGCCGTCCCATCCGTTATTAATATCATTGGTTGTAAATATTAGTTCGCCCCATCTGTTAAATATATTCATCGTAAATTCTTTTACTCCATAGCCTTTTACCGTAAATTGTTGATTATAGGCATCTCCATTTGGGGTAAAGCTATTTGGAATATATAATGCAAATCCAGGAAGTATGGTTACAGTTTTTGAAATACTGTCATAACATCCATATTGATTTTCTATTTGAAGTAAAACAATATAAACACCCGTATCTGCATAAAAATGTATCGGATTTTGAAGTATCGTATCAGGACTATTTGAATTATCTCCAAAATTCCATATCCAACTGCTTGCCCCTTGCGATAAATCTAAAAATTGAACATTTGGTTTAAAAATGTCAGTTGGATTAGGCTCTGTACTAAAATCGGCAATTGGTAACGGATATGCTGTTATAAAATTATTTTTAGTTAATATAGCTTCGCAACCTTTATCGGATGTAGCTTTTAGCGATACATTAAATGATATTGGATTTAATGTTTCATTTTGATAGCAATGCGAAGGCGAATTACTAAAATTCTGATTACCATCTCCAAAATTCCATTCATAATTCGATATTGCTCCGGATGCTATATTCGACATATTATTAAATGTTACACAAAGCGGAGAACAACCCGCAACACTATCAACTGTAAAATTTACAACAGGATTAGGATTTACTATTACAGGTAATGTAATTGTATCTACACAATTGTTATTTGAAACTACAATAAGTGATACCTGATACAATCCGGGTTGTGTGTAAATATGTGTGGTAGAATTTCCTGTTTCAACCGGGCTTCCATCGCCAAAATCCCAAGCATAATTGCTTATTGTTCCCGGATTATTAATACTTGAAGTACTGGTAAAATTTGTTGTTGAACCATGACATACTTCTGCGGCTGTAAAATTAGCATTAGGCATAGGATACACGGTAATTGTTTGCGAACTTGTATCAATACAACCATTGGCTGATGTAACTGTTAATGTAACAACAAAATTTCCGGATGAAGCATAATTATGTTGTGGATTTTGTTGGCTTGATGTAGAATTATCGCCAAAATTCCAATTATAAGAATCTGCGCCTATAGATTGATCTGTAAATGATATTGGAGTACCCAAACATTCATTTGAAAAATTAAACTGTGCATTCGGAGAAGGATAAATATCAATAGTTTGTTGAAGTGTATCAGCACATCCCAAGTTAGACGAATTTGCAATTAATGTTACGGTATAAGTTCCAGCTGTTGCATAAGTGTGTAAGGGATTGAAATCGCTTGTATTTAATGGACTACCGTCTCCAAAATTCCATGAAAAAGTTCCTAGATTTCCATTGGTAGGATTAGATGTTGTATTGGTAAACGATACCGGATTATTTTCACAAGCATTATTAAAGGTAAAATTCACCGTTGGCGGATCGTAAACCGAAACTGTTATATTGCCTACGTTTGAGCAATTATTGGCTGTAGTGGCAATTAAGGTTACGTTATAATTTCCCGGATTTGTATAAGTATGTGAAGGATTTGTTGCATTACTTGTTGGACTACCATCGCCAAATGCCCATAAATAACTACTTATAACATCAGGCGCATTTACTGTAGAGGTATTTGTGAAGTTTATGGCGCTTCCTAAGCAAACATTTTGATGTGTAAAGCTTGCTGTAGGATTATTATAAACTGTTATTGCTTGTGTAATGGTATCGGCACATCCATTATTACTGCTTACAATATGAGTTACATTATAAGTACCGGGAGTTGAATATAAGTGCGATGTAGATACTCCTGTTGCTGTATTTCCATTTCCAAAATCCCAATTATAACTTGTAATATTACCGCTATTAATCGTAGAGGTTGAATTAAAAGGAAGAGCAGAACCATCGCATTGATTAACAAATGTAAAACTTGCGTCCGGCTTTTCATAAACCGTAACAGCAATAGTTGTATCTTCTGTACAACCGTTAGAATTAGTTACAGTTAGCGACACATTGTAATTTCCTGCGTTTGAATAAGTGTGTGAAGGATTTTGTTGGGTTGAAGTATTTCCATCTCCAAAATCCCAGTTCCATGAAGTGATACTACCACTGCCCGGTAAAGAATTATCTGTAAAAACAGTTGCATTGGGTGAACATACCGTTGTGTTGGTAAACTGAACCGTTGGATTATCGTAAATTGTAATTTGAAGCGAATCACTTACCTGGCATCCATATCTATCGGTTGAAACAACTGTATATGTAGTTGTATTTGATGGTGAAACATTGGTTGATTGTGTATTGGCTCCATTGCTCCATTGATAGGTATAAGGCTGTGAACCAAATAACGTATTACTAGCATTTAAAGTAAAACTACTCCCATTACATCCTGCTTGATTATTTCCCGCATCTACAACCGGACATAAATTTACTTCAATAATAGATTTTGAATTTCCAACATTACATGGTAAATCATTCCATGACCCATTCGGATAAATTTGTACACAATCTTCATTGCCTCCGGAATTATTTGGTTCGCCTGGTGCCCAGTTAGTATAGGTTACGGGCGATCCATCGTACCATTCAAATACGCCTTCTACATTTTCATCATTAAAACCAATCCAAATAACACCACCTTGATTTTTACTATTTAAATCGTTTATTAAACATTGATTTTCTGCCAACGACTGTATAGAAACCAAATTAGCTCCTAATGATTGTGCAAATGCTTGTGCCTGACTACCCGTCATGGATTGCGGATTTAAAAAATACATACTACACGAACTCATACACGAATTAAGTTCGATACAACCCGCTGCTAAAAAAGCTGCTCTAATTTGAGCGATGTTGCAATTATAATAATTAGGTGGATCTATGCAACCATAAGGATTATTACCAAAATCGCACATGCATTGATCGTATAAATCTGAAATTCCATCACCATCAGAATCGCTATTACTGCTATTAGTTGAATTAGCCACCATTAACAAACCATAAGGACCTCCTCCATTATATACTAAAAAATCAACATAATTTACTCCCGGAGCCCAAGGACCATCAATTACCAAGCTTACTTGACCACCTGCCATAAAATTTCCTCCTGGCAAATTAGGTAGATTTTCGCTTACCCCATTTATCATTACATCAACAAGTGTATTATCCACATATCCATCAAAATATAAAGTATATGCTCCCGGATTGGTGACACTAAAATTACCACAATTGGGAGGGAGGTTTAATGTAAGTCTAAAATATCTATACCCTGCATTTCCTGAGCATATCATATCTGAACCTGAAATCCAATTACCATTATTAACAGGCGGTGGCAAAGTGGTTGGATCTATCCATGCTCCAGGGGCACAATTATTCGATATATAAGCAGGTACATAATTTAATGTTAGTGGACTTTGGGGCAGAGTATAAAACCAATCTGATACTTGCCAAATAGGATCATTTGTGCCTTGAGCGCCTTGTCCGGTAGATAATGTTGCCGGATTTGGAAACTGTTGAGCATTTAATTTATTTAAATAAAATGTAAATAGTAGAATAAATTTTATCGCTCTTTGAATTCTTAATTTCATATTTTAAAGACTCATAAATAAAGTAACAGTTGCTTTATTAAAATAAATTATTTTCTCACCTTTGCAACATTAAGCTAAATTAAAAATTAAAATTAAATATGGGAAATATTGCTCAGATTCACGCTCGTCAAATTTTAGACTCAAGAGGAAATCCAACTATTGAAGTAGATGTTGTTACGGATAGAGGAACTTTTGGAAGAGCTGCAGTACCTTCAGGTGCTTCTACCGGAGTTCATGAAGCTGTGGAATTACGCGATGGTGATAAAGGACGTTATTTAGGTAAAGAAGTTCAAAAAGCTGTACAGAATGTAAACACCGTTATAGCGCAAGAATTAAACGGAATGTACATTTTTGATCAAATCGCTATTGACCAAACCATGATTGAATTAGATGGAACCGATAATAAATCTAATTTAGGCGCTAATGCCATCTTAGGAGTTTCGTTGGCTTGTGCAAAAGCAGCTGCAGAAACAGCAGGCCAACCATTATACCGTTATGTAGGCGGTGTAAATGCTTGCACACTTCCTATTCCTTTAATGAATATTTTAAACGGTGGAGCTCATGCTGATAATGGGATAGATTTCCAGGAATTTATGATAATGCCTGTTGGCGCACCAACTTTCAGTGAGGCTTTAAGAATGGGGACAGAAGTGTTCCATCACTTAAAATCAGTATTAAAGAAAAAAGGATTATCTACAAATGTAGGAGACGAAGGAGGATTTGCTCCCAATTTAAAATCAAACGAAGAAGCTTTACAAACCGTTCTTCAAGCCATAGAAGCCGCAGGATACAAGCCCGGAGAAGACATTTACATTGCTATGGATGCTGCTACATCAGAATTATGGATTGAAGATGAAAAAATGTATCATTTCAAAAAATCAAATGGCGAAAAATTAACTTCTTCGCAAATGGCACAGTTTTGGAAAGAATGGACTGAAAAGTATCCAATTATTTCTATTGAAGATGGATTAGCAGAAGATGACTGGAATGGTTGGGCAGAGTTGACAAACTTAATTGGAGATAAAGTTCAACTGGTTGGAGATGACTTATTTGTAACCAACACAAAACGTTTATCTCAAGGTATTGAAAAAGGAATTGCCAATTCAATTTTGGTTAAAGTAAATCAGATAGGAACCTTAACAGAAACCATTAATGCTGTACAAATGGCTCATGTAAATTCTTATACCTCCATTATGAGTCATCGTTCCGGAGAAACTGAAGATTCTACCATTGCCGATTTAGCAGTAGCCTTAAATTGTGGACAAATTAAAACAGGTTCAGCATCACGTTCCGACCGGATTGCCAAATACAATCAACTTCTTAGAATTGAAGAAATGTTAGGCGATTCAGCAATTTATCCAGGCCAATCATTTAAGTTTTTAAAATAGTCCCTTAGATAAATAATGTTAAACCATCAAAAATAAAACATATGAAAAACTGGAAAATCTTTATACTGTTTGTACTTCCATTAGCGATGATGCAAACAGCTTGTACAGAAGAACCTCCTCCAACAAAAACTCTAATGCAGGGCAACTGGGAATTAGTAGAAGCTACTGATTCTAAAGGAGAGGATATAAAATCTAAAATTGCATTTCCGGTTACAGTTATGCAATTGACCGATGATAATGGAATGGTTGGTACAATAGGCCCAATGTTTACATATATTGTTTATGGCCCAAGCAAATGGATAGAAGTAAGTGCTAAAATAAAACAAGTATTTGATTACGCCAATTTCCGCTTCAATACAGGCGAATTTTTTGTAGAAAGCGGACAAGTAAATACATTTACTGTTGAAGGTAAATTACAAGCTACTGCAGCGGCAGGAGGTCTTAAAGACATTCTTGAAATTTTAGGAGTTGGACAAGGTTATTTTCAACAAACCATTTATCATAAATTTTTAGGAGTTTCCGTTTCATTTCCTACCAAAGAAAATAATAATCTATTAGGGGGAAATCAAAAAAAAGAATATAATACCATGGTTTGGGAATTTACCGATTCTACTGTAGGAGCCTATAATTATAAAGATGGAAACGGTAATTACGTATTATGGCAAGGATGGCCGGTTGATAAATTTACAAGAGCTCGATTTGTGTTTGAAAAAAGAACGCAAGGAATTAACGAAATTGTTTCAAGTAAATTATAATTCATATTTAAAACAAAAAAATTGTCAATCTGTTAAGCTAATTATATATTAGTGCACTTGTTAACTTAATTTCACAAAATATAAAATATACATATGGACGCTCTGAAACAAAAATTTGCCGACAAAGCTATGCCAATGGCAGTAGAAGTAAAAAATTTAATTAAAGAACATGGAGATAAGAAACTTGGTGAATATACCGTAGCTCAAGTTTACCAAGGAATGAAAGGTATTATTGGTTTAATTACCGAAACATCAAAATTAGATCCTGAAGAAGGAATACGTTTCAGAGGATACTCAATACCTGAACTTAGAGAAAAACTTCCTAAAGCTCCCGGTGGTACCGAGCCACTTCCTGAAGGAATTTTTTACTTAATGCTTGTTGGCGAACTACCATCAGAAGAAGATGTTCGCTTTATTAGTAATGAATGGGCACGTAGAAGCATTGTTCCAAAACATGTTTTTGACACCTTAGATAAATTACCCAAAAATACCCACCCAATGACTATGTTTAGTATAGCAATAATGGCTATGCAAACAGAATCATTATTTGCTGCTGCTTATGCTAAAGGAATAAATAAAAAAGAATATTGGGACTATGCGTATGAAGACTCTATGAATTTAATTGCGCGACTACCAAGGGTTGCAGCCTATATCTATAGAAAAAAATATAGAAATGATGAGCATATAGAACCTGATCATAAGCTGGATTGGGCTGCTAATTTAGCTCATATGATGGGATATGAAGAATTTGATGTAAAACGCTTAATGCGTTTATACATGACCATTCATGCAGATCATGAAGGTGGAAATGTATCTGCGCATACTACTCACTTAGTTGGGTCTGCTTTAAGTGATCCATATTTATCATTTGCAGCCGGGATGAACGGCTTGGCAGGTCCATTACATGGATTAGCCAACCAAGAAGTAATTAAATGGATTTTAGAATTACAACAAGAAATTGGTACTTCTAATCCTTCTGAAGAACAAATTGCAGAATATATTAAGAAAACCTTAGCCGAAGGCAAAGTAGTTCCCGGTTATGGCCATGCCGTATTACGTAAAACCGATCCACGTTTTACTGCACAACAAGATTTTTACAATCGTTATATCAAAAAAGGCGACAAAGTTGATGAATTATGCGAAATCGTTCAAAAAATTTATAAGGTAGCTCCGCCAATTTTAGAAGCAACCGGAAAAATTAAAAACCCATGGCCTAATGTAGATGCACACTCTGGAGCTTTACTAATGCACTTTGGAATTAAAGAATTTGAATTTTATACTGTATTATTTGGAGTTTCAAGAGCCTTAGGAGTATTAGCATCTTTAATTTGGGATAGAGCGTTAGGTCATCCAATAGAGCGTCCAGGTTCAATTACTACAGAAGGTCTTAAAAAGAAATTGGGAATTGCTTAAAAATTGATGTTACAACATTAATAAAAAAATCCTCTCAATAATGAGAGGATTTTTTTATATTATTCCATGTAACGACTTTCCCTTTTCACCAAGAGCATCAACCTTTTTTTCAATTTCAGGAACTTTTTCCAAAGCCGGAGCATGGTGTGGTTTAATACGGGCATCAACTATGAGTGAGCCTTTACATCCCCAATGCTTATACTCGTAAAACTCTTCTACTCCATAAATATCGTGCGATGGATTGCTTCTTGTAAAAGTTACCCATAAAAAGTTGTTGAGCGTTTTTGCAGTAAACTCGCTATCATCTGCCAGAACAATTAATGGAAAACCTGTTAAATCTTGTTTATCCAAAAAATGTATCAATTCATTAATTTTATTCTTTTCTGCTACTTCTGTTGTAAATTTTTCTGCCTGAAGAATTAAAACTCCCGGCAAAGCAATATCTGCTCTTTTAATTAATGTTGAAACATTAAAATTTAAAGGTATTGAAGATGATAAAATTCTTTTCTTTTCACCGGCTGCTGCAATAACTACTTTAGAACCATTATTTAAACTGCTTCCACTGTAATCTAAAGTATCTATGGTAGTATTGGTATAAAAATGTAAATCTCTTGTCCAATCAACTCTTTCCAATACATGTATAAAAAATTCTTCAATTCGATGGGTAGATAAATTTGGGTTATCGCTCTTATCAGCAATAAATAAATACTTGGCCAAACTCATTTGGCCCGTTCCTAATATATGATTGGCTATGGTTAAAATTTCCTGAGGTTTTTTTTCTTTATAATATGGAGTGTAACGTTCGCTTCCAATTGCAAGTAATAATGGATGCACTCCTGCAGCATCAACTGCATGAACTTCGTGTACTCCGGGAATTTCTTTTGGAATTATATCACCTGTCAATTCATGGATTAAATCTCCAAAGGCTGTGTCTTCTTGAGGCGGACGACCAACAACCGTAAATGGCCAAATCGCATTTTTTTTATGGTACACCTTATGTACCTTCATTACCGGGAAATCATGTTTTAAACTGTAATAACCCAAATGATCTCCAAAAGGGCCTTCGGGTTTATTTTCGTTGGGATAAATTTCTCCACATATTACAAAATCAGCATCAGCAGAAATTGTATATCCGTCTCTTGTTATGTATCTAAATCTTCTTCCTCCCAATGCACCTGCAAAAGTTAATTCTGAAATTCCTTCCGGTAATGGCATTACCGCGGCAAAGGCATGCGAGGGAGGGCCGCCAACAAAAACACTCACTTTAAGAGGTAAGTTTTTTGCGTTAGCTTTGGTTTGATGAACGCCTATACCTCTATGAAGTTGATAATGCAAACCAATTTCCTTGTCTTTTATATATTCATTCCCACTCAGTTGAATACGATACATCCCTAAATTGGCATTCATTACCCCGGGCCTATCTATATCTTCTGAATAAACTTGCGGCAATGTAATAAAAGCGCCACCATCCATTGGCCAGCATTGAATTTGTGGTAAATCAGAAATTTTTATTTCATTATATAAAATTGGCCCTGTGCTAACTTTTTTGGGTAAAGCATTTAATGCTTTAATAGCTGTTCCAATAAAACGATGTGGTTGCTTTAATGCAGCCATAGGGTCGCCTTTGAGACGAATCAAGTTTTTTACACTTTCTATGGTATCTCTAAATATAAATTCTGTTCGTTGCTTATTTCCATAAATATTAGATACAGCCTGAAATTTTGAGCCTTTAATATTTTCAAACAATAAAGCAGGGCCATTTGCTTCAAAAACTCGCAAATGTATTGCAGCCATTTCTAAATAGGGGTCAACTTCTTCTTTGATACGAATTAACATTTTATGTTTTTCTAAGTCTGCAATACACGCTTGTAAGCTACTGTATCCCATAATTTCTATTTTTAAAAGATAACACGAAGATACATGATTTGTTTTTGCTTTTCTTTTACTCTTAATATACATAAAAAAAAGCCTCTCTGTAGTAGAGAGGCTTTTTAAAATAAATTAAATTGATAGTTATTTTGCTATAGTCATTTTACGAGTAACTTTTTCGTTACCTGCTTCAAAGGTATAGAAATAAACACCATTTTGTAAGCTTGCAGTATTTAATTCTATTGTATAAATACCTGCAGATTTAGCTCCCTCATTTATATGCATAACTTCTTTACCTGCAATATCAAATACGCGTAATGCAACATTAGCATTTTCTTTTAATTCATATTTAATAACTGTATTGTTTGATGCAGGGTTTGGCATGTTTTGAGAAACGCGGAATTGTTTGTTAGCACTTTCATTCACTCCTACTAATTCGCTAACCCTTACCCAAATACTCCAAACTTTTAATGCAGCTTCAGCAGGTAAATCTGCGCTTGCGTCATTATCACAATCAAAATATAATGTTCCACCTCCCGAAGTTGGTATTTCAATTGGGGTACCGTTATTATTAAGCATTCCAAAAGCGCTTGGATATAAAGCACCAGGATCTAATGTGCCTATACCTAAACTAGCTAAATTTGGATTAGCACATGGCTGACCTGGGAAATGTGGTAAACCGGTAAGAATTGCTAAAGAATCTGTATTTGGACCTGAAAAAGTAACTCTTACTCCAAAACGCTTGTTAGCAGGTAAATTATAGTTCACAGGAAATGCTAATACTTGAACAGGGTAACCAGTAGGGCCGGGAGGACCTGTCAATGATGTAGTTGTAATGATAGTATCAGCCCATAAAACTGTATTGGTAGGACGGGAGCTTGTTAATGGATTAGTTGTAAATGGACTTAATTCTATTATATTAATAAAAATAGAGTCTTCTGCACTTGAGTTATTTTGGTGGTGAATAGTCATATATACGCTATCTATTCGCATAGGTGTAGCGAAATAGTTTTCACTATCCCAAACTTGATAATCATCGGTTACAATTAAACTATCAAAGGTTTGTGTAACACTAAAAAAATCTAAATTTGGTGCATATAGCTTATTTACCCATTGAATAAATGTATATAATTCACCACCGTTTTGGTCAATTACATAAGATTCATATCCTTCGTAGTCGATAAATTTTGAACCGGTGAAACGGTCAACATTTTTATTTTTTTCGATTTTATTGGCCGTACGTAAATGTTGGTACTTTTCAAATACATTATTTGATTGAGCCAAAATTGCAGTACTAACTCCAAGTAATGCAATTAATGAGTAGATTTTTTTCATTGTTATAACGATTTTGGTTAAACTTATTTCACAAATGTAGTAATAGAAATTTAATATTTCAATAAAACTATTTTAATAATAGAAAATTTAACATTTGCATAAGGCGTAAGCCGTTTTATAGAAATCAGATAACAGGTTACAGAAGACTGAGTTTTTGATTTAGTGATTTAGTAAATAGCCATTGGCCACTAGTTTTTAATCGGATAAAAGTATTAAGATTTACGATATTTTAATTAGTAAAATATTCGTTATTCGCATACATTCTTAACCTTAAAACTTTTACACATTAATACGTTCTAACTAATTAATCTTCCAATCTTCAATTTGTAATTTTTCAATTAATTAATTATGCGTAGGCTTCAATTGGAAGGCAGGTACAAACCAAATTTCTATCGCCATAAGCGTTATCCACTCTGCTTACACTTGGCCAAAATTTAGCCTCTCTTACATAACTTAAAGGATAAGCAGCCTTTTCTCTTGAATAACTTCTTGTCCAATTATTTGCTGTAACTACCGAAGCTGTATGAGGTGCATGTTTTAATACATTATCTGCTTTATCAGCCTTACCTTGCACAATCTCTTCAATTTCCTCTCTTATAGCAATCATGGCATCACAAAAACGATCTAACTCTGCTTTAGATTCGCTTTCTGTTGGTTCAACCATTAAGGTATCAACCACCGGAAATGCCACTGTAGGAGCATGAAAACCATAATCCATCAATCTTTTTGCTATATCAGCCACTTCTACTCCCGCTGTGCGCTTAAAATCACGACAATCTAAAATCATTTCATGTGCGCAGCGGTCGTTTTTACCGGTGTATAAAATATTATAGTGAGCACTTAGTCTTGCCTTAATGTAATTAGCATTTAATATGGCATATTTGGTTGCATTGGTTAGCCCTTCAGCACCTAACATTTTAATATACCCATAAGAGATTAATAAAATTGATGCGCTTCCCCAAGGCGCTGATGAAACTGCATGAATTCCTTTTTCTCCTCCTGTTTTAACTTCGCAGTGTGAAGGTAAAAATGGAGCTAAATGTTTAGCTACACCAATTGGCCCCATTCCCGGCCCCCCTCCACCATGAGGTATAGCAAATGTTTTATGTAAGTTTAAATGACATACATCTGCACCAATTTTACCTGGACTGGTTAAACCTACTTGTGCGTTCATATTGGCGCCATCCATGTAAACTTGCCCTCCATTTTCGTGAATAATGTTAGTAATTTCAATAATTCCTTCTTCAAACACTCCGTGTGTTGATGGGTAAGTAACCATTAAACAAGATAAGGTATCTTTATACTGAACTGCTTTTTCACGTAAGTCATTTATATCAATATTCCCTTTTTCATCGCATTTAACTACTACTATTTTCATGCCTGCCATGGCTGCACTTGCAGGATTGGTTCCATGTGCTGAAGATGGTATTAGCGCAACATTTCGTTGAAAATCTCCTCTGCTTAAATGATATGCTCGTATTACCATTAAACCTGTATACTCGCCTTGAGCTCCGGAATTTGGCTGAAACGACATGGCTGCAAATCCTGTAATTTCACATAAATCTTTTTCTAATTGCTTGAATATTTCGTGATATCCCTGAACTTGTTCAGCCGGAACAAATGGGTGTATGTTTGCAAATTCAGGCCAACTGATGGGATAAAGTTCGCTTGCCGCATTGAGTTTCATTGTACATGAACCCAACGAAATCATGGAATGCGTAAGTGATAAATCTTTATTTTCTAATCGCTTTATATAACGCATTAATTCCGACTCTGAATGATAGCTGTTAAATACAGGATGTGTTAAATAATTGGATGTTCTGTTTAATGGAGATACTTCTATAATATTTGGAGCATTTTCAATATCGGATAATTTAATTGATGTTTGAACATCAAAAACAGAAAGTATATCCATTAAATCTTCAACCGAAACTGTTTGATCAATTGAAATACAAATATTATCAGAGTTATATCTAAAGTTAATTTCTTTTTCTAAGGCTTTTTTACGAATGATTTCAATTTTATTCGAATCTACTGAAACACAAATCGTATCAAAATATAAGTTATATTTTAAGTTATAGCCGGCTTTTTTTAATAAGCTTGCAAGTAGTGTTGTTGATTTATGAACTTGATTTGCAATTGCCTTAATTCCTTTTGGGCCATGATAAACGGCATACATACTAGCCATAATAGCTAATAATGCTTGCGCGGTACAAATATTGGAAGTAGCTTTATCGCGCTTAATGTGTTGTTCACGTGTTTGAAGAGCCATTCGCAATGCTCTATTGCCTTGTGCATCGATTGAAACGCCAATAATACGACCGGGAATAACTCGTTTAAATTCGTCTTTAGTTGCAAAATAAGCAGCATGCGGTCCTCCAAATCCCATTGGAACTCCAAAGCGTTGTGAGCTTCCAACAACAACATCAGCCCCCCATTCTCCAGGAGGAGTTAGCAATGATAAGCTTAAAATATCAGCTGCTACCGCAACCAACATATTATTTTCATGCGCTTTTTTGACAAATTCGCTGTAATTTTCAATATTTCCATCTTTTGCCGGATATTGTAATAAAGCACCATAAACTTTTCCGTCCGGAACAAAAGTGCGATAATCTCCAATAATTAATTCAATACCTAATGGCGCTGAACGGGTTTTTAAAACATCTATAGTTTGAGGGAAACACTCATCAGAAACAAAAAATTTATTCGCTTCATTTTTTACCAATTCTTTATTTCTCGAATTATACAGCATTATCATTGCTTCAGCAGCTGCTGTTCCTTCGTCTAAAAGTGAAGCATTTGCAATCGGCAATCCGGTTAAATCTGAAATCATGGTTTGAAAGTTTAACAATGCTTCCAAACGCCCTTGTGCAATTTCAGCTTGATATGGAGTATATGCAGTGTACCAACCCGGATTTTCTAAAATATTTCGTTGAATCGGAGAAGGTACTATCGTATTGTAATATCCTAAACCTATATATGAACGAAAAACTCTATTTTTTGCTGCTATTTTTTTTAAATGTTTTAAATACTCATACTCACTCATTGCTGGCGCAATTTCTAAAGTTTTGTTGAGTCGTATATTAGCCGGGACAGTTTCTTCTATTAGTTGGTCAAGCGATTCTACTCCTATGGTTTTAAGCATTGCCTCTGTTTCTTGAAGATTAGGGCCAATATGTCTTGTAGAAAAATTATCGGTATACATATTATATAAAGTGTGATTAAAAATTGTGAGCAAATATACTAACATTCAAAGTGTATAAATAGTTCTGTTCAAATATTGTTAATCCTTTTTTTTAATTTACATTTGAATATAAAAAATTAGGATTGAAAAAAGCTTTCATTATATCCATTTTTCTTTCGTTGGCTATAATAACTAAGGCTCAAGATACTATTGTATTGCTTACGGGGCATATTATTCCTTGTAAAGTATATCAAGAAAATGAAAATGTAATTACTTGCGAATTTGTAAAGAAAGGGAGAGAAGAAAAATTAATAATTGATACCTACCGTGTTTTTTCAATAAAATTTGCAAATGGACAAGAAAAAGTATTTTATCAACAAGACACCACTAAAGGCAATTGGTTTACTGTGGATGAAATGCGCTATTTTATATATGGAGAACAAGACGCTATGAAAGGTTATAAATCGCCTATGACTACTGTTTTAGGATTAATTGCCGGAGCCGGTGCGGGTTTTTTTGCCATGGAATCATTAATTCTTCTTGGAGCGCCATTGGTTTACACTGCCGGTAACCTTATTCCATACATAATAATCGATAGAAAAACTGTTAGAAATGAAAAATTTCTAGAACAAGAAACTTATATTCAAGGCTATGAGCGTGTAGCTCGAAGCAAAAAAATTCAAAATGCTTTAAAATCAAGTGCTGCCGGATTGGCAATCGGTATTGGCACCTATTTTTTGGTTAAAGAATTTGACAAGTAATAATTCTCATTCTTGTATTTCTTCACCTAAAGCCAAATTAAATTTCTTTCTTAAAAGGTAAGTTGCCAAATAAAAAAACGGAGTATCCATTAATGCAACTATAACTTTAAATAAAAATCCGTTTAATAATAAGTTCCAAAATTTATCCCAACCTATAGCACCTGCTGAACTTAACAATACTAATACTGTTGCGGTATCAACCAATTGTGACAATATAGTAGAACCATTATTTCGAAGCCACAAATGCTTTCCTTGTGTTAAATTTTTCCAAAAATGGAAAATTCGAATATCAATATATTGTGCAATTAAATATGCCGCCATTGAAGCGCCTACCGAAATACCCGTTAATCCAAAAACTTTTGAGAAGGTTTGATTATCAACCGGAGACCATGAGGTAGCATCTGCTTTAATGGCTAATAATACAATTAAAAAAACAAATAAGCTTGTAATTAATCCGGCCGTAACTACTTGATTGGCTTTTTTACGACCGTAAATTTCCGATATTATATCGGTTACCAAAAATGTAATTGGATAAGGAATAATTCCAACCGAAATTTCAAAAGTGTATAATCCCAGAGGCGACCATGTAAAAAATTTTTGAAATATAAGATTACAAGCTACTAATGAGGCTATAAAAATTCCTGCCAGTATTAAAAAAAGCCTATCGGCAAATTGTTTTTGTTCAGGTTTTAGTTCTTCTATTTTCATGATGTAAATGTATTAAAAAACAAGGGGAGGTTAATATTGTTTAACCTCCCCTTGTTTTCAATAACCAATTAACCAACTAAATAAATCTCACTTGATGTATTCTACAAATAGGAATTATAACTCCTTGTTTTAAAATTATATTTTTTTCGGTAGTTGCCCAAATAGTTGTATCTACTTTTTTTAAACCTTCTGAGTCTTCAAAAATAATTTTTATTTTGCCTCTATGCGCGTTTCCAAGTATTGTTGCTTTTTCAAGATCGCTTCTGCGCTGTGTAATTTCTTCTTTAGTTTTTAATACTTCTTCGGAAGGAAATTTTAAATCAGCAATTTTTTCCTTCTCTATTAACGCTATATTCTTTAAATCAGGCAATGACATAAAATCTATTTTTAAAGTTTTAGCGATATTTACGATTAAGCAACATCAAACGTTACAAATTGTTATATTTTTTTTGTGGTTTAATTTAAGTTTAATAATCATACATATCCCCCCTACATTTAAAGACAAATGATTTTTATAATTTATTTTTTTTAAATCAGATATTATCATTAATAAATTTTTTTAAGTTTTTCAGTAATTCTGCTTACGGCAGGACATACAAAAGTGTTTAGGAAAGTAAGCTCACTAATTTGATAAAAGCGAACTCTTTGGGTATGCGGATATTCTTTACATGCAGTTGGTCTATCGTTGTATATGCTGCAATAATTTTCACTGTCTAAAAACAAGCATGGCGATTGATTAAGTACGTAATGATTATCTTCATCAATATGTAAATATTTTTCAATAAAATCTGAAGGTCTTATTTTTAATCGTCTGGCAATTCTATCAATATCTTTTGGGGTAAATATTGGGCTGGTTGTTTTACAGCAATTAGCACATTTAAGACAATCTATCTCTTCAAATACTTCATCATGCAAAGAATGCACTTGATTGTCTAAATCTGCAGGTTTTTTCTTTTTTAAATACTCGTATAGTTTTTTATTTTCTACTCGATGTTTTTGGGCAGCTTCTAAATCTTTTTGATATATCATAAATAAAAACCCTGTAGTAACAGGGTTTACAAAAATTTAAAATTTATTTTTTTTTAAAAAAGACCGTTTATTTCAGCATCAATCATGCTAATAATTTTTCCTAAATCTTCTTTGTTTTCTGAAAAATTGTTTTCATCTACATCTACAATCAATAGTTTTCCTTTATCGTAGGTGCTAATCCAAGCTTCGTAGCGCTCGTTTAAGCGTTTTAAATAATCTAATCGTATGGCATTTTCATATTCTCTTCCTCTTTTTTGAATTTGATTAACTAAGGTTGGCACTGACGCTCTAAGATAAATTAACAAATCAGGGGCTTTAATAAACTTATCCATTAATGTAAATAATGAAAAATAGTTTTCAAAGTCGCGGGTAGTCATTAAGCCCATGGCGTGTAAATTGGGAGCAAAAATAAAGGCATCTTCATAAATAGTTCTATCTTGAATTACCTTTTTCTTTTTTTCACGTATTTCAAGAATTTGATTAAAACGACTGTTTAAAAAATACACTTGTAGGTTAAAAGACCAACGATGCATATCTTCATAAAAATCATTGAGATATGGGTTTTGATCAACGTCTTCGTAATGAGGTTCCCAATTGTAATGTTTTGCCAAAAGCGTAGTTAAAGTTGTTTTTCCTGAACCAATATTACCTGCTACTGCTGCATGCATAATTTTTAAATTTTGGAGCACTAAAATACAAATTTATAAATCGGTATCAAGCAAATTGCAGCTTATATAAAAAATAATTTATTGAACAATAAATGTATCTTTGCCGCTTATATGAAAGGTGAGCAAACTAATAATCAGGCAGAAATGTCGTTTTTAGACCATTTGGAAGTTCTCCGTTGGCATATTATTCGTTCTGCTGCGGCAATACTTATAATGGCCATTATTGCTTTTACTTTTAGCAACTATATATTCGATTATATAATTATTGCTCCCAAAAATCCTGATTTTATAACTTATCGTTTATTATGTAAGCTTACTACATTGCTTACGGGCGATGATTCTCTTTGTATAAAAGAAATACCAATTACTTTGATAAATATAGATATGTCGGGGCAATTTTCAACCGATGTAATCATATCGTTATTTAGTGGTTTAATTTTAGCTTTACCCTATGTTGTTTGGGAAATTTGGAGTTTTTTAAAACCTGCTCTTCATGAACATGAAAGAAAAAATACTCGTGGGTTTGTATTTTACGTTTCTTCATTATTTATCATAGGCGTTTTATTCGGATATTTTTTAATTCTTCCCCTTTCGGTTAATTTTTTAGGAAATTATAAAGTAAGCGAACAAGTATTAAATCAAATAAGCTTAGGATCGTATATTTCAACAACAGTAACTTTATGTATGTCGTCAGGAATAGTTTTTCAACTACCTATTTTGGTATATATACTTTCAAAACTGGGTTTAGTAACTCCGGCTTTTATGCGAAAATACAGAAAACACGCTATAATTGCCGTTTTATTTATTTCAGCCGTTATAACCCCGCCTGATGTTACCAGTCAAATTTTAGTGGCTATACCCATTATCATATTGTATGAAATAAGTATTTTTATATCCGCTTCGGTAGAAAAGAAGTTATTACATAAAAATACTTAAAACACATGTCTTCAAAAGTAGATGCTTTTAATGCTTATCGTGCAAAAATGAATGAAAAAATTCTTGCACAAAATAATCTTGTTTTAAAACGTATATTTAACATTGATGCGAACGCCTATCAAGACGGAGCTTTACCAATGAAAACAAAAGAATTATTAGGCTTGGTTGCATCTATGGTTCTTCGTTGTGACGATTGCATTGCTTATCATTTAGGTAAAGCTAAAGAAGCCGGAACTACCACCGAAGAAATAATGGAAGTTTTTGCCATTGCCAATTTAGTAGGTGGTACCATTGTTATTCCACACACCCGAAGAGCCTTAGAGTTTTGGGAAGCACTTCATGAAAACAATTAATTTGCTACTACACTTTGAAATCTTTCTACAAGAAATACATTAGCATAATTTTATTTGCGATTGTGGCCGTAAGCTTCACTCATGCACAATCTACTCGTGTATATGGTAAAGTAATTGATGCTCAAACCAAAGAAACGCTACCCTTTGTTAACATATTATTTAAAGGTACAACCATTGGTACTACTACCGATATTGACGGCAAATACTTAATTGAAACCAACCAACGAGTTGATTCGATAATGGTTTCATATTTAGGTTATAAAACCGTTATTAAGCCGGTAATAAAATATAAAGCCCAACAAATAAATTTTGAACTCGAACCAAGCAGTATTGAACTTAAAGAATTTGTTGTGAAAGCCGGAGAAAATCCGGCACATGCGATTTTGAGAAATATATGGAAAAATAAAAAAGACAACGATAAAGATAAATTAGACTACTATCAATACGAAGCTTACAACAAAATTGAGTTTGATATTAATAACATTGATGAAGAATATAAAAACAAAAAAATGTTTAAAGGTTTTGAGTTTATTTTTGATTATGTTGATTCGAGTGGTAAAAAGCCCTATTTACCCATGTTCATAACTGAAACCGTATCGGATGTATATTATAGAAGAGAACCCAAAGCATATCGAGAATATATTAAAGCATCCAGAGTTTCAGGGGTTAAAAACGAAAGCGTAAATCAATTTATGGGCGATATGTACCAAAATGTAAATATTTACGACAATTTTGTTTTGGTATTTGGAAAAGCATTTGTAAGCCCCATTTCTACATCCGGATTAATGTACTATAAATATTATTTAGTTGATAGTGCCACTATTGACGGAAAATGGTGTTATAACATCAATTTTATGCCCAAACGATTACAAGAGCCAACTTTTTCGGGAGATTTTTGGGTTACTGACACAACTTTTGCCATAAAAAAAATTAACTTATCTATTGGCGCAGATGCCAATATCAATTTTATTAAAGAATTTTCTGCATATCAAGAATTTAATTTGGTAGATACCATTTGGATGCTTACCAAAGACCAATTAATTGTAGATTTTAACATCAGCAACAGTGCACTTGGATTTTATGGCAGAAAAACCACTTCGTATAAAAACATTAAAATAAACGAACCTGCCCCTGTTGAAAAATATAAAGGAACCGAAAACGTAATTGTGTTAGATGATGCCCGAAACAAAGGAGAAGATTATTGGAGCATAGCAAGACATGATACACTAACCGAACAAGAAAAGGCAATTTATCAAATGGTAGATTCAGTTAAAAATGTTCCAAGGTTTAAATCGTATGTCGAAATTATACAAATGATATTAACCGGATATAAAGTTTGGGGTAATGTTGAACTCGGACCATATTTTACTACATACAGTTTTAATAAAGTTGAAGGAAGCCGATTTAGAATTGGCGGCAGAACAAGCAATGCTTTCAGCACTCGATTAATGCTCGAATCGTATTTAGCCTACGGATTAAAAGACGAGCAATTCAAGTACGGAGTAAGCGCTATGTATTTTTTATCGAAAAAACCTCGTTTTTTTATAGGAGGAAATTTTAAATACGATATGGAACAACTGGGTCAAAGCCCCAATGCACTCAGACAAGATAATATACTGGCATCTGCATTTAGAAGAAATCCATTTAATAAACTTACATTAGTTGAAGAATATAAAGGATATATTGAAAGAGAATGGTTTAATGGATTTTCATCGAGAATTGTATTAAGCCATAGAACACTAACACCAAAGGGAGCGCTTTCATACGAATATTACTTACCAGATAGTACCATAGCTTTCAAAAAAAACATTCAAACTGCAGATATCACCTTTAAAACACGATTTGCTTACAAAGAAAAATATGTTCAAGGAGAATTTGACAGAATAAGTTTAGGTACGCGTTATCCAATTATTCAACTTTACTACACCTATGGAATAAAAGATATATTGAAGAGCGATTATAATTTTCATAGAGCAACCATAAACATTTCCGGTTTTTTAAGAACCAAACCATTTGGATATTTTGACTATATTTTTGAAACAGGCAAAATATGGGGCAAGCTTCCCTACCCGCTTTTAGAATTACATAACGGAAACGAAACATACTCCTACGACCAATACGCGTTTAACATGATGAATTTTTTTGAATTTGCCAGCGACCAATATGTGAGCCTGATGCTTACACAGCATTTTAACGGATTTTTCTTTAATAAAATCCCACTCATTCGTAAACTTAAGTTACGCGAAGTAATTCTTGGTAAAGCCGTATATGGTACACTTAGAAATGAAAATAAAGAGGAGTTGATTTTTCCAGCTAATATGAATACGTTGGAAAAAATGCCATATATAGAAGTAGGAGCAGGAATTGAAAACATTTTACGTTTTATTAGAGTTGATGGTCTATGGCGCTTAACCTATCTTGATAATCCTAATATTCAAAAATTTGGTATTAGAGTTACTTACCAATTTAATTTTTAATTTAATTATATGATTTTGCGAGCTGAACAAATTGTAAAAAAATATAAAAGCAGAACCGTTGTAAAAGGCGTATCGTTTGAGGTTAAACAAGGAGAAATAGTAGGATTGCTCGGCCCAAACGGAGCAGGAAAAACAACATCATTTTACATGGTGGTTGGAGTAATTAAACCCAATGAGGGAAAAATATTTTTAGATAATGAAGATATTACTTCTGAACCAATGTATAAAAGAGGACAAAAAGGAATTGGATATTTACCGCAAGAAGCATCGGTATTTAGAAAACTAAGCGTGGAAGATAATATAAGAGCAGTATTAGAAATTAGAAATTTAAATAAACAAGAGCAAGATGAAAAATTAGAAGAATTATTAAATGAATTTGGATTACAACATATACGAAAAAACAGAGGAGATTTATTATCAGGTGGCGAAAGAAGAAGAACAGAAATTGCACGCGCATTGGCGGCAAACCCAAAATTTATTTTACTTGATGAACCCTTTGCAGGCGTTGACCCAATTGCCGTTGAAGACATTCAAGGAATTGTTATAAAACTTAAACAAAAAAATATTGGAGTATTAATAACCGATCATAATGTACATGAAACACTCTCTATAACCGAACGAGCCTATTTATTATATGACGGTAATATTCTAAAATCCGGGACAGCCGAAGAATTAGCTGCAGATGAAGAAGTAAGAAGATTGTACCTTGGTAAAAATTTTGAATTAAGAAAAATATAATTAAAATTACATAACATATTTTATTTTATACAAATGGAATTAAATTCACTTACTGCCATTTCTCCAATTGACGGTCGATATAGAAAACAAACCGATAAACTCGCAACTTATTTTTCTGAAGCTGCACTTATTAAATATAGAGTTCAAGTAGAAATTGAATATTTTATAGAATTATGCATGTTACCTTTACCTCAATTAAGAAACATTGATAAAAACATTTTTGATAAGTTACGCTATATATATCGCAACTTTAATTTAGATGATGCGCAAAAAATTAAAGAAATTGAAAAAAGTACCAATCACGATGTAAAAGCCGTTGAATATTTTTTGAAAGAAAAATTTGATGAACTCGGCTTAACCAAATATAAAGAGTTTATTCATTTTGGATTAACCTCACAAGACATAAACAATACAGCAATTCCATTATCTATAAAAGAAGCGCAAAATGAAATAATGATTCCTGCTTTAGATTTAATTATTGCTAAACTGGAAGCATTTGCTATTGAATGGAAAGATATAGCCATGCTTGCTAAAACACACGGACAACCGGCATCACCAACACGACTTGGAAAAGAAATAATGGTTTTTGTGGAGCGTCTTCAAAAACAAAAAGAACATTTATTATCCATTCCATACAGTGCAAAATTTGGAGGTGCAACAGGAAATTTCAATGCTCATCATGTAGCTTATCCTGCTTATAATTGGAAAGAATTTGGGAATAATTTTGTAAATAACACATTAGGCCTAAATCGCTCACAATACACTACGCAAATAGAACATTATGATAACCTTGCCGCATTTAGCGATGCTTGGAAAAGAATCAATAATATACTAATTGATTTTAGCAGAGATATGTGGCTATATATTTCAATGGAATATTTTAAACAAAAAATAAAAGAAGGAGAAATTGGCTCCTCCGCTATGCCACATAAAGTAAATCCAATTGACTTTGAAAATGCAGAAGGTAATTTAGGTGTGGCAAATGCCTTATTTGAACACTTTGCAGCAAAACTTCCAATATCGAGATTACAAAGAGATTTAACAGACTCTACAGTTTTAAGAAATATAGGCGTTCCTTTAGCCCATACGCTTATTGCGCTTACATCACTTGAAAAAGGATTAAATAAAATTTTATTGAACCCTAAAGCATTACATCAAGATTTAGAAAACAACTGGGTTGTTGTAGCCGAAGCCATACAAACTATTTTAAGAAGAGAAGGTTATCCTCAACCATACGAAGCGCTGAAAGAACTCACCCGTACAAACGATGTTATAACATCAGATAAAATTAGTGCATTTATAGACACACTAAACGTGAGCGATGCTATTAAAGCAGAGCTTAAAAAAATTAGTCCACATAATTACACTGGCATTTAAACATGCGAGTAAGTGGCTTTACCATAGTTCGCAATGCAATTAAGTATGACTATCCTATTAAGGAAGCCATACTTTCCATTTTGCCTTTATGCGATGAAGTAATTGTTGCTGTTGGAAATTCTGAAGATGATACGATAGAATTAATTCGTTCAATTGATTCAGAAAAAATTAAAATTATTGAAACTATTTGGGATGATAATCTTCGTGAAGGAGGTAAAGTTTTAGCCGTTGAAACCAATAAAGCCTTTGATGCCATATCAAAAGAAAGTGATTGGGCAATATACATTCAAGCCGATGAAATAATGCATGAAAAATATTACGATAACATTCGTTCGGCAATGATTAAATATCAGAATGATAAAAATGTTGATGGTTTACTATTTAATTATATCCACTTTTATGGCTCTTATGATTATATTGGAGATTCAAGAAGATGGTATAGAAAAGAAATTCGAATTATTAAAAATGATAAAGCCATTCGTTCCTATAAAGATGCTCAGGGCTTTAGAAAAAATGAAAAAAAATTACATGTAAAACCTATAGATGCCTACATCTATCATTATGGCTGGGTAAAACCACCCGAAGCGCAACAAGCTAAACAAAAATCTTTTAATAAGTTATGGCACAATGATGAATGGATGAAAAAAAACATACCGAATTCAGATTTTTTTGACTATTCACAAATTGATTCGTTGGCACATTTTGTTGGTGAGCATCCTAAAGTTATGCAAGATAGAATTAAAGCTATCAATTGGAAATTTTCGTTTGATCCCACTCAAAAAAAATTATCGCTCAAAAATAATTTACTATATCAAATTGAAAAGCTAACCGGATGGCGTATTGGAGAGTATAAAAATTATAAAGAAATCTAAAAATTTCTGCTAAATGTAATTAAATCTGTTGAAGGAAGATTTTCAAAACCCAATTGACGCATCATACAAATTATCTGACCGCGATGAAAGGTTGAATGATTCATACAATGCAGAATTATTGTGTAAACCGGTTGTGAAAATGTTTCACCTTTAATATTGATATAGGTACAATTTGTGTTTAACCATGTTTCTTCTTGCGATTCAACATAAGCAATAAAATCTTCGGACTGCTTAATTAGATTTAACAATACATTTGCGTGTTTAGAAACATCTTTACTTGGCCAATCAGTAACAGGCAAATTGTTTAACCGAGTTAGCCATATATTTTCTGCATCCCAAATATGAAGCAAAGTTTTTCTGAGCGTTGGAAAGCTGTTTGGTATTTCTTTATCTAATAAATCAAGAGCTTTTTCAGTAATTAAATTAGCTATTATTGTATTTGCCCAAAGATTATACTTAAGGTATTGAAGAATGAGGATTTTCATATTTCGAAATTTTTAATCAGCTTATCTTTTCTTTAAAAACTGCATAACTTGGATTAAATTCAATTTGAGGTTCGGTATTAAAAATTCCATATACAGCAGATCCGCTTCCACTCATGGATGCATAAACAGCACCATATTGATACATTTTATCTTTTATACTTTTTATTTCTGAATGTTGTTCAAACACTGATTTTTCAAAATCATTTACAACTTTATTTTTCCAGTTTTCTATCGGCTCATTTAATACTACCTCTTCTAAATTATACAATGCTTTTTGAGGTTTTACTCCGGCATATGCTTGTGCTGTAGAAACATGAATTCCCGGATGTACTATCAGAATATATTTACCGCTTAAATTAACAGAAATTGGCTCAAGAACATCTCCTTTTTGAGTAGCATAAGCGGGTTTATTAGTTATAAAAAACGAACAATCGCTTCCTAATTGCTTGGCATAATAATGCATTTCGCCCCATGCTAAATTTAATTCACAAACTTCATTAATAGCTTTAATACAAAAAGCAGCATCGGAAGACCCTCCCCCTAATCCTGCTCCCATTGGTATGTTTTTATGCAAATGAATTTTAATGGCAGGCAAATCATAATCTTTCTGAATAATTCGATATGCCTTAACACACAAATTATCATTAACCTCGCCAGGTATTGGCAGACCTGAAGAAGTAAAAAATACATTACCGTTACTACTTTTTTTATCAATTATAACTTCAAGTGCATCTTTCCAACCTACAGGAAAAAATATGCTTTCAATGTTATGATAACCATCTTCTCTTTTTTCTACTATGTTTAAACCAATATTTATTTTGGCATTTGGAAATACTATCATGAATTAAGTTTTAATAACCATATAGTTCGGTTGTAGTTTCTTTAATTGGTGTTGCGGTAATACTTGCAGTCCATCCTTTTTCATGATACTGCGGTTTTATGGTTTTAATAGCCGGAGCCATTACAAAATTTACTATATAACCAACTCCCCATACACATAATCCTACTCCACTCACTACTCCACCGGCAGCAATATAAAATGATTCTCCATTACGTATAATTTCAAAACCGGAATAGGTTGTAAATTGCCCTGATATTAATAATGCATTACCCATAAACTCCAAAATATCTCCAACTACTTGTCGTGTTTTAGTATGTGCGCCATAAATTATTATTTCTTCAAGTTGATATTCATTTTCATCAATTAATAATGATTGTGAATTAACTTTATTTAATTTGCCGTATATTATATTATTTTCCCATGATGGTTGATAAGCTAATATTGCACCTTCTTTATAACAAACAACTTCGCCTGTATGCAAGTTAGTTAGTTGCAATACGTATTGAGAAAATGCAGATGTTATTGAAAAGAAAAAGATAAAATACAAAAGAAAATTCTTTTTCATTTTATTGTTTTTTAATGGGTATATTAAAGTAATTAACCAATTCTATTAATAGTTTTTCAGTTTGATATAGCTTAGCTTCGCTTGCTGCATGGATTGTTTTACTTAATTTTTCTTCGTATTGTTTTCGTTGATTTTGCAACCATTGCGCTGCATAATAAAATGCTTTTATTGTTAAATCGTTTTCTTGATTTCTTGCAGTATTAGAGGTAAGTTTTTCATAACGTTTATAGCATTCAGCTACTTGTTCATATTCTTTTAATGCAAAATAGCCCATAATTAAAATTCCGAATAAGGCATCGTATAATTTTTGAAAATTAATTTGCTGATAAGAAATTAAAGTTCTTTCGAGCATTTCAACTGCTTTTTTTATTTCATTCTTTTCACCTAAAATTAAAAAGCTTGCATATATGGTGCATAAATTAACATAACGCACATACATTCCTTCATCCCAAGATTTAGAATTTATAATTAATTCTTCGCATGTATTTTTTAAAAATGTTAATTCTTCTTTTACATTATCTGGTATTAAATCTTGAGCATTTTGTTTGTAAGGGAAACCAAAACGTGTTAGATAATAACTAGCCTGAATGCTAAGATTAACGATTAACGGAGTATTTATATAACTTTTCCAAAATAATTGAGCAGGCCGTTTATGAATCATTTCGTATGAACGCTTATGCAACTCCTCTTCATTATTAAATGCCAATAAATGTTTTAATTTTAAATATTCAGAATTTAACAAAATATCATCTGCAAAATTCATTACTAAATAATAATGATTTTCCTGATCTTTTATTAATTCATTTACTTCATTGATAATTTCATCGGAATAAAATCTTGTGTCGTTTAAAAAACTTAAAGTATAACAATACCCATATCTTGCGATTATAGAAACAACCAAAGATTTACTTTTTTTAAACGATTCAAAAAAACTTAAATGTTTTTCAATTTCTTTTTTTTCTAAACTGTTTTTAATCTTAAAATTGAGATTATGTCGCAAGTAACTATAAAGCGATATAAAGCTTTTTTGATTTTCGAATACCTCTTCTAATTTATGAATGTATTTTAATGTTTCGTTTCTGCTTTCGAGAATAAATGACTGTTGAGCAAAAAACTTTAAAATTCGAGCTTGCGCATCAAAGTCTTCAATTTTTTCCGAAACATCTAAAATAATTTGTGCTAACTTGTTAGCCTCCTCCTTTTCTCCTTTATTAATTAAAGATTCAAGTTCAATAAAATTTGAATGAATGTATGATGGATAATTTTTACTCAAAAATCCGCTTAATTTAAAAGTATGATGGCTAAGTTGAAATAAATTTTTTTTATCTTTTTCTGTAGTACTTCCATAAACTGCTTTACATAATTTATCGCTGCTTATTTCTGCATTTTTTTGTTTACTAATAATGGAAATTAATTTTAATGAAAGCTGAGCATTATTGCTTTCCAAATATTTTTTAAACTCTTCCAGTAAATGAGGAGGAGTTAATCGAACTAATTTTTGAATTATCAGCATAATGCGAAAATACAATAGTAAAATTTAAAAACATCTGATATTCTATTTTTTTTGAGGAACTTTTTTACCATTTGCAGGTTATACATTTGTTTCACATCAACCAAAGATTACATACCGTATGAAAAAGCTGCTAATCACTTTCACATTTATAATTTTTGCATCAGCATTATTTGCGCAATATGCTGTTGGGCATCGCACATTTACATTTAACGACCCTACACGTACAGGTGGCTTTGGGAGTGGTGGTGGACCAGGTCGACAAATTCAAACTGAAATATATTATCCTGCTACAACTGCGGGCGATAATACTCCGTTTATTCAAGATTCTTTTCCAATTATAGTATTTGGGCATGGATTTTCTATGGCATGGGATGCCTACCAAAACATTTGGGAAGAGATAGTACCAAAGGGATATATTATGTTATTTCCCAGAACTGAAGGAGGTTTATCTCCGAGCCATTCTGATTTCGGGTTAGATTTAGCATTAATTGTAAATAGCTTTAGAGCTTTGGGACAAAATCCATCATCGCCATACTTTAACAGAGTAGCCTCAACTGCTGCTATTATGGGGCATTCTATGGGAGGTGGTGCAACATTTTTAGCAGCACAAAATAATACTAATATAACTGCAATTGCCACTTTAGCGCCTGCCAACACCAATCCGCCATCCATAGCTGCTGCAAGATTTGTAACTGTTCCTACATTAGTTATTGCAGGAGCAAATGATTGTGTTACTCCTCCTAATCAACATCAAATTCCGATGTATGATTCAACTGCTTCTTTGTGTAAAACGTATATAAGTATTACAGGAGCCAGCCACTGTCAGTTTGCCAACTCTAATTTTAATTGCAATTTCGGAGAATCAACCTGTTCTCCCGGCCCAACCATTACGAGAGCTGTACAACATCAAAGAACTTTCAAATATTTGGTTCCTTGGTTAAATAAATATTTAAAAGGTTCATGCCATCTTCAGAGTAATATTGATAGTTTATTAAATGTTTCTACAACATCAGAAATTACATGGAATCAAAGCTGCATTCCTCAAGCAGGAATAGATAAAAATTTATGTTCAGGAGAAAGCACGCTAATTGGTTCTACCAATATGTATGGCTACACATTTAATTGGACATCTAACCCAAGTGGATTTACATCTAATCAACAAAGGCCAACAGTTAGTCCAAGTGTTACTACCACATATTTCCTTTCTTACACAAATCAATATTCCGGATGTACGCGATTAGATACTGTAGTTATAAATGTGGTTCCAAGCCCTGTAGCTAATGCCGGAGCAGATGCAGGTGCATGTGAAGGTACTCCAGTTACAATTGGCTCTAATCCTGTAAGCGGAAATACATACAGTTGGTCACCATCAACTAATTTAAGTAATACTACAATAGCAAATCCTCAAGTAAATACAAATACTGTTGGAACATTTCAGTATGTTGTAACTGTAAGCAATTCTGCGGGATGCACTACGCGAGACACTGTTGTAGTAAGCGTTTCGCCATCGTTTACAGTTCAGGCAAGCGGAGGCAACAGTGTTTGTGCAAATACCCCGGTTCAATTAAATGCAAGCATAGCTCCATTTATGCCTACGAATTTTTCATCCTCAACTGTTCCCGTAACTATTCCCGATAATACTCCGAGCGGAGGTTTACAAACCGGAAACACTTTACCTACTATAGCTCAACTGAATAATTCTTCGTTAGCAGTAGCATCCATAAATTTACCACACAATAATTATGTATTAAAAGGAATTACAACTTCTATAACACATACTTTTTGTGGCGATTTAGATATTTATTTAAGAAGCCCCAATGATGTAATATTTGTAATCTCAACCGATAATGGAGGCAGTAATGATAATTACGTAAACATTACATTTACGGATACAGCCGCTAATTTTCCACCTACATCAGCTGCATTAGTTGCTAATGGATTTTACAAACCGGAGGGTGCAACATTTGCAAGCTATACAGGGCCTATGCAAGGTTTATGGAGATTATATGTAGTAGATGATGCAAGTGGTGATGTTGGCCAGATAACTGATTTTAAATTAAATGTTTTGGAAGTTCCTTCTAATATGACTTATAGTTGGAGCCCTTCAATAGGATTAAACAATTCAACCATTTTAAATCCTATAGCCAATGCAACTTCCACAACTACCTACACTTTAACCGCTACGCATGCCGGTGGGTGTTCTCAAACAGCTTCTACTACAGTAACAATTTTAGCAAGCCCTGTTGCCAATGCCGGAAATGATGTTAGCATCTGCACCGGACAAAGCATAACAATTGGTTCAAGTCCAAACAATAATGAAACTTATCAATGGACGTCTAATCCAAGCGGTTTTACTTCTAATATTTCTAATCCGACAATTTCACCAACAAATACAACCACCTATTATTTAACTGTTACAAATACCATTACCAATTGCGTAGATTATGACACCGTAGTTGTAAATGTATCAGCGCAACCTAATGCAAACATTACAGTTGTTGGGAATACCACTTTTTGCAATGGAGATTCTGTTGTTTTAGTTGCCAACAGCGGATATAGCAATTATAATTGGAGCAATGGAATAAGTGGAACAAACACAATAACCGTAACACAATCAGGTAGCTATACCGTAACGCTTGGCAATTCACCAACATGTCAAGCAACATCTACACCGGTTATAATTACCGTAAACAATCCGATAGTGCCGGTAATTTCAGCAAATGCAACCAGCATTTGCAGTGGTTCTAATGCTGTTATTACTGTTACAAATGGAACTTTTAGTTCTTATAATTGGAATGGAACTAGTGGAAATAGCAGTTCAGTATCAGTAAACCAATCAGGAACTTATTCAGTAACTACTACCGATGCAAATGGTTGTTCTGCTACTTCCAACAACATTATAATAACCGTAAATACTCCTGTTATTCCTACCATTACTCAAAATGGTAATTTGCTTAGCTCATCTGCGGCAACATCATATCAATGGTATTTAAACGGAAGCCCTATTAATGGAGCTACTTCACAAACATATACTGCAACACAAAATGGAATTTACACAGTAGAAACAACCGACAGCAATGGATGTACTGCTTCATCAAACCCAATTAATGTTACTACTATTGGTATAAATGAAGCTGAAGGGAATATGAACGTTTTCGTTTTCCCGAATCCTGCTTCAGGTTATTTTACCATTCAATTAGATAATGAAACTTTATATTATAATATAACTGTTACATCAGTTACCGGAAACATTATTTACATGCAAAATAATATTAGCGGAAACCAATTTATAGATTGTAATAATTGGGCATCGGGAATGTATTTAATAAATGTTCAATCAGAAAAAAACATAAAAACATTTAGATTAGTTAAACACTAATAGGATATGAATGCCGCAATTATCATATAGTATTGCGGTTTTCATAGGTGTGTGAAAGGCCGGATAAACGAATCCGGCTTTTCTTTTTAAAAATCATATTCACTCAATCTAAAGCTATTTTTAATAAATAACTTGATTTTTTAAAAAAAAAATATATAATATTGTAAAAAATTAATGTTTTATGAAAAAATATATTTTATTAGTATTTCTATTCGGTTTGGCTAATTTTTTAACAGCACAAACCATTTTAATGAATAATAACAATCCTGAAACCATTGTATGTGGAAATACATATAATTTTTATGATGCCGGTGGAGCAAGTAACCCATATTCATCAGGAGTAGGTGCAACATATATAAAAACATTTACTCCTTCTGCTGCGGGTCAAAAAATTAGAATTGACTTTTATTCATTTGACGTAGATAACTTCTACCAAGTGTATATGCAAATTTTTAATGGGCCGGATACAACTTATCCGCTTATTGGTCAATACAGTGGAAGCAACTCTCCGGGCACTGTTTATTCAACTGCCACTAATGGTGAGTTAACTGTATTATTTACACATGATAACTTTCAAGGAGGTAATCAAGGTTGGGAGGCTCAAATATTTTGTCAAAACGCAGTTACGCCACCGTCTTATGACGAACCCTGTACAGCTGCTTTATTAACAACAAATGTAGGAAGCCCTATTTATCAATTAGCCACATTAATAGGCGCAACCAATAGTACCAATAACATCACCATTTACGATCCGAATTGCGCCAATTACAATAATGGACCGGATGTATGGTTTAAAGCAGTTGTCCCCTCATCAGGCAACTTAACTTTCATAACAAACGATTCTACTATTTATGATACCGGAATAGAAGTTTATTCGGGTAATTGTAATTCTCTATTATTTGTTGGATGCGATAATGATGGAAATAGTAATAGTTTATTTGGAACAATGTCGAAATTGACTGTTACCGGACAAAATCCTGGGGATACCTTATTTGTAAGAATATGGAAATCAAACGGTGGAATGGGTTTATTTAACATTGCAGCATACGAGCCAATTCCATCTATTGAAGTTACATATCCAAATGGAGGAGAAGTTTTATTACAAAATGATTACGTTTACATTGATTTTACAACAGAAGCTGTTGATACTGTAAGTATCGAGTTTTCAGATAATAATGGAGCTTCATGGACACATATTTCGAATTGGCCGGTTTCAAATGGCTCATTTTTTTGGACTGTTCCAAACATTACTTCTACACAATGCTTAATTAAAGTATCGCAAATGGGAAATCCTACTTTATTTGATGTTTCAGATGATACCTTTGCCATTTCCGGCCCTTACATTCAAGTATACTCACCAAATGGCGGTGAAATTTACGTTTCAGGGCAGCTTGGGGTAGAAATAACCTGGGATTCTCCGGGATTCTTTGGTAATGTAAATATTTTATTATCTTCTAACAATGGAGCAAGTTGGATGAGCTTAGCAAACAATATATATAACTATGGTTATTATAGCGTTGATTTTCCAAACATTAGTTCTAACCAATGCTTAATTAAAATTGAAGATTCAAATAATCCAAGCTTATTTGATGTGAGCGATGCAACATTTACCATAACCGCAACTCCACCTACTATTACAATATTACATCCTGCCGGAGGAGAAATCTATACCGAAGGTCAAACCATGCTTATCAATTGGAGTGCAATTAATACAACTGCAGTTGATATTTATTTTACCGATGGAGATGGTAATTTCCCTATTGCATTAAATATTCCTGCCAATCAAAATTATTATTCATGGCAAATTCCAAGCGGATACATGCTTGGTAACAACTGGCAAATAATTATTCAACCAACAAACAGTCCATGGTTTTCTCAATCCAGCAACTTTTTTACGGTTCAATCTGCCAATCCATCTATTAGTATTAACAATCCATGTTGTGGAAATTACTATTATGAAGGTTCATTTGTAATAATTGATTGGCAATCGAGTCAAGTTTCACAACATTTAATTGAATTATCTACAAGCGGTAATAGCGGACCATGGACAACAATAGCCAATAATGTAAGCGGAAATACATATTATTGGCAAGTCCCCAGCACTCCATCAACTAACTGCTACATAAGAATTAGCGATGCAAACAATTTATCATTATTTGATATTTCTGATGCATTTTCTATTACAACTCCTCCTGCCAATTCTAATTCAATTACCGTACAATATGACGGACCCTCAACATTATGTCCTGGTGATAACTTTAATGTAATTTTTAATGCTGCTGGAGCATATGGTACAATGAATGAATTTTATGCCCAACTTTCAGATGCCAATGGAAGTTTTGTCAATCCTACTCCTTTAGCTCCTTATTTTGGTTATTTATTAAATGATACGATTTACTGCACATTGCCCAATAATATTCCAAGTGGAAATGGTTATAGAGTTAGAGTGGTTGCAAGTGATTATCCTACCATAAGTTCGCCAAGCAGTACCGGATTTAGTGTAAATACTCCCGATGCAGATTTCACAGCAAATACCACAAATGCTATAATTCCAATTTCTAATCAAATTAATTTTAATTTCAACGGAAATACTACCGGAATTACAAGTTATAGTTGGAATTTTGGAGATGGTGGAACCTCTAACCTTCAAAACCCAAGTTATAATTATTCATCACAAGGATTTTACAGTGTTAGTCTGACTACTTCTAATGGAACATGTACCAATACAAAATATAAACCTTTTTATATTACGGTAGATGAGTTATTTGATACAGATACTATTGTAACACTTACCAGCCAAGACATATTAGGATTAGCATTTGTAAATGCAGCAAAAGGATGTTTTGCTTTAGCAAATGGAACTTGTTTAATTACACAAGATAGCGGCTTAACTTTTACTTCCGTTCCGGTTGGACTAAGCACGGCATTAACCAGCGCATCATTAGTAACAGGATTATGGTTGGTAACAAGTGCTAATGGAAATGTTGCCGTTTCAACAAATGGAGGTACAACATGGACTGTTCAAAATGTTGGTACAAGCGATTCATTATTTGCATCGGCATTTTTAGATAATACGAACGGGTATGTGGTTGGAGAAAATGGCAAGATATTTAAGTATAACGGAAGTTCATGGAGCCTTGAAAACTCTGGCACTACCAACTCGTTAAGAGGAGTAACATTTGCTGATACCGACATTATTTCAGTTGGATACAATGGCACTATTCTTCGTTCAACAGGTAATGGAGTTTGGTCTCCAAGAACTTCACCTTTTAACTCTCACTACAGAAGCGTTGCATTTAATGATGCCGGAGTTGGAATTGCAGTTGGAGATTTAGGAAGAATTATTAAATCAACCGATAATGGTTTAACATGGAGTGTTGCACTCTCAGGTGTGCCCAATAATTTTAACAGTGTGGCCATTAGTGGCGATTCTGTGTGGGCGGTTGCCAACGGAGGAATTATTTATAAATCATCCGATGCAGGTAATACCTGGATAAGAAATACCATTGGTGTTCAAAACGATTTAAATGCAATTACTTTCTATGGTGATGAACAATTAAGAAAAATGGGATTAGATGAAAACCAAAGAGCGCAAGCAAACAATAGAGGTTATGTTGTTGGAAAAGGAGGAGTTGCTCGTTTATTCGGAAATCCAATTGATACTACAGGCAACAATACTAACATTGTTGAATTAAACAACTTTAATGTTGCGTTTAAAGTTTATCCGGTTCCTGCAGTTAATGACATAACTATTGAAGGTACTCTTAAACAAGAAGGCTTATTAAATATTACTTTAAAAGATATGTATGGAGCAACTGTTAAAGTAATTAATGCTCAGAAAGAAAATGGAACTATTATAAAACGAGTATCCGTTTCTGATTTAGCATCAGGAATTTATTTTGTTCATATCAACAGTCCTGAACAACAAAGTATTCATAGGATTATTGTCAGCAAATAAATAATTTGAATTGCTACACTAAAAATGCCCCCAAAAAGAATTTTGGGGGCATTTTTAGTGTTATACCAATGGTTAATTCAAATCATTATTTATGTTTTAGAAGAGGATGATATAAAATCTTTTAAGTAAAACGGTTCAAAATAGACCACATCATCCAATTCATTGTTATTTAATTTTTTTAGAGCTGGAATGATTAGTCCTTTTGCAGAAATAAATTCATCCTGTAAAAAAATATAATTGGTTTTATTCTTAAATAGTTCTTTACATTTTTGAGAACCATCACCAAATATGACTATTTTACTTTCACCTATATATTTATCAAAAACATTTTCTGTAATTATATCTGCAGAAATTGGTTTTATTATATTTTGATTTTGATCAAAAATAGCACAATATACTTCCATTCTTCTGGCATCAATCATAGGGCATAAAAATTCATTTTGATAATTTATTTTTTGCCTTGCTAAATTTGCCATAGAAGTAAGTGTATCTATACCAATTATAGGTTTATTTAAAGCATACGCTAAACCTTTTGCTGTTGAAACACCAATTCTTAAACCGGTATATGAACCGGGTCCTTTACTTACAGCAATTGCACTTAATTGATTAAAGGATATTTGTGCATCACTAATTACCTGCTGGATAAATACAGTTAGATTTTCAGCATGCGCATAAGCACCACCCTGTTCCTTAATGGCTAATAAATTTTCACCTTTATACAAAGCTACAGAGCACATTTTGGTAGCCGTTTCAATACACAATATTATTGGCAACGATTTATTCAATGTTTAAACAATAAATTATCAATTAATATTGTCTTTAATTTCTTTAACTATTTTAACCTTATCTCCATCTTTAAGTTGTTTCGAAACGGTAGTATATGGACCTGTTATAATTTCTTGACCTAAATTAATACCCGATAAAATCTGTATATATTTACTATCTTGAATGCCTGTTGTAACTTTTTTCATAATAGCTTTTCCATCTTCAAAAACAAATACACATTCAAAGCTATTTTCTCTATTAAGTTCGTCTTTATTTACTTCGGTAGAATTAATTTTTGTTGTATCTTCTCTTGTAGTTACCGCTTGAATTGGAACACTTAAAGCATTATGAACCTTATTGGTTTTAATTTCAACCGATGCCGTCATCCCGGGTCTAAAGGGAGATAAATGTGGTTTATCTTTAATAATTAAATCCTCATATGAACTTCTTAAAATTCTAACTTTAACTTCAAAATTTGTTACTTGCTCTGCAGCAATACCGCTTATTTTTGCCGAGTTTGCTATTTCTCTAACTACTCCTTTAAATTTTCTACCTAAATATGCGTCAATTTCAACATCTGCTGTATCACCTAATTTAATTCTAACGATATCATTTTCATTAACATCGACTTTAACTTCCATTTCTGTAAGATTAGCAATACGCATTAACTCCGTACCAGCCATTTGAGTAGTTCCCACTACCCTCTCTCCTTTTTCAACACTTAACATAGAAACTGTTCCATCAACAGGAGCAATTATGGTAGTTCTTTGTAAGTTATCATTGGCTTCTTTTAGAGAAGCTTCTGCGCTTTTTAAATTAAATTCAGCGGCTATTACACTTTGCTCTGCTGCTTCTACATCGGCTTTTGCTACTTCATATTGTGATTTAGCGGTATCAAACTCTGCATCTGAAATTGCTCCTTGTTGATGCAAAGTTTTGTTTCTGTTAAATGCTGCTTCTGCATTTATAAACTGTGCTTTGCTTTGTGACAAACGAGCTTTAGCATTAGCCACATTTGCTTTTGCAGTATTTAACGCAGCAGAAAGTCTATCACGAACAGATAGGTATAAATCAGGATTTATTTTTGCAAGAATATCACCCTTTTTAACTTGGTCACCTTCTTTCACATTTAACTCTATTATTTCTCCTGATACATCTGAACTAATTTTTACTTGCACCTCAGGTTGTACTTTACCATTAGCTATTACAGTTTCAATTATTAATCTATTTTGCGATTTCTCTGTTGTAACATCGAATGCTTTTGGCCCTTGTAAAGCTTTAATAATTCCAAAAATTACAATTAAAATTATTAAGCCTCCCCAATAAATATATTTCTTTTTGATTTTCATTGCTAATTAAATTCTAATGGTTTACCCTGATAAAAATCTAATATTTTAATTTTAAAGGAATAGTCGAATTTGGCTTGTAGAAGCTCTACTTTAGCCCTTGCCAAGCGATTTTTGGCATCATTATATTCAATACTATTTACAGCTCCTATATTAAATTTTTGTTCTATATAAGAAAATGTTTCTGAAAGTGCATTTACTGTTTTTTCGGTTGCTATATATTTTTTATAAGCAGCGATTGCATCGGCATATGCTTGCTGTATAGTTTTCTCTAATTGTCGTTTGGCTATTTCTAAATTTAATTCAGCTGTACTCTTTTGAATTTTGGCTATGGTTGAAGCAGTTCTAACTTGAAAACCATTAAAAATGGGAATAACCAAATTAACTCCAATTGTTCTGTTTTGATTATCTTCTAATTGACGAGCAAAAGGTGTAACTCGTGTATCATAAGTATAGTTTGGAACCAACACATAGTCAAACGATGTTGTAACACCAACCGTATCAAATCCTTTTAAAACAGGCGGCCCAATTATTTCTTTTCTTAAACCGGAAAAACCTGTTCCATACGATGCAGATAAGGTTAATCTTGGAACATATGCACCTTTTGCAGATTTTAAGGCCATTCTGGTACTGCTAACTCTATTTTCGGCTGCTTTTATCTCTGGTTGATTGGATAAGGCTTGTTGATATATTTTAATTGGTGAATATTCAATATAATTTTCTAATGGTAAAACAGTTTGTGGTTTTGTAATTTTTATTCTTTCAGATGTATTTAATTCCATTAATTGCATTAAATTGAGATATGCCATGTCTAATTGATTTTGAACAGTAACTTTTTGTAGTTCATCGTTTGCCTGTTGGGCTTGCATATCTAACAAAATGCCCTTTGCTACCGAACCGTTGTTGTATAGTAATGCTATTCGTTCAACTTGTTTTTGAGCAAGTTCAACTTGTTGTTCAGCAATGGATAATTGTTCTTCTAAATAAAGAACATTTAAATAAGCCGAAATTACAGCTAATGCAATATCATTTTTAATTTTCTCTAAATCAAATTTATTAGCTAATAAGCTATAGTTATTTTGACGAATAGCATTAATTGTTTGAAAACCATTAAATATAACCCAATTAGCACTTATTGAAAAGGCATTTGACTGTACGGTTTGTGTTGCAAATTGATTCGTAAAAGGATCAATAGTTCTACCAAAATTATAATTATGCGATGCGAATCCATTGATTGTTGGCAGTGTAGCAGCTTTGCTTCGTAAATAGTTTGCTTCCGTAAGATTTTGATTAAGTTGATTTTGTTTTATTTGAAGGTTATTTTGGAGTGCGAATTCTATACATTTTTTTAGATCCCATATTTCTTGAGCTTTTAAAAAAAATGCATTTATCAAAAAAAATGTTAGTATGTATATTCGCATAATAATTTTTTCAAAAACAAAGTTATAATGCCTATTGTATATTGTTTGTATCAATTTAACTAATGGATATATGATATGCTGATTGGCAAAAAATGCTTTTAAATGGGGTTTGCTATTTTTGCATTTCAATCATTATTTGCAGCTCTTCCCATTTTTTCATTTGTTCAGAAAGTTTATTTTTTAATTCGTTATATGCGTAAAAAAATGAAGAATCATTTATTAATTGCTCATATGTTTGAGGGTTTTTAAGTTTTTCATCAGCACTTGCAATTTCTTTTTCAATTCGCTCAATTTCTTTTTCAATTTTTATCACTTCGTTTTGTAGCTTTTTAATTTCAGAGTCTTTCTGCTTTTTATCAATCTGTTCAATATTACTTGAATTTAAAACAACTTCATCTTTCTTTTTCTTTTCTTCTTTTAATGCTAATTCTAACTGATTAAAATCTTCTACTTTGCGTGTTTTTAAATACTCATATACATCTCCAATATATTCTTTCACTCTTCCATTGCTAAATTCATAAACTTTATCGGTTAAACCTTGTAAAAAATCTCTGTCGTGCGATACTACTATCATGGTACCATCGTATTCTTTCAAAGCATTTTTTAAAACATCTTTAGAGCGCATATCTAAGTGATTGGTGGGCTCATCTAATACCAACAAGTTATATGGATGTAATAACAGTTTACACATAGCCAATCGCGATTTTTCGCCTCCTGATAAAACTTTCACTTTTTTATCCACATCATCGCCACTAAATAAAAATGCTCCAAGAAGATTTCGTAGCCCTTTCCTAATTTCACCAACAGCAACATCATCCAAGGTTTGTAAAACCGTTTTTTCGCCATCTAAAGTTTCCGATTGATTTTGCGCATAGTATCCAATATCTACATTATGGCCTATAATAATTTCACCTTCGCCTTGCTCCTTACCCACAATAATTTTTGAAAGGGTTGATTTACCTTCACCGTTTCTGCCAACAAATGCCACTTTTGAACCTCTTTCAATAAAAAAATTTACTTCTGAAAATATTTTTTTATCTCCATAATACTTAGCAACATTACGTGCTTCTACAACCACTTTACCGGAGCGTGGTGCAGGAGGAAATCGAAAATAAATACTTGCGCTTTCTTCATCATCTACTTCTACCTTTTCAATTCGTTCAAGTTTCTTAATTAAACTTTGAGCAAATGAAGCTTTGCTGTTTTTAGCTCTAAACTTATCAATTAATCTTTCGGTATGCTCAATAAATTTTTCTTGATTTCTTTGTTCAGCAAGTTGAATGGCTATTCGTTCTTGTCTTAACTCAACAAAGCGACTGTAATTGGCTTTGTAATCATATATTTTGCCGTTTACAATTTCAATGGTCCGATTAGTAATATTATCTAAAAACGCTTTATCGTGCGAAATAAGCACAACAGCTCCAAAATACGCAGCTAAGAATTCTTCGAGCCATTGGATAGATTCGATATCGAGATGGTTGGTAGGCTCATCTAACAATATAACATCGGGTTTTTTTAGTAATATTTTTGCTAATTCAATTCGCATTCGCCAACCTCCGCTAAACTCAGTAGTTTGGCGATTAAAATCAGTACGTTTAAAGCCTAATCCCAACAAAATTTTTTCAGTTTCAGCATGTACTGAAAAACCGTCTATCATTGAAAAGCGCTCATTCAGGTCGGTTAACTCCTGAATTAAATTCATGTAATCATCGCTTTCATAGTCGGTACGTGTTACTAATTCTTCATTTATTTCTTCTAAACGCTTTTGAACATTTTTAATTTCATCAAAAGCGGTTGCAGCTTCATCAAAAACAGTTTTACCCGATTGGTGAGCCATTTCCTGCGGCAAATATCCTATTGCCAGATTGTTTTGCATGGCTACTGCCCCTTGCGTAGGTTTTTGAACTCCGGCAATTATTTTAAGCATGGTAGATTTACCTGCTCCATTTTTACCAACAAGGCCAATTCGATCGCCTTTATTTATTAAAAAAGAAATATCGGAGAATAATGTAAACCCTCCAAACTCAACTGTAATATTGCTAACTGATAACATAAGGCCGCAAATTTAGCTTTTTAATATTGAAAACATCCTAATTTAACAACTTAATACTGTAACTTTTGTTACATAAGATTATTAAACTAAAAATATAACTTTGAAAAAAAATTAAATCATGATTCCTAAAGGAAATATGTTTTTCAGCATTTTCAAAAATCGCTGTCCGCGATGCCATGAAACAAATGTCTTTATTCATAAATCGCCTTATCAATCGGGTTTTATGAAAATGCATACGCATTGTTCTAATTGCGGTTTAAAATATGAGCAAGAACCCGGATTTTTTTACGGTGCCATGTATGTTAGTTATGCTTTAACAGTTGCTTTTAGTGTAGCTGTTTTTGTAGCTTATTACGTATTTTCATTAATTTTTGGATATGAATTTATAGGCTTGCATTATTTAATTATAAACTTATTAGCGCTTTTAGTTTTTACACCCATAATGTTTCGCTTATCCAGAATGGTTTGGTTAAACTTTTTTATTTCATATAAACCCGAACAAAGAGGCGAAAAATACGAACGCAATTAATTAAAGGTTATAATTACCTTTGTGGGTAATGGCATTTTATTTTTCCAACTCAGAAAATTCAACCATATTACACATTCCTGCATGTAGCGAATGGGCTAAATTTATTCCTAAAGATACAACTCAAATTCAATTGGCACTAATTCCTTATGATGTAAAAAACCAATTTGAAAAGTTACAGTCAAATAATTTTGATGGAATAAAATGGCAGGAAAAAATTCAACTCTTAAAACTGGATAAAAAAATATCAATTCAGTTTAACGAAACAACAGAACCTCAGATAAAACAGATTAAATGTAGAGAAAGCAAAAGCTCATACATTGAAAAAGTAAATAAACTTAAACAGCATATACAACAAGGCGATATTTATGAAGTTAACTTTTGCATGGAGTTTTATGCAGAGAATGTTGTAATTAACCCCTATAAACTTTTTCAAAAACTGATAGCTGTATCACCAATGCCATTTTCTTGTTTTATTAAACAAGAAAACAACTATTTAATTTGTGCTTCACCTGAACGATTTCTAATAAAAAGAGATAATTTTTTACGCTCTCAACCTATTAAAGGAACTATAAAAAGAAGCGAAAACAAAAAAGAAGATGAAAAATTAAAAGAAGTTCTTAAAAACAGCTCAAAAGAAAAAAGCGAAAATGTAATGATTGTTGATTTGGTAAGAAATGATTTGTCGCGTATTGCAGTAAAAGGGAGTGTTAGAGTTGACGAGTTATTCGGTATATATAGTTTTCCTCAATGGCATCAAATGATTTCAACAATTTCATGTACCATAAAACCCAATATAACTTTTGAAGAAATTTTAAAAGCCACTTTCCCCATGGGCTCTATGACAGGAGCGCCTAAAATACGTGCCATGCAATTAATTGAAGAATATGAATCTACCAAACGAGGAATGTATTCAGGCTCAGTAGGAATAATGCTTCCTAATGGTGATTTTGATTTGAACGTAGTAATTCGCAGTATTCAATATAATACCGAAACTGGTTATTTATCTTTTATGGTGGGAAGCGCTATAACTATTCAGTCAGATGCTGAAAAAGAATACGAGGAATGTTTACTTAAAGCAAAGGCTATATTATCAGTATTAGACAATCCTAAAATTTTAGCTGACTAATTATACTTTTCAAAATCTAACTTTCCACCAAAGTTGCGCATCTGTTTTAAAATCCATTGTTGTCGGCCTCTTATGTATGGCGATGGTTTTAAGGCAGAATACTTTCTTGGATTAGGCAATATGGCTGCAATTAAAGCCGCTTCCTCTTTCGTTAATTTTTCAGCAGATTTTTTAAAATAATTTTTTGAAGCAGCCTCAGCTCCATAAATACCATCGCCCATCTCAATTACGTTTAAATACACTTCCAATATGCGTTCCTTGCTCCAAATTAATTCAATCAAAAAAGTAAAATACACTTCAAAACCTTTCCTAAGCCAACTTCGCTGAGGCCATAAAAAAACATTTTTAGCAGTTTGCTGACTAATAGTACTTGCACCTCTAGTAGTTTTTCTTCCCTTTTTCTTGTTATGCTCCATTGCTTTTTCAATAGCTTTAAAATCAAAACCATGATGTTTTAAAAAATTTTGATCTTCAGATGCCACAACTGCTAATTGCAAATGAGGTGATATTTTCTCTTTAGCAACCCAATCCTTTTCCAACTTTAAATCTTTACCATCAATTAATTGTTCAAAACTTCTAATAAACATTAAGGGTGTGGCATATACGGGAACCCATTTATATATAAGCGTTAACAAAAAAGATGCTATTAAAAAAAACAAAGCTGCTTTTATACACCACCTAAAAAGATTTTTAAAAAATGTTTTTACTTTTTTCAAGCTGAAAGAAATATTGATAGGTTTGCAAAATTAAAGCAATTTTATCATGCAATGCTATAGCTACGAAGATTTAAAAAAATTTACCTATGCTGTTTTTCAAAAAATGGGATGCAGCACTACTGATGCACAAACGGCAACCGAAGTATTGTTAAGTGCCGATTTAAGAGGGATTGATTCGCATGGGATTGCAAGATTAAGCGGTTATGTAAGACTTTGGGAAGCTAAAAGAATAAATACTGTGCCACAATTAAAAATAGTTCATGAAACACCATCAACCGCTGTGGTAGATGCAGACGCTGCTTTAGGTCTGATTGCCGCTCCATATGCTATGAAAATTGCCATTGAAAAAGCCAAACAAGTTGGAACCGGTTGGGTAGCAGTAGAAAATTCCAATCATTATGGTATTGCAGGATACCATGCTATGATGGCCTTAGAACATGATATGATTGGAATTTCTATGACGAATGCTTCTCCCTTAGTTGCTCCAACTTTTTCGATAGAAAGATTATTAGGTACAAATCCTATTTCGGTAGCAATACCTGCCGGGAAAGAAGCTCCTTTTGTATTAGACATGGCCACAACAACAGCGGCAAATGGCAAATTAGAAATATTGCAAAGAAAAAACATGGAAGCTCCATTAGGTTGGGTACAAGACAAAAATGGTGTTACAACAACAAATGCCAATGCAGCCAAAGAAGGAGGAGCACTACTTCCCTTAGGTGGCGATAGAGAACATGGAAGCCACAAAGGATACGGTTTAGGTGCAGTAGTAGATATTTTTTCAGCCGTATTATCCGGTGCTAATTATGGACCTTGGGTACCTCCCTTTGTTGCATTTTTAAAACCATCTGAAAACCCCGTTGGCAAAGGATTAGGACACTTTTTGGGAGCAATGCGAATTGATGCGTTTAGACCTAAAGAAGAATTTAAATTACATATGGATAATTGGATACATACTTTTAAAAAAGCAAAAGTATCTGCAGGTAATAATAGAGTTATTATACCCGGTGAACCTGAAACTGAAACTCAAAAAGAACGATTAGCCAATGGTATTCCTTTATTAGAACCTGTAGTAAATGATCTTAAAATGTTAGCAGAAAAATTTAATCTGAATTTTTAATCTACTATTTTACTTAGCATTAAAAAATGTAAATTTGATTTAATAAAACATCCAACATGAAAAAATTTATTCTTATTATCAGCCTTGTATGCTTTAGTATTGCAGGAATAGCACAAAACAAACAAACAGGAAACGCACCTACACAAGGTCAAAGCCTGAGTAAAAATGTTCAACAAAAATCTCCAGAGCAGATAAAAAAAGAACAGGAAGAAAAAGAAAAAGCTGAGAAAAAGAAAAAAGAGCAGGAGAAAAAAGAAAAGAAAGAAAAGAAAGAGAAAAAGAAGAAGAAAAAAGAAAAGAAAGAGAAGAAAGAAAAGAAGCAACATAAAAAGGATAAAAAAGAGAAAAAAGAAGCTAAGAAAGAAAAAAAGGAGAAGAAGAAAGAAAAAGAAGAAAAAAAGAAGAAAAAACTAGAAAAGAAAGCTAAGCAGAAAGAAAAAGAAGCTAAAAAGGCAAAGAAAAAAGCCGAAAAATAGCCAGAAAAGCCTCCTTATCGGAGGCTTTTCTATTTTCACTATTCTTTGTTAAAAAATATTTATTAGGTTGATTTTTTTAAAAAACATATCCCTTACATTTGCTTATATTTCTATTAAAATGCCTTTAAAATCAGTACATATAATATTATTTATTTTACTGAATTTAATTACAGGATTTATTTTTGCACAACCATCAGAAACTCGAATTTCAAGACAAGAATACATCGAAACCTATAAAGACTTAGCAATTCGAGAAATGCTTGAATACAATATTCCTGCAAGCATAACATTAGCACAAGCTATATTAGAATCTGGTGACGGAAATAGTCCGCTTGCAAAATATGCTAAAAACCATTTTGGAATCAAATGTCATAAAGGATGGAATGGTCCAACTTTTATACAAGATGATGACGATAAAAATGAATGTTTTAGAAAATATAATGATGTTGAAGAATCATACAGAGATCATTCTATCTTTTTAAAAAGCAGAAAATGGTATGAAGAATTATTTGCACTTAAAACTACCGACTATAAAGCATGGGCTTATGGATTAAAGAAAGCAGGATATGCCACACATCCAAAATATGCAGAATTGTTAATTGAAATTATTGAAAAAAATGAATTATATAAACTTGATAAGATAGACGAAATGCCTAAGTCATTCTTATCAAAAAGTAACTCTACGAATAAAAAACCGGAATCAAAAAATTATCAATTTTCTACTAAAAATAATATTCGATACATAATAGCTCAAAAAGGCGATACCTATTATAAAATTGCTCGCAGATACGAAATGGGACTTTGGCAAATATATAAATACAACGATTTAGAAAAAACTGACATTTGTAAAGAAGGAGAATTAATTTATTTACAACCTAAAAGAAGAAAAGGCGATGTAGCCACACACACTGTTTTAAAAGGCGAAACCATGAGAAGTATTTCGCAATTACATGGAATAAAATTAAAAAGATTATACAAGCTTAACCATCTTAATACAGATTATCAGCCTAAACCCGGAGATATCTTAAAATTAAAATAAGCTTAATAAATTAAATTTGGAGCAAGCCAACGCTCCATTTCTTCTACTGATTTATTTTTTCGTTTAGCAATACTTTCCACCTGATCTTTATCTATTTTACCTAAACCGAAATATTGTGCCTGTGGATGTGCAAAATACCAACCACTTACGGATGCAGCAGGATACATTGCTAAACTATCTGTCAAGGTTACTTTAGTATTTTCGGTAGCATTTAATAAATTAAAAATAGTGATTTTTTCGGTATGGTCTGGACAGGCAGGATAACCCGGAGCAGGCCTTATTCCTTGATATTTTTCATTAATTAAATCTTCATTATCTAAATTTTCATTTATTGAATATCCCCAGTAATATTTTCTTACTTGCTCGTGCATATATTCTGCCAAGGCTTCAGCTAATCTATCTGCAAGGGCTTTTAATAAGATGCTTTTGTAATCATCATGTTCGTCTTTTTCAAACTTTTCTATCCACTTTTCAATGCCTATTCCTGCAGTTACTACAAAGGCTCCAATATAATCTTTTACTCCACTTTCTTTAGGTGCAATAAAATCTGCTAAGCACATATTGTAAGCTCCTTGCGCTTTTTTAGTTTGTTGACGCAAATTAAAATTGGTTGCAATAACCTTATTTCTATCTTCATCAGCATAAATTTCTATATCATCATCGTTCACCGTATTAGCCGGAAATAAACCTATTACCGAACGTGCTGTAATCCATTTTTCAGCAATTAATTTTTCTAACATTTGTTTTGCATCGGCATAAAGTTTTTGTGCTTCGGCACCAACAATTTTATCTTCTAATATTTTTGGAAATCTTCCTGACAGTTCCCAAGTTTGAAAAAAGGGAGTCCAATCGATATAATTAACTAATTTAGATAAATCAATATTATCAAAAACTGTAATTCCGATTTTTTTCGGTGTTACAACATCGTTTTGTTTAAAAATTATTGGAAATTTATTTTTTCTTGCCTCACTTAAACTAATGTAATTCTTTACCTCTTTGTGTTTGGTATAATGCTCTCGCATTTTACTGTATTCATTTCTGACTGATTCTATGAAATTAACTTTATCGCTACTCAACAAACTACCAACAACCGTAACCGAGCGAGATGCATCTAATACATGTATTACACTACCTTTTGTATAATTAGGTTCAATTTTTACTGCAGTGTGTACTTTTGAGGTTGTAGCTCCTCCAATTAGTAATGGGATGGTAAAATTTTGTCGCTCCATTTCTTTGGCTATATATACCATTTCATCAAGCGAAGGCGTTATCAATCCACTCAAACCAACAATATCTACATTTTCTTTACGTGCTGTTTCAAGAATTTTTTCAGCAGGTACCATTACTCCTAAATCAATTACTTCATAGTTATTGCATCCTAATACAACGGCAACAATGTTTTTACCTATATCGTGTACATCGCCTTTAACAGTTGCTAATAAAATTCTACCGGATGAAGTTTTGTTTTTTAATACACCATCGTATGCTGTCGATAAGGAAGTTTGGGTTTCGCCTCTTGAGAGGGTATTAAGGGAGTTGTTATCATTCCGTTCTGCTTTATTTTTAGACGCTTCAATATAAGGTTGCAAGAAGGCTACTGCCTTTTTCATTACACGTGCGCTTTTTACAACTTGCGGTAAAAACATTTTACCACTACCGAATAAATCACCAACTACATTCATTCCTGCCATTAAAGGTCCTTCAATTATTTCTAATGGAGTTGAATATACAATCAATGCCTCATTCATATCTGCTTCAACAAACTCATCTATTCCTTTTACTAATGAATATGTTATACGTTCTTGCAAAGAACTATTTCTCCATGTATTTTTTTCCTCAATTTTTTCTTTAGAAATTGATTTTTGTGATTTTATTTTTTCGGCATAAGAAATTAATTTTTCTGTAGCATCATCCTTTCTATCTAATAATACATCTTCTACCAATTCAAGCAATTCTTTATTTATGGTATCATAAACCTGTAATTGTGAAGGATTGACAATTCCCATATCCATACCGGCTTTTATACCATGATATAAAAATGCAGAGTGTATAGCTTCTCTAACTAAATCGTTACCTCTAAATGAAAAAGATACATTACTAACTCCTCCGCTAACTTTTGCGAATGGCAGATTTTGTTTTATCCATCGGGTAGCTTCAAAAAAATCAACTGCATTTTTTCGATGTTCTTCCATACCTGTTGCTACAGGAAAAATGTTCGGGTCGAAAATAATGTCCTGTGGAGGAAATTTAACTTTGTTAACTAATATATCATAGGCTCTTTTGCATATATCAATTCTACGCTGTAAGGTATCTGCCTGACCTTGCTCATCAAATGCCATAACTACAGCTGCGGCACCATATTTCTTTACCAGATTTGCCTGTCGAATAAATTCATCTTCGCCTTCTTTTAATGAAATAGAATTTACTATACCTTTACCTTGAATACATTTCAAACCTGCCTCAATAACATGAAATTTTGAAGAATCAATCATAATCGGAACACGAGCAATCTCCGGTTCAGATGCAATTAAGTTTAAAAAAATTGTCATCGCTTCAACAGCATCTAACATCCCTTCATCCATGCAAATATCAATTACTTGTGCTCCCCCTTCTACTTGCTCACGCGCAACCGATAATGCCTCATCATATTTATTCTCTAAAATTAATCGTGCAAATTTTTTTGAGCCTGTAACATTTGTTCTCTCACCAATATTCATAAAATTGCTATCCAGACGAAGCGTTACAGCTTCTAAACCGCTTAATCGTAAATAAGGCTCAATATTTGGAATAACTCTTGGTTTGGTTTTACGAGCATGTTCCGCTATATGTGCAATATGTTCGGGAGTGGTTCCACAACAGCCGCCTACTATATTTACAAATCCACTTTCTAAAAAATCATGAATTTGGCAAGCCATTTCGTGTGGCGATTCATCATATTCTCCAAATTGGTTTGGTAAACCTGCATTGGGATATGCACTGATATAAAAGGGAGCTTTTTCTGAAAGTTCTTTTAAATAAGGTCGCATATCTTTAGCCCCCAAAGCGCAATTTAAACCAATGCTTAATAAATTAACATGAGAAACTGAATTTAAAAACGCCTCAATAGTTTGTCCGCTTAGTGTTCTTCCGCTGGCATCGGTAATTGTTCCTGAAACCATAATCGGAAGTTCAATTTTTTTTTGTTCAAACACTGATTGAATAGCAAACAAAGCTGCTTTGGCATTAAGAGTATCAAAAATAGTTTCTATTAAAAGGATGTCTACCCCTCCATCAATTAAACCATTTATTTGTTCTGTATAGGCTTCAACTAATTCATCCCAAGTAATTGCTCTATATCCCGGATTATTTACATCAGGTGATAAAGACAGTGTTTTATTGGTTGGTCCTATTGCTCCTGCAACATAAACTTCATCTTTATATGCTTGTTTATTTGAAGAGATGAATTCACTTACTGCTTGTTTGGCTATTTTTGCTGCTTCAAAATTTATTTCATAGGCTAAATGTTCCATTTGATAATCAGCCAATGAAATTTTTTGAGCATTAAATGTATTAGTTTCAATTATGTCGGCTCCGGCTTGTAAATATTGCAGATGAATTTTTTTTATTATTTCGGGCTGTGTTAAAACCAATAAATCATTGTTGCCTTTTACATCGCACTGCCAATTTTTAAATCGCTCTCCTCTATAATCTTCTTCTTTTAATTTATAACGCTGAATCATGGTACCCATAGCACCATCAATTACCAATATTTTATTTTGTAAAACTTTTTTAATATCCATATCAACAAAAAATCCCAACCTAATCGGATGGGACTTATTAAATAATGTTATAACATCAAAATCTTTTCCGACTTATCTTCTCCCAAAATGAGGGAACAGGATTTGGCACTGGTGAAATTACTAAAGTGTTTTATATACACCTCTTTTTTCTCTCTCAATAGGGGAAGTTTTCACTTTGCCGGAGTTTCACAGAGCCTGTCTCTCCACTCCTCTTGATAAGTTATTTTAAAGAACTCTACTTACTAAATTTTGCAGCAATCTTTTTTCTAAAAAAGATAATTGCAATAGTTGCCAATAAAATATATGGCATTACCATTATATATAATATGGCATTATTTACCCCTTTGCCAACATTACTTGCATCTGTTTCAATGGTGGCTTTACACATAGCACATTGCGCAATTGCTGTATCAGCAATCATTAATAGTCCTATTATAAGAAGTATTATTAAATTTCTTTTTTTCATTTTAATAATATGGTGCTATCATAAAATAAACGATTACACCGGTAATTGTAACATATAACCACAAAGGTAATGTTATTCTGGCAATTTTGCGATGTTTATCAAACTTCTCGCTAAGCGCGCGAACAAATGATATTAATACCAATGGAACAATTACTGCTGCTAAAATAATATGACTAATTAATACAAAGTAGTATATTAATTTTAATGTGCCTTCACCTCCATAAATTGTTGGTTCTGATGTAGCATGATAAACAATGTATGATAGTAGGAAAACTATTGATAGTCCTATTGCACTTATCATTAATTTACGATGCAACTCAATATTTTTGTTTTTTATGGCAATAAATGCGGCAATAAGCAATATTGATGTAGTTCCGTTTAAAAAAGCATTTAAAGCTGGTAAGAATGTAAGTTTAGAACCAATGTCTAACTTCGGAGCAAAAAATAGAATAGCAACAGCAACAGGGATAATAATTGAAACAGCTATAATAAGGGGAGTAAGATTTTTTTTCTGAAGGCCTGTCATTTTTTCTTTTCTTTTCTTGGTTTCATGTAGTCTGCTATTAATAGCTTTATATCATCTATCAGATTCTTTTTTATTTCAGATATACTGGTTCCATCATAAAATCCTCTTATTCTTCCTTCTTTATCAACCAGCACAACTTGCTCTGAATGTAAAAATCCTCCCGGTGCAAGCACATCTTCGCTGGCATTTAACAGATAACCTTCAAGCGCCAGCTTATATAATTCCTCTTTATTACCAGTAACAAAAAACCAGCGCTGATTGTTCGCATGAACCATTTTTGCATAGTCGGCCAGTACCGGTACACTATCGTGCTCAGGGTTTACGGTATGAGAAATAATCATAACATCCGGAGTTTCTAAAAATCGATCTTGAACATATTTTAAATTAACCGCCATTTTAGGGCAAATGGTAGGGCAAGTGGCAAAGAAATAATTGGCAACATAAATTTTCCCTTCTAAATCTTTTTTGGTAATGGTATCACCATTTTGATTAACAAATTTGAAATCAGGAATAGTATGATAAATGGTATCAATTACTTCTTTACCATCAACTATAGAAGTAATTACTTCCTTTTCGCCATAAATTGGAAGCGATATAAAATTATGCTTGCCGGTTGCGAGAAAAAAATAAAGTAAAGTAGGAAACAGCAGAATAGTAAGTAGGATTGCTAAATTACGTATTCTGCTGCTTTTAAAAGTACTATCAGAATTATTGCTCATTACCAGTTAAAAATCTGGTCCATTTTGTGGCTGTAAACAGCTTCGGTTAAGCAAATAAAAATTAAGTATAGTGCAAATAAGATAAATGGGGCTAAAACTGTCCAACGGAAATTTTTCTTTTCGTCTCCTAAGTGCATGTACGACATTACAATGTAAAATGCTTTTACAATTGTAAGGGTAATAAAGGTAATTAGTAAAAATGATTTTGCTTCAGGAGTTCTGGAAAATTTAAACCCTAGACCAACTTCTACAATGGTTACTACCAATAAAATCCAAAATACTTTCCAAATTACGGCACGTTTCTTTTTACCTTCTTCTTCGCCATGTATATGGTCTAGAGCCGGTTCGTAAATATCATCTCTTATCATAAGTTTATATTTTAAAGATTAATATTTTTTACAATTACAATAAATAGAAAAATGTGAATACAAACACCCAAACTAAGTCAACGAAGTGCCAGTAAAGACCGGTTTTCTCAACCATTTCGTAATGACCGCGTTTATGGTAAATTCCTAACATTACTCCAATCAAAATAACAATATTTATTACCACTCCACTAAATACGTGAAAACCATGGAAACCAGTAATAAAGAAGAAGAAATCTCCAAACAATGGATGACCGTATTCATTTTCTTTTAGGTTAGCTCCTTGTATCCATCTGGATTCAGCAATTAATTTTTTAGCTTCCTCACCTTTTATTAATCCGGGATTATCTTGCCAACCATCAAATAATTTTACATTGGCAGGTTTAACAGCTGCACCTTCCTCCCACTCTTTTAACATTTGAGCATGACCATGTTCGTCAGCTTTAACAATATGAAAAACTTCTCCCATTGGAGTTACATAAGCTCCATGTTCAGTACCATGTATAAAATGATACCACTCATATGCTTGTGAGCCTAAAAATATAAACCCTCCAATTATGGTTAAAATCATCCACTTTATAACTCCGTTTTTATCCATGCGATGACCTGCTTCAACAGCTAATACCATGGTTACGGAACTCATAATAAGTATAAAGGTCATTAAACCTACATAAGCTAACTCAATATGGCCATCCACAAAAGGGAAATGCGTAAAAACATCACCAGCTACAGGCCAAATATCCTGATACTTGTGACGCATAAAACCGTAAGCTGTTAAAAAGCCGGTAAATGTTAAAGCATCTGATAAGAGGAAAAACCACATCATCATTTTACCATAACTAATACCGTATGGTGAACGATAACCGCCTCCCCATGCTTTACCGGTTTCTACGTGTGTAGTTGCTGCCATAAAATATTTGATTTATGTTTTTTTTAAATTATCGCTGCAATTTTAATGAATAAAAATTAAAAATAGTAATAAATACACCCATAAAATATCCAAAAAATGCCAATAAATTCCAACAAGCTCAATTCCAAGATATTCACTTGAGTTATATTTATCTTTATGCGCTTTGTAGATAACTATTAGTAAATTAATAATACCTCCTAATAAATGTAACACATGAACTCCTGTTAATACATAAAAAAACGAACCAGCGGGATTACTTTGACTTCCGGCAAAATAAATTCCCTGCTTTACCAATTCGCCCCATCCTAAATATTGCATTAATGAAAATAAAACTCCTAAAAATAAGGTTGTCCATAACCAAATTTTAATCCCTTGCAGATTATTGCCTTTAGCAGCATTTAAAGCCAAAATCATGGTAATGCTGCTAATAATAATAACTGCCGTACTATAGTAAAAAATAGACGGTATTTGAAATTGAAGCCAGTTCCCTTCGGCTTTTCTTAAAATTATGGCACTTGTTAAAGCTGCAAACAACATTACAATACTTGCAATACCAACCCATAGTAACATTTTTTTAGTTCTTACTTTTATTTCTTTCAGCTCTTCGGGAGTGTATTCTGTAATTGTTTCCATATCTTAAGTTTTATCTAACAACAAGGCTATTTGTACTATTGGCAAATATAAAAACGATGCAAACATAAGTCGCGATGCATCTTTAACATCGCAAGTCTTTAAAAGTTTAAAGGATTGCCAGGTAAATAAAATTCCGCTGATTGTTATGATAATGGCCGAAACAACTCCACTCATACCAAAAATATAAGGCATTACACCAATAGGAATTAATCCCATTGAATAAAATAAAATTTGATAGGCACTTGCCTTGCTTCTACCGCTTGCAGAAGGCAACAAGCGAAATCCTGCTTTTTTATAATCTTCATCCAATACCCAGGCTATAGCCCAAAAATGTGGGAATTGCCATATAAATTGAATGGCAAAAAGTAATCCCGGTTCTAAACCAAATTTACCGCTTTCGGCTACCCAACCCAACATGGGTGGAACTGCTCCCGGGAATGCCCCAACAAATACTGCCAGCGGACTAACTTTTTTTAATGGTGTGTAAATAACCGTATAAACCACCAATGCACCAAAACCATAATAAGCGCAAAGTGGATTAATATATCTCCATAATATAAAAGTACCGATAACCGCCATAATTATGGCAACTACCCATGCTTCGTTAACCGTAATACGCCCTTGAGGCAAAGGGCGATTTTGAGTACGCGACATTAATTTATCGGTGTCTTTTTCTATAATTTGATTAATGGCATTGGAAGCTCCCGTTACAAAATAACCTCCAATCGCAAGTAATAATGCTTTAGTCCAGTTAATTTCAGAGGCAGCATACATGTAGCTGATAACGGCTGAAAAAACCACTAAAGAGGCTAATCGGGGTTTAGCTAGTTTATTGTAATCGGAAAGGCGGGAAGCAATATTCACTTCTTTGGTTTGAGTATATGTTTTTACTGCTTGCACGTGTTATAAATGCAATGCAAAGGTCTGTTTTTTTTTCAATTGGCAAAAATAATTTAGCCTTTGATATTTTAGTAAAAATGATCTGATATTAGATTTTTTTATTCGTTTTATTCGTTTTATTCGTTTTAATTTGTAAAAACATATTTTTTATTGTGATGAAAAAATATTTTGTTATAATAATTCTCACTTTTATTTCATTAAAAACAATTGCTCAAGGTATCGAAGAAGATATAATCATTTTAACCAATGGCAGTTTGTATAGAGGAAAAATTATTGACAGTACTCAAATAGATAGAATAAAAATTGAGTGTTACGACAGAAACATTTATGTATTTAACCGAACTGAAATATCTGAAATTAAAAAAGGTCCGGCAGATTTGAAATATAGTATTTCTAAAATAAGATTAATAAAAGAAAATAATAAAGTTATATCTGCCTACTTTAAAAAAGGATTTAAGTTTAGCGTTGAGACACTTTATGGATATAATTTTTCGAAAACAAATTCTAATAATTTTAATTACGCTGCATTTCTAATAAGTTCAGGGTATAGAATTAACAATGGCATGTATATTGGCATACAAAGTGGTATTAATTATTTGGGCTTATTTAAAAAATCAAACTCATATCAAGTTGAAGGAATACCGAATTTATATTTTTACTTGTATGATTTTAATAGAAATTTATTCCCTGCTCGCATAAGCATTCCCATTCTTTTCAACGTTCAGCAAACACTATTATTGGATAAAATGAGCAGTGTTTTTTCGCTAAGCTTTGGTTACGATTATAATATTACTTCGAATCAAACAAAGATATATACTGACACAAGGTATTTGGCTACAACCGAAACAAAACAAATTTTTAAATGGAGTAATTCTTTAATATTAAATCCTGAAATAAAAAACATTATTGCTATTTCTGATAAAATTAACTTTTTAGCATCTATAGGTTTTTTGCAAAACAATATCGATTTTGACATTGAACATACTATAACAATCAATTACTATACTACTTCTAATTCTTCAAGTAATAACATTAGAGATACTTTTCGATATAGATTTTTGTATTTAAAATTAGGAATAGGATTTTAAGTTATGAAGAATACTTTTTTCATTGTTTTAACATTATTTTATATAGTTTCCTACGCTCAAAAAGAAGATGTTTTATATTTAAAAAACAATTCGATTTTAAAAGGGAAAATTAAAAGTTATAATGAAAATAACACCTTAACTTTTATTACCTACAGTGGTAATAACCTTATAATTTCAAAAAACGAAATTGACAGTATAAAAAAAGAAAAAGCAAAACACCTTGATATTTTTTATTCTGAAAAAGAACAACAAAACAAAAAGTTGAAATTTATTTCATCATTTAATTTTGTTTCCGGCTTTCATGAAAATTTTAGAAATACAAAAACCATAAGCAATCAATTTTTAATTGATGCCGGTATTCGCATTCAAGATAGAATTAAATTAGGTGTAGGCATAGGAGTAATTCAATACATGAATTTACCTCCAAACGAGTATAAATTAATAAATGGAGCTAGCGATTATACCGTAATGCCAGATAAAAATAATTTTACTAATTCATCGGTATTATATCACTTGCCTGTTTATTCTAATTTATCTTTTATGCTTTTAAAAGCAAAGAATAATAATGAATTATATGTTTCAGCAAAAGCAGGATATATTTATTATGCACCTGAAAAATTTTACGGCACAATAAGAATTGATAGAAGAAACAATGCAGAAGTTTACAATTTGAGTTTCACATCTGAATATAACAAACGTTATTTTGTCCATCCGGAATTAATGCTCTATATTCCTACATTTAACAATACATCAAAATATAAAATTGGATTAGGTTATTACTTAGATTTACTCACCATAAATTACAACTTTAGAGAACGTACATTTATCAATACTAATTATATGCTTCCATCACAAGGATATTGGCAAACAAGAGAATACACTCAAAAGGATAAGGCATCTTTAGGTTTTATAACATTAAATTTAGGGTTAAGTTTCTAAGGTTAAAAATCATAATACTTATTACCAATAGTGGTGCGAATACCGCCCATTACAAAATGTATGTTTTGGTTGTTGTAAATATTTTTCAATTGTCGGTTTGAATATGCTGCAAATAAGGAAAGGCGCATGCTTGGTACAATCAAATAATCTACTCTAAAATCTAAACAATTTAAATAAGTGGCAATTCCCTGCCCCATGTAATTACCATATTCAGCAGGGCGATCGCGGTAAGAGCGATAAATATCTCTTCCAAAATAAATAGTAGCTTCATCATCGCCATAAAAAGTTTGAACAGATTTTAATTCAAATCCTAATCGTTTGTAATAATAGCGAAGTATCATTACACTTTCTTCAAAGTTAGCACCTTGTGGATGAGCCAATGGTTGATTAAAGTGACCGTAATTTTGCAAAACGCTGCTATGCGTATAGGTAAAAGGTCGTACAAAATTATATTCCAATTGAAAGGATAAATTTTTAATGGTAAATAAATCTAACCATTTCATTCCTGCTTGTAATGCATACTTATTAGCCCACCAGCCATTTCGTGCACGAATTTCTTTTAATAAAAATTCATCTATTACTGCTTGTCCATAAAGTATTACGGAGTTAAACAAACGATAGCGCACATTTACTCCCATCAATGCATTATCGCCCGACCCAATGGAATACTCAACCGGACGATAGAAAATTAATGGATTTAAATAATTTACATCGTAATAAAAAGCTGCTGTAGTATCGCGTGTTTCAAAAACGATTGATTCGAAAAAACCAAAGTTTAATCGCTTAGATAAGTTCCAGCTTAAATAATGTATAGCCGCATATTTCTTTTTAAAATCTGCTCTATTGCCATTGCTGAATCGCACATCGTTTAACTGCATAAACAAGTTAGTATATTGCAGTTTCCAAACTTTGGTATTTATTTTAAAGTAAGGATTATTGTTAGCATTATCAGATAGCATTAATGAACGATAACCATCGCCAATAAAATGTTTTCCATTGCCTAATTCAAACAAAAAGTATTTTGATGGTTGATAAGCTAAATAAGCAGCTGTGTTTTGATAGGTATATCTGCCATCTTTTAAAAAAGCATAGCCTTGTCCGGGAACAATATTTTTTTGTTGAATAAACGTATCTAAAAACTGAGGGAACAAACTGTTTCCATAATTATACTGAATGCCTCCCGCCAAGACATTATTATATTGAATGCTTGCATTTACACCGGCACTAAGTTCTTGCCAGTTTTCATTCCCTATTTGTGCGTTTAAAATTGGCGAAGCTGTAATACTTAATTGGTGCTTTGAGTTTTCATTTTTACTTCTTGATTTGGGGTTAAAATAAAAACGATACAAGCTATCATATCCGTTAATTTGGTTCAATTGATTTTGATAATAAGGTTTTACATGAGGATGAAAATCTGTATCGGCATTATATAAAACCTTATCAAATCGATGATAGTAGGTATTTTCTAAAAGTAATTGTGTAGGCTGTGAATAAATTTTATCTGAAACAATTAATATATTAATAGTAAGTATGAATTGTTTCAGATACTTCATACTAAATCTTTTTTAATAAGTTTATTCCCAATTAGAATAGGAATTTCAAGGAATATAAATGCGCATGGGAAGACAATAAAAAATGTTGTTGTACCATCAAATTTTTCTAATAAAATGGTTAAAAGAGGCATTAAAATAGAATATAGATAAATGATTAATACGGTTTGTTTATCATTAAACCCGGCACGCTGAAAGCGATGATGATAGTGGTTCCTATCTGCAGTAAATGGAGATTGCCCTTTTAAAGTTCTGTATATAAAAACCCTTAAAGTATCTGTAAGAGGATAAGATAAAATAGCAAGCGCCAGAATAGGTTTCGAAATCAATTTATAATCTGAATGTATTAAAGGCAATGGAAACTCAACTAATCGAATGGCTAAAATTGACATAAATAAACCGATTGTTAAAGAACCTGAATCGCCCATAAAAATTTTAGCGGGAGAGAAATTAAAAATTAAAAATCCCAACAATGCACCACACAAGGATAAAGCCAGAGCAGCCATTACAAAACTACCTTGCATATAAAACCACCATGCAAAAATAAATGATGCAATGGCTCCAACTCCACTTGCAAGTCCATCTACTCCATCAATTAAATTAAATGAATTTACAATTACAATATATGCAAAAACTGAAAGTCCTATACTTGCCCATTCGGGAATTTCGCGTATACCAAACAAGCCATGTAGAGAAGTAATACGCACATCGGCCATCAACACTAAAATTCCGGCTGCAATAAAGTGTGCCAATAGTTTTTTTACCGGTGCAGTTCCAATTATATCATCTTTTACACCTACAAAAAATAAAAGCAATCCGGTTGCCACTAAGTATTGTAGCAAAGAAGCATTCTCTCCTGAATACCAAAGTGAAAATGAGAATAATGTTGCTGCAAAAATAATAATTCCGCCTATGGTAGGAATTCTTCTTTCATGCAACTTTCGTTCTTTATCAGGCTCATCAAAAAGGCGCTTCATCAATGCCACTTTAATCAAAGCAGGCGTTGATAGCAGCACCACTAAAAATGATGTAATAAAAACTAATAAAATAATTATCTTTTCCAATCCTCAATTTTTAGCAAATATAATTAAAAGCTTTATTCATATAATTCATTAAAAATCATAATAAAAATTAGCCAAATTGGTACTAATTGAAATTGTATAAATAAACGAATTATGAATCGGTGCAATTGGTGTAGCATTTTCTGTACGAATAAAAACTCCTCCTGCAATCTGCATATTTGTTTTACGATTGATAATATATCCGGCTCTTAACTCCTGTATGGTCAATGTAGATGTTATCGGTCTTAAAAAAAAGTCGTTTTGTGAAGCGCTGTAATTTGACTTAAATATATCATTACCAAAATTTCCTCCTCTGTTATCTTTATCAATATGGGCAAAGGAATACCTGTACTGAATAAATAAATCTTTAAAGCTATAACCGGTTCTGAAAAGTATCTCATCAAAATTAGCTCCTAATGGATGTGTTAATGATTGATTGTAATGCGTATAACTTTGCAATGGTATGGCATGAGAATAGGTAAATGCTTTTACATTGTTGTATTCTGCTTGGAGAAAAAGGTTTTTAATTAATTCAAATGATTTTATACCTGCTTGATAAGCGAAGCGACTTCTTGCAAAATCATCAGAAACCAACTGTCCGTAAAGAGTAATTTTTTTATGAAGTTTAAATTTCAGATTGGTTCCAATAATAGCATTATGCTCATCATTTAATCCATACCTTAGTGTATTAGCAAATATTACAGGTAAAGCAAAACTTGGCTCAAAAGGTTTAACAGAATTGGTATCTTGCATTTGCCAGATAATTCCTTCGAAAAATCCAATATGTAATCGCTTATGAGGATTAAAACCAAGATAGTGAAATGAAGCCTTTTTGCGATAAAATAAATTTTCTGTAATGGTTGAAACACGCGTACGCTCTAAGCTTTGCAAAACCGCAAAAGTATTTACATATTGAAATATCCCATATTGAATTGTACTTTTAACATAGGGATAATTAAAGGCATTATCAGAAAGTAATAGAGAACGATAACCTTCACCAACAAAATTTTTACCATGCCCTGCTCTGATATTCCATTTAAATTTTTCGGAATTATAGGGTGTATATGAAAAATAACCGGATGCCATTGCATAATCGAAGCCTCCTTTTTTAAAATCTTTCACTCTTCCTTGACCGGGAACCATACGATATGTTCTAACTTGTTGATGCAAGTATTCAGGAAAAAATGCTTGATTTTCATAAAATGAACTTTCGAATGAAAATTTTTCTCCAATATTTCCCTGCACCAACAAACCTCTTGTATTGATATAAAAATTAGTAGTATCAGCTCGCAAAGAGGTATCTGCCATATCATTCATTAGAGTAAAATTAAAGAGCGGATCAATACTTAAATAAAAATCGTCTTTTTTTACTTCAATCAAACTTTCTTGTTTGATTTTTCTACCAAGCAATGATTTTCTTACAAAATGTTTTTGATAGGTATATTCTTCTGATTTTAAAGAATCGTATTGAGCAAAAGATGAAATTAACGGCTTAAAAGATGTTTGAACATTATTTTCAGGATGCTGAAAATACTTTTCGAATTTTTCATTAATTTGATTATTGAGCGGTAACTCTAATTGTTGCGCTTTTGTGCGTAATGGATTAAAGATAAAAGATAATAGACAGAAGACTTTTGCGATATTTGAAATAAGTGAGAAGAGATTGATAAAGAAAGTTGTGTTTGATTTAAAATTAATAGTTAGTAAATTATTGGTAGAAAAGAGTTGATTATGTTTGAATAAATAAGGAATTAATAAGGATAATACTTTTTGAAATCGCATATTAGCTAATTTACATCCTATTTACACAAGCTGATTTAAATAATCTATAACATCATAATATACCATTCTAATTCCTTGTTCTAATTCTATTTTATGCTTCCATCCAAATGAATGTAACTTTGAAACATCCATTAATTTTCGTGGTGTTCCATCCGGTTTAGTAGTATCAAATTTTAATTCGCCTTTATAGCCAACAATTTCCTTAATCAATAAAGCAAGTTCTTTAATACTTATGTCTTTGCCAGTTCCAATATTTATCAAGCCTGATTCGTTGTAGTGCATCATTAAATAAAAACATGCATCAGCCAAATCATCTACATGCAAAAATTCGCGCATTGGACTTCCTGTTCCCCAAATTTCAACAAATGGAGTTCCCTTAATTCTTGCTTCATGAAATTTGCGCAACAAAGCCGGCAAGACATGTGAATTATTTAAATCGTAATTATCGTTTGGTCCATACAAATTAGTAGGCATTACAGAAATATAATTACAACCGTATTGTGAACGGTAAGCATCGCACATTTTGATACCGGCAATTTTGGCTATGGCATAAGGTTCATTGGTTGGCTCTAAAGTACCGGTTAATAAGTATTCTTCTTTTAACGGTTGTGGAGCCATTTTTGGATAGATACAAGAAGATCCTAAAAACAATAATTTTTTAACTCCATTTTTATAGGAGGAATGAATAACATTACTCTGTATCATTAAATTATCGTACAAAAATTCTGCACGATAGGTATTATTTGCATGTATGCCTCCAACTTTGGCAGCTGCTAAAAAAACATATTCGGGTTTTTCCTGCTGAAAAAAATCGGCAACAGCTTGTTGATTTCTTAGGTCTAACTCTTTTGATGTTCTAACAACGATATTAGAGTACTCTTCTTTTTCAAGTTTTCTGACAATAGCAGATCCAACCATTCCACGATGACCTGCCACATATATTTTTGCTGATTTTTCCAATCTTTCAAATAAATTTTATTCGTGCTGACTAATTACATCGTGCCCGCCTTCTATTAAATATTTTTCTCTCTTATATAAGGCGATATCGGATTGTACCATTTCTTCACACAACTGTTTTACAGTATATTTAGGTTTCCAACCCAATTCAGTTCTTGCTTTGATTGAATCGCCTATTAATAAATCAACTTCGGTTGGTCGGAAATATTTTGGATCTATTTCTATTAAAACCTTCCCCGTTTTTTTATCAATTCCTTTTTCATCTATCCCTTCTCCAATCCAATTAATAGAAATACCAACCATTTCAAAAGCCATTTCGGCAAATGTTCTAACTGATATTTTTTCACCGGTAGCCAATACATAATCGTCCGGCTTTTGTTGTTGCAACATTAACCACATTCCTTCCACATAATCTTTTGCATGTCCCCAATCGCGCTCCGCATCTAAATTTCCTAAATATAATTTTTCTTGTAACCCTAAACTAATAGCTGCTGCTGCACGCGTAATCTTTCTTGTAACAAATGTTTCTCCTCTAATCGGACTTTCATGGTTAAACAGAATTCCATTAGTAGCAAAAATTCCATAAGCCTCGCGATAATTTTTGGTTATCCAATAAGCATATACTTTTGCAACTCCATATGGGCTACGAGGATAAAAAGGAGTAGTTTCTTTTTGAGGAATTTCCTGCACTAATCCATACATTTCTGAAGTTCCTGCCTGATAGAATCTGGTCTTTTTTTCTAAACCTAAAATTCGAATGGCTTCTAAAATTCTCAATGCACCTAAAGCATCTGCATTTGCTGTATATTCAGGTGTTTCGAACGAAACTTTTACATGCGACTGTGCAGCTAAATTGTAAATTTCATCCGGTTGCGTTTCTTGAATAATGCGAATTAAATTGGTACTATCCGTTAAATCGCCATAATGTAAAAAAAAGTTTACTCCTTTTTCATGTCGATCTTTATACAAATGGTCTATTCTATCAGTGTTAAATAATGAGCTACGTCTTTTTATTCCATGCACTATATATCCTTTATTTAACAAAAATTCTGCTAAATAAGCCCCATCTTGACCGGTAATTCCTGTAATTAATGCAACTTTTTTCATTTTATTAATAACTTGATTTTGCTGCACCAATATTTTCAATTGGATGCCATGTGGTTTTTATTTCTTGTAAATCTAAAATCATGTATGGATTTTCAACTTCTTCACTGTTCCACTTTTTAGAATATATAAATGCTCGTTTTACATTTAATGAAGCATTTTGCTGAATCTTTTTTATTTCTTCTTTATTATCTCTGCAATATACAATTGCGTTAACATCCATGTGCGAAGAAAAATGACCATGTAATTCTTTTGAAGTACCTGTTAAAATATTAACTACACCGCCTGGCACATCAGAAGAATTAATTACCTCTGCAAATGAAACAGAGCACAAAGGCTTTGATTCTGAAGCTAACACCACACAGGTATTTCCACCGGCTATACAAGGAGCAATTACTGAAACAATACCCAGTAAACTCGTTTCTTCAGGAGCAATAATTGCAACTACTCCTGTAGGTTCAGGAACAGAAAAATTAAAGTGTGATGAGGAAACAGGATTAACTGTACTAAATAGCTGAATATATTTATCACACCATCCGGCATAATATACCAAACGATCAATACTTTGATCTACTTCTTCTTCGGCAGCTTTAGGTGTAGCTCCTTGTTGTTGCAATTCAGCTATAAATTGAGCTTTCCTTCCTTCGAGCATTTCTGCAATACGGTATAAAATTTGACTGCGATTAAATGCTGCACGAGCGCTCCAGCCCCCGAATGCTCCTCTTGCAGCTACTACTGCATTTCTAAAATCTTTACGTGAAGAAAGGCAAATGTTTGCCAATAATTTTCCGTTTTTATCATGTAAAGGATAATATCTTCCACTTTCAGTCCGAGGAAATTGCCCCCCTATGTAAATCTTATATGTTTTTAAAACTTCCAATCTGTTCATATATTATAAAAAATTACTAGTTTAACCACAAAGGCCGATAAATCGGCTCACTAAGTTTTTTTTTAAAAAAAGAACTCAAAGTATAACTCTTTTAATCCCATCTTTTAATTTTAATACATTAAAATTCATTAATAATCCTAATTTGCATTTCGTCAATTTTAAATACGTTAATAATTGAGCCATGTGAATATCATTCAACGATTCGACTGATTTAACTTCAATTATCAACTTGTTTTCTATCATCAGATCTACTCTATAACCAATTTCTAATTTCACATCATTATAAATTAATGGAAGTGCTTTTTGCTTTTCAACTTATAATCCTGCATTGCTAATTTCATAACTCAAACACTCTTCATAACTTGACTCCAATAATCCTGGGCCTAGTTCTTTGTGAACTTTTATTCCACAACCAATTACAATATTTGAAATATCATTCTCATTCATTTTAAATTTCTTTGTGTTCTTTGTGGTAAATAAACAAAATTATAAATTCAAATAAGGCATTAAGCCATGTAAGCCACCTTCGCGGCCATAGCCGCTTTCTTTGTAACCACCAAATGGTGAAACCGGATCAAATTTATTATACGTATTCGCCCATACCACACCCGCTCTTAGTTTTGTAGTAAGGTTAAAAATCTTTGAACCTTTGTCTGTCCACACCCCGGCTGATAGTCCATAAGGAATATTATTGGCCTTTTCTATAACCTCTTCAATTGTCCTGAATGTTTGAATAGTTAATACCGGACCAAAAATTTCTTCTTGTACTATTCTGCTTGATTGTGCTACATTAAGAAATAAAGTTGGTTTACACCAAAATCCTTTCTTAGGCAAGTTGCAAGATGATTGATACATTTCTGCACCTTCATTTATTCCTATCTTAATATATTTGTTTATGGTAGCTAATTGTTCTTTAGAATTTATGGCTCCTATATCGGTATTTTTGTCTAATGGGTCGCCAACAATTAATGTTTCAATTCTATCTTTTAATTTCTGAATCACTTTATCAGCCACATTTTCTTGAATAAATAAGCGTGAACCGGCACAGCAAACGTGTCCCTGATTAAAGAAGATTCCATTAATTACACCTTCTACTGCCTGATCAATAGGCGCATCTTCAAAAATGATATTGGCGGCTTTACCGCCCAATTCCATCGTTGTTTTTTTATTGGTTCCGGCAACGGCATTCATAATTATTTTACCTACACCGGTGGATCCTGTAAAAGCAATCTTATCCACTCCCGGATGATTTACAATAGCAGCTCCTGTAGCACCGGCTCCTGTAACAATATTTACAACCCCATCAGGCAATCCACTTTCTTGAATAATTTCAGCCAATTTTAAAGCAGTTAATGGAGTAGTTTCTGCTGGTTTTAAAACAACCGTATTTCCGGCTGCCAATGCCGGAGCTATTTTCCATGCAGCCATTAACAGTGGGAAATTCCATGGAATAATTTGCCCTGCTACACCAATCGGTTGTGGATTTTTATTTGGAAATGCGAATTCTAACTTATCTGCCCAGCCTGCATAATAGAAAAAATGATTTGCAGCCAAAGGTACATCTACATCACGCGATTCGCGGATAGGCTTACCTCCGTCCATGGTTTCAATTACTGCAAACTCACGGGCACGTTCCTGAATCATACGCGCAATGCGATAGATGTATTTTCCGCGTTCACGTGGAGAAGTTTTTCTCCAAACATTTTCATAAGCTTTGTGTGCGGCTTTTACTGCTTTATCTACATCTGCTGTATCGGCTTCAGCTACTAAGGCTAATTGCTGTTCGTTAGCGGGATTAATGGTTGGAAAATATTTTCCTTTTGCTGGTTTTACAAATTTGCCATCAATAAATAAATCATATTTATCTTTTAATCGAATATGATCGGTACTTTCGGGAGCGGGTGCATATTCCCACGATGTATTGAACTGTAGTTTTGGACTTTCTTTTTTTGCCATAATTTCTATACTTAATCAATTGAAAAGTAATCTTTGCTTTGATATACTCCGGTAACTTCTTTCATAATTTGCATTAATAAATCATTGGCTAATGAACTTGCTCCAAACCTGAACCATTGATTATTTAGCCAAGCTTCTCCTAAGGTTTCGCGCACCATTACTAAATTTTGAATGGCTGCTTTAGCTGTCGATATACCACCGGCAGGTTTCATGCCTACCATTTTTCCGGTAGCATAATAAAAATCGCGAATAGCTTCGAGCATAACCAATGTTACCGTTGGTGTAGCTGCAGGAGAAATTTTTCCGGTAGATGTTTTAATAAAGTCAGCTCCTGCATACATAGCTATTTCGCTTGCTCTACGAACATTGTCCAGAGTCGATAGCTCTCCGGTTTCAAAAATCACTTTTAATCGGGCGCTTCCACAAACTTCTTTTACAGCACATATTTCATCAAATACATAGTTGTAATTGCCTTTTAAAAATTCCCCTCTTGAAATAACCATGTCTATTTCATCAGCTCCATTATCTAATGCAAATTTTGTATCTGCAATTTTTACTTCACGTGGTGCTTGTCCTGCAGGAAAGGCAGTAGAAACAGAAGCTACTTTAATATTGGTATTTTTAAGTGCTTGCTTAGCCGTTTTTACCATGGTAGGATATACACAAACTGCAGCAACGGTAGGCAAACCGGGGTATGCATCGTGCAAATGTGCAGCTTTGTAACATAATTGTTTAACTTTCCCTTCCGTATCTTTTCCTTCGAGTGTTGTTAAATCAATCATGTTTAATGCCATTTTTAAGGCATGAATTTTTGATTCTTTTTTTATACTGCGAGTATTCAGTTTTGCAACTCTTTCTTCTACTCCTACTTGATCAATAGTTGGAGTTTTAGAAAAATCTATAAGTTCGATATATTTATTCATAACAAAAAACTGTTTGTGAATATACAATTTTAGATAATATGCCAATAAAAAAAGCCTCAAATTATTTGAGGCTTTTTAAAGATAAAGTAAGTTAAAGATTATTTTAAAGTAAATCGAATTGGTAAATTGTATTGAACGCTAACTGCTTTTCCTCTCTGTTTACCGGGTTTCCATGGTGGCATGTTTTGTACCACGCGAATAGCTTCTTCATCGCAACCACCTTTGATACCACGTAATACTTTAACATCTTTTACTTTACCATCAGGGCCGATTACAAATGTTACGAACACCGTTCCTTGTATCCCTGCTTCTTTAGCCATTTGAGGATATTTAATATTATTAGCAAGGTACTTAAATAATGCTTCTTCGCCACCGGGGAAAGTTGGCATTTCTTCAACAATGGTAAATATTTCAGGCTCTTCAATTACTTCTTCTTGTTGTTGTACTACTTGCACCTCAGTATTCTGATCGGCTTCAGAATCTTTTATTTCAACTTCATTTTCAATTTCTTTATCATCTTCTACAATTTGTAATTCGATTGTTTGTGGAGGAGGTGGTGGTGGAGGTGTTACTTGCTGTTGCGTAATTGGGATAATTTCTTCTTCAATTTGCTCAATTTGTAATTGCCCTAAATCTTTTACTTCTCCTTCGTAAGTTTTCCATTCAAATGCAAGAAGTATTATCAACAAAGAAATAACTAACCCTATTTCGAAAAATAAGCCTTTTTGTTTTTCTAAATCAGCTTGTGGATTTTTCTTTAATTCCATTTTTTACTTTTCTTAATTGGCAAATATAATTATTTTCTACAATGTGCAACAAGTTAAATACTTTAACGGACTGAAATTATTAATATTGTTTTAAAGGTTGATTGTAAATTACAAAAAATGAACTTACTCCTATAAATGCTCCGATAAAATTTGCTATAATATCAATTAAGTCTGCTGTCCTGCCGGCATACATATAATATTGTAATGTTTCGATAATTATTCCATAAAGCATACTTATAATAAACCCTATAGCAATTGCATTATGTTTTAAAGCAGAGTTAGAATATTGTTTTTTAAACGCAATAATTAATTGCAAAGCAAGTAAGGCATAAAAAAACATATGAGCCAGCTTATCGAAGCTCAAAAAATCCCAAATATTTGTATCAGGCATTTCATGCGATGGAGTAAGCGATAAAAAAAGGATAATAATCGCCCAGATTACAGGCGGCAAAAAATGCCTGATTTTCATAATTTTATTACAAGCCTATTACTTTTTTGTAATCTTCTGCTGACAACAAATTATGAACCGATGAAGGATCGGCAACTTTTACTTTTACCATCCAGCCATCACCATAAGGGTCGGTATTTACTAAGTCGGGCGAAGATTCTAATTTAGAATTTACTTCTATCACCTCTCCCGTAACAGGCATAAATAAGTCAGAAACTGTTTTAACGGCTTCAACCGTACCAAATACTGCTTCTTTTTCAACTGTTTCTCCAAGTGTATTAATGTCAACATATACGATATCTCCCAGCTCTTTTTGAGCAAAATCAGTAATTCCGATGGTAGCAATATCGCCTTCTAAACGAAGCCACTCGTGGTCTTTAGTGTACTTTAAATTGTCAGGAATATTCATTGGTATAAAATTTATTTTGGGGGGTAAAATTACATTAAATTTAATGTGAATCAATATAAATTTTACGACAATGTAAATCTTAAACTAATACCTCCGCTGGTATTAGAAGAAGGGAAGGAATTAGAGATTTTTGGACGCATTAAATTTTTATCGAAAAATATTCGAACATTTAATCGTTGATTAATTACATAATCAGCAGCTGTTTTAAGGGCAATCATTTTTTGTCCTGCCGTTGGCTGTACTAAATTGTCGGCAACACCACGGGTTATGGTTACGTTATCTCTAATCGAAATATCTGCTCTTAAATTCAAATCGCTTTTAATGGTTTTTGCTGTTGGTCCAACTTTAAAGGGCAATACTACATCTTTAAAGCGATAACCTGTACCTATTACCCATTCGAACCCGCGAGTTTCGTTTAAACGATTATCTGTAAAATTATAAACAAGGTTGCGGTCTTTTTTATATTCTACTTTGGTAATTAAACTATTATTCCATGTCATATCTATATTGGCTAAAGGGCTAAATTGCTCGGTTAATGAAAGCTGTGCAAATTGATATTGTGAAATAAAATTGCCGTTTATATCCAATGCATTTGGATTTCCATTAATATCTTCTCTGTAAAATAAATTGGTTGTGTAAGATGAAATATTTAGGGATGAACGATAAGCGTGACTTAAAGTAACGGTTTTAAAATATTTTTTAAAGAATTCGATTTTGGAAAGGCCATCGTAAGTTATTCGCCAGTTAGGTAAAGGAATAGCCGGCATAGCAGAATATAAACCTGATGAGAGTGGCCTGCCGGAATAAGCGGCTAAAAATGCCGGAACTAGTACTTCTTGCGAAGTTGGTCCATATCCATTGTAATAGATACTGGTATCAATACTTGAATTTGGATTAGCCTGTCCTAAAATTTCTGAAACTTTTTGTCTGTTATCTAAAAATTGGTTGAAAATTTTAGATGTATTTCCGGTGTCTCTAACAAATGCAGACCTGATTATAATAAACGAAATGCTATAGTTACCCATAGTCATGGGTGTTTCAGATACAAAGTCTTGTATGCTGTCGTTCCAACGGAAAAATTCCGAATTATTGGTTGACTTGTTTTTACTGGCATTCAACTCAATTTTTAAGCTCTTGGCTGGTTCAATATTTGCTCTGGCATTAAGTGTTTGGCTATATGTTCGGGCAAAAGGCACATTCAGATTTTGATTTTGAACCAACCAACCATTTTGAGCTGCTGTTCGAGCAATATTTTCATCTTGAACTCCAAAAACAAAACCTGTGGTTGGTGCTCTAAAGCCATCGGTAAATCCTAAAAATTTAGTTGAATCGCCAAAGCCCGGCAAAATAGTACCTTCATTTTCGGTATAGTTAATTGATGCATTTTTTACCATCATTAATACGCGAAACACTTGCTCGAATAGAGTAATTTTATTAGGATCTTTTTCTTTTTCTTCTTTTTTAGGCTTCTTTTTGTTTAAAGTATCTGCCGGATTTTTAGGAGGCGTTGGCTGTGTAGGCTTTTTAGGAGCCACTTTTTTACCGGATGCTTTTTGATTAATATCTTTTAAAAATGGTACTTTGTTGTATAAAGTTACCAAATTAGCTTGAGCATTTACTTGTTTGGAATTAGAATTCTTAATAGTATTACCTAAAGAGTCGTTGGCAAAAGGAGCCCTTGTCCAGTCGTAAGTTGCAGAGTAGCGTGTATTAACGGTAACCCAATCTAAAATTGGAATTTTATTGATCGGCACATTATAATTTACATTAACAGCATGATTATAATTGGTGTTTACTCCACCTGTTTTAATATTATTTATCAACGAATCTTTTTTCTCTTGGGTATCAATTCTTCCATCGGGTTCAAATATTCGGGAATTGTTGGTTGCTGTAAAATCAACTTTCAATGATTTGGTAATATCATATCGCACCTCATACAAACGTGTTATTACAAAATTTTTATTAAATGTTGGATCAACAATAAAGAAATCGCCACTATTGTTTCTAAATAAAATCTCATTAAAGTTTTTATCAACCGAGGTAGTAAATGCTAATCGGTTTGGTCCAAGCCCAATATTAAAATCAGAAATTAGTTTGAGATATTTTCGTTTTTCTAATCCTTTTACTTTTTTAAATGGTTCAAAGGATTTTGGTTGTGGATTAAAATTATAATTTAAAATACCCCTGTAGGCGCGTAAAGTATTGTGTTGTGTATTTATGTCACGCTTAAATGTTTCATTATATGAATAAGAAATTGCCCAATTTTCGATATCGTAAATTCTGGATTTACCGGCATTTTTACCTTTTTCTTTTTTTACATTGGTAAAGTTAATGCTTCTGCGTTTAGTATAATCTTGCACGAGTTTTTTAAGGGAGTCGCGTTTACCGGCATCACCGGCAAAAGAAGCTAATTGATCTTTTAATTCGATATCCGGATCATTAGGATTAAATTGAGGATCGATAAAAGTTTCGGAAACGGAATAAAACATTGGTAAACGAATATTGGCATTGGGAGGAAGTAATTTTCCTAACTCAAAATTGGATGATAAATCATACTGGTAGTTATGTGAACGTTGGCGTTCGCTAATTTTTTTCTCAATGGTTCCCCATCCTGGTGTACTCATATTTCCAGACAGGGTAACTGTTCCAAAATCGGCTAATTTGGTTGTTGCTCTCGCTGTAGAAGCCCAACCGCTGCGCTTATCAAAATCGGTTAATCGCAATTCGTTTACCCAAACTTCAGCACACTTTGGTAAGCCATCATCAGAATCTAATGCGTTTTGTTTTTTAGGGTTTCTAACACCAATCATTACAGTAACCACGTTTTGTATATTAGGATTACCCATAATGGTAATTTTAGCTCTACCATCTGATGTTGGAACAGTAAATGGACGTGTTAGAGATGCTGTTCCGTTTTCAATAGCGGCATTTCGTAATAGCTTAGCTCTTTTTAATTCTTCAAAAACGATATCAACATTATTTGCTTCGGGCCATACTTTTTCTCTGTCTATTTCCGAATCGTTATTATATTTTCCCGGAGCTGTAAGTTTTAAAGGCAATTCGTATTCGTAGTAATTATCTACAAAATCTCGACCTAAACGAACAAACACATTTATATCATCATCTTTTAAAGGATTTTCTCCAACTTGTTCGGCATGCACATACATTTTTAAATTTTTGTAGGATAACATGTCCAGATTAATATTTTTATAAGCAGCACGGGCATCACCATCTTCTAAACCGCATACATTTAATTTCATGGCTTGTTCGTTAAGTCTGCGCAGGTTAGCAGTTCCAATATCAATCTGACGGTCAATTTTAGGTGGTATTACATAATTTACAGGAACTTTTTCGCCATTTTCTTCAAAGTTTACGGCAGCTACGTCAAATAAGGTAAAACGGTCGTCTGTTAATTGATATTCGCCTGTTGCCAATAAATCGTAAGGATATTTACGCCAATCGCTTCGAACAAATTCTAATCTGGCAAATCGAAGCACAACAGAATCTTTAAAACCTTTTAAAAACATTCGAATAAAGCGAATGGTAGTAAAATCTTCTATTCCTCCTATTATTTCATCCGGTTGAGAAATGGGTATTCTAACTTGATACCAATCTACATCAATGGTATTTCCGTTTTTAAGTGTTCCTGTTCCTCTTGTTTTATCGACAATAAAATTTTGCCCTACTACCATATCTTGCGGACGAATACTCATTTTATATTGATAGTAATTTTCATCAATTCCTAAGGTATTATCACGATTTATATCTTCAACGTTTGGCAATGTGGTTGCGGCTGTTGGATAAGGTTCAGGAGAATTTTCTGTAGTTGGTGAATTTCCTTCTAATCCATTAAATTTTTTGTAACGTTGAAGAATGCTTAGTTGTTGTTGGTCAAAATCGCTTCCTCTAAAGTAATGGAAATTATCGTTTGAAGGATCTTTTAATGCCTCTTGGTATGCTATGCTGTTTACTCCGTAAAGTTGACGAATTCTATCTAAATAGGTAGAGTCGAAAAACTGAATTTCTTTTAATGAATCTAATCCATCTAATCCAATATCTTGATTAGGACGTGCAGCCGGATTATTATCAAAAGCATTTACTAATGTGAGTAAAGTTGAAACCCTTCCCCAAGCTGTATATTCGGTATTATCATCGCTTCCATCGGGTGAAATTCCATTTTCAAAAGCCATACGATTATCGCGTAATATATCTTCTGAAATATTTCCTAAATTAAAATATAAGTCGCCTCCGGAATGTTTATAATTACCCGGTTCATCAATACCATTATCGGGATGAAATGGATCCATTAACCAAAACTGTATATACTCAATGTTAGATGTTTGAAAATCGGGTTGATCGATACGCCTCATAATTCCTGCCCATCTTGATTCAGGATTTTTAAGTCGCCCGGCTGAATCAATACCGGCCGAAATAAAATTTGGTTCAACATCGTAGTTATATGGTCCTTTTTCGGTAGGATAATACGCTAAATCTAAAACCGGCATATTTAAGACTTGTCCGGTTTGTGGAACACGATTAGGGAAAATTTCGGTTTCTAAAACTTCGCGTGTATAGTGATTGGATTGTTGGGGTGAATTTTTAATATGATCAGGTGTTAAATTGTTGTTTCTAAAAAATAGCGGGTCGATGGTGTACCATGCAAGTTTGGCTCTGTTGTAACCATAGCGTAAATCGTTCACTAAATTTCCTTCGGGGAATAAGCCAGGTTGTTTTTGAGGTACACTTGCCAAGGTCCATGCATTTTGCATACGTATATCAATGGTAGTTTGGCTGCCTTCAAAATCATCAATATAGGCTGTACCAGTTCTACCAATAGCTCTTGAATTTCCGGGAAGTAATTGTGCAAATTCTCCATTTACTGTTAAAGTTGATTTTTCTTTTGTTTGAATAAAAGGTAATTTATCAACCAATTTTGTTAAATAAGGCACTTCTGTTTTCCAATTTCCATCTAAGCCCCATACGCTGTTCGACATGGGTTCGTCACCCATATTTACTTTTTGTGTAAGTGGACGCTCGGTTAAATTCATAAAAGTTGCTCCAAAGCTTAAATCTTTATTTACCCGATAATCTAAATGAGTACCAAATAATGATTTTTGCTGAATAGCAAACATCGCATTACTTTCGAGCGAAACTTTTATAGGAGTGTTAGATTGTAAATAAGCCGGATTTATAATTTTTACACGTCCTAAAGTATAATCAACTGTATAATCTGTGTTTTCGACAAGAGGAGCACCACCCGCAGTAACTACAACTGACCCTGGAGGAATATTCATGGCATTAAGTGAAATTTCGGAATTATTGCTGGATTGATAGGTCCCTTTAATTTTAAAACGATTTAAGTCTGCTCGCTGTTGTGCTGCTATTTTTGTAGTATCATATAGAGGATCGAATACGTATTTATTGGCAATTATTTCTTTATTAATGTCTCCTCCCGTTATCTTTTTTCTAAGATGATCACCGAATGGTTCAACCACCGGAAAATATATTCTACCATTTTGTGGATTAATGGTTTTTCCTTCTAAGAAATCGAAAAATCCGTCAGGCCTTGCATCTGTTTGCATATTTAGCCTGTCTACATTTAAAACCTGCAATAAGGGAATACCTTTAATATCGCCTTCGGGAATAAAGTTGATATCAATTCCTTGATCTAAACTATTATATGTAACTTGTAATCTGAAATTTTCTTTTCCGATATTAAATGCACCAAGCGAATACACATTTTTCATCATTAAATTCCACAATGGTATTCGAGTATTTACATTACTTGATTTCAGTAATTTTAGGATTAGCGCTTTATCGCCCGTTACCCCATCGGTTGAAAACTCTCCTACTTGATATACTTCTGACGAACCGGCAATGGTATATTGAAAAGCAACTGCTAAAACTTGATCGGCATTTAAGGTTTGATTTAGTGATATAAATCCTAATTGCGGATTAAAGGTATATTCTGATGGTTGTAACATTCTTGCGCCTCGAATTAAATCAAAATCGCGAGCAAACTGTAATTGTGTGTTTTGACTTAAATAGGTATTTGCATTAAAGAAATTACGAATACTGTCGTTTGATTTAACTTTGTCGTATAATGTATTAACTTGATTGTTGGGAAGTGAACCTATACCCGTAGTTACGAAACCACTTTGATCAAAGTAGTTTCGTTCACCCAAATCCATAAAAGCCACTATGTTTCGCGTATTTTGAACTGCTTGTGTGTTTACGTTTGTAATCCAAACTTCTATACGAGTTATATTAACCGTTGAGTTAATAATAGGTAATGAAGACATGGCATTATCATACGTATCGCGAAAATATTGGGCTAAGAAAAAGTGTTTATTGGCTTCGTAGTTATCGGCAGAAATTTCGAATTTGCTTGTTTGTGTACCTCCTGAAATTTCTATTTCTTGTTTTTTACCGCGTTGTTGCGAAAACACACTGGTTACCCATAATCTGCCAAATTGCATTTGAGTTTTTATACCAAACAAACTCTGGCTACCTGTAATTAATGAACCGGTAAGCGGTAAGTTTACATTTCCAGCTTCAATTTTTTTAATTATTTCATCTTCATAACCAGTATATTCGAGCTTCATTTGATTTTCAAAATCAAAGGTTGCTTCGGTATTGTAATTGGTAGATATTTTTAATTTTTCACCAATATTTCCAACAACATTCAACTGAATTTTCTGATTAAAATCAAATGCTGTTTGTCTTCTTTGTCGCTCAGGAATAGCAGGATTTTCAAGTTTATTAGACTGTATGGCAAATATTAATTCAGCTGTTCCTTGCGGACGAATATCAATGGTATTTCCACCAAATATTCTATCAAAGGTTTCTCCGCCAACATATATTTTAGGAACTAAACTCTTCTTTTTATTAAAATTTTCGGCTTCTTGTCTTTTCTTCCAATTATCGCGTAAGCGTTTTTCCATGTCATAACGCAGATATTCTTCAAAGGTCATGTAAACCGGATTGCGATAATTCAAATCTCCAATTTTTTGGTAATAATTATAATTACCGGTTGAAGGGTCGTATTCGAAAGTACTGGTTATGTTTTTAGGGTCATTTAAATACAAGGGGCTTTTATGTTCGGTATCGAAAGGATCCCAACTATTATCTTTAAAATCGTAAGGCAATTTTACTTTCTTGGAAGTATCATCAGGTGCAATTATTATTTGTTCATTAGCATTCTGATTTTTGTCAGATTTTTCTGAGTAAATGTTATATTCAAATGCAGGTAATTCGGCATTGAGCGAAAACACCCAAAAAAAGAAACCGATAATTGTTGCAACAATGAATATATGTTTTGGAAAGAATCTCACAAATCAGACTATAAATTTTTTAATGTCAATTTTATTAATTCTTCAACACTTGAGGTATTGTTACTTTTTAAGGTTTTATCAATAGCCTTTTCGGCTGCTTGTTTTTGAAAACCTAATGCAAGCAATGCTGCTAATGCCTCATCTCTTATTGGATTTAAAAATGGAAGTACATTTTCGGCATGAATAAATTCTTTTGAAATTTTATCTTTTAAATCAACGATAATACGTTGAGCTGATTTTTCCCCAATACCTTTAATACTTTTTAATGCAGCTACATTACCTGATGCTATTACTTGTTCCAGTTCTGTAGGAGTTAGCGATGATAAAATCATACGTGCCGTGCTTGCTCCCACACCTGATACGGAGGTAAGCAATTCAAATAAATGGCGTTCCTGTTTATCGGCAAATCCATACAACAAATGAGCATCTTCTCTAATAATTAACAAAGTATATAATTTATACTTTCCTGATACGGGAATTTTAGAAAATGTATTTAATGAAATATGAATTTGATAGCCAATGCCCATACAATCAATAACCACATAAGTGGGTGTTTTTTCTATTACATTTCCTTCAATTTGTGTAATCATATTTTATTCAATGTTTAAACATTGATTATTTTCGGGTTTGTGCATCAACAACAGCTATGGTTACCATATTTACAATTTCTCTAACTGAACTGCCTAACTGAAGAATATGAACAGGTTTTTTCATTCCAAGTAATATTGGACCGATAGCCTCATAACCTACTAATTCTTGAACCAGTTTATAAGCGATATTACCTGCTGATAAATTGGGAAAAATTAGTGTATTTGTTTTTTTTTCAATTAATGGGCTAAATGGAAATTGTTCTCTTAAAATATCACTGTTTAAAGCAACATTAGCTTGTATTTCGCCATCAACAATTAATTTAGGATAATGCTTATGTAAATAGGCAACTGCATCGCGTACTTTATTACTTTCTTCACCTTCGGCCGAACCAAAATTTGAATATGATAGCATGGCAATGTGCGGTTCTATATTCATTCGTTTTACAGATTCAGCCACTAACAAGGTTATTTCTATTAGTTCTTCGGTGGTAGGATTTATATTTACAGTTGTATCGGCAAAGAATATTGGCCCGGTAGGAGTCATTATAATATACATGCCGGCCACTTTGTTTATTTTATCTGCTTTTCCTATTACTTGTAATGCAGGACGTATAGCATCCGGATACTTTCTGGTAATTCCTGAAATAAAACAATCTGCTTCGCCTTGTTCAACCATCATGCAACCAAAATAATTTCTTTCTTGCATTATTTTTCTGGCTTCGTACAAATTGAAGCCTCTGCGTTTTCTTTTTTCAAAAAATAAATCACCATATTTTTTTCTTCGTTCTTCTTGTTCTTTTGATCGAGGATCAATTATTTCAACTCCTGATAAATCTAAGCCATGCTCTTCAATTAAATTTTGAATTTTTTCTTTGTCGCCTAAAAGTATTGGATAAGCTATACCTTCATCGTTTACTATTTGAGCTGCTTTTAAAGTTTTATAATTATCTGCTTCGGCAAATACTACCCGTTTTGGGTTTTGTTTGGCCTTATTGGTAATGTTTTTAAGTAGTTTGTTATCACGACCAAGGCGTTTATTTAAATCTTCTATATATTTTTCCCAATTGGTAATTTTTGCTTTTGCAACACCCGACTTAATGGCTGCTTTGGCAACTGCCGGTGCTACTACACTTATTAATCGAGGATCGAGTGGTTTAGGAATTATATAATCTTTTCCAAAGGTTATGTTTCTTTGTCCATAAGCTAAATTGACTATTTCAGGAACCGGCTCTTTTGCAAGGGCAGCTAAGGCATGTACGGCCGCCAATTTCATTTCTTCATTAATGCAAGTAGCTCTAACATCTAATGCGCCTCTAAATATATACGGAAATCCAAGTACATTATTTACTTGATTTGGATAATCGGAACGTCCGGTAGCCATTATTACATCTTTGCGCGCTTCCATAGCATCGTTATAGGGTATTTCCGGATCGGGATTGGCTAAAGCAAACACAATTGGATTTTTAGCCATAGATTTTATCATTTCTTTGGAAACAATATTGCCTTTAGATAAGCCTAAAAACACATCGGCTCCTTTCATGGCTTCTTCTAATGTAAGGCTTTTCTTAACCGAAGAGGCAAAATATTTTTTTTGTTCATCCAGATCGGTTCTAGATTTGGTAATAAGCCCTTTACTGTCAAACATTAAAATATTTTCGCGCTTAACTCCAAGAGCAAGATAAAGCTTTGCACAAGAAATAGCAGAGGCACCTGCACCATTTACTACTACTTTTACTTTTTCAATTTTCTTATTTGCCAATTCTAATGCATTAATAAGCGCAGCCCCTGAAATTATTGCCGTACCATGCTGATCATCGTGCATGATTGGAATGTTAAGTTCTTCTTTTAGCCTACGTTCAATTTCGAAACACTCGGGAGCTTTAATGTCTTCTAAATTAATTCCTCCAAACGTAGGAGAAATAGCTTTAACTGTATTTATAAAACTATCGATATCTTTTGCATCTACCTCTATATCAAACACATCTATATCCGCAAAAATTTTAAATAAAAGCCCTTTCCCTTCCATAACCGGTTTTGAAGCTAATGCTCCTATATCGCCTAAGCCCAACACGGCTGTTCCATTTGAAATTACTGCCACTAAATTTCCTTTGGCAGTATATTTATAGGCATCTTCAGGATTTTTCTCTATTTCTAAACACGGTTCTGCAACTCCGGGACTGTAGGCCAACGATAAATCGCGTTGCGAATTATAAGGTTTAGTAGGTACAACTTCAATTTTACCCGGACGTCCACATGAGTGATAATCAAGCGCTTCTTGTTTCTTATTTTTATTTTTAGCCATTTTTTATTTTAAATTTTAAGGAGGGTAAATGTAGTAAAAATCCCATTGCTTTTAATTCCTTTTTAACATCCTTAAAAATGGACATTTTTGCATAACGTTAAAAAATGTAAATTATTATTTTTACGATTATTTTTACTTATGAAAAAAATAGTTGTATTTACCGGTGCGGGCATTAGTGCCGAAAGTGGAATTAAAACTTTTAGAGATTCGAATGGTTTGTGGGAAGAATATGATATTTCGGAAGTTGCTACGCCTGAAGCATGGTTTAAAAATCCGGCTTTAGTTTTGGATTTTTATAATAAAAGGCGAAAACAAGTAATGGAAGCTCAACCCAATGCCGCTCATTTAGCCTTGGTGAAATTGGAGAAATATTTTGACGTTCAAATTATTACACAAAACATTGATGATTTGCACGAACGAGCAGGATCCAAAAATGTGCTTCATTTACATGGCGAAATAATGAAAGCAAGAAGTACTGCAAGCGACAAATTAATTTATCCTGTTAAAAATGGGGTTATTTCCATGGGCGAAAAATGTGAAAAAGGCTTTCAACTCAGACCTCATGTGGTTTGGTTTGGCGAAGAAGTTCCCAATATGGAAATTGCTTATGAAATTGCCTCAAAAGCAGATATTTTTATAACTATTGGTACTTCATTATCTGTTTATCCGGCAGCAGGATTAATTCATTTTACACCCCAAAACTGTAAGATTTATTTAATAGATCCGAACGCTAAAAACATCGACACTCTTAAAAATCTGGAAATAATAAATGAAAAAGCAGGAACCGGAGTTCCTGCTTTGGTTGAACGATTAATTTCTTCAAAAAAACTACTTTAAGGCTTTAATTTTCTTGAGTAGTTCTTCAGTTTCTGCAGCATCTACACCTTCTTCTTTTGCTTTTTTAATAGCTAACTCGGCTTGTTTTTGTGCTTCTTTATTATTACCCAGTTTATATAAAACAGCTGCATAAGTGTCAATATTAGCATATTTATTTTCTAGCCCAACAGATTTCTTTGACCATTCTGCAGCTTTTTCCAACATTTTTTTATCGCTTACTTTTTGATAAAAATTCCATGCAAATTGGTTTAATTCGTTTGGATCTTCAACACCAAACTTTTCAATATAATTAATAGCCTTTTGAGGATAATTTGTCAAATCTTCTTTATTATATAAATACCTGCATTCTAAGCGGGCGTAAGCTTTTTCTGACTGAGAGAAATTTAACGATTTTAATATTTTCATATTTGACGAATATGATATATCGTCTTTTTTACGAATTGCTATTTTTATTTTTTGAACATATGCTTCGGTAATTTTTTCATTCACCTTATCGCCATATAAATCAAAAAACTTAGAATATTTTTCTGCTACTAATTTGAATGATTTTGATTCGCTATTCCAGATATGCTCATAGAATATTTCCCAGTTATCTTTTTCGTATAAGGCATCCTCCTTTAATGAATTCAGATACTCTTCTGCTACTTTTTCTGCATTCATACAAACCTTATCAAGAGCCTCAATATACTTTATCATAAATGAAGAAGAACGCTCTCCGCTACTAAATTTTTGCTGCAAAGCACCAAAGCGCTTTTCTGTATCAAAACTTTCATTTCCCCATGCAATAAAAGGCTCTGCTTGTAATGCTCCACAAATGCGATGAATCATTTCGCCATCGCTATTTAGTATAAGCAAGGTAGGATAAGCCTGTACTTGATATTTTTGAGCCAGCTTTACGCCCTCTCCTTTTTCCATATCAATTTTGGCGTTAATAAATTTTGTATTATAAAATTCAGCCACACCATTTTGTGTAAACACATTTGCTGCCATCCATTTGCAAGGGCCACACCAAGATGCATAGGCATCTAGAAAAATGGGCTTTTTTTCTTTTTTAGCTTTTGCAATAATTTCATCCCATGTTCCTTGTTCAAATTGTATGGAAGTGGTTTGAGCGTTAATAGCAAATACCATTAAAATAAATGCGAAAGACAAAATGATTTTTTTCATAACAAAACAATTTTAAATAATAAAAGCCCCAAAAGGGGCTTTTTATTGTAGGTTTAATGCTTTTTATTTTTTGATGAGTTTTTTTGTGCTTACAATTTCTTTACCATTATTTAAACTATAGAAATAAACTCCGGATTTTAAATCTGCAATTGATAAGGTATAATCAGACTGACCAGCTGTTAAGCTTTCTCTTCTTACCATTTTTCCGGTAATATCGTAAATAATTAAATCAGCATTAGTATCAAAATTGTATTTTATACGAATGATATCATTAGAGGGATTAGGATATAACTGAAAATTATTTTTTGTATCAATCGAAGCTATACCTGTCGGATTAATATTAAAAATTGCAGTGAGTTGAACACTGTCATTTGCATTATTTATATCAAAAAAAGTATATTTAATTATGGCTGTTCCGCTTTGTCCGTTGGGTACTAAATCGCCATAAAATGCATCAGAATAACTTCCGGCATTGATAGTAATAAAATCAGGATCTATATCAACTACCGGACTATGACAAATGCTCCAACAAAAATAATCGGTAGAAGTGCCTCCTAAAGTATTTACTCTATATCGCTTTACGCTTACATTTTTCGTAACAGCAGAAATATTGTTTACTCTAACAACAGCTTGTATATATGGGTCATCTGAATTACCGGTAACTACCACTGTGTCTGACGATAGGCTCAACGATTGAGCAAAAACGGCAACATTTAAAAGTAAAAATAGTGATAGAAAAAGGTGTAGTTTTTTATTCATAAACATAAAGTTTAAACAAATTTAAGGATTTTTTTAGTGTTTTACAATTTTATACGTTTTATAATCTCCATTGCTTAACAGTTCCATTAAAATATAAACGGATGATGTAAGCGTTTTTTGAGGGATAATTTGATTTTCTCTTATTTCAATTGGAATAATTTCTCCGCTAAATGAATATAATTTATATGATGCATCTATATTGAAGTTTTTTAAATAAAAAGAATCACAGAAAGGATTGGGGTAAATATTATTTAAAAACTCCGCATCTTGTAATTTTATTTGTGATAATAATCCATTACTGGTTAAATGCAAAAGATATTGTTGAGTATCAAATCCCTCTATATAACTTTGCCCGGTAATAAGTAAGCCACCAGATTGTGAAGGTATAATTTGAAAGCCGATATCAATACCTGAACCCCCATAAAATCGTTGCCATAAAACAGTTCCGCTTTGGTTAATTTTAAAAACTGATAAATTAATTGGCATTGTTGTATCGTTGCTGTTACTATATCCGGTAAGTATAAAATTGCCATCAATATCTTCAATGGCTGAAAATGCGGCATCGGTGCCGCTCCACCCTAAATTATATTGCCACAATTGATTTCCTGAACTGTCAACCATTAAAGTATAATAATCAAAATCTAATCCTATTCCCGTATGTGTTTCGCCAAAAACAAATATTTTTTGATTTTGAGTTAATAAAACACCTTGACTCCCGTTATCGTATTGATTGCCGTAATTTCTATCCCATAACAAATTTCCATTTTTATCTAGTTTAATTAAATACACATCGTATCCACCAACTGAAAAGCTTCTAGTATCTCCGGAAACATAAATAGTAGAGTCCGACATTTGTATAATTCCACTGGAATAATCATTATCAGTGCCTCCTATAGAATTATCCCAAATTAAGTTCCCCAATGTATCTAGTTTTGCAATGTAAATATTGTTCGAATTAAAATTATCACTAATAAAACCACAAATTAGGTATTGATTATCTAAACTGTAAATAATTTGTCGTGGAGAAAGATTTTGAATTTTATTTATTTGGTTTTGCCATATAATAGATCCGGATGTATCAACTTTTATAATTCCGATTCCAATATCACTAATCGAATTGTATTTTTCATACACAAAAGTTATTTTATTATTTTTAAACACCATACTGATACCAAAATCATTTAAAGTATCTCCATAGTATTTAGTCCATATTAAATTTCCACTACTATCGCATTTTGTTAAATTAACTTGAGCATTATTATTAAAAACTGTTGTTCCAAGTAAATACATATTTTTATCAGCGTCTTGAATTACATTTCTGCTTAAATCGGGCAACAAATCGCCATAATAATTTTCAAAAAAGGCTATTTGCGCTTTTGTGGTAAAAACTATTAATAATTTAATGAATAATATCAGCTTTTTAAACTTCATATTTCACAAATTTATCGATTAAAATTGTTTGGTATAAATTATTTATTTAATATTGAATTAATTTTAATATAACATCTATGAAAAAACAACTAACTCTTTTACTCTCTGCAATTATTGCAGGACAAATGGCTTCAGCACAATCGCAAAGACTTTGTATGGCAGAAGGTTTTTCAAATGCAAGTTGTGGTCCATGCGCTGCTCAAAATCCTGCATATAATGCATTAATTAATGCTAACTCTACTAAAGTTGTAAGCATTAAATATCAAACTAACTGGCCCGGTACGGATCCAATGAATGCTCAAACTCAAAGCGATGTTGCACCAAGAGTTTCCTATTATAATGTATCTGGTGTACCATGGGGGGCATTAGACGGTACAGCACATACAGGTTCAAGTTATACGGGAGCATTAGCCAATCTTAATCAAACAAAAATTGATAACAGATATGCTGTTCCTTCTCCATTCTCAATGACTGTAACTCATACTCCCAGCAGCGATTATGACTCAGTAAGTATAAGTGTAACCATTACAGCTTCACAAAATTTTTCTACAAGTGGAACAAATACGCTAACGCTACATACAGCTATTATTGAAAAAGAAATTAAATTTGATACTCCTCCTGGAAGCAATGGAGAAACTGTTTTTCATGGTGTAATGAGAAAAATGTTACCTAATGGAAACGGCACATCGCTACCTACGTCATGGACTAATGGACAGTCGCAAACTATCACTTTTGATGTTCCTATTCCTAGTTATATTTATGACTTAAATCAATTAGCTGTAGTAACATTTGTTCAAGAAAATGGAAGCAAAGAAATTCATCAAGCCGGATACAGTGCTCCTCAACCATTGGCAGTTGATGGAGGTATTAGTGCTATTACAAATGTTCCTGTATTAACTTGCTCTACTTCTTTTATCCCTTCATACACAATTAAAAATTTTGGAACCTCTACATTAACCACAGCTTATGTAAAATATCAAGTTGATAATGGCCCGATTGATAGTGTTTTATGGAACGGTAACTTAGCTACCAATGCCACTCAAACCATTGCATTACCAACAATAACTTCTACTCCCGGCTCTCATACATTAAAAGTTTGGACATCTAATCCAAACAATACAACCGATTTTAATGCGGGTAACAATCAAAAAACAGCTAAATTCAATATTTTAGGTACAGGTATTAACCCTCCCGTTCAAGAAGGATTTCAAGCAAGCACTTTCCCTCCTACCAATTGGATTCTTGACAACCCGGATAATGGCCCAACATGGTCGAGAGTTTCAAATGCCGGTAGCCAAAGTTCTTCTGCATCAGCCAGAATGTTTTTTTATAACAGTCCCGCCAATCAAATAGATGATTTATATTTACCAATGCTTGATTTCACATCTGTTACAAGCCCGATGAACTTAAAGTTTGATGTAGCTTATGCTTCTTACCAAGGCGAACAAGATCAATTACAAATAAGGGTTTCTACTAATTGTGGTCAAACATGGACTACTGTTTTTGATAAAGCCGGTTCTACTTTAGCCACAGCACCAAATACTACCAGTTCATTTGTACCTAATGCTACACAATGGAGGGCAGAATCTGTAAGTTTAAACCAATTTATTGGTCAAAGTCAAGTTTTAATTCAATTTAGAGGAATAAGCAAATTCGGTAATAATTTATTTGTAGATAATATCAACATTTTAAACACTACCGGAATTAATGAAGACAATTCTGATAAGTTTAATTTTAACGTCTTCCCAAATCCTTTCAACAATATTGCTACCATATCGTTTAATAATACAGAAAATCAAAATGTAACCATTTCTGTATTTGATGCATTTGGAAAGCAAATTTCTCAAATTAATAAAGGAGAATTAGCTGCCGGAGAATACACTGAACAATTTGATGGCTCTAACCTACCTGCAGGAATTTACTTTGTAAATATTACTGCCGGAAACAGCAGTGTAACTAAGAAAGTTTCAATAACTAAATAATTTTAATTTGAAATTTCAAACAACGGCCTGTAATTTGCAGGCCGTTGTTATTTAAAATCAATAATTCCTATGAAAAAGCTATTAACTGCAACACTCCTTTTGTTTATTGCAATTACTACACAAGCCCAATCTGAAAACGGAAGAAAAATTCCGGCTGTTGAAGTAAAAAAATTAGATGGCACCAATTTTAACACCAAAGAAATCTCAAACAATGGGAAACCCATTATTATTAGCTTTTGGGCCACCTGGTGTACTCCCTGCAAAAAAGAACTAAATACCATTCACGATTTGTATGATGACTGGAGAGCCGAAACAGGAGTTAAATTAATTGCTGTATCTATTGACGATGCCCGAAACATTCAAAAAGTAGCTCCTTATGTAAACGGCCGCAATTGGGAATTTGAGGTATATATTGACCCTAATCAGGATTTTAAACGTGCGATGAATGTAAACAACGTGCCTCACACCTTTCTATTAAACGGAAACGGAGAAGTTGTATATCAACATAATTCTTATGCCGAAGGCGATGAATTAAAATTATACGAACTAGTTAAAAAAGTGGCTAAAGGCGAAGCTATCAACGAAAAATAAATTCTTTTACCGCTTATCTTTCATTTAACAATGAAAAAAATAATGCTTTGCATTTTTTGTCTCTTGGGCATTAATGCATCTTATTCACAAATAATGGATCAACTTTCAAAAGGTGAGATTCATGGAAATTTCCAAACCGATGTTCAGTATTACAATAAAGATTCATTAATTGGCGCTCCTATTGTTCCGGAAAAAATGCTGATGAATGGCTTCGCCAATTTAATTTATACCAACGGCCCTTTTAGCGCTGGAATTCGTTACGAAAGTTATTTAAACGCATTACAAGGCTTCGATCCCAACTATAAAGGCAATGGTATTCCTTTCAGATATGCTAATTACAATAATGATGGATTAGATGTTACCATTGGTAATTTCTACGAACAATTTGGAAGTGGTTTAATTTTTAGAACCTATGAAGAAAGAGGACTTGGTGTGGATAATGCCATGGATGGATTTCGTTTAAAATACTCTCCTTTTAATGGAATTTATTTAAAAGGAGTAATTGGCAAACAACGTTTATTCTTTTCCGAAGGCCCAGGTATTGTAAGAGGGCTTGATGGTGAAATAATGGTAAACGAATTAAAAGAAGCATGGCTTGAAAATAAATTAAAAGTAATTATAGGTGGTAGCTTTATTAGCAAATATCAAAAAGATGAAGACCCCACTTATGTACTTCCTGAAAATGTGGGTGCATGGGCTTCACGCGCACAATTGGCTTATGGAAAGTTTAGCTTAACAGGCGAGTATGCCTACAAAATAAACGACCCTTCGTTTATGAATAATTACATTTATAAACCGGGCGATGCGCAATTTCTCTCTGCAAGTTTTAGTCAAAAAGGACTGGGTATTACCTTATCTGCCAAACGAATTGACAATATGGATTTTCGTTCAGACAGAAATGAAACAGGGAATAACTTAATGATTAATTATCTCCCTGCATTAACTCGTCAGCATACTTATAATTTGGCAGCAACACTTTACCCATATGCCAGTCAAACTGTGGGAGAAATAGGTTATCAGGCCGATATAGTCTACACCATTAAAAAAGGTTCACTATTGGGTGGAAAATACGGAACTACTATTAATATTAATTACTCCCATTTTTATGCGCTAGATACTACTAACTTAAATGATATGACTACTACACGTCAGCGTTATAAAGCAGAATATTTCTCTGTTGGGAAACCGGTTTATTTCAGCGATTTTAATATAGAACTGAATAAAAAATTCAGTAATAAATTTAAAATGAACCTGATGTATATGAATCTGGTTTATAACATGGATGTAGTACTTGGACTTGCAGGAAAAGGAACAGTATATGCCGATATTGGTGTAATTGATTTAGCTTATAAACTAAATAACAAACACACCATTAGAACCGAACTACAAAGCTTAACAACCAAGCAAGATCAGGGCAATTGGGCTACAGGATTAATCGAATATACCTACTCTCCTAACTGGTTTATTGCCGTAATGGATCAATATAATTATGGAAATCAAAATGCGGATTTACGCATACACTATCTTACCGGAACAATTGGTTACACTTGGAAAGCCAATAGAATAATGGCTACTTATGGTCGTCAAAGAGCCGGAGTATTTTGTGTAGGCGGTGTTTGTCGTTTTGTTCCGGCATCTAATGGTTTAACCCTAACAATAACCAGTAGTTTTTAGTAAATTTGAATATAATATTCTCCCCTATGAAGAGACTTCTATCTATAACACTAATTACAGGGATAATTTTAGGATTAAACTCCTGCGATTATGTAAAACAGCCTTTTGAAAATATAATTGTATCTGCGCTTGATACTACCAATACATTTAACGATAATGATTCTATTCCCATTCAACGAATATTGGTTGAAGAATTTACCGGACACACTTGCGGGAATTGCCCTGAAGCTGCATATATTTTAGACAGTTTGAAAAAAAATATTTACAAAGAACAAATGATTTTGGTGAGCATTCACGCTGGATTTTTTGCAGAGCCTTATACAAGTGGAACAAAATATTTAACCGATTTTAGAACTGCTTCAGGTGATACATATTTTAACGACTTTAACGTACAAGGCACTCCCAAAGCAATGATAAATCGTAATCGCTCAATTATAAATAATGGCAATTATGCTTTTACATCTCCAAGTCAATGGAACACCGTTTTAAATGCTTTAAAAGACAGCACTCCATCAGCGCAAATATTACTATCATTTATGTATGATGAAAGTTCCAGAAATTTAAGTACAAGTGTAAAAATTCCAATTCTAAAAAACTTAAATGGTAGCTATGCATTAGTACTTTATTTTATTGAAGACAATATAGTTGATTGGCAAAAAATTTATCCTAACAAACCCGTTCCGGGTTATGGTACGGGCGATATAGAATTTTATACCCATAAACATGTATTGCGCGGAACAATAAACGGAACTTGGGGCGAAACTGTAATTACAAGTGCTGCTACCATAGGTGATACTTTAACCAAAAATTATTCAGCATTTAATGTAAAAACAGATTGGAATATTGATAATGGTTATATAGTAGCCTATTTATACAACACTGCTACAAAAGAAATTTTACAAGCAAGAGAAAAGAAAATTAAACCCTGATTAGTAAACATCTTTTAACTTTCTGCGTTTGACCTTAAAACGTATATTTGTTTAATGCAAAAGTTAAAATCAATAATGCTTCTATTTCTTTTTATCAGCTCTTCTACAATTGCTCAAAATGTAGAAACTGAAAAAATATCAGAATTTAAAGCCGGCCTTATTGCAGGAATAAGTACATCACAAATTTCAGGAGATAATTTAGCGGGTTTCAGAAAATTTGGAATTAATGCCGGAGTTTTTTCACGCTATACCTTTAGCCCAAAATATAGTGCCCAATTTGAAGTTACCTTTATTCAAAAAGGCAGCCGCAAAACTCCCGACCCGGAAAATAATGATTACACTTTTTATCGTTTAAATTTAAACTACATAGAGATACCGGTTTTGTTGAAATACAAACACAAACACTTTGTATTTGAAGCAGGGCCTTATGCCTCTTACCTTATAAATTTTCAAGAAGAAAATGAGCAAGGCACTCTCCCCTTTATAAGGCCATTTTATAAATATGATATTGGAGGTGCCATAGGAATAAATTTTGATTTTAATGAACATTTACAGATGAACTGGCGTTATACCAACTCATGGTTTCCTGTTAGGCCGCATTTATCCAATGCCAACTTTCGCTGGAACAGAGGTCAGTTAAATTCGGTAATTGAATTTACGCTGCACTATGAATTTAATTAATGTTTAAACAATGAATAATAAACAAAAAATTGTAGTTGCAGTTAGCGGTGCAAGTGGTGCTATTTATGCTAAAGTTTTATTTGACAAATTAGCAGCATTAAAAGAGCAGACAGACGCTATTGGAGTGGTAATGAGCGATAATGCCAAAGATGTATGGAAATATGAATTAGGGAACAGCGATTACGAAAAATATCCATTTAACTTTTATCATAAAAACGATTTTTTTGCCCCTTTTGCATCAGGCTCTGCCAATTACACCAGTATGATTATTTGCCCCTGCTCTATGGGAACCTTGGCAAGAATTGCAAGCGGAGTTTCAAATGATTTACCAACAAGAGCTGCTGATGTAATATTGAAAGAAAGAAGAAAATTGGTTTTGGTATTGCGCGATACTCCTTACAATCTTATTCATATCAATAATATGAAAACGGTAACCGAAGCCGGAGGAATTATTTGCCCTGCTTCGCCCTCGTTTTACAGCAAACCACAAAATTTTGAAGAGCTTGCCGGCACAGTAATAGACAGGGCTCTAAGCCTATGTGGTTTCGATTTAAAAAAATACGAGTGGGGAGAATAATTATATAAAAAATTTTCAGTAAAAAAGCAAGTTTTATTTCATTTACTTCTCCACATATTAATTGTTAATTACTTTTTAACGGCATTTAACGTTTTTAACGCAACATTTAAAATCTTTGAATCGTTACACATAGTAGTTTTTTTAGTATTAACTAAAAACTTAAAGGGATATGCTTGAATTAACTAAACACATCTTACAACGTGTAAGTTTCGATAAATTACTATTTCGTAAAGAATTAACCAAAGCTTTAAAATGGCTTAAAAAAGAAGAGGCGCTTTTGTTACAAGCATGGTGTATTTCAACATTTAGCTCAGAAGAATTCAAAGCTATTATAAGAGAAGTATTTAAAAAGGTAGTAGCTTAAAAGTCAGGTTTTAAAAACTGAATATTTCTTTTCAGGCCGTTAAACTTAGTACGTTTAACGGCTGATTTTTTAAATACTTTATTAAAAGTTTCTTCTGTTAAATTTTCAAAATCTTTTTTAGTCATTTCCAGCAGCGATAACTGAGGCTCAAATCGTGGTTCATTATGAGGCATTGAAAAACGATTCCATGGGCACACATCCTGACAGATATCGCAACCAAATATCCAGTTTTCAAATTTACCTTTAACATCTTTCGGAATTTCGTTTTTTAATTCAATGGTAAAATACGAAATACATTTACTACCATCTACTACATAGGGTTCGATAATGGCATCGGTTGGGCAAGCATCTATACACCTGGTGCAGGTGCCGCAATAATCTTTTATGGGGCCATCTTCCGGCAATTCTAAATCCAATATTATTTCTCCAATAAAAAAGAAAGAACCTTGCTGTTTGTTAATTAAGTTTGAATTTTTTCCTATCCATCCCAAGCCGCTTTTCTTTGCCCATGCTTTATCCATAACAGGAGCAGAATCTACAAATACTCGTCCGTTAATTTCGCCAAATTGTTCTTTTATAAATTCAAATAATTGATAGAGTTTATCCTTTACCACCACATGGTAATCTTCGCCATAAGCATATTTCGAAATTTTTAGTGTTTCAACATCAATTTGTTTTTTATCGGTGTAATAATTGTATAAAACAGAAATTACAGACTTAGCTCCATCAACCAGCAAACGCGGATCGAGACGTTTATCAAAGTTTTTAGCAATATATTGCATTTCGCCATGGCGATTTTCCTTAAGCCATTTTTCTAATCGTGGTGCTTCTTCTTCTAAAAATGTGGCTTTTGAAATTCCACAAAAATCAAAGCCAATGGCTTTAGCCTTTTGTTTAATTAATTGTGCAGCATTTTCTTTGATAAAATGATTCAATTAAATATCAAATAATGAATTTTGGCCGCTTCGAGGTAATTTCCCTAAATGTTTATATGCTTTTTCGGTAGCTTCTCTTCCACGAGGTGTACGGTGTAAATATCCTTCTTGAATCAAATAGGGTTCATAAACTTCTTCAATAGTTCCTGGTTGTTCGCCCACAGCTGTGGCAATGGTATTTAATCCAACCGGTCCTCCTTTAAACTTTTCAATTATGGCTGTTAAAATTTTATTATCCATTTCATCTAAACCATATTGATCTACATTTAATGCTTTTAAAGCAATATGGGTAATTTCCATATCAATTTTACCGGACCCTTTTATTTGGGCAAAATCGCGAACCCTTCTTAGCAATGCATTGGAAATACGCGGTGTTCCACGGCTACGGGAAGCAATTTCATAAGCTGCCTCTGCGCTAATTGGAACATTTAGTATGTATGCCGAACGCTCAACTATGCCGGCTAAAACTTCTTTGCTGTAATATTCTAATCGAAAATTAATTCCAAATCGCGCTCTTAAGGGTGAAGTAAGTAAACCTGAACGAGTAGTTGCTCCTACCAATGTAAAAGGATTTAATTGTATTTGAATGCTACGGGCATTAGGGCCTGTATCAATCATAATATCAATTTTGTAATCTTCCATGGCAGAATATAAATATTCTTCCACAACCGGACTTAAACGATGTATTTCATCAATAAACAATACATCTCCTTTTTCTAAATTAGTAAGAAGTCCTGCCAAATCACCCGGTTTATCTAATACAGGGCCCGAAGTTATTTTTATATTTACGCCTAAATCGTTGGCGATAATATGGGAGAGTGTAGTTTTTCCCAATCCCGGAGGGCCATGCAGCAATACATGATCGAGTGCCTCTTTGCGTTGCTTGGCAGCTTCCACAAAAATTTTTAAATTACTTACTATCTGCTCTTGTCCGGCAAATTCGCTGAAAGTTGAGGGACGCAATACTTTTTCCAGCTCTTTGTCGGATACAGATAAATTTTCGTTTTCAGGATTTAATGATTCGTTCATTATTGCAAAATTAAGAAAAACAATAGCTGAATGATGAATATTTCATTTTTGTATGGAATAATTTATTTTTAAGGATTTAAATATTTTATACACACCTCCAATCCCTCACAAGATGGGAGTTTGGTTTGGAAAAATTCACTCCATCAGGAAGTTTTATTTAAGTGATTTCTCTCAAGTAGGGAGTCTGTTCGGATTAATTCTCTCATTAAGAATTTTTTATTGGGGGATTTTCTCCAAGAGAATAGTTTGAATGGGGGCATTATCTCAAGAGGGGAATAGTTTTGAGGAGTAACTCTTTTAAAATGGAGTAAAAAGGATAAAATATCTTTCTGGGAAGAGAAGAAATAAGAGGCGCAAAGCAATCTCTACAGAAGAGTATATAATTAATATACTAAAATTTTCAAAGAGAGCGGTTTTGGGTATCCTCTCCCTTTCAAGAGAAGGCAAAATTAGGGTATCAGCACTTTTCAAAATGAAAATAAAAAACCCCGATTAAGTCGGGGTTATTGAATAATTTGTTTTGCTGATTAGCTAAAAGCATTAAATCCGGTTATATCCATACCGGTTATTAACAAATGTATATCATGAGTACCTTCGTAAGTAATTACCGATTCGAGATTCATCATATGACGCATGATCGGATATTCACCAGTAATACCCATACCTCCATGAATTTGGCGAGCCTCACGCGCTATATTTAATGCCATAGCTACATTATTACGTTTAGCCATTGAAATTTGTGCGGGAGTAGCTCTATTTTCGTTTTTTAATACCCCTAATCGCCAAGTTAATAATTGGGCTTTAGTAATTTCGGTAATCATTTCAGCCAATTTTTTTTGTGTTAACTGAAATGCGCCAATTGGTTTACCAAATTGGATTCGTTCTTTAGAATATCTTAAGGCTGAATCGTAACAATCTAAAGCAGCGCCAATTGCCCCCCATGCAATGCCGTATCTTGCTGAATTAAGACAACTCAATGGACCTTTTAATCCTTTAATATTTGGGAATATGTTTTCTTTTGGAACTTTTACGTTATCAAACACCAGCTCACCTGTAGCACTTGCGCGCAAGCTCCATTTACCATGTGTTTCGGGAGTAGTAAAACCTTCCCATCCGCGTTCTACAATCATCCCTCTGATATCACCATTTTCATCTTTTGCCCAAACTACGGCTATATCTGCAAATGGAGCATTTGAAATCCACATTTTAGCGCCATTTAACAAATAATAATTTCCCTTATCTTTTATATTAGTGACCATACCTGCAGGGTTTGAACCATAATCAGGTTCGGTTAAACCAAAGCAACCCATTAACTCACCTGCAGCTAATTTGGGAAGATATTTACGTTTTTGTTCTTCTGTTCCGTAAGTATAAATCGGATACATTACCAATGAACTTTGAACCGAAGCGGTAGAGCGCAATCCGCTATCGCCACGCTCCAACTCTTGCATAATTATACCATAAGATATTTGATCTAAGCCCGGACCGCCATATTCTTGCGGAATGTATGGACCAAAAGCACCAATTTCGGCCAATCCTTTAATCCATTGTTTTGGGAATTTAGCATTTTGACATGCTTCTTCTATAATTGGAGAAACTTCCTTTTTAACCCAAGCTCTCGCTGTTTCGCGTATTAATTTGTGTTCTTCTGTTAGAAGTTCATCCATTAAATAATAGTCGTGATGTTGGTATCTGTCAGTTGCCATAAATTAAAAATTTATAAGAATGGGTAAAAGTATAGATTTTTTAAATATATTTGATTTTATAAAACTAATTAATTTAAACTGTTATGATTAAAAAAATTACTTTTTCGTTTGCTATTGTAACGCTTATCTGCATTGTAATGTTTAGTTACAATAATAAAGTTCATTCTAATTCATCAGGAGCACCTGCCGGCAAAACAGGATCTCCAGGAGACGGCTCGAGTTGTAACAGTTGTCATTCAACAAGCGGAACTCCTGCAACAGGTGCTATTTTGATAACTTCAAATGTACCTACCGGAGGTTATATTTCGGGTAATACATACTCCATAACCGTGAGAGCTGCACACAGTACTTTTAATAAATTCGGGTTTCAAATTTCTCCACAAGCTGCTAACGGCACCTTGTTAGGTACATTAGCTATTACGAATGTAAATGAAACTCAATTAGTGGGTTCAGGTAAATATGTTACTCACAAAGCTGCCGGCACAACCGGAACTAACATTCCTATGATAGGTAATTTTAAAGAATGGTCGTTTAATTGGACAGCTCCTGCTCCCGGAACAGGTGCCGTTACTTTTTATGGAGCTGCATTATTGGCTAACAGCAATAACCAAAATACAGGCGACTCTTTAGTATTAGGTACTTTAGTAATTAATGAATCTTCCACTAATGGAATTGATAAAAATATTATAGAGAAAGGAGTTGCTGTTTATCCAAATCCGGCTAAAGAAATATTGTATTTACAAATTAATGAATTAGCTGAGGTAGAAATAATAGATGTTAGCGGTAAATCAATGTTAAAACAACAAATTAATAACGGAATAAATAGTTTTGATATAAGTGGCTTAAATTCGGGGTTATATTTTGTTAAAATAACGGGTAAAGAAAACAAACTAATTAAAAAATTTGTTAAGGAATAAAAAAAGCGGGGTTATCCCGCTTTAATTTTAATTTGTTATGAATAGATTGCCCATATTCTTAATTTTTGCAGGTATTTTGATATCTGTTTCTTACCTATCTTGCACAAAAGATAAATACGAAATTCCCGGAAAAAACCCACCTCCTCCACAGGATACAACCAACAATAATTCTCCAGTAAATATTTGCGATACAGCAACCGTTAAATACGGTAATTATATTGCCAATATAATTAATACCAATTGTGGAACTTGTCATTCGCAATACACCAATTATAACGGATTAAAAGCCATTGCCGATAACGGAAGTTTAAAAGCAAGGGTTGTGGATGGAAACCCAAGCCCCATGCCTCCGAGCGGGCTTTTGCCTCAATCTACACGCGATTCAATTTTATGGTGGATTAATGGTGGTAAATGTCAATAAACAATAAACAATAAACAATGAAAAAAATCATTTTAATATTTCTATTGCTGCCAACTGCAATATTTTCTCAACCAATTTTTACAGCCGTTTCAAGTGAAGTGCATTTTTTCTCTGCTGCTCCACTTGAAAATATAGAAGCTACTAATAAAGATGCAAAATCTTTATTAAACACTGAAACAAAAGAAGTAGCTGTTATAATTGGAATTCGTCAGTTTAAATTTGAAAAACCGCTCATGGAAGAGCATTTTAACGAAAACTACATGGAGAGCGATAAATACAAAACAGCTGATTTTAAAGGGAAAATAAATGAAAATATAGATTTTACTAAAGATGGTGAATATGATGTAACTGTAAGCGGGAAATTAACTATTCATGGAATAACACAAGAAAGGACCATTCCCGGAAAAATAATAGTGAATGGAAAAACTATTAAAGTTAATTCTAAATTTCCGGTTGCATTAAAAGACCATAATATTAAAATTCCTCGTGCAGTAATTCAAAATATAGCTGAATCGGTTGATGTTACCGTTAATATTAGCTACGAACCTAAAGCTTCAAAATAAAATATGAGTCGTTTATCCATCCTTACATTTACACTTTCTTTTTTTTATTGTTTAAACATCAATGCTCAGGATGATTTAATGAGCATGTTGCAAAATGATACCAAAGAAGAAAAGCCAGAAAAAGTAATTGCCACATTTAAAACCACTAAAGTAGTGAATGCACAATCTACCGAAACTGTTAAAGCAAGAACACTCGACTTTAGAATTACGCATCGCTTTGGAAACATGGGAACCGCAAGCAATGGCGGAGTGCACACACTTTGGGGTTTTGATCAGGCAGAAAATATTCGCTTTTCATTCGATTACGGAATTACCGACCGCATACAAGTTGGAATTGGCAGAAGCAAACGCCAAGAATTAATTGATGGAAACTTTAAAATAAAATTACTGGAACAAACTGTTGACAACAGCGTACCCATTTCATTAGTATGGTATTCAAATGCTGCAATCACTCCCAGAAAAGACATCGATAAAATTTATAGTAAAACCTTACATCGTATGTCCTATTCACATCAGCTAATTGCTGCAAGAAAATTTGGCAACTGGTTTTCATTAGCGCTATTACCCACCTACACACATAGAAATATTGTTGCCAACGATGTAAACAAAAACAACAATGCAGCCGAAACAAACGGCTTTTTTTCAATGGGAATTGCTGGTCGTTTAAAACTTACGCAGCGATTGGTTTTGGTTGCTGACTATTTTTACAATGTATCAGATTACAGAATAAATAATCCGGACAGACCATTTTACAATCCTTTGGGAGTTGGTATTGAAATTGAAACCGGTGGACACGTGTTTCATATTAATGTAACCAATGCCGGTGGAATAATTGAGAATGATTTTTTACCTTATACCAATGACACTTGGACTAAAGGTGGTTACAAGCTTGGCTTTAATATTTCGAGAGTGTTTAACTTTTAAAACATGGCTAAATACTTACTACTCTTTTTTCTGTTTTTAAAAACTATAGTTTCTGCTCAGAATCTATACTTCCCTCCATTAACAGGCAATTCGTGGGATACCTTATCTCCTGCAGCACTTGGATGGTGTAATGATAAAATAGACTCTTTGCTTAATTATTTGGAACAACGTAATACCAAAGCTTTTATAGTTTTAAAAGATGGCAAAATTGTAATTGAAAAATATTTTGGCACGTTTACGCAAGATAGCATTTGGTATTGGGCATCTGCAGGCAAAACATTAACCGCATTTACAGTTGGTATTGCACAACAAGAAGGTTATTTATCTATTAATGACACTACATCAAATTATTTAGGAACAGGTTGGACAAATTGTACCATTACTCAAGAAGAAAAAATTACTATTCGCCACCAATTAACAATGACAAGTGGTTTAGATGATGGTGTAACTGACCCTTATTGCACCATTGATACCTGCTTAAAATATAAAGCCGATGCAGGAACACGTTGGGCATATCACAACGCTCCTTACACTTTACTTGACAATGTAATTCAAAGTGCAACCGGTCAAAACCTAAATACCTATTTTACTAATAAAGTTAAAATTCCAACCGGTATAACAGGTACATTCTTTTATACAGGATTTAACAATGTTTTTTACAGTAAAGCCAGAAGCATGGCCAGATTTGGACTTTTAATTTTAAACAAAGGCAATTGGAATGGCAATCAAATAATGACCGATACAGCTTACTTTAATCAAATGGTAAATACCTCTCAATCGTTAAATGAATCATATGGTTATTTATGGTGGTTAAATGGTAAAAATTCTTTCATGGTTCCTAATACTCAATTTGTTTTTCCGGGTCAATTATTTCCTTCTGCGCCTTCAGATATGATTTCTGCACTTGGTAAAGATGGTCAAATTATAAATGTAGTGCCGAGCGAAAATTTAGTTGTTGTTCGAATGGGAAATGCGCCATTAATTTCACAAGCTGTTTCAATAACTTTTAATGATACCATTTGGCAAAAAATAAATGAATTAACATGCAATTCAACACTAATCGAAACTAACAGTAAAAACAGCTTTTTTAATTTTTACCCTAATCCCACATATGATAAATTAATTATTGAATTACCTGAATGGAATGAATATCAATTTACAGAAGTTGAAATATTTGATATTTCAGGAAAATTGGTTTACAATCAAAAAAATGAAAACTTCAATTCACCCCTTGAAATTAATGTTACAACATTAAATCAAGGAATTTATTTTTTAACAATTAAAAACAAGCAAATACCTGTTTTAAAAGAAAAATTTGTAGTTAATAAAACTTTCTAAAATAACCGCTTATTGCTAATTAAATTAAATTTTTATTAACTAAATATTCAGCAATTTGAATAGCATTGGTAGCTGCACCTTTTCTGAGATTATCCGCTACAATCCACATGTTTAAGGTGTTTGGCTGCGATTCATCCCTACGTATTCTTCCCACAAATACTTCATCGCGGTTGTGAGCATCCAACAATGGCATGGGATATTGCAGATTTTTAACATCATCTTTTACAATTACTCCCGGTGCGTTTTGTAAAATGTTTCTTACTTCTGCCAAATCAAAATCTTTTTCAAACTCAACATTTACCGATTCGCTGTGGCCTCCCATTACCGGAATTCTTACCGCTGTAGCTGTTACTCGAATGTTATCATCACCCATTATTTTTTTAGTTTCGTTTACCATTTTCATTTCTTCTTTGGTGTATCCGTTTTCTAAAAAAACATCAATATGTGGCAATACATTTAAGTCGATTGGATAGGCGTATGCCATTTCTCCTTTTATGCCCTTGCGTTCGTTCATTAATTGCTCAACAGCCTTTACACCTGTTCCTGTTACAGATTGATAGGTAGAAACAACGATACGCTTAATACCATATTTTTTATGTAATGGGTTTAATGCCACTACCATTTGAATAGTTGAACAATTAGGATTGGCTATTATTTTATCATCTTTAGTTAAAACCGAAGCATTTATTTCAGGAACAACCAATTTTTTAGTAGGGTCCATTCTCCAAGCAGAAGAATTATCAATAACAGTAGTACCTACATCAGCAAATTTGGGAGCCCATTCTAATGATGTGCTTCCGCCCGCTGAAAACAAAGCAATAGAAGGTTTTTGTGCAATAGCATCAGTTATACTTATCACTTTGTATTTTTTGCCTTTAAAATCTATTTCTTTCCCTACCGATTTTTCAGAAGCAACCGGTAAAAGTTCTGTTACAGGGAAGTTTCTTTCTTCCAGTACTTTTAACATAACACCGCCCACCAATCCGGTGGCGCCTACAACTGCTACTTTCATTGTAAATTTGAATTATTGTTAATGATTTATTTACTTTAAAAGGAGAGCAAATTTAGTATATTTACACACGTATAGAAATTTTTAAAGCATGATGCGATTACTTTTTCTTTTATCCATATTTTTTATAAATCAGTTAAGTATAGCACAACTTAACGACAATTTTACAGATGGTGATTTTACAAATAATCCAACATGGAGCGGCAATGATACGGTATTTACCATTGCCAATGTTAGTGGTAATAATATGCTGCGCTCAAATTCACAAACTGCCAGCAATACCTTTTATTTATCAACACCAAGTACCTTGGTAAATGATTGTCAATGGGAGTTTTATGTGAATTTACAATTCAACACATCAAGTACTAATTATGTAGATATCTATTTAATATCCAATAGTGCCGATTTAAAAGCCGCCTCATTTAACGGCTATTTTGTTAGAATTGGAAACACAGCCGATGAAATTTCACTATACCGCAGAACAGGAAGCACCAATACCATGATTATTAATGGAACTGATGGTGTTACGAATAATTCAAACAATATTTTAAAGATAAAAGTAGTACGAACTGCCTCTAATGTATGGACATTGGAACGCGACATTACAGGAACCGGAAACGATTATTTTTTAGAAGGAAGCGTGACGGATGCAACCCATTTAACCTCTACGCATTTTGGAATTTCTATCACACAATCAACTGCAAGTTTTTTTAACAAACATTTTTTTGACGACTTTTATGTAGGTCCCATTATTTATGATACCACACCACCTCAAGTAAATAGCGTTACTGTTGTATCCTCTACTCAATTAGACGTTTTATTTAGTGAAAATGTTGATTTAATAAGCTCCCAAACACTTACAAATTACTTAGTAAATAATGGGATTGGGAACCCTATAGCAGCAGTTAGAGATGCTTCCAATTTTAAATTGGTACATTTAACATTTAGCAATGCATTCACCAGTGGACAAACCAACATTATCACCATTCAAAATGTGCAGGATGTTGCATTAAACACAATGGCAACTCCTCAAAACTTTTTCTTTACCTATTATTTAACCGTACCGGCTACTTATCGTGATATTATATTCAATGAATTATTCCCCGACCCTTCACCGGTAGTTGGATTGCCGGAACAGGAATTTGTAGAGTTATATAATCGTTCTTCAAACAATATTAATTTAGCGGGATTAAAATTTTCCGATCCATCTACTACCGCAACTTTAGGAAATACCATTCTATTACCCGGAGAATATATTATTTTATGCCGCATGCAAGACACCGCTTTATTTAGCGGCTTTGGCAAAGTAATGGGATTATCTGTATGGCCCAGTTTAAATAACTCAAGCGATTCATTATGGCTAAGAGATGCGGGTGGCAATGTAATTGACTTTGTTTATTATACCGATGCTTGGTATAAAAATTCGGCAAAGAAAAACGGAGGTTGGACACTTGAATTAATTAATCCGCTCTTGCCATGCAGCGGTGTAAACAATTGGATTGCCTCAAATAATCCTATAGGAGGAACACCGGGCACACAAAACTCTGTTTTCAGTAATACACTTGATAATATACCTCCAACTATTACCAATATTCAAGTTGTTTCACAAACACAACTTGCCGTAACCTTTAGCGAAAGTATGGATAGTACCACATTGGTTAATGGAGCCTATACCATTTCTAATGGAATAGCTATAGATTTTGTATCTCCAATTGGACCAGACTTTACCAACATGAATGTAAATCTGCTGAATATAATTGATACCGGCATTGTATATACATTTACTGCCATAGGAATAACAGACTGTTCAGGTAATACCATAAGCAATTCCGGCAATAATAAAGTATTTGGCATTGGTCGTCCGGCACAAAAATTTCAAGTTGTAATAAATGAATTATTTCCAGACCCAACCGGAACACCATTCTTACCTGAAAATGAATTTGTAGAATTATACAATACTACCAACCAGGTATTAAGCTTGCGATTTTACAGTTGGTCGGATCAAAGCTCTTCAACCCTACTGCCTGATGTAACCATTTTCCCTAATGAATATATTATTTTATGTGCATCAGCCGATGTAAGTTTATTTGAACAGTACGGAAAAACCATAGGCTTAAGCAGTTGGCCGTCCTTAAATAACTCTGGCGATGTAATGACCTTGCGCGATAATAATGGAAATTTAATTCATCAAGTTGCATATAGCGATAAATGGTACAACGATGATGAAAAAAGAAGACAAGGAGGGTGGAGTTTAGAAATGATTGACCCAAAAAATCCATGTGGAGAAGAAACAAACTGGAGAGCTAGCGTAAGCAGTAACAGAGGAACACCCGGACAAATAAACTCTGTTGCAACATCGAATTTAGATACTAAAGGGCCGAATTTATTAGCAGCATTCGCCATTAGCCCCGATACTGCATTACTCCGTTTTAATGAGATTTTAGACAGTGCATCCGTTTTTAATGCCGTTTATAATATTACCGGAGGAATTACGGCAAATATTATTGGTCAAAAATCTCCTAAAGAAGTGTTATTAAAACTTACCCCTTCTCTTCAATCAGGAATAACCTACATTGTTCAAGCAAATCAAATAAATGACTGTGTTGGCAACTTAATTGATGCAGGGTTTGCCTTTTTAATTCTGCCTGAACAAGGTGAACCGGGAGATATTATTATTAACGAAGCTTTATTTAACCCCAGAACCGGTGGTAGTGATTTTGTAGAAATTTATAATCGCTCCAATAAAGACATAGATTTACGCAATTGGAAATTGGCAAATTACGACAAAGATACAATTAGTAATTTGAGAACAATCACTGATGATTATCGCATATTAAGACCTGGAAATTATGCCATGCTTTCGAAAGATACTGCTAACATTAAAAAAGAATATCCTTTAGCAGAGAGTAGCACTTTTATACAAATGGCGTCAAAACCAGCATTTAATAACACCTCTGGAAATATTATTTTAATTAACAATAAAGATGAAGTGAGTGATAGATTTGATTACAACGAAAACATGCATTTCCCATTGCTGAACAGTAAAAAAGGAGTTTCGTTAGAACGTTTAGATTTTTACAGACCAACTGATGACCCAACCAATTGGCAATCGGCTGCAGAAAGTGTTGGTTTTGCAACTCCAGGGTATAAAAATTCTCAGTATTTAGAAAGTAATTTCAGCGGAGGAGATATTACAATAAATCCGGCTATTTTCTCACCGGATAATGATGGTTATCAAGATGTTTTAAATATCAATTACCAATTTAATCAATCCGGATATGTTGGTAATATAACCATTTATGATTCCAATGGACGCCTTGTTAAAAACCTGATGCAGAATGAACTTTTAGGAACAAGCGGTACAATTACTTGGAACGGAATAAACGAAAATAACGAACGAGCAAGTATTGGTATTTACATCATCTATTTCGAAGTATTTGATTTGAATGGAAAGGTAATCAAATACAAGAAAACCTGTGTATTGGCATCGCGACTTTAACTCAACGTAAACAATTTAGCACTTTGCTTGTTATTATTTAAAAAGCATATTGCATATGACTTATAACTATAAACTCAAAAACACTGACAAATACGTAAGTGTTTGTGCTATTGGTAAGGAACATTTAGAAACAAATCCTTATTTCAACGAAATTAAATTGTTAGAAAATTTAAGGCTACACTCTGCCGGCTATGCAGTATTTGCACGTAACATTCCACAAAAGGATGGAAGCTATAAAAACGAAACCATTTATTTACATAAATATTTGGGAGAAAAATTTATCCCTAAACCCCAATCTTCACAACGTTTATTTGTTAGTTTTAAAAACAATAATCCACTCGATTGCCGATTGGAAAATTTAGAGTGGATATCAATGTCGATGTTGCGCAGAAACCAAACCAAAAGCAGCAATAAAACAGGATATAGAGGAGTAGTACAAACAGGCAAAAAATATCATGCTTTTATTTATGACGGAAAAAGAAGAATTGAATTAGGTTCATACGATACAGCTGAGGCTGCTGCTGAAGCATACAATAAAAAATCTATCGAACTTTTTGGTAAAACTAAAGGATTAAATAAAATTGAAAATAAAAGCTTACAAAATACATATTAATTAAATTTTAATTGGTTAATTAATACAAAAAGTCTTGCAGTTGCAAGACTTTTTGTATTTTGAAAACCTAATTAAACTATAAATAATTAATTATGATTATGAAAAAGGGATTTATATTCGTGTTGTTATTAGTTAGTAATTATTTGTTTGCCCAAAGTCCAATTGATAAGGGGAAAGCTCAATTTAATGCCGGCTTTGGTTTATCATCATGGGGTTTACCTGTTTACCTTGGTTTTGACTATGGTGTTCATAAAGATGTAACGGTTGGAGGAGAAGTATCTTTTCGTAATTACCGAAATAATTGGAAAGGAATAGCGTATGTTCATAATATTGTAGGAATTTCAGGTAACTTTAATTACCATTTTAACAGTATTTTAAACATTCCTTCACCATGGAATTTCTATGCAGGCTTAAACATTGGTTTTTTTTATTGGAATTCGCCTAGTTTATATGGAGGAGCCACTTCCGGTTTAGGAATAGGAGCACAAGTTGGCGGACGTTATTATTTTACCGACAAAGTTGGTATAAATTTAGAATTAGGCGGTGGAAATGCAGTTTCGGGAGGTAAAATTGGTGTTTCCATAAAGCTTTAATCAATATTAAATTATTTATAGTAATTAATAAAAACCACAAAATTTATCAATTAGTTTTTAATTTATGCTACAAATCAAAAAGCGGCTTAAAATATAAGCCGCTTTTTGATTTTTACAGTTTATTATATTTCTAATTTAAAATCATTTTCACTACTTCGCCATCGCTGGTTTTAATAAAATACAAACCTGATTTTAAATTTTGAACATTTAATTGGTTAACATTTTCTTCATTTAAAATCATCTTACCTACAGCATCATAAACCTCAACTGATACGGTTTTATTAAAGTTTACTTCACTACCTGAAACAGGATTGGGATAAATCTTTAATGCCACTTTATCGGTATTATTTGTTTTTTCTATGCCGGTTGGTGTTGTTCTAACACCTGTGGCCGGATTTGTTACTAAATATTGCGGTGGATTACAATTATATTCATAAACTGCAAAAAAGTAAGTTGAATTAGGTGATAATCCGGATAAATTAAATGAGTTTCCACTACCATTAAATACTACATAACCACTACCAAGCTCAGAACCTGTTGAACCAAAAACAGCATTAGCCGTATATACGGTACCACTAACAGGAGCATTTGCTACTGCAGCACCTTGGCGTGCTACCACTATTCTATTTGAACCATTTCCATTTGTCCAAGAAAGAGTCATACTTGTTGAAGTAACATTACTAAATGATAAGCTACTTGCAGGCACAGTTGGTGCAGCACATGGGTCTATACAATTAATCAATGTTGTAACAACAAGCGGAGTTGAACTATTATCTGTGGCTACTAATTGGAAAGTTTCAACCGTATTGTACTGAACATCGTTCCATGTATAAACTCCATTATTCATAGCTTGTGGTCCTAAACCACTTGTGCTAGATAATATTCCTGTACCGGGTGTACCTCTTGACAAGGTAATACTTCTTGGAGCTGTATCAATATTATTATTTGCATCTACAGCTGAAACAGTAACTGTAAAGTTTTGATTTAAGAATGCAGTTGCAGGAACAGTTGTATAAACTAACTGCGTAGCTGTTACTGAAATTACATTTTGTGTACCATCTGATTCAATTGAAAAATTAGCAACTCCTGAACTATTACAAGCATTTCCAATGGTAACACCATTTTGATTTAAGGCCAATTGAATAATGCTACCATCAATAATATTTCCATTTGCTGCAAGTGATATTCTGATGCTGTAGGTTTTAGAGGCATCATCTGGAATTGATTCTGAAAGCCCGTTGAAAGAAATAGAATTTGATGTTATAACAGCATCTTGTAATTTTAAGGAACCATCAAATAAAGCTGCGGCAGCTATTGTTGTTGTAAAATCAGACACCGTATTTAATGTTCCTTGCGTAAAGTTTAATGCCGATATGTTGGTAGGTAAATTATCTGTATCGCCTGAGGCTCCACCATCCCTAATCGTAAATTGCCATACCTGAACACCATCAGCTACAGTATTTATTGAACCGGTAGTTGTAGAAGGTATAGTTGCAGTTTCTGAATTAAGCACAGCAATAGCATCAGAAGTAGGAGCTAATAATGGTGAAGAAGAAACGGTAATATCATCTAACTTTAATCGTGGACGAGAACCGGCAGAACCAGATGCCTGATAATAAAACCATCTTAAATAAACAGCAGACTGATTATCGCATGCTGCCGGCAATTGCACGCCTGTAAAAGTTTGTGTATGCCCTACCGTTTGCGATGCCGATGTATATTCAACAGGGCCTGGAACATCTAACCATGTTCCATTGCCAATTCGATATTGTAAACGGATGTTATACACACGATTATTATCGGTCTGTACCAATGTTCCACAAGTAAAATCTACTAAAATATTTGTTCTGCCTGATGTATTTAATCCAAGTACTGCAGCTCCAAGAGTACCGTTTGTTCCGGTATTAACAAATGAAATTCCATCAACACCCAAACCATTTATACGAGTACCGGATGTTAAATTATAAGCCCCCGTATAATTTCCGGTATCTAAAGCAGCCAATCCCGGATCTTGTGCATTAAAACGATGAAAAATCATATTGGCAGGATAAGTACTTGCCGGCTCTGTTGCATCCCAGTTATTAAAAACGTAGGGTCCTGCACATAATGCATAAGTTGCAGGTAAAGTTGCAACTTGTGTAGCATTACCACTTACTGAAACATTAATCGTATTAGCTCCGGTACTTGTGCATACCACGTTACCGGATTGTGGACCCGAAACAGATGGATTAAAACGTACATACACCCATGTTGGAGCTACGGTTCCTGATGTAGGAACTAAATTTACACTTGCTCCAAAACCACTTGAATTACTGGTAGAAACCTGAAAATGAGTTGGTGCGGTAATAACAATATCATTAGTTAAAAATTGTCCTGAAACTTGAACACTATCTACATTTGAAGGAGTTCCAACTTGTGTTGAAAAAGCAGCTAAAGAAGTAACGTTAGTAAAAATAGCAGGCGTAGTTGGTGTAGTAAAACTTGCCGATGGAGGGTTTGCCAATCGATAATCAGCCGGATTACAATTATATTCCACTACTGCAAAATGATACGTTACTCCAGGAGTAAATCCCGTAACGTTAACCGAATTTCCACTGCCGTTATAAAGAACATAGCCTGAGCCTAATTCTGTTCCTACTGAACCAAATGCGGGATTGGCAGTATAGGTAACACCATCAACCGGAGGATCGGCAACAGGGCTTCCCTGGCGACCGATTAATATTCTGCCAGAACCGGTTCCGTTTGTCCAGCTCACAGTAACGCTTGTTCCTGATGGATTGCTAAATTGAATATTGCTGGCATCCATGTTAGGTTCGTTACATGCAACGAATTTTGGTATGATGGTTAAACTGTCAATTGCTAATCCATGATCTCCAACTGAAGCAATATCTTCATCAACCCATCTAATCCAAATAGAACCTCCATTGGGAATAGCAGCAAAACCGGTAATTTCATCAGAAATTAATGTTCTGTTTAAAGGATCATTTCCATTTAATGCACCACTAGTACCGGTTGTAATTGGAGAAATAAAATTTAAGGTATTAAAACTTGTCCAGGTTCCTGTATTTAAAGAAGTAGCATCGGTACTTAATTCAAAACGCAATGAATCTGTTATACCTGTACTACCTAATCGCCACTGTTCTCCTACATAAGTAATTTCTAATGTGTTTACATTATTACCTGTATTATTAAGCAATTTTGCACCCAAGTAAACAGGAGTTAAAGAAGCAGTAGTAAGAGAACCTAAGGCTCTATCAGCAGATGCACTTAAGCCATAACTATAAGTATCGCCTGTATTTGAGCTACCATTATTTGCTCTGTATGTAGTGTTTGCATTGGTGCCTAGTTCAAAAAAGTAAATTCCTCTGGAAATATTAGTTTGAGCCGTACCTGTTGTATCTAATTCATCAAATGTAGTTAAAGCGGAAGCTGTATTTAATGCCGTTAAGACAATGGCCTCATCATCATCATTTATATCAATATTCACTGTTGAAGGAGAACCAATGCTTAACCCTGAACTTACAGAAGTAATTGAAATTATTGCCGTTTCTAATCCTTCACGTAAATTATCATCTACAATGGTAAAAGTAACGCTACCTGTAGTTTGTCCGTTAGGTATGGTTATTTGGGTATTGCTTAACGAATAATCTCCTGCCGTAATACCTACGCCACTAACAGCTAAACTTACAGTTTCGTTTGCTGTAACAGCACTTGCAGCCGTTGCAGTAAGTGTAATTACAGTAGCATTAGCTTCGCTACCACTTGATGCAGAAGCGCTAAGTGTAACAGAAGGTGTACTTACATTTTGTCCGGTAACATTTATATTATCAATACCAATTCCTAAGCTATTACCCGTACCGCTCGAAGGTCTCCACAAAGCCCATCTAAACTGATAATCTGTTGAAGGTGTTAAACCCGTTACCAACAAATTAAATTGAGTAACGGTGTCTTGCGGTTGAGTTCCTGTGTATAAATTGGCTGAACCGGGCACAGTGGTCCACGTTCCACTTGTTCCTTGTCTGTATTGTAAAACCGTACCAAGTTGCCTTGTTGATGAATTTCCATTATTGACTAAAATTAAATCGTATGCAATATTTACTGCATTAAACGAACCTGTATTAATAGCAAATACAACTTGATTTACTCCATTAGTTGCATTTGTACTAGATTGAATAAAAACCCTAGCATCGGTTGAAGGAGAAACCATTTGGCCATATACTCCGGCTGTATTAGAAGGATGTGTTTGTGTTGTTAATGCATTAACCGTTGCATCACCAGTTGGCACAGATGCTTCGGCTAAAGCCTGTGTAGTTGTTGAACCTCCATTAATACCATTCCAGGCAGCCATACCTGCCGGCATTGCAGTAAATGTAGCTGAACCAAAATTTTGTGTATAAGGTAAACTTTGTGGTGTTGGATTGGTTTGTGCCACTATTGCAGCAGCACTCATCATTCCTAAAATTGAAAGTATTACTTTTTTCATAAGTAGGTGTATTTATTTGAACAAAGATAGGATAATGCGCACAAATATGTGTTAAATAAGTATTAATACTTTTTAAATCATACAGCTTTACAAAACTTTATCTTTGTGGTGTGCAAAAGCAAGAAAAAATAAAAGAACTCTTAACTAATTTACCCGAAAAACCCGGTGTATATCAATATTTTGATAGCGACAACAAATTACTTTATGTTGGTAAAGCAAAGAATCTAAAAAAAAGAGTTTCATCTTATTTTACGAAAGAACACGATAGTGGCAGAATTAGGGTAATGGTAAATAAAATTGCCGATATAAAATACATAGTGGTTGACACCGAGCTGGACGCATTGTTATTGGAAAACAATCTAATAAAATCACTAAAACCTCGTTACAATATCAATTTACGCGATGACAAAACCTATCCCTGGATATGCATCAAAAACGAAGATTTTCCGCGTGTTTATAGCACCCGAAATCCCGTATATGATGGTTCTCTTTACTTTGGCCCATACGCTTCGGTTAAAATGATGCACACCTTGCTGGATTTGATTCGTCAATTATATAAATTACGCAATTGCAATTTAATTTTAAATGATGAAAATATTCAAAAAAGAAAATTTAAAGTTTGCCTTGAATATCATATTGGAAATTGCTTAGGGCCCTGCGAAGGCTTACAAAAAAAAGAAGATTACAATGAAAGTATTCAGCAGATTAAAGAGATTATAAAAGGGAATATATCAGGAGTAATTCGTCATCTAAAAGATGTAATGCGAAACTATGCCGAAAAATTAGATTTTGAAAATGCACAACTCATCAAAGAAAAAATTGAAATTTTAGAGAAATACCAAAGCAAATCAGCGGTTGTAAGCAATACCATTACCAATGTTGATGTATTTAGTATTGATAGCGTAGAAGATATTGCCTGTGTAAATTTTTTAAAAGTGGTAGATGGCACCATAGTTCAGGCGCATACCATAGAACTGAAAAAGAAATTGGAAGAAAGCGAAAAAGAGTTACTGGAATTTGCCATTATAGAATTAAGAGAACGTTTTAAAAGCACATCACGGGAAATTGTGGTTCCGTTTAAACTTGATATGGAGTTACCTAACGTAACTTTTACCATACCACAACGAGGCGATAAAATGAAACTGCTGGAACTTTCGCAGCGAAACGCAAAATTTTACCGAATAGAACGACAAAAAGCCGGAGGTGTAATTAAGCAAGTATCACGCAGTGAACGCATTCTGGAACAAATGAAAAAAGATTTGCGTCTTCCGGAATTACCAAGACACATAGAATGCTTTGATAATTCAAATATAATGGGCGAATTTCCAGTATCAGCTTGTGTAGTGTTCAAAGATGCAAAGCCCAGCAAAAAAGATTATCGTCATTTTAACATCAAAACAGTTGAAGGGCCAAACGATTTTGCATCGATGGAAGAAGTGATATATCGAAGATACAAGCGTTTACTCGATGAAAATCAACCTTTACCACAATTAATTGTAATAGATGGAGGAAAAGGCCAACTTAGTTCAGCACTTCAAAGCATTGACAAATTAGGCTTACGTGGGAAAATAAGTGTAATATCTATTGCAAAACGACTGGAAGAAATCTATTATCCGGATGACCCCTACCCTTTGCACTTAAACAAAAAATCGGAAACATTAAAAGTGATTCAACACATGCGCGATGAAGCCCATCGTTTTGGCATTACACATCATCGCAACAAAAGAACCAAAGCATCTGTAGTAACTGAATTACATGGCATTGATGGTATTGGTGAAAGTACTATTGAAAAACTTTTAAAAACTTTTGGTTCTGTAAAACGCGTTAAAGAAGCAAGCCAACAAGCATTAGAAACAGCTGTTGGCAAAGCAAAAGCCAAGATTATTGCAGAATATTTTTCTAAGAATAAAGTTTAAACGTATTAATGTGTGAATGTGTAAAAGTTTGAATTTGTAGATAGGAAGGTTACAAATTGATACATATAGAAATTTATAGAGATTAGTTGAAATTAGTTGAAACTTTATTGACATACATTAATATCCAATCATCAAATCATCAAATTGCCAAATCAGCAAATCACTAATTTCTAACGCCAAACTACTAAGGCCTAAAAAGGTAAATTAACACCCCTTAACGCTACAAATTAAACAGAGATTAAAAGAAATACTTATTTTTGACTTTTATCATTTGTACACTATGAAAATTTCTTTCAAGTCCATCATATTTACTTTTGCGGTATTATTTAGCACTACAGGGTTTTCTCAAATTTTTAATCCTGTAAAATGGAGTACCGAAGTAAAACGTATTAGCGAAACAGAAGCAGAATTAATTGTAACAGCCAAAATAGAAAACAAATGGCATTTATACTCCACTAAAGCTACCGAAGGAGATGATCCGGGCCCTGTTCCGACAGAATTTACTTTTGAAAAATCAAACGATTACGAATTAGTTGGTAAAATTATAGAAGGCAAACCCATTAAGGAGCACGATCCAAATTTTGATATGGTAGTTGCTTATTTTGCAAAATCTGCCACATTTAAACAAAAAATTAAAATCAATAACAAAGGCTCATTTAAAGTAGTTGGAAATGTAAATTTTATGGTATGTGATGACCAGCGATGCCTCCCCCCTACTGATGAGGAATTAATTTTTGAAGTTCAGGCATACGTTAGTAACACTTCAGAAAACAATGTTGCAACATCAAATTCGGAAAACGAAATAAAAGAAACAGAAAAAATTATTGCAGAAGACTCCGTTTTAGAAGTAGTAAAAGACAAGCAAGATGATATAAAACCAATTACAAATACTACAGAAGAAAGCACTTCCTTATGGTTAATATTCCTTCAAGGATTAATTGGAGGTTTCGCAGCTTTATTAATGCCATGCATTTATCCAATGCTTCCTTTAACAGTAAGTTTTTTTACCAAACAAAGTAAAACTAAAGCAGAAGGTATTAGAAAAGCTACAATTTACGGCATTTCTATTATTGTGATATATGTTTTATTAGGAATGGTAGTAACCATATTGTTTGGTTCTGACGCTTTAAATGAGCTTTCAACCAATCCATGGTTCAATTTATTTTTCTTTGTTTTATTTGTGGTATTTGCTATTTCGTTTTTTGGCGCATTTGAACTTACCTTACCAAGTTCATGGGTAAATAAAGCAGATGAAGCCTCAAATAAAGGCGGACTTATTGGAATATTTTTTATGGCTGCTACCCTATCATTAGTTTCATTTTCATGCACCGGTCCAATAATTGGAACGCTCTTGGTAAAAGCGGCAAACGATGGGCAATTTTTAGGGCCTGCTATGGGAATGTTTGGCTTTTCTTTTGCTTTGGCTATACCATTTGCATTATTTGCAGCATTTCCCGGATGGTTAAATTCTATGCCAAAATCAGGAGGTTGGTTAAATACCGTTAAAGTAACACTCGGTTTTATTGAATTGGCACTTGCATTAAAATTCTTATCCAATGCCGATTTGGTATTACAGGCTGGCTGGTTAAAACGTGAATTATTCCTTGCTATTTGGATTGGTATATTCGGATTAATGACCATGTATTTGTTAGGAATGTTTCGCATGCCACATGATAGTCCTATAAATGAACTTTCCATTCCCCGCTTATTAATAGCAATGGTTTCGTTAATTTTTACTATTTACTTAATACCGGGAATGTGGGGTGCGCCATTAAAAATTGTAAGTGGATTCCCTCCACCGCAATTCTATAGTGAATCACCAAACGGCATTGGAGGCAGCTCATCCGGTGTTGCAACATCAAACTCGCATGCAAATGCTGATATTCCCAAAGGAGCAGATCCTGCGCATTGTCCACATAACCTTAACTGTTTTCATGATTTTAATACAGGATTGGAATATGCCAAAAAAGTGGGTAAGCCGGTTATGCTCGATTTTACCGGTTGGGCATGTGTAAACTGCAGAAAAATGGAAGAACAAGTTTGGTCTGATCCTCAAGTATTAAAACGCTTACGCGAAGATTTTGTTTTAATTTCACTTTATGTTGATGAAAAACAAGAACTGCCTATTGAAGAACAAAAAGAAGTTGAAATTGGAGGAAAGAAAAAGAAAATAAAAACTGTAGGAAACAAATGGAGTCATTTTCAGGCAAGTGTTTACGGCAATAATTCACAGCCTTATTATGTAATTTTAGATCATAATGAAAAAATGCTTACCGAACCGGCTGCTTACGACCCGGATATTCAAAAATTTATTAATTGGTTAGACAAAGGAAAAGCTGAGTTTAAAAAAACACAGCCGTAAATTTGTTGTTCAAACAACGTTTTAAAAAATAACATCTGTAAAAATGTGGACAGATGAACAGAATTGACTTTATAAAAAACATTTCCTTATTGGGTATGAGCGGAGCAATTTTTAAATTAAATGCACTGGAAGATATTTTATCTAGTTCAGTTGCATCTGAAAAAATGCCCATTCTATTTGTCGGTCATGGTAGCCCTATGAATGCAATAGAAGATAATGAGTTTTCGCAATCATGGAAAAAACTGGGCGAAAAACTTCCCAAACCAACAGCTATAGTTTGCATATCGGCACATTGGGAAACAAAAGGAACATTTGTAACAGCTATGCCTAAACCACAAACCATTCACGACTTTGGCGGTTTTCCACAAGCTTTATATGATGTTCAATATCCTGCACCCGGGAGCCCTGAATTAGCCAATGAAATAAAAAACACTATAACAACTGTTCCTATTCAGTTAGATGAAAAATGGGGGCTTGATCATGGAACATGGAGTATTATTCGCCCTATGTATCCAAAGGCAGATATTCCGGTAATTCAAATAAGTATTGATTATACACAAAGTTCAACTTTTCATTATGAACTTGGAAAACAATTAAACAAATTAAGAAGAAAAGGTGTGCTGATTGTTGGGAGTGGAAACATGGTGCATAATCTTGGTAAAATTGCGTGGCACAAAATGAATGAACCCGAATATGGATTTGACTGGGCATTGGAAGCAAATAACAAAATGAAAGAATTTATCCTTTCAGAAAATCACCAGGCACTTATTAATTTTAAAAATCAAGGTAAAGCATTTGATTTAGCCATTCCTACTCCCGAGCATTTTATTCCATTACTTTACATATTGGGACTAAAAGAAAAAAATGAAGAAATTAAATTCTTTAACGATAAAGCCGTGATGGGCTCACTAACGATGACCTCCTTACTGATTAATTAAAATTAATCTTCACTTACCGAATTATTAAAAACTATTCCGATACTGCGTGCTGTTTTGCGGGCAGGAATAAAGGATAGTATCGTTCCAATTAATAAAACCGTAAATAATACCAACACAAAATCACCTGTTTTAATAATTACAGGATAGGCATCCATGGCAAAAGTTCCATGCAATTTAATTAACCCAAAATGCTGTTGAGCTAAACAAAGCAATAAACCTGCAATTAAGCCTATAACCGCACCAAATGCCGAAATCAATATACCTTCCACAAAAAATATTTTTTGAATTTGAGTGGCTGTTGCACCCATATTTTTTAAAATAATAATATCTGCTTTTTTATCAATAATCAGCATGGTAATTGAACCAATAACATTAAAAGCCGCAATAATCAATATAAACGTAAGGATTAAATAAATTGCCAACTTTTCTGATTTCATTATTTTATATAAAGCATCGTTTTGTTTAAAGCGATCTTTTACCACATATTTTTCTCCTAATTGCATTTGTAATTCTTCAGCCACTTTTACAGCATCAAATCCATCTTTTAATCCTAATTCAACTGCACTCACTTCGTTTTCATAAAGCAATAACTGACGTGCAAAATCTAAAGGCACTATAATATATTTGCTATCAAACTCATATTGCACCGAAAATATTCCTGAGGGATATACAGGCATTACATTAAACGCTTCTTCGGGTCCCGAATTTATGCTTGCTGTTCGCTTTGGAACATAGATATACAAAGGTGTTGCGATGTTTAAGAGATTAATATCCAAATTAGCCGCTATACCGTATCCTACAACAGCATGATCTTCTTTTGTATTTTCAAATCCAAATATGCCTTCGGTAAGTAAAGTATCCAATCGGCTCATAGGAAGAAAATTTTCATCAACTCCTTTAATAGTTCCAATGTATTGCTTATCGCGATACTTTATTAAAGCGTTTTCTTCTAATACTTCCGTAAAATATAAAACACCGGGATGTTGTTTAATGTTATAAATCTCTTTTGGATTAAAAACTTTTCCTTCGGCTGCTGTAATTTTTATTTGCGGGTCGAATGCATTGTACATCGAAATTACCAAGCCCTCAATACCATTAAAAACAGAAAGTACTGTAATCAATGCCATGCTTCCAACAGCTACACCTATAATAGCAATTCGTGTAATAATATTAATTACATTATTACTTTTTTTAGCAAACAAATAGCGCTTGGCGATATATAAAGGAAAATTCATTTGATTATGATGCACTAAAATAGCACATTATTTCCAAGCTTTTACAATTAATCCATCACCTGAACGATGCAAACGCATAACATCCAGATAATTCAACACCATGCATAGTGGAAAAACTAAGAGATAGTAAAATGGTATTAACAGAAACAACCACTTACTTAAATTAAAAATCATTAAAGGAATTTTAATACTCAAATACCACGAAAGTTTGCCACTTGGACCATATGAGAATAACACATTTACTCTTGAAAATCCTGCCTTTTTTAGTTTTTGTTCAATTTCTTTAGGCGTATAGCCGTTTCGAACCATGGCATCATCAGAATTTTTTTGTTTATCTCTCTCGCTCTTTTGTTTCGGAGTTGATAAAAGAAGCATGGCTCCGGGTTTTAAAGATTTGTAAAAGTTGGTAAATACAATTTCATCTTCTACAATATGCTCCATAACATCTACCGAAAGAATCAAGTCGAATGTATTTTCATTTACATACATTCTTAAATCTGCCGTTTTAAAAATACCATTTGTTTTTTTTAGCTTTAAGAAAAAGGAATTGCAATCACTTACTAAATCTTCATTAATATCAATCCCTATTACGTTCCAGAACTTATTTTTGGATGAAAGGAAATAAGCATATTGACCAAAACCGGAGCCTGCATCAAGAATTAGTGTTTTACACTCACATTTATTTTCCCAGCGACTAATTTCTCGCTTAATGTGCCAAGAGCGTAATATTAATAAATCAAGAATTTTGTATAAGAGTATACGTAAATAAATATTTTTTTTAAGGATGATTCCCAGGCTGTTTTTTAATTCAGCATACTGCATAAAGTAAAAATTATTTCTTTAATAGTTCATCTATTTTAGCAGCATAATCCAGTGAATCATCTAAATAAAAAGCCAATTCGGGAACTATTCTGAGTTGTTTTCCAATACGCTCACCAAGTTTATGACGTGTATGGAAATAATTTTCATTTATCATTTCAAATATTTGCATTTTATCTCCTTTGGGATAAAAAATACTCACATACACTTTTGCAAAAGACAAATCAGGACTTATTCTTACCACCGTAACTGAAATCATTGCGCCCTGATAGTGGAGTGTACTTTCTAATCTAAAAATTTCGCTTAACTCTTTCTGTAATAATCTTTCAACCTTTAGTTGTCTTGTAGATGCCATGATTCATTAAATATGTGCAAAGGTAACAATTATGAAATAAATTTACCAGAAAATAGAAAAGCCCGAATAATCGGGCTATTCAATGGCAATCATAGGGTGTAATTATTGCTTAATAAAAGATAGTGTTTTTTGATTTTGTAATGTGGCTATTTTTATAAAATAACTACCGCTAGGTAATTCAGCAATATTTAACTGAACTTTATTTTCAATATTTATTTTTTGCTCTACTACTTTTTGACCACTCATGTGATATACTTCAATTAAATTCATTTCAGGAGCCTCAATAGTTAATTGTTGCCTTGCCGGATTAGGATATAGCTTTACCATTAAATTACTACTAAACTGTGTTATTCCACTTGATATATTATTGTTTATTGTAAATGGTTGAGTAGCACTAATTCCATTGGCATCAATTACATAAATTGCATAATTACCTGCTGCCAGATTATTGAAAGTACTTGCTACTGTATCGTTTTGTGCATAGCGAATGAGTTGAGCTAAATATGGGGCTACTCCTCCTGTTATATTAAATGTTACTGAGCCATTTGGATTGGTGGAGGTTTGATGGGTAATGTCTGTAATTTGAATAATTAATTGTGGCGGTTGGGTAATTGTTGTACACACAGTGGTATCACAACCGTTGTTATCTGTAACTAAAACACAAACATTTCCTGCCATTAAACTATCGGCTGTAGCTTGCGTATCTCCATTATCCCACATAAAAGAATAACCGGGCGTTCCTCCACTAACTAAGGCAGTTGCAGTACCATCATTTATTCCAAAACCACTACAGTTGGTAGTATTAATAGAAACATTTAATGGTGTAGGCTCAGCTATTTGATTCATACACATAGCTTGTTGTCCGCTTGTATGAATTATAGTACCGGTAACAGTTCCAGGACATTGATTACTTAATGAATTGGTACCATTACCACTAGGCCCGCTTAAAAACATTAATGAAATATTAAAATCTCCAATAGGAATAAGCTGTGCTGAACCGTTACATATGCCAGCACAAGTTAAATCGTTTGTTGCAACAATGCAATCAAAGAAATTGATTGTAAATGGTACAATAAAAGGTCCATTTCCTCCTTGACAGTTAGGATTAGAAAAATTATCCACTATGGTTAACATATAATTTGAAGGGCATAAATTAATAGCGTTATAACTATTTGGAGGTGTAGGAATTAAAGTAACTGGATTATTAGTCGCATCAAGTAAATTTATTATATAGGGCGCATATCCACCTGTTACTTGAAACGATGTTGTACCATTGCACATAGGACCGGATGGTTGCATTTGATGAATTATAGTTAGTGGGCTGCTAATAGATTGAGTATTATATGTAACACTTGGTGAAGCAGGATTTAAATTCGCAAAACCATTTAATAAAATATGAGTGCCGCCATTTCCATCAACAGCTGTAAGCGTAAATTGAACAATAGAATTACATAAATTAAATGATGACCAAGGTCCGACACCAGATTGTGTATTTCCTCCAATATTAGCAGTTAATGTTACCGGCTGTGGCAAATCAATACATACAGGAACTATTATCATTTTACCTAAACAACCGCCATAATCCGGACTAATATATACATAAGCATGCGATTGAGCTTTAGAAAATTTTACAAAACTGAATAAAACAAACATTGAAAATAAAATACGCTTTATCATAAAATATTTTTTTTGGAATTTGATGTTATAAACGAGCATTGATAAAAAAGTTGCTTAAACTTTTTTATTTTTTTTGTAAAAGCCACTTAAATCAAACCGTTTAGAATTTATTACAAAAAAGATATCTCAAAAAAAATATGTACGTTTGCTTAATGCAAAAATTTATTTCCATACTAAAGCTGCTTATACCTTATAAACAATATGCTTTTTTAAACATATTCTTTAATTTACTTTCAATCGTATTTTCTCTTTTTTCATTAACCATGATTATGCCTGTGTTGGACTTATTGTTTTTGCAAAGCGATGAATATATTTATAAAAATATTACACAAGAAGCTCCAACAATTCGACTTTCTGTTGATGCTGTAAAAGATTACTTTAATTATTATTTTTCACTTACCATTGTAAAAAATGGCAAAATAGATGCACTGATATTGATATGCGTGCTGGTAGTAGTAATGATATTTTTTAAAAATCTGTTCCGCTACCTAGCCATGTTTACTATTGCTAAAGCACGCACCGGAGTTGTTAAAGACTTACGCTCAAAAATGTATAGAAAAGCATTGATGCTTCCTCTTTCATTTTATTCTGATGAGAAAAAAGGTGATATTATGTCGCGTTTTTCGAATGATGTTTTGGAAGTAGAGTGGTCTATCTTAAATTCATTGGAAATTTTATTTCGCGACCCCATTGCCATTTTACTCTATCTTGGAACACTTCTTTACATGAGCCCCAAGCTTACATTATTTGTATTTATTTTGCTTCCAATAGCCGGATTAATTATTGGCCGAATCGGGAAAAGTCTTAAAAAAACTTCGGTGAAAGGGCAACAAAAAGTAGGAGAATTAATGTCTTCAGTTGAAGAGACCTTAGGAGGCTTAAGAATTATCAAAGCATTTAATGCAGAAAAATTCATCACTAGAAAATTCGATAAACAAAATTCAGAATACAATGTATTAATGACCAGCATGTATCGAAAACGCGATTTGGCCTCTCCCATGAGCGAATTTTTAGGAGTTACTGCAATGGCCATTGTGCTTTGGTATGGTGGGAATTTGGTACTTAGCCACGATTCAGATATAAGTGCTTCAACTTTTGTTGGATACATTGCCATATTCTCACAAATTATTAATCCGGCAAAAGCGTTCAGTTCGGCATTTTATAATATTCAAAAAGGAATTGCATCTGTTGAACGAATTAATAAAATTTTAGACGCAGAAGAAAGTATCAAAGAAATTGAACATCCTAAAAGGATAGAACATTTTAAACATCAAATAGAATTTAAGAATGTTAGTTTTGCTTACAATGAAAAATACGTACTCAACAACATTAATTTAGTTATTGAAAAAGGAAAAACCATAGCATTGGTTGGTCAATCCGGAGCAGGCAAATCAACACTAGTAGATTTACTTCCTCGATTTTACGACTGTTTAAAAGGAGAAGTATTAATTGACGGAATAAATGTTAAAGAATTAAGCATTCATGATTTACGCTCTTTATTTGGTGTTGTAACCCAAGAGTCGATTTTATTTAATGACACCGTTTTTAACAATATTGCTTTTGGAGTTGATAACGCAAGCGAAGAAGCTGTTATTTCTGCTGCAAAAGTAGCCAATGCACATGATTTTATTACGCAATTAGAAAATGGATATTATACTAATATTGGCGATAGAGGCAGTAAACTTTCCGGAGGCCAACGCCAACGTATCAGCATTGCAAGAGCTGTTTTTAAAAATCCACCCATTTTAATTTTAGACGAAGCAACCTCCGCATTAGATACCGAATCAGAACGATTGGTTCAAGAGGCTATAAATCATTTAATGCAAAACAGAACGTCTATTGTAATTGCACATCGGCTCTCAACCATTCAAAATGCCGATGAAATAATTGTGATGCATGAAGGGAAAATTGTAGAACGAGGAAAGCATACCGAATTGATTCTAAAAAACGGAGTGTATAAAAAGCTTTGCGATTTACAAACCTTCTCATAAACAATTCAAAAACTACTTTGTTATCATTTTTTAAATACATAAGAAAAAAGCATTAATCAATATGCTTTTTTGATGTAAATTTGTACTTTTAATAGCATCCGATACATGATAAATGCAACCATTCAAGAGAAAGAGGCGGTAACCATTTTATTTGCAGGTGATTCCGGTGACGGCATTCAATTAACCGGTACTCAATTTACAAATACTGCAGCACTTTTTGGAAACGATATAAGCACCTTCCCAAACTTTCCGGCCGAAATTAGAGCGCCACAAGGTACATTAGCAGGTGTATCAGGTTTTCAAATTCATTTCGGAAGTATTGAAATAAATACTCCCGGTGATGCCTGCGATGTATTAGTTGTAATGAATGCAGCCGCATTAAAAGCTAATTTGCGACAACTTAAAACCGGAGGCATTATAATTGCCAACTTAGATGGTTTTGACCCTAAAAATCTTCGTTTAGCTAAATATCCCGAAGGAGTTAATCCGCTTACCGATAACTCATTGGAACGATATAAACTTATTACCATTGATGTTACCAAAATGACCCGTGAATGCTTAAAAGATTCGGGATTGGGAACAAAAGAAATGGATCGTTCCAAAAACATGTTTGTTCTTGGATTTATTTACTGGCTTTATAATAGAAGTTTAGATAATTCCATAAAATTTATAAAAGAAAAATTTGCCAAACGACCCGAACTGATTGATGCTAATATTAAGGTGCTGCAAGCAGGTTTTAATTATGGAGAAACCAGCGAAGAATTTGCCTCTCGTTTTGAAGTAAAAGCTGCTAAGCTGGAAAGTGGCACTTATCGAAATATTATGGGTAATCAAGCCACTGCACTTGGATTAATTGCAGCATCGCAAATATCGGGTATGAAATTATTTTATGGAACCTATCCTATTACTCCCGCCTCAGATATCTTGCATGAACTATCACGCCATAAAAATTTTGGAGTAATAACATTTCAAGCAGAAGATGAAATTGCTGCCATTACCTCAGCCATTGGTGCAAGTTTTGGCGGAAACTTAGGTGTAACTGCCTCTTCAGGTCCCGGAATAGCCCTTAAAACCGAAGCTATCGGATTAGCATTTATGCTTGAATTACCATTAGTAATTATCAATGTTCAACGAGGAGGACCCTCAACCGGATTACCCACCAAAACAGAACAAGCCGATCTATTACAGGCTGTTTATGGTAGAAATGGTGAAGCTCCGGTTCCCGTTATTGCCGCTCAATCTCCTTCCGATTGTTTTAATTCTGTTTATGAAGCCGCTCGAATTGCTGTTGAACACATGACTCCTGTTTTCTTCCTTTCAGATGGATATATTGCTAATGGTGCTGAGCCTTGGAAATTCCCAAATACTTCCAATTTACAAGCATTTAAGCCAAATTTTGCACAAAAAGAAATATTGAAAGAAGGAGAAAAATTTCTTCCATATAAACGAGATGAAAAATTAGCTCGTAACTGGGCTATACCCGGAACAGCCGGATTAGAACATCGTATAGGAGGTATAGAAAAAGAACACGAAAGCGGCAATATTTCTTACGATCCGGAAAACCATGAGTTTATGGTAAAACTTCGTCAAGAAAAGGTTAATAAAATTGCCGATTACATACCCTTACAAAAAGTAGATAATGGAAATGAAAGCGGAGAGATTGCAATAGTTGGATGGGGATCTACTTACGGATCTATTAAAACTGCAGTGCGAGAATTAAGAGCGGAAGGCATTGATGTATCACACATTCATATCAAATACTTAAATCCATTTCCAAAAAATTTAGAAAAGCTCTTGCGCTCATTCAAAACCGTAATTGTACCCGAAATGAATAATGGACAATTAGTAAAGATGATTCGTGATAAATTTTTAATAGATGCAAAGCCTTTCAATAAAATTAAAGGATTACCTTTTACGGTAGAAGAGATTGTAAATTTTATAAAGCAATTAAAATAATTTTCTATCACTTTTAAAAGATTAAGAAAAGTTTGGTTATTAATCAACTTAGATAAAATGGATTCAATTACAGAAGATAAAAAAGTATTAACCGCAAAAGATTTTGCAAGCGACCAGGATGTACGCTGGTGTCCGGGTTGTGGTGATTATTCCATACTTAAACAAGTACAAAGCGTAATGCCTGAATTAGGACTAAAACGAGAAAACATCGTATTTATATCAGGTATTGGTTGCTCATCGCGTTTCCCTTATTATATGGAAACTTATGGCATGCATAGTATTCATGGTAGAGCAACAGCCATTGCAACCGGCTTAAAAGTTACAAGACCGGAATTAAGTGTATGGATAATTACGGGTGATGGAGATGCATTATCAATTGGAGGAAATCATTTTATTCATTTACTCAGAAGAAATTTAGATGTAAATGTTTTATTGTTTAATAACGAAATTTATGGCTTAACTAAAGGGCAATATTCCCCAACTTCTCCTCACGGACAAATAACAAAATCAACCCCTATGGGCTCTATTGATCATCCATTTAATCCTATTGCTTTAATGCTGGGAGCAGATGGCACTTTTGTTGCCCGCTCAATGGATAGAGATCCAAAACACTTACGCGAAATTCTTTTAAGAGCTAATAAACATAAGGGAACATCTGTTGTAGAAATATATCAAAATTGCAATGTATTTAACGATGGAGCATTTGAAGTTTTTACGGAAAAAGCTGTTAAAGCTAACAACACTTTAATGTTAGAACATCAAAAACCATTAGTATTTGGTGAAAACAATTCTAAAGGAATTAAATTAGATGGATTTAAACCTGTAATTGTCGACCTAAATGAATCATCATTAAACGATTTATGGATTCATGATGAAAGGGATAGAACCAAAGCATCTATTTTAGCAAGATTTTTCAATAGCCCAAATGATCCGGACTTTTTACCTCGTCCTTTCGGAGTTTTTTATGAAGAAGATCGCCCTTGCTACGAAGATGAACTTCTTCAGCAGGTAAATGATGCTATAACTAAAAAAGGAGCTGGCGATTTAGACAAACTACTTGCAGGTAATGATACTTGGGTAATTGAATAAATACTATTTTATAAGTAGTATTTTAAAAATGGGGTTACTTCTGAAAAGACTCTTTATACCTGCGCATAAAGTTTGAAGCAAAAATAAAATCGTTTAATTCTTTATTATCGGTATAAACAATTTCTTTGTTATTTCCTTTCCACCATGCCTCCCCATTATGAATAAAAATAATACTTTCACCAATTTCCATTACTGAGTTCATATCATGCGTTACAACAACCGTTGTCATTTTATACTCTTCGGTAATTTCTTTAATAAGAGCATCGATAACAATAGAAGTTTGTGGATCTAATCCTGAATTAGGTTCATCTACAAATAAATATTTAGGATTAAGAGCTATGGCACGCGCTAATGCCACACGTTTTTTCATACCTCCACTAATTTCAGCAGGATAACGATTATTTACATTGTTCAAATTTACCCTGTTTAAACAAAAATTTACACGCTCTAACTTTTCTTCTTCACTCATTTGTGTATATACATCCAATGGGAATTTTACATTTTCTTCAACCGTCATCGAGTCAAAAAGAGCATTTCCCTGAAACAACATACCAATTTCTTTTCTTACGGCTTTTCTTTCCTCAAAATTCATGGCCGAAAAATTTCTACCATTAAATAAAACTTGCCCTTCATCTACTTCTTCTAAACCTACAATGCATTTTAGTAATACCGATTTTCCGCATCCGCTTCTACCAATTATTAAATTAGTTTTTCCTTGCTCAAATTTTGCAGATATATTTTTTAATACCTGCTTATCGCCAAATGCTTTTGAAATATTATTTACTTCAATCATATCAAAAGCAGTTGAGTTATGATATAATTAAACAACAAGATAAAAATACTGCTCGAAACAACCGCTCTTGTACTTGCTTTACCAATTTCAAGCGCCCCACCTCTAACATAATATCCATGAAAAGCAGAAATAGAAGTTATTAAAAATGCAAACACTAATGTTTTTATTAAAGCATAGGTTACATCAAAGGGTCTAAAACCATATTGAATACCATAAATAAATTGACTTGGTAATACTACTCCTGATAAGCTTCCAAATAACCATCCGCCAAACAATCCCTGAAACATACTAATGATTACTAAAAAAGGATTTATAAAAACAGCTGCACAAATTTTAGGTAAAATTAAAAATTGTGCAGAGTTAATTCCCATTATTTCAAGTGCATCAATTTGTTCAGAAATACGCATGGTACCTAATTCAGAAGCAATATTAGAACCAATTTTTCCCGCAAATATCAATGCTAAAATTGTTGGAGCAAATTCTAAAATAACTGTTTGGCGCGATGCATATCCCACACTATACGAAGGAATAAGCGGACTATCAATATTTGCTGCAGTTTGTATTGTAACCACTGCCCCCATAAATACAGAAATAATTGTAACGATGCCTAATGAACCTATGCCAATATTTTCAACCTCTCTAAAAAATAATTGCCTGAACATTTTCCAACTTTCAGGTTTACTGAAAGTTCGATACATTAGTAAATAATACTGACCCATTATTTGAATTTGTCTGGCAATAATGTTCATAATTTAAATTTTGGATAAAATTACACAATATTGGTAAATTAGGCTTTTTATTTTTAGCTCAATTCAGATAAAATCCTTCAGTATGTATTCAAAATCAAAATTATTATCAGTTTTATCAATAATTATCTTATGCTTTTTTATAAGCTCTTGCGGCATATTTCGCAAAAAAAACCGATGCAGCGATTGTCCTAAATGGAGCAAAAAAGAATACCATTTTAATGGTATTGATGAACACATAAAGCATGCATAACTTCGCACGTTATGCCCTCGTTACACGAATTAAAAAATGGCCAAAAAGGCATTATTACAGATATTTCAGATAGTGATTTATCTCTAAAACTATTGGATATGGGCTGTTTGCCCGGTGAAGAAGTAATAATGATTGGGCCTGCCCCTATGGGAGATCCTATTATGTTTCATTTGGGAACCTACATATTGAGTTTAAGAAAAGAAGAGGCAGAAAATATTCATATTCAAATTAAAGATTAAAATAAAGCTTGAGCGCTCAAATATTAAAACATAAAAAAGAAATTAGAAAAATTGCCCTTGTTGGAAATCCAAACAGTGGTAAATCAACCTTGTTTAATTTACTTACAGGATTAAATCAAAAAGTAGGAAATTTTCCCGGAGTTACGGTAGAAAAAAAAACCGGCAAGTGTATCATTGAAAACGAAGAATTTGAAATAATTGATTTGCCCGGTACTTATAGCTTACACCCTAAATCGATAGATGAAGAAGTTACTTTATCCGTTATTTGTGACCCTGCCAATAAGTATTATCCTGACCTTACAATTATTGTTGCCGATGCATCTAACTTAAAACGAAACTTACTGCTTTGCTCACAAATAATTGATTTAAACCGCCCTTGCATTTTAGCACTAAACATGATGGATTTGGTGCGTGAAAATAAAATCGAAATTGATATTGCTTTGCTTTCTTCAAAACTTGGAATTGAGGTAATAGCTATAAATGCAAGAGAAAATGAAGGAATTAAAGAATTAAAAAAAGTAATTTCAAGCAATCCTAAACCAAGTTCAAACTCTTTTTTTAATGTTGAAACATTAAACATTAATTATTTAACTGAATTAAAAGGTCTGATAAAAGTTGATAATTCTTATTTGGCTCATTTAATAGCATTACACCATAAGGCTATTCCATCTATTGCTAAAAACAATGAGATAAGCGAACGAATTTCAGGTTTAATCAAATTAGAAAATCTCGATAAAAGTCGTGTTCAGGCTCAAGAAACCATTAAACGATATAAAAAAATCAACGATATTATTCAAGACTGTGTAAGAGATGAACGTAAAATAAAAGCAGATAAGTTAACACAAAAACTGGACGCAATACTTACTCACAAAGTTTGGGGCTTTGCAGCATTTCTGGCGCTATTATTTTTGATTTTTCAATTCATATTTAGTTTCTCATCCTATCCGATGCAATGGATTGAAGATGGATTTGCATGGCTTTCTGACTTTGTAAAAACAAATTTACCGGAAGGTCCGGTTAATGATTTAATTACCGAAGGAATTATTTCAGGCCTGGGAGGAATATTTGTATTCATTACGCAAATTGCTTTTCTATTTGCCTTTATCGCCATTTTAGAAGATACCGGCTATATGGCACGTGTAAGTTTTATTCTCGATCGCATTATGCGTAGGTTTGGACTAAATGGTCGTTCGGTAATTCCTTTAATCAGTGGAGCAGCTTGTGCCGTACCTTCCGTAATGTCAACACGCACCATTTCGAATTGGAAAGAACGAATTATCACCATTTTGGTAATTCCGCTTATTAGTTGTTCAGCTCGCTTGCCGGTTTATACTCTACTTATTGCCTTGGTAATTCCACAAAAAAAATTATGGGGATTAATCAGCTACCAAGGACTTGTTTTATTTGGATTATATCTCATAGGATTTTCTGCGGCTTTAGTATCAGCATATATATTTAAAATGATTTTAAAAAGCAAAGAGCGTAGCTATTTTATAATGGAAATGCCAATTTACAGAGCTCCCAGATGGGGAACAGTTGCATTAACCATGCTCGAAAAAGTAAAAGTTTTTTTATTTGATGTAGGAAAAGTCATCATTTCTATTTCTATTATTTTATGGGTATTATCTTCCTATGCTCCCGGTGATAGTTTCGAAAAAATTGAAGAAAAATATGCAGGGCAAGAAAATGTAGAAAATATCATTGCTGCCGAAAAACTCGAAGCATCGTATGCCGGTATTTTTGGAAAAGCCATTGAACCAGCTATAAAGCCACTTGGCTTCGATTGGAAAATTGGCATTGCATTAATAACCTCTTTTGCTGCGCGAGAAGTTTTTGTAGGCACCATGGCCACTATTTATAGTGTAGGTACAGAAGACGAAAGAAGCTTAAGAGAAAAAATGCAGCAAGACACCTGGCAAAATGGAGCTAAAATTTATTCGCTTGCTACAGGAGTTTCACTTTTGTTATTTTATGTTTTTGCTTTGCAATGTATGAGCACCATTGCTGTAGTTTATCGTGAAACAGGACATTGGAAATGGCCTCTTATTCAGTTTTTATATATGAGCGCTTTCGCTTATTTCAGTAGTTTAATAGCTTACCAGTTGTTATCCTGATGCAAAGCCGATTACTCTTTGAAGAAGATACTATTGAAAATAATCCTTATCTGGAAATTTTAAAAAATTACATTCCACATAAGGCCTTAAGTTATACCTGCGAATTTTTACATCACTACAAAGTAGAACTAAAAATAACCAAAAAGCGCAGTTCGAAATTTGGCGATTACCGGGCGCCTTTTAAAGGAAAATCGCACATTATAACCATTAATGGCGATTTAAATCCTTTTGCATTTTTAATTACTCTACTGCATGAAATGGCACATTTGAGTTGCTTTGTAAAACATGGTTTTAAACGCAACATAAAACCACATGGAAAAGAATGGAAAGAAGAATTCAAACATCACATGACTCCTTTTATACAGCTTAAAATATTTCCGCAGGATGTCTTACAAGCAGTGTTTGATTATATACAAAATCCTGCTGCTTCGAGCTGTTCTGATGAACATTTAATGCGCTCCTTAAAAAAATACAACAAAAAAAACGAACTTGTATTTTTAGAGGAACTCCCGGAAAATGCCCTATTCGCCATTGGCAAAGACCGTGTGTTTAAAAAAGGGCCTAATCAACGCAAACATTTTAAATGCCTTTGCCTGAACAATAAGCGCATCTACTTGGTAAGCCCATTGGCAGAAGTAAAAAAATTGGAAGAAATTTAATTTAATTTAGATTTTTCTATTAATCTTTTAAATAAATACTTTTCAAAAATTTGTACAATTTTTAAACCTAAAAAGCGTTTACAAACTTCAATGCGTGTATTGTTATTCTTTACAATATTTATTAATCACATACAGCTATATTGCCAAAATTGGGAAAGAATGGCCGATTTCCCTGGGCTTGAAAGAGATGATGCAACTGCTTTTGTAATTGGAGATTATGCTTACGTTGGTACCGGAAGAGATGTTGGATATCAGTATTGCCGCGATTTTTATGCATATCACATTAAAGAAAACAAATGGCATAAAATAAAAGATTTCCCTGGTGATGGCAGACAATATTGTTCTTCATTTGTTTTAAACGGCAAAGGGTATGTAATTGGAGGAGTAAACGCATCTAATTATTTTTACAACGAATTGTGGGAATATAATCCTTCTACCGATACGTGGCAACAAAAAGCATCCCTACCGGCCGATGGAAGAGCAGCCGGAATAGCTTTACATTTTGGGAACAAAGCTTACTACGGAAGCGGCAGAAATGCAAATTCTTTATTTAATGATTGGTGGGAATATAATGCCGAAAGTGACTCATGGCTTAAAAAAAGTGATTTCCCTTGTGAACCTTTTTTTGAAAGTATTGGTTTTTCATTAAATAACAAATGTTATGTTGGCTTAGGAAAAACAAACAATTATTATCTGAAAAATATATGGCAATACGATACTTTAAGTAATACTTGGATACATCAATCAGAATTACCTTTTGGACTTACTTACGCCTCTGCCATAAATTTAGAACTAAAAGCATACATAGTAACCGGACAAAAAGATAATTCTGATTTTTTTTCTGAAGTTTTAGAATATAATAGCATTACTCAAACTTGGACATCTGTAAGTAATTATCCATCTATACCAATTAGAGGAAGTGTCGTATTTTCTTCGAAAGATGCTATATATATTGCTACCGGATTAAATCAAAATTTTCAACGCAGCAAAGAACTTTGGAAATTTACTCCCGAAAAAACATACGGAAACAAAGAGTATATTATTTACCCGGCTATAGACAAAAATGAAATAAAATTATATTACTCTTTTAGCGATAGCCTTAGCTCCTATTCTTTTTCACTATTTGATTTACAAGGTAAAACAATTCATTTTGACACATTAAATCCACTAGAAAACTTCTACTATTCAGTTTATACAGAAAGCACATTGCCACTTATTTTAATTATTCGAAAAAATGAAGAAATAATTTATCGCAGCATTTTACAAATTGCTCAGTAGTTAGGGCTAGAATAAATAATTAGGAATATTGTAATTTTGCACTATAAAAAAATCTGTATGCAAAAAGAAGGGAAAATCGAATTAATGTCGCCCGCAGGCAACTGGGAATCGCTAAGAGCTGCTGTAGAAGCAGGAGCCGATAGTGTTTACTTTGGGGTTGAGCAGCTAAATATGCGTGCAAGAGCCTCCATTAATTTTACCTTAGAAGACCTAAAGGAAATCAGTAAATTTTGTCAATCTAAAAACGTAAGAACATACATTACTTTAAATACCATTATTTACGATCACGATTTATCTGTTGTAAAAACCATTATAAATGCCGCAAAAGACAATGGTATCACGGCCATCATAGCCTCCGACCAAGCAGTTATAGCTTACGCTCGCTCTCAAAATATGGAGGTACATATTTCAACTCAATTAAATGTAACCAATATTGAAACAGTTAAATTTTATTCACTTTTTGCTGATGTTATAGTACTAAGTCGTGAGTTAAGTTTAAATCAAGTAAAAAAAATAACCGAAGCCATAGAAAGAGAACAAATTAAAGGTCCTTCCGGGCGATTGATTGAAATAGAATTGTTTGGTCATGGAGCTTTGTGCATGGCTGTTTCCGGAAAATGCTACCTCTCCTTACACTCAAATAATTCATCGGCCAACAGAGGTGCTTGTGTGCAAAATTGCCGCAGAACTTATACCGTTATTGATAACGAAACCGGTAATGAGTTATTGATAGATAATGAATATATTATGTCGCCCAAAGATTTATGCACCATCAATTTTTTAGACCAAGTAGCAGATGCTGGTATTAAGGTTTTAAAAATTGAAGGGAGAGGAAGAGCACCCGAATATGTAAAAACTGTTACCCAATGTTATCGCGAAGCAATTGATGCCATTCACAATGGTACCTACACACAAGAAAAAGTTAAAGACTGGATGGAGAGATTGGAAACGGTTTACAACAGAGGATTTTGGAGCGGATATTATTTAGGGCAAAAACTGGGAGAATGGCATAATGCCAGCGGTTCTAAAGCTACACAAAAAAAAGTGTATATAGCCAAAGGAGTACATTATTATCCTAAAACTAAAATTGCTGAGTTTGAAGTAGAAGCACAAAAAATAAAAAAAGGCGATAAAATTCTTATTTCAGGGCCTACAACAGGTTTAATAGAAAAAGAATTAATTGAATTATACATTAACGGACAACCTGGTGAAGAAGCCGTAAAGGGAGATCGTATAACATTTAAATTAGAAGAACGCATTCGTACTTCAGACAAGTTATATAAATTAATTCCAAATCCTGAATTGCAATGATTTCGGTAAGTTTGCAACGCAAAAAATGCATAGGATGTAATTACTGTGCAGAAATAGCTCCTGATATGTTTCGCATGTCGAAAAAAGATGGAAAAAGTGTATTGCTAAACGCTACCGAAAAAGGCGACTTTTTAAATATTCGATTACCTGATACACATAGAGAAGCAGCTATTAAGTGCCAGGAAGTTTGCCCTGTAAGCATTATAAAAGTGCACGATTGTAAAAAATAATTGTTGATATTATTAGATATTATTTGAGATTAGTTAAAAATCGTATAAACAAAAACTCATTGATTCATTCACATATATACAAAATGAAATATTGCTCACTATCCACTTACGCCTTACGCCTAAAATACTAAGTCCTAAATAACAAATCTTAACTTAAATACCCATTAAAACCGGTACAAAAAATCCTTTAATAAGAGTTCTTTTTTTATACCTTTGAACGTTAAAAAATAACAAATACCCAAAATAAAATGAGCGAAACAGCAACTAAAGTTCATCTGCCGGTATCGCACATGGCAGAAAATTTGATTGGTTCAGAAATTATAAAACTGGCAGCTGATGTAAATGCAAAAATTAAAAATGGAGAAAAAATTTTCAATTTCACCATTGGTGATTTCAATCCGAAAATATTCCCAATACCTACCGAATTAAAACAAGCCATTATTGATGCTTATTTGAATGATGAAACCAATTATCCTGCTGCAGATGGAATGGCAGAGTTACGCGATGCCGTTGCATCATTTATTAAACGAATGCAACATTTAGATTATAAATCAAACGAAATATTAATTGCAGGAGGAGCACGACCGGTAATTTATGCTATTTACAAAGCTATTATCGATTCGGGAGATGGTGTTCTATTCCCTGTACCATCATGGAATAATAACCACTATTGCCACCTTTCAGGAGCAAAACCTATTTGCATTGAAACCAAGCCGGAAAATAATTTTATGCCAACGGCAGAAGAAATTAAACCACATCTTTCAAACACTGTTTTATTGGCGTTGTGCTCACCACTTAACCCTACCGGAACAACTTTTACAGAAAAAGCATTGCGTGAAATCTGCGAATTAGTAATTGCGGAAAACAAGCGTAGAGGCGAAAACGAAAAACCGGTATATATTTTATACGATCAAATTTATTCAGCGCTTACCTATGGAGATATTAAACATTTAGATCCTGTAAGTTTATATCCTGAATTAAGAAACTACACCATTTTTGTAGATGGTATTTCAAAATCGTTTGCAGCTACTGGTGTTCGTGTTGGCTGGACATTTGGACCACAGCGTATCATTGACAAAATGAAAGCCATCCTCAGTCACGTTGGCGCATGGGCTCCCAAAGCCGAACAAATGGCAACTGCTAAATTTTTAAATAACGAAAAAGTAAGCAATACTTGTCTGGTAGATTTTAAAAAAGAAATCAGCGCTCGTTTAGAAGGCTTTTACAAAGGATTTCAAACATTGAAAAATGAAGGCTTTTCTGTAGATGCAATAGCACCGCAAGCTGCCATTTATCTAACAGTTCAGTTTAACTTAAAAGGCAAAAAAACTGCTGAAGGAAAGTTGTTAGAAACAACTGCAGATGTTACCAAATACATTTTAGATGAAGCAAAAATTGCAGTAGTTCCATTTTACGCATTTGGCGCATCGCACGATTCTACTTGGTTTAGACTATCGGTTGGAACAGCTAAATTAGAAGATGTTGAAGGCTCTATAAATAGCTTGAGAGCGGCTTTAAAAAAACTTAGTTAGAAAACATTTTGTGAGCTTTTCAATTTAAAACTAAAACTCTCAAAAAATCTAACTTTAAATTGATAAATATTAAAATGAAAAACACCTATGCAGTAATTATGGCCGGAGGCATTGGTAGCCGCTTTTGGCCAATGAGTCGTACTGCACATCCTAAACAGTTTTTAGATATACTTGGAACAGGAAGAACATTATTGCAACAGACTTACGACAGATTTATCAATAAAATTTGTCCTGCAGAAAATATATTTATTGTAACACATATTGATTATGTTAACCTTGTAAAAGAACAATTACCCGAATTAAATGATAATCAAATACTAGCTGAACCAATGCGTAAGAATACTGCACCTTGTGCAGCTTATGCAAGTTATAAAATAGGTAAAATTAACCCCAAAGCCACCATTGTTGTTGCACCTTCTGATCATTTAATTTTAAAAGAAGATACTTTTGTAAAAGCCATTAAAGCAACCGTTAAAAAAGCACGCGAAGAAAACTGCCTGCTCACATTAGGAATAAAGCCAACGCGACCTGATACAGGATATGGCTATATTCAGTTTAAAGAAGGAGAAGTTTGCAGCTACGACAAACGTATTAAAAAAGTAAAGTCATTTTTAGAAAAACCAAATCTGGAAATGGCAAAATTCTTTTTAGAAAGTGGTGACTTTTTGTGGAACTCAGGAATTTTTATTTGGGATTATACTTCCATAAAATCAGCTTTTGAAAAACATGCTCCTGAAATAGCAATTATTTTTGGAGAAGGACAAGATAAGCTAAACACTCCGGAAGAAACAGCTTTTATAGCCAAAGCTTATGCACAATGCCCTAATATCTCCATTGATTATGCCATAATGGAAAAAGCCGAAAATGTGTATGTTAGAGCATCTATTTTAGGTTGGTCAGATTTAGGCACTTGGGGCTCTTTATACACCCATATACCAAAAGATAAAAATGAAAATGCCATAGTTGGAAAAAATGTTATGATGTATGATTCTAAAAACTGTATTGTAAATGTTCCGAAAGACAAATTAGTTGTTTTGCATGGTCTTAATAATTATATAGTGGTTGAATCTGATGGGATATTATTGGTTTGTAAAAAAGAAGAAGAACAACAAATACGAAATTTTGTAAATGATGTAAAACTCAGTAAAGGCGATAAATTTATATGATTAATAAAGCCTATACCATTCAAGTTTTTGGTAAAGTTCAAGGAGTATATTATAGACAATCAACACGCGATAAAGCACATGAATTAGATTTAAAAGGAACCGTTCAAAATTTAGAAGACGGCTCTGTATTAATACATGCAGAAGGCGATGAACAAAAAATAAAAGAATTAATTGCTTGGTGTTATAAAGGTCCTATCATGGCTAAAGTAAGCGAAGTTAAAGCTACAGAAGCTGAATTAAAAAATTATACTTCATTTGAAATTATTCGCTGATTCCTATTTGCTTTAATAATTCAGTCAAATTATTAACCGGCAACCGGCAGGCGTTATTTACACAATAATAAAACATTGTTTTTCCTTCAATGTATCTCCCTTTAAATATGGGCAAATCAGAATCATTATTTGAATATAAAATTAGCGTATCAGGCAAATAATATTTTTGTTGTATATTCATATATGCTTCCTTTGCATTATCACCACAAATAATAATATCCTTTTTTACACCAAGTATTTGTTGTTGCAACATCAACCAGTTTGAATAGGCAGAACCATAACCCGGCATAAATTCCTGCATGGCTTTGAGCATTTTTAATACTTTTTCATAAAAATCAACATTGTCAGTTATTCTATATAAGCGATATAGAACATGAGCCATAACAGAATTTGATGCAGGTGTAACATTATCAGTTGTTTCCATTTTACGAGCTATCAATTGTTCTGCATTATCGGCTGTAAAATAAAACATACCCGATTGCTTATCGTAAAAATGCTCAATGATATATTTTGTAAATGCAATTGCTCTATTCAAGTATGACACATCAGATGAAACTTCAAACAATGAAATTAATGCATCGCACATAAAGGCGTAATCTTCCAAAAAGCCCTGTGCGCCTTTTTTATTTTCTTTCCAAGAATGATACAACACATCCTTTTCCATCAAATTTGTGCAAATAAAATCGCAAGCTTTTTCAGCTAAAGTTAAAAATTGCTTGTTATTAAACACTTTATATGCATCTACTAATCCTTTTATCATTAATGCATTCCATGATGCCAGAATTTTATCGTCAAGCAATGGATAAATACGTTTCTGACGTTCACTTAATAATTTTGATTTTATTTTTAAAACTTTTTCTTTTAATGTTTGAACATCAATATCATACTTTTCAGAAAATTCATCATCTGTATATTTCCTTAAAGGAATATAATTCCCATGCTCCCAATATCCTTCTTCATTAAAATTGAAATAGTCTTTTGCCAGTTCAAAATCTTCGTTTAGTACAGCTTTTAATTCATCTAATTTCCAGATATAATATTTGCCCTCCTCTCCTTCGCTGTCTGCATCAATGGCAGAATAAAATGCGCCTCGCGGAGATGTCATTTCGCGCTGAATAAATTCTGCAATAGAATAAGCTGTTTCTTTATACAATTCGTTTTTACTTTGCTGATAGGCCACTGCATATAAACTTAATAATTGACCATTATCATATAACATTTTTTCAAAGTGAGGCACTTTCCAAAGCATATCAGTTGAATAACGTGTAAAACCTCCGCCAATCTGATCATAAATTCCACCTAATGCCATTTTTCTAAGAGTTAAATCAACATGTTTTTGCAATTCATTATCCTTAGTAATATGTGCATATTGTAATAAAAACAAATAATTATTTGGCAATGGGAATTTGGGGGCTTTATTGGGCCCACCCTCTTCATTGTCAAATCGCAATTTCCATTTAGAAACTGCTTTTTCAATTAAAGCATAATCAATTTCTGGTGGTACATTAGAAACTACTACAGTTTCCATGGCTTTTACACCTTGTGTTAGTTCATCTGCATATTGATTAACTTTTGCAGGATCTTGTCGGTACAGATTAGAAAGTTGCATTAATACAGCAGCCCAATTTTTTGGAGGGAAATATGTTCCACCGTAAATAGGCCTTCCATCAGGCAAAGTAAAACAATTAAGAGGCCAACCGCCACTTCCTGTCATCAGCTGAACTGCATCCATATAAATGCGATCAATATCAGGACGCTCTTCTCGGTCTACTTTAATACACACAAAATTTTCATTCATAATAGCAGCCAAATCTTCATTTTCAAAACATTCACGTTCCATTACATGGCACCAATGGCAAGAAGAATATCCAATACTCACCAAAACCAATTTGTTTTCTGATTTAGCTTTTAAAAAAGCCTCTTCACCCCAGGGATACCAGTCAACCGGATTATGTGCATGTTGAAGTAAATAAGGACTTGTTTCATGTATTAATCGATTCGTATATTTATGTAATTCTGAATTCATATTAAATTATGATTAATTATGATAAAAGTCATGTTTAAAATTGATGTTTATCATGTATCGTTTAACATCATGTAATTATTTTTGTTTAAATTTAAAGAACATGATAGAATTTGAAGGAACTCATGCTGCATATTTAATAGCTCGCTTATTTTTAGGCATACTTTTTTTTGTGCAAGGATACGATAAAGTATTTCGTGTTAAAGTACAAAATATTTATACCACCATGCTTCCTTCATTTAATCGCCTAAATATGAATCCTTCATTGGTAAAAATAATGGCTTATCTTACGTCATATATTGAATTTACAGGAGGCTTTTTATTAATATTAGGTTTATTTACCCAACTTGCTCTAATTATTCTTGGAATAGATTTATTAATAGTGGCAATAGGATTAGGTATGCTTACGCCTATGTGGGATATGCAACATGCCTTTCCTCGATTAATTTTATTACTGGTTTTATTAATACTTCCTGAATACTGGAATGTATTTTCATTAGATGAATTATTAAAGTTAAATTCCAAATAATATGCAAAAAATTTTAGTTCCGGTTGACTATTCAAATGATGCCTTAAATGCAGCACTATATGCAATGGAAATTGCATTGAAAACAAAATCTGAAATTATTTTTTTGCATAGCTATCACGTACCTGTAGTTGTTACAGAAGCTCCTGCAGCTCAATCATACGAACTATTTATTGAAAATGTGCAGAAAGACGAAGAGGATAAAATGAAAAGATTTATCGACAACATCTTATCTTTTGAAAATGGGAAATTTAAAACTATTGAAGTTTCAACTAAAGTTATGTTAGGCTTTGCCATTGAAGTTATAATAGAAATTTCAGAAAATGAAAATGTAGACTTAATTGTAATGGGAACTCGAGGGGCAAGCGGAATTAAAAAAGCCTTAATAGGTAGCAATACAAGTGATTTAATTAAAAAAAGCAAAATACCGGTATTAGCTGTTCCTTCAGAGGCAAATTTTAAAGGTCTTGATAAAATTGTATTTGCTTGTGATTATCACTTAACAGAAAATGAAAAACGTTTATATGTACTTACCGAATTAGCATTATTATTCAACTCCGAAGTGCTGATATTTAATGTAGTTGATGATAGCGAAAAGTTACCGTCATTCGATCATGCTTTACAAGGATTAAAAATTGAAAATATTTTAAGAGGCGCTGAACACTCTTATCATTTTGCCGATAAAGATAATCGCCCAATAAGCGAAATTATTGACGATTTTGTAATAAATCAAAAAGCCGATATGCTGGTAACCATTCCAAAACGAATGGATTTTATAAGTAGCCTTTTTCACAAAAGCTTAACCAAAGAAATGGCTTGCCACTCAAAAATACCATTATTGGCATTACCGGAATAATAATTTAATAAAATAAAAATATGAGCAAATTAAGTTTTAATATTTTATTGCCAACCGATTTTTCTGATTTATCGCTTAAAGCCATAAGGTACGGCTTAAAGTTGAATAAAAAAATAAACGGTGAAATAACTTTATTTCATGCATTACATTTACCCGGAATTGCTGATAATGTAAAGAAAAAATTGGAAGATATTTTAAAAAAAGAATCGTTAGAAGAACTTCAAATATTAGAACATAAATTAAAAAAAGAAAAAGCCATAAGTGGCGAAATTAAAAAAGGAGTAGAGTTTGGTGTACCCTCAAAAGCAATATCAGAATACGCAAAGAAAAACGATATTGACTTAATAGTAATGGGAACCAAAGGAGCAGGAAAAATTTCAAAAGCCTTATTTGGCAGTAATACTGCTCACTTACTTGAAAAAGCTAATACCACCGTATGCGTAGTGCCAGAAAACTATGAACTAAAAGAACGCTTTACCCTAAAGCACATAGTTTATGCGAGTGATTTGGAAGATATTGATAATGAAATAAAACTAATTGCTGCTTTTGCTCGTATATTTGATGCCACTGTACATGTAGCTCACGTTTTACCGGAAACAGGAAAGATAATTCCAATTAAGCCCGAAAAAATTATTCCTGATTTGCAGAAAAAAGCCAAGTATGAAAAAATTACTTTTTATGCAGCTACCAACAATAACTTTCATGAGGAAATAAAAAATTATGCGAAAAAACAAAAAGCAGATTTAATTGCATTGTATATGCACAAGCGAAGTTTTTGGGAAAGCTTATTTCAATCAAGCCATTCAAAAGAGTTATCCTATTATACCGATATACCATTAATGGTATTACCAAAAATGAAAAAATAAACATCATTTTTTGTTAGCATGGAAATAAAAAACATAATTGTACCTATTGATTTTTCGGCAAATGCTGATAAAGCGTGTTTATATGCTTATCAACTTGCTAAAAAATTTAATGCTGAAATAATTTTATTAAATGCCATTTTTATTCCTCCTGCAAGTCCTGATTCACCGGCATATATTTTACAAGAAGAAACAGAAGTACTTCGTAATGCTAATTTAGAAAAGCTAAAAAAACAAGTTGAAAAATATTCTGCACAATTCCCTAATATAAAATCGAATACATACATAAGTATTAGCACTGTAGTCCAAGCATGCAACGAAGCTGCCGAAAAATTTAACAATAGTATGATTGTAATGGGCACACAAGGTGCCAGTGGTATAAAAAAAGTTCTGTTGGGAAGCAATACTGCCGATGTTGCAGAAAACGCTCAAGTACCTGTTTTGGCATTGCCTGAATCAGCAAAAACAAACTTGCCACTTAGAATTATGATAGCCAGCGATTATTACGATCAAGACATGGCTGTTGCTCAAGAAATTATTGATTTTGCTAAAACATTTGATGCTATAGTATATTTTGTACATGTTGCCGAAGGAGAAGATTTTGAAAAAGAAATACTGGAAATGTTTGAAAAGAAAATTCGCGAAAAAAATAACTATCAAGGCCTGCATTTTGATTTGGCTTACGGAGAAAATGTATTGGAAGGTATTGAATCATATGCTAAAACAAACAACATTGATTTAGTAGTTTCTATTAAACGCAAACGAAATTTATTCCAAAAATTCTTTAGCAAAAGCCTTACAAAAGAATTACTTTTTCATACCCAAATACCGGTATTATCAATACCAATGCCGGATAAAAAACTATCAAAAGAAAATGATTTATTTTAACTATTAAAATTTAATATTATGGAACGATTACTTGGAATATGGATTGACTACAGCCAAGCCATTATTGGTGAAATTAAAAAAAATGATGTAGAATTATTTACCATTGCTTCCGAAATTGATCACCAACTACGAATTGATGGGGAGAAAGCCGATAAAACACGATTTAGTCCGCAACATCGCTCAAACAATGAACATAGAAATGAAAACAGACATCAAGAACAAGTAAAAAAATACATTAAAAATGTATTTGAAGAAATTAAAGATGCCAATGCTATTTATATAATAGGCCCTGCTGAAGCCAAAAAAGAATTAGTAAAATATTATACCGAACATAATAAAAACGACAACAACATAGTAGCTGTTGAGCCATGCGATAAGCTAACGGAAAATCAATTAAAAGCAAAATTTCAAGATTTTTTTGCAGAATTACTTAAAACTAAAAAATAAATTTATTATCAGGTTAATGTAATAATTTATAAGGCCGAAAAATCAAAGATTTTTCGGCCTTATAAATTTAAAACAGCTGTTCTAATTTTTAATGATGAATTCCTCCATCACCATGTACATGACCATGTGCTATTTCATCAGGAGTAGCTTCACGAATTTTTAAAACAGTTCCAACAAAACGTAAATCTTTATCTGCTAAAGGGTGATTAAAGTCCATAATTACAAATTGATCATTTACATCAACTACTAAGCCTTGTAAACGATTTCCATCTTGATCAACCATTGGCAACATATTCCCAACTTTAACCATTTCTGTATCTAAATTTCCTTCTTCATCCAAAAACGATTCAATTGGAATTCTAACGATATATTCCTGTTGACTTTCACCATATGCCTGATGTGCAGGAATATTAAAATCAAAAGTATCGCCTACTTTTAATCCTTCTAAATTATTTTCGAATGCTTCTAGTAATCCGCCTCCTCCAAAAAGAAATACAAACGGTCTGTTTTCTTCCGTTTTTTCAACTAATGTTTCAGTGCCATCTTCATTAACGGTAAGTTCGTATGAAACAGACACTACTTTGTTTAATCCAATAATCATAATATTTATTTTTAAAATTATTTACAAAGGTAGGTTTAATTTGTCGGACTATTAAATTTATTGCTTAAAAAATCGCCAACTATTTTCTCGGCTTCTTTTAAGGCTTTCTCTAAATCATCATTTAAAATTTGTACATCAAATTTATCGGCTGTTTGCAACTCTTGAGCGGCCTTACCAATTCTTCGAGCTATGCTTTCAGGTGTTTCGGTATCGCGTTGTTTTAATCGTTCTTCTAAGTGTTTTATCGAAGGAGGCATAACAAACACTGCTAATGCTCTATCTCCAAACTTTTTTTTGAGATTCAATCCGCCAATTACATCCACATCAAATATTACATGATGACCATTATTCCATATTCGCTCTATCTCCGATTTTAAGGTGCCATAATAATTATCTTTATATACTTCTTCCCACTCCACAAATGCATCTTCTTGTATTTTTTTCTTAAAGCCTTCGACACCTACAAAATAATAGTCTTTTCCATCTACTTCACCTTTTCTGATTGGACGACTACATGCCGACACAGAAAATTCCAACTGTGGAAAAACTTTTAGCAAATGATGTACAATAGTAGTTTTGCCTGCTCCCGATGGTGCTGAAAATATGATACATTTACCTTGCTGCATGTTACAACACGTTTAAGCTTTGTTCTTTAATTTTTTCTAATTCATCTTTCATCTGCACTACCAGTTTTTGAATAGCTGCATCATTTGCCTTAGAACCTATGGTGTTAATTTCTCTACCAATTTCTTGAGCTATAAACCCAAGCTTTCTTCCTTCGGCTTGAGCACTTTTTAATGCTTCTAAAAAATAATCGCAATGTGAGCGTAAACGTACTTTTTCTTCGGTAATATCTAATTTTTCGATGTAATAAATTAACTCTTGTTCAAAGCGATTTTTATCAATATTTTCTATTGGAATTAATTCATAAATATTCTTTTTAATTCGCTCTCTTATTTGATGTATTCGAGGTTGCTCTAATTTTTCTATTTGATTCAATAACAATAGTATGGTATTTATTCGCTCTATAAAATCTTTTAATAAAACATCTCCTTCATCTTTTCTAAATTGATTAAACGAAGCTATTGCATCATCCATCAATTTCATAATATACATCCATTCATCACTATCTAATTCATCGCGTTCTTGCTTAAATACATCGGGCATTCGCATGGCAATAGATAAAAAATCTTCCGTATGGCTATTGGTTTTTTGAGCTATTTCTTTTAGTTGCTGTATATATGATTCAACCAGTATTTTATTGATTATGGTTGAATTTTCATCTATACCATTTTCAACATAAATATTTACATCTATTCTACCTCTTTCCGTATGCTTTGTAATATATGACCGCAGTTCTAATTCTTTTGCTCGATACAAAGATGGCATTTTAATATTCAAATCCATTTGTTTACTGTTTAACGAGCGTATTTCTATGGTTATTTTTTTATTTTTCCACTCTCCGGACGCTTTACCAAATCCGGTCATTGATTTAATCATATATTTTATTTTTTTGAGGTATATAACTTACTAAATATACTCCTGTAAATATAAGCAGTGTAGCAATAATTTTAGTAACATCTATTTTATCTTTACCCAATAATACAGCAATAAATGCGGCTAATAAAGGTTGAAGATAAATATAAATACTAACAACCGATGGATTTAGATGATGTAAACCAAATGTATTTAAAAGATAGGCAAAAAATGTGGTGAATACAATTACATAAAATATTTCAAAATAAATGTGTGTGGGAATAGAATTCCATGTAATTTGTATAAATTCATTCCATCCAAAAGGTAATACCAAAAAGAGTCCTAACGCAAAAACCCATTTCATTACTGTTATCGGATGATATTTGTACATAAGCGGTTTTACCAACACTAAATAAACAGCATACGAAGCTGCATTAAGGAATATAAATGTATCGCCAAGAAATGTATTATTGGTAAAACTTCCTTTTCCTTTGGAAAGTAATAAAAACAAAGCACCACTTATTCCTGTTATAATTCCCGTAATTTTTAAATAAGTAATTTTTTCACGAAGTATGAAATTCGAAATTAGTAATACCAATATAGGGGTAACTACCATTAAAATACCTGCATTAATGGGAGTAGTACGACTCAATCCTTCGAAAAAAAATAGTTGATTTACTGCAACTCCAAAAACAGCACAAAGTAAAAAGCGAGCCCAATCATTTTTTTCAATTTTTTCTGAATAATATAAACTTCCGATTATCCAAAATAAAACACTTGCACCAATAACTCGCAATATCACAAAACCCGATGGGAGTAAGTAATTTGGCATTACATCTTTAGCTACCGTATAATTTATACCGTAAATTAAATTAGCTCCAAATAAAGCCAGATGAGCTATTAACGATTTGCTTAACATTTAATTAAATAAGGGCACAAAGATACTTAGCTTTTATTTATAAAAAATGTATTTTTAAGCCGAATAAAAAATGCATGAGTACACAATCAAAAGATATTCTCAAAATTTTTAATACGCGAAGAATTATTCTGGCTATTGTTTTAGGTCTGAGTGCAGCATCATACATGCTCTATAAAAATTTTGACAAAAATGCCTTTTTAAATATTCATTGGGGATGGGAAGCTATGTTTTGGCTATTTATGGCAATACTCATGATGATTTTACGCGACTTAGGATATATGATTCGAATACGCATTTTATCGGATAAATTGATTAATTGGCGACATTCGTTTGATGTAATAATGCTTTGGGAATTTGCATCCAGTATTACGCCATCGGTTGTTGGAGGCTCTGCAGTTGCCATGTTTATTATTAATAAAGAAGGAATTAATCTTGGTAAAAGTTCAGCCATTGTGCTTATAACCGCACTAATGGATGAATTGTTCTTTGTTTTAATGGTTCCAATATTATTCATACTTGTTGGTTCAAGCGATTTATTTCCGTTAAGTTTAAGCATGAATTTGATGGGTATGGAATTAAATACAAAAGGAATGTTCTTTTTAAGCTACATCATTATTATGATATATGTAGTAATAATATTTTATGCATTGGTATTTAAGCCACGCGGCTTTAAGTGGATTTTACTCTGGTTATTTAAACTTCCATTTTTACGCAAATGGAGAATAAATGCAGCAAAAACCGGACAAGAAATGGTTGAAGCATCTAAAGAAATTCGATCTAAACCATTTTCTCATTGGATAAAAGCCTTTGTTGCAACATCATTATCATGGACAGCAAGATATTGGGTAGTAAACTTTTTAATACTTGCATTTGCTACAGCAGGCAGTGGTTTTTCTTGGGCTGATAATTTATTAATTTATGCCCGACAACTTGTAATGTGGATTGTAATGTTGGTGAGTCCGACTCCGGGAGGAAGCGGTATTGCCGAAATTGCTTTCTCAGGTTTTTTAAAAGATTTTACCCCGGCAGGATTAGACAGTGCTCTAGGCTTATTATGGCGTTTAATTTCGTATTATCCTTATTTATTTATCGGTGCAATTATTTTACCACGTTGGGTTAGAAGAGTGTTTAGCAACTAAGCAATCGAATTTAAATATGAAGCAACTTCATTTGCCTGTATAGCTGTTATACAAGCACAGTTTTGAGATTTTTTACAATCATTACAGGTTTTGTCCAACACAAAAACTTTTGTCTTTTTTCCGATAGGAGCCCATCTTCCGGGATGTATAGGACGCATAGGAGCATAAATTCCCAAGGCGTGTTTGCCAAGCATTGCAGCAATGTGCAAAGGACCCGTACTTGCTGCCAACAATGCATCACATTGATCTATAAATGCAATAAATTCATTTAAATTTAGCTTTCCGCTAATATCATACACATTGTTTTTGTTGATATTTAGCTTATCAGAAAACCTCTTTTTATCATCTGCGGTTCCGCTAATAAAAATGGAGAATTTTTCTTCCGGCAAAAGTTCTATTAAACGATTAAAATTATCAAATCCCCATTCGCGTGCGCTTCCCTTCGAACATGGATGTATTATTAGATTAAACTTTTTACTTTCGATTAATCTAAAAACATCAGGATAGTTTAATAACTCTTTTGATTTTACATGATAAAAATTAGCTAATTCTTCTAACGAAGGTAGTTCTTCAATGCCTAATGGTTTAAGCATTTTTAAATTTAATTGTGCTTCATGTAAATCGGAATTTTTGCGAGTATAATTTAGCAACTTATTACAGTAGATTAAATTGTACCATCTGCGGGCTGTAGCAATACGATATTTAATTTTGGCTTTTTTGGCAACAGATGCTATTTCTTTGTTAGGGAATACATGAATTATTACATCCGCATCGAGTTTTTTAAATAATGTTACAACATCGTTTTCATTTTTTATTTCATCCCAGCATAAAACTTTATCAACATCAGATGAGCATCGTATAACAGGCTCAGTATATTTTTGAGCTAAAAAAGTGATTCTCACATTGGGGAAATAACTCTTTAAAATACCTGCCATTGGAAGTGTTAACACCACGTCACCAATACTATCTGTACGCGAAATGATAATATGTTGAGGCATTATCATTTTTGTAAGGCTTTTAATTTTTTGTATTTCAGATAAACTGCTTTGGCTGAAAGCACGGAAATAATATAACCATGATAACCATCCATTACGCCCAATTGCAAAAAATAAGTTTTAATAAATTTAAAAATCGGGCTTAAATACAATTTTACAAAATCGGCTTTTTTGCCTTGTGCAAACATTTTTTGTGCATGCAAATCGGAATATTTTTCAATACGCTCACGGTGCTCTTCTTCGGTATAGTATGAATAGTGGTTTAAATTGCCATTTAGAAATTTTATAGAAACATCGCTATCTAATTTTAATTCCTCATGCACGTAATCACCTTCCCATCTTGCTTTTCCTTTAGGGAATAAGCGCACCTTCGTATCAGGATACCAACCACAATGTTTTATCCAAAAGCCACAATAATTGGTAAGACGATTAAAGGCATAAGCTCCTTTTAAATTTTCTTTTTCTTTTAAAATAGCATACGCTAATTCATCCGTAACTTCTTCATCGGCATCAAGCGATAAAATATAACCATACGAAGCTTGCTCATTAGCATAATTTTTACTTTTTGAATATCCTTCCCATGCACGCTCTATAAAACGCACTTTTGGATATCTAAAACAAATATCGGCTGTAGCATCAGTTGAATAAGAATCAAGCACTATTATTTCATCAGCTACTTTCAAAGCCGATTCGATGCATCGAGCAATATTTTTTTCTTCGTTATAGGTAATTATTACAGCCGAAATTTTATCCATACAACAAAGTTAATGATTAAATAATATGCTGATGTAATAAGTATTTTACAAAGCTTAATTATTTTTGCACCGTTAAAATGTATAGTATGAACATAGATATTCAGTTTGCATTAGTTTGTTTTACCACATTTATTACCATTATAAATCCGCTAAGTGTAATGCCGGTTTTTATGACTATGACCGCATCGCTAAATGAATTTCAAAAAAAGAAAGTAGCCAAAAAAGCCATAATTACTGCATTACTCACCATGTTGTTATTTGCATTTTCAGGCCAATTGATTTTTAAGTTTTTTTCTATTACCGTTAATAGCTTTAGAATAGTAGGTGGTATTATCTTTTTTATGATGGGCTGGGATATGCTGCAAGCTCGATTAATAAGAACTAAAATGGATAATGAAAGTGTGAGAGAATATGTGAGCGATATTTCAATAACTCCTTTGGGTATTCCAATGATTTGTGGACCCGGAGCAATTACCAACTCCATTATATTAATGGAAGATGCCGATACTATTCTAAAAAAAATTACCCTAATTGCAATAATGATTTTTGTACTTTGGATTACCTACATAGTTTTATTAGGTGCTGCAAAAATTACCAAAACACTTGGCGATACCGGAAACAAAGTAATGATGCGTTTAATGGGATTGATTGTAATGGTTATTGCTATTGAATTTTTCTTTAGTGGGTTAAGCCCTATTTTAAAAGGTATATTTTTAAATCCATAATTAAAATTGTTCAATAGCTTCAATTAAACGTTCTATTGTATAAGCGTTTTCAACGGCAAATTCGCCAATTTTAGTTCTACGAAGTGAGGTTAAATGGGCTCCGGAATTTAATGCTATTCCAAAATCGTGAGCTATTGAACGAATATATGTTCCTTTGCTGCAAACTATTCTAAAATCAACATCAGGTAAATTAATGTTGGTCAAATCAAAAGTCTCAATTGTAACTTTACGTGCGGGCATTTCTACATCATCACCTCTGCGAGCTGCTTCATAAGCTCTTTCTCCATCTATTTTCTTGGCAGAAAAAATGGGCGGCTTTTGCATAATTTCTCCTGTTAAACTTTTAGTCGTATTTAAAAGCAGCTCTTCATCTAAATGCTCAGTTGGAAAAGTCTGATTGATTTCAGTTTCTAAATCGTAAGAAGGAGTTGTAGCGCCAATGCGAATTGTTCCGATATACTCTTTTTTTTGATTTTGATAGCTTTCAATATTCTTAGTTTCTTTTCCCGTACATATTATTAATAAGCCGGAAGCAAGCGGATCAAGCGTTCCGGCATGTCCCACTTTAATTTTATTTATTCCTAATTTTTTTCGAATATGCCAACGGATATGATCCACTACACGAAATGATGTCCAGCCTAATGGCTTATCAATCAACAAAACCTCTCCTTTAACAAAATCCATTATTTAAAATCCTCAATTTAAAAATAGGTATAAGCGAAAAATAAGCATTACATTTCTAAACCAATGGAATAGGCTAAAATTAGAAATAGCATTCCCAGTATGATACGATAATAACCAAAGTGTTTAAAACCATATTTGGTTAAAAAGGCTATAAATCCTTTTACAGCAACAATAGCAACAATAAATGCTACTAATGCTCCAATTAATAATATAGTAATATCATCTGAATGAATATTGTCTTTCTCTTTCAGCAAATCATAACCTGATGCAGCAAACATGGTTGGTATAGCTAATAAAAAACTAAACTCTGCCGCCTGTTTTCTATCAAAGCCGGAAAAAACTCCACCAAAAATTGTTGCGGCAGCCCTCGACACTCCCGGTATCATTGATAAACATTGTATCAATCCTATTTTAAATGCACCGCTGTAAGATATATCTTCTATATCCTTATACTCTGATTTTTTTTCTTCGCTCCATTTGTCAAGCAATACTAATATTACTCCTCCAATAATTAACGAAACACTTACTGTAAAAGGATTAAACAAATAATGCTTAATGGTTTTATAAGCTAAAAAACCAATAATTCCCGTTGGCAAAAAAGCAACAAAAAGTTTTGTGTAAATATTTATTCCTACAAAAAAACGTTTGATGTATAATAACAATACAGCCATAATAGCTCCCAGCTGAATTACAATTTCAAAGGTTTTGGCAAATTCCTTATCCTGAATATCCATTAGTGAATCTGCCAGAATCATATGTCCGGTAGAAGAAACAGGAAGAAACTCTGTTAAGCCTTCAATTATGGCAATTATAATTGCTTGAATAATACTCATTTAAAAGTCTTGCTTATTGCTTACTTTTTGGAGTATATAAAATTGCTACAACTTCAATGGCAAAGCCTAAAAGAATTACAATAGGAGCTAATGTTAATCTGCGAAAACTGAAAATTTCTTCCGAAAACACATTAGGGTCGTCAGAACCGCCTCCCATCATTAGCAAATAGCCAATAGCGATTACGGCAATGCCCACCAACATAATGATAAAGTTGATGCGCTCAAATGGAAATGAATATAACTTTTTTGACATAATTAATTAATATAAATCATCAGTTTTTAAACGTAAATATTTTCTAACAGCTAAGTAGGTAGAAAACCATGAAATTAATACTCCCAGTAATATTACAAAAACAAATAAAATGCCTATTAATTTTTCATCTTGTAAAAACAATAATTCAGGAATTTCGCGTTGTGCTAAATATAAAACACCTACCAATAAGGCTACCGCTATAATTCCTGCATATATGCCTTGCATAATTCCTTTTATTACAAAAGGCCTTCGTATAAAACTTTTTGTTGCCCCAACTAATTGCATGCTTTTAATTAAAAATCGTTTGGAATATATAGATAATCGAATGGTATTATTTATTAACGCTATAGAAATAACCAACAACAAAGCACTAAAACCAAGCATTACTAAACTTATTTTTTTGATATTTTCATTTACCATGCTAATTAATGATTTCTGATAAATCACTTCTTTTACTTTGGTATTCGATAATAAATCACGCTCAATCCATGCAATACTATCATTATTGGCATACTCGGCTTTTAAACGAACTTCGATAGAGGCAAGCAATGGATTATATCCCAAAAAAGAAATAAAATCTTCACCTAAATCATTCTTTAATGACTCTGCCGCCTTCTCTTTAGTTATATATTCCGTAGATTTTACATAATTCGCAGCATCTAATGATTTTTGAAGTTGAACAATATCTACTTCTTTCACATTTTCTTTCAATATAATTGAAAAACCAATGTTTTCTTTTACATAATCAGAAAGCTTTTTTGCATGAAGCACAATTAATCCTAAGGTACCTAACATAAACAATACTAAACTAATACTTATAACAGTTGAAAAGTAGGACGATTGTGCTTTTCTACGGGCATATTTTTCGTTTCCAATTGCCATTTATAATTAAAATTTTTTTGAGCGACTAAGTTAATAAAAAAAACAGGGGTAAAAAGTTTTAATGAATTATGCCCCGTTAAAAAGGGTTAACGCTATATTTTGTAACTTCGGCAACTCAATAAAAGAATAGCATTTGCATTATGGAATACAATTTCAGAGAAATAGAACAAAAGTGGCAAAAATACTGGGCAGAAAATAAAACTTACAAAGCTTTTGAAAGCAGCGATAAGCCAAAATATTATGTATTAGACATGTTTCCTTATCCATCAGGTGCAGGTCTGCATGTGGGGCATCCATTAGGATATATAGCTTCTGATATCATTGCGCGATATAAGCGACATAAGGGATATAATGTATTGCACCCAATGGGCTTCGATAGCTTTGGATTACCTGCTGAGCAATATGCCATTCAAACAGGACAACATCCTGCCATTACAACAGAACAAAACATTAAAAGATACCGCGAACAATTAGATAAAATAGGACTTTCATTCGATTGGGATCGAGAAGTTCGCACCAGCGACCCCAATTACTATAAATGGACACAATGGATATTTCTGAAACTTTTCAACTCCTGGTATAATCCTGAAACAGATAAAGCTGAACCTATTGAAACTTTAATCGAAAAATTTAAAAACCTCTCCCCTAACTCCTCTCCACAAGTAGAAGGGAACAATAGTTACTTTCTAATACCGGATATTTTAAAAACTAAACACTGGAATGAACTTTCAGAAAAAGAACAATCGGATGTATTAATGGAATATCGCTTAGCTTATTTAAGTGAAGCGTATGTAAACTGGTGTCCGGCATTGGGAACCGTATTGGCCAATGACGAAGTAAAAGACGGAGTAAGTGAACGTGGTGGACATCCGGTAGAACGAAAATTAATGAAACAATGGAGCTTGCGCATAACAGCTTATGCAGAAAGATTGTTAAAAGGATTAGAAACCATTGACTGGAGCGAAAGTATAAAAGAAGCTCAAAGAAATTGGATTGGCCGATCAGAAGGTACAAGTTTAAAATTTGAAATTGATGGCCATAATGGCTTTATAGAAGTTTTTACTACCCGACCTGACACGATTTATGGAGTAAGTTATTTAACCCTCGCCCCTGAACATGACCTTATTGAAAAAATTACAACAACACCGCAAAAAGAAAGAGTAGATGCTTATGTGAGCTATGCTAAAAATCGCAGCGAACGCGAAAGACAAGCCGATGTAAAAAAAGTAACAGGTGAATTTACCGGAGCTTTTGCCATTCATCCTTTTACAGGAAAAAAAATTCCAATTTGGGTGGGAGACTATGTTTTAGCAGGATATGGAACAGGTGCGGTAATGGCTGTGCCTGCACATGATGAAAGAGATTTTGCATTTGCTCAACATTTTGAAAAAGAATTAACTCAACAACTTGGTCACAGTCCTTTTCAAAAAGTTGTTTTAAGTAATGAAGAAATTAATAACAATCCTAATCATACTCAAGAGGAAAATATTTGTTATGCTGCAAAAGAAGGCACTATTATTAACTCTGATTTTTTAAATGGACTTGAAGTTAAAGAAGCCATTAAAGCAGCTATTAAAGAAATTGAAAAAAGAAATTTAGGAAAAGGCAAAATAAACTATCGTTTGCGTGATGCAGTATTTGGGCGCCAGCGCTATTGGGGAGAACCAATTCCGATTTATTACGATAATGGTATTCCTAAAGCAGTTGCAGAAAAAGATTTGCCTGTTGTGCTTCCTGAAGTTGATAAATATTTACCAACCGAAGATGGCGAGCCTCCATTAGCAAGAGCTTCAGAAAAATGGAAATATCAAGATAAATACGATTACGAATTTACTACTATGCCCGGTTGGGCCGGTAGCTCCTGGTATTATTTGCGCTACATGGATCCCCAAAATGCAAATGAATTTGTTTCTAAAAATGCAGCAGAATACTGGAAAGAAATTGACTTATACATAGGCGGTGCCGAGCATGCCACAGGGCACTTATTGTATTTCCGTTTTTGGACAAAATTTTTGAAAGACCTGGGATATATCTCCATTGAAGAACCGGCCAGAAAATTGATTAATCAGGGGATGATACAAGGAACATCGGCTATTATTTATAGAGCAAACGGAACAAACAAAATAGTTTCAAAGGGATTAATAAACAATTATGAAACTACACCTATTCATATAGATGTAAATATTGTAAATAATAGTGAAGTTGATATTGAAGAATTAAAAAAATGGAGAGATGATTTTGTAAATGCTGAATTTGAATTAGAAAATGGAAAACTAATTTGCCATCACGAAATAGAAAAAATGAGTAAACGTTGGTTTAATGTTGTAACACCGGATAGTATATGCGAAAAATACGGAGCCGACACTTTGCGTTTATACGAAATGTTTTTAGGTCCGCTGGAGCAGCATAAACCATGGAACACAAATGGAATTACAGGTGTACACAATTTCTTAAAAAAACTATGGCGTTTATACCATCATGAAAATGGAATTTCTAACGAACCAGCTACAAAAGCAGAATTAAAAGCATTGCATAAATGCATAAAAAAGGTAAACGAAGATATTGAGCGATTCTCCTTTAATACTTCGGTGAGTAATTTTATGATTTGTGTAAATGAATTAAGCGATCTAAAATGCAATAAACGCGAAATTTTAGAACCGCTTATTATTTTAATTTCTCCTTATGCTCCGCATATTGCCGAAGAACTGTGGAGCAAATTAGGTCATAACGAAAGCATTGAATATGCCGTATATCCCGAACATAATGAAGCTTATTTAACAGAAGATAATTTTAACTATCCGGTTTCATTTAATGGAAAAATGCGTTTTAATATGGAACTGCCTGTAACTTTTTCTCCAAAAGAAGTAGAAGAAGCCGTATTAAGCGCACCACAAGCACAAAAATGGTTAGAAGGCAAAACTCCTAAAAAGGTAATAGTTGTTCCTAAAAAAATTGTAAATATTGTACTGTAAATTTCATTTATAAAATGAAAATAAATAAAGGTATTTACAAACATTATAAAGGAAAGCTATACGAAGTAATTGGCTTTGCACGCCATAGTGAAACGCTGGAAGAAATGGTTGTTTACAAAGCTTTATATGAAAACGAAGGAGATAATTTATGGGTTCGTCCTTTGGAAATGTTTACCGAAGAAATTACAATTGATGGTGTAACATTAAAACGATTTGAGTTTATCCCAAATTATGCATCAGGAGTGTAACGAACTAAAGCAAAGCACATTGGATATTTTAATAGAAATTTGGGTTAACCCCGATAAACCGATGGTTTCATCGGCCTTTGGCAAATTATGAAATTTTTAATTGTATAATTTGGGTTTATTGAATAAATAAAGAGCCCCGAAAATTCGGGGCAATTAATTTATATTTTTTCTAATATCATTTTCTCTACTTCTTCACTATCCCATTTTTGTTCAATATCTGGTAAAGCCATTATTTCCTGCATAATGGCCTCTTGACGTAAACCTTCTTTTAATGCCGTAGAATAGCGTATATGTGGACTATAAGTTACCATGCTATATAATGGAATCCATTTATCGGGATATTTTTCGCTGAAACGAGCTTCAATTTTTTTCTGCAATAAAAATTTGGCATCGGCTGTTTTATCACGCATTTCAACAAAATTCATAATAGCCAAATCTGCAATGGCATCTCCATCAGGCTTGCGCAATATTTGATACTCTTGCAAAATTTTAGGCCAATCCTCCTTATATTTATCTATTAAACTGTTCAATACTACACAATCTTCAAAACCGCAATTCATACCTTGTCCGTAAAAAGGGACTATGGCATGCGCAGCATCGCCAATTAATGCAATCTTATCGTTAAATACCCAAGGATAACATTTTACGGTAACTAATGAAGATGTAGGATTAGTAAAGAAATCATCAAGCAATGTTGGCATTAATGGAACAGCATCAGGAAATTCTTCATGAAAGAATTTTAAAACATCATCTTTTGTTTTTAAATACTCAAATGATTTTTCAGTTCCTTCGTGTGTTAAAAATAAAGTACAAGTAAAACTGCCATCAAAATTTGGTAGCGCTATCATCATAAAACTTCCTCTTGGCCATATATGCAAGGCATTTTTCTCAATTAAAAAACTGCCGTTCTCTCCGGGAGGTATTGATAATTCTTTATAAGAAGCTTCAATATAAAATTGTTGATAGTCAAACCTGTCGTTTTGTAATTGCATATTTAATCTTACAGCCGAAAAAGCTCCGTCAGCACCAAAAATTAAATCAGGTTTTAATGTTGTAACATTGTTTGTTTCTGTATTAATAAATCTAATTTCAGCTGTATTTTTATCAACAAAATCGCAACGTTCGTTAAAATGAATTTTTATATTAGCTTGTTGTTCTGCCAAATCCATCAACTTCATATTAATGGCACCTCTTGATACGGAATATATGGCTTGTCCCTCTTTTCCATAAGGTTGGTATGCCGTTGAACCATCTTTATGATGAATAAAACGACCGTACATTGGAATGGCAATTTTTCTTATTTCATCAGCAATACCCACGCCTTCGAGCCCTTTCCAGCCTCTGTCGCTTAATGCTAAATTGATAGATTTACCGGCAGAGATATTTGCTTTACGCATATCCGGTCTGCGCTCATAAATATCCACTTTGTGGCCTCTTTTTGCCAGATAAATAGATAGCAATGAGCCAACTAATCCTGATCCTGATATTACTATGTTCATATACTAAATGATATTAATTGAAATTGATTGAGATTAATGGAGATTAATTGTTGTTTGGATTTTTATGTTCTTTATTTTTCTTTTGAATGCTTGCGATATAATTATTTAATTTTTAACTAAAGCTATTACTGATTGATGAAAAGGACATATAATAATCATCGCTAATCAAATTTCGCTCTTTGAGCAAACTTAACCAATGGTTATTTGCTTCATAATATGAGCCACGTGCATAATAATAAAATTTGAGTTTCTCTAAATAATGAAATCTGCCATATCCTTCTGCAATATTAGCTCCAATAGAATCGGTAGAACGTACAAACTGCTCTCCCATTATTTTCTTATCATTCCATTCAAGCTCACTGTAAACTTTCCATGCAATTTCAGAAAGTTGTCGGGAAAGCTGATAAACTTCTAAATCTTCAAGTTTTATATATTTCTTTTCTTCACTCAAAATATAGACTTAAATTATCTCAATTAATCTCAACAAATTTCCACCAATCTCTTTTTTACTTACTCATTTCTGCATAATTCTTAAAGAACAATGCGATGGTTTCTATTCCTATTAGGTAATTAAAAATTCCGTAGTGTTCGTTTGGTGAATGAATGGCATCTGAATCCAAGCCAAAGCCCATTAAAACAGAATCTAAACCTAAAATTTCTTTAAACTGTGCAACAATAGGCACACTTCCGCCACCACGAACCGGAACAGGAACTTTTCCAAAACTTTGTTCCATAGCTTTGCTGGCTGCTTTATAAGCAACCGAATCGCTTGGTGTAACAACCGGATTTCCTCCATGATGGGGTTTTACTTTTACCTTAACCGAGGCCGGTGCTATACTTTCGAAATGCTTTTTAAAAAGTTCTGTTATTTTTTCGTGATTTTGATTGGGTACCAATCGCATGGATATTTTAGCATAGGCTTTTGAAGGCAATACTGTTTTAGCGCCCTCTCCAATATATCCTCCCCAAATTCCGTTTACATCCAATGTTGGTCTGATTGAGGTATGCTCAATAGTGGTATAACCTTTTTCACCATGAACATCGGCAATATCTAAATGCTTCTTATACTCGTCTAAATTAAATGGAGCGCTATTCAAGGCTTTTCTTTCTTCAGCTGAAAGCTCAATCACATCGTCATAAAATCCGGGTATGGTGATATGATTGTTTTCATCTTTTAAGGAAGCAATCATTTCACATAAAATATTGATAGGATTTGCTACTGCGCCTCCATAAACTCCAGAATGCAAATCTCGATTTGGCCCGGTTACTTCAACCTCCACATAACTTAATCCTCTTAGCCCAACTGTTAACGATGGAATATCATTAGCAATCATACTGGTATCCGAAATCAAAATAACATCTGCTTTCAGTTTTTCTTTATTGGCTTCAAGGAAAGGGGCTAAATTATCTGAACCAACTTCCTCCTCTCCTTCAATCATAAATTTAATATTACAGGGCAAAGAATTAGTGCGCATCATTAATTCAAATGCTTTTACATGCATATAAAACTGACCTTTATCATCAGCTGCACCACGCGCATAAATTTTTTCATCTTTAATTACCGGTTCAAAAGGTGGTGATGTCCACAAATCCAATGGATCCGGTGGCTGAACATCATAGTGTCCGTAAACAAGTACCGTTGGTAAATTTTTATCAATTATTTTTTCACCATAAACAACCGGATAGCCTTTAGTTGGACAAACTTCCACATTATCTGCTCCTGCTTCAATTAAACGTTTTTTTACTTCTTCTGCGCAATTAAAAACATCTTTACTATGCTTAGGATCTGCACTTACAGAAGGAATTTTTAAAAGGTCGATTAATTCCTGAATGAATCTTTCTTTGTTTTGCCGGATATAATCTTTTATGTACTGCATGGATTGATTTTTTAAAACGGGCTAAGTTAATAATTTTTACACGCTATCTTAACCCTGACAAGGTACAAATGTTAATTTTTGCTCCTTTTAAAAACTGATTCTTCTCATTTTATAACCAAATAATTTTAAAATGAAAATAGCAACATAAAATAACAAATAAACTAAGTATAAAAAAAGCGCGGAGATGTCCACGAAAAGTGCGAACCGAAAGTTTTGTAGATATAGATGCTAAGATAGTGCGAATAAAAAAACTTTCGGTTGGTTTTCGTGGTGCCCTTTTCTTTGCAACTTTCTTTTGGGCAAGCAAAAGAAAGTAGAATAAAAATATTTTTGATTGTAAAATACATCATTAAAAAAAACAAAGGAATAATTCCCTCATTAATTTTAAATTCGCGTAATGATTTATCTTGACTATAATTCCACTACTCCTGTTGATGAACGCGTTTTACAAAAAATGCTTCCCTACTTTACCGAAAAGTTTGGTAATGCAGCAAGTAAAACCCATGCCATGGGCTGGATTGCAGATGAAGCTGTAAAACATGCGCGCAAACAAGTAGCTGAATTTATTGGCGCAGTAGAGCAGGAAATTGTTTTTACATCAGGAGCTACCGAAGCCATAAACCTTGCTATTAAAGGAATTTATGAGGCTTACAAAAGCAAAGGCAATCATATTATTGCAGTAAAAACAGAGCACAAAGCGGTATTAGATACACTGGAAAATCTTGAAAAAAAAGGCGCACAGATTACTTTGTTGGATGTAGATAAAAATGGATTAATTGATTTGGCAGAATTGGAAAAATCCATCAACGACAAAACCATTTTAGTATGTGTAATGCTTGCCAACAACGAAACAGGAGTAATACAGCCCATAAAGGAAATTTCAGAAATAATTCATAAAAAAAACTCCATTTTATTTTGCGATGCCACACAGGCTATTGGAAAAATTCCGGTAAATGTAGATGCACTTGGCATAGATGCCCTATGTATATCGGCACATAAATTTTATGGGCCAAAAGGCGTTGGCGCTTTGTATGTACGAAGAAAAAATCCACGTGTTAGTTTAATAGCGCAAATAGATGGCGGAGGCCATGAGCGCGGCTTACGCTCGGGAACATTAAACGTGCCGAGCATTATAGGATTAGGAGCAGCATGCACTGTATGCGATTTTAATGAATTAGAAAAAATAAAATTACTGCGCGATGATTTTGAAAATAAAATGCTTCAGTTAGAAAATGTGTATATAAATTCAAAAGATTGTGCTCGCTTACCAAACACATCCAGCATTACCATTAAAGGAATAAAAGCAGAACAATTAATTTCAAAAATTCCGGATATTGCTATTGCTACCGGCTCTGCTTGTACCTCTGCACTTGCCCGTCCTTCTCACGTATTATCTGCTATGGGGCTAAGTGCAGAGGATGCTTATGGCAGTATTCGTATCAGCTTAGGGAAACATACTAAACCAACCGAAATTAAAACCGCTGCTGATAAGATTATGGAAGCTGTGAAAATGCTAAGAGATTTTTGATGATAAATCTCTAATACCTTTTAATGATAGATTTGTTAAAGGTGAAACACCAATAATTTCAGAAAAAAGATTTTTGCATAGCTTATTCTTTTAATAATTTATGTTTAAACACTATTTCTTCTTTATTGCTAATTAATAATATATACATTCCTTTTTTTAAACGTTGCAAGGGCAATATTGCCTCTGTTTGCCCTGTAATATGTGTTTTATATACTTCCCTGCCTAACATATCTAATACAAGTATGTTGTTTTGGCTTTGCGGTAAATTAGTTATGTTTAATACATCTTGCAGCGGGTTGGGATAACAGACTATTTTATTTTTTATATCCTCTTCATGTATGCTTTGGGGAGGTATGGAGCAACGACCGGGTACATACATATCGCTTATATAAAAATTTAAATGGTGAACTCCTTTATTTGTCTGTATATCTAAACCACTTGAACAAT
>JBKBHS010000004.1:0-224477 GCA_046299555.1 Bacteroidia bacterium
TTGTTATAACAAATGCATTAGGATGTAGAGATACTATAATTAAAGATATTGAAGTAAAAGAACGCTTTTTAGTGCCAAATGTTTTTACTCCTAATAATGATGGTATAAATGATGTATTTAAAGTAATTGCCAGCGGATATAAAGATTTTTCAATGCAAATTTATAATCGATTTGGTCAAGTTATATTTGAATCATTTAATCCAACAATTGGATGGAATGGAAAAACAGCAGCGGGATTAGATGTTACTGTTGGAACATACTTTTATGTAATAAAAGCTGTTGCTCCTGATGGCAAAGAAATAATTGAAAAAGGGCCTGTTCAATTATTGCGTTAGTTTATAAATTTAAGTTAAAACGCAAATCGCCCTTCTAATTTAAGAAGGGCGATTTGCGTTATGTAAGAATAAACTAAATTTGTCATTCATTTTAGAGAATGAAAAAAAGTTTATTCGTTTTAATTGGTCTATTAGTTTTAATATTTAATATTACCTATGCCGGAAATATTGAAAAAGCTTATCAAGCATTAAGCATATATGATTTTTTTAAAGCGCGTTATTTATTTTATAAATCGTTAAAAAAACACCCTACTGCAGCGTCATTCGGATTATCTCAAATATTTTACAACGATAAAAACCCTTTTCATAATTTAGATTCAGCCTATATTATGATTAAAATGGCTGATTCGAGTTTAGTAAAAGAAAAACAAGCAAACCTAAAAATACTTCAAAAATTAGAAATTGATTCTTTAAAAATAAAAGCCCTTCATGATTCTATTTGTTTAAAAGCATTTTATCAAGTTTTATTAGCCAATAATGAAGATGCTTTTAATTACTATATTAATTTTTATGTTTCTTCCCCTCAACTTGAACAAGCTATTTTAAAAAGAAATGCTCTTGCTTTTGAAACAGCTAAACAAATTAATACATCTGTTTCATATAATTTATTTTTGCAAAAATATCCAAATGCTTCCGAAGCCCTTGCAGCAAAAGAGTTGTATGAACTAACGTTGTATAAAGAATATACCTATAACAATAAATTAGAATCATATTTAAATTTTATTAAAGACTATCCGAATAGCCCTTACATTTTTGATGCGCACAACAAAGTTTTCGAAATTGAAACTCAATCAAAAACAATTAAAAGTTTTTATCAGTTTATAAAAAAATATCCCGATAATCCGAATGTAAATAATGCATGGCAAAACATTTACATATTATATACTGCTGACGGACAACCTGAAACTTTTATTGAGTTTAAACTAGAATATCCTGATTTCCCATTTACAGAGCAATTACAAAAAGATATTGAATTATCGCAAATGCCTTTTTTAAAAGTTATACAAGATGGTAAATGGGGATTTATTGATACAACCGGTAATTTAAAAATAAATTACACCTATGCTTGGGTGGGCGATTTTAACGGAGGATTAGCAGAGGCCGAACTAAATGGGAAATATGGATATATTGATAAAAAAGGAGAAGTAGTTATTCCGTTTATATATGATGAAGTTGAAAAGTTTATAAATAAAATAGCCATTGTTACTCAACATGAAAAAAAAGGTATCATTAATCGCAACGGCCAAATAATACTACCATTAGAATATGACGATATTTTTGAGTTTAGCGAAGGCTTGGCTTTAGTTGTAAAAAATGGAAAATATGGATACATTGATGAACAATTAAATGAAATTATTCCGGCTAAATTTGACGATGCTGCATCATTTTCTGCGGGAATGGCTAAAGTTCAAGTAGATGGAAAATATGGATATATTAATAAAAACGGATTATTTATCATACCCGCGGTATTCGATTGGGCAGAAAGTTTTAATGTAAACATAGCTCGTGTTCAACTTAAAGGAATGTACGGACTTTTACATAGCAGCGGTAAAATGCTTTGTGGATACGATTATGATTTAATTGATAAATTCTCCGAAGGATTAGCCCTTGTTGTAAAAGAAAATAAATTTGGATTTATCGACACATTGGGTAAAATTATAATTCCCATACAATTTGATTATACTACCGGAATAAACGTTTTAGGAGGATTTAAAGAAGGACTAGCTCGCTTTGATAAAAATCGAAAAAAAGGATTTATTGATGCTAAAGGAAAAATTATTATTCCTGCTGAATATGATGATGTAAGACCTTTTTCAGAAAATTTGGCAGCATTTAAACGAAAAGGGAAATGGGGTTTTATTGACAAAAAAAATCAAATTATCATTCAACCTATTTATGATTATGTATGGGATTTTAAAAACAATACAGCTAAAGTAAAACAAAATGATTTATATGGATTAATAAATGCTTCGGGTAAAACAATTTTAAAAATTCAATACGATGATATTTCAGAAATTAACGAAGCATACTGGACAATAAAAAAAAATGGATTGGTCGGATTAGTTGATAATAAAGGTACACAGTTAACAGAATGTATATTTCAGAATATTGAACTTATTAATGCATCATTGATAAAAGTATTTCAAAACAATAAGTTTGCTTATTATCATTTAATTGATAAAAAATACATTTGGAAAGAAAAGGGATTTGACGAGTAATACATTTCCAACCTTCAATTTTACTTCCGTAAAGATTTAGTACCTTTGCAACTTTAAAAAAATATACCATGATTACAGTTAGTGGAATTACCTTACAATATGGTAAGCGAGTATTGTTTGATGATGTAAACCTCAAATTTACTCCCGGAAATTGTTACGGAGTTATAGGAGCTAATGGTGCTGGAAAATCAACCTTTCTAAAGATTTTATCAGGCGAAATTGAACCTACTAAAGGACAAGTAATTATTACCCCGGGTGAACGCATGTCGGTTTTAAAACAAAATCACTTTGAATACGAAGAATTTCCTGTTTTACAAACCGTAATTATGGGTAATAAAAAGTTATGGGATGTAATGCAAGAAAAAGATGCTATTTACGCTAAACCCGATTTTTCGGATGCCGATGGCATTAGAGCTTCTGAATTAGAAGCAGAATTTGCTGAAATGAATGGATGGAATGCAGAAAGCGAAGCCGCAGAACTGTTAAGTAATCTTGGTATAAAAGAAGAATTACATCAACGTTTAATGAAAGATTTAAACGGAAACGAGAAAGTTCGCGTATTATTAGCCCAAGCATTGTTTGGTAATCCGGATATTTTGTTGCTTGATGAGCCAACCAACGATTTAGATGTTGAAACAATAACCTGGCTCGAAAATTTTTTGGCAGATTTTAAAAATATTGTAATAGTTGTTTCGCACGACAGACACTTTTTAGATGCCGTATGTACTCACATTGCCGATATTGATTTTGGAAAAATAACTTTATATACCGGCAACTATACTTTTTGGTACGAATCGAGCCAATTAGCCGCTAAACAAAGAGCTGATCAAAACAAAAAAGCAGAAGATAAAAGAAAAGAATTACTCGAATTCATTGCTCGTTTTAGTGCTAATGCTTCAAAATCGCGTCAAGCAACAAGCAGAAAAAAATTATTGGAAAAATTAAATATTGATGAAATTCAGCCTTCCAATAGAAAATATCCTGCAATTATATTTAAACAAGAACGCGAAGCAGGCGATCAAATACTAAATGTAGAAAATTTAGCCATTTATAACGAAGAAGGAAATCCATTGTTTACCAATGCCACCTTTACGCTTAAAAAAGGCGATAAAATTGGATTTATAGCCAAAGATCATTTAGCTATTACTCGTTTGTTTCAAATCTTAATGGATGAGATAAAACCTGATAAGGGTACTTATACATGGGGAGTTACGATTACACGCTCATATCTGCCCAATGATAACAGCGAGTATTTTAAGGAAGATTTAAATTTAATTGATTGGTTACGTCAATATTCAAAAGAAAAAGACGAAACATTTATTCGAGGATTTTTAGGTAAAATGCTTTTTACGGGCGAAGAAACATTGAAAAAAACAACTGTTTTATCAGGTGGAGAAAAAGTTCGTTGTATGATATCTCGCATGATGTTGCTAAATGGAAACGTTTTAATCTTAGATGAACCAACCAATCATCTCGATTTAGAATCTATTACAGCATTTAACAATTCCTTGATTGATTTTAAAGGAACAGTATTATTTACTTCTCACGACCATCAATTTATGCAAACAGTAGCTAATCGTATTATCGAATTAACACCAAACGGGATAATTGATAGAATTACTACCTACGATGAATACATTCAAGATGAAAAAGTTAAAATGCTTCGTCAGCAATTGTATGATGCCATAACTGTATAAATTATATAAGTAAAGTGCATGCAAAAAAATATTCTTTTTATTGTTTTACTTTTTGTATGCTTTCCGTTAATTGCTCAAGAAATTCAGCTTAGAGTAAATAACAACGAAACTTTAACTTACGAAGAGGTAATAGCAGCTTACGCTTTACTTGATAAAAAATATCCCGAAGCAAAATTAATCGAATGCGGCTTAACTGATATTGGAAGACCTTTGCATGTATTTGTTATTTCAAAAAGCAAAGAGTTTAATCCATCAGTCATTAAAAAAGCAAATAAATTAGTTTGGATGATTATGAATGGTATTCATCCGGGCGAACCTGAAGGAATTGATGCATCGCTATTTTTAGCAGATAAATGGCTGAAAGAAAAAGCGCAATTTTTAGATAATGTAGTTGTATGCATTATTCCTGTTTACAATGTTGATGGTGCACTAAATAGAAACTCATACAGTAGAGCCAATCAGAATGGTCCTAAAGAATATGGTTTTAGAGGGAATGCTCGAAATTTAGATTTAAACAGAGATTTTGTTAAATGCGATTCAGAAAATGCAAAATCTTTCCAAAAAATATTTCATACTTGGAATCCCGATGTGTTTCTCGATAATCATACCAGTAATGGGGCCGATTATCAACATACATTTACATTGATTGCTACACAGCATAATAAATTAGGAGGTGCATCAGGAAAATTTTTGCACGAAAAAATGGAGCCGGAATTGTATCGCTTAATGAAAGAAAAAAAATGGGATATGGTTCCGTATGTCAACACAAAGTACCCTGTTCCTGATAGTGGTTTAATAGGTTTTTTAGAAACCCCGCGATATTCAACCGGATATGCTGCTTTATTTGGAACTATTGGATTTGTAAGCGAAACACATATGCTTAAATCCTTTGAAAATCGTTACAAAGCTACTGTTGATTTTATGGAAGTTTTAGCAAATTATAATTCTAAACATGCAACACAAATTATTGAAAACAGAAAAGCTACTATAGCAGAATTCAGAATAAAAGAAAATTACCCACTACAATGGGAAATAGATACCCTGCAATTTCAATCAATAGATTTTAAAGGTTTTGAAGCTTCTTATATACCAAGTCAGATTAGCAATGCAAAACGCTTGTATTATGATAGATATAAACCTTTTACAAAGTCAATTCCATTTTATAATTACTATAATTCTAAAAACGATGTTGTAACACCAAAATATTATATAGTTCCTCAAGCGTGGAAAGAAGTTATTGAACGATTAAAATGGAATAATGTTCAAATGAGTCGTTTTGAAAAAGATACAATGCTTAGCGCAGAAGTATATTACATTGAAAGCTATAAAACCGCATCGAATCCTTATGAAGGACATTACTTGCACTACGATACAAAAGTGATTAAGCATAATCAAAACATAAAAGTATATAAAGGAGATTATCTTGTTTCTTTAAATCAAGAAGGAGTGAGATATATTGTAGAAACGCTCGAACCGGAAGCAGACGATTCTTTTTTTAATTGGAATTTTTTTGATGAAATTTTAATGCAAAAGGAGTGGTTCTCTGATTATATTTTTGAAGAAAAAGCTTTGGAAATTTTAAACACAAATACTGCACTTAAACAAACTTTTGAAACTAAGAAAAAAGAAGATGAAAAGTTTGCAAATGATTATTGGGGACAGTTGTACTTTATTTATAAAAACTCTCCCTATTACGAAAAATCGCATATGCGATATCCTGTTTATAGAGTTGTAAAATAAAAGCCCTCAAAATGGAGGGCTTTTATTTTATTTATTTTTAAGTATATCTCTGATTTCTGTGAGAAGTATTTCTTCTTTAGTTGGAGCCGGTGGAGCAGGAGGAGGAGCTGCTGCTTCTTCTTTTTTCTTGGCAGCATTTATTCCTTTTACTACTATAAACAATGCAAATGCTACAATTATAAATGAAATACATGTTGAAAGGAAGTTGCCATATTTAATAGCAGTACCGGGAATTGTTAGGTCTGATAGATTTGTAAGATTAGCAGCTTCCAGTGCTGGTTTTAGAACTGCTGGAGTAATTATATCATCAACTAAAGAGCCAACAATTTTATTAAAGGCTCCACCAATTACAACACCAATGGCAAGGTCAATTACATTTCCTCGCATGGCGAAATTTTTAAATTCTGAAATAAATCCCATTTTTTTTTAAAATTAAAAAGTAAATAATCTGATTTTAATAAAATAAGTTTACTAAATTAATAATCTTCATCTGAATTTCCAAATGTAAAATTATTATCATCATAATCTCTAAATTCGTTTTCATCTTCATTGCTATCTTCTGTTTCATCTACTTCTTCAGAAAATCCTGTTTCAATATCATCATCATCGCTTATGCTCTCAATATCAATATCTGCTGCTTCACTATATATACGTGCCTCATCAATATTTTCTTCTTCTTTTGTTAGTGATGTATCTTCGTCAATAAGAGTTGAAACAGGTGGCTTTAAATCTATCTTTTTGTATTGCTTGGGTGCTTTACCAATTGATTTTACACATCTTGGATAAGTTTCCCCTTCTTCATCTGGCACTATTTTAAACAATTCAATATTTAATACCCAATTACCTTCATCGTATTCGTAAATAAATTTTTGATGAGGATTATCTATAACATCTACTAATTTAATTTGTGAGAGCTTTTCAAAGCTTACCTTTTTGCCTTTGCGCCACAAATCATCGCTTAAGTAAAATTCAGCTTTATGTTTAGCATCAAAACCTATGGCATTTTGAATGGCAAAATGAAAATCTTCAAAATTTTGATTAGGCTTTATTTCAATATCGCGTGATACATCTTCTACATCTTCAAAAGTTATTCTAAACTTAAATGCAGGCATATTTTTTATTTTTTTTCAAACCTACACTTTTTTTTTAAGAGTTGGAATAAGTGGGCTATTTTTATCATCTAAATTTTAGGTTATGAAATATATTTTTTCATATTCTCATCCACATCAACAATTAATTGATATTGATTTTGAATTTGAAACTAATTCAAATAGCTCCATTTTAGTCAGGCTGCCTCGTTGGCGTCCGGGCAGGTATGAATTAGGAAATTTTGCAAAAAATATTCAGTCGTTTAAAGTTTTCGATTCAGAAGGAAATAAACTTGATTTTGAAAAAACTGAAAAAGATGCCTGGCTAATTCATATCAATGGAGCTAAATCTGTTAATATTAATTATCGCTATTATGCCGCTGAAATGACAGCAGGAAGTAGTTTTTTAGCAGATGATTTATTTTATATAAATCCGGTGAATTGTTGTTTGTATGTAGCCGACAGAATGGATGAATCATGTGATTTAACATTTAACATTCCTGATAATTTTAAGATAGCAACAGGCTTAACTAAACTATCCGATAAACAATATCAAGCCGAAAATTTTCAGCAATTAGCGGATTGTCCTGTTTTGGCTGCTCCTGATTTAGCGCACAATCATTTTATATACGAAGGGATAGACTTTCATATTTGGATAAAAGGTTTGGAAAAGCCTGATTGGGCGAAGTGGTTAAGCGATTTCTTTTTATTTACGCATGAACAATATGAATTATTCAAGTCATTCCCTGTAAAAGAATATCATTATTTATTTATCTTTTTACCATACAAATATCATCATGGGGTAGAACATCAAAATTCTACCGTTATTGTAATGGGGCCTAAGTATGATATCTGTAAATCTCCTTTTTATAATGAAGTATTGGGTGTGAGTTCGCACGAATTATTTCATACTTGGAATATAAAAGCTATTCGTCCCAAAGAAATGTTGCCATATGATTTTTCAAAAGAAAATTATTCACGTTTGGGCTTTGTTTACGAAGGTTTAACAACGTATTATGGTGATTTAATGTTGTATCGTTCACGAGTATTTAACGACTGCGAATATTTTGAAACATTCAATACACAATTACAAAAGCACTTCGATAATTTTGGTAGACATTATCTTTCAGTAGCTGATTCTTCATTTGACACCTGGTTAGATGGTTATGTTGCCGGCATTCCAAATAGAAAAGTTTCAATTTATACCGAAGGTTGTTTGTTAGCTTTTGCAACAGATATTTTAATTAGAAAATATTCGAATGAAAAGCACTCGCTTGATGATGTGTGCAGACTTTTATATGAAAATTTTGCGCTAAAAAATGAGGGCTATACCTATCAGGACTATAAGGCCATTTGCGAGCATTATGCCGGTAGAGATTTGAATGATTTATTTGAAAATTATATTTCAGGAACCAAGGATTATCAGCCACTAATTGAAGAATGCTTAGACCATGTTGGCTTAACAATGAGTGTTATGCCAAGTCCTTTAGTTCATCAATCGCATTTGGGAATTAAAGTTTTACAAGAGCAGGGTAAAACAACGGTTTTTACTGTATATCCCGAAAGTGCAGCCGATAAAGCAGGAATAGCAGTAGGTGATGAATTAAAATCGATAGAAGGCTATAGTATTAATGGCAACTTTGAAGACTGGGTTAGTTATTTTAAGCGATTAAAATTGAAAAAAATAAATGTAAAACTTGCCCGACAAGGAAGGGAGTTTGAAACCCCAATAGCAATAGAGGATTCTGTTTATTACAAACGTTATAGCTTGCAAAAACAAGAACAGGCAACCGTTTTGCAAAAACAATGTTTTTCTAATTGGGCTAAGCGAGAGTTTTAATTTAGATATACACATTGTATCCTCAGATTGTTTGTAAAATATATTCGATAAAATTTGCTTTTTTTCTGAATAGTAATATATTAGCTTTAAAATTCAGGGAAGCCGAAAACTGAAAAGAGTAGGCAAATTTTATTAAAAATATTTTTTATGAGTGAACAAAAACCAGCTCAATCAAAGGTTACCATGATTTTGATAGCCTTATTCTTAGGTAACTTAGGAATCCACAGATTAATGATGGGTTACAGCAACTGGTGGTTACAATTAATAACCCTTGGTGGTTGTGGAATCTGGTCTTTAATTGACCTAATTAAAATCATTACAGGCAGCATGAAAATGGCTGATGGTAGAGACTTAGTAGGATAATTTTTACTTTTTATTTATGAAGAGGTCGGTTTATTACCGGCCTTTTTTATTAATTTATTTTAAATTTATAACATGAAAACTACGGAAGAAAAATATTGTTTTGAATGTGGATCAGCCATTAACATAAAAGCAGAAATTTGCCCTAAATGTGGCGTTAGACAACCTTTTATACCTGAAATGCAGCAGGTAAATTCAACTTCGCCAAAAGTTTCTGATAAATGGATTATCACCTTTATATTAGCATGGTTTGTTGGTTATTTAGGAATACATCGTTTTTATACAGGCCATACCTTAATTGGTGTACTTCAATTAATAACACTTGGAGGATGTGGTATTTGGGTAATTATTGATATTATTATGCTTATTTCAGGTAATTTTAAAGACAGTAATGGGAATCCGATTACCTATAATTAAAACCATTTTTTCATATCTGCTCGAAAACTGGGTATATAGCGCCTTTGCGGTATATTCAATTGTTGGAATAATTTTACATCAGCTTTTTGAGATTGATATTTTAATACCTTGTTTGTTTACTACCTTGTTTGGATTTAATTGCCCGGGTTGTGGCATAACTCATGCATTTATAGAACTGCTTTCATTCAATTTTAGTGAAGCATGGCATTACAATCCTTTAATTTATATTCTGATTCCTTCAGGAGCTTTTTATGTTTTAAAAGATTTTAAATCATTCTATGATAAGAAAATCGTTTATAAATAATATTCTTATAACACTTGTATTAACGCTATTTACATCGTGCACTCAGCTTAGCAATTTAATTCCTTTATCGTTTGAAGATAAATTAAGCGAAGTAGTTGAAAGTAGTATAATGAGTGATGAAAATAGTATTATTAAAAACGACTCAGTAGAAAATGCAATAGCCTTAATTACAACTCGATTATTAAATTCAATTAATAACAGCAATTATAATTATCAGTTTACTTTAATAGATAATACAGATGTAAATGCTTTTACCATACCGGGTGCCAAAATTTTTATTTGCAAAGGATTAATAACTTTTGCAGATACACCGGAAGAAGTTGCAGCAGTATTGGCTCATGAAATAGGTCATGCAGAAAAGCGACATGTAGTAAATAAAATTGCAAAAGAATTTGGTTTGGGAATAATATTTATGCTGATTACCGGTGGTGACCCGGGTATTGTTACAGAAATTATTCGTTTAGTTGCATCTACCGGTTTTGATAGAGAACAAGAAAAAGAAGCCGATGAATTCGCCTTGCAGTTACTAGAAAAATCAGGTATACATCCAAAGCACATGGAAAGTTTTTTCAAAAAAATAAATGAATTGAATGATGTAAACATGCCTGAAATATTTATGACGCATCCCGATAGCGATAAGAGAGCTGAAAAAGCTGCATCATATAAAGTATCGGAAAATTTTAAAGAGCAATCGTTTAATATGGATTGGGAATCAATTAAAGCATCAATCTAAATAATTTTATATATTTGCAGCGCTTTGGTTCGTAATAATTTTTATTACGATTAAAAGGGAATCCGGTGTAAATCCGGAGCTGTACCCGCAGCTGTAAGTTCTGTAAAAGCTTTTTGATTTCTTTTGCCACTGTCTGCCATAGGTGGATGGGAAGGCTTCAAAAAGTAGAACGAGCCAGAAGACCTGCCAGAGTAAAAATACAATCAATGCTTTCGGGAATAAAAGCAGCGATAATGCAGAATTTTTTTCTACGTTATTCGTATTTTATTTTCCATGCATTGGTTTAAATTATTGTTTAACCATTTAATTTAAATCTTATGCGTATGAAAAAAATTTTTACTTGTCTGTGCAGTTTAACATTCTTAACTGTTTCTAACACTTTTTTAAAAGCTCAAGCAGTACAGTATTTACATCAAATTATTGTGGCTAATGGAGGAGTTTTTGAATTTGGTCCAACTTATAACGATAGGGCTACTGTAGCAACATTTAATCCTCAAACAAATTCTTATACAATTTTTGATACAATCGAAGTAGAATCTGTTCAAGATGTAATAATTGACAGTATCTATGCTTATGTTGCAGCACAAGATAGTATTGTAAAATATAATTTAAATACTTACCAACGAGAAGCTATTGCTTATTTTCCGAATATTAAAAAGTTAGAAATTGCAGGTAATTATTTAATGGTTGGTAAATGGTTTGGTGGCGGTGACTATTTTGCAGTATTTAATAAACATAATTTACAAGAAATTTTTAGTATTTCACAGGTGAATGAAACCGTAAATGGAATGGCTTTATTGAACGATACATTCTATGTGGCATACAACATAAAAGGAACCATTGATTTATTCCCTCCATGGGGTGTATATGCCGACAGTATTGGTAAATTAGCTGTTATACATGCTTCATCTCAAACGTTTTTACATGATATAATTTTAGGCCCAAATGCTGCAGGTGCAGGAAAATCATTTGTATATAATAATTCAATTTATACTATTTGTATTGAAACAGGATATTTATTTAAATACACACCGACAAACGGGAATATTGATTCATTAAATATTGGAATAATAAAATATGCCAATTTGCATAATGGAATTTTATATGGAGATTTTTTTACCGGATTTGGAGCATACAATCTAAATACCAATGCTTTCTTGTCTAATCCTTCATTTAGTTATTCGTCAATGTATGCTGCAATAAATTATGATTTTATGAATAATCATTTTTATGTAACCGAAACTGATTATTCAACTTATGGTAAGCTTTACAAAATTAATAATTCAGGATTAAAAACAGATTCTGTTAATGTAGGTATTTCGCCCGAAGCAATGGCATTGGATTTTCGTTTGAATGTTTCAATTAATGAAATTGAAAACAAAAAAATTATATCGGCTTATCCAAATCCATTTAATAATTCAATAACCTTACAAGGTCGTGAAAATGCAAGTGTTGAAGTGTATGACTTAAAGGCTCGTTTAATTTATCAAACTCAAAGTTTATCCAACACACATTTAATTAATACCGAAAATTGGGAATCCGGAATGTATATTATAAAAGTACAATCTAATACCGATGTTCAAACATTAAAAATGATAAAACAATAATTAAAAACTTGAATAAAGTATTTAAAATAGCCTTATTATTTTTAGTATATCCCTATTTGGCTTATGCTCAAGACACAATTATGTTGAATACATTTGAATTTAATGAGCCTAGAAAAACAATTCAGGAAATATTATTTAAAAGCCAACATGCGGATAGTGTTACTAAAAAAGCATTTGCACATTTATCGGTAGCAGATATATTAAGTCAGAATTCTCAACTTTTTATTAAAAATTATGGTCCGGGCAGTTTAGCCACAACAGCATTTAGAGGGGCATCAGCAGTGCATACCGCCATATTGTGGAATGGAATAAATATTAATAGCTGTATGAATGGGCAGTTGGATTTGTCTCTTTTACCGGTGTTTATGTACGATAATATTTCTGTACAATATGGCGGTACAACTGCACTTTGGGGAAATGCTGCTGTTGCAGGTTCGATACAATTAAATAATCGTTCTGATTTTAACAAAGGACTAAGCACTACTATTGGTGGTAATTTTGGAAGTTTCGATACCTATTCACAGTTTGGGAAAGTATCTTATTCTAACAGCAAATTAAGCACATCAATACGTTTTACAAATACCACATCATTAAATAATTTTGAGTTTGAAAATATTTCTCAAAATCCTGTATTAAAAGAAAAGCAAAAGCATGCCGCTTTTCAACAAAAAAATCTAATGTTAGAGAATGCATTCAGATTTTCTGAAAAAGTTCACTATTCTTTGAATGCATGGCATCAACAATCTAAGCGAGAAATTCCTCCGGTTTTATTTCAAACAAAATACGGCTCTACACAAGATGATTTGAATACCCGTATAATTTCTGAATTAAAATATCTTACAAACAAATCTAAAACTATATTGCGCAATGCATTTATAAATGAGCAAATATTTTTTTATGATTATATGGCTGATAAAATGTATCATAATAGAGCAATAAGTTCCAGTAATGAAGTAGAACATTTTATCAAATTTTCAAAACATATAGAAAAGCATACCGGTGTAAATTATACCTATCAAACTGCAAGTTCTGAGGGATATTTCAAGAAGCCTGTTTTAAATAGAATGGCTTTTTTTAGTGCGTTGAACATTCATTTGTTGAATGAAAAATTATTATTAAATGTAAGTGCTCGTAAAGAGTGGATGCCATCTAAATTTATACCTTTAACATATGCATTTACATCGTATTTTAAAGTAACTGATTACTTAAGTTTTAGAACAAATTCTGCAAGAGTTTATCGTTTACCTACATTTAATGATTTATTCTGGTATCCGGGAGGAAACCCTGATTTAAAACCAGAAGAAGGATTTACGCACGAAGGTTCTATTATCTTATCTTTAATTGATGTGAACGCTAATGCTTTCTTAAAACATACTACTACGGCTTATTCCAGAAGAATGAAAAATTGGATTATTTGGCTGCCTCAAAATTCAATTTGGTTACCTCAAAATTTAATGGATGTTTGGAGTAGGGGTATAGAAACAGAAAGTGAATTAAATTTTTCAGTTAATCCTCTTCGATTTATGTTTCAAGTTTCAACATCATATGTAGTCTCCACATCCATGATAGCATTGTATGATGGTGATAATTCTGTGGGGAAACAATTAATGTATGTGCCAATGTATAGCGGACAAGGAAATTTTAGAATTTATTTTAAAAAATTGTATCTCAATTATAATCTAACCTATATCGGTTATAGATACACAAGTAGCGATAATACACAATTTTTATCACCTTATTGGTTAAATAATATTTGGTTGGCAAAATCATTTTCATTTAAAAATAATTCATTTGAAGTATCTGCAAGGATAAATAATTTGTTTAATGAAACCTATCAGGTAATGCTTAATAGACCAATGCCTTTGCGTCATTATCAAATAGGAATACGATTTGATTTTAATTAGTATGAAACAAATATTATTACTTTTTAATTTTATTTTTTTTCTTCAAATTTTATACGCGCAATTTCCGCCACCTGCTGGACAAGCCGGTAGTACAGCCATTTATAAAGATAGTAGCATTATTGTTGCATGGGCAACTCAATGTACTGTTTATAGAGGTTATAAAAATATTTCAAATCCCTCTGCCGGGTATGCTGAAGTGGGTGATAATTCTTCTGCTTTGGGTATTGCAGGTAGTGGAGGAGTTGTTAGTTTGGGTGATGGAGGACATGCCATAGTTCAATTTCAAAGTCCAATATTTAATGGTCCGGGTTGGGACTTTGCCATATTTGAAAATTCTTTCAGTGATTCTTATTTGGAGTTAGCCTTTGTTGAAGTAAGTTCTGATGGTGTAAATTATTTTAGATTTCCTTCTGTTTCTAATACACAAACAACTATTCAAATAGGTGCTTTTGATACATTGGATGCTACCAAAATAAATAATTTGGCCGGAAAATACAGAGCCTTATACGGAACGCCATTTGATTTAGAAGAATTGGATAATATTTCTGGATTAGATATTAATAATATAACACACATAAAAATAATTGATGTAGTTGGTTCAATCAACACTGCTTATGCAAGCTATGATAGTAATAACAATATAATAAATGACCCTTGGCCTACTGAATTTGCTTCGTCAGGTTTTGATTTAGATGCCGTAGGTGTTATTCATCAATTACCATTAAATGTTGAAGAAAACAATTATTTTAATTCAATACAGATTTATCCCAATCCGGTGTTTAAACATCAATATATAAACATAAATTTATTTACTGAATTTTATGATAAAATTAACGTAGAGCTTATTTCTTCTTCAGGCAAAGTAATAGTTCATCAAGAATTTGAATCAAATTATAATTCATGGAATAATTACAGCATTTCACTTTCAGAAGACATTAAGGCAGGTGTCTATATTTTGAAATTACAGCAAAAAGAACAACTAAGTACTCATAAAATTATTATAACCGAATGATGTTCAAACATAGAATATATATAATATTTATTTTACTAGCTCTGTTTTTTTCTTGCCGAAAAGATAAACCTGAAGTAGTACAACAAAATTTAATTTCAAGCTTAGGCACAAATTCAGTTTTAGTTATTAATGAAGGTAATTTTATGTTTTCTAATGCTTCATTAACATATATAAATTTAAGTGATGATGAAATAATCGAAGATGTATTTAAATCAGTAAATAATCAAAATTTGGGGGATGTATTGCAAAGTGTTTATGCAAGAAATAATTTATACTATTTAATTGTAAACAATAGTTCAAAAATTGAAATTATTGATAGAAATTCTTTCAAATTTAAAGGCACAATTACAGGATTAAATTCACCACGATACATGCTAAGCGTTAGTAACAATAAGGCGTATGTGAGCGATATATATGATAATTCAATTCATATTATAGATTTGAATTCTGCATCAAAAATTGGTAGCATTTCAATTAATGCATGGACAGAACAAATGACTTATGTATATGGAAAAGTTTTTGTAACCGCGCCAAACAGAGATTATCTCTATGTTATAAATGCTGAAAAGGATTTAATACAAGATAGCATTTTTATTCAAAAAAATGCTTACTCCATTGTACAAGATAAGCAAAGCAATATATGGGTTTTATCGTCCGGCAATAGTAACTCAGGCGTTACTCCTAAATTGTATAAAATTAATCCGATTAATTTAAGCATTTTAAATGTTTTTGAATTTACATTAAATGATACTCCAGGAAATTTAAAAATAAGTGGTTTTTTAGATACACTTTACTTTTTAAATAAAGGCGTTTGGCAAATGCCTATAAGTTCTGACATAACAAATGCAAAAAAGATAATCGAACAATCAAGTTCAAATTTTTACGGTTTAGGTATCCATCCTCAAACACATGAAATATTTGTTGCTGATGCATTGGATTATGTTCAAAAAGGGAATGTATATAGACATAAACCCAACGGAGAATTAATAAAAAGCTATAAAGTTGGAATTATACCTTCTGACTTTATTTTTGAATAATTAATGTTGGATAATTAATTTTTCTGTCCAAACACCTGAGTTTCCTCTTGATTGAATAAAGTAAACGCCATTTTCAATATTACTGATATCAATATTTATGGTATTTGTGTTGAGTTTTGTGTTAAAAACAATTTTTCCGTTTAAATCAAAAATAGTAATTTCATTTTCAGGATTTTCTTCTCCTGATAAAATTAATGTTACAACATTGTTTGCAGGATTGGGAAAAAGTTGAATTTTATGATTTAATTCATTATCTTGAATGGTATTTAAATTGTATCCAATGTTAATATCATCCAGATAAAAATTATTTCCTCCTCCACTTTCAAAAACAAAACGTAATCTAAAGGGAGTATTGGGTTGAATACCTGTTAAATTAGTAATAAAATCTGTTTTCCATTGGCTGCTGTTATTGGGGAAAAATGGAGTTGTTTGATTAGGGGCAGTTGTTAAATTATTTACGTTAATTGTTTTTTTAATAGACCATGTACTGCCACAATTAGTACTTACAAATACATTTAATTTATCAGTTGATGTACTGTCTTTTCTAGCATAAGCATATCTGAAACTAATTTGTAAATTAGTTACATTGCTAAAATTATAAACCGGGCTAATTAATTCATCTTTTCTACCTTTTTCAATAATGGAATAATTATTAAGCCAAACTGATTTTGTGCCGCTAAAAGCGTAGGAATTATTTAATTCAAATCCGGCATCATTATATGGATTTATGGTAAACCAATTATTTGAAATCAAATCTGTAAAGTTTTCAAAATTTTCAGCAAAAGGTATTGCTGTACCTGTATTGGGCAATACAGTTATATAGTTAGTATCGGTTTTAGTTAATGTTGTGTTACCATCACTAACTTGCAAAGTTACTGCATATGTTCCCGGTGTAGAATAGGTAACTGTTACAGTAGAATCGGTTGAAGTTGAAGGTGTTCCTCCACTAAAAGTCCATGTTCTGCTTTGTATTCCATGATATGATACATCTGAAAATTTTACTTGTTGTCCGGCACAAATTATTTGTTTATCAGCGATAAAATCGGCAGCGCAAAAATTATTGTTCCCATCTGTACCCGTAGCGGCTAAATTTGAAGCCGTCCATAAATTATTTCTGTTGGCAATGGGCGAATTTAAACACGCATGCATTCTGTCGCGTTGTCCATATGTAAGCATTCGGGCGCAATAGGCATAATCCATAAAATTTTGAACATTATCTAATGTATCATCACATGTTGTACCATTTAAATTACATGTTTGCCAACCTATGGTATTGGGGGTATCGAGTACATCATCATCATAATTGCAATTAGCTTGCTGTGCAACAGGTAAATAATAAAATCCGGGAACATTGTTCCCGCCCCAAATATGCTGTAAATTAAAGTAATGTCCCAACTCATGTGTAAGTACAACTGATTTAAATGGAGTGGAAGTACCTATACTTCCTAAATAACTATGTTGAATTACAATTCCATCCCATTGTGGCAGGGTATCAGCTGTTGATGGCAATAGTGCATGTCCGGCCAAACCTGCGGCTTCTGCACATACATAAATGTTTAAATATTTTGAGGGATCCCAATGAATTAAATTTTTCACCTGATGATCGCCCACATATGTTAATGTGGATGCTATTCGGTTAATACCGCTATGGCAATTACCGTTTGGGTCCTTTTGAGCTAATACCAATTCTATTTCGCAATCGGCAGCTCTTGGTTTAAAAAAAGGAACAATATCTATTGTATCCGGATTTTGCTTGCGTAAATTTCTGTTAGCAACTCTTATAGCATCATATATCTGTGCATTGGTGATATTTTCAGCGCCATAATTGTGAATGACATGAAACACAACAGGAATTTTATAAACCATTGATTTATTATTTTTTTGACGGATATAATTGTGTGTAAATTCATTCAGAAATTTATGGTTTGCAATAATCTTATCATTTAATTCAGGATATTTCTTAAATATATTTTGATGCATTTCATCGGTGCCGCAAAATTGAGGTAAAATATTTTCTTCATGTTGTTGTGCAAAGGCATAAGTATTTAACAGAAGTATTGTTAAAAAAAATAGTATTCTCATATTATTATAATATGTAAATTTTTATCAATTTAGCTAAAGTAACAAATTAATTTTCTAAAAAAAATGCTTATGAAAAAGACAACATTAGTTATTATGTCTGCATTGTTAGTATTTACAACAACTTTGCAGAGTTGTATAGGTTCATTTAGCCTTACAAGAAAAGTTTATGAATTTAATAAAAGCGTTGGAAACAATTGGATACAAGAGTTAGTATTTCTTGTTTTTTGTGCTATTCCGGTATATGGAATCGCTACTTTCATTGATGCCGTAATTTTAAACTTAATTGAATTTTGGACAGGTTCAAATCCATTGAGTATGAATGAGGGTGATATTGAAATTCAGTATAAAAAAGGGATTGATGGAAATAATTACAAGTTAACAGCTACCAAAAACAGATTACACATTTTACAAATTGATGGAACAGAAAAAGGAAAAGAAATGGCATTTACCTATAATCCTGATAATACAACCTGGAGTATAGAAAAAGATGGAATGGCTATGGAAATAGCAAAAGTTAATTATAACGAAAACGGAATGGCTGAGAATTACACAATTTATACTCCAGAAGGTTTGTCAATAAATGTAGATGCAAGTTTAACAAAAGCACAAGCCGCAGCATTGATTAAAAATTATAAAACAGAATTAGCAATTGCCCAATAAATATTCACACTACATTATTATTTAAAGCCCGAAAGCAATTTCGGGCTTTTTTGTTTTTAAAAAAAAGAGTATGTTTGTCCAATTCAATAGTCAATGAAACCGCGTATAATAGTCAACGAAAAGGAATTTCAACTTACCATTCAGCGGCTTTGCCATCAGCTTATAGAAAATCATGATAATTTTGAAAACTCCGTTATTATAGGTTTACAACCTCGTGGTATTTATCTGGCTAAACGTATATGCAAAGAGTTAAAAAAAATTACCGGTAATTCATCTATTGCTTGTGGATTTTTAGATGTAACTTTTTATCGTGACGATTTTAGAAGAAGAGATGATATACTAATACCCAAAACAACAGAAATTGATTTTATCATCGAAAATAAAAATGTAATTCTAATTGATGATGTATTGTTTACAGGAAGAACCATTCGCTCCGGCTTAGATGCCATGCTTGATTTTGGACGTCCAAAATTGGTTGAATTATTAGTATTTATTGATAGAAGATTTAGTCGCCACTTACCTATTCAGCCAACTTATGTTGGAAAAACAGTGGATACAGTTACCGAAGAAAAAGTAAAAGTAAGTTGGAAAGAAACCGATGGCGAAGATTGTGTTTACCTATTTACCTCTAAAGAAAATTAATAAAGCATGAGTCAGCTTAGCGTAAAGCATTTACTCGGAATAAAAGACCTTACGGAACAGGACATTCATTTAATTTTTAAAACAGCCGATAATTTTAAAGAAATCATCAATCGCCCCATTAAAAAAGTTCCATCGCTCAGAGATATTACCATTGCTAATTTATTTTTCGAAAATTCAACACGAACCAAATTGTCGTTTGAATTAGCCGAAAAACGCCTTTCAGCTGACACCATAAGTTTTTCAGCTTCCGGTTCATCCATTTCAAAAGGCGAAACATTGATTGATACAGTCAACAATATTCTCGCCATGAAAGTGGATATGATAGTAATGCGTCATCCAAATCCTGGAGCCGGAATATTTTTGTCGCGACATGTAAAATCTATCATCATTAATGCTGGTGATGGAGCCCATGAGCATCCAACTCAAGCACTTTTAGATGCCTATTCCATTAGAGAAAAATTAGGAGATGTAGCCGGAAAAAAAGTGGTAATAATAGGAGATATTTTGCATTCAAGAGTAGCACTATCGAATATATTCTGCCTTCAAAAATTACGAGCAGAAGTAATGGTTTGTGGTCCAACCACCTTAATGCCACGCTATATTTCAAGTTTGGGAGTTAAGGTTGAGCACGATTTAGTTAAAGCCCTTAACTGGTGCGATGTTGCCAATATGCTTCGGATACAACTCGAGCGACAAGATATTAAGTTTTTCCCTTCATTAAGGGAATATAGCATGTTATATGGCTTAGATAAACAATTACTAAATTCATTAAACAAGCAAATTACCATTATGCATCCGGGCCCGATAAACAGAGGTGTAGAAATTACAAGTGATGTAGCCGATAGCGAACAATCAATAATCCTCAATCAGGTGGAAAATGGTGTAGCAATTCGTATGGCCGTACTATACCTATTAGCCGGTAGAGCTGATAAATAAAAGGAATTTTTTAATTAATGATTTAGTGATTTGATGAATTGGAGATTTGAAGATTTATAATTCTTAATTTTATTTAATCGGAAAGTTTATTATTCAACAACTCAACAATTCTTAAATAAATCTCTATCAATTTCTATTAGTTTCAATAAATCTCAATAAATATCTATTAGTTTCAATTTTTTCAATTTTTAGTTATATTTGTAGAACGCATAATTTTGTTATGAGCTTCGAAATAGAAAAAAAAGAAAAGTATATCTTAGTTCGTTCTAAGGTTGAAAAATTAGACAGCACAGTTTCTCCGCTATTAAAATCAGAGTTAGTTGTTATTAATAATAATGGAGGCAAAAATATTATATTAGACTTATCGCATACACGCTATTGCGATTCATCCGGGCTAAGCGCCATTTTGGTTGGAAACAGATTGTGTAAAAACGCCAATGGTTCATTTATAATTTTTGGTTTACAAGAAGCTGTTAAAAAATTAATTAGCATATCACAGTTAGATACAATTTTGAACATTACACCCAGTTTTACCGAAGCAGAGGATATGTTGTATATGGAAGAAGTTGAGCGCGATATGTTAGATAACGAAAATAAAGAATAACACAACACACCTAAATAAAAGAAACCAAAACTACTACTATATGATAAAACGTTTACTTTTTATTTCTGCTATAACCATCGGTGTAGCATATACTGTAAAAGCACAATGTACTATTGGACCTGCCATTGCAAGTGCTGACCCGGGAACAATTTTACCCGATTCTGCTACAGGGCTTCCACCGGCTTATGCAGGAAATCCGAGTGGATATATTACTTCTTTGGATATTAAAACTTTAACCGATACAACCGCAACTGTAGGCCCTCCGGTAAATCAAACAGTAGCTTTGAAAGTGTATAAAATGAAAATTCATACTGTTAAAGTGTTTGATCCTGTAAATCCTTCAAACGAAACTTCTCTACCATCAGGATTTACCTATGCAGCTAATGCTCCGGAGTGGGTAAATGGAGGTACTTCGCCAAATTTAACCCCGGTTACCGGCTGTGTGGCTGTTTCGGCTAATCAAACGGCAGTACAAAATGCGCTAAATGGCGGTCCTGCTAATGACGGTGTTTATCCATTGCGTATTTATGTTGACATTCAATTTACGGCACCTTCTTTATTTATTACTAATCCAACCTGGATTTCGGCATCTCCCTATTCTGATTTAATGCCAACCAATGAAAAATATCGTTTGCGTGTATTAAACGGAACCTCAATCATCGAAGAAAACAATAATGAATTTAAGGTGGTTGCCAATATACCGAATCCTTTTTCAAAAAATACAGAAATATTATTTACAATGCCCGCTGATGGTAACGTAAATTTAAAAGTTTACAATATGTTGGGTAAAGAAGTATATAATGCTACTGTTGCAGCAAATCAAGGAGATAACAGAATTCCGGTATCTGCTGAAAAATTAGCATCAGGAGTTTATTTATATACACTAAGCTATAACAATACTACCATCACTAAAAAGATGATTGTAGAGAAAAATTAATTTTTGGGGATGAAGTTTGAATTAACCATTTTAGGCGCAAGTTCAGCTACACCCACCTCTAATAGAAATCCAACCGCTCAGGTGCTAAATGTACTTGAGCGGTTTTTTTTAATTGATTGTGGCGAAGGAACCCAAATGCAATTACGAAAGTTTAAAATTAAGTTCCAGCGAATCAATCATATTTTTATTAGTCATTTACATGGCGATCATTATTTCGGTTTAATGGGCTTATTATCATCCATGCATTTATTGGGACGTCAAAACGAACTGCACCTTTATGCTCCTGCACCGTTAAAAGAAATTATAGATATTCAACTAAAATATTCAGAAACCTATCTTAATTATCCCTTAATTTTTCACCCTCTTAATTTTAATGAAAAAACACTGCTTTTCGAAGACGATTTAGTACGAGTATTTTCATTTCCTTTATATCATCGAATTCCAACCTGTGGCTTTTTATTTGAAGAAAAAGAAAAACCTAAAAGTTTAATCAAAGAAAAAATAAAAGAGTATGAAATAAAGGTGGCAGATATACCATTTATTAGAGCCGGTAAAGATTTTATAACACAAAGTGGAAAAATAATTCCCAATAGTGAATTAACTTATCCAAGCCCCCATTTAAGAAAATATGCCTATTGCTCCGATACCCGTTATAATGAAAAACTATTAGAGCATATTTCTGAAGTTGATTTATTATATCATGAAGCTACTTTTTTACATGAATTAGTTGATAGAGCAGAAGCTACTTTTCATACCACTGCTAAAGAAGCCGGAATTTTTGCCTCTAAAGCTAATGTAAAGCAACTTATAATCGGACATTTTTCGGCCCGATATCCGGATTTAAATTTGTTACTGGAAGAAGCAACACGGTATTTTCAAAATACCCAGCTTGCCGTAGAAGGCGAATCATATCTTATTCCCTAATCATTTTTAATATTCTTAAACATATTCTTGTTAATAAAAATCATTGTTTAATTACTAATCTATTTTTATGTTTGCAAAGTTGTTTAGAATTTGTCTAAATAAATTTAATCATGATTTCAATAGCTATTGCCGAACCTCATTACCTTATTTTAGAAGGATTAAAGTCCATTACATCATCCATTGATTTATTTCATTTATGTGGAATAGCTACCGATAAAGTACAATTAGATGAATTGCTACGTTTTCATAAACCCAAAGTACTAATTATGGATTACGCGTGCGATTCATTTTCAATTGAAGATATAAAATGGGTAAAAAAAATATCTCCAAAAACTACCATTCTTGCATTAACTCATCATATTTCACAGAGTACAATCAATTTGGCTTTAAAATCGGGAGTTTGTAGTCATGTGTTGAAAGATTGTGGCAAAGAAGAAATTATTGATGCTATAAAAGCTACATCAGAAAATCAAAGTTTTTTTTGCTCCAAAGTGCTTGATACTCTTGGCGCTAACGAAGGTGAAGCCAAAAAAGATTCAACCGCATTTTCAAGTGCCGTATGCGATGGATTAAACATTTCAGAAAGAGAAATTGAAATAATTCGATTAATTGCAGAAGGATTTTCAAACAAAGAAATTGCCGATAAATTATTTTTAAGTACCCATACCGTAAATACTCATCGAAAAAACATTATGAATAAGTTGGGGGTTAATAATACGGCAGGCATAGTATTATTTGCCGTAAAAGAAAATATTATAAGCCCGAATAAATTTCTTTTTTCAGCCGGTTAACTATTTTTAACTGATTAAAAATAGATTAATTTGAACAAGGCGCACGCTATTTAAGTTACATTTGTAACAATTAATAAAATCAATAACAAATAGTGGAAGTACCGGTTTTAACGCCTTTAAAACGTTTTTTTAGACTTATTCAAGCAGAAAAAAAAGATGTATATTACTTATATGGTTATGCTATTATCTCTGGATTTATAAATCTTTCGCTTCCCTTAGGAATTCAGGCAATAATAGGTTTAGTTACAGCCGGACAATCGTCCACCTCTTTAGCCGTGCTAATAGCATTTGTATTAATAGGTATATTGGTGGCAGGAGTTTTACAATTAATGCAGTTTTCATTAGTAGAATACTTGCAACAACGAATATTTACCAATGCAGCCCTTGAGTTTGCATACCGAATACCTAGGGTAAAAATGGAAGCTGTTTTGCGTATTCATACACCCGAGCTAATGAATCGTTTTTTTGATACCCTTACAATACAAAAAGGTTTATCAAAAATATTAATGGAAATTTCAACCGCCTCCTTGCAAATTATATTTGGTTTATTACTCCTATCGTTTTATCATCCATTCTTTATTTTCCTGGGAATGTTTTTTATACTGGTATTGGCATTTATTATCCGATTTACAGCACCCATAGGTTTACAAACCAGTTTAAAAGAATCAAAACATAAATATCGAGTAGTACATATTTTGGAAGAAATTGCACGAACATTACAAACCATAAAACTTATTGGAAAAACCAATTTGCCCGAAAAAAATGTTGACAGAGAAGTTTGTCAATATTTAGACGCCAGAAACAAGCATTTTAAAATTTTACTTATACAAATGGGCAGTTTTATTGGATTCAAATTTCTTATAACTGGGGCTTTATTAATATTAGGTTCAATATTATTAATCGACAGACAAATAAACATAGGGCAGTTTGTGGCTGCTGAAATAGTTATAATTATTGTTTTAAATGCTGTTGAAAAACTAATCAATAGCTTGGATATTATTTATGATGTATTAACCGCATTAGAAAAAGTAGGAAGTGTTACCGATTTACCAATCGAAACAAATAAAGGAATTAATATAAATAATGATAATAAAAATGATGGATTTGAGATAAAAATTCAAAATTTAAATTATCGTTTTCCTGATAATAATGAACAAGTTTTATTTAATATCAATTTCACTTTTGAGGCCGGTAAAAAATATTGCATAAGCGGATTTAATGGTTCCGGTAAAAATACTTTTATAAATGTTATTACCGGTTTATATGAAAATTACACAGGAAGCATCGAATATAACGGCATATCTTTACGTGATTTAGAAATGGAAGAACTTCGCTTATTAATAGGGGATAATTTGATTTATGAAGATATTTTTGAAGGTACCATATTTGAAAACGTTGCTGTTAACAGACCGGGAATATCACCACAAGATGTTTATAAATGCTTAGAAACAGTTGGATTAAAAGATTTTGTTTCTCAACAAAAAGATGGTATTAATACACTTTTAATTGCGGGAGCCAAAGGTTTACCGGGAAGTATTGCGCAAAAATTAATAATGGCTCGATGCATAGTTGGAAAACCTCGATTACTCATTATTAATGAAGGAAGCATAAAATTAATACCTACAGAAAAAATATATTTAATTAACGAATTATTCAAATTAAATACTACCATTTTATTTGTTTCAAATGATAAAGAAATAATGCAATTATGTGATGAAACCATCGTATTGAAAGATGGGGAAATAATTGTTTCAGGCAAATATGAGAACATTAAAACCAATGTTCATTTAAATAAAATTATTGATTTAAGAAATGCTTAATATATCTGATAATAAAATACCTGAAAATGTAATTTTAAAACAAGGGTACCAGTCTATTGAAAAAGCTAAGTCGCCCCTTGTATTAACAAAGTTTTCAAGGGTATTATATACCATAATGGGAGCTATTTTTTTGATGCTTTTTTTACCATGGACACAGAATATACGTTCAAACGGTGTTGTAACATCGTTTTATCCTGAAGATCGACCTCAAACAGTTAATACCATTATTCCCGGTAAAATTGAAAAATGGTATGTAATGGAAGGACAATATGTAAACAAAGGAGATACCATTATTCATTTATCCGAAGTAAAAGATAGTTATTTTAACCCTGAATTATTAAAACGCACACAAGAGCAAGTTGCAGCCAAAGAACAAGCACTAAAAGCCACCAACGAAAAGGCTGAAGCTTTAATTAATCAAATAAAAGCATTGGAAGAAGGAAGAATTTTTAGTATTGAAAAAGCTAAAAATAAAATACAACAGGCCGAATTAAAAGTGCAGAGTGATAGCATGGACATGCTTGCTGCAAAGCTTGATCAGTCAATTGCAAAAGAACAATTAGATCGTCAACAAGCTTTGTACGACAAAGGCTTAAAATCTTTAACAGAATTAGAGCAACGAAAAATTAAATATCAAGAATCGAGTGCAAAAGCAATTGCAGCCGAAAATAAATTTTTGGCTTCCAAAAACGAATTAATCAATGCTCGAATAGAATTAAATTCAATACAAGCTGAATATGCCGATAAAATAGCAAAAGCTAATTCGGAATATAATGCAACCTTAGCTTACGCTTTCGACACAGAAAGTTCCATAGCAAAAATGAAAAACGATTTGGCAAATTATACCATACGAAGTGGCAACTATTATATTACTGCACCAAAATCTGGCTTTATAATTAAAGCATTAAAAGCTGGTATTGGTGAAATTATTAAAGAAGGCGAAGCTGTAGTAACTATAGTAGATAAAAACTCAGTTAATGCTGTAGAGCTTTATGTAAAAACAATGGATGTACCTTTATTGCACAAGGGAGGAAAAGTTAGATTGCAATTTGATGGTTGGCCGGCTTTAGTTTTTTCAGGTTGGCCGGGCAGTTCATTCGGAACATTTGGAGGCATAATTCAAGTGGTTGATTATGTTAGTACCAATGGAGGTAAATATCGAATTCTGGTTACTCCGGATCCTGATGATATACCCTGGCCTGAACAATTAAGAATTGGAGGTGGTGTTTATGGATGGGCTTTACTTAACGATGTTCCCGTTTGGTACGAAATATGGCGTCAGTTAAACGGGTTCCCTCCTGATTGGTTAGGAGAAGACGGACAGTTATATCAAGATGAAAAATCTAAAAAAGAAGTAGATAAAAAGGCTGAATTCTAATGCGATTAATAATTCTTTTGATATTACTAATATCTGCATCTTTTAAAATGGGTTTTTCACAGTCTGATTCTGTATTAAGCCTGATAAATCTTTATAAATTAGTTCTTGCAAATCATCCCATTGCGGCTCAGGCAGGCATAACAGGTGATATGGGTAAAGCTATATTATTATCTGCAAGAGGAAGCTTTGACCCGATTTTACAAGCAGAATATAGAGACAAAACATTTGACGGAAAAAATTATTTTAATGCAATTTTAGGAGAATTTAAAATTCCCACTCGCTTAGGAATTGATTTTAAAGCAGCTTATGAATTAAATGATGGCCCACGTTTAAACCCTGAAAATTATACTCCTAACCAAGGCTTAGTAATGGCAGGTGTAAGTTTACCGATAGGGCAGGGATTGTGGACCGATAGACGTAGAAATGCCTTACGTCAAGCAAAAGCAATAGCAGAAATGAATAATGCTGAGCAAATTCAAGCATTAAATGATTTATTGCTGGAAGTTGCCAACGATTATTATGAATGGTATTTCAGGTATTATGCTTTTGAACAAGTAGATGAAGGATATAACCTCGCCCTGCAACGATTAAATTTTGTTATAGAAAGAATTCAATATGGCGATTTAGCAGCCATTGATTCAACAGAAGCTTCCATTGAAGTGCAACAAAGGTATATTCAACGTATTCAGGCAGGAATTAATTTGTTAAATGCTACTTTGCAATTATCTAATCATATATGGGCAGAAAATAATCAGCCGGCATTTTTATCACCGAATGTTAAACCACAGTTGTTAAATACAGACAGTATATTTAATGCTTTTCCAAATCCCGAAAATTTGCTGCAAACTGCATTAAATAATCATCCCAAATTATTATTCTACAGGGCTAAGATTAATCAATTAGAAGCTGATAGAAGATTTAAAGCTGATTTATTAAAACCAAATTTACGCGTAGATTATAATTTTTTGCAGGAGTCGCACGTGTTAAACGATTTTAATACTATTAACCCTGATTATCGTGCCAATTACAAATTGGGTGTTGTATTCAAATATCCCTTGTTATTAAGAAAAGAAAGAGGAGATTTAAAACTTGCCAAATTAAAATTATCAGATGCAGAATTTGAACTAACGCAGCAAACGCGCGAACTTGAAAATAAAATTCGTGCTGCCATCAATGAATTTAGTAATATGCCTGAAATATTAACTACTCAACAAAAACTCGTAGAAAATTATTTTATACTTCGTAATGGAGAACAAGAACGATTTAAAAATGGAGAAAGTTCACTATTAGTTATAAATATTAGAGAGCGTAGTTTAATTGAGTCGCAAATAAAATATATCGAACAAATAAGTAAAGCTGCTCTTGCAAAAGAAAAACTTCTTTGGAATGCCGGAGTCTTGAGTTCGCTTCAGAAATAAATAATTTTTAGAATTGTAAAATTGAAGATTACAAATTTTAAATTCTAAATTCTAAATTGGTTAAAGGTTAGAAAAGTTTGATTGAAATTAGTTGAAATTAATTCATTTGTACATTTAGTTATTACGTTCACCCAACAAAGAACCTACACCTTATAGCTTTTGACTAATAACTTACGACTTACGACTAAAATCTTACGACTTATGACTTGCAACTAAATCAAACTCATTAATTGTGCACAAATCCACGCTCCGTAAGTTCCAAGCGCATAACCAAAAACTGCCAATAACACTCCAACCGCAGCTAAGGATGGATGAAATGCAGATGCTACAATTGGAGCAGAGGCTGCTCCACCTACGTTAGCCTGACTTCCAACAGCTAAAAAGAAAAATGGAGCTTTAATAATTTTTGCCACTATAAGCATAATGGCAGCATGAAAAATCATCCATATAATACCAATTAAAAACAATCCTGGATTTGAACCGATAGCTGTAATATCCATTTTCATTCCTATAGTAGCAACTAAAACGTATAATAATACACTTCCCATTTTTGATGCACCCACACCTTCTAATGCACGAATTTTATTATTAAATGAAAATATTAATCCTAATGTTGTTGCTATAACAACTATCCAAAAAAAATCGGATGTAAAACTGAATTTTTCTAACTGTGGTGCATGTTCTTTAATGTATGGTGTAATTATATCTGCTCCAAAATGAGATATTCCGGTAGCAATAAAACCAACTGATAAAACAATAATCATATTAGTTAATGTTGGAACTTTAGTTACCGATAACTGATAGTTTTCAATTCTGTTTTTAACTTCTTCAATACTGCTTGAATCGGCCTTTAGCCATGCATCCACTTTACTTGCAATTCCTGCACCGTATAATAATACAGCCATCCAAATATTGGCAACAATTACATCAACGGCAATCATCATTGAAAATAATTTATCGCTTGGTTGAAATACTTCTTTCATGGCTGTTTGATTGGCTCCACCACCAATCCAGCTCCCTGCTATGGTTGCCATTCCTCTCCATATTTCATCAGCACCGCTTCCTTCTACCACAGATGGTGCAATTGCTTTTGTAACAAGTATTGCTAATGGTCCGCCAAGTATAATTCCGGTTGTGCCTGCTAAAAACATAATAACCGCTTTGGGGCCTAATCGCATAATACCTTTCATATCAATACTGATACATAATAATACAAGGCTGGCAGGTAGCAAATAGCGTGAAGCTACTTTGTATAATCCCGATTGCTCACCGGAAATAATTCCCAGTGAATTAAATATAGATGGTAAGAAATAACATAAAAGTAGCGATGGAACATATTTGTAAAATTTTTGCCAAAAGGGATGGTTACTATTGGAGGTTCCAAAAACAAATGCCAGTATGGCAAATAAAATACCTAATACTACGGCATCATTAGTTATAAGTGGCGCGTGCATCTTGTTTTTTGTGTTAGTTATTTTTTACAAGTTCTTCTCCAAATTTATTGATGTCTACTCCATCAAAGTTTCCTGAACTCATAAGTAAAAGTACAGAATTTTCCCACTTCTTATTTTTTAAATAATTGATTAACTCTTTTGAATCAGTAAAAACTTTTAATTCTTGATTATTAAAAGCAGCTTTAACTTGAGCTTCTGAAATAGGTTTTAATTTTTTATGCGCTATGGTGTGCGGATTGTAATACACTATTGCTTCATCTGCGGTATTCATACTCCCGTTATATTCATTCAAAAAATTTTCATTTAAGCTGCTGAACGTATGTAATTCCATGCATGCAACTATTTTTCTATTTGGAAATTGTTGTTTAACCGCCTGTGTTGTTGCTTTTAGTTTTGAAGGAGAATGCGCAAAATCTTTATATACTGCAAAATGATTATTTCCGGCAACAAACTCTAAACGCTTGGCAGCACCTTTAAACGATTGAATGGCATTATAAAAATCATTTTCCGAAATGTGTAATGCTTTGCAAACATTTCGTGCGGCTTCCAAATTCATTAAATTATGGTTGCCAAATATTTTTAAAGGAATTTTTTCTTGAGCAGAATTATAAATGTAAGTAATTCCATTCTCAATACTATGTTTTGGAATTCCATAGGCAATTTTTTGTATGGAATTATTAAGTGATTTTTTTACGGTATTCACCAATACTTCATCATTTTCGCAATAAGTTAATGTACCATTAGGTTCTATCAGTTCTATAAATTTTTCAAATTGCTCAACATAGTTTTCAAAAGTTGGGAAAACATTAATATGATCCCACGCTATGCCGCTTATTACGGCAATGTTAGGATGGTATAAGTGGAATTTTGGTCTTCTATCAATGGGTGAAGCTAAATACTCATCTCCTTCAATAACGGCTATTTTTGCTTCGTGCGAAAGTTTTACCATGGTATCAAATCCTTCTAATTGCGCACCTACCAGATAATCGCAGTTTATGTTACAATGTTTTAAAACATGTAAAATCATTGATGTAATGGTAGTTTTACCATGACTTCCTCCTATTACTACGCGTGTTTTATTTTTGGTTTGCTCATAAATGTATTCCGGGTAAGAGTATATCTTTAATCCTAAGGCTTGAGCTTTTAATAATTCAGGATTATCGCTGCGGGCATGCATTCCTAAAATTACAGCATCAATATCAGGAGTTATTTTATTTTCATCCCATCCAATTGCTTCCGGTAAAAGTCCTTTAGCAGCTAAACGCGATTTAGAGGGTTCAAATATTTCATCGTCAGACCCACTAACTTTATATCCTTTTGAGTGAAGCGCTAAGGCCAAATTGTGCATGGCACTGCCACCAATAGCTATTAAATGAATTCGCATAGTTCTAATTATTTAGTATCAAATGTATTCATCTACTTGCTTTGTATGTATTTTTCTTTTTTAAACTTATTAATATATGCGTGTGAATTGTTTTAGTATGAATGTTTATAAGTTAGAAAGTATAAAAGTTGAGACTTATAGAAATTGATTTAGATTCATTGAGATTAATAGAAATTCATTGAGATTAATAGAAATTTATTGAGATTAATAGAAATTTATTGAGATTAATAGAAACTCATTGAGATTGATTGAGATTTATTAGGATCAATTGATTCATTCACACATTTACACATTTTGATATTAAAATTTGCCTACTGCTTACTGCCAACTACCAACTGTAAATTACCTACTGCAATAATTGTCTTAGTTGTTTGAAATAGTTAGCTGAATGTATCAATCGAGAACCATACCACGAAAAAAGTTCGCCATCAACCAATAGTATTTTTGCCTTTGGACAAATGGATTGAAAATAGGAGATATGTTTTTCTTTAAAAGGAAAGGGTTCGGATGAAAGCAAAATTATTTCAGGATTGCTTTCTTTTAATTCATGTTCAGAAATTTCAGGATAACGATTTTTATCTGCAAAAACATTTTCAAAATTACATATGCCAAGCATGTAATTTATAAATGTATGATTAGCCGCTGCCATTAAGGGATTATACCAAATAAAATAAGCAGTTCGGATTTTTCTTAGATTTTTAATTTCAAGTTTTAATGTATTGAATTGTGATGCTATTGTATGAATAATTTCAGCGGCTTTTTCTTTTCTCTCTGTAATTTCTCCAATATCTGCAATCATTTTTAAAGCATCATCCATCGAATTTATATCACTTATCCAAACCGGAAAATATTGCTTTAATGTTTCAATGTCTTCTTTGGTGTTTTCTTCTTTGTTGGCAATAATTAAATCAGGTTTGAGAGAAATTATTTTTTCGATATTTAATTTTTTAGTTCCGCCAACACGTTCTTTTTCTCTAAACCATTTTTCAGGATGAATGCAGAATTTGGTAATACCAACTACTTCTTTATCTAATCCTAAATTATACAATAACTCTGTTTGTGATGGAACAACAGATATTATACGATACGGATGTTGTAATAATTGTATTTTGTTACCAAGATGGTCGATATACTCCTTCAATTGATTTTAAAATTTTTGAAATAAAATTAAAGAATATTCTTTAAATGAAGGTGGTATATAAGTTCAAATAGGATTAATTAAAATTTACTATTAATGAATAAATTCAATAATAATAAAGCCCGAAATTATTTTCGGGCTTTATGGAGTTTTTACTTTTTTACGGGGCAAGTATTTAAACCAAATAATGTGTAAAGCGGGCAAAATCCTATTGCTGCTGTTAAAGTAAATACCGCAGCTAATACTACCAATACTAATCCAATAGTACCTTCTACAATACCGCCAAAATATAATCCGGCTAAAATAATTGCTAATACAATGCGGATAATTCTATCCATGTTTCCAACATTTGTTTTCATATATATAATTTTTAAGGGTTAAACATAATTTATTATCCAAACAATAAGGCTGATAATTGTTATACAAGTTAAACATACCAATAACAATTTGAAACCTTTGCTTTTCATTTTACAAAGTTATTAAATGTATATACATTAAATGTGATTATTATCAACTAAAAGTATGATTTTTATCAGATTTTTTTAATTGGTATTTCCTAAATACTTTTTACAAGTAGCTTACTATTTTCTATTTTTGAAACATGACATCTGAGCAAGCAAAACAACGAATAGAAGAATTAACGAAACAAATTGAAGAGCATAATTATCGCTATTATCAATTAGCACAGCCAACGATAAGCGATTATGAGTTTGACATGTTGTTGGAAGAATTAATTCATTTAGAAAAACAATTCCCGGAGTTTTTATCACCGGAATCTCCTTCGCAACGTGTTGGTGGCACAATTACCAAAGAGTTTAAAACCGTAAAGCATAAATATCCGATGCTTTCCTTGGGAAATACTTACAGCGAAGAAGAACTAAAAGATTTTGATGAACGTGTAAAAAAAGCGTTGAATGAAAGTTATGAATATGTGTGTGAGCTTAAATATGATGGCGTAGCCATTGGTTTAACATATGTAAATGGGAAATTAAAACAAGCCGTAACAAGAGGCGATGGCGAAAAGGGAGATGACGTAACAGCCAATGTAAAGACTATTAAAAGTATTCCATTAAAATTAAGAGGAAGTAATTATCCAAATGAATTTGAAATTCGTGGTGAAATATTTATGCCACGCAATGTGTTTGATGAAATAAATAAAGAACGTGAAGAAATAGGCGATGCTCCATTGGCCAATCCTCGAAATGCAGCTGCAGGAACCTTAAAAATGCAAGACTCGTCAATTGTAGCCAAAAGAAAATTAGATTGTTATTTATATTTTGTTTTAGGTGAAAATTTACCTTATCAATCACATTATGAAAATTTAATAGCTGCTAAAGAATGGGGGTTTAAAGTGCCCGAATCGATACGAAAGGTAAATAACATAAATGAAGTTTTTCATTTTATAAAGGAGTGGGAACAAAAGCGTTTTAATTTACCCTTCGATACAGATGGAGTAGTAGTAAAAGTAAATAGTTACGAGCAACAACGATTATTGGGATTTACAGCCAAATCGCCACGTTGGGCTATTGCCTACAAATATAAAGCCGCTCAAGCAAGTACCATATTAGAATCCATATCATATCAAGTTGGAAGAACCGGAGCCATTACACCCGTAGCCAATTTAAAACCGGTGTTACTAGCCGGCACTACAGTTAAACGCGCATCTTTGCATAATGCCGATATTATCGAAAAATTGGATGTAAGGGTAGGAGATACAGTATTTGTTGAGAAAGGAGGAGAAATTATACCCAAAATTACAGGAGTAGATTTTTCAAAGAGAGATTTATTTTCTCAAAAAACAGAATTTATTACACATTGTCCGGAATGTAATGCAGTATTAATTCGTCCTGAGGGTCAAGCACAACATTTTTGCCCGAATGAAAATGGATGTCCGCCTCAAATAAAAGGCAAATTAGTGCATTTTACATCGCGCAAAGCAATGGCTATAGAATCATTAGGCGAAGAAACTATTGAACAGTTATTTGATGCAGGATTAATTAGAAATATTGCTGATATCTATGATTTAAAAAAAGAGCAACTATTGCCTTTAGAGCGCATGGCCGAAAAATCCGCTCAAAATCTTATAGATGGAATTGAGCAAAGTAAAAAAGTGCCATTTGAACGTGTATTATTTGCTATTGGTATTCGTCATGTTGGAGAAACTACTGCCAAAAAATTGGCTTATTATTTTAAAAATATAGATGCTTTAATTTCGGCTACCAAAGAGCAATTGCTTGAAGTTGGCGATATTGGTGAAATTATTGCTCAATCTATCATTGAATATTTTTCAAACCCTCAAAATATAAATATAATTGAACGCTTAAAAAAAGCAGGCCTGCAATTTTCCTTATCGGATGAGCAAATTGCAAATACAAGCGAAAAACTAAAAGGACTTACTTTTGTAATATCGGGAGTATTTAATACCATTTCGCGTGAAGATTTGAAAAAATTAATTGAGCAAAACGGAGGGAAAAATACAGGCTCAATTTCCGGTAAAACATCGTATCTTGTTGCAGGTGAAAATATGGGGCCAGAAAAATTAAAAAAAGCGCAATCGTTAGGAGTTAAAATTATTTCGGAAGAACAATTTTTTGAATTATTAAAATGAGCATGTTAACCAACTTACGAATAAAAGCCGGCAATTATTTTCTTTCAAAGATGTTACCGTTGGTGCAACGCAAAAAACATTTCGAATCATTTTCAAAAGCTAAAACTATTGGAATTATTTTTAATGCTACCGATAAAGAAGAGTTTGAATTAGTAAAACGATATGTTAGATATTTAAAAGATTGCGATAAAAAGGTTAAAGCAATTGGATTTTTTAATTCCGATAAAATTCCTGAATTAACCTATACAAAGTTGGAATGGGACTTTTTTACCGTTAAAGATTTAGCTTGGAATTATATACCCAACAAAAATTTTATTGAAAACTTTATTAATGAAGAATACGATATCTTAATAGATATGAATGTTCATCATGATTTTCCACTACATTACATATCATCCTTATCAAGAGCACATTTTAAAATCGGACAATTTAATACCAACGCTGATTTTGATTTGATGATAGAAATGCCGCAAGAAAAAGGTTTAAAATTTTATTTAAGAAGTATTGATCAATATATTCAACTTTTAAATTCTGAAAAAAATGCAACAACTTAAAGGAACAGGTGTAGCTTTAGTAACACCATTTAATTCGAAATATGAAGTAGATTATCAAGGTCTTACTCGATTGGTAAAACATGTAAGCGATGGAGGAGTTGATTATTTGGTAGTATTGGGTACTACCGGTGAAAGTGTTACACTTACCAAAGACGAAAAGAAAAAAATACTGGAACATGTATTAAGTGTTAATGCCAATAAACTACCCGTAGTACTTGGAATTGGAGGAAACAATACTCAAGAAATTTTAGAAACAATTTCGCATACTGATTTTAGTGGTATTTCAGCAATATTATCAGTTTCTCCTTATTATAACAAACCCATACAAGAAGGAATTTATCAGCATTATATAAAAATTGCTGATGCCTGCCCTGTACCGGTTATTTTGTATAATGTGCCCGGAAGGACTTCTTCCAATATGCTACCTGAAACAACCTTGCGTTTAGCACAACATAATAATATTATTGCAATTAAAGAAGCTTCAGGAAGCGTGGAACAAGTAATGAAAATAATTAAAAATAAACCCGATAATTTTATGGTTATAAGCGGTGACGATGCTCTTACTTTACCTTTTATGGCAGTTGGCGCTGTTGGAGTAATATCGGTTGTGGCTAATTGTCATCCAAAACCATTCAGCGAAATGGTTAATTATTGTTTAAACACTGATTTTATAAGTGCACAAAAAATACATTATAAATTATTAGATGTAATAGATTTATTATTTGTAGAAGGAAATCCGGGCGGAGTTAAAGCAGCTTTAAAAGCTTTAGGTATAATAGAAGATTACTTACGATTGCCTTTGGTAAATGTAAGTGAAACTACGTATAAAAAAATTGATGCATTAGTCAAAAAGATTTAATTTGAAATTACTATGAAAATTTACCTTAAATTTTAGGATTGAATATTAAAGCCTTATTGGCTTTATTTTAAAAATTAAATTTTAGCATTTAAGTATAAGTGGTAACTTAGCAAATAATTTTCCTGCCTGCACTATTTAATTAACTTAAAAATGAAAAAATACATTTGGGTAATATTAACTGGAATAATACTTATTTCATCGTGTACTTCTTCAAATAAAAAAATTGAAGTAGATGAAAATAAATTAACCGAAGCAGGAAGTGATACTGTATTAATAGCATTTAATGAACGGATAAAAAAAAATCCAAACGATCCTGAAGTATATCATGAACGAGCTATATATTATTTTGAAAAAAAGAACGATGTAGAAGCAGCATTTGCTGATATGCGAAGAGTGTTTGCAATTGACACTACCACTTCAAAATATTTTGTAACCCTTGCCGATTTATATTTGGCAAAAGGTATGTCGGGAAATGTAAAAGCTTCATTAAATAAAGCTATTGAAAACGATCCTAAAAATATTATTGCCTACACCAAATTAGCAGAGTTAAACTTATACATTAAAGATTATAATGCATGTTTAAAATCGGCAAATGATGTTTTAAAAATTGATATTTATAATCCCAGAGCTTATTTTATTAAAGGAATGGCTTATAAAGAATTAGGTGATACAGCAAAAGCCATATCAAGTTTTCAAACGGTAATTGAACAAGACCCTGAATATTACAATGCCTACATGCAGTTAGGAATTTTATTTGCTGCATTAAAAAATCCTCTTGCACTCGATTATTTAAATAATGCTTTAAATTTACAACCGCAAAGTATCGAAGCGTATTATGCAATGGGAATGTTTTTTCAAGAAACCGGAAACATAAATAAAGCAATAGAAGTTTATAATACCATATTAAAAATTGATTCAACTTATAATGATGCGCATTTTAACCTTGGCTATATTGCCATGGTTATGCAAAACGATATGGTTAAAGCTATTAAGCATTTTTCTGATAATATTAAATTTCACCCGAATAATTATGAAGCTTTTTATATGCGAGGTTTGTGTTATGAAAGAATTAAAGATAAAGTAAATGCGGCAAGAGATTATCAACAAGCGTTAAAATTATATCCTCAATACGATGATGCAGCAATTGCCTTAGGTAATTTGATTGATAAATAATTTTAAATGATTATTTCATAATTTCATCAATATTGGGCAATGAAAAGTTTTTTGGAATTTTAGGATGTACATTTTTATAAAAATTACTTATTTCTTGAAAATCTAATTGCATATCTCCACTTGGATATAGCACTTTATCAATAGCAGCAATCTTGTTTTTGTAGTCTAAGTATCCTAATAAAATAGGTACTTTAGCTTGAACCGCTACATGATAAAATCCTGTTTTCCATTTGCTTACTGCACTTCGTGTACCTTCGGGTGGAAATAATACTATCAGCTTTTCGTACTGATTAAATAAATCTACAATAGCATCGGTTAATCGATTGTGCTTGCTTCTATCTACAGGCATTCCACCCAATTTTAGCAGCATACCTTTTATCGGGAAACGAAATAATTCTTTTTTAGCTAAATATTTTACATCGTAATTAAATTCAGCCAATGCTCCCATTCCCCAAACAAAATCCCAATTACTGGTATGTGGTGCTGCTACCAGCACACACTTTTTAATTTCAGGAGGAATGCCTCCTTTAATTTTCCATCCGGCTAAACGAAACCAAAATTTAAAAAATGCTTTAAACATAGTTATTTACTCCATTCTTTTAATTTTTCCCTAATTTCTTGTTGAATGCTTTGAGTTTTATCTTGCAAATACCAAAGCTGCAATTTTTTTACAAATTCCAAATAAGGTTCTTGAGGATTGTTTTTATGTTCCATAACCATTTGTTGTGCTTTTTTAGGGCGAGGTCCCCAATGGCCAAGAGGTTTTAGGGTAGTAGCATCTAAACAAACCAGTATTGGAATTGATTTTCCACCATTGGTTAAATATTGATTCATGATTTCCGGATGCTCATCACGCAGAATAAATTTTAACTCAATGTTTGAATTAATACCTGCCAATTGTGCAATTACCGGACATATTTGGGCTGCATCGCCACACCATGCTTCGGTAATTACAATCCATATTAACGGTTTTTCTAATCTTAAAAATTCATTTGCGACATCTGCGGAAATTTCAATAGTTTTATCCAACCTGTCCATGCGCTGCACATTCATTTTGGTATAATTGATAAAGTCTTCAGAATAATTGCTGCCTGTTGTTTTGTTTTCTTTCAACAGTTTATTTATCAGGTCGCGATACTGTTTATAGGTAAAAGCGTTTTGTATAATTTCTGGTGTAATCATTTTTTGTATTTTGGTAAAGATAAGTGCTACAAATATTTTTCTGAAAATAAAACACCTAAGTGTTATTTTTGTTATACCAATATTCATTTTATTAAGATAAAATGCCTGAATTATTAAAAACAGCCGATGGTTCTGTTACATTGTATGTAAAAGAAATTGATGAAACTTATCATTCTCGCCATGGTGCTTTACAGGAATCCATGCATGTGTTTATAGAAAATGGCTTGCGAGCCGTTTTAAAAGAGAATAGCGAAAAAAGTATTTCTGTTTTAGAAATTGGTTTTGGAACAGGGCTAAATGCTCTGCTAACGCTTGAAGAAGTTAAAAATTATCCGCATGTAAAATTTACATTTCATAGTATAGAGGCTTATCCCATAGATATTACGCTGGTTAATGAATTGAATTTTAGTTCTAATAAAGAAGATTTGATGTTATTGCATAAATGTGAGTGGAACAAGGAAGTACAGGTAAAAGATAATTTTATTCTTTGTAAACATCATACTAAACTGGAAGATTTTTTAAGTGAAAAAAAGTTCGATTTAATTTATTATGATGCTTTTGGCCCTAGAGCTCAAGCAGAAATGTGGGAAAAAGATATTTTAATAAAAACAGCATCTTTTCTCCGCAAAAATGGAATGCTTGTAACTTATTGTGCAAAAGGCGAGGTTAAACGTATTTTTAAGAATGCAGGATTTGTTGTTGAAACATTAAAAGGCCCTCCCGGTAAAAGAGAAATGATACGTGTTAGGAATGTTGGATAATTAGTTAATTTGATAATTTGATGATGTGATAATTTGATGATGAAATTATTAGCTAAGTTTTTGGTGTTAGTCTTAAGTTATAAGTCATAAGTCGTTAGGTCTTAGTTGGGAGTAGGAGATATGTAAATATGTAAATGTGTAAATGTGAATATGAAAATGAATCAATTAGTCTCTACCAATTTCTATAAGTTTCAATTAATTTCAATAACCAATAACCAATAACCAATAACCAATAACTAATTTATGTTTAATGTACGTGTTTACGGTTTGTTGCAATATGATAATAGAATATTGTTAGCAGATGAATTAATTAAAGGAATGGAAATTACCAAATTCCCGGGTGGAGGTTTAGAGTTTGGCGAAGGTACTATTGATTGCTTAAAAAGAGAGTTTATGGAAGAGCTTAACCAACCTATTGAAGAAATACGACACTTTTACACAACCGATTTTTTTCAATTATCAGCCTTCAATCCCAATCATCAAATAATAAGTATTTACTATTTGGTAAAACCGGCCGGGCCTATTCAATTTGAAACAAAATTAAATGCTTTTGATTTTGATGAGAAAGAAAACGATGCTTGTATTTTTCGTTGGGTACATCAAAATGAACTTTCATCGGAAATGTTAACTTTGCCTATCGATAAAATTGTAGCAGAATTATATGTTAAAAGTATTGCGAATAAATAAAGCTATTTTTTTAGGTATAGTTGTAAGTCTATCATTATATTCATGCGCACCTTCGCGACTTATTAAACCAATTAATAAAGGTGAAAAACAAATTAATGCTTCGTTAGGTGGGCCACTAATTAATTATGCCGGAACAACCATCCCACTACCTTTTACAAGTGTAACTTATGCATATGGTTTAGAAGACAATACCAGCCTTTACGGTTCTTTGCACAGCACTTCGCTTTTATTTGGTGTTTTACAATCTGAAGTAGGTTTAGTTTATCAGCTAAAACAGCCTGATTCTCTCAAGTTTTATAAATTAGGTGTATCTGTTAGTCCTTCATTCAATTTTATGATTGACAGATGGCAAGGAAATTTTAGATTTTATCCCAAATACGATTTTAATATCTATTCAAAATGGAGTAAAAAAAGAAATCACTTAGCTTATCTTGGATTTTCAAATTGGTTTGATTTTTATGAAAATAAAGCGCATAATTTGAAAAACCAATATTTTATTATTGGGAATTTTCATGGAGGATTAATGCTCAACAGCGGCAAGTGGAATCATCAGTTAGAATGTAAATTATTCCCTTTGTTTAATCAAAATATTGTTGTTGATTATTCGCCCATGTTTAACAATGTTCCATGGGGAATTTATTATTCCATAAGTAAAAATTTTTAATATGTATAAAGCATATTTTAAAAGCGTTTTATTAATTTTTATTATTCTAATTCAATCAGCCTGTTTACGATTGGATGATAATTTATATAACCTTTCAAAAATTACCGAATACAAGCTGGATGATTACAAGGGTGAAGTAGATTTTGTGCTCGATGCAAGCTATGATATTCCCTCCAATCGAATTCACAAATTTACATTAGATAGCGATGGAAATAAAATTTATGCCATTTACATAGGTGATGTAGCTCGCATTGCTACAGATACAGTTATAATGTATTGCCATGGGAATAAAGATCACATGGATTTTTATTGGCAAAGAGCAAAATTATTAGCTCATGTTGGAGGTAAAATGCGCTTTGGAGTTTTAATGATAGATTACCGTGGTTATGGAATGTCTGAAGGAAAGCCTACAGAGAATGGATTATACAAAGATGTAGATGTTGCTTTATCATGGCTTAAAGAAAAAGGATTAAGCTCTGATAGATTAATTATATATGGCTTTAGTTTAGGTTCTGCTCCTGCTACTGAATTGGCTGCATATCCTCGAACTTTATCCCCTTCAAAATTAATTTTAGAAGCGCCTTTTGCTTCGGCAGCTGTAATGGTACAAGATGCAGCTGTTTTAAACTTACCGGCTTCTTATTTTACTAATCTAAAAATTAATAATGCTGATAAAATTAGTGATGTAGAACAACCTTTTATGATATTACATGGTACAAATGATACTTTTTTAAATATTAATACACACGCATATCCTATTCTTAAAAATTATAATGGTAAATATTTAGAGTTTATACCTGTAGTTCATGCTGAACATTCAAATATTCCAATAATAATGGGATTTTCAAGTTATTGCAATACGCTTGAAAACTTTATTGTGAAGTAAAATATTGCAGATTAAAAATTGAAAAATTACAAACTCTATATTCTAAAATTTATAAATCATAAATCATAAATCATAAATATCTTTTGTCTTTACTCTTTTATATTTAAGTCTGTATTCTTACTTACGCTTTACTGCAAATTAACTACTTTTCTGTTATAATCTCTTATTAAAAAGTAATACCAAACCACTCCAATGCCATACAATGTAGCGGTAATATAGAATACATTGGCGTATGCAAAATCCATTTCGCGAAGCATTTTAAAAATACGAGAACTTAAAAACCATGCTCCTGACCAAATTGCGGTATTGAGCGCACTTACAATTTCTCTGTTTTTTTCTCCTACATAATTCATCACAATTTCTGATGTCATAGGACCTGCCATATTCATAAGTGGTTGGCGAATTAAATAGCAAAAAACAGCAACATAGGTTGCCCAGGCATATTCTTTAAAAAACTCGGTGCTTGCTAAAATAAATAATGCAATCACAGCTATGCTTTGAGTGGTTGGCACCGCCACTTGATAAGAATATTTTTGTTTAATACTTGGAACCAATATAGCACTTATAGCAACCAAAACAGCAGCAATAGAGGCAAAAATGGAAAAATCATCCGTATTTAAACCATGTACATTGTAAAAGAAAATGCCGATAAATGGAATGGTTAAACCGGCTCCGGTTGAAATAATAATGGTTGGAATTAATGCTTTGAAAATTAATATCCAATCGAAGTGATAAATGTTTGAAAGCTTTGATGGTTCTTCGTTAATAATTTCTTTTGTTTTGATTCTTGTAATGAAAATAAAACTTAAAAAACCTAAAGCTGATAATATGCTTAATATGGTTTTTTCATCAAACAGATTTGCGTCAATTTTATTCAATACAAAAATGAATATACCGGATATAATTCCCGCAAAACTATAGGTGGCAAAACTTAAAGAGATAGCTTCGGTATGTTGTTCCTGTGGCGAATTACGGAGTATATAGGGTAGGGCAGTAACTTGAAAACATAAAAAAGATATTCCCCACATGCCTTGTGCAAAATAAATTAACCAGTTAATGTGATAATAAATTGCATATACAATTAATAATGAAAAAATGGGAACTGTAATACTACCATAAAGTAATACCGGTTTAATTTTTCTGCCCTTTATATAAAGCCCTAGTGGAAAAGCTAAAACCAATACACCCAAAAAACGTAAGGAAAGAAATCCTGCACTTTCATAATCTTCATATCCGCATTTTTTCATGTATATAAGCAGTATTACCAAAAAAGCGGTGTTTATCATTTGAATCATTAATTCACCTGCTATAAACGAAAGTATGTGCGGCTGAAGTTTGGCGTAACTTCTAAATATATTACGCATGAATAAAAGTTTGTAGGTATGGAATTATACTATTTGTTTCTTCGGGCTTAAACCATTTTATTTCTTGGTCTTTTCTAAACCAAGTTAATTGTCGTTTGGCAAATCTTCTTGTATTTTGCTTAATGAGCTCTTTTGCTTCTTCCAGAGTACACTTCCCTTCAAAATAGTCAAACAATTCTCTATACCCAACAGTTTGAAGGGCATTTATGTTTTTGAAAGGAATTAATTTTTTAGCTTCTTCAACTAATCCTTGTTCAAACATTAAATCTACACGTTGATTGATACGCTCGTATAATTTTTCTCGAGGCCAATCAATACCGATTTTTAAAATTTTAAAATTTCTTTCTTTCTTTTCTCCTTTTCTAAGTTGTGAGTATGGAATACCAGTATTAATGCAGACTTCAATTGCCCTCATTAAACGATGTGGGTTTTGTAAATCTACCATTTTATAATATTCAGAGTCTAATACTTTTAATTTTTCTTGTAATGCTTCAATTCCTTTTTGTTTCAACAATTCTTCAAGTTTAAGTCGTAATTCTTTGTCCTGCTTTGGTAGTTCATCTAATCCATAGCATAAGGCATTTACATACATACCCGAACCTCCGCATACAATGGCTACATTTTTAGTTTCAAAAATTGTATCTAATACTTCTAATGCATCTTTTTCAAAAATTCCGGCATTATAAATATCATGAATAGAAATATGTCCCAAAAAATGATGTTTTATTCCTTCTAACTCTTCTGCTGTTGGTCGTGCTGTTCCAACCTGCATTTCTTTAAAAAATTGTCGAGAATCAGCTGATATTACTTCGGTTTGAAATGCTTTGGCCAGTGCAATGGATAGAGCTGTTTTTCCCGATGCGGTAGGACCGGTTACAACGATAAGATATTTATTTTGTTCAATCACCTTTACAAACCTACTAAAATTTTAATCTGAGTTTTAATTTTAAAATGAATAATGAGCTATTTAATTAATAACTTTACTTCATGTCAAAATATGTAATATTAGTTTTGGTTTTATTATCGCAATTGCTGTTTGCACAGCACGATCATAAATTGCAACATTACCTCCATAAACTTGAAAAAGATCCTGATTTAAAAAACGCATCCATTACGTTTTATGCCATTCACTTAGCTAATGGAAAGGAAATTGCTGCCTTGAATGAACATCGTTCCTTAGTTCCGGCTTCGGTTACTAAAGTTTTTTCTACTGCTATTGCCTTATCCATTTATGGTAAAGAAAAAACATTTAAAACATTGGTAGAATATGATGGAAGCATTGATAGTACCGGTGTTTTATATGGCAATATTTATATCAAAGGTGGAGGTGATCCAACACTTGGTTCTACTTTATTTAACAAAGAAAATCCGCTTGCATTTATACAACAGTGGGTTGAAGCAATAAAGAAAAAAACAGGTATTAAAGAAATTAAAGGTAGTATTATTGCAGATGTTTCATTATTTGATAATACAATTCCCGGTGGTTGGGCATGGGGCGATATTGGTAATTATTATGGTGCCGGAGCGCATGCACTTTCGGTATATGATAATACCTACGAATTGGAATTTGATACACGAAATTTACAAAAACCAGTATTAAAAAATATCTATCCCAAACTTCCTGATTATACTTTAATTAATGATTTAGAAAGCTCATCAAAACAAAATGATAATTCCATTATTTATGGATTTCCTGATAGCGATGAGCGAACAATTAAAGGTAGCATACCTTCCGGAAAATCTGCTTTTAAAGTTAAAGGTGCTACACCATCGCCCGATAAATTAGTAGTGTGGCTTTTTAAAGAGGAACTAAAAAAACAAAATATTCCATTTTCTGAAATAGAATACCAGGTAAAACAAGACACCTTGCGCAAATTAATTTATGAGCAAACATCGCCTCCATTAGCAGATATTGTTTTACAAACCAATATGAAAAGTATTAATTCCTATGCAGAAAGTTTGCTAAATCATATTGGCTTATTTAAGCATGCAGTTGGAAGTACCTTCAATGGATTGGATGTAACATATCAGTTTTTAAAAGAAAGAAAACTAAATACTGAAGGATTGTTTTTAACGGATGGAAGCGGATTATCGCGCTCCAATGCTATTTCTGCTGCACATCTTGTTGATATATTACAGCTAATGTATTATGATAAAAACAATTTTGAAGCATTTAAAAAGTCACTTCCTGTTGCAGGTAAGAGTGGTTCAATAGCTAACATTTGTAAAGGAACATCGGCAGAAGGCAGAGTATTTGCAAAGAGTGGTTACATGTCGCGCGTAAGAAGTTATGCCGGTTATGTAACAACCCTTAAAGGTGAAGAAATTGCTTTTGCTGTAATTGTAAATAATTACAATTGTACTCCATCCGAAATGAAAGCCAAGCTTGAAAAATTGTTTATTGCCTTAGCAGAACATCATTAGCACAAGGCTTTCATAATATCGTGCTTAGTGATAATAAACGTTTTATCTACTTTAAAATCTTTTACCAATACTGCAGGATTTTCTTCTGTTATCATCTTGGCAAGCGACTCAATAGGCGTTGATATATCCACAAAAGGGAAAGCCGATTGCATAATACTTTCTACTGTTTGTTCTTTTACGCAAGGGTCTTTAACCATAAGATTAAATATATGCGTATCACTGATAGAACCTACTATACGTTTATCTTTTGTAACAGGAATTTGCGAGAAATCATTTAACTGCATTAGTTTAATGGCTTGAGCTACTCTTTCATGCGCTTCGATTGTTACTAATGGAATTGCTTTTGAAGAAGAAACTAAATCTTTTGCTGTCATGCCTTTAGGATCAAGATAGCCCTTTTCGCGCATCCATTCAGGATTATACATTTTTCCTAAGTAGCGAGTTCCATGATCGTGAAATATTACAACTACCACATCGCCTTCTTTAAAGTGATGTTTTAATTGTAAAACACCTGCCATTGCAGCTCCTGCAGAGTTTCCGGCAAAAATTCCTTCTTCGCGCGCAATGCGTGTTGTCATTACAGCAGCATCTTTATCGGTAACTTTTTCAAAAGCATCAATTAATGAAAAGTCAACATTTTTTGGTAAAAAATCTTCTCCAATTCCTTCGGTTACGTAAGGATATATTTCGTTTTTATCAAATATTCCCGTCTCTTTATATTTTTTAAAAACAGATCCGTATGTATCAATTCCCCATACTTTTATGTTAGGATTTTTTTCTTTTAAATATCGCGCAGTTCCCGAAATGGTTCCCCCAGTGCCAACTCCTACAACTAAGTGAGTTATTTTTCCATCTGTTTGCTCCCATATTTCAGGTCCTGTGCTTTCATAATGGGCTTGTGCATTTGAAGGATTATCGTATTGATTAGGTTTCCATGCATTTGGAATTTCTTTTTCTAATCGTGAAGATACCGAATAGTAGGAGCGTGGATCTTCAGGATCTACATCGGTAGGGCATACAATTACTTCTGCTCCAAAGGCACGTAAAGCATCAAATTTTTCTTTTGATTGTTTATCGGTTGAGGTAAAAATACATTTATAGCCTTTTATCACTGCAGCAATAGCCAAGCCCATTCCGGTATTTCCGCTGGTACCTTCTATAATGGTTCCACCGGGTTTTAAAAGTCCTGCTTTTTCAGCATCTTCAATCATTTTTAAGGCCATTCGGTCTTTTATTGAATTGCCCGGATTGGTAGTTTCTATTTTAGCTAATACTAATGCCGGTATATCTTTTGTAATACGATTAATTTTTACAAGAGGAGTATTACCAATGGTTTCTAATATATTGTTATAGTATTTCATCTTTTAAATTAAAAATTCAGTTTTTACAATTAAGTTATAAAGTTAGAAAGTTTAAAAGTATTAATGTGTACGAAAAAACTTTTCTAAAAAATAAAGTGTAAAATGTATATCAAATTACTTTTTACTAAACAATTTTTCATTTTTACATTACACATTTGTAAATTTTTCTAATTAAAATTTGCTTGCGAAGTTAATAATTCCATTTCAGACTGATAAATATCATATAAAAGATTGATGTAGGTCATATTTTGCTTAGGCATTATAATTCACTTTTGTATTAAATAAAAAAATAAAAACATGAAGAAAATCTTAGTTCCTACCGATTTTTCGCAAACAGCTGAAAATGCTGTAAATGTAGCCTTAGATATTGCTCAAAAAGCAAAGGCAACAGTTTATTTTTTTCATACAGTAAATACGGCAATTGATTGGAGTAGTACACAATTATCGGTACCAACAAAACCTTTAACGGTAAAAGAGCAAATGGAAATGTATCCTGAAGTAAGCAAGCAAATTGCAACTGCGCAGGCAAAGCTTTCTGAGCTTTCAAAGAGAGCTTCTAAAATGAATGTTGATTCAAAGATAGAGTTAGGATACAATTTATTTCACGAAGACTTAGCTCGTTTTGCTGAGAAAATTAATACCGATTTAATTGTAATGGGAACTCATGGCGTTTCCGGGGTTAAAGAAGCATTTCTGGGTTCAAATACTTTAAAAGTAATCAGAACTTCTAACGTTCCTGTTTTAACAGTTAAAAACAAGCATAAAGCATTTAAAATTAAAACTTTAATTTATGCTTCTGATTTTGAAGAAACCAAAGCAAATAAAAATATCGAACGAGTTAAAGCTTTTGCAGAATTTTTTGGTGCGAGCATTCATTTCGTATATATAAATACTCCTGTAGGTTTTGAAGATTCTGCATATACCATAGCTAAAATTCATAAAGTTGCTAAGGAAAATAAAATATCAAAGTATTATGCTCAAGTTTATAATGATTATACTGTTGAACGTGGTATTATTAATATGGCAGAAATGCTTAAAGCCGATTTAGTAGCGCTTTCTACGCATGGATACAGTGGTTTGCGTCATTTCATCAATAATAATGTGGCAGAAAATGTTGCAAATCATTCACGAGTTCCTGTTTTAACTTTTAGAATGAAGTAACCGAAGATATGAATAATAAAAAAGCCCTCTCAAATCTGAGAGGGCTTTTTTATTTGATTTGTTTTTGAACTATTTGTTCAGTATTATTTTTTCAAGTATTCTTCCGTTTTCATTGCTCAATTCAAGGAAATAAATCCCACCATTCAAATTAGAGGTTTCTATGCTTTTTTGTAATTGTTGAATATTATTCTCCTGCACACTGTAAACTATTTGACCTAATGTGTTAAATAAGCGAATGTTTACATTAGAATTTTTATTCATAATCAATAAAACATTTATTTGATCATTGGCAGGATTGGGATATACTTTTAATTGGCCTATTGCACTATATCCCTCAATTCCAACACCACTAATGGTTACAGGATTTGAAGGAGTAGATGAGCATCCATTTTGAGTTACAACCACTGTGTAATTTCCATTTTGAGTTGCGGTATAAGACTGACCGGTAGCACCATTAATCGGATTCCCATTTAGATACCATTGATTACCGGTTGAAGCACTGGAGGTTAAAACAAATCCATTTTGAGTAATAGTAGGAGTAGCCGGAACAGGATTTACTGTAACTGTAAAATTTTGTGAGGTTGCAGGATTTCCTTGTACTCCGGGATAATTTGATGTCATAACACAGGTTACAATATCTCCATTGTTTAAAGTTGAAGAGGTAAATGTAGGTGAATTGGTTCCTACATTATTACCATTAACTTTCCATTGATAGGTTGGACTCGTACCACCAAATGTAGGAGTAGCAGTAAATGTTACGGTTTGTCCAGCACATGATGGATTAGGAGTTCCTGAAATGCTTACAGCTGCAGTTGGTGCAGAGCTTGTAATATTTATATTATCTATATATAAATTATTTCCGTAACCACAATAATTTTCAAAGCGTACTTTTACATTGGGTTGTCCTAAATAAGCTTGTAATGATACAGTATCTTTTCTCCATTGGGTTGCGGTTGGAGTAAATGCTGATGTAACATTTGCTCCTCCATTGGTTGCTAAAATTTGATTTCCTTTTGCATATAATCTTGTCCAAGTACCACCGCAATCGGTAGATACCGATACAATTAATGAATCATGATTACTCGCACTGTATCTAGCATAAGCCACATCAAATGTTACAATTACAGGATCGCTAATACTTGATAAATCAAAAGTTGGAGATTCCATATAATCTCTCTGTCCGGCTGCATTATAGTTAAAGTTGTCAATTCGCATAGAAGCAGAACTTGAACCAAAACCTCCGGCTGTGGTAACTCTTGCCCAAGTAGTAGCGCTATCAGGATTAACTCTTGTCCATCCGCTTGGAGGAAAGGTGGTACCTTCAAAATTTTCAGTAATAGGTAAATTGGTAGTTGTAGGAGAAGTAATTGTAAATGTAACGGTGGCAGTATCGTTTGCAAAATTCATGTCAGTACCGTTGTTAGGGTTACTTGTCCATACTCGCAGCGTATGATTTCCGGGAGTAACATTAATAGTTGGAATATTTATAGTAGTTGTTTGTGAAGAATTTAAACTACCGCTCCATGCAAAATTTTGAATAGGTCCGGTGTTTAAACGATAATTAATTGTTACAGTTGTAAGCGTGTTTGTTCCGCTATTTCTTAAAGTAGCAACAGGATTGATACTGCTCACACAAGCTGAATAACCATTGGTAGGAGTTATAAAGTTTAACATCCCTGCATCTAATGCTAACGAAGGTTGATTAGGATCATAGCCATTTAATGTTGAAACACCGGAATTGTTTGGATCAAGCCAGTCCATTAGTCTGTTTGTACTATTGCTTCCGCTTGGATTCCAAGAATTGGCTACTCTTCCATAGTAATCAGGAGAAGTAAGGTTTGAGCATGATGCACCACCGCCCCATAATTGTCCGATAATTCTACCATTTTGGTCAAAAAGGGGAGAACCTGATGAACCGCCTTCAGTAGTTGTATTTCTATTCCAAGTAACTTGCCAGGTAGCATTATTTTCTGTTGAAAAACCACCGTTATTGGTACCGGTTAATACAGCAGGATCATCATCAAAAGATATTTTTTTAATATCACCGCTTGGATGATGGATGCTTACAGTATTTGTTGGAATAGTTCCACTATTATCCCATCCTGCCCAATAGGCATTATAATTATTTGGAACAGTATCATTAATTTCAACCAAACAGAAATCTGAAGGCGTTCTTCTGGCTCTTAAAGTTGCTCCACTTAACGAAACAAATGATGGAGAGCTTGGTGGGTTACTACATGTAGCCGATTGCCAATTAAATCTGAATACCCATGAGCTTGGGTTGCTGTAACAGTGATTGGCAGTTAAGATATATGGTTTACCATCGTTTAAAGTATTATTAATTAATGCTCCGGAGCAAAAAACATTTCCTCCGCTTACTAACATAACTACAGAACGAATTTGATCTGCCCAAGGAGCTCCATCAGGACACGCAACATTCATATTACAAGATCCTGATGAACCAAAATTTCTTAAAAAATCATCGCTAAAGGTATTTATGTAGCCATGTGTTACGGTTGAAATTATGATTTCTCCCGGAAATGCAACATTTGCAGGTTCATAATACTCAATTATTACTTTTTCCCCCTTAATTAAATCAGTTGCAAACATTTCGGTGTATTGATTATTTTTATGTGTAAATGCTCCTATAACATGAGAATGATCTTCATTGTATAACCATAATTTTGCTCCTTCGGGTAATTTATATTTATTAAAAATAAAATTTAATGAATAGGCTCCGGGACTTTGCACTGCTACTCTCCATAATTTATCGCCATTGGCTAATGTTTTCCAAACACCTTTGTTTTGTGGGGTTATATATACATCAAAATTTCTTCCAAATCTGAATGGGCCTTTAATTCCTGCGTCTAATCGTGCTTGATCTTCGTCTAACATTTCTTGAACATTAAATGATGGCATTGTTTCAACAGGAATTGGATCATTCACAATGAATTTATCAAATCCAATCGGGGTGCCGCCTTCACTATATTGGGCATAAGTAAATAATCCGGAAATAATAAAAAGTCCGGTAGAAAGTAAAGTGTAAATTGTCTTTTTCATAGCGGATAATGATAAGTGTTAGTATTGTATAATTTGTTCGTTTCTATTAACAGTTAAATAAAGTTTATCTTTTTTAATTTTCCTTAAACTTTTTAAATTAAAATATAAAGTATCAGTAATGAGCATTTTACAAAAGTCTTCATTTTGAGTATCTACCAAAAATAGTTGCATATTGTTATTTACAACTAATCCATTAGAATATAAATTAAAGGAGTGCTCTTTGCAACCTCCGCTGTAATTTATTTCAATGCTAAGAATATCTTTATTTAACTGCATATTTAAAATATTCATTCGCATATTTTTATTTTCTATATTAAAAGACGAATCAATAATTACAGGGCTGCCTTTTTGATGTTTATTCGATGGAGTATTTTTATTGCTATTACAAGAAATATTTAAAATATGTAATACAATTACACAATAAATTATATTAAATGATTTCATTGATTATTTTAAGAAATTATAAATTTTTCGACAAGTTATAAAATAAAAAGTAATCAGCAAAATTTTATAATAAAAGAAAGCTCTGATTTATCAGAGCTTTCTTTTAGTTAATTTTTAATGATTATGTATGTTTTATTTATTCCTTCAATTTTTAAGAAAAATAAACCATTTTTCAGGTTAGTTATATTTAATTTATTTTTTTCAGACTTTAAATTACCGCGCATTACTTCTTTCCCAATAAAATCTAATATTACATAATTATCATTTAACTCATTTGTTGAATAAATATTTATTATATTTTTTGATGGATTGGGATAAATATATATTGAATTGTCTATTTTATTTTCGTTAATTGATGATGGAAGTACTGTTAAGATAACAATATCGGATGTGTCGGCACACATCCCTGAAGTAACAATACATCTAAATAATTGAGAATTATTTAAAGCGCTAACATTAGAAACTGTAAGCGTATTGGTTGTAACACCACTATATTGACCGGCATTGCTTAAGTTCTGAAATCCAAAACCAACATCTGTTTGCCATTGTATTGTTGCGTTTGTGTCATTTATAACAACTTTGAATTGTACATTATATTTTTTTACTGTCAAATTGTCTAAAAAAATAATATTTTAACCTACCCCCCCCCTTTTTTAGGGGGGGGGTAGGTTAAAAAAATATAAAAATTTTTAAAAAAGGTACTAAAAAACGAGTACCTTTGCAGCTGAAAACAAAAAAAACTCTTTATGGCAATCATTCGTTTTACTGCTTTAACTGAAACATTAAATAGAAAACCTTTAAATGTTGAACTTCCTGCCGAAAAAATTTCGGAGATTTATGCAACTAATGTTTTTGGCAAAACAGCCATGAAACAATACCTTTCATCAGAAGCCTATGAAAGTGTAATAGGAGCTATGGAAAAAGGTACGCAAATAGACCGCAAAATTGCCGATCAGGTAGCAAGTGCAATGCGTGCATGGGCATCTGAAAAGGGAGCAACACATTATACACATTGGTTTCAACCATTAACAGGTGCTACTGCCGAAAAACACGATGCATTTTTTGAACCATTAGACGAAAGTCGTGCCATTGAAAAATTTGGCGGCAGCCAACTGGTACAACAAGAACCCGATGCCTCAAGTTTTCCTAATGGTGGTATTAGAAATACTTTTGAAGCAAGAGGATATACAGCATGGGATCCTACTTCACCGGCATTTGTTATTGGTAAAACCCTTTGTATTCCTACCATTTTTATTTCTTACACCGGTGAAGCTTTAGATTACAAAACTCCTTTGATAAAAGCACTACATGCAGTTGATAAAGCAGCTGTAGAAGTATGCCAATATTTTGATAAAAACGTAACTAAAGTAAATGCTACTTTAGGTTGGGAACAAGAATATTTTTTGGTAGATAGTGCTTTATTTAATGCACGTCCGGATTTATTAATGGCAGGAAGAACTGTTTTTGGTCATATACCGGCTAAAGGACAACAACTAGAAGACCACTATTTCGGTTCAATCCCAGATAGAGTTGCTGCATTTATGCGTGAATTTGAAATAGAAGCACATAAATTAGGAATACCAATAAAAACCCGTCATAACGAAGTAGCGCCTAACCAATACGAATGTGCACCGGTGTTTGAAGAAGCAAACTTAGCTGTTGATCACAATCAATTATTAATGGATTTGATGGAAAAAACAGCTATTAAACATAACTTTAGAATTTTATTCCACGAAAAACCATTTGCTGGAGTAAACGGCTCCGGAAAACATAATAATTGGTCATTAGCAACAAATACCGGAAAAAATTTATTAAGTCCGGGCAAAACTCCTAAAACCAATCTGCAATTTTTAACCTTTTTTATAAATACCATTAAAGCAGTTCATGATCATGCTGATTTATTAAGAGCCAGCATAGCTTCGGCCAGCAACGATCATCGTTTAGGAGCCAATGAAGCGCCACCGGCTATTATGTCAATTTTTATTGGAAGCCAATTAACAGCTGTATTAGACGAGTTAGTTGCCAAAGTAAAAAAAGGTAAAATGACTCCAGATGAAAAAACAGCATTAAAATTAAATATTGGAAAAATTCCTGAAATATTATTAGATAATACCGATAGAAACAGAACATCTCCATTTGCATTTACCGGAAATAAATTTGAGTTTAGAGCCGTTGGATCATCAGCAAATTGTGCCTCCGCAATGATTGTAATTAATTCAATTGTAGCTAATCAGTTAACCATTTTTAAAAAAGAAGTTGACGCTTTAATAGCTAAAGGAGTTGATAAAGACGAAGCAATACTTCAGATATTAAAAGGCTATATTATTGAATCGAAAAAAATATTGTTTGAAGGCAATGGTTATAGCGAAGAATGGGTAAAAGAAGCTGCTAAAAGAGGTTTAAAAAATATAAAAACAACTCCTGATGCACTTGATGCACTTATAGATAAGAAAACCATAAAGTTATTTGAAGATTTGAATGTAATGAGCCACAGAGAACAAGAAGCTCGCTACGAAATTTATTTAGAAACATATACCAAAAAAATTCAAATCGAATCAAGAGTTATTGGCGATTTAGCCATGAACAGTATTTTACCTACAGCACTTACCTATCAAAATAAGCTAATACAAAGTGTTGCAGGATTAAAAGAAATAGCAGGGGCATCATTTAAAACACTAAGTGCACCGCACATGGAAATTATTACAGAAATTTCAGAAAGAGTTGCTACCATTAAGAAAAATGTAGAATTAATGATTGAAGAGCGTAAAAAAGCCAATAAAATTGAAGACGCTAAAAAGAAAGCCGTTGCATATTGTGAAAAAGTTAAGCCATATTTCGATGTAATACGATATAATGTGGATAAATTAGAATTATTAATAGATGACGAAATGTGGCCATTACCTAAATATCGTGAATTGTTGTATATCAAATAATTATAAAATCCAAAGCCCCCTAATTTTTTAGGGGGCTTTGATTTTTAGTAACAAAGACTTATAAAAACCTTTTTGCAATTTAAAATATTTGGTTATTTTAGCACCCATTAATTAAAAATGTTAAAACTCATGAGGGTATCTAAACTCACTTTAATTTTTGTAGCTTTAATAGCTCTACCACTACAAATTTTAGCTCAAAAAAACTTTGCAAAAGATGCAGACATGGCTTTTGCAGGTGAAAATTATTTTACAGCCATTGAGCTATATAAAAAAGCATACGCAAAAGAAAAAAGCAAAGCTAAAAAGGCTGAAATTCTATTCAAAATCGGGGAATGTTACAGATACACCCTTGATCACAAGCAAGCTGAAACCTGGTATAAAAAAGCTATTAAAGCAAAATATGCCGACCCAATTGCAACCCTTTACATTGCAGATGCTTTAAAATTGCAAGGTCGCTACGAAGAAGCCATTGTTGAATATAATAATTATAAAAATCTTGTACCCGGTGATAAAAGAGGAGAAGATGGTGTTAAGTCATGCGAAATGGCTAAAGAATGGGTAAAAGAACCAACCCGATATGAAGTTGCACCCGAAACTCAATTAAACTCTAAACAATTTGATTTCAGTCCAACCTATGCAGATAAAAAATACAATACTTTGTATTTTACTTCATCCAGAGAAGGCTCAACCGGTAAAACCGTAGATGGTAGAATTGGCGAAAACTTTTCGGATATATACGAATCAAAACGCGATAAAAACGGAAAATGGAGCACTCCGGCAATTTTAGCAGGTGATGTAAATACTCCGGCTAACGAAGGTGCTTCAGCCGTAAATAAAAAAGGCAACACCATGTATTTTACCCGTTGTGAATATGGAAAAAATAAAGTATTTGGCTGTGCTATCTATCAAGCTACCAAACAAGGTAATGCATGGACAAACGTTACACTTTTAGATTTAGGTCCTGATACAGCTAAAATTGGTCATCCCGCCATTAGTGATGATGAATCGATGTTGATATTTTCATCCGATATGCAAGGAGGCATGGGAGGCAAAGATTTATGGATGATTACCTATGATAAAAAATCTAAAACATGGAGCAAACCTAAAAATTTAGGTTCGCCAATTAATACCGAAGGCGATGAAATGTTCCCTTTTATTCATAAAGACGGAACTTTATATTTTGCTTCAAATGGTCATTTAGGAATGGGAGGATTGGATATATTCCGTGCTGAAAAAACCGGTGAAGGAACATGGGCAAATGTAGCTAATATGCGTTACCCGATAAACTCACCTGCAGATGACTACGGAATTATTTTTGAAGGTGAAAAAGAAAGAGGTTTTTTTACCTCAAATAGAGAAGGCAGCATGGGAGGCGATGATATCTGGAGATTTAACTTACCTCCATTATTATTTGTATTACAAGGCGTAATTACCGATGTAGATACTAAAAAGCCAATACCTGATGCAACCATTAAATTAATTGGTTCTGACGGCTCAGTTGCAGAAGTTAAATCGGATGCAACAGGGTTTTACAAATTTGCTGAAAAAGGAAACGAACGTTATTTAAATCCAAATACATCTTATTCAATCACCGTATCAGCTAAAGATTACTTGAATGGTAAAGGAAAAGAAACTACTGTAGGCTTAAAAGAATCAACCACCTTTGTAAAAGATTTTGCATTACAAACTACCAAGAAAAAAGAAATCAGATTCCCTGAAGTATTGTACGACTTGGGTAAATACACCTTACGTCCTGAATCAGAAGACTCTTTAATGTTCTTATATCAAACATTAATAGATAACCCAACCATAGTTATTGAATTAAGCGCTCATACCGACTCAAGAGGTTCAGAAAAATCAAATCAGATACTTTCGGAAAATCGTGCAAAATCGTGCGTTGATTTCTTAATCTCTAAAGGAATTGACCCTGAAAGACTTGTGCCTAAAGGATATGGAGAAACTCGTCTTTTAGTTACCGATGCTGAAATTGCTAAACTTAAAACAGTTGAAGAAAAAGAAGCTGCGCATCAGAAAAATCGTAGAACCGTATTTTCGGTAATTCGTTCTGATTATGTGCCTAAAGGTGGATTACCTGTTGAACCTACACCAACAGCTCCTAAAAAGACTGAAGAAGAAGAAGATTCTGAAGAATAATTCAAATAAAATTTTAAACTCATAAAAAAAATATCCCGACATTTGTCGGGATATTTTTTTACCATTAGCTAATTAAATTATGCAAAACAGCAGATACATTCTTAGAGGAGTTTCAGCAACAAAAGACGAAGTTCACAGTGCAATAAAAAATATTGATAAAGGTTTATTCCCAAAGGCATTCTGTAAAATTGTTCCGGATTTTTTAAGCGGTAGTGAAGAACATTGTATTGTTATGCATGCAGATGGAGCCGGCACAAAATCATCGCTTGCGTATGCTTATTGGAAAGAAACCGGAGATATATCAGTTTGGAAAGGTATTGCACAAGATGCCGTTGTAATGAATACCGATGATTTACTCTGCGTTGGCGCAACCGACAATATTTTACTTTCATCAACCATAGGTAGGAATAAAAATTTAATTCCGGGAGAAGTTATATCAGCCATCATAAATGGAACAGAAGAAATATTGCAAATGCTTAGAAATAATGGAATTGGAATTTACTCAACCGGTGGCGAAACAGCTGATGTAGGCGATTTGGTTAAAACCATTATTGTTGATTCTACCGTTGTATGCAGGATGAAACGCAGTGATGTAATTGATAATAAAAATATTCAGTCAGGAGATGTAATTGTTGGTTTAGCTTCTTTCGGCCAAGCAACTTATGAAAATGAATACAATGGTGGTATGGGCAGTAATGGATTAACTTCTGCTCGACATGATGTATTTGCAAAATACCTGGCCGAAAAATACCCGGAAACGTATGATAATTCTTTGCCCAAAGATTTGATTTATACAGGAAAAATGACATTAACCGATAAAGTTGAAGGAGTACCTGTAAATGCCGGGAAATTGGTGCTTTCGCCTACACGAACATACGCTCCCATAATAAAAGAAGTGCTAAAAAAATACCGTTCGCAAATACATGGCATGGTTCATTGCAGTGGAGGTGGACAAACCAAAGTATTGCATTTTATTGATAATGTTCATGTAATAAAAGACAATCTATTTGAATTACCTCCATTATTCAAATTAATACACGAACAATCCGGTACACACTGGAAAGAAATGTATCAGGTATTTAATATGGGGCATAGAATGGAATTATATGTACCTTCTGCTATTGCTCAGGATATAATTGCAATTTCTCAAAAGTTTAATGTAGATGCAAAAGTTATTGGCAGGGTAGAAAACTCAACTGAAAAGAAACTTACGATTAGCTCAGAATTTGGAGAGTTTATTTATTAAGAATTAGTATCCTGCTTTTTTTCTATAGTATTGGGAGGGTTTTGAATAGTATTCTCCAAATCCATGGCATGTCTTTCAGCATCATTAATAGATTGGTTTATTTCGCGCTGAATAGCTCCGGTAGCGTTTTTAAATTCGCGTATTCCTTTTCCTAATCCACGAGCAATACCGGGAATACTTTTAGCTCCAAAAAATAGTATAAAAACAAGTAATATTAATACTACTTCGCCTCCTCCAAGTCCCAGTATAAATGCAATGGTTGTCATATTTTTCTAATTACAATACAAAGATAGCTAATTGTTTTTATTTGTTTTTTTTAATTATCTAATTAGTTTTAAGAAGTTAAATGTTTTATTTAAAGTATTCAAAAAATATGAGAAAACCGTTTTATTATTTATTAATTACAAACATTTTATTGTCGTCATGTGCATCGAATCTTAAAAATGATGATGTAAGTAATATGGGAGAAATTTCAAATTACCTAAGTGAAATTTCCGAAAACAAAAAAATCTCTTTTCAAATTACATTAAATAAGCCCTTACCATCAATAAAAAACGCTAATCAAGTCTATACGTTTGATAATTCTTTAAAAGATGATGTTGCGTATTTTTATGAATTAAATCATCACGATGTTATTAAAGTAAATATTCAAACAGGTCAAAACATTGGCAATATCAGTTTTTCTAATTTACCAGAAAATGCTATTCTTAAATATGTTTATTTAGACGATGATTTGAATATTTGGTATGCTGATACAATGCTCTACGTATATAATAATCAAGGGGAGTTTATAAAAAACATTCACTTATCCTTAAATCATCTTGGGAAAGATTATGTTATAAATTCTCACCATCATACCCCCATTCAATATTTTAAAAATAGCAATACTTTAATTATTCCAATTAATTGTATTAGTGAATATGAGGCTAACGAAGCACATGCATTACCGCAATTTGCTGCCTATAATTTAATATCAGAGGAATTAGCGTTCTTACCCATTTATCTTCCTAATAATTATCCTGCCGATAAAAATTTGGGCGATTTATCATCACCTTATACTGCAAAAGAAGACAATACTTTTTATGCTATTTTCCCTTTAAGCAATCAACTTTATGCGTATGATGTTATAAGTAAATCACTACAAATAATTCCGCTGCAATTGCCCGTAGCATTAACCAATGCTAATATGCTGGAGGAACCAACTACTTTAACCAACATGGCCAATTTGAAGTATTATACCAATCATTTAGCAGGTATGGCGGTAATAAATGGTAAAATTTTTATTCAGCAAACCGATGTTTTTAATCAAGAATTGGCCTCAAAAAAATATATTGATAATACAGTTTTATATGTGTTTAATGAACAAGGTCAATTATTATCAAGTAATGCATTTCAGGCAGAAATTTTTGATGAAATTGGAGTATTTGAATTAAATTTTGCCAATAATGATAATTTAGTTTTTACCTCTTTTAATCGAAATAACGATAAGAAAATTATTCAACTAAAGCCTCAACTATAAATTTTCTATTCAAAAAAAAAAAACCGGCTTATGGCCGGTTTTTTTATTATGATTAATTATAATATTAGGCTTTCTTTTCCTCTTTCTTTTCTTTCATAAAATCAACTACTATAGGAGTAGCAATGCATAATGAAGAGTAAGTACCTACCACAATACCAACTAATAATGCAAAAGAGAATCCTCTGATTACTTCACCACCAAATAAGAAGATAGCTAATAATACCACAAATATGGTGATAGAGGTATTGAATGTACGACTTAAAGTACTATTTAAGGCATCGTTTATAACTTCTTTTACTTCTTTTCTGTTAGTTACCATACCTAAGTATTCACGAATACGGTCGAATACCACCACCGTATCGTTAATAGAGTAACCAATTACAGTAAGTATGGCTGCTATAAACGCTTGGTCAATTTCCATCGAGAATGGCAGGATATTGTAGAATATTGAAAACACACTTAAAATAATCATTACGTCATGGAAAAGTGCAATTAAAGCACCCAAACCAAACTGCCAACGCTTGAATCGAATAACGATGTAAAGGAAGATTACAAATAATGAGAATAAAATAGCCCAAACTGCTGATGTTTTAATATCATCAGCAATGGTAGGACCAACTTTTTGAGAACTCATCACTTCGTATTTTACTCCCATTTGAGTTAATCCCGAGTTTAGCGCTTCTTCTACTTTATTATCTGCGTCTTCAGAATTATCATCAATCATAAATTTGGTAGTAATTTTTACTTGATTGTCGCCACCAAATGTTTTTACTTCAGGAGCTTCGCCAAAAGCATTGGTTAAAGCGCTTCTAACATCTACTGTGCTAACATTATTTTCAAATCTTACAACATATGAACGTCCACCTTTAAAATCAACACCAAGGTTAAATCCTTTAGTGAAGAATGAAACAATACCTGCTAAAATTATAACACCTGAAATGCTATAGTAAAGTTTACGTTTTCCTACAAAGTCAATGGATAAACCTTTAAATGCATTTTCAGTTATTTTGCTTGCAAAAGAGATGTTTTTGTTTTTATCGAGCAAGCTCATAAAAACAAGTCGAGTAATAAATATAGCTGCAAATAGCGAAGTTAAAATACCAATAACTAAAGTAGTAGCAAAACCTCTAATTGGTCCGGTACCAAATACATATAATATAATACCGGTTAATAAGGATGTTACGTTAGCATCTATAATAGATGAATAGGCATTTTTATAACCATCTTCAATTGCAAGGCGCAAACCTTTTCCATTACTTAATTCTTCACGAACGCGCTCGTAAATAAGTACGTTAGCATCTACCGACATACCAATAATTAAAACGATACCTGCAATTCCCGGTAAGGTTAATACAGCGCCTAATGAGGCAAGTACACCCATTATAAAGAATACGTTTGCAAACAATGCAAGGTTAGCAACCCACCCGGCATGGCTATACCAAAATGCCATGTATAATAATACAAGTACTAATGATAGTATAAATGAAATTAAACCTGCACGGATGGCTTCTTTACCTAACGATGGCCCAACAATAGCTTCTTCAACGATACGAGCCGGAGCCGGTAATTTACCTGCTTTAAGAATGTTGGCTAAATCTTTTGCTTCGTTAATGGTAAAGTTTCCGGTAATAGATGAGTTACCACCGCTAATTTCGCCCTGTACTGTGGGGAAAGAATACACATAATCGTCTAAAACAATGGCGATACTTTTACCAATATTTTCTTTAGTTAAAAGTTTCCATTTTTTAGCTCCTTCAGCATTCATGGTCATATTAACTTCAGGAGTTTTACCAAACTGTCCAAAATCCTGACGTGCATCTACAATTACATCGCCTTCTAATGGAGCTGAACCATCGCGATTGGTAACTTTTATGGCTATTAATTGCACAAATTTGCCTTCTTGGTCATAAGGTTTTACTGTCCATAAAAATTTGATACGCGGAGGGAATAAAGCTTTTACACGCTTTTCAGCTAACATTTTATTTACCTTAGCCGTATCTTTAATAGCTACATAGCCAACTACAGGGCCTCTTCCGGGATAATAATTTCCGCCTTCTTGATAAATGGAAGGGCGCATTACTGCAAATAATGGGTTTTCTTTAGCAAATTTTTCAAAATCTTGATTGTTAGCTGTTGTTGAATCTGTCTTAGCTGAATCAGCTCCGGCTAATAAATCGCTTAAAGATTTTTCTTTAGTGGTATCTGCTTTTGTGGTGTCATTTTGGGCAAGAGCAATATTGGTAGAATCTTTATCTGTAGAAATTACTTTTAAGCTATCACCTTCTTGAATTTCTTTTAAAACGGTATTAGCTTTTTCTAATAAAGGATAAATTTCAGTATTTTCATAAGTTTCCCAAAACTCTAATTTAGCAGTACCTTGTAAAAGTTTTCTTACACGTTCTTTGTCTTTAACACCCGGTAATTCCACCAATATGCGTCCTGAATTTCCTAAACGTTGAATATTGGGTTGTGAAACGCCAAATTTATCAATACGAGTTCTTAAAATATTAAATGAACGTTCAATAGCGCTTTCGGCTTCTTCTCTTATTACTGCTAAAACTTCTTCGTTGGTTGACTCAAAAGCGTTGATTTTATTGCTTAATTCTCTGGTTCCAAAAATAGCAGGAGAAGCTAACTTGGCATTAGGGTCAATCATGGCAAAAGCCTTACCAAAAAGGGTAACAAAATCTTCCTGAGAATTTTTTTGCATTTCGAGTGCTTTTTCTATGGCCGCATTAAAAGTTGGATCGGTAGAATTATTAGCCATAGCGCGAATAAGATCTACCACCGATACTTCTAATGTTACGTTCATCCCTCCTTGTAAGTCAAGACCAAGATTAATTTCGCGGTCTTTACATTCGCGGTAGGTGTAATTTTTTATTAAAATATTGTATACACCTTCTGATGAAATAGAGTCTAAATATCTTCTTTCTAATTCTTCATCGCCTTGTGCATATTCTTTAGCTTGTTTTTCTACTCGAGCTGTAATCCAAGTAAACGATAATTGATACAAGCAAACAAGTGCGAATACAATGGCAAAAAATTTAATAGCAGCCTTACTTTGCATAATTTATTGAATATTAATAATTACTTTGCTTTTAATTTTAAGGCTGCAAATATAGAATAACAATTATTATTTACCAATTTTAATTAATTGCTTTAAATGTTCGCATTAAATAGTGCTTTTAAGTACATTTGTAAATAAAACACTACTAAAAATAATGAATAAAATAATTTCAACTTTAATCTTCAGTTTATCCATTTCCTTATTTTCATTTTCGCAACAGAGTTTTACAAGGTTAGACACCATACCTGTTCGACTATCAAGTTCTTCATCTAACTTATTGAATGCATGGGCAGGGGGATTAAATGCTTGTCAATTTTCAGCAATAGATTTGAATTTTGACGGGATTAAAGATTTAGTAGTATTTGACAGAAGCGGCAATCGTTTAAAAACTTTCATAAATGCCGGAATTTCAGATTCGGTAAGATATATTCATGCACCACAGTTTGAATCGAAATTTCCGATAGTGCATGACTGGATAAAGTTAATTGACTATAACTGCGATGGCAAAGAAGATATATTTACTTACGGACTTGGTGCAATGGTTGTTTATAAAAATACTTCTTCCATAGCTACAGGAATTCAATTTGAAATGGTAACGAATTATTTAACTTCTCTTTATCCTAATAATCCCCCGGTATATATCAATATATATTCGAGTGCTGTAGATTTTCCGGCTATAATTGATTTAGATGGCGATGGCGATTTAGATATACTTACCTTTACAAATCTTGGAACATTTGTAGAATATCATAAAAATATGAGTATAGAGTTGTTTGGGCATTGTGATAGTTTAAAATTTCAATTAGAAGATGATTGCTGGGGGAAATTTTCTGAAAATTTTGCCAATAATTCTGTGCAATTAAACATTAGTTGTAAAGGTTCAATGGCACCATCAGTTCCAAATGCTTCAAACAATCCGCTTCATGCAGGTTCTACAATGTTGGCATTTGATCCCAATAAAGACGGATTGATAGACTTAATGCTGGGAGATATTTCTTTTACCAACTTAAACCTACTTTTTAATGGAGGAAGCACAAGCAATGCTCATATTACCAGCCAAGATTCAACATTTCCAACGTATAACTTACCGGTAAACATGAATATTTTTCCCGTAGCATCGTATCTCGATTTAAATAATGACTCTAAAAAAGATTTATTAGTTAGTCCTTTTGCTCCTAATGTTTCTGAAAATTTTAATAGTGTGTGGTATTATAAAAATACAGCAATAGGAATTCAAGACTCTTTTACGTTTCAAAAAAATAATTTTTTACAAGACCAAATGATTGAAGTAGGAGAAGGTGCATACCCAACTTTGTTTGATTATGATGGCGATGGCGATGATGATTTAATTGTAGCAAACTATGGTTATTACAGTACAGGAGGAAATTTTAATTCACGATTGGCATTATTTCGAAATTATGGTACTAATGTTTTTCCACGTTATGAATTAATTACACGCGATTATGCTAATTTATCCTTTCATAATTTAAGAGCTATGTACCCTACCTTTGGCGATTTAGATGGAGATGGTGATAAAGATATGATTATAGGCGATATTGACGGACGCCTGCATTATTTTGAAAATTTGGGAGGAGCGGGAAATATGGCCAATTTTGTATTGGCACAACCCAATTATTTTGGAATAGATGTAGGGCAATTTGCAACTCCTCAACTTTTTGATGTAAACAGTGATGGTAAATTAGATTTAATAATTGGCGAAAGAAACGGAACTTTTAACTATGCTCCTAATTTGGGCACTATTTCCAATCCACAGTTTTCTACTTTGGTTGAATTTTTTGGAAATGTAAGTGTTACAGCTCCCAATTTTACAGTTGGCTACAGTACTCCATTTATGTATCGAAAAAACAACATTACCTATATGTTGTCAGGTTCTGAAAGCGGCAGACTTTTTTTATTTTCCAATATTGACAATAATCTAAACGGTACTTTTACAATATTATCATCTGATTATAATTTTATACGTGAAGGTATTCGTACCGCAGTATTTTGTAAAGACATTAATAATGACGGATATGATGAAATGTGGATTGGAAACTATGCAGGCGGATTATCGTTTTATAAAGGAATTGCTTATACAGGAATTGAAGCTTCTACAACAAATACAAGCAAATTAAAAATTTATCCAAACCCGGCTTACGAATATGTAAATATACAAATTCCTGCCTTATACGAAAATGCTATCTTTCAAGTATTTGATTTAAGTGGTAGAAAAATTTTGGAAGAAAATTTACCAGAGCAAAAACTTACTCATATTTTTTCGATAAATAATTTACAAAAAGGAGTATATTTTATTGTAGTGTCGAAAGAAGGACTAAATAGTATTAGTGAAAAATTAATGGTTCAATAAAATCTTTATCTTCGTTTTTAATTTCATTAATGATGTAATGCGCAGCTGTATTAAAGTTATTATACTTCTAATTGCATTTTCACTTTTTAGTAAAGTTCTAAAATCGGAAAATCAAAATTTTGAGTTGATTTTACCTAAAGCAATTTTAAAAGGTGTAAATACAAGTATTAATGTTAAAACATCAGATGAATCATTTAACGATACTATAAATGCAGTAATTAATGGGAAAGATGTTCAACTTCTATTCCATAAAGGAATTGCGGAGTTTGAATATGAAATAAATGAAAATGAAATTTCAATCGTTTCTGATACATTTCAAATAAAAAAAAATGTTCGTCCCATTCCATTATGGCTTTCCATATTACCTCCTTTAATTGCCATTTTTATGGCGCTTTTATTTAGAGAAGTTCTTTCTTCATTATTCATAGGAATATTTTCAGGAGCTTTTATTATCTATATTTATAAAGATGGAGCTATAGGTATATTTAGCGCTTTTTTAGCGGTGTTGGATGAATATATCATAAAGTCGCTAAACAACTGGGATCATTTAGCGGTCATTATTTTTTCCATGACCATAGGAGGAATGGTAACTCTTATTTCTAAAAATGGAGGCATGCAAGGAGTGGTAGATAAAATTTCGGTGTATGCCAAAAATGCTCGTTCAGGCCAATTGGTTACATGGATTTTGGGAGTGATAATTTTTTTTGATGATTATGCAAATACTTTAGTTGTGGGTAATACCATGCGTCCGGTTACGGATAAACTTAAAATTTCAAGAGAAAAATTAAGTTATCTGGTTGATTCATCTGCAGCTCCTATTGCAGCTATTGCCTTTGTTACAACATGGATTGGTGCAGAGTTAGGGTATATTAAAGATAGTGTTGAAAATATTGCTGATTTAAATGAAAGTGCATATGCCATATTTTTTAATTCATTACAATATTCCTTTTATCCTATTCTAACTTTATTTTTCATGTTAATGCTTATTTGGAAAGCAAAGGATTTTGGACCTATGTATAAGGCTGAGGTTAGAAGCAGAACTAGCGGAAAAGTAAGTAGTGAAAATTCAAAATCAGAAGAAACAGTACATGAAGAAGTAGCTGCATTGAATCCTAAAGCAGGAGTGAAAGTGAGATGGTATAATGCCGCAATTCCCGTTTTGGTAATTATTATAGGAACAATTTGTGGTTTGCTTTATACCGGTTGGGATTCGGAAATTTGGAATAGTAATGAAATAGGTTTTGTAAAAAAACTTTCTAAAATAATTGGTAATGCTAATTCATACCTTTCTTTACTTTGGTCGTCTTTAACGGCATTAGCTGTAGCTATGTTGTTAACACTCTCTCAACGATTGTTAAATCTTACAGAAACATTAGAAAGCATTACCAAAGGATTTAAAACCATGCTTTCAGCCATTTTAATATTAGTAATGGCTTGGTCATTAGCTGCAATTACCGAAGACTTACATACTGCTGATTTCATAACTCATTCATTACTATCGTTTAAATTATCTCCCGAATGGATACCGGCTATTACATTTATTATTGCCGGTATTATTTCTTTCTCTACTGGATCTTCGTGGGGAACAATGGCTATTTTATATCCTTTAATTTTACCGGCTTCATGGTTAATTTGTAAAGAAAGTAATTTTGATTATCAAAGCTCGCTGGCCATCTTTCATAATGTAGCATCATGCGTACTTGCAGGTTCAGTTTTAGGAGATCATTGTTCACCCATCTCTGATACTACTATTTTAAGTTCACTTGCCAGCTCCTGCAATCATATCGATCATGTAAAAACACAAATGCCTTATGCTTTAACCGTAGGAGCAGTATCTGTTATTTTTGGTACCATTCCCTCAGCTTTGGGAATTTCATCATTATTATTATTTCCAATTTCTATCTTCATCTTATTTTTAATAATTCAATTTTTTGGAAAAAAAATAAATTAAAAAACGATTTCTTTGTATAAGATCTTTTAAGCAAGAGAAAAAAGAATTTAAGTAATATTTCTTTGATGTTAAATCAATTCTTATTTTTACAATAGTCTTTGTTATTGAAATTTTGAAGCGAAACTTATTTTATATTGCTTTTTATTTATGTTGCTTTTGTGTAAATACCATATCAGCACAAACCTACAATTTTCAATATTTTACGGTTGAAAACGGCTTATCTCAGTCAGAAATTACATGTATTTACGAAGATACAAGAGGTTTTTTATGGCTTGGAACAGCAGGCGGTGGGATAAATATGTTTGATGGAATAAATTTTAAATCGTACGAAGAAAAAGACGGTTTGAACGGAAGTATTATAACAGCAATAAACGAAGATAACGAAGGTAATTTATGGATTGGTACGACTTGGGGAGGAGTTAATAAATTTAATGGTAGAACAATAAAATATTTTAATCGTGAATCAGGCTTATTGGATAATTATATTTCTTCGATAGTAACTGATAATGATGGTAAGGTTTGGGTCGGATCCCATAAAGGGATTTGTGTTTTTAACGGGGTTGAGTTTATACATTTTACCGAAAAAAATGGATTAAAAACAGGTGATGTAAATTACCTGTTTAAAGATTTATCAGGAAGAATTTGGATAGCCGGAAAACAAGGCCTTCAATTTTACGAAAACAAAAAACTAAACCTTGTAAATCTTAATGGAATTGATCCCAATATTCTTTTTTTAGAACAAGATATTGAAGGAAATATTTGGTTTTACAATGCTTCAGGAAAAGTTTACTTTATTAATAAAGAAAATGAAATAATTCCTTTTTCATATAATTATTTATTGAATAATTCCGGTATTAGCTCGATGCATTGCGATAATGAAGGCAATGTTTGGATAGCAACAACAGATTTTTGGCTAATAAGATTTTATAAAGATGAAATAGAAATTTTTACAACCGATAATGGAGTCCCTAAAATACCCATAGTTTCGATGTATAAAGATCGATCCGGTAATTTATGGTTAGGAACACAAGGATATGGTTTAGTAAAATACACCAATACACCGTTTATGTACTTTGAAAAATTCGATGGATTAAATTCTCCCTCTATATTTAACATCGTTCAAGATAGTAAGGGTGATATTTGGGTAGCAAGTGTTATTGATGGTTTAACAAAATTTGATGGGAAAAAAGTTACGCGATGGAATACAGTTGGACAATTACCCTCTTTAACCATTTACGGTTTATCAATAGATAAACATGATATATTATGGATAGCCACCAAAGAAGGCCTTTGCAAATTCGATGGGAAAAAATTTACCACTTATACAACTAAGGATGGATTACCAACCAATAAAATTCGTTCCGTATTATCAGATAGCAAAGGAAATGTATGGGTTGGTACCTCAGGACATGGCTTATATAAATATACTGATGGAAAAAGTTTTATCAAAGTAAGCGATAAAGAAGGATTAGACAAACAAAGCATACATTGTATTTTTGAAGATAAAAATCAAAACATTTGGTGTGGAACAGGAGCCGGAGCATTTAAAATATCAAAAGAAAATATATCGCATTACGGAACAGAGCAAGGTTTGTGTAATAGTTATATTGGTTCAATTACGCAAGATAAAAATGGTAAAATATGGTTTGCAACAGACAGATGCATTGCAAGCTATGATGGAATAAAAATTAAAACTTTCGATCAAAAACAAGGTTTAGCGTCTAATACTATCTATCTAATTCAATTTGACGATGAAGGAAATTTGTGGGTAGGAACAAATAAAGGTTTAGATAAAATTTCATTTTCATCTTATGGTCAAATTCAAAGCATAAAGCATTATTCCAAGTCAGAAGGATTTATCGGTATAGAATGCAATGCACGCTCAGTAATGAAAGATAATGAGGGTAATTTGTATTTTGGAACTGTAAAAGGTTTAACTAAATATAATCCTAAATTAGATGTTCCAGATTTAGTAGAACCGGATTTACATATTACCAACATAAATTTATTTTACGAACCTACCGATTGGAAACAATATGCCAAAAATGTAACACTTTGGTTTCAATTACCACAAAACCTTGTGTTGCCTTACGATAAGAATCATCTAACTTTCGAATTTAAAGCCATCACCAAAACATCGCCTGAAAAAACTGTTTATAGTTTTATACTCGAAGGCTTTGATGAACAATGGAGTCCCTTTTCAACACAATCATTTGTAACTTACCCAAAAATTCCGCCCGGAAAATATATCTTTAAAGTAAAAGCTTGCAATGGAAGTAATATATGTACAAAGCAACCTATAAGTTTTACTTTTGAAATATCTGCTCCGTTTTGGAAGACTACTTGGTTTAATTTATTAATTTTTTTCATAACGGTATTCACTATTATTAAAATAGTGCAATACAGAGAACGCAAACAAAAAGCCGTTGAAGAAGCATTAGAAAAAACTGTTGCCGAACGTACACAAGAAATTAAAAAACAAAAAGAACAAATTGAAGTATTATTAAAAGAAATACATCATCGGGTTAAGAATAATCTACAAATCATCAATAGTTTAATTAATCTCCAATCGGGATATGTAAATGATGAGCAGGTGCAAGAAATGTTTAAAGAGGCACGAAATAGAATAATTACCATGGCCTTAATTCATGAAAAATTGTATGAGTCAAAAGATTTAACCAATATCAATTTAAAAGAATACATTTCTAAGCTTATTGATTATTTAAAATCATCATACCTGCTAAACAAAGAAGTGGTAATTAAAACCAAAATTGAAGAAATAAAATTGAATATCGATACTGTTATTCCTTTAGGTATATTGATTAATGAAATAATTTCAAATTCATTAAAATATGCATTTAACGATAATGTTATAAACCCTGAAATTGAAATTGTAATTTCGAAAAAACAAGATGAATACGAGTTAATAGCCGGTGATAATGGTAAAGGTTTTGACAAAAAACTTTTTTATAATGAAACCAATACCCTTGGGCTTGAACTTATAAAATTGCTTTCTGAGCAGCTTAATGGTTCGGTAAAAATTCTTGATAAACCTGGTACTTGGTACCAAATTAAATTTAAAGGTATATCGTAAATAAAATAAATATGTTCGAATACCTTGAAATACTCGATCAACAACTTTTTTTATATTTAAATCAATTTCATTCACCTTTTTTCGATGAATTGATGCGTTGGATAACTCATCGATTTACTTGGATTCCGCTGTATATTTTGTTAGCCTATTTAGCTTATGTTAAAATGAGTATAAAGCATTTTTTGTTAATGCTGTGTATGGCTATTGTACTTATTTTTTTGAGCGATCAACTTTCTGTTCATTTATTTAAAAATATTTTTTTACGATATCGTCCTTGTCATAACCTTTTGCTTCAAAATAAAATTCATTTAATTAATGGTTGTGGAGGTCTTTACGGATTCGTTTCCTCACATGCTTCCAACACCTTTGCATTGGCGGTATTTATGGGAATACTTTTACATTCCCATTACAAAAAAATATTTGTTGCATTACTCATTTGGGCAGTTATTGTTTCATACAGTAGAATTTATGCCGGGGTTCATTATCCTGCAGATATTATAGTGGGCGCATTATTAGGAAGCATATTGGCTTTAATAATGCAAAAAATTTATCAAAGATTTGAAAAAAAGCTTGAGTAGGATATTGAAAAAGAGTTCGTTAGATTTATTTTAGAATTCGTTACAAAATATTTAAACAAAGCATGCTTAGTTTCAAAATATTTCCTTAATATTGCAGTCCCAAAAAATTAAGGTCATGGATTTAATTAAGATAGTAGAAAAAGAATTTGCAGCAGGTAAAGAAATTCCAAGCTTCAAATCAGGTGATACGGTTACCGTAAGTTACCAAATTAAAGAAGGTGATAAAACACGTATCCAAAAATTTCAGGGTATTGTTATTCAAAAAAGCGGTCAAGGTTCTAGAGCTACATTTACTGTTAGAAAAGTATCAGACGGTATTGGTGTAGAAAGAATTTTCCCGGTTTCTTCTCCATTTATTGAAGAAGTAGTTGTTAATAAACGCGGAAGCGTTCGCAGAGCTCGTTTATTTTATTTACGTAAAGCTGTAGGTAAAGCAGCTCGTATTAAAGAGAAAAAAATGACCAAATAATATAATTATTAAGAAATATAGAAACCCCTTCCAAAACAGAAGGGGTTTTTTATTTGTCTTATTTAACGAATTTTTCGAGAATTTTTTTGCATTGTTACTTACATTAGTTTTGAAATACAACCAAAATCACATATGAAGCTAAAAGTTATTTTAATACTTTTTTGCGTACTTACATTTCAAAAAATAATCGCACAGGAATTTTACATAGATAATCGATTATTTGATGTTTACACACTACAATATATTGAAGAATTAAAATCTAAAAATATAGATCAACTCTTATATCTAAACTATTTTTTAGACCATGGATGGTATATTGATAAATTACCAAAAGAAAAATTAACAACCATTCAATCACTCAAATTACTTATAAATACAGACATTCATTCAGAAACAGAATTAAGTGAAATTTTATCAGATTCTAATCGGTATAAAGAATTTAATATTCTTAAGTATCAAATAATTCGAAATGCAAAAGGCAATACGGTATATAAGATAAACGATGATGGGTTAGTGTTAATTATATATGGTAATGACCAATTAATGCAAGCATTTAATTCATATAGAAATAAATTTATAGAGAAATAGCACATGAACATAAAAATTACTATTCCTCTGTTAATTACTTTAGTTTTAGCCAATGTAAGGTTAAATGCGCAAAATTATCTGCTAAATGCATCAACCAATGGAACAACAATAAATACTTGTACCGGAAATTTTTACGACAGCGGAGGACCATCAGGAAACTATACTGCCAACCAAAATTTTACTATTACCTTTTGCCCTGATAATTCAACAGGTTCTCATATAGTTTTTAATTTTTCTCAATTTGATATAGATAATAATTTACTCGGTGCAGATAATTTGATTGTGTATGATGGCCCGAGTACTGCTTCTCCCATATTAGGTACTTATAACAATGGTTTTTCTTTAAACGGTTTAACTTTAACAGCATCAAACGGCAATACAAGTGGATGTTTAACTTTTCAATTTACCTCATCTGCATTATTTAATGCAGCAGGATGGGCTGCAACAATTTCATGTCGTTATCCATGCCAGACTGTAAATGCTGCACTAGCAAGTTCAGTTCCTCCCGTAGTGAATAATGATTACATCAATGCCTGCCCGGGAGACATCATACAATTTAACGGCACTGGAATTTTTCCTCAAAATAATACCAATTATACGCAATCTAATGCAACCTCATTATTTTATTGGGAGTTTGGTGATGGTAATACTGCAATTGGCCAGAATGTAACACACAGCTATCCTAATCCGGGTGGTTACCGTGTGAAATTAGTTGTAACCGATGTTAATGGATGCAGTAGTACTAATTTAATTGACAAACGTGTTCAGATAGCAGAACCTCCAATATTTGCAGGTACATCAGCAACCCAATATACTATATGTTATGACGATTCAACAATTTTAACCGGTGTTGTAACACCAATTGAGTGGGAGGAAAGTCCACCGGATCCTATAATGGATACGGTATTTCTGCCTGATGGTATAGGGGTTTGTTATGAACCTACCATTACTTATGATATTTTTCCACCGGGAGCTACATTAACCAATATTAATCAACTGGTAGAAGTTTGGGCTATGCTCGAACATTCCTATTTGGGAGACTTGTGTATTTCTCTAATTTGTCCTAATGGACAAGAAGTTTATTTGCATAATCAAAATTGTGTTTTTCTTTCTACATTAAGTGGAGATTTAGGAGTACCGGTTACAGTCGGTAATGCTCCAGGAACACCCTATACATATTCATGGCCAACATCCGGTGCAACTTATGGTACTATGCAAAATCCGGGAGCCGGAATTACAGGAGGAATGACACGTCCTGCCGGTTCTTATACATCAGAACAATCGTTAAATGGATTGTTGGGATGCCCTTTAAATGGCGATTGGACATTAAAAGTATGTGATACTCAAACTCAAGATGACGGATATTGTTTTGGATTTGGTATTACATTCGATTCTTCATTATATGCTAACTTATGGAGTTTTACTCCTGTAATAACTTCAACACAATGGTTACCAGGAACCGGATTAACAGCTACAAGTTCAACAACTGCACAGGTAGGACCTTTTGCTGCAAATCAGGCTGGAACCTATACATATACTTTTCAAGCTACTGATGATTTTGGTTGTGTAAATGATACATCAATCACAATTACAGTACTAGGTCCTAACGACCCATTATGTGGTTGTAATATGCCATTTCCTGATGCCGGAAATGATACTACTGTTTGCAGCCTTAATTTTACATTTAATGCAACTGTACCCGTTGGTGTTGGAACATGGACAGGCCCTGCAGGGGTTGTTTTTAATAATGCTAACAGCCCAAATGCAACTGTTACGGTGCCTTCACCCGGAACTTATACATTTTATTGGACCGATAATAATACCGCTCCTTGTATTGTTACTGATAGTATTACTATAACTTTTACAGCACCGCCAACTGTTAATGCCGGTGCAGACCAAACTATAAACTGTGGGCAAACAGCTACGTTTACAGCAACAACTACTAATACTGGAACATATACATATACTTGGAATCCCGGAAACGTAAGTGGAGCTACTTTTACAACAGGAGTTGCAGGTACCTATATTGTTACCATTTCAGGAAACGGTTGTGTTAATTATGATACCGTTGTTGTAACACAGAATCCAAGCATACAAGTTAGTTTAGGCCCTGATGTAAATTTTGGATGTGGAGCCATTGGTACTTTAAATGCAACAGTTACTAATGCTGCAGGAAATGTTACCTATTTATGGAGTCCCGGAAATCAAACTACATCGAGCATTAATATTACAAATCCCGGAACTTATATTGTTACTGTAAGTGATGGCACACCTTGCACTGATTCTGATACCATTCTTGTTACATTTGATCAATTTCCAACAGCTTTATTTTCTAATAATAATGTTTGTGCAGGGCAATCAACCTCATTTAGTGATTTGTCAGTAGCTAACACAGGTGTCATTAATAGTTGGAATTGGAACTTTGGAGATAATGTTGGAACATCGAATTTGCAAAATCCTAATTATATTTATACCCATGACGGAACCTATAATGTTACACTAATAGTAGGTACAAGTGCGGGTTGCAGTGATACAATTACACAATCAATAACAATTCATCCAATACCACAAGCCGATTTTACTGCTGATATATTAGAAGGATGTATGCCATTAACAGTTAATTTTTCAGATATGTCAACTATCAGCACTGGTAACATTATTTCTTGGCAATGGAATTTTGGAAATAATCAAGGGTCTATTCAGCAAAATCCGCAACATACATTTACTAATAGTGGAACATATTCTGTTAGCCTTACAATTACTTCAAATAATGGATGTACAAATTCAATTACAAAAAGCAATTACATTCAAGTATATCCTTATCCAATAGCTAATTTTGATTATTCGCCCAAAGATGCTGATTTGACAATACTAAATCCAAGCGTTAGTTTTTATGATTTATCGGTAGGTGCTACGCAATGGCAATGGTCTTTTGGCGATGGAGACTCTTCTATTATTCAAAACCCAATTCATACCTATGAGATAGATGGAGAATATGAAGTTGTTTTACTGGTAGAAAATCAATGGGGATGTATTGACTCAACTAAAAAAGTTTTAAAGGTATTACCCGAATTTACATTCTATATTCCTAATGCATTTACTCCCAATTATGATAAGCATAATCAATATTTTAATGGCAAAGGAATTGGAATTAGTGAATACGAATTAACTATTTTTGACAGATGGGGGGAACGAATATTTACAACTAATAGTTTAATACATGGATGGGATGGCACTTTTAAAGGAGTTGAAGCGCAACAAGATGTTTATGTTTATACGGTTAAAATAAAAGATGTATTAAATAGAAACCACAGTTATACCGGGCATTTTAGTTTAATTCGATAGTTATAAATTACATTTCGATTATTACAAATTCAGTTCTTCTGTTTATTGCTCTGTTTGCATCGCTATTGTTTGGAACTAACGGCTTTGTTTCGCCAAAACCTTTAAATTGTAAGCGCTCTTTACTTATGCCTTTTTCTTGCAAATATTGAGTAACAGAAAAAGCCCTATCAGTAGATAATACTAAGTTTGCTGCGTCATTTCCCACATCATCGGTATGTCCGTGAATTGCTAGTTTAATATTGGGATTTTCATTTAAATAATTGATTAATTCATCCAATATAAGCAATGATTCAGACGTTAGTTCAGCTGAATTTGTTTTGTAATTGATATTATTTAATCGGTAGGAGCTGCCAATTTTTAATTCACTAATTTCTGCATTGGCAATAATTGGTTTATACGGATTCCCTGGTTCAACTTTAATAAGTTGCGATTGAAAAGCCATTTCAGGAGCTTTTATCGTGAGGGTTAATTGTTCCGGTTTTTTAACAGCTACAACGGCTACATATTTCCCATCATTGGCATCTACATCAAATGTAGCTTTTTCTTTTGTTTCAGGATTTTTAATTTCTACTATAGCGTTTTGAGGTGGTGTGCCGTCAATAGTTTTTACTTCACCTTTAATAAATACTACTTGTTCCGGACGTGCTTCTTTGTACAATTCAAATGAAAAAATATCATATCCTCCTTTTGCTTTAGGGCCTTTAATAGCGCTTGACGAAAAGTAACCTAATTTACCATCGGTGCTAACAAAAAAACCAACTTCATCTTCTTCGCTATTTATTGGATAACCTAAGTTTATAGGTTTATTCCATTTTCCTTTTTCATCAGCTTTGATATAAAAAATATCATATTTTCCAACTCCCGGATGGCCATCTGAAGAGAAATATAATGTTTGACTATCGGAATGTAGAAAAGGCGATTTTTCGTTTCCATCCGTATTAATAGGAGGACCTAAATTTTGAGCAGGGCCCCAATTTCCTGTTGCATCTCGCTCAGCTTTGTATAAATCCATTCCTTTACTTCCGGCTCTTGCAGAAGCAAAATAAAGAGTTTTATTATCAGCTGAAATGCTTGGTTGGGCTTCCCAGCCATCGGAAGTATTAATGTTTGGGCCTAAGTTTTTGGGTTCAGTCCATTGTCCGTTAATGTTATCCGAAACGAAAATATCACAATTTATGCGACCATTAAATGGTTTGCAAATGGTAAGGTACATATGTTTATTATCGGGGGTAAGCGATGCGCCTCCGTAATTATCGCATAAATTAAATGGGGGAGGAAATGGTGTTCCAACATCAAATAAATTTTCACCTTTTCTCTTGGCATACGAAAATTCTTCAACAGTTTTTGGGGTTAAATCATCGAGTTTTTTTCGTTCCAAACGTCTTGTAAAAAGCAATAATTCATTATCCGGTGAAATAATGGCAAGGTATTCATCATCTTTGGTAGAAGTTTCGGCAACACTGGAAGGATTAAAAGGGCGAGGGTTCTCAAAAATATCTGCTAAAGTTTTTGCTGATTTTTTCATTTGTTCAGCCATGTTGTAGTCCTCATCTTTTTTAATGAGATCAACATTTTTCATAAATCTATCAAGTAGTTTGGCGCATTCGGTATATTTTCTTTCTCCATATCTAATTTGAGCTAAATAAAAGTAAGTGTATGGACTGTAATCCGGACAATTATTAATTACAACTTGTAAATATTTTTCTGCATTTTTAAATGATTGCCCTTCAACGCGGGCTGTTTTAATTATTTCTTCTGCCATTAAAAAGTTGGCTTCCGCATAATCGGGTTCTAATTCTAAAGCTTCACGCAAAAATTTTAATCGTTCTTTTTTATCATACTTCTTTTTATTTTGAGCTTCTTTATAAAGCTTTTCTGCTTTCTTATTGCTCACTGGAGGACATGCCCCTTCTTTTTCTTCTTGAGCAATAGTTTTATTAAATAAAAAAATTATTGAGAAAAATATAATTAAATATAAACGGTGTTGTAACATTGTTTAAAAATTAAAACGTCATTGCATGATTACGTTTTGTAATTGCAATGACGTTAAATTACAAATAAAATTATTTTAAGGCGTCTGCTTTTTTGCGAGCTTCATTCATCACGTTGTCGGCATTGGTGTTAGCTTCGTTTTCTACTTTTTTGGCTTTTTCCTCACCTTCTTTTCTAACCTTGTCGGCAGCAGCTTTAGCAGCAGCTTTTTCTAAAGGATTTTTTGCCTGTGATTCAATTTTTTGAGCTTGAGCATTTGCTTCTGAACGAATTTGATCTGCTAAGCGTTTCCCTTCAGCTTTAATTTGATCGGCTTTTGCTTGGGCATCTTTCAGAATTTTTTCTGCTTCTGCACTCGCCTTAGCTTTTGCATCTTCTACTACTTCTTTTACTTTTTCCTCAACTTTTTCTTTTACTTGCTCTTTAATACTTTCCATAGCATCTTTCCCTTTTTCATGAAGGTTTGTTTTTATGGTAGGTTTTTGAACAGTTCCGCCAATAAATATATCTACATTAATTATTTCTCCTATATTAGCATTAATACCTTGTTGTGCTGCTTGAGTAGTTAAATTGTTTAATACAGCATTTGCGGCACCACCAAAGCGACTGCGAGGAATATTCATAGACCATACATAATCAATGGTTTGATCAAATCCATTAGAACCTCCAACTTTACCTGATATATCTCCAAATTTAATATCGGTAGGATCTACTTGTACACGCCCGTCTTTAAATTTAAAGGAAACATTTATATTGTTTAATGCTAATTTCTTAAACTGATCCATTTTTAGAGCATCGGCAATTTTATTGGTAGGCTCAAAATTTTGAATAACTACACTATTGGTAGAAAGCTTGCCGCCACCCGTTAATGAATTTAAAACAGGTTCCATTTTTTCATCTAAATAGCCTGTAACGCTCATTTGTGTTGAAAATTTACCAAAAGCTGTTTTGGCAATAGGAGCCATTTTTTCAACGGTATTAAAAGTTGTAACAGTTTTTTGTATATCAAAATTGGCTATATCTAAATAGAAATCAATACCGGGCTTTTTAACATCTTTTGTTTCATAGTAACCTCTCATTGTCATAACTCCATCCAGTAAATTCATTTTTAAATTATCTAATGATACTTTACTATCGGCAATACTAACAGCCCCTGAAACATTGGTCATTTCTATATTATCATATATTAATTTTCCAATGTTTGTATTCATTTTGAAATTAATATTTCCAGGCACTTCAATAACAGAAAGTGGTGTTTCTTCTTCAGTGGTAGTTGTGGTTGTAGCACTTTCTTCTTCTGTCATAAATTCATTCAAATCCATTAAGGTTGAATTCATAATAAAGTTGCCTTTAAGCACTCCATCATCTTTAAGCGCATATTCTAAAAATTGCTCCATTTTGCCGCTGGCATTGATATCTGATTTTCCAATTTTAGCTTCTAATGCAGAAAGTTCAACAATTTTAGGAGAGAAGTTTAAATACATTTTTTTCAGATTTACATCATAAGCCAAGTCCTTGCTTTTATAATCCATATCCAACACCATTAACTGACCGGCAAATTCAAACTTATCGTATTGTTCTTTTTCTAATGCAGATACATTTCCTTTTAAGGTAACATCTGAAACAATGGTGCCATTTAAGCTTTGTCCTTCTTCAAGAGGTATAAATTCTTTAACGCTGCTTAAAATTACTTTTCCTTTTATTTCACCATTTACATATGGGTCTGAAACAGGGGTTTTAATGAGCATACGAATATCCACCGGATTTTCGGCCATTTCAACATGAAATTTCTTAATGTCAATAACTGTTTTATCCGGATTTCCATCAGGATTGTCAACACGTAAATCTATGTTGATATTGTTTACAGCCTTTGGCAAATCAGGGTATTTAAACATGGCATTATCTACCAATAATTTTAAACCAAAGGCAGGCATTGAATTAGTTGCTTCGTTGTATTTCCCTTTTACATACCCATCTAAGCCTAATTTACCACTAGTTTGAACAGATGCAAAATCTTTAGCATAAACTGCAGGTACTAATGAAAGTAAATTTTTAAAATCAGTTTTCTTGGCAAAATAGGTCATGTCCATTTCAATTGTTTCGGTTGGCATGGCTACAAATCCATCAAATCCAAGAAACAATTCGTTTAACTGCAATTCGTTTTCTTTAAAGGTATATTTAGAGCGAACATTGTCAATATCTATATCGAATTTTAAACGTGTATTAACTTTATTTAAATAAGTAATTCCATCCATTTTATAAGTTAATGCATCAATGGATGTATTTGTTACAAGTGTAAATAAATCTTGAGTAAAATCTCCTTCTCCCGAATGGTTTAAATTAACTAGTTCTGCATACATATTTCCGTCTCTATCGTCATACACTACATAAGCATTATTAATTTCATAGTTGTTTAATGTCAAGCTGAATTTTGATGGCTCTGATGCAGTTTCAGGAGCTTGTTCTTCTGATGGTATGGTAATATCCCAGTTAGCTTTTCCGCCTTTTAATACAATAGCTTTGATACGAGGTTCATTAAGTTTTATAGTTTTAATTTTAATTTGATCACCATTTATCACACTCATTAAATCAATTGTAAAAACAAAGTTTTTAATGGATGCTAATGTGTCTTTTTCAAATTCTTCAATACCAACTAAACTGAAATCATTTAGCTCAAAAGTGAAATTTGGAAAACTTTTAATCAGGCTTAAATCAAAGGAGGTATAATCCATTTTTGCACGAAGATTTTTACTGGCTTCGTCTTTTATCATCTGGTTAATTTTGTCTTTAAATAAAAATGGAAGCGCAATTAAAATTCCGATAAATAAAACAAAGAATACCGCAATACCGATAAAAATTTTCTTTTTCATAATTTTTTAAGTTTGGATTTAAAAGTTTAACAAAGTTAATTAACAAAATGCTGTAACAATTAAGATAGAATTAAATTTAGTTAAGATTTTGAATCAACAATCGTTGCAACCATAATATCGCTGGTTACATTGGTTACCGTACGGCACATATCTAGTATTCTGTCAACTGCAAAAATTAATGCCAATCCCTCTGGATTTATTCCTACTGATTGTAAAATAATTACCAACATAACCATTCCTGCCCCAGGAACAGGAGCTGCGCCTATAGAAGCTAATGTTGCGGTAAGTACAATAGTTAACTGCTGAGGTAAATTTAATTCCATTCCATATACTTGTGCTATAAAAACAGCTGCTACAGCCTGATATAAGCTTGTTCCATCCATGTTTATAGTAGCTCCTAATGGAAGAACAAAACCTGATGTTTCTTCTTTTAACTTCAGATTTTTTTCGCAGCACTCCAATGTAACAGGCAAGGTAGCTGCACTTGAACTAGTGGAAAATGCTAAGGTTTGAGCAGGTAAAATTCCTTTGAAAAAATCTTTGATAGAGCGTTTGGTGAAAATTTTTAAATAGATGGGATAAATTAAGCAAATCATTAACACTAAGCCTAAAACTACTGTAATGGAATAAACTCCTAAAGCTTTTAGCATAGATATATCAGCTTCCAAAGATGCCAACAACGCAAATACACCATAGGGGGCAGCTAACATTATTATGTCAACCATTTTTAAAATCACTTCGTTAATGGAGTTGAAAAAACTTTTTATTGGTGCAGTTTTATTTTCAGGTAGTAGTACCATAGCTATACCAAACAACATAGCAAAAAATATTACTTGCAACATTCGGGTATTATCGCTCATAGCTCCAAATAGGTTATCAGGCACAATATCTATCAATGGTTGTAAAGGGCCACGTTTACTTACTGATGCAGCTACCTCAATTTTTTCGCTTGCTTTTGCAGCAAAGGATTGCTGTAATTCTATTCGCTTTGATTCTTCAATACTTTTACCCGGTTGTAAAATATTTACCAATAATAATCCAATGCTTATGGCAATTATTGTGGTAGAAATATATAGGGCGATGGTTTTTCCTCCCATTTTAGATAATTGAGAAATATCTTTTAGATTACTGATACCATCAATTAAGGATACAATTACTAAAGGAACCGCTATTAATTTTAAGAGATTAATAAAAATAGTTCCAAAAGGCTTTATCCAATCAATTGTAAATGATGACCAACCTAATTGAGAAGAAACTAATCCCCAGATAATTCCTAAGAATAAACCAATAAGTATTTTCCAATGAAGCGCAAGTTTTGGCATAAAAAATCCTCTCAAATTTTGATTTGAGAGGATAAAAGTAATGAATTTAAGCGTTGTTTTAAAACTTAGTTTTGACCTAAGTAACGCAAATATTTTACATGTGAAACAATTGCAGAGCGCATGTTTGGATGCTCAACATAGGGAACGTTATATTCTGCACATGTTTGTTTAATTATTCTACTGATTTCAGGATAGTGAACATGTGATATTAGCGGAAATAAGTGATGCTCAATTTGAAAATTAAGACCTCCAACTAACCAAGAAATCAATTTGTTTTTAGTGGCAAAATTGGCAGTGGTTTGTAATTGGTGAATAGCCCATTCGTCTTCAATTTTATTTTCAGGCATTACAGGTTGCGGAAATTTTGCTTCCATTACGGTATGTGCCAACTGAAATACAATGCTTAAAACTATTCCGGTAAATAATCCATAAATTAAGAAACCTATAAACCATGGCAAAAAGCCTACCGTGTATATTGGAAGAGCAATAAATGCAAATAAATGAAATAGTTTATAAAACCAAAATGAAATATGATGCTTAGCATCGTGTTTCTGAATAGGAACTGCACCAACTTTTCCGGTAAAATATTTTTTATAATCTGTAAAAAATATCCAAAAGAAATAAAGTAAAGAATAAGCCAAAACAAAATACCAATGTTGGATACGGTGGATTCCATATTTTTTTTGAGTTTCAGCCAAACGTAAAATTGGTCCTGCATTGATATCGTCATCTATCCCATCAATATTTGTATAGGTATGATGTACTATATTATGTTTTGTTTTCCATAAATAAACATTGGCGCCTAAAAAGTTAATAGAAGCTCCTGCAAGTGTATTTACCCATTTTCTATTACTAAAGCTACCATGAGCTCCATCATGCATAACATTAAAACCAATAAAAGCTGTTAATCCACCTAGAAAAATACATTCTAATGCGGCTAACCAATAATTAGGTGTAAAAAATACAAGATGCACATAAGTGGCAATAAATAAAACTCCAACTAAAATTGCTTTGCTGTAAAGTTTATAATTTCCGGTAGGTGAGATATTGTTTTCTTTAAAGTAAGTGTTTACTCTTTTTCTAAGTTCTCCATAAAAAGAATTAGAAGGCATTGAAAATTTTGGTGTAATCATAAATGTGTATTGGAATGATAAAAATCATTCATGTTAATAATACAAAGATAATACTAAAACTAATTCAATGATGTTAATGAGTGTTATTAAAACTGAACTATCTAATTGTGTGCATAATAACAAAAAAGCCATTGCATTTGCAAAGGCTTTCTTGGCATAAATTCACATTTAGTTAACCTATAATTTTGTTTAATGATTGAATAACCGAAGCAATTCTTATTGCATCAAAAATTCTTTCTTCGCTGCTTCCTAAGTGAATGAGTGATTGTTCATGCGATTTAACACATGCTTCGCACCCATTTACGGCTGATACTGCTAAGCTAACTAATTCAAAAAACTCTTTGCCAATAACTGGATTCATCATGATATTCATTTTAATACGAGCGGGTAATTGTTCGTATTTTTCTTTAGCAGTAAAATGTCTGAATCGATACAGCACATTGTTGGCTGCCAGTAATGAAGCGCAGGCTGCGGTTTCAGCTAAATCTCCTAAAGTTGCATCTTTTTCTTTTGCAATCTCAGTAAAACTTTTTTGTAAATTTTTATGAGATGCATTCACTGCTATTGCATACGCAAGTAATGCAGTTTCTTTTTCTGTTAAATATTCCGATTGCAATACATTTTTTAAATTAATACGTAAATCTTTTAAATAGCGATTTTCAGTATCATTTAATTGTTGCATTGGAATACTATATCCTTCATCTACCGCAATGTTTAAATCGCTCAGTAAATCATTTAATGTTTCAGTAATCATAATTTTTAAATTTTTATAGTTTCTTTTCCTTTTTCCCAATTACATGGACATAATTCGTCAGTTTGTAATGCATCTAATACGCGAATAACTTCTTTTACATTTCTGCCAACATTTAAATCATACACGCTTACCCATCTTATAACTCCTTCCGGATCTACAATAAAGGTTGCTCTGTAGGCAACTTTTTCATTTGCCTCTAATATCCCTAATTCTTCAGCTAATGATTTAGATGTGTCCGCCAGCATTGGAAACTTTAATGTTTTTAAATCTGCATGATTATTTCTCCATGCTAAGTGCACAAATTCGCTATCGGTTGAAGCTCCTATTAATACAGCATCTCTGTCTCTGAATTCTTCAAAATTTTTATTGAATTCGGCAATTTCGGTTGGACAAACAAAGGTGAAGTCTTTTGGCCACCAAAACATTACCATCCATTTGTTTTCATTTAAATGAATATTATTGGTAATGGTTGTAAATTCTTTACCTTGTTCAAGACTTACAACCGCTGTTTTTGAAAATTGAGGGAATTTTTCTCCCACATTTAATACTCTGTTTTTCATAATAAATAGTTATTAATTGTTAGTTATTAGTTATTAGTTATTAGTTATTGGTTATTGGTTATTAAGATAAAAAAGCGCGCAACATCCAAAGTGTTTTTTCATGTTCTTTAATATAATCACTCATGAGTGAATTTGTGCCTTCATCATCAAGTTCATTACTTAAGTTAAGTAAGTCTCGCTCTTTTTTTAGAAGTATAGTTAAATTATCTAAAATAAGCTCTACACTTTTATTCGCTTCACTTATATTTTTCGCTTCTTTTATTTCAGCTTGTTTTACATAATCTGTAAAGGAGTGCAATGGCTTATGTCCAAGAGTAAGGATTCGCTCTGCTATTTCATCTATTTTTAAAAGCGCATCATTATAAAACTCTTCAAATTTGGTGTGTAACTCGAAAAATTTAGGTCCTTTAATATTCCAATGTAAACCTCTAAGATTTTGATAAAATATCTGATAGTTTGCTAATAAGTCGTTTAAATTTGTTGTAAGCATTAATTTAGCCTTATCTGATTTATTTTCTTTAGTTGCTCTCATAATTTTGGGTTTTTAAAATTTCACACTGCAAATTTCAGTTAGGTTTAATTATAAATCAAACTGATAATTTCTATATTTGCATAAATAAAATCTATAAATATGAATTTGCAACAACTTGAATATATCATAGCAGTTGATACTTATCGTCATTTTGCTACAGCTGCAGAAAAGAGTTTTGTTACACAGCCAACATTAAGTATGATGATACAAAAACTCGAAGACGAATTAAATGTAAAAATATTCGACAGAAGCAAACAGCCTGTTGTTCCAACATTAGTTGGTGAGCAAATTATAAATCAAGCAAGAAAAGTTTTGTACGAAGCAAAAAAAATTAAGGAAATAGCTAATAGTGATACACAGGTTATTTCGGGTGAATTTAAGTTAGCTATTATACCTACCCTTGCACCTTATTTATTGCCACTATTTGTAAAAAAGTTCATTAAGAAATATACTTTAGTTAAGTTAATTGTTTCAGAAATGGTAACTGAACAAATAATTGAAAATCTTAAAAAAGGAAATATTGATGCTGGTCTTTTAGTTACACCATTAAATGAAGCAAGCATATATGAGTTGCCACTGTTTTATGAGCCTTTTTGGGCCTATGTTTCGGATAAAGATAAATTATACAATAAAAAGTATGTTTTACCTTCTGAAATTAATCCGGATGATTTATGGTTGCTTGAAGAAGGCCATTGTTTTAGAACTCAGATTTTAAATTTATGTGAATTAAAAAAGCAAAGTGATAATGCTCAGTTTGAATATGCAGCAGGTAGTATTGAAACGCTTATAAAACTTGTTAATCAAGAAAGTGGAATTACCATTATACCAGAACTTGCTACACTCGATATGACTGCCAAACAAAAAAAACATTTGAGAGAGTTTAAAGCCCCTGTTCCGGTTCGCGAAGTAAGTTTAGTAATGCATCGTTATTATCATAAAGAAAATATTATAAAAGCAATGAGTAAAGAGATTAAAGCCTCTGTTCCTGAAAATATGCTTCAAAATACTAAAAAGAAAATAGTAGAAATTTAGTAAGATATTATTTTAGTTTTTCATTGTTTAAATGCCTATCAGCATCTCTTTTTGTTTTTTTATCCAAATTTTTTTTAAGGGCTTCTGTTAAATTAACTCCCGTTTGATTAGCCAGACAAATTAATACAAATAATACATCGGCAAGTTCATCGGCCAATTCTTTTTCTCTATCAGAATACTTAAAAGATTGTTCTCCGTATTTACGAGCAATAATTCTTGCAACTTCTCCAACTTCTTCTGTTAGAATGGCCATATTTGTAAGTTCGTTATAGTATCTTACACCTACAGTTTTTATCCAATTATCAACGGTTTTTTGAGCTTCATCTAACGTCATAATTTTTATGTCTTTATAATTAATACGAAAGTATGTTTTTTTAATCTAACTGTGGTAAATATAGTTATTTTTGCCCCGTATTATAAAAGATTTCAGTAATGAGTAATTTAAAAGATTTAATATCAAAATTTGAAAATAAACAACCCGAAGTAGTATTTGAATGGTCTGATCCGGAAACCGAAGCAACCGGTTGGGTGGTTATAAATTCATTAAGAGGAGGAGCAGCTGGTGGTGGTACAAGAATGCGTAAAGGACTTGATAAACGTGAAGTTGAATCTTTAGCCAAAACTATGGAGGTTAAATTTACTGTATCAGGTCCTGCTATTGGAGGAGCCAAATCAGGAATTAATTTCGATCCTCAAGATCCAAGAAAAGCAGGCGTATTAAAACGCTGGTATAAAACTGTTATGCCTTTGCTTAAAAATTATTATGGTACAGGTGGAGATTTAAATGTTGATGAAGTTCATGAAGTAATTCCTATTACTTCAGAATTTGGTTTGCTGCATCCGCAAGAAGGTGTTGTAAATGGACATTTTAAAGCAAACGAAGCAAGCAAGAAAAAAAGAATAGAGCAATTACAAATTGGAGTTTCTAAACATGTAATTGATAAAAAATATACTCCTGCACCAGAAAAGAAAATTGTAGTAGCAGATTTTATTACCGGCTATGGCGTTGCAGAAGCTGTACGTCATTATTACACAATTTATGGAAAACAAATAGAAGGTAAAAGAGCAATCATTCAGGGGTGGGGCAATGTTGCATCTGCAGCCGCATATTATTTAGCTCAAATGGGTGTAAAAGTAGTAGGCATTATCGATAGAGTGGGAGGACTAATAAATGAAAATGGTTATTCATATAAAGAAGTGAAAGAATTATTTTTAAATAAAAATGGCAATGCTTTAAATGCTCCTAACATGCTTTCTTTTGATGAAGTAAATTCAAAAATATGGGATGTTAAAGCAGATATTTTTATTCCTGCAGCGGCTTCGCGATTAATTACCAAAGATCAGGTTGATAGAATGATTAATGCAGGTGTTGAAGTAATTTCATGTGGTGCAAATGTGCCATTTGCCGATAATGAAATTTTTATGGGTCCAATTTCCGAGTATTGTGATAACCATATCAGTGTAATACCCGATTTTATAGCTAATTGCGGAATGGCACGCGTATTTGCCTATTTAATGCAAGAAAATATTGAATTAACGGATGAAGCAATTTTTTCTGATGTTTCAAATGTGATATGTAATGCTATTAAAAAAATACACTCAGAGAATCCATCTGAAAATAGAATATCACAAACAGCTTTAAAATTAGCTTTAACTCAATTAGTTTAATAGAATTATGACAATAAAGGAAATTTTAGCACTTGAATATTTTGGAAATACTATTGCCGACTATGCATGGTTGCTTGGCGCCATATTTTTTGTATTTATTTTTCAAAAATACATATCACGTTATTTATCAAACATTTTATATCGTTCTCTTAAAAGATATGTCGAAGAAATTAGTCGTGAAGAGCTTTTCAATTTAATTTATAAACCACTACGCCTTACCATACATTTACTGGTAATTTATGTTGCTTCTACTCATATAGAGTTTCCTGAAGAATGGAATTTAGCCCCTGTTGAAAAATTTGGGCTTAGGATGTTTATTCAACGAACTTATTTGTTTGTTTTAATTATTTCAATTACTTGGATTTTCTTACGATTGGTTGATTTTGCCGGTTTGGTAATGATGAAAAAAGCCGAAAAAACCGATAGTAAACAAGATGATCAGATTGTATTATTTTTAAGAGAAATATTAAAAATATTAGTAGTAGGCTTTTCATTTTTTGTGGTTTTAGGAGTTGTTTTTAAATTAGATATTGGTGCCATAGTAGCTGGATTAGGAGTTGGAGGATTAGCATTGGCTTTAGCCGCAAAAGAAAGTTTAGAAAATTTATTAGCATCATTTACCATTTTTGCCGATAAACCATTCGTAGTTGGTGATTTGGTTCAGGTAGGGTCAATAATAGGTACCGTAGAAAAAGTGGGATTTAGAAGTACTCGAATCAGAACATTAGAGAAAAGCTATCTGACTTTACCCAATAAAAAAATGGTAGATGCAGAATTAGATAATCTTTCATTAAGAACGTTTAGAAGAGCGCGCTTTAAAATAGGAATAGTTTATCAATCATCGCAAGAACAAATTTTGGCTATTGTAAAAGATATTCAACAATATATTGATGATCACCCTCGAACAAACCAAGACGGTAAAGTAAGGTTTGTTGAATTTGGCGATTCAGCACTCGAAATAATGGTAGAATATTTTGTAGATACAATGGATTGGCTTGTTTTTCTTGATGTTAAACAAGAAATAAACCTAAAAATTATGGAAATCGTAAAGAATCACGGAAGTGATTTTGCTTATCCAACAACTACTGTATATTTGCAAAACACTAATTAAACTCTTTTTATGATAGAATTAATCATTGCCACCTTTGTAATAGGTTATTTAGCAATTGCTTTAGAACATCCTATTCATATTAATAAAGCTGCATCGGCATTAATTACAGGTGTATTATGTTGGACAATATATATCATGATGGGCAATCATTCTGACCCTCATGAAGTTGTTGGTCAGTTAGAACATTTTATCAGTGAAGTTGCCAGTATTTTATTCTTCCTTTTAGGTGCAATGACAATAGTAGAATTGGTAGATGCGCATGAAGGTTTTAAAGTAATTACAGATAAAATAACAACTACAAGTAAAGTAAAACTACTTTGGATAATAAGCTTTGTAGCCTTCTTTTTCTCTGCAGTATTAGATAATTTAACTACCTCTATCGTAATGGTGTCGTTATTACGAAAACTAATTGATGATAAACACGACCGAATGTTTTTTGCCGGGATGGTGGTAGTTGCTGCAAATGCCGGTGGAGCATGGTCGCCTATTGGAGATGTTACAACCACCATGCTTTGGATAGGAGGTCAAATTACTGCCGGAAATATTGTTGCAACATTAATTATACCAAGTATTGTATGTTTAATGGCCCCATTAATAATTTTATCATTTACATTAAAAGGCGAAGTAACAAGGCCGAGCGAAGTAGTAAAAACTGGTCATCATTCTGCTAAGGTAAATTCTACCGAAAGAAATATTGTATTCTATACCGGATTAGGTGGATTATTGTTTGTGCCAATTTTTAAAACAGTAACTCATTTACCACCATTTATGGGTATGTTATTCAGTCTTGGAGTTCTTTGGGTTTTAACCGAGTTGCTACATAAAAGCAAAAACGATGAAGATAAAGAAGCAGCCACTGTAGTTGGAGTTATTAGAAGAATTGACACTCCAAGTGTATTATTTTTCTTAGGAATTTTGGTAGCAATTGGTTCATTACAAGCAACAGGTGTATTATCTAATTTAGCTCAAACATTAGATGAAACAATTGGCAATCAAAATTTAATTGTTTTAGCTATTGGTTTATTATCATCTGTAGTAGATAATGTTCCCTTGGTTGCAGCTGCAATGAAAATGTATTCATTAGAGCAATTTCCGCAAGATGATCCATTTTGGGAATTCCTTGCTTATGCAGCCGGAACCGGTGGTAGCTGTTTAATTATAGGTTCAGCAGCCGGTGTTGCTGTAATGGGTATGGAAAAAATAGACTTTTTCTGGTACCTTAAGAAAATAGGCTTATTAGCATTAGTTGGCTATTTAGCCGGAGCTGGAGTTTATCTTTTAACTTATCCATTTTTTGCCATTCATTAAAAATTAAACAATATAACTAACAATCTTCTGTTTATAAATGTAAAGCTAAGTACTTAAATTAGCCTTGCTTTAATTTTAATTTCGCAGCAAACAAGATAGATTGTATGTTAAAAATTCCTTTATTACAAGTTACAGTTGGCTCTGAATCGGTTACTGAGGTAGCCGAAACATTACCCAAAGAAGAAACCTTATCCATATTAGAGTTATTTCTTGGGGGCGGTTTATATATTATGATACCGCTTACCATCATGTCAATTATAGCCGTTTATATATTTATTGAAAGATATTTAGCTATTCAACGCGCTTCAAAGAGCGATAATAATTTTATAAATGCAATAAAAGATTTTATTCATGAAGGGAAAATAGACGCTGCCAAAGCATTATGCAAATCTACCGATTCTCCTACTGCCCGAATGATTGAAAAAGGTATTTCTCGTTTGGGAAAACCATTAAGTGATATTAGTACGGCAATAGAAAATATCGGAAAACTTGAAATTAATAAATTAGAAAAATCCATTAATACCCTTGCAACCATTGCCGGAGCAGCACCGATGATTGGATTTTTAGGTACGGTAATTGGGATGATAATTACATTTCATCAAATGAATATTGGCGGAAATGGTGTTGAAATTAGCCAACTATCAGGAGGAATTATGATGGCTATGGTTACAACGGTTGCCGGATTGATAGTTGGTATTATTGCTTATGTGGGATATAATATTTTAGTAGCTAAAGTTGAAAAAGTGGTGCATAAATTAGAAGCTACATCAATTGAGTTTATGGACTTATTACAAGAACCTGCATAATGGCACTAAAATCACGAAATAAAGTTAGTGTAGCGTTTCGCATGGCATCCATGACGGATATCGTGTTTTTGCTTTTGATATTCTTTATTATTGTTTCAACTTTTGTAAGCCCTTATGCCTTAAACGTAAATTTGCCAACAAGCAACAATAAATCAACCGAAAAGGCAAGTGTATCTGTTACTATTAAGCCTGATTTAACACATTATATAGATGGTAAACAAGTGGATGTAAATGACCTGGAACCTCTACTGATTAGTGCTTTGCAAAATAAACCCAAGCCACAAATCGTTTTATTTGCTGATGAATCGGTTCCAACAGGAGTAACTGTAAAAATTTTAGATATTGCCAATAGAAATAAATTTGGAATCGTTTTGGCTACAAAGCCACAATAAATGGAAATAATAAAAGATAAAGATAGTCGTTGGGGATTGATTGGTACTATTGCCTTTCATCTTATTCTTTTATTATTATTTATTTTCTTTGGCTTAAAAACTCCCGTACCTATTCCAACTCAAAGTATTCTTATAAATTTTGGGACTAGCAATGATGGAGCAGGAGAAATACAACCAGAAAATTTTAATCCTCAGCCATCCAACGAAAATACTCCTGAGCCGGTTACTAATCCCCAAAACAACGCAACAAGCGTAAATGAAGTGGCCACAAGTGATAATGCTGAATCAATAAAAATAAATAAGAATAAACAGACAGAAAAGGTTACAGAAGAAGTAAAAGAAGAACCTAAAGTAAATGAAAAAGCACTTTTTCCTGCCAATAAAAATAAAGGTGGTGGTTCTTCAGGAGAAGGCGAAACCGGAAATCCCGGAGATCAGGGAGATCCATTAGGAGATAAAAATGCAAAAAGCCATTTCGGTAATACAACTGGAGGAGGCGATAGTTATTCATTAGGTAATAGAAAAGCATTAAGTAAACCTAAGCCGGTTTACGATTGTAAAGAACAAGGCAAAGTTGTTGTTGAAATTTTTGTTGATCAGCAAGGTAATGTGGTAAAAGTAAATGCTGGGGTTAGAGGAACAACCAACTCCGCTCCATGTCTTGTAAGCAGAGCAGAAGAAGCGGCTCGCAAAACAAAATGGGAGCCGGATAGTGATGCTCAAGAATTACAAAGAGGTTTTATTACCTATAATTTTGAATTAAAATAATGAACTATCAGCAGGCACTCGACTATATGTTTAGTCAGTTGCCCATGTTTCAACGAACAGGACCGGCAGCCTACAAACCTGATTTAGGGAATACTATTTCAATTTGTAATATATTACAAAATCCACAAAATAAATTTATCTCAATACATGTAGCCGGCACCAATGGCAAAGGTTCTACTTCACATATGCTTGCCTCAATTTTTCAAGAAGCAGGCTATAAAACAGGGCTTTATACCTCTCCTCACTTAAAAGATTTTAGAGAGCGAATTAAAATTAATGGTCAAATGATTTCGCAATCATTTGTTGCCGATTTTATTTCAAAATATCACAACGAATTTAATAAAATTGAGCCCTCTTTTTTTGAAATGACTGTTGGTTTAGCTTTTGATTACTTTGCAAATGAAAAAGTAGATATTGCAATAATAGAAGTTGGATTAGGAGGCCGATTGGATTCAACCAATGTTATAACACCAATTTTATCGGTAATTACTAATATAAGTTTCGATCATGTTATTTTGTTAGGTGATACCCTTCCGAAAATTGCTTCTGAAAAAGCAGGTATTATAAAGCATGGAATTCCAGTTGTAATTGGCGAAACTAATAATCAAACAAAAGAAGTATTTATTCAAAAAGCTAATCTGGAAAAAAGTCAAATTTATTTTGCAGATAAAAATTTTACCATAAAGAATATTTCTGAATATAATCCCCTTCAAAATTATTTTCAGGCTGATATTTATAAAGGAAATGATTTAGTGTTCGAAAAATTAAAGTGTGGATTAATAGGACAATATCAATATAAAAATATTTTAACCGTAATACAGGCCGTTGATTTATTAAAAGAGAAGTTTAAAATAGAAGAAAAACATATTAGAAACGGTATATTTAAAGTAGTTGAAAATACAGGATTATTAGGTAGATGGCAAGTTTTAAATAAGCAACCGCTTGCTATTTGCGATACAGGACACAACGAAGCCGGAATAACTTATGTAATTAATCAAATAAACAAAACAACACATCAACATTTGCACTTTGTGTTAGGGCTTGTAAATGATAAAGATATTGATAAAATTTTAACATTATTGCCCAAACAAGCTATCTATTACTTTTGTAAAGCAAATATACCAAGAGCATTATCTGAAGAAATTCTTAAAGAAAAAGCAACAGCATTGGGCTTAAATGGACATACATACAATTCAGTAAATGAAGCTTATCAAAAAGCTTTAAAAAATGCAGGTAAAAACGATTTAATTTTTGTTGGAGGAAGCACTTTTGTTGTAGCAGAAGTAGTTTAAATAATAACAAGGCATTTAATTACAAATGCTTCATTTTCAGAAAACAATTTTGTAATTTTGATTGTTTCACATAAAAATCCAACTATGATTTTCCAACCAATAAACGTTGAAAAGGCTCTAAAAAAAGAGCGTCAACACCTGCAAAATACCACGAATACAGATTTATTAGATGAAGTAAATGACATTCTTCAGCAAGCTGCTAAAGAAGATGCATTTGTGATAAACCGTTTAAACGGAAAAATTTTATTTGATGAACTTAAAGCAAATTGTTTTGATGATGATAAGGTATACAGCATTGCAGAAATAAAACGCATTTGTGAAAAATATCGTCTTCGCTTTTTAGATTCAAAATATTTTAAAGGCGAAATTCCTTATGAAGCCATATCTGAAATTAAACATTTAGAAAAAAAGAATAACATTACATTCACAAATTTTAAAATCGTAGCACCGGCCGGAATTTTTAAATTAGAAAATGTGCATAAAGATCCACTTTTATTTGCTTCGCTTGGTAATGGGAAATATTATTTAATTCATAAATGGGGTAACGATTTGGCTTGGCATAGAAGAATATTTGCCTATCCGCTTCAAAATATTTATACCTTTTTTATCACTATTTTTATTTTATCGGCAATACTATCAGCTGTTATCCCCGAATCGTGGTTAAATATGCCAATGGGAAGCTTAACCCTTCGTTTATGGTTAACCATTCATTTATTTATTGGATTCTCAGGTTTTTTAATTTTTCTGGGATCAACTATGCAAAAAAATTTCAGCAGTAATGTGTGGAACAGCTGCTTTTTTAACGAATAATTAAAATATCATTCTGAAATAGAAAGTGTTGCATAATTTTGGCAAATATTTTTAATAAAAATTTGCCACAAAATATTTTACATCTATATTTGCACTCCCAAAATAACCATTGGGAGCATAGCTCAGCTGGTTCAGAGCACCTGCCTTACAAGCAGGGGGTCACAGGTTCGAATCCTGTTGCTCCCACTAAACCTCGCAAATTGCGAGGTTTTTTTATTGTATGTCGTATATAGTTTACATATTATATTCTTCGTTAAAAGATAAGTATTACATAGGCTATACATCTGATGAAATAGATGAGCGAATTAGGAAACATAATACCAATCATAAAGGATTTACGGGAGGAGCAGGCGATTGGGAGTTAAAATATTCTGAAGTTTTAACTACGAAGGAAGAAGCTAAAAAGAGAGAGATTCAAATAAAGAAATGGAAAAGTAGAAAATTAATTGAGCTACTCATTTCAAAGAGTTAGCAGATTAGGTTCAGAGCATCCCGACTAAAAGTCGGGAGGGGCACAGAGCTTGTTCCGATAAATCGGAATTCGAATCCTGTTGCTCCCACTAAACCTCGCAAATTGCGAGGTTTTTTTATTGTATGTCGTATATAGTTTACATATTATATTCTACGTTAAAAGATAAATATTACATAGGCTATACATCTGATGAAATAGATGAGCGAATTAGGAAACATAATACCAATCATAAAGGATTTACGGGAGGAGCAGGCGATTGGGAGTTAAAATATTCTGAAGTTTTAAATACGAAGGAAGAAGCTAAAAAGAGGGAGATTCAAATAAAGAAATGGAAAAGTAGAAAATTAATTGAGCTACTCATTTCAAAGAGTTAGCAGATTAGGTTCAAAGCATCCCGACTAAAAGTCGGGAGGGTCACAGAGCTTGTTCCGATAAATCGGAATTCGAATCCTGTTGCTCCCACATCTAATAAAAACAAAAGGGTTACACAAAATACATAGTGTAACCCTTTTTTAATTTGTATTCAAATTGTAAACAATTGTTTTTAAAAGGTATTTCTATCAATATATTAAAAAGAAGAGTAAAGAACAATTGCATAAAGTGTAAACTTAAAAGATATTAAAGAAAGATTAACCGATAAACCTATGGGTTAATAAGCCATTCGTGAATAATGTTATTATTAAATTGAGTAAATGCACTTAAATTCTAATATTTTCTTTAAAATAGCTACTTTTGCAGCTTGTATTAATTAAAGTCATGTCAAAACAAATTACATTAAAAGACAAATCGTTTAAAATATTTATTGAAGAGCATTCGATTTTAGAGGCTGTAAAAAAATTAGGAGAAAAAATTTCTCATGATTTAAAAAATGAGCAACCAATATTTATTTGTGTGCTCAATGGGTCGTTCTTATTTGCTGCCGACTTAATGAAAAATATAACAATACCATGTCATATTTCATTTATAAAATTATCATCCTATCATGGTACAACACAATCGAGCGGAACGGTAAATGAACTTATTGGATTATATGAAAATATTGAAGGTAGAACCGTAGTAATTTTAGAAGATATAATTGATACCGGAAATACATTGGTTAAATTACATGAAATATTAAAACCCAAAAAACCAGGAAAACTTTTAATAGCAAGTTTATTATATAAACCCCAAGCATATAAAAAAGATATTCCGATTGATTATGTTGGTATTGAAGTCCCTAATAATTTTTTAGTTGGTTATGGATTAGATTATGATGGTTTAGGTAGAAATTTAAGAGATATTTACACTTTAATCAATTAACTTTAAAAATCTGAATTATGTTAAACATTGTATTATTTGGACCTCCGGGAGCAGGAAAAGGTACTCAATCAGAAAAGTTGATTGCCAAATATCAACTCGTACATTTATCAACAGGAGATATTTTTAGAGCAAATATAAAAGGAGGAACCGAATTAGGAAATTTAGCCAAAAGCTACATGGATAAAGGACAGTTAGTACCCGATGAGGTTACCATAAAAATGTTAGAAAGCGAAGTAAATAAAAATTCTCAAGCCAAAGGATTTATATTTGACGGTTTTCCTAGAACTGCAGCTCAGGCTAAAGCTTTAGATAGTTTTCTAGCTTCAAAAAATCAAAGCATAAAAGTTATGCTTGCATTAGAAGTACCCGAAGATGAATTAAAACGCAGATTATTAGAAAGAGCAAAAGTTTCAGGTCGTGCAGATGATGCCGATCCGGCCGTTATTCAAAAAAGAATTGATGTTTACAATGCAGAAACAGCACCCGTAAAAGATTTTTATAAAGCTCAAAATAAGTGCAGAGAAATAATAGGAGTAGGTTCTATCGAAGAAATTTTTGAACGTTTGTGTAAAGAAATTGAGGCTTAATTAAAAATGAGCTCAAATTTTGTTGATTATGTGAAGATTTGTTGTCGCTCCGGTAAAGGAGGTGCAGGTTCTGTGCATTTACATCGCGATAAATTTACACGAAAAGGTGGCCCTGATGGTGGCGATGGTGGAAGAGGAGGGCATATAATAGTTAGAGGAAATGCTCAACTGTGGACATTGCTGCATTTAAAATATACCAAACATGTTATAGCAGAACCCGGAAATCCAGGAGGATCAGCATTAAAAAAAGGAGCAGACGGAAAAGATGTTATTATTGAAGTGCCTTTAGGAACCATTGCAAGAGATGCCGAAACCGGTGAAATAGAATTTGAAATTACGCAGCACGGAGAAGAAAAAATATTGGTTAAAGGCGGAAGAGGAGGTTTAGGAAATAATCATTTTAAATCACCTACTAATCAAACTCCTCGATATGCACAACCGGGAGAGCCCGGTAGAGAAGAATGGAAAATACTCGAGCTTAAAGTTTTAGCCGATGTTGGTTTAGTAGGATTTCCCAATGCCGGTAAATCTACCTTATTATCAGTATTAACAGCTGCAAAACCCGAAATTGCCGATTACCCTTTTACAACCTTAGTACCAAATTTAGGTATCGTTAAATATAAAGATTATAAAACATTTATTATTGCCGATATACCAGGTATTATTGAAGGAGCTCATGAGGGTAGAGGTTTAGGTATTCGATTTTTACGACATATTGAACGAAACTCCATTCTTTTATTTTTAATTCCGGCCGATAGTAAAAATATTAATGAGGAATACAAAATTCTTTTAAACGAATTAAAAGAATACAATCCTGAATTACTCGACAAAAAAAGAATTTTAGCAATAACAAAAAGCGATTTGTTAGACGATGAGCTAAAAAAAGCTATTAAAAAAGAATTACCCAAGGGTGTTAAACATATTTTTATATCATCATTAGCTCATCAAGGATTAGATAAATTAAAAGATTTATTATGGGAAACATTAAACGATAAAAAATAATTTCATTTTTATTTTTAAAATATGTTAGAAAAATTAGAAGCGATAAAAAGACGCTGGGAAAACATAGAACAGCAATTATCCGACCCAAAAGTGGTTGGCGACATGAAGTTATTTACCAAGCTTAATAAAGAATACAAAGATTTAAAAGAAATTGTTGATGCAAGTGAAGAATACAAAAAGGTACTTAACAACATAGCCTCTGCCAAAGAAGTATTGAATACTGAGAAAGATGAAGAATTTAGAGAAATGGCAAAAATAGAGTTAGAAGAAAATGAAAAGTTGAAAGAAGAATGGGAAGCTAAAATTAGAATGCTTTTAGTACCTAAAGACCCCGAAGATGCTAAAAATGCCGTGGTTGAAATACGTGCAGGAACCGGTGGAGACGAGGCAAGTATTTTTGCCGGAGATTTGTGGCGAATGTACACGCGCTATTGCGAAAATAAAGGCTTTAAAATAGAAACGGTTGATTTTAACGAAGGCACAGCAGGTGGTTACAAAGAAATTATAATGAATGTAATAGGCGAAAATGCTTACGGTACATTAAAGTTTGAATCGGGAGTACATAGGGTACAGCGCGTGCCTGAAACCGAAACGCAAGGAAGAGTGCATACCTCTGCTGCTACCGTAATAGTTATGCCCGAAGCCGATGAAGTAGATATACAAATAAATCCGGCAGATATTGAAATGCAAACAGCTCGTTCAGGTGGTGCCGGAGGTCAAAATGTAAATAAAGTAGAAACAAAAGTAATGTTAACTCATAAGCCTACCGGTATTGTTGTAGTGTCGCAAGTAGAAAGAACTCAAATGGGCAATAGAGAAAGAGCCATGCAAATGTTGCGTACCAAGTTATACGAACTTGAATTGCAAAAACATTTAGATAACATTGCTAAAAAGAGAAAAACCTTGGTTACATCAGGTGATCGTTCTGCTAAAATTAGAACATACAATTATCCTCAAAACAGGGTTACTGATCATCGCATCAATTTAACCATGTATAATTTAACCGAATTTATGAATGGTGATATACAAGAAATGATTGATGCTTTACAGTTTGCTGAAAATGCTGAGAAACTAAAAGAAGGAGAAACAATTGCGTAGTTTTGATTTTAGATATTAGATAAAAGACAAAAGGAGCAAAGACAGATATTATTTGTGAATTGTGATTTTTAGAATTTGAAGGCTTAGAATTTTTCAATTTGTAATCTATAATTTGCAATTCAAAAAACAATTAATCTCAATATAAATCTCTACTTATTTCTATAGATTTCAATTTTTTAATTAAATGAACATTAAACAACTTATACAATCCATAAAAGAAAAGAAAAGCTTTTTGTGTGTGGGTTTAGATACTGATATTTCAAAAATTCCTTCTCATTTGCTCGATGCTGAAGATCCTGTTTTTGAATTTAACAAACAAATAATTGACGCTACTGCTGATTTATGCGTTTCGTATAAGCCCAATACTGCATTTTACGAATGTAGAGGCGAAGCTGGTTGGAAAAGTCTTAAGAGAACATTTGATTATATTCCTAAAACACATTTTAGCATTGCCGATGCAAAACGCGGTGATATTGGTAATACTTCAAAAATGTATGCTCAGGCATTTTTTGAGCATATGAATGCCGATAGTATAACGGTTGCACCTTATATGGGATCTGATTCTGTGCAGCCATTTTTAGAATATAAAGATAAAGTAACAATTTTACTTGCGCTTACATCAAACAGCGGAGCAATGGATTTTCAATTACTATCAACTAATATTGAAGAAAAAAAACTTTTCGAAAAAGTATTGATTATATCACAAAAATGGGGCACTGAAAATAATTTAATGTATGTAGTAGGCGCTACGCAAGCCATAATGCTTAAAAAAATAAGAGAAATTGTACCCAATCATTTTTTACTGGTACCTGGAGTGGGTGCACAAGGTGGAAGCCTTGCTGAAGTAGCTCAGTATGGTATGAATAAAAATTGCGGATTATTAGTAAATGCTTCTCGAAGTATTATTTATGCATCCAATGGAAAAGATTTTGCAGAAAAAGCCAGAGAGGAGGCATTGAAGTTGCAGAAAGAAATGTCGGCATTATTAGATAGATATTTAAAGAACTAAAAAATTAAATTATGAAATTTAAAATATTAATTACTTTGCTAATTATTGTTACAACATCAATTTTAGCAAATTCACAAGATTTAAGAAAGGGAGGTTCTCTTTTTGGCAAAGTTGAATCAAATGGTGATGTTAGAATTAATGGAAGTATTAAAGGTAAGTTTGAATCAAATGGCGATATTCGAGTAAGCGGAAGTATTAAAGGTAAAATTGAGTCGAATGGTGATATTCGTAAAAATGGTTCTATTGTAGGTAAGGTAGAATCGAATGGAGATGTGCGAATAAATGGTTCAATTGTTGGGAAAATTGAAGCAAATGGCGATGTTAGAAAGAATGGTACAATTATAGGATCGGCAAAAGGGGTTAAAAAAGAACAAGCCGCTGTAATATTCTTTTTTGATTTTTTCGATTTTTAAAATAAAAAACCAAACCATCCTTTTTTCATTGCAATTTTTATTGCTTGTGTTTTATTATTTACATGTAATTTTTTGTAAATATTGGTAATATGGGTTCTTACAGTATTGGGGCTAAGGTTTATTTCGGTTGCAAGTTGTTTATAATCTTTACCATCAACCAATCCTTTTAAAATTTCCATTTCTCTGTCACTTAAAACTGAATCTTCTACTTTTTTAGCATCAATTTTTGCTTTTGATAGCATTTGCAATGATTTTCGAGCAATACGTGGACTCATGGGGGCACCGCCAAATTCAACAACTTCGTACAATGCATTAATTAAACGATCAGGATTTTCATCTTTTAATAAGTAACCAACGGCTCCTGCTTTAATAGCTTCAAAAATCTTATCATCATCATCGAACACGGTAAGCATTAAAAATTTGGTATTAGGATAAACTTCTGCCGCTGAATTTACGGCTTCAATACCATTCATCACAGGCATATCTATATCCATAAAAACTAAATCGGGAAGCTCTTTCGATTCTTTCATTTTTTCTAAAAAATCTTCACCGTTTTGAGCCGTAAATAAAATTTTAATGTTATTTTTTGTTTTTAGCTTTTCTGCCAGCGAGTTTCGGTTTATTTGTTTATCATCTACTATTGCTACTTTTATCATTTGATTCATAAATATTTATAATGAGCAAAATTCTATCAATCTGTTTGGGTTTACAATACTTCATTTGCTGTAGGGTATTTTATGCAAATTGAAATTTTTGTCCCCTTATTTAGTTCAGAATATACATTAAACTCAGCATTTGATTCCTTGGCGCGTTCTTCCATATTTTTCATTCCGTAATGACCCTCTTTGTAACGATTTTGATAGTCGAATCCAATACCATTATCTTCAATACTAATTTTAAATAAGCAGCTTTCATTACTTTCGAAATAAATATTTATTTCCGTTGCGTTACTATGTTTTAAAGCATTATGTAATGCTTCCTGACAAATTCTAAATAAATTTAATGCTTGTTCGGGTCTTAATATATTTTCGGGTTTTAAGAAATTCTCATGGGTATTTACTTTTATTGTTTCAGGAAGCTGTAATTTTAAAATATAATTTTTGAATCGATCAGTAAAGTCAATAATACTAAGCTCTTCGTTGTTTACCGCCCAAATGGTTTCTCTTAAAGTTAATATGGCATTTCTGCCTATTTCGCTTAAATTGAAAAGTTTTTTTTGTAAATCATTGTTATTCTTAATGCTTTCAGGATGGTTGGCAATCCATTCTAAATTGGTAATTAAATATGAAATTTGTCCACCTACATTATCGTGTAAATCGCGTGAAATTTGTTGCTTTTCTTTATGTATTTTTTGAATATATTCAAGTTTAATTTTTTTGTTTTGATTGATTTTTAAGTTAATGTACCATAATGCAATTACAGCCAAAACAATTAATACAAGAATTAAAATAATAATTGTAAATTTTCTGATTTGTAGATTTAATTCATTTAATTGATTTTGTTGTTTCAACATTAAATTTTCGCTTTCTTTCTTATTAAGTTCATATAGCTCTTCATATTTGGCAATTTGCTTTGTTTTTTCAATATCAAATAAGGTATCTTTAATGTTAAACCATTTTTGAATATAATCTATGGCCAGTGTATCTCTTAAATAAATTAAACATTCGGCTTTGTATCTGTAGATATAGCTTATCGTTTCGGAATCTGATAAATATTTTAATATATCTTCGGCTTTATTAATGTAGTATAAAGCTTTTTTATAATCTTTTTTTACCCGATAGTAATAATTGAAAAATTTAGTGATGGCAAAAATTTTAACATTATAATTATTTGTTGAATCCGCATATTGTAAGGTAAGTGACAAATATTTTTCAATTTGATTTTCATCTTTTGTTTTATTAATATGGAATTCCGAATATATTGCATAGGCTTTTGATAAAAGATCGTATTTTTTTTGAATTTTAAGCAAATCAAATGCAGGAATTAAATATTTTTGAATGGAATCATATTCATTTCGTTCTACGTAAATAATACTTAAATGATATAAAGCATCTGAAACAATGGTGTCAATTTCTATTTGCCTCGAAGTATGGTAATATTCATAAAACCATTTTAAGGCTTTATCTTTTTCATAATTATAATAATGGCATCTTCCTAAGCCTTTTGAGGCATAAGCTTTATATAATATATTATTACTGCGCTCTGCTTCTTTTAATGTTTCAAGATAATATTCAATAGCTTTTTCGTATTTATTTTTTGAATATAAACTATCAGCAATTTTAAGAAGCTGTACTTCTTTTTGAGCAAAGACCGGAATTATAAAAAGGGCGAATAATATTGTTGATAAAATTCGTGTCATAAAAATTAAATTACTGCATATGCAGTATTTAAAGATTTTAATCAAATTTTAAAATTTGTTCAAAATTATCGATTAACTTAAATAAATAAACTATGAAAATCAAAAATTTACTTTTAAATGCCTTGTCTTTAGCATTAGCAAGTCAATTACAAGCAGCCGATTTATGTGTAAATGAATCAGGTAGTGGAGGATGTTATTCTTCCATAACAGCAGCTTTATCAGCTGCAAATAATGGCGATAGAATTCTAATTCAACCTAAAACCGGAAATGCACCGTATGTAGAAAATCTAACTATCAATAAATCAGTGCAATTATTATCAAACCAGGAGGGAGTTAAATGGAGTTTAACGGGAAATATAACCATTACTCCTGCAGTGGGTAGAACTATTTCCATTATGCACATGAACAATACAACAGGTAATATTACAGCATCCGGTCACAGTCCTGCTGGTACAAGATGTAATGTAAATATCGTTAATTGCGAGTTAATGAATGGATATATAAATTTTGATTATGATTATTTTAATGTAAACGTTGTATCAAATATTTTACAAGATGGGTATATAGCATTAAGATATGGAAATGTTTTTGGTAATGAAGTAATTGCTAGTTCACATACTAAAATGTATTATCCTATTACCAATAACTATTGCATAATATATTTTGGAACGGATGCTGTACCAACCAATGATACACTTAATGTAATTGGAAATATTGTAAGAAATCAATCAGGTATAAATACCAATTATGTAAGTATTTTATTAAATTCAACTTCTCAGTTTTTTAATGTATCCAATAATTACGCATCAAAAGGTAATACCTATTATGAATGTTATGGCATAAGATTTTACAGTCATAAAAACTCCACTTTAGGAACAAATACAGTTTACAACAATACATTTTACAATGCTTCTCAATATTCATATTATTATTATCCGGTTTCTATTTCTTCAAACACAGCGGGTTTGTTTGATATAAAAAATAATTTATCAATAGTTCCAAACTTGCCAAGTGGTTATAATGCCTATTCGGCAGGAGGTACACCAACTGTTGGCTTTTCCTATAATTTTGGAGCACCACATGGAGCTGTTTTAGGAATTGTAAATAATGGTACTAATAATTTTACAAGTAATAGTTCCATAAATTTAACAACAGGACAATTAAATACCGGTTCTGATGCCATTAACGGGGGATATCCTGATTTAACGCATTATGATTTAGATTTAACCGTAAACGATGCGGGCGCCTACGGAGGTTCGTTTAGTTTATCAAACTTTCATCCTATAACCGGTGCTGCAAGAGTATATTTTGTAAATGCTCCTCGCACCGTTTTGCAAAGCGGTACATTAAATATTAAAGCAGAAGCATTTGATAGATAGTATTTCAAAAGTTATTGAAATCAATGTTTAACCATTAAAAACTTTTGAAATATGAAATATATGTTTCGAATAAAAATCATTCTGATAATGCTTTTGCTCGGAGCAAATACCTTATTGGCTCAACGACAAATTGCACAGGCAGAATATTTTATTGATACCGATCCTGGACCTGGAAATGGAACTCCCGTATTGGCAGTGGATGGCAATTTAGATAATGCCATTGAATCCTTGTTTAGAAATGGAATCTCTGCAGGTTCTGTTGGTTTGCATACATTTAATGTTCGTGTAAAAGACAATTTGAATAACTGGGGACCTGTATTTAGAACTGTTTTTTATTCATCTTCACCATTAACTACACGAAATATAAATGTATCACAAGCAGAATTATTTTTTGATAACGATCCCGGACAAGGTAATGGTACGCCCTTAATTGCATTTGATGGTAATTTTAACGATGCCATAGAAAGCATTAGCGGATCAATTTCTTCATTACCATCTAGCGGATTGCATGTATTACATATTCGTGTTAAAGATCCTCAAAATAATTGGGGGCCAAGCTTTAAAACGATTGTAAATATTACTTCTCCACTTGCTTTACGACAAATTAGAGTTAATGCAGCAGAATTGTTTTTTGATACCGATCCGGGACAAGGCAATGGCGTAGCTTTATTAGCTTTTGATGGCAACTTTAATGATGCTTTAGAAACTATTTCAGGAAGTATCAGTGTTTTGCCTTCAAGCGGGTTACATTTATTAAATGTAAGAGTACAAGATGCAAATGGTAACTGGGGGCCGGTATTTAAAACCATTGTGAATGTTACCAATCCATTATCACTAAGACAAATTAAAATTACAGAAGGTGAATTCTTTTTTGATATTGATCCGGGGCAAGGGCAAGGTTTTCCATTATTAGCATTTGATGGCAATTTTAATGATGCCATTGAAAGCATGAATGCCAATTTTTCATTTTTACCCGATACCGGATTACATGTACTTAATGTACGCAGTAAAGATGCAAATGGTAACTGGAGTCCAACCTTTAAAACAGTTTTACGTGTTTTACCTTGTGTAAACCAACCAACTGTAACTATAACACCAAATACTACACAATTAATTTGTCCCGGTGATACGGTGAGTTTTACTGCTCAGGCAGGATTTACTTCTTATACTTGGTTTAGAGGCGGTACTGTTGTTGGAAACGGACAAAATTATGTGGCTGATACGGTTGGTTTTTATCGTGTTTATGCTGTAGATGCAAACGGATGTGGAGTTTTCTCTGACTTTACACAAGTAAATATGAATTTTTACAATGCCAATATTACAGCATCCGGCCCTACCACATTTTGTCAGGGAGGTAGTGTGGTATTAACTGCCGGTTCAGGTAATACTTCCTATCAATGGAATACGGGAGCAACTACGCAAAGCATTACAGTAGCATCGTCAGGAACATATATTGTAAATGTTTACAATGGAACCTGTATGGGTACTGATACTATTGAAGTAACTGTAAATCCTAATCCAAGTACTCCTATTATTACCACTTCAGGTTCAACTTCAATTTGTCCGGGCGATTCTGTATCATTAACTTGTTCTACTTCTGCCAATGCCTACGCATGGAGTACCAATGAATACACACAAAGTATTACTGTAAGCAATAGTGGAAATTATACTGTTACCATTACCGACAATAATAATTGTCAATCATCTTCCAGTATAAACGTTACTGTATATCCTAATCCGATTTCAAGTATAAATAGCAGCATTACAATATGCGAAGGAGATACAGCGCAAATGTCGGTAAGTGGTGGAGTAAGTTATGCTTGGACTCCGGCAGTTGGATTAAGTAATCCATCAATTGCCAATCCATTTGTTTATCCAATTATATCAACACAATATACTGTAAATGTAGTTGGTTTAGGCGGATGTACAGATTCAGCAACAGTAAACGTTTTAGTTAATCCAAAACCAACAGTTGCTGCATCGGCAAATAATACTGTTTTATGCGAAGGTAATTCACTTAACCTATTTGCATTGCCAAATGGAGCAAGTTCTTATGCATGGAGTGGTCCGGCAGGATTTACTTCTGTAAATCAGAATCCAACTATTTCAAGCTTAACAACTGCAAATACAGGTATTTATTCAGTAACTGCTTATAATAGTGCCGGATGTTTTGATACAGATACTTTAAACATAACAGTAAATCCGGGACCAATTGCATTTGCTTCTGCCAATAATATCAATCTTTGCGAAGGTGATACCTTGCAATTAAATTCATTACCCAATGGAATGGTTTCGTATAGTTGGGTTGGGCCTAATGGATTTAGCGATAATCAGCAAAATACTCAAATAATAGGTGTTAATGGTACTAACCAAGGCACTTATACTGTAACTGTAAGCAATGGATTATGTAATTCTTCAGCACAAGTAAGTATTAATGTAAGCAGTGTTCCGGTTATAACGGCTAGTGCCAATAATACCAATTTATGTGAAGGAAGTGTATTGAATTTATTTGCAAGTATTGGAGCATCAACTTATTCATGGAGTGGTCCTAATTTATTTACTTCTTCCTTACAAAATCCACAGATTACCAATGTTACAACATTGAATTCAGGAGATTATATTGTAACCGGATATAATTCTTTAGGATGTTATTCTTCAGATACAATCACTGTTTCAATAATACCCGGTATTAATGCTGCTATTACCGGAAATACCGTGGTATGTGAAGAAGAAACCATTAGTTTAAATGGTTTACCTAATGGAATGCAAAGCTATAACTGGAGTGGACCAAATGGTTTTAATGCTAATACACAAAATATTAGTATTAATAATGCTCAAGCTGTTAATGCAGGAACATATACTTTAACAGTTAATAATGGAACTTGTAATTCAGTTACTAGCTATCAGATAATCGTAAAACCATCGCCTGATGTAACAGTAAATCAGTTTGGAGCGGTATTAAATGCCTTACAAGATTCGGCAAATTATCAGTGGATAAGTTGTTCTAATGCATTTGCACCTGTTATTGGTGCTACTGCACAAACATTCACCGCATTTGAAAATGGTGATTATGCGGTAATAGTGATTTATAATGGTTGTGCTGATACCTCTGCATGTTTTAATGTAAATGGTTTAGGAATAGAAGAATCAAATAAAGAAAATACTTGGAGTATTTATCCAAATCCAAACAGAGGGCATTTTACTATCGAGGCACAAGCAGGAATGCAGTTTGAATTGATGGATTATACCGGTAAAATTATCCGCAGCTATCAAGTATGGCAAGATAGAATTAATATTCAAGAAGAATTATCAAGTGGTTTGTATTTAATAAGAAATACAGAAAGTGGCTCAGTTCATAAGCTTGTAATACAGAATTAAGAATAAAATTTTTAGGCGGGTTTTAGTACAAAACCCGCCCCCCGCAACGGGGTTTTGTTGCAAACCGCGGTACCCGAAAAGCGGAAAAGTGAGTAGGGACGAGTAAAACAAACAATTATGAAAAAAATCTACCTGTTCATCGTATTATGTGTTTCATTGTTGCTAACAAACTTAATTTATGCGCAAACAGTTACTACCATTGCCTCAACTACTTGTAATCCTCATGGATTAGCTGTTGATAACATTGGAAATGTATATTTTTCTGAAACAAGCAGTTGTTATCAAATAAATAAATTAGATACAGCGGGAAATATTATCACTTTTGCTACTTTAACAAACGATCCGGCACAGTTAGTTTATCGCAATGGTTACATTTATGTTGCGTATCATTGGAGTGCCGAAAAAAAGATAGTACGAATCCCTCTTTCTGGTGGTGCTCCACAAGACTATGTAACAAACATTGGAGATACATATGGTGCATGGGGTATGGTATTTGATGGAGATACATTGTTTTTTGTTGAATATGCTAATCAAAGAATATACAAAGTATTACCCGGAGGAGGAGCTGTTGGTGGGCCTAATGTAATACCTATTCAGAATACAATATTCGGAATAGCAGGAAGTAGTAAAAGAACATGTGGGTTAAATTTTTTACCAAATGGAAATTTTATAGTAAGCACCTTATATGATGGAGGTAAAATTTATGAAGTAAATCGTCAAACCGGCAGTGTTTCATTATTATTAACAGCTCCTGATAATATTATAATAGATGTTACCAAAATTGGTAATTTGTATTATTTAACGGGTTACAATACACATAAAATTTATACCTTGGATCCAATATCCTTAAATGTAACAACATATGCTGGTACAGGTTCTGCTGGCAATACAGATGGACCTTTATTAATTTCTACATTTACACAACCATATTTTATTAGTGAGGATATTTACGGAAATATTTATGTTACCTGTAGTGGCTCCAATAAAGTTCGTAAAATTTGGGATTGTCATCTCATCAATTCAAGTTTTACTTATAATAATGCATGCATAGGAGGGAACGCATTAGTGCAGGTAAATAGTAGCGGAGGTAATTTTAGCCATTCGTATTCGTGGACAGGACCAAACTCTTTTACTGCCAGCGGTTCAACCATTAACTTCCCATTAAACTCAAATACACTTGGTACCTATACCGTTCAAATAACCGATTTGTTTGGATGTACCAAAACAGATTCTATTCAAATTACAGATCCTACAACATATGGCAGCATTACGGCAACTACTTGTGGACAGTATACTTCACCCAGTGGAAATTATGTATGGACAAGCAGCGGAACCTACGCGGATACTATTGCAAATGCAACAGGATGTGATAGTGTGATTTCAGTAAGTTTAACTATAACACCTAATAGTACAAATACAATTACGGTTAGCTCTTGCAATAATTATACTTCTCCCAGTGGAAATTATGTATGGACAAATAGTGGAACTTATGTAGATACAATTCCGAATAGTGCCGGATGTGATAGCATCATTACCATTCAACTTACCATAAACACTATTACTAATCTGACAACCACGGTGAGTGGCAACACAATTACAGCGAACAATACGAATGCAAGCTATCAGTGGTTAGATTGTGGTAATAATTATGCCGTAATATCAGGTGCAACCAGTCAAGTATTTACACCAGCTGTAAGTGGGAGTTATGCGGTTCAGCTTACCGAAAATGGTTGTGTGGATACAAGTGCATGTGTAAGTATAACAATTTTAGGAATAGAAGAATCAAACAAAGAAAATACTTGGAGTATTTATCCCAATCCAAACAGAGGGCATTTTACTATCGAGGCACAAGCAGGAATGCAGTTTGAATTGATGGATTATACCGGTAAAATTATCCTCAGCTATCAGGCATGGCAAGATAGAATTCATATTCAAGAAGAATTATCAAGTGGTTTGTATTTGATAAGAAATACAGAAAGTGGTTCAGTTCAAAAGCTTGTAATACAGAATTAAGAATAAAATTTTTAGGCGGGTTTTAGTACAAAACCCGCCCCCTGCAACGGGGGTTTGTTGCAAGCGCGGTACCCGAAAAGCGTAATAGAGAGTAGGGGCGTAACTATCAATTTAAAAATGAAAAAGGTTTTTTATAGCATTTGTTTTATTGCAATTTCATTTTCAATTTCTGCTCAAAACTATGAAGTTGAAACTACTAAATTTAATTTATCAGATTATAAAATTGAAAAAGGTTGGAAATCATATGGTTCTTTTGTCAATAATAATGGTGATTATGTTATAAAGTTTGGCTCTGCCTATTGTGATGTTGATTTGAGTACATCTTATACTTATGATACCAAGACTATTAAAGCAAATTTTAAAGGAGTAGCTTATAAATTTAAAGAAGTTGTTTTTGGTCAAAATTTACAATTTAAAGAACTTATTTCAAAAGATTTTCCTACAACTGTTGATGCTTTGCAGTATCAAAAAGATCTTTTTGGTAAAACATTCGAGCCGATTAATGCGAATGTTTTTGAAAAAATTGCAAAAAATAATCCTTATGCAATTATAGGTAAAAGTATCACCGAAGGTGTAGCTTACATGCCTAAATTAACAAGTGATTATATTGGGCAATTTATTGTATTTCCGGTTACAAAAGCTGCCATTGGTAAACCTAATAATAAAATTTCAACGGCATTTATAATGTCAACTGTAAAAGGCAACTTAGAAGTAAAAGGATATTACGAAAAAGCAAGTTGCAGCGAAGTGCCTATTTATTTACCAATGGAACAAATAGACACAAAAGAAAATAAGAATGAATTGTGGATATTAGCAAATAATGTGGTATATCCAGGCGGTGGAATAATTGGATATTTTACAAAAGATGTAGTGCCTGATGATGGCAAATTACATGTTATTTACAGACAATTTGATGAAAACTTGAATGAATTAAATAGGTTGGATTTACCATTTGATTATACTCCGGTTTTTCAAAATTTTACTTATAAAAACAACGATCAGTATGATATGATATTAATTGCACAATCTTCGAATAAGGGTGCTCCACATCCTGCATTTAGCAAAATGCATAAAGAGAAAAATCCAAATCAAGCTGAGTTGATATATATAGATGGTAAAACATTAAAAGTAAAGCATAGAATTCCATTTGAACTTCCATATTCTAAATGGTATAAAATTACAATGCTTACAAATAATGATAATGAAGTATATTTTATGGGTAAATGTGCAACAGATAACAAAACAGCTATGAATCATATTGATTGGGGGGATAAGGGCTTAGATAATTTTCAGATTTTAAAATTTAAAAATGGGAAAATTGACTGGATAAAAGGTGTAGATGCCAAGGGTGATGCCGCTAAAATAAAATTGGTTACGGGTGAAAAAATAAAAGGCAAATCTGAGAAAAAAATTATTATTAGAACCATAAACCCTGAAAATGCAAATGAAGTTGTTTTCTTAGATGATAAATTTTATATACAAGGACAGGTATTTAATGGTCAATCATATGTAGCAGAGTTTAATAGTAATACAGGCGATTTACTTAACTACTATGTAAAGCCTGAGTCAATTAAAGCAAAACAAAACCTTGTTTTTTCAAAGGATAAAAAAAGTATTTATTGGTTAACATATAATTTTAAAAACTATAATAAATACGATAGTAAAACCGGTGTGCTTACAAGTGATAAAATTCCAGGTATGATTGCAGGTGAGTTATTTGTTTCTAAGTTAGGAGTAGGAACCGGCAATTTTACACCCTTTACACAATTGGGTAAAGAAGAGTGGCTTATTTCATACCATGAACCAGTTATTTTAGATGAATATACAGCTGATTCGTTTATATTATATGGCCGCACTATTGCTAAAAAAGCTAAGAATAGCGAATTGGTTTTAGTGAAAGTAAAAAAGAACTAAAATAATTTTTTGGCGGGTTTTGACTACAACTAAAACCCGCCCCCTCCAACGGGGTCTTGTTGCAAACCGCGGTACCTGAAAAGCGGCAAAAAGAGTAGGGATAAATTTAAAATCAAAGAAGATGAAAATTACAAATTTTACGCTAAAATTCTATTTCATTATTCTGTATTTTTTCATGGTGAATAGTTTGTTTTCTCAAGCTCCTGCATGGAACTGGGTTAGTACAGGTGGTGGTGTAGGTATTTCTAATTATGCTACCTCTTGTGTTAATGATAATGCTGGTAATACTTTTTTATCTGGATTGCATAATGATACCATGATGATTCAAAAGTTTGATCCCAATGGTAATTTAGTTTGGATGACTAAACCCGTTATTAAAGGCTCAGTTCCTCAAAGCAGGATATATGACATAGCATTGGATTCTTTTGGTAATGTGTATGTGGGCGGAACCTTTCATGATACTTGTTATTTCGGATCAATCATGTTAATATCAGATACGGTTAATAGCAATCCATCTTCTGCAGGCTTCTTGGCAAAACTTGATCCTAATGGAAATTTTATCTGGGCTATTAATGCTATACAATCAAGTTCTTGTCAATCTGTTGCTGTTGATCAAAATAATGATATTATCATTGGCGGAACTGCAGGTATTTATTCCAATTTTGTTATTTCCGGACAAAGCGTTTCTATCACTAGTCCTAAACAGCATTTATTTATGGCAAAAATAAACTCATCAGGAGTAGGGATATGGGCTAAGGTATTTGAATCTGCACCTTCAAACCCAACTTTAGGGAAATCTGCTGTTCATGATATTTGTACAGATAATTCAGGAAATGTTTACTTCACAGGGTATTTTTCATATTCTGTTAATTTTGGAGGCGTTGCCCTAACTGCAAGCGGTTCAGAAATTTATTTGGCTAAATTAGATGCAAACGGCAACACAGTTTGGGTAAAACAAAGCAATTCCAGTTTATCCTACAAAGGTGCGTGTGGTCAAGGGGTAGGTGTTGATGCATCCGGAGATGTATATTTATTAGGATGGATAGAAGAAAATACCAATTTTGGTAGCTTCACTGCAACATATGGTGGGACACCATCTTCCCAAAATACCATTGTACTCGTTAAATACAACTCTTCAGGAACCGAGCAATGGGCAAAAGCCTTTGGTAAAGTAAAATCCGATAGTTATTACGGACGCACAATCGGATATTCATTAACAAGTTCAGGCGACAGTTACATAGGATCTTCTGCTGGAAATTTTGTTTCAGGCGGGATAGATTTTGGGGATGGTATTTCACAAAGCTTTCCAGTAAATGGTTTTATAATAAATTATGTAGTGAAAGTGAACAATTCCGGGGTAACCCAATGGGCTAAATTTAACAATTCCAACACTACTGATAAGTTCTATAGTTCATCCATTGATGCAGCAGAAAATGTATATGTTTGCGGTTACTGGATTACTGGTACGGGATTCGATAATTTAATAGCACCTACAGGTCCGTATGGAATTTTATTGGCTAAACTTGGTTCTAATCCAATTAACTCAATAACAGATTATATCAACAATTCTTCTGCCTTTTTGATTTACCCCAACCCAGCCACCAATCAAATTACCATTCAAAGCGAGCAAGCCGGAGTATTTGATTTGTTAGATATACAAGGCAGAGTGTTACAAAGCTTTACGGTGAACAATAGCCAAGAAACCATACCACTTAATTATTCAGCGGGCATGTATTTTATTCGCGAACAAAAAAGCGGTGTTGTGCAGAAAGTAATTATCGAGTAAAATTTTTAAAATCAAAAAACAAGGGGCGAATATTCGCCCCTTGTTTTTTGTGAATTTAATAAAATGTTATAAAATTGATAGGAAATTAAAAATTTTAATTCTATGCAAGGATTTATGAAATCAATTCAAAAGGTTTTGGTTTTTGTAATTTCATTCATGTTCATTAGCATAAAAACATTACATGCTATAGAATTTTCTAATGCTCAGCAAGCCTTATCTAAATTAGATAAAAATTACTTCATCGAAAACAAGGGCCAATGGCACAGCGATGTGTTGTATCTGGCAAGATTAGGCGGTTTGGATGCGTGGATTACCAAGTACGGTGTAAATTATACCTTTTACAAATTAGAAGAAATCCCTAACGAATCCATAGCAAAAAAAGGACGATTTCCGGATAAAATTAGGCATAAGGATTATAATGTAATAGGGCATAGAGTATTGATGAAATTGCAAAACTATAATTCTAATTCTGTTAGTGAGGGGAAACAAAAGCAAGAAGGCTATTATAATTATTTCATAGGTAATGATGATAGTAAACATGCTTCATTTGTACGACTTTACAATGAAGTATTAATTAAGAACATATATAACGGTATTGATATACGTTATTATTTTGATAAAGGATTTTTGCGCTTTGATTATATAGTGCATCCTGGAGCAGAGCCAAATCAAATTGTGTTTAGTTTAAAAGGAAGTGAAAAGACATATGTAAATGAAAAAGGTAATTTAGTTTTTAAAACTCGCTTTGGAGAAACAAGTTTAACAGAATTAAACGTATATCAACAAGATAAAAGAAATACAATATCTTCAAGTTTTAAGGCTAAATCAAAAGATTTATGGACTTTTCAAATTAATTCCTATGATCGAACAAAAGATTTAATAATTGATCCATTGATTTATTCTACGTATATTGGAGGAAGCAATTTAGATGAAGCTAATGGAATAGAAGTTGATGGTAATGGTAATGCATATATAACTGGGGATACGTATTCAACTGAATATGATATTTTACCAGGAGCATTTCAGTATACAATTGCAGGATGGGTTGATGTTTTTATTACAAAGTTAAATACTTTAGGAAATGCTTTAATATATTCTACTTATATTGGAGGAAATGGTGATGATATTGGATACGATGTTAAGGTGGATGGGAATGGAAATACCTTTATAACAGGGATAACATCTTCAACTAATTATGATATTACTACAGGAGCGTATCAGACAACAAATGATGGAGGGGATTATGATGTTTTTGTTACAAAAATAAATTCTAATGGAAGCTCTTTATTGTATTCTACCTACTTAGGCGGAAGTGATTTAGATGTTGGCCTGAATATTGCAATAGATGCAACTGGTAGTGCTTATGTTACAGGTTATACATATTCAAATAATTTTGATATTACTGCCGGGGCTTTTCAAACATCCATGGCAGGCTTTTCAGATGCATTTGTAACTAAATTAAATTCTACAGGAAACGCATTGGTTTATTCTACATATATAGGTGGAAGTGATTATGAATTTAGTTATGGGTTGATTATTGATAATACAGGAAATACTTATATTGTTGGCCAAACATTATCAACTGATTTTGATATTACCTTGGGGGCTTTTCAAACAATTTACGGAGGAAATTGTGATGTTTTTGTAACAAAATTAAATTCTAATGGAAACTCGCTTGAATATTCAACTTATATAGGAGGAAGCGATGAAGATTTTGGATATTCAATAGCTTTAGATAATAATGGCAATACTTATATTACCGGCTATACTTGGTCAACAGATTTTGATATAACAACGGGTGCCTTTCAAAATTCTAATCAAGGAAGCTGCGATGCTTTTATAACCAAACTAAATTTTAATGGAAGCTCTTTAGAATATTCTACATACTTAGGCGGAGGAGATTGGGATTTTGGTAAAGCTATAACCATTGATGGGAATGGAAATATTTATATTACCGGTTGGACACAATCAATTAATTTTGATACTACCCCTGGAGCTTTTCAGACAATATATGGAGGAGGAACTTATGACGTATTTGTTACAAAGTTTAATCCCTCTGGAAGTGGATTAATTTATTCTACTTATTTAGGAGGTAATGATATTGAATTTGTTTCAGATATTGATATAGATGCTAATGGGAATGCATATTTAACTGGATATACATCCTCAACAAATTTTGATATAACATCAGGGGCATTTCAGACAAACTTTGAAGGATTTTATGATGTATTTGTTACTAAAATTTGTTTTGAATCAATTGCATTAATTTCTGCTAATGCTACAACAAATCAATCTGTATGTATAAATGTAGCTATTTCAAATATTGTCTACATAATAACAGGAGCTACAGGAGTTGTTATTACAGGATTGCCATCAGGAGTTTCAGGAAACTTTAATGGGAGTAATCTAACTATTAGTGGAACACCAAACCAAACTGGAATTTTCAACTATACGGTTACTCTCACGGGGGGATGTGGTAGTGTAATAACTAATGGTACCATTACTGTTAATCCAAATATTTCTATTACACTAAGCTCCTCAGCAGGCACAGACAACCAAACTCTGTGTATCAATACTCCTATTACCAATATCACCTACAGCGCCTCCGGAGCAACAGGAGCAAGCGTATCCGGCTTACCAAGTGGTGTAAATAGTAATTTTTCAGGTGGAGTGGTAACTATTAGCGGTACACCTACGCTAATTGGAACATTCAACTACACGATTACACCAATGGGGGGATGTGGGAATGTTAGTGCAATTGGTAGCATTACAGTAAACGATTGTTTAGGTATAGATCAAATGGATAATCAAACTTCATGGAGTATATACCCCAACCCTGCTAAACATCAATTTACGATAAAAACCGAAAACGGAGGACTATTTGAATTGTTGGATATACAGGGTAGAGTGTTACAAAGTTTTTCGGTAAACAACAACCAAGAAACCATATCACTTAATTATTCTCCGGGCATGTATTTTATTCGCGAACAAAAAAGCGGTTTTGTGCAGAAAGTAATTATCGAGTAAAATTTTTAAAAACAAAAAACAAGGGGCGAATTTTCGCCCCATTGTTTTTAAGTAAATAATATACAGCATTTGCAGTATTGAAATTTATAATTGATAAAATCAATTTTGTGCATCTAAAACATAATTTATATGAAAACATTAAGAACTTTTTTAATTATTCTTACTGTATCAAGTTCCATATTGGTATCTTGTAAAAAGAAAAAAGAAAAACCCATTGAGGAATGTGTTTACGTAAAAATGATGCATAAAAATGTTTTTGATAATATAGAATGGGAGTCTGTAAATTTAGATCCATCGGATAAATCAAATTATGACACTCCTCCAAAAAGCTTATCAGTTCCAACCGGAACATGGATTAGACTTGTTGCAGCTTGGAATTTTGATGATTATAAAGATGAAGAGGTTGAGGTTTCTAAAATTTTTATAAAAACTACTTCTAATGGTAGCGAAGTAGAGTGTGAGTTAGTAGATGAACTTAATTCTAACAACAAACAAAAATACTTTCCGGCTTATGCCAATGCTACTTATTACATTCGTTTTGAATTATCCAATGGCGAAAAACATACCGTTGGGCCATTTAACGTTAGTGTAAATGCTGATAATAAAACATTAAGTCATTTAGATTTTCCAAGTCCATATTCAACAGGAGCTTCATTATTATGCACTAATAATGATGCCGATAAAGTAGGGTTTTACTATATGTTTGGTCCGTATGCAACTTATGGATATGATGCTATTGGAACGGTATTTAAAGCAGATTTGAACAATTCTGCAAATGAGGCCTTTAATTCGGAATATTCACCACAATTTGGTTTATTTGCCATAACCAGAGAAGGTTTAAGTAATAATCAAGTAAAATTAGTGGCAGCTGATAAAATGCAGTCAATTGGTTTATACCCTGAACTTACTGCAAAATATGGATGTTCGCTTGGATTTAATTATGTTCGCTTTGAGCCTTGGGCAGCTAATTTAGATACACCCGCATATACATTACAAAATGCTTTTGAAAATTTAGTTAATGGAATGACATACGCAAATTTTGACACCATTACCTTTTCTAACCCCCAACCTGAATTAATTGTATCATCAGCAAACCCAGGGTTTAAATTTATAACCAATAGCGGTAAAAAAGGGCTTGCTGTTTTACAATATGGCGATAAGGCTTGTTCAATCTATTTTAAAATGCAACGCTAAAAAACTTTCTAAAATTTAATAACTTTAAGCGGCTTTATGCCGCTTTTTTTATGACCGAAGATTTACTGCATTTTATCTGGAAATTTCAATTGTTTAATCAATCTGAGTTAGTAACTTTTTCAGGAGAAAAGATTAAAGTTATTCATCCGGGATTACCTAATACTCATGCAGGTCCTGATTTCTTTAATGCTAAAATAAAAATAGGAGATACCCTTTGGGCAGGAAATATAGAAATACATGTTAAAACATCTGATTTTATAAAACATCAGCATAGCACTGATAAAAATTATGATAATTTAATTTTGCATGTAGTTTATGAAAATGATTTGCCGGAATTAAAGTTTAATTATCCTGTTTTTGAACTTAAAAATTATATTCCTGAAAAAATCATATCCATTTATAATCAATTTTTGATTGCAAAAACATGGATACCTTGTGAAAATAATTTAAAACAAGTAAATGAAATAAACTATTCCAATTGGATTCAGCGTTTGGCAATTGAACGTTTAGAACGCAAATCACATGAAGTAGAGCTTTTGCTAACTCAGTTTAATAACGATTGGCAACAAGTACTTTTTATTCAGTTAGCCAAAGCATTTGGATTTAAAGTAAATGCATTGCCTTTTGAACTGTGGGCTAAATCATTGCCCTATCAATTATTGTTGAAACATCGAAATAATCCACTTCAAATTGATGCTTTAATTTTTGGTCAGGCAGGTTTTTTAGATGATGATTTTAACAATGATTCTTACTTTAATTTATTAAAAACAGAATATAATTTTCTGAAAAATAAGTATGCACTTACTCCCATTGATAAGCATTTGTGGAAATTTTTACGTTTACGTCCTCGTAATTTTCCAACTATTCGTTTAGCGCAATTATCTGAAATTATTAAAACACAAAACAACCTGTTTTCTGCTTTTATAGATGCTTTATCTACCAAAGAAATAATGAAAATATTTAAGGTAAATGTTTCAGAATATTGGCAAACTCATTTTTTATTTTCTCAAACTTCTGAAAAATTGAATAAGCCATTAGGTGAAAAATCTGCTGAAATACTGATAATAAATGCAATAGTACCGGTTTTGTTTGCCTATTCAAATTTTACAGCTAAAGAAGAATTAAAAGAAAAAGCCTTATCAATTCTTGAAAATTTAAATCCGGAGAAAAATTCTATAATTGAAAATTGGAATAAATTGGGTATTAGATCAAATAGTGCCATAGATACACAGGGTTTACTAGAGTTAAAGAATGAGTATTGTTCTCAAAAAAAATGCTTAAATTGCAGCATTGGAAATTATATTTTAAAACAAGTTCAAAAATGATAGATAAAATAAGAGATATATTAGAGTTTCAGATTTTTGGAGTTTGCACCAAGATAGGAGAAAAACTGGGTATTAAAACTACAACTATCAGAATGTATTTTGTTTATTTATCATTTTTCACATTTGGTTCTCCCATAATTGTATATTTAATTCTTGCTTTCTTAAATGAGCATAGAAATTATTTTAAATTAAAACGTCATTCTCGTTCCAGTATTTGGGATTTATAAAATAATTTATTCTATGGAAATTTTACAACAATTTATCATTGCCTTTGTAGTGGCAATGGTTGTAGTAGTTATTTTATCAAGGCTTAAAATACCTTCAGTAATTGGATTTTTATTTACCGGGATATTAATAGGTCCTTATATTTTAAACATAGTTCATTCTGGGCATGAAATTGAAGTTTTAGCCGAAATAGGAGTAATGCTTCTTATGTTCACCATTGGTTTAGAGTTTTCTATTAAACGTATTTTAAGTATGCGGCATGAAGTTTTAGTGCTTGGAGGATTACAAATATTAGTTACGATATCTGTAGTTTTTTTTATAATGAAATTTTTTCTTCAACACACACTTCAAGAAAGTATTTTAGCCTCTTTTGTAATATCCATGAGCAGTACCGCTATAGTGCTTAAATCATTACAAGATAAAGGTCAATTGCAAACTCCTTCAGGAAGAATAATGACAGGAATTTTACTCTTTCAAGATATCTGTGTTGTACCATTAATTATTTTAACTCCATTAATTGGTAAAATAAATGAAATAGATATAACCGAAATTCTATTAAAAATAGCTATATCATTTGCATTAATTGGACTTATTTTTTATTTATCAAAATTTTTATTACCTAAATTATTTGATTTAATATGTAGCTTTAGAATTAATGAATTATTTATGATACTGGTTCTAACGCTATGTTTTGGATTAGCCATACTAACTAATTATCTTGGATTTTCTTTAGCACTTGGAGCCTTTATTGCCGGAATGATTTTAGCCGAATCCGATTTTATTTATCAAATAGAGGCAGATATAAAACCATTAAAAAATGTTTTTTTATCAATATTTTTTATTTCAGTAGGGATGCTGCTTAATGTGCATTTTGTTATTCAAAATCCTTTGAATGTATTTTTTGCTGCAATATCAATATTAGTGGTTAAAACATTAATTATAGCCGCTATTGCTAAAGCATTTAAAACTCCATTAAATATGTCCTTACTTATTGGTTTAGGTATTTCGCAAATTGGAGAATTTTCGTTTATGTTGCTCAATATAGCTCGACCATTAAATTTTATAAGTGATGAATACTATCAAATATTTTTGTCATCCTCTATCATTTCAATGATGGCCACTCCGGCTTTTTTAGGAATAGGAAACTTATTACTTCATAATTCAATTTTAAAACAAGATATTAACGATCATGTTAATCTTGAACAACATGTATTAATTGCCGGCTTTGGTGTTAATGGACAAAATCTATCCAAGATTTTAAAATCATTAAATATTCCATATAAGATTATAGAGATAAATCCTAATACGGTTAAAAAATTTAAAAAAGAAGGTGAAGATATTGTTTTTGGCGATATTACTAAGCAAGATAATTTGCTGCATTTAGGGATTGATAAAGCTCGAATGATGGTTATTGCTATTTCAGATTGGGATGCAACCTTAAAAGCAGTAGCAATAGGACGAAAATTAAATCCCAATCTTAAAATTATTGTTCGTACTGAATTTGTTACACAAATTGAACCTTTATATAAAGCCGGAGCTGATATTGTAATTTCTCAAGAATTCGAAGCATCGCTCGAAATTGCCGCTTATGTTTTAAAAAATTTAGGTATTGCTGGGCCAATAGTTCGTTTAAAATCGGAACAATTACGTAAACGACATTATGGATTTTTTAGCGGTAAACAAATAGGCACGCAATCAAAAATTGCCGAATTAGCCGCTATTACTTATATTAATGATACCTACATGGTTTTAGGCGATTCAAAACTTATTGGTAAAAATATTAAATTAATAAAATCTTATTTAAATTCCGATGATGTAACTATTATTGGAATTGTAAGAGGTGAGCAAATAATCATTAATCCATCAGATGATATTGAAATAGAAAAAATGGATATGATTTTGTTATTTGGCAAACAATATAAAATGGACTTTGCCTTAGAAATACTTGATAATTTAAACACTGCTTCAAATTATGCATAATAAAAAGATTTTAGTTACGGGTTCCAACGGGCTATTAGGTCAGAAATTAGTGTATAAACTAAAAGACAGGCAGGATATACATTTAATAGCTACTTCTAAAGGAGAAAACCGAATTTTAATCAAAGAAAATTACATTTATCAACCTCTTGATATTACTAATCAGCAAGAAGTTGAAAATGTTATTTCAACATATTTACCTGATGTGATTATCAATACAGCGGCAATGACCAATGTGGATGCTTGCGAAACACAAAGAGAATTGTGTCGAAAATTAAATGTGGATGCAGTAGCTTATTTAATTGATGCAATTAAAAAAGAACAATCGAAAAATTCAAGCTATAATTGTCATTTTATACATCTTTCAACTGATTTTATTTTTGATGGAGAAGCCGGTCCTTATGATGAAAATGCCAAACCCAATCCAATTAGTTTTTATGGTCAATCAAAACTTGATGCTGAAACATTAGTAATAAACAGTGGCCTAAAATGGGCTATTGTTCGAACCATAATTGTGTATGGCATAGTAGACGGTATGAGCAGAAGCAATGTGGTGCTTTGGGCGCGCGAAGCCTTGCAAAAAGGTCAAAAAATTAATGTCGTAAATGATCAGTTTAGAACACCAACCCTGGCCGAAGACTTAGCTGATGGCTGTATTTTAATTACCGATAAAGGAGCAACAGGAATTTATCATATAAGTGGAAAAGATTATATGAGCATTTTGGAAATTGTGGAACGAGTAGCCGATTATTTTAAATTAGATAAAACACTGATTAATCCTGTAAGCTCAACATCTTTAAATCAACCGGCCAAACGACCTCCCAAAACAGGTTTTATTCTAAATAAAGCCATAAATGAGTTAGGCTACAATCCACATAGCTTTGAAGAAGGATTGAAAATATTAGAAACTCAGCTTAAAAAACATGAAAATTAATCTAAATTATGCTGCTACAGGCAATTCAATAAAAAAGGTAGTACCTTTATTTAATTGCGATGTAAGCCATATTTTACCATTATATTTTTCAATTATTCGTTTGCTTAATGCAAGGCCTAAGCCGCTTCCTTGAAAACTTTTGGCATTGTTACTTCTGTAAAATGGAGTAAAAATTTTCTTTTGTTCTTCTTCACTTATACCAATTCCATTATCTCGCACTTGAATTTTAATTTTATCAGAACTAAAGTCTAAAACCACTTTTGCTAATTTGTCAGGTGAATATTTACAGGCATTGTCAATTACGTTAATTAATGCAGTTCGAATTAAATGTAAATTACCTTTTGTAAACATTACATTTTCATCATCAGGCAAATTTTGGTAGTCAATTTCTATTTGATATTCAGGATGAATTTTTTGAATATCGTTTCTTATTTCCCACAATAATTCGTCAATTCGTATTTTAATAATACTTAAATTGTCTCCTTGGTTATTAGCATAGGTAAGTTCAAGTAAACCGTTACAAATTTGATTTAGTTTTTTAATATCGTCTAATACCGAACTAATGGAATTTTTATATTCTTCAACATTTCTTTCTTTAAGTAATGTAACTTCTAATTGTCCGGTTATTGCAGTTAGTGGAGTTCTTAATTCATGCGATGCATTGGATACAAAATTGCGTTTCATAATAAATGCATCTTCAATCCTATCAAGCATTCTATTAAAAGTATCAATAAGCATGTTTAATTCGTCTTCATTGTTTTTAGTATAATCTTTTTGTAATCGTGCATGTAAATTTTGTTCATTTATATTATCAACGTTTTTAATAATTTTTGAAATAGGTTTTAGAGCTTGGGAGGCATAAATTCTACTGATGATAAATGAAATCAAGATAAATATTAAACTTCCAACCAAGAGTAAAATTTTAAGTTTTTTTAATTTACTATGACCGTATAAATCTATTCCGCTGGCCAGTATGTAATATAATTTTTTGTTTATGTAATATGGATATATTATAATTTCATAATCTTCGTTATTGTAATATGCTTCTTTTTCGTTATTCAATTCTAGCCAATGCGGTTCAATAAAAATTCGATGATGTGGGTAACTTTCAAACAATATATTTTTCTTCGAATCTAAAAAAATGACATTTTCTTTAAAAATAGTTACAGAGTCGTTTCTTGCTATGTAATTAATGTGTTCGTTGTAATTGGTTGCTAAAAATTTTAGAGTAGCTATTTCTGCATGATTTTTTAATCGTTTAATAAATTCCTCTTTTCTGTATTTTTCTAAGAGTAGATATATGGAAATAGAAAATAAAATTAAAATACCTGAAGTAATAATTGTAAATTGGAATGATAATTTGTTACGTATCGTCATTTTAAAGAAAGATTATGTATTTTCACGAATTACGTATCCCATTCCAACTTGAGTCTGAATTATTTTTTTATCAAAATCCTTATCTATTTTTTTTCTTAGAAAATTTATATACACATCAATAACATTGGTTCCGGTATCAAAATGTATATCCCATACTTTATCAGCTATTTCTTTTCTGGAAACAACTCTATCTTTATTTCTTAATAAATACTCTAATAATGCAAATTCTTTGGCAGTTAAATCAATTTTTTTATCCGCTCTTTTTACAATTTTTGATTCTAAATTTAATTCTAAATCATCTACTCTTAAAATACTTTCATCAGCATTTTTTGTACTTCTTTTTAACAAAGCTTTTATTCTGGCTAATAGTTCTCTAAATTCAAATGGTTTTACCAAATAATCATCTGCACCATTTTCAAAACCGATAACTTTATCATCAGTGCTTCCTAAAGCGGTAAGCATTAAAATGGGTGTTTTAATATTATTTTCACGAATAATTTTACACAATTCAATGCCATTAATTTTAGGAAGATTTACATCTAAAATTATCAAGTCAAAATGTTGGTTCAAAACCATTTTTTTTCCTTCTTCCCCATCATAAGCTATTTTGGTAGTAAAATTATCTTCGTCTAATCCACGTTGAATAAATGCTGCTACTTTGGGCTCGTCTTCAACTATAAGTATTTTCATTTGCAATATTATTTTAAGCAAAAATAACTTTAAGCAAGTTAGCAAATTGTTTTTAAGAATTAATTTTTGCTTAAATCTATATTTTTTCAATTTTGAACTTTTATTAAAATAATGTAGGTTTACCGATAAAAACATTTTGACTTATGACAAAACAAACTGAATCTTGGGGGTCGAGAGTAGGTTTAATATTAGCAATGGCCGGGAATGCTGTTGGTTTAGGAAACTTTCTTCGCTTTCCGGTGCAGGCTGTTCAAAATGGCGGTGGTGCATTTATTATTCCATATCTAACTTGTTTTTTATTAATGGGATTACCATTGCTTTTCGTTGAATGGTCAATGGGTCGATTTGGCGGAAAGTTTGGCCATCATTCTACTCCATTTATTTTAGACTCAATGGACAAGCGTTCATTCTGGAAATACTTGGGCGTTTTTGGAATATTTACCAATTTATCAGTAGCAGCATACTATTGCTATTTAGAGTCATGGACACTTTCTTACGTTTACCATTCAATAATTGGAAGTTTTAGTGGTAAAACAGCTGAAGAAGTAAGTTCTTTTTTTGGAAATTATGTGAGTGTTGGTTCCGGAAATATAGAACCAATTATTTTTTGGATTATATGTTTAGTGCTTAATACTTGGATATTATCACGTGGTTTAAGTGGGGGAGTTGAAAAAGCTGCAAAAATTGGAATGCCCTTGCTCTTGGCCTTTGGCGCTGTTTTAGCATTAATGGCTGTATCTATAAAAGCCGGTGAAAAAGGAGCAATCAATGATGGTACGGTTGGTTTAAATTTTTTATGGACACCACAATTTGATTCAATTTGGAATGGTAAAGTATGGCTTGCTGCAGCAGGTCAAATTTTCTTTACATTATCTTTAGGGATGGGCTCAATTCATTGCTACGCTTCTTATATTAAAAGTAAAGACGATATTGCATTAAATGCCATGAGTGCAGGATGGATGAACGAATTTGTTGAAGTTGTTTTAGGAAGTTCTGTAATAATTCCAATTTCTATCGGTTATTTAGGAATTGATAAAGTGCTTGAAATGACAGCGGGTGGAAGTGGTTTTGGATTAGGCTTTAGTTCACTGCCTTACTTGTTTCAACAATGGGGGCCAACACTGGCAATTGTTGCAGGAGTTATGTGGTTTGGTTTGCTATTCTTTGCAGGTATTACATCTTCGCTAGCCATGGGCACGCCATGTATGGGCTTTTTAATGGATGAATTTAATTTTAATCGTAAAGCTGCTGCATGGACATTTGGTGCAACCATATTGGTATTAGGGGCTCCTACCGTATTTTTCTTTAACTATGGAGTTTTTGATGAATACGATTATTGGGCAGGAACAGTTTCATTAGTTGTTTTTGCATTGGCCGAAATAATATTATTTGCATGGGTATTTGGCATTGATAAAGGTTGGGCAGAAATTAATAAAGGCGCTGATATGAAAGTGCCCGTTATTTTCAAATATGTTATTAAATATGTTACACCATTATTTTTATTAGCAGTTTTCATATTTAGCTTACCCGGCATTTGGAATAAAATTTTAAATACTGATATTAAAGAAAAGTTAGCAGCAGCAACCGATCCAGCAGTGGTAGAAAATCTGGAAACACAAATGCTGTATGTTAATTTTTCACGTTTGCTTTTAGTTGCATTATTTGCAGGTATTTCTTATTTAGTTTACGTTGCTTATAAAAAACGAATTAAAGAAGGGAGATTTACATCATGAGTACAGCGGCACTTACAATGATGCTTGTTACGCAAATTACCGTAATATGCATTACCGGATTTTTCTTTTACAAGGTTTTAACTACTAAACCTAAGCCTGAGCCGGATTCATATTGCGAAAATGATGATGAGCCAAGATAAATAGCCATATTTTATATCAAAATTCAACATGAGTTTTGTAAAAGATTTTCTAACGTTTAATAAACGCGAAAGAAATGGGTTATTTGTTTTGTCATTCATAATAGTTGTATTAGTAATATTTAATTTTTGGTTAAGCTTTTCAGAAGATAATCATTCACAACCGGATTTTACTGCATTTGAAAAATCTATCAAAGATTTTTATAATTCTTCTAATTGTAACACTACAAAGTTTATTACAGATTCAGTTACTACAACAGAAAATGATAGTTTAATTGTTCAACCCGAATTATTTGTTTTTAACCCCAATACCTCGTCTGATAATGATTTTCAAAAACTCGGCCTAAATTCCAAGCAAATAAATAATATCAGAAATTATTTAGAAAAAGCAGGCTCATTTCGTTTTAAAGAAGACTTTGGAAAGCTGTATGCAATTGGAGATTCTTTGTATGCAATTCTTCAGCCTTACATCGATTTGCCTGATAAAGAAAGCTATTATGCATCAAAAAAAGCTTCCTATAACAAACAAGAATATCCTAAACAAGAAATACAAAAAGTTCAAAAACCATTACTGGAATTAAATAATGCTGATTCGCTTCAATTGATAGAAATAAAAGGAATTGGACCCGCTTTTGCTTCCCGTATAATAAAATACAGAAATCGTTTAGGAGGTTTTCAGCGGGTGGAACAACTTATGGAAGTTTATGGAATGAAAGAAGAACAATTTGAACTTATTAAAAGCCAGGTAAAAGTTAATCCCGATGTTATAATAAAAATCAATATAAATAGCTGTACGGCAGAAGTACTTAAAAATCATCCCTACGTTAATAATTGGAACATTGCCAATGCATTAATAAATTACCGTAAAAAACATGGGATGTTTAAATCAGTTGAAGAGATTAAAAAGTGCGATTTGGTAAATGATGAATTATACCTTAAACTTGCACCTTATTTGACATTAGATTAATACAATTATTACATGTTGCAAGAGCGTTTAAAACGAGCCATTCGAAATGTTCCGGATTTTCCGAAACCAGGTATTTTATTTAAAGACATTACCCCTATTTTATTAGATCCCGAATTATGCAGAGATATTGTTTTAGAATTTAAAAACAGATTTGAAAATAATAAAATTGATGCAATAGTTGGAGTAGAAAGCAGAGGATTTTTATTTGGAATGCTAATGGCTCAAGAATTGAAAATACCATTTGTAACCATTAGAAAAGCAGGTAAATTACCCTACAAAACAATTTCATTCGAATATACATTAGAATATGGTTCAGCAAAAATGGAAATGCATATTGACGCCATAAAACCCGGATGGAATGTATTGATACATGACGATTTACTTGCAACCGGTGGAACAGCTGCCGCCTCTGCCGAACTAATAAAAATGCAAAATGCCAATGTAGCCGGCTTTGCCTTTTTAGTTGAATTAACTTTTTTAAAAGGTAAAGAACGTTTAAACCAATACACGCCTAACATTGTTAGTTTAGTAAATTTTGATTAATAAACCTTATAACTATTGATTAAAAATGATGGATTTTAGCACTACCGAAAATCAAAAAATGATCGCTGACATGGTTCGCGATTTTGCTGAAAAAAACATACGTCCAAAGTTTATGGAATGGGACGAAAAGCAAGAGTTCCCGCGCGATTTATTTCGCAAAATGGGAGAATTAGGATTAATGGGCGTTTTAGTACCTCAAGAATATGGTGGTGCAGGTTTAAGTTACACTGAATATGTTACAGCTATTGTAGAAATAGCAAAAGTTTGCGGTTCTGTTGGTTTATCTATGGCTGCTCATAATTCGCTGTGCACCGGCCATATATTACAATTTGGTAACGAAGAACAAAAGAAAAAATATTTACCCAAATTAGCTACAGGAGAATGGATTGGAGCATGGGGCTTAACTGAAGCTAATACCGGTTCGGACGCTATGCGTATGAAATGCGTTGCACACCAAGATGGCGATTATTGGGTAATTAACGGTACTAAAAATTGGATAACACACGGAATTTCAGGAGAAGTAGCTGTAGTCTTAGTTCGCACAGGAGAATTGCTTGATTCGCATGGAATAACAGCATTTATAGTAGAACGTGGCACACCGGGCTTTTCAGGTGGTAAAAAAGAAAATAAGTTAGGCATGCGATGTTCCGAAACTGCAGAGTTAATATTCGATAATTGTCGCGTACACAAAAGCCAGATTTTAGGCAATGTAGGCGATGGCTTTGTACAAGCCATGAAAGTATTAGATGGAGGAAGAATTTCCATTGCAGCATTATCATTAGGAATTGCCAAAGGAGCCTACGAAGCTGCATTAAAATACTCTAAAGAACGCGAACAATTCGGGCAACCTATTTCAAATTTTCAAGCAATTGCATTTAAACTGGCCGACATGGCAACTGAAATAGAAGCCGCATCATTATTAACTTATCAAGCAGCAGATTTAAAAAACAGAGGTGAAAAAGTAACTAAACAATCAGCATTCGCAAAATATTATGCCTCTGAAGTAAGCGTTAGAACAGCTACCGAAGCCATTCAAATTTTTGGGGGATACGGTTATACCAAAGATTTTCCGGTAGAAAAATTCTATCGCGATGCTAAACTATGTACCATTGGCGAAGGAACATCCGAAATTCAAAAATTAGTAATTGCAAGAAATATTTTAAAAGATTAATTTGGAAAATATAAAAGCTTACCATATCTTCGCAGCCCTAAAACCATTTAAGGAGGTGTATTAAAAATGATAATTGTACCCGTAAAAGAAGGCGAAACAATAGAAAAAGCCTTAAAAAAGTTTAAAAAGAAATTTGAAAAAACAGGTATAGTAAAAGAACTTCGCGAACGCCAAAAATATACCAAACCTTCTGTTAAAAGAAGAGAACAAATTATTAGAGCGATTTATCGCGAAAAAATGAAGCAATTAGAAGAATAGTAACCTATTTATAGTTTCAATTTTTTTTTACCCCGATTAATTAACTTTTTTTTAAAAGTTAAGTATAATCGGGGTAAAATATTTATATGCCTTACCAATCTTTCATAGAGTATTTAAAATTTCAAAAGCGTGCATCTATACATACTGTTAAAGCATATCAAAAAGACTTAGAACAATTTTTTCAATACCTTGATAACAATTACCATATCTCATTACCGGAGCAAGTTGAAAGTACTTATGTAAGAAGTTGGATGGCATACTTAATGCAAAGTGGAATTACCCCAAAAGCAATGAATCGAAAAATTTCAACTTTACGAAGCTTTTTTACCTACCTTGTTAAACAACAAAAATTACACAAAAATCCCATATCTAAAATTGTAGCCCCAAAAATACCCAAACGATTACCTTCATTTGTCCCCAAAAATAATATGGATGATTTATTCAAAAACATCCATTTTTCAGATGATTATAAGGGCAAAAGAGACGAATTGATTATCGATATTTTTTATAGCACCGGTATTCGTTTAAGCGAATTAATTAATTTAAAAAAAACAGATATTGATACAATCAATCACACTATAAAAGTTTTAGGGAAAAGAAGTAAAGAACGAATAATTCCATTAAATGAAAACCTAATCATAAAAATTAATGAGTTTTTAAAATTCACAGAAACCAAAATAAAGTCAAGTGAAAACTATCTTTTTTTAACAGAAAAAGGAAAGAAAATTTCTCCGCGTCTTGTTTACACAATCGTAAATACTTACCTTAGCAGAGTAGCAACCATTAAACAAAAAAGTCCGCACGTGCTAAGGCACACATTTGCAACACACATGCTCGAAAACGGAGCCGATATTAATGCAATAAAAGAGTTGCTCGGACATTCAAGTTTAGCAGCTACACAAATTTATACACATAATACTATTGAAAAATTAAAAAAAGTTTATGATAAAGCCCATCCAAGGGAATAATGTTTAATATTTAAATACCGGAGGAAATCACATGGACATTAAAATTCAATCCATTCACTTCGATGCAGATAAAAAATTAATCGCATTTATCGAAGAAAAAGTAAAAAAACTTGCCAAGTATCATGATGGTATTATTGGAGCAGAAGTTTTTTTGAGATTAGAAAAGAATAGCGAAAAAGAAAATAAAATTACCGAAATTAAATTATTAGTTCCCGGAAGCGATGTATTTGCTAAACGTCAATGTACTACTTTCGAAGAAGCAACCGATTTATCAGTAGAGGCTATTGCCACTCAACTAAAAAAACAAAAAGAAAAAGCAAGAGGAATGTAATTTTTTTTATTGATTTTCAGCAAAATGCTAATATATTGTTAATTTATAGAAAAAAAATCCCAAAAAAGCAATACATTTTTTTTGCATAGCAATAAAACTTTTATACATTTGCAGTCCCTTTTCGTAGGGGCTGCTTTTTTTTGTGCTTAAAAACGAACAGAAATTAGCGGTATTAAAGGAAAAGCCGATGTAGCTCAGTTGGCCAGAGCAGCTGATTTGTAATCAGCTGGTCGGGGGTTCGAATCCCTCCATCGGCTCAGTTCTTTATATATTGAAATTTGGGAAGGGGAGATACCAGAGTGGCCAAATGGGACGGACTGTAAATCCGTTGCGAAAGCTTCGAAGGTTCGAATCCTTCTCTCCCCACACAAGTATAAGCGGAAGTAGCTCATTTGGTAGAGCATCAGCCTTCCAAGCTGAGGGTGGCGGGTTCGAGCCCCGTCTTCCGCTCTAAATATTAAGTTTGAGTTAAATTGGTTTTACGAGTTTTACTCGAACTAAAGCCGATGTAGCTCAGCCGGTAGAGCACTTCCATGGTAAGGAAGGGGTCACGGGTTCAAGTCCCGTCATTGGCTCAAACGTGCTTTTAAGAATTTTTATTAAATAAATTGAATTAAATTTTATAACACTAAATTATGGCTAAAGAAAAATTTGATCGTTCCAAACCGCACGTAAACATTGGAACAATCGGTCACGTAGACCACGGTAAAACAACCTTAACAGCTGCAATTACTGCTGTACTTGCAAATAAAGGGTTAGCAGAAAAAAGAGATTTCTCTTCAATCGACAACGCTCCTGAAGAAAAAGAAAGAGGTATTACTATCAATACTTCTCACGTTGAGTATCAAACATCTAACCGTCACTATGCTCACGTTGACTGTCCTGGTCACGCTGACTATGTTAAAAACATGGTTACCGGTGCTGCTCAAATGGATGGAGCTATCCTTGTTGTAGCTGCTACTGATGGTCCAATGCCACAAACTCGTGAGCACATCCTTTTAGCTCGTCAGGTTGGTGTACCTAAAATTGTTGTATTCATGAATAAAGTAGACATGGTTGATGACCCTGAGTTATTAGACCTTGTTGAAATGGAAATTCGTGAATTATTAAGTTTCTATGAATTTGATGGTGATAACACTCCAATAATTCGTGGTTCAGCTCTTGGTGCTTTAAACGGTGAACCTAAATGGGTTGCTACTGTAGAAGCATTAATGGATGCTGTTGATACATATATTCCGCTTCCTCCACGCGAAGTTGATAAACCATTCTTAATGCCTGTTGAAGACGTATTTACTATTACAGGTCGTGGTACAGTTGCTACCGGACGTATTGAAACAGGTGTTGTTAATACCGGTGATGAAGTAGAAATTATCGGTATGCAAGCTGAAAAACTTAAATCAACAATTACCGGAGTAGAAATGTTCCGTAAAATATTAGACAGAGGCGAAGCCGGTGATAACGTTGGTTTATTATTACGTGGTATCGATAAAAAAGATATCCGTAGAGGTATGGTAATTTGTAAACCAGGTTCAATTACTCCACATACAGAATTTAAAGCTGAGGTTTATGTATTAAAGAAAGAAGAAGGTGGACGTCATACTCCATTCCAAAATAAATACCGTCCTCAGTTCTATTTAAGAACAACTGACGTAACAGGAGAAATTTATTTACCAGAAGGAACAGAAATGGTAATGCCTGGAGATAACGTTACTATTACAGTTAAATTAATCCAACCAGTTGCTCTAAATAAAGGATTACGTTTTGCTATCCGTGAAGGTGGTAGAACAATTGGAGCCGGTCAGGTAACTGAAATTTTAAAATAAAAACTCATTGGGAGACTGCTTAAAAGGTGCATTTGGAAACAAGTGCACCTTTAGCTGCCCTAATGAATAACTCTTTACGGGCGTAGTTCAAGGGTAGAATAGAGGTCTCCAAAACCTTTGATGGGAGTTCGAATCTCTCCGCCCGTGCAAAAAAAAATGATATTTAAATGTCGAAAATTAAGACATATTTTGAAGAAACCTACAACGAGCTTGTAACTAAAGTATCTTGGCCTACATGGCAAGAGTTACAAAGCAGTGCTATAGTAGTAATGATTGCTTCGCTAATTATCGCATTAATTATTTTTATAATGGATAAAAGCTTTAGCGAATTAATGAAAATATTTTATAACTCATTTTAATAGAATCGAAGTCTACCCACGAATATGAGCGATAATACAAAAAAATGGTATGTTATTAGAGCTATCAGCGGCCAAGAAAAAAAGGTAAAGCAATATATCGAAACCGAAATAAGCCGTTTGAAGATGGGAGACTACGTTTCTCAAGTACTTATACCTACAGAAAAAATATACCAGATTAGAAACGGAAAAAAAGTTAGTAAAGAGAGAAGTTATTTCCCTGGTTATGTTTTAATCGAAGCAAATCTTGTTGGAGAAGTACCCCACATATTAAAAAATATACCGGGAGTAATTGGATTTTTAGGGGCAAAAGGCAATGAAATTCCCGACCCGCTAAGACCTTCTGAAGTTAATAGAATACTTGGTACAGTTGATGAATTAGCTGAAAGTACCGAAGAACTTAATATACCTTTTATTGTTGGTGAAACAGTAAAAGTAATTGATGGCCCATTTAACAGCTTTAGTGGTGTTATTGAAGAAGTTAACGAAGAAAAGAAAAAGCTGAAAGTAATGGTTAAAATTTTTGGACGTAAAACTCCGCTTGAATTAAGCTTCCTTCAAGTAGAGAAAGAGTCATAATATATAACGATTAAAGTAAAATAAAAATGGCAAAAGAAATTAGTGGATTTATTAAATTACAAGTAAAAGGAGGAGCTGCAAACCCTGCACCACCAATTGGACCGGCTTTAGGTTCAAAAGGGGTTAATATTATGGAGTTTTGTAAGCAATTTAACGCCAGAACTCAAGATAAAGCAGGAAAAGTGCTTCCTGTGGTTATTACGGTATATTCAGATAAATCGTTTGATTTTATCATCAAACAACCACCGGTAGCTGTATCAATAAAAGAGGCTGCAAAAATTCAAACCGGTTCGGCAGAATCAAATCGTAAAAAAGTTGGTTCAATATCTTGGGATCAAGTTAGAAAAATTGCTGAAGAAAAAATGCAAGATATGAATTGCTTTACCATTGAATCTGCCATGAGTATGGTAGCCGGTACAGCGAGAAGTATGGGAGTAACTATAACCGGAGAATCTCCACTTAAAAAATAAATTAACCAGATGGAGTTTCAGATATTTATGCTGAAACGTTTGTACATCACAAATTTATAATTATGGCTAAATTAACTAAAAAGAGAAAACTGGCTTTATCTAAATACGATGCTGAAAAAGCATACGATTTAGCTACTGCCGCAAAAGTGGTTAAAGATATTACCACTACTAAGTTTGATGCCTCTGTTGATGTTGCTATACGTTTAGGAGTAGATCCTCGTAAAGCAAATCAAATGGTTAGAGGTATTGTTACATTACCTCACGGAACCGGAAAAACGGTTCGTGTATTAGTGCTTTGTACTCCCGATAAGGAAGAAGAAGCTAAAAAAGCAGGTGCAGATTATGTTGGCTTAGACGAGTATGTAGAAAAAATTAAAAATGGATGGACTGATGTAGATGTAATAATCTGTACACCAAATGTTATGGGTAAAGTTGGTGCCTTAGGTAAAGTTTTAGGACCACGTGGTCTTATGCCTAATCCTAAAACAGGTACCGTTACATTAGAAGTAGGAAAAGCGGTAAGTGAAGTTAAAGCCGGAAAAATAGATTTTAAAGTAGATAAGACAGGGATTATTCATGCTTCCATCGGTAAAGTTTCTTTCGATGCACAGAAATTAGCCGAGAATGCCCAAGAGCTTATCTCAACCGTTATTAAGTTAAAGCCATCTTCGGCCAAGGGTACTTATATTAAGAGTATATCTTTATCAAGTACCATGAGTCCAGGTGTAAATATTGATACAAAAACGGTATTAAATTAATCACTCAAATTAGAATTTAGAAACTCATAACAATGAATAAAGCAGAAAAAAACCAGATGATAGATGTTTTGGTTGAAGAAATCAACCAAAATCCAAATTTCTATCTTACGGATATTTCGAACTTAACCGTACAAAAAACAAACGAGTTGCGTGGGTTATGTTTTAAAAAGGGAATAAGATTGAAGGTGGTAAAAAATACCCTGCTTAAAAAAGCGTTAGAAAAAACAGGTCGCGACTATTCTGAATTATTTCCAGTATTAGCAGGATCTACTTCCATAATGTTTGCTGAAGCAGGAAATGTACCGGCCAAACTTATTCAAGAATTCCGTAAATCAAATGATAAGCCTATATTAAAAGCTGCATATGTTGAAGAATGCATTTATATAGGAGACAATCAATTAAATACACTAGTAAGCATTAAATCTAAAAATGAGCTTATTGGTGATATCATCGGGTTATTACAATCTCCTGCCAAAAATGTTATTAGCGCTCTTCAATCGGGCGGTAATAAGCTTTCAGGAATTGTTAAAACACTTTCTGAGCGACCCGAATAATTATATTAAGTACGCACTTAGCTTCCAAATAAATTAAACAAGTAAATTACAAACAATTAAAACAATAAACAAAATGGCAGATTTAAAAGCTTTCGCAGAACAGTTAGTTAACTTATCAGTTAAAGAAGTTAATGAACTAGCTAAGATTTTGAAAGATGAATATGGTATTGAACCTGCTGCTGCTGCAGTTGCAGTTGCTGCTCCGGGTGCAGGCGCTCCTGGTGCTGGTGCAGCTGCTGAAGCTAAAACATCTTTCGATGTAATTTTGAAAAATGGTGGTGCTAACAAATTAGCAGTAGTTAAATTAGTAAAAGACTTAACAGGTCTTGGATTAAAAGAAGCTAAAGATTTAGTTGACGGTGCTCCAAAACCATTAAAAGAAGGTGTTACTAAAGACGAAGCAGATGCTTTAGTTAAACAACTTACTGAAGCCGGAGCCGAAGTTGAGGTTAAATAATCTCACTTCTAAAAAGCATATTACGGTTTAGGTCGGTGCTATTATTGCACAGACCTAAGCCTTTATGTGTTTATATACTTTTGAAATAGAACTAGAATTTAGTTTAGTTTTAATCCTAAAAAAATAAAAGTCTTGGAACAAATAAAGAAAAACCAAAGGATCAGTTTTGCATCCACCAAAAATCAGTTAGAATATCCTGATTTTTTGGACATACAAATACAGTCGTTTAAAGACTTCTTCCAATTAGATACAACCCCAGAAGATAGAGCAAACGAAGGATTATACAAAGTATTCGCTGAAAACTTCCCAATCAGCGATGCTCGCAATAACTTCGTTTTAGAATTCTTAGATTATTTTATTGATCCTCCAAAATACAGCATTGAAGAATGTATAGAAAGAGGTTTAACTTACAGTGTTCCATTAAAAGCTAAATTAAAGCTTTATTGTACCGATCCTGAACATGAAGATTTCGAAACCATTATTCAGGATGTATATTTGGGAACCATACCTTACATGACTCCCAAAGGCACATTTGTAATAAATGGTGCCGAAAGAGTAGTGGTATCTCAATTACACCGTTCACCGGGTGTATTTTTTGGTCAATCGTGGCATGCCAACGGAACTAAGCTGTATTCTGCGCGTGTTATTCCATTTAAAGGTTCATGGATAGAATTTGCAACAGACATCAACGCAGTAATGTATGCTTATATTGATCGTAAGAAAAAATTGCCAGTTACTACACTTTTAAGAGCGATAGGCTTTGAAAGTGATAAAGATATATTAGAAATTTTTAACCTAGCAGAAGAAGTTAAAGTTTCTAAAGCAGCCCTTAAAAAGTTAGTTGGTAGAAAACTTGCCGCACGTGTTCTTAAAACATGGATTGAAGATTTTGTGGATGAAGATACCGGAGAAGTAGTTTCTATCGAACGTAACGAAGTAATTATTGATCGTGAAACGGTATTACAAGAAGAACATATTGATCTTATTATAGATTCAAATGTAAAATCCATCATTATTCATAGAGAAGATGTAAATACCGCTGATTATGCAATTATTTACAACACTTTACAAAAAGATACATCTAACTCTGAAAAAGAAGCGGTTGAATACATCTATCGTTTATTACGAAACGCAGAACCACCTGACGAAGAAACAGCTCGTGGTATCATTGAAAAATTATTCTTCTCTGATAAACGTTACGATTTAGGTGAAGTAGGTCGTTATCGTATCAATAAAAAGTTAAAACTGGATGTTCCTGAAGATGTTAAAGTTTTAACCAAAGAAGATATCATCTCCATAATTAAATATTTAATTGAGTTAGTAAACTCAAAAACCGATGTAGATGATATTGATCACTTAAGTAACAGACGTGTTAGAACCGTTGGAGAACAATTATATGCACAATTTGGAGTTGGTTTAGCACGTATGGCGCGTACCATTCGTGAAAGAATGAATGTAAGAGATAACGAAGTATTTACTCCTGCCGATTTAATAAATGCTAAAACTTTATCATCAGTTATAAATTCTTTCTTTGGAACCAATCAATTATCTCAGTTTATGGATCAAACCAATCCATTATCTGAGATTACTCATAAAAGACGTTTATCTGCATTAGGACCCGGTGGTTTATCAAGAGAGCGTGCTGGTTTCGAAGTACGTGACGTTCACTATACTCACTATGGTCGTTTATGTACCATCGAAACGCCTGAAGGTCCTAACATTGGTTTGATTTCATCGCTTTGTGTTTATGCAAAAGTCAATAAATTAGGATTTATCGAAACACCTTATCGTACAGTAACAAACGGTAAGGTCGATTTAGATAAGCCGGTTGTATATTTAACAGCTGAAGAAGAAGACGGAAAGATAATTGCTCAGGCAAATGCTCCAATAAACGAAAAAGGAGAGTTTGAAAGCAATAAAATAAAGGCACGTTTCGAAGGTGATTTCCCAATTGCTGAACCGGAAAAAGTACAGTTAATTGACGTAGCTCCAAATCAAATTGCTTCAATTGCTGCTTCATTAATTCCATTCTTAGAACACGATGATGCTAACCGTGCATTAATGGGTTCTAACATGCAACGTCAAGCCGTTCCATTACTTAAACCTCAAGCTCCAATAGTAGGTACCGGTTTAGAAGCAGCTGTAGCCCGCGATTCTCGCGTTTTAGTAACTGCAGAAGGCGATGGAGTTGTAGAATATGTTGATGCAAACGAAATTGTTATTAAATATAACAGAACAGATAAAGAAAGATTAGTAAGTTTTGAAGATGATACTAAAACTTACAAGTTAACAAAATTCCGCAAAACCAATCAAAGTACTTGTATTAATTTACGTCCAATTGTTAAGAAGGGCGATAAAGTTAAAGCAGGACAAATCCTATGCGAAGGATATGCAACCGAAAATGGTGAATTAGCATTAGGACGTAACTTAAAAGTTGCATTCATGCCTTGGAAAGGGTATAACTTTGAGGATGCTATTGTAATTTCTGAGCGTGTAGTTCGCGAAGATTGGTTTACTTCTATCCATATTGATGAGTATGTTTTAGAGGTTCGTGATACTAAATTAGGTTTAGAAGAATTAACACCGGATATTCCAAACGTAAGCGAAGAGGCAACTAAAGATTTAGACCAAAATGGTTTAATTCGAATTGGAGCCGAAGTAAAAGAAGGAGATATTTTAATTGGTAAGATTACTCCTAAAGGAGAGTCAGACCCAACTCCTGAGGAAAAATTACTTAGAGCCATATTTGGCGATAAAGCCGGTGATGTTAAAGATGCTTCATTAAAGGTTCCACCATCAGTAAGTGGTGTAGTTATTGATAAAAAATTATTCTCTCGCGTTATAAAAGATAAAAAAGCTAAAGTGGATGAAAAGGCACTTTTAGCTAAAATTGACGAAGAGTTTAATGAAGCTTATGCCGAACTTAAAAATGTATTAGTTGATAAATTATTCACTTTGGTTAATGGTAAAACTTCACAAGGTGTTACCAATAACTTTAAAGATGTGGTAATTGCCAAAGGCGCTAAGTTTACTGTTAAAGCATTACAAGGTTTAGATTACTTAAACATCAATCCAAATAAATGGACAACTGACGAAGAAACCAATGCTTTAATCAAAACCTTACTACACAACTTCCATATTAAATACAATGATTTATTAGGGGTATTTAAGCGTAAGAAATTTGCATTAACAGTGGGAGACGAATTACCAACCGGAATAGTTCAACTTGCAAAAGTTTATATTGCCAAAAAACGTAAATTAAAAGTAGGTGATAAGATGGCCGGTCGCCACGGAAACAAAGGTATTGTAGCCAAAATAGTACGTGACGAAGATATGCCATTCTTAGAAGATGGAACTCCGGTAGATATCGTATTAAATCCATTAGGAGTACCATCGCGAATGAACCTTGGTCAGATTTACGAAACCATATTAGGATGGGCAGGACAAAAATTAGGCGTAAAATTCAGTACACCTATTTTTGATGGAGCAAGTTTAGATGATATAAACGAATACACCAAAAAAGCCGGAATACCTGAGTATGGAAAAACATATTTATACGATGGCGGTACCGGTGAAAGATTCCATCAACCGGCAACTGTTGGTGTAATCTATATGCTGAAATTAGGACACATGGTGGATGATAAAATGCATGCTCGTTCAATTGGACCATATTCACTTATTACACAACAACCATTGGGTGGTAAAGCCCAATTCGGTGGTCAGCGTTTAGGTGAAATGGAAGTTTGGGCTTTAGAAGCTTATGGTGCTGCAAATATTCTTCAAGAAATGCTAACCATAAAATCCGATGATGTAGTTGGTAGAGCTAAAGCCTACGAAGCAATTGTAAAAGGCGAAAATATGCCTACACCGGGCATTCCTGAATCTTTCAACGTATTATTACACGAATTAAGAGGATTGTGCTTAGATATTAAGCTTGATTAATACTAAAGTTTGCCGTTGCTACCAAGTAGCAACGGCATTAAACTTTTAATTACTAAAAATTATAATTAACCTATATGGCTCTTAAAAGAGATAATAAGCTAAAAAGCAATTTCAGCAAGCTTACTATTAGCCTTGCTTCTCCCGAAACAATCTTAGAACGTTCTTTCGGTGAGGTGTTAAAACCGGAAACTATCAATTACAGAACTTATAAGCCTGAAAGAGATGGTTTATTTTGCGAGCGAATATTTGGTCCTGTAAAAGATTACGAATGTCATTGCGGTAAATATAAACGTATTCGATATAAAGGAATAGTGTGCGACCGATGTGGAGTTGAAGTTACCGAGAAAAAAGTTCGTAGAGAGCGCATGGGGCATATTCAATTAGTAGTTCCCGTTGCTCATATTTGGTATTTTCGCTCATTGCCAAATAAAATTGGCTACCTATTAGGATTACCATCCAAAAAATTAGATGCCATTATTTATTACGAACGTTATGTTGTAATTCAAGCCGGTGTTGCTGTTAAACCTGACGGCTCTCCTCTTGAATACATGGACTTTTTAACCGAAGAAGAATATCTAAACATTTTAGATAATCTACCCAAAGAAAATCAATATTTAGACGACTCAGACCCTAATAAATTTATTGCTAAAATGGGGGCAGAAGCATTACACATGCTTTTAAGTCGTTTAGATTTAGACGCACTTTCATTCGATTTACGTCATAAAGCCAACACCGAAACTTCACAACAGCGTAAACAAGAAGCTTTAAAACGCTTGCAAGTAGTTGAAGCTTTTCGTGAAGCAAACAAACATGTTGAAAATCGTCCGGAGTGGATGGTTGTAAAAGTAGTACCGGTAATTCCACCCGAATTACGTCCTTTAGTTCCATTAGATGGCGGTCGTTTTGCAACCTCTGATTTGAATGATTTATATAGACGTGTAATTATTCGTAATAATCGTTTAAAACGTTTAATCGAAATCAAAGCTCCTGAAGTAATCTTACGTAACGAAAAACGTATGTTACAAGAAGCTGTTGATTCATTGTTCGATAATTCACGTAAATCAAATGCTGTTAAAACAGAATCAAACCGAGCATTAAAATCTTTATCCGATTCATTAAAAGGTAAACAAGGTCGTTTCCGTCAAAATTTATTAGGTAAACGTGTTGATTATTCAGCTCGTTCGGTAATTGTTGTTGGTCCTGAATTAAAAATGCACGAATGCGGTTTACCAAAAAGCATGGCAGCTGAATTATTCAAACCGTTTATAATCCGTAAATTAATTGAAAGAGGAATAGTTAAAACGGTAAAATCAGCCAAGAAAATTGTTGATAGAAAAGATCCGGTAGTTTGGGATATTCTTGAAAATGTATTGAAAGGACACCCGGTATTATTGAACCGTGCCCCCACATTACACCGTTTAGGTATTCAGGCCTTCCAACCTAAGTTAATCGAAGGTAAAGCTATTCAATTACATCCATTGGTTTGTACTGCATTTAATGCCGACTTTGATGGCGACCAAATGGCAGTTCACTTACCTTTAGGAAACGCTGCGGTATTAGAAGCCCAAATTTTAATGTTAGCTTCTCATAATATTTTAAATCCGGCTAATGGTGCTCCTATTACCGTTCCATCTCAAGACATGGTTCTTGGTTTATATTACATAACCAAAGGTCGTAAATCAACTCCGGAGCATCCTGTAAAAGGTGAAGGAATGAAGTTTTACTCTTCTGAAGAAGTAATTATAGCTTTAAACGAACAAAAAGTTGATTTACACGCACATATTAAAGTAAGAGCTACCGTTAGAGAAAACGATCAGTTGGTAACAAAATTAATAGATACCACTGTTGGTAGAGTTATTTTTAATCAGGTAGTTCCACAAGAAGTTGGTTTTATTAATGAATTATTAACCAAAAAATCATTACGCGATATTATCGGTAATATTTTAAAACATACCGGTATTGCCAGAACTTCAAAATTCTTGGACGACATTAAAGACCTTGGATTCCAAATGGCATTCAAAGGTGGATTGTCATTCAAATTAAGCGATATTGCCACTCCGCCTGAAAAAGAAAAAATGGTTGCCGATGCTAACGCTCAAGTAGAAGAGGTGATGATGAACTATAACATGGGTCTAATTACCAACAACGAGCGTTACAACCAAATTATCGATATTTGGACACATACCAACTCACGCTTAACTAATCGCTTGATGGAGCAATTGAAGAATGACGATCAGGGATTCAACTCCATCTACATGATGTTTGATTCCGGTGCGAGAGGTTCTAAAGAACAAATTCGTCAGTTATGTGGTATGCGTGGATTAATGGCTAAACCATCTAAAGCAGGTTCAAGTGGCGGAGATATTATCGAAAACCCAATTCTTTCAAACTTTAAAGAAGGTCTTTCAATTCTTGAATACTTTATTTCTACCCACGGTGCACGTAAAGGATTGGCCGATACAGCTCTTAAAACAGCTGATGCCGGTTACTTAACACGTAGATTAGTGGATGTAGCGCAAGATGTAATTATTAATATGGAAGATTGTGGAACATTAAGAGGAATTGTTACCACTGCGCTTAAGAAAGATGATGAAATTGTTGAAACACTTTACGATAAAATTTTAGGTAGAGTATCTGTTCACGATATTTACAACCCAACCAATAATCAACTAATTGTTAAGGCCGGTGAGGAAATTACCGAAGACATTGCTAAAATAATTGAAAATTCACCTATCGAAGAGGTAGAAATTCGTTCGGTATTAACTTGCGAAGCAAAACATGGGGTATGTGCTAAATGTTACGGCAGAAACTTAGCTACCGGAAGAATGGTGCAAATAGGAGAAAGTGTGGGAGTTATTGCAGCCCAATCAATTGGTGAACCGGGAACTCAGCTTACACTTCGTACATTCCACGTGGGTGGTACAGCTTCTAATATTGCATCAGCCTCTAAAATTGATGCTAAATACGATGGTATTATCGAATTTGATGAGTTACGTACCATAGAAAAAGAAAATTTAGAAGGCGAAAAAGTAAGCATCGTATTAGGCCGTTCAACCGAATTTAGAATTGTGGATGAAAATACCGGAAATATCTTAACTACAGGTAACATCCCTTATGCATCTGAACTATATGTTAAACACGGCTCAAAACTTAAAAAAGGTGACAGCATTTGTAAGTGGGATCCATATAATGCCGTAATTATTGCCGAAACAAAAGGTAAAATTGAATTTGAAAGCATTATTGAAGGTTTAACCTATCGTGAAGAATCAGACGAACAAACCGGTTTCCGTGAAAAAGTAATTATTGATAGCCGAGATAAATCTAAAAACCCTGCTATCAAAATTGTTTCGGAAGATGGAGAAGAAATTAAATCATACAACATTCCTGTTGGTGCTCACGTAGTTGTTAATGAAGGTGAAGAAATTGAAGCCGGTCAAATATTGGTTAAAATACCAAGATCTACAGGAGGTAAATCGGGAGATATTACCGGTGGTTTACCACGTGTTACCGAATTGTTCGAAGCACGTAATCCAAGTAATCCGGCTATAGTATCAGAAATTGATGGAATTGTTTCTTTCGGTAAAGTAAAACGCGGAAATCGCGAGATTATAGTAGAGTCAAAAACAGGAGAAGTAAAACGTTACTTAGTGCCGCTATCGCGCCATATTTTGGTTCAAGAAAATGACTTTATTAAAGCTGGCGAACGATTAACAGACGGAGCAATCTCTCCATCCGATATATTGGCTATTAAAGGACCAACTGAGGTACAATCATACTTAGTAAACGAAGTTCAAGAAGTTTACCGTTTACAAGGGGTGAAAATAAACGATAAGCATTTTGAAGTAATTATTCGTCAAATGATGCGTAAAGTAGTTATCGTTGATCCGGGCGATACCAAATTCCTCGAAGGTTCTATCGTAAATAAAGTAGAGGCAATGGAAGAAAACGATTGGATCTTTGATAAAAAAGTAGTGGTTGATGCCGGAGATTCTACTGTATTTAAACCCGGACAAATTATTACTTCGCGCCAATTAAGAGACGAAAACTCATTGTTGATTCGTAAAGACTTAAAAGCCGTTATTGCTCGCGATGCAGTTCCTGCTACTTATAACCAAATTCTTCAAGGTATTACCAGAGCTTCGTTACAAACTGATAGTTGGATTTCTGCCGCTTCATTCCAGGAAACAACTAAAGTATTAACCGAAGCTGCTGTTAACGGAAAAGAAGATAATTTACTAGGTTTAAAAGAAAATGTAATTGTAGGACATTTAATTCCTGCAGGAACCGGATTAAGACAATACGAAAAATTAATTGTTGGTTCAAAAGAAGAATTCGATCTTCTTATGGCAACAAGAAAAGAAAGTTCCAAAGTTCAACTGGAAGATTAATTAAAAAATCCCCCCAAATTTTGGGGGGATTTTTTTAACAAGTATATTTACACTTATAAATCATTATAAAAATCAAATTGTTTATTAATATAATATATGAATAATTAATTTTCTTAGATTCTTAAATGAAACTTAAAATAAATAAAAGTGTAAATCAAACAATTTTTAAATAAACCAAAATCTATAAATAATAAATTATGGAACAACAAAATAATCCCAATCAATTAAACATAGAATTAACTGAGGATATAGCTGAAGGTATATATTCTAATTTAGCTATAATTACTCATTCAAACGCAGAATTTGTAATTGATTTTATAAAAGTAATGCCGGGAGTTCCAAAAGCAAAAGTAAAATCGCGTATTTTATTAACGCCACAACATGCCAAGCGTTTACTCTTGGCACTAAAAGATAATATTGCCAAATTCGAAGCAACTCATGGTAAAATTGAAGCACAAGCCGAATTTCCCATGCCCTTAAATTTTGGTGGACCTACTCCTCAGGCTTAAAACATTTTTTGTTTGTTTAAAACTTATAGCGTATCTGTATTGTTACAGCATGTATAATTTGTAATTTTAAACAAGAAAAATTTCTATGGCAACTACCTTAAAAGCAGGAGACAAAGCACCTGAATTAAATGTAAACGACCAAAACGGAAAAACGGTAAAGCTTTCTGATTATAAAGGAAAGAAATTGATTTTATACTTTTATCCGAAAGACGATACACCCGGTTGTACCGCAGAAGCATGTAATTTAAGAGATAATTTCGAAATGCTTAAAAAGAAGGGATTCGAAATTTTAGGGGTTAGTGCTGATAACGAAAAAAAACATGTAAAATTTATCGAAAAATATAATTTACCCTTTCCGCTATTGGCAGATACCGAACAAAAAGTATCTAATGCATATGGAGTATGGGGTAAAAAGAAATTTATGGGTAAAGAATACATGGGAATTAACAGAACTACCTTTATAATCGATGAGCAAGGTAAAATTGAACATATTATAAGCGATGTAGATACAAAAAATCATACCGAACAAATATTATCACTATACAACTAAAATTATGAGCAAAGAAAAAGAAGCAATTAAAGAGGTTAATAAAGAAAAATTAAAAGCTCTGCAACTTACCATTGATAAGTTAGAAAAAACCTATGGTAAAGGCACTATAATGAAATTAGACGGAGGGGTGGTTGATGAGGTAGAAGTAATACCTTCAGGTTCCATTACCTTAGATATGGCTCTTGGAGTAGGTGGATATCCTAAAGGACGAATAGTAGAAATCTTCGGGCCTGAATCATCCGGTAAAACCACTTTAGCCATACATGCCATTGCAGAAGCACAGAAAAGAGGCGGAATAGCGGCCATTATTGATGCTGAACATGCATTTGACCGTTCTTACGCCAAAAAACTGGGTGTAAATCTCGATGATTTATTAATCTCTCAACCGGATAATGGAGAACAAGCTTTAGAAATAGCCGATAATCTTATTCGCTCAGGAGCTATTGATATTATTGTGATTGACTCAGTAGCTGCACTTACACCCAAAGGTGAAATTGAAGGCGAAATGGGCGATTCTAAAATGGGATTACAAGCCCGATTAATGTCGCAAGCTTTACGTAAACTTACCGCTACAATTAATAAAACAAATTGCTGCTGCATTTTTATTAACCAATTACGTGAGAAAATAGGCGTAATGTTTGGTAATCCTGAAACAACCACCGGAGGTAATGCACTTAAGTTTTACGCCTCTTTGCGATTAGATATTCGCAGAATTGGACAGATAAAAGAAGGCGAAAATGTTACCGGAAACAGAACGCGTGTTAAAATTGTAAAAAATAAATTAGCGCCTCCTTTCCGTCAGGCTGAATTTGATATCCTGTATGGTGAAGGTATTTCACGTATCGGTGAAATTTTAGATTTAGGTGTTGATTTTGGAATTATTAAAAAGAGCGGCTCATGGTTTAGTTATGGCGATACCAAATTAGGACAAGGGCGCGATGCAGTAAAACAACTATTGAATGATAATCCTGAATTGGCAGAAGAGTTGGAAGCAAAAATAAGAGAAGCTTTAGCGCAAAAAAATGAGGATTAACTTTATTCCATAATTTTTGATAAAAGCCTCCTTTGTGAGGCTTTTTTGTTAATATTTAAAATCATATTTATTTTAGAAAAGCTCCTATTTTACTTAGCTTTGCCATACGTTATGGAAAACTTTGTAGTATCGGCCCGTAAATATCGTCCTGCCACATTCGATACCGTTGTGGGGCAAGAAGCTATTACTACAACCTTAAAAAATGCCATAAAAAATAATCATTTAGCGCAAGCTTTTTTATTTTGTGGACCGCGAGGGGTAGGTAAAACAACCTGTGCGCGTATTTTAGCAAAAACCATCAATTGCTTTAACATTACTGATAATATAGAAGCATGCGACCAATGCGAATCTTGTGTTTCTTTTAGAGAGGGACAATCTTTAAACATCTATGAGCTGGATGCGGCTTCCAATAACTCGGTTGATGATATCCGAAATTTGATTGATCAGGTTCGAATTGCACCACAATTAGGCACTAAAAAAGTGTATATTATTGATGAGGTGCATATGCTATCAACCGCAGCTTTTAATGCATTTTTGAAAACTCTCGAAGAACCGCCCAAGCATGCTATTTTTATTTTAGCAACAACCGAAAAACACAAGATTTTACCTACCATTCTTTCGCGCTGTCAAATATTCGATTTTCAACGAATAAAAGCCGAAGATATTGCCAATCACTTAGCTGCTATTGCACAAAAAGAAGGCTATGAAGCAGAGCCTGATGGTTTGTACCTCATTGCACAAAAAGCCGATGGAGGTTTACGCGATGCCCTTTCAATGTTTGACCAAATAATTAGCTATGCAGGTAAAATCAGCTATCAGGCGGTAATTGAAAATCTGAATATTTTAGATTACGATTATTACTTCAAAGTAATTGATTCGGTTAGTAAACGTGATATTCCCGCATTGCTTATCTTATTTAATGAAATTTTGGCAAAAGGATTTGACGGCCATAATTTTTTAAATGGTTTAATGGCGCATATCAGAAATTTGTTGGTATGTAAAGATGTTCAAACATTGATTTTGCTCGATGTAGGAAATAATATAAAAGAAAAATATAAGCAACAGTCGGCAGCTATTGCTGTTCCGGTGCTTGTTGAGATGCTGAATATTATCAATAAGTTTGAATTGAATTATAAAAGCAGCAAAAATCAACGCCTGCTGGTAGAGCTTTGTTTAATTCAGCTTTGTAACATAGGTGTTCCACCTGTAACTTCTGCTCCGGCAGAAGAAAAAAAAAATGACATAAGTCAAACTGCTCCACATGCAGTTGCCACAAATACTAAAGTTTCTACAACTAATACATCGTCAACAATTGTAAATGTTTCGCAACAAGAAACTAATAAAGTACAAACTACCAATACTTTAAAAAGCGATACTAAGGAAACTCAAGATACTAAAGTAACATCAATAAATAGCTTTAAAAGTATAAAAGGGGTAAATAATTTTTCATTAAGCGAAATACAAAAATCAGAAGTACAAACGCAAGACAAAAAAGATGAAGATAAATTATTAAATACCTCAGGGCCGGCTACGCCATTTACAGTTGATGAATTATCAAAATTTATTTTAGAATACGCAAATAGCGATAAAGTAACAGGAAAAAAATCGCTCGAATTAGCATTAAAATTTAAAAAGCCTCATTTAAATGAAGATTTTTCTGTTGTTATTACAGTAGAAAACGAAGTACAGCGAAATGCTTTACGTGCCGATTTAACAGAATTTACCTTGTTTTTAAGAGAAAAACTAAACAATTACAAAATTGTAACATCCATTGAAGTTGCTGAGGGAGATACTACCAAAAAAAGCTATACACCACGAGAGCGTTTTCAAAAAATGGCAGAAAAAAATCCTAACTTAATTACCCTCTATAATAAGCTCGATTTGGATTTGGAGTTTTAGTAAATTTTAGATTAATTTCAATCCCAATTAATTTTTATCTTTTCATTGTTTTGTTCTTAGGCGTTAAATAACATACTGCCTGTTATTGGCAAAAAATAAAATAAAGGTTAAAATACCTTCCTTCTCGAGAGGGGTTGGGGGTGTGTAAAAATCTCCCTCCTTGAGGAGGGATTAAGGGAGGTGTAACCATTTAATAAATAACTCCTGCCATTTACACATTAAGTAATTAAAGCATCCCATATTTTTACTAAATTAGCTAAGATCAAACTAAAACAAACCGAAAAGTTTGTAATACTTAAATAGCGTATTTGTGTGGTGGAAAAATATAAATAGGCTGCTGGTATTATTGCTATGTGTTTTTAATGAGGTATTTGCGCAGCAAAACCTCATTAAAAACCATAGTTTTGAAGAGCATACTGGGGATTGTGGCGCATCTATTTTTTTTGACAATATTGTCCCTTATTGGTATTCGCCAGGAGGAGGCACCCCTGATTACTTTAATCAGTGTTATATGCCAGGTGGACTTGGAATACCTAGTAATGGTTTTGGTTTCCAATATGCAAATGAAGGGAATGCATATGTAGGTATAAGATTAGGTCAAACACCTCCTGCTCCTGCGACTCAGGGTTTTTATGAATATATAAGCCAAAATTTTGGGAGTACTTTAAAAGCAGGTAAAAAATATTGCGTTTTTTTTTATGCTTCTTTAGCTGATTTAGCCCATCTATCTGCTATAAATAGAATTGGGATGGTTATAAGTAGTAATGGTTTGGTTCAGAACAATATTGACCCAATTGTTATAAAACCACAAATTTATTACGATACTTTAAGTTTATTAAGCGATACCCTCAATTGGGTAAAAATAGAGGGAGAGTTTGTTGCAAATGGCAATGAGCAATATGTAACCATAGGCAATTTTTATCCTGTAAGCCAAACTACTTATGCAGATAGTGTAATACGCGCCCCTTATTACTATATAGACAACGTATGGCTCTATGAGTGCGAAGAAGATACAGTACCCCTTGAGCCGCCCCCAGCCAGCGATAGCTCGCTGCATTACAAATTACCCAATGTAATAAGCCCCAATGCCGATGGTTTAAACGATGCCTTTGTGTTAGAGAGCAGAGGGGTAAGAGAGGTGGGTATTACACTGTATAACAGGTGGGGCGAGGAAGTGCATAGGCATAAGGTATCAGGCATAAGTACAGATGTGCTTACCAAAACTATTTTATGGGATGCTACGCATAACAACAAACCTGCCCCGCAAGGTGTGTATTATTACATTATAGAACTAAGCACCAAAACAGGCGAGGTAATAATAGAGAAGGGTACGGTAATGGTACTATAACCCCCTTCTAATTCCCCCTCAGGGGGAAGGATTAGCCTCTCCCGATTTATTAGAAAATTAAGTGAGGTGTTACCATTTAATAACTAACTCCTGCCGTTTACACATTAAGTAATTAAAGCATCCCATATTTTTACTAAATTAGCTAAGATCAAACTAAAACAAACCGAAAAGTTTGTAATACTTAAATAACGTATTTGTGTGGTGGAAAAATATAAATAGGCTGCTGGTATTATTGCTATGTATTTTAAATGAGGTATTTGCGCAGCAAAACCTCATTAAAAACCATAGTTTTGAGGAATATAAGTCAGACTGTAATTTTGTCTCATATTTAGATGTAGTTATTTGGACAACGCCTGGTGGCGGAACCCCTGATTATTTTAATTTTTGTAACACTATTGGTTTTTCAGTTCCAACAAATTTATTTGGCTTTCAATATGCAAATGAAGGGAATGCATATGTAGGTATAAGATTAGGCCAAACACCTCCTTCGCCTCAGGGTTTTTATGAATATATAAGCCAAAATTTTGGGAGTACTTTAAAAGCAGGTAAAAAATACTGCGTTTTTTTTTATGCTTCTTTAGCTGATTTAGCCCATCTATCTGCTATAAATAGAATAGGGATGGTTATAAGTAGTAATGGTTTGGTTCAGAACAATATAGACCCAATTGTTATAAAACCACAAATTTATTACGATACTTTAAGTTTATTAAGCGATACCTTAAATTGGGTAAAAATAGAGGGAGAGTTTATTGCAAATGGCAATGAGCAATATGTAACCATAGGTAATTTTTATCCTGTAAGCCAAACTACTTATGCAGATAGTGTAATACGCGCCCCTTATTACTATATAGATAACGTATGGCTCTATGAGTGCGAAGAAGATACAGTACCCCTTGAGCCACCCCCAGCCGGGGATAGCTCCTTGCATTACAAAATACCCAATGTAGTAAGCCCCAATGCCGATGGTTTAAACGATGCCTTTGTGTTAGAGAGCAGAGGGGTAAAAGAGGTGAGTGTAACGTTATATAACAGGTGGGGCGAGGAAGTCCACAGACATAAGGTATCAGGCATAAGTACAGATGTGCTTACCAAAACTATTTTATGGGATGCTACACACAAGAATAAACCTGCCCCGCAAGGTGTGTATTATTACATTATAGAGCTAAGCACCAAAACAGGTGAGGTAATAATAGAAAAAGGCATGGTAACGGTACTATAACCCCCTTCTAACTTCCCCCTCAGGGAGAAGGAATTGCCTCTCCCGATTTATTAGAAAATTAAGGGAGGTGTTACCATTTAATAAATAACTCCTGCCGTTTACACATTAAGCAATAAAAGAATCTAAATTTTTTCTAAATTAGCTTAACTGAAATTATACATTAGGAGTACACGTTAAAACTATTGCTATAAACAATACAGAAGGCCTAATAGAAATAAACGAAAAGCAATGGGAAAGCGGAGTGTATTTTATGCGCATAATAGTAGAAGGCATAGAACAGCATAGCGCTAAGTTTATATTAATTAAGTAAAGCAAATATATGCGCTTGCATGGACTTATAATAAGTGTTGTTATGGTATATAGCCTATTGGTTAATGCACAAAACAATTTGGTGCATAATCCAAGTTTTGAGGAATATACCGGCAATTGTGTGTTTATAGACTATAACTCTTTAACCCATTGGTATAACCCTGATTGTTTTGGTACTCCGGAATATATGCACGAATGTTTGGATTATCCCAATACAACCTCAGCAGGTGTTCCTGAAAACATTAGAGGCTACCAATGGGCCAAAGAAGGGAAGGCATATGTTCTAATTAGTTGGGACAACAATTTATCTAGCTATGACGGCTTTAGAGAGTATTTAGCACAAAGGCTTAAAGCGCCCTTGCAGGCAGGTAAGGAATACTGTGTAAGTTTTTATGCTAGTTTAAGTGACTATGCGGCAAAGTTTGTTTATGGTGGCAGCAATGCCTTAGGCTTAATTTTATCAAAAGACAGCATTTATGCCGATTCTATTTATTATTTTAATAGTTCATGGTGGTTGTGGAGTTGTAATAATATATATGGCACACCTGTAATAGGCGATAGCACAAAAATATTAGACGATACGCTCAATTGGGTAAAAATAGAGGGCAAGTATATTGCCAAAGGCGGAGAGGAGTTTTTAGCAATTGGTAATTTTTATCCCAATAGTCAAACTCGATTTGAACGATATGATTTTGATGGTTATGGTTCAACCGCCTATTTTATAGATATGGTAGAGCTTTTTTTGTGCGAAGATACGGTGCAAAAGCCCCTTGAGCCACCCCCAGCAAGCGATAGCTCGCTGCATTACAAACTACCCAATGTAATAAGCCCCAATGCAGATGGTTTAAACGATGCCTTTATGTTAGAGAGCAGAGGGGTAAAAGAGGTGAGTGTAACGTTATATAACAGGTGGGGCGAGGAAGTCCACAGGCATAAGATATCAGGCATAAGTACGGATGTTTTAAGCAAAACACAATTATGGGATGCTACACACAAGAATAAACCTGCCCCGCAAGGCGTATATTATTACATAATTGAGCTAAGCACCAAAACAGGCGAGGTAATAATAGAAAAAGGCACGTTAACGGTGTTGTAAGCACCCTTAAAATTCAACTTCCCTCTCGAGAGAGCTTGTCCCGATTTATTGGAAGAGTAAGGGAGGAGTTAAAACTTTAATTAGGAAAGATAAAAGAAAGAATAATTTCTTATTCCTTTTCAAAATATTTCAACTCCACATTTTTTCCATCAAATACCGCATAGGAATTATATTTTACCCATTCGCCTAAGTTAATGTAGCGAGCGCCTTTATCTAACGATATATCCAATGGCAAATGACGATGTCCGAAAATAAAATAATCAACCGGAGGATTTTTTAAAAGGTATTCTTTGCAAAACTGTATCAGCCATTCTTCGTTTTCGCCTAAAAATATTTCGTCTGCTTCAGCATTGGCCATTCTGCTTTTTCGGCTGAAATAATTAGCCAGTCCTATGCCAAAATTGGGATGCAATCGTGCAAATAACCATTGGCAAAAGGGATTGGCAAAAATTTTTTTAATCAACTTATATCCTTTATCACCGGGGCCTAATCCATCGCCATGCCCCAAAAAAAATTTTTTGCCGTCAATTTCTTTTAATATCGGTTCTTTGTACAATTTCACTCCCAACTCTTCCTGAAAATAAGTAAAGCTCCACATATCATGATTGCCGGTAAAGAGATGAATGGGGATTCCCGAATCAGCCAAATGCGCTATGGTGCCAAGCAGGCGTGTATATCCTTTGGGAACAACAGTTTTATATTCAAACCAAAAATCAAATACATCGCCCATGATGTAAATTTCTTTGGCATCATCTTTAATTTGATTTAAAAAACGAACAATGCGTTTTTCGCGTTCCAAACTTTTTTCGCGTGTGGGAACACCTAAATGAAAATCAGAAAGAAAATATATATTGCTTCTTATCAGAATGAGAAATTTTTAATTTGTTCAAAAGGATTTAACAGGCTAAAATTAAGCATAAATCTCACTTTTTCGCCATAACTCAATTGATTTAAATCACTCGACATACCAAGTGGCATATATATTTCAAATACTTTTGGAATAACTGTAATAGCTACGCCATAGGCCCAAACTAACTGGTCGCTGGTTTGTAACGATGCTGAAGAAATTCCTGCATCGGCATATACTGCCAATGGTAGTTTTAATGGCAATGCTGCCTGAATATTGATGGCGCTTAACCAATTACGGTCTGATTGTAATGCGGTTAAATTTTTAAATCCTCCATCGTTTGGAATAAGCTGATTAGAGAGGCTTCCTTTAAAATCAGTTCTCCCAAGCATGATATGATTAAAAAGATAATCATTATTACCGCTCATTCCGAAATTGTAATATCCGTTTCTAGAATTATTGAAAATAAATGAACCGGCAAATAGGCGTACATCAACTCCTTTCTTCTTTTCAGGATATTTAAAAAGTATTTTTGCTTCGCCAAACACCTTTGCCATTTCGGTATTTTCATGCACCGTTATTTGAAGGCTATGCGGACGAATGGGATGTTTAGATTTTATTAGGTATTGCGCTTCTCTTACATCATATTGTTTAGTTTCTTTTTTGTAATTTGTAAAAATTCTATTAGCATCAAAGGCAGGAACACTTTCATCTTTAGCTATAAAATAATACCTGAAACTTAGTGATGTACTATAAAAACTTCGGGCATTTTTATTCATTACATCAAATACAATTTCGGGGACTATTTTGGTAAATGTTAGATTATGATTGTTGATATTGCCATAACTAAAGTGAGAGGCGCTTATTCCGGGCGATAGGCGTTTGAAATTATTTTGTGGTAAAAAGTTATAATTAATTTTACCTGTACCCGTAAAGGTGTTGGTATTGGTGGCATACATAGGAACGAGCACATACTCAAAGCGTTTTTGCGGAATTAAACTATTATAAAAAGCTATTCCAGGCATTACTTTATTGTATTGATTCCAGCCAACAACCGGAGTGTAAAATATTTGTGTTACTTCCGGGTTTTCAACTTTACCTAACCATTGAAACTGTATTTTTTCAATATTCTTAAACATACCTTTTGTTCGTATGGTATTGTTTTGTCGGTTTATTTCAGGAATATTTTCATTGGCATCAATTCGTATTTTATCCGGATTCATAAAAAATACATCCACGGTTTTAGTGCCGGTAAATCCATCGAACCATTCGGTAGCTGAAATTTTATTTTCGTTGTTGATGTAAGAAAGACTAAAAGGAGATGCTATTCCGTTTTTGTTTTTAATTTTTACCTTGTAGCAATCGCCTGTAAAGCTATTGCTGCATAATCCTTTTTTTACGGATTTTATTTTGTAGTCAATTTTTTTATTGGTACCAATTATTTCATCAAAAAACCAGCTTAAATCTTTTCCGCTTTTCTCTTCAAAAATGGCTCTTAAATCTTCGGGTTGAGGATGTTTAAATTTCCATTTTTCGTAATAGGCTTTCATTATTTCGTCCATTTTTTCTTGTCCCAAATAGGCTTCCAAATAGGTAAATACCAATGCTGATTTACCATACACTATGGCACCATAATTTAATTCTGAAAACTTTTCGGAAGGAAGTTCAATGGGTTGGTCTTCGTTTTTTCTTGCTTGAAAAAAGTATCCCAATTCAAATTGTGTTAAATGGTTTGAATTGCCTAAGCCCAAAAAGCCCAATAAACCGGATTGACCTTTGCCTAATATTCCTGCCTTTGGATATTTTGTGTGGATATAACGAGCTTCGTAATATGAGTTTAAACCTTCGTCCATCCATGGATGTTTGCGCTCGTTGCTGCCTAAAATGCCATAAAACCAATTATGTCCTATTTCGTGCATAATGGTTACTTCTAGTGTAAAAGGATCTTCCATAGATGTTATAACCGTAACATTCGGATATTCCATGCCACCTCCTGCATCTAGCAAGCCTTCTACCGCTGTTGCCTGATTGTAAGGGTAATCGCCTAACCATTTGGAATAATAATAAAGCGCATCATTCATATATTCAATACTATTGCGCCAGGCATTAAAACCATCTTCGCTAAACATGGTATAGGTAGTTACTCTTCTGCCACTGTTGGGTAGTTCAACTTCACCTTTTCTTACGTAATATTCGCGACTGCAAAACCATGCAAAATCATGTATATTTTTTTGCTTATAATGAATGGTTTTTAATGGCTCTTCTTTTGGGAAATTAAAGAATCCTTTTTCAGGCGACTGTAGGGATTGAGTTATAGCCGCTAAACTATCTAAAAAAGCAATTTCGGATGCAGTTTGTAAATCGCCTGTAGCTCCTACGCGATAAAAAGCCGGAAGCGTAATTTTTACATCAAAGCTTCCAAACTCTGAATAAAATTCTCCTTGATTTAAATAAGTCATTTGGTTCCATCCGTTCTTATCGTAAACCGCAGGCTTTGGGTACCATTGCGAAATCATATAGGATTTATCATCATGTCCTAAACGAGAAAACTTACCAACAGGAATTTTTACTTTAAAAGGAGTGGTAATGGTAATTTTTTTTCCGGGTAATAAGGAATTATTCAATTTTAATAAAGCAATATCAATATAATCTTTATCGTAATCCCAGCGAACGGTTTGGCCATCAACCTTAAAATCTAAACTATCAATATACCCACGTTCTTCTTCTTTTGAATAGTAAAATTCGGTAGCTCCACCTTCTAATAATTGTTTGGCTAATGCTGTTTGATGGTTTTTATATGCATTAGGCCATAAGTGCATGTATATGCCATGCAAAGTATCAGGAGAGTTATTGATGTATTCTATGATGATATAGCCATGCAATTCATGTTTTTTATCATCTAATTTTACATCAATTGTATAATTTACTTCCTGTTGAAAGTATTCTTTATTTTTTTGCGCAAATGCGAATGCCGAGCTTAAATACAAAAGCCCCGCGAATAAAATGCGAGGCTTATGGATAAATTTCATATCAACGATTTTCAATGTTTAAGAACCTTTAAAAATTTCTTCCAGTTTTTGTTCTAATTGAGCCCCTCTTAACCCTTTGGCTATTATTTTACCATCTTTATCTACTAAAACAGTGTAGGGTACACCTGTAATATTGTATTGTTTAACAACGGAAGAGTTCCAAAATGCCAAATCGCTGATGTGTTTCCAAGTTAAATTATCTTCTTTTATGGCTTGCTCCCAAGCTGCTTTTTCACGGTCTAACGATACACCTAAAATTTCAAAACCTTTATCTTTATATTTAGCATAGAGTTTAACCACATTTGGGTTTTCCATTCTACAAGGTTTGCACCATGATGCCCAAAAATCGATTAACACCACTTTCCCTCTTAATGAAGATAATGAAAGCGGTTCGCCTGATGGGGTATTCATTACAATATCAGGGGCTTCTGCTCCAATAGCCAATTTTGAAAGCTCTTTGTATCGCGAAGTAAATGCTTGAACATAACTTGAGTTGGGGTATTTTTCATTTAATCCATCATGAAGAATTTTGTATATTTCTAAATCGTTTTCAGGATTTAGTTGTTCTATGGCTGCAAGCGAAGCAAAAGAATATTTGTTTTCAGTAATAAATTGTTTTATGTATTCAATTTGTTCTTTAATGGTTTCATTAAATTCCGATTCTAATTGAGCACCTATTTGTTCTATATTCGGGTCGCCTTGCTTTGACATAAAAATTCTTTGTAGCGAATCGCGTTTAACAGACCCTATTTTTAAATATTCATTTAATTTCTGCAGTAATTTAGAATCCTCAGAAGTACCTTCAATAGAATAATTTTCTGCCATGTTTGTTGCAGAGGCTTTAATGGTAATATTTTCAATTGTATCCAATATAAGTATGATAAAATTTTGAGGGTTAATTTTTAAACGATAAAATCCTTTTTCGGGTAAATTAGTAATTATTTCAAATTCTCCGTTTTTATTAATTTTTGCAGAATCTTTAACAATGGCTTGCGAAAAAGTAAGTTGTTCCAATATTACTGTTTCACCATTGCTATTTTCTAATTTGCCGTTAATAGTTACATTGCCTTTTTTACCGGAGGTGCAGGAAAGGAATATAATAAATAAGTTTATTAAAATAATTAATCGCATTTGTTTAAAATTAAGAGCCCAAATATACGTAAATTTAATTCCTCAAATAATTATTTAGGATGGTGTAACAGCCTAATTATTCTTATTTTTAACAACTTTTAATAAAGTTAAACAATGAATAAATTAATCCAGAAATATAGGGGGATTTTCCGCAAATTTAAGCCGTCTTATGTTTTATATAATTTATGGAAAATAAATAAGTTAAAACACAATAAAATATTATATAAGAAATATGGAATTGATAAAAGTATTTACAGTTCCCTTTCTCATAAAGATATAAAAATACCTGCTACCGAAATCCCTTGGCTTGATAAATATGATGCAAAAGAAAAATTAGCCGAACACCCTGCAACAAGTACCTTCCCTGAATCTATCCAAAATCAATTTCATCAGTGGATTGATAAGGGTTATATCGTTTTAGAAAAATATTTCAGCGAACAACAAGTTGACGAAACATATAAAGAAGTAGAGTCGTTGTTTAAACAACAAAAAATTGATTATAACTATACCGGTGGCAGAATAATGGATGCCTTTAGATATTCAGAAAAGGTAAACATCATGATGCGCGATAAAGAGCTTTTGCGTTTAATTTCGTTTTTATTGGGAAAAGAAACCGATTTATTTCAAACCATTAATTTTTTTGAAGGAAGTCAACAAAACCCTCATTCAGATTTTATTCATATGAGTACTGAACCTAAAGGATATTTAGTAGGAGTATGGGTTGCTTTAGAAGATATTGATACCGATGCAGGTCCTGTTTATTACTATCCGGGTAGCCACCGTTTGCCTTATGTGTTTAATGAAGATTTTGAAACCGGAAATACATCTCTTTGGCTTGGAGCTAATAATTACACCAATTATGAGATTAAAATTCAGCAATTAATAAAAGAACATAATTTGCAGCCCGTTGAATTTACTGCTAAAAAAGGCGATGTATTAATATGGCATGCCAATTTGATTCATGGTGGTAAAAAAATAAATCGAAAAGGTGCCACACGAAAAAGTTTGGTAGGACATTATTTCTCAAAAGGTGTTTTATGCTATCATGAAATTACGGAACGTCCTGCTATAATTGAATAATGATTGATGTCTGAAATTTTACTTCCACTTATTTATTTAATTTTATTTAACTGGCTTATTGTTAAGTTTAAGGTTTTTCATTTGCCTGAACTTGGGTTAAAAGCCTCCTTGTTTGCTTTTAATCTAAAAATTATATTCGGTTTTATTATCTGGTATATCTACACTTTTTATTATTCTGATAGAGGTACAGGCGACCAGTATCGTTATTTTGATGATGCTGCCATAATGTTTGAAGCTTTTTTACAAAAACCAATTTATTTTATTGAATTATTCTTTGATAAGGGAAGAGAAAACGAAGAATTAAAACCATTCTACGAGCGTTTAATGAACTGGGATAAAGAATATAATTATGCTTGGATAATTGATAACAGAACCATTATTCGATTTAATGCCTTAGTACATTTTTTCTCGTGGGGCAATTTTCATGTGCATACGATTTTCATGAATTTTCTTTCATTTAGCGGTCTATTTTTATTATACAAAAGTCTAATTCGATTTTTTGTTACAAAACCTAAATTATTATTCATAGCTGTATTTTTAATGCCAACCGTTTTGTTTTGGGGCTCCGGTGTATTAAAAGAAGGTATCGTGATTTTTGGATTAGGTTTATTTTGTTATGGTTTCTTTAATTCTTTTAATGAACAATATTTTAATATAAAAACTTTCTTGTTTTTTATTATGGGAATATTGGTATTGGCAAGTATTAAAGTATATGTATTACTATGTTTGATACCTGCTGCATTAACTTATTTTATTATAAAAAAACTTCCTGTAAAGCATACTTGGTTGTTCTTTTTTTGTATTCAAGTAGCATTTGTTTTACTAATATTTAATTTAAAATGGATACATCCTGAGTTAGATATTGTAAATAAATTATGGTTTAAGCGAAACGATTTTATAAATGTTGCCAACGAATGGGGGGCTAAAAGTACTATAGCACCAATACCATTTGAAAAATCAGCTATGAGTATTATGTTGCATAGTCCTCAAGCAATAATTAATAGCTTATTTAGACCGCATATTTTGGAGCTAAAATCAATGATGTATTTAATGCCTTTTTTTGAAAATTTATTACTGTTATTACTTGTAATATTGGTGATTTTAAACTTTAAAAAACCTGATAAGCAAGTGCAGTACTTTAGTATGTTTGCATTGGTTTTTATAGTTTATTTAGCTACTATGATTGGATTAACAACTCCAATTTTAGGTGCAATTGTAAGATATAAATTGCCTTTAATGCCATTTTTACTTTTAATTCTTTTTCAATGTTTAAACATTGAAAAAATAATTCAAAAATATCCCATCATAAATAAATTAATATGAAAAAAATAGTATTTGTTACCGGAGCTACAGCCGGCTTTGGAAAAGCCATTGCTGAAATATTTTCAAAAAATAATTATGATATAATTATAAATGGTCGAAGAAAAAATCGCCTTGACGAACTCGAAAAAGAATTGCGTAAAAATGGTGCTGATGTTTTGCAATTACCATTTGATGTAAGAGATAAAAATGCTGTAAAACAAGCTGTTGAAAGTTTAACAGGAAAATGGCAAAACATAAATATTTTAGTTAATAATGCCGGATTAGCTCAAGGTCTTAATCTTATTCAGGAGGGAGAAATTGAAGATTGGGATACCATGATTGATACCAATGTAAAAGGTTTATTGTATGTATCAAGAGCGGTAATGCCTTTGTTAATTAAAACAGGCAATGCACATGTTTTTAATATAGGCTCTATAGCCGGTAAAGAAGTGTATCAAAAAGGAAATGTTTATTGTGCTACCAAACATGCGGTAGATGCTATTACCAAAGCCATGCGAATAGATATGCTCGAACATGGCATAAAAGTTACAGGTATTTGCCCGGGCGCAGCAGAAACAGAATTTTCATTGGTGCGCTATAAAGGCGATGCAGAAAAAGCCAAAAACGTTTACAATGGGTTTACTCCTCTTTATGCACAGGATATTGCGGAAATAGTTTATTTTGCTGCTTCTCGTCCTGCGCATGTTTGTATAAACGATATAATTATTACCCCTACAGCACAAGCAAATGCTATGTATATTCATAAAACAATTTAAATGAAAGAAAATCTTTTTAAGCTCTTTTACGCTTTAATATTACTTGTTTTTATTACTGCCTGTTCGCAAAAACAGGCAGTAGATATGATGGTGTTAAATGCCAAAATTTATACCGTTGATGATGAATTTTCTTTGGCAGAATGCATGATAATTCATGAAGGTAAAATTGTAGCCATTGGAAATTTTAATGAATTGATTAATCACTATGCTCCTAAAATTAAATACGATGCAGGTAAGAAATTTATTTATCCGGGTTTTATTGATGCGCATTGCCATTTTATTGGTTTTATTAAAAGTTATGATGAGGTAGCTTTATATGGATTAAATTCTTGGGAAGAAACCCTTGATAAGGTGTCTGAATATGCTTCAAAAACAGATAATGAATGGATTATTGGCAGGGGATGGGATCAAAATTTATGGAAAGATAAAACGTTTCCCAACAAACAAAAGCTGGATAGCTTGTTTCCGGATAAACCGGTTTTTTTAACCCGTGTTGATGGTCATGCAGCCATTGCCAATCAAAAGGCATTAGATTTAGCAGGGATTAAATTAGGGCAAAAAATTAATGGCGGAACATTAATTACAGAGAATGGCCAACTAACCGGAGTGCTTATTGATAAAGCCATGGATGCCGTTATGGAAGTAATTCCAATGCCTAAGCCTGAAAAATTTGCCGAATTAGCTAAAAAAGCAGAGAATGATTTATTTGCTTTAGGACTTACTTCGCTTACTGATGCCGGTTTGCGTTATGACGAAATAATGTTGCTTGATTCCCTTCAAAAAGCAGGCGAATTAAATATGCCGGTGTATGCCATGCTTTTACCTGAACCAAAAAATATTCAATACTTTTTAAATAATGGAATTTACAAAACAGACAAATTGCATGTTCGTTCTTTTAAGTTTTATGCCGATGGTGCATTGGGTTCAAGAGGAGCTTTAATGTTAGAAGAATATAACGATCAGAAAAATTATAAAGGATTACTTTTAACAAGTGCTGATACTTTAAGATATTATGCCAAACTGCTTTATGAAAAAGGTTTTCAAATGAATACACATTGCATAGGCGATTCTGCCAATAGATTGGTGTTAGATATTTATGGTGAAGTTTTAAAAGAGTTTAATGATTATCGCTGGAGGATAGAACATGCTCAAGTTGTCAATCCAGCCGATTTAGAAAAGTTTAAAAGCTATAGTGTATTGCCTTCGGTGCAGCCTGTTCATGCTACCTCAGATATGTATTGGGCAGAAGAAAGACTTGGAAAAGAACGTATCGCGCATGCCTATGCCTATCAATCTTTATTAAAACAAAATGGAATGCTTGTTTATGGTAGCGATTTTCCGGTTGAATTTCCAAATCCCATGTTTGGATTTTATGCTGCTGTAAGCAGAAAAGATCAAAATGGATTTCCTAAAGAGAGTTTTAATAAAAAGGAAGCCTTAAGCAGAGAGCAAGCTTTACGTGCCATGACAATATGGGCAGCCATTGGTAATTTTGAAGAAAATGAAAAAGGTAGTCTTGAAGTAGGAAAAGATGCAACATTTGTTGTTTTTGATAGAGATTTAATGGAAATTCCGGAAAATCAACTTCATCAACTAAAAGTTGTTAATACATTTATAAAAGGAAAAAAAGTGTTCTAATAAGTTTGTGTACTTTTGTTTTTGTAAATTCCCCCAGATAGTGCGTTGGATATTACTTGTTTTTATTTTTAGTTCTATAAAACTTGTTGCTCAGCAAGACCCTTATTATTTTCAATGGGATCCTAAAGTGCTTGAAATGGCCAATACAGCCAAAGATGTAGATTATTTGAGTTCTCAAGAAAAAAAACTTATTTATTATACCAATCTGGTTCGTATGAATCCGCAGTTGTTTATTAAAACATACATGCAGTCGTATTTAAAGCAATACGATATTCCCAAAAATTCATGGTATTGGAAAATGGTAAAAGAAATGAAAAATTTACCACCGGTAAATCCATTATATCCGGATAAATTGCTTTTTGATGTTGCTAAAAAACATGCAAAAGATATGGGAATAAGTGGCAAAAAAGGGCATAGGAATCCAAAAGGAGAATTTTATCAAGATAGAATTGCTGATTTAAAAAAAGAGTTTGTATTTGTTAGAGAGAATATTCAATACGGTTATTGGGATCCTTTAGCTATTCTTTGCGATTTATTAATAGATGAGGATGTAAAAACAGGAATTCATCGCAGGTTAATATTAAATCCTGAGTTAAAATATATTGCAGTTTCAATTCAAGCGCATAAAAAATTTGAGTATAATACCGTAATAGAATATGCAGGTGCAAGAATTGAAAAAATTGAACTGTTTGGAATTAAAGAACAATAGATAAACTGCTTAAATTTAAAAGCATTCAGTATATTTACTTCCGGGAAAATAATTGTATGAAACAAATTAAATCAATAGGAATTTTAGGCGGAGGGCAATTAGGGAAAATGTTCCTTCAAAAGGCATATGATTTTAATCTTGATTTTTATGTTTTGGATCCTGATCCCAACTGTTCTTGCAGTAAAATTTGTAAAAATTTTACAGTAGGTAGTTTTAAAGATTATGATACAGTTTACCAATTCGGGAAACAAGCTGATTTAATTACTATCGAAATTGAACACGTAAATATTGAAGCGCTTGAGCAATTAGAAAAAGAAGGGAAATTAGTATATCCACAGCCATCCGTATTGCGTGTTATTCAGGACAAGGGTTTGCAAAAAATGTTTTATCTGGAAAATAAAATTCCAACTTCACCTTTTGTTTTAGTAAATAATAGAGCTGAAATTGAAATGCATAAAACAATGCTTCCTGTTATGCAAAAAATGCGTAAAGGAGGTTATGACGGTAAAGGAGTAAAACCGGTAAAAACAGAAAGCGACATAGCAGAAGCTTTTGATGCACCATCGGTTTTGGAAGCATTTACAGATATTGCCATGGAAATTTCAGTAATAGTTGCCCGAAATGCATCCGGTGAAATAAAAACTTTTCCGGTAGTAGAAATGGTGTTTAACCCTGAAGTGAATTTGGTAGATAATTTACTAAGCCCTGCAAGAATTTCGGATGATATTGAGAGAAAAGCAGAAGAAATTGCTATTACTATTGCCGACAAACTTAAAATTGTAGGGGTATTAGCTGTTGAAATGTTTTTAACCAAAAACAATGAAATACTGGTAAATGAAATGGCTCCACGTCCACATAACAGTGGGCATCATACTATTGAAGCCAATTTAACTTCGCAGTACGAGCAGCATTTACGAGCAATTATGAACTGGCCATTAGGAGATACATCCATTGTTAAACCATCGCTAATGTTAAATTTATTGGGACACAGAGATTATAATGGTAATGCAATTTTGAGCGGTTTAGATGAGGTATTGAAAATAAGTGGAGTAAAACCACATTGGTATGGTAAAGCCACTACAAAACCATTTAGAAAAATGGGGCATATAACTATTTTAGGAGATAGCGTTGAAGATGTGCTTAATAAGGCTGAACAAATTAGAGGTGTATTAAAAGTAATTGCTTGATTAAAGACAAAGCACATTTAATTTAAGTAAGTTAATTTTTTACTAAATTTCGATTTTATAAAATCATACTATGCAAAAAGTAGAAGTAGGAATAATAATGGGAAGCAATTCTGACTATCCCGTTATGAAGGCAGCCGCAGATATTTTAGAACAATTTGGAGTAGGAGTAGAGGTAGAGGTAGTATCAGCGCACAGAACACCGGAAAAAATGTTTGATTATGCTAAAAATGCCCATACCAGAGGAATAAAAGTGATTATAGCAGGAGCAGGCGGAGCAGCACATTTACCCGGAATGGTTGCATCCTTAAGTCCATTACCCATTATTGGAGTTCCGGTAAAATCAAGCAATTCTATTGATGGGTGGGATTCCATACTATCTATTTTACAAATGCCAAATGGAGTTCCTGTGGCAACAGTTGCTTTAAATGCTGCACAAAATGCAGGAATTTTGGCTGCTCAAATTATTGGAGCAGGTAATGAAGAATTAATGAAAAAAATCATTGAATTTAAACTTGGCTTAAAACAAAAAATCGAACTTGCCAATCAGGAATTAAAGAAAGAACGCCAAAAATAATATATGTATAAAAAGCTACTTTTTTTTGTAAGTTTATTATTTCATTGTTTAAACATTAATGCAGGAAATAATAATCATCCTGTTGGAGCACGTGCCGGTGCTATGGCAGGCTCTTCTGTTACCTTGTCAGATGTTTGGTCAACCTATCATAATCAGGCAGGATTAGCTCATTTAAGCGGTTTTACAGCCGGTGTATATTACGAAAATCGTTTTGCAGTTAAAGAATTAAGTACCAAAGGTGCTGCTATTGCAATGCCTTATAAAAATGGAGCATTCGGTTTAAGTGTTACGCAATTTGGCTTTTCTCAATATAATGAGAATAAAGTCGGATTAGCTTACTCTCAAAAATTCGGAGAAGTTTTTTCTGCCGGTGTACAAATGAATTATGTAGGGTTATTTATAGCAGAAGGATATGGACAAAGACATGCTGTAACAGCCGAATTGGGTGTTTTGGCCAATTTAACCAAAGATTTAAAAATAGGCGCACATATTTATAATCCAACCCGTACCAAACTTGCAGATTATAATAATGAACGAACACCTACTATTTTCAGATTAGGATTAAATTATCGCTTTTCAAAACACGTTTTTATTACTGCCGAAACTGAAAAAAGCACGTATTTTAAACCTGTTTTAAAAGCCGGTTTAGAATATAAATTCAATGATTACTTTTATTTAAGAACAGGCGTTTCAAACAACCCTAATATCATTGCATTTGGTTTTGGTATTAATATGCAAAACTTTCAGTTCGATTTTGGAGCTTCGCATCATTCCGTTTTAGGATATGTTCCACAGTTTGGATTAAGCTATGTGCCGGGAAGTGGTGTAAATTTGTTTAATAAAAACAAAACAAATTCTCAAATTTAATACTTGAAAAAAGCATTCAAATATCTCGTTTTATTTATATTGAACATTTATTTTCTATGTTCAAACAATGAATTATATGCTCAGGTTCCCGATCAGGGAGATCCAAGGAAAGAAAATGTTATTGAACAAAAAATTGAAACCATAGCAGAACAAGCAGAAGATGAAAATTTAGATTATACAGTTCTGCTTGATGAATTGAAATATTATCTTGAAAATCCCATCAATTTGAATTTTGCCACACGCGAAGAATTGGAGCAGTTCGGGTTATTGGACGATATTCAAATCAATAATCTTTTAAATCATATAGCTAAAAACGGTAAGTTAATAGCCATTTATGAATTACAAACCATTGATGGTTTTGATGCAGTTACCATACAACGTATTCTCCCATTTGTAGTTGTAAAAGTTGATTTTAATCGTCCTAACTTATCGTTTAGAGAGTTGATGGATAACGGACAAAATCAACTATTTATTCGTTGGCAGCGCATATTGGAAGAGCAAGTTGGTTATTCACCCATAACAGATTCATTATTGCAATTAAAACCCAATTCCAGATATCTGGGTAGTCCAGATAGGATTTATACGCGTTACCGATTTAATTATGGAACCAATATAAGTTGGGGTTTTACTGCTGAAAAAGATGCAGGAGAAGAATTTTTTAGAGGTTCACAAAAGCGAGGATTTGATTTTTATTCAGCACATTTTTATTTAAGAAATATAGGGCGTTTAAAAGCTTTAGCAATAGGAGATTTTCATGCCCAATTTGGACAAGGATTAACGCTTTGGACAGGATTAGCATTTGGAAAATCTATTTTTATTACCAACATCAAACGCTCCGCAATAGGTATAAGACCTTATATAGCAGTGGATGAAAACAGATTTTTAAGAGGTGGAGCAGCTACTTATCAGATCATAAAAAATGTGGAAGCAACACTTTTTTATTCGCAAAAAAGAATTGATGCAAATGTGAGCACAGCACAGGGAGATACATCCGATAGGGAAGAGGGCATTATAGTTTCATCACTTCAATTATCCGGTTTACATAGAACTCCTGGCGAATTGGAAGATAGAAATGTATTAAAAGAGCGAATTTATGGTGGAAATGTAACATACAAATCGCGTAGTTTTAAAATTGGAATGACAGCAGCTAAAACAGAATTTGATGGTTTATTACAAAGGAAATTACAGTTTTATAATCAATTTGATTTTAACTCCAATGAGCTTTTTAATATTGGAGTTGATTATAATTATGTTTTTAGGAATATTAACTTATTTGGTGAAGTTTCACGAAGTGATAACGGAGCTATTGCCTACATTAATGGGGCAATATTAAGTATTGATCCCAGAGTTACTTTAACCATTTTACATCGTAATTATCCAAGAAATTATCATACCTTAAATGCAGTTCCAATTTCTGAAAATACGCGACCTGCCAATGAGCAAGGTTTATTAATGGGTATTCAAATGATACCTGCTCCTAAATGGAATTTTACAGCCTATTACGATAAATTTATTTTTCCTTGGATGAAGTTTCAAGTTGATGCCCCCTCTCATGGTTATGAAGTAATGGCACAATTAACCTATGTGCCTACCAAAAAAATTGAATTATATGGTCGTTATCGCCAGCGTAACAGATTTAGAAACACACCCGAAGATATTGATGATATAGATTTTATTGTTGCAGAGAATCAAAATAACTATCGATTTAATGCAACCTATAATATTACCCCTTCCATTAGATTAAGAAACAGGGTAGAGTTTACCACTTACAAAAGAGGAAATAATCCAACTGAAAACGGCTACTTATTTTATCAGGATATTATTTATAAAGCCTTAAGCAGTCCGCTTTCGTTTTCATTTAGATATGCCATTTTTGAAACTGGTAGCTATAACACAAGAATTTATGCATACGAAAATGATGTTTTATATGCCTTTTCTATTCCTGCATTTTACGATAATGGTTCAAGAGCATATTTAACACTTCGTTACACGATAGTTAAAAACATAGATTTGTGGTTGCGCTATGCACAAACATTCTATTATAATAGAAATACCATAGGTTCAGGATTAGAGCAAATTAATGGTAATACACGCTCAGAAGTTAAAGCTCAGATTCGATTTAGATTTTAGTTTTTAATTCGATAACTTATTTAATTCATCGCTTATAAATTGCATCAACTCTTTAACGTATTCTCTTGAAAAATTAAATTGAATACCTGCAGTTTTATATATTTCTCCAATGCTTTTGGTGTATCCCAGTTTTAGTGCTTCTTTGTACTGAGCAATAGTTTTTTCAGGATTTAGTTTGTAGTTACGCCATAGTGCAATTGCGCCTAATTGTGCCATGCCATATTCTATATAGTAAAATGGTACTTCATATAAGTGCAATTGTTTTTGCCACATATTGGATCGTATTTCTTCCAAACCTGTCCATTCAACTACTTTACTTCCAAACGTATTGATTATTTCATTCCATTTTTGGTAGCGTTCTTCATCCGTATGCGATGGGTTTTCGTAAATCCAATGTTGAAATTTATCAATTGCAGCCACCCAAGGAAGTGTATCAATAACTTTTTCAAGCTGCTCTTTTTTCGCTCTTTTTAAATCTTCCTCATTTGTAAAAAACTCATCCCAAACATCCATTGAAATTAATTCCATTCCCATTGATGCCAATTCTGCTACTTCTGATGGTACACTTTTGAATTCGGTAAGCTCTAAGTCGCGTGATAAAAATGAATGAATTGCATGACCACCTTCGTGAACCATGGTAACTAAATCTCTCAAGGTTCCGGCAGCATTCATATAGATAAACGGAACTCCTATTTCGTAAAGTGGATAGTTAAACCCTCCCGGAGCTTTCCCAATTCTGGAGTCTAAATCCAAATGCCCCATTTCTTTCATAATTTCTATACATTCGCCAAAATAGGAATCTAATCTGTAAAAAGCTTTTATTGTTTTTTCAAGCAATTCAGCACCAGTTTCAAATGGTTTTAAAGGTGCTTTTCCACTTACATCCACTTCGGTATCCCATGGTTTTAAGTTATCTAATTGCAATAATTTTTTTCTTTCTTCATCAATACGATTAATGAGAGGCATTACTTCAATGGCAATGGCATCATGAAAAGCAAAGCAATCTTGTACGGTATAATCAAATCTCCCCAACTCTTCATGTTTGTAATCGCGGTAATTTTTGAATCCAGCATTCAACGCCATTTTATGACGCAGTTCTATTAAATGATTAAATTGTTTATTTAATTCCTCTTTATCTTCTAATCTTCGTTTGTTTATTTTAATATATACTTCTTCACGTAGTTTTCTGTCGTTTTCTTTTAAATATTTGGCTGCTTGTTGTAGTGTTAATGTTTTTCCATCTATTTCTACGGTCATTGCCGCACACACCGCACCGTATTTTTGCTCATCGGTTTGTAATTGGGTAATAATTGGAATATTTTCTTCTCTATACAGTTCAATGCTTTTTTTAATTCTTCTTAAATAGATTTTATATGCATCGCCCTTTAATTCTGATGTATATGAACAATCATTTATTTTTCTGTTTAATATATCATCATAAGGAGCAATTTTTGGAGATATTTGTGTAACAAAAAATTCAAATGATTCTTGAAGCTCTTTATTTGTTGTGTCGATATTCATTTTAATATAGCGCCATGCCATATCTTCTTCTAATACTGCTTCCAGTTCGCTTCTATCGTGCAGCCATTTTTCTAAATCTTTCAGAGAATTTAGTTCTCTGTTTTTTAAATTTTCAAAATATGGTAAAAGTTTTTCCCAATTATCAATTACTAAATTTTTAGGTAAAAATTTTCTAACTGGTTTTTGAGGGATGTTTATTGTTTTTATTGTCATAACATTAGTTATTTAATTAAAAAAGCCGATTATTTATCGGCTTTCTTAGTGGTAGACTTTTTTGCTTTAGCAGCCGGCTTTTCTTCGCCTTCTTCTTTAGCAGCTTTTTTTGGTGTTTTCTTTGGAGCTGCTTCTTTCTTTTCTACTTTGGCTTTTGTTGCTTTTTCTTGTTTTTCCTCTTTGGGTTTGGCTGTTTTTTTAGCTTTGGGTTTATCTTCTTTTAAAGAATCTGTATTTTCAGTTTCAGACGAAACGCTTTCTTTGGTATCTTCTTTTAGTTCATTTAATAAATCTTTCGATTGTAATAAATTATACCATGAGAATAATTTTTTAATATCAGATGCGTAAACTCTATCTTTATCAAAATTTGGCAAATAGCTTTCTAATTTTTTTCTTAATTCATCATTGCTTGATTTTGCATCAAATTGAATAGCACCTTTGTTTTCTTTTTCGGCTATTTTTTGAAACACTTCAGCTAATGGCATGTCTTCTCCGGTAGTAAATACGCTGATATCTTCCAATGCGCTAATTCGCTGACTGGAATAGGCGGGCATACGTTTGCCATCGGCAATGGATTCTACTATTAGTCCAAATTTGGTTTGCGATACTACTTTAAACAAACCACTGTGTCCTGAAATTGAAATTATACCTCTTAAATCAATCATTCTTTAAATTGTTTTGGTTATAAAGGGATGCAATACTACAAAATAAATAAGTAAACTGAAAATTCTATTTTAAATAATTGAAAAACAATTATATATAATGTTATTTTGAAATAATTAAGCGTTGTAATTGGTGAAAATTATTCGTATAAATTTTGATAAAATAAATTCCCGAATTTAATTCCTGTAAATTAAGTAAATTATTATTTTCTGAATTAGATGTTTGAGAGTAAATCAAACGACCTGATAAATCTATGATATCGATTTGTTTAATTTCGATATTAGCATTAACATTAACAAATCCTTGGGAAGGATTTGGAAAAATAGTGATTGATGCGTTCGTTGTGTTATATTCTAAAATTTTATCGGGAACATTGTTAATGTATCTTGTTTGTGCAGCCTGAGCCGAGTTTAACAAATCGTTTAAACTATCACCGGCAATTAATGCAAATGTAATTTCAATACTTTCTCCTACATTCAAATTAAATGGGCCACTGCTCATTACATGCATGATGTCGTTACCATCTATACCTTGCCCCGATTGCAAACGTTGTATTGAAAGGCTTGTGTATTTTTCTTTAGTGCTATAACCAAACGATGTTAAATCAATTCCTCCGGCACCACCACTAATATTGTCAATAGCATAGCAATTGGCAGGGGCTGTATTGCTTAGTAATTTAATTCCTGCATATTTTCCATTAGTTTCAGTAGAGTAAGCGTAGGCTAATTGATTAACTGCATTATAATCGCTTTTATTTTTAGCATAATTCATGATGTCCCAATCGGCAAAAATACCGGCATACACATTAGAAATTGGAGCCGGATAAATATTTTTAATGATGTATTGAATTATCACATATTTATCATCCGGTGAATTATTCCATGCAAAAACTCGTTGTTTTACATCAACACCAACATAGGTAGTTGAATTAGCATCGTTAAATCCTCCTTCTGCATCAAAATCAGCATAAACAGGTATGTTTTTTTTCTGAATGATGGAATATCCCCAAAAATCGCGATCGTATCCGTTTTCACCTCTTATACAATCAGAAACATACATAGAGTCTTTTCCTATCATTAGTCCTGCTTCAAATAATAAATTATAATCTCCATCGGCTGCTTTATAAATAAATCCTAATCCACTTCCTTTTTGAATATCGCTATAACCGATTTGTCCGGCACTGCCTATGCTCGTCCATATTTTATTTTCTCTGATATTAATGTAATCTACATTTACATCTACATCAAAATAAAAATCCTGTTTAAAACCAAAATCTCCTAATACTGTTAGTTTAATTTGTGCTGTTGTATTTTCTGGAGCATTTGATAAAATCTTAAAACTAAAAGGGGATGAAAGATTATTGGTTGATTGTAACGTGTTTAATGTTCCAACATTAAAAGTAGAATTGATAATTTGTAAATAGTTCGCATCTGTTGAAATTACGGCATAAGCTCCGCCTAAGAGCGATAACATATTGGTAAATTTTGCACTGAAACGAATGGTATCTCCTATATGAAATGCATCATCATTATTGTCGGTAAAATATGAATTGCTAACAATTAACGATGGTTTATTTTGATTGCTTAATGCTTTAAACATATTTAATCTTCCGGAACCTAACTTATTGGCTAATGAAGAATTATTTTGTGCACTAATATCATCGGCACTTACTCTCAATATCTCGCCTATCTGCAATGCAGTGAATGTTGGAAATCTACTTTTAACCAAAGCGGCAGCACCTGCAACCAATGGAGCGGCCATGGATGTTCCTGATGAATTGGTGTATCCATTAATCCAGGTAGAATAAATATTATGGCCGGGTGCAGAAATATCTACATAATAACCAAAAGAAGAATTACTCCATTTACTGTCGTCATAACTTGTCGCAGCTACAGATAATACGTATTCATAAGCAGCTGGATAAAATTTTATATCGTTATTATTATTTCCTGCAGCGGCAATTACCAATGCATTTTTATTAATGGTGGCATAATTAATTACATCCTGTGCAAAACGAGAAAAAACAGGGCTTCCCCATGAGCAGTTGATAATAGCACAGCCTTTGTCGGCTGCATACACAATGCCATCATAGGCTCCTGTAAGCATTCCATCGCTGTTTGCAATTTTTACAGGAAGAAATTTACATTTAAAACCGCTACCAGCTATACCAATTCCGTTATTTACAACAGCAGAGGAAATACCTGCCACATGTACTCCATGGTGAGAAGTGCTGCTTACCAAATGATTATTATCACCGGTATTCCAGCCATAAAAATTATCAGTGTATCCATCTCCATCATCATCTATTCCGTTAATAGGATCTGCATAATTAATTTTTATGTTGGGAAATAAATCCGGATGGTTTAAATCAATTCCTGTATCGGTTATACCAACAACTACATTCGTATCACCTTGATGTAAATTCCATGCGTCAAAAGCTTTTACTAAGGTGAGAGCGTATTGGCTTGGAAGCATTGGATCATTTGGCTGAAAACATAATTCAGGAATGTAAAATGGTTCAGCGTATTCAAAGAAACTACTTTGAATTAATTTTCGGATAATGTAATTTTCATCAACGCTTCCGTTATGGAAACATTCATAAATCAGACTTAAATCAGTCAATTTTTCTTCATTATTGTTTTTAGGAATAGCGGGGCTTTTATGTAATGGAAATTTAGCCTTTACTTGATAGATTCCTAAGTTGGAAAAAATGCTTTGAAGTTTAATAGAGGGAGTATTGCCAATTATTTCTTGTCGTTTTTCGGGCTTTAATTTAAAAATAAGGTAATTGGGTATTTTTTCATTTGCCTTAATATTACTAAAAGCGATGATAGAAAAACAACTAAATAGTATTTGAATTATTTTTTTCAACTTATTATTGGATTAACAATTTGTTGGTGTAGTTTGTTGTTTCGCCTTTTAATTGAATTATGTACATCCCTTTGGGTAAATGTTCTGTATTGATTTCAGTTGGGCTGCCTGATTGTAAATTCACTATTTGATTGCTGTATATTATTTTTCCATTCAGATCGCTGATGTTTAACTCCAGCTTATCATTACTTGTTTCTGTAAACAAATAAAATCTGCCATTATTAGGATTAGGGAAAATTTGTATGTTTTTATTTGGGCTATAATTTATTGTTCCAACATTGGTTACCATTAATGTATCTGATTCGTTGGTACATCCATAAGGCGACCAAATTCTAACTTTATATCTTCCATTTGCAATTACAGTATAGCTCTGCTGTGTTGCGCCCGGTATTGGCCAACCTTCATAATACCATTGATATGTGTAAGCGGGTGAAGCTGTGAGCGTTAAACCATTTTGAGTAATTGTTGGTTTCGCAGGAATTGGATGTACTATAATATGTACAGTATCTGAAATACCCGAGCAAGAAGAACTATCAAATACCTGTACCGCATAAGCACCACTTTGATTAACGAATATTGATGGAGTTGTTGCTCCGGTTGACCATTCATATCGAGCAAAACCGGCCGGAGCATTTAATGTTATGCTCTCTCCATGACATAAATTAGTGTCGCCACTGTAACTTATGTTGGTTTGAAATACAGATGATTCCAATGTTTTTAACGCATTTATTTTACCATATCCAAAATTATTATCAGGCAAATTATTTCCGGTATGTACATCGCGCATTGCATTTTGAATAATTGCTTGTTTTATTTCTGCCATACTTGCATCGGGGCAACGCTGTAAATACAATGCTGCCACTCCAGCAACAACAGGCGAGGCAATGGATGTACCTCCATTGCGATTATGCATGCCTCCGGGGGCTACTTTAAATGGTTCGTTGATTAATAATGAATTGATACTTGCCAAACGACCGCTGCATAAGGTAACATTGCTACTGGCTCCAATATCCGGTTTAAAATAATTATGTCGTGTGGGTCCTCTGCTCGATTGAAAAAACAAGGCTCCTTGCGTACCACCGGTTACTACTGTATTCCCATTGTAATCTATGTAGGATGTTCGGTTAATGTAATTGGCTACTGAAATTACATCGGGAGAGCAATTCCAACTGCTCACAATATTCTGTGTGGCATCCGGTAAGGTGTAATTTACAATTTCAGGGAATTGACTAACACTTGGAATACTAGAAATAATGTTAGATGTTCCTAAGAAGGAAGCCGACCAAACATCCCATCTGCCGCTACCTGTAGTAGAAAAACGATAAAGATAATTGGCATTGGAATCAGGTTGTGGTATATGTATCTCTATAAAATAATTAGGACCAATAATTTCAGCCCAGGTTTGAACTATGGCTAATCTATCACCATTTGAATTATAAAGTGTATCGGAAATTAATTGGTTTAATCTGTTTGTTATAACATCAAAATTGGTATGTGCTCTATGTTCATAATATGGATTTACAATATCTGCTCCTACAGAAAATTGAACATTATTAAAATTATTGGTATCCGCCCATAGTTGAAAATATACCGCTCCATAACCACCAAATGAAGGATTGTATTGAAACCAGGTAAATGAGGTATCAGAATTTACTGTTTTGCCAACATGAAATGCTAAATGGCCTGCGTTACCGGCAGCGCAAACAAAGGCTCTTCCATTTTTGGCATTTACTAAATTCACAATGGTTTGTGCCGCTAAATCGCTTGCATCATGCGAACCTAAATAAGTTCCCAAGCTGGCATTTATGACACAAGGTTTTCCTAAAGAGTCTGCTTTTGAAAATATGTAATGAACGGCATCTGCAATGGTATTGGTCCAGTTGGCAGCGTTAAAATTAGATGAAACAGCAATGATGTCAGCTTTTGGTGCAGCTCCTTCAAAATTGTTTACAGCAAGTCCATTTCCTGCAGCTACTCCGGCAACATTGGAGCCATGTCCCCAGTATTGAGGCTGATCATCATGTGTGCAAATACCCCCGTCAATATCAGCCGAAGTCCATTCCTGTCCATAATTATAAGGCTGTGGAGTTCTCATGGCATCAAATGGCTGTGTATGATCCCAGATATATTTTATGCGCGTTGTACCGTTTGGATTTTTAAAATCCGGATGATTAAAATCAATTCCTGAATCAATAATGCCTATTATTACTCCTTCTCCATCGTAGCCTTTAGGAAGTATTCCCAAACCGGCACGTACGCTGTCAATACGATTGTTAATCAGCATCGAATCAGCAAGTGGTTCTCCCTTTGCAGTTGTAAATTCCGTATAGGCATTTTTTAATGAAGTACTAAATAATAAGGCTTTAGAAGCCGGAATATTTACTGAAAAAATATCATTTACTTTATATTTTATTTTTCCGCCACATAAATTAACTGCTGTTGCAACATCGTTTTCATTTCCTTTTACCAAAAAAACAATTTGCTCATTATTGTTAACATTTTCTCTTTGAAAATTCCGCAACATGATGTTTTGTGCGGAAAGTCCTAATGAAAGAAATATAAATATGCCGATGAGAAATTTTTTCATACTAAAATATTTAGTATAAAATTAAGTCCAATCTTTTTAAAATCAAAGCGATTTGTAAGAAGGAATTTCTTTTAAAAATTCAGTTTGTTTAGTTTGATGATTAAACCTAAAACACACATGTTTTAATCCATTGCTCACTATCAAAATCTCAGCTTTTACAGTGCTGTAATAGGTAATTATTTGATTAAATACATCGTTGTTTAAAGCTATTTCGGGTGCTTTGCATTCTACAATCAAATAAGGCTGTTTTAGTTTGTTATAAATAACAATGTCTGCTCGTTTTTGTAATTGATTAACTTTAATTCCTGCTTCAATTACCATTAAACTCAAGGGGTAGTTTAATTCTTTGTGCAGGTAATGTATCCAATGCTGGCGTACCCATTCCTCAGGTGTTAGAGCAATAAATTTTTTACGGGCAATATCATAAATGGTATTTCCTTCTTCTTTTTGATCTATTTTAAAATCGTATTCGGGAAGATTTAGTTCCTGCATAGATTGAGTGTGCTTGAATAAAGGTAGGCAAATTTAGTTATTTGTCAGTCGTAAGTTATCAGTCATAAGTCATTAGTTTATTGATTTGGTGATTTGATGATTTGGTGATTTGATGATTTGGTGATTTAATGATTTGATGATTTGATAATTTGATGATTTAAAGATTGAGTAATTCAATAATTTGACAACTCAAAAATTCAATAACTCAATAACTCAATAACTCAATAATTCATTAAATCTCAACCAATCTCAACCAATCTCAATCAATTTCACATCCTTAAAACTAAAAATCAAGAATAATTCCTATTGATGGTAAAACGGTTCCGGTAGTGTTTTTTACCACCTTGGTTTTGTAGCGTTGTTGCTCTATTGGGTCGTTTGGATTTAAAATTTGAGGGTTGCCATTTATGTCTCTATCAAGTAAAAGGGTAGGTTGAAGTTCTGATTGAAAATTATAAACATTCTGAACATCAAAATATAGGTTGAGCGACCATTTATTAAAGAAATATTCTTTGTCTATTCTTAAATCCATACCATGAAAAGCAGGTAATCTGCCGGTATTTAATTGGTTAAAATCTAAAACTCCTCTTCCGCTAACATTCCAGTTTTGAACCAAAGACGATGTTGCAACATCGTATGGCGTAAATGGAGCACCACCGCTAAATCTTCCTCTCACACCCACTTGCCAATTTTTCTTGAATTTTTTTCCGGCTGTAAGATTTACAATGTGTCGGCTATCCCACGCTGTTGGAACATAGTTGCCATTTTTATCCTTAAACTCGCTGCGAACAAAGGTATAAGCCAAAATTCCGAAAAATCCTTTCATTAATTTTTGTTGTGCTAAAAATTCAATTCCATAGCTTCGTCCTGTAGAATTGGATATGGCAGGTTCGTTACCGATTACTCCAAAATCGCCACCCAGGTTTGCCAATGAAATACTGTCGCGTAATAAAAATGGATAATTGGCATAGGTTTTATAAAATCCTTCTAACGTAAAGCGAGCATTGGTGCTGGTATTGTATTCTAATCCACTTACGATATGATTTGACTGTATGTATTTTAAATTTTTATTATTTACCAAAACCCCTTGCGCATCTCTGTATCCCATTACGGTATATGCCGGCAACTGATAATAGCGTCCAATATTGGCGTTGATACTCCATTTAGTTGTTAAGCTATACGATGCTGAAAATCGTGGCGAAAGCTGATTAAACAGGTTTGCCATGTGTTCGTTGTAATTGTTTCCATCACTGCGTAATCCGGCAGAAAGTACCAAACGCTCACCCAAAAATCCGCGACTTAATTGGGCGAAAAAACCATACTTAATAAAATGTAAGGATGAAGAAAATTGAATGCGTTGTACTCCGATTGGCGTAGGAATTAAATTGTTGGTGCTGTTTTTGTATTCTGCAGTTTCTAAATTTAAACCTATATTACTTTTGTATGAACCATTGCGCGATGTATTTTCAATACGAAATTTATTTTCTTCTTCTGTTGAATAATAATCAATCGTTTTGGGCTTGTTTTTATCATTATCTTCATGCTTATAGGCAATGTTTTTGAGCATATTTCGACTTAGTACCACCGTTGTAAATGCTTTATCTCTGTAGTTTTTGTAAACTAAACCGGAAGTATAATTCCATTGGTCGTTTATGGGAATATTTCCTAAAATATAGTTGTTGCGTTCCAGGGTTTCAGGGTCGGTAATATTATCGTTTACACTTTTATTCAATTCAAATACATCCAGTGCGCCTAAGCCAATAAAAGATATTTCGTTTTTATCGTTTAGTTTCCATTTGAATTTATACTGATAATCGTTGTAAGTAGGTAAAAATGGTAAACCAATGGCTTTGAATAAAAATTGAAGATAAGAGCGTCTTACCGAAAAAATAAAATTGGCATTTTTGCCTATAGGACCATCAAAGGTAGCTCCAAAATCAGACGAACCAACTGTAAGTCGGGTGTTTAATTTATCAGGATTGCCATCAATTTGTTTAAACTCAAAAACCGAACTTAAAGCATTGCCTCTGGCAGCCGGAAAAGCACCGGAATAAAAATCTACTTCGCGAATAAAGTTAACATTGATTAACCCTACCGGACCACCTGATGAACCTTGTGTGGCAAAGTGGTTGATGTTGGGAACTTCTACACCATCGAGATAAAAACGGTTTTCGTTAGGAGCACCACCACGTATAATAATATCGTTACGAAAGGCAGGGGTAGAGGCTACACCCGGAAAGTTGCGTATAACGGCCGATATATCGCGGTTACCACCCGGGTTGCGCTCAATTTCAGCAACTCCAATGGTGCGTAACGATACGGGACTTTCTTCAGTTTTATTAAAGCCCTGTCCGGTAATTTCTACTGTTTTAAGATCGGTGGCCGTTTCTTCTAAAGCAATATTTACAATAGCAGCTTTGGCATTGGTAGCCTGAACTTCAAAAATTACTTTTTTCTTAAATCCTACATAACTCACTTCCAAATTATAAAGTCCGGGATTAAGGTTTTTTATTTCATAGTTTCCATCAATATCGGTAGTAGCACCGGTGGTGGTTCCCTGTATTACCACATTGGCAAAAGGAATAGCCTCATTATTTTTACTGTTGAATACTTTACCTTTAATAACAGCATTTTGAGCGATTGCCCCAAAGCTTAATAATAGCAGAAAAAAAGAATATATACGCAGCATAGTTTGTTTATTAACCCTAAAATAACAAGGTACGAGCAAATATGTTTTTAAAAGGTGAAAATATTTATATTTATGCTTGAAAAACCTTAAAAATGAACACAAATTATCTTTTTACCGAAAAACAAAAATTTACCCAATGGTGGATATGGTTAATTTTACTTAGCATTAATGGAATGTTTTTGTATGGTATTTACCGTCAAATAATTTTAAAAGAAATGTTTGGCGATAATCCTATGAGCGATGCAGGTTTGTTGGGCATGTTTGTAATTACTCTCTTAATTTCATTACTGTTTAAGATTATGAAATTAGAAACCAACATAGATAAACAAGGAATTTATGTACGGCTTTTCCCATTGCATTTACAGTTCAAGCATTTTAAGTGGGAGGAAATAGATAAAGCTTACGTACGTAAATACAATCCTATAACAGAATTTGGAGGCTGGGGTTTACGCTTAGGTTTTAATGGTAAGGCATACAATGTAAAAGGAAACAATGGCTTGCAGTTAGAATTTAAGAATGGGAAAAAGCTTTTAATTGGAACAAATAGGGCAGAGGAAATGAATCAAATAGTGAAGAAATTTAAAAATTAACTACTAAGCATTTTATAGGAATTAAAATTTGTGTCAGTGAATATTAAAGAATTGAAACCTAGAAAGGCCTTGAACAAAGCCTTTTTAAAAGTTAAACCTAATAGAACCGATATTGAAAGGTTTAAGCAAAACCTTAAAACCTTAATAGACAGAACTAATGACTCAGAAAGTGAAGAATTTCATAAAAATTTGGTTTCTGATTTCTTAAAAGATACCTATTACAAGCAAAACCATTTTATAAATACCAAAGGTCGAAACGACCTTGTTATACATAACGGACAAAATGCAAACTCGACAGTTGGCGTAATTCTAGAAGTTAAAAAGCCGACCAACAAATCGGAAATGATTACAACCAAAAAACTGAACGCAAAAGCGTTTCAGGAATTGGTTTTGTATTATTTACGAGAGAGAATTACACACAAAAACCTTGAAGTAAAACATTTGGTAGCGACTAACATTAACGAGTGGTTCATTTTTGACGCTACCCTATTCGACAGACTTTTTGCTCAAAACAAAAACCTTGTAAAGCAATTCAACGACTTTGAAGCAGGACGTTTGGCAGACACTAAAACAGACTTTTTCTATAAACAAATTGCCGAGCCATTTATTGACAGCATTACTTCTGAAATTGAATTTACTTACTTCAATATTCAAGATTTTCAAAAACCATTACGCAATGCCGACAAAGCAGATGATAATTCATTGATTGCTTTGTTCAAATTGCTTTCGCCAGAGCATCTTTTAAAACTTCCGTTCACCAACGATAGCAACAGCCTTGACAAACGCTTTTACAGCGAATTGCTACACATAATTGGTTTAACAGAAACCAAAGAAGGAAGCAAAAAACTAATTGAACGCAATAAAGAATCTGAACGCAACTCAGGAACTTTGCTCGAAAATGCAATCATTCAGCTAGATAGTTTAGATAAGATTAGCAGACTCGATAAGCCAAACCAATTTGGAAGTACACAGCAAGAACGACTTTTTAATGTTGCTCTTGAACTTTCGATTACTTGGATAAACCGCATTTTGTTTTTAAAGTTGTTGGAAGCCCAACTCATCACATATCACAAGGGTGATAAGTCCTATTCGTTTCTCAATCTTGACAAAATCAAGAACTATGACGACCTGAACAGCTTGTTTTTTCAGGTGTTGGCACGCAAGTATGACGAACGAAACGAAGATGTAAAAAAGATTTTCGAGAAAGTGCCTTATCTCAATTCTTCGCTTTTCGAGCCGACCGATTTGGAGCAGGTTACGTTGTTTATCAGCAATCTGAAAGACGATAAAACCATTCCGATTTTTTCGCAAACCGTGCTAAAAGACCAGCAAGGCAAAAAACGGACGGGCAATATTTCCACGCTTCAATATTTATTTGAGTTTTTAGATGCTTACGACTTTGGAGCAGAAGGCGGAGAAGAAATTCAGGAAGACAACAAAACGCTGATTAATGCTTCGGTTCTTGGATTGATTTTCGAGAAAATAAACGGCTACAAAGACGGTTCGTTTTTCACTCCGGGTTTCATCACCATGTATATGTGCCGTGAAACCATTCGCAAAGCCGTTGTGCAGAAATTCAACGAAACCAAAAAATGGAACTGCACAACTCTTGAAGAACTTTACGACAAAATTGAAGACCGAAAAGAAGCCAACAACATTGTAAACAGCATCAAAATTTGCGACCCTGCCGTTGGTTCAGGACACTTTTTAGTTTCGGCACTCAATGAAATGATTGCAGTAAAAAACGACTTGAAAATTCTGCAAGACCGAGAAGGAAAGAGATTGAAAGAATATCAAGTTGAAGTAGTAAATGATGAATTGATTGTAACAGACGAAGAAGGAGAACTTTTTGAATACAACCCAAGTAACAAAGAAAGCCAACGCATACAAGAAACGCTTTTCCACGAAAAGCAAACCATTATTGAAAACTGCCTTTTTGGGGTGGACATCAATTCCAACTCAGTAAAAATTTGCCGTTTGCGTTTGTGGATTGAGCTTTTGAAAAATGCTTACTACAAAAACAGCACTGAACTTGAAACACTTCCGAATATTGACATCAATATAAAGTGCGGAAACTCGTTAGTTAGCCGTTTTGCCATTGATGCCGACTTGAAGCAAGCCTTGAAAAAAAGCAAGTGGACAATTGATAGCTACCGAATAGCCGTTGACACTTATCGAAACGCTGAAAGTAAGGAACAGAAAAGAGAAATGGAGCGCCTGATTGCTGATATTAAAAATAATTTTAAAAGCGAAATTTCTTCTCGAGACCCAAAAGTTATAAAACTGCAAAAATTAGAGTATGAATATGGATTACTAGTAGCTCCCAATATTTTTAAAGAAGATGATGCCCTTTACGGAAGTAGAGATAATAAGAAAAAAGCAAAAGAACGTGAAAAAGAATTATTTGCAGAAATACAAAAACTAAAAAAAGAAATTGAAGAAATTAAAAACAATAAAATTTTTGAAAACGCTTTTGAATGGCGTTTTGAATTTCCCGAAGTGCTGAATGATGATGGCGATTTTGTGGGCTTTGACGTGGTTATTGGAAATCCGCCTTATGGTGTATCTATCAAAGACAAAACTGAACGTGAGTATTTAGTGTCAAATCTTTCAAAGGTTCCAGATTTCGAGATTTATTATTGGTTCATCAATAAAGGTCATCAGATTTTAAAACAAAATGGAGTAATATCTTACATTATTCCTAATACAATATTATTCAATGTATATGCCCAATCATATCGCTTGAATTTGTTTGATAATTGGAATTTAGATGAAATATTAGATTGCACAAACTTCAATATTTTTGAAGATGCAACTGTTAGAAATATTATTTTCCAATTCACAAAATCTGATAGCAAGGGATATACTCTTGGTTACAAAAATACCGCTAATGCTGAAAGTTTTGAAAACCTCGTAAGTAGAAAACGAATTGTGATTTCAAAACAAATAGCAGAAGATAATATTCAAAATTGGGGCTTGGTTTTCAAATTAGAAAAAGAAATTCTGACTATTGTAGGAAAAATAAAAAGCAATAAAAAAACATTGATAGAACTCTTCCCAGAGACCAGTCAAGGGCTAATTGCTTATGATAAATATCAAGGTCAAACCGATGAGATAATAAAGAATAGAGCTTATCATCATTTCTCAAATCCAGAAAATAAATATAAACGTTGGCTTTATGGAGAAGACATTACGCGTTATTTAGTTAAATGGAATGGTAAAGAATATATAGATTATTGCAATGGTATTGCAAATCCAAGAGACCCAAAATATTTCAAAGGGAAGAGAATTTTGATTAGAGAAATTACAAATCCAAGGATTTTTGCTGCAATTACATCAGAAGAACTATATAACGACCCTGCAATAATTATTATAAAAGATAATCCAACCAGTTATCCTTTAGAATGTTTGTTGGCAATATTAAATTCTAAATTAGCAACATTCTATCATTTCAATTCATCTCCAAAAGCAACCAAAGGAGCATTTCCTAAGATTTTAGTTTATGACGTGAATAATTTTCCTTTGCCCAAGCAGATTGATAGTAATATCCAAAAAATATTGGAAACACTTGTTGAGCAAATTTTGGCTAAGAAGGCTCAAGAACATTCAGCAGATACAACTGAATTAGAAAACCAAATCGACCAATTGGTTTACCAACTCTACGAGTTGACGGAAGAAGAAATCGCCATCATCGAAAATTCAACCAATAAAAATTGATGGCAATTCGCGAACACCATAATAAAAATAATAATGTGTGAGCAAATAAAAATGGTGGAGGGAAATGGATAAATCCATTCATTATAAATTATTGCCATTCCATAGCCTACGGTTTAAACCGTGGGCTATGAAAAGGTGCATGATTGGACAAAACCGTTTCAACGGTTTTATTGTGATAAACGATTATTAAATTTGATTTTATGCCACATTCATTCTATAAAATTTGGATTCACGCCATTTGGGCAACCAAAGAAAGGATGCCATTGATTCATCAAAGCATTGAACAAAAGGTTTATCAATTTATTTCTGAGCAATTATGGGAACAAGGTTGCCCGGTAAGAATAATAAATGGAATGCCCGACCATATCCATTGTTTGTTTTTGCTTAGCCCTCAAAAATCAATAGCAGACGTAATCAAACAGATTAAAGGAAGTTCTTCTCACTTCATTAATCAGAACAATTTAATTGCTGAAAAATTTGCATGGCAAACAGGATATGCTGCTTATTCTGTTTCCGAATCGGTAGTTGAAAAAGTATTTCAATATATCCAAAATCAGAAAGCTCACCATCAAAAAAAGTCATTTCTGCAGGAATATGATGAGTTTTTAAGATTGTATAGCCCAAGCTCTCAGTAAAAAAAATGTAGATTAAAAATAGACTTATTTAAATAACAAAAATTAAAAAAAATCATGAAAATTTTAAGAAATATTTTAGCTGTAATAATTGGTGCCATTGTGGGTAGTATTATAAATGGAGCAATTATTTCTGTAAGTGGGAAAATAATACCACCACCGGCAGATGTAGATGTAACTACTATGGAAGGTTTGCGTGCTACCATGCATTTGTTTGAGCCAAAACATTTTTTAATGCCTTTTCTGGCGCATGCTTTAGGAACTTTTGTTGGTGCGCTTTTAGCTATGCTCATAGCTGCTTCGCATAAATTTTATTTTGCACTTACGGTTTCTTTTTTATTTTTAATTGGAGGATTTATCAATGTTGTTTTACTTCCTTCTCCCTTATGGTTCACTTTGTGTGATTTAATTTTAGCATATATCCCAATGGGTTTACTGGCGAATTTAATTTTAAGGAATAAGTCGTAAGTGGTAAGTCGTAAGTTTTTAGTTAGAAAATTATTCAATATGTAAATGTGTAAATGTGAAGATTTGAAGATTTGAAGATTCGAAGATTGGAAGATTGAAAGATTAGAAGATTAGAAAATGTGGAAATGTGAAGATTAAAAAATGAATTTAGATATTTTCAATAAGGTTAACAATTTTTACTAATCTCTATTAATCTCAATTAATCTCCATTAATCTCCACAAGTTTCAACTAATTTCAATAACCAATAACCAATAACCAATAATTTCTTTTAGAAAAAAATCTGTTGTGCCAGTCGGTAGGTATTGGCATGTGCTTCTATAATATCCGATAGTTTTTCGGAGTAGCCACCACCCATACTTGCAGCTATGGGAATTTTATTTGCTTTACAGAATTCAAGTACAAAACGGTCGCGTTCTTTGCAGCCTTCTATGCTTAAGCCAAGTCTGCCTAATTTATCGCTTGCCAAAACATCTACACCACTTTGATAAAAAATAAAATCGGGCTCAAAATCTTCTGCAATTTTTGGTAAGGTATTTTTTAAAATTTTCAGGTAAGCGTTATCGTCAATATGGTCGGGTAATTCAATATCTAAATTAGATTTTTCTTTTTGTAAGGGATAATTTTTTTCTCCATGCATCGAGAAGGTAAAAACATTTTCATCATCTTGAAAAATGGATGCAGTTCCATTTCCCTGATGTACATCTAAATCAACTACTAAAATGCGTTTTTTTAATTGATGTTGTAACAAATATTTTGCAGCAATGGCAATATCATTAAGCAGGCAAAAACCTTCGCCTCTGTCGCGAAAGGCATGATGAGTGCCACCGGCAATATTCAAAGCAACACCGTATTCCAATGCATATAGAGCGGCATCAATAGTACCTTGCATAATAACCTGTTCGCGATGCACCAACTCTGCAGATAATGGAAAACCCATTTTTCTGATTTCAGATTGGGTAAGTTCCAGATTTTTTAATCGTGAAAAATAGGTTGCATCATGGCATGCTAAAATACTGTTGCTTTCTGCAATTTTGGGTTCAAATAAATTATAATGGCTAATGGTGCCTTCGTGCAATAATTGTTCAGGAAGCAGCTCGTATTTAGCCATAGGGAAGCGATGTCCTTCCGGCAAGGGATGAGCATAGCACTTTGACCAGGCAATTTTTAGCATAGAAATTTTAGACAGTAAACAATACTATTGCTTACATGTTTTTTAGCGCTTTTGCTTTTTCTTCAGCTGCTTTATTTTTTTCAATAACGTGTCCCGGGCGCGACCATTTTACTTTTTCAGCAGTTTCAGGACGCTCTTTGTAGCTTTCCTTTACTTCCGGTTTTTTACCGTCTTTAAAAGGTTCTTTGGGCACTAATCCAAGTATCTTAAACATTTGCATATCCTGGTTAAATTCAGGATTTGGAGTGGTTAATAATTTATCGCCTGCAAAAATGGAATTGGCTCCTGCCATAAAACAAAGCGCTTGTCCTTCCATGCTCATTTGTAAACGTCCGGCTGAAAGTCGAACAGCGGCCTTTGGCATAACAATACGAGTTGTAGCTACCATACGTACCATTTCCCAAATGGAGGCAGATTGAGCATCTTCCAGCGGTGTGCCTTCTACAGGTACTAAGGCATTAATAGGTACTGATTCCGGTTGTGGATCTAAATTCGATAAGGTATAAAGCATTCCTACACGATCTTCTACACTTTCGCCCATACCTATAATTCCACCTGAACAAACCGTAACTCCTGCTTTACGGGCATTGGTAATGGTTTGAATTCTATCGTCAAATGAACGGGTGGAAATTATTTCTTTATAATATTCTTCTGATGTGTCGATGTTGTGATTGTAAGCATATAAACCTGCATCAGCCAATCTTTTGGCTTGATTTTCAGTAAGCATGCCAAGCGTACAGCAAACTTCCATGTTTAATTCATTTACAGTACGTACCATTTCTAGAACTTTATCAAAATCGTCATTGTCTTTAACATTACGCCATGCAGCACCCATACATAAACGCGAAGAGCCTGCTTGTTTAGCTTTAATGGCAGCTTCTCTAACTTCTTCAATACTCATCAAATCATTGGTTTTTATGTTGGTGTGATAACGCGCTGCTTGTGGGCAATAAGCACAGTCTTCAGCACAACCGCCTGTTTTTATAGAAAGTAATGTGCTAACTTGAACTTCTCTCGGATTGTGATATTGACGATGTATGGTAGCTGCTTCGTAAACCAACTCTAAAAGTGGTTTATTGTAAATAGCTAATATTTCTTCTTTGCTATATTTGGGAATAAATGTTGACATGGACTTAAATTTTAATGGCTAAAAATACAAAATGCAATTGGATTATTTTTTCTTGACTAATTTTTCTTTCAGATATTTTCCGGTATATGAATTTTTACATTTAATTAAATCATCAGGTATTCCTTCAAAAACAATTGTTCCGCCTTCATCACCGCCTTCTGGGCCTAAATCAATTACCCAATCGGCACATTTTACAATATCTAAATTGTGTTCAATTACAACCAATGAATGACCATTTTCTATTAAGGCATCAAATGCAGATAATAGTTTTTTTACATCATGAAAATGTAATCCGGTAGTTGGTTCATCAAAAATAAATAATAGCGGTTGTAATGATTTTCCTTTACCTATAAATGATGCCAATTTAATTCGTTGTGCTTCGCCACCGCTTAATGTACTCGATGATTGTCCTAATTTTACATAACCCAAACCTACATCCTGTAGGGGTTTTAATTTTTCGATAATTTTAGTTTCTATTTTGCTTTCACTTTTGTGTGAATTAAAAAAATCAATGGCATCATCAATGGTCATTTCCAAAATATCATAAACGTTTTTACCATGATACTCTATTTCTAAAATTTCATCTTTAAAACGTTTTCCATGGCAGGCATCACAAGTAAGATGCACATCAGCCATAAATTGCATTTCTACTTTAATAATACCTTCGCCTTCGCACATTTCGCAGCGGCCGCCATCAACGTTAAATGAAAAATACGCAGGCTTGTAATTTCGTACTTTGGCAAGTGGCAGCGAAGTAAATAAATCTCTTATTTCATCGTAGGCTTTTAGATAGGTTACAGGGTTGGAACGTGTTGATTTTCCAATTGGATTTTGATCTATAAATTCCACTCCGCTTATAGCATCTACATCGCCTGATAGTTGATCGAATAATCCTGTTCGCTCACCATATGCACCAAATTGTTTCTTTAAAGCTGTATATAATACTTTTTTTACCAACGAACTTTTTCCTGAACCACTTACTCCCGTTACAACTGTTAAGATATTTAATGGGAAATTTACGTTTATGTTTTTTAAGTTATTTTCTCGAGCGCCTTTTATATGAATTGATTTTTTCCATTTTCTACGGTGAGGCGGGATCTCAATTTTTTCTCTTTCTGTTAGGTATTTGGCTGTTAAGCTTATTTGTGAATTTAATAATTCTTCATGTTTGCCTTGAAATACAACTTCTCCGCCATGGCTTCCGGCCAATGGCCCCATATCAACAATTTCATCGGCTGCTTTTATGATATCTTCATCATGCTCAACCACAATAACGGTGTTTCCTACATTGCGTAGCGATTTAAGAATTTCAATCAAACGTTGTGTATCTCTTGAATGTAAACCAATACTGGGTTCATCTAATATATACATAGAGCCAACTAAGCTGCTTCCAAGTGCAGTAGTTAAATTAATGCGTTGCGATTCTCCGCCTGAAAGGGTATTGGATAATCTGTTTAATGATAAATATCCCAAGCCGACATCTTCTAAAAATTTTAAACGATTTTTTATTTCAATTAATAATCGCTTGGCTACTTCTTGTTCGTATTTATTTAGTTTAATGTTCTCAAAAAAAAGGCGTGCTTGAGAAACCGACATTAAAACAATATCAATAATGGAATGGTTGTTTATTTTAACATAACCAGCATCTTTTCTTAATCGAGAGCCATTGCATTCGGGACATTTAGTCTTTCCTCTGTATCGCGATAATAAAACCCTGTATTGTATTTTGTAGCTTTGTTCTTCCAGGTGTTTAAAAAAGTCGTTTAATCCCGAAAAATAATTATTCCCTGTCCATAGTAGTTTACGTTGATTTTCATGTAATTCATTATAAGGTCTGTGAATAGGAAAATTAAATTTATGAGCATGTTTAATGAGTTGATTTTTCCATTCGCTCATTTTATCGCCTTTCCAACATACAATGGCATCTTCATAAATTGAAAGACTTTTGTTGGGGATTACTAAATCTTCGTCAATACCAATTACGCTTCCATAACCTTCGCAGTATTTACAAGCTCCGATTGGATTATTAAAACTGAAAAAGTTTACGCTGGGTTCTTCAAAAGTTATTCCGTCTAACTCAAACCGATTATTAAAACGATGTTCTTTAACCTCGTTAGATAAATGAATTTCTACAATACATTCTCCATTACCTTCATAAAATGCTGTTTGAATAGAATCGTAAATTCTTGTGGTATTATCTTCATTTTCCGTATCGGTTGTTAATCTATCAATTAAAATTGCAATATCTTTTACTGATGCTTTGGAGTCATCAAACTCTTCTATACGAACAATTTCATTTTTATATCTTATTCTTGAAAATCCTTGTTGTAACAATAATTTTAATTCTTCTAAAATAGTTCTGTTGTTTTTTAAAATCAGAGGTGCATATAAGGCTACTTTAGTTCCTTTAGGCAGTGAGAGAATAAAATTTAAAACATCTTCGCGTGTATCTCTTTTAACTTCATTACCCGAAACAGGGGAAAAGGTTTTACCAATTCTGGCGAATAATAATTTTAGGTAATCGTAAATTTCGGTTGTTGTTCCAACAGTAGAGCGAGGGTTTCTGGTATTTACTTTTTGTTCTATTGCTATTGCCGGAGCAATTCCTTTTATGTAATCAATATCCGGTTTTTCAATTTTTCCAAGAAACTGTCGTGCGTAGGCCGATAAACTTTCAACATATCTGCGTTGACCTTCTGCATAAAGTGTATCAAATGCAAGCGATGATTTGCCGGAACCGGATAAACCTGTTACAACAATAAATTTATTGCGTGGAAATGCTATATCAACATTTTTTAAATTATGTACGCGCGCTCCTTTAATAATGATAAAGTGTTTTGGATCTAAATTTTCTATGTTATTAGTTTTATTCATTTATTTTTTTGAAGCTTGCAAAAATACTAAATAATTGAGGCCTTTTGGCAGTTTAGCTAACAATAAAAAGTTTTAGCTTGTTTTTAATTAAGCAATAAATTTTTGTGTTATTGTAACCATTTTATATATTTGGCGTTATAAAAGCTTAAAATTTATATAAGGAGGAACTGCCTATCGAATAACAACTTTACTTTTTTAATTAAATATTTTATTAAAAAAGGAGGTTGTTATGGACCAGTTCAATGATCAAGAACTTATCGAAAAGTTCATTAAGGGAGAAAATTCAGCGCTTGAAATATTGCTTAAACGCTATAAGCGAAAACTTTTTACCTATATCTATCATCAAGTAAGAGATCAGTCAGTTGCACAAGATATTTTTCAAGAAACCTTTTTTAAAATAATTACTACTTTAAAAAAGGGTTCGTATAACGAAGAAGGTAAATTTTTGCCATGGGCTGCCCGTATTGCGCATAACCTAATTATAGATTATTTCAGAGCTAAAAAGAAATATCCTCAATTTGACGGGGGAGATGAATTTGATATTTTTTCTGTATTGCCATTGCGTCAAGGAAATATGGAAGATAAAATGGTAAAAATGCAGATTAAAAAAGATTTGCGTGAATTAATTAGAAAATTACCATTTGATCAAAGAGAGGTTGTGATTATGAGGCTCTATAAAGATATGAGTTTTAAAGAAATTGCAGATGTTACTAATGTAAGCATTAATACAGCTTTAGGAAGAATGCGCTATGCTTTAATAAATCTAAGAAAAATGATTGAAGAGAAAAATTTAGTTTTAACAAAATAGGTATAATTCAATTTTTAAAATTTATTGTAGCGGAATATTAAGTGATAAAACTTTAATTATTCCGCTTTTCATGTTTAATTAGATAATTTATAGTGTATGAAATATCCAATCTTAAATTGTATAATAATTTTTACCTTATTTTTTTATTCTTGTTCAAAAGTAAATAAGAACGATACATTTACACATAAAAAATATTGCGATTCATCCGAAGTTATTATCAATGAAGCGAGCATAGAGGGATACACCAATAAAACATCGTATGCACCGGGCGAAAAAATTGAATTTAAAATTCATGCTTTAAGTCCAAACTTTTCGATAGAAATTTTTAGAAATGGTTCGCCCAATATTATTGTTCATCAACAAAGCGGAATAGAAGCTTTAAAACAAAATTATCACTGTTATTCCTATTCGTATGGATGCAATTGGAAAACTATTTATGAAATAATGGTTGACCCAAGTTGGAAATCGGGATTATATTCTGCAAAGCTTATAAATCCTGATGATGGAAAAATTGCTTGGATATCTTTTATAATAAAAAAATCGAGTTCGGCTCCCAAAGCTAAATTAGCCGTATTATCAAGTACAAATACCTGGAATGCATATAACGATTGGGGGGGTGGTTCTTTTTATGATTTTGAAATGGATGAAAACGTTATCAGTTCAGAAAATATTAGTTTTCAACGACCCAACAAATATGCCGATCCAACAGCTCGTGGAGGACATTTAGTAGCTGCTGAAACTTATTTATTGCGATGGATGGATCAAAATAATTACACATGGGATCATTATTCAGAGCATGATTTAATGCAAAATGAAAATTTATTAGAAGGATATAAAACGGTTGTATTAAACACACATCCTGAATATTATACCAAAGAAATGTACGATCGTTTATATCGTTATGTTCAAAATGGCGGGCATGTGGCTTATTTGGGCGGAAATGCCATTTGGAGCAAAGTAGTATGGGATTACAAAAGAGATATTTTAGAAATAAGAAGAAATAAGCAACGCCATACATTTACATCAGAAATAGGTGGACTATGGCGCGATTTAGGAATGCCCGAATCAACATTATTAGGAGTTCAATACGATGAAAGAGGTTATTTATCATGGCATCCATATAGGGTATTAGATAAAGATTTTTGGGTGTTTGAAAATACCGGACTAAATAATAATGATACATTTGGTGATAATTGTCCTGATACTGGTGGTGCATCCGGTCACGAAACAGATAAAATTACCCCCGATTCGCAGAAAATTCCTACATTAAAACTAATTGCAAAAGGAACTAACCCAAATTTTGGAGGAGCCGATATGGTATATTACGAAACAACTACGGGAGGTCGAGTTTTTTCGGTCGGTTCAATTAGTTATACCAGTTGTTTGTGTTGCGATTCAACTATTTCAAGAATTACTCGAAATGTACTTAATGAATTCAGTAAATAAATTTATATCTCTATATTTTAAAACATTTTTAGAGTTAAATTAATGTTGGGGGAGTGTGAAATATAAAATAGCTAATTTGGTTTAAATTGTTTTAGTATTAGCTGATCGCAACTTAATGGCCGTTATAACTTTTTTGGTATAAAGCGGAAAATCGCCTTTCATCATCCAATCATAGTACGAAGGTTCCATTTTAAAAACTTCTTCGACTGATTTTCCTGCATGTTTTCCAAAATTAAATACTTCTACTCCTTGTTCGTTATAAATTATTCTGCCGGCTAAATCAACGTTTTTATTGAGGTTTGTAAAATCATGCAATGCTTTAATATCATTTTTAATAGGGATAATTTTATTTCCGTTTTTATCTTCAATTTCTACTCCTTCGTATCGTTCGAGCTGCGACAAAAATACTTCGTATGTTGCTTGTATATCAGCAAGCGCGCTGTGTGCATTAACTAATTCTTTACCGCAATAAAATTTATAGGCGGCTTTAAGGGTACGTTGTTCCATTTGGTGAAAAATGTTTTGTACATCTACCAAACGTCTATTACTTAAATCAAAATCAATTCCTGCTCGTAAAAATTCTTCCACTAAAATTGGAACATCAAATTTGTTAGAGTTATAGCCGGCAAGGTCGCAACCTTTTAAAAAGTTTGCAATTATGGGTGCCAATTCTTTAAAAGTAGGTTCGTTTTTTACTTTTTCATCGTCAATTCCGTGTATGGCAGCAGATGTAGGAGGAATGGGTATTTCAGGGTTTATTAATTTTAAAAATTCTTCCTTTTCACCGTTTGGATGTATTTTTAAAATGGCTATTTCTACAATTCTATCGCTGGCTACATTGGTTCCTGTGGTTTCTAAATCGAAAAATGCTAATGGACGGGTTAAATTTAACTGCATGGTTTATTTGGGTAAAAGTTTAAAATCTTTATCAATAAATTCTTGAAAGGAGTTTTTGCCAAGTATAGTAATTTCTTCGATATAAGTATTAAAACCATCGGCACTTATTATAACCTTATATTTTCCGGGAGGTATAGCCATAACAAATTTATTTTTAGTGTTTGGTGTGTAAGTACCAATTTCTTCTTGTGAACTTAATTCGATTAAACTTACATTGGCATCTTTTATAGTTTTAACCCCATCAGTAGAAGATAATACACATTTAACGATGGTTTGTCTGTCATCGCGATTATTAAAGTTTACGCGATAAATATCTAAGTCGCCATATCCGCCCTTGCGTAAATCTGAAATATATGCATATTTTAAATTTTGTGAAAAGAAAATGGTCATATTATCAGATGGGTTATTAATTGGATATCCAACGTTTCTTGGCTTACTCCAGGTGTTTTTTTCATCGTCATAAATACTGTAAAAAATATCATATCCTCCCATTCCTTTGTGTCCTTGTGATGCAAAATACAGAGTTTTTCCATCGGATAATAAGTTCGGAAAATCTTCATTGTATGGTGTATTAATGGTTGGACCTAAATTTTGTGGTTCTGCCCAATCTCCGTTTGGTAGTTTTCGAGTCATCCAAATATCGGTACCACCTAAACCTCCGGGGCGATTGCTTGCAAAAAATAATATATCGCCATCAGGATTCAGGGTAGCCGATGTTTCTAAGCTTTCGGAATTTACAGCTTTCCCTAATTTGCTTTTTGCACCAAAATTTTTACCTTTTTTTTCTGAAAGATAAATTTCACCAACTTCTTTTATATGATCGATATAAATAAAAATTTTACTTCCATCAATTGAAATTCCAACAACTTCTTCATCTAATGCTGTATTTATTTGAGGGCCTATGTTTTTAGCTTTCTCAAATTGACCATTCACTTCATAAGAAATATATACATCAGACGAATAATAGCCATCGTATTCCAATTGTGCAGCTCCGCCTTTTCTTCTGGAAGTAAATACAAAATATGATTCGTCAGGCGGAACAAATGGATAATAGTCAGGAAATTCAGAATTTATATTTGGTCCTAAGTTTTCAAAGGTAACATCTAAAGGATATTTTATCATTTCTTTACCTAAATTGCATTGTTCGATATAGCGGTCGGCTTCAGCTTTTTCTTTTTCACCAACCATAGTTTTGTATTTGGTATAAGCTTTTATAGCATCATCAAATTTTAATGCGTGTTGATAAGCTCTGCCTAAGTCTAAAACCATTTCGGGAGTTACTTTAGCTGTTTTGTTAGCTTTTTCGAGATAGGGTATTGCTGCCGTTTTATCAATATTTGTGTTTAGATAGCAAAAGCCCATTTTATAATTATAGTCAGGATTATTGGGCTCTTTTTTTAAGAATTTTTCTAAACTTTTTATGGCTGCTAAATAATTTTTGTATTTAAAATGTTCGTCAATTTCACGTGGATCTAAGTCCTGAGCATAAATTGCAGGAATAGTTTGTAAACTGATGTATATAAAGAAAAATATGTATTTAAAAATTTTCATTCAAAAAACAAAAAACTAAAATCATTCCAAAATTTTAAGAATGTCAATAGAAATATATCAAAGATTACAAAAATAACTTTTTATATTAATTGTAAAATAAAAAGCTCTTCAAATTTGAAGAGCTTTTTAAAATTGTTTTAAAGTGAGTAATTATTGTTTTACAGTAAATTTAACATACTGATATGGCTCGTATTTTTTACGATTCTTAGCATCATTATTATACTTGGGCCCTTGAACCAAGGTGCTTACAATGCTAAATTTAACTTTTTCCATATTTGTTCCTTTATCTTTTAAATAGGATTCTAAAATTTCTCTTGAAGTTTGAGCTCTTTGCTTCGATAAATCGAGGTTATTTTTAAATTTAGCAGTAGGAACTCTCGAAGCACTTGATTCAATAGCAATAAGTGCTGTTCCTCCTGAATTTATGATTCGTTGAATGCTATCGGCAAATTGAATAAAATCGTCTTTTTGAGTATCAATTTTTTTGCGGTTATAGCCAAAATAATAAATATAGCTTCCGACCGGCAATAAGCTTTCTTTGATTTCAGTGTTTGTAGATTTTACTTCTTTATCTTTAGTAACTTTTTCTTTTACAATTTTATCTTTAGGTTTAGTAGCAATTGCTACATCTTCTTCATCAACGGTTTGCATTTTATCAATAATTAGCGGTAGCAATTCAAAGCGATAAATTCCTTTAATATTTTTTACAAATGGCCCCATTAGTTTACCTGTTTGTTTAAATAAATAAATTGGGGCTGCGTCTAATTTTGGGTCGCGCGCTAATTCTAAAATATATTTTTGTATTTTTTTAATGGTAGAAAATTTAAAGTTACCTTCTACATCGGTTACAGTTTCGGCAATTATTATATCTTTATGATCTCTTAAGAAAATTTTATGGTTGGCTAAAGGTGTTTTTTCTTTTACTCCCATTAATATTAGTCCTTTTATTTCAACTAATTCAGGTTTTGTTTCCTGTAAATTAATTGGTTGTTGATCATCTTTGCCCTTTACCATAAATGTAACTGGGTCGAGCAAAATTTCTTTATTAATAACATTATAAGAGGATTCGGCAGGAACATAAATATCTTCGGTATGAAACTCATTACCATTCATTTCATACGAGATTTTATAATTACCGGGATTTAATGCTAAAGTATATTTTCCTGATTTTGTATTGGGTTTAAATGGTAAAAGTTCACCGGTTTCAATATTTAATACCGTAACACGTGTGTCGGGAGCTATCTCTGATCCGTCTGATAATTTAATATATCCAACTAGAACTGTAATTGCTTTTTCAACAGCTTCGGGTAGTGAAACAATGTAAATATCTTTTTCTCCTTTTCCGCCATCTCTGAAGGATGATAAATAAGCTCTTTTACCATCTGCTGAAGTAACATAATAAATATCATCATCGGTAGTATTAATTGGATGGCGCAAGTTGGTAGGTTCCGTCCATGTACCATCTTCGAGTAAATCGGAGAAAAATATATCAAAGCCCCCCATGGATTTATGTCCGTTGGAAGAGAAAAATATTTGTTTTCCATCAGGGTGAATAAAGGGAGCATCTTCATCATAAGGAGTATTTATTTTTGGACCTAAGTTTTGTGCAAGCCCCCACATTCCATTAGGTAATTTTTTACACATCCAAATATCTCTGCCTCCATAACCTCCGGGACGATTGCTCACAAAGTACAAAAAGCGTTCATCAGCCGAAATTACAGCGTGAGTTTCCCAATGTTCTGAGTTTATATCGCTACCTAATTTCATGGGAATTGACCATTCTTCGCCAACTAATTCACTCATCCAAATACTTCCTCCTTCTTCTCCTTTATAAATGAAAAGTTTTTGACCATCTGCAGATAAACCAATGGAAGCTTCATGATCGGCAGTATTAATATTTGAACCAATAGGTTTTGCGCTTAACCAATTTCCATTATCATCTTTATGAGCAATGTATATATCTTCGAACCAGTCGCCATTTATTTCGCGTGTGCCTCCTGTAGTTGTGTTTCTTCTAGAAGTAAAAATTATGGTAGATTCATCTATGCTAATAACCGGGCTGTATTCAGGGAATTCAGTATTAATCGAGTCTTCTAAATTGGTAATAAATGCCTGATTGGGTGTTGCAATAAATTCTTTTGCATTATTACACATGGCTATGGTTCTGTCTGCTTCTTGATAGCGCACATGTTTTTTATTTATGGTAGATTTAAATTTTTCAAGAATTTCAATGGCTTCGTCAAAACGATAAGCAAGGTGTAATGCTTGACCTAAATATAAGTAGGTATAATTAGGAGCATTTTTTTCATATGGGTTTAAATCATCATAGTTTCGATTGACTTTTTGTGCAGCTTTTTCAAGGTAAGGGATTGATGCTTTTTTATTTTTTACTCCTTTTAAATAACACAAACCTACTTTATAGTTAAGATTGGCATTTTCAGGGTCGCTTGATAATAAATCTAAAAATATGGGTAATGCCAATTCATAGTTTCCGTATTCGATATGATAGTTTCCATCAGTAAATTTTTTGGTAAATGAACCTGTTCCATCACCGTCTTGAGCAAATACTGATACGCTAAGTAGTAATAAATATCCAATGAATATTATTTTTTTCATTATAAACTTAATTTAATAAGTGGTAAATTTATAAAAAAATAGTTAATAGCAATTTTTTAATAAGTTTAGTTAATAGATAATATTTTTAGTTCAACCCGTCTATTTAGTTGCATGCCTTCAGGATTTTCGCTGCCATCGGCATTGTAGTTTGGAGCAATTGGTTTAAGTTTTCCGTAGCCTTTTGCAATCATCCTGTTTTTATCAATTCCTCGATTAATCAAATAATCTACAACTGCTTGAGCTCTATCTTGTGATAGTTTTAAATTGTAATCTTCATTACCCTTGGCATCGGTATGTCCTGATATTTCTACTTTCATTTGGGTATTTAACTCCATAAGTTTGGTTAGTTTTTCAAGCTCCACTTTTGAAATATCTCTTAAAGTAGCTTTATCAAAATCAAAGAAAATATTATTTAAAACTATTTTACTACCAACTTGTATGGCTTCTAACTCAATGGCTTTATTAACCTGAAAATAATTGGCATCTTCCGGAATGTCAATGTTTTCTGATTTGAATAAATATCCTTCGGCTTCATAAGAAATATTATAATTGGCTCCAGGAGGTAAAATAAATAAATAATTTCCGGTTCTTGAGTTAGGAATATATGTTCCTACAACTTCTCCGGTTTCATTATCGCTTACAATAATAACAACATCTTTAGGTACATTACCATAAGCATCTTTTACGGTTCCTTTTATTAAAGCGAGCGGTTTTTCTTTAAATTCAATAAAATTGGCCATGTATAAATCTTTTTCGCCATATCCGTCTTCTTTAAATGATGAGTAATAAGCTCTTTTACCATCTGCAGATAAAACATAAAAAACATCATCATCGCTGGAGTTTAGTGGATAACCCATATTCATGGCTTGCGACCAATTACCATTTTCATCTTTCATACTGATAAATACATCAAAACCGCCCATGCTGTTATGTCCTTTCGATGAAAAGAAAAGCGTTCTGTTATCCGGATGAATAAAAGGGCCATCTTCATCGTAAGGCGTATTTATTTTAGGCCCCATATTTATAGGTAAGCCCCACTCGCCATTAGGTAATTTTCTGGAAAAATAAATATCCCGCCCTCCAAAACCGCCTTTACGGTCGCTAGTAAAATATAAGGTATTCCCATCGGACGATATGGTTGCGTGCGATTCCCAACTTTTCGAGTTAATGTTATCGCTTAATTTTATGGGTGTTTGCCAGGTATCTCCCTCTAATTTACTGTAATAAATATTGCCATCTCCATTGTCGTCTTTATAAATAAATAATTGTTGTCCGTCAACGGATAGACCAATTGTAGCTTCATGCCCTTCGGTATTAATAGTTGAACCTATGCTTTGGGGTTCTGTCCATTCTCCATTTTTATTATATGAAATATATATGTCTTCGTAGTATGAACCGTCTTCTGCAATTTTTCCACCTGTACTATTGTTTCTTCTTGACGTAAAAATTAATACAGATTCATCGGCACTTATTACGGGTGCATATTCAGGATAGGGCGAATTAATGGTTTTTCCTAAATTTTTAACTTCAATAGCTACCGGTGCTTCAGAAAGCATTTTTCCATTAATGCAATATTCTATTTGACGATTAATTTCTGAAGCAATATTTAAATCGTTGGGATTAACAAATTCTCTAAATTTATTAAATGCTTCAATGGCTTGATCAAATTTATTGTTAAGATGATAGGCCTGACCAAGATAAAACCAAGCTATAGAAGGTGCTCCACGTTCTTTGTAATTATTATCTTTATATTTGGCGGAAATATTTTTAACGGCTTTTATTAAATATTCTTCGGCTCTTTTTTTGCCATTTAATGAATTTAAATAACAATAGCCTAATTTAAAGTTGATGTTGGAATTATTGGGGTCTAACGAATCTGCCAATAAAAAGTATTTTATGGCTTGTTGATAATTTTGATTAAGCATTAAATTATTTCCCTTATTAAATGCTTTTGCTGCATCTTGCCGTTCGATTGATTGTGCATTAGTTTGAAATAATTGAAAAAATAGTGCAATGCAAAATAATATAATTTGTGGCATGAATTTAGATTTTAAAAATGACTAATCAATTAATTAATACGAATGTATAAAACTTTAAGTAAAAAGCTTATTCATTTACAACTACAAAAATATCTTCATTATCTTTTTTCATAAGATATTTTTCGCGTGCAAATTTTTCAAGTGTTTTAGGATTCGTTAAAAGTTCGTTTAATTTTTTACTGTCATTTTCAATTTCTTTTAAGTAAAAAGCTTTTTTTTCTTCCATTTTTTTGAGCTCTTTGCTTAGCTTAATTTGTGATATAATATCGTGTCTGTCGAAAAATAGCAACCAAATTATAAAGCCTAAAGAAGTTAATATGTATTTATTTTTTAAGGGAGATGGAATGCGCTCAAAAAAACTTTTTGAGTTTTGGTTAGAGGAGTGAATATTTTTTGCAGAATCTTCCATAATCTACGAATACGAATGTACAAACGAAACATTAAAAATTCTTTATAAATTTATAGGATTATTAACAAAAATAGTTTGAAAACATTTTTATTAAACCAAAAGTGTATCTGATTTGAATTCGGAAGTAAAATGGAATTTAATATCCGGAAATTTTTCCATGGTCATTTTAAGATTCCAATCTGAATCAGCTAAAAATACAGTATTACCTTCTTTATCATATGCAATTTGTTGATATTTATAACTTATAAATTCTTTCATTTTGTCTTCTTTATCGGTTGTAATCCAACAAGCTTTGGTATAGGGTAAATATTGAAATTCGCAAGCTGCCGAATATTCGTGTTGAAGACGATATTGTATTACTTCAAATTGTAATTCGCCTACTACACCAACTATTTTTCTGTTTCCGGGTTGTTGAACAAACAACTGTGCCACACCTTCATCGGTAAGCTGCATTATCCCCTTTTCTAATTGTTTAGTTTTCATGGGGTCTTTATTTATCAATTCTTTAAATATTTCGGGCGAAAAACTTGGAATTCCTTTAAACATAAAATTTTCACCTTCGGTAAGTGTATCGCCAATTTTAAAATTACCGGTATCGTATAATCCAACAACATCACCGGGATACGCTTCGTCAACAACACTTTTGTCTTGAGCCAAAAACATGTATGGATTTGAAAATCTAAAATCTTTATTTAAACGTACGTGATGATAAAATTTATTGCGTTCAAAAATACCGGAGCAAATTCTTAAAAAGGCAATTCTATCGCGATGTTTAGGATCTAAATTGGCATGAATTTTAAATATAAATCCGCTGAATTTTTTTTCTTCAGGCGAAACTTCTCGCGTAGTAGTTTCTCTTTTACGAGGGCTGGGTGCAATTTTTATAAAAGTATCAAGTAATTCTTTTATACCAAAGTTATTTACGGCACTTCCAAAAAACACCGGTGCCAAATGGGCTTCGGTATATAATTCTTGATTAAATGGTTCGTAAACTCCTTCTATTAATTCAACATCTTCACGAAGTTGTGCTGCAAATTTTTCGCCTACTTGTTCATCAATGCGTTTATCATTAATATCGTTCATGGTAAGCACATCTTCTTCAACTTTGGTTTTATTGGGATTAAATAAATTCAGTTCCTTTTGATAAATGTTATAAACACCTTTAAAGGTATTTCCCATTCCTATTGGCCATGTTAACGGGCGAACATGAATATTTAATTTATCTTCTAATTCATCTAATAAATCAAATGGGTTTTTACCTTCTCTATCTAACTTATTAATAAAAATAATTACGGGTGTATTACGCATACGGCACACTTCCATCAATTTTTCGGTTTGCGATTCTACCCCTTTTACACAATCTACTACTAAAATTACACTATCAACTGCTGTTAAAGTTCTGTATGTATCTTCAGCAAAATCTTTGTGTCCGGGTGTATCCAAAATATTTACTTTAACTCCTCCATATTCAAACGACATAACCGATGTTGCAACAGAGATTCCTCTTTGCTTTTCAATTTCCATAAAGTCTGATGCGGCAGTCTTTTTAATTTTATTATTTTTTACAGCTCCCGCAGTTTGAATTTGTCCACCAAATAATAAAAGTTTTTCGGTAAGAGTGGTTTTTCCGGCATCCGGGTGACTTATAATGGCAAAAGTACGTCTGCGTTGAATTTCTTTTAAATTGCTCATGTTAATTGGAATTTTTATTTTTTTCTAATAATGCCATGTAAAATCCATCAAACCCACTGGTTGATGGTAGAATTATTTTTTCTTCTAATAATTTAAAATTGGAATTTTTATTTAAAAATGCTTTTACTTGTTCTTGATTTTCAGATGGTAAAATGCTGCAAGTGGCATATACCATTTTACCACCCGGTTTTAACATTTCCGAATAATTGCTAATAATATCTTGTTGCTTTTGCTTTACTTCTTCAATAAATTCAGGGCTTAGTTTCCATTTTGCATCCGGATTTCTTCGTAATACTCCTAAACCTGAACATGGAACATCCAGTAACAAACGGTCGGCTGATTCTTTTAGGCGTTTAATAGTTTTTTGAGAATCGATTAATTTTGTTTCAATAATATCAATGCCATTTCTGGAAGAACGTTTTCGTAATTCTTTTAATTTCCATTCTTCTGTATCCATGGCAATAATTTTACCTTTATTTTTCATTAAAGTTCCAATATGCAGTGTTTTACCGCCTGCACCGGCACATGCGTCAACAACACGCATACCGGGTTTTACATCTAAAAAAGGAGCAACTAATTGCGATGAGGCATCTTGTATTTCAATCCAGCCGTTTTTAAAAGCTTCCAATCGAAATATATTTATTCTGTTTTCCAAAATAAATGCATCAGGGTAATCAAATAATTGTTCGTACTTTATATTCAGACTTTCAAAATACTTTTTTAACTCATTGATGGAAATTTTAAGAGTGTTGCACCGTAAAACTAAAAGCGCATGCTTATTTAAAGCGCTTGCTTCTTTTTCCCATTCTTTTTCTCCTAATTCTTGGGCGGCTAATTTATCAAGCCATTTGGGGAATGAGTGAACAACGTCTCTTATTTTTTGAGCCTTTTCCCAACGTGATTTTATTAAATTGGTATTTACAGTTCCCAATTCGTTCCATTCCGGTAATTCATTTCCTTCTAAGGTGTACCAAATGGCAAAAAGATTCCAAAGTTTAGTTTCATCATTCACAGGCTCTTCACCTTTTATAAACCAAATGAGTCGCCACCAACGAACCATTTCATAAACTGTATTAGCTATGAATGCTCTATCTCTGGAGCCCCATTTTTTATTATGTTTAAAAATATATTCAATTGTTTTATCTGCATAGCGCCCTTCCCAGAATATATCTTGCAGAGCTTTAACTACGGCTGTAACTAAATTTTTATGAAGGCGCATAAATTTTATAATAAGTTGGCAAAGTTAAACTTTTTAGCATATAACTTTGTTTGCATCAACTTCTAAGGAATTATATGGCAAAACAAATTACTATAAATGAGTTTTATGAAAAATATAATAACATCGCTTTAATAGATGTTCGTTCACCTGCTGAATTTAAGTTGGGACATATTGAAGGTGCCATAAATATACCATTGTTTACAGATAGTGAAAGAAGCAGGGTAGGTACTATTTATAAACAAAAAGGTAAACAAGAAGCAATATTAATCGGTCTTGAAATAGTAGGACCTAAATTAAAACAATTAGTTAAAGACGGTTTAAAAAATTCAATAAACAACAAATTAGTGATTTATTGTTGGAGAGGAGGAATGCGAAGTGGAAGTATTGCATGGCTATATGAAACAGCAGGAATGGAAGTTTATATTATTATAGGTGGATATAAATCGTATAGAAGATTTGTGTTGGAGCAATTTGCAAAACCATATAAATTAGTAATGCTTGGAGGACCTACAGGAAGTAAAAAAACAGAAATTTTGCATTATTTAGCCCAAAAAGGAGAACAGATAATTGATTTAGAAGCTTTGGCACATCATAAAGGCTCTGCTTTTGGTAATTTAGATGGTATTGAACAGCCCCATACTGAAACATTTGAAAATAATCTTGCTATATGTTTAAGAAATCTTAACCCTGAAAAAATAATTTGGATTGAAGATGAATCTAAAACCATTGGTAGTGCTCATATTCCAACCGCATTTTGGTTAAAAATGAAAAAAGCGCCTTTAATTTATTTAGAATTACCTTTACAAAAACGTATTGAATACTTAGTGGAGATTTATGGAAAATATCCAAAAGAAAATTTACAAAAAGCAATAGATAAAATTAAGAAACGTCTTGGAGGTTTGGCATACAAACAAGCTTTAGAAGCATTACAAAGAAATGATTTAAAAACAACAGCAAAAATTATGTTACAATATTATGATGCTGCTTATTATTACAATTCTCATAAAAGAGAAGATAAATCAAGTATTTATCATTTTAAAACAGATTTAGACGAAGTGGATAAATTAACTGATGAATTATTAAATTTTATTAAAGTTATAAAAAATACGGCACTTTAATAATGGAAATAAAATTAACCCAATATAGTAAAGGTTCGGGATGCGGCTGTAAAATAGCTCCATCGGTATTAGAAGAAATTCTAAACAAATTACCCATCCAAAATCAATTCTCAAATTTGATGGTTGGAAATGAATTAAAAGACGATGCAGCCGTATGGAAAATAAATGATGCACTTGCATTAATAAGCACTACCGACTTTTTTACTCCCATTGTTGATGACCCTTATTTATTTGGTAAAATAGCTGCTGCCAATGCGCTTAGTGATGTTTATGCTATGGGAGGAAAACCAATATTGTCTTTAGCAATTTTAGGATGGCCTATTGAAAAATTGTCCACAGAAATTTGTGCAGAAGTTTTAAAAGGGGCAGAAGAAATTACAACTCGAGCCGGAATTCCCATAGCCGGAGGTCATTCCATAGATATATCGGAACCGGTTTTTGGACTATCTGTAACCGGAATTATTCATCCTTCTTGTATTAAAACAAATGCTAATGCAAAAGTTAATGATGTTTTATATTTGACTAAACCAATCGGTTCAGGAATTTTATCAGCAGCCTTAAAACGAAATATACTTAATTCCTGTCATTATGAAATACTCGTAAAATCCTTAACAGAGCTAAATTGCATTGGAGAAATTTTGGGTGCAAAAACTTATGTAAATTCTATGACTGATGTTACGGGGTTTGGTTTAATTGGACATTTGAATGAAATATGCGAGGCTTCAATTGTTTCGGCACAAATATTTTATTCAAAAATACCAATGCTTGAAGGATTGGAGAATTATATAAATCAGTTTTGTTTTCCGGATAATACTACCAGAAATCTTAATGCCTATAAAAATACGGTAGAAGGAATGGATGCTTTAAAATTTATTCCACTATGCGATCCACAAACCAATGGAGGTTTATTAATATCAGTAAACCCTGAATATATCAATGAATTTGAAACATTATTTAAAGATAATGGTTTTAATTATTGGCAAATCGGTAAAATAATTCCAAAACAAAATAAAAATATCATTATAACATGATTAAAGTTTTTAAAGCTTTGTTAATACTTTTATGTTTCAATTCATGTAATGCACAAAACAATAAAATAACTATGGAACAAAAATTAAATTTTAAATTTAATTTATCGGATGAGGAATGGAAAAAGAAATTAAGCCCCGAACAATATTACGTTTTAAGACAACAAGGTACAGAACGCCCACATACCGGTAAATATAATTTACATTTTGAAAAAGGAATTTATACATGTGCCGGATGCGGTTCTGAATTATTTACTTCTGACATGAAATTTGAATCACATTGTGGTTGGCCAAGTTTTGACAGAGAAATTGAAGGAGGTAAAATTCTTAAGCGCATAGATAAAAGCTATGGTATGATTAGAACAGAAATTATTTGTGCCAATTGTGGCGGCCACTTAGGGCATTTATTTGATGATGGCCCTACCGAAACAGGAATGCGTTATTGTGTTAATTCCTTATCTTTAGATTTTAAAAAAGAAGATTAATTTACGGATATTTTAAAAATATCTGTATTTGTTGCTGATTGAACAATTACAAAATAATATCCATTTGACGTTTCTTCTAATGATATGTTTATTTCGCTTACGTTTTCTGTTTTAATAGATTTAATGATTCTTCCACTTAAATCGCATATTGATATGCTATAAACTTCATCTTTTGCTAAGCCCGATAATGTAAATTGTTGATTAAAAATTGGATTAGGAAATACATTTAATTTACTATCTATATTTTTAAAGTTAACGGCAATAATATCCGAATAAGTAAATGTGCCATCATAATCAGTTTGTTTTAATCGATAATAATTAATACCTGAATAAGGTTTTTCATGTAAAAAAGAATATTCTAAAATTTCATTACTAAACCCTGCACCTTTTATTATTTTAATGGCTTTAAAATTTTCACCATCTTTTGAAATTTCAATTGTAAAAAAATCATTATTTATTTCGATCGAGGTGCTCCATTTAATTAAAATGGCATTATTTTTTTGCAATGCAATAAAATTAATTAACGAAACCGGCAAAGGAGAGAAAGGAGTTCCAAAAGATGTAGGTGTAGTAACAGGTCCATCACTTGCTCTCCAAACAACGGTTCCGCAAATTTCAATATTTTCACTACTTCCCGTATATCCAACAGCAGTAATTTGACCACTTCCAACCGTTCTAACTCCTGAATTACAAGGTAAACGTAATTTTTTACCATTGTCAAAATGTAAGGTTCCTTCAATTACTATATACATAGGGTTAGGGCTGGGATGATAACTAACTGTTGCAGCAACAGTTACAGTATGACCGGCTAAAATAAAAATTGTATCACCAGGAGCCGGTCCACCAGAACATGTCCATGTACTTGCTGTACCCCAATTACCATTACCTGTGGAATAGCAAGTTCGGGCATGCGATATGCTAAACGTTAATAAAATTGTTATAAAAAGTGAAAATTTTAGCCTCATTAATTATATGCTGATATTTGTTCTTTCAAATGATTAATTTTGTTAGGTAAAATTATAATTAAATATTAATATATCATAAAATAATCGTTTTATTACAAAAACAAATTATTTGTACATGAAAAATAGCAATATTAATATGAAACAAAAGATAGGCTTAAATAAAATTTACATTTTTTTAAGTTTCATAGTTATTTTAAATAATGCGTTTTCACAATCCAAAAATGGGTATAATATATCTGGAATTTTAAAAGGTTATAAGGATACAATTTGTTTTTTAGGCTATCATTATGGCGATAAACAATATATTAAAGATACAACCCGTATTGACAGCAAAGGGCAATTTGTGTTTAAGGGCAGCGAAAAATTGGATGGAGGAATTTATTTAATAGTTTCGCCTGAAAAGAGATACTTTGAAATTATAGTTCCATCGGATAATCAAAATATTTCATTCGAAACAGATTCGTTAGATTTTGTAATGAAAATGAAAATTAAAAACTCGCCTGAAAACGAAATTTTTTATCAATATCTACAATATATAAATCCATTAGCCAAAGAAGTTGAAAAGTTAAAAGCTGAATTAGAAAGTGTAAAAGACGATAGTATTAAATCAAAACCGATTAAAGAAAGAATTGCAGCCATTGATAAGGCTGTAGTTGATTATAAAAAAGATGTTATAGCCAAACATCCTAAAACTTTTGTAGCGAGCATGTTTAGAGCCATGCAAGAAATTGAAGTGCCTGAGCCTCCTGTAAAACCTGATGGAACAATTGATTCAACGTTTAAATATTTTTATTATAAAGAACACTTTTTTGATAACATTGATTTTTCTGATGATAAAATTATCAGAAGCCCTATTTATCACGCTAAGCTTAAACAGTTTTTTGAAAATGTAGTGGTGCAAATACCTGATTCAATTAACAAAGAAGCTGATAAACTAATAGCAAAAGCGAGAGCAAATAAAGAAATTTTTAAATATACCGTTTGGTTTATTACCAATACGTTTGAAAGGAGTAAAATAATGGGTATGGATGCCGTTTTTGTACACATGGGTAAAAATTATTACATGAAAGGCGAAGCATTTTGGGTTGATTCGACAACCTTAGCTAAAATTACTGAACGTGTTCAAAAAACAGAACCAAACTTAATCGGCAAAATTGCTCCTGAATTACGATTAAAAGACAGCTTGATGAGAGATGTATATCTCAGTAAAATAAAAGCCGATTATACCATTATTTATTTCTTTGCCCCATCTTGCGGACATTGCAAAAAAGTTACTCCGGTAATGATGGAAGTGTATAAAAAAGTTAAACCTAAAAATGTGGAGGTTTTAGCTGTTTGTACCGAATACGATTGGGAAGATTGGAAAAAATATTTACAAGAAATAAAATCTGAATGGATTAATACCATTGATATTACCAATACCAGCAATTTTAGAAATAATTATGATATTTACAGTACACCGGTTATATATTTGTTAGATAAGGACAAAAAAATAATTGCAAAGCGCATTGGAGCAGAACAAATTGAAGAGATAATTGATAAAGATATTGAACGAAGAAAAAAATCATAATAAAATTGAAAGCGTTTATTAAAAAATACGCAGCTTGGCTTGCTTTTTTTACGATTTTCTTAATAGGTGTTTTAATCGTTTACTTTTTTATCATTCCTGTACCGGTTTTAAAAATTTATAAACCTTCCGATATAAATCCTGCTTTGGTTGACCAAGACCAACAAAACAATAAGCCACACCGAATTGCCGATTTTAAGCTTTTAAACCAAAACGGAGATACTATAACTTTAAAAAATTTAGATGGGAAAATTTATGTAGCTGATTTTTTCTTTACTACTTGTCCTACTATTTGTCCTAAAATGAGCGATCAAATGCATCGTGTTTATGAAAAATATAAAGATAATCCTCAGGTAATGATAGTTTCGCATACGGTAATGCCCGAAGTAGATAGTGTTTCTGTATTAAAAGCCTATGCAGATAAATATCATGCCGATGCTGATAAGTGGATATTTTTAACGGGGCCTAAAGAAGAAATATATCAATTAGCACGTAAATCATATTTTGCTGTTATTACAGAAGGCGATGGAGGTGTTGACGATTTTATTCATACCGAAAATTTTATTTTAGTTGATAAGCAAAAGCGAATCAGAGGCTTTTACGATGGAACATCAGAAGAGGATGTTGATCGTTTGATAAAAGAAATTAGCTATTTACTGAAAGAAAAAAATTAATGTTGAAACATTATTCCATAGCTCGCTTATTAAATAATATATAACCAAAATGAAATAAAAAGCTAAAGGGCTGTTGTTCTTTATCATAATAATTAATACTAAAGCATAAAGGCCCAATAGGACTGTGTAATACCAATGCCGATGACGCAATGAAAAATCGGTTGCTAAATGGTTTTCCAAAATTAGCCGTAAAATCAGGATTTTTTTGTATTTCTTCATAAGGTTGAAAAACATATCCTTCTAAACGCCATTCGAGTGTTTTTTTAATAGCAATGATATTTCTAACGCCACCTGCGATGTAAGAAAATGCTCTAAAATTTTCTAAGAATAAAGTTTGGCTTTCAGGAGTGGGAGTAAAGGCAGGAGCGCTAAGTATAGTAGCTGTATAATTACTAAATTTTGGTTGATTAGAATATAGCCCCTCAACTAAAAATCCGGGTTTTAAAGCTCCCTTTTTATTCAAATATTTTTCATAACGAAACATTGCGGAATTCCATGAATGAATTTTTCGGCTTGGGATTCGATTAAGTGCAGTTGACCCCGGTTTTGTAAATTCTTCACCTTCTAATGCATATACTTTAATTTTAAATAAGGAGCCTTCGCTGGCATATAATTTTCTATTTAGAGAATAATGATCGAACATGGCATATCCGCGAATTAAATTAAATGTTGTAAAATCAATCGTGTCTGATTCACTAAAATTAGGGGTTTGGTAATAGTTGTGCTTTAAAGCAGCATACGAATATCCAAGTTTAAAGCGTCCTTTATTAAAAATCGGAACGCCAATGCTTATTTCACCGAAATTTTCGTTTTGAATTAAATAAGAAGGTTTTCTGTTTTCAAAAAAAGCATTGCTGCTTCTAAAAAAATCAAACTGGTTAAGCGTTATAAAGGCTTCAGCAAAATAGGGTATTCGTGAAGGAAAATCAAAGCGAGCTTTTAGGTGTCCGGATGAATATAATCTGCCAAAGTAAGTGTTAGCATGTAAGGTTATGGCGACAGCTCCTAAATAATTATATTGTAATCCAATATACCCTTGATTGATGGGTTTGTTAGATACGTTTCCTCCAAATTCTGCCGTTAGCTCACGTTCTTTTTTAATTCTTAAATTCAAATCAAACAAACCAATTTGTGAATTGTATTTTGTGGTTGGAACTATGTGTTTTATTTTATCATCAGAAACAAGCCTGTAATACCTTGGTTTTAACTGCTTAAAAGTTATTACATCATTATTTAAAGTAAGTAATCGTTTGGCATATTTTTCTTGTTGTTTGTTTAAACCTGTAATATTAATGGTGTTTATTTTTACCTCAGGAATTTTATTTAAAAATTGTTTTCTTTTTACTTCTCTTTCCTTAAATGAAATTTCTGTATGAATAGATTTTTTTATCGAATCCATTAGTGCTATTGCAGCATCATATCCAATTTGTATGGTGGGAGCAGGGTTACTAAAATCAAAAAGTGAAACATTTACTTTAGGTGTTATTAAAATACCTCCATGGCAATTTATATCATAATCTTGTCTATTAACGAGCATAGCTTTTAATTGTGATATTAAGTTATCTTCATCAGGAAATTCAACAGGGCCGGTTACATTGCTTCCTATAATGATATCCGGATCAAAATCTTGGTACATTATATCTGATGGAAAATTATTGTATAAACCACCATCGAACAGCATGGTGCTGTCATACACTACGGGTTTAAGGTAAAAAGGATATGCTATAGATGCTCTTACAGCTTCATTTAATGAACCTGAACGATATACTACTTGTTTTTTGTTTACAATATCAGCAGCAACACATCTAAATGGAATATATAAACTATCGAAATTATAATTTGCCGCTGCGCTGGGTCCGGTATAATTTTCAAGTAAAGTAAATTCTAATGGAATAGGTGATATTAAATTGGTTGGTAAAGAACTTTCTAATATAGAGCCGGGTGAAAATTTTATTTCTAACCACGATGCATTATTATCTTTTCTTCGATAGTTAAAAAATAATTTATCATCAATAATTCCTTTAGCATTGTTTTTAAATTCTTCTGAATTTACAATACTGTCAATTTGCCAAGGAGTATAACCAACGGCATACATGGAGCCAATAAGTGCTCCCATAGATGTACCGGTGATATAATCAATTGGAATATTATTTTCTTCCAATGCTTTTAAAACGCCAATATGAGCTAAACCTCCTGCACCTCCACCACTAAGTACTACACCTACTTTTTGCCTTTGAGAAAAACAAAAGTTAGAAAATAGCAGAACAATGAAAAATATTTTAAAAGATTTATTCAGCATAAGAAGCTAAACAAAGCTAAGAAAGATTTTTCTAATACTAAGATACAGTGAAATTATTTTAAAATATATTTATATTGCTTTCAAACCAATTTTTTCATCTAATACTAAGTCTTCAATATGTTCAAGTTTGAAATAATTAATAAGCCAATCATCAATGGGACATAGTTCTGGACTTAATGGTTGCCATTTTAGTTTATTTTCGGATTTTAATGGGTATAAAATTTTAATTAATGTTTTGTTTAATGTAATATCCGAAAAGTTTTGATTAGCTAAATTTTTCAATAGTTTAAATAGCAATTTAGTTCTTTTTTGATTCTCGTTTAATGGTTTTCTTTTTAAGTAACGTTCTAAATTTTCACATTGTTGTATTGCTAATATTTTTTTATCTAATGCTAAGTTTAATAGAATTTGTAAAAACTTAAAATAAACATCTTTTCTTTCTATATCTTCAGTTAAATTTATTTTTTTATTCAGCAACAAATTCGCTTTTTTAAAATCATTTTTAATAAAATACATGTAGGCTTTATAATACAAAATGCTATTTTGTTGAACTACATCTTTATTAGTGATTAATTTTTCTAAATGTTTTAAATCAATTGATGCATTTGAAAATTTTTTTAAGTAGCAATTAACCATAAAACGTGTTTCTATGGTTTTATAATAATTAAAACTTTGTTTTGGGAAATATTTTAATGCAAACTTTATATTATTTAAAGCACGTTTATATTCTTTTAAATTAATATCGTTGGTGTAAATATCGATATAAGTTGTACCGATTCGTTGTTGGTTTAATAATGATGGACTTTTTTGAATTAAGGATAAGTTGGCAATACATACTTCTCTTGCTGTATTAAAATCTTCGTTTAAAGTATAATAGTAATTTTCAAACTTATAAATTAAATATTTAATCAGTGCTGAAGGAAATTGATTAACATCTTTATTTAATTCAAACAGGATATTTCTTAATTCAATAATTAATTCTTTTTCTCTTTGATTGTTTTTAATTTCTAATTGTGCCAAAAAATAATTTTGAAAATCAAATCCTTTATTTATTACATTTAATGTTTGTTGAAGTAAATCAATTTTTTTTGAAGTTTTATAATATTCTTTTAAACCTTTTCGTCTGGTATATAATTGTTTTTTAATAATTAGAGCATCAATTGCTATATTATAAATTTCATATTTTATGCATTCATTAATTAAGGTATTTAATTCGCATTCTAAAATTCGTAATGTCCCTTTGTTCCTGAATAGATAATTAAATTGAGCAATTTTTTTTCTAAGTTTAACACCAAAATAATTTAATTTATCTTCACTTTTAATTCGCTCGATGTTATTTTCTAAAATTATAAAATCTAATATTTTTTGCTTTAAGCGATATTTATAAACGTTTAATGTATTCTTGTCTTTCAATTTTAATTTTTTTATTAACTCTTCAGGTGTAGGAGCTTTTTTACGATTTTCAAGTATTTTATAAAGTTCGGCTACTTTAATGTTGCTCTTTGGTTGAGTTCCGGTGCATTTTAAAAAATAGTGCAATGATTTTTTTTCGCTACTATTTAAAGTGTGTATTATTTGATATAAATCATTCATAACTTGTAAAATTTCATTATACTTTTTTGATAAAATTAAAAAATAATTTTAACAATTATATTTATTTATTTAAAGTACTATAAATCAAATAAATATAATTTAAAATAAATTTAAAATATAAATTATCTCTGTAATTTAAAATTGAATTTGTCCCTTTTTTCATACAATATTTTAGTGAAATTTTGTAGTGTAAACATTTTAAAAAATTTAGTTATGAAAAATTTAATTAAAGCTTTATTTATTGCAGTTGCTTTAATAATATCATATACAAATGCAAAAGCAACTAATGAAATTAAATCTTCAAATTATACAACAGAAGAATGTGTAAGCCATATTGAGATTATGAATTATGTTAATAGAAATGGATATTATTTTGTAGATATAATAGAAGAAATAGATTGCGATAGAATTGTTAGAACTGAAACAGTTTACTTATATGTAATGGTAAGAGGTGGTAAAATAGTTGGTTCTGAAGAAATTCCGAATTAAAAATATACCCCCGCTTTCGGTTTCTTTAATTGATAATATCCTCAACACATCAATTAAAATTCAATCCTCATTTTTAGAACTGATTTTCAAAAATATACCGAAGCGGGGTTATTTTAATTATTTCTTTAAAATTATTTAAAAAAATATTAAATGATTAAGAGCATAAACAAAATTATTCTAATTATTATTTTTGAATTACTTAGTTTGTGCTCTTTTTCGCAAGACATTAATTTAATTTGTTCAATTCCTACCGTTAGTAATTTTCAAATAAAGCAATTTAACAAACTATTATATTTTAATTGGCTACAACTTAGCGATACTGTACCCGGCTATTATGCTTTAATAAAAGAAAATAAAATTACTCAACAAAAAAATGTTGTTCAAACATTAGAAATTGTAAATACTCCTTTAAAACGTAAAATTTTAGTGTGCATGCAAGACACTTACGAAGAGGGTTTTGATACTTATATTCTCAAAAAAATTGTTATACCACAAAATTTACTTCCCGCAAAAGATAAGCTAAAATTATTAAGCGTTGCCGATACTCTTTACTTTATAAAAGTCGATAAAGATTAATCTAATATTATTGGTCCATAAAAGATAATTGCTCAATAACTCTGATAATACAAGTGTAATATTTAAATGTAGTTTTTAGAAAAAGTAATTTTAACACTAAGTATTGCTGCTTTAGCAGTTATAGCCTGCAATAAAGAGGATGCTAACTTAAATGTTGAGAATCCTTATTTTGTAAGTAGTAGTGAAAGTGTATCAACTATTTCAGTTAAAACTTCAGGAGGACACTTTTCTAAGTGGGTTTATAAGGCTGTTTGGACTGATACCGGAGGTAAAGATTGTATAAATGGTGGTACAAACTGCAGTAAATGGATACCCTCTTCAATTTTAGTTGAAAAACTTGATGAAGCAATTTTAGGTGGTAAAACTCAATTTGCCTCTTTTTTTGAAAATGAAATTAGTGGTACAGAATTAGAATCAATTAGAGAAGATAGGGAAATTTACGCCAAATTTATTTCCGGTAATTTATATGCGGAAAAAATCATCAGTGAAGAAAATATTATTTACCTTTTTTATGAAATTATAGATAATAACGAAGTAGATTTTATATTTTTTGATATTGAATAAATCCCTAATAAGGGGGGAGGCAAGCCTCCCTCTTTTAAATATTATATGAGAATAACTATTTTAATTATCTGTATCATTTTAACTAAAAGTGCTATTTCGCAGCAGTTAAAAAAATATTCTCCACTTTATGTTAAAGATACATTGGTAATAAATACAGGACAAACTTCACCGTTGAAATTATGGATACATGAACTTATAATAGTTGATAATAAAAACTATTTAAAAATAACAGATAAAAAAAACAAGAATTTATTGTTGTATGATTTAAGTAAAAAGAGATTTGATACAATTTATATTAAAAATTTATGGAATAATGCCGCATGGCATAATCTTATAGGTCATATTTTTGTTTTTAATTTTAATAGAATCTTTATATCTGGTGGACATAATGAATTACTAATGATTAATAAAGATGGTAATATTTTAGATAAATGGACTTATAATAAAAAAGATAAATACGGAGATTATTATCATTTAAAATTTCATAGGAAAAATTTAATATTTATAAACGATAGTGTGTTTTATGGGATACACTCCTTATTTATAAATTCTGATAATCCGGATAATAGAAGAAGAATTTTTAATCAAAATAATATTGTTAAAGCAAAGCTAATAAATGATAAAATTGTTTGTATAAAAGAATTTGGAAATTTTTATAAAAATGCAGAAGAACTTTATTGTACGCATCTTTCATATAAGCCAAGTTTTGTTTTAAATCCAATTGACAGCTTAGTAATATTATATTTTTACAAGCATGATTCAATTCAAATATATAAAAACGAACAACTCATAAAAAATGCTGATGTATCAAGTATTTATAAAACTTCTTATAAAACGTATAATCAAGATTTAGAAAAAAACGAACCGGGATATTTTGAAAGATACATGGTTGAAGAGCCCGGGAATATTGATGTTCAGTATGATAAATTTCGTAAATTATATTATATACTATATCGGCACAGGCAGAATTACAAAGAAATTGATGGTAAAATTAATAATGAAAATGATGCTGATTTTTCAATAATTATTTTGAATAGAAATTTTAAAAAAATAAATGAAATTGTTTTAAAAAATGAATATAAATACACACATAAACTATTTGTGTTAAAAGAAGGAGTGGCTATTGATTATAATCACGAATTTCAACCCCATTTAAAGGAAAATAAACTTAAGTTTCTAATTTTAGATATTGATAAGTATGTTAAGTAAAAATGTAATCCTATTATTAATCTTATTTTTTCAAACATCTCAATTAAATATTGAGCAGTTTAATACGCTTAACCAGTTAATAAAAACATATTCTAAAAATAAAACAGATATTTTGAATAAAGATTTGGCTGTTGTTGTTGTAAGACAAGAAATGTGCGTAGCCTGTGTTAAAAAGATATATGAATTTATAACTCAAAACAAAAGCGATAAAATTCTTTTTTTATTAAATGAAGATATTATTAATGAAGATGAAAAAATAATTACCCCAAAAAGTTCTGTTATTGTTCCAAACGCTGTTATAATGCGCAGAGATATTGGAGTATCAACAATTGGAATTATAGAGTTGAGTAAAAATACTATAATAAATACTACTACCATTGATATTAGTAATTTAGATAAAGAAATAAATAGATTAAAAAGTAGATATAAATAGTTTTTATTCATTTTGGCCTTTCTAGGTCTTATGATCAACAAAAAAGGAGAATTTTATTACTGTTGGTGAAAACACCAACATTGGCATAAAAGTTTTTAGGATTTATAAATATTTTCAACATATACATAAGTCTTAATAATTCCTTTTAAATCATTAACTTCGCATGATTTTTATAGAAATTATGTCAGAAGTAATAACTAAAAAAGTAGCTTTTCATACACTGGGTTGTAAATTAAATTTTGCAGAATCATCTTCCATTGCCCGTTTTTTTGTGGAAGCAGGCTATCAAAAGGTCGATTTTTCGCAAGCAGCCGATGTGTATGTTATTAATACCTGCTCCGTAACCGAAAATGCAGATAAGGAGTGTAAAACCATTGTGCGTTCTGCTTTAAAAAACAATCCGGAAGCATTTGTAGCCATTATAGGTTGCTATGCACAGCTAAAACCTCAAGAAATTGCTGCTATCGAAGGTGTTGATTTGGTGTTGGGGGCTAACGAAAAATTTAATATCATACAATACATCAACGAGCTTAAAAAGAAAGAAAAAGCCGAAGTGCATGCTTGCGAAATAAACGAAGTTGATTTTTTTGTTGATGCCTATTCACTGGGCGACAGAACACGCGTGTTTTTAAAAGTACAAGATGGTTGTGATTACACCTGTTCATTTTGTACCATTCCTTTAGCACGTGGCAAAAGCCGCAGCGATAGTATTGAAAACGTGGTAAAAAATGCCCGAGATATTGCACAAAAAGGAATTAAGGAAATTGTTCTAACCGGTGTAAATATTGGCGATTTTGGTAAAGGATTTTCCGGTGGAAAAAAACGCAACGAAACGTTTTTAGATTTAATTAGAGAATTGGATGAAGTAGAAGGTATTGAACGTTTTCGAATTTCATCCATAGAGCCAAATTTATTATCGAATGAAATTATTGAATTTGTAGCGCAATCGAAGCGATTTGTGCCACATTTTCATATTCCTTTACAATCGGGTTCAAATAAAATTTTAAAAGCCATGCGCAGAAGATATTTGCGCGAGCTTTATGCCGACAGAGTAGCCAAAATAAAAGAACTAATGCCGCATTGCTGCATTGGGGTAGATGTAATTGTTGGATTTCCGGGCGAAACAGAAGATGATTTTCTGGAAACCTATAACTTTTTAAATCAGTTAGACATTAGCTATTTGCATGTATTCACCTATTCAGAAAGAGCTAATACTGATGCTTTGGAAATAAAAGAAGTTGTTCCTGTTAATGTTCGTAAACAGCGAAATAAGATGTTGAGAATTTTATCTTCTAAAAAGCTGCGTAAGTTTTACGAACAAAATATTGGAATTGAAAGAAACGTGTTATTCGAATCAGAAAATAAAGAAGGTTACTTGCATGGTTTTACTGAAAATTATGTAAAAGTACGCGTGCCATTTGACGAAAATTTATGCAATACCCTTCAAAAAGTGAAGTTGGAAAAGATTGATGTAGATGGTGTATATACTGCAGAAGTAGAAACAGTAGCACCTGCTTTGTAGAATATAGAGCTAAGGCAATAGTTGATAGTCATAAGTATTAAGTGGGCAGTTGGCAGTAAGCAAAAATGACAAAAGACATAAAGAGAAAATACTAAAGACTTTTTAATTTTTGAATTAATGAATTAATGATTTGATGATTTTTGAATTTGTAATCTGCAATCTTTTAATTGTAGTAAATCATAACATTAATACGTTTTAAACATTAACACATTAACAAATTATCTAATTAACTAATTAAAAATGTATCCTACCATTTCAGATTTAATTAACGATTTATTCGGAATATATATACCACTACCTATACAAAGTTTTGGTTTTTTTGTAGCCATTTCGTTTTTATTGGCAGCCTATTTTTTTGCTAAAGAATTAGCTCGAAAAGAAACCGAAGGAAAGCTATTTCCAACCATTAAACGTGTTAAAATTGGCCATAAAGCAACGCCATACGAATTAGCCACTTCAGGTACTACCGGTTTTATTTTAGGATATAAAATTTTACCTGCAATTTTAGATTATTCTTCATTTGTAGCTAATCCGCAAGAATTTATTTTGTCATTAGATGGAAGTATAATTGGTGGATTAATTGGTGGAGGCATTTCTGCCTATTTGAAATATCGTGAAAGAGAAAAAGAGCGTCTGGATAAACCAACTGTAAAAGAAATTCAGATAAGACCAGCCGACCATGTGGGTAATATGACCATTATTGCTGCTGTTGCTGGATTAATTGGTGCCAAAATATTTCACAACTTAGAAAACCCTGCAGAGTTTTTTGCTGATCCAATTGGAGCATTGCTTTCTTTTAGCGGTTTAACTATGTATGGCGGTTTAATTTGTGGAGGTGGCGCTGTAATATATTATGCCCATAAAAATAAACTAAAAATTGAGCATGTAATTGATGCTTGCGCTCCTGCATTAATGTTGGCTTATGGTATTGGTAGAATGGGATGTCATATTTCAGGAGATGGCGATTGGGGAATAGTTAATTTGGCAGCACAACCATCGTGGTTAAGTTTTTTACCCGAGTGGTTTTGGGCTTATGATTATCCGCATAATGTTATCAACGAAGGTATTCCAATTCCGGGCTGTGTTGGAAATCATTGTAATGTGTTGCCTGATAAAGTTTTTCCCACTCCTTTATATGAATCTATTGTTTGCACCGGTTTATTCGGAATATTATGGGCAATAAGAAAAAAAATAACTATTCCGGGATATATGTTTAGCATTTATTTAATACTAAATGGTACGGAGCGTTTCTTTATTGAAAAAATTCGAGTGAACGAAAAGTATAACATCTTTGGATTTCAGCCTACACAAGCAGAAATTATAGCGGTAGTATTGATTTTGCTTGGTATTGCCGGATTGATTTATTTTAAAAAGAAATCTGAAAAAACTGTTTCTTAATGAACTATCAGGAAATTTGCTTAAAAGTTTGCGATATCGCCAAACAAGCAGTAGCTTTTATCAGAGCTGAACGAAATAAAATTGCAGCGCATCAGGTAGAAGTTAAAAGCTTAAACAGTTTGGTAACCTATGTAGATAAAACATCCGAAAAAATGCTGGTGGAAGCCTTACAGCAATTATTACCTGAAGCAGGCTTTATTACAGAAGAAGAAACGATTAATAATAAAAATGAAAACCTTAGTTGGATAATCGATCCGCTTGATGGAACCACCAATTTTATACATGGAGTGCCTTGTTTTTCAGTAAGTATTGCATTGATGGCAAACGGTGAAGTGGTTATAGGAGTAATCTATGAAATAAATCTGGATGAATGTTTTTATGCCTGGAAAAACGGAGGGGCTTTTTTAAATGGAACAAAAATTAATGTTACAACAACAAAAAATCTAAGCGATACTTTATTAGCTACCGGTTTTCCATATTACGATTATGAGCGGATGCAACCATACTTAAATTTGCTGGCAGAGCTTATGGAAAAAACACGAGGCATTAGACGTTTAGGCTCAGCAGCAACCGATTTGGCTTATGTAGCTTGTGGTCGTTTCGATGCATTTTACGAATATAGTTTACATGCCTGGGATGTAGCAGCCGGTGCATTAATTGTACAAGAAGCAGGTGGAAAAGTGAGCGACTTTAAAGGAGGAAATGATTATATATTCGGCAAAGAAATAAATGCTTCCAATGGATTTATCCATCAAGAGTTAAGCGATATTATTTCTAAAAATTTCCATTAAAATATGTCAGCCGACTGGTTTGAATACGGCTACTGGGGCTTGTTTTTAGCTTCTTTTTTAGCAGCAACCATTTTACCATTCAGCTCTGAAGTTATATTGGCAAGCATGTTATTAGGCGGTTTTGATGTAACCTTATGTTTAATGTTAGCTACATTGGGTAATTGGCTGGGTGGCATGAGCAGCTACGGATTAGGATATTTGGGAAATATTGAACGCCTAGAAAAATGGCTGGGATTTAAACGTGAAAAGCTTCCTAAATTTCGCTTGTATGTAAGAAAATATGGGAGCTATACTGCATTTTTTTGTTGGCTTCCTGTAATAGGCGATCCACTGGCAGTAGCTTTAGGTATTTTTAAAACAAATGTGTTTTTAGTATCTATTTGGATGTTTTTAGGTAAAGCTATTCGATATGCTGTTATGGCTTATACCCTTGTATATGGTAAAGGATTAATCTAAAGTGAAGAATTTAATTACATATTTTCTATTTTTCTTTTTTGGTAATTTGTTGTTTGCACAACAAATTGTACACATTGAAAACAGACGATTAGCAGCCGATAAGCAGGGTTGGAGTGGTGATATTAATATCAATATGTCATTTATTCAAAATCAGAATGACATTTTTATAATGAATAATAATTTGAAAATTCAGTATACTCAAGATAAACATTCGGTAATTTCTTTAACGGAAAATAATTTTCAGCGTGTCAACAAAACAGGCTTTGTAAATGATGGTTTTCAGCATTTCAGATATAATTATAAATACACTGAAAATATTACTTATGAGGCATTTCAGCAATTTCAATTCAATGATGTATTAAAAATGAAATTTCGTTCTTTAACAGGAACAGGGCCACGTTTTACCGTTGTAAAAAACGATAGTACTAAAACACGTTTATTTATAGGGATGTTGTATATGTATGAATACGAAGAAGAAACTACAGGCAAAATTAATAGAGCCCATCGTAATAGCAATTATATATCATTTGGATTTCCAATAGGTAAGAATATTACCATCGATATGATTACATATTACCAACCGGATATATTTAATTTTTCTGATTATCGATTTTCTGCTCAAGGAATTTTAGAAATTCGATTGACAGAAAAATTATCCTATTTGCTTTCACTAAATTATATACATGATGCTGTGCCACCGCAAGGTATCAGAAGTACTTATTATAACTTTAGAAATGGATTAAGATATCGTTTTTAACCCAAATTATACATTACTTCCTTATCCGTCAAATGCATAGTTCATTGGAGATTTTAACAGAAATTTCAATTAAAAAAGCCTCACAAAATTTTGTGAGGCTTTTTTTAATGTTACAACATTAAGTTTAGGCTAATATTGATCTGGAAATTACAATTTTTTGAACTTCGCTTGTACCCTCGTAAATCTGAGTAATTTTGGCATCACGCATTAAACGTTCTACATGATATTCTTTTACATAACCATATCCACCATGAATTTGAACCGCTTCTGTTGTAACCCACATAGCCACTCTTGAAGCATATAATTTAGCCATTGCACTTGCTTCTCCAAAATCTAAACCTTGGTCTTTCATCCAAGCAGCTTTTAAGCAAAGTAAGCGAGCTGCTTCTATTTCAGTAGCCATATCAGCTAGTTTGAAGGCAACTGCTTGATGTTCGCAAATTGGTTTACCAAAAGCTTTTCTTTCTTTAGAATATGCTAAGGCCAATTCATAAGCACCGCTTGCAATACCTAATGCTTGAGCAGCAATTCCAATGCGTCCACCGGTTAAGGTTTTCATGGCAAACTTAAATCCAAAACCATCTTCACCAATTCTGTTTTCTTTGGGAACTTTTACATCCTGAAACATTAAAGAATGCGTATCACTCCCTCTTATCCCCATTTTATTTTCTTTGGGACCAACTGTAAATCCAGGCATACCTCTTTCAACAATGAGTGCATTTATTCCTCTGTGTCCTTTTTCAGGATAGGTTTGTGCAATAACTAAATATACTGAAGCAGAGCTACCATTAGTAATCCAGTTTTTGGTACCATTTAATAAATAATGGTCGCCCATATCTATTGCAGTAGTTTTTTGTGATGTTGCATCAGATCCGGCTTCAGGTTCAGATAAACAAAATGCACCAATTATTTCACCTTTTGCAAGAGGTACTAAATATTTACGTTTTTGTTCTTCAGTTCCAAATTTTTCTAAGCCCCAACAAACTAAAGAGTTATTAACAGACATACACACTGAAGCAGAAGCATCAATTTTAGAAATTTCTTCCATGGCTAAAACGTAGGAAATAGTATCCATACCACCACCACCATATTCTGGGGAAACCATCATTCCCATAAAACCAAGCTGCCCCATTTGTTTTACTTCTTCGGCAGGAAATTTTTGATGCTCATCGCGTTCTATTACTCCGGGTTTTAATACTTCATTAGCAAAATCTCTTGCAGCTTTTTGAATCATTAAATGTTCTTCTGATAATTGAATATGCATATACTTAAATATTTAAGATTTAATTTGAATCATTATTTAATCGGGCAAAAATAAAAATATTAGCTACATAATCATTATAATTGCTCATAAAACAATAATAATTTAGAATGGTTCAACATACCTACAATGTTATTGGCTTAATGTCAGGAACTTCGCTCGATGGATTGGATATTGCTTATTGTCGTTTTGTAAAAAATGAAGATACTTGGGAATACATTATTATAGCTGCTCAAACTATTCATTATCCGCCACTTTTAAAAAAGAATTTGATTACAGCCTCAACTATGAGTGGTTTGGAATTAACAATGTTAGATGCAGAATTGGGTAGATATTTCGGTAACCAAGTTAAAAAGTTTGTCAAAAAAAATAATTTAAAAAAGCCTGATTTTATCGCTTCACATGGGCATACTATTTTTCATCAACCTCATAAAGGATATACCTTGCAAATAGCTTCCGGTGCTCACATTGCTGCAAAGGCAGGAATTCCGGTTGTGTGCGATTTCAGAACATTAGATATTGCTATGGGAGGACAAGGTGCACCATTAGTACCCGTAGGTGATGAATTACTTTTTAATCAATTTGAATATTGTTTAAACTTAGGTGGATTTGCTAATGTTTCGTATAGAAAAAATAAAAAACGAATTGCTTTTGATATTTGTCCGGTAAATATTATATTAAATGAAATTGCTTCCCGATTGGGCAAAGCATATGATAGAAATGGATTAATTGCTAAAAAAGGAAAAGTAAACGAATTATTACTTAAACAGCTAAACAAACTCAATTTTTATAGAAAAAAAGCCCCTAAATCATTAGGTAAAGAATGGTCAGATAAATATGTTTTGCCCTTATTAAATCAATCAAAATTAAGTGAAGAAAATTTAATGGCAACTTTTGTAGAGCATATAGCATATCAAATTGCAATAGCTTTAAAAGTAAAAAAAGAAGAAAAGATTTTAATTACCGGTGGCGGAGCATATAATGCTTATTTAATTGAACGTATTGCTTATTATACCAAAGCAAAAATTATACTTCCTGATAATAAAATAATTGAATTTAAAGAAGCATTAATTTTTGCATTTTTAGGCTTGTTGCGTTGGGCCGGAAAAGCAAATACATTAAAATCAGTAACCGGGGCTAAAAAAGATGTATGTAGCGGAGTTATTTATTTACCTTAATAATTTAAACCGCAATAAAATGTAAATTCGCAATTCTAAACTTTATAAATTATTTATAATCATGAAAAATTTATCACTTATTCTTAATCTAATTTTACTTGTAGCTGTTATTGTGCTTTATGTTTTACATTTTCAATTAAAAAAAAATTGCTTATCGGAAAATAATGAGCTTGCATTACAAATTGAAACACCTCAAGGGCATATTGTGCCTACCATATATTTTATAAATACCGATACACTTTGGAAAAATTTTGAATATGTAAAAAGAGAAATTGAACAATTACAAAAAGAAAAAGCAAAAGCCGAAGGTCAAATTGAAGCCAAAGCCCGTCAATTAGAAAGCGATATAATGGATTTTCAGCAAAAGGTTCAATCCGGCATGATTTCAATGGATGATGCAAGAAAAAAAGAAGCTGAATTAATGGACCGTCAACAAAAACTTTATGAATTAAGAGAACAATTAGCAGCGGATTTATTAGAAAAAGAACAAGCCAAAAACGAAACTTTGCAAAAAGCAATTACCGATTATATTAAAAAATATAATCATAATAAAAACTTTAGTTACGTGCTTGGCTATTCGCAAGGCGGTGGAATTTTATTTGCCAATGATTCTTTAGATATTACAAAAGAAATATTAGAAGGATTAAATGCCGAATACAATCAAAAAAACATTAAGGCTAAATAATTTGTTAAAACAAAAAAACTATTTAATTTTATAGTTTGAAAATCAGATATGTACAAAAATGATTCGATTAAATAAAGCAATACAGTTTATTATTGTATTTCATTTACTTTTATATTCAAACGTTTTTGCTTTAGAAGGAAAAGCTTCACTACAACGTAAAGCAAGAAAATATACCTTAAACGGTAAATACGAAGAAGCCAGAGAGGCCTATAAGCAATTAGTGGAAAAATTTCCCGAAAATCCGGAATATCATTATGAGCTTGGATTAAATTATTTCTATTATACCGATGATCAAAAAACAGCTTCTATTCCACATTTTCAAAAAGCTTTAAAATTTACCAAAAAGGATACCTTGGGAGAAATTTATTTCCTTTTGGCAGAAGCGCATCATTTAGCAGGAGACTTTCAAGAAGCTATTGAAAACTATCAACATTTTAAACGTTACATAAAAAATGACAAAGCAGGCGATGAATTATTAAAAGAAATTAATGGTAAAATAGCCGAGTGTAACCAAGGCAACGCATTTTCTGTTTCGGCAAATAAATATGTAAAGATTGTAAATTTAGGATCCAACATAAATTCAGTTTATGCCGATTATGTACCTGTAGTTTCAGATGACGAAAGTATTTTAATGTTTACCTCCAGACGAAATAAAAATGTTGGAGGTAGAAAAGACTATCGAGATGAAAAATTTTATGAAGATATGTTTATTGCCCGTAAAACTGATAAAGGATACTCTAAAGCCGAACAATTTTCTATTGAAGATAAATATGTTGGTTTAGTATTAAATTCTCCACGACATGATGCAGTTATTGGACTAAGCCATGATGAGAAAAAACTTTTTACCTATAAAGATGATAAAGTTTTTATATCGGAGTTAAATACAGATGGTAATTGGACCGGGCCAACTGTATTAAATGAAGCTATAAATCCTAAAAAAGGATATCAACCACATGCATGTTTAACCCCTGATGGAAATACCCTTTATTTTAGTAGCGAACGTAAAGAAGGAAGAGGTAAGTTAGATTTATATCGTGCTAAAAAACAAAATGATGGCAGTTGGGGAGAAGTTGAAAATTTAGGCGATGTTATCAACACTCCTGAAAATGAAGATAGCCCATACATTACACTTGATGGCGAATATTTATATTTCTCATCAAAAGGACATAATACTATTGGTGGTTATGATATTTTTAGAGCTAAAATTAATCCGGATGGTACTTTTCAAAAACCTGAAAATTTAGGAATTCCAATCAATTCGGGTGCAGACGATATTTTTTATTTACCCAATAAAAAAGGGAATTCTGCCTATTTTGCATCTTCGCGAAAAGATGGTTTAGGTGATATGGATATATATAAAGCCATTTTTCTTGCTAAACCAAGTTTTACCAATTGTGAGTTAATTGTAAACAATAAAAGTGTAAAAGGGCATGAAATTAATTTTTTATTCAGCGATACTTTGATTTTAAATAAAGAATATGAACTAAGTGTGAATACTCGATTAATCAATTACAATGCAAACGATTATTATTGGAACATAAATGATGGAGAATTGCATGAAGGGCAAACCATAAAATATACTTTTAATAAAAAAGGAGAACAAGAAATTAAATTAGAGTTGATTGCCGAAAATAATAAAGGAGAATTTGAAGGCTTATGTTTTAGCAAAAAAGTATTAGTAATGGATGAACAAATGATAGCAGCTGCAAAAGAAATTGCATTAAAAGGTAATGCTTCAACCGAAGGCTTAAAAGAAGCTGCTTCATTAGATTTAAAACCAATTTATTATGATTTTAATAAATTCGACATTAGAAGAGATGCCGCTGAAACATTAGATAAAAATATTGCATTATTAAAAGCTAATCCTAATATAGTTATAAAATTAACCGCACATACCGACTCGAGAGGTTCTGAAGCATACAATATTAATTTATCTAAAAAAAGAGCAAAAGCTGCACTTGATTACTTAGTTAAGAAAGGAGTGCCTCGTAAGCAGATTGTAGCAGTAGTTTCATTAGGAGAACAAGAATTGGTAAATACTTGTACCGATGGAGTAGATTGTTCTGAAGATCAGCATCAGTTAAACCGAAGAACAGAGTTTAAAGTAATAGGTAAAAAATAATTTTTAATTAATAGTTTAAAAAATTTTTTTCAACTTGTTATGGATAGTTAGAAATATTTTAAATGCAAACTATTAATACTATTTTTTATAGTTTTTTTAAAAAATAATTTAGCTTCAAATTCGTTAAAGTTTATCCATAAATATCCCTACTTTGAAAAATTTTTTTTTCACGGTTTTAGCCCTATTATTTTTTATTAATTCTCAAGCACAGTTTGGGGGACGAAATACCTATGATTTTTTGAACTTACCGGTTTCTGCACGTGTTGCAGCTTTGGGTGGAAATTCTATTGCTATTAATGATGGTGATATTAATCTGGTACATTTTAATCCAGCTTTGATAAATGGGCAAATGGCGAATAATTTGAACTTAAGCTATATCAATTATTTTTCAGATATAGGATTTGGCTATGTAAGTTATTCTAACCGATTTAAGAAGGGATTTTACAATGCGGGTATGCAATATATCAACTACGGAAAATTTACTAAAGCAGATGCCAATGGAGATATTACCGGTGAATTTACGGCAGGAGAATATGCCTTTAATACAGCCTATGCTCAACAACTGCCTTACCTTGATTCAAGCATTAGTGTTGGTGCGAATGTGAAATTTTTATATTCTACATTTGAGCAATATCAATCCTTTGGATTAGCATCCGATTTAGGGGCCATTTATTTTAATCCGAAATATAAACTGGGACTTGCTTTAACTTTAATGAATGTTGGAACACAGATTTCTACTTTTGACAAAGGAAATAGAGAGCCTTTGCCATTTAAAGCTCAAATAGGAGTGAGCAAACAGTTTACCAAAGCACCAATACGTTTTAGTTTGGTTTATGAGAATTTACAACGTTTTAATTTAACTTATTTAGATACCATAAATGTTAAAACAAACTCAATAACCGGTGAAAAAGAAATTCAAACCATTCCATTTTATGATAAACTTCTAAGACATTTTGTAGTGGGAGCAGAGGTATTTCCAACTAAAAATTTGTTTTTTAGGGCCGGGTTTAATTATCGCAGAAGACAGGAGTTAAAAGTAACAACACGTCCCGGTACTGTAGGTTTGTCATGGGGTATTGGTTTTAGGATTTCAAAATTTCATTTAAGTTACGGAAGGGCTATTTATCATTTAGCAGGGCCATCCAATCATATAACGATTACTACCAATTTATCATCTTTCTCAAGATCTAATTAAGTATTGTTTTTAATTTAAAAAAGGAGAGCTATTGCTCTCCTTTTTTTATCTTAATAATTGAAGTGGTCCTTTCTCAATAATTTGTTCGCCCCTCGGTGATGTTAATTGAATAATATAAAAGTATGTCCCTTCGCTTACCAGAGTTCCAGATAAGGTTCTACCATTCCAGCCATTATTAATATTGTTTGTTTCAAATAAAACATCGCCCCAACGGTTTAATATTTTCATATTAAAGTTGGTGTATCCGCTGGCAATTACATTAAATACATCATTTATACCATCATTATTAGGAGTAAAAACATTTGGCACTAAAAAGCGTTCTTTTACTTCAATATCTTTAATTATAGTATCTCTACATCCTAATGCATTTGTTATAACAA
>JBKBHS010000005.1:0-165189 GCA_046299555.1 Bacteroidia bacterium
CCCGCATCTACAGGCGATGGAGCATCAAAGAAATTATAGGAAACGGTATCACTTGTTACACACGTTCCATTAACAATGGTAAGAGCATAATCATATAAACCCGATGTTGTAACATTAATTGGGGTATTATGTTGATTAGCATTACTAAATGTGGTTGTACCCGGTCCGTTAATTTGCGTCCAGGTTAAAGTACCAATGTTAGGCGCTACACCTGATAAAACTGTATTTAATCCGCATATGCTGTCATCTGCTCCGGCATTGGCAGCGTTTGGCATTTCATCAAAGGTAAGTGTAACATTATCAGTTGTACTACATACCCCGTTTGTAATTGTCCATGAAGCGGTATAGGTTCCGTAAGTTGATGCCGTAACACTTGAAACATTACTATTTATATTAGAAAACAATAATGTTCCGGGACCTGATACCTGCGACCATGTTGCTGTTCCAATATTCGCAGTGTTTGCATTTAAAGATATTGTTAAACCGCAAATAGCATCATCCAATCCGGCATCGGCTGTATTAGGCATTTCATCAAAGGTAATATTTACATTATCATTATTACTACATGCACCATTGGTAAATGTCCAGGTAAGTGTATAGGTTCCATAAGCGCTTGCAGTTGCTGAAGTAGTTGGCGATGAAGCTGAGCCAAATGTAATTGTACCGGGTCCGCTTTGCATCGTCCAGTTACCTACACCTATATTGGGATTATTTCCATTTAAATTGATGCTTAATCCACAAACGGCAGCATCGTTACCTGCTGCTGAAGGAATAGGCATTTCATCAAAGGTTATGCTTACAGTACTGCTTGTTGAGCATGAACCATTATTGATTGTCCATTGTAATACATAGGTTCCATAAACAGATGCTGTAACTGATGTTGTAGGGCTATTAACATTATTAAATGAAATGGTTCCCGGCCCTGAAATTTGTGACCATGTTCCTGTTCCTAACGAAGGTGTATTACCTGACAATGTAGTTGTAAGTCCACATATGGATTGATTAGGTCCTGCATTAGATGATGCAGGGTTTTGATCAACAGTAACCGTTACGGAAGCACATGTTGTTGTATTACAAGTTCCTGCAGCCCTAACAAAATAGGTAGTTGTGTTTGTGGGCGATACGCTTATGGAGTTTCCGGTTCCAACTAAAGTTCCACCACAACTGCCACTATACCATTGCCATTGCGCACCGGTACCTAAACTTCCTCCATTTACGGTTAATGTAGTTGAGTTTCCTACACAAATAACCGATGGGTTAGCAGTTGCAGATGTGGGAGGGCTTGAGTTAGAATTCATTGTAATATTTATACATTGAGCACTGCTTGTACCACAACCGTTACTTGCCGTTACACAAATATTGCCACCTGATGTACCTGCCGTAGTTGTAATTGATGTAGTACCTTGGCCGGAGTTTATTGTCCATCCGGCTGGTACCGTCCATGTATAACTTGTAGCTCCTGAAATAGCTGAAATTGAGTAGGTATTAGAAGAATTTGGACATGCCGGATTATTTCCACTTATTGCTCCTGGTGTAGCAGGTGGAGAACCAATAGTAACAGCTAAACATCGTGAAGGACTTGTACCGCAGGCATTAGAAGCGGTAACACAAATATTTCCCGTACTTGAGCCTGCTGTAACATTAATGCTTGTTGTACCCTGACCGGAGTTAATTGTCCAACCTGCAGGAACTGTCCAGTTATAAGAAGTAGCCCCTGAAACAGCCGAAATAGAATAAGTAAGATTTTGACCTGCGCAAACAGATGTACTACCGGTTATTGGTGCAGGTTGTGCAGGAGCAGTAATTGAAGTAACAGGAAAACAAGCGGGAGTACTTGTACCACATAAGTTAGAAGCTGTTACACAAATATTTCCCGGATTTGCACCGGCTGTTACACTTATACTCGTTGTGCCTTGACCTGAATTAATTGTCCACCCTGATGGTACTGTCCATGTATAACTTGTTGCATTTGCAACCGCTGAAATTGAGTAGGTATTAACTGTTCCAATGCATGGTGTAGAGTTTCCACTAATAGCACCCGGCTGATTGGCAGGTACAGCTTGATTAGATGGAACATATGTCATGGTTATTTCAATTCTATTAATACAAACATCATTACCAGTACAAATTTGAAAATTATTTACGCCACCATAGTTATATCCAGGAATACCGCAAGGAAAGGTTGAACTTGTTGTTGCTGCAACTCCACAAGGGAAAGAAGAGCATAAACAACCGGTATTTCCTTCATAAACTGTTGGAAATGTATTTCCATTAATAGTAGCAGTTAATCCTCCTCCTGCACAACTTGCAGAGAAATAGTTAATAGATATATTTGTAACTATGTTACCCGGAGGAACCGGATCAATAAAAGTACTAGTACTACATGGTGCAGTATTGCCACAATAACTTCCCGGAGTATTAAAACACCAATAATCTGCTCCACATACCGTACAACCACCACATGCTTGAAAACCTCCATATGTTATAGTGGTAGTTGCTGTTTGAGAATATGATTTATTTATAAAAATAAAATTTAAAATTAAACTAAAGTAAACTAATGTATAATTTTTTCTCATAAATAAATCAACAATTATGATAATAAAATATAATTTATATTTATTACTAATTTTTAAAAAGTTGATAGATAAATTAAATTATATTTACAAAATTAAATTAATTTAACAATATCACAAGAATTTTACGAATAAATTTAAACAAAAGTTACAAAAAAGCCCCGGTAAAACCGAGGCTTAAAATTTTTAAATTATTTTTTTATTAATCTGCTTTTTTACTTTCAGTTTTAGTTGCAGGTAAACCACCTTCATTTACAGAAATACCTTTAGGAGCCGGTTCGCGATTTACCTCTGCTTTTTTAACATTTTTTGCAGGAGCTAATTTACCGGCAGGTTGCGCAGGGGTTGCGGGAGTTGCAGTTCGAGTTTCTGATTTTGAAGCAGGTGTTGCAGGAGTTGCAGGAGTTGCAGCTTGAGTTTCATTTTTGGTTGTTGGATTTGCAGGACGAGCAACTGTTGCTTTATTTTCAGCAGCTTTTGAAGCAGGTTCCGGTTTACTTTCTACTGCTTTACGTTCTTGTGCTAATAAATTATTTGCAATAAAAATACTTGCTATAAGCAATGTGTTAAAAAGATGTTTTTTCATAGTACTTGTTTTTAGTTGTGATTAATTTTACATAAAAATCGTGCCAAAATTATTTAAGCAATTCTATCGCTTCTTGAACAGGTATTAATTGTTCTTTAAAAAAGGCAACAATAAATGCATCATTAATTCCATATTTATTTACTAATTCATTTTTATAAAGATTAGCTTTTTCGTAATCGGTAAATGAACCAACGGTATAACGTGTTAATCCACTTTCGGTATATTGTTTTTCAACATTGCTGATGGCACTTATTTTTTCTTTTATTTCAGCTGGAGGCTCATTTTTAAAAGCACCAATTTGTACTTTAAATCTTATTTGTGATTTATCAATGGTATTGATGGCTTTGGTATCGTCAATATCTACATTTTTTTCTTTTGGAGCTATGGTTGCACCAGCTTCGCTTAATGGAACTCTTTTACCATTTTTATAAGCCACAATAAAAGCTCCGCTGTAGCCTTTTAGCAGCATATTTACTTTATGTTTGGCAGCATCGTTAAAGTTTGTAAAAGAACCCGTTAAATATTTTGTTAAACCTTCTTCTGTTGTTATTACTACTAAATCATTAACATCTGTAAAAATATTTTTTGAGATTTTTGATTTATAGGCACCTAATTGCACTCTAAAAACTATTACATCTTTAGAATCATTAGAGGTAAATTCTTCACTATTTGAAATTGCGGTTTGTTTGTTTTGATTATTGGTGCTTTGTATTGATGTATTATTATTCGTTTTAGCTTCGTTGTTATTTGTTTTTTGATAATTATCCTTTTCTGTTAAAGTATTGCCTTGATTTGAAGTTAATGTTTGATTTTGCGAATTTTTAGGTAATTCATTATTCGATTTTGTTGTGTTATATGCTGTTGAAGCAGTTTGAGTTGATGAAGCTTTAGGGGTACTAAATTTTCCATCTTTAAATTCAACCACTTTTGCATTGGTAATTCCTAAGGCAATAAGTTCATCTTTTCTCTTTTCTGCCTGCATTTGCGAAGGATAATTTCCGGCTGTATAAACAGTAAGATTATTATCAAGTGTGGTAGTAGCTATATCCGGAATACTTAAAAATTTATTAATCAATTCCGGTGGTACTCCGGATGTAAATTCTCCTAATTGTACTGTAAACATTCGTCTATCAGCAAATAATTTAACTCGTTTTGCATCTTCGGTTTCGGTAGTATTTATAATTTTAGCAAATACTCCGGTTGAATCCATATATCTATCGTATTCTAACTGAATAATGGAGTCGGTTAATTCTTCGCCTCTCATGGTAACAAATACACCGCTACGAGTTGGTAATTCATCATCTTTATAATCGGGTACTCCATCATTATCTTCATCAATCGGACAACCATTCATATCCACTTTTATCCCCGGTGGAGTATTGGCACATTTATCAATAAAATCATGCACTCCATCTCCATCACTATCTTCTATATCTTCAGCCAATAAATCAAAATCTGAAAATTCTTCTTCTTTTTCTTCAGCATCTTTTCTAAACATAAAATCATAGGTTAATGAAGCTGAAGTGTATAAAAACATATCATTTCGAGGGTTTCCTATTCTTCCCGGAATACCATCTTTTGCTACTCCATCTACATAATCAGTAAATGTGTAATAAAGCGTGGTACCTATTTTAAAGTCAACTCTATCGGATAAATGCGTTCTTACGTGAAAACCCAATGGAACGGCAAATGAACGCTCTGCATATTTTCCGTATCCATCTAAATTGGATTCTCTAATATCTGTTTCGTAAGTATAGTCTCTTTGTAAATATTTAGCTGTAGCAGCATAAGGGTCGTTTTCTGCTAAATTTCTTATAGAGCCGTCAGACCAATAATAATACAAATTTCCTTGCGCATCGTATAAATCGGTTTTTGATAAAAATTCAAATGTATTAAAGCCGATTGATAAAACCGGCTCAACTAATCTGTCTTTCTTTAAAATATGATGAAAGTTATAAGCTAATGATACCCCACCCGCTCTAATTTCTGATTGGAAATTTAGATTTCTGTCTATACTTCTTTCATTAGCTCCCAATTTACCGAATAAAACGCCAAAATTTATTTCTAAAAAAGGATTTAATTTTTTTCCTAAATATAATTCGTAGCCTAAACGGCTAACCATTGGATGACTGTATGTTTTTTCTTGGATATCGCCAACAAAAGCAAACATGCCGGAACCAATTCCCAAAACAGGATTTAAAGGAATTTGCTGACGTTCTCTTACTTTAGGAGATTTTGAAGGTGTATCAATATTAGAAGTATCCTTTTGCGCAAATGCCAAAAAAGCAAGAAGATTTAATATAATTAATAAAAGAAAGTACTTACGCATCTTAGGAAACAATGATTAAAACTATTGTACCCAACGTTGATTACTAATCATTAAGGCTTCTTGAACTGTAATTCTTACGCCATTATTGTATGCGGTTACAAACGGGCCATTTACACCATTAGTCGTTTTTACGTATTCTCTTTTATCTCTTGCTTCTTTGTATTGTGTATAGCCTCCAATGGTATATTTTTTCCAACCTTCATGGTCTTCAACATTTACATAGTCCTCAATTCCTTTTGTAGTTTTAAAATAACTTGCGCTAACAGGAGTATGTCCGGCTGCAATTTGAACTCTAAAATTAATTCCGGTTTGTGGAGCCGGTATATTAGTTATATTATTTCCTCCTCCATTATTCACTTTAGTAGCAGCTTGTCTGCCAGCATTAGTTGATGTGGTTGTAGAAGCTTGTTGTTGACCGGAACCAGTATTTTGCTTGTTTATTGCTGCTTGAATATTATTACTGCTATTCAAATCAGCTTGATTATTATTATTTTGAGCTATCGCAGGTGTAGCATCTAAATTAATTTCCTGACGTTCGATTATTGATTTTTTAGTTTCATCGTTTTCTACATACGAAAACTCACCATTTAAGTAATAAACGCCTGTAATGCCCGGGGCAACGGTAATTTTATAAGATACTTTAATGGTAGGTTCAGCCGGTAAGGACATCCATAAAAATTTTGCTTTTTGATCTACAAATGAAAATACTCCTTGACTTGCTTCAATATTAGTTGCTGTAAAACCAACAGGTAGTGTTTCTTGTAATTTTGCAAATCCTGCAATTGCACCTTTATTAACTGTAATATTTACAATAATCTCTCTATTTGAAGCTAGATTAGCGGTATTGATGGTTCTAATACATTGAACTGAACCACTTGCTAAATTAACATTTTGTGTATTATTTGTTAATGTTTGATTTACCGGATTATCATCTTCCTCGTCTTCTTCTTCCTCATCGTTTGAAGCAGAATTGTTATTTTGCGCTATAGGTGTACTGTTTGTATTTGTATTTAAATTATTATTAGATGTAGAAATTGAATTAGATGAAGATGAACCAGAATCATCATCATCTTCGTCCTCCTCATCATCACTATTATTATTATTTGTTTGTGTTGTATTATTAGCTAATGGGGCTGAAGATGAAGGAGTAACTTTAATATTCTTAATAGGCATTTCTGCGTTTTTCTTATCATTATTTTCTAAATAAGAAAAAATACCATTAAATGAAAAATCACCGGAAATATTATCAGCCACTTTAACTTTGTAAGAAACTTTAAATTCAGCATCAGCAGGTAAACTCATCCAAATAAATTTAACCTTTTGATCACTGAAAGTAAATGAACCTCCTTTAGCATCGCCTGAACTTGCTGTAAAACCGGCCGGTAAATCTTGTTGCAATTTTGCAAACCCTGATATTGTCCCTTTACTGATTGTTATTTCAACCGTAAACTCATCTCCTGCTTTAACAGTATCAGGCGATTTTTGATTTATGGTAACTGTATTGCTAACTAATGCTTGATAAATTAAAAGTATGAATAAGTTTAAAAGTAAAACAATGTTTCTGAGCATAGTGTAATTTAAGTTTAGTTAAGTTAGTCCCTTTTAATATGTTTATTGTTCAAAGAAATAATCTATCAATTTATGCAATTTCTCAACAGTAAGTGTTGATTCTCCTTCAAAAAACATATCAATATTTTTCGCAATTTCTTCAGGCGAAATGTAGCCATCGCCATTCAAATCAGCAACACGAAATTCAGCCGGTAATTTTGAACTTCCACCGGTATTTGTTCCTGATGAAGCCATGCGTTTTTGTTGTTGCTGTTCGCCAATTTTCATTAATGTTGCTAAACTTGGATTTTCTTTAAATACATTTTCGCGCGCTGTTGACAATTCTTCTTTTGCCATCATTTCCGCTAATTTTGATTCTGTAAGTGCCACTCCATCTTTATCAACTGCAGCTCCTTTTAAGGTATTGGGTTCTTTATCTAAATGATCAGGTATTCCATCACCATCGGTATCAAGCGGACATCCATTTTTATCAACCTTAACACCCTTTGGTGTATTTTGACATAAATCATCTATATCTTTTACTCCATCATCATCAGAATCCATTTTTTCCAAATCGGAAAATTTTACGTCTTTGTAGATAGCTTCTTTTTCTTTACGCGCTTTATTAGCTCCTAACTGATAATGCAGTGACACATTCGTATACAAATAACTATCATTGCTTCCATCAGCTTTCCAATTATCTAAATAGTCAGTTTGTGTTAGACAATATGTTCCTGAAATTTTTATATTTAAACTACGTGATAATCTAAAATCTAAACCAGCTGTTAGTGGTATTGCAATAGTATTGCGTGGGTAATTGTTTGTAGAATCAGTTAGTTTGGTTTCGTATTTATAATCGCGTGAAATGGGAGTAGCAATTAAGTAAGTAGAATCAGATTCAGGTAAATTCATTATACTGCCATTTGACCAAATGTAATAATCATTGCCATTTGCATCTTTATAATCACCTCTCGGGTCGAACATCATATATCCCGCACCAACTGCAATAAAAGGAGTGAATAATGATTTACGATTGATTATTTTATCATTATCAAAATGAAAAACAAGATCTAATCCAACTTGAGTTACAGAGCTTTCAAAATTATACATAACATTATTTGAAAACTGGCTATGAGCAACTTTACCCATTAATCCATTAAATTGTAAGCCAATAAAGTTTCCGAAACGTTGTTCTACAGCTAAATGATAACCAGGACGAATATGAGTAAGCGTACCCACACTGTATGTTTTTTGCATTTCTCCAAAATAGGATAAAACACCTACTCCGGCTCCAATTGAAGGTAATTTACTGATGTAATTATCTTCATCGAATTGAGCCAATGAAGTAGTTGTTAAAACACAAATTAATGTTGCAGTAACAAAGTAATTTTTAACCATAAATAATGCATTTAACATTAATTAAGTTCTAAAAGTAAAACAAAATTTTTTTTCTAAAAACTTTTTTGAAAAATTATTAACAATTTTATAGGGTGTTTAATTACTTTGTTAAGTCAAAAAATACTTATTCTAGATTGATTTTTAACACTTTACATATTTACATTAAAAAAATAAGCATGTTGAAAAACTTGTTTATAAAAGTTCAAGTTAAATTAAAAATTAGGCTTAAGTAAATATTTTGAATAAAATTCAACGATTTCTTTTACTGCTTCATCGGGTGTATCAACAACTTTAAAGAGAAACATATCTTCGGGACTAACAAATTTCCCGTTTTCTAAAAGTGTTTTTTTAATCCAATCAACCAATCCAGACCAATAATCTTTACCAACTAAAATAATTGGAAATGCTCCAATTTTTTTGGTTTGAATGAGTGTTAATGCTTCAAATAATTCGTCCAGTGTTCCAAAGCCTCCGGGCAATACTACAAAGCCTTGAGCGTATTTTATAAACATTACTTTACGAACAAAAAAGTAATCGAAGTTTAAAAATTTATCGGAATCAATGTAATCGTTTCCTTTTTGCTCAAAAGGTAATTCTATATTTAAACCTACTGATTTCCCATTACCGCGTTTTGCTCCTTTGTTAGCGGCTTCCATAATTCCTGGCCCGCCACCTGTTATTATACCATATCCTTCTTGTGTAAGTTTATAGGCAATTTCTTCCGCCATTTGATAATATGGATTATCGGGTTTTGTTCGGGCAGAACCAAATATGGAAACGCATGGACCAATTTTAGTAAGCTTTTCAAAGCCTTCTACAAACTCGGCCATTATTTTAAATAATTGCCAGGAATTGGCTCCTTTTAATTCGCTCCAGTCTTTGTCGGCAAATGCTTTTCTAATTTTTTCTTCGCTCATAATTTTGTTTGTTAAATTTTCAATTCTTCTTTCAAATATTTTCCTGTAATACTCAATGTATTTTTTGCTACTTGTTCAGGCGTACCACTACATACAATTTCGCCACCTCTGTGGCCGCTTTCAGGGCCAATATCAATTACATAATCTGCCATTTTTATAATATCCATATTATGCTCAATAACCAACACCGTATTGCCATTATCTACCAGTTTATTTAATACTTCGAGCAATATACGCACATCTTCAAAATGTAAACCTGTAGTAGGTTCATCTAAAATATAAAAAGTATTTCCCGTATCGCGTTTTGATAATTCGGTTGCCAGTTTTACGCGCTGCGCCTCACCTCCTGAAAGCGTAGTAGATTGTTGACCAAGTGTAATGTATCCTAATCCTACATCTTGTAAGGTTTTTATTTTGGAAATAATAGATGGAATATTTGCAAAAAACTCAACAGCAGTATCAATGGTCATATCGAGCACATCGCTAATGGATTTTCCTTTGTAACGCACTTCCAGCGTTTCGCGATTGTAACGCTTGCCATTGCAGGTTTCGCAATGCACATATACATCGGGTAAAAAATTCATTTCGATGGTGCGTAAACCTGCACCCTGACAGGTTTCGCAGCGCCCTCCTTTAACATTAAAAGAAAATCTTCCGGGTTTGTAGCCACGAATTTGCGCTTCGGGAAGCATTGCAAACAAATTTCGTATTTCAGAAAATACTCCTGTATATGTTGCCGGATTAGAGCGCGGTGTGCGCCCAATGGGCGATTGGTCTATTTCTATTACTTTATCTATATGCTCTAATCCTTTAATCGATTTATACGGCAAGGGCTTTTTTACGCTGTTGTAAAAATGTTTGTTTAAAATTGGGTACAACGTTTCGTTTATCAACGATGATTTTCCGCTTCCAGAAACTCCGGTAACGCAAATAAATTTACCCAAGGGAAAATCTATATCCACATTTTTTAAATTATGTCCGCTTGCACCTTTTAGACTTAGCACCTTTCCGTTTCCTTCTCTTCGAATTGTTGGAGTTTTTATCTGCATTTTTCCATTCAGGTATTTTGCCGTAATGGAATTGGATTTTAAAATTTCTTTAGGAGTACCTTGTGCCACAATCTCGCCACCGTGTATTCCGGCTTTAGGGCCAATATCTACAACATAGTCGGCAGCCAATATCATATCTTTATCGTGCTCCACAACAAAAACCGAATTACCAATATCGCGCAATTGATGCAATGCTTCAATCAATTTATGATTATCGCGCTGATGTAATCCTATACTTGGTTCATCTAAAATATACAAAACACCAACTAATTGCGAGCCTATTTGTGTAGCCAATCGAATACGCTGGGCTTCGCCACCCGAAAGGCTTCTAGAGCTACGATTTAATGTTAAATAATCTAATCCTACTTCTAATAAAAATTTTATACGATTTCGAATTTCTTTCAATACCTCTTTAGCAATTAGCTGCTGTTTTTCATCTAAACGTGATTCAATATTTACAAAAAAATTATAGAGTGATGCTAAATCTAAATTTGCTAATTCTGCAATATTTTTATCATCAATTTTAAAAAATAAAGCTTCTTTTTTTAAACGTGTTCCATTGCATTTCGGACACGGTACATTATTCATAAACTCAGCTACCCAACGTGCTATTGCAGGTGAAGAATTTTCATCAAATTGTCGCTGTAAAAAATTTACAATTCCTTCGAAACTAAAACTGCTGGTATGTGTACTGTAACTTGTTTCGGATTTGATATGAAACATTTCTTCCGAACCATATAAAATTAAATCAATTATATGTTCGGGAATATTTTTAATAGGATCGTTTAATGAGAAATTATAATGTTGAGCAATAATTTCTAATTGTTTAAAAATCCAGTTGTTTTTATACTCACCAATAGGAGCTATTGCCCCTTGCTTTATAGAGCGCTTATTGTCGGGAATAATTTTTTGAATATCAATTTCTGCTATTTCGCCTAAGCCGTTGCATTTTTCGCATGCACCATAAGGCGAGTTAAACGAAAATAAATTTGGAGCAGGTTCATTGTAAGAAATACCTGTAGTAGGACACATTAAATAACGGCTGTAATGACGAACTTTATCGCTATTGTGCTCTAAAATCATGATGGAGCCTTTGCCATGTTTCATGGCGGTTTTTAATGATTGTCTGATACGCTGCTCATTGTTTTCATTTACTTCTATTCTGTCTATTACTATTTCAATATCATGCACTTTGTATCTATCTACTTGCATTTTTGCCACTACATCTTTTATCTCTCCATCAATTCTTACTTTCACAAAACCTTGCTTTCTTATTTGTTCAAACAATTCGCGGTAATGGCCTTTTCTTCCTTTAACAACAGGAGCAAGCAGATTAATTTTTTTATCCTGATAATTTTTAAGAATTAATTCAATGATTTCATTATCAGAATAACGAACCATTTTTTCGCCTGTTTCGTAAGAATAAGCTGTGCCGGCACGTGCAAAAAGCAAACGCAAGAAGTCATAAATTTCTGTAACAGTTCCCACAGTAGAGCGAGGGTTTTTATTTACTGTTTTTTGCTCTATTGAAATTACGGGACTGAGACCTGTTATTTTATCTACATCAGGTCGCTCTAATTCTCCTAAAAACTGACGGGCGTACGCAGAAAAAGTTTCAATATAACGTCTCTGCCCTTCGGCATAAATGGTATCGAAGGCTAATGATGATTTTCCGCTTCCACTTAAACCGGTAAATACAACCAGTTTATTTCGGGGAATAATAACATTAATATTTTTAAGATTATGAACACGTGCACCTACTACTTCTAATTCATCAATTTCAGAAAATGCTGTAGTATTAGTTTTTAGGTTTGTCTTTGCCATTTGATTTTTGTGTACTGTCAATTCTTACTTCAACAACAGTATCATTTTTTATGTTTTCGTTTAGGACAAATTTACCAACAGTTTCTAACTCTGCAGCAAATAATTGATAATAATTTTCCTGACCTTTAATCGGTAATTTTATGGTATATTTCTTATTATCCGGGTTTGGGAGTTTATCTTTCAAAATCCACGGATTGAGCAATTTTAATAAATGATAATCGACTTGTATTTGCTGTGAAAATTTTTTTAAATCAGTAATGGTTGAATCAATCTGAATATTTTTTGTTAAAAGCCCTTTGCCTTTTACAAACTCTTGATTATATCCATAATTTGTCGGATGGGTTATTATTTCTTTTATAGCTAAAATTTTAAAAATGTATCGTGATGTTTCAGGATTTAAGTAAAGATTATAATAATTGTTATAACCTTGTTTTTCTATTTGTTTAGTAATTCCTCCTATACCTCTGTTATATGCAGCTGCCACAAGGGTCCAACTGCCTAATTCTTTATAAGCATCATTTAAAAACTTGCAAGCAGCAATGGTTGATTTTTCTACATTAAATCGCTCATCAATATTTTCGTTTATTTCAAGTCCATATTTTGTAGCCGTACTTTCAACTAACTGCCAAAATCCGGTAGCTCCTTTGGGAGAAACTGTATTTGTAAACCCACTTTCTACCATTGCAACATATTTGAAATCTTCCGGAATATTATATTGTTTTAAAATGGGTTCTATTACCGGAAACCAACGCATAGCGCGTTTTATATGATAGGTACTTTTAGATGTCCAAAAAGAACTTCGTACAAATTCTTTATCAATCTTTTCACGAACAGAAAAATCTTCAATTGGAACAGGTTCTCCTGCAAAGTTTAAATCAGGAGGAATATTAAGTTTAAATTCTTTATAGTTGTTTTCAAGGTATTTTTCTTTCAGATTTTCAGTATCGGTATCAATAATGGTATTGAAAAGTTTAATTACTGCAATTATTAAAAGTATTACCCCAAAAGCAATGATGTGTTTTTTCCAATTAAGAATTCTAAACCACCAATTTCTAAAATCCATACCTTACTACTTAGAATTTCTTAATAATAAATTTAAAAAAAATCATTGATAAAGTTCATTTGTTTGAACTTTTAATTTTGGTAATATAGAATAAAGAACCAAAAACAATTAAGATGTAAAGAGCGAAAATAATACTGTAGAAATGCTCCCAATATTTTAAAAAGTGAAAAATAACAAGTATCAAAATTGTGGATACTAAACTTAAAAATAGAAATAATATAGCTACCTGACTATCACTTAATCCCATATAGGATAAATGGTGGGTAGTATGATCTTTCCCTCCTACAAAAGGAGATTGTTTTCGCATAATTCTGTTTATTACTACTGTAGTTGTATCAGTAATTGGCAATATAAAAGCTAACACAGTGATTATAATTTGCTTACTTGGCATGATAGGTATCCATGGTTGTTGATTGTTCCAGAAATATGTAATTCCCAATATTCCTAAAATAATTCCTAATAGCTGACTTCCAGTATCGCCCATATACATTTTAGAAGGGTGCCAATTGTAAAATAAAAATCCGATGAGTGCAGCCAATAGTCCAACAATCATAAATGAATGAACATTAGTTATTTGTCCGTTTATAAAAATTATAATAAATGTACTGGTTAATATTCCTACGCTAACAACTGATGTTATTGCGTCCATATTATCAAGCATATTTATAGAATTCATTATTCCAACAATCCAAAAAATGGTTAATGAATAATTTAAAAATTGATTTTCGAAAATTTGAATATAGGTACCTGTAAAAATTAAAATAACACCACAAGCAATTTGCACGAGTAATTTTAATAATGGTTGTGTATTGTAAGCATCATCTGCCAATCCCATTATAAAGGCCAAAGCAATTACAATTATCTGACCAACAAATGAAATATTCATCCAATAAATTTGGGCATCAAAAAATATTGAATAAACAGATAGTGATAAAAGTAAAACTATAAAAAATGTAATTCCTCCTAATGAAGGTTTAGCAGTATTACTCCACCTAATAAGATTATTATTATCAGGATTTCTAACACCTAAATTGGAAGAAAACTTTAATAGAATTCCATTAATAAGAAAAGAAAATATTACAACTGCAATAAAATAAGCAGCATAAGTAAAAAAAATATACGCATTGGAATACATTAATTGATAATTATCCTCTTATTCAAAAATATAATTTTTAAATTCTTAGAACAAAATATTTATTTCAGAAAGTGGCTTTGCTAAGCTATCTTTTTCAGATACAAGGGGATTACTTATTCCCCAATTTATGTTTATTGCAGGATCATTCCAAATAATACAATCTTCAGCTGCTTTGTTGTAAAAGTTGGTACATTTATAAAAAAAGATGGTATTATCTTCTAATGTTAAAAATCCATGAGCAAATCCTTCGGGGACGTAAAGCATGGTTTTATTATGTTCATTTAATTCGATAGAAAAGTATTTGCCAAATGTTGGTGATTTTTTTCGAAGATCAATCACTACGTCAAAAACGGCTCCTTTAATTACTCGAACAAGTTTACCCTGAGCAAATGGGGGATGCTGAAAATGCATTCCTCTTAAAACATTTTTATGAGAAAGCGATTGATTGTCTTGAACAAATTTTAAGTTCAATCCGTTTTTTTTAAATTCATTTTCATTATACGATTCAAAAAAATATCCTCTATCATCTTCGAAACATTTTGGTTGGATAATGTATAAATCTTCAAAATCGGTAGGGATTACTTGCATAAAATGTTAATCTCCAAAAATTCGTTGTTTAATAGTTTTTTTCTTTTTAATATCCATATCGTTGTAATAATCGCTGGTATAACCATAGCCATAACCATAACCATAGCCATAATTATATCCATAGGCAGAGCGATCAATATCCACTCCATTTAATATAACAGAAAGATGTTTAACTTTATTTTCGTTAATTAATCTATCCAAATTATGAATAAAGTTTTTCTTTGAATAGTCTGCTCTGAAAACATAAATCGGATAATCTGCTTTTTGAATGATACTAATTCCATCAGTAACTAAACCGATAGGTGGATTATCAACTATTATAAAATCGTAATTTTTCTTTAATTCATCCAATACGTGTTCCATTCGTTCACTTATTATCAATTCTGAAGGATTTGGAGGAATTGGTCCGGCAGTAATAAAATCAAGATTATCCATTACACTATGTTGAATACAGTTTTCAATGGAATCTTTTTCGATTAAAATGGTACTCATTCCTTTAACATTTTGCACTCCAAAACCTAAATGTATTTTAGGCTTACGCATATCTAAATCGAGTATCACCACTTTCTTTCCTGAGTATGCTATAATTCCGGCAATATTTATGGCAATAAAAGTTTTTCCTTCACCTGAAATAGTAGATGAAACAGCAACAATTTTTGAGCCTGGTGTATTAGAGATAAATTGCATATTAGAACGAACTGTTCTAAATGATTCGGCAATAATAGATTTTGGATTTTTATTAACTACCAATTGTGAAACAGGAATATCGTTTTTGTATTTTGGAATAATTCCAAGAATACTTACCGAAGCATTGGTATATTTTACAATTTCGTTGAGAGATGATATGGTATTATGTAGTAAATATTTAATAATGATAAGTATAAGCCCCATTAAAACAGCTGTAAGAATGGCAGCTGAGTATATTAATTTTTTTTGGGGGGAAATTGGATTATTGGCAGGATAAGCTTTTTCTAAAATAACATTTTGCGGTACAAAGCTTGCTTTAAGAATAGAAAACTCTGTTCGCTTTTCCATTAAAAGCGTGTAGAATTTTTCGTTTATTGAAAAATGACGGAGTAATCTTGCATATTCTACTTCTTTGCTAGGTGCATTTGTAAATGTTGCTTCTATAGCTTGTGCTTTTTCTATTAATCCTTTTTTCTTATTTGAAACTGCTTTATAAACATTTTCAATACTTTCTAACAATAATTTTTTTTGTATTTCAATTTTATAATCAAGTGCTTTTATTTGAGGGCTGTACTTGGTTGCATCAAAATAATAGGTTTCTTTTTGCATTAATAATTCTTGCAGTGATTTTATCATACTGCTTAAATTTTCTTCAAATTTGGTTCCGGTAAGCAATGGAATAATATTATAAACATCTATTTCTTTTTCTGATTTTCTAATTGTTTTTTCAATTTCTTGCAATATTCGCTCTTCCAATTCTACGTTCATTATTTCATTTTCAATGGAAGTTAAGCGTTCAATATTGGTTGTAATAATATCTTTATCGTTTGTCAGTTTGTTTTCTGTTTTAAATGATTGTATTGACGTTTCAGATTCTCTTAATCTATCATATACAAATGAAAGCTGCTCATCAATAAATGTAAGCACATTTTTAGCACTTTCACTTTTACGCTCTACATCGTATGCAATATATTCTTCAGCTATTCCATTTACTATGTCAGATGATTTAAGTGCGTTAAAATCCTTAAATATTATTTGAATGGTTTTAGCGGCACTGTTCAATAATTTTACATCTAAATTTTTAACATATTGATTGGTTAAATTTTCTACATTATTAAATTTGAAAAACTGTGCATTTTGTTTAAAGGCATTTTGCTGATTGTTAATGGCATTAAAATCATTGACGGTTATAATGAGATTAAAATGTTTAGTAATTACATTTTTTCCTGTTTCTCCTTTAATCGAAAAATCATTACCTAAAAATTTATATTCTAAAGTAAAATTCTTTTCATTTTCAAAATCAATATAGACAGGAATATTTATAAAAGTCGAATCTAAAGAAATAATTTCCACTTGATAAGGAGATGTTCGATATAATTCATATTCTAGTACTGTACCTTGATTAAAATATGAAACATCTAACGGTAATTTATCAATTACTTTTCTTAATATAACCTTTGAACGCAATAATTCAATTTCAGCTGAAATATCATCCAATTCCTGAAGTTTATCCAACTCCAGTACTTTACTCATATTATTTTCTTGTTTTATTTGAATAATGGAACTTGACTCATATACCGGTGGTGTATATCTTATAATTAAAAAAGCGGTAACAATAGAAATAATTAAAAAAACTGCTACCCAAAAAATATTTTTTCGAGCTATATAAAGGAATAAACCAAGCTCAAACTCCTGGCTAAAGTTTGTAATTCTTTGCTTGTAAAGTTCAAAACTTTGGTTTTTATTGGATAAATCGTCAGCCAGCATGAGTTTATAATCCTTGTAAAAATCTGATAGCTATTAAAGAACTGGTAATTAAACTTAAAATGGTTGCCACATCGCGTAACACTTCTCTTGATACTCGGGTAAATCTGGTAGGCTCTACATATATTATATCGTTAGCTTGCAAGATTAAATCAGCTTGCTTTATACCTTCAATGGTTGATAAATCAATTAAATACACTTGAGGTTCAGGTAAATTTCTACGAATAATTTTAATTCGTTTAGCTTTACCAATTTCGGAAATACCACCGGCTAATGCCAATGCTTCAATAAGAGTGGTATTATTATTTTCGAGTTTTATAACCTTAGCATCTCCGGGTGATCCGGGAAATACAATTACACGTTTATTGGCAACCGATAATAATACAAAGGGTTTAATGTAATATTCAGAATACAATTTTTCTAATTCCATTTCTGCTTCTCGCAATGTCATTCCTGAAAGTTTTACACGTCCAATGGTTGGTAATTTTACCAATCCATCTTGCTCTACCAAATATTGTATTCCTTGTTGAATGGTATTTACTGCTCTTCCATCGCCTGCACTGGTTATAATATCAATCATTTTAAATCCGTCATTGGAATAAATTCTAAATTCAATAATATCATTTGGTGAAATTCTATATTGCGGATTTTCATCTTTGGGAATATCAGCATACTTAAATTCTTTTCCTGTTTTAAGCATTATGCTTGAATTGTAATTACAAGCACTTATAAAAACAGAAAGTATGATTATTGGGAATAATATTTTTTTCATTCCTTTGAAATTACTTTTAATAGGCAATATTGAAAATGGGTGTTTCATTAACTAAAAATAATCAGCTTTTTAAATATTATGCTGATGTAAGCAACAAAAATAAGAAAATTGCTGAATTACAATGCTATTTCTGTTTTTGGGCAAGTAATTGATGATATAAGGTGCTCATATCCTTTACCAGACGCTTGTAATGGAAATGTTCAAATACAAAATCTTTCCCTTTTTGACTCATTTTTAAGCGCAAATCATCATTCTCTATTAATGTTAGTAAATTACGAGCAAAATGATCTACATCTTCCTTATCGGATAATAAAGCCGTTTCACCCTGAATTACAACATTTTCAATTCCACCAACAGCAGTGCTTACAATAGGCTTAGATGAAGCTTGAGCCTCAATTAAGCTTACAGGTGTACCTTCATTTAATGAAGACAAGGCTATAATATCAGCACCTGCATTAACCCAATCCACATTTTTTATCCATGATGTAAAGGTAAGTGTTGCTTTATCTTTACTTTTTAATCCATCAATAAAATCAATACCCAAAGCTGTTGCTTTTTCTTCAATTTTTTTTCTATCTTCTCCATCGCCCACAATAAAAGCTCTTATTTTTTTATTTGTTTTTTCTTTTACCTGTTTTAATGCCTCTAAAAACAAAAAATGATTTTTAATTGGAACTAATCTTCCCACAATTGCTATAACAATTTCATCTTCATCAACATTGTAATGAGCTCGAAATGATTTTCTTTTTTCATCTGTATTTTCTGTAAACTTTTCCAATTCAAATCCTAATGGAATAACAGAAATTTTTTCTGCACTACAGATGTTATGAATTTGTGATAATTCATATTTCTGCTTATCGCTAATGGCAATGATGGCATCGCTTTTAGAAGCTGCATACCGTTCAAGTATTTTAAACAAACCTGTAGTTGCATTATTAAAATAAGAGTGAAAAACATGACCATGAAAGGTGTGGACTATTACAGGTACTCCTTGATTATATGCAGCCATACGTCCTATAAATCCGGCTTTTGAGGCATGCGTATGAACAATATCAGGTTTAAATTCACGAATAATTGATTTAATTTTTTGATAAGCCTTATAATCCTGTAAAGGATGTATTGGGCGTTTCATCTCCTCAATTATGATTGGAGTGATGCCTAAACTATGAGGAATATGCAAGGAGCTTTCTTCAGTTTCATCTCTCTCGCCACCTATCAACATGGTTTCAAATTCAGGTGCCATGTATTTTGTTAAATAAGCTGCATTATAGGTAGGGCCACCTAAATTAAAACGGTTTATGATTCGAAGGATTTTTGGCATTCTTTAAAATTATGTTGTGAAGATAAAATACATTATGTCTTTTTTCATTTGTCTTTACTCCATGCTCTTTTTTATCCAATATTGAAAAACGATAAGTGCCCAAATAGTTGCCATGCTATCGCCAGGATTTTTTGAAAAGACTTTTTGTTTGAGTGCTTTAATTTTTTGATGATTAAAAATTCCTTGCTCTTCTATCCATTTATCATTTAGCCAATCGTTTTCAATTTTACTTTTAAGCTCTTTATTAAACCAACTATACAATGGTACTTCAAAACCTTTCTTATTTCTATTATACAATTCAACCGGTAACAAATCTTTAAAGGTATCCTGAAGAATTTTCTTCTTCATTCTTTTATCAATTTTATATGCTGCAGGTAATCGATTTACAAAATCAACCAAGCGATAATCTAAAAATGGTGTTCGTACTTCCAAGCTGTTTGCCATTGACATTAAATCAACTTTTGTAAGCATATCGCCCGGCAATACAAGTGTTTGATCAGCTAATAAATAATTATTAAAATTATTGCTTTGACTTAACAACTGAGTATACAATGGCTTTCTTCTTCTTCTGAACAAACTTTCATTATTAGCATTAAAATAAGATGAATTAAATAAATTCATACTTTCTTCATCATTCATAAATCCTGCCCATCGCCAATAGCGTTCTTCTTTGCTTAAAAAATATCCTTCTGAAAACTTTTGTAATTGTCGAACTCTGTTTCCAAATAAACTATTGCGTGAAGCAGGTAATAAATGCCACAGCGGTTTTCCGTATGCTATCATTTTTTCGAGCAATCCGGCATTTCTAACTTGTAACTCAGCTGCATGCTTATTATATCCCGAAAATAATTCATCAGCACCATCGCCTGATAAGGCTACTGTAACTTTTTTTCTAGTTTCTCTACATAAAATATATACTGCCAATGCTGATGAATCTGCAAAGGGTTCATCCATATAGTCGAGCATATCGTATAAACCACCCAACAAATCATTATTGCTCAAAGAAAAAACGGTATGATTGGTATTGTATTTTTTTGCAACTAATTGAGCAAAATGGGTTTCATCAAAATACTTTTCATCTTTATAACCAATTGAAAATGTATTAATATTGGGCGAATACTTTGAAGCAATAGCTGTAATAATAGAAGAATCAATACCTCCACTCAAAAAACAACCTAAAGACACATCTGCAATTAATCTTTTTTGAACGGCATCCTCTAATAGTTCTTTAATTTTATTTTGAGCTTGATTGTATGACAATGAACTTGATTCTGATTTTTCAGGAACAATGTTGTACCATTGTTTTTTCTCAAATTGTGCTGATTTAATTTTCAAATAATGCCCGGGTTCTAACTTATATATATCTTGAAAAATAGTAAAAGGAGGCGGGATGTAATTTATTTGGAAATAGGTTCTTAATGAAAGTCTATCAATCGATGTTTTAACATCAAATTTTCTTAGTGCTTTAAGTTCAGAAGAAAAATAAAATCCGCTTTCATTTTTATGATAATAAAGAGGTTTCACACCATATCTATCACGAGCAATAAACAATTCCTGCTCTTGTTTATCATAAATACTAAAGGCAAAAAAACCATTTAGTTTTTGAAGGCAATTGGCACCATACACTATAAATAAGTAAAGTAAAACTTCCGTATCACTATGCGATCGAAATTGTATGCCTTTTGCAATTAATTCTTGTTTTAATTCTTTATAATTAAAAATTTCTCCATTAAAAACAATATAATATCTTCCTGAAGCATCTGCAAAAGGCTGATTGGCAGCTTGACTAGTATCAATTATTGCCAATCGAGTATGAATTAATAGTGCTGGAAAATCGTATAAATATCCATTGCTATCAGGGCCGCGCTTAGATAATTGTTTTATGGCAGCAGCAACTGTAGAAGAAATATCTGTTGAAGGTTTTTGAAAATAAAATGCTCCGGCTATACCACACATAATAATAATAAATCAAAGATGAGAAAAAAGGCAGATAAATATCTAATATCAAAGATTTTTTTGGACTTTATTCTTCTTAATTTTTTGCTGAAAATATTTACAATACGATTTTAGATTACATTCGGCACATTTAGGATTACGAGCCGTACATACATAGCGTCCATGTAAAATAAGCCAATGATGGGCTATTGCCACTTTATTTTCAGGAATGTATTTCAATAATTGTTTTTCGGTTTCAAATGGAGTTTTGGCATTGGTGGTCAATCCTAATCGCGCAGACACTCTAAAAACATGTGTATCTACTGCCAATGTTGGCTTTTCATATACAACAGATGCAATAACATTAGCCGTTTTTCTTCCTACTCCGGGTAGTTTTTGAAGTTCATCTACTTCTGAAGGAACTACACCCTTAAAATCATTCACCAGCATTTTTGCCATGCCAACCAAGTGTTTGGCTTTATTATTGGGATAGCTGATGCTTTTAATTTTTTCATAAACTTCTTCAGGTGTAGCATTTGCAAGTAATTCAGGATAAGGATAGGTTTTAAAGAATTCAGGAGTAACCATATTTACACGCTTATCGGTGCACTGCGCAGATAATATTACGGCTACTAATAATTCATAAGGATTAGAATAATGCAGCTCCGTTTCGGCTACCGGCATATTTTTTTCAAACCATGCCAATACTTTTTCAAAGCGTTCTTTTTTTTGCATAATTATTAATTAGGTAAAGTACTATATACTTTCATTTCTTGGCCTTCTTGATATATCAGATACACATCTAATTCCAACTCCTTATTATTTTCTATAAAATTGATAGCTGCATCTTTTCCTAAAACCATAAATACAGTAGCAAATGCATCGGCAGTCATAGCATCATTAGCAAGTACTGTTGCACTTAGTAATTGATGTTGAACCGGCCAACCGGTTTTAGGATTTATAGTATGCGAAAATTTTAAGCCATCTTTTTCATAAAATTTTCGATAATTCCCGGAGGTGGCCATCGCTCTGTTTTTAAGCGGAACAACCGTTTGCATTTCTCTTTTTTCCGAATTTTCCAAGGGCTTATCTATACCAATATTCCAAAAATTCCCTTTTGCATTTACACCTTTGCATCGCAACTCCCCTCCTATTTCAACCATATAATTTTCAATTCCATTTTTTTCTAAAAAATCGGCTAACACATCTACCGAATACCCTTGAGCAATGGCATTAAAGTCAAGTTGAATTTCAGCTTGTTCTTTTAATAATTTTCCATCTACAATTTTCACCTTTCGATAACCAACATATTGGAGTAAACTATCTACCAAAAGTGAATCGATATTTTCTTTTTTCGTAAATCCAAAACCATAAGCATTTACTAATGGTGCAACAGTAATATCAAATGCTCCATCTGTAAGTTTTGAAATTTCCTGTGCACGATTAAAAACCTTTATAAAATGCTCATCTAAAACTACACTTGTATCATTTTTATTTATTCTTGAAATAATAGATTGCGGTAAATAGGTTGATAATGAATTATCGAGTTGTTTTAATAAACTATCAATTTGAATTGAAAAATCTCTTTGCAATGAATCCTCATATTGTATTTGAAATGTTGTACCTTGAGCATTGCCTTGTAACTGTATATAATTACTTTCAGTTTGCTTATTAGAAGTGCAAGCAAATAAAAATGTTGATAATGTTATGTATAAAATTTCTCTCATTTAACAAAATTAAAAGCCCTCTAACAAATGTCAGAGGGCGTGGTAAATTATTTAGGATTGTTTGTTATCCACCGAAGTCATCAAATCTCACATTTTCTTTAGGTACTCCCCAGTCTTCACACATTTTTACAACAGCTTGATTCATTAAAGGAGGCCCACAGAAATAAAATTCTATATCTTCTGGTGCTTCGTGATGTTTTAGATATTGGTCAATTACTACTTGATGTATAAATCCTACAAATCCATCACCTTCTTCGTCATGTATGTCTTTTTTTACTTTCCAATTATCTTCAGGCAATGGTTCAGATAATGCCATGTAGAATTTGAAGTTTGGAAATTCTTTTTCAATGGCTCTAAAGTAGTGAATATAGAATAACTCACCTCTTGAACGTCCACCATACCAGTAGGTAACTTTACGTTTTGTTTTTAAGGTTTTAAATAATTCGTAAATATGAGAACGCATTGGAGCCATTCCCGCACCACCTCCAATGTAAAGCATTTCGGCATCTGAGTGATTAATAAAGAATTCACCGTAAGGACCTGAAATGGTTACTTTGTCGCCCGGTTTACGGCTAAAAATATAAGTTGAAGCTACACCCGGATTTACATCCATCCATTTATTATTTGCTCTATCCCATGGTGGAGTTGCTATACGCACATTCAACATAATGTTTCTACCTTCTGCCGGATAGCTGGCCATAGAATAAGCCCTTACTACTTCTTGGTCATTTTTCATCACTAATGACCACATATTAAATTTATCCCAATCTTTTTTAAACTTATCCGGCTCGCCAGGATGATCAACAGGATGAGCAGTAATATCAATATCTTTATAACTAATAGTGCAAGGCGGAACTTTAATTTGTATATATCCACCTGCTTTATAATTCATATCTTCAGGAATTTCTACAATAAATTCTTTAATAAATGTTGCAACATTATAATTTGAAACCACCGTTGCTTCCCATTCTTTAATACCTAAGATTTCTTCGTGGATATGAATTTCCATATCCTCTTTTACTTTAACCTGACAGCCTAAACGCCAATGTTCAGCAATTTCTTTACGCGTAAAATTTGGCTCTTCGGTTGGTAAAATAGAGCCACCACCTTTTAAAACCTGACATTTGCATTGAAGACAAGTTCCACCACCACCGCAAGCGGATGGTAAAAATATTTTTTCATTACTTAAAGTTGAAAGTAATGTTCCTCCAGCTGGTACTTCAATAACTTTATCACCATTAATAGTTATTTTAACCAATCCGGATGGAGCTAATTTTGCTTTAGCAAATAAAATTAAAGCTACAAGCAAAAGTGTAAACAGTAAAAAAACTGCTATACTTGCTATTAAGGTTGTGGTCATTATATTGTAATTTAAAAGTTAGTAACAAATTAAAGTTCAATTCCCATAAAACTCATAAAGGCAATTCCCATTAATCCGGTAAGGATGAAAGTAATTCCCAAACCTCTTAATGGTGCCGGAACATTTGAATATCTAATTTTTTCGCGAATGGCAGCTATTGCTACAATTGCTAATAACCAACCAATACCTGAACCAATTCCAAAAGAAGTTGCTTGCAAAATTGAATCGTATTCTCTTTCTTGCATAAATAATGCCCCACCTAAAATAGAACAGTTAACTGCAATAAGTGGTAAGAAAATACCTAATGCCCCATACAATGCAGGAGCAAACTTTTCTACCGTCATTTCAACCAATTGAACTATAGATGCAATAACTGCAATAAACATAATGAAGCTTAAGAAACTCAAATCAACTGATGCAAAATCTTCTGATAACCATTTTAGAGCTCCTGCTTTAAGAACATAATTTTCTAACAGATAGTTTACCGGAACAGTAACTCCTAGTACGAAAATTACAGCAGCTCCAAGACCAACAGCTGTTTTAACAGTTTTTGAAACCGCCAAATATGAACACATACCTAAGAAGTATGCAAATATCATATTGTCTATAAAGATGGCTTTAATAAATATATTAATGTTCTCCATGATGATGAGAATTTAAATGTTTAATTATTTTTCGATTAGTTTAGTATTTCTTGAACGTTGCACCCAAATAATTATACCTACAGTAATAAGAGCCATAGGTGGTAAAATCATTAATCCGTTATTCACATATCCTAATTGGTATAAGCTATCTGGAATTACTTGAAAGCCCCAAATTTTACCTGAACCTAATAATTCGCGGAAAAATGCAACTATTACAAGAATTAATCCATATCCCAAACCATTTCCAATTCCGTCTATTAGAGAAGGTAGAGGTTTATTACCTAATGCAAAAGCTTCTAAACGTCCCATCACGATGCAATTGGTAATAATTAATCCCACAAAAACCGAAAGGGCTTTACTAACATCGTAAACAAATGCTTTTAAAACTTGATCAACTAATATTACCAATGCAGCTACTACTACTAATTGAACAATAATACGAATACGATCAGGAATCATATTGCGTAGAAAAGAGATAACCAAGTTTGAAAAAGCCGTAACCACTGTTACCGAAATTGCCATTACTACTGCTTGTTTTAATTGAACAGTAATAGCAAGTGCTGAACATATACCCAATACTTGAACGGTAATTGGGTTGCTATCATTTAATGGATCTGTTATCAGCTTTTTATTTTTAGCCGAGAATAATCCTTCACTTTTTTTTGCAGTTGTTGTACTCATAATTTTTGTTACTCTTAATTTGTTGTTACAACAGCGGTTGTATCGTTTTTAATTTCGTTTTCGTTGCTTTGTATTTCAGATGTAATTTCTTCTTGATTTACTGTATTAGCTTTGGATTTAAAATATGCTATGTAATTAGCCAATGTATTTTCGAGCATATTGCTAAGACCAACACTAGTAATAGTTCCACCCGAAATACCGTCAAATCCATGAGGGTTATCAGCAGCACCTCCACCTTTTACAATTTTCACAGAAACAAAGCCTCCATTGTTATCCATAATTTTCTTTCCTTTAAATTGTTTTTGAAATTCAGCTGTAGCAATTTCTGCTCCTAACCCCGGTGTTTCACCTTTATGATCGAAACTTACTCCGTAGATTGTATTAAAATCATCTTCTAATGCCAAATATCCCCAAATTGGCCCCCAAAGGCCTTTACCTCTCATCGGGATGATGTAATATTTTTTCCCTTCAATTTGAGCAACGAATAAAGGATATGCTCTTTGGTCTTCGGCTTTTTTGGATTCTTGTTTTAAGTCAATAATAAATGGATCTCCCTCTATTACTTCACCTTTATTATTTATAACTAATCTTTCAACGATATAATCGTTGTATGCTTTTTCTGCTGCATCACGGTCAACCAAAATATTTACCGAGCTTAAAATATTTTGTTTCTTTTCAAGCTCAGCATTTTTATCTTGCATAGGTTTTAGACCTATAGCTGCAGATGCTAATAATGTTGCAACAATAATAACCATTACTGCAGCAAATGTAAATGTAAATGTACTACTGTTTTTATTCATAATTTTTAAGCTTTAGCAACACGTTTAAGTCTTCTGTTAATATTAGCTTGAATTACATAATGGTCGATTAAAGGAGCCATCACATTCATAAATAGTATAGCTAACATCATTCCTTCAGGATAAGCCGGATTAAATACTCTAATTAGTATAGCCAACATACCAACTAAAAATCCATAAATATATTTACCGGTATTGGTTTGAGCAGCTGTTACCGGGTCGGTTGCCATATAAACAGCGCCAAAAGCAAAGCCTCCAATACATAAATGTTGAAGTGCCGATATTTGCATTAAGGTATTAACTCCAAAAGCATTAAATATTAATCCCATTACATAGCCACCGGCAAAAACTGACAACATAATTCTCCAACTTCCAATTCCTGTAAATAACAATATAGCTGCACCGATCAAACATGCCAAGGTAGATGTTTCTCCTATTGAGCCCGGAATAGTTCCAATAAATGAATCCATTAATGAATATTTAGTAGTAAATTCTTCAATAGGCATTTTTGCTGCGGCATCACCAAGGGCAGTTGCACCGGTAACAGCATCTACAGTTCCGCTAAATGCAGGGTCAGCAAACCAAACGTTTGTTCCTGACATATAAGTAGGATATGCAAAAAATAAAAATGCACGAGCTGTTAAAGCTACGTTTAAAACATTCATGCCAGTACCGCCAAATACTTCTTTGCCGATTATAACTGCAAAGGCTGTGGCAACTGCTACCATCCAAAGCGGAATATCTGCCGGTAATGAAAGTGGAATGAGCATTCCTGAAACTAGAAATCCTTCGTTGATGGAATGTTTTTTAACAACACAAAAAGCAAACTCAATAGCCAATCCAACTGCATATGAAACAACTACTATGGGTAATACTTTTAATGCTCCAAAAATAAAATTATCCATTAAAGTTGCATCGGTAACTCCGGTAGCAAGATGGTGCTGATAACCTACATTCCACATTCCGAAAAGTAAGCAAGGTATCATTGCAATAACCACCATTATCATGGTTCTTTTTAAATCTATGGCATCGCGAATATGTGCTCCATGATGAGTAGTGTGATTAGGTACGAAGAGAAAGGTTTCAAAGCCATCGTACACGGGATATAATTTCTCAAACTTCCCTCCTTTTTCAAAGTGAGGTTTAATGCTGTCGAGAAGGTTTCTTAGTGCTTTCATTGTTTAACAAAATCGTTATTAATTATAATTAGCTCATTTCTTTTTTAATCAAGTCAAGACCTTGACGAACTATTTTTTGTACATCAATTTTAGAAGTACAAACAAATTCGCATAATGCAAAATCTTCTTCGGCCACTTCGTAAATTCCAAGCTTTTCAATTAAATCAATATCTTCAACCAATATCGCTTTTAAAAGTTGAACCGGATAGATATCAAATGGAAAAACTTTTTCATATTCACCTGATACAACAAATGCACGGTGTTCGCCATGTAAATTAGTATCTAAATTGTATTTTTTATTTGGCATTAACCATGAAAAGTATGCTCTGGAATTACTCAATTTATTTAATCCCGGCATTAACCATCCCATAAATTCATAGTAATTACCTTCAGGAATTATGGTAACTTGAGTATCATAAAATCCAAGATAACCATCAGGCGAAACTTTAGTTCCTGTTAATACATTGCCGGAAATATAACGACTGTTTAAAGCAATTGTATTATCTGCAATTATACTTTTAATTGATGACCCAATAATTGTTTTATAGTATTTTGGTGATTTAACTTGTGCTCCTGTTAAGGCAACTACACGAGTAGCATCAAATTTTCCTTGATTAAATAATCGCCCAATCAAGAGAACATCTTGCGGATACAAATACCAAACAATATCTCCTTTGTTAATTGGATCGATATGGTGTATTTGTACTCCTACATTTCCGGCCGGATGCTTACCACTTATTTTATTTATTTGAACTCCTTTTGAATTTGTAAAAACTTTTGATGGTGTAGAATCAGCATTAATATTTAAATGCACTTTACCATTGGTAAGTTTAATAATTGCATCTAAACCTGTTTGAAAATCATCGCCATGGCTATGCACTATAAAATCATTATCCGGAGCTAAAGGATTGCTATCGAAGGCTGAAATAAAAATTGATTTAGGAACATCGTTAGGATTGGCCATAATAGCAAACGGACGCTGACGAATAAATGGCCAAGCTCCACTACTTAATAAAGTATCTAAAATTTCCTCCCTTGAAAGGTTTTTAGGATCAGCCTTTTTAAATTCTTTGTATTTAACTTCTTTATCAGCTAAAATTTTTATTTCTAAAATTTTTCTTTTTTCGCCTCGATTAATCTCAATAACTTCACCACTAATTGGTGCAGTTACTTTAATTTTATCGTTACTTTTATCGAAAAATAGCGGAGAACCGGCTTCAACTTTATCTCCAACAGCTACAGCCAATTTTGGCACTAAACCAAGAATATCAGGTGGTTTAATAGCTACTGTATCGGGGTGCTGGGCATGCACCATTACTTTTTCCGCCTCGCCCAAAAGGTTTATATTTAAACCCTTGGTAATTTTTACAAACTTAGACATTTTACAACTTTGTTAAGTTAGGGTAAGCAGGGGCAAAATTATAAATAACTTTTAACTGACAACATTTTTAATATTTTTTTTTAAGTGCTCTTTAATTCAGTTAATAAACATCGGATTGCTTACCTTTGTTCACAGTTTATATTATGTATTTAATCGAAAAATAATTGCTTTATGCAGATAAGATTTTTATTAATAATTATATGTTGTTTGTTATTTTTTGACTACTTAAAGGCTCAAAAAAACAAAAATGATAAAAATAATATCCGTTTTATCGAAGGAAAAGAGAGTAAAAAAGAAATTGATAGCAGCGATTACTATAAATCGAATTATCTAAGATATGATAACTTTGCCTATCAACCCGGAATTAAAAGTGTATTACTTACTTTAAAAACAGATGAACTACAGCCTCCCATAATACGTCTAAACAGTGATGACCAATTACTTTTACGTTTTGATGATTTAAGTGCCGAGTTTAAAAACCTAAGCTATACATTTATTCATTGCAATGCTGACTGGCAGCCATCTATACTTAGCGAAACAGAATACATGCAGGGTTTTACTGAAAACTTTATTACAGATTACACCTTTTCGTTAAACACATTGCAAAAATTTATTCATTATCAAGTTGAATTCCCAAACAGCAATACACAATTAACAAGAAGTGGCAATTACATCATTTTTGTATATCAAGACAACAATAAAGAAAAACCTATTCTTACTCGCAGGTTTATATTGTATGAAGATAAAGTACAAATAACTCCACGTGTAAAGCGTCCAACCTTAACTCCTTATAGAAACTATAAACAAGAAATTGATTTTACAATTAATCACAGCGGATATCCTTTAATTAATCCTTATAGTGATTTAAAAGTAGTGCTAATGCAAAATTTCAGATGGGATAATGCCATAACTAATTTAAAACCACTGTTTATAAAAGGAGAAGAATTAATATATGATTATGAAGAAGAAAACTTATTTCCCGGAAATAATGAATTTAGAAATTTTGATATTAAAAGTTTGCGCTTTCAAACAGAAAGAATAAACTATTATGTATTAAGCGATACAGCCAATCATGCTTATTTATTAACAGATGAAAAACGTTCTTACTCTCGTTATTCGACTATAAGAGATATTAACGGAAATTATGTAGTACGTGTTCAAGAAGGAGCAGACAATAATCGTGATGCTGATTATGTTTGGGTGCATTTTAGATTAAGTATGCCGTTGCCATTAAGTAATGGAAATTTATATGTTTTTGGTGCACTTACCGACTGGACATTTAAAGAAGAAGCTAAACTAAAATACGATGAACGCACAGAAACGTATTATACCTCTCTTTATTTAAAACAAGGTTATTATAACTATGTGTACACTTTTTTAGAAGATGGTAAAACTACCAGTGATGATGCAACCATAGAAGGTATGCATTTTGAAACCGAAAATGATTATGGAATATTGGTATATCATCGTCCTCCCGGAAGATATTTTGACGAAGTGATTGCTTTTATTCGATTTAACTCAATGAATACCTTTTAGTTTTGAAACATCGCATAAAATTAAATTTTACTAAACATCAAAATTATTCAAGTCTTAATTTGAATTTTGCAATTAGAAATGCTTTTACCCTCTCAAATAAATATACAGGATTTTGATTATAACCTGCCTGATGAAAAAATAGCTTTGTTTCCTGTCGAACCTAGAGATAGTTCCAAACTATTGAAATTTGAACAGAACAAAATTTCACATCATCACTTTACAGAAATTTCAAATTTACTACCAACCAATAGTTTGCTGGTGTTTAATCAAACACGTGTTATACAGGCCCGATTAAAAATTTTTAAAGAAAGTGGAGCTGCCATAGAAATTCTTTTGCTTGACCCGATATTCCCATCATCGCAAGTTTTATTTACCATGGGGGCAACTCATGAAGTACACTGGCAGTGTATGGTTGGCAACAAAAAACGCTGGAAAGAAAATGAAATCATTCAATGGAATAATATTTTATTTTCATGGATTGACCGTGAAAAAAACATTGTAAGTATTACCTGGAATGACACTCGCGTATTTGCAGAACTATTGGCTGAAATTGGCAATATGCCTATTCCGCCATATTTAAAACGAGAAGCAGTTGCTAAAGATAAAGAAGTCTATCAAACCGTTTATGCACAAAACGATGGCTCTGTAGCTGCTCCCACCGCAGGATTACACTTTACCGAAGATGTTCTACAAAAACTGGAAGAAAATAATATAAAAAAAGAATTTATCACTTTGCATGTTGGAGCAGGAACCTTTAAACCCGTAAGTTCAGAAAATGCATTGGAACATGAAATGCATGCAGAAAAAATGTTTTTTACCAAACAAAATATACTTCACTTGTTGCAGCATAACGGACCAGTAATTCCGGTTGGAACAACCAGCATGCGAAGCTTGGAAAGCCTTTACTGGTTTGGTGTTGGAATATTAGATAAACGTTTAAATGAATTTACTATTCCTCAATATTTCCCCTACGAAAAAGAATGCAATTTTACTTTACAAGAATCTTTGCAGGCTGTAATTGATTATATGACAAGCAAGCAATTGGAAAATATAGAAGGTATTACCTCTATTTACATTGTTCCGGGATATCAATTCAGAATTTGCAAAGGAATAATTACTAATTTTCATCAACCACGCTCTACCTTGCTTTTATTAATTTCTGCACTTATTGGCGATAATTGGAAAAAGGTATATCAAGAAGCTTTAAATATGGATTATCGCTTTTTAAGTTATGGCGATAGTTCTTTACTTTTACCATAAAATATTTTTAACTGAAATTGACACGTATTGCTCTTATATCCGATACCCATGGCTATTTAGACCCAAAGCTTTTTAAATATATCGAAAGCTGCGATGAAATATGGCATGCGGGCGATATTGGCTCTTTAGAAGTAACAGATAAACTATCCGAAATAAAACCTGTAAAAGCAGTATATGGCAATATTGATGGACATGAAATAAGAAGTGTACATCCAAAAGTGCAGTATTTTAAATGCGAAGAAATGTGGATACTTATTACCCATATTGGAGGATATCCAGGAAAATATGCACCCGATGTTAGAACATTAATTGCAGAAAAAAAACCACATATTTTTATTTGCGGCCACTCGCATATTTTAAAAGTAATGTTTGATAAAAAAAATAATCTCCTGCATATGAATCCCGGAGCTTGTGGGAATCATGGATTTCATAAAATAAAAACATTGCTTCGTTTTACCATCGATAAAGACAAAGTTAAAGACCTCGAAGTAATTGAATTAGGGCATAGAAATATTCTCTAATAATAGCAGATTAATGATTGCAAGAGCCTATCTTTGCACGCTCTATGCTCAGCTATAAAAAACATATTCGCGAAACTTTTCTTTTGGCCTACCCTGTTTGCTTAGGTCAATTAGGGCATGTAATGGTAGGTGTTGCCGATAGTTTAATGGTGGGCAATTATGGTGGAGAAAACAGTGAGATTGGAACTTTATCACTTGCAGCAGCTTCACTGGCAAATGCACTAATTCATATAATTTTAGTTTTAGGTATTGGTATTTCATATGGCGCTACTCCTTTAATTGCCGCTGCCGACAGTAAAAACGAAACAAAAGAAATTGCAGATTTGCTAAGAAATTCCATTTTACTCTGTTTAATAACAGGATTTATTATATCCATATCATTATATTTTTCATCACCATTGCTCAAGCACTTTAATCAACCTGAAAATGTTGTTGAATTGGCCATTCCGTATTTTAATATCATGGTATTTTCAATGTTTCCACTCATGATATTTTTAGCATGTAAGCAATTTGCCGAAGGATTATCCGATACCAAAACAGCCATGTATATAAGCATTGGAGCTAACTTATTAAATGTATTTTTAAACTATTTGTTTATTTACGGCAACTGGGGGTTTAAAGAAATGGGATTAAATGGAGCCGGCTGGGCTTCGTTCATTGCACGCGTAGTAATGGCTCTAAGCATGGGTTGGTATGTATATAAAGCATCAAAATTTAAAGCTTATCATGATGGATTCAAATTATTAAATTTTGAGTGGAAAAAAGTAGGAGAAATTTTTAAAGTTGGCTTACCGGTAGGTTTACAATTTACATTCGAAGTTAGCGCATTTGCCATTGCAGCAGTAATGATTGGCTGGATAAGTGCTGAAGACTTGGCAGCACATCAAATAGCATTAAGTTTAGCATCATTAACGTATATGTTTGCCAGTGGGCTATCAGCAGCTGCATCGGTAAGAGTAGGTAACTTTTATGGCGTTAAAAATTATAGTGATTTGCGTAAAGCCGGAAACACAGCGCTAATAATGGTTTTAGCTTTTATGGGCACAATGGCTTTGTTATTTGTTGCATTCAATAATTTTCTCCCAACACTATTCAATAAAAACGAAAACGTTTTATTGATAGCCTCTAATCTATTGCTAATAGCTGCATTATTTCAACTATCAGATGGTTCGCAAGTGGTGGGGCAAGGTTTATTAAGAGGCATGGCCGATGTAAAAGTACCTACCATTTTTGCCTTTGTTGCTTATTGGATAATTGGATTACCCGTAGGTTGGTTACTGGGTTTTAAATTTAACTTAGGCTCTTCGGGTATTTGGTATGGATTATCTATGGGATTAACTGCTGCAACCATTTTAAACTTTATAAGATTTTATCACAAAACTAATATCCATCAAAAGCTTTGATATTCTTTTTACTAAATTCGTAGGATAAATTATTTCCCCCAGTTTTATGTTACGATTAAAATTTCAATTTTTTCTTGTTTGCTTTTTTTACTCTTTAGTAATTTCAGTTAAAGCTCAACAAGCCACAACATTTCCGAATGATCCTATTCAAGTTAAACATTACACTTTAAAAAACGGATTACAAGTATATCTTTCAGAAAATCACGACCAACCTAAAATATTCGGAATGGTAGCCGTTAGAGCCGGAGGTAAACACGACCCGGCCGATGCTACAGGCATTGCGCATTACTTAGAGCATATGCTTTTTAAAGGTACCGATAAATTAGGAACAACCAATTTTAAAGAAGAAAAAATTTATCTCGACAGTATTAGTCAATTATATGAAGAATTAGGAAAAACAAAAGATGCCAAATTGCGTCAAGACATACAAAAAGAAATTAACAGAATTTCTGTAACAGCTGCAAAATACGCCATCCCCAACGAAATGGATCGCATGCTCGCTGAAATTGGCGGAAATGATGTTAATGCTTTTACTACCGAAGAACACACAGCCTATTTCAATACTTTCCCATCGCACGAAATTGAAAAGTGGCTCGACATATATGCCCATCGTTTTGAAAACCCTGTGTTTCGTTTGTTTCAATCAGAATTAGAAACGGTGTATGAAGAAAAAAACCGTAGCAACGATAACACCTTTGGAATGGTATATGAAGAGTTTATGAAAAACTTTTATAAAAAACATCCTTACGGGCAACAAACCATTTTAGGTACTACCGAACATCTTAAAAACCCTTCTTTAAAAAAGATGTATGAATATTATAATACCTACTATGTAGCCAATAACATGGCCTTGTTTTTATCAGGCGATTTTAATGCGGATGAAGTAATTAAATATATTGAAGCGCGTTTTTCAAACTGGAGAAGTGCACCGGTTCCCGCATTCCCCAAATATGAAGAAGCCCCTTTTAAAGGTAGAGAAAAAGTAACCGTAAAAATGACTCCCGTAAAAGCCGAAATCTTAGGCTTTAGAACAGTTCCTCATAATCATAAAGATAATGCAGCACTTGATTTGATGTGTAATTTATTATCCAATCCTGAACAATCCGGATTGATAGATCGCTTAACCGCAGATGGTAAATTACTAATGGCCTATGTATTGCCGCTAACATACAACGACCATGGTGGAGTAATGATTGCTATAGTTCCGAAAATATTTGGACAATCTATTGCCAAAGCAGAAGCCTTAGTTTGGAATGAAATCAATAAAATTAAAAAGGGAAATTTTGATGATAGCTTGTTAGAAGCAGCCAAAATTAACATGCTCAAATCTCAAAAAAAAGAATGGGAAAATAATGAAGAACGCGTTATACAAATGCTCGAATCATTTTCGCAAGGTATTTCATGGGGCGATTACCTTAAAAATATTGAAGCTCTAAATTCTGTTAAAAAAGAAGATGTCATTCGAGTTGCCAATACCTATTTAGGTGAAAACTATTTGGCATTTATTTCTAAAATGGGTTTTCCTAAAAAAGAAAAACTTCCCAAACCCGTCTTTATTCCTGTAGTTCCTGAAAAAGAAGCCTTCTCAGAATTTTATTTGAATTGGAAAAACAAGCAATACGAATCGCAAAAAAAAGAAACACCTATACAAGATTATAAAATTTCAATTACATCTGTTCAAGGAAGAGTTACTTTAAAACGTACCGAAAATCCATTCAACAATATTTTTTCAACTACCATACGCTATGGTATTGGATACTATGATATTCCTGAATTAAAATATGCCGCACAATATTTTAACATGATAGGCAACAATAAAATGAGCAATGATGAATTAAGAAAAAGAATGTATGCCTTAGGTTGTTCTTATAATTTTACATGTACCGAAAATGAATTTATTGTTTCTATTGAGGGTTTGGAAAGCAATCTCGAAGAAGCTTTAAAACTTATAAACCAACTGATACAGCAGCCTAAACCAGAGAAGCAAAAAGATAAAAAACTCATCGAAAATATTTTTGCTGAACATAAAATTATGAGTCGCGAGCCTAATTATGTATCGCAAGGATTACAGGAATATGTATTATATGGTGAAAAATCAAACTTTTTAAATACTCTAGATAAAAAACAAATAAAATCTTTGAATGGACAAACACTTCTTGCAAAAGCTAAAGAAGCATTTAATTATGAAGTAACCATTCATTATGTTGGACAACGATCTATAATTGATGTAAAAGAATCATTTGCCGAAAATTTTAAATTTAATAATGAGCTTTTACCTAAAAAAGGTACCATTGTTAGAGAACAAAAGAAATATAATGATAATCAGATTTTTCTGGTAAATAAAAAAGGAGCTATGCAAAGCCAGATTAACTTTAATATTGAAGGGGATGTATTGGATTTATCTAAAGTACCTGTAATTGATGCCTTTAATCAGTATTTTGGAAATGATATGTCGAGCTTGGTTTTTCAGGAAATTCGCGAATTTCGTTCGCTGGCATATAGCGCTTATGGCCGATACAATGTTGCACCATTAAAAGGTAAAAACAATAGCTTTAATGCTTACATTGGTTGCCAAGCCGACAAAACAGAAGAAGCCTTGGACGCTATGATGAATCTTATTCGTAATATGCCTGAAAAACCCGAACGAATGGAAGGAATTAAATCTTCATTAGTACAATCGGCACAAACCACACGTCCTGAATTCAGGAATGTAATAAGCTATGTAGAACGTTGGAACGACAAAGGTTATACTGAAAACCCATATAAATTAAAAATTCCTGCGTATAAAAATTTAGAATTTAAAGATTTAGTAAACTTTTATCAAGAACATATAAAAAATAAACCGGTAGTAATTACAATTGTAAGCGATAAGAAAAAACTGAATTTAAAATCGATTGAAAAGTTTGGTAAAATTCAAGAACTAAAAGAAAAAGACTTGTTTAAATTGCATTAATTACTTCAAAAAAAGCATAAGTGCCAGCCAGTATTCCTGATGATTGGGGTTTTCATCCCATAAAGCACTAGAGCCATGCTTGCCTTCGCCTTTAGGAACAAAATGCGTTATTTCCCCGGTCGTATTTTCAGAAATTAATTTCTTTACTCCTTCACTTTCCTTTTTAGATGAGGTAATAAATGTTGGAACATTAATTTTTGAAGTATAATCGGCTATCTTGATTTCTGAACCAAAATATTCACCCGGACTAAATGCAATTACTTTAGCTATTTTATTATTATTGGCAGCTATTTTAAGCGCCAATGATGCAGAATAAGAGCTACCTAAAATTATCATTGGCTTATTGGTTTGCTGATATACATAATCAATAGCTGTAAGCATATCCTGTTCAGCATCTAAGTAGTTGGTGGCTTTGTTTCTAGACAATGCTACTTCAGCCGTTTCATTTTTAATTCCTTTTACCTCTTTGCCCGAGCGTAAATCAACTGCCAGGCAATTGAAGCCCATTTTATTTAGTTTTAAAGCAGTTTCTTTATACTCTCCCCTGCTATAGCGTGCTTGATGAAAAAGTATTATAAACTGCTTGGAAGTATCGGAAGCATATAAATCAGCTGTAACAGGCACACCGTCTTTACCAACAATAAAAAAGGTGGTTTGAGCATTTGCACGAAATGAAAAGAAGAGAATTAAAATTGAAAAAATAAGCTTCATTAATTTATCCGATATCCTAAACATTCGCTAAACTAACTGTACATTCTTTTTACTAATAATAACATGGATTTAAATATTGGTATCAATAACAATTCTTTCCTGCTTACTTAGCATAACGTTTTTCGGACAGCTTTAACTTCTATGGCAATAGCTTCAATCTTGCCATAAAGCAAATTTACACAAAATCAGACCTTATTTAATAAATCAATTTTTGATAATTTTAAGTAGAGAGGTATTTTGATTAGACGTTATTTTCGCAAAATAAATACCTCTTTCAAAACTTTCAAGGGTGTTAAGTTTTACAGACTCTTTACTATTATAATATTCTTGAAATAGTATTTTTCCACTAATATCATAAATTTGAATTTCATCAATAAAGTTATTTGCTGCGCTTTTAAATTCTATTGATGAATTAAAAGGATTCGGATATGCTTTAAAAATATTATTTTCGGCTATATCTTCTTTAATATTACTTGGTGTAATACTACCGCTTTTGGGATTAACTGATTTTATATTTCCTTGTTTATCTACAATTGCAATATCAAATAAATTAATGAGATATTGATTCAAATTGCTTCTATTAACATCATGAAAAGATATGTTAGCAATTAATCCATAAGTAGTTGTATCCTGTTGATTAGTTCTAGTTATCCCTGCATCTGCAATATTTGAGTTTAAGAATGAATGTGAAACATATATATACGATGTTCCTAAAGTAGGTTGCCCCCAATATGTATTGGGAACGGAAATTGCAACACTTTCCGGATTAGGCCCACTTGTTGAGGTAACTTCTGCACTAAAAATTACAGCATAGATGTTACTCGCAGGATTTGATGCAGATCCAATTAATACCGGAACAGAATAATAATTATTATTGTTATATATATTACTTGTATCTACAGACAATATTATTCCATTAACCGTATCAATTACACTATAATTAAAGCTTCTGCTTCTTTGATGAGTTAGATAATAATTTGTAAACAAATAATGTTCATCTCCAAAATCTATACTCCCATCTCCATCACAATCTATGTGCATTAAATCTTGCCCCCAAATTGAAGAATTATTCCATGATAGTCCTTGACGTTCTCCCCAGGTATCATTCTCTATATTATCTCTATTTAAACGAATATTTCCTCCTGTGGTGTTAAAATGAATTCCTATCGGAATTATATCTACATTATTTACAATGCCATCTCTATTGACATCACCTGGCCAAATACAATCATTTGCACATTCAAATTCTAAATTGGAATTTATCTTTACAATAGTTGGTGAAAATGAATCAAAATTTAAAATGGTTAATAGATAATTATCATAGGTATATTTTAATGATCTAAAAAAGACATTTTGCAAGCCAAATCCTAAATTTTTAAAATTTAATGTTTGTCCGTCTAGAACAGCTAAGTGCTCAATTCTTCCATATAAGTCCCAATTAGATGTAATATTGGTATCCAAAATATCTGAAGAGCAATATCCCCAAAAAAGTTCTCCAGAAGCAGTTTCTTGGATAGAAGTTGGATATATTCCGTAATACATATAACTATCATTATAATACGGTGCCGGGAAATTTGATATATCAAAAACTTTGTTGCTTGTTTTATCCCAAATTATACTTCCCAAATTTGACGTACATACAATATAATTATTATAAGTACCGAATGTATCATCATATAATGTACCTGAAAAGCAAAAATTACCATTACTTAAAACTAAACAACTATTTGCTTTAGCACTATATAAACTTATATTATGTGTTGTATGCCAAGATATTTGTAATTGAGCATCAATATAGCCATAAAAAAAATCACCTAAATTGTTTTGAGGAGTGCTAATACTTCCGGAAAAAATAAAATCATTTGCACCAACTTTGGATAATGCATAAAATACCCCGTTAAAATTATTATAAATAACTTCCGACTGAAAGTTGCCAAGTTGATTAACAAAAACTAGACAAGGCGAACTATTTTTAGTGCCCGCCAAAACAAAACCATTGGAGGTTTCAACCACATCAAATCCTTTAAAATTTAAACTAATATTTTGCCGTATCCACGAAATGGAATGGTTGGAATTTAATTTTATCAATGCTGTTTTTACATTCCCGGCATCTTCATCAACTATTATTAAATTTCCACCGTCTGAAGTATTAATAATTTTAAATGCATCATAATAAATAAAATTAGATGTTGTTGACAATAAAGTATTCTGAAATAAAATAATTCCATTCGAATCAATTTTTGTAAGTAAAATTCCTCTCTGAAAACTCTGCGTTTCGATTACACTAACAATTAAACTACTTTTATCGGGTAGCTGAATTGCATCTGAAGCAAAATGTTCTACTAATCCTGGACTATAACCATTACCTATTACATGCTGAAAAGTGCTTTGTGCTATAGATGTGAGGAACATTATAAATGAGATCCCCATAAGTAGTAACATTCTTTTTCTCATAACTAATTAGTTTTACAATCAAATTTAAAAATAAAACTATAAAAAGCAACAAAAAAGCCACTTGATTTGCATCAAGTGGCTTTTTATAATCGCAAAAATACTTTATAAAACTTGTTCCGCTAAAACAGAAATTTTATTATTTAATACTTCCACCACACCACCATTTATTTTCATGCTTTGCTTCTGATTTTTGGTGTCGGTAAAATTTAATTCACCTTTGCCTAAAGAAGCAATAATGGGGGCATGATTTTTTAATATTCCGAAAGAGCCTTCAGAGCCTGGCAATTGCACATACTCTACTTCTCCTTCGTAAACTGTTTTATCGGGTGTTATTATTTCTAAATACATGATTTACTTTTTAAATTATTTAGATCCTGCTAACATTTTCTTACCTTTCTCAATGGCTTCTTCGATAGTACCAACAAGGTTAAATGCAGCTTCAGGATACTCATCTACTTCACCATCTAAAATCATATTAAACCCTTTAATGGTATCTTCAATGCTTACAAATACACCTTTTAAACCGGTAAATTGCTCAGCCACATGGAATGGTTGCGATAAGAAACGTTGAACACGTCTTGCACGATGTACCACAAGCTTATCTTCTTCCGACAATTCATCCATACCTAAAATGGCAATAATATCTTGTAGCTCTTTATAACGTTGTAATATTTGTTTTACACGTTGTGCAGTGTTGTAGTGTGCTTCACCTAAAATAGCAGGAGTTAAAATACGTGATGTTGAATCTAATGGGTCAACGGCAGGATAAATACCTAACTCAGCAATTTTACGGCTTAATACCGTAGTAGCATCTAAGTGAGCGAAAGTTGTAGCCGGAGCAGGGTCGGTTAAGTCATCAGCAGGAACGTAAACCGCCTGAACCGATGTAATTGAACCACGCTTGGTTGAAGTAATACGCTCTTGCATTAATCCCATTTCGGTAGCAAGGGTTGGTTGGTAACCTACCGCAGAAGGCATACGACCTAATAGAGCTGATACTTCTGAACCAGCCTGTGTAAATCGGAAAATATTATCAATAAAGAATAAGATATCACGACCTTGGCCTTGTCCATCGCCATCGCGGAAATATTCAGCAATGGTTAATCCTGATAAAGCAACACGGGCACGTGCTCCCGGAGGTTCATTCATCTGACCAAATACGAAAGTAGCTTTTGAATCTTTCAATTCGTTCATATCAACTTTAGAAAGATCCCATCCGCCTTTTTCCATCGAATGTTTAAATTCTTCGCCATATTTTATAATGCCCGATTCAATCATTTCGCGTAATAAATCATTTCCTTCGCGTGTACGCTCACCCACACCGGCAAATACAGATAAACCACCGTGTCCTTTGGCAATATTGTTAATTAATTCCTGAATTAATACCGTTTTACCTACACCGGCACCGCCAAACAAACCGATTTTTCCACCTTTGGCATAAGGCTCTAAAAGGTCAATCACTTTAATTCCGGTAAATAATACTTCGGTGGTAGTAGATAAGTCTTCAAATTTTGGCGGATTTCTATGAATAGATAAACCTTTATCATGATTTATTTTACCAATACCATCAATATCTTCACCCACCACATTAAATACACGTCCATGAATTTGTTCGCCTATGGGCATTTTAATAGGGCTACCAGTTGCAATTACAGGCATGCCTCTTCTTAAACCATCGGTAGAGTCCATTGCTATGGCTCTAACGGTATCTTCACCAATATGCTGCTGACATTCTAAAACCAGCTTTTGACCGTTTTCTCTTACAATTTCAAGAGCGTCTAGAATGTTAGGTAATTTACCGCCTTCGTCAAAACTAACGTCAACTACCGGCCCGATTACCTGACTGATTTTTCCTTTTGATACTGTGGACATTTTGTAAATTTTATTTTGGTTAATTTATTATTAGCGAGCGCGAAGTTACAATAATTTATAAATCTTTTGGAATAGCTGTTAATAATTTTACACCTTGATTTTTATCTTTTTATTACATTTTGTCTGATTTATTTAGGATAATAGCTACAGACTTAGCTTTTTGTATGAACAAATTTTAATGCTTTATTACTAATTTTGCCGTACTTTTATTAACAATTATTTTTTTTTGAAAGTTTATCGCCATATAAATGAATTTGAAGGTTGCCCCAAAGCTGTGGTTACTACAGGAACTTTTGATGGTTTACACATTGGGCATAGAACTATTTTAAACAGGTTAAAAGAAATAGCACAACAAATTCATGGCGAAACTGTGGTTTTAACCTTTTTCCCGCACCCGCGAATGGTTCTTTTTCCTGAAAATAAAGATTTAAAATTAATTGATACCATTGAAGAACGTATTGAATTTTTAGAAAAAGAAGGAATTGACCATTTAATTATTCACCCTTTTAATAAAGAATTTTCCAGACTTTCGAGTGTTGAATTTGTAAGAGAAATTCTTGTAAATAAAATTGGTACCAAAAAATTGGTTATTGGTTATAATCATCAGTTTGGAAGAAATCGCGAAGGTTCATTTGAACATTTAAAAGAATACAGTACGCTTTATGGTTTTGAGGTAGAAGAAATTCCAGCAAAATTGATTGATGATGTTGATGTTAGTTCCACCAAAATTCGTAAAGCCCTTTTAGAAGGTGATATTAAAACAGCCAATACTTATTTAAATCGAAATTTTACACTCAGCGGCAAAGTCAATCATGGCAATAAAATTGGGAGGGAAATAGGTTTTCCAACTGCTAATATTATTGTTGAAGAATCGTATAAAATTATTCCCGCTATTGGTGTATATGCCGTAAAAGCATGGATTGACGGTAAGTCGTACGGAGCAATGCTAAATATTGGCTACCGACCTACTTTTAACGCTGAATCGAACATTAAAATAGAAGTTCATATCTTTGATTTTAACAATGATATTTACGATAAAAAGATTAAACTCGAATTTATAGACCGAGTTAGAGATGAAAAAAAATTTAACTCCTCCGAAGAACTAAAATTACAATTACAAAAAGATAAATCTGCCGTATTAGAAATGCTTGTAGATTAAAAAATGAAGTTATTAAAATTTTTCATATTTATACTTTCTTTGTGTTTACTCGCATTAAAAGTTAATGCTCAAACAGGAAGAATTTACACCTCAATTGACGAAGCGGCAAAGGAACCCGAACAAGTTGAAATTTTAGATTTAAGAAAACAAAAATTAGATAGTATCCCCGATGCCGTTTTTAATTTTAAGAATCTAAAAAAACTCGATATCAGCAAAAACAAAATTAAAAATGTTCCCGATAAAATATATACTCTTGAACATTTAGAAATATTGAACCTTTCATCCAACAAAATTCAAGATTTTAACATAAAAATTTGCGAATTAAAAAATTTAAAAGAATTATATCTGGCCAATAATAATATTACGAGCATACCAAGTCAAATAAATCAATTAATACACTTAGAAGTATTAGATATGTATAGCAATGATTTATCCTATTTCCCCAAAGAACTTTCTGAACTAAAAAATTTAAAAACATTCGATTTAAGAATGATAGTTATCCCTAAAGACCAACAACAACGAATAAGCGAATTATTACCTCATACAAAAATTCATTTTTCTCTACCATGTAATTGCGGAAGTTAAAATTAAATAGATATTTATTGTAATTGGTAGAGATTGTTTGTGATTTGTTGAGTTACAGATTTATTGAGTTGCTGAGTTGCTGAATTTGATTTGCGTTCCTCTGAGTAAAAACTCTGCTACACTATGCGGTAAAAAAAAGAAGACAGAAATCAGTTTACAGAAAAAGAAATTGTTGAGTTATAGAATTAATGAGTTTTTGATTTGAAGAATTTGCTTTGCGGCTTTCTGCGTATATAACTCTGTGTTACTCTGCGGTTAAAAACCAGAATACAGAAAATAGTTTACAGAAAATGGAATTATTGAGTTATTGATTTAATAAGTTGTTGAATTTTCAAATTTTGAAATCTTTAAATCTTCAATTTTTCAATTCTAAAAAACAACAAATCAATAAACCAATGGCTATTGGCTACTTTCTAAATAACTAAATAAAAAACGTACCTTTAGGCACACGATAAAATCGTTAAATAAATGAAACTTAATTTTCACGGTGCTGCACGAACTGTTACCGGAAGTAAATTTATACTAACAACCGATAAAGGGAAAAAAATTCTTTTAGATTGCGGTTTGTTTCAAGGCAGAGGAAAAGAAACCGATGTCTTAAACCGTCACTTTGGTTTCGACCCAAAAGAAATTGATTGCCTTATTTTATCGCATGCACATATTGACCATTCAGGGGCTATTCCGCTATTGTATAAACAAGGATTTCGAGGTCCAATATTTTGCACCGAAGCCACTTTTGATTTATGCAAAATAATGTTGATTGACAGTGCTCATATACAAGAAAGCGATATTAATTTTTTAAATAAACGCAGAGCTTATGAACACAAAGAATTATTAAAACCACTTTATACCATTAAAGATGCAACCGAGTGCATGATACTTTTTGAAACACTGGAACTAAATAAAGAATACGAAATACTTGAAGACATTCACTTAACATTTACCTTTGTTGGCCATATATTAGGCAGTGCCGCCATTAACTTAAAAATTAAAGAAAACAACAAAACTACGCGCATTTGTTATACCGGTGATATAGGAAGAAAAAATCAGCAGATTATTAAAAAACCTGAACCTTTTCCACAAGCAGATTATATAATTACAGAAGCTACTTATGGCGACAGACTTCACGAAGAAGAATTTCATGCCGAACAACGTTTACTGGAAATAGTTACTGAAACCTGTGTTAAAAATAAAGGTAAATTGATTATACCAGCCTTTAGCTTAGGACGTACACAGGAAATAGTTTATGCACTCGATAAGCTCGAAAATAAAGGTTTGTTGCCTCACATAAATGTGTATGTTGATAGTCCACTTTCGACCAACGCAACGGAAATAGTTCGTAAACACACCGAATATTTTAATAAAGAAATTTGCAAATACATGCAAAGCGATCCTAATCCATTTGGATTTAATCGTTTGTATTACATCAGAGATCAGGAAAATTCAAAGGCATTAAATAAACTAACCGAACCTTGTATCATTATTTCAGCATCAGGAATGATGGAAGCAGGGAGAGTAAAACACCATTTAGCAAATAACATTGAAAATCCTAAAAACACTATTTTAATAGTTGGATATTGTGAACCTTCAACCCTTGGAGGAAGAATTGTGGCCGGTGAAAAAACAGTAAAAATATTTGGTCAAGAATTTAAAGTAAACGCTAAAGTAGAAATAATGGATTCATACAGTGCCCATGGCGATTATAAAGAAATGATGGAATACCTTTCATGCCAAAATATAAATGAAGTAAAAAAAATATTTTTGGTGCATGGAAATTACGATGTTCAAGTAAACTACAAAGAGCGTTTATTGGAAATGGGCTTTAAAAAAGTGGTTATTCCTGATATGCATACTGAACACATATTAGACTAAATGTTTAAAGAAATTATAATACTTATTAAAAAAGAATTTCAAAACGAATGGAAACAAAAGTTTTCATTCAGTGGAATATTATTATATGTAATTTCAACCGTATTTGTCTCCTATTTATGTTTTAAAGTAATTGATAATATTTTGGTTTGGAATGCTTTATTCTGGATAATCATGCTTTTTGCCGCCACCAATGCGGTTGCCAAAAGTTTTATCCAAGAAAGTAAAGGCAGATTACTATATCTCTATACCCTATCTAGCCCACAGGGGATAATTATTGCAAAAACAATATACAACAGCATCTTATTAAGCATTATAGGTTTATTTAATTATGTTTTTTTTGGATTGTTACTAGGAGATTTAGTTCAAGACAAACTGCTTTTTTTAATTACTGTATTTTTAGGAAGCATGGGCTTTGCCATAGTACTTACAATGGTATCAGCCATTGCATCAAAAACAAATAATACCGGAAGTTTAATGGCAATTTTAGCCTTTCCTATTTTAATACCATTTTTAATAACCCTTATTCGGCTTTCTAAAAATTCTCTCGATGGTTTAGACTTTAGCGTAAGTTACAGTTATATAATAATTTTATTGGCAATAAATGTGATTGTGGTCGTATTAGCTTATTTATTATTTCCGTACCTTTGGCGCGATTAATTTTTACCTGATTTTAGTATTAGCGCTTAGTCTGATGAATCTTAAAAACAACTGGTGGAAAGTTTTAGCAGTAGTATTAGTTATTTATACTATTACTGCAGGTTTTTTAGGTGAAGTACCGCGCCTTCCTATTCTACACGAAACCATTAGAAATTTATATTTCCATGTAACCATGTGGTTTGGAATGATGATTATCCTTTTGGTATCATTAATTTACAGTATTAAATATCTTTCTTCTCAAAATCAAGAACACGATATCATAGCATCTGAAGCAGCCAATGCCGGAATTTTATTAGGCTGCATGGGAATTACTACCGGAATGCTTTGGGCAAAATTTACCTGGGGCGATTATTGGGTAAACGACCCAAAGTTAAATGGCGCAGCCGTAACTTTACTTATTTATTTTGCTTACTTAATTTTAAGAGGGAGTTTAGAAGAAGAACAAAAACGTGCCAAAGTAAGTGCCGTTTATAACATTTTTGCGTATGTGCTTTTGCTCGTTTTTTTAATGATATGGCCCCGCATGAACGGAGTAGATTCATTACACCCGGGTAATGGCGGAAATCCGGCATTTAGCAGTTATGATTTAGATAACAAAATGCGATTAGTATTTTATCCAGCAATAATTGGTTGGACATTAATGGGTGTGTGGATGATGACCTTAAGAATAAGAATTAGAAAAATTCAATATCAACTTTTGAACAAATAAGAATTATGTTTCGTTATATTTTAACAATTTTAATATGCATGCTGTTTTCGGCAACAGTAATCGCTCAAAAAGTAGAAATGGCTGATGGCTTAAGAAGTGAAGGTAAAATATATATCGTAGTTGGTGTTCTTTTAATAATTTTTGCAGGTATTGTTCTTTACCTTATAAATATTGATAAAAAAGTAAGCAAGCTGGAGAAGGAAATTAGTAACAAATAGTTGTCAGAAGACAGAAAACAGAAGACCGTTTTTAGACAAAAGGCAAAGGACAAAAGTCCTCTTAAATTTTTGAATTATTGATTTGATGATTTTAGATTTTTTTAATTTGCAATCTGTAATCTTTTAATTTGTTATTATTCGAAAAGATTTGTAATTCATATGCAATATAAACATTAATACACTAAAACTTTAACACGTTCCAACTAATTTGAAATGAAAAAAACACATATCATATTATTAGTAGTATTGGCGGTTGCAATTGGAGTAATTATTAGTACAATTTCCGATTCAAGTACTTATGCCAATTTTTCGGAAGCTAAGCAAAATCCGGGTAAAGAATTTCATGTAGTTGGAGTTTTAAATCGTGAAAAAGACATGGAGTACGACCCGCAAAAAAATGCCAACCTTTTTACATTTTATATGATTGACAATAATGGTGTTGAATCAAAGGTATATTTTAATGGTACCAAACCTCAAGATTTTGAACGTTCAGAACAAATTGTATTAACCGGAAAATATACCGAAGATGGATTTTATGCAGATAAAATTTTAATGAAATGCCCATCTAAATACAACGATCCAAACAACAACGGCTTTACTGAAGTGAAAGCAAACAGCTAAACCTACCATGGAAATAAATTATATCGGAGAATTACTTTGGCCCGGAAAACTTGGCAATCTTTTTATAGTACTTTCATTTGTAAGCGCATTAGTAGCATCAATATCCTACTTTTTTAAAGCACAAAATCCATTAGAAAATTCATGGCAACAAATTGCCAGAAGCGCATTTTATCTGCATAGTTTTTCAGTTGTTGGAATTATTGCTACACTTTTTTATCTGATATTAAATCATCGTTTTGAATACCATTATGTGTGGCAACACTCCAATTCTGAATTACCAATACGCTATATGCTTTCGTGCTTTTGGGAAGGTCAAGAAGGTAGTTTCTTATTATGGACTTTCTGGCATGTAGTGCTTGGATTAATTTTAATGAAACGCAGCGGTGAATGGGAAGCTCCTGTAATGACTGTATTTTCTTTAGTGCAAGTGTTTTTAGCAAGTATGCTATTAGGTATATGGATATTGGATTATAAAATTGGTAGCAATCCTTTTACCTTATTACGCGAACATCCGGATTTTGTAAATATGCCATTTACAAAAATGCCTAACTATCTTGAAAATTTAGATGGTAGAGGTTTAAATCCATTACTGCAAAATTACTGGATGACCATACATCCTCCTACCCTTTTCCTCGGCTTTGCATCTACTTTGGTTCCCTTTGCTTATGCCATTGCTGCATTATGGAAGGAAAAATATACAGAATGGTTAAAACCAACTCTGCCTTGGGCCTTTTTTAGTGTAATGATTTTAGGTGCCGGTATTTTAATGGGAGGTGCGTGGGCTTACGAAGCTTTGAGCTTTGGCGGTTTCTGGGCTTGGGATCCGGTTGAGAATGCATCCTTGGTACCTTGGCTCACATTAGTTGGAGCAGCTCACGTAATGCTCATTCAAAAAAATAAAGGCGGTTCTTTACTTACAACATTTTTTTTAACGCTTATAACCTTTATTTTTATTCTTTACTCTACTTTCCTTACACGTAGCGGGGTTTTAGGTGAAACATCCGTTCACTCTTTTACTGATATGGGTATGAGCGGACAGTTACTGGTTTATCTTTTATTCTTTGTTTTTCTTTCTATTTTCTTAGTGGTTAAGAATTTAAAGAAAATGCCAAAACAAGAAAACGAAGATAATTTGTGGAGCCGAGAATTTTGGATGTTTATTGGAGCATTGGTATTATTTATTTCATCGTTTCAGATCACTGTTACAACATCAATTCCGGTAATCAATAAAGTTTTAGGAACTAATTTTGCGCCACCATTAAATCCAATAGACCATTATAACTCATGGCAGGTGCCGTTTGCTATTGTTATAGCATTATTAATTGCAGTAGGCCAGTTTTTCAAATATAAAAAAACAGACCCCAAAGAGTTTGTCAGAAAAATTACTTTATCATTAGCCATTTCTTTATTTGCGAGTGTAGCCATTGCAGCTGCTTTACAATTATTTAATTTAAATTATGTTCTACTTTTACTTAGTAGCTTATTTGCAGTAACCGCCAATTTCGATTACATGCTTCGCATCCTTAAAGGTAAAATCCGATTGGCAGGTGCTTCCATCGCACATATAGGTTTTGGATTGATTTTATTGGGTGCGCTTATTTCTACATCTAAGCAGGAAATTATTTCAAGAAACACATCGGGAGTTGACATTAGCACGCTTGGAGAAAAATTCAGTAATAATGACAATATCATGCTGAATTTAGGTGATACGCTTCGCATGGGAGATTACTTTGTAACCTTTACCGGAAAAAGAAAAGAAGGAGTAAATATTTATTACGAAGTACAATACTTTACTCAGCAAAAGGATGGCTCATACAAATATGAGTTTACATTAAATCCTTTGGTACAAACTAATCCACGAATGGGAAATGTTGCAGAACCTGATACTCGTCATTTCCTTCATAAAGATATTTACACACACGTTACTTATGCAGATTTAGAACAGATTGAAGAAAAAGATAAAAACGAATATCTGGAACCTAAAGAACATAAAATACAAATTGGCGATACCATATTTGCCAGCAACAGCATTATGGTATTAAAAGAAATTACCTCACAAATTGACCGCGAAAAATACGATTTAAAAGAAACAGATATTGCTGTAAAAGCTAAGATTACCCTCTACGATATTTTAAATAATACCTACCAAGCAGAACCGATTTTTATGGTTAAAAATAATTTTGTAACTCCTCTTGCTTATGAAGTAAATGAACTAGGCTTAAAAATAAGTTTTGATAAAATAGACCCCGAAACTGGCGAATTACATTTTAGTGTATCCGAAAAAAGAGGAAATCGAAGTGAATTTATTATTATGAAAGCAATTGTATTCCCATTTATAAATGTTCTTTGGATGGGATGTATTTTATTAGTTGTAGGAACAGTTTTAGCAATTATTCATAGAATAAAAATTTCTAAATAAGCAGTAATAATGAGCAAGGAAGAAAAACATAAAATAGCTTTTTCTACTCCCCTTGTCATTATTGGAAGCGGAAATGTTGCCACGCAACTGGCAAAAGCCTTTTCGAAAAAAAATATTACTATCGCTCAGCTTTACAGCAAAAACAAAACACATGCTGAAAAATTAGCAACTCATATTAAATGCCCATTTACAAATAATATAAAAGAAATTGTAAAAGGAAATTTCATTTATCTTATTTGTATAAAAGATGAAGCAATTGAAAGCTTTTGCAAAAGTTTTAAAATTAAAGAAGGCATTTTACTTCATACCTCGGGCAGTATAGATATGAATATTTTAAAGACTTCCTCTAAAAATTATGGAGTATTTTATCCATTGCAAACAATATCATCAAACAGAAAAATAAGTTTTAAGCATGTGCCAATATGCCTTGAAGCATCAAACCAAGAAACATTAGACACAATACAAGAATTAGCAAGAAATATTAGTAAAAATATTCATGTTATAACATCAATTGAAAGAAAAAAAATACATTTAGCAGCTGTAATTGTAAATAATTTTACCAATCATTTATATCATTTGGCATTTGATTATTTACAAAAAGAAAAAATAGCACCTGAATTATTACATGCCTTAATAGAAGAAACCACCTCTAAAGCCCTTGAATTAAATCCATTTGAAGCACAAACAGGACCGGCCAGACGCAATGATTCCAATACTATAAAAGCTCATCAACAACAACTAAAAAACAATCCTGATTTACAAAAAATTTATACCTTGCTTTCAGAAAGTATTATTAAAACCTATCAACATGAGTGAGGCTTCATATTTAAGCAGATTACACACTATCAATACTTTTATATTTGATGTAGATGGAGTTTTAACGGATGGTTCTGTAATATTAATGCCTGATGGCGATTATGTACGTACAATGAATATAAAAGACGGATATGCCATGCAGGCTGCAGTAAAATCAGGATACCGATTAGCTGTAATTAGTGCAGGGCGAATGAGTGAAGGAGTTAAAAAACGCTTAGAAAATTTAGGAGTTCAAGATATTTATCTGGGAGTAAGCGATAAAAAAGATGCTTACGAAACCATTTTATTTTCTTATCACTTACAAGCTGAAAACATTGCCTACATGGGCGATGATTTACCCGATTATGAAGTAATGCAAAGAGCAGGTTTAGCTGCATGTCCAGCCGATGCTGCTCCTGAAATTCAAAACATAGCTCATTACGTTTCTCCTTACAATGGCGGTAAAGGTTGTGTTAGAGACCTTATTGAAAAGGTTATGCGCTTACATGGAAAATGGAACAATCTTTAAATTTGATGAATTGGAGAATTGCAGAATTGGAGAATTAGAGAATTGAAGATTTGGCAATTCAACAACTCATTAATTCAATAACTCAACAATTCCTTTTTCTGTAAACTGATTTCTGTATTCTTATTTTTAACCGCAGAGTACCGCAGAGTTATACACAGAGAGCCGCAAAGCAAATTCTTCAAATCAATAATTCAATAAATCAATAACTCAACAAATCAATTTTCTGTAAACTGTTTTCTGTATTCTGGTTTTTAATCGCAGATTAACACAGAGTTATACGCAGAGAGCCGCAAAGCAAATTCTTCAATTCAACAACTCATTAAATCAATAACTCAACAAATCAATTTTCTGTAAACTGTTTTCTGTATTCTGGTTTTTAACCGCAGAGTAACACAGAGTTATACACAGAGAGCCGCAAAGCAAATTCTTCAATTCAACAACTCATTAAATCAATAACTCAACAATTCCTTTTTCTGTAAATTGTTTTCTGTATTCTGGTATTTAACCGCAGAGTAACACAGAGTTATACGAAGAGAGCCGCAAAGCAAATTCTTCAAATTAAAATTCAATAAATCTCAAATTTATTTGACTAACAATAAAGAAATCTGTGGGAAGAATGCAATCAAAAGCAATGCTACAAAAACCATAATGGCATAAGGAATGGAGGCTACTACTATTTTCCCAAAAGGCTTATCAAATACTCCGGCAGATACAAAAAGATTAACTCCTACAGGTGGTGTTAAATAACCAATTTCTAATCCTAAAATAAATACAACACCCAGATGAATTAAATCTACTTCGTACATCATGGCTGTTGGCAATAATAGTGGAGCTAATATTAATACAGCAGATATGGAATCCATAAATAAACCAACTATTAATAACAACAACATGGTTACTATTAAAAACATGGTTTGCGATGTAATAAAACCTTGCATACTTTCCAATAACATATTTGGCACATCCTGAAGAATAAGGAAGTAATTAAATACCGTTGCCATGGCAATAATGATAAAAATAATTCCTAACACAATTACCGATTCATAAAGTGTATCGGCAATGTCTTTTAATTTCATCTGGCGGAAATAAAATAGTTCTATCAAGATAGCATATACGGCTCCAACAGCTGCTGCTTCTGTTACGTTATAAATTCCTGTATATATACCACCCAAAATCAAACCCGGCATTAATAAGGCCGGTATACTTCTTAAAAAAGATGTTCCTAAATCCTTTATTGAAAATGGCTGAGTTTGTAAATTATATTTTGAAGCAAATACCAATGCCATTACAATTATTAATAAAGCTGTTATAATTCCCGGTATAATACCTGCAATAAATAATTTGTTTACATCTGCACCTGTTACAATAGAAAAGATAATCATTGGAATACTTGGCGGAATTAATATACCCAACGAACCGGAAACGGTTAATACTCCTAGCGACATTTTTTCCGGATAACCATATTTCATCATGGCAGGATACATTATTGTACCAATGGCAATTAATGTTACAGGCGAAGAACCGGAAATTGCAGCAAAAAACACACACGCTAATACAGCACCAACTGCTAATCCTCCTTTTAACCATCCAAATGCAGCCATTGCCAAATCAATTAAACGCTTGGCAATTTCTCCGCGCGACATGACCGCTCCTGCAAAAACATATAAAGGAATAGAAAGCAATGCCGATTTATTTACCGTATCAAACATGGTTTTAATCAGCGAGAATAATTCCACATCGCCATACAGAAAAAATAAAGTAAGCGATAATGCCCCGATAATAAGAAACAACTGTGCTCCTAATGCAATAAGCACCAATAACAAGGCTATGACAATGATAGTTTCCAATTACAAAATTTGTTTTTTAAGTATTTCTTCTTCTTTTCTTATTCCTTTTAAAACATCAAACCATAAAAATATGGTACAGAAAAATCGAACTGCAGCAATAGAAAAACTTATCGGAATAATTAAAATTATTAACCACAATGGAATTGATAGTACTAAATCAACATCCGCAAGCTCTATACTTCTTCCAACATATTTAAAACCAATAATGGCAAAAATTACAAGAAAAATACCCGCCAGAAAACTGGTTGCCATATTCATTTTATATTTTGTATTTGCACTAACACGAGCTTTTAAAAACTCTACTTCGATGTGACGTAATTTAGAAGTGGCTATCTGAAAACCAATAAAACCAAGCCAAACCATTAAATAAGTAGCTAATCTGTCAGCTCCAAATAAAGGTTCATTAAAAACATAACGTGCAATGGTACCGGCAAAAACAATAATAACAATAAAAGAAATTAGAACAATGGCAAGCCATTTTTCAAATTGCTCAAACGCACGATTTATTTTTAAATAGACATCCGTAAATCGCATCGATTTATTTTTTTCCTTCTCTGAATTTTTTAATATGTGCATTGGTTACATTCAACACACTCTTACCCATTTTTGCTTCCATAGTAGTATAAACAGGAGCTGATGCTTTTTTAAAAGCTTCTCTCTGGGCGTCTGTTAAGGTGTGCACTTTTATATCCATATCAGGAAATGTGCTTAATATTAATGCATCGTCATTTCTAATAAGCTCTCTTGAGTTTTTTTGCAGTGCTGCTCTTTCATTTTTTGAAAGAATTGCTTGTTGAAGTTCAGGTGAAAGTTTATCAAAATATTTTTTTGAAAATACAACACATCCGGGTTGATAAATATGCTTGGTTAGTGTAAAATGTTTAACAGTATTAATCCAACCAGTAGATAAAGAAAATACCGGAGTTTGATCATAGCCATCTACCATACCTGTTTTTAGTGCTACTAAAACATCAGGAGTTGAAATTGGAACCGGAGTAGCTCCCATTGTTTTATAAAAATTAATATAAACATCTGATTCTTGCGAACGCATTTTTAAGCCTTTTAAATCAGCAGGAGATAAAACCGGTTTTGATTTTGTACCAAAGCTTCTCCATCCATTAGTTCCCCACATTATTAAGATTAATCCTTTTTGTTCGAACACTTTACTCATTACATCAAACATCTGATCCATTACATAATCGGCCTCTTCATCGCTATTGAATAAAAAGGGCATTTCAAATACCTGCAATTGAGGAATGGATAATGCTTCCGAAACTGCTGCAACAGTAAACGCTCCAGCATCAAGCGAACCCATTGCTACACTTTTTATCATTTCTACCTCACCACCTAATTGACCACCTAAATAGGTTTTAAATTTAATTTTTCCTCCTGATTTAGTTTCTGCATTTTTTATGTAAGCATTTATTCCTTCTTCCCATGGGCTGTCTTTAGGAATAACGCTTCCAAAGCGTATACGGTTTGGCTCCTGCGAAGAAGTTAAAAAGAAGGCAACCAGTGCTAATACTAAAATTTTTCTCATTCTGATTTTATTAATTAATGTTTAAACGCTAAAATTTTACTCAAATAATTCTTTTTCGCGCGAAAGTAAATCTTTTGCTTTCGCTTTGGCTATATCATTTTCAGGCTGAATTTCAGGATATGCCGATACATCAGCAGCTAAAACTTCATTTAGTAATTGTCTGAAAAGTTCAGTATTTTTAATTTTCGAATGAGTACAATATGCCTCAGCATACAATACTTTGGTTTCTAAATAATGGGGAGCACTTGCCACTCCCTTATCAAACATTTCTTTTGATTTAGCCGGATCTTGTTCACCGGTTATAGATGGTACTAAGGCATAATATCCACCAAAGAAACGATAAACTCCTCCGTAATTGTAATCAGGATCAATTTCCATAATTCTATCCCAAAAATATCTGATGCGCGATTTTACAGCTAATTTTTTAGTAAATGAAGCATATTTCCCATAACGAGCTAAATTAGCAGCAGTCCAATATAGTGCATCCAAATCGTCTTTTGTAAGATTTTTTAAAACTACATCTTCTTTTTGTTTTTCAGCCATAGGTTTAGCATATCGCTCAATGGTATTTAAAGCAACTTCACCTGCTTTTACTCCTTTATCAAACAACTCCACACGTGTATTATTATCAGAAATTCCTTCTGCTTTAAAATAATAAGCCTTAGCTAAATAAACGGCAACTTCTCTGTTAGCTCCTTTTGACAAAATAGATTCACATAAGGCAATACATTCATCAAGCTTTTCTTTATTTGCTCTTTGCTTATATAATTCGGCAATTTTAGTTAAATCATTTGCAAAGGCAATTTTTGTAAACAATAACAGAAACACTATTATGAAATTTTTTCTCATATTTTTAAATTTATTTTTATAATTGTTAAACTATAAATATATAGAATTTGATGTAAAATTACTTATGAATTATTTAAAAACAATAGCAAGAAATATTTTGTTTCCTACACTTTACAAACTTAATATAGATAAATGGAATTTACATAAGAGCAATAAATTTAATATTATTTTAATGTATCATGGTGTTGTAAACGATGATTCAAGCTGGTTTTCGCCAACACATATACATATTAATCAATTTGAAAAACACATTGAGTACTTTAAAAAAAATTTCAATATCATTCCCTTAAATGAATTGTTTTATATCGTTAATAATAATATAAAAACTGATAAAAAAAATATTACCATAACTTTTGATGACGGGTTTAAAAATAATTTATATTACGCATTACCTGTTCTAAAAAAATATAATGTACCTGCCTCTATATTTGTTACGGCATGTTGTATAGAAAATAATGAAATAAACTGTTTGTGGACTGAAAAAATTTTAGCTTTAATGCATTTTTACCCAAATAATATTATTGAATATAAAAATTTTACATTTATAAATTATAAAGAAAAAACTAGTAATCAATCCATTTTTGAATTTATAAAACATTTGGGCGCAAGTGAACGTGAATTATTTATCGATGAATTAGTTGCTAAATATGATTTAAAAAATAAACTCAAAGAAATTCCAGCCGATTATTGGGAACTTTTTTCAAAAGATGAATTAAAAAAAATTGCCCAAGAAGAATTAATTGAAATAGGTTCACACGGGTACTTACATTATAATCTTGGTTTAATTGATGAAAACACGGCCAATCAAGAATTAATTAAATCGAAAAATTTACTTGAAAACACCATACAAAAAGAAGTTAAAAGTATTGCTTATCCAGATGGAAGTTATAATTTAAACGTAAAAAATTTAGCTGAAAAAACAGGCTATCAACATCAACTAGCAGTAAATTATCATTTTGAAGAAGATAAAAATGACAAAAGAATTTTAAATAGATTCGGTATTAGTTGTACTACTACATTTGAATCAAATATTTTAAGACTAAGTCGTTCATTTAACAAGTTAGGACATTAAATTTATGTACCAAACAAAAAGAATTAATAATTCACTTTATAAGTACTTAATCGAATTATACAAACAATGTTTTAACATTAATATCGAATTAATAAACCTTTCTAAAAAATACAATACCCGAATATTTGGTAAAGAAAATATTGGTTTTTTAGCCTTTAATAATAATGAGCCTGCTGCATATTATGGAGTGTTCCCTATTATTTTACAATACAATAATCAAAATATAATTGTTGCACAATCAGGCGATACCATGACATCGCCAAAGCATCAGAAAAAAGGCTTATTTATTTTATTAGCAAATGAAACATACAAATTAGCAAAAGAAGAGAATATAGAATTTGTGTTTGGCTTTCCTAATGAAAATTCATATCCGGGATTTAAAAATAAACTCGAGTGGATTTTTACGGGAAATATGAAAACTTTTTTATTAAAAACTATAACTATTCCAGTTTGTGAAATATGCTTCAAATCGTCTATTTTAAACAAGGTTTATATACAATTTATCAAACAAATACTTGCAAGCTATATTATTAAGCCTGAAGAAATCAATCTTGAAATTTTTAATTATTCAAAAACAAAAGGACGAATACTACATGATTTGAATTTCTTTTCTTACAAATTAAATTTTGAAAACAATTTTCTAATACAATACAATAACTTTTATCTTTTTATTAAGCCAGAAAACCACTTATACATTGGAGATGTAGGTTACTTTGAAGAAAACAAAACTTCTATATTTATTGAATCTTTAAAAAAATTAGGACGCAAATTAATGTGTAAAAAAATTATTATAAGTGTATCAGCCAATCATTGGTTATTTAGCTACCTGAAAAATTATATTTCACCTCAAGATGATTTACCAATAGGATTTAAAGCACTTAATAACCACTTTGAAATTGATTATTCGGATATACAATTTACAAGAAGCGATTTTGATACTTTTTGATTAAACTGCTTACATTTTCAGGTAATAAAATTAAATATTCATTTACGAGTCTAAATTTTAGCAATCCTACAGAAAATAGAACAAGAGTAAGAAGTGTTCTAATAATGATATTAATAACTAAATTACCGGTATTAATATTAATTAATTCAATAAATAAATAAATCAAGGTACTTATAATTATTATTAAAAAAAACGCTCTATTAAAAGGATGTAGATTATATTTTTTCCACACTATAATTATACGGGCAATGGCGTAAAATGCTAACGATAATAGAGTGGCTAATGCAGCTCCGGTTAATTCAAATGATGGGATTAATAATATATTTAAAAAAAGTGCAGAAAATGATAATCCGATAAGTAATAAAACACCCACTTTATATAACCTTGAATTAAAAATGATGGATGGTGTACCTGCTGCTATTAAATTAAATAACGCACTTAAACTAATAATATTTACAATAATACCTCCATCATTATATTTTTGAGGTAAAAATCTCAAAAGGTCTTCAATATTCGTATTTACTCCTATAAAAAGTAAAACACCTACCAGCATTACTATTTTTAGATTCTTATCATAAATTTCTTTAACGGCATTTAAATCATCAATAGCTAATGAATGAGAAATTTTAGGCATAGTAATTCTTTCGAGAGCATATAAAGGTGTTTCTATTATGTTAGGAACAAATGCTGCAACTGAATAAATCCCAACTAAACCTAAGGGTAAATATTTTCCAATAAATATGGCATCCATGTATTTAATTCCTAAACTTGCAATTGAAGCTATTGCCAACAACGAACTATAGAAAAACATTTCATTTAAATTTCTTGATTTTATGTAGGCTAAATCAAATTTTAACTTTGGTTTATCAACCATTAAAATATAGGTAATCAATAGAACTAATTGAATAAAATAAATAGATACAAAACCTACAATCATCCAATTTAGACTAATAAGTTTTAAAAAATAAATTGAGAATAAGATGATAGAAAAAATTCTTGTTACAACATCGTTTAAAAAAGTTGGGACAGTAGTTTTATATAAAGAAAATGCATAACTATTAATAACTCCTATTAACGATAGTATAAAAGTTAAGGGGAATATATATAAATAATAATCTACAAATAGTTTTGATTGTTGAATATATTGACTTATTATAAAATCCTTAAATACGTATAATAAAACAGAAATGATTAAGAAACCGATTATTGGAAATAATAAAATAAAACCTAAAAAACCATAATGTCCATTTTCGTCATTTCTAAAGTGCGGAAAATATTTTGTAGTTAAATTTGTTACCCCAAGAGGAACGAACAAGGATATTAAAAATGAAAAAGAAAATAATAAACGTGTTAAACCAATCTCTTCGGGAGTTAAAAAATAGGGTTGAATTATTAATAAATTGATAAATCCAATAAAAAAGCCTAAATAGGTACTTATAGTATTTTTTATTCCTTGTCGTTGAATGATACCCATGTTAATTCATCCATTTATCATACCACATTTGGAACATAAACAAAAACCAAATGCGCTGTACATCTATATTTTTCTCATTATTTAAAAATGCTTTTAAAGCTTTATCAACTTTATCTGCATCAAGAATATTTTGCTTTTTTATTTTGTCGATATTTAAAACATCTAAAAGCAAATCCTTCAAATCAGATTGTAACCAGATATGAATTGGTATTCCAAATCCCATTTTAGGTCGCTGCATTATTTCTTTTGGAATGTATTTATGAACTATGTCTTTTAAAATTCTTTTTGAATTTCCATTACTAAATTTAAATTCAGAAGGTAATTGTATTGTCCATTCAGCAATTCTATGATCAAGTAATGGCTCACGTCCTTCTAAACTAACTGCCATTGTTGCTCTATCAACTTTAGTTAAAATATCATCTGTTAAATAGGTTTTATAATCTGTCGCCACAACTTGTGTCAGAAAATCAATATTATAATTAAAATTATTTTCATTATATGAATTGTTTAATAGTTGTATTTCTCCTTTTATTAAACTTTTTGCTTGCTGAAAGGTTAACGCATGTGAAGTAAGTGCATAGTTCCATATATAATTTTTACTTCTTAAAATATCTATCAATTTATTTTTTTTGTCAAACTTTAAAATATTTGATTCAGCAGGTAAAACGCCAGAAAATGAGGCTAAGACGTGTTTAGCAAAAATTGGAATCTTACTTAATTTATTATAATAATTTAATGCTTTTATATATCTAGGATATCCGGCAAACTGTTCATCACCACCATCGGCAGATAATGCAACAGTTACCGTTTTTCTTGCAATTCTACTTACAAGATAAGTTGGTATGGCAGAAGAATCGCCAAAAGGTTCATCATAAATAAATGATAAGTGAGGTATTATTTCTTGTGCTTCTTTCTCTGTACAAATAAACTGATGATGTTCTGTACCTAAATAATCAGCAACTTTTTTAGCATGATTTGCTTCGTTATATTTTTCATCGTTAAATCCAATGGTAAAAGTTTTCACTTTTTGACTTGATTGCGATTGAATTAACGCTGCTACTGCACTGCTATCATATCCCCCACTTAAAAAAATCCCAACAGGAACATCGGCAATCATTCGATAATTACAAGCCGACTGTAACAATTTTTCAGTTTCAATTAATGCATCATTGTATGAAATATTTAATTTATGTTTATTTGCAAAATCCTCAATATCCCAATAAGAATGAATATAAAATTCTTTTTTATTTATATTGAATTCTAGATAATGTCCCGGTTTTAATTTATATGTATTTTTAAATATGGAATTTGGTGTATTTATATATCCATACATGAAATATTCTGCTAAAGCAGATTTATCAATTTCTTTCTCAAAAGCCGGATGCTGATGAAAACTTTTTAATTCAGAACCAAATAATAAAATTTCATTTTTCCAATACCAATAAAGGGGTTTAACACCTGCTCTGTCGCGAATTAAAAAAAGTTTTTCTTTTGATTTATCAAATATAGCAATAGAAAACATTCCAATAAATTTCTCTACTGCACTTATACCCCATTTTATATAGGAATTTAAAATAACTTCAGTATCACTATTAGATTTAAAAGAAAAGCCATCTTTTTCAAGTTCAGTTTTAATCTCTTTGTAATTATAAATTTCACCGTTAAAAACAATACAAATGTCTCTTTTGTCAGAAAACATTGGTTGATGTCCTAACTCCGATAATTCAATAATTGATAATCTTCTAAAAGATAAGCCTAATTGATAATTTTCTTCTGAAAAAACTTCTATTCCAGAATCATCCGGACCTCTGTGAATAATAACATCACCCATCGAATGTAATACATCCTCTCTGTAAAGCTGTTTATTAAATGATAGGTATCCTGCAAAACCGCACATATATATTTTATAGTATTAGGCTAAATTACACACTTTTTATAGCATTAAAATTATATTTTTGAACTTTATTAATTTTTATAGAACTTAAAATCGTTTAAAATGATTTTGAAAATTTTAAAATATGGAAAGAGATAAAGCTAATCCGGAGTATTGGAGTAAATATTGGGATGTATTCGAAATACCTGAACCTATAGATATTTCTTCAAAAGATATTAATAAATATACCTATCAATGTTTCCACAATTTTTTTTTAAAACATATAAACAGTAATGATAAAGGAAAAAGCATCATAGAAATTGGTTGTGGAAACTCTGTTTGGCTTCCTTATTTTTACCAATATTTTGGATTAAAGGTATATGGATTAGATTATTCTAAAAATGCTTGTGAAAGAAGCAGAGAAATACTTACAAGACACAATATTGAAGGCCAAATATTTGAAGTTGATTTATTTAACCCTCCAGCTGAATTAATTGAAAAATTTGACTTTGTAGCCTCTTTTGGAGTAATTGAACATTTTACAAATACAACAGAAGTAATAATTGCATGTTCTAAATTTTTAAAGCCGGGTGGAAAGTTAATAACTTCTATACCCAATATGGCTGGATTTCCTGGAGTTTATCAAAAATGGATGAACAAGAAAATTTATGATTTACATGTACCAATAAATAAAAAAAACCTAATTGACAGTATTAATCAAGCAGGATTAAAAAATATAGAATGTATCTACTTTATGTCGTGCAGTGTTTCGGCTACTATTGAGAGTGATTATCCGACAAGCTTTGTAAAATTTAAAAAAGTATTAACCTTATTTCTATCTCGATTATGTAAAATTATTTGGATTTTGGAAAAGTACCTAAAAATTAAATTCCCTTCAACGTCATTCTTATCTCCTTATATCGTATCTATAGCACAAAAATGAATAAAATTAAAGTATTATACATTTCACCGGGCTTATCTACATTTATTCAAAAAGACATTGATATCTTATCTTCTGAATTTGAAGTTCTGCAATTTCATTTTAAACCTAAAAAAAAAATATTTACACCAATATGGTTTATCTATCAATTTATATTTTTAATAAGTAATATCTATAATTGCAAAGCAATAGTAACTCGCTTTGGAGGTTATCATTCTTTTTTACCTGCTTTATTTGCAAAAGCATTTAATAAAAAATCCATTACCATATTAGGAGGTACTGACTGTCATAAATTTCCTGCTTATTCTTACGGTAGCTTTAACAAAAAAATATTATCTAAATTTTTAAAATTAACATATCAACTTAGCGATTATCTTGCTCCTGTTCATGAAAGCTTAATAGAATCAGAATATATTTATGATGAGAGTGGTAAGCCCAAGCAAGGTTTTAAATATTTTTTTCCTCAAACAAAATCTAAAATTGTAACCATTTATAATGGTTATGATCCATCAAAATTTTATGATAAAGGATACACTAGAATTAAAAACTCATTTATAACCGTTGCCTCAGGAATTGAAGGAAATAACTATTATATAAAAGGAGTAGATTTAATTTTAAAAATAGCTTCCATTTTTCCTGATTATCAATTTAGCATTGCAGGAATAAATAATTTTAATGACGAGCGGTTAAAAAATATTCCTGAAAACATTAAACTATATGGCTACAAAAGTTCTAAAGAATTAATAGAACTTTACAACCAGCATGAATTTTATTTACAACTTTCTATTGCAGAAGGATTTCCAAATGCACTTTGCGAAGCCATGTTGTGTGGATGTATCCCAATAGGGTCAAATGTTTTTGGAATACCTTTTATAATAGACAATTGTGGATTTATTTTAGAAAAGAAAGATGTGTCTAAGTTAGAATTACTAATTAATAATGCTGTTAAGTGCGATAAAATATATTTATCAAAAAAATCTACTGAGCGAATTAAAAATAATTTTTCAATTGAAAAACGCGCTCAAAAATTAATTCACCTTATTAAAGAATTATAACTTTTTAATCCACTCATTTAGCACTACCAAACGCCAAACCCAGAGCGCATTAGTATTATCTCCTCTTTTAAACTTTTCAATCTCTACTTTCGCTTTTGCAGTGTCAATAAAGTCAATTTTTAAAGGTTGCTCAATCAAATGTTTTAAACTTCCTCTTAACCATTTTATTTCGCCCGGAGTAACAAAACCTTTCTTATCGGTTCTGTTGTAAATGGCTTCGGGCAAATAATCTTTTAATGAATCGCGCAATACTTTTTTAGTTATAGCGCCATCAATTTTATCTTCGTTAGCATAGGTAAAAATTTGTTCTACCAAACGATGATCTAAAAAGGGCACACGTGATTCGATAGAAAAAGCCATGGAGTTTCTATCTTCATAATGCAGCAAGTTAGGCAAGCTGGTAGTAAACAATAAATGATATAAAAAGGCATTTAAATGATTGGCTCCTCGTACTTCAGAAATATTAAAAATATTCTTTAACGGCTTAGTAAAAACATTGGGATAATATTTTTCAAATTCTAAATGATACAAGGCGTTTTCGCTCATTATACTTGCCAATATAGACTTTGAAAATATATTTAACTTTTTAGTGAATGAAAACTGTTGTTCAGCTACATATTTATTTAAAACAGATAAAGCACCTCCTATATTTAATGATGCCAATTTATCTGCCAGTAAACGATAATATGAGTGTGCATAACCTGCCAGATATTCGTCAGAACCTTGTCCGTCTAAAACTACTTTTATTTGATGTTCTGACACCAATTTCATTACTGCATATTGCGAAACAGGCGATGAGCTGGCAATAGGAACATCTGCATAATATAGTGTTTTATCAAAATACTCTCTTATTTCATCTTCTTTAGGAGAATAGGAAAAGTTATCAATGTGTGGAAATTTCTTTATTACTTCATTTACCCAAGGACGCTCGTCCACTTCATTTTTGCCATCGTAATAAATGGTAAATGTTTTAATTTTCGAATCAGGATATTTTTTTCCAAGCACACTTACAATTGAAGAGCTGTCAATACCTCCACTCAAACACGCTCCAACCTCTACATCGCTACGCATGTGCAGATTTACAGAGTTGATAAATTTATCGCGAAATAATTCTACTTTTTCATGATAACTTAAAGTAGTAGTTCTAAAATCTTTTATGTCCCAATATTTAGCAATTTCAATTGAGCTGTCTTTATAACGTAAGTTGTGCGCAGCCGGTAAAATTTTAATGCATTCGAAATAACTTTCATCCTGATAACACATCCAACCTAATTGCAAACCTCTGGCAGCCTGATTTACATTAATGGTATTTTTAAAATAAGGTATGGGTTTTAATCCTTTATATTCAGAAGAAAAATAAAAAGCACCTGAATGTGAGATATAATAAAAGGGTTTTATACCAAAGCGATCGCGCGAAGCAAACAATTCTTTTTTTTGTGAATCCCAAATTACGAAAGCCCACATGCCAACAAAATAATTTACACAGTTTTCGCCCCACTCTTTGTAGGCTACAAGAATTACCTCAGTATCTGATTGCGTTTTAAAATGATATCCTTTTTTTTGTAGCTCTTCTTTTATCTCCAAATAATTATATATTTCACCGTTATAAACAATGCTTAAATTTTCAAAGTGCATGGGTTGATTGGCATTGTCTGACAAATCGATAATACTTAAACGATTGTGTCCTAAGTAAACAGGTGAATCAATGTATTTTCCGGTATAATCAGGGCCGCGATGAACAGTAGCTGCAAGCATTTTAATGAGCAATTGTTCACCTTGCTCTGTACTCCATTTTGCATCTATAAATCCTGCTATACCGCACATTTTATTTACTAATTAATTCATTTAAATATTCAGATAGTTTTTTTGTCAGATGCTTTCTATCATACAAATTTACTTTACTAATATCGGTTTGCAAGGATCTACTTTTCTTTATCAGCAAGCTTTCTAATGCTTGAAACATTTTTTCCGATTGATGATAATCAAAAATTTCTCCTGCTTGCGTATCTTTTAAAATTGCAGCAACATCTCCATCTTCAGGGCCTATAGCCAATATGTAATTGCCTGATGACAAGTATTCAAAAAATTTTCCGGTTAATATTCCTTTTGCATTGGGAGTGTTGTTAACTACCAATAATAATATATCTGCATTTTTTTGCTCTTGTAGCGATTCATTGTAAGACATTGGCGGAATATAACTGACTAAGCTATTTAAGCCAAAACCGGAAATACTTTCTTTTACTCTGTAATCAACTGTTCCAATAAGTTTTATTTGAATTTTATTTTTTAATTCAGGATATGATTGGATGAGCTTGCTCAATGCTTCCCAAAACACTATTGGGTTTCTATCGCCATTTAAAGAGCCGGTATAGGTAATGGTTATTTTGTCGGAATTCACATTTATCTTTTCCAGATTTTTAAAATCATCACCATCAAAACCATTGGTAATAACTTGGCAATTTTGGGCACCTAAATCAATCAATTCATTTTTTAAAGTATTGCCAACAGCAATAACTAAATCAGCATTTTTCAATACTTGATGTTCTAATTTTCTATGTTTTTTATCGGCCCAAGCACTTACGTTTAATTGCTGATAAAAATCAATACCAGTCCATGGATCACGAAAATCAGCCACCCATTTTACACCTAACTTTTGTTTTAATTTCATTCCAATTAAATGCATGGAATGTGGTGGGCCGGTGGTTACAAGAATTTTAATATTTTCTTTTTGAATTATTTTTTCTAGATATGACACTGATGGCTTCACCCACCAAACACGCGGATCGGGAATAAATAAATTTCCTCTTACCCATTTTGCAAAAGATAAAAAGCTGCTTTTTGTTTTTTGTTCTTGTAAAAATCCGGGTGCTACGCCTTTGTTTTTTTTATTAAAGAAAAAAAAGAGATTGTGAGGCTCTTTAATTTTTGTTTTTAAAATTACAGCTTCTTTCGGTATATCTTTTTCTAACGAAAAATCTGTAGCAAAAGCCTGAGGATTTGATGGTGTATATACAAATGGTTTCCATCCAAAAACGGGTAAGTACTTAACAAATTTCAGCCAGCGTAAAACTCCCGGACCTGCAGTTGGAGGCCAATAATATGTTATAATAAGTACTTTATTCAATACTAGTCTGCTTTAGAAGATTTAATTTCTTTAAAAAATCCAAAACCTGCTAAAAGCAACAATAATATAGACCCTGCCAATGCAATTTTTTCACCGGTATGATACGATTTTGGATAAAACTTAAAAACTATCTCATGCTTCCCTTCGGGCAACAACATTCCTCTCAACACATAATTGCATCTAACATAATCAGCAGGAGCTCCATCTATGTATGCATCCCAGCCTTTATCATAGTAAATTTCTGAAAAAACAACAAACTGATTTGATGTTCCACCATTGTATTCATACACCAACTCGTTTGGCTTATATGATTTTAAAATTATGGTTGCAGAGCTATCTTCTCCAAATGTTTTTCCTTCTAATTGAGATTTGAAACGTTCATCAATTACTGCTTCTGTAGCAGGTGAAAATTCATTTAAGGCTTCAATTTCTTCATCAGCATTTTTTACCCACTTAATTTGTTTTACCGGCCATGCATTACCTAATGCTTCGTAATTGCGCTGTGCCATTGGTTGCTTATCGGGACCGGGAACGATAAAATATTTTGTATTTAGCATGTTTAATACACGCATATTGTTTTTAGATAAATGATATTCTATTAATTCCTGATAGCGCTTTAATTTGGCAGCATGATAACCTCCAATTGATTTGTGGAAATAGGAAGTTGTTGCATCGCTAAATGGATTTACAGTAAGATTAAAAACTCTAAAATTGGGATCATTATCTTGTAATATTGCGAGGTTCGCAGCATTTGGCTGAATAGGTTTGTCCATTAATTTAGCTGAAACAAAACTTTCGTTATTAACATAGCGCTTATCTACCAACCATAAGTCTCCTAACACCAAAACTGATAAGGAAATTCCTAAAACCATTGAGCTTATTTTATTTTTTACAAATAACCAAATCAAAGCAGCGGCAAGAGTTATTAAAAAGAAACTGCGCAGTGCATCGGCAGTAAAAATATTTTTACGAGCTAATTGTAAATTATCCAATAAATCTGCTTGCTGATTAGCCGGCCATCCTGCATCTGCTAATTGTTTTGAAAGGCTTTCGTATTCTCCATCTTTTAAAAATGTATTAAACATATCCGGCATCAGATACATAAGCAAACATAATCCTCCGGTTAATGCAAACGCTACATAAAACCACTTTATTTTCTCAGTAAGAATAGATGGATTATCAATAATTTTTTTCAGCACTAATATTCCTGCAAGTGGTATGGTAATATTAGCAACTACCAAATTCATAGAAACCGTTCTGAATTTATTATAGCCCGGAACATAATCTAAAAAGAATTCGGTTAAAGGCATAAAATGCTTACCCCATGCCAGAATAACTGACAAGAGCGTTGCAGCAATTATCCACCATTTTATGGCGCCATCTAAAAAGAATAATGCCAACACAAAAAGGAAAACAAAAATTGCTCCCATATAGGTTGGGCCTGCCGTAAATGGTTGATTTCCGAAGTACTGATCTAATTGAGATACTATGGGTTTAAAATTAGGATCAACGTTTTTTAATGCAACTTCGTTTTTACCTATTGCGCCACTTTCTCCACCTTTAAAATTTGGAATCATCAGATTAAATGTTTCTGAAACTCCGTAACTCCATGCAGTTGCATAATCTTTATCTAATCCGGTAGTTTTATTTTCTTTGTTGCTTGTAAGTTCACTTGGCCCTCTTGTAGTGTATTTTCCATATTCGCTTGTTACAAGTATATTCGTAATATTCGGTAATACGGCAAGTATTGCTGCAACAAACAAAAATGCCGATGCTTTAGTAAAATTTATAAGTGATTTTTCTTTTATAGCTACAACTAAATGCACTAAAACTATTAATACAATAGCATAGGCTAAATAATAAGTTATTTGTAAGTGATTGCTAGCCACCTGAAGTGAAAGTGCTAATGCAGTAATTGAAAATCCTAACCAATATTTTCCTCGATAAGCTAATAAAACACCTGAAATTACCGGTGCCATATATCCAATTGCATTAACTTTTGAGTTATGTCCTGCTTCTAAACTTACCATAAAGTAGGTAGCCAATCCATATCCAACAGCTCCCATAAATGCAATAGGAATACTAACATTAAACGTTAATGCTAAAATGTAAAATCCAAGCATGGATAAAAAAAGATAAGATGCCGGATTAACAAATAATTGATCTAGAAAATGGTTTATACGCGCGGACCAATTAGATGGATATAAGGTTGATAGTTGATAGGTAGGCATTCCACCAAAGAGAGAATTAGTCCATAACGGCTCTTCATTATATTTTTCTCTATGATCAATTGTTTCTTTTGCAGTACCTAACCAATGAACGATATCGCCTTGTTGAATTTTTTTACCATCCAATAATGGTGAAAAATATGTAAGTGATAAAGCAAAAAATGCTGCAATTACTAAAATATGCGGCAATAGTTTTTTAAATATTCCTTGTTGCAACATAGATTTATTTAATTTCTTCGTAATCGGTATATTCTTCTTCTTGTTGTATATGTATTGTGTTTCCTTTGTTCATTTTACCATAAAATTGCTTATGCATGTCGCGCTGAATTTTATTAAAATAACTACGCATTAATAATGGTAATATAAAACGCATGGTAATTTGATATAAAAAATAAATGCAGGCTAAAATTATTATCAATCTTAAAACCCCAGTTATGCTTAATAAAATCATATTTTAGTTTGTTAGTATTAAAGTTTAAAAGTTTTAAAGTTAAAATTAATTGAAATTAGTTGATATTTAGGTTTGGTAAATAAATTTTCAAATCATCAAATCATCAAATTCAATTATCGGCTTAAATATAAATTTCGCTCAGAATATACTTTCATAAAAAACTCATCATGTAAATCATTTATAAAGTAAATTCCTTCTCCTGTTGATTTCATTTCAGGGCCTAATTCTTTATTTACATCAGGAAATTTTTCAAACGAGAAAACCGGAATTTTTATCGCATATCCTTTTTTTCGTGGGTTAAACTTAAAATCGGTAACCTTATTGTGCCCCAACATTATTTTAGTTGCATAATTTACATAAGGTTCGTCATAAGCTTTAGCAATAAAAGGTACTGTACGTGATGCACGTGGATTTGCTTCAATTACATACACTACTTCGTCTTTAATGGCAAATTGTATGTTTATTAAACCAACTGTTTTTAAAGCTACGGCAATTTTTTTGGTATATTCTTCAATTTGACGAATTACGTTTTCGCTTAAATCAAATGGAGGTAATACGGCATATGAATCACCGGAGTGAATTCCTGCAGGTTCTATATGCTCCATAATACCGATGATATACACATTTTCTCCATCACAAATGGCATCGGCCTCAGCTTCTATTGCTTTTTCGAGGAAATGATCCAATAAAACTTTATTACCGGGAATATCTTTTAAAAGGTTTACCACATGTTGTTCCAACTCTTCTTCATTAATTACAATTTTCATACTTTGTCCGCCTAACACATACGAAGGTCTTACTAACAGAGGGAAACCTAATTCTCTTGATAGTGCTACCGCTTCATCGGCATGTTCAATAGTCCCAAATTTTGGATAAGGTATGTTCAGTTCTTTTAGTTTAGCTGAAAAACGTCCTCTATCTTCAGCAATATCTAAAGATTCAAAGCTTGTTCCAATAATTTTTATACCGTATCTATCTAACTTTTCTGCTAATTTTAGAGCAGTTTGGCCGCCTAATTGTACAATTACTCCTTCGGGTTTTTCGTTTTGAATGATGTCGTATATATGCTCCCAGAAGACCGGTTCAAAATATAATCGATCAGCTACTGTAAAATCAGTTGAAACCGTTTCGGGATTACAATTTATCATGATAGTTTCATAGCCACATTCTTTAGCTGCAATAACTCCATGTACACAAGAGTAATCAAACTCAATACCCTGTCCGATTCTGTTGGGCCCTGATCCTAATATTACTACCTTTTTTCTATTGCTTGGAATGGCTTCATTTTCTTCTTCGAATGTAGAATAGAAATAAGGAGTTTTGGCTTCAAACTCTGCAGAGCAGGTATCCACCATTTTATAAACTCTTTTTATTCCTAATTCATTTCGCTTTTTATACACTTCGCTTTCTAAGCAACGCAATAAATGAGCTATTTGCCTATCGGCATATCCTTTTCTTTTTGCTTCGCGTAATAAATCGGCAGGTATGGTTTGAATGGTATATTTTTCAATTTCTTTTTCAAGTACCACCAGTTCTTCAATTTGATGCAGAAACCAAGGATCGATATGCGTTAGTTTTTGAATGGTTTTAAATGGAATACCCAATTTAAAAGCATCGTAAATATGGAATAAACGATTCCAGCTTGGACGCTCTAAACTTTGTAAAATTTGTTCTTGATTGGTTAATTCTTTACCATCTGCTCCTAATCCATTTCGCTTTATTTCTAATGACTGACAAGCTTTTTGCAAGGCCTCCTGAAAACTTCTTCCAATACCCATTACCTCTCCAACTGATTTCATTTGAAAACCAAGGGTTCTGTCGGCACCTTTAAATTTATCAAAATTCCAGCGAGGTATTTTTACAATTACATAATCCTGCACCGGTTCAAATAATGCCGATGTAGTTTTTGTGATTTGATTTTGTAATTCATCTAAATGATAACCTATAGCCAGTTTTGCTGCAATACGGGCAATTGGGTAACCGGTAGCTTTACTTGCCAAAGCTGATGAACGTGATACGCGAGGATTAATTTCTATGGCAATAATTTCTTCTTTTTCATCGGGACTAACAGCAAACTGAACATTACAACCTCCCGCAAAATTTCCGATGGAGCGCATCATTTTTATGGCCATATCACGCATTTTCTGGAAAGTAGTATCCGATAAGGTCATTGCCGGGGCCACGGTAATAGAATCTCCGGTATGAATTCCCATCGGATCGAAATTTTCGATGGTACAAATTATAACCACATTATCGTTGGCATCACGAAGCAATTCCAATTCAAATTCCTTCCACCCTATTACTGCTTTATCAATCAATACTTCATGAATAGGCGAAGCATGCAATCCTCTGGTTAACGCAGCATCGAAATCTTTTTTATCATATACCACTGCACCACCGGTTCCTCCTAAGGTAAACGAAGGTCTAATTACCAATGGAAAACCTATTTGTTGAGCAATATTTTTTCCTTCTAAAAATGAAGTTGCTATAGCAGATGGAGCCATTCCGACACCAATTGATTCCATTTTTTGGCGGAAAAGCTCTCTATTTTCAGTTATTTCAATGGCTTTGGTATCAACCCCAATCATTCGCACTCCATATTTTTCCCAGATACCCATTTCTTCACACTTCATTGCAAGATTTAGAGCTGTTTGTCCTCCCATGGTTGGAAGTACAGCATCTATTTTTCTTTCCTCTAAAATTTTAACGATTGATTTTGGTTCCAACGGCCATAGATAGACATGGTCGGCAGTAACCTTATCGGTCATGATAGTTGCAGGATTTGAGTTGATTAGACTAACCTCTATACCTTCTTCTCTTAAAGCACGTGCTGCTTGTGAACCTGAATAGTCGAACTCGCAAGCTTGTCCAATAATAATGGGACCACTTCCAATAATAAGGACTGATTTAATGGATGAATCTTTAGGCATCTGTACTGCGTTAATATTTAGTTATTAACTTGCGAAAATACATTATTAGTTCAGAATCTCGAAGTGTAAATTGCTAAAATTGTAAGTAATTTTCAACTAGATAGTGAATTACTTAGGAATTATTCTGATTTAGATGGCAAAATAAATCGATCGCCTCCATTATCTAATGGACGATAATAAATATCAATAGCAGTAAGTATGGCAATAAATCCCCAGAATGGAACAGATGCTTTATCGGTATCTAAAAAATTATTCAATAAACCATGAACAAAATAGGTAGCCAAACCAAGTGTAATTAAAATAACAATCTGCTTCATTTCTTTGTTTTGCAGTGTATTATACAATCTGGTAGCGGTTAAAAATACGGTTACTAAAATTCCGATAAAAAATAGTGTTCCAAGCAAACCTTGTTCGGCTAAAGGACCAATATATTCGCTGTGTGCATTTCCCATATCTCCCATATTGGTACTGATAATGGTTGTTTCGTATGACATTTGATAAGATGCATATTGAAACATATATGTGCCGGGGCCAAATCCAAATATTGGACGTTCTTTAAACATTCTAAGTGCACTTTGCCAACGATTAATTCGCTCTAAATTTGAAGCGTCTGATTTTATGTTAGAAATTGATTTTACATGCTCTGCTAAATTATCGGAAGAATCTTGTTTATTTTTTTCTAAATACATGATTATATCTGATTGAAAAAATAAAAATAAACCAACTAAAGTTGCTCCCACTAATAAAAGAGTTCTGAATTTTATTTTAAAATAATATACAAAATATAAACCCAAAGCACCAATTAAACTTAACCAAGCAGCACGGGTATATGATAATATTATTCCTATGGTAAAAATTATTAAAACTATGGATGTAAAAAAACGTATGGAATTATTTTGTCGTTTATTCAAAAAAAGAAAAATAATCGGAAAATACATGGCTAAAATTGCTCCATAGGAAGTATGATCTTTATAAAATGGAGTCATTACCCAATGGGCAGGTTTTTCAGCAAAACGATAGGTGGAGTGCCATGTTACCGCATAAATTATAACGATTAATAATGGTATGATGTATAACCAAAAAAATCGCTTGATATTTTGAAAATCGGCAGCAAATAATTGTGTTGCCAAAAAATAACACACACATACAAACCACATTCGAGCAAGAAAAAACTTAAAGGATACAAATGGCATTTGGCTGGTAATTGTTGTAAATCCAATCCAAAGCAGATGTAATAGTATCGCTATACTGATAGGATGCCAAAATACGCGTCTGTCAAATTTTTTCTCGTACAATACTTTAAAAAAGAAAAGTATCATGGCACCAAACATTAAAGGCTCGGTAGGTAATGACATACCTAAGCCAAAATCGAGGTGTTCTAAATTAATTGCTAAGGGTGTACAAAATACGATAAATAACAACAGAATATCTAAACGAAAAATAGCCAAAGCGCCTATTATCAAGGCTACCGGCAATAACATAAACCAATAATGCTCAAAATATATAAATATTGCGTTTGCTACAATAAATGCAGCACCAAAGTAAATAAGTATTTTATTTTTAAAACTTTCAGATAGCACGCACTTTTTTTGTAAAATGATGTTAAAACATTAATTTTTTAAATCTAGTTTAATGCGTTGGAATTGCTCCAATACTACAATTAAGAAAATGCTTAATAAAAATGATGCTACTGTAGATACAGTAACGATTAACCAACGTACGGGATAAGATTTTTTTTCGGCCGGAGTTGCATAGTTTACAACAAATTTATGTGTCATGCTTTGCTCTGCGTCTACTTTGGCCTCATCGTATTTTGCTTTTAGTACGGCTAAATTTTTTCGTTCATTATCTAACTTTTCACGAAGCGACATGTAGGCAGCGCCATATTTTGCCAAAACATCTAATTTATCTTGTATACGTTTAGCAGCTCCCATATCATTTTTAGAAAGTGCAATGGCGTATTGTTCCATCAACATTTCGCTTTGCGATTCATAATCAAATACTCCATACGACATTATTTTGGCCAATGAATCTTCTTGAGCCTTTATTAAAGCTAAAAAATCATTGTATTCTTTTTCTACTAAATTAAAAGCTTGTACTGCACGTTCTTTAAGCATTTCATTTTTTACTTCGTCATACAATCGGGCAATTTCGTTGGCAATATCAGCTGCCATTTTGGGGTCAGTATCTAATACATCTATTCTTACAGACATATACTCCGTACGTTTAAACGTAATGTTACTTTCGTACTCTTTTTTAAGCTCTGTATATTTGTACTTACTCGTAGAATCAATTTTATAATGATTCATTAAATCAAACTTCTGAATAATAGCATTGGTAATTTTATCAGAATATAATATCTGAAGCATTTGTTCAGCTTGTTCTTCTTCCCCTAATTGAAGAATATCGTCTTTCCCCGTTCTTTGTTCGGCAATTAAAGCTTTAGCAATTGAGCCTGTTGTAGTAGGAAATAAAATCACGGTAGATTTATATTTATTTGGAATTAATAGCGATACAACAGCAGAAATTACAGCTGCAGCTAATGTAATTGATAAAATAATTTTTCGTTTTTGGTATAAAAAAGCTAAAAAGCTTATGGAATCGAAATTAATGGATTGATTTTTTTCGGTACTCATGGTAAATTTTTTGGACGGTAAAGGTAACGAAATTTACGTATGCTTATTGCCCTTAAAATGAAGACAATATTAAATTTAGTAATATTGTAAACAAAAAGCCCCCATAAATCCATGCAAGTTTTACTTAGCACCCTTAATGCCAAATATATACACATGAATTTGGCTATTCGTTTACTTTACAAGCTTAACAAAAAGCACCCCGGGCTTGCATGGAAAGAATTTACCATAAAAGAAAATAAAGATGAAATTGCGCAATATTGCAGTAAGTTTGAAATTGTAGCTTTTAGCTGCTACATCTGGAATATTACTCAAACATTAGAAGTATGCAGAAAACTAAAAGCCATTAACAAAGACATTAAAATTTTATTGGGTGGACCGGAAGTAAGTTATAATTATGAAGATGTAATAAAGCGAGATGAAGTTGATTTTATTATTGTTGGCGAAGGAGAAATACCTTTCAGAGAATTTTTAAACTCCTATCCTGATATAGCATTAGTTCCCGGATTGGTTTGGAAAGACAATGGAAATGTCATAGAAAATCCACTTCCAAAACAATTTAATCTGGCAGAATTAAATACCATCAATCCCTACGAAAACGATAGTCCGGAAGAACTTTACAATAAAGTTTGCTACATAGAAACTTCACGCGGATGCCCCTACAAATGCGAGTTTTGCTTAGCAAGCTTGGATAATAAGGTGCGCTATTTATCGAATGAACGTATTAAAGAAAATCTGCTTTATTTAATGAAGCACGGCCGAGTTATAAAATTCTTAGACCGTACATTTAATATTAAGAAAGATTTTACAATAGATATATTTCAATTTATACTTCAGCACCATCGTCCTGAAAATGTTTTTCAGTTTGAAATAACAGCAGATATTGTGCATCCTGAAATAATTAAATTTATTAATGAGCGTGTTCCAAAAGGTTTGTTCCGTTTCGAAATAGGAATACAAACGGTAAATCAAAAAGCCAATTTGGAGGTAAGTAGAAAACAGAATTTTGAAAAAACTAAAAATGTAATTCTACAATTGCGCGATAAGGTTGAAATGCATCTTGATTTAATTGTAGGACTTCCATTAGATTATTGGGAAGATATAAAATACAGTTTTGAGGAAGTATTTAAACTTTTTCCACCGGAATTACAATTAGGATTTTTAAAATTTTTAAAAGGAACTCCTGTTAGAGAAAAATATCCTGAACATGGCTTTGTATTTGATCCGGAACCTCCTTATCAAATTATAGAAAGTAATTATTTGTCGAAAGAACAATTACACCAAATCACTCAACTTGAGCATGCTTTAGAAATTTACTGGAATAAAAAACGCGCCCACTACACTTTAAAATATGTAACGCAACATTACAGCATTTTTGATTTCTTATTACACTTAGGTATTTATTTTGGCGAACGTAAAGCGTATCACCAATACACGCTGGATGATGTATTTTTAATTATATCATCATTTGTAAAAGAGTATTACAGCAATGACAAGTATTTACATGAATTAATAGCCTTGGATTACTACCTACATTTTAAAGTAAAACCGAAAATTTTAATACTTGAAGAAATTGAGCGTAGTGAAAAAAGCAGTATGATAGAAACCATGGGATTAAACCATCATAAGTTTCGTTTTGTTATTTTTAAAATAAGTTTTGATTTAGAACATTTTCTTAACACTTTAGAAATTGCAGAAAAAGAAGACCATGTAATTGTACAGTACGATGGTGTAAGCAAAGCAAAACTGGTACTTCCTGAAAATAGCAAAATCAATAAATCATTCATTCAATAATTCATCAAATCTGTTCTCTGTAAACTGACTTCTGTCTTCTTCTATTTAACCGAAGAGTTCCACAGAGTTTTTTACGCAGAGTAAGGCTAAGCAAATTCAAAAAATCATTAAATCAATAATTCAATTTTCTGTAAACTGACTTCTGTCTTCTGACATCTAATTACTCATACTTTAGAATTCTATAGATAGCGCGCACACTAACCATACGAACCATAAATGCCCAAGAGACAGAGCTGATAACCATTACCATAAAATTTACGCGCCAGTCGTAATGGATGTTTTTTGAGAAATAGGCAATAATAGCTGTACCTGTTGCAAAAGCTGCAATGGTAAAAATCAATTTGTAATTAATTCCAAACTTGAAAATTCGACCTGCCATTATAGCTTGTGATATAGCTATATACGATTGTGTGATTAATCCACTCATAGCAGCACCATAAGCTTTGTATTTAGGCACTAAAATTAAATTTAGAATGATGTTCATTACTACACCACTTCCTGAAATAATATTTAACACTTTTAAACTATCGTTAGCTGTAAGCAAAGTGCCGAAAATGTAGGTAGTGCTCATGGCAACAAAACAAAACATCATGATACCATATACCTGTGCTGATTCAGAAACATGATGTTCATATAACATACCCATTAATTCGTTGCTATAAAAATAAGAACCAACAGCTGTTAAAATAGCCATTGACAATATAAGCGATAAAGAAAGATTTACCATTTGATTTACCACTTCTTTCTGAATTATCATTCGAGCAAAAATGGGTAGTAGTAAAGTGGAAAAAAGGTATGCAATCATATTTACTGCATCAAGTAAACGATAGCTTTGAGCATAAATACCACTTTGCTCAGCTCCTTCTTCTCCTAAAATTCGCTCAATTAATACAGAATCGGACCGGGTATAAATTGTCATTAATAGTATCAGCAAGGCATATGGCAAACTTTTCTTTAATATGCTGATATAAAAAGATGGATTCCAATGTAATTTAAACATTCCGGCCTTTTTATAAACTATAAAAAAGGCTACCAACGCTGTAATTCCATATCCGGCTGTTTGAGTATATACAAACCATTCAATTTTAAATTCGCCATCCACTATATTCGTCCAAAGTAAAACTCCACAAATAACTATCATTACCAAACGATCTAAAACAGAAATAAAACTATCTGTTTTAAATAAATGCAAACCTGAAATATTCGAACGTAAATACAATACAAATGATATAAGAAACTGATTAAATGACAAAATCAAAAGAAGAAATATTTCATAATTGTTATAATTGAAAATTATCGCAAAAATTACAGTAATAATTATATAGAGTACACCTAACAACAATTTTAAAGAAACAATATTGGAAAAATGTTTAGACAGTAAATGTTCGTTTTGAGCAATATTTCTGTTATTAAAATTAGTTAATCCAATATCTAAAATTGAATTTAATAAAAAAGAAAAATTAAATAGTGCAAAATATAACCCATAACCTTCGCTGCCAATAGCATTTTGAACTTCGCGATCAATTCCTAATATCCAAAAAGGCTTAATCAAAAGATTAAGCAAAAGCAAAAGAGCAAGATTGGTAATAAACTTTTTTTGCATTAAAAACCAATTCGAAAGGAGGGCAAAAATAGGATTTTTAGGTTAAAAGCCTTTAAAAGATTATTTTCGCCAGCAAATATTTTGTTCTGTGGCGCTTACCATTGCAGTAAATACACGACTTTTACTTAAAAACAAACTCGAAGGCATTGGCTGGTTTACCTACGAAAGTTTAAAACGTATGGTTAAAAATCATCCGGAACATCAATTCGTGTTTTTATTCGACCGCCCCTACGCTGAAGAATTTATCTTTTCATCGAATGTAACTCCTATGCGAATAGGATTTCCTGCTCGTCATCCATTTTTATTTTATTTATGGTTTGAGTGGACTATTCCTGCAGCATTAAAAAAAATAAAGGCTGATTTGTTTTTATCGCCAGATGGTTATTTGTCCTTATCAACCAATGTACCTCAGCTACCCGTAATGCACGATTTAAATTTTGAGCATTATCCAAAGGATTTGCCTTTTTTAATGAGCCATTATTACCGATACTATTTCCCAAAATTTGCTCAAAAAGCCTCACGAATTGCCACTGTATCTGAAGCTTCCAAACAAGATATTTCTAACTTATATCATATTGATAAAAATAAAATAGATGTTGTTTATAATGGAGCATCGGATTGGTTTAAGCCTATAAGTGAAGATGAAAAAGCAACCACAAGAAAACAATATACGCAAAACAAACCTTATTTTTTATACGTTGGTTCGCTGCATCCAAGAAAAAATTTGAGTAATTTGCTAAAAGCATATGATTTGTTCAGAAAACAAACAGAGAGCAATACACAACTATTAATTGTAGGCGAAAAATATTATTGGACGGGAGAAATGGAACAAACATACAATAATATGCAATTTAAAAATGAGGTGCATTTTACAGGTCGCTTATTTGAAGAAAAATTAGGAAAGGTAATGGCTTCTACACAGGCATTGGTGTATGTTTCATACTTTGAAGGATTTGGAATACCCATGGTAGAAGCCATGAATGCAGAAGTTCCCGTTCTTGCATCGAATGTATCATGTATGCCTGAAATTGCAGGAGAAGCTGCACATTATGTAAATCCATTTGATATACAACAAATAGCAGATGGATTAAAAGAATTGGATAAAAACGAAACTTTAAGAAAAGAATTAATTGAAAAAGGAAAAATACAACGCCAAAAATTCAGCTGGGATAAAACTGCCGAAAAGCTGTGGAACTGTATTGAAAAAGTGATATAGTTATTAGAAAATTATCCCCTCCTTGAGGAGGGGTATGAGGAGGCAAAATGCTCTTATTAAAACATACCGAAGGAATAATAGAAGCCGGATGCGATGAAGCCGGAAGAGGATGCTTAGCCGGGCCGGTTTTTGCTGCTGCCGTTATATTGCCTGATAACTTTGAATGTCCAGAATTAAACGATTCTAAACAATTAAGCGAAAAAAAACGCTATGAGCTGAGAACATTTATTGAATCAAATGCTTTAGCTTATGGAGTTGCCATGGTTAACAATAAAGAGATTGATGAAATAAATATTCTCAATGCATCTTTTTTGGCTATGCACAGAGCTATTGAAAAACTACATATTACACCTCAAGCATTATTAATTGATGGCAATCGTTTTAAAGCATATAAAGATATTCCACATCACTGTATTATAAAAGGCGATGGAAAATATTTAGCTATAGCTGCAGCTTCCATTTTAGCCAAAACATATCGCGATGATTATATGCTCTATATTCATCAACTATATCCTCACTACAAATGGGATAAAAACAAAGGTTATCCTTCTCAAGCTCATCGCAAAGCCATTAAAGAATTTGGCGTTACAGAATATCACCGTTTGTCTTATAAATTATTACCTGACCAGCTTTCTCTAGAGTTTTAAGTCGTAATATTTTTAATTTTTAAATTATACGTTTAAAATTCAATCATATTTCCAATTCATTATATTCGTATCAAAATATTCAATTAAAATTGGAACCATTCCTTTTAAAACTTGCTAAAGAAATACACCATCAGTTTCCTGATGATTTAAAAAATGTTTGCATTGTTCTTCCAAACAGAAGAGCATCTCTTTTCCTAAAAAAACATTTGGCAGAAATATATCAAAAAACAATTTGGTCGCCAGTTATTTTTTCAATTGAAGATTTTATCATAAAACTATCAGGATATAAATCTATTGATACACTTGAGTTACTATTTCAGTTTTATCATGTTTATAAAAGTATTGAAAAAACTGAGGCGAAAAGTTTTGTTGAGTTTTCAAAGTGGGCTCCAACTCTACTAAATGATTTTAATGAAATTGACAACTATCTTGCCGATGCTGAAAAACTGTTTACTACAGTTAACCAAATTAGAGCACTTGAAATCTGGAATCTTGACAAAAAAGAACCCTCTGCCATTCAATTACAATTTATTGCATTTTGGCAAAAACTATTCCCCTACTATAAAAATTTAAAAGAACATTTACACTCTCAAAACCTTGCATATCAAGGCATGGCAGGTAGGTATTGTGCTGAAAATTTACATCACATCAATTCCCAATTAACCTATAAAAAAATTTTTTTTGCCGGATTTAATGCATTAAATAAATCAGAAGAAAAAATTATTCAATTTTTAATGCTGCATAAAAAAGCTGAATTATTTTGGGATGCAGATGAATATTATATGGATAACGAAATCCAAGAAGCCGGTTATTTTTTGAGATTTTATAAACAAAAATGGTTTGATAACAAGGAACAAAAATTTAACTGGATTGAAAATTATTGGAGAAAAAGTGAGAAAACAATTGAAATAATCGGTACTGCAAAAAATATAAATCAAGTAAAAGCAGCAGGTGAAATTTTAGAAAAATTAGAATCGAAAAATAACTATCAAGATACCGCAGTAGTATTAGCCGATGAAAACTTATTAATGCCATTACTTAATAGCATACCCGATTCTGTAAAAAATTTGAATGTAACTATGGGTATGCCGCTAAAATATATCCCTTTCTATAATTTGGTTGAGCAAATTTTAGAAATGCATGAACATGCCATAAAACATGCTAAAGATAACATTAAAAACTATCGATTTTATCATAGCGATATTTCAAAGTTATTACAAAACCCACTAATTGCAAGTATTTGGAAAGAAAAAGAAGCCGGCTTTTTATTACAGAAATTAGACACATACATTAAACGAAAAAACAGAGTTTATATAACTTTAAAAGAATTAGAAAGCCAATGCTATAACAATGAAATTACTTTTTTAAACGAACTAAATCCAATACTTACCAATTGGGAAAACAAGCCTATAGTTGCTATAAAAGCTATTAAATCTTTAATTGCACTTTTTAAAAAAAATTTAGCAAATGTCAACCAACCTGAAAAACAAAAAATAGAAGCGGAATATTTATTTCTGTTCAACAAAATTTTTAATCGTTTAGAACGATATATTTCTTTATTCGATGCCATAATTGATGTTGCAACATTAAGAAGTTTATTTAATCAGATATTACGAAACGAAAGCATGCCGTTTTATGGAGAACCATTAACAGGACTGCAGATAATGGGCGTACTCGAAACAAGAACAATAGATTTTGAGAACGTAATTCTTATTTCAACCAATGAAGGAGTTTTACCTTCCGGAAAAACCATTAATTCTTTAATCCCTTTTGATATTAAACGAGCATTTGGTTTACCTACTTATTCTGAAAAAGACAGCATCTTTGCCTATCATTTTTATCGCCTCTTACAACGAGCAAAAAAAATATTTCTTATTTACAATACTGATGCAGATGATTTAGGAGGTGGAGAAAAAAGCAGATATATCTCTCAGTTAATTCAAGAATTACCTCAGCATAATAATAATATACAAATAGTAGAAAAAATTAAAACGCTTGATGTACCTAAAATTGCTGCTAAAGAAATAATAAAACCAAAAAATGAATTAGTTTTACAACAATTACATCAATGGATTGAAAAAGGTGTTTCTCCAAGCGCATTAAACACCTATATTAATTGCCCTCTCGATTTTTATTATAAATATGTTTTAAAACTCAGAGAAAAGGAAGAAGATGCAGTTGAAGAAACAATTGAAGCAAGTTCATTAGGTAATTATATTCATGCTACACTTCAAGAAATTTTTACCCCATTCTTAAATAAAGTAGTTAATGAAACAGATTTGATAAATGCCAAAAAACTAGTCCCTGAAATTTTAAAAACAAACTTTTTAAAAGATTTTACAATAGAAGATATCAGCTTTGGTAAAAACTATATAACCTATACCATGGCTGAAAAACAAATTCTAAAATTTATTGAAAAAGAAATTGATGAAATAAAAAATTTAAAAAAAGATAATAAGCATATAACTATTATTGGACTTGAGAAAGATTTTGAAACTGAATTATATTTTAATTGTAATAGAAAAACATACAAAGCAAAATTGGCCGGAAGAATAGACCGGATAGATAAAATTGGCAATACCATACGTGTAATTGATTATAAAACTGGAAAAGTCGAAGAAAAAGAGTTAATAATTAACAATGTAGATGAAATTAAACTCTTAGGAGGTGAAAAGTCAAAAGCCTTGCAATTGTTAACGTATGCCGTTTTATACCAATCTCAGTTAAAGGAAAATGAAAATATTGAAGCTGGAATTATTTCATTTAGAACAATAAATAAACCCTATTATTTTCTTAAAATAAACAATGATATATCAATAACAAGTGAAAATATCAATCAAACCCAAATGCTAATTGCTCAAATATTAGAAGAAATTTTTAATTCTAATATTCCATTTCAACATCATTCAAGCGCTAAGTATTGTAATTGGTGTAATACATAAAACTGTAAAGCCCCGACCGGGACCAGTGTCGGGGCTTTAAGTTGCGAAAAGGGATATCGCAAATTGGGCATTAACTAAACTCACATTAAAGACGATAAGTATTAAACCGGGTTGCCTTAATCAACTGAAAATTTATAACCAACACCTCTTACCGAATGCAAATACTTGGTTTCCTTTGTGTTATCTTCAAAATATTTTCTAAAATTTAATATATAATTATCTATAGTTCTTGCTGTTGGCAATTCTTCATCTTTCCATAAGCGCTCTAAAATTAAATCGCGAGATACTACTTGACCTTTCATTTGAATAAGTAATTCTAACAATTGAGCTTCTCGCTTGGAAATATTGCGCTTTTCACCATTCTTATCCACAATTTCATATGTTTTAAAATTTATACTCATTCCATCAAATTCAAAATAATCAATACCTTTATAAATATTTTTTTCAGAATTTCGTTTTAATAAATTATTTACTCTCAAAATAAGTTCTTCTAAATTAAAAGGCTTTGCCAAATAATCATCGGCACCAAGTTTTAAACCTTTAATTCTGTCAGCTGCTTCATTTTTAGCAGTTAAAAATAATATCGGTTTTTGTATTTGTTTATCTCTTATATATTGGCATATATCAAATCCATTGAGCTCAGGAAGCATTACATCTAAAATGTATAAATCGAATACATCCTTATTGATAAATTGTATTGCCAATTTACCATTGTTGCATTCTTGTATATTATGTCCTTCAAGTTCTAAATTAAAGCGAATTACATCACTTAAATGCTCTTCATCTTCAACCAATAATATTTTAGCCATATCGCAAATTTACAATCTATAACGTAGGTTAAATACCGTGGACTTATAAAGATTAAATTTTAATTTTTTTTAACAGAATTTTGATTTCATAAACAAAATTTTATAATTTGCATTTTGCAATCATCATTTGTAAATGAAAAAAATCTACTCTTTATGAAAAAAATTTGTTCTTTTTTATTCGCAGGTTTAGCTGCTTGTTTAATTTCTAACAGCAGTTTTGCCCAACAAAAGAAGGGGAATTTTAATCCAACTAACATAACGGTAAGCAATAATTCTAAACAAAATGCCTTAGGCCCAATAACTAAATATACGGATCCGGTGATTCAAGTTCCAGAAAGCAGAACTTGCGGAACTATGAATGCCGCTTATCTATATCAAACTAACTCAAAAGGACAAACATTTTTAGATGAGTTTGAAGAGTGGCTACAAGAACGAATAAAAGAAGACAAAAAAAATAATAATTTACCAAAATCGAATGTATATACTATTCCTGTTATAGTGCATGTTATTCATAACTCCAACGAAGCTATTGGACAAGGAAGAAACATTTCTCAAGCACAAGTTAACTCACAATTTGATGTATTAAATGAAGACTTTAGAAGAACCAATGCCGATGCTTCTCAAACTCCTGCACCTTTTGCAGCTGTTGCAGCTGATATTGAAATACAATTTTGTAAAGCCTTAGTTGACCCTAACGGTAATCCTTTATCAGAACCGGGAATACACAGAGTACCGGCAACCAGTATTTCGGGACTATCAAATACCACAACCGGATACAGCCAAACAACTATTGATAACGTAATTAAACCAGCTACCTCTTGGGACCCTAATAGATACATGAATATTTGGGTTTGTCAATTGTCTGGTGGTTTATTAGGTTATGCACAATTCCCATCTAATTCAGGTCTTTCAGGTATGCCAACTAATGGAGGAGCAGCTAATACAGATGGTGTTGTTATTGGATATAATTACTTTGGAAGAGTAGGAACTTTATCTCCTCCATTTAATTTAGGAAGAACAGCTACTCATGAAGTAGGACACTGGTTAGGATTAAGACATATATGGGGCGATGGTAACTGTGCTTCTGATTTTTGTAACGATACCCCAACACAAAGTAACTCTACTTCTGGATGTCCTACGTATCCAAGTGCTGCAGGATGTTCAGGCTCTCCAAATCCTCCCGGAAGAATGTTTCAAAACTACATGGATTACTCCAATGACGGTTGTATGAATTTATTTACAGCCGATCAAAAAACACGTATGCGCACCGTTATGCAAAACTCTCCAAGACGTGTGCAACTATTATCATCAACAGTTTGTAGTTCACCATCTACTCCTCCTGTAGCTGATTTCGTAGCCAATACAACCACTGTTACCGTAGGCGGATTTGTTAACTTTACAAATCTTTCAACCGGCAGTGGCAATACCTATTCATGGACTTTTAATGGAGGTACACCGGGAACATCAACCGCAACTAACCCAAGCAATATTCAATATAATACGGTTGGTACCTATACTGTTACCTTAGTAGCAACTAACTCAAATGGTTCTGATACTGAAACAAAAGTTAATTATATCAACGTTGTTCCATCATCAGGATGCGATACTATTACCAATTTAACCATGACAAATATTGCATCATACACGGTTGATGCTGTAAATCCAATAGATTCGGGATACATTTCAGGAAATAATATTTTTGGAGATAAAGCTAAAGCGGATAGATTTACAAGTATTGCGCCATACACACATATTACCGGTGGTATATTTTACTTATCAAAAGCAGTTGATAATGGTTCTCCTTCAAACGTAACTTTTGCTGTTTGGAATAATACTGGTACTGGAGGTTCTCCGGGTGCTACTCCTATTGCTACTAAAACAGTTCCAATATCCAGCTTAAATACAGGAACTACTCCAAATTATATTTACTTTAATAATCCTGTAAATGTAAGTGGATTAACCAATTTTTATGTAGGAGTAATTTTACCTCAAACTCCTGGAGATACGGTAGCTTTATATACTAATCAATACGATGCCAATATTACTAATACAGCATGGGAACAGTGGAGTAATAATACTTGGAGTGATTATCCGGGAGGATGGGGCACTAATGTAAAATTCAATCATGCAATGTTTTTATTTGTAACGGATGCTCCTCCTACAGCTTCGTTTACAGCTAATCAAACCAATATTTGTCCGAATAGTACTGTAAACTTTACTTCAACAAGTACTAACGCAGTAACTTATTCATGGTCGTTTCCGGGAGGAGTTCCATCTACTTCAACAGCTGCAAATCCAAGTGTAGTTTATCCAAACAGCGGTCAATATAGTGTTACTCTGGCTGTAATTGGTCAATGCGGAGGAAGAGATACCATCACCATGACGAACTATATTAATGTTTCATCGAACCTAAATAGTTCAATTACTCCAACACAAATCACTTGCTTTGGAGCTAATAATGGAAGTGCTACAGCAAATGCCACCGGTGGAACAAGCCCATATACTTATTCCTGGTCAAGTGGGCAAACAACTCAAACTATTACCAACCTTTCACCCGGACAATATTCTGTAACTATTACTGATGCTAACGGATGCTCCGATGTTGAAATAGTTACTATTACCCAACCAAGTCAATTAGGAGGTACGATAAACGTTGTTAACGAATCATGTGGAGGAGCTAATGGAAGCTTAACCGCTAATCCAACGGGTGGAACTGCACCTTACTCCTATTCTTGGAACACTACTCCAATTCAAACCACTCAAACAATTTCTAACCTTTCAGCGGGTATTTACACAGTTACTGTAACTGATGCCAACAATTGTACTACCAGCTTAACTGATACAGTAATAAACTCTGGTTCATTAGCCCTAACAACAAGTTCTACCAATACAACATGTGGTTTAAATAATGGAACGGCAAGTGTTACTCCTGGAGGAACACCTCCTTATACATATTCATGGAACACTACACCTGTACAAACAACAGCTTCTATAAATAACCTATCTGCCGGAACTTACACCGTAACAGTTACTGACAGCACCGGATGTAGCTCTTCTGCAAGTGTTACAATTGCAAGCTCAACACCAATTAGTGCAAGTGCAACTTCTACAAATGTAACTTGCTTTGGATTAAATAATGGATCTGCTACCGCTAACGCAAACGGAACAGCTCCATTTACTTATTCATGGAATACTACTCCTGTACAAACTACGCAAACAGCGAGCAATCTTGCACCAGGAACTTATACTGTTACCGTAACTGATGCTAATAATTGTACTGCAACAGCAAATGTAACCATTTCTCAGCCTTCTGCCCTTTCATTGGGAACTTCAACTACCAACGAAACATGCAATGGAGCAAATGGAACAGCTACCGTAACAGTAAATGGAGGTACCGCTCCTTATAGCTATTCATGGAATACAACTCCTGTACAAACAACTTCTACTGCAGTAAGCTTATCAGCAGGTACTTATACCGTTACTGTTACCGATGCTAATAACTGTGTTCAAACCGCCAGTGTTAATATATTTAATAACGGTAATACGAGTGTTATTGTTACTCCAAGTCAAACTATTTGTGCCGGAAATAGTGTTACTTTAACAGCTAATGCTAATGGAGGAACTGCGCCTTATAATTTTACATGGAGTCCCGGAAATCTAACAGGAAACTCTATTACTGTTTCGCCTACCAGTACAACTGTTTATACAGTAGTTGCTACCGATGCCAATAATTGCTCCGGATCTGATACAACAACTGTTACTGTAAATCCAATTCCAAATACTGTAGTTACTCCAACTTCGGTAACTATTTGTAACGGTCAATCTACAACTTTAACCGCAAGTGGTGGAACTTCTTATGTGTGGTCAACCGGAGGAACAAATGCAACAGAAACCGTAAGCCCAACTTCAACAACAACCTATTCTGTAATTGCATTTAATGGTAATTGTATGGGTAATACCGCTACTGCTACAGTTACAGTAAGTCCATGTTTAAGTATAGATGAACAAGGAATTGAAAATTTAGTAGTTTTATATCCAAACCCATCAAGTGGATTAATAAATATAGAAATTGGCGAACTTAAATCAGATAACTTTAAAATTCATGTATTTAACTCTATAGGAGAAATTGTTCAAATTATTAGCTTGAACGATTTTTCAAACAACAGATATATTGTTGATTTAAATGCTAAATCTAATGGATTATATTATTTCACCTTCCAATACGAAAATGAAGTATTTACCAAAAAGGTTTCGGTAATTAAATAATTATTTATTTTATAATGAATAAACAAAAGCCAACTTTTAAATTAAGTTGGCTTTTGTTTTATATCTTTGAACAAAACTATTTTACCTAAAATCAAGCTTTAATTAGAACATAATAATTCCATTTAAGGTTTAGTTATAAACAAAATTTAGAATTCATGTCTGACAACGCAAATAACCTACTAACACTTATAAAAAACGGAAATTTAGATTCCGAATTAATTAAAATAGCTGTAAAAGTTTTAAACGATGAAAGAATTTCTACCGATGAGGCTATTTTGTTGTATGAAAAAGGAGAATTAGGGTATTTAGGAGTACTAGCCAACTATATTCGTGAAAAGAAAAATGGCAATTATACCTATTTTAACCGCAATTTTCATATAGAGCCAACCAATCTTTGTGTATTTGATTGTAAATTCTGCTCCTATTCACGCAACTTTAAACAAAAGGGTGAAGCATGGGAATTGACCGAAGAAGAAATTTATGACTTTGTTAGAAAATATGATGGACAACCGGTTACCGAAGTACATATTGTTGGAGGTGTACACCCTAAATTAAATTTAGAATTTTTTGCCCGAATTCTGCGTAATTTAAGAACAATTAGACCGGATATTCATCGCAAAGGCTTTACGGCTGTTGAACTGGAATATATGTTTAGAAAAGCTAAAATAAGCATAAGAGAAGGTTTAGAATACTTAAAAGAAAACGGATTACAATCATTACCTGGAGGTGGAGCAGAAATTTTTGACGAAGAAATAAGAAATAAAATATGTGCCGATAAATGCGATTCTAAAACATGGCTCGAAATTCATGAAACGGCCCATTTAATTGGACTCCCATCAAACGCTACAATGCTATATGGACATATTGAAACCTATGCCCATCGAGTAGACCACATGAACCGTTTACGCCAATTACAAGACAAAACAGGCGGATTTAATACATTCATTCCATTAAAATTTAGAAATAAAGACAACCAAATGTCTAATATACCTGAAGTAAGCACCATTGAAGATTTACGAAACTATGCCATTGCCCGAATATTTTTAGATAATTTCAAGCATATTAAAGCCTATTGGCCAATGATAGGAAGAGAAACAGCTGCCTTATCCATGTCATACGGAGTTGATGATATTGATGGAACAATTGATGATTCAACAAAAATATACACTATGGCAGGTTCCGAAGAACAAAATCCGGCATTAAGTACACAACAACTTGTTGAGCTTATAAAAAGCCACGGTCGTCATCCTATTGAAAGAGATACACTGTATAACACCATAACCGATTATGCCAATTATGTATTTGAAGAAAATTCTACATTATCAGCAAACTAATTGTAGAATGTAACTATTTAATCTGAAATTTTGATTTTTAATAAAAATCATGCAGGTTTGTGTCATAACATTAATTACCTCCCCTTATGCAGGAATTTCTATCAAAAAGAATAAATAATCTTTCCGAATCGCAAACAATAGCAATGGCTCGTAAAAGCCGCGAATTAATTGCAAAAGGAATTGACATTATTAGCCTAAGCCTTGGTGAGCCCGACTTTAACACTCCTGATAAAATTAAAGAAGCTGCTAAAAAAGCCATTGATGAAAATTTTAGCTTTTATACTCATGTTTCAGGATATTTAGAATTACGTGAAGCTATTGCTAAAAAATTTAAACGCGATAATAATTTAGACTATACAGCCGATAATATTGTAGTATCAACGGGAGCCAAACAAAGCATTGCCAATGCTATGCTTTGCTTAGTAAATCCTGGAGATGAAGTAATAGTTCCGGCACCTTATTGGGTTAGCTATTTAGAGATAATTAAACTTGCTGAAGGAAATGCTAAAATTATTCAAACCAATATTGATAATAATTTTAAAATAACCGCACAACAATTAAAAGAAGCTATTACCCCCAAAAGCAAAGTATTAATTTACAGTTCGCCTTGTAATCCTACCGGTTCTGTTTATACCAAAGAAGAATTAAAAAAATTAGCCGAAGTTGTTGCCGAACACCCTAATTTATATGTAATTTCTGATGAAATTTACGAACACATCAACTTTATAGGCAAACACACTTCTTTAGCAGAATTTAATGAAATTAAAGATAGAGTTATTACCATAAACGGTCTATCTAAAGGTTTCGCTATGACTGGTTGGAGAGTTGGATTTTTAGCAGCATCGCTTCCTATTGCAAAAGCATGTGATAAAATGCAAGGACAATTTACCTCTGCCACTTGCTCCATAGCCCAAAAAGCTGCGCATGCAGCAGTAGAAATTTTACCCGAAGAAACATATCCCATGCGCGATGCTTTTAAACGCAGAAGAGATTTAGTGATAGAAGAATTAAAAAAGATTCCGGGAATAAAAACCAATAATCCGGATGGTGCATTTTATGTTTTTCCTGAAGTTAGTTATTACTTTGGAAAATCAGACGGTACAACCCTTATTAAAGATGCTAATGATTTATGTATGTATCTTTTAGATAAAGCACATGTAAGTATAGTTCCCGGTGATGCTTTCGGAGCACCCGAATATGTTAGAATATCCTATGCTACATCTGAAGAAAGATTAAGAGAAGCTTTAAAAAGAATGAGAGAGGCTTTATCCAAATTAGTTTAAAATTAAAAGTGACAAAAAAAGAGCTAATAGAATTATTTGAAAATTTTCGCCAAATGAATGTGCTCATTATTGGCGATGTGATGATTGACGCTTATACTTGGGGAAAAGTTACACGAATTTCACCTGAAGCTCCCGTACCTATTGTTGCAGTTGAAAAAGAAGAAAACCGCTTAGGAGGTGCAGCCAATGTAGCACTTAATATTTTAGCATTAGGAGCTAAGCCTTTTTTATGTTCCGTTACCGGAAATGATAAAAATGCTGAAATATTTGAAAACTTACTTTCTAAGCATCAATTACCCAACGAAGGAATTATTAGAAGCAATAATAGAATTACTACCGTTAAAACTCGTATAATAGGCAATAATCATCAAATGTTGCGTATTGATAAGGAAATTGAACATCCTTTATCTGAACATGAAACAAATGAATTATTTAATCAAATAAATTGGATTATTCAACATAGAAACATCAACGTAATTATTTTTGAAGATTATGACAAAGGAGTAATTACTCCAAATTTGATAAATCAAGTTGTGGTCTTAGCCCGAAATAAAAAAATTCCAATTGCCGTTGATCCTAAAAAAAGAAATTTTTTAAACTATCATCATGTAACATTATTTAAACCTAATTTAAAAGAACTAAAAGAAGGATTAAACATTGAAATTGATACTAATAATCAGGAATCATTAAAAAGTGCATCCATTCAAATAAGAGAAAAACTAAATGCCGAAATGGCCTTAATTACTCTTTCTGAAAAAGGAGTAATGATAAATACCCCAAATGAACATATAACAATACCGGCTCACGTAAGAGATATAGCTGATGTATCAGGAGCCGGAGATACCGTAATAAGTGTAGCCGCATTGTGTTTGGCTGCCGGAATAAATCCAAAAGATATCGCTGCACTTTCAAATCTTGCAGGAGGTTTGGTATGCGAGCATGTAGGAGTAGTTTCAATAAATTCTGATGAATTACAAAAAGAAGCATTAATTTTGTGCGCAGAATAGCGCGTTTTATGTCGCTACAATCATTTAGAGAAAAAGTAAATCTATTTCTTTACTCCAGTAAAGAACGCAATCTTCGAATACTAAGATATGCTAGTTTTTTTGTATCGCTTTTCGCAGTATCTATATTAGTTATATTTTATGGCTTTAAAATTGAAAACGATACCAAAAGTTTATTTATTTCATTCATAAAAGCCACATTCGCCTTTTATGTTGTTGCGTATTTAATTAAGTTTTTATACACCTTCGAACCTAAAAAATTTTTAAAAGAAACCCGGCTCGAAGGCCTACTCATGTTACTTTTACTTATTGACGGAATAAGTCATTTTATATTTAATGTTCCGCTTATCCAAAATTTTTTCTATCAATTAGGATTTCACAACTTTACTGATGTATATATATTGTTTATACAATTTTATCTTTTACTTATTGTCAGCTTAGACTTAAGCACCATTTCAGCCAAAATTTCAAAATTTAATTTAGCCCCGTCAACCTTATTTATTTTATCATTTATTCTTTTAATAGCTATAGGCACTGTTTTATTAATGTTGCCCGAAATGAATACTACAGGAAAAAGCATGCCTTTGTTGGAAGCCTTGTTTACCGCTATAAGCGCAAGCTGTGTTACGGGTTTAATTGTGGTAGATACAGCCACTTATTTTACCATTAAAGGTCATTTTGTAATCATGCTGCTAATGCAATTAGGAGGCTTAAGCATTATATCATTTGCCACTTTTATAATTTCTATAAGTGGTACAGGAGTGGGTATAAAACAACAGCTCATGATGAAAGATTTTTTAAGTACCGATTCTCTTTTTTCAACCAAAGGGTTATTACATCAAATTATAATTTTAACACTTACCATTGAAACAGCCGGTGCCATAGCTATATTTTTTTTATGGGACCCTAATTTGTATTTTGAAACTTTAGGCGACAAAATATTTTACTCCATCTTTCATTCCATCTCAGCCTTTAATAATGCCGGATTTTCATTATTCACAAACGGACTTTATGAAAATGGCGTTCGCCATTCATATATGCTGCATATTGTAATTGCTATTTTAATATTTTTTGGAGGTATTGGATTTTCGTCAATACGCGATTTATTTGGCATTGAAAGTTTGCGAATGCGACTAAAATATCCATGGAAACAAATTAAATTAAGTACCCAAATTGCTCTTTATGTTTCAATATCATTAATAATTGCCGGTGCATTTGCTTTTTTTATACTTGAACAAAACAATACCTTGCGTAATATGCGTTTAGTTGAAGCAATTATAACATCGGTATTCCAATCAGTAACGGCAAGAACTGCAGGATTTAATACGGTAGATTTTTCAATGATTGGCCAACCGATGCTAATTTTTTTTATTTTTTTGATGTTTATAGGCGCATCATCCGGCTCTACGGGTGGTGGAATTAAAACATCTACTTTTGCATTATTAATTTTATCAGCTTATTCCACCATTATTGGTAAAAGAAATTTTGAATTAGATAGATACTGTATTTCTTATGAATTAATGAATCGTGCATTTTCAATTGCATTTTTTGCATCTGGAATTGTGTTTATCGGAGTATTTATTTTAACCATCTCTGATCCTCAAATTCCCATATTGCAATTAGTATTTGAAGAAGTTTCGGCATTTGCTACAGTTGGTTTATCAACCGGAATCACTGCCAATTTATCCGTTACCGGAAAAATTGTGCTTATGTGTTCAATGTTTATTGGTCGCGTTGGAATTCTAACACTGGCATTTACATTAAGCAACAAAGTTGTTAGTCAAAATTATAAGTTACCCAATGCCCATATTATGGTGGGATAGATTTATTGAATTTAAATTTGACAAATCAATAAATCAAAAAATCAACTATTCAATTAATAGCCCAAAACCTTCAGCATCGACTTGTAACTTTGCTCTTTGGCAAATAATCGTGTATAAAATTCGCCATTTTCGTCTTTATCAATCAACACAAATTTTGGCGATGGTATCAAGCAATGTTTAATACCTCCATATCCACTTAATGATTCTTGGTAAGCACCGGTATGAAACAATCCGAGATATAGTGGTTCTTCTTTGGTATGTTTGGGTAAAAATACGGTATTTACATGTGCTTCAGAATTGTAATAATCTAAACTATCGCAAGTTAAACCACCTAAGTTTACACGTTGATATTCTTTATCCCAATGATTAATGGCTAATAAAATAAATCGTTGATTTATGCCCCAAGTATCAGGCAAACTGGTGATGAATGAACCATCAATCATATTCCACAATTCGGTATCGTTTTGTTGTTTTTGTTCCAACACCGAAAATATATGAGCTCCACTTTCTGCAACTGTAAAAGAACCAAACTCAGTAAAAATATTTGGTTCTTCCACTTCATGTTGTTCGCAAAAACGTTTTATTTGAAGAATAATTTCTTCTATTATGTATTCATAATCAAATTCAAAATTTAATGAACTTTTAAATGGTAATCCCCCGCCTATATTTAAAGTATCAAGGGTTGGACAAATTTTCTTTAATTCAACATATACTCCCAAACACTTATTTAACTCTGACCAGTAGTAAATCGAATCTTTAATTCCCTTATTAATAAAAAAGTGTAGCATTTTTAATTCAAAACGCTTATCTGATTTAATTTGATTGATGTAAAAGTCTTTTATATCCTTATATCGTATACCTAATCGCGATGTATAAAATTCAAAACTTGGTTCTTCTTCAGAAGCAATTCTAATTCCAAGCTTGCAGGTTTTATTAATTAAATGTTCTTTATAAAAATCTAATTCTTCTTTATTGTCCAATACCGGTATTACATTTTTAAAACCGTCATTAATTAACTCTACTATATTTTCTTTATAATGTTCTGTTTTAAATCCATTACATACAATGTATTTATCTTGTTTTAATTCTCCTTGTTCATATAATTCTCTAACAATATAAATATCAAAAGCCGATGAAGTTTCAATATGAACATCATGTTTTAAAACTTCTTCTAATACGAATGAAAAGTGAGAACTTTTTGTGCAATAACAATATGTATAATTACCTTTGTAATCAACTTTGGCCATTGCCACATTAAATAGCTTGCGTGCTTTTTGCACTTGTTGTCCTATTTTGGGCAAGTAAGCAATACGCAAAGGAGTACCGTATTGTTTAATTATTTGAGTTAATGGGATATCATGAAAATACAGTTCATTATCAACAACATTAAATCCTTCTTGTGGAAAATCGAAGGTTTGCTCAATTAAGTTACGATAAGATGTTTTCATTCTTAACTTAAAATATGAATGTAATTAACACGGATTTACAAAATTTGCGCAAAGTAAGCTACTTAGATTTATATTCACAATATTTAAAAGAATAATTTAACAATAATATTTTTGTTTTTTGTAAATTGTAGTTTTAACTTAAATAATATCACCAAACTAAAATGAAAAGTATACGACTTATTGAAGTAAAATCAGAAATTGCTGCCGGAACGAGAGGTGCCAGCTTGGGAGTAGATGCAATAAAAATTGCAGCGCTTGATTTTGGAAGTACCTTTTTTAAAAAATATCGTTCGGTAAATATTCCTACCGAAAATAAATTGCTCCTTGAACCGGTTGCACATACCCACGCCAAACGAATTAAAGGGGTTTATGCCATGTTAGAAAAGGTAGCAAGCGAAGTAAAAAAAACGCTTACTTTCAACAAGGCATTTCCGGTAGTTTTAGCGGGCGACCACAGTACTGCTGCCGGAACCATAGCGGGTATTAAAATGGCACACCCCGACAAACGCTTAGGTGTTATTTGGATTGACGCACATGCCGATATACATTCGCCCTACACTACCCCTTCAGGCAATATGCATGGAATGCCGATTGCCATGGCTCTTGGCGAAGATAATATGGAACAAAAAGTAAATAATCCCGATTCAACCAGCATTGAATACTGGGATAAAATAAAAAATTTAGGCGGTATAAATCCAAAAATTTTATACGATGATATTGTATATATTGCTGTAAGAGATACTGAACCGCAAGAAGATTATTTGATTAAAAAACACAAAATAAAAAATATAACTGTTCAGGAAATTCGTAGAAAAGGTGTTGAACGTATTGCTAATGAATCTACCAATTATCTTGACCATTGCGATTTAATTTATGTTTCGTTTGATGTTGACAGCATGGATCCTTCGATTTCGAAAGGTACCGGAACTCCTGTACCCGGAGGCATTACAGAGCGTGAGGCAGGTAATTTACTATTTAACTTAATGCGTCATAAAAAGGTTTGTTGCTTCGAAATTGTGGAAGTAAATCCAACCCTCGACAAAGAAAACCAAATGGCCGAAAATGCTTTTGAAATACTATCAAAAGCCGTAAATCAGTTAAATCAACGTTTTCAATTAAAAGAAGAATTATAATTTTGCTCGCTTTTCGTATTAAGATGAATTTAGAAACTATCCTTTCAATAAAAGTAAACGAAGCTTTAAAAGCTTTATACCATAAAGAGTTTAATCAAACAATCAGCTTTCAAAAAACAAGGCCTGAATTTGCAGGTGATATAACACTTGTAACATTTCCATTCTTAAAAATTTCTGGTAAAAGCCCTGAACAAACTGCTCAAGAAATTGGAAATTATTTAAAAGAAAAATGTGAACAAGTTGCAGAATTTAATGTGGTAAAAGGTTTTCTAAACATTGAAATTTCTGCCCAATATTGGTTTGATTTTTTTAAAAAATTATATTCCAATAAACAATTTGGGTTTGCCGAAAATCAAAGTGGTAAAACCATTATGGTGGAATATTCATCACCCAACACCAATAAGCCTTTACACTTAGGTCATATTAGAAATAATTTATTAGGCTACTCGGTTGCTGAAATTTTAAAAGCCAATGGGCACAAGGTTATTAAAGCAAATTTAGTAAACGATAGGGGTATACATATTTGTAAATCCATGTTAGCATGGAAAAAATGGGGCAATGGCGAAACTCCTGAAAGCAGTGGTATAAAAGGCGATCATTTAGTAGGGAAATATTATGTAGCATTTGATAAACATTACAAAGAGGAAGTAAATAGCTTAATAGAGAAAGGCTTTACCAAAGATGATGCTGAAAAAAAAGCTCCTATCATGCTCGAAGTTCAAGAAATGCTGCGCAAGTGGGAAGCAGGTGATGAAGAAACTATAGCCCTTTGGAAAATGATGAACAGTTGGGTTTACGATGGTTTTGAAAAAACATATAAAGCCTTGGGCGTAGATTTTGATAAAATGTATTATGAATCGCAAACCTATTTATTAGGAAAGAAAATGGTTGAAGAAGGTTTGCAAAAAGGCGTATTTTATAAAAAAGAAGATGGTTCAGTTTGGATAGATTTAACAGCAGAAGGGCTCGATCACAAATTACTTTTACGTTCTGATGGAACATCGGTTTACATAACACAAGATATAGGCACAGCAATAGAACGTTTCAGAGAATTTCCTGAGTTAAACAGTTTAATATATACCGTAGGTAACGAACAAGATTATCACTTTAAAGTATTATTCTTAATACTCGAAAAATTAGGATACAAACAAGCCAAAGATTGTTACCATTTATCATACGGTATGGTTGAGCTTCCTCATGGCAAAATGAAATCGCGCGAAGGAACAGTAGTAGATGCCGATGATTTAATTGAAGAAATGATACATACCGCTTCAGAAAAATCTCAAGAAAGAGGAAAGACTGAAGGAATGAATGAAGCTCAATTAAAAGAATTAAATAGCATGATTGGATTAGCTGCTTTAAAATATTTTATTTTAAAAGTTGATCCGAAAAAGAAAATGCTTTTTAATCCGGAAGAATCAATTGATTTAAATGGAAATACCGGTCCGTTTATTCAATATACCCATGCCAGAATTCGTTCGTTGGTTAGAAAAGCTCAAGAAGAATTTGCTAATTATTCAAATTTTGAAACAGCTTTACCCGGAAAAGAAGAAATTTCGTTGTTAAAACATTTATATTATTTTCCTCATGTTGTATCTGAAAGTGGCGAAAAATTTGACCCATCGCATATTGCAAATTACATCTATGATTTAGCAAAACAATTTAACCAGTATTATGCTGATGTGGCTATTTTTAAAGAAGAAAATGAATCAGTAAAAGCATTGCGTATTCAGCTTGCAGAAGCAATAGGAAATGTAATTAAAAATGGTATGCAACTATTAGGAATACAGGTTCCGGAAAGAATGTAAAAAAATTAGAATTTATTTAAAACTAATTTTAAAACATTACCAAACAACAAAATTACCAATCCGCTAACAATTACCTGAAAAGGTAATGATACCGCCATTACTAAACAACCTATTAAACCTAATAACGGGACAGCTTTCCCAAATCGTTGTTCGTGTAAAGGTTGTTTTAAAGCTGCTATATTAGTTATACTATAATACAATAAAATAGTAAACGATGCCGACCTTACAATAAATTCGAATGAACCTAAAACAGTAAGCAGTATAATTATAGCTCCGGTAATAAATATACTAATATGTGGAACTTTATTTTTAGCGTGTATTTTTTCAAAAAAAACTGGTAAATCTTTTCTTCTGCCCATTGCCAGCATCATTCGGCTTATACCTAAAATCTGACTAAGTAATACACCCAACATTGCTGTACTTGCTCCAAGTGTAATTATAGCGCCAACAAAAGGATATGATAAACTAAAGGCCACTTGTTGCAATGGAGATTTTGAAGCTGCCATTGCCTCTGCTCCTATTACACCAACTGCAACAACCGAAATTAGTGCATATAAAATTATGGCCGTAACAATAGTAATAATAACTGCTCTTGGAATAGTTTTTTCAGGTTCTTTAACTTCTTCGGCTAATGTAGCAATACGTGCATAACCGGTAAAAGCGAAAAATAATAATGCGGTTGCTTCTGCAATTCCGGAAATACCAAAAGGTGCAAATGGTTCAAAATTTTCTTTTTTAATTTCTGGGAAACCACTCACAATTAAATACAAAAGAGAAATAATAGTAACAAAAACAATGGTAAGATTAAGTATTCCTGCTTTTTTAATTCCCATATAGTTGGCAATGGTAAGTATCAGCACTGCAATAATAGAATAATACAAAGGAGGAACAACAGGTAATAACTGATAAAAATAATTCCCGAAACCTATTGCTACAACGCCTGCTGCAGAAAGCTTACTAATTAAAAACATCCATCCGGCACTAAAACCAAGTGTAGGATTTAAAAGCTGATAACCATACTCGTAGGTTCCACCTGATTGCGGATAAACCGCTGCCAGCTGAGCAGAACTAAGTGCATTAAATGAGGCTACAATACCGGCAATAATCAACCCTATTATCATAGCAGGGCCTGAAATTCCTGCAGCAACACCTGTAACAACAAATATCCCTGCACCAATAATAGCTCCTAAACCTACTGCCACAGCATCTTTTAAGGTAAGAACTCTAGCTAATTCTGAATTAGTTTTCATATAATAAAAATACCAATATATATTTCAGCATAATTATTCCCTAAAAGAACTTAACAATTATTTAACACTACTTTGGAATTCTAAAAAGTATTATTATTGACGAAATCAATGTTAAAACACCAATTAATATAACGGAAGCATTTATACTCAATAAATCCGCTATAATACCTGTTAATATTGCACCAATAGCATACCCTAAATCTCTCCACAAACGAAAAATACCAATACTTTTTGCTCGGTCTTTTGGGTGAGTTGTTTCTGCAACAGTTGCAAGAAAAGTAGGATAAACCATTGCTGTTCCACATCCTAAAAAAACAGAGAGAAAAATAAAATGAAACATACTTTGTGCCCAGGGCAATATTAACAAAGCTATTGCCTGTAAAAACATTCCGATAAACAACATTTTTTTCTTTGAAAATATATCTGCCATTTTTCCTGTAAACAATTGCCCCAACCCCCAAACAGCAGGATAAACAGCAGTAATTAATCCTATTTGTTGTAAGCTAAAATCTTTTGCTACTAACATTAATGGCAATAAACCCCATGTCATGCCATCATTCAAATTATTAATCAAACCTGCTTGTGTAACTGAGCCAAGCACTTTGTGTTTCCAGGTAGTTTCCCAAAAAATATTTTTTAATCTACCTACATTACTGCATACACTTTCCTTTGCTACATGATGTACCGTGTCTTTAACTAAAAAAAAACTGAATATTAAACCCAAGGCAACTATTAATAATCCTAATATGAATGAATAAGGCCTGATTCCATAGTTATCTGCAATCCATCCGGTAAAAAATGCAACAAAAGCAACTGATAAATAACCGGCAAATTCATTTAATCCCATTGCAAAACCACGCTGCTTCTCTCCTACTAAATCTATTTTCATTACTACGGTACTGCTCCATGCAAGTCCTTGATTAATTCCAAGAAAAACATTTGCAAAAATTATCCAGTTCCAATTGGGAGCATACATTAATATGAGCGGTACAGGAATTGCAAATAACCATCCGGCAATGAGTAAATTTTTCCTTCCAAATTTTTCCGCTAAAACTCCTGTATAGTAATTTGTAATAGCTTTTACAATACCAAATACAACTATATAAGAAAGAACTGCTGTTTTAGCTGCAATTAAAAATTCCTGTTCAGCCATTTGCGGAAGAATGGAGCGTTCAAGCCCCACCATACCTCCAACAAAGGCATTAACAATTACTAATAATATAAATTGTTTCCTGTTTTCTTTTAAGCCTAATTCTACTTTGCGCATAATGCAAAGTTCCAAAGGCATATTATAAATTCATTTTACATTTGTTAAATAATAATATTGATTACATAGAAGCTCTTATTCTGCTTAGGCTAACTTGAGTAATTCCAAGATAAGATGCAATGTATTTAAGCGGTACACGCTTTAATACATCTTTATGTTCGTTTATTAAATTGATGTAGCGTTCTTCTGCCGTATTAAACTGAATAGATTCTAATCGGTTTATAGATTTTACATAAGCCTGTTCAATTATTTTTCGAAACAAGCGCTCTATTTCAGGAAATGCATCGAATAATATGAAAAGCTTATTGGCATCAATGGCAATTAAAGTAGTATCTTCTATTGCCTGTATCGCTTTTTTAGAAGGCTTTCCGGAAAATAAACTCTCTGCGCGAGCAACAATAGAATTTTCAAATTCAAAACTTTCAGTAATGTCGGTTCCGTCTTTGTAATAGTAAATACGTAATGCGCCTTTCTCAATAAAATAAATGGTTTTACAAGTATGACCTATCGGCTGTAAATCTTTATTTTTTTCAATTTGAAGAGTTGAAGAAATGTTACAAAGGGCTTGTTCAGCATCTTTAGAAAGGGCATGTATAGAATTACAATATGCAATTAAAGAATCAAACAATGTTGTAACATTAAAATTCTGCTATAATACTTACTCCACCTTTTACTTTTTCTTCAAGATTAACTTTAACCTTAGCATCTAATGGAATAAACACATCAACACGAGAACCAAATTTTATAAAGCCCATTTCTGAAGCTTGTTGTGCAAAATCGTTTTCTTTGCAGTAATAAACAATTCTTCTGGCAAGTGCTCCGGCAATTTGTCGAAATAAAATTGGAGTACCGTTTTTATGTTCAATCACAACTGTTGTTCGCTCGTTTTCTGTGCTCGATTTTGGATGCCATGCTACCAGATATTTTCCCGGATGATATTTTGCATATTTAACCACACCGGAAATTGGAAAACGATTAATATGCACATTAAAGGGTGACATAAAAATTGAAATCTGTCTGCATTTTCTTTTTAAAAATTCTGTCTCTTCAACTTCTTCAATAACCACCACTTTACCATCAGCTGGGGCAATTATAGCATGTTCATTTATGGTAAGTTTTCTGTTTGGACTTCTGAAAAACTGTAACACAATTACCAGTAAAGCCAAAGAAACTATATGAGTAAGAATCATTACTGGTTTAATATCTCCTGCAATAAAATATACTAAAGCATGTAAAACTATTATAAAAACTAAAGTAATTAATATGGTAGGATAACCTTCTCTGTGAATTATCATGGGTTAAAAATTTAGTACAACAAACCTACGTGAATTTTAGTAAACAAAAAAACGCCCCAAATAATCGGGGCGTTTTTACTTAAAAACCACTTTAACATTAATTAAAAGAAACTTTTGTATTTAATGGCTTTATCTAAACGCTTAAGTGCAGTAATATAAGCACCAATACGCATTGTTGTTTTATATTGCTTGGCATTGTACCAAACATTTTCAAAAGCACGAATCATTGATGCATCTTGTTTTGCTGCTACTTCTGCTTCTGTCCAGTAATGTCCGTAACGATTTTGTACCCATTCATAGTATGATACTGTAACTCCACCACCGTTTGCTAAAATATCCGGAACTACTACAATTCCTTTTGCTGCTAATATATCATCAGCTTCTGCTGTTGTAGGGCCATTAGCTCCTTCAACAATAATTTTAGCTTTTATATCATTAGCATTTTTTGCAGTAATTACATTTTGAATAGCACAAGGAGCTAAAACATCTACGTTTAGAGTTAGAAGCTCATCGTTAGAAATTTCTTTACCACCTTTAAATCCTTTTAAAACTCCACCATTACCGGCAGCATATTTTAAAGCAGCATTCACATCTATTCCTTTAGGATTATAAAAAGCACCAGTATGATCTGAAATGGCTACTATTTTTATTTTTGCATTATGCATTAAACGTGCAGCATGTGAACCTACGTTTCCAAAACCTTGAATTGCAGCAGTAGCTGTTTTTCTGTTTACTCCGGTTACTTTCATAGCTTCTAAGGCAGCAACCATTACACCACGACCAGTAGCTGCTTCACGCCCTTCAGAACCTCCTAATGTTAAAGGTTTTCCTGTAACTACACCTGGTTCATAATGACGCTTAACCTTAGAGAATGCATCAACAATCCATGCCATTTCACGTTTTCCTGTACCCATATCAGGAGCAGGAATATCTTTATCTACACCAAACACATCTGCCATTGCAACAGTATATGCTTTGGTTAATCTTTCTAATTCACCGGCAGACATTTTACGTGGGTCGCACATAATACCGCCTTTAGCACCGCCATAAGGAATGTTTGCAATTGCACATTTAAATGTCATCCATGCAGCAAGTGCTTGCACCTCATCTAAATCAACATCCATTGCATATCGTATTCCTCCTTTTGAAGGCCCAAGCGCTGTACTATGCACTACGCGATATCCATCAAATACTTGCACTGAACCATCATCCATTTTAACAGGAATACCAACGATTGTTTGCTTTTCAGCTTTTCTTAAAACCGCTGCAACTTCAGGCGATAAATTTACCAGTTTAGCAGCTTTATCTAAACGAGCTAATACCGCAGCAAACATGCTTGTATGTTGCTGTGCAGCACCATTTGAATTATGACTTACGGCAGTTTTTTTGTTTTCTGCTTTAGTGTTTTTGGAAGCACTTTTTATTTTTGTAGCCATTTTATTGATTTTAGTTAATAGTTATGTTGTTGGGGAGCGAAGTTATAAAAAGAAATTATCCCTCCCAATATTTTAGATAAAGCATTATTTTATCGCAATAAATATTGATTTATATCTGTCATTTAATGAGAAATAAAATATACGTAAGTAAACACCATAGGTGCTGCAATTAATACTGCGTCAAAACGATCGAGTAAACCACCATGACCCGGTAATATAGCTCCTGAATCTTTAATATTTACACTTCTTTTAAACAATGATTCTGTTAAATCTCCTAAATTGCCAAATACAACTACTATAACAGCAATAATTAACCAATGTTTTAAATTTAAAATTGTAGTGTAATTATTTAATAAGTAAGCTGCAAGTAAAGTAAGTATTAATCCTCCTGCTGCACCTTCCCAAGTTTTTTTAGGAGATATACGTTCGAATAATTTATGTTTTCCAAATGCTCTTCCCGCCAAATAAGCCCCTGTATCGTTAGTCCATATTAAAATAAAAAATCCCATTAACAACCAAGGATTATATTCAAATTGAATTCCTAAAGGGCTATATAAAGCCAAATAATTTAAAAAAGCGAAAGGCAAGCTAATGTAAACTACCCCAAAAATTGCAAAAGCTATATTACCAAATGGCCTTTCTTTTTTGCGGTATAACTCAATTACAGCAATTAAAAATATCAGTGGGAAAATTAATATCAAATATTTTGATTGCAGTAAATTTTGAAAATACATGGCAGAAAGAAAATACACAGCCGTACCCGTAATTACAGAATATATTCTAAGTATGGTGTGATCTGTTTTAGGAACTATTCCATAAAACTCCCATAATGAAAGCAGCGAAATAATTCCAAATAAAATCAACATGCTATAGGAGCTCCAGAATATTCCGGCAATCATTATAGAAACAAATATAGCGCCTGTAATAGTGCGTAATGTAAAATTATTCACCTTTTGATTGTTTAATTAAATTAATGGCTCTTAATGCATCATCGGCATTTACAAATAATTCAATTTCACCAAAGGTAGTGTAAGTTGAATCTATTTTGTTTACAGAAAAAGAATGGATATCTTCTTCGGCCAGCATACCTTTTATAAGTTCAATTTCATGTAAATGATTGGAGCTATATACTTTTACCCAATTTGATTCCATGAAAATTTAATATGTGGTATCATCCACCAAAAAAACATAAATTTCTTTGGGGCCGTGAGCACCTATAATGAGTGTTTTTTCAATATCGGCTGTACGGCTTGGCCCAGTAATAAATGAAATGAAAGAAGGAATTTTATCTTGGTATCTTTCTTTTAAACCTTGTAATGCGTCTTTAATATCGGGTACTAATTGCGATAATTTTGCAATGACTATGTGAATATCAGGATAAATGTGTAATTGACGTCCTGTTTTTTGCTTTGATGAAACCACCACACTTCCTGTTCGTGCAACTAAAAATTCGCAAGCTGTTATACCGGTTTTTACTTTTAAAATATCGTTTGAATTTGGATAATAACTAATACCGACTTTTTGAAGATATTGTTGAATTTGTTCTTCAAAACAACCTATATGTTCGTAATTATTTTCTTCTATTACGGCTTTTAATACTGCAATTAATTCATCTTCATTTTCACAATAAATAAACTTACCGGTTAATTCCGTAAATCGTTCCGCAAAAGTTATTTCTAAAGGCTGATCAGGCATGTTGTAAATTGGAGAATCAAAATCTACATCTTTAGGAACTGCATCAACAGCCTTATTCACCAAAGCATTTCTGATTTTTTTCAGAACTTTTTCTTTTGAGGTTGATTCTTGCATTTTTAATTTATTATAAAATTAGAGATTGCAAATTAGAAAATTATATCTTTAAAATCGTTCAAATGTTAATTAAAAAAATGCAGATTATAAATTGAAAAAATCTATATTCTAAACTCAAAAAAATCAACTCTTTAATTCAAAAACCAAAAGAGGTCTTTAGTCTTAGCTCTTTTAGTCAGCAAACTGGCTTCTTTAAACTAAAAACTAAATAGCGGGAGCCACAGGAGGAATTGCATCTGCATCTCCTTGTTGCTCCTGAGATTTTGGTTCACTGAAAGTGGGTGAAGTTTGTTGTGCTTTATTTTCTTCTTCCGCTTTTTTAGCTTCTGCTTCTTCTTGTAAATCTCTTTCAAACATACGTTTACCAAAAATCTCTTCTAAATCTTCTTTAAAAATTACTTCTTTTTGCAATAATGCATTAGCTAATTTATCTAATTTTTCTCTGTTCTCAAGCAATATTTTTTTTGTTCTTTCATAAGCTTCATCAATCATTCTTTTTACTTCTTCATCAATTAATTCTGCTGTTTTTTCGCTATATGGTTTAGTTAATGCATATTCGTTTTGTCCGGTAGAATCGTAATAACTTATATTGCCTAATTTTTCATTTAATCCATAAATGGTTATCATAGCATAGGCTTGCTTCGTTATTTTTTCCAAATCGCTTAAAGCTCCGGTAGATATATTTCCAAAAACTATTTCTTCAGCCGCTCTACCACCGAGAGTAGCACACATTTCGTCTATTAATTGTTCTTTGGTAGTTATTTGTCGTTCTTCAGGCAAATACCAAGCTGCACCTAAAGATTTTCCTCTTGGTACTATGGTTACTTTAATAAGTGGTGAAGCGTGTTCAAGCAACCAACTTACAGATGCATGTCCTGCTTCATGATACGCTATTCGTTTCTTTTCTTCTGGACGTATGATCTTATTTTTCTTTTCTAATCCGCCAATAATTCTATCAACTGCATCTAAAAAGTCTTGCTTGCTTACAGAGGTTTTATTATGGCGAGCTGCTATTAATGCTGCTTCATTGCAAAGGTTAGCAATATCAGCTCCTGAAAAACCGGGTGTTTGACGTGCCAAAAAATCAATATCTACCGATGAGTCTAATTTTAAAGGTTTAAGATGCACTTTAAAAATTTCTTTACGTTCGTTCAGCTCCGGCATATCAACATAAATCTGACGATCGAAGCGTCCCGGACGTAATAATGCTTTATCTAAAATATCTGCACGGTTAGTTGCTGCCATTACAATAATTCCTGAATTGGAACCAAACCCATCCATTTCTGTCAACAACTGATTAAGTGTGCTTTCGCGCTCATCGTTTGCACCTTGCATTGGGTTTTTGCCTCGTGCACGACCAATGGCATCTATCTCGTCAATAAAAATTATACAAGGAGCTTTTTCTTTTGCCTGACGGAATAAATCGCGCACACGCGATGCTCCTACTCCAACAAACATTTCCACAAAATCAGATCCGGAAAGTGAAAAGAATGGTACTTTAGCCTCACCGGCAACAGCTTTTGCTAATAATGTTTTTCCCGTTCCGGGCGGACCAACCAATAAGGCTCCTTTTGGAATTTTTGCTCCGAGCGAAGTATATTTCTTGGAATTTTTTAAAAAGTCAACAATCTCCATTACCTCTTCCTTAGCGCCTTCCAAACCAGCTACATCATTAAAAGTAACATTTACTCGTGTATCCTGATCAAAAAGCTGTGCTCTTGATTTTCCAAAATTGAAAATTTGTCCGGGTCCTCCTGCTCCTCCTCCGCTCATTCTACGCATAATAAAAATCCATAGCCCAATCATTAATGCAAAAGGAATAACCCAACTTAAAATATCGCCTGTCCAGTTTTTTCTTGGATCGTAGATTACCTGAATTTTTTCATCTTGTGAAAAATCCTTTTGAGCTTCTTTTAAATCAGCATTAAAAGTTTCAACTGAACCTATGGTAAATACATAATGAGGTCCGTTATTTTCTGCTCTACCAAAGCCTTTTGTTCTTACTTTTTCGTATTGAGGTTTTTTAAGGCTTTCTTTTTTTATGTAAACTTCTGCAACTAAATCGTTGGTTACAACTACCACTTTTTCTACATCATGCTGTTTAAGCATTTTATTTTCAAATTCTTGCCAAGTAGTGGTTCGAACAGTATTACCAAAATTAAAAATTTGCAGACTTATAAATATAATGGCAATTACGGCATATATCCAATAAAAATTAAAACCTCCACCTGGTTTAGGATTTTTATTGCTAAATGTACTTTTTACTTTATCAAATTGATTTTTCGTTTCGTTTTTATCGCTCATTTTGTGTTATTCTTTAGGTTTAAATTCTATCAACAATTATTGAAATCGAAAGTTTATTCACTAACATAAGTAAATTCAGCATCAGCCCAAAGTTTTTCGATATTATAAAATTCACGCGAGGGTGTTTGAAAAACATGCGCCACTACATTCACATAATCAATCAATACCCATTGATTATTGCTCAATCCTTCCATGTGCCAAGGACTTTCTCCTGTTTTTTTCTTAACTGTTTCTTCAACTGAATAAGCTAATGCATTTACTTGAGTAGTTGATTCTGCATCGCAAATAACAAAAAATTCACATACTGAATTTGGAATTTTTCGCAAATCGAGATATACAATATTTTTTCCTTTTTTTTCTTCCATTCCAAGCACAATTGCTTTTACTAATTCAAGTGCAGCATCTTTAATTACTTTGTTTTTAGTATTCGATTTGCTTGTTTTTGAAGTATTTTTAGCATCTGTTTTTTTGGCTTTTGCTTTTGTTTTTGATGTAGATGTTACGGTTTTAACCTTAGTTACTTTTTCCGTAGTATCTTTTTTCCCAGTTTTTGTATTTCCCATTTAATTTAATTAAGCAAATGTTGAGCGTTTTATTTAATTCTTGCAAAAATAATGATTTTTACCTTGTTTTATTCTTTTTAAGTTTGACTTTAGTCTTCAATAAATATACCTAAAATTTGAATGAATACACTTTTTGTTGGACAACAATTTATAAAACTGGAGCGTGTTGATTCTACAAACCGCTATGCACAAGACATGGCAAAGAATGGGCTTTTGCATGAAGGTGCCGTAATAAGTGCATTTGAGCAGTATTTAGGCAAAGGTCAAAGAGGCAGCAGTTGGCAAACGGTGGCAGGAAAAAATATTACCCTGAGCGTTTATTTAAAGCCTCGATTTTTAAATACGCAACAACAGTTTTTATTAAGCCAGTGCATCGCTTTGGCGCTATATGACTGTATTAGTCATTATTGCAAAACAAGCGTTTTTATAAAGTGGCCAAACGATATTTTAATTAATGACAAAAAGGCAGCAGGCATATTGATTGAAAATTCAATTAAAAACAATGTGATTGATTATTCAATTGTTGGAATTGGATTAAACGTTAACCAAACCGAATTCGAAAATTTGCCCCAAGCTACCTCTTTGCAAATTCAATGTGGCAAAGAATTGAATTTAGAAGAAGTAACAACACTACTTTGCCAGTGCATTGAAAAACGTTATTTCCAACTTAAAAAAAACAGCTCATCCATACATAAATCTTATATAGAACATTTATACCGATTTAATACCAATGCAAACTATATTTATCAAAAAGAAAAAATAAGTGCCCGAATTATGGATGTACAGGCAGATGGTAAATTAGTATTACAAAAAGAATACGGTGAAAAAATAATTTGTGATTTAAAGGAGCTTGAGTTTGTATTTAATTAAATTTTACAGTAATTTTATATTAAATACTCTATTATGAAAAAAGTATTAATTTCCATAACTATACTATACTGTCTTATCCATTATAAATCAGATGCACAAAATAATCAACCTTTTAAGGGCGAATCAACTAAATCTTCATTACTTATTAATTTAAACCAGCAAAATAGCAAAATAGATGTAAATACAAATAAAAACAACTTTACTGTAAACCCCAATCTTGCCATAAAAGAAAATAATCTTGTATTTAATGATAACCAAACAAGGTCTTATAAACATTCCGAAATAAGCCAATCCACTTCACCAATTAAACATACTTCATTCTCAATTTATAACTCCGATAAATCTGAAATAATTTATTCCAAACAAGTTTATAGAAACGAAAATTTAGTAAATGGTGAAATTAAACGTTTCAATAAAGAAAACGAATTGGTTGAAAACGCTATCTATACTAATGGTGTATGTCAAAAATTGTGGCAAAATGTTATAGGTAGCGAGATTCATTGGGATACTATACCATTTTCTGAAAATGCTACAGGTGTTGTAATTACAGATAATATTCATCAATTATTTAGTGCCAAATATCAAACCATTAATTCCACTAAAAAGCATGAAATAGCTACTGCCACAAACGAATTAGGAACTATAACCTTTCAATCTATACAAAAAAACTTTCAACCCAACTTTCGCTCCATTACTAATTTAGAATTTACATCGTTTAGTAACACTACGCTTAGATGCTGGTGTAAAAATGAAAACGATGAAGTTTATCTTCAATTTCCGTATGCAAGCTTTTATCCATCCGGCCATGTTCAATTAAGAGGTGATGTATATGTAAACATTTGTAAGAAAAATAAAGTAAAACCCTTTGGTAAATGGTATAAATATGACCAATTTGGAAATATCATCGGTATTAAACATTATCAATCACTTAAAGAAGGCTTTTTAACTATAGCCCCGCCCGACTGCGAAGAATTTTAATTTTTCATAAACTTGTACAAAATAAACTTTTCATAGCTTTAGCTGTTATTTATTCGATGTTATACCATAAAATTCATATTAAAGAAGGAGCAACCGAATGGGTAGTTTTTGTGCATGGCGCAGGAGGAAGTTCATCGGTATGGTTCAGACAAATAAAATCATTTAGTCAAGAATTTAATTTACTGTTGATTGATTTAAGAGGTCATGGAAAATCAAAAAGTATTGAAGAGATAAACGCTAAAAAAGATTATTCTTTTGAAGCCATTGCCAAAGAAATAATTGAAGTGGTAGATTATTACCATATTAAAAAAGCTCATTTTGTTGGTGTTTCGCTTGGTACTATCATTATCCGTCAAATTGCTGATATCGATAGCTCCTATATAAAATCAATGATTTTAACAGGTGCAGTAACTCGCTTAAATATTAAATCGCGATTTCTTTTAAAATTAGGACGTGCATTAAAAAGCATTTTACCAAATATGGTATTGTATAAGCTGTTTGCCTACATTATAATGCCTAAAAAGAATCACGAAAAATCGCGTTTTATATTTATTCGCGAAGCTGAAAAAGTGGCGAAAAAAGAGTTTTTGCGCTGGTTTAATCTTACCGCTCAATTGGCTTCCTACCTTCAGTATTTATACGAAAAAGATTTAGGTATTCCTACACTTTACATTATGGGCGAAGAAGATCATTTGTTTTTAGAACCGGTTAAACAACTAGTAAACAAAATGAAAAATGCCCGTTTGCAGATTGTTGAAAAATGCGGACATGTTGTAAATATTGAACAAGCAGAAGCATTTAATAAAATTTCTATTCAGTTTATTAAACAACCATCACTGGCATAATCATGCTGATATTAATTGGCTTATTGCTTGTTGCGCCTTACCTACTTCCGATTGTTACAGAAGAAATACCAAAAGATTATTTACCATTTCCGGAAAGTAGATTTATTGAAATTGAAAATGTACGTTTTCATTATCGAGAATGGCCATCCGAAACAGACGATTCAAAAGGAAATATTTTTTTAATACATGGTTTTTCAGCTTCTACTTTTTGTTGGAGAAATAATGTAAAAGCTTTTTCTCAAGCCGGATATAACGTAGTTGCAGTAGATATTCCCCCTTTTGGATTTAGCGATAGAGAGGCCAATATCAATCACTCTACCACCAATCGTTGCCGCTTATTATGGATGCTGGCCGATTCATTAAAAAAAGACAAATGGATTATTGGCGGTCACTCCATGGGAGGTGGTATTGCAACTGTAATGGCTGCTACAAATCCAGAAAAAACTGAAAAATTAATATTAATTGACGGAGTTGCATTAAGTGTAAAAAAAAGCAAAACTAGTATTTTGCAATATGTACTACGCTTTCAACCCATACACAGATGGGCTGAAGTAATTGGGAAAAACTTTTTTTACAACGATAAAAAATTTAAAGAACTTCTCACATCTGCTTATACCCAAATACCCGATTCTGTTGCAGTTGCAGGTTACAAGCAACCTTTTATGTATAAAGGATTGGCAAGTGGAATTTTCAAAACATCTGCTTACAGCAACGAAATAACAGACGTTAATATGAGTATATTAGATAAAATTCCAACATTAATTTTTTGGGGCGAAAAAGACAACTGGGTTCCACTAAATTCGGGACAAGCTTATAAAAAAGCTCATCCTCATGCACAACTTGAAATTATTGAAGGAGCTGGGCACTGCCCTATGGAAACTCATTCTGAAATTTTCAATAAAAAAACTATAGAGTTTTTAAATTCTCATTAGTTTTTATTTCTGCTCTTCAGCTAATGTAAATTTAACGGGTAGATTAAACTGAACTTTTACATTTTTACCATTGTGTTTTCCAGGGGTCCACTTGGGCATTTGAGACGCCACTCGAATTGCCTCTTTATCTAATGATGGGTATACACCTTTTACTACTTTCACATTTTTAACTCTACCAACTTCATCTACAATAAACGAAATAAAAACGGTTCCTTCTATTTTATCTTTTTTAGCATCTTCCGGATATTTTAAATGGGTATAAAAGAAATAGGATAAATCATCCATTCCACCGGGATATTCAGGCATTACATCTACCTTAGAATATACTTCTTCTTTCGAAGAATTGTCTTGGGCATTAACTGCTATGAAAGTAAAAAGTATAAGTAAAAGAAAAATTAACTTTTTCATTATCGAATTATTTTATGCAAAGAAAGTAATAATTGTGGTATTTAGCACAAAACTCTAATTTTGAATGGTGAAAAAATTTATTCTTATTCTATTCATCTTTCCAATTTCATTTTCTGCATACAGCCAAAATGAAATAGACTCCATTCATACACATAAACATAGATTTAATTTATCAATAACAACCCAAACAGTATTTACTGCAGCTACAATAATCGTACTGAATGAAGCTTGGTACAAAGAACATCATAGCTCACAGTTTCGTTTTTTTAATGATAATGCTGAATGGTTACAAATGGATAAAATAGGACATTTATTTTCAGCTTATCATTTAACCAACTACTGTAATGCTTTATATAAATGGTGTGGACTTACAAATAAAAAAGCTAATTTAATTTCAGGCCTTTATAGTTTTAGCTATTTGCTCGGAATTGAAATACTCGATGGTTTTTCTGAAAAATGGGGCTTTTCATGGGGTGATATATTTGCGAACGCTAGCGGAACAGCGCTTGCAATAACACAACATCAGTTAGGTGCAGAAATTTTTTTTACCTTAAAATTTTCGTTTTCTGAAAGTGGTTATGCTCCGCTTCGCCCTAATTTACTTGGAAAAACCTATGCAGAACAAATTTTAAAAGATTATAACGGACAAACTTACTGGTTGAGTTTAAATCCTTCATCCATTTTTAAAATAGAAAAAGCTTATTTCCCAAATTGGCTGAATCTGGCTTTGGGCTATAGTGGAGAAGGTATGATTGCTGCCAGAAACAATCAATTGGTAGAAATACAAAAAAATAATGCAACTTATTACTTAAAGGCAAATCACAAGCGACAATTTTTAATTTCAATTGATATTGATTTAAAAAAAATACCCGTTAAAAATAAATATTTAAAAAATATATTCAGTGTAATAAATATTTTAAAAATTCCTGCACCTGCATTAGAATTCAATAAATACGGAAGCAAATTTCATTTTCTATATTTCTAGATTTTTCCTTCCAGCATCATCAATTTTACTTTTAAAACAGTAACAACTGTTAAGCTATCTGTTATTTCACCGTTTATAACTTTCTTATACACTTCTTCAAAAGGAATTTTGACACAATTTAATTCTTCGCTTTCTTCCGGTTGTGCTTCACCAAAACTTAATTCTTTTGCTACATATAAAATAGCTAACTCATCAGTTGCTGAATTACTCAAGTGCATGCGTTGAATTTCAATAAATTCATTAGCAGTGATACCTGTTTCTTCTTTTAATTCACGTTGAGCAGATTCTAATGGTGATATATTTAACGGACCACCTCCTTCAGGAATTTCCCATGAATATTTATTCAATGGAAAACGATATTGACCCACTAACCATGTATTATTTTCATCATCTAATGGTAAAATACCTATGGCAAAATTTTTAAAATGCGTAACTGAATACACTCCCGGATTTCCTGATGGATGTATAACTTCGTGCCGAATTACTTTAATCCAAGGAGTATCATAAATTTCATCCGATTTTAAAATTTTCCATGGATTTTCATTTTTGTATGGCAAATGCATATATAAATTTTAATAAATATTTTTGTGTAAAAATATTTTCGAAATGTTTAAGATTGGAGACAAGGTACGATTTTTAGATGAAGTTGGAGAAGGAACCATTATTTCTTTTAAAGATAAAAAAACAGCCATTGTAGAATTAGAAAATGGTTTAAATGCACCTTTTTTAATATCACAATTAGTTGCAGTCAAAGAAATTATTAACATTATCCCTAAAATTGATAAGCCTGAAAAAAAAGAAAAATTAAAAGGAGTTCAAAAAATTATTTTAGAAAAAGAAGATAATCAAGTAACTAAAAGTTCTCATAAACATAAAAATAAAAGAACCTACGCATTAGAAATAGATTTACATATAGAAGAGTTAATGGATAACTACAGCCATTTAAGCAATGGACAAATTTTAGATATTCAATTACGACATTTCAGAAAAAATTTAGAAAATGCCATTGCAAAAGGCGAAAAAAAAATAATTTTCATACATGGAGTTGGAAATGGTGTTTTAAAATCAGAAATAAGAAAAATATTATCGGGTTACGATAGTATTAGTTTTCAAGATGCTTCTTTTAGAAAATATGGTTTTGGCGCCACCGAAGTAATAATACATTAAAAAATGCTTAGATTTGATTTAATAGTAATTGGAGGTGGTGCTGCAGGAATGTTTAATGCAATTAATGTTGCAACATTATTCCCTGAAAAAAAAGTATTATTAATTGAAAAATCGAACAAATTACTTTCTAAAGTTAAAATTTCCGGAGGCGGCCGATGCAATGTAACTCATGCTTGCTTCGATCCTAAAGAATTAATTCAATATTATCCTCGTGGAGCAAAAGAGTTATTAAGCGTATTCTCTAAGTTTTCGCCACTTGAAACGGCTATGTGGTTTTCAGAAAGAGGAGTTAAACTAAAAACAGAAGAAGATGGCCGAATGTTTCCTATTACAGACAGTTCACAAACAATTATTGACTGTTTTTTAAAAGAAGCACAAATACATCGTGTAACCATTTGGCAAAATTGCGAAGTAACAAACATTGCCCCCCAAGAAAAGGGATTTATTCTAAAATTAGCAGATGGTAAAGAATTATCTTGCCATAAACTTTTGATAGCAACAGGCGGACATCCGAAATTGGAACACTATAAATGGATTGAAAAATTGGGTCATACCATCATACCTCCGGTACCTTCATTATTTACTTTTAACCTAATAAAAAATCCAATATCGCAACTAATGGGGGTATCAGTAAAAAAAGCCAGAGTAAAATTACTTCCTTTAAAAATGGAAGAAGAAGGGCCTTTATTAATTACCCATTGGGGGTTTAGCGGCCCTGTAATATTAAAACTTTCAGCTTTTGCAGCAAGAGAATTATTTGCACTAAACTACAATTACGATATACAAATAAATTGGCTGCCCGAGATGAATGATGTAGAATTAAAAAACTTTTTTGAGCATCAAAAATTAAATTTTGGCAGTCAAAAAATTATCAATCGTCAAGGTTTTGAATTGCCTTTACGCCTTTGGAGTTTTTTAATTAATAAATCAGGAATTGATGAAAATAAACGTTGGGCAGATGTTTCAAATAAAGAAATAAATAAACTAATAGATACCATTCAACGCGATACTTATAAAGCACATGGCAAAACAACATTTAAAGAAGAGTTTGTTACATGCGGGGGTGTTTGCCTAAAAGAAATTGATTTTAAAACCATGCAAAGCAAAAAGGTGAATGACTTGTATTTTGCCGGTGAAGTTTTGGATATTGATGGCGTTACGGGTGGATTTAATTTCCAGGCGGCATGGGCTACTGCTTATATTGCAGCAATTAATATGTTTAAACATTAAATATCTAAATTTTATTTTGGAAAAAAGGTTTAATTTTTTCCAAAAAAGAAATTGGTGCACTGCAGGGCCTTCCAGAATTAACATTTACAAACACTAAAGTTGTTTCGCCTTTATTTAAGAGAATATTATTGCTGTTATAACATTCGTATAAAAATTTAATTCTTGCTTGAGGTATTTCAGGTATAATCGTTTTTATGGTTAATAACTCATCGTAGAATGCGGGTTTAAAATACTTAATACTAAATTCCAATACGGGAAGCATAATGCCGCTATCTTCCATTTCTTTATAACTTAAACCCAATTGACGTAATGCTTCTACTCTTCCAACTTCATAATATGTAGCATAATTTCCATAATACACATATCCCATCCTATCCGTTTCGGCATAACGTACACGAACATTTGTTTCAGAAACATACATATTATTTATGGCGATAATCGTTTTTTAATCCATGAATTATTTTCTTGCAACTCAAATCGAATTCTATCGTGTAATCGGCTCGGGCGACCTTGCCAATATTCAAATGCAAATGGCTCAATAAGATAACCTCCCCAAAAATCCGGGCGGGGTATTTTTTCAAAGTCCTTAAATTTTTCTTCGTAGTATTTTATTCTTTTTTCAAGTTCATTTCTACTTTCAATTACATCGCTTTGATTGCTGGCCCATGCACCAATACAACTTTCACGCGGACGTGAAGAAAAATACTCATCTGATTTTTCGGCAGAAACTTTTTTAGCAACACCTTCTATTCTTATTTGTCGGTCTAACTCAACCCATAAAAAAAGTGCAGAAATTTTGTCATTTTCTGCCAAATCTTTTCCTTTTTTACTGTTGTAATTGGTATAAAAAATAATTCCGTTTGGTGAAATATCGCGCATATAAACCGTTCTTAAAGTTGGCTGTTTATCATTTCCGCAAGTAGCTATTACCATTGCATAAGGATCAAGTATTTGCGATTGAACAGCTTGTTCAAACCACTCTTCAAACACTTGATAAGGATTATTACTTAAGCTTTTTTCATCTAGTGGCCTATCTGCAAAATCTCTACGTATAGAATTGATATAATTTCTTAAAACTTCCATAGCACGAAACTAATAATTAATACTTAAATCGAGTCATCTTATTTTGCCAAAAACAAATTTATCAACACTTCTGTTTTATTTGTTAAAAAGTTCTGAAGAATAAAAACAACTATCCTATTCAATATTCGTTTTTAATTTAAATTGGCAAAGTTTTTGAAATTATAATTTCAACACAAGTTCAAAATTATGAATGATTTATTTGATTTGCTCCCAAAAAACACATTAAAACCCGCAAAAGGCAGAGTTTTATTGTCAGATCCATTTATGAACGATTTGACATTTAGCAGAACCGTAATATTACTTGCCGATTATAACGATGAAGGAGCCATTGGTTTTGTTTTAAATAAACCTATTAACGTAAGTATTCATGAATTAATTGAAAATTTTCCTGAATTTGATGGAAAAGTATATTCCGGTGGGCCGGTTGATAACAATCATTTATACTATATTCACACTTCAAAAAAAGTAACTGATAGTTTAGAAATTATTCCGGGATTATATTGGGGTGGCGATTTTGAACAAATTAAAGAAGAAATTCAAAACGGGTTTCTTCATAATGGCAATATACGTTTTTTTCTTGGTTATTCCGGTTGGGGGCCTCAACAATTAGATGATGAAATTAAATCAAATTCGTGGTATGTTGCAGGTCGTAAACATATTCCACTTTTTAACGAAGACGAAGGAAATACCATGTGGGTTAATGTAATTAAAGAACTTGGTAAAGAGTTTAATTTTGTTGCTAATATTCCGCAAAATCCTCAACTAAATTAAAGGCACTTTTAGTTTTTTTTTGATTTATTTTAACAAAAACATTATCAATTTTTTTGTTTTTCTCTATCAATTTCAACTAATCTCCTACTAATTTATTTTTTAATTCTTACAAGGTTAATTTTAAATTGAATAAGCAAATCCCTTATTAATCAATTGCTAATAAAATTATTAACATCTGTTTAAAACAAAAATTTGAACTCAAAGAAATGATGCAGAAATTAGAGCATTCAATAAACTTTAAATTATGCTTACACAGATTGTTCTGCTCAATTCAAAAACTTATGCCAAAGCTCGAATTCGATTTGATGATTGTGATTCAATACAATTAATCGGAGCAAATAATATTGGTAAAAGTACCTTAATTTATACACTCAATTTTTTATTTGTAGTAGATGGTGCTAAAATGACCTTTAGTGGCAACAGAAGAGGCGATAAAGAAACCATACACCATTACTTTCCATCACATACTAAAAGCTATGTAATATTTGAAATTTTTAAACATGAACATTATTGCATATTAGTAAAACGAAACGTAGAAAGCGAATTAGAATATTATAGAATTGATCATGCTTATGATGAAAGCTTCTTCTTCGAAAATGAAAATGGCTTACCTAGATTATTAATGTTTGAAGAAGTTTTAACTCGCTTAATTACTAAGGGAATTACTTACTATCCTTACAAAAATAAAACCGAAGTATTTAATCATGTTTATCAGCGAGGTAGAAATAACAATGGTGTGGTTTGGTTAGAAGATACAGTTAAAACAGATGGAATAAGCAATAATTTTTCCAAAATTTATCGATACCTTATTAATACAAAATTAATTACCAATAAAACCCTTAAAGAAGCCTTAATTATTGCCGATAATCGCGAAAATGAAGGCGTAAACTTTTCGCAAAAAAACAAAAAAGATATTACAGACTTGCTCAAAATAAATAATGAGATAAAAGCTATCAAATCTATTAAAGAAGATTTTTATATTTTTAGAGAAGCAGTAAACCGATACAATGCTTCCAGCCGAATTATTGGAGAATTACTATATGCATACAATAAGGCTTATGAAACAGCTATTCCAAACTTAGAAGGTTCATTTAGAATTATAGATCAAGAAATAGCCGACTACTATCATCGTATTAACGAAGTTTTAAAACCTAAAGAGCAAGAGATTAATAGAAAAATCGGTGAAATATCGGCCGATATAAAAAATAAAACCGATTTATTAAACGAGCGAAACAGAGAGCTAAAAGAAATAAACTCATTTGAAGGTATTGACTTTTTAAGACAAAGTTTAGAAAATCTCAACAAACAAAGAAAAGAATACGAAGCTCGTATTTCAACCATTGAATTTAAAAAATTAACCGTACATCAACTCGAAAAAAAATTAAGCACATTAAATAATAACATAACCCGTTTAGAAAATCAGATTAAACATTTTGACGAGCAATTAATTCACAATATTGCTACGAAACAAGAAGACAAAAAATTATTAAACTACATTTTATCGCCTGAATTTTCTAGTCAAAACAGCAATTTAATAGTTAAAAAAATCAGCAAAACAGGTAAAACTGTTAAACTATTTGATGGCGAAATAAATCTGCCGGAAAAACTTGAATTAAAAGAACTACCATCGGTAGAAGAATTAAAAGAAGAACTAAAAGTTTTAAAAAACGAACAAAAAGAAACAGAACAACTATTAAAAACAGTTTCAGATATTGAAAAAACAAAATCAGAAATACAAAAAATTGAGTCGGAAATAGAAAGCACTAAAGAAAAAATCAAAAAAATAGGAGCAAAACCGGCAATAGAAAAATCCATTTTCCAACTCGAAGGAGTATTAAAAAAACTATACTCCGAAAAAAATGAAATGGAAAAACAAATAGAAGACATAAACATAGAAATGGCAGCTATTGCCAAAGGCTTAGATGAGAAAAAAGACAAACGACAAGCTACAGAACAACGCATTAAATTATTAAAAGAACATAAATTAGAACTCGAATACATCGGCATTGAACCAATTCCGTTTGAAAGCACCGAATCGCTCGATCAACTATACAACAAACTCAAATTATACAACAACGAACGCGAAACCTTAAAAGACAACAAACTCCGATTATTTGATAAACTAAAAATTATTTTAAACAATACATTAGCTGATGAAAGTGAATTTATAAAATATGTAGAAGAAGAAATTGCATGTTTAAACGATAAAGAAAAAAGTATTGATGCTTTATTGCAAAGTATATCTGCACAATTTGCCAATCCGGCATATTCATTACTAAAGCGATATGAAGATTTTCAATCATTTGTTTACAATCGCTTTAATCCTAAATTATCTAAAATTAAAATTTCTGACATTGAATCTTTGCAAATACGATTAGTAGACAATAAACGTACCGTTGAAGAACTCAAAAAAATTCACTCCATACAAGATATACAAGGACAAATGACTTTTGATTTTAACCAATCAGAAAATTTACGCTTATTAGAACATTATTTAGATACCGGCAAAAAAATAAACTTTTCTGATTTATTCGAGATAGAATTAAGTTTAATTAAAAATGGCGAAGAGAAAAAAGTTGATTTAGCCGGACAAGTAGAGTCAGATGGAACAGACCGTATGATTCGTTTGGTAATTATCATGTCTATTATTAATCGTTTAGCCGTTAACGACCCCAATAATAGAATAGCACTATTTATAGACGAAGTTGCGACAATTGACCGTAACAACAGACCTGAGTTAGTGAAGTTTTGCAAAGAACATTACTTTATACCCATATTTGCAGCTCCCGATCCAATGCCTGACTTTAACAAATATTATTTCTTGTTCCACAATAAATCAGGTAAGATTATGATAAATGATTCAAACGTAGTATGGCAAACTAAAAAAGAAGATGAAAAATCAAAAGGAAATAAACTAAAAACTGCAAAAAAATAATTCTATAGGAATATGAGAGCCGAACCTAAAACCCTGCTACGATTCCTGTTAGAGTATTTCGAAACTTTGCAGGATTTGTTTGCTGTGCAACAAAAAAATCAATTAATAACGGCACAACAATTAAACGAAATTTGTAATAAGCATAACAATCAAATACAAAACACGCTTGTAGAATACAAAATTCTAAAAGAAATAAACGGCAATTACGAATTTGTTCCCGTTTTTGTAGCCTTACTACAATTTGTATTGGATGAATTTAAACCAATGCTGCCCGAAACTATTGAAAAATATAATTTTTCAATTACGCAGCTATTTGGTAAAATTCAAGAAAATATTGAAAAAGAAAAAGAAGTACTTGCAGCAAGTATTAATGATATGGCCTTGGAAATTTCTCAATTTAACGATATGATTGAGAAAAACACCAATGCCTTACTTGCCGAAACTCGTAAACTCAAAGCCAATCTCGAAAAAATTGATTATCGCGAAAAAGTTATAAGAGCATCTCGTTGGATTGAAGAATACATCATTCCAATGAACCGCATATTGGACATCAATCATACAAATTCCATTTCGAATAAACTTTATGAATTAGCCCACTATGCAAATCATCGCAGATTAATTCATCCCGATGAAAACATACGAATGAAATTTGAAAACCTATACAGCCAACTAATACATACCAACGATGGATTGTTACGCGAAGCAAAAATTTTAACCAACGAACTTTTACCATTAATTGAACGCATACGCTCAGAATCATTAATCTTAACAGGAATGATTTTATTCCTTAAAAAACCTTACAAAACTCCTACTCCACCACTTTTACGAAATACTCGCGAAAGTATTATCAGCAAAAATATGTATCTCAACACCATTGAGTTTTTTGCTCAATTTACGGTTGAAGACAATATATACATTGAAGAAGAAAATGTATCAAGCGAAAAATGGCTATTTAATAAAGACCGTTACATCGAACGACTGCAAGCAGAATTGCCCATTAAGAATTTCTTTTACTGGTGTACCGATGCACTTTTAGATGAAAAAGAAGATATAAGCCCCGATAAATTTTTTGCACTTACCTCCTTACTGTTTGAAGATAACATGGATGTAGAAATAGAAGGAGAAAATAAGATTGAAATAAAAACTACCGAAACCATAATAAAAGCACCCGTAATAAAAATAAACAGCTATGGAATATCCTAAAAGCCACCGTTTAATTGTTGATGATTTACTAAGTGGGAAATTTTTGCTCCGCGATGAAGATCATTTTCAATCATTAAAAGATAATGAAGATTTTTATACAGAATTCTTTAAAGCATCTTTTAATTACGACTTAAAAATTACTGGCGATTATGCCTATCTGATTTCTCCCGATTCAAACGAAACTTTTTCAAGAGATGTAAGCATATTTTTCGCCATATTATGTTATGAATTAGACAGAGACGGACGAAATTTTATGGATCAAATACAATATGCCGAATTTGAAATTGATACTATTGAACGCTATTTTGAAGAAACAACATTTAACGATATCATCAGAAACAACAAACAATTAAAAGATCGCGAATCGCGCAAAAATATTATTAATGCCATGGCGCGTAGAAATATTGTAGAAAAAACTGCTGAAGACCGTTTTGTATTTACACCGGCATATCAGGTATTTATTGACTTTGCAAAAGAATTGGCAAGAGAAAAAATGGATGATGTAATCGAGTAAAAAAATTGCACTATGAAATGCACCCTAAAAACCATTAGCATTCTTACATTACTATTTTTATTAGTATCGTTTAATGCCAACATTTCGGCAAATTTAAAAGGTGTTGATATTGATGCAATGGATTTAAAAATAAATCCTGCCGATGATTTTTATGAATATGCTAATGGAACATGGTTGCGAAATAACTCCATTCCGGAAACAGAAAGCAGCTGGAATAGCTTTAACGTTTTAAATGAATTAAATACTAAAATTCTTTATTCGCTATTATTAAAATTATCAGAAAATCCTAATTGGCAAGAAGGATCCATTCATCAAAAAGTAAAAGACTATTTTAATTCAGCTATGGATACTTCTCAAATAAATAAATTAGGTATAAATGCAATAAAACCCTATCTAAGTAAAATTGAAGCCATAGCAAACACAAACGATGTTATAACACAAATTGCTCAATTACACACCATTGGAGCCGAACCATTATTTGGTTTTTATATCATGCAAGATGCCAAAAACAGTACACAATACATACCCTATTTGTCGCAAGATGGTTTAGGATTACCTGATAGAGATTATTATTTAAAAGAAGATGAAAAATCAAAATCCATACAAGAGGCTTATCAAAAACATTTAATTAAAATATTTGAACTTTCCGGAAATTACCCTGAATCAGCCGAAACATATGGTAAACAAGTTTATTCGATTGAAAAAGATTTAGCTAAATCATCCATGTCGAGAGTTGAATTACGTGACATAGAAAAACAATATAATAAAATAAAAATTGACAGTTTAAAAAAACTCGCTCCAAATATTGCTTGGGATATTTATTTCAAAACAATTGGTGTTCAAACATCGATTAAAGAAATTATTGTTACACAACCTGAATTTATTAAAAAAGCAAATTCTCTTTTTAAAAGTTTGAGCTTACAACAATGGAAATCTTATTTAAAATGGCATTTATTAAAACATACGGCTACCAAGTTGCATCCCGAGTTGGAACAACAGCACTTTAAATTTTATGGAACCACACTTACCGGAGTAAAAGAAATGAAACCCCGCTGGAAAAGAGTAATTAATATTTTAAATGAAACTATTGGCGAGGCGGTTGGATACTTATATGTTGAACAAAACTTTACACCTGAAGCGAAAGAAAAAATAAATCTGATGGTAGATAATATTTTCAAAGCCTTTAGCCTTCGTTTAAAAAATTTAGAATGGATGAGTGAAGAAACTAAGCAAAAAGCCCTTGAAAAATTAGAAAATATCAATCGTAAATTAGCTTACCCTGATAATTGGAAAGATTACTCAAATTTGAGCATTGTTAAGAATAATTATGCTGAAAATTTTCTACGTTCAAAAGCTTTTGAACATAAACGAATGATTTCAAAATTAGGTAAACCTATAGATAGAAACGAATGGGGAATGGCCCCACAAACTGTAAATGCTTATTACAGTCCATTAATGAATGAAATTGTTTTCCCTGCAGCTATTATGATGCCTCCGTTTTTCGATTTTAATGCTGACGATGCCGTAAACTATGGAGCAATTGGCGCAATTATCGGACACGAATTAATTCATGCCTTTGATGATATGGGTTCTAAATTCGATGCCAATGGCAATATGATTAATTGGTGGAACGAAGAAGATGAACGATTATTTAAAGAAAAAACAAAAATACTTATTGAACAATTTAACAAATATGAGGCAGATAAAGATTTATTTGTAAACGGAGAGCTTACATTAGGCGAAAACATTGCAGATTTGGGAGGCTTAGCCGTTGCTTATGATGCATATAAGATTTCGCAAAAAGGTAAAACCGATAAAATAATAGATGGATTTAACGGAGATCAACGCTTTTTTATAGCTTGGGCACAAGTTTGGAAAGAAAATGTTCGACCAGAGTATTTAAGAAAATTAGTATTGACCGACCCTCATGCTCCCGGTAGATTTAGGGTTTTAGGCCCTTTATCTAACATGGAAACATTTTATAAAGCCTTTAACGTTACGGAAAAAAATAAAATGTATCGTGATGAAGCAAATCGTGCTGTAATTTGGTAAATGATATTTTAATAATTGATTGCGGAAGCTCTAAAGTCCCAAATATTTGTAATCTAGTTACGGATTTTGGAGCAAATATCCAATTAGTTAAAATGCAGGATTTAAATCCTGAGCATGTCGAAAACTGTAATGGCATTATAATTAGTGGAGCACCAATTCTAATTACCAAGTCTGATAAAGAAAAACTACTTCAACCTTTTTTATTTTTAAAAAACTGCCAAATACCTATTCTAGGAATTTGTTTTGGTCATCAAGTTATTGGGATGTTATTTGGTGCTGAAATGTTTTTAGGTAAAGAAGTTAGAACTAATATTCCTATCAATATTGTGTATAATTCACCTCTTTTTGAAGGTATTGAAACCAGTCAAATTATTGTTTCACAAGATCACACTGAAGGAATTACGCTCCCAAAAGATTTTATTTTATTAGCAAATTCAGATGACTATCCTAATGAAGCCATGCAACATAAAACAAAAAAAATTTTTGGCGTTCAGTTCCATCCTGAAACCTCATCTGATTTAGTTAAGAAAATTATAACAAATTTTTTAAGACTTTGTTCACATAACAATCCATAAATTGTTATATATTTAGCCTATTAAAGCAACCTTTAAAAGTTTTAACTGTCTTAAAATTTGTTAAAAACTAAATTATAATATGAAACAAATTATACGTTTTTTCGCTGCATTCACACTATTAGTATGCTGTATTTTTAATATTTATGCACAAGAAAATCGAACACCCACACAAGAAGAAATTGATTTAAAATATCAAAAACTTATACAATATGAAGCTTTAACCAAAGAATCGCCAAAGCTTTGGGAAATGCCTTACGATGATAATGGAAATTACATTTATTCCAAAAAGAAAGAAACTTTTAAAAATGGTTTAAAAATAACAGGTCCCGAACAAGACTGCTCAGGAGCGATTCCTGTTTGCCAACAAACCTATACCCAAAGTAACTCATATACAGGATTTGGTTCAGTTCAAGAAGTTTATAATAATTGTTTATTAGCTGGTGAGCAATATTCTGTTTGGTATGTATTTACCGTTCAAAACAGTGGAACATTTGGATTTATAATCCAAACTTCAATGGATTATGATTTTGCATTGTATGATATAACTAATTCAAGTTGTTCAGCTATACCCAATTTAACACCAGTTAGATGTAACTTTTCAGCAACTTATGGTAACACAGGGCTAGATGCAAATAATGCTTCATCTACAATTCCAATTAGTTATAGTGCCAGCCAAGCCCCCATAATGCCCGGTTTAAATGTAACTGCGGGACAAACCTATGTATTAGTAATTGATAACTATTCTCAGAACAATAATGGATATACCATAACATTTTCGGGTACTGCACAAATTTTTGACCAATCTGCACCAACATTAGGCACAGCAACAGCATCGTGTACCAGCAATACCATTACTTTACAATTAAGTGAACCTATTCAATGCAGCAGCATTAGTGCAAGCGATTTTTCATTAACCGGTCCTGGTGGTCCTGTATCTATTATTTCTGCAAATGGCAATGGATGCAGTGGTCCAAATTCTTTTACCAACCAAGTTATAATTACATACAACAATACCCCACAAATTCCTTCAGGCACTTACACCTTAACCGTAAATACCGGAACTGATGGCAATTCCCTTCTTGACAATTGTGGCAATGCAATGGCTAATGGATCATCTATTACATTTAACTATCTCGCCCCAATATCTATTACAGCAAATCCAGCACAGATTTGTACAGGAAATTCAACAGTTCTAACTGCCCTTGGAGGTCCTACAAGCGGAGCTACTTATTCTTGGTCACCTGTTTCCGGTTCAAGCGATAATATTACGGTAAACCCATCTACTTCTACCACTTATACCGTTTCTGTAACATATGGAGGTTGTACGCGAACAGCCTCTCAATTAGTTCAAATTGTAAATCCTCCTGTTGTTACTGTTACCCCGCTTAATGTATCCATCTGCTCAGGCACAGCTCCTTTAACTGCTACTGCAACAATAAACGGAAACCCATGTACCAATTGTAATTACAGTTGGTCAGGGTCTGCCACTCAAACTGATAATGGAGTACCAAGTTCTACTTTAAATGCAGGTCCGGGAACATATACAGTTACAGTAACTTCGCCAAGTGGATGTGTAGGAAATTCTGTAACTGCAACTGTTAGCAATCCTTCACCCAACCCTAATCCTTCTTGCGATGTAATATATGTAAATACAACCGGTGGAGGAAACGGATTTTCGCGAACAAGCCCAACCGACTTAGCTACTGCCTTAACTATGGCACAATGTAATAATGTAGTGATAAAAATGGCTCAAGGCACCTATACTATTAATAACCCTATTACCAATTTAACCAGCTTTATTACATTAGAAGGAGGTTACGATCCTACTTTTACAACAAAATCAAGCCAAGCCGGTGCAACAACTATCTTTAGAACAAATGCTAATGTGCAAGGGCAACCTAATGCACCTCGAATAACTGCATTTGAAATAAATGGTGCTTCCAATTTTAGATTACAAGATTTAACCATACAAGTTGATAATGCACCGGCTGCAACAGTTTCCAATCCATTAGGAGTATCTGTATATGGCATTCACATGAATGGATGTTCTAATTACAATATTGTTAGATGTCAAATTATTACTGGAAATGCGAGTGCTGGATTAAATGGAAGTCCAGGCCAAAATGGAACTATAGGAGGAAATGGGGGAAATGGAAGTGCCGGTGATATTGATGATCAAGCACGTTCCGGCTTAGGCGGTGGTGGCGGTGGCGGTGCAGGAGCAACCAATGGTGGAAATGGAGGAAATGCTATTGGGAATGGTACTGGTGGAACTCCCGGTGCTGCAGGTATTGCAGGTGCAGGGGGAGGTAATGGTGGTAGTGGAGCAACCAGCCCTAGTTGTTGTAATAATGGTAATAATGGTAATATAGGACAATGTTCAACCAATGCAAGAAATGGCGGTGGCGGTGGAGGTGGAGCTAGCGGAGGTCAAGAAGCAAGACCAGGAGGAACAGGTGGTAACGGAGGAGGCGTTTTTGCAGCATGTACACAACAAACATTGGGAGGAACAGGAGGATCTGCAAATGGTTGTTCAGGAGGTAACAATGGAGTTAATGGTGCGAATGGAGCTAACGGTACCAATGGAACTGTAGGAGCTGCAGGAGCACCCGGTAGCCATATAGGAGGATTTTGGAATCCGGGACCACAAGGAGGAACAGGAACTGACGGTACAGGCGGGCAAGGAGGTAAAGGCGGAGGCGGTGGAGCAGGTCAAGGAGGTACTTTTTGTATAGACGGAGCCGGTTCCGGTGGTGGTGGCGGTGGCGGTGGCGGCCAAGGAGGAACCGGTGGAACAGGTGGTTATGGAGGAGGCTCTGCATTTGGTATTTATCTATTCAATAACGGTGCAAATGGTAACGTAATAGATTGTAGTATAAATGTTGGAGCTGCCGGGCCAGGTGGAATTGGTGGGCCAGGCGGTTTAGGTGGTGCAGGTGGTTTAGGTGGCTTAGGAAGTACTTATAGCAGTGGAGAAGTTGGAAGAGGTGGAAATGGTGGAAATGGTGGCAGAGGTGGTGATGGTGGTCCGGGAGGTAATGGTGCTGCCGGTGTTTCTGTTGCTATATATACCGATGCTTCAAGCACGGCTTTAGCTCAAAATACCAATCTAAATCTTTCAGCGCAACCGGTTATTTCTGTAGAAAATATTGCATGTACAAATGTTAATATAACTCATAGCACTTCACATGGAAATCCTAATTGGACATCTTATGGTTCAAGCGCAACACCAGCTTCCGGAATTGGCGCTTCCACTTCAACACAATATTCTACAACCGGAAGAAAAACTGTTGTAATGGACGGAAATACCTATACTGATTTTAATAATATATTAACTAATCCGCCATCTGCAGGAACAATTATTGCAAGTGCACAAGCAATCTGTCCGGGTACGGCAACTTTCACAAGTTCCTTAAACAATGTATTAGGGTATAGTTTTCAGTGGTCTGTAACTCCTGCTGCTGTTATTAGTAATCCTACATCAGGAAGTACAAATATTACATTTACAAATTCAACATCATCTACAATTACTTATACCGTATCCTTACAAGTAATATCAGAATGTTGCGGACCTTTAAATTCAATTTCTATTCCTTTCGATGTTTATCCTCTTCCTTCGCCACCTGTTGTATCTGATGATACGGTTTGTGTAGGAGGAACAATAACAGTTTCAGCAAGTGGAAATCCGGGCGATAATTTTAACTGGTATGATGCTCCGGGTGGAAATCTTTTAGGTAGTGGTTCAACATTAACATTAGGCCCTCTTTCTACTAATACATCCGTTTATGTTGAAGCTCAAAATAGTTTTGGCTGTACAAGTGCAACACTTTCTCAATTAAATATTATTGCCGATTCTGTTGAAGCTCCACAACCACTCAATATTACAGTTTGCGATACCGGAATTGTTGTTATAACAATTAATCCGGTATCAGGAGTAACAACCTATAACTGGTACGATCAACCAAGCGGTGGAAACTTATTACAAAGCAGTAGCGCATTAGGATTGGCCGTTAATTTGCCTAACTCAGGTTCATCAATAACCGTATATGTTACATCAGTTATACCGGGTTGTGATGAAAGTTCCAGAACACCCATAACAGCAACTGTAAGCAATCAATTAATTACAACTAATCCAGTACTTGATACAATTTGCTCGGGACAATCAACAACATTAAATGCAAACGCAGGTGGTGGAAATGGAACTTTTACCTATGTATGGTCTCCTATATTAACTGCAGATTCAGTACTTGCTAATCCGGTGGTTTCTCCTACTGTTTCTACTACCTATTCAGTAACCATTACAAGTGGAAACTGTACTCGAACTATACAAGTTCCGGTTGTAGTTATTCCACCAATAAACATATCATTTGCAACACAAAATGTTACCTGTTTCGGAGCTAATAATGGCTCAATTATAACTACCATTACAGGAGGTCAGGCACCATTTACATTTACGTGGAATCCAAATGTTGGAACTACACAAAACTTAACAGGATTAGGAGCAGGCACCTATACGCTTACTGTTACAGATAGTGAAGGCTGTACAGCTACAAACGACACAACTATTATTTCGCCAACACAAATTATTTTAGTTTTAGATTCCATATCAGCTACTTGTGGTGCGGCTAATGGTCAAGCAAGTGTTTCAGCTTCGGGTGGAAGCGGTTCATTTACTTACTTATGGAATGATACCAATAATCAAACAACTGATACTGCTTTCAATCTGTTGAGTGGTGTATATACCGTAACTGTAACTGATGCCAATGGATGCAGTGTTTCAGGTACGGTTAACATTGGAGATACCGCTGCAATAAATGCTGAAATTGTATGTAACCCAGAAAACGGTAAAGCTCCATTAACCGTAGCTTTTGCAAATAATAGTACCGGAGCTGACAGTTACATGTGGTATTTTGGAAATGGCGATAGTACAAATGTAGAAACGCCTACTTATATCTATCAAAAAAGTGGAGAATTCGAAGTAATGCTTGTTGCTCGTAATGCTTATGGATGTATTGATACTGCCACTTGTAAAATTATTGTGGATATTGTATCATCCTTTATGGTACCAAATATATTTTCGCCAAACGGTGATGGGATAAATGATTTATTCAGAGTAGATGGAATTGGATTAGCCTCTGTAAAGGCTGAAATATTTAATCGTTGGGGCACTAAAATTTATGAATGGGATACTACCAATGGAAGTTGGGATGGAAGAACACCGGCCGGTGTATTAGCTCCTGATGGTGTTTACTTCTTTATTATTGAAGCAAAAGGATTAGACGGTAAAGAATACTTTGAAAAAGGGCATGTTACGTTACAACGTTAATTTAATGTTTAAACAATAAAAAAGGGATGCAATGCATCCCTTTTTTATTTTAATTTATAAAGATTATAATTTTGAATCTACGATAGATAATATTTCTGCTTCAAGTGCCTGAGTTTTATCTTGAATTTCTTTTCCCTTTGCAATAATATCATTGGCAAATTCTTTATCTGATAATCCCGCAGCATTGATTCGCACATTCATATAAGCACCCATTACTGCAGTTCTTGCGCATAAAGCTCCAACACCTGCATCACTCACAGAATTAGGATTTCCAATTTCTGCCATTGCTTTAATAACTTCCATAGATTGATAGGCTAACTGCATAACTTTAAAAGGAACTTCGGTAGCATATTTTGTTGCCTCTTGAATGGCTTGTGTTCTGGCTTGTTTTTCTTCTTCGGTTGATTTGGGCAAAGCAAATGCTGCCATTATTTTATTAAAAGCATTGGTATCTTCATCCACTAAAGTTAAAAGTTGTTTTTTGTATTGCTGACCTTTATCAGCCCAATCAGAAAATTCTTTCCATCTATCATCCCAACCGGGTTTATGAGAAGATAAATTAGCCACCATTGTTCCTAACGAAATTCCTAAAGCACCAACATAAGCAGAAATAGAACCACCACCCGGAGCAGGACTTTCTGAAGCGGTTTCATCAGCAAAAGCATTTAATGGCATGTTAATTAATTTTTCGCTGCTCTTATCTTTCAACATATATTCTATAATACGCTCTTCCGGCTTAAATGGACCAAGCTCATCTAATCCCATTGATTTTACTGCTATTTTAATTAATTCACTTTCTGAAACTCCGGTAGAACGTTTTTGCTTTTCCAAAAAATATTTTCCTGCATCTATCAAACATTTTAGTGGAATTAATCCTACCAACTCTGAACCTGTAACTCTTATTCCTCTTTCAGCTGCTTTTTTAACAACTTCTTCAAATGCTATATGAACAGGCGTAATATTAATATTGGTTAAGTTCATTGAAATTTGTGCTATTCCATATTCTTCAATAAACCACCCAATTGCTTTTACAGCTTTTAATGAACCGGGTATATAAACCGGATTACCATTTTCATCTAATACCGGTTTTCCGGTAATTGGATTTCCTTCACGTTTTACACGTCCAGTTTCGCGAACATCAAAAGCTATAGCATTAGCTCTTCTAACAGAAGTAGTATTAAGATTAATATTATAAGCCACTAGAAAATCTCTTGCTCCAATTACTGTTGCTCCCGTTTTAGCAGGAAATTCAGAAGGTCCAAAATCTGGCTTCCATTCAGGTAATTTTATTTTTTTGAAAAAACCCTCATATTCTCCTGCTCTAATTACTGATAAATTTTTTCTTGCAGGATTGGGTTGCGCAGCTTCATACAAATACACAGGAATTTTTAACTCCTCTCCTACTCTCTTAGCAAGCTTTTGAGCATATTGAGCTGTTTCTTCCATACTAATATTGGAAATAGGAATTAATGGGCAAACATCGGTTGCTCCCATTCGAGGATGTTCTCCTTTGTGTTTGCTCATATCAATTAATTCTCCCGCTTTTTTTATGGCCAAATAAGCAGCTTCAATTACTTGCTCCGGTTCACCAACAAATGTTACAACTGTTCTATTGGTTGCTTTTCCCGGATCTACATTTAATAACTTTACTCCCTCTACACTTTCTATTTCATCTGTAATTTGTTTTATAATCTGCATGTCGCGCCCTTCGCTAAAATTCGGAACGCATTCAATTAATTGTTTCATCTTTTTATTTGATTAGTTGTTTCTAATTGATTTTTTATGATTAAAAAATTTATAGGATCATTTACCTGAATATATTCTGCACCAGAATTTATTGCACGTTTAATATTGGCTTCATTTTCTCTGTTTCCAAGCAAGTTTATAAATGCTTCAATTTTGTGCGAATGTAATTTGTTTACGTATTCTTCAGAAAATTTAGGCCAAATAATATTTACAATTTGTGGCGGATTTTTTTTCTTAAAATTATATTTAGCAAAACCGTATTTATAAGATGGTCTTACTTTTATTTTAGGAGCTAATTGCTGTACTTCTTTAATCACTTTTTTATTAAACGAATGCAAGGTTACCAAAACTGAATCATGCATATATCCTTCTTCTTCCAACAATTTTATTAATGAGGGAATATGTGCTTTTTTAATATCCAAATCAACTAATCCTTTACCTTTTGCTACTCGTAATATTTCTCTTAAAGTTGGAACCTTTTCACCTTTAAATTCATTACTAAACCATGAACCTGCATCGAGTTTTTTTACTTCATCTAATGTCATTTTTTTAATTTTCCCTTTGCCATTAGTTGTTCTGTTAACGCGTGCATCATGCATCAAAACGAATTCACCGTCTTTTGTCTGTCGAATATCCATCTCAACCATATCAGCACCTTGTTCATAGGCTTTAAGCAATGATGACATAGTATTTTCTGGAGCAACTTTATTGGCACCTCTGTGCGCAACCAATAAAAATGATTTAGTACTTTGAGCTAATACAAACTGAGAATAAAAAAATAATATGAGCAAATAAATTCTCATGAATAAATTTCTCCATTAATGATTACTGAATCAATAATATTTCCAGCAAATGCATAAGGAATAAAATTATAGCCGGGTATTTCTTTTGTAATAATAACATTTGCTTTTTTACCCACTTTTATTGTTCCAACATCGTTACTTAAATCCATTGCATAAGCTGAATTAATAGTAGCTGCATTGATGGCTTCTTCAGGAGTCATTTTATATTGAATACATGCAACGGAAACCATAAAATGCATATTACCACAAGGGCTGCTACCCGGATTATAATCGCTGGCTATAGCTAAAGGCAACCCTGCATCAATCATTTTACGTACAGGCGGATAAGGCAAACTCAAAAAAAATGCAGCGCCCGGTAAAATGGTTGGCATTGTTGCGCTATCCTTTAATACAGCTATATCTTTTTCTTCAACATATTCTAAATGATCTACGCTTATAGCATTACACGCAACACCGGCTTCAACACCGCCTGAATTACTTAATTGCTCGGCATGTACTTTTGCTTTAATACCAAACTTTGCTGCCGCATTTAAAATATGAATCGTTTCTTCTTTTGTAAAATAATTACGCTCACAAAATACATCACAATAGTCTGCCAAGTTTTCTTTTGCAATGGCAGGTAACATTTCATTAATAATTAAATCAATGTATGCCGATTTGTTATTTTTAAATTCTACCGGAACAGCATGTGCTCCAAGAAATGTTGCTTTTATAGGAATTGGAGATTTTTCTTTTAATCGTTTTATAACGCGTAAAATTTTTAGCTCTGAATCCAATGATAAACCATATCCGCTTTTAATTTCAACAGCTCCGGTTCCCATTCGAATTATCTCATCCAATCGTTTAAAAGCTGATTCAAACAATTCATCTTCACTTGCATTTCTTAATCGATTAGCTGAATTTAAAATACCACCGCCTCTTAATGCTATCTCTTCATAGCTAAGTCCATTAATTCGATCAACAAATTCTTGTTCTCTGCTTCCGGCAAATACTAAATGCGTATGACTATCAACCCAGCAAGGCATCACACTTTTACCTTTTGCATCAATAACTTTTAAAGCATTTATTGGAGGCATATCGTTCATGCTTCCAAAGCTTGATATTTTATCGTTTTCAATAAACAAGAATGCATTTTCTATAAAAGGCAGCTTCTTCATTTCGCTGCCACAAACTTTTGTTTTATTATACGAATCTGTTTGAATTAAATATTTAATATTTTTTAATAGTAAACTCATTATATGAAACAAAATTGAAAATAAAGCATCACAAATTTAATCTTTATATAGTCATCTAAATAAGATTAAATAATTAAAAAAATCTTTTATAAGATTTAAATGAGGGCATTTTATATATTTGATGTTAATTCATTTTACTAAGATCATTAAAACATTAAAAAACATAACTTCATTATTGATACCGTTTATTATGCCAAACGTTAATGAAAGTATTTTTAAAATTTGTTATATGTATAAATCCTATTTAAATAAAAAAGATTTGAGATAAAATTAATATGCAATCCTTAATTAAAGATCTTTTCAAAAAATACGATTGTATTTACCGTATCGTATTTTTTTTTCTAATACTAAATTTTGCAATCACAAGTAATGCATTAAGCTATAATGATTCATTAATAAACTATTATCTGAATAATAGCATTAATTCAATCAATAAAAATCCTCAAGAGGCTTTAAATAGTATTTTAAAGTGCATTGAAATTGCTGAAAATTCAAATAGTAAAAAAAATCTTGCATTGGCATATTCTCAGGCTTCGTACATATATCAGGTTTTATCATCCTATCAAGAAGCACTGAAATATAGTATGAAAAATTTTGAAATATCATTACAATTAAAAGATACTTTTAGCATTGCCGATGCATACAATAATATTTCGAATATCTATTTTAATTTAAATGAATTTAATAATGCATTTAAATACGCTAATCTTTCTGCTCAACTTTTTAAAAAATTAAATAATTATAATGCGCTTGGGAATACCTACAACAACATGGCGATTTATGCTGAATATACTAATCAATTAGCGCTGGCAGACTCATTATATCAATTATCCCTACTATATTTTTTAAAAGATGGTTCAGAAAATGATATCGGCTTGAGCTATATGAACTATGGAGACTTTGTTGTTAAACTTAAGAAATACCAATTGGCATTAGATTACCAAAAAAAGGCTGAAGCAATTTTTTTAAAAAATAATAACAAATACCATCTATGTTATACGTATATGGGAATATCTAGTAATTTTTACGAACAAAAAAAATTGAATGATGCTCTGATATTTTCTGAAAAAGCAATATCCATTGCAAATGAATTAAATTTATTAAAAGAATTATCCACCATTTACAGCGTTACCTCTAAAATATACGCTGAATTAAACAATAAAAGCAAAGCTTATGACTACTTAAATTTATCAGTTAATTTAAAAGATTCAATACTTTCAGAAGAAGATAAAAAACTTATTAGCCAGCTTCAAATTGCACATGAAAGTGAACAAAAACAAAAAGAAATAGAATTACTTCAACTTGAAAAACAATTTCAAAATAATATTATCAGTAAAAGCAAACAATTTATTATTGTTCTAACAGTAGCCTCATTAATATTACTATTATTAGCACTATTAATTTTTAAACAACTTAAAACTATTGCTAAATCAAAAAAAACAATAGAAATGCAAAAATTATTGGTAGAAGAAAAACAAAAATCCATTATCGATTCTATTCAATATGCAAAACGCATTCAACAAGCGCTTTTAACTTCTGAAACTTACATTGAAAGAAATATTTTGAGATTAAAAAATAAAAACTAATTTTATAAAAATTTAATTTTAAAATGGAAACTCAAGCAGTTACTGACACCAAACCTTTTTTTATTTTATATAAACCCAAAGATATAGTAAGTGGAGATTTTTATTTTGCTTTAGCACATAAGCAAGATTATGAAGAGGTAGAAAAATTCTACATGTGTACAGCCGATTGTACCGGACACGGTGTTCCGGGAGCATTAATGAGTATGCTTGGAATTTCTAATCTAAATGAATCCATCATTGAAAAAAAACTTTCTAAGCCAAATGATATTTTAGACAGTGTTCGTAAAGGAATTATTGACTCCTTAAATGCTGAAGGAAGCATTGTAGAAAGTAAAGATGGAATGGATTGTGTTCTTTGTGTGTATGATTTTACCAACATGATGCTCGAATTTGCAGCTGCTAATAATCCATTATGGCTTTTGAGAAATGGTGAAATCATTGAATTTAAACCCGACAAATTTCCTGTAGGAAAATATGGTGAAGAATTAAAACCATTTACATTACAAAAAACCGATTTACAAAAAGGGGATATCGTATACACCTTTACCGATGGATTTGCCGACCAGTTTGGTGGCCCGAAAGGTAAAAAATTCAAGTACAAACAACTTCAAGAACTATTATTATCAATTCATACTTTGCCGATGACACAGCAAAAAGAAAAGTTAAACGAAACCTTCGAAAACTGGAGAGGCGATTTAGAACAAGTAGATGATGTATTGGTAATAGGAGTTAAGATTTAATGATTATAAATATTTTTGATTTTAAAAAAGGGAGATTTTATCTCCCTTTTATTTTTGACGCTTTCATTATATCTCAATTTTAATCAATTAATTCCTTATTTTTGCCTCCTATTAAAACAACCGAAAATAATCATGTTTGAGAATTTAAGTGATAAAATTGAAAGAGCCTTTAAACTATTAAAAGGGCAAGGACAAATTACTGAAATTAACGTTGCTGAAACACTGAAAGAAATTAGAAAAGCATTGTTAGATGCTGACGTTAATTATAAAATTGCCAAAGAATTTACTGATACGGTTAAGGCCAAAGCGCTCGGTCAAAACGTACTTACAGCAGTTTCTCCCGGACAATTATTAGTTAAAATTACGCATGATGAACTTGCCAAATTAATGGGTGGCGAAAAATCAGACCTTAATTTATCTGCCAACCCCGCTATAATTCTAATGGCAGGATTACAAGGTTCAGGTAAAACTACCCATTCCGGGAAATTAGCCAACTTTCTAAAAAATAAAAAAGGTAAGAAACCCCTTTTGGTTGCTTGCGATGTTTACCGACCTGCAGCCATTGACCAATTACATGTATTAGGGCAACAAATTGGCGTAGAAGTTTTTTCAGATAAAGAAAGCAAAGATCCGGTTAATATTGCTACCAAAGCTATTCAACAAGCAAAAGCAAACGGAAATAATGTAGTAATAGTCGATACAGCCGGACGTTTAGCCATAGACGAACAAATGATGGATGAAATTGCACGTATTAAACAAGCAATTAACCCTCATGAAATATTATTTGTGGTTGATTCCATGACAGGGCAAGACGCTGTTAATACGGCCAAAGCTTTCAACGATAAATTAGATTTTACGGGAGTTATACTTACCAAATTAGATGGTGACACTCGTGGTGGTGCAGCCTTATCCATTCGCTCGGTAGTTCAAAAGCCCATAAAATTTGTAGGAACAGGCGAAAAAATGGAAGCGCTGGATATTTTCTATCCTGATCGTATGGCCGATCGTATTTTGGGAATGGGAGATATTGTTACCTTGGTTGAAAAAGCACAGGAACAATATGACGAACAAAAAGCGCGCGAACTTCAAAAGAAAATTGCAAAAAATCAATTCAACTTTAACGACTTTTTAGACCAATTAAATCAAATAAAAAAAATGGGGAATATAAAAGATTTAGTTGGTATGATTCCCGGTGTTGGCAAGGCATTAAAAGGAATGGATATTGACGATAATGCATTTAAAAGCATTGAAGCCATTATACTTTCAATGACTCCTAAAGAACGCGAAAACCCCGAAATTATTAACGGAAGCAGACGTCAACGCATTGCTAAAGGAAGCGGAACAAACATTCAAGAAGTTAATAAATTATTAAAGCAATTTGAAGATACCAGAAAAATGATGCGCATGATGAGCGATAAAGATAAAATGGCAAAATTAATGCGCAACATGCCAAACATGAGGAGATAGTTTTTAAACAATTTGATGATTAGGCGATTTGATGATTTAGTGAATTTGAGATTTGAAAATTTATACTTTAATTTATCTGAAAGATTATAATTCAATAATTCATTAAATCTTTAAATCAATATTTCATCAACTCAACAATTCAATAAATCTCAAATATTCTCAACCAACTTCAATCAATCTCTTAATTAAATATAATGATACTTATTGACGGGAAAAAAATAGCACAAGAAATAAAAGAAGAAGTTGCCAAAGAAGTTGCTCAACGCAAATTGTTAGGTCTTAAAATTCCCCATTTAGCAGCTATATTAGTTGGAAACGATGGCGCAAGCGAAACGTATGTAGGTGCAAAAGTAAAAACTTGCCATGATGTTGGTTTCGATTCTACTTTAATTCGACTTGAAGCATCAACTACGGAAAAAGAACTACTAAATCAAATAGATATACTTAATACCAATCCTACAATTGATGGATTCATTGTACAATTGCCATTGCCCAAACACATTAACGAACAAAAAATAATAGAAGCCATCAATCCGGAAAAAGATGTAGATGGTTTTCATCCTGTTAATGCCGGAAAAATGCTATTAAATTTACCCTGCTTTCTTCCTGCTACCCCATTTGGTATTATACAATTATTAGAAAGATACAATATTGAAACCAGCGGAAAGCATTGTGTAGTCATAGGCCGCTCCAACATTGTGGGCATGCCCATGAGTGTGCTGTTAGCCAGAAATGCATATCCGGGTAATTGCACAGTTACCATAACTCACAGTCGCACCAAAAATTTAAAAGAGCTTACTTTACAAGCAGATATTATTGTTGCAGCTATAGGCAAAGCCGAATTTTTAACTGCCGATATGATAAAACAAGGAGCTGTGGTAATTGATGTAGGCATTACCCGTTTACCTTCCGATAAAACCAAGACAGGTTTTAAGTTATTTGGCGATGTAAAATTTGACGAAGTAGCACCTAAATGCAGTTATATTACTCCTGTGCCGGGTGGTGTAGGTCCAATGACAATTATGTCATTAATAAAAAATACCTTACAGGCTTGTAAAAATAAAGATTAACATGAGCTTTGCTAAATGGATTGGCGGTGCCTTAGGATGGACTTTTGGCGGTCCCATAGGCGGACTTTTTGGATTTGCTTTAGGAGCCATATTAGACGAAACTAACAAAACCGATTCAAATAAAACCATACATACAAACTACCGCAAAAATCAAACTACTGCAGGAGATTTTAATATAAGCCTTTTGGTGCTTTCTGCAGCTGTTATGAAAGCTGACGGAAAACATTTAAAATCTGAACTGGAATATATCAAACAATTTTACATTCTACAGTTTGGAGAAAAAATTGCTCAACAATACATCCCCTATCTAAAGGAACTACTTCAAAAAGAAATTCCCCTTTATGATGTTTGCCTACAAATTCGACATCATATGCTTTCATCTCATAAGCTGCAATTATTACATTATTTATTTGGAATTGCTTTAGCGGATGGAGATATTCATAAATCAGAGTTAGATTTAATTCATCAAATTGCAAGCTATTTAGGAATTAGTGAAAAAGATTTTGCATCTATAAAGGCCATGTTTGTAAAAGATATAAACGCTGATTACAAAATATTAGAGATAGAACCCACTGCCAGCGATGAAGAAGTTAGAAAAGCTTACAGAAGAATGGCTATGAAATACCACCCAGACAAAGTAACCCATTTAGGCGAAGAATTTCAGAAATCTGCTAAAGAAAAATTCCAAAAATTACAAGAAGCCTACGAAAATATTAAGAAAAGCAGAGGAATGAATTAATTCTTTTTTATATAAGCATGTGATTGCAAGGCGCAAAGCAACAATGAAATCTTCTTTTATACTATTCACTGCAAAGCGATGAATCTAATCACTGAATAATCACTAAAAAAACTGCTTTAACCATTCCAAAGCCTCATCTTCTTTGGTGAAAATTTTAGTTGGTCTTGCCGGTTTATCAAATTTTAAAAAGAAATTACCTACTATTTTTTGTGGCAAATCACTAATTACATAAGCTTCGGCTTTGGCATAAGGATTTGAATCGGCACTTGCAATAAATTTTCTTGCTTCTGCCGAAGGCAAGGTATATTTATCTACTTTTAAAAGTAATGGTAAAACTTTTCCTCCACCAACTTGTCGGCACGATTCAGCTATAGACTTAACATCATCTACCGTAATTTCTTCATTCCCCAAAACATTTATATATAGATATGTGTTGTTATCTATGTAAGATAATTTTATAGTATATTTTTTATTTTCGGTTGACAAAATGTTAGTTACTTTTAGTAGAATAAAAACGAACTTTAATATGAATATTTTAAATTTTCGTAGTAAAAATATCTAAATTTATCTAATTTAACAAATGTTAAAATTCTATTAAGTTTAGGATAACATATTTAAGTAATCTAAATTTGTAAAAATTTAATTAATTGAACTATGAGTAAATTATACACCTATGTAAAAAGTCTTGCACTTACACTTTTAATAATTGGAAGTGTAGCGGTGCATGCACAAACGATTATTATTAATCCATCCGGTGATGGTGGATTTTCTAACGGTCCTGATTTTACTTCAAATGGATGGACTGTTGTAAATACCACAACAACACCATACAATGCTTGGTGGGTTGGAACAGCTCCCGTTGGTATAGGTTCTGGTAATGTAGCATATATTTCCGATGATGCTGCAGGTGCAACCCATAATTATTCCACCAGCCAAGGTAATCAAGTTCATTTTTACAGAGATGTAACCATCCCTCAAGGAGAATCAGCATTTCTCCAATTCGACATAATTGTAAACGGTGAAAATAATTATGATTTACTACAAGTTTCTATTGCTCCAACAACAGTTACACCAACTGCTAGTACTACTTTTCCGGGCTTCGGTACTGGTCCAATTGTAACTGGTGCTACCGTGTTAGGAAATTACAGTATGTTAGGAACTACATCACAAACCATAACTATTTCTATTCCATCAAATATATTGAATAATTGCAATGCGCCCGCTACCGTAAGATTAATATTTTCTTGGAAAAGTGATACAAGTGTTGGCACTCAACCTCCTGTTGCTATTGATAATATTTCGTTAGTTTCGACACCTTTAACTCCTTCACCAACTGCAGGAACTTTTACTATAGACAATACTTTACCAACTGCCGGAACTAATTTTAACAACTTTACTGCAGCCATTACCTGGCTTAATGCCGCTCAAAATTCATGTGCAGGAATCAATAATCCAATTGTTTTTAATGTTACAGCAGGGCAAACTTTTACTGAATTACCTCCTGCCATTATAGCAACTGGAACTGCAGCTAATACTATTACATTCCAAAAATCTGGTACAGGTTCAAATCCAATTATTTTAGCTACTAACGGAGTTGGAACTGCAGATGCTGGTATTGTTATTGCCGGTGGGGACTATATTACTTTTGATGGTATTGATATTCAGGATAATCCTGCCAATACAACTATCAATGCTCAAATGGAATATGGATATTTAATCAGAAATGCAAGTGCTACCGATGGGGCATTAAACAATACTATTAAAAACTGTAATGTATCATTAAATATTACAAGAACTACAGCAATTGGTATTTTAGTGAGTGCTTCTACAACTGGTGGTGGATTTACGCCAACTGCAACAAGTGGTACTAATAGCAATAACTTGATTGACTCCGTTTTTGTTGAAAATTGCGGATTAGGTGGTATATTAGTTACATCAGGATCATCTACTTATCCTGGAGTAAATAACCAAGTTTTAAATTCAACTATTGGTGCAGGATATGTTGGAATCCCTAACGGAAGTATAGGAACAGGAACTACTACTGCGTATGGTATCCAATTCAATAATCAAAGCGATTTTAATATTAAATATAACAAAGTTAGAAATTTAGTATCAACCGGAACTAAACGTGGAATTTACGTTTTAGGTGCACAAGGAACATCAACCGTAAGTCATAATATTGTTCAAGGAATCAGAAATAACTCTACAACAAGTACATTATCCCAAAGAGGGATGGATTTAGCCTTATCTACTACCGGTACCCATACACTTAATATATATAATAATATGATCAGCGATATATTAGCTGATTACACCGGTACTGCAACTGGTACAAGAGTTTTAATTGGTACAATTTTAGGTTCAGGTTCTGCAACATCAACTTATAATTTTGATTTCAATTCCATTAGTATAGATGGTACGGCTTCCATTACTGCTTCTAACGTTTGTTTAGAACTTGGTGGCTCAACTGCAACTAACAATATTCGTAATAATATTTTGGCAAACTATACCGGAGCTCAAACAGGTATTGCTAAACACTATTGTATTCGTTCAACATCTGCAACTGCAATGGGTTCTGCAAGTTCTGTTGTTAACTTTAATGACTATTATTTATTAGATATAGCTAATGGCTTTACTGCGTTAACCAATACAACCGATCAGGCAACCATTACTGATTGGGATAATGCTATAACTACTCCTTCGGCTCCAATTGATGTAAATTCGGTTGCAGTTGACCCACAATTTTTTGATATAAAAGTTGATCTTCATACAACCTCTCCAAACGTGGCCGGGATTGGGGATTTAACGGGAATTACTTGGGTTACCGATGATATTGATGGTCAACCAAGAACTACTCCGATTGATATTGGAGCAGACCAATTTTCTCCTCCTGCAACTATCGATATGGGAGCCATTGTTTTAGTTTCTCCTTTAACAACAGGTTGCCATAGCTCGTCTGAAAATGTAATTGTAAAAATTAAAAATTATTCAACACAACCTATTGATTTTTCAGTAAATAACACTACTGTAACTTGTAATGTAACAGGTGCTGCTACACAAACATTTAACGTTACTTTAAACAACAACTCTTTAAATGGTGGGAACCCATTAGCACCCGGTGATTCATTAGATGTTCCAATGGGTGTATTAAACATGACTGCCTCGGGAATATATACATTCGATGCCTTTACAACCGTAAACTTTGATGGTGCCCCTGCCAACAATGCTATGCCTACTGTAAACATTACCGTTGGAGCGGGAACAATAAGTGCATTATCCAATAGCATTTGTTTTGGTTCAGGAGCTACATTAAATGCGACAGGATTTAATGGTACAATTCAGTGGGAAAGTAGTACCGATGGAGGTATCACATGGAATCCAATTGCAGGTGCTACCAATGCAACTTTAATTGATTCTCCTCTTGTAAATACCGATTATCGCTTAGTTGCTTGTGGAACTAATACATCTAATGTAATAACAATTAATGTTACTGTAACTGCACCTCCTACAGCTGTTGGAGATACTGTTTGTGGACAAGGAAGTGTAACATTAACGGCTAATGGTTCAGGTACCTTATTATGGTATAATGACTCTATTGGAGGTTCACCATTATTTACCGGCTCTTCATTTACAACTAACATTACAGCTACAGATACATTCTATGTAGAAAATGTTGATGGTGGTGGACTTCAATTTGTTGGTCCTCTAAACCCAAATGCGGTTGGAACATTTGGATCTTGGAATTCTACAGCACAATGGATGAACTTCACAGTTTCTCAACCACTAACACTTGTATCAGTTGATATGTTTTTTTCAAGTGCTATTGGTTCTCCATTTAGTCTAATTATTAGAGACGCAGTAACATTAACTACTGTACATACTTATAATGGTACAGTTTCTGTATCAAATCCAACTCCAACTACACCTCAAACTGTTCCTTTAAATGCAATTTTATCACCAGGTACTTATCAAATAGGTTATGGAACAGCTACCAATACATTTAGAAACAATGCCGGAGCGGTTTATCCATATCAAATACCAGGAGTTTTAAGTATAACAGGAAATACATTTGACCAAACTTATTATTACATGTTCTATAATTGGGCTGTATTTACCGGTTGTCCAAGCACTAGAACACCTGTAATTGCAGTTTCTACTCCTGCTGACACAGTAAACATTACTGCAAGTGCAACGAATATTTGTACAGGAGATTCCGTAACTTTAGTTGCAAGCAGTACAAATGCAGATTACATTTACACTTGGTCTCCATTAGCATTAACAGGTGATACCGTAGGTGCAGTTATTAACAATACAACAACTATTACTGTAAACGCAAACGATACCATAAGCGGATGCTCTAATTCTGCATCAATTACAATAACGGCCAATCAATATCCAACATTTACACTAAGTGCTACTCCTGCTACTATTTGCCAGGGAGATACAACACAATTGTTAGCAAATACTTCGAGTACATATTGTGCCGGTGGGCCAAGCAGTACAGCTGACTCAAATGTTGAAAGTGTTAGTATGATCGGAGAAAATGGCTCATCCTTAAATTTTACAGGATGTCCCGGTGTTACCGGAGTTCAAAATTTACTTACACAAACAGTTGAAGTAATTGCAGGAAATACTTATACAATAAATATTCAATTTGGTACTTGTGGCGGAAACTATGCAGGTGCAGGTGAAGCATGGATAGATTTTAATCATAATGGAGTTTATGAGCCATCAGAATCAATCCTGCAAACTTCTGGAACTCCGGGAACAGGTACTTGGGCTGGTGTACAAACATTCAATATCAACATACCTTCTAATGCCATAAATGGTGTTACTAGAATGAGAATTAATCAGCAAGAGGGAGGTACTTTACCTTTAAATCCATGTGCAACATTTACTTGGGGTTCTATTATGGAATTTTCCGTATTGATTACTGGTGGTCAAGCGTCTTTAACTTATGCATGGATGCCTTCAGGCTCTTTAAATGATGCAACTATCTTTAATCCTCTTGCAACTCCAACTACAACAACTACCTATTTTGTAGATGTTACAAATGGTGCAGGTTGTACAACTACTGATTCAATTGTTGTAACAGTTAACCCTGCTCCTATTGTTAACTTAGGTGCAGATACAGTGGTATGTGGAGCTACAAGCTTAACTTTAGATGCCGGAAATACCGGTGCTAATTACTTATGGAACGATAACAGTACTAATCAAACATTATTAGTTACTTCTAATGGTACCTATACTGTTACTGTTACCGAATTAGTTAACAATTGCTCAGCTAGTGATTCTATTGCAGTAAGCTTTGGAACTGTACCTACAGTAACATTACCAGCAGATACTGCAATTTGTGCAGGTTCTTCATTAACAATTGATGCCGGTGCCGGATATGCTTCATACAACTGGAATAATGGAGATCAAACTCAAACTACTACAGTAAACTCGGCCGGAACTTATTCTGTAACAATTACGAATAATGATGGTTGTGCTGCTACAGACAGTATAGTTGTTACCGTAAATGCTTTACCGGTAGTAAATTTAGGTAATGATACTACTGTTTGTAACAATCAAAACATAACTCTTGATGCCGGTGCCGGTTTTGCATCCTACACTTGGACTCCAAGTGGAAATACACAAACAATAACTGTTACCGGAGCAAATACAGTTACAACTTACTCAGTAACCGTTACAGACAATAATGGTTGTTCAAATACTGATGCTATTGTGGTAACGTATAGTTCCTGCGTTGGTATGGATGATAATAGCAGTAATTCTAGAAAATTAGAAATTTATCCAAATCCAACAAATGGTAATTTCATAATCAATTTTGGTGAAATATTAAGCGATACCGAATTAAATATATTAGACATGAATGGTAAACTTGTTTATTCTGAAGTTATAAATAAAAATTCTTCAACTATAAAACAAGTTAATATTGAAAAGTTACCGGCAGGAATTTACATGTTATCTATTCGTTCTAATAACGAAATTCAAACATTAAGAATTTCTAAATACTAATGTGAATAATTAATTTTAAAAAAGGCGACCTATTGGTCGCCTTTTTTAAAATTAAGTGCATACTATATATAAATTTTCTTAACTTTATACCTTAAGTTAAGTTGTTTTTTACTTTTAGAACCCATTTGCTTATGAAAATGAAAAATCTACTCTTATCAATTGTAACAATTATTGTTTCATTAGTAGCTAACTCTCAAACTACAGTATTAATAGATCCAACTACTGATGGAGGATTTGAGCTACCTGGCGGATTTGCAGGTAATGGCTGGACAGAAGTAAATGATGGTGTAAACCAATGGTTTGTTGGTGCTCAAGGTTTTAATGCAGGTTCTAACGGTGCCTATATTTCAAATGATGGCGGATTAACCAATACATTTACCATTAATCAAACACAAGTATCTCATTTTTACAGAGATGTTACTTTTCCTGCCGGTCAAAGCATTATAGTGTTAAGTTTTAATGTACGTGTACAGGGAGAAGGTTGTTGTGATTACCTTAGAGTTCATGTAGTTCCAACCACAACTGTTCCTACTGCTAACGTTATGCTTACAACCGGACAAGTTGGTGTAAACTATAATTTACAAAGTGGATGGGCATTTATACAATTACAATTATCACCAGCATTCGCAGGAACAACACAACGTTTAGTATTTACTTGGAGAAACGATGGTTCTATTGGAACTCAACCACCAGCTTCAGTTGATAATATCAATTTATACACACAAACACCCAATCCTTTAAATGGTATTTATACAATTGACAATACCTTGCCTACAAGCCCTACAATTCCAGCACCGGGTAATTTTAACTCATTTAATGATGCTATAACTTACTTAAATTTACATGGAGTTTCAGGTCCGGTCACTTTTAATGTAACTGCCGGACAAACATTTTCTGAAACACCTAAAACTATCAATCCGTTTATCGGAAATATTTCAACCAATCCTGTTATTTTTCAAAAAAATGGAACCGGTGCTAATCCATTATTTATTGGTGTTAGTGGTACAAGCACTACTGATGCTTGTATAACTATAAACGGAGCAGATTATATTACATTTGATGGAATAGATGTAGCTGATGCAACTTCCAATTCAACAGCAAATGAAATAATGGAATACGGCTACAGAATTAAAAACGAAAATGCTACAAATGGTTCAAAACAAATTATTATACAAAATTGTAAAATAACATTAAAAAATACTTTTATCACTACGATTGGACTATTACATACTACATCCACTGTAGGTGGAGGTTTTACACCAACCGCTGCATCCGGGCAAAACGATAGCTGTAAGTATTATAATTTAATTGTAGAAAATTGTGGGTTAGGCGGTATCTTTCTAACCTCAGGTTCAACAACGTTTACCGGAACAAATAATGAAGTAGGTTCAATTGGAGCAGGAACAACCATAATTGGAACAGATTACACAGGTTTACCTACGGGAAATATTGGTGGCGGACAAAGTGTATCTTCTTATGGAATTCAAGCATTAAATCAAACTAATTTAAAAATATTTAAAACTACTATAAGAAATATTTCATCTATAGGTATTAATAGAGGAATTTGGGTTCAAGGAGCTTTTGGAAATACTGAAATTTATGGAAATACCATTTACGGAGTTAGAAATCCAAGTACCACCAGTACTAGTTCTGTTAGAGGTATGGATTTGAATCTATCTACTTCTACCTTAACTACAAACATAATGTATGTATATAATAATTTTATATCTGACATAATTTCAAATTATACTCCTGCAACACCGTCATCTATAAGAGTTGTTCAAGGAATAGTATGTGGGGCAGGCTCATCTACAGGAACTTATAACATTGATTATAATTCAGTAAGTATTGATGGTTCATTATCTAATGCATCAAGCGTTTGTTTAGAATTTTTAGGCAGCACTGCTACTCAAAATGTAAGGAATAATATACTTGCCAATTACACCGGTGCACAAACGGGTGTAGCTAAACACTATTGTATAAGAACAAGTTCTGCAACAACGCTTGGAAGTGCAACATCTGTTTCAGATTACAACGATTTTTATATAGCTAATACTTCTAATGGATTTATTGCTTTAACAGGAACAGTTGATCAAACAACTATAGCTGCTTGGGATGCTGCAATTACTACACCAGCTGCTCCATTAGATGTTAACTCTTTATCAGTTGATCCGGAATTTGTAAATACAAATAAAAATCTTCATACATTTTCACAAAATATTGATGGTTTAGCAAATATGCTAACAATTACATGGGTTAATGATGATATAGACGGTCAAGTTAGAAATGCTCCCCATGATATAGGTGCAGATGATTTTACTCCTCCTGCAATTGATGGCAAAATTGTAGAAATGATAAATCCTGTTTTACCACCAAATTGTTATTCCAACTGTGAACCAATAAATATTAAAGTAAAAAACAATGGAACAGGGACTATAAATTTTGTAACCAATCCAATGACAATTTCTATAAATATTACAGGGGTAAATCCACAAACATATACAACAACGATTAATACAGGTTCTTTAGCCGTGGGCGACAGCATTTCAGTTAACTTAACGAATTGCTATGATATGTCAGCTGCGGGGACCTACAATTTTAATCCTTCCATTTCTATCATTTCAGATGGAAATCCATTTAACGATACATTGCCAACTATTACAATAAACATCAGTTCATCTGCCGGTACAGCAGCTATCAATACATCAAGTATTTGTTTTGGTGATTCTGCTACTTTAACTTTAACAGGAAGTACCGGAGCATTTCAATGGCAAAGTAGTGCAGATGGAATAAACTGGGTAAACGAAACTGGGCCGGGAAGCAATTCTTCATCATATATTGTTTCTCCAAGTGATACAATTTATTACAGAGCAGTTTCATGTTCAACAATATTCTCCAATGTTGTAACATTAAATGTAAACAGTGTAACTAATCCAACAGGTACCGGAGGCTCTCGTTGTGGCTACGGACCTGTTACATTAAATGCTTCCGGTAATGGAACTATTAAGTGGTACACCGATTCAATTGGCGGAAACTTAGTAAATACTGGTACTACTTACACCCCTCTTGTAGGCCAAACTGATACCTTTTGGATTGAAAACAATATTGTTTCAGGTGGTGGTGCTGTTGGAAAACCTATAAACTTCAGTGGAAGTGGGACTATTGTTCTAAACAGAGGTATGGTATTTAATACCACAACAGAAATAGTTCTTGACTCTGTAATGGTATATCCAATTGGAACAGGAACCATACAAGTTGCATTAAGAGATAATGCAAATACTATTATAGCTACTTCGCCTGTTATTCCTGTTACAGGTGCAGGTTTGGGTGTGTATATTCCTTTAAACTTTACAGTACCTGTTGGAACCGGCTACAGATTAACCTTAAATGCAACATCAGGATTTACTGACTTATGGTTTGATAACACAGGAAACACCTACCCTTACAATTCACCAGGTGGAGAAATATCTATTACCAACGGCTGGACAGGTACTGTTACATCAACTGCTTATTTCTATTTTTACGATTGGAGATTTAGCAGAGTATGTTCAAGCTCTCGTATCCCGGTAATTGCAACTGTTACTCCAACAGATTCAATATCTGTTTCTCCCAATCCTGCATTTTCTTGTCAAGGCTCTCCTGTTAGCTTAACTATTTCAAGTGCTAACCCTAACTATAATTACACTTGGTCACCAGCCACAGGATTAAGCAGCACCACAGGAAGTAGTGTAACAGCTAACCCTTCAAGTAATACTACTTATGTAATTAGCGCAATTGATGGACTTGGATGTACTGCTTATGATACTGTAACATTAACAGTTACTCCGGTACCTGTGATTGAGGCAGAGGCAGCAAGAACACAAATTTGTGGAAATGATACAACTCAGTTATCTGTTAATTTAATTTCAGGTGGTACAAATATTAACCAAATTGGTAATGGTACAACTACTAATACCACTACTAGTTATCCAGCACCTTATGGAAATTGGTTCTGGGGAGCTAGACATCAATTCTTAATTTTAGCATCTGAATTAACAGCAGCTGGATTTTCAGCAGGACCTATTAATGATATTGCATTTGATGTAACTGCAGTAAATAACTGTCCTGCATTAATTAATTTCGAAATTAAAATGGGGATGACTACAGTAAATAACTTAACTTCATTCCAAACTGGTTTGACAACAGTATTTACTACACCTTCTTACCAACCTGTTACAGGATGGAATACGCATGTATTCCCAACTTCATTCCAATGGGATGGTACATCGAATATCATTATTGAAACCTGTTTTAATAATAGCTCATTCCAACAAAATGCATCAACTAGATTTACTGCCACTCCATTTACTTCTACTATTTGGTATTTTGCAGACCAAGCCGGTGTTTGTAGCCAAACAACTGCCACAACATCTACCAACCGACCAAATATGCGTTTTACACAATTTAATCCGATATTATACAACTGGAGCCCATCTGCTAATGTTAGTAATAGTACAATTAACAACCCTATAGGAACTCCTGTTGCAAATAGCAATACCACATTTATTGTAACCGTTACAGATTCCCTAACAGGATGCCCTGTTGTTGATTCCGTTACAGTTCAAGCTTTTCCTGTACCTCAGCCTAATTTAGGAAATGATACCAGCGTTTGTGCCAACCAACAATTTGTATTAACTCCGGGAGGTGGATTTAATACCTATCAATGGAGTAATGGTTCTATAGGACAATTAATAATTGTAAATGGTATATCCACTCCTCAAACATATTGGGTAGATGTTACAAATAGCTTTGGATGCTCTAACAGAGATTCTATTACAGTTTCTGTTAATCCTTCACCAAATATTAATTTAGGAAATGATACTACCATATGTAAAAATCATACTTTAACCTTAAATGCCGGTCCGGGCTTTACTTCCTACCAATGGAATACAGGTGCTACTACACCAAGCATTACCATTCCGCAAGGTAGTATTACATCGGTTTATTATGTAACTGTTACCAATGCATTTGGTTGTAGCGACTCTGATACTATTTTAGTTACAGTTAATGCTTGTACCGGAATTGACGAAATTGAAAATGCTGACGGGGTTGTTTTAATATATCCCAACCCAAACAGAGGTTTATTTAATTTAGTAGTAGATATACCCGGAGCCGAAAATGCCCAAATAGAAATAATTAATACACAAGGTAGAGTAATTTATAATTCGAGCATCAATAATACCGTAGGTTACAAAGATGTTATTGATCTTTCCGGTAATGCTTCCGGTATCTATTACGTACGTGTAATTTCAGAAAAATTTACCAACATTTCTAAATTAATGATAAATAACTAAAAATGAGGGGCTTCAATGTTCCCCTCATTTTTTTAAATTTATTTTGGATATTAACTAAATTATACTACTTTTGCAATCCTTAAATTAAAGAATAAGAGAAATGGCAAATCATAAGTCTGCGATTAAAAGAATCAGAGCTAACAATGCTAAGCGATTAAGAAACCGTTATTATGCTAAAACAACTCGTAATGCGGTAAAAGCTTTAAGATCATTAACTTCAAAAAAAGAAGCCGGAGAACAATTACCAAAAGTAATATCGTTGCTTGATAAATTAGCTAAGAAAAATGTAATTCATAAAAATAAGGCCTCAAACCTTAAATCTAAATTAATGAAATTTGTTGCTAAGCTAAAGTAATTAATTTATAGATTAAACATTAAAACGCTATAAACACAAAGGTCTTGCAAATCGCAAGGCCTTTTTTATTATTTTTAAACACACAAAATACCTGTGAAGAATAATACCAAATTAAGTATTAAAAATTGGGCAGAAGATGATCGTCCGCGCGAAAAACTTTTACAAAAAGGACGACATGCGCTAAGTGATGCAGAGCTGATAGCTATTTTAATAGGATCAGGAAGTAAAAATTTATCAGCAGTTGAATTAGCCCAAAAAATTTTACACCACTCCGGAAATGATTTAAATAAACTTGGAAAATTAAGTATTAAAGATTTAATGCAACATAAGGGCATAGGCGAAGCAAAAGCAATAACCATAGCTGCCGCTTTAGAACTTGGTAGAAGAAGAAAAGAATCTGAAAATTCCAATACAAAAATTATTAAATCAAGTAAAGACGCCTATAATTTTATTGCTCCCTTTTTAAAAGATTTATCGCACGAAGAATTTTGGGCAATTTATTTGAGCAGAAATAATTCCATATTGTATTTTAATAAAATTGGTCAAGGAGGGCTATCGGCAACCGTTGCTGACATACGAATAATATTAAAAACTGCCATTGAACATTTGGCATCCAATATTATTATTTGTCATAATCATCCTTCCGGCAATAAAAATCCAAGTAAAGCAGATATTGAACTTACCCAAAAATTAAAACAAGCAGCCGGTTTAATGGATATCAATCTTATCGATCATATTATTTTTACTGATAACTCCTATTATAGTTTTGCAGAAGAATCTATCATTTAATGTTACTTATATATACACATAAAAAAACTTCGCGACTGCATTACATTTTTAAACTAATGTTAAATGAACTTTTAGGCTTAAAATTTAACATCACAGAAAAAAGCGAAGAATTTAAAAACTATAACGGACCAAAATTTTCATACACCTTAGCTCCTTTAGGTGATGAATTATTTTTTATGTGCAAGCCCCTTTTATTTGAAAAAAATATTTACGAAATAAATTTACAAATATTTGAATGGAATGGCCTAAAGGTATTTTTTCCAACCGGAAAATCATCTGCTTTTCCATTTGATGTTTTTGCAGCAGCATTCTATTTAGTTAGCAGATATGAAGAGTATCTTCCGTATAAAAAAGATGCGCACCAGCGTTTTGATGCAAGCGAAAGCATTGCATTTAAGTATAATTTTTTAGACAAGCCATTAATCAATTATTGGGCAAACTTATTAGCTGAAAAGTTAAAAAGTAAATTTCCTGATATTGAAATAAAAACTCCAAAGTATTCTTTCCTTTCTACCATTGACATAGATAGTGCTTTTGCTTATAAAGAAAAAGGATTTGTAAGAACCTTAGGTGGAATTATTAAATCAATCTTATCGCTCGATACCCACAACCTCATGGAACGAGTGAATGTTATAATTGGAAATCAAAAAGATCCTTTTGATACTTTTGAGTACTTACAACATATTACAGAAAAATATAAACTAAAAAGCATTTATTTTTTCCTTTTGGCTGATTATGGATTAAATGATAAAAATGTATCTCACCAAAGTTTAAAACTTCAAAAGCTTATCCATTCTATTGCCGATTATGCTGAAATTGGTATCCATCCGGGATATGCTTCCAATACCGATAAAAAGAAATTATATACAGAACATCAGCGTTTAGAAAAAATATTAAATCAACACATCACTAAATCGCGACAACATTTTTTAAAACTTACTCTACCCGATACTTATCGTAATTTAATTGAATTGGATATTACTGACGATTATACCATGGGATATGCTTCACAACCAGGTTTTAGAGCTTCTATTGCCAATTCGTTCTACTTTTATGACTTGGATAGCGAAACAGAAACAAAACTCCGTGTGCACCCTTTTATGATAATGGAAGGCACCTTTAAATATTATTTAAATCAATCACCCGAAGAATTTAGCATTTGTGCTAAAAAACTAATTGACGAAACTAAAAAGGTAAATGGCGAATTTATAAGTTTATGGCATAATGACTCCCTTTCTGACACCGGTATTTGGAGCGGATGGCGAAAAGCTTTTGAAGATATGATTATATATGCTACAAAATGATTTATCATTTAAAACATCACGAAATTGACTTTGTAAAATGGGATAAAATTGCTTCAATGCAAAATATACCCTATTCATGCAGTTGGTATTTAAATAGCGTATCACCCAATTGGGAAGCATTAATTTTAAACGATTATGAAGCTATAATGCCATTAACCTGCAAAAAAAAATGGGGTATTCATTATTTAGCTCAACCATATTTTACCCAACAATTAGGAATTTTTGGGGAAAATATATCTATACACATCATAGAACAATTTATTGCCGAAATAATAAATAAATATCGCTATATTGATATTAATTTAAATGAAGAAAACAGCTCATATTTAATCAATAACAAAAATACATTTCACCAAACCAATATTCTTTTAGAACTTAATAAACCCTATGAAATTTTACGAAAAAATTTTTCGGAGAATACCAAAAGAATGATAAAAAAAGCTGAAAAATCCGGTGTTAGAATTGAAGAATCAGAAAACCACGAAAACTTAATAAATCTGTTTAAAAAAACTAAGGGTATAAACCTAAAGCATTTAGACAATAAAGCATATATAACTCTAAACAATTTAATTTTAAACTGCAAAAAATATATAAACGTTCAAATAAAAAATATTTATCAAGAAAATAATTTATTAGGAGGAGCCATTTTTTTAAAATTTAACCATCGTTTAATTTTCTCTTTTTCAGCTATAGGCGATAGAGGGAAAGAAGTTGGTGCCATGCATTATTTAATTGCTGAAACTATAAAAGAAAATTCTCATCAAAATTTAATATTAGATTTTGAGGGCTCAAATAATGTTAATTTAGCTCGTTTTTATAAGAGTTTTGGTTCAAAGGAAATAGTATATTTACGCTTTAAAAAAAATAATCTTCCCTACCCTATTAAATGGTTAAAAAAATAATTCTATGGTACATATTTTAGGAAACACCAATTCTGTATTCAATAATTTTATTGCTGAAATTAGAGATATTCATATTCAAAAAGACAGCATGCGTTTTAGAAAAAACATGGAACGCATGGGCGAAATATTTGCCTACGAAATAAGCAAACATTTATCATATATAACTAAAGAAGTTACTACTCCATTAGGAGTATCAAAAGAAAATATCATAAACGAACAAATTGTTGTTGGAACAATATTACGTGCCGGATTACCTTTACATCAAGGAGTTTTAAATTTTTTTGATAATGCACAAAATGCTTTTATAGCAGCTTATCGCAAACATCACAAAGACGGTAGCTTTGATATACAGGTAGAATATATTTCCAGTCCTGATTTAAACGACAAAATTTTAATACTTACCGACCCAATGTTAGCTACCGGAGCATCCATTACTTTAACCTACAAACAAATTTTACAAAGAGGTAAACCCAAACACACCCATATAGTTTCTGTACTTGCAAGTGTTGAAGGATTAGATTATGCTAAAAAACATTTACCATCCAATGTTACCATTTGGTTAGGAGCTGTAGATGATGAGTTAACTGCTCAATCGTATATAGTTCCGGGATTAGGAGATGCCGGAGATTTAGCTTATGGTACAAAACTGTAAATATTAGTTGGGAGGAATTATTGAAATATTAGGATTATTTTTACTTAGCAGTGTAAAATTTTTATTTGCTCCAGCCTCTGCTATAGCACTCGGATATAGCTTGCCTAAAACTATTATAATAACTTTTTGTGGTGGCAGTTTTGGAATAACTATCTTTTATTTTTTAGGTGCAAGTTTATCTAAATGGTGGGTCAAACACAAAAAAAAATCGAATAAGAAAAAAGTTTTTACCACCACTAATAGGAAAATTGTACATATAAAAAACAAATATGGATTAATTGGGTTATGTTTAATTACACCCGGAATAATTTCAATACCTGTTGGTTCTATATTGGCAGCAAAATATTTTAGAAATGATAAAAGAACTTTTTCTTATCTTATAGCCTCGCTTTTTATTTGGTGTATTGTTTTATCATCAGCTGCCTATTTCTTAAAAGTAGGATTAAATGTTTAATGACATAAAACATATTTTTTTTGATTTAGATAAAACCTTATGGGATTTTGAAACTAATTCTACGCTTGCACTAAAAGAACTTTTTATAAAATACGATTTAGCTTCTAAGGGTATCCCTTCGTTTGAAGAAATGCACTTTATTTATAAAAAAATAAATGAAAAACTTTGGGCTGATTATTCACAAAATTTAATATCCAAAGAAGATTTACGAACCGAACGTTTTAATAAAACTTTTGAATATTTTGGGTTGTACAATACCGAATTATCTTTTTTATTTGGATTAGATTATATAAACATAAGTCCACGAAAAAACAATCTCTACCCCGGAACTATTGATACGCTTGAATATTTAAGTAAAAAATACCAACTACACATTATAACAAATGGATTTGAAGAAGTACAATATATTAAGCTCGAGAGCTCCGGAATACTTCACTTTTTTAAACAAATTATTACTTCCGAAAAGGCCGGTGCTAAAAAACCTGATAAAGCAATATTTAATTTTGCCTTACAAACTGCAAATGCTTCACCTGAAAACTCCTTGATGATTGGAGATGATATAGAAATTGATATTAAAGGTGCATTAAATGTTAATATGAGGGCTATTCATTTTAATCCTGACTATATAGATAATAATTCTTCATCCAACAGTTTTTACGCTATAAATTCGTTAAATAAATTATTTGATTGGTTATAAAAATAAAAAGGCACTCTTTTGAGAGTGCCTTTTAAATGAATTCTGTTATAAATTATTCTTGAGATAAATTAATATCAATTGAATAATTTTCAGTTTCTGTACCAACTTCAGTTACAGTTTGAGTGTAGCTTGGTGCTGTAGTTACAGTTTTGTTATCGATGTTTCTGGTAGTTTTACCTGAAACTTTAGCAACCATTTCTTTATTAGCCAATCTATCTAAATACCAATTTTCATGAATTTCATTAGTATCGAAAGTAGATTTATTATTGCTGGTTGTTACAGTTGTTGTTGTAGTGGTAGTGTTATTAAATGTAAAGTCTGATTTATAGTTTACTGTATTTTTTTGCTCTTCTGTAACATAGGTTAACACTAAACCATCTTTATTTTTAGTTTCTTTACCAATTCCTGAAGTAAAGTTCCAAGTACCAGTTCTGGTTGTAGTATAATCAAAGTTCCAAGTTTGAACTTGTGTTGCACCAGTGTAAGGAGTTGTGGTAACTATACGAGTGTATTTAGCATTGTGAGTCATGCTAAAAGTACCATCTTTTTCAAAGGTATATTTAATTTCACCTGTACCGGTATAAGTAGTATCGTTTGTAGTTGTTACGTTGTTATTTGTATATGACCAAGTTTCAGAGTGTTTAAAGTTGGTACCGTCAAACGAAACTGTTTCTGTATTGTTTGATGAATAGGTATCAGTTCCGTCAGAAAGACTTGAAGGTGAAGTAGTTTGAGTTTCAGTAGTGTTTGAAGTAGAAGTTGATTTATACTCCCAGCTTTTTACTGTCCATTCGCCTGCTACTCTACCTTTTCTTGAACGTAGAGATAAACCTGGGTCATTTTCACCTTTTTTACAGCTTTCTAAAGTTGGAGCTACTAAAGCAGCTACCGCTAAAGCAATCATTACTTTTTTTGTTGTTTTCATGTTTAATTTGTTTTTGATAGTTTTTAAATTATTAAAATTAAATTCGTTTTTAAACTAATTTAAATTTGTGCGCAAATCTATAACAAGTTTTTATTGTAACCAAATATGCAAGTAAGATTTTTAATATTTTTTTTATGCATGAATACTTTTTAAATTTCGTCTAAACTGTAAATCAAATAGATGAATAATTATTTTGATGGGATTTTAAGTAACTTTAGTTTAAGGGTTAGTTCTTCCTCTCTTCCTAAAAACATAATGTGTTTTTCTAACTTGTAATTTACCGGCAATACAAAATCAGCATCTGGATAGGCATTAAGTGCTTCAAAAATTGCTCTGTTAAATGTTCGGTTTTTCTTTAAATGCAATGGTACATTATCATTTGAAACTAATTGTCCAACGGTATAACGTTTTCCTCCATAAGGTAAACCTAAAACATATGATTGCTTAATTTTAATGGTAGTATCTGCTAAATATTCTAAATCGTTATAAGTAATATTTAGTTGTACATTTAACGAAGGAGAGGGTGCTACCGTTTTTTGCAAGTAACATGAACTTAGTAATATTGAAATGAAAATTAAAAATGCTCCAAAATATTTCATTTATTTTCCAAAATAAAGATTTAAAGTAATTCGTACGTTTTGATTGGTTTCCATAGTAAATGACTTGTTTTTTAATTGATTAAATTGATCCTGTCCACTTCCGGGAACACCGGTTGAAGGGTCAATATCAGTAGGGTCGAAACGACCTTCTACGAAATAATCGCTTGAATAAGTTTCGGTAACGGTTCCTGTGGTAATTCTATCTTCCCTGTTAATTCGAGTTTTCATACCACCAATATACAATGCGTTTATTCCATACTCTAATCCAATTGAAATGGGCAGTTGAGCTATAAACATATTAAAACCTATGAGTCCTCCCACTCCAATTATTTGCGTATTCATTCGCGTTTTTATACGGCTATAATCACCATTGGTAAAATCAATATTATTTATGCCTCTTTCTCTGCCAAAGCCCAAAAACAAATCTGCTCCGGTATATACATCAAAAAAGTTGTTTTTAGAAAAATGTTTTTCAATTCCGGGAACAAAAATGTACTCTCTTACCAACGATGCATTTCGCATGGTTGATTTTCCTCCCGGAGAATTTATCTGATTAACAAAATAATAGGTAGAATCTTCAAATGCTCCTTTCGTATCTGTACTAATATGAGTTAAACGCAAACCGCCTCTAAATACCAAATCATCTTTTAAATAATATTTAAAAGTTAGCAAATCTCCTGCACGCAAAAAATTACCTCCATATAAGTTTGCTTTTTTTACTGAATCGGGAATAATATCATAAGCAAACATTAACGACATATCACCTTTTTGAGGTCGAGCACCAAGCTTAACTATTATTTCTTCGTTTTCGCGAGTAGTAAGTTGTGCTGATAATTTTAACGATATGGCAAATAAAACGCACAGTAATATGGATTTAATTGCTCTTTTTATTGTATTCATTAAATTCATGTTGGCAAAAACGCTAAACAGTTAATTTTATTGTTGTTTATCTTTTAAAAGTGGCACAAAACGAAACATTCCGTGTTCTTTTTTTATTAATGTACCATCCATCTGCTTGGTAAAAGTAGTCATAATTTGGCCATTTTCGCCTAATGGAATAACTAATATACCGCCCGGTTTTAACTGATTAATTAAATCTTCCGGTAAATAAGGTGCTCCTGCAGTAACTATTATTTTATCAAATGGTGCAAAAGTTGGCAAACCTTTGTATCCATCGCCATAAAAAAATTTAGGATTATAACCTATGGATGGTAAAAATACTTTAGCTTTATCATACAATTGCTTTTGCCTTTCAATTGTAAATACTTTAGCTCCTAATTCTACTAAAACACAAGTCTGATAACCCGAACCTGTGCCTATTTCTAATATTTTATCGCCTTTTTTAATTTGAAGCAATTCTGTTTGAAAGGCTACGGTGTATGGCTGTGATATAGTTTGTCCGGCAGCTATGGGAAAAGCTTTATCATCGTATGCAAATTTTAAAAAAGCTTCATCCATAAACCAATGGCGAGGTATTTTTCCAATAGCCTCTAAAACGGCTTTATCGCTAATGCCTTTCGAAGCTATTTCTTCTACCAATTTCTTTCTTAGTCCTTTATGTTTAAAATCGTCAATTAACTTTTGCATAACACAATAATGCTGCTAAGTTAAAACAATATTAATCATTTATATCATTTCACTTTTAAACAGCATCATGTTATTATTTCTATCTGATGGCTTAAAATTTTAATTATAAAATAAATTTTATTTGCAAGTAAACAGTTTAAAATTATGCAAATTGGTGTATTAGGTGCCGGCCACTTAGGGAAGATTCATATAAAGTGTATAAAAGAAATTCCTGAATATAATTTGATAGGTTTTTATGATGCTTCAGCCGATGTTCGTAAAAAAGTAAGTGAGGAGTTTGGGCTTAAAGCATTCAATAGCATGGACGAATTAATAGATGCCTGCGAAGTAATTGATATTGTTACCCCCACTTTGAGTCATTTTGATTGTGCTTTGCGTTCATTAAAAAAATTCAAACATGTGTTTATTGAAAAACCGGTTACATCGAATGTAGATGAAGCAAAAACTCTTATTGACTTAATGCACGAAGCCGATGTAAAAGTACAAGTAGGCCATGTTGAGCGCTTTAATCCGGCATTTCAATCTGCAAAGGGCTATATTAATAATCCAATGTTTATTGAAACTCATCGCTTAGCCCAATTTAATCCAAGAGGAACTGATGTTTCGGTTGTATTGGATTTAATGATACACGACATTGATATTGTATTAAGTATTGTGCGCTCTAACATTAAGCGTATATCTGCAAGTGGAGTTGCAGTAGTTAGTGATTCACCGGATATTGCCAATGCTCGTATAGAATTTGATAATGGTTGTGTGGCTAATTTAACAGCCAGCCGAATTTCTATGAAAAACATGCGAAAAACACGCATTTTTCAACGCGATGCATACATTTCAATTGACTTTTTAGAAAAACAATCAAACATAGTTCGTTTAAAAAATGTAGAAGGAGAACCCGACCCTTTAGCAATTATATTAGATTTGGGAGAAAACAAACCTAAAAAGCAACTTTTTATAGAAAATCCAAAATCAGAACCAATTAACGCTATTAAAACAGAATTAGAAACATTTTATAAATGTATCATACATAATACCGAACCAATAGTAACGCTTGAAGATGGCTATAATGCCTTAAGAGTGGCTCATAAAATCATCGAGAAGATGAATCTTACCATCAATTTAAAAGAAAGCTAAAACAATAAATTTATTTTTGCAGCGTTTTATCGCATCTACCATCATACTATGAAGCCATCTTGCTTCTTTAATTTACTTTTAATTTTTCAACTTGTGCTATTTAGCGCATGCAATATGCTTAATCCGGCAGAAGAAATTCCCGCATACATTGAAATTGATTCATCTTATTTTTCGGTTAACGACCCGGTTAAAGAAGGAAGTGCCTCTCATAAAATTACGGATGCATGGGTGTATATCAATAATGATTTAAGAGGAGTTTATGAGCTTCCTGCCAAATTTCCGGTGTTAGATAAAAATGATTGCGATGTAACAATTCGCCCAGGAATTAAAATGAACGGTATTGCTGCAACACGCGTAAATTATCTTTTATATAAATCATATACAACCCGTTTAAATTTGAAGCCGCTTCAAACCTATAAAATTACACCACATTATACCTATGCCGACAATTTAAAATTTCCGTTTAAAGAAGATTTTGAATCCAGCAACAGTTTTGAAAATTATTCTTCAAGCGACACATCAATTATTCGAGTAAGTAATCCGGGCTTAGTTTTTGAAGGAAACTTTTCCGGAGCAATTTATCTTGATTCCGAAAAATCGTATTTTAAAGCAAAAGCTGTTTCGGCAAACAAATATAAATTACCCGACTCAGGACGTACTGTTTTTTTAGAAATGAATTACAAATGCAACAATACCTTTGCTATAGGTTTTGGTTCGCAATACAATGTTGATGCAATAGAAACTTTACTCATTTTTCTAAACCCTTCGCCTAATTGGAATAAAATATACATCAATTTTACGGAAGAAGCATCACGCAACTTAAACGCTAATGAACATTATTTTTATATAGAATCATTACTTAACCCCGGAGTTGATAAAGCTGAGATATTTATTGATAATTTAAAAATTGTGCATGCCGAATGAGCTCAGCCGAAAAAAGAAATACTGTTATTAAGCATATTATTTTCGATGCCCTCTCTGCAGCTATTGCTTGGACATGCTTTTATTCGTACAGAAAAATTTATATTGAAAGTATAAAATTTGGTTCGGAAGTACCCCTTGTTTTTGATAAAAAATTTTTTTTAGGATTATTGCTAATTGTTTTGTTTTGGATTATTGTTTACACTATTGCAGGAAGCTATAGAGATATTTTTAGAAAATCACGACTAAGTGAGTTTATCAGAATCTTTGTTGCAACATTAATTGGAGTAATTTTAATATTTTTTGCTTTATTACTGGATGATGAAATTGTAAGCTATAAAAATTATTATCAAAGTTTTTTAGTTCTTTTTACGCTTCATGCAGGTATCACCATTCCAATAAAACTTATATTAACATCGCAAATTGTAAAAGCGGTTCATCAACGAAAAATCTATTTTAACACCATCTTAATTGGCAGTAACGAAAAAGCTCTTACCTTGTTTAAAGAAATGGAAAATCAAGAGATTTCGAGTGGAAATAAGTTTGTTGGTTTTGTGCATGTTGATAATAATATTCAATTATTAAATCCATATTTACCACATTTAGGGAGTGTAAAAGATTTAAAAAAAGTAATTGAAGAATATAAAATTGAAGAAGCCATAATTGCCATTGAATCATCGGAACATGAAAGTATAGGAAGAATTTTGAATGAATTGGGAGGAACCGATGTAATTATAAAAATAATACCTGACATGTATGATATTTTATCGGGCTCTGTAAAAATGACTTCGATATTTGGCGCTCCTTTAATTGAAGTAAACCGCGAAATAATGCCTGTGTGGCAGCAATATTTAAAACGTTTTGGAGATATTTTAACATCGCTTTTAGCATTAATAATTCTTTCGCCATTATTTATCATAATTGGCATAATTATAAAATTAACTTCAAAAGGGCCGGTATTTTATTCGCAAGAACGCATAGGCCGATATGGCAAACCTTTTAATATTTTAAAATTTCGCTCAATGTATGTAGATGCCGAAAAAAATGGCCCGGCATTATCGAGTAAAACAGATAACAGAGTTACACCTTTTGGACGAATATTACGCAAATATCGATTGGATGAATTGCCTAATTTTATTAATGTTTTAAAAGGTGATATGAGTTTAGTAGGCCCTCGCCCTGAGCGACAATATTTTATTGACCAAATAATTCAAAAAGCTCCTCATTATTCGCATTTGCAAAAGGTTCGCCCGGGTATTACTTCGTGGGGGCAAGTAAAATATGGCTATGCAGAAAATGTAGATCAAATGATTGAACGCTTGAAATACGATATTATTTATATTGAAAATATGTCGCTGGTGGTTGATTTAAAAATTCTTATTTATACCATTCAAACTGTTTTAAAAGGCAGAGGCAAATAATTTTAATTTACTAATTTTCCAATTCAACCATTAAAAAATCATCATTCATTTTATTTCTTATTAGCTTTCTGATTAAAATTTTCTAATAATTTTTAATTTTATTGATACAATATAAAGTCATGAATCTTTGGTAGATTTATCATGCAACTTGCATCTGACCATTAATATATTACAGATGAAAACTAAAACAAGAACCATTGAAGTAAAAGCAATAGTGCATAATAATCAAAACAGACTGGGCTTATATTTTCCAATTGACCAAGAACTAATTGCACTTGTAAAAACTTTTGAGGATGCGCAATGGAGCCAGAGCCAAAAATGCTGGCACATAGCCAATAACAGAAAGAATTTAAAAGAGCTGTTTAGCGTATTTAGAGGAAAAGCATATATAAATGCCAATACTATATTTTTACCTAAACCTTTAGAAAATACCACTAAAAAACCTTTTGAAAGAACGGAAATTAAAAGAGAGCTTACAGCTGAGCATTTAAAAAAAATTGCTCAATTTAAAGACTGGTTAAACAGTAGGCGCTACTCGGCCAATACCATAAAAACCTACACAGAAGCCTTGCGTACCTTTTTAAAATTTAATAACCATAAAGCCATTCGTGAAATAAAAAATGAGGACTTAATACGCTTTAATAACGAATATATTTTACGCAATAAACTATCAATATCGTTTCAAAACCAGATTGTAAATGCCATAAAATTATTTTTCAGAAAAATTGAAAATTGCGAAATGGAGGTAGATTTAATACATCGCCCAAAGCGAGAAAAGAAATTGCCAAACGTATTAAGTAAAGAAGAAGTAAAACAAATTTTAGAGGCTCCTACCAATATTAAACATAAAGCTATGTTAAGCTTAATTTATGCATGCGGACTAAGGAGAAATGAACTTTTGAATTTAAAAATTACGGATATTGATTCTAAAAGGAAACTAATTTTAATTAAACAGAGCAAAGGGAAAAAAGATAGAATTGTTCCCATAAGTGATAAAATTATTGAACTATTAAGGATGTATTACAAAAAGTTCAGACCAAAATTATGGTTATTTGAAGGACAAAAAGAATGTGAGCAATATTCAGAAACAAGTCTTCAAAAAGTTTTGCAAAATGCGGTTGAAAAAGCAAAAATTAATAAACCGGTTACATTACATTGGTTAAGACATTCGTATGCAACGCATTTATTAGAGAGTGGTACCGATATAAGATATATTCAAGAATTATTAGGCCATAAAAGTAGCAGAACTACCGAAATATATACACATGTAAGTGTAAAATCATTACAAAAAATACAATCACCTTTTGATAATTTATAAAAAATTATAAAATTTGGAAATATGAAAATATATATTAACAATAAATTACAAAAAGTGTACATATACAGCAATTTTTAGTATAATATAAACACTTTTTGCTTTATTGAGGTATATATATAAGTAAGTTATGCACAATTATCAAGAAGAATAAAATTTTCATTATGAAAAAGATAAAACAAATAAATTTAATAATATTGTTTCTCGCTCTTTCAAATTCTGCTTTCTCGCAAACCAACAACATTTCAAACAAATGGGTTCAGTTAGGCTATTTTGGTGAAAATATAACTCACTATGGTTTGTCTGTGGGGTATGGATATGCATTTTGGCATTCTTTTAAAAAGAAAAAAAAATCTCATTTACAACAACTATATGTGGAAACCAATTTGCCATTCTTTATTCATCCAGGCAATCAGTTAGTATTTTGCTTCGTACCAGAGTTAGGGTACAGATATACTAAAAATTCGAACTGGTATTTTCAGTTTACCATAGGTACAGGAGTGCTTCGCACCTTCTATTTAGCAAAAACATTTGAAGCTGATGGGAATGGCAGATTTAAAAAGATACCAATGGCGGGTAAATGGTCTTTAGGAAGCAGTTTTAGTTTGGGATTTGGCAAATCAATAAGTAAAGAAAAAGGTTTGTCTGTTTTAACACAATTCAGGCTCATAAATGAGCATTTTTATAATCAAAAAATGTTATTAAGACCAACATTTCAACTCGTGATTTTAAAAAACATTTAATATGAAAAAAATACTATTGCTTTTTACTTGTCTATGTTTTTTTGTAGGTTGTACAAAAGATGATTTTGAAATTTCCGATAACCTTAGGCTCCGTTATAAGAATGCCGACATGCCAATCTGGATTCGTGGTAACTCAAATGCTGACCGGATAGTTCTGTTTTTACATGGCGGACCTGGTGGATGCGCAATGTGTCTGAGAACTTATTTTCAATCTGTTGAAAAACATTTGATCGTGGCATATTGGGATCAGAGACTCGCAGGTTCTTCTGGTGGAAAAAGCCATCCTAATCAACTTACCTATTTACAATTTGCAGATGATTTAAAACAAGTTGTATTATTAATCAAAAAGCAATACCCTAATAAAAGACTTTATCTTCTTGGACATAGTTTTGGAGTTGAAATGGCATGGCAATTCCTAACAACAGACAATAATCAAGCTTTGGTTGATGGATTTATTGTAATGGACGGCACTTATTCAACGTATGAATGGCTTATTGCTTCACAAAAATGGATAAAGAATGAAGCGATGATACAAGGAGATAAGGAAGCTTATGATTATATGAATAATTTAAATTTAACAAATAATAATATGTCAGATTTAGTTGATTGGGCTGTTTGGTATAAATATATATTCAGATTAGGAGGAAATCCAGTATGGCCATCTGATGATTCTGGTTATAATTTAAAACTTTGGTTTTTTTCACCACATTCAACATTTTCTAATTCGTTAAATTCATCTTCTTATGATAATTATTATGACAAAGAAATATTTACATTTGATAGAAAAAATCTATTGACAAATATCAACATACCGGTAACTATTTTTTGGGGTGAAAAAGATGGGATTATGCCTGTAGAACATGCTTATCAAACATCGGATTTGCTTCTTGAAAAACCAACTCCAATCATTTTTAAAAACTCATGGCACAGTCCTTTTCATACTGAAAATGAAAAATTTACTCAAGAATTAATCAAAGCAACTCAATAAATGAATTCTTATAACTGTGCATAACAGCGGTTTGGCGTAATGGCGGGTTCAGTGCTTCGTATGACAGTTTTGTGGTAGGTTCAAGTGCAGTTCTTCGATTGAACTTTTGTGCTAAAATTCCGCCACTACGCCAAGCCGCCAAACGTTGGCTGCAATGCTAAACGACCCCGAAACAACATCGTGCAAACGGACAATTTTCGGTTCGACAAGACAAAAAACAACAAGACTAATTGACAACTAAACCGAGTATAAAAGGTAACTTTGT